>NZ_JAJSAX010000002.1 GCF_021261315.1 Epilithonimonas sp. JDS
TTCTGATACTTTTATTTTTTTCTGTCATCTTGATAATTTATTGTTACTGCTATAAAAATTAAGGATATTTTAAAGTCAAAAAAAATTAACTTACTAATCCTAATTCTTTTAAATAAACTTCAATTTCAAGATCAAGTTGAGAGCGCTTTGCTTCAAGCTCCTTAATTTCCGCCATTACCGCTTGGATGTCGATTTCTTCTTCCTCTTCAAAAGTATCTACATATCTAGGGATATTCAGGTTGTAATCATTATCAGCAATTTCCTGCAAAGTAGCAAGATAAGAGAATTTCTCTTCCGCTTTTCTTTCCTGGTACATATCAACAATTTTATTGATATGTTTTGGAAGCAATACATTTTGATTTTTTTGTTTTTCAAATTCTTTGCTTGCATCCACAAACAGAACATCCTCGTCCTGTTCTCTGCATTTCTTAAAGACTAGTATACAAGTCGGAATGCTTGTACCAAAGAAAATATTGGCAGGTAAACCGATTACAGCATCCAGATAATTTTTCTCTTTAATCAGATATTTACGAATAACCAATTCCGCTGCACCACGGAACAAAACTCCGTGAGGCATTACCACTGCCATAATTCCGTTCTCATCCAAATGATGAATCATATGCTGGATAAAAGCAAAATCAGCTTTTGAAGCCGGAGCTAATTTTCCATATTGTGAGAAACGCTCATCTAACAATAAAAGTTCATTGCTACTCCAATTTGCAGAAAAGGGCGGATTGGCGACAATAGCATCAAAAGTTTTATCAAGGTGTTGGGGTTTCTCAAGCGTATCTTCCTGCTTGATATCGAAATTACTGTAATTGACTCCGTGAAGAATCATATTCATTCGCGCTAAGTTGTAAGTGGTTCGGTTCATTTCCTGACCGTAGAAATCACTTACTTTTGCTTCGCGGGCAACACGAAGGAGCAAAGAACCACTTCCGCAAGTTGGGTCATATACGGATTTCAACTGGGATTTTCTGCTGGTAACGATTCTAGCCAAAATGGTAGAAACTTGTTGAGGTGTGTAGAATTCCCCTGCTTTCTTGCCTGCTCCACTTGCAAATTGTGAAATCAAATATTCATAAGCGTCACCCAAAACATCGGCATTGGTATCAGAAAGATTGAAATCTATATCATCCAGATGATACAACACTTTGGAAATCAACGTATTTTTCTCATCTTCGGTTTTCCCTAATTTGGAAGAAGTTAAATCTAAATCTTCGAAAAGATTGTCGAAATCGTCTTCACTATCAGTACCTAAAGTAGATTGCTCTATATTAGTAAGAATCTTTGAAAGTTCTGCAAGGATAAAATTTGATTTTCCTTCCTCTTTTTGATGGCCCTTTTTAGCAATATTACTGAAAAGTTCTGATGGTTTTAAGAAATATCCTAAATCTTCAACAACCTCTTCATAAATTGCCTGAACGATTTCTTTTCCTTCCTCTGTATTTTCATCAACATCATTGTAATCAATGTCTTCTCCAGAATCTAATAAAATTTTGTTGGCTGTAAAATGAATCTTCTCAGACAGATATTTATAGAAAATAAATCCTAAAATGTAATCCCGAAATTCGTCGGCATCCATTTTCCCTCTTAAAGTATTGGCAATATTCCAAAGTTGCTGCTGCAACTGACGTCTTTGTTCTTCTGACATTTTAAATCCCTAATTAAAATTCTTGGTTATTTGATATTTTGCCAAATATAACCAAAAAACCACCAACACCTTACGGAAATCCATAAAAACCCATTAGCCTAAATTAAAAATTTCAATCTCATTAAAATGAAAAAATTGTTTGAATTCTATCTGTCCATCTCACTACTAATCCCCTCCTTCGCCAACTCTCCCCGCAACACATTGATATAAGTTTTGACAGTTGTTTCAGATTCCGGCGTGAGGGTCACTTTGGTGGAGAAAATGGTGTTACGGCTTGTTTTTCCGTTTTTCATTTTTATCTGCATTCTGCCACCGTAGCCGCCGCCTTTGATGGATCTTTCGACCCGGAAGATGATTTTGTCGATGTCAGTAATTTTGTACTTGGTGAACAGCAGGTTGTTGATAATGAGGTAACCGTCTTTGATGAGGTAAGGATCTACCCTTTTATTTCGCATCAGAAACACAATGAGCAATACAAAGGCAATACCGCCAAAAATAATCCAGTAGGAATCGTACCAGTCATAGCCAAAAGGTGTGGTAGCGGTTGCTACATTTTTTGCATTTGCAGGCGACAATTTTCCGGAACGGCTGAGTTGCCGGATGTCGTCGGATCCTAATTCTTTTGAAGTAGTCAGATACCTGACAGTTGCCTGATCTTTGATTTCATAAACAGCGGACGACATCAACTGCGAACTGCCCAGATCATCAAAATAGAAATACCGGCTTCCCGCCTGCCAGACACTGCCATAAGTAACCGCTTCATTGCTTATCTTTTTTAAATTCGAGGCCTGCACATTCTCTAACTCCAGCAAATGTGTTGAGCGGCTTTGAAGTCCTGTTTTCTTGCCCCAGTGTTCGGAAGCTTGCAGATAGTAGATCCTGTTACCACTCGAAAAGACATCGTGCGAAATCTCCTCAAAACGGTTATTCTGAAAAGGATTGTCGGCAGCCTTTTCTACTTTTTTCGATTCCGAATTGTAAAAATAGAGACCATCTTTGGCAGCAAACAACGCCTGATTGGCATGTTCCAGATGTTCACTGATCAATCGGTAAGGTGCTTTGGCAAGATCGAAAGAATGACCGTCTGCATAGACCATTCCTTTTTCAGGGTCAATAAGATAAGCGTTTCGGGAAGGCAGATCTGACTCGATACCGATCTCGTGGAGACTTGTATTGTAGGCCAACGGGAGCAGTTGGTTTTCATAATAAACTCTTTTGCCGTCGGTGCGGTAGAATTCGCTTTCCCGCTTGTCACCATCCCAATAACGGATCTGGATGGGCCGGATTGTTTTAGGATCGGCTTGCGGTAATTCAAGTCCTTTGTAAAAAGCTTTATGAGCATTAGCCGCGGTTGCGAAGGCGGGTCTGGATTCATAAATCTGATGCTTTGGCAACTCAACAAACGGATACCAATAGTTCTGCGGCTTGTCTGCAATCCCCAAACTCTGACCGGCTAACTGAAGAATGAAACCCACCGCACTGAGGGATTCGTTTTTCTCAGAATTTCGGGCGCAGTAATATGAAGTTTCGCCGTCGGTGTAATAATTATTCCCCACGACTTTAAGTTTGTTGGGATTCAGCCCTTTCAGAATGATATTTCCGGCATAGACGTGCTGTTTGTCATATCCAATGTGGGCATCTGTAAAATTGTCGGGAATCACTTTAAAGGTTGACGGATCTGCTCCCTTGACTTCATAGTAGCCATTACTGGGAACCATCGCATAAACCTTGCCTTCGTAAATGGAGAAAATACCATTGAGTTCTATTTTCTCTGTACTGTAACCAATGGAATCTTCCTTAGCAGAAAGGCTGATTGAAATCACCGCAAAGGAGATTCCAAACATCAGAATAAAAAAACCATAGATGAAAAACCGGTATTTGTACATCATAAGCTGACTGATTATTTATTAATCCACTTCAAGGTAGAAGTAAATATCAAGCCAAATTTCGGCTTCGAAAGTCTCAAACAGCGTTATTCGTAATACGATTAGCGAATGCTTATACTTTCTTAGATGGTGATGCAGGCTGAGCGGCGCTGATATCGTCTTCGTGAAGGGTGATTTCTAAAAAGCCTGAGGCCTGGCCGATCATTCTGCGGGAGTCTCTGCTGAGGTTTTTGATTTTGACGGTTTTGTTTTGAGACTGGTATTTGTCGGTTATTTTTTTAAGCGCATCCAAAGCTGACATATCTGCGATCCGGGATTCCTTAAAATCGATAATGATGGTTTCGGGATCATCCGCAACATCGAACTTCTCCAGAAAAGCCGTTGTGCTTCCAAAGAATAATGGTCCATAGATCTCATATAATTTGCTGCCGTCGGCATTGATGCTCTTTCTTGCGCGGATTCTCTTGGCATTGTCCCATGCAAATACCAAAGCCGAAATCACTACACCAACCAGAACTGCCAAAGCCAGATTGTGAAGAATTACGGTAATCAAAGCTACCAGCATTCCGACAAAAATATCGGATCTCGGCATCTTGGTAATGATCCGAAAAGATGCCCACTCAAATGTACTGATCGCCACCATCATCATCACGCCTACCAGAGCAGCCATCGGGATCTGCTCGATCACCGGACCGCCAATCAGAATGATGAACAGAATAGTCATTGCGCCAATCATTGCAGAAAGTCTCGATCTTGCGCCGGCACCGATATTAACAAAAGTCTGTGCTACCATTGCACAACCGCCCATTCCACCGAAAAAAGCATTGGTAATGTTGGCCGCCCCCTGAGCAACCGCTTCTTTGTTGGAGTTGCCTTTGGTATTGGTGATTTCGTCTACCATATTCAGGGTCAGGAGTGATTCTATCAAACCAACGCCGGCCATAATCATCGCATAAGGAAAAATCACTTTTAAAGTCTCCAGATTAAAAGGAACGGAAGGGATATGAAAGCTTGGTAAAGAGCCGCTGACACTGGCTATATTAATGACTTTTTTTGTGTCAATATTAAAGCCATAAACCAGAGCAAAAACAATTATAATGGCAATCAAAGATGCCGGAACTGCTTTGGTAATTTTTGGAACAATTAAAACAATGGCAACCGTCAAAGCCGTTAGTCCAAGCATCACATATAAGGCTGAGCCGGTGAGCCAGGAGCTGACGCCATTTTCAACCGTTTTGAACTGAACCACCTGCGCCATGAAGATAATAATCGCCAGGCCATTCAGGAAGCCGTACATCACAGGCTGAGGAATCAGTCGCACAAATTTCCCCAGCTTAAAAGCACCCACCAGAATCTGAAACAATCCGGCTAACGCCACAGCAGCGAACAAATACTGAACGCCGTGTGAAGCCGCCAAAGCCATCAGCACAACCACTGTAGCACCTGCCCCACCGGAAACCATTCCGGGACGACCGCCTAAAATGGCTGTGACAATTCCCATCAGAAATGCGGCATAAAGTCCGGTCAACGGTGATAGTCCTGCGAGAATTGCAAATGAAAGCGACTCGGGAATCATCGTCATTGCGACGGTTAAACCTGCCAGAATTTCGGTTTTAATGTTGATCTGTCTGAGGTCTGAGAAATTGAAGGCGTCTGCAAGCATTGGGATAATGAAATAATAGCGGCAAAAGTACGAAAACAAAATTCACCCGCCGTTGCTGGCTGCGAGTGTCTAAGTCTCCAATTTCTATGCTGAAACAGTCATGAATAGGTCACCAGTTTCCTGTATCGTTCTCAAAACCGCAATTATGATAAAATACCTTCGATTTTGAGATACTGGAGCAGCATTATAGTTTTGGCATCTTTGATTTCGCCTGACTTGATCATTTCTAAGGCTTGTGAGAACTGGTATTCCAGGACTTCGATGTTTTCAGCTTCTTCTTCCAGTCCGCCGCCGTCGCTGACTTTCATTGCTTTGGAATATTCAGCGATGAAGAAATAGAGAATTTCTGTGACAGATCCCGGTGACATATACGCTTCATAGACTTTCTTCACTTCCCTGATTTTGTAGCCTGTTTCCTCCTCCGTTTCTCTTCTGATGCAGTCTTCGGGATTGTCCTGATCCAGCAATCCGGCGCACGCTTCTATCATCATCCCATCCGCATTACCATTGACGTAAGTCGGAATCCTGAATTGTCTGGTAAGGATGACGGTTTGGGATTCTTTGTTGTACAGCAGAATGGTTGCACCGTTTCCCCGATCATAAGCTTCCCTGCTTTGGGTCTGCAATGTGCCGTCTTTCTGAAGGTACTCATAAGTGATCTTTCTAAGGACATACCAATTGTCGGACAGGATTTCTGTCTTTGTGATGTTGAAGTTTTTCATAGTTTATGGTTAAAGCAGCTGATTATAATGTGTAATCATCTTGCCTGCAAAGTAATAACGGGAATCTTAATGTTATCATATAGCAGATTCGGATAATTACTAATATTTATATAAATCAGCACAAAAGGCTTACTTATCCTCAAAATATTCATTATCTTTAGTGAAACCAAAACACAATAACTAATGAAATACTTCTTCCTGATTTTGACTGCAATCGTTTTCAGTGATACTTTAAAGGCTCAGAAAACAGCCACAGCAGATCTCTGGTCGGGCGAATACGCCGTCTATCCCACTGGTGATCTTAGCAAAAGTGCAGGAAATCTGACTATCGTAAAACTACCGGATCTCAAAGCCGATGATCTTCCCGTTAAGCTGCAGACAGATCTTGAACGCTGGACAATCATCTCTGAGCAGGAAGCTAAAAAAGATTCTACAATGGTGCGAAGATTCCTTTTCACCCCAGAAAATGATGAGTACAAGGAGTTTGGATGGACAGGCCTTCATAAAGCCGGCAAAATGAACTGCATTGACGGCGGTCATTTCTTCATCTGCCAAACGGAAGCGAATACGACTGTAGATTTGAGAGGTGACAAGGCTTTTCTGACAAAAACCGGCGTGTTTGGCATCTGGCTTCATCACGGTCTTGTAACGCTTAAAAAAGTAAAATAATTACAGATCAGAACATTATTCAAAATCTTGGCTCTCCTGAAAAATCAACTATTATCAAAATGATTTTGCATCAGAAACTTAAAATTCTAAAATTCATCAATGTCTTATTAATGATTGTGGTGATTCCGCTGCTTTTAATTTATGTTCTGCTGATCATTCCGGAATATTCAGCCTGTAGTGATACAATGTTTGAAGGCGAAAAAGGCATTGACTTCTGGGGCGATGAGATCGACTGCAATGCAGAAAGCCAGGCGTTTTCGGAAGCTTTGTTTCAGATGTTTTCTGTCATCATTATCATCATTGTTTCCTTTTTAATTTTGATTAACCTCTTTTATTTCAGTCTCAAAAAAGGACTTCTGCAATCCGGCAGCTGATTGAAAATTAAAGATAATGCTTTATCAGCGCCGGTTTGGCTTGAATTGTGTTGCGCTTATTTTATGACTAATAACACAACTTATGAAAAAAGCGATCACCTTACTCCTGCTGACCTTCTTTTTCTACCACGCTAATGCTCAGGAAAATAGCAGACTTCTAGATAATGTTCTTTCACAGCTGAAACTGAACAAAAAAGACATCCACGAACCGCTGTACCGAGAAAAGGTTCTGCCCAATAAACCTTCCAACACGCTGATGGTGATCCCGAAATACAGAGTGAACGAAACTGATGAGTACGGAAATCTCTATCTGGAACTGGATGCCTATATCATCATTGCAGACAATACTTCGGGGAAAATTCTGTACAAATACATTGAACCGAATGCGTGGACTTCCGATGCGATGGCTCTTTGGGATATCACGATTGACACAGGGCTTTACCAGCTTAATGAAAACACAAGAGCTTTTGGAATCCGCGCAAGCTACAGAAACGGCAGCCAGCCAAATCCATCCCACAATACAGATCTTTCTCTTTATATAGTCCAGAATAATACCTTAGAACAGATTCTCAACAATTACAAAATAGATTCGGCTGGCGGTGAATGGGACACTAAATGTGCAGGCGAGTTTGAAGACAGTACAGGCCACATCGATATTGACAAAAATAAGACAAACGGCTTCAAAAATCTGATTGTTAAAAGTAAAACGACATACACCAAAAGCATTTCGATAAAAGATGACTGTGTTGAAAAAGTAACCCATAAAAACAGCACCAAAATTCTGAAATATAACGGCAAGACCTATCAATAATAACCACCAAAAAACTGATGAAAAATGAAAACCAGAATATTTCTACTCCTTACCCTATTTATTTTAATGATCGGCGCGTTGTCATTTACTGTCCTATTATCGAGGTCAGAGGTTGTCAAAAAAGGATATAAAAGCTCAAAATTATTTTCGAAATCCGCTACTGATAAAGACACCGATAAAAATTCAAACTCCGAAATCAGACTGAACAAGCGGGATTCTGCAGCACATAAATTGCAAGGAACCAACAATTCATCTGAAAGTCAAAGTGAGATACAAAACAAAAAAACGATTGTCTGCAAAGACCAAGGCGGTGATATGGAAACTGGTTATGTGACGGAATGTCTATATAAAAATTATAATCTGGCCGAAGCTTATGACGCGTTCCGAAAAAGCAACAACAGCAATGATGACGGTAAATATCTGGAAAAGCAGATGCCCAAAGCCAAACACATTGCAAGCTTTGAAGAATGTCCGATTTCCGTAACTTACACTTATCCCAAACAAAATATGCTGGAATTAGAGCTTCTGTTTCCCGGCGGTGTTACCATTATTAAATTCAATGATGAAAAAGACAAGGTGATCGTGACTGTCAATCATTCCCCAGATTAATTGGAAAGTATTAAGAGCGACCTCTGATTGAAATTTTAAAATTTTTCAAGTGAGGATCAATTCTGCCTAACGATTCTGATCTGTTCAGAAACTAAAAATTAATTATCATTTTAATATTAATAATGCTTAATTTGTACATTATTTACTTAATATCAAAAATGAAAACAGGAATTATCACATTCTTTTCTATACTTGTTGCAGGCAGTTCTGTCGCGCAGACAAAAGATACACTGGCTGACAAATTATTGGTATATCAATTACCAATCGGAGCCTGGGGAAAACAACTCAATGACGGCAAAGCTGTTAATTACAATTTGCCTCTCGATAAAGCATTACTGGAAAAAATAAAATCCACTGGTGACGATCACGCCACCATCGACAATAGTGCAACGACGAGGGAAATCAATATCCTCCTTAAAGCTTACAAATCAACTAAAAATCCAGCCTATCTTTCTGCTGCGGAAAAAGGTATTAAATACTTGCTTTTGATGCAGTATGAAAATGGCGGATTTCCGCAATACTATCCCAACAAGCAGATTTACCGCAAACAGATTACCTACAATGACAATGCAATGATCAACGCATTGACTATACTTTATAATGCTTCTGAAGGTAAAAATGATTTTGACGCCGTAAGTTCTGAATTAAAATTAAAATCAAAAACAGCACTCAAAAAAGGAATCGACTGTATTCTGAAAAATCAGGTTTTACAGAATGGCATTCCGACAATCTGGGCAGATCAATATGATGAGATTACACTTCAACCTGCAAAGGCCAGAGCTTTTGAGCCAGTTTCATTAGCAACTGGAGAATCTGTTGGAATTGTCAGATTTTTAATGATGCAACCTGTAACGCCAGAAATCGAAAAATCAATTAAAAGTGCTGTAAAATGGTTTAAGCAGTACAAAATTGAAGGTTACAGCTATAAGGTTAAGGAAGTGAATGGCAAAAAGATCAGGGTTTTGGAAGAAGAAAAAGGTTCTGTTGTCTGGGCAAGATTTTATGACATCAAAATTAACAAACCAATTTTCGGAGACCGCGATGGCAGCATCAAAAATAATTATGAAGAAATATCCGAAGAACGACGCAACGGATACAGCTGGTACATTGATTTTGCCAGTAAACTGACCGATAAAGAATTCCCTAAATGGCTGACTTCAAACCATCTTTCTGAGTAGATGATGTTATAACTTAATGTTAAAAAAAGAAATTTGTTTGGTATTTAAGAAGTTTTAGTTGTAGTTTTGCTAACGCTGTTAGAAAAATAAAATAATGGGCTTACACGAACGTCGTCAAAGAGAAAAGGAATCTATCCGTGCAAATATTTTGCAGGAGGCTTTCAACTTGGCCAAGACTGAAGGTTGGGCTTCACTTTCTATCCGTAAAATTGCCGATGCGATTGAATACAGTGCACCGGTAGTTTATGATTACTTTGAAAACAAGGAAGCAATTTTATATGAAATTTCATTAAATGGTTTCCATCAGTTACACATCGAATTACTGAAAGCTCAGAAGAAACACGATGCACCGGAAGATCAGCTAACTGCAATTGTGGATGCTTACTGGAAATTTGCATTTAAGAATAAAGAATATTACCAGCTGATGTTTGGATTGGGAATGCAGTGCAGCGGAAAAGGAATGATGAAGGAAGAATTTTCCTCATTTCAGGATATGCTTTATGAATGTACCTTAGAAATCATCAATAAAAAAGGTTCAAATCCGGATAATGCCTGCCACTCTTCTCACGCTTTGTTTTCAGCCGTTCACGGTTTGATTTCTATTATGATGATGAGAAATGCAGATATTCCTTCTACAATGAATAAAACGACGCTGGACGAAACTGTTTCTGCGTTCATTAAATCATTGTAATTTTTTTTTGGCTTTCAAATTAACACCGTTAGGAAAATTAACATTAAATTAATCTGAGACTTTTTAAGTTTTAAATCTTTCAAGAAGTCAATTTTTACCATAAAACATTAACACCGTTAGCTATACTAACAATTTTAAGCAACTTCAGAAATCAATTTTAAAATTAAACTATTATGGAAACTAAAATCTAAACACCAGCGAATGTTATATTTTTTTGAACAAATCATTAACACTGTTAGGAAAAATAACTACAAAACTATTAAGAACATATCTAACTTAATCTAAAATTCAAACTTCAAAATGAAAACTATCACTAAAATAAAATTTATCATACTTCTATCGAGTATTATACTTTTACAAAACTGTACAAAAGCGGCAGAAGGCGCAGGCGCACCGCCACCAGCTCCAGAATTGCCTATCTATACTGTCATCACTTCCAACACTTCTACTTTTCAGGAATTCCCGACCGCTTTGGAAGGAAAAAACAATGTGGAGATCAGATCTCAGGTTGATGGTTATCTGGACAAAATTTATGTGGAAGAAGGTGCTTTCGTAAGAGCTGGACAACCTTTATTCAAAATCGATTCCAGATCTTACGGCGAACAGGTGAATATGGCAAGTGCCAATCTACAAGCCGCAAACGCCAATATTCAGAAAATGAAAGTGGAAGTTGACAGATTGACGACTCTAGTTGCTGAAAAAGTGGTTTCTGACGTTCAGCTGAAAACTGCAAAAGCCAATTACGCCGTCGCAGTTGCAACCGCTGCTCAGGCCAAAGCTTCTTTGAGTGGTTCCAGAATTACAAACGGATTTACTACAATTACAGCACCTGTCAGCGGCTATCTTGGCAGAATTCCTTACAAAAAAGGAAGTTTAATCTCCAGAACCGACGCTACTCCACTTGCTTACGTTTCTGACATCAGCGAAATCTATGCTTATTTCTCCATCAGTGAAATCGATTTTATCGCTTTCCAAAAGAAATACGTCGGCGCAACGCTTGAAGAAAAAATGAGAAATATGCCTTTGGTAGATTTAGTCATTGCTGATAACACGACTTATTCTGAAAAAGGAAAAATGAAAATGATTGACGGTCAATTCGATAAAAGTACAGGTGCAATCACGGTTCGTGCCACTTTCCCAAATCCAAACGGAACTTTGAGAAGCGGAAACACCGGAAAAGTAAGAATGCCACAGCTACTATCAAATGCAGTTGTTATTCCGCAAGAATCAACCTTCGAAATTCAGGATAAAACTTACGTTTATGTTCTTGGAAAAGACAAAACCGTGACCAGTAAACCAATTACGATTTCAGGAAAAACCGAAAATTACTATTTCATTTCTGAAGGCCTTAAAAAAGGTGATCAGATCGTTTACACCGGATTAGGCAGCTTGAAAGACGGCGCGCCAATCAAACCAAAAATGATTTCTTCTGACAGCTTATTGACAGCAACGCCACTGTAAATAGCTGATAGCTTTTGGCTTTTTGCTAATGGCTAACTAAAGATTTAATTATTACTAATTTTTAAAAATTGGCTTTAAAGCTAATTGCCAAAAGCTATTTGCCGAACGCCACTTAAAACTATACTTCTTATGTTCAAAAAATTCATAGAAAGACCGGTACTCTCAACGGTTATTTCGATCATCTTATTATTATTGGGATTGCTCTCGGTGTTCCAATTGCCGATCACGTTATTCCCCGATATTGCGCCACCAAGCGTGCAGGTAACGGCATCTTATCCCGGCGCTAACGCCGAAGTTGTTGCCCGTTCTGTAGCCAATCCAATTGAGGAAGCGGTAAACGGTGTGGAGAATATGACTTACATGACTTCGAATTCCAGTAACGATGGATCGATGACTTTGAGTATCTTTTTCAAACAAGGTTCAGATCCTGATAATGCAGCGGTAAACGTTCAGAACAGAGTTTCCAAAGCGATGAGTCAGCTTCCTCAAGAGGTTGTTCAGGCAGGGATTTCGACTCAGAAAGTTCAGAACAGTTTCATTATGTTTATGGGAATCACGAGTGATGATCCTAAACAATACGACGAGCTTTTTCTTCAGAATTATATGAAGATCAATATCATTCCGCAGCTTCAGCGTATTCCGGGAGTTGCTCAGGCTCAGGTTTTTGGATCTAAAGACTATTCGATGAGAATCTGGTTGAAACCGGATCGTCTCGCTGATAATAATCTGTCGCCTCAGGAAGTTTTGGCAGCGGTTAAAAACAGCAATCTTGAAGCTGCGCCTGGACGTTTCGGACAAGGAAGTACGGAAACTTACGAATACATTTTAAAGTATAAAGGGAAACTAAACAAAAACGAAGATTACGAAAATATTGTTGTAAAATCCAATAGCGACGGTTCTTTCCTAAGATTGAAAGATGTTGCCAGAGTAGAATTCGGATCTTACAGTTACACCGCAGCGAACAGAGTTGATGGCAAGCCTGTAGCTGGTTTCGCAATTCTTCAAACTGCAGGATCTAACGCAAATGAAATCCTAACCGAAGTTGAAAGACAGGTTGAAGAATTCAAAACAACACTTCCAAAAGGAGTGAAACCAATCATTATGTACAACTCCAAAGACTTTTTGGATGCGTCTATTCATCAAGTTGTGGAGACTTTGGTGATTGCATTTATCCTGGTTTTCATTGTGGTTTATATTTTCCTTCAGGATTTCAGATCGACTTTGATTCCGGCAATTGCGGTTCCGGTTGCGATTATAGGTACATTTTTCTTCCTGAATTTATTCGGATTCAGCATCAATATGTTGACCTTATTTGCTTTGGTTCTCGCCATTGGTATTGTCGTCGATGATGCGATTGTGGTTGTAGAAGCCGTCCATTCCAAGATGGAACATACGGGATTACCAGTTGATCAAGCTACAAGAGAATCGATGACTGAGATATCGGGAGCGATTATTTCCATCACTTTGGTAATGTCGGCGGTGTTTATTCCGGTTGGATTTATGCAAGGTCCGGCAGGTGTTTTCTACAGACAGTTTGCTTTCACATTAGCCATTGCTATTTTGATTTCAGCTATTAATGCATTGACATTGAGTCCTGCTTTATGTGCGCTTTTACTTAATGATCCTCAAGGTGAACACGGCGAGCACCATCAAAAAACAGGTTTCGGATCCAGATTTTTCAATGCCTTTAATACAAGCTTTAATAATCTGACTAAAAAATATATTTACAGTCTTAAATTCTTAATCAAAAACAAATGGGTCAGCGTTGGTGGACTTGTATTGATTACGGCTATTACAATTTTCTTAGTCAATAAAGCGCCTTCTGGATTCATTCCAACGGAAGATCAAGGTTTTGTTTTATATGCTGTGAATACGCCTCCTGGAAGTTCATTGGAAAGAACCAACAAAGCGACAAAACAAATTGATAAGATTATAGAAAAGGAAAATGTAGCCAAATATCTTTGGGTTTCTGACGGTTTGAATTTCATTAGTAATGCCAATGCATCGCCCTACTCTGCCGGTTTTATCAAACTTAAGGATTACGAAGATCGTGGCGACGTAAAAGATCCGGATCAGATCGCCGCGGGGCTGACAGGAAAAGTAGCGCAGGTAAAAGATGCGAGTGCTTTCTTCTTCAACTTCCCTACTGTTCAAGGTTTTGGTAACGTTTCCGGTTTCGAATTTATGCTTCAGGATAAAACCAATGGTTCTTTTGAACAATTGGGAACTACGACTCAGGCTTTTATTGGAGAACTGATGAAACGTCCGGAAATTGCCTTTGCATTCACAACTTATGCGGCAGGAAATCCTCAGTATACCATTCAGGTTGATGCCGACAAAGCCAATCAGTTAGGCGTTTCTGTCAACGATTTGATGCAGACTATGCAGATTTATTACGGAAGTAGTTTCGTCTCAGATTTCAACAGATTTGGAAAATATTACAGAGTAATGGCTCAAGCAGATATTCCTTACAGGACCGATGCAAACTCATTGGAAGGAATCTATGTAAAGAATAATCAAAGTGAAATGGTTCCGGTAAAAACATTGGTGACTTTGAAAAGATCTTTCGGACCAGAAACAGTTACAAGAAACAACCTTTTCAATGCCGTAACAATCAATGGAACGCCGAAACCCGGTTATAGTACAGGAGACGCAATCAAAGCGGTGGAAGAAACGGCAAAAAATTCATTACCAAGAGGTTACGGCTACGAATGGACAGGAATCACACGTGAAGAGAGACAAACCGGCGGACAAACGGCTTTCATCTTTATGTTGAGTATTTTGTTTGTGTACTTCCTATTAGCAGCGCAGTACGAAAGTTACATCTTGCCTTTCGCCATCATTTTGACGATTCCTACAGGGATTTTCGGAGTTTATGCTTTTACAGGTTTGGCTGGAATTGACAATAATATTTACGTTCAGGTTGGATTAATTATGCTCGTTGGATTGCTTGCAAAAAATGCGATTCTGATTGTGGAATTTGCAGTTCAAAGAAGAAAAGCTGGAAAGACTTTAATCGAATCTGCACTTCAAGCTTCAAGATTAAGATTAAGACCAATTTTGATGACATCATTCGCATTTATCATCGGGATGTTACCATTGGTTTGGTCGCAAGGTGCTGCGGCGAAAGGAAATCATTCGATCGGAATTAGTACTGTTGGTGGGATGTTTACGGGTGTTGTCTTCGGGATTTTCATTATTCCGGTGATGTACGTGATTTTCCAATATCTGCACGAGAAAATGCCAAGCAGAAAGAAACGTAAAATGAAAAAAGAAAAAGCGGCTTTAAATTATATTTAATAATCCTCTCCCTAATCCCTCTCCAAGAGAGAGGGACTTCAGAAAGTCTAGAACGCGGAATCTTACGCAGCCTGACTTGAGTGAAAATCCTTTTTTGCTTATACTCAAGTTCTATTTAGACTGAAATCTTGGAGCAAAAAAGATTGGGAACGGAAGGCGGAAAAAGCTGCCCAAAACAAGACGTCAATAATTTAAAACTAAAAGAAAATCAATGAACATCATAACAAAAATAAAAGAGATTTTGGTATCATCAGTGGTAGTCGCAAGTGCGGTTTCCTGCATGCCAAAATTAGCTTTGGATAAAGTAAGTCCAGAGTTGCCGGAAACATTCAAATACACGGCAACCGCGGATACTGCAAGCATCGCCGATTTGGAATGGAGACAATTCTTCAAAGATCCGATCTTGCAAAATCTGATCGAAAAAGGAATCAAAAATAACTATGATTTGCTGATCGCTTTGAAACAAGTCGCTTCTTCTCAAGAACGATTGAATCAGGCAAAATATCTGCAATATCCGGACATCAGTTTTGGCGTTTCTGGACAGATTTCCAGACCTTCAAAAAACAGTATGAACGGGCAAAGTCTAAATTTGTTTTTAGGTCAGAGTCACGTTGAAGATTATAATGCGGCTTTCAATTTAAGTTGGGAAGCTGATATTTGGGGAAAGATTAAAAATCAGCAGGAAGTTTCCAGAGTTCAATATTTGCAGACTTACGAAGCTTCAAAAGCGATTCAGACGCAAGTGGTCGCAGCAATTGCTCAAGGTTATTACAATTTGTTAATGCTTGACAAACAAATGAATGTGGCAAAATCCAATCTGCAACTCAGCAAAAATACTTTAGATGTGACTGAGAAAATCTGGAAAGGCGGCGAAACGACTTCATTAGGCGTTCAGCAGGCGAAAGCCAGAACAGAATCTACGGAACTTTTGATTACGCAACTCGAACAAAATATTGCCATTCAGGAAAATGCATTGAGTATTTTGGTGGGTGAAAATCCAGATAAAATCAGTAGAACGATTGAAATGTCCGATTCGTCTTTACCACAAAATATCTCGGCAGGAATTCCCGCTGCGATGGTGAGCCGTCGTCCGGATGTTCGCCAGCAGGAATTGGTTTTACTGGAATCCAATTCGATTGTGGGAATTGCTCAGGCAAGTATGTATCCGGCTTTGAGGATTACCGCAAACGGTGGTGTGAATTCATTTAAAATTGATAATTGGTTTCAGATTCCAGCTTCGATGTTCGGTTCTGTTTTAGGAGGAATCACACAGCCTATTTTCCAGAAAAGACAATTGAAAACCGATTTGGCAGTTGCAAAAATCCAGAGAGAGAAAAACGTTCTGGCTTTCAGACAATCTGTTTTGAATGCTGTCGGCGAAGTTTCTGACGCATTGGTTTCCAATGAAAATCTGAAACTTCAGGAAGTGAAAGCTTCTGAGCAAGTGACAACGTTGAAAGACGGAATAAAAAGTGCCGAACTCCTTTACAAAGGCGGAATGGCAAACTATCTGGAAGTGATCACGGCTCAGGCCAACTCACTTCAGGCAGAATTAAATCTGGCTTCTATCAAGAGACAAAGACTCAGCAGTATTGTTGATCTTTACAGAGCTCTGGGAGGCGGATGGAAATAAATAAAGTTTAAGTTATTTTTTGTTAAAAGTTACTTCGGTGACAAAGATGGTCGGAAAAGTTCCGGCCATTTTTTTTTGAATTATTTTCATTAATAATAAATTAAAATTGTAGAATTGAAGCTTAGTTAGCAAATAATCATTTACAAAACCAATATTTTGAGTTATTGGAACATCTTTTGTGTAGATTTGAAATTAGAAAAAACTAGTTGATGAACGAAAAATTACACGAGAAAAAACACACACGCAGAAAATGGTTTTTGGGAATAGGAATTGGTTTCCTGGTTCTGATTTTGGCGTTTCCCTTTGCTCTGGATTTCTATCTTCAAAGAAAACTTCCAGATCTCGTAAACGATAAAACACCTTACAAAATTGAGTTGAAAGATTTTTCATTAAGTCTTTTAAAAGGTGATTTTACTGCGGATGAATTGAAAATTTCCACAAAAAATCCCAAAGATTTTTCTATCACTCAGATCAATGGAACTGTGAAGAAAATAGAACTTCATGATATTTCTATCTGGAAAGCCATTTTCAACAAATCTTATCACGCGGATCAATTGCTTTTAACGGATTCTAAAATCAATGTAAGACTTGCTCCTAAAAAGAAAAACGAAAAAAAACAGAAGAAAGCGACGGATATTCATATCAATAATATTTTGATTAATAATGTTTTTGCAGACATCAAAAATGCGGATGGAAAACCGGTTTTCGTTGGAGAAAATATTAACATCAAACTGAAAGACATCAAACAAAGCGGTAACGATTCGAAGATTCCGATTGCTTTTCAGGAATTTAAGATCGATGCAAAAAGCGTCAAAATAGGCGTAAATGAATTTTATGAAGTTGATGCTGACGAAATTCTGGCTGCAAACAAAACACTGGAACTGAAGAAATTTCATCTCAAACCATTGCAGAAAGCTGCCAATTACAATGCGAAAAATATCTTTGATTTCTATTCTGAAAACTTATTGGCAAAGGATTTCAATGTGAGCGAGGATTCTTTGATTGTTTCCGATATCATCTTTAAACATCCGGATCTTAAAGTCACTTCCACAGGAAAAAACATTGTTGAAAAGGAGAAAGATCCGAAAGAAATCGATATGAAAATCGGTTTGAAAAACATCAGTTTTGAGAAAGGTAAAATTGTGGTTTTGCAGGCTGATTTGGACAAAACAGCTTCAATTGATCAATTTAATTTCAAACTCAGCAACATCGTTTTTGATAAAAATACTGTGAAAGAAAAAATCCCTTTCAGATTTACCAATCATGACATCGAAGCGGATAATATTTATTTTAAAGCCAACAAACTTCAGGCTGTCAGAATTAAAAAAATCGATTCTCACGATTCTAATATTCTGTTCGAAAAAGTTCAGGTTACGGCTTTGGCAAAATCTGCGAACAAAGATCTTTTCAACATCAATACAGACGAAATCAAGATCGTAAACAACCAGACAAAATACATTGGTCAAAAACTGAATATCCTGATGGACGGAATTGAAATCAAATCGCCTGACATCAAAATAATTTCATCCAATCACAAACAAAAACCAAAACAGAAAAAATCCAGTTCTACTCTACCCGATTTTGCAGCGAAACTTGGCTTCATCAATATTTCGAATGGAAAAATGTCTCAAACCAGTCAGGGAAAACAGAAATTGTCGGTTGGCAAATTTGACATCAACTTACAGCAATTGTCTTCCAACACTGCAGATTTTAAAAATCACAAACCTGTTACGATTGGCAAAAGATTGATCAATGCTCAGAAAATTGACCTTGATGCGGGAAAATATTATACGCTTAAAATTGCTCAGCTTAAAAATACAGGCAATAAAACGGGTATTAAAGATTTCAAATATCTGCCAAAGTACTCCAGAGCCGGCTTCAGCAAAGTGATTGCGAAAGAGACTGATCTCTATACAATTTCGGTTAAAAGTATTGGCATTACGGATAAAAATTCGGATTTATTCAGAAATCCTGTGATTGATATTAGCAAAGTCGAAATCGATGGTTTGAATTGTAATATTTACCACGATTTGGCTCCGGCAGACGATCACGATCCTAGAATATTATTCAGTAAAAAATTGAGGAATGTAAAAATGCCTTTGTTTGTCAAAAGTGTGTTGATCAAAAACTCAGCGTTGGTTTATGAGGAAAATGCAGAAAATAGTAACATTCCCGGAAAATTAGAATTTGAGAATTTTGGGATTTTAATTAATGATGTCAACAACGGGAAAATCAAAGGAAGACCAACTGTGATAACGGCTGATGCTAATTTTGCTTTCTATGGAACTGCGCCTACCAACATCGTTTGGAAATTTGATGTGATGGATTTGCAGGACAAGTTTACAATCAAAGGTAGCATTCTCAAGCTTTCTGCTGACAACGTCAATTTATTTGTACGACCATATCTGAATATTACGCTGGACGGAAAAATTGACTATCTAAAGTTCGATTATTATGGTACCAATGCCGGAATCGCCGGGAAATTTTATTTCAAATACAATGATATGTACGTGAATTTCCTCAACAAAAAAGGAAAGGAACGAAAAGTATTGTCGACGATGGCCAACTGGTTTGTAAAAAACGAATCCAAGGGCGAACCAACGCACGTGCTGATCGAGAAAAAACGGGATCCGGACAAGAGTTTCTTCAATATGTTATGGCAGGGCATTATGGAGGGACTCAAGAAATATGTGATCTGAAACAATCTAAACTTAACAATTTCTTAACAATAAATTGTCTATTAGGAACTATCTTTGATACTGTTGTGGAAAATAAAAGTTATGAATTTTTTTGATCTTTACGTCAGATCTGTCTATTTTGAAAAGGGAAAAATCGGGAGGCTAAAACTCTCATTCAGGCATTTTATCTTCGGAATTATCAACCTGCCACTACTTATTATCTGGGCAGTTTGGAAAGGTCTTTTTCAGTAAATTTCATTTAAATTTTACAAAGGAAACTCAACTTTGAAACCGATTCCACGGACGGATTCGAACTTGATTCTATCGTCTTTCTGGAGATATTTCCGAAGCCTTGTCATAAAAACATCCAGACTTCTTCCCAGGAAATAATCATTTTCACCCCAAAGGCTTTCCAGGATTTCTTTGCGGTTGATGATCTTCTGATTGTTTCGGGAAAGCAAAAGCAAAAGTTCCGATTCTTTTTCGGTCAGCTGGATTGTTTCGGATTCAAATTTCAACTGAAACTGCGATGGAATGAAAGAATAATTTCCAATTTTAACGATTTCTGTCTGAGGATTTTGCTGTCTTTTCAGTATGTTTTTAATGCGCAAAATCAACTCTTCCGGCTCGCAGGGTTTTGTGATGTAATCGTCGGCGCCGAGTTTTAAACCCAAGATTTTATCAATACTTTGACCTTTTGCAGTTAAAAATAAGAAGGGAATATCAGATGTTTTTCTGATTTCTTTTGACAGTTCGAAACCGTCCATAAAAGGAAGCATCACGTCCAAAATCGCCAATTGGTAATCCTGGATGATTTTTTTATTATTAATGATAAATTCGGGATTCGAAATCCAATTGACCTCGAAATCTGAGAATTCCAGATATTGTTGCAAAACCATTCCCAAGTCTGCATCGTCTTCTACCAAAAGGATTTTAGTTTTCATTTGGAATCTGGATTTTGAAGGTTATGCCTTTATCAGGATTGGATTTTACAGAGATTTTTCCTTTGTATTTATCAACAATGGATTTCACCAAAAATAATCCAACACCCAAACCATTGATGTTCAGATTTTCGGTTCTGGAAACGCGGTAATATTTATCAAAAATAAATTTCAAATCGTCTTTTGGAATTCCGATACCATCGTCGGAGATTTCTATTTCAAGATTTTCATTAATGATAATACCAAGATTTTTCGTGCCGTATTTTACAGAATTATCGATGAGATTGTCCATCATTTGTGTGAAGTCATTTTGACGAAGAACTTTATTCTTAATTAAATCCAGATTGATATTAAAGTTAATGTCTTTATAAGTTTTTTTAATGTTCGAAAAGTAATTTTCCATTTCAATCTTATCAATCAAAATATCCTCAGAATCCGAATGATGAATGGATTTTACAATATTTTCCAGACGTTTGATTTGTCTTTCCAATAAAGTTTTGGTTTCAGAATCTGAGGTTTGGACGATTGAAAATTTCAACGTTGTGATTGGCGTGTTCAGTTCGTGTGCGATCGAATCGATGGTGGTGTGAAGCTGTGAGATTTTCTTTTCCTGGCGATTCAGGTTTTTGATGCTGTTGTAAAAAAGATAAACAATCAGAATTATGATTAATAAACTAATAATAATCAAAGGAACAATTTTCCTCAACACCAAATACTGAATATTCAGCAACTGATACGACGCTTTTGACTTTACCAAATAGTTGTAACGCTCATTAACATTCAAATCAGTATTGGTTTTTGATTGGTGGCTTGACCAAATACTTTCCGTCAGCGACATCGGTTTTTCAACCTTGTTAATCGTTTGGAAGAGCGTAATCGATTTACCTTTTGGAAGCAGTTCTTCATTCTTCAATTCGTCCAAAACAGAATAAATCTCATTCTTCATCGCCATTTCAAATCCAGAATTTCCAACATTTTTCCTGAGCAGAGATTCCATTTTTTGACTGTATTGGATTTCTGATGAGTAAATTTTATCAGGAAATTTTATTTGTTCACCCTGAATCGTAATTCCCAATTTCAACCTTTCAAAATCACCCACAAGTCGATTGTCATTGGCATCGGTGTCGAATTTGTCCATTCCGTCCATCACTTTACTAGCTATTTCTTTTGCCTGACGGTTGAAGTCCTTTTCTTCCAAACGGTACGAGTTATAGATGTAAAAGCCTTGCAGCGCAACCAAAATAATCAGGCTGAACGTGAACAAAATGACGGTGATATTTCTCTTGCGATTCATATTTCAAAAATACAATCAAATTTCCTTCAAAAATAGCATTAACCGTTCGTTAACCCTTCATTAACAAAACTTTGATGCAAACTGTCTCAATTTTGGAGAAAATCAATGAAATGAAATATTACATCACAATTTTACTGATATTCCCGATTCTGATTTGGAGTCAAAGCATCAAAGGACATCTTGAAAATGAAAATCAGGAACCGATTTCGGACGGCATTATTCAAATCAATGAAAATAAAATCTATAATTCTGATGCGCAAGGAAATTTTGTGATTGATGGAATCTCGGTGTTTCCAGTTTCATTAATCATTAAAAAATCTGGTTTTCGGGATTATGAATTGACGCTCGAGGAAAGCGATTTGGCATTGAATATTATCCTTAAAAAAGATACTTTGAACAACATCGAAGCGGTGACCATCAAAGCAAATAAACCTTTGCTGAAAAGGAAAATCGACCGATTGGAATTCAATATCGATAATACGCCACTTCAAAATCTTAATGCTTGGGATATTTTGAAAAGTACGCCGAACGTCTTGGTGAAAAATGAAGAATTGAGCGTTCGTGGGAATTCGCAAATCATCGTGACCATTAATGATAAAAAAACTTTGATGACGCAGGAGCAACTGAAACAACTTCTTGAAAACACCGATGGAAGCAACGTTTCGTCCGTGGAAGTCATCACCAATCCGCCTGCGAAATATGAAGCTGAAGGCAGCGCCATCATTAATATTAAAATGAAAAAAAATGTGCTTTCTGGTTACAAAGGACGGATTTCGACGCGTTATCATCAATCGATTTATGCAAAAGGAAAGATTGGAACTTCGCAATCTTACAACACTGGAAAATGGCAATTGAGTGGAAACTATGATTTCGTGACCGGCGATTATGTTCGGAAAAATTTCGATGTCGTAACTTTCAGCAATGACAAAACACTCTGGGAAAGCGATATGACGCGGAAAACGCACGCACACGAACAACATATTTACAATTTCGCCGGGCAATACAGTTTGGATAGTTTGTCAACCGTTCAGTTTGGTTTTGATGGCTACAATGCGCCCAATAACAATGGTCATTACAAGGTTCCGACGAATATTTACAGCACGGAAAACGGACAGTTGCAATCCAATTATTTGACATCGAATCAGAAAAATGAGTTTAATAATAGTTTTAATTCTTATTTGGTTTTTGATAAGAAATTTAGTGACCAGAATTTGACCTGGACCAATAATTTCAGTACGAAAAAATATAAGGAAAATCAGGACATTGAAACGCAACTCAATTTTGTGGACCAGCCGGAAGATTACAATCGATTTGGAAGTAAGAATATGCAGAATATTTCGCTTTACTCTTCGCAGTTGGATTACCGATTGACAAAGGAAAAATTCACGTTGGAAAGTGGAATTAAATATAGTTTTGTGCATAATGAAAACGATCTGGATTTTTTTGATGGAACGCGGGAATCTATTATCTACAATCCTTTGAAAAGTAATTTGTTTGATTATAAAGAGAATATTTTTGCCATTTATGTTTCATCAGAATATAAATTGAAAAAGTGGGAACTGAAAGCTGGATTAAGGTCGGAAACAACTGCTATCAAAACAAAATCTGACAATCCAACGGTTGAAAACAACAGAACGCGAACTGGACTTTTCCCCACTTTTTATGCGATGTACACTTTGAACGATGACCAGCAATTGGGATTTTCATACGGCAAAAGAATCGACCGACCGAATTATGATTTCCTGAATCCATCGAGGTCTTATTATAATTTGTATTCTTATTTTCAAGGTGATGCGAATTTGAAATCGACGATTATTCACAATCTGAGTTTGACTTACACGGTGAAAAACTGGAACTTCGAAATGTATTTCAGTTACATCAAAGACCCGTCGATGGAAATTTCAATCCAAAATCCGGAGACTTTTGAAACGGTTTACAATTTTACGAACATTGACCACGGAAAAAATTTGGGCGCGAATGTTTCTAAAAGCTTCTCGATAAAGCCATATTGGAAGCTGAATGTTTTTGCGATGGGCGAATATCAGGAAAATTATTTTATGGGTGTGAATCAAATCCTTTACAAAAATGATGTGTTCTTCTACAATACGAATCTTTCAACACAAATCACTTTGGACAAAGCAAAAACTTGGGATTTGAATGTGGGTTACGTTTATAATTCGAAGACTATACAAGGTTCTTTTGACATCAGTTCTTCACAGAATACTTACGTAATCATCAATAAAAAAATGTTTAGCAAAAGACTGGAAGCCGGCTTGGTTTTCAATGATATTTTTAAAACGAATAAGAATACGATTTCGACAAATTATGCCGACCAGAATCAATATTTCAAGGATTATCGGGACACGCAGAATTTCATTATCAATCTGAAATATAATTTTGGAAATCAAAAAGTGAAAGAAGCAAAAGCCAGTAGCAAGACGGATGAACAGAATAGATTGTAATTTCTATTTTATTAAAACAAAAACACTATCAAAATCTGATAGTGTTTCTGTTTTTTAGTTAGCGTAAGCCGACTTATTTTGATAGACATTCATTGCTGCAATTCTATTGTTGTTTTTGTTGTAGACGATCTCGACGGAGAAAGATGAAATCTCATAGAGCACAAATTTCAGTTCGTCTTTGATGGTTTCGTTCATCAAATGACCTTGATTCAAAACAATGTCACACTGGGATTCATTTGGTAGATTTTTAAAATCATAGTAAGAAATGTTCATAATGGTTAGTTTTAAATTGTTAGTTATTAATTACTTAACACTACTCAATTTCTTTGCCAAAATTTCTTAAAAACTACCCTGTTCATAAATAAATTTTCAACTCAATGAAACAACTTAAAAATCTTACTGAATTTTAAATAGAAACTTTCTGATGATGCGTAATTTTGTTGATCACAGGATTGGCGTACATCGACAAAAAACTCTCTTTCAAAACCTTATCTGTAACATCGATCCGCATTTCCAAACGTCTTTCGAAGAGTTGTTTTTCTGCTTCGGTATACTTTTCTGCGTAACGATTAGTGTCATAAAGCAGATCGTAGGCGATGAAATTAGTCGGCCAGAGTTTATAATTTTGGAGAACAGAATTGTCAATAATTTCGGCAATAGCCTGCAGCTGTTTGTTTTTGTTATCGTTTTCTGTTTCGATGTTATCTAATTCCACGTCGAGGACTTTTCCGGCGTGAAGATGAATATGCTTTTTTTGCCCCAGAACGCCACTCAGCATTGTATTGAAATCTTCCTTTTCATCTTTGATATAAACCTCATTTCTTGCTTTTGCCATCAGCTGTGGCATTTTCAGGACATCTGTCGGATCATATTCGTAAGAAATCGAAAGCGGAACTATTTTCAGACTTTTAAAAAATTCTTTTAGCGGAAGATCTCCGGCAGACATTGCCAGCATTTTCAAAACACCTTGCTGCGTGGTATCATTTCCGTCTTTTGTCCGGCCTTCGCGCTGAGCCATCCAGACCGAGCGGTTTTCTTCTTTTAATAAAGTCAAAATATATTCTGACAACATTTTGGAACTGCCCAACTGTTCGCGGATGGACACACCTCTCTGAACCAAAAAGTTGCGGTTCAGTTTTGCTAAAACGTGAAGAAATGGCTTTTTCACCAGATTATCACCAATGGCTGAAGATGTCATAATAAGACCGTTCTCCAGCAACGACAGATTCAGCAAAGAAGTATCCAGAACAATATCTCTGTGATTAGAAATGAAAAGATAAGCCGTATTTTTATTGAGATTTTCGAAGCCGGAAGTGGTTAAGCCTTCAGAACTTCTTTTGAGAATCTGATGAACAGTCTGCGAAATAAACTGACTCTGAAAATCTTTGATTGAGTGGACATTAGGAAACTGATCTATCCAAAAATCCTCGGCACGATCGGGAAACGTAAAACTCATTAAGGCTTTCATCATCGGATGTCTGGCCACATTCAGCAACGCATCATTGACTTCATTATCATAAAATGGCCTGATCTCATCAAACTTGGACATAGTTCTGTTTTAATTAAGAATTTGCAAAAAAACGAAAATTAATCGACATAAGCTGATGATTACTAAGAATCGAATTTTCGAATTGATTTCAAATCCCGAGCCATTTATCAAAAATTTAATCATAAACATTTATGAGATAATAATTATATTTGTTTAATTTTTAAAGTCATTATGAACTCTCCCGATTACATTCAGCCAGAGCAGCTTCTCAGTATTCTCTTCAAATCGCCCAATGCGACAGCAGTATATTCTGGCGATGAGATTACAATCATCAGTGCAAATGAAGCGATGTTGACGATGTGGGGGAAAGACAGAAAGGTGGTAGGCCGCAAATTTGCCGAAGCTTTACCCGAACTTTCCGGACAGCCTTTTCTAGAAATTCTGAAAGGCGTTTGGCACTCTGGAAACATCTATCTGGCGAAAGATTATCCAGCAATTCTGGAAGTTAACGGCGAACTTCAGCATTTTTATTTTGATTTCGAATACAAGCCAATTCTTGATGAAAATGGAAAAACAACTTACATTCTTCACACAGCCTTTGAAGTTTCGGATAGAATGGCGGCAAGAAAAGTAATTACTGAAAAATCTAAAGCCGAAGAAAGACTTACCAAAGATCTCGGAGAACTGAATGAGGAATATCAAATGACCAATGAGGAACTTCTCTCCATCAATTCCAAACTCGAGAATGCGAACAAAGATCTGATCAATTCCCGTGAGACTGTAAATGAGATCAACACCCGCCTTCAAATCGCTCTGGACGCCAGCAGTCTGGGTTCTACAGAGGTTAATATTGCAACGGGAATTATGCAAAGTACCGATCAGTTTAAACGAAATTTCGGGTTCAAGCCAGAAGAAGACTTTAAATATTCTGATCTTTTTGAAGCGATGCTGCCGGAACATCGCGAGAGAGTTAAAGGTCTCGTGCAGGAAGCAATCCGAACCAACGGAATCTACAAAACCGAATATCCCGTAAAATGGAGAGACGGCTCTATCCATTGGATCCAGGCGCACGGACGCCCTAGATATGACGAAAACGGGAAAGCTGACCGTATGGTGGGAATGACTGCAGACATCACTGAGAAAAAATTATTTGAACAACGCAAAGATGACTTCCTGAGCATTGCCAGCCACGAATTGAAAACGCCGCTGACAATTTTGAAGGCTTCCATCCAACTGCTGGATCGGTTGAAAGAAAAACCATTCTCCGAAACGCATAGCAAACTGCTGGATCAATCTATGAAAAGTGTAGATACGATGGTTTCTTTGATTGATGAGCTTCTCAATATGAGACGAATGAACGAGGATCAGCTGAAGCTTGAAAAGAAGGAATTCAATCTCTTTAATATGCTTTCCAACAGCTGCAATCACATCCGGATGGAAGGTAAATATGAACTCGTCATTCAGGGAGATAAAAATATAAATGTGTTCGCAGATGAAAACAGGATTGAACAAGTAGTCATTAATTTTGTGAATAATGCCGTAAAATATGCTTCAAATTCCAATCAAATCCAGATCAATATTGAAACTGTAAACGATGAAGTGAAAGTTTCTGTCAAGGATTTTGGAGAAGGCATAGATGCTGGGATTCTGCCCAATCTTTTTGACCGCTATTACCGTGCGGATCATTCAGGAAAATCCTATTCCGGACTTGGTTTGGGACTTTACATCTGTGCAGAAATCATCAAAAAACACAACGGCAATATTGGAGCGGACAGCAAAATCGGTGAAGGAAGCACATTTTGGTTTACACTTCCTTTGTAATTATTTTAATTAAGAATACTAGAACGGATAACCGATTGCGATATTCAGAATCAGATTGTCTTTTCTCCAGGAGCTGTCTCCGAATTTCACTCTGTCCAAAACCCAACGATCACTTTTTTCATAATAAGGTACTCTCAATGGCATTGCAAGATCCAGTCTCAAAACTAAAATTGAGAAATCTAATCTAAGTCCTACTCCAGCTCCGACAGCCACTTCACTCAGGAAATCTTTCGAGAACTTTGCGCCTGGTCTTTCTGGATCTTCATTAATCAACCAGATATTTCCGGCGTCTGCGAATGCTGCAACATTAAGAAATTTATAGATATTCGCACGATATTCTGCATTAAGTTCAAGTTTTACATCACCTGCCTGATCAAATACAAATCCATTCTGCTGAGTCCTTGGATCATAACTTCCAGGTCCTAATGTTCTTGCTCGGAAAGCTCGGATACTGTTACTTCCGCCCACAAAAAACTGTCTGGAAAAAGGCATGTATTCTGAATTACCATAAGGAAGCGCAACACCAACAATTGCTCGGGATGCAAAAGATGTTTTCTCTCCAAATTTGTGATAGAATCTGAAATCGTTTTCCATCTTCGCATACTGACTAAAAGGAATACCAAAAATATCTTTCTGATCGCCATTTTTAGCATTTGCACCAGTCAAAAGTCCAGTCAGATTTCCAGCCAGATCCAACATCCCTCGGTAATAGAACGTATTTGTTTTTGGCGAAGTTGTGTTTGTATATGTATAAGTATAGGTTGGTCCAAAGATCAATTGCTGATCTGTCGCTCTTTTCAGATATTGATTTCCGGCAGTCTGCTCCCGGAATTTATCAGTAACATTGGCTGGATTAATAAGCGAAACATCAATCACCTTGAGCTCATGTTCTTTTCTTACATTTTCTTTCCAGGCGTAGCCAAATGACGCATTGAAAGTATTTAAAGTATATAAAGTTGTTCGGTTCTGGAACTCATATCCAATTTGCATATTGGTTCTAGGCACAAAAGCACTTGAAGAATTAAATCGAAACGGCGCCACAATTCTCGGAATCGACAATTGTGCATTGGCTCCCACTCTGATGATATTTTCCGCATCAGCCGGACCGCCGATCTGAACATCAAAAGCACCATAAACAGAAGCTTTAAACTGTTCTGCGCCTCGGAAAAAATTACGATGTGTCCAGTTTAAATTTAATTCACTTCCTGCGTAATTGGCAGAATTTGTTCTTCCCAACGCTTCCAAACGCAGCGACTGGATTTGTCTTGGCGTCAACATATAATAAGTATCAAACTTATGATTCAGTGAATCTGAAACTACAAATTCATTTTTTACAAATTTGAAAACGCCCAAACTGATCAATCGGCTTAAAGTCAAATTATGATCTTTTCGATTGTAAACATCGCCAGTTTTAAAATATAAGGCGCGATCAAAAATTTTCGGTTTGAATTTGTGCTCCGGATCTATCACATAAATATCTTCGTGCGCATATTTTGCAAGAGAATCTGCACTCATCGGAATACTGTATTTTCCGTCTTTCACATCTCGAATGTTGTAATTCGGGAAAACTACCACTTTATCGATTGAAAACTGCTGCTTTGCTAAATCAGGCGTTTGCTCTTTTAGTTTAACATTAAGTTCTACTTTGTGATTTTTTGCAACAGTACTGTCGGCCTGAACGATGATATTGTCCGGATGAAAATAATAGAATCCTTTTTCCTTTAAACCATTGTCAATCCTTTCTCTCTCAGCTTTGATAACGGCAAGATCAAATGGATTTCCCACTTTCAACAACGTTTTATCTTTAAGATTCTGAATTTCTTTATTCACCAACGTTGAATCTTCCTGAAACTTAACCTGACTTATCAGATATTGATTTCCCGGTCTTAAAGTATAAATAACCTGCGCTTTCTTATTTTTCGAAACCGTATCGTAAGTTGCTTTAGCATTGAAATATCCTTTGTTCTCAGAATAATTAACGATTATATCTTTGTTAAATTCCTTATCAACATCGCCCAGCAAAACTGGTTCTTCTCCGAATTTATATTTTAACCAATAATTAAAACCTTTTTCTTTTTTAGGTTCTTTTGCAATATTGTAAGCGTACAATTTTGGTCTTAATCCAAGAAAACTTGAATTGGGCTTTGGCGTTAGATTTTCTTCCAGCTCAGACTTCAAAGCCTTCTTTTGTTTTTTCGGAATGCTGTCATTTTCGATCTTCACTTCGCCGCCAGTGTACAGCATTTGTCCGTCTTTCAGAAATTTGGTATTGCTGCACGAAGCAACGATTGCGATGAATGATATGGCAATGACTGGTCTGAAATGGATTGGAAATCGGCTCTTCATTATTTAAAATCTACTACTTGGTTATTGTTTTTTTCTCTTTCTCTTTTTCTTTTTTCCCGCTTCGAACTCTGGAAAATCTCACGGAATTTATCGTAATCCAAAGTGATAATAAAACCAACACCAGTTTCTACAATCTGACCTTGCAAAGCCACTTGATATTCATTTTTACGATAAGCTCTCAGCATATATCTTCCATCTTTTGAAAGGCTGTAATCTACAGTCACATCGCCGGCAATGTTGGTCGTATTTTCATTCTGACGCGCTTCACCTTCTAGTCCGAAGTTGCTTCCTACAGAGACTTTCAATCGGTCATTCAATAATTTTTTACTAAGGCCGACATTCAGATCTGTTCTGGTATTCTGAGTTCCTGTTGAATAATCTTCAGTCGATTCCAGATCAAAATTCAGATCAACACCTTTTATTAAATCAGAAGCCAGATTATTCAATTGCTGAGAAAGAATTTTGCTCACACTTTGTCTTGCTAAAGTTTCAGTTGAAAGTCCAGCACTATTCTCGAAAGGATTTTCTCCGATGAATCGATTCAGTAAAAGCAAGGCAAAAACCTGCTTGTTCATTTCGTTTTCGTCCTCTCGCAACTGACTCAGTTTTTGGTCAACTATATCTGTAACAGTGGATGAAACGGCGTTATTTTTTTCCGCAGTTGTAATATCAAATGAAATACTCGGTTTCAAAAGTTCGCCTTTCATTTTCAGCAAAGTATTGAATTCCATTTGTTGTTTGAACTGATTGAGTGTGGCCGGAGTTTCACCACTAATTTGCTGTTCCACTAAATCCAAAGGTGCAGTCTTTGTTTTATAAACAGCTGTAATATCGAGCGTTGCGGCAGTCGGTTCGCCAGTCCATGTGATCGTACTACCCTTCTGGATATCGAATTTACGTTTCAAAAGACTCACACTCATATCATAACTTCCCTTTTCTACTTCATAAACGCCTACCAAAGTTGTTTTCCCAGAAGGATCAATTCCGCCAGTCAATTCCGCTTCGCCTTGAATCTTTACAAAATCACCATTCGCTTTATCAATAATTGCAGAGATTTTAGCTTCTTTGCTGACTTCGATATTGACGCTGACATCCATTCCTTTGATCTTGTTTTTCGCAGCCAAAGAGTCTGCAACAATGGTTTTATTTAATGCAATTTGATCCTGATCAATGAATTCGACAATTCCGTCTCTCTCTTGTAAAGATGGACTGGATTGCGGAAGTACTATCGTAAAATCGGTGTCATCAGAAACGGCAAGTCTACCATCAACTTTTGGTAAGTCGAGATTTCCACGGACTTTCAAAGCAGCATCAATGGACAAAATCCCGTACATCATGGCATCATCTGATTTTTCAGAATTAACGACTTTAAAATCTTTGGCATTAACGTCGAGGTTAAATGCAAAATCTCTGTAGGTCTGGGTCAAAACCTGACCATCAATTTTCAGTGAGTTTGCGTCTTTGTCATTAATCTTGAAATCATCAAATTCAATTCCGCGGTTTGTGAATGAAATTTTATCATCAATTTTTCTGAAATCACTTCCGGTTTGTGCAATCATCAATCCGACATTATTCATTTTGACGTCGCCAATAATTTTTGGTTCAGTTGCAGTTCCAGTAATCTTCAGATCGCCTGAAAGATAACCTTCTGTATTCATAATTGCATTCATAGTAAAACCTTGCAAAGTCTTCATCTGAAGCTGATTCATTGCCAGATTCAAATCAAAACTGCTGACAGCCGTGTTGTAATTTCCTGTAATGTTCACATCATTTTCATTTCCGGAAAGTGCAATATCTGCATTAATAATATCAGCTGAAGTGTTATTAGCTTTCACTGTCAGATTCCCAACCGGACTTCCGTAAAAGAAAAGGTCAGTTATGTTAAGGTCTGAAGTGAAGGTCATTTTTTTATTTAAATCTCTCAGCTGCGCCGTTCCGTTAATGGTTCCTTGTGCCAATAGAGAATCTTTTTTGATGATCTCAGTTAATGTTTCAATTTTAAAATCTTTCAAAGTGACATTTAAAGGACTGTTTGGCGAACTGTTTTCGGACTGAACCAAAATTTCACTTCCGCCGTTTGTCAGCCTGAAATTATCGGCAAAAATTCCCTGACTTCCGATTTGGATTTTGTTATCGCCAGCAACTGTCCAATCGTTATAATTTAATTTTAAGCCATTTGGATTTAACGAAATTTCGGTAATATCATTCATCGATTTCGCATTTCCTGCAATTAAGAATTGTGTCGCATCTTTTTCATCTTTTGTCGTGATATTATAATTGATAATATTATTGGCAACATCACCATTAATGTTGACTTTATTCAAGGCAAAACTTTCGCTTTTTAATGAAGCAACATCCAGATTGTATTGCAATGCCTGATTTTCATTCGTGATTTTAATGTTCGTATTTTCAAGCGTATTCGTTCCATATAGAACCTGAGGAATCTTGGCATCCAGTTCTATTTTCTGAGAATCTGCGTTGTAATTTCCTGTGATATTGATGGTTTCAAAACTTTTCAAATCCGGAACAAACTTTCTGATCAAATCATCATTTTTGATGGTCGCATTAACTGTAAAATATTGTCCCGCATCAATTTTAGCCGCTTTTGAAGGTTTTTGGAATTGGTAATATTGATTCAATGTTTGCGACAACGCTCCAAAGATCTGAGTCAGTTTGTATTTTCCGTTCAGTTCAAGATCTGCAATTTGAGAATTGAATTTAATTTGAGTAGAATCGGACGTTGAAACTGCCAAAAGATTTACTTCCTGAATTGGATAAACTTCCTTCGTGTCAGAAATTGCAAAGTTTTTTAAATTTAAATAACCGTTCAGATTATCCGGATCCAGACTTTTGAAATCGCCGTCAATTGCGCCAGCCAAAATCATCGGCGAGCTGTAGAAACCTAGTTTATTTAAATCTAATTTATCAATAGTTCCATTGACTTTTACCGTTGGATTTTTTTCATTGTAAACGCCGGAAGCTGTCAGTTGAAGATTGGCATTTGGGTCTTTGGAATTGAGAACGATGTTGTAAACGCCGCGATTGATCTTGCCAACCAGATTCATATTTTGATAACGGTAACCTTTGTAAGTCGCCGATTGCACGTTTCCAACAAGGTTTGCATTCGCATTTTTAAAATCAAAACTTTCGCCTTTTGCAGAAATCTGAGCTGTAATTCCACCGATATCTTTGTTCTGAATAATTTTTCCGATTTGAAGATTCTGAAGATTGGCTTTCACATCATACAACTCACGATTCTTTCTTCGCATATCAACCTGTGCTTTGATTCCCGCATTTCCAAGCGTTGAGTACAAACTTAAATTTGTATTGACAACCTTTGTTGTTCCTTTCGCAAAACCTTTAATACTGAAATGTGAAGGCAGAGAAATATTGGAAGGAATCGTACCTTTTGGAACCAGATTGAAAATCGTTTTTCCTGACGAAGCCAATTCTCCAATCTTCAAATCATAATAAAGATTGTCAGGATTCATCGCATTTCGGATTCTTCCGGACGCATTTACCCGAAGTTGATCCAAGCCGGAAACCTTGAGTTCATTAATGAAAAGATCATTTACAGTTCCTCTCACATTTGCGTTAACGGCAAGAATTGCATTTGGATATTTGTTAAACGGAGCTGTATTTCGTAGTGTTGGAACGAGATTTAAAATATCAGAAAAACCAATTTTAGAATTTTTGATGCTTGCCGAAATTTTTACGGCGCCAAGATTTGAAGATAATTGGTCAATTGAATTGTAATTAAGGACAACTTCATCTCTCAAAATCGTTTTCGGCGTTTGTAGATAAAGGTCTTTTAGATAAGCTTGTTTGTCTGAATAAACAAAATCCGTATTAAATTTTTGAATATCCAAACCTCGTGCTTCCTGAATTTCTGCCGATTTCACACTACCAGCAAAACCATTGTTTTCCATTTTGAAATCACGGACATCAACATTTAATTTCGCAAAATTAAGATGGTTGAAATCCATTCCGCTTCTCGTCGGCGCAACGGCTGTATTATTGTAAGCTACTTTTACATCATCGAAAATTAATTTTCCGAGAAGCACTTTCATAGCTTTTTCCTGCGTTGCATTTTTAGAAACTTCGGCTGTATTTTCGTTTTTCGGATTGGCGTTTGAAGCTGGAAGAAAAAGATTTGCATTGATATTTGCGCCTGTCAAATAAACATTTCCAACATCGTAAGAATTATTCTGAAGATTAAGATTGTTGATTTTTGTACTTAATTCTTTAAACAGAACTTTCGCAAAAGTCTTCGAATTATCATCACCATAATCAATGTTGAAATTAGTCAGTTTGATTCCGCTCAAGCCTAATTGCATTGGTTTTTTCTGATTCAGTGAATCTACCTTTTCCTCCACATTTTTCGAAACTTCTTCAATTAAATCTTGTTTCAATTTTAACTTTAAACCGTCAAGATTGATATCGTTGACTGCGTATTTATTATTTTGAAGGTCAAAGGTTTTTACTCTCGTATCAAATGAATTAAAGTAAAGCTTGATATCATTTTTAGATTGCTGATCGTTGAAAGTAACGCCAATATCTTTAAGATTTATTTTGTCAAGCGAAATAATAAAAGGTTTAGACGGACTTTCCTCTTTTTCCGAAGTCGCAAACGCTTCCATAATGTAATCGAAGTTAAACTTGCCTTGCGGACCGCGGACAACATTCGCACGAACGCCTTCCAAATCTATCGAGGTCAAATCTGCTTTGGACTTCATCAGCTGCCACATATCCAATCCAACATCAAATTTTCTAACAGATAAAAGTGTATCCACTTTTTGACCTGTAAGATGCAGATTTTCAATAATAACACTATTAGGGAAACCAATGTAAATCTTTTCCAGACTTACTTTGGTTTTGATTTTGCCTTCGAGGTAAGTAATCGCTTTATCTTTAATAAAATTCTGGACGAAGGGCAATCGCAGGCTGAATATCAGCACAACAAAAAAAACCAAAATAGCAATTATGGTTCTGATAAAACGTCTAAGAATTTTTCCTTTGTTTAGTTTTAGTTTCAAATGATCAGGTTTTCGAAAATGTTATATCAAATACCGTACTATAATTGATTATTATTGAATTTATTTAAAATTAAAAAGATTTTACTGTAACTGAAAATTGTTATAAAAGATAAGTTGTAATATCTATTTCAATGAGTTGATGATGATATTCCTGCCCGATTCTACAAAGTGACTGTCACCTCGATATTGGATTGTTTTAGGGTATTTTGGCGAGCTTGCGACGTGGGCTTTTACAATTTCGAATATGAAAAAATTGTAATCCTTTACCAGCTTATCATCATAAAGTTTACATTCAAAACTTGCAAAGCAATTGACTAACAGTGGCGCTTTTACAAGTTTTCCTGTCTCCGAAATTAAGCTAAACTGTTCAAATTTATCAACTTCTGAACCGCTGCAATTCCCGATGGCAACAACTGTTTTTGCCAACTCAAGCGTTGGAATATTGATCACACATTCCTTACTTTTCCTGATGAGTTCAAAACTGTGATTGCCGCTGGAAATCATACATCCAATTAATGAAGGAACAAATTCCATAATCGTGTACCAACCCATTGCCATTACATTTTTTTTGTCCTGATAAGCTGATGTTACCAAAACTGTAGGAGTCGGTTCCAAAAAACGGCGCGCTTCTGTAACCGGAAAGTCTTTCTTATCGTATTTTTTCATAATAATATTGACTGCTATTTTGATACCATTTTTCAACTGTGATTCTTGTTTTGATCGCTGATATATTTTCATTTTATATCAATGCCATCAGTATTTTCTATTTTTAAGGCGTCATTCTTGCAGTAATATTTTCCTAACTTGTGTTTTCTAAAATGGAGATTGATCTCATGACAAACAAACAATTTAATTTTCAACAAGGTTTTACGTTCAGCAAGCACATTCCGGAAGAAATATCAAACTTCGACCGTGTTTTTGATGTATTCAAAGATCTGTTGACCCACACTTCCGGCGATATCGAAGAAGCTTTTGACTGGCTCGATATGCTGGACAAAGAATACGATATTTTCACCGACGAGTATACGCTTGAAGATTTTGAAGAAGACCTTCGAAAACGAGGCTATATAAAAAAAGAAGACGATTCTGAAGATGGAAATACCGGAACCGGAAAAGGTAAAAATATCCTGACCGCCAAATTGGAAGCTGCTTTACGCGAATATGCACTCGACCAAATTTTCGGAAAGCTGAAAAAAAGCGGCATCGGAAATCACAGAACCAACAAATCCGGCGTCGGCGACGAACGTGATGGCGAAAACCGAAACTTCCAATACGGCGACGACTTGTCAACCGTCAATATGACCGAAAGTCTGAAAAATGCTCAGATCAACAACGGAATTTCAGATCTTCAAATGACGGAAGATGACCTCATTGTAGAAGAAACCAAGCATAAAGCGCAGATGAGCACTGTCTTGATGATCGACATCAGCCACTCCATGATTTTGTACGGCGAAGACCGAATCACACCTGCGAAAAAAGTAGCAATGGCTTTGGTAGAACTCATCAACCGAAAATATCCGAAAGATTCCATTGACATTATCGTTTTCGGAAACGAAGCCTGGCCAATTAAAATTAAGGATTTACCTTATTTACAAGTTGGTCCTTTTCACACCAATACGGTTGCAGGATTGGAATTGGCAATGGATATTCTGAGAAGAAAAAGAAATACCAACAAGCAGATTTTTATGATTACAGACGGAAAACCGAGCTGTATCAAATTACCAACCGGAGAATATTATATGAACAGTGTTGGATTGGACGAAATGATTGTTGGCCAATGTCTCAATAAGGCTGCACAAGCCAGAAAACTTAAAATTCCTATTACCACATTTATGATTGCGCAAGATCCTTATTTACGGAAATTTGTGGAAGCTTTTACTGCTCAGAATAAAGGAAAAGCCTTCTTAACAGGACTTTCAGGTTTAGGACAAATGATTTTTGAAGATTACGAAAAAAATAGAATAAAGAGAATTTAAAATAATGAAAAACGATATTACATTCAAGGAATTGAAAAATTCCGGTTACACAGATAAAACCATCAGTCAGGAAATTCAGTCAAACTTAATTTCAAAAATTAAAGCTAAAGAACCAGTATTTGAAGGACTTTGGGGCTACGAAGATTCTGTAGTTCCTCAATTGAAAAAGGCGATTTTAGCTGGTCATCACATTAATCTTTTAGGATTGAGAGGACAGGCAAAAACCAGAATTGCGAGAAGTATGGTCAATCTTTTGGACGAATATATGCCGATTGTCAAAGGTTCCGAGATCAACGACAGTCCTTTTCAGCCGATTTCAAAATTTGCCAGAGATCTGATCGCAGAATTGGGAGACGAAACGCCGATTTCGTGGGTTCATCGTTCCGAACGTTTCTTTGAAAAACTGGCGACTCCGGATGTAAATGTTGCTGATTTAATTGGTGACATTGATCCAATCAAAGCAGCCACTTTAAAACTACCTTATTCCGACGAACGTGTTTTGCATTACGGAATGATTCCAAGAGCAAACCGTTCGATTTTTGTCTTGAATGAATTGCCGGATTTACAGGCAAGAATTCAGGTTTCCTTGTTTAATATTTTGCAGGAAGGCGATATTCAGATTCGTGGATTTCAGTTGAGAATGCCTTTGGATATTCAGTTTGTATTTACTGCGAATCCTGAAGATTATACCAATCGTGGAAGCATCGTGACACCATTGAAAGACAGAATTGGTTCTCAGATTTTCACCCATTATCCCAAGACCATTGCGCTTGCGAAACAAATCACGGAGCAGGAAGCTGCAATTTCTGAGGAAGATAAATCTAAAATTCAAATTCCAAATTTGTCTAAAGATCTTTTGGAAGAAGTCGCTTTTGCAGCGCGTGACAGCGAATATGTGGATGCGAAAAGCGGCGTAAGTGCAAGATTGACAATTAGCGCCATGGAAAACCTGATCGCAGCAGCAAAATTACGTCTGATAGAAACCGACTCTTCAAAAACAACGGTTCGATTGCTTGATTTTATGTCAATTATTCCATCCATTACAGGGAAAATTGAATTGGTTTACGAAGGCGAACAGGAAGGCGCAGATTATGTTGCTAAAATCTTGATCGACAAAGCTGTAATGACACAGTTTGAAAGTATTTTCCCACGCATTTCCAAACTCGACAAAGAAGGCATCAAGACACCTTATTCAGATTTGATTAAATGGTTTAACAAAAATCATCTCGAGTTAAATTATACCGATACTGACGAAGAATTTTATGCTAAACTAAACAGCATCAATCCATTAGTAACAGTGATAGAAGAAAACGCTTCAGAATTAAGTGCTGAAGATCAAAATTTCTGCAAAGAATTGGTTTTATGGGCATTAACGATTAGTAAAAAATTAGATAGGTCCGAAAATTCAAATGCTTATACTTTTGATTCTGTGGGAATTGGACAGTTTTTCAGGGATTAAAATTTAATACTTCAACACATAAAAACAGCTTTTCAAGAATTTGAAAAGCTGTTTTTTTATTAATTATGATGAGAGAAATTTCGTTATTTAACCTAAAATTTTATCCGGTGTAATTGGCAAATCTCTCAGTCGTTTTCCAATAGCATTAAAAATAGCATTTGCGATCGCCGGCGCAGTTCCGATGATTCCGACTTCTCCCAAACCTTTTGCGCCAGTCGGATTGATATTCGGATCCGGTTTACCAATGAAACCCACTTGGATAATCGGTGCATCTGCGTTAACAGGGAAATGATAACCCGCCAAATCGTCGCCAATTAAAGCACCAAGTTTTGTATCAACAGTCTGTTCTTCCATCAGCGCCATTCCAATACCGCCAACTGCCGCACCAGACATTTGATTGGCAGCGGCTTTGTCATTGACAATTTTTCCGCCATCTGCTACACAAACCATTTTTTCGATTTTGACTTTTCCGGTTTTGATATTGACTTTTAGCTTACAAAAATGAGCGGCTGACGAGCAAAATGAAAACTTCTTGCGCTCTTCTCCCGGACCGGAACTGCCATCTACAATGATCTCTGTCAAATTATTATTTTCCCAAATCTCTGAAAAAGAAATAAAACTGGAATTGGCTGACTTCAGATAAATATCTTTATCGGAAAGCAAAATATCATCGGCTGTTACATTTTTATAAGTACTATTTTGAAGGGCTGCATATTCTGCTAATTTTAATTTCAAAGCTTTACTTGCTTCCACTACAGCTCCACTTACGGATGACATTCCGTTGCTCCCGCCTTGGCTTGGCGCTGGCGGTAGATTGGAATTTCCCAATTCGATCTTGATGTTACTTTTTGGAATTCCCGTAATCTCGCTGGCAATATTCTGCATTCCGGTTCCGGTTCCAGTTCCAATGTCGGTCATCGCAGTTTGAACCGTTATGATTCCGTCTTTTGTCATTTTAATGGCTGCGCTTGCGTTTGCTCTTCCGGCGTTCCACATTCCGACGGCCATTCCGTAACCAGTGTACCAATCGCCATCTACCAATTGTTTTGGACTGGATTTTCTTTCTTTCCAGTTGATCATTTCGGCACCTTTTGCCAGACATTCATCAAGAAAATTAGTTGACCAAGGCAAGCCTGTCTCAGGATTTTTTTCTAAAGCTAAATTTTTCAATCTTAGTTCCAAAGGATCCTGATTAAGTTTATAACTCAACTCATCTATTGCAGATTCTATAGCAAAATCTCCGGTGCAATCTCCCGGACCACGCATCCAGGTTGGCGTACTAAGATTTAATGGAACGATCGCGGCTTCGGTTTTAAGATTATCAAACTTATAAATCAATCGCGTCACGCGCGTAATGCCTTCGCTGAAATTTTCGTATTTTGAAGTGCCATTTTTAGCCTGATGAGAAATTCCAGTAAATTTTCCGTTAGCATCAGCTCCCAGTTTCACTTTCTGCCAGGACGCAGGTCTGTAGCCACTTCCGGCAAACATTTGAGATCTTGTAAGCATTAATTTTACTGGTCTTTTGACTTTTTTGGCAGCCATCACAGCAGCTAAAGCGTGAGGCCAGACGCGCAGTCCGGAACCAAATCCTCCACCAACAAATTCACTGATGACTTCGATATTCTTTTCAGGAATTCCGAACAATTTTGCAAAAGTCTTTTGTACTCCATTGACACCTTGCGTTTTATCATACAATTTTAATTTGTCCGGAGAAATCCATTCTGCCGTTGTAGCGTGCATTTCCATCGGATGATGAACTTCTGCTTTGATCGTATATTCTGCTTCGATGATATTTGAAGCGTTGTTCCAATTGTTGAGATCTCCCCGTTCTTTTCCTTCTTCTTTCAATGGAATCTCAGGATGCGATTTTTTAAAATCAACATTGAATTGATCTGTTTTATATTTTGCTTCGACAAGTGACGCAGCGTAAACAGCATCTTCCAAAGTCTCAGCAATGACCAGAGCGATTGGCTGACCTTTGAAAAAAATCTTATCCGTATGAAAAACCGGCAAACCAAAACGGGATTCCTTGATTTTAGCTTCATCAGCCAAACCCGGAACTGTTTCTTTATTAAGATGAGTAATGATGTCCACAACGCCCAAAACCTGTTTGGCATTTTCGAGATTAATGCTTTCAATCTTTCCGGATGGAACTGTACTTCCGACCAATACGCCGTAGCAAAGATCTTTCACATCATATTCTGCCGAGTATTTTCCTTTTCCGGTGACTTTAGCGATCCCTTCTACCCGACCTTCCGGCATTGTGACAGGATTATTTTGATTATCGAAAAAATTCATAATAAATGATTTGATGTGTTTAAACTTTAATACAATCCTGAAGTGCTGTTTCAATTGCGCCTTTCAACATACTGACTTTGAAACTATTGTGAGATAAAGGTTTCAAATCTTTTGTAGCGATGGTTGCAGCTTCCGCGAAATTTTTCGCATTAGGTTCTTTATTTTTCAGAAATTTTTCGGCTTCGTACCAGCGCCATGGTTTGTGTGCAACGCCTCCGGATGCCAATCTGGCTTCCACAATTTTATTATCTTTTAAATGCAAAGCAGCGGCGACGGAAACCAATGCAAAAGCATAAGAATCGCGGTCGCGCACTTTCACATAAGCAAAATTTTTATTAAAATGATTTTCATTAATGGAAACAGAAGTTATCAAAGAATTTTCAGGCAAAGTATGATCTTTTTGAGGTGTAGATTCCGGAAGTTTATGGAAATTTTTAAAATCAATAGAACCTTGTTTTTGATTTTTAGATATGAAATTGACTTCCGCATCCAAAGCTGCGAGCGCAATACATAAATCCGATGGATGCACCGCAACACATTGCTCATTATAACCAACAATGGCGTTCATTCGATTTTCTCCGGTGATCGCACTGCAGCCGCTTCCAGGTTTTCTTTTGTTGCAAGGTGTTGTCACATCATAAAAATATGGACATCTGGTTCTCTGCAGTAGATTTCCCGCTGTAGAAGCCATATTTCTGATCTGAGGCGATGCTCCTGCTAAAATTGCTTTTGAAACCAACGGATGCTGAGAAAGTACAGTCTCATCTAAAGCAACGGCGGTATTACGCACCATTGCGCCGATTTCTATTCCTTTGGATTTTTTTTCAATTTTGTTTGATAAGGAAGAAGTGATGTCCAGCAAAGTGTCAGGCTGTGCAATATTTTTCTTCATCAAATCTATCAGATTGGTTCCGCCAGCAATGAACTGTGCAGTTTCTTTCTTTTGAGATAAAGCTTGTGAAACGTTCTCGGTTTTAATAAAATTAAATGGTCTCATTTTGCTGCAACTTTTTGAATGGATTGAACAATTCCGTTATAGGCGCCACATCTGCAAAGATTGCCACTCATAAATTCTTTAATTTCTGCAACAGAACCTGTATGACCTTCTTTCACGCAAGCGACTGCGGACATAATCTGTCCCGGTGTGCAATAGCCGCATTGGAAACCGTCACATTCTATAAACGCTTCCTGCATCGGATGAAGTTTGTCTCCATTTGCCAAACCTTCAATAGTCGTGACTTCTTTTCCGGGAATCATTGCAGCAAGGGTCAAACAGCTCAAAGCTCTTTCCCCATCGATATGAACTGTGCAGGCGCCACATTGTCCGTGATCGCAACCTTTTTTTGTCCCAGTAAGATCAAGGTTTTCTCGTAGTAGATCCAGCAATGTCGTTCGGCTGTCGCTGTCTATTTCGTAGGCCTTTTTATTAATGGAAACTTTGAGTTTCAATACCTTTTTTGCAGGTACGAAGAAAGTTTTCACATCATTATAAAAAGCTTTAACCGAGGTCGGAATCGCTGCAAAGGCAGCCAATAATCCTGTTGTCTTGAGAAAGGATCGCCTGTTTAAATTATGTATGTTGCTCATAAGTCATTATTTCCACTTTAAATATAGGAAATAAAGTATCCGATTTCACAATGATAAGACTATATGAAAACGTTCTAAATAACTTATCTACAAATTGGTTAGAATATCAGCAATTGACATTTGAATTTTACATTGAAAATAAAATTTATTTAAGCCACTTTTTTCTTTTTCAATTGATCCTTTTCATATATTTTCTTCAATCCATTAGCATTGACGATCACACAAGCCGTTACACAGAGATACATTGCAAAATAAATCATCAGCATCTTAATTCCGGAAACGCCCATAAACATTAATAAAATCTGAGAAACAAATCCCATAAGCCAGCCGACCATCATAATGCACACCACCGCAAAACCGAAAATCCCCAGTTCCTCAGCTGGTTTGTATACGCCAATTTTCTTAAAGATCCAAAGTGGAATCAGAAGTAGCAGCAAAGCAAATGGATGAAATGCTGCAAAGGCAACCAGAAAACCAGGCTCCGCTTCGATGCTGTGAAGGATATCGATGATGTTAAAAGGCAATTCCATCGTATTTTTTTTCTTGTTCTGAGATTTGAAGAAGCTGTCTTTTGGTGTACATCATTGGTTTTGCAAGAATAAGATTTGGGAATTCTGCGATGCCAATATTGTACATTGTCACACTTTCGTTATAAAATTCACGTCGGTCTGCAATAGCGTCCTCAATCTGAGAAACGCGGTTTTGAAGAAGCTGAAAATTCTGATTGGTTTTGATGTCCGGATAATTTTCAGCGACTGCAAAAATAGATTTCAGCTGCGTCTGCATTTGGTTGGACAGTTCTACCTTATCTTCCACCGAATTGGCATTGAGAAAATTGGTTCTAAGTTCCGTCAATTTCGTGAGCATAGATTCTTCAAACCTCATCGATTCTTTTACAACTTTGATTAGATTCGGGATTTCGTCCGCTCTCTGTTTAAGAAGTACATCGATATTTCCGAAAGATTTGTCGACATTATTTTTCAACATTACAAGCCTGTTGTAAGTCGAGATAATGACATTGAGAAGTCCTAAAACGACTAATCCAATAATAACGTAAGCTAAAATCTGTATCATAATTTTTGTTTTAATTAATGTTAATCTATTCCGATGGCTGGGTTACTTCCAGGCTGTCTGCCTCATACATATTTTCGACCGGCTCGGTGTTTCTCTGCTCGTAACTGTCATAGATATTATCATAAAAATCATCAACCGACTTTACCGGTTTAGAATTTTTAAAAGGCAGATCGAAGTTGATCTTTCCAAACTTTATCGAATCATTGTTCAAGGTGACAGGCGTTAATAAAATAAGCGCGATGAGAATGACCCAAAAATAAATAAAATATCCCGCTGACTGCAAAATGGGACGCATTGTATTATAATTTTCAACGCTTTCCACTGGCGAAATTCCGAAGACATTTTTAATCTCTTCTCTTTCAAAAACAGGTTCGTTAATTCCCTGAATACTTGCTTTACCTATCAGTAAAACATCCATATTTTCTTTGAGAAGATATTGAGTGTACCGCTTTTTTGAGGCTTCATAACGCTCATCGATTTCGAAATCTATAAATTCTATATCATTTGACAGAACCTTCATCTGACCAGTTGAATCCTGTACGTAGAAAGGTTTGCAGACTGTTTCCGAAGATTCCAGTGAGTAGGAATTATCGCCGTCTTTGTCTGTAGAAATATTTTCGATAGTATAGAGATAACCAAGACATTGCTTGCTTCCGATCCTTGAAATCATCGTTTCAATCGTTTTTGATTTTCCGGAGATTTCTGCCAGACCCATCGCTACAGAACGTATGGTTGCAGTTGGCAATGTCCGTTGAAATCTGTAAAATCTTTTTTTGTTATTTGATTTTAATGAAGATAAAAATGGTAGAATAATAAAGACGATAATAATGAAATACGGAACGCCCAATGATAAAACCACTCCGAAAAACAACAAACCTGACAAGGTGATCAAAATCTTTTTCCAAAGCGGAAGCGCCGGTTTTCCAGATCTTAGTCTGCGTTCATTTTCTTCTTTTGAATTTTGAAATCCACTTCTGACGGCTGAAACAATCATCCCGATAATACCTAAAAGGAAAACAGAGAGAAAGAGTGCAATCGCAATTAATGCAGCTAATCTGCTGTCATAGAGCGAACAGAGATAGATCAGTAAAGGATTCAGAACAAAGAAAAGCCATTTTGGTTTTAGATTAATTTCGTACAGTCCCATAATGATGACCGTGTGAAAAATGGCTACAAAGATACTCATCACCATGAGCATAATCAAAAGTCCGCTGTCTACTTCTAAAGTTTTATAGAACTCAGAAAATTCACTCATATATAAAAATATTGATTGACTGTAAATTACGAAAAACAATTAGAGTACCAAAGCATAAACCGATTCTTGCAAATAGTTTCTGCAAAAAGTACTCTGGAAGAGCAATTCCGGGTTTTGTCAACACCAATGTCAACACTTTAAAGTCAATAAAGACTGATATTTAGAATAAATTTACTTAACAAAATTAAATTGATTAGATGAAATTTACTACCAAATCTCTTTTTGTTTTTGTGTCTGCAGGCATCAGTATTGGTGCTGCCGCGCAAAGTACAAATCTGAAAAAACAACAAGGCTACCTCGCTTCTCAAAAGAATGGAAGTATTTCTGTACTGTCCCGCTGGAATTCTTTTAAACCAAAAGATGGGTACAAAGCTTTTGCTGATCCTCAACAAAAAATGTTAGCCCAAATGGGACTTTCAATACCAGAATCTAAAACGGCAAATAAGACCAACCAGTTCTATGGCGGCGAAGCCTACAAAGGCAACAATGTTCCTTATGCATCCATAACAGATGGTCTTGGCAATACTTATATTACTGGAGGAAGTTCAAATGAAAATCAGGCTTCCGGTGACTTCTTTACAATGAAGATCGGACCGGATGGACAGACAATTTGGCAAAAACGCGAGCAGGCTGCCCAGTTTGCTGTAGAATACGGAATGCAGATTGCGTTTGACAATGCCGGAAATGTCATAGTATCCGGCCTAAAGTGGAATGGAAATGATATGAATATACGGGTCATTAAATATGACACTTCCGGTTCTAAGCTTTGGGATACTACTTTTGACAATGGCAAACAAGGCCTTGATGTTCCAAACAGTCTCGCTACCGACGCCAATGGAAACGTTTACATTACCGGAATTGCCTGGTCGGGAAATTCTATTGATTACGTCACTATCAAATACAACAGCAGCGGTTCTGAACAATGGCATCACACAGAAAACCCTGCTGGTGGAGAAAGCTGGAATGAGGCAACAGCGTTAGCAGTGGACAACAGCGGCAATGTTTTGGTTACAGGCTACAGTCCCAATGCAGACGGCTGGCTGAATTATCATACCATTAAATATAACGCTGCCGGTTCTAAACTTTGGGAAAAGGCATATAATTATGAAAGCACCGATCCTGAGAATATTGCAGACGTCACCAACTCTGTGGCAAGGGCAATCACCAGCGACGGAGAAGGAAATGTCTATGTCACCGGAACTTTTGACACCTTCCTAAACCGAATAGGAACCATCAAATATAATCCTGATGGAGAGCAGGAATGGATTCAGACTTACAGGTCTGACAGCGAATCAACAATGGGTTGGAAGGCAGGTCTTAAAAACAATAAATTATATGTTGCAGGCAGTCACGCAGGCAGTTTTTCAGAAGACGGAACCGTTTTGCTGTCTTACAATCTCGACGGTACTCAGAATTGGGTGAAGGAAACCAGTGATCTTATCGAAACGAATAATGCGAAATTGACTTTTGATGCACAAGGTAATATTATAACGTCTGCCAATGGTATGACGCCAGGCGCTGAAGAATGGGAGCAGGATGTTGCAGCTCGTGCTTATAAATATTCGACGGACGGAGAACTTTTAGGGCGATCTGCTTTTGTAATTTCTACCACTACAGGAATGGCAACGATGGGACAAATGGCTGGCGCGGGAACTGATGATAACGGCAATATTTATTTCTCTGTGAATTCCTATTACACTGAGAAAGGTGCAGTGTTCGAAACTGTAAAATCAACTTTTGGTACAACAAGTCCTTCTACACAATGGAATGCCGTCTACACCAATCTTGGAACAAAAGATGCGACAATGTTGAATTCTTTTAATGATAAGAATGGCAATACTTTTTCAACGGGTTCATATTTCAACTATGCCGATGGAATGCTTAACAACAACTATTTTCTTGTGAAGCACAATGCAGAAGGAAATATAGCGTGGGATGCCGTGTTTAATTCAGAAAATGGTAATGCTGCTGAAGGCATTGTGGCGAGAGCTGATGACAACGGAAACACTTATGTCTGCCTGTTGCCTAGTTTTGATCAGAATCCTCCAGCTTTGAAAGTCATAAAACTATCACCTGAGGGCAGTCAACTGTGGTCAAAGAACATCGAACTTTATAATGCTCAGGTTTATGTGATGGAACCTCAGGCAGACGGCTCTGTTTATCTTGGTGGTACGGCCAAAGAAACCGAAGGAAGTGCTTCCATCTCGTTTTTAGGAGTCAAACTGGCTGCTGACGGTTCTCTTGCGTGGAAAACTTATATGCCCGGAACCAGCGGAAACAACATCTACAGGATAAGTGCCGGAAAAGTTGATGCCAACAAACGTCTGATTCTCACCGGTGCACACGGCAGCGGCAGTTTCATCTCCGAAAATGTAAATCTCACAACAGTTCAGTTCAATGCAGACGGAACTCCGGGTTGGATGAGCTCTGTACCTGTTGACGGTTCATCTTCATATGGTACAGATCTTTATATTTCGAATGACAACAGCATCTACATCAATGGTTATGCAAAAAATAAAGAAACCTATGCTGATGACATTGTAACTGCAAAAATCAGCGCCACAGGAACTACACTTTGGAGCAAGACTTTTGGTGATACTGACAGAGACGAGCGTTCATATACCATAAAACCTTTTTCCAGTGGAGATATTGCTGTGGTAGGTTACAGTCTTGCACTTAATGGCGATATTAATAATACTTTGGTAAAGTACAGCGCATCCGGTGATCAACTTTGGGATTTTGCATCCGAAAACATGCGTTACTACAACGATTTCCATATTGATGCTTCTGATGTATGTTATATTATGGATCAGGTTCAAATTGATCCTTTTCCTCACAAAATATTCAATCAGCCTTTCCCTATTGCATCTTTGATTAAAGTTGATAAAAACGGACAGAACAAAGGTGAGACATTTTTTAACGGACCTGAATATGCAGAGTTCTTCGGAAAAAAACTTATTCCGCATTCTGATGGCAGACTTTTGCTGGCGGGCAGTGCGAGTAACCAATCGTTTTTCAGCGGACTATACTTTTTCGAAACTGAACACGATGCCACTCTTGGACTTTCGGATAACTTAAACGCTTCCTCAACTCAGGATATATTGGGACAAAACTATCCAAATCCGGTTTCAAATACTACGACAATACCATTTACACTTCTCAATAGTGGCAAGGTGGTGATCAAACTTTACAGCACTCTAGGCAGCCAGATCAGCGTCATAGCAAATGCTGTTTATCCTTCCGGCAGAAACACCGTAACTTTTGATACTAAAGATTTGCCAGCAGGATTATACTTTTACCAGTTAGAATCATCAGGCATTAAGCAAGCTAAAAAGATGATCATTAAATAGTTTTAATTACTAAATAAATCGAAGGCTTTGGGTAAATATCCAGAGCCTTTTTTTGTTTATGCAGTATAAAAATTTAAATTTGAACTATTATGCTGAAGATGAACAAAATAAATACTGTAATACTTCTTTTTTTAATTTTAATATTTGCCGTTTCCTGCAACAAGGAAAGTCATGAAACTATCATTAATAAGACTCATTCTTTAAATGATGAATCAACCAATTACAGGAATCTCGGCGATGAGCAGTGGCATCTTGGAAATTATCAGGAAGCACTCAACTATTTTACAAAGGCTTATAAAAAAGTAAAAGCATCCGGTGACGAAAAAGAAACCGCAACCCTCCTCAATAATCTTGGATTGGTACACTGGCGGCTGGAAAACAATACCGCCGCTATGGAATGCTATACAGAATCTGCCGCACTGGCTGAAAAAAACGGAATGACCAGGCTTTTGGGTCTTACTAACACGAACAGGGCATTAATATTAAAAGAGCAAAGAAATTTTGAAGCGGCATTTACCCAAAATAATGAAGCCATCAGATTGTTCAGAGAGATTGACCAACCCAAAGATCTGGCGGTTGCTTACAACAATCAAGGACAGATCTACCGCTATTCCGGAGCGTATGATGAGGCTTTGAAATTCTATCTTTTATCTTTAGAAGAATGTGAAAAAATCAACAACAAAGAAGGTAAAGCCATTGCTTACCAAAACCTCAGCAACATCTACGCTAAACAGGGCAATAAAAAAGAAGCGCTAAACGCCGCACGGAAATGCCTGGAGCTGAGCTATCTGGTTAAAAGTAAAGTCCGCATCAGCGAAGGTCTTGAAGAACTTTCCCACAATTACGATCTATTTAAAATGCCGGATTCCGCATTATATTATTTCAAAAAACATAATGAGGTGGAAAAAAGTATTATGCAGGCCAATCAAAGTAAAATCCTGTCTCAATATCAGGCCAACTTAGGAATTGAAGTGAAAAACCTCAGAATTAAAAATCTTCAGAATGAGAAAAAAATCACGAATGACCGCGTAATATTCATCGGAGCCTGCGCCATCATCGCATTGCTTATTTCTGCATTTTTTGTTTACCGCTATCTTTCTGTGATCAAATTCAGAAAAAAACAACTGGAATTAGAACTTGAAAATTCGAAGCAGCTGATCCAGATAAAAGAAGAAGATCTTAAAACCTATATCATAGATCTCACGCATAAAAATAATATCATCAGCCAGCTCCAGGAGCCAGACAAAGAAATTACAGATATTGACTACGACGTGAGTGAACTGCTTGAACAGAAAATAATAACCGATGATGGCTGGGACAAATTTAAAAAACGCTTTGCAGAAATATACCCGGATTTTTTCAGCAAAATAAAGAAAAGCGGCATTCCTGTGACCGAGGCAGAAGTCCGCATATTGGTTCTGATGACCTTAAAACTCAATGGCAACGAGATGGCAAATACTCTTGGCATTTCGCCCCAAAGTGTGCGAGCGTGCAAGATGAGACTCAAGAAAAAACTGCAGCTCAGCAATTATGAATCTGTAGAAATGTATCTACAGAACATTTTTTCCTAGATATTCTAGTCCAAACTCCTGTCCAAATGCACATATCCACCGTCCACATGGATCAGCTGGCCTGTGGTGTGAGACGATTTTTCAGATAAAAGAAATGCTGCCATATTCGCAATTTCCTCCGAAGTTGTCATTCTCTTTCCGAGAGGGATTTTTGAAGTAATGCTTTTCAGTTTTTCATCCGGATTTTCAAATGTTGAGATCCACGATTCATAAAGTGGTGTCCAGGCTTCCGCAACGATGATGGCATTGACACGGATGCTGTAGGGCAAAAGCTCAACTGCCCATTCTCTTGTCAAAGCATTTCTGGCTCCATTTGCTGCGGCGTAACCGGATGTTCCGCCTTGTCCGGTTTCAGCAGTTTTGCTGCCAATATTTACGATTGCGCCTTTGCTTTCTTTGAGATAAGGAAGTGCGTGATGCACCAAAAGATAATAGTGCACTACGTTTTTGTGATATGAATTTAGGAAACCTTCGTACGATCCATTTTCAAGACCTACTCCATCGTTGACACCTGCATTATTCACGATTCCATCTATTTTACCGTGTTTCTTTACAACTTCATCGATAGCTTTTTTGCATTCTTCGGGTTGGGAAAGTTCGGCTGTTACAAAGTCGGCTTTTCCACCAAAATCCAGGATTTCCTGAACGGCTTTTTTGTTGTCATCTTCATTTCTGCCGATGATTATTGGCAATGCATTTTCTTCAGCCAAAACATTGGCAATACCTTTTCCGATGCCTTTTGCGCCGCCGCTTACGATAATTATTTTTTGGTCGAGATTTAAATTCATAATTTATAAATTGTAAAATTCAATTGCATTTCCTGAGAAGAAAAGCTGCTGTTCAGTTTGTGTAAATTGGCTGACATATTTTAAAATTAATTCAATCCACAAAGCATAATTTCCGCCCAACAACATCACAGGCCAGTCGCTTCCGAAAACCAAACGTCTGATTCCGAATTGTGAAAATATGAAATCCAGAACTTCAAAAATTTCTTTTTCATTAATATAATTCCAATTTCCCTGAGTTAAAAGTCCCGAAATTTTGCAATAGACATTAGGGTTTTGAGCTAATTCTGAAATGTTAATTTTCCAGCTTTTTAAATCATTTGTTTTCAGATTAGGCTTTCCGCAATGATCCAGAATGAAAGGCTGATCCGGCAATTTCTCAGAAAGTTTCACGGCGTCAGAAAGCTGATCCTGTCTTAATAGAATATCGAAAGTGTAATCATATTTATGCAAAGCAGCGATTCCGTTAAAAACATTTTCTTTCAGTAAAAAACCAATTTCTTCTCCTTCAGCAACGTGCCTGAAACCTTTGATTAGTTTTTCGGACTGATAATTTTGAAGCGATTCTTCAATATTGTCTGAAGCTAAATCAATCCAACCGACGACAGCTTTAATAAACGGATTTTCTTTAGCTAAATTTAATAAAAAAGCTGTTTCCTCATCACTTTGACTTGCCTGCACAGCAATACAGCCTTCTACTCGATTTTCCTCGATGAACAAAGAAAAATCTTCTGACAGAAAGTCATTTTGGATGACGTTCATATCTTTCGTAATCCAGCTATCCCGAATCGGATCAAATTTCCAAAAATGGACGTGAGAATCGATAATCATTTTTATCAGTTTCTGAGATGAAATTTATATTAAAATGATTTATTCTCCGTGAGCTTTTACTTTTTGGATGCTGCTTCCCAGACCTTCAATTCCTAATTCTACAACATCTCCCGGTTTCAAATACCAAGGTTCAGGTTTTTGCCCCAAACCAACACCAGCAGGCGTTCCCGTACTGATAATATCTCCCGGAAGCAAAGTCATAAACTGACTGATATAGCTCACGATAAAAGGAATATTAAAAATAAGATTAGAAGTATTTCCGTCTTGCAGCATTTGTCCATTGACCTTCAGCCACAAGCGTAAATTATGAACATCTTCAATCTCGTCCGGCGTCGCAATGAAAGGACCAATCGGCGCAAATGTATCGCAGCTTTTTCCTTTTACCCACTGTCCGTTTCTTTCTAGTTGAAAAGCTCTTTCGCTGTAATCGTTGTGCAAAACGTAGCCGGCAACGTGCTCCAGCGCATTTCCCTCAGAAACATAACTTGCTTTTTTACCGATGACAATTGCCAGTTCAACTTCCCAGTCGGTTTTTGTACTGGTTTTAGGAATGATCAAATCATTGTTCGGACCAACAATTGCAGTCGTCGCCTTAAAAAACAAAATAGGTTCATGTGGAATCGGCGCGTTGGTTTCTGCTGCGTGATCTTTATAATTCAATCCGACACAGATTATTTTTGATGGTCTTGCTAAAGGTGAACCCAATCTTTCGTCGGGAGAAATTTCCGGTAGATTCTGCGTATTAATTTCAGATTTTAAATTTTCTATGGCATCGCCGGAGAAGAAGTTTTCATCGTAATCTTTTACCAAATGCGAGACGTCATATCTTTTATCGTTAATAATGACGCCCGGTTTTTCCTGTCCCGGTTTTCCGAATTTTATTAATTTCATTTTTGATTTTTTTAGTTATTTAAAGTTGTAAAACCACCGTCAATTGGATAATCTACACCAGTGATAAATGAAGCTTCGTCACTGCAAAGAAAAAGAGCGAGAGAAGCCACTTCCTCAGGCTGAGCCATCCTTCCGATGGGTTGGGTTTTGGATAATTTTTCAAACATTTCTTCGATGTTGTCAGGATAATTTTTCTGTAAAAATCCATCTACGAAAGGCGTATGTACACGAGCCGGAGAGATTGAGTTGCAACGGATATTATCATTAATATAATCTTTAGCAACACTCATTGTCATTGCTTTTACCGCGCCTTTTGCAGTACTGTAGGCAAAACGGTCAGGAATTCCTACCAATGCAGCAATGGAAGCCATATTAATGATCACACCACCACCAGATTTTCTAATCTGCGGAATCGCAGCAAAAAGACAATTGTAAACGCCTTTGATGTTGACATTGTAAACTCTGTCGAAATCTTCTTCCGAAGTTGTGTCCGCTTTTCCTATATGTGCAATTCCGGCATTATTTATTAGAATATTAATTGCTCCAATTTGATCGAAAACGTCTAAAACCTCTTTTTGTTTTGAGACATCACAGGCGTAAACTGTAGCATTTCCTCCTGCATTATTTATTTTTTCAAGCGTTTCCTGTCCGTTTTGTTCTGTAATTTCGAGAATATGAACTTCTGCTCCATTGGCTGCAAGCTGAACCGCAATCGCTTGTCCAATTCCGCTTCCGCCGCCTGTTACAACTGCTTTTTTATTTTTTAATGAAAACATTTATGTAATTAATTAAATGATTAAAATAATTTTTTAAGACTCAAGATTATTCTCCAAGATATTTAGATTACCATTAATCATTATGACGACATTTTATTTCTAAACCTTAGTGAAAATAAAAGCACGATGACAAAACACAATAATGGAACAGCATAAGAAAAATGAATATTCCCAGAAATATCTGTGATTTTGCTTGCCAAAGGCGGTATAACTGCGCCGCCGACAATTGACATAATTAATAAACTGGAGGCAGGTTTTGTGTCCGGTCCTGCGCCTTCGATTCCCAAAGCAAAAATAGTTGGAAACATTATGGACATAAAAAATGTCAGCGCCACAAGTGCATACAAGGTTGAAATTCCCGATCCTAGAATTACCCAAATGCTGAGAATAATACTGATGATGCTGTAAATCATCAATAGTTTTTGGGGCGAAATATATCTCATCAGAAAAGTTCCTGCAAAACGCCCGATCATAAATAAAAATCCTGCGACACCAGCATAATATTTAGCTTCCTGACCCTTCATATTAATTGCGTCTTCTGCAAAAACCAAAAGAAAACTGAAGATATAAATCTGTGCCCCGATGTAAAAAAACTGAGCTAGCACACTCCAACCGACATTTTTTACGCCCAAAACCTGCAGAAAATTTTTAGATGACTTCTCCTTATTTTCAGTAACATCAGGTAGTTTTACGAATAAGAATAAAAACATCACCAGCAAAATGATAATGCCCAATATGATGTACGGTCCTTTCACGAGTGAAGTTTCTGCCTGAATGTAGGCCAGTTTTGCTGTCTGATTGAGCGTGGCAATTTCATTCTGTGATTTTGGTTCGTCACTTAAAATAAAAATACCGCCAACAATTGGAGCGACAGAGGCTGCCAAACCATTGAACGACTGGGCAAAGTTTAATCTTTGTGTTGCCTTTTCCGGTGCACCCAAAATAGTGATGTATGGATTTGCCGCAGTTTCGAGTATTGCCAAGCCGCACGATAATATGAAAAGTGCACCAAGGAAAAATGGGTAACTAATCGTATTGGCTGCGGGAACACACATAAAACAGCCGGCTGCAAAAAAGAACAAACCGACAAGAATTCCGGTTTTGTAACCATACTTCTGAATAATTAATCCGGCGGGAATTGCAAGTAAAAAATACGCTGCAAAAACAGATGAATCTACCAACGAAGCCTGGAAATGATTGAGCTGAAAAGCACTTCGCAAATGTTTGATCAGAATCGGATCCAGATTATGGATGAAACCCCAAAAGAAAAACAAACTCGTGATGAGAATGAGTGGAAAGCTGTAGTTCCTCTTTCTGGCTGCAGAAAGAAACGAATTTTCCGATTGGACATTTTTCATTGGTTGGTTTGTTAATTATTGATTGGGGGTCAGATGAAAATGAAAAGTTTAATCCAGTTCACAATTTATTTTAAAATAAAATTTCATTAATTCTGATTGAAAAAATTCAAACTTTCCTATTTTTTAAAATTATATATATTTTCCGGATTAATGTTACAGGACGGTACAAGACAGTTGAAATACAACGCTGTTCGGTTGAGAATTTACAAATCTTTATTTCCACTTTTAAATTCAAAAAAAGGAGATGAATAGCGCTGAGAATAACGCATAAAAAAACAACCAAATCATTTTTGGTTGTCCTTAATTATTTCGAATAAATGTTCTTCTGTTGCCTACTCCACCGAAATCGATTATTATTGTAACCACATTCTGAAATCAAAAAAAACAAATCATTAAAAATGATCCAATTATACCGAAAGACAGCTTTGATAGAAGGCGTTTCTTATCTCATTTTGCTCTTCATTGCAATGCCTTTAAAATATTTTTTTAATATTCCAGAGGCTGTTAAATATTTTGGCTGGATTCACGGTATTTTGTTTCTGGCATTTTTTGTTTGTCTCGTGATTGCTTCCATCAAATACCGTTGGAGTCTGATTAGAATTGCACTCTATCTGCTAGGTTCTGTGCTCCCGTTTATTCCTTTTCTGCTGGATAAAAAATTAGAACAGGAATATCCTAAATAAGGAAACAATTCAAAGTGACTTTGGTTTTTGAATCGACAGTTTTATAGCAAACTTAATCTAGTATAGCTGCCGAATTAAAATCATTAATAGAGAAATGTTCCATTAATGAAAAAGTCTGCTATTCAATGACCGCAGTTTTTATTTTTACAGTATGTGCTGAAAAATATCCTAACGCTCCATTGCTAATATTGCTGGGCGGATTTGTAGGCGTAATCCCGCCACCTGGTCCACCGCCACCCGAAAGCTGGAGTAATGCAGAAAAATAAGTATAAATCTTATCATCAATGCAGTTCATTTCGACCGTCACTGTGTCGCCCACTTTTACTTTTACGCTGCCGTCTTCGTCATCATTTGGCAGCAGAAGTGGTCGTTGGTTTGGCAATCCGTTATTGACATTATCCGAGAATTCCAGGAAATTAGCTTTCGACCGATCGTTTACCGTGTAGCGAAAAAGGTAGCGATTTCCCAATGCAGGCGGATCTGTAAAAATCGGTAACAGCGTATAACTCACTTCTCCGGCTACCAGAAAGGAATCCTGCTCCAAACCTTCAAAATCTACCGCTTCCGGCATTGTACTTTTAGCGATATAATCTTTTCCATCTGCCTGGATTTTCAAAGTGTAGGTTCGCCCGGATTGTCCCAGAAAATTTGAAGATTGATAATATCCATTTCCAATATATTTTAAAATTTCGGATTGTCCCAGATCATCACTCAAAACCACATCACTGTTCTCTACCGCAGGATATTCATTGGCCTGCGTAAAGGCGACTGACTTTGTAATTCTCACAAAATATGGTCCGGGCCGATCTGTAATATTTCCTTCAATTACAATCTTTCCGCTTTGATCATCCAAATCGAGGTCGATTTCTTTTTCGCAAGACAGGATCAGAAAAAGAGAGAATAGGAATAACAATATATTTTTCATCATTTTAATTTAGAATTTGAAATTGTAAGTAATGTTTGGAACCCATCGGAACAGCGAAGTCTGCATCGCTCTGGTAGTTCCCGGTCTGTCCGGATTATCTTCAAAATTAATCGTGTACGCGTTTTCTCTGCCGTAAACATTATAGATCCCAAATGACCAGGAACCTTTGAAACGTTTTTTCGAAACCGGCTCATACGTTGCGCTTAGATCCATTCTGTGGTAAGCGGGCATTCTGTCGGCATTTCTGTTGCTGTATTGGAAGACGGTTTGTCCGTTCAGTTCGTATTTTCCGGTTGGGAAAGTGACTGCATTTCCTGTGCTGTAAAGAAATAAACCGGATAAAGACCATTTTGGATTTAATTGATAAGTGGCGACCACAGAGAGATCGTGGGTTTTGTCCTGTCTGGCGTTGTACCATTCATCATCATTGATTCCGTTGATTTTTCTTTCCGTTTTTGATAAAGTGTAGGAAATCCAACCTGTGAGCTTCCCGCTTTTCTTCTTGGCAATTAATTCTAAACCGTAAGCTCTTCCTTTTCCGAATAGCAATTCGCTTTCAACATCGGAAGCTGTGTCAAATGTGATTTGCGCGCCATTTTTATAGTCAATTTGGTTTTGCATTGATTTGTAATAAATCTCAGCATTCAATTCGTAATTATTATTGCTGAAGTTTCGGCTGTAGCCTGCGCTTATCTGGTCAGAAATCTCAGGTTTCACGGTGTAACTGCTTCCAATCCATTGGTCGGTAGGATTTCCGCTTCCGCTGTTGCTAAGCAGATGCAAATTCTGAGTGTTTCTGGAAAATCCACCTTTGACACTGCTGACTTCATTAATTCTGTAGTTCGCTGTGATTCTTGGTTCGAGATTAATATAAGTCTTTCCGAATTTTCCTTTTTCCAAAAATTCAGAATTGATAATGGTTCCGTTTTCATAAGTATTAAAAGTGTCGCCACCCAAAACACTGAACATAGACAGTCGCAATCCATAATTGATGGTCAGCTTTTCTGTCGCTTTGAAATCATCATTCATATAAAAAGCATTTTCCCAGGAATATCTAGGATTTCTCGGAAAACTGCTTATACTGGTTCCTGATGCACTACTTGGCGAAATCGTATGATAGATCGACTGCAATCCAGATCTCACAGAATGTTTATTTCCGGCAAACCAGGTAAAATCCTGTTTTAAATTCCAGTCTTCAATCTGAGAGTCCAGTCCGAAAGTATTGTCATTACTCGTTAAACTGACGTTATAATTGTAATTGCTGTAGATGAATGAGGTGTTCGAAAACAATTTGCTGTTGATGATGCTGTTCCATCGCAAAGTCGCAGTTGTATTTCCCCAATCGGTAGCAAAAGTATCTCCCAAACCAAGAACATCTCGCCCGAAGTAACCTGATAAATATAATCGGTTATTGTCATTAATTTGATAATTGGCCTTTAAGTTTAAATCATAAAAATAAAGCTTGCTGTCCTTGAAATCGTCAGTCGTTTTCAAAAAAACATCCGCATACGTTCGCCTTCCGGAAATAATGAAAGATGATTTTTCCTTTTGAATAGGACCTTCCACGCTCAATCGGCTGCTGATTAAACCAATTCCCCCTGTGACGTTGTAATCTTTGTTGTTTCCGTCTTTCATTTTCACATCCAGAACAGAAGACAATCGGCCACCGTATTGAGCCGGGCTGTTTCCTTTGATAATGCTCGCATCTTTGAGTGCATCACTGTTAAATGTACTGAAAAAGCCAAGCAAATGTGAAGCGTTGTAGACAGGAGCTTCATCCAGCAAAATCAAGTTTTGATCCGTCGCGCCACCTCTTACACTGAAACCGCTGCTTCCCTCGCCGTTGCTTTTAATGCCAGGCAAAAGCTGAATTGTTTTCATCACATCTTTTTCACCGAAGAGAACAGGCAGTTTTTCGATCTGTTTGATGCTCAAAGTCTCGGTTCCCATTTGCGCTGTGGAAAGATTTTTGTCTTTTTTCACGGCGGAGATGACAACTTCATCAATGTTTGAAGTTTTTGCCTCGTCTTCCTGGCTCAATGAAATATTAAGCTTAATATTATCTTCAACAGTAATCATCTGCTGAAAATCTCTGAATCCAGGATTTGAAATCATCAATGTGTACGAACCTTTCGGGAGAGAAAGTGAGTAAAAACCATACTCATTGGCATTGATAGAAATTGTAGGATCTTCTGCAATTCTGACCGCAACGCCTATCAGTATTTCGCCATTTCTCTGATCTTTGATGGTACCGCTCACCGAATAATTCTGCTGTGCAAAAACGACGGTACTAAGGCAAACTGCAGCGATAGAACTTGCAATTTTGAAGGAGGATATCTGCATTGATGTGTATTACGCAGTAAAGATATAATTTTCGGAACTTACCATCATTCTGTGTTTCGCAATGCTGTAAAAAATTAATATTGCCCGTTGACAAAGAAACGAGATCAGTAATCTGCGAATTTTCTGTTTTATGATCTAAAACATAAATTAATATTTATTTTGTGCTTATGTAATTATAAAGTAGGTACACAATTTGAGATGATGAGAATAATCAAACTTTATATATGAAAAATATAGACTCAAATACTATTGCGCTTATCGGCGGAGGGCCAGCTGCGCTACTGGTTTTGAAGAATATTTTTGACAGCAACATCACGGCGACAACGGTTCACATCTTTGAGAAAAATGACCGACTGGGCGTTGGCATGCCTTACGGAAAACTGGGAGCTTCCAAAGAACACGTTGCCAATGTTTCAGCAAATGAACTTCCCCATTTTGAAATTAGTTTTGAAGAATATTTGAGTCAAAATCCGACTGCTGACTTTCCTGATTTCTCTAGGGACGGAAAGTGTAATCCGTATCAGGTCATTCCAAGACTTCTTTTGGGAAATTATTTGGAATTCAATTTTAAGCATTACACCAAAATAGCGAAGAAAAAAGGAATCAAGGTCATTACCAAAACAAACAGTATTGTTGATGATATTATTAAAATCAATGATGGAAAGGAATTTAAAATCATTGTCAATCAGACCGAAGAATATGTAACTCATAAAGTCATTCTGTGCACCGGACATTACTGGCCTAAAAAACACGAAGATGACAAAACAGGCTGGTATGATTCTCCGTATCCGCCGTCAAAATTCCAGTCTTATTCCAATCATCCCATTGCAATTCGCGGAACTTCGCTGACGGCTGTAGATGCCGTGAAAACACATTCCAGACTAAATGGCAAGTACGAAGCAATGCCGGATGGCCAATTGAAATATACATTGAACGAAGGTTCTGAAAACTTTCGAATCGATATGTTCTCGACAGGCGGATTTTTGCCTGCCTTAAGATTTCATTCTGAAGATGAAGCATATTCTAATGAGTGGACAATGTCACTGGATGAAATCTATGATTACAAGAAAAATCACAATGGTTTTGTTGATCTTGATTATGTTTTTGAAATCAATTTCAAAAAGCCTCTTAAACAGAAAGATCCCGATTTTCATCAAAAAATAAAAGACCTCAGCATTGAAGAATTTGTGGCTGAGATGATGACAATCCGAAAAGAACTTGACAGTTTCCAGCTTTTCAAAGCAGAATACACCGAGGCAGAAAAATCGATAAAAAGACATCAGTCTGTAAGTTGGAAAGAGGCACTTTCTGCTTTCAGTTACTCTATGAATTATCCCGCAAAGCATTTCTCTGCAGAAGATATGACGCGCCTTAGGAAAACACTTTTACCGCTTATATCCATTATCATTGCATCCCTTCCGCAGTCATCTTATAAAGAGATTATTGCTTTGTATGACGCCGGAATTATTGATTTGATTCAGGTTGATAAGGAAAGTTTTGTAGAGCCGCATACAGAGGCCGGAGGAATTTATCACTACAAATCAGCGGAAAATGAACAATTTCAGAAACATTATCAGTTGTACATCGATGCGGTCGGACAACAGCCTTTGGAAGTATCAGATTTACCTTTTGCTAGTTTAAGATCAAGTGAGTTGGTCAGCGCTGCGTATCTTAATTTTAAGGAAAACAGTAATGCTTTAGAACTACAGGAAAACAGTGAAGTCTCAGTAATAAAAGGGCAAAACGATAATTATTATATGAAAGTTCACGGTTTGGAAATCAATGATTATTTTCAGTCGCTCGACACATACGGACAGGCTGTGGACAATCTTTTTATAATGGCAGTACCATTCATTGGCGGACTCAATCCCGATTATTCTGGTTTGGATTTTTGTGATACAGCCGCCAGCCGAATTGTAATGGCGATAAAGTAGTTTAATTTTTAATCAATATTTACAATCAAAAATATACTTATCAGGAAACCAAATTTTACCTATTCATAATCAAATCTATGTTTTACAGAATCCCGTATGAATTTTCATTGCGGGATTTATTGTTTGATACTTTAAAATTTCTGTGTTAAAAATTAAGTTGATTGAAGCAATGCCGAGATTTACTTGCTCACAATCCGTTCCTGCTTTAACTTGTCCAGTTCCAGTTTGAAGCATCCAAGAATGAATTCAGTGTAGTAAAGCTGAGCGTTCACAGCTTTTGTCCTGGAATGCAAATCCAATCGCTCTGATAGAATCACGTTTCCTTTATAGGTGATTGAAAAATAAGCGTAGAGTTTTCCTTTTGATTCCTCCACCGGCGTCGCATAACCTGTTACTGCAATGGACCAGTCGGTTTTATACAGTTTAGCGACATTCAGCGCCATCGTTTCTGCAATGAGAGAAGATACGCCATTCGCTTCCTGTGCTTCCTGAGGATCAACATTTAGAAGTCTTGATTTCTCTTCCTGGCTGTAAACCGTCATTCCACCCGTGAAAAACTTCGACGAATCTTTCATCTGCGAAAATGAAAACTGTAAAAATCCCGAAGTCACACTTTCTGCAACAGAAATCGTTTCGTCATTCTTCAGCATACGGCTTCCAATATAATTGAGTAAGTTTTGAAGTTCAACAATAAAAAAAATAAGCGATCTAACGGACAGCTCATCAGAACTGACACCTATCTGCGATGATTTTAGAATCATAAATTAAATAATCTTTAGGACAGCATTTGATTTTCCAGATGCTACAAAACGAAATTAGCAAAACAAAGACCCTTTTCTTATGACTTCAATCATTTCCTAAAATATTATCAAATATTTTTATGCAAACAATAAACGATTATTATTAAGGTAAATATAAAATCGTGCTTATGAGTTTTGATTTCGATTATTTGAAGGTATGATATTTGGAGATCTGTGAATCATCAAATCATTTTGGTTATATAATTGTTTACCGCTAAAATTTAAGATAATGCTAAAAAAAGGAGACAGAGTGCAATGGAAATTTCGGTACGGCGAAACGCACGGGATCATTACAAAAATACATACCGCTGATTTTATGTTTATGGAAAAACAGCGACGAGCTTCTGAGGAAAATCCGCAATATGAAGTGATGAGTGAGAAAACCGGGAAAACGGCTGTACATAAATCATCAGCATTGAAAAAAATATAAATTGGTTCGTTTAAATCACATTCCGATTTTCTATGTGAAATAAATTTAAAGATTTACAGAATTATAAACCATTCGCTTCATCAAATTTCCGTTTTGCCTCACTATATAATGATTCCCGCTCGTAAACGTCCTCGTAAAATGATTTCTTTTCGCGATAGATATTGAGTAACGTTTTTTGTTCTGATGGCAATTGACTGGAATCTACATTCTTAGTTTTTAACTGCTGAATGATCTCCTTCCTGTCATAAGCGTGGAGTTTTTTGAGAGCCTCGTAATAGTTGATCGCAGCGCCTTTCAAAGCTGAAGCCTCGTCAACATTCAGCGTCTGCATTTTTTTAATATCGAAAATAATCTTATCAAAAGCCTTAGATTTTCGGTCCACAGCTTTTAAGGCGCCATCATAGTCTTCATCCAAAAGACTTTTTAGTTTCCTGGATTCATAACCATCTTTGCCTGCGACAATATGGAAAGCCACACGTTCCTGCCCGTCAATTTTTTCCCTGAAATCTTCTGCTTTTGGAGAATTGCAGGAGATAACTCCCAGAATCAAACAACTCGTGAGAATATTTTTCATTTCAGAGAATGTTTAAAGTTAGTGTATTCAAATCCGGCGATTGGTAGCTGTCCGACTTTTCCTCCGTTATTTCAAAATTAAAAGAGGGGAAATTGCTCGTTTTCAAATCATAACTGATATTTTTGGAAGCGAGAAATTCCTTTACGGTGCAGATAAGATTTTGTATTATCCAGACATTCATCGACGATTTTTGATTGATAAAAAGGTCGATGGAATTCCAGATTTTCAGGAAAGTAAGTTCTACAATTTCCTCAGCCTGTTCTTTTGACTCTACAGATTTCAAAGCCAATCCGTATAATGTACAGCTGTATCTTGAATACATATATTGAAAACCTGCTTTATCTTTTTTCTTGATTAACAAATACAGATCCGTGTCAGTTATTATTTGGCTATTCTTTTGGGACATTGCTTATTACTCTAATTATTGCTGCTCCATTCCTGGTACTAACGGCTTATTAAAAAATGGATAAAACAAGAGTAAACTACTATCGATAAAAAATTAATATCAGTTTCGCTTAATGCAATGATACAACGCAATCATTTGTGCCATTTATTTATAAAATCATCAGATAAATTTCACTCTGCAAATTGTATGCTAAAAATAATTATCGCTTCATATAATTTATCGTCAACTTATAAATACGCCGTTTTAATGAAATAAAAAATCTCCTTATTCAAAAACCAATAGCATCCTTTTTGATAAAGTGAAATACAAACATTATATAAAATACATTTATTTTGATGAAAAAAGTATTAGCCATTTTTTTAGCCGGAACTGCCGCAACAGCAGTAATTTATCTCTCACGTTACAGCTATCTGTTCAAAGCCATTGGAATCAATTTAAAAGAAGGATCACTGACACCTTCCACCGATGATGCTGAGAAATTCCCCTACCACGTTGTCCAGAAATCTTTACCGGAAAAATGGAAAACAGCATCAAATTACAATCAAAAAATCCTGTCTGAGCGCCTTACAAAAGATCTCAAAAAAACCAGAGCTTCCTCGCTGTTAGTGATTCAAGATGGTAAAATTGTCCTCGAACAATACTGGAAAGATCACAATGCTAGTTCGCTTATCAATTCTTTTTCTATGGCAAAAGGAATACTTTCTATTCTTGTAGGCTGCGCTATTGCCGATGGTTATTTGGATTCTGAAGATGCGCTCATCTCTTCATTTTTCCCGCAATACAATGAAAGCCATTATGGAAAGCATCTCACTTTGAAACATCTGATGACGATGCAGGCCGGATTGGACTGGGAAGAGGAATATCATCATCCTTTCGCACCCAACTCAGAACAATACTTTGTAGATGATCTTGCTGCGCAGGCACTGGGTGTCGAAGTCAAAGAAATGCCCGGCGAAAAATACGAATACCAAAGTGTTGCAGCACAACTTATCGGTCTGGTCCTGATCAAAGCAACAGGCAAAAATCTCGCAGACTACCTCTCAGAAAAGATCTGGAAACCTCTGAAAATGGAATCATCTGCAAAATGGAGCACCGATGAAAAAAGTATGGAAAAAGCGTTTTGCTGCATCCACGCTACCACAAGAGATTTTGCAAGGATCGGTCAGCTGATTTTGCAAAACGGAAACTGGGAAGGGAAACAGCTGATAGATCAAGAATTTTGCAAACGAATGCTGACACCTACCAAACAGAACACCGCTTTCTGCTACACAATCTGGGCAGATGATGATGACGACGTCAATTATCGTTTCTTTTACGGATTCCTCGGACAGTTTATCATTATCATTCCGGAAGAAAATTTGGTGATCGTAAAGACAGGAATGTACAACAGATTGAAAGTTGATGAGAAAAAAAGACCAACACAGGCAAAACTTCTGGTGCAGGAATTTGTCAGAAAAAAACAATCGTCATTAGACTGATAAAAGATTATTTATCAGTTAAAAACAAAAAATCCCCAAATGAATGGGGATAAAAACTAATAACCATGAAAACCTTTTAAAAAAATTTCCGTTGCAAATGTAGAAAAAATCGAAAGATTGCACCATCATAAAAGATGTTAATTAAATTATAAAAAAAGCTCAATTTCTAATTTTTCTAAATTTTAATTTGAATGATTTTATTTTAGACAGATCATTATAAAAAAGCTGTGATACAATTCATTAAAATAAAAAATAATTATTTTTGTTTTTAGAAGGTATGAAAAGAGCATTTGTGCTAAAGATCTGACTTTAATATTTCATATTTAATTTAAGGGCATAATTTTAGTTGATTTTCTCGAAGAAAAGATCAAACGGTGAAATAATTTAATTTCGCTGACTATTATAAAAATAAAACAGTCAACATTGGAAACATATTTTGACAGCGACGCGTTAAATGATGATTTGAATAATAACATTTATCTGCAGGCGCTAAACTCAGCAAAATCAGGCATTATCATCACTGATAACAGGCAACCTGACAATCCCATCATCTATTGCAACAAAGCCTTTGAAGATATTACAGGCTATTCTCATAACGAAATTATTGGCCACAATTGCCGTTTTCTGCAAGCGCAGGACAGATCACAACCAGAAAGACAGAGAATAAAAGATGCTGTGAAAAATGGAAAAGAATGCAAACTGGAAATCCGAAACTACAGAAAAAATGGAACTCTGTTTTGGAATGAATTAACTATTTCTCCTGTAAAAAATCAGGACAACAATGTCACTCATTTCATCGGCGTTCAGAATGATATTACAGACCGTAAAAAATATGAAACCGAGCTGCGCGAAGAAAAAGCATCTGTAGAGAAGAAAATAGAAGAGCGAACCAGAGAATTGCACGACAACGAAGCTTTTCTTTCAAGTATTATTCAGACTGTACGAGAAAGTCTTTTGGTATTAGATGCCGATTACAAGGTGCTTAGCGCGAATACCCATTTTTTAAATTCATTTAAGGTAACAGCGGAAGATACAGTTGGAAAAATATTATTTGAACTTGGAAATCACCAGTGGGATATTGAGGCACTGAAGGTTTTATTAACCAAAATATTACCAACGAATAATCCGGTGATCGATTTTGAAGTGGAGCACGATTTTCCTTACATTGGAAAGAAAATTATGCTAGTGAATGCATATCGTGTAGAATTTGAAGGCCAATACAAAGACCGCATTTTAATCGCGATTGAAGATATTACCGATAAAAAGGAGATTGACCGCCGCAAAGATGATTTCCTCTCGATTGCCAGCCACGAACTAAAAACACCATTGACGACCATAAAAGGATTTGTCCAGCTTCTGGAAAGAATGGTTCCTGAGAATTCATCGGACAAATTTGTATCAACACTGGGGAAAGTTTCGATGTATGTTGACCGTCTTAACAATTTGATAGGAGAACTTTTAGACACATCCAAAATCCAGTCAGGAAATATTGAAATTCATAAAGAACCCTTTCAGATTGACAGGTTAATTCGCGATACTGTCGAAAATCTCGCAATCGCAACCCCAGAATACAACATCAGCATCAGCAGCGATACAAAAGCAACCATTCTTGGCGATGAACTGCAAATCTCACAGGTCATCAACAATCTGGTTTCCAATGCGATCAAATATTCACCAGGTACTGATAAAATTGATGTTTACTGTAACAGGGTTGGTAGTTTTGTGAAGGTTTCCATTACCGATTATGGTATGGGCATCAGCCAACAGGATCAGACAAAGATTTTTGAAAGATTCTTCAGGGCCCGGGATATTCAGAAAAAATTCCCCGGTATGGGCATTGGCCTTTATATCTGCTATGAAATCATAGCCAACCACAACGGCACACTTTGGGTGGAAAGTGAAATAGGTTCAGGATCTACATTCAATTTCACGCTGCCAATTATGCAAAACTAAAAGATGAATAATAAAAAAATAATGATCTGCGATGATGATCCCGGCATTCTGGAAGTGCTGGAAATGATGCTTGAGATAGAGGGCTACACTGTTTTTACAGAAAGCAACAGCACCAATCTCATTAAAGAGATCAACAATACCCTACCAGATCTGCTATTAATGGATCTGTGGATGCCAGTACTGTCGGGCGACCAATTATTAAGAACCATCAGAGGAACAAAAGAACTGGAACATCTGCCGGTGATCATCCTTTCCGCCAGCGTTGATGGTAATGAAATCGCGAATAATGCAGGCGCCAATGGATTTATTGCCAAACCATTTGATATGGATGATGTTTCGACTAAGATTCAGAATATATTGGTTGGTGTTTAAATTATCAGCGAGTTTGAGTGAGTTGAAAATGATTGAAACAATTAATCGGAAATAAATCGATTATCGGTTTAATATAAATTACCAAACTTTATGTCTGAAATATTTCGATATATCAAAACACGGAGTTTTGGAGTGATGTCTATTTTCATATTTATTTTGATAGAAAAGTTTGATTCTTAGAGTTTTAAAAAATTCCACTACAGCGTCTTCCAGTAGAATTTATGCACAACAGAGTTTAATATTTCTTATCCATTACTTTGTCATTAAAATATTGTATAATACTGAACTACTATGGAGTTCTATTCTTCTAAGATGTAAAAAGTGAGGAGTGGTTGGAAAAAATAATTTTTATAAAATTTAAACATTCTTAAAAAAAAATAAATTATTTTAGCTAAGTCAACTTAGTTGTTGATAAAGCTCAAATGGTGAAATTTAGGATTTTTAAAAACATATATATTGTACTGTTTTCTTTAGTACAAGTCTTTCTGTTTGGCCAATCTCCGACTGTTATCCTTACAGACCAACAAATTGAAAAACCAATCCGCTTACAAAAATCCCACTGGAGGTTCCATCTAGGAGATCAAGTAGAATTTGCGAGTCCAGCATTTTCTGATGAGTCGTGGCAAATTATTTCCAATACCAATTTCGGGAAAGATAAATACCGCGGGGCGCCAATGCCAAAAGGCTGGACGGGAATTGGCTGGTTTAGAATTAAGGTTAAAAAATCAGAAGCCAATTTAACTGATACCTGGGGATTGTCAATCAACCACGATGGTGCATCAGAAGTCTATCTGGACGGGAAGAAAATAATGAACATCGGAAAAGTTGGTTATTCAGAAAAAAGCATGCAGGCGACACGGCAACCATACCTGAGCATTCCACTAGCAATTACAGATACCACTACCCATCTTATCGCAATCAGGTATTGCAATTTTAATGCAGCATTTCCCAACTTTTATGGATTTCAGGCTAGTTTGCAGGATTTTCAAACAATGAATGCGAAGCAAAAAGCAGACAAGTTTGTAATGGATCAACTGCTGATGAGCGTTGCTGCCGCGTGTATTTTAATTATTTTACACCTATTGATCTTTATCTTTTATCCAAAACAAAAGATCAACCTTTACTATGTTCTCTTTGTTGCTTGCGTAGCCATTGGTTTGTATTCACGTTATCAAACCTTTGTTACTACAAGTCCGGCTCAGCAGGCCTTTTATTGTAAGATCTTTATGGGATTTGTTACGCTTCATCTCACGTTTGGATTTTTATTTTTATACTATGCGGCTTTTGGCAAATTACCTATCAAGCGAACCATTGTTATGCTTTTGGCATCAGTACCAATCGCGGTTTATCTTATAATTAATTGGTATGATGCGTGGAATGACAGCAAATTAGGGTGGTTGCAGAATTGGCATCAAAATATATTCTTGCTTGTTTTCTTTACTGATGCGGTATTTTTCTTACTCAAAGCCATCAAAAACGGAAACAAAAAATTGTGGTTGCTTCTTGTCGGGATGTTCATATTTGTAGTAATGGGAACTGTAGGAGGTTCTAACCAGCTTGGATGGTTTACCCTGCAGCAAGTGATGGTTTTGTTTGGTTGGGGCAATCTTTTAATGCCTCTCATGTTTTCGATTTATCTGGCGATAGATATCGCTGCAACCAACAGAAATCTTGCTGTTCAATTGGTAGAAAACAAAAAGCTGTCCGAAGAAAATATAGAGAAGGAACAGGAAAAGATCAGACTGATCTCCGAGCAGGCGGATCATCTGGAAAAAACAGTTTTACAAAGAACGGCGCAAGTTCGGGATCAGGCAGAAAAATTGCAGGAGATGGATGCTGCCAAATCCAGATTTTTTATAAACCTGACGCACGAATTCAAGACACCGCTGACACTGATCATTAATCCTGCGAAAGAACTGCTGCAAAATCCAGACAAGGAAATGGCACAACAGTATGCCAAATATATCCTGAAAAACAGTGAGCGTCTTTTGCAACTCATAAATCAACTTTTGGATCTGAGCCGTCTCGAAAGCGGGCAAATGAAGGTGGATTATCAAAATATCGACATCGTGAAATGGTTGGAATTGCATGTGAAGCAATTTGGTTCTTTAGCCGACCACCATCATCTTGAACTGAAATTTGAAACTGAGCCACAGGAACTTTGGGTACAGACGGATCTTGACAAGCTTGAAAAAATTGTACAGAATTTGGTTTCCAATGCAATAAAATTCAGTGAGAAGGATGGTTCTGTTAAAGTCATATTCCAAAAATTGAATGAAAATTATGTTGGAATTAAAGTCATTGATAAAGGAATTGGTATTAAAAAAGAAAAGCTGCCCTATATTTTTGATCGTTTTTATCAGGTAGATGCTTCAGATTCTCGTGATAGAGAAGGTGCAGGCATCGGATTAGCCTTAGTGAAGGAATTGGTGGAACTGTTAGAAGGAAGCATTGAGGTAAATAGCGAAGAGAATATGGGCTCCACTTTTACTGTAACGCTACCCTATCTCTCTACGGATAAAAATTATGAAGAAACGGTCACATCCTCTTTACCAGAAATATACGACAACGACAGCAGGATCGAATTAATTGCCGATGAAAAAAATGTGCAAGCCAAAGAAACCATTTTAATAGCGGAAGACAATGAGCAACTTCGTGAATTTATAGAAATTACATTAAAGAAAAACTATCAAGTCCTATCAACCAGTAACGGCGAAGAAGGAATACAAATAGCCCAAGATACAATACCCGATCTGGTGATCACCGATCTTATGATGCCCAAAAAAAACGGATATGAACTTTGCGATACCCTCAAAAATGATGAGCGCACAAGTCACATTCCGATTGTTATGCTAACGGCAAAAACCGATCAGGACAGCAAGATCCATGGGATAAAATCCGGTGCAGACGCATATCTTGCAAAACCGTTTGATAAAACAGAATTGATAGCTATCATCGAAAATCTCATTACGACGCGTCAAAAATTAAGATCGAAATTTTCTCAAAATAAAGGTTGGCTAAACGAAATTTCCGAATTACCATCCATTGAACAGTCCTTTCTATCAAAAATAAAAGACATTATTAATGATCGAATTGATGATGTGCAGCTAAGTGCAGAATCTTTGGGAAGCGAGGTTGGCCTTAGCAGAACACAACTCCACCGAAAACTCAAAGCATTGATCAATCAAAGTCCAGGCGAGCTTTTGCGCAGCATTCGTATGCAAAAGGCACACGAACTATTGGAAAGAAAGGCAGGCTCTATTGCAGAAGTAGGTTTTATGGTGGGCTACGGCAATCCTGCAAATTTTTCTACCAGTTTCGCAAAACATTTTGGCTATCCACCAAGTGTTGTTGGCAAAGAGTAGTTCTGGAATATGTTAGAATTGAGCACAAATCCCAAAATTTCTAGATTTTCAAATATCTTTTTGATGTTGCAGCGCTTGATTTGGTGCCTTAAGATTTTTCATTGGCAACAAATTCAAATTAATATGCAACAAAATCAAAACACATCATAATCATTCGTTTAGACGCACATTATCAAAAGCATTTGCAACATTAGCAAATGCTTTTTTTTGTCTCTGGATGTAGCTTTGGACTATCGAAATAAAGAAATATCCAATAACTTTTTAAATCTTACAATTATGAAAACTTTAATTTTTAGCCTTATTGCAACTTGTTTGTTGATGTCTTGTCAGAATAATAATTCCAAAACCGATACTACTGTAATTGGTGATTGGGATGCTCATCTCAGCCATAATGGAAAACCGTATGTTTTGAAAGCGCATTTTGATGCAGACAATCATTATGAAGGATTTACCGACGGAAAATTATTTGTAACTGGTAAATATAAGATCGACGGAGACGTTATGACCATCTCCGATTCCCTTTGTAATGAGCAATACGAAGGGAAATATAAAATCGCATTTTTCGCTAAGGACTCTTTGCGGTTTTCTGTGATTGAGGATACTTGTAAAATGAGAAACCAGGGAATAAACGGACTTGCAGTGAAGAGATTAAAATAAAAAAATTCCTGCTTCACTCATTCTGATAATGCTTCTAATCAATGTCTTACTATGTAGACAAAAACCTGACTAAGTTTAGTTAAGAATTCGAATTCACTTTAGAATTTCTTAACAAAATAATCAATCCGAATAATTAAAAAATACCATTATGAAAACACTTAAAATAATTTTGTTATTACTTCTTATCACTGGATTAATCACTTGCAGAAAGGAAGATGATAACGACAACCTGAAAACATATCCTGAAGAAAATCCTCTTGCGCTTTATCTGGAGAAATCGGGATTTAATCAAAAAACTACCCCATTTATCGATTCCGTCACTTATGAATTGGGTTACAAGTTCAAAGCGAAAGTAAAGGGAAAAATCAACGCAGTTACTTTTAAAATCCCGGACAATGCGGCTAATGTGAGAGTTACGATATGGGACGTTTCCACAAAAGGCATTCTTAGAACTTTTTACATCCCAGTTACTACTGCAAATACAGAAGTGAGGTCAGCGATAGACCCAATGACCGTCAATCCGGACACAGAATATTTAATCACGTACAGCGGAAACGTTTATTATTTCAGACAGAAAACCGATGGGACTAATACAGTTTATCCCATAGATGCTGGAAATATTACAATCACCGGCTACCATTGGCGGAATGGGACAGCACAAATTTTTCCCGAACAAATGGCGGCTTACTACTACACCGGAGATTTGAGCATTGTTTTTCAGCAGGCGGAATAAGCAACAACTTTTCATCATATCGACGGAAGCCTCAAGATTTCCTTTTTGTTGTTTCTTTTTAAAAATAAAAGCATTATGAAAACACTTAAAATAATTTCGTTATTACTGCTGATGATTGGTTTAATGTCTTGCGGAAGAGACAATAACGAACCAGAAGTTGTTGAAGAACCATTTGATATTACGCAATATGTAATCGTATCATTGTCTAAAAAAAACTCTAATATACACTATATCCAAACTTTTGAAAAGGATGCTGAAGGTGTATCTATGGATTATTCAGCCTTCTTAGTGATAAAAAATACATTTACTTTTCAGGATGGCGTTTTAAAAACATTCTCCAATATAACGAGTAATAAAGAATTTAAAATTGAAAACGGATCAATTATTTCAGCTTCAAATTCCGAAGATTATATCAACAAGTTGGTTAAAATCCCCTCAACAAATCAGCTAAATGGTAACACCTATTCTGGTAGTTGGAGGAAAGACGGAAGCAATCTTTTACTATATTCCAAATTAAAATTTACAAATACTCATTTTTCTGAGGGTTCGCTTAATCTGCCTGAACCAAATACCTCCTATGAAATAATAAAAAACATTGGTGCTCTTTCAGTTACGGCTGGAAAGCGTACACTATGGGTGTTAGTAGATGGAAAACTGGAGGGTTCCAGACTTTTTTCAGGAGTATCTGCAGGCACTTTTACCAAACAATAAAATACAATCCTTATGAAAACGAACTTTTTTTTCAATGGATATTTTGGGAGCATACTACGAATCAGTTTACTTCTAATCATAAATATCAGTCAAGTTTTGCAAGCACAAGACCTTACAACCCCAGAAGTTGTAGGACAGCCTTCCGGAAGAAGAATGACGACTCCAATGCCATTCGATATCAAAGGAATAGCATTTTCGGAAATACGCAATAGTGTATGGTCACCTCAGTCGGAGATTGTGAGTGAATTTCAAGTAACCTATTACAGAGAAGGTGACCCGACACAATACGTAAATAAAAGCATCACAAAAGTGAATCTTGCCCTCTACGGAAATTGGCAATTTAAGAACCTCTATGTAGAACCTTTGCCTTACCATAAACCCAATGTAAAGCTTGTTAAAGGAAAAACAGAATATTCATTATTTATCTATCAACTCTACCAAGGCAGAAAATCTGCACTGTGGAATGCGGCTATAGACATAGACGATTACAAAAGTTGGAAAACACCTAAGGATATTACAAGTGGTCCAATCATCGTACATCCGAAGGACAAAGTCATTCTCAATCCTCAACCCATTCCACCGAAAACGCCAGCTAAAAAAAAGATAATCATTAAGTAATCTTAAAAAATTTCATTATGAAAACAAATATTTTCAATCTATCCAAAGCATTACTTTCATTAATTCTTATAATTATATTTAGTGTAAATGTTAATGCCCAATTGGGTGATAAACTAAAAAGAAAACCGAAACCGAGCGGTCAGGCAATAGAATACAAACCTGCTATTACCTTTCCAACGGCTGGTTCTGTAATCGACGGACCGTTTGTAATAATGGGAAAGGCAGAACCCAATTCTTACATCAATCTGAGGGTTTCTCCTATCTATAATTTTCCTGCAAATCCATCAGGCAAACCCACCTTACGGATAAGCACAAAAGAGCACGATCCACAGGATTTCAGCATCAAAGCAGATGAAAAAGGCATTTGGCAGAGCCCGGCAATCCAGGTTTTGTTTGACCCGAAAGCTATTAATACCAAAATATTTGCCTTTGTTTCTCAAAAATCAGGGTCAAAATATTATGAAAGTAAAAATATCGAATACAAAACTTCCCCAAAATTATTTCTTAAAACCGTCCCGGTGAAGATTCCCGCAAAAAAAGACGATACGAATGAATCCTCAGGACAACCACAAAAAGATGAACCTCTTATCAAAGGCGGTGTTATTTCCAATTTCAAAATCATTTCACCCTTTGATAACAAAAACGTGGGCAATGATGGGTTTTACATTAGCGGAGAAGCTCCAGAAGGCGCGCTGGTACGAGTGGAAGTTCGATTTTCCGGTTACAAATCCAAATCGGAAATAAAAATTGGCAATATAGGTCCAATATTTCCAATCCCGACGATTGATAAAAATACCACCACAGTCAACAATGCGCTGTGGGGAACTTACAATGTACGTTACAATTCCTTAATGAAAATGTGGATCACAGACGAAATCAAGCTGATTAAAAAATCAAATGACTATTCCTACTGGGCAAATACGTACACTATAACTGCTAGTCTAATCAATGAAAAAGGGCAACCGGTGCACTTTAAAACCATCCAAGTTTCCCGAATGAAAACCAAAGCCATCTAATGAAAAAGCTAATATTAATTAACCTGATATTCTTCCTGATTGCCAATTTTTATCAAGCGCAGGAACTTCCAGATTGTTTAAAAGAAATTGAAAAAGAAAATGTGGGTAGCCTCAGCAAGATAAAATTTGAAAGAGTGATTGCGCTGAGCGGAAACAGAACGGTCTATGAATTTTCTATAAAAAGCGATAGACGCTGTATGGATTGTTATAATGGTCGAATCTTCTATGACGGCCATTGTAAACAAGTCGCACGATTTGGAATTGGAAGAGGAGTAGACAAATTTGTAGCGGATGGCTATACCGCAGGCGATTTCGGAATGCCTAAACAACCAAATAGAAAACTGGAGAATATAGAAAATACATTGTTTTATATTTCTAAAAACGAAGCGAAGGAATTGAAGGGTTTTGAATATGATGACCAGATTGAAATTTCTCCAGAAGAAGGATTAAAACATTTTCGTAAAGGAAAATTGATCAACACCTATAAAATCATTCCCAGAAAATTTTCATCCACAGAAATGAATGCTCCCCGTATTTACTATTTGCCCTCATTGCAGTTGTATTTTAAAGTTGTGGAACGTGTATTTTATGTCACCAAAACAACATTTCAGGACGATGTTTCCACCAATAAAATAGCGGACAATGATTGGGTGAAAGCTTTTCATCTCATAAAACAAAAATTAAAATGATTATGAAGAATATCATCATCTTATGTGGCGCTTTTTTATTCCTCATTACGAGTAACGAAGTCAAAAGCCAAAGCAAGAAACAGAAAGAAGTCACGATTGCATACCCTAAAAACAATCAAAAAGTCCGGGGTGCACACAAAATATATGGAGGTTCCGAACCCAACGCCGTGATAAAGCTAACCATCATTAGTACTTATTACAAAACCAACAATAATAATGGAACTAAAATTACCAAAGGCGAAGGGCCGTTAAAAAGACTCAACCGTACTTATTCTTTAAAGTCCGATCGCTACGGCATCTGGAAGATTGAAAATATTGATCTTACCAATGTAGGCTTTGAAGAAAGCTTCGTCATAAAAGCCAGCGATGGTAAGACAGAAAAAACCATTACGGTGTACGACAGGACCCGACCTGTTTTAATTGATTAATTACAAACTATAGAAAATGAAAAGACGTAATTTTTTAACAACTTCTCTGCTTGCACTTCCGATATTGTCGTTTGCTAAATGGACAGATTTTGCCTTAAGAAAAAAAATGGGAAAATCACTATTTGTACGGGCTTCTGAAAGCCGTTACTTCGGGAAAGACACAAAATCGGAAGCCAATTTCGGACGTTGTATCATCTCTTCAAAAGACACGGAAAATCAACTATATATTGGTGCGGATGTAGAAAGATCTAACCTGGAAAAAGGAGGCCCCGGTTTGCATATCCATCATCAGGATGACGAGATTTTTTACGTGATTTCCGGAGCATTTTTGTTTCAGATTAATGAAGAAATTTTTATGGGCAAAAAGGGAGATACTGTATTTGTACCAAGAGGTACGGCACATACCTATTCCAATCCTTATGACAATAATCCCGGTGAACTTCTGATCATCCATCAACCAATTTCGCCGAGTTTGGAAAAATTTTATCAGGTATTTTCAAAAATCGGATATATGAATGATGATATGCTTCGGGAAAACTTTGAACCGGAAGTTTTGACAGATTTAATGAAAAATAACGCTTTTGTAGGTCCTCCTATCGACATAGATGCTGCCCTCAAAAAACTAAAACCATAGTGATGGAAAGAATAATCACTATTTAATTTATCCTATTTCGGATAATTAGGAATATCCAAATATAAAACAGTAAAAATTGACCATTAATTTTTAAGACTATGAAAACATTAAGAATAATAACGCTTTTAGTAATAGCATTGAATATAACAGCCTGCCGAAAAGATGACTATATTGAAACTAAGGAAATAATAACCGATGTATATGTTGCTGGTTATGAAGTAAGAAATGGTAACGCAGTGGCAACACTCTGGAAAAACGGCATTGCCACCCATCTTTCTACCACAGATAAAATGACCAGTGCAAATTCAGTTTATGTATCCGGTAGCGATGTGTATGTTGTGGGCTATGAAAGTATCAACGGTGCAACTAAAGCAAGATTATGGAAAAACGGAGTTGCATCAGACCTTTCTAATGGCAGCAATAACCAATCTATCGCTACATCTGTCGCAGTTAATGGTAACAAAGTATATGTTGCTGGATACGAATCTCCTGCTTTTGGAGGTCCTACAAGAGCCATAATTTGGGAAAATGGTTTGGCAGTAAGTCTTACCAATGGCGTGTACAGTGCGAGAGCAAATTCGGTTTTCATCTCCGGAAACGATTTTTATGCAGGGGGTTTTGAATCAAATGGCAATATTTCTGTCGCCAAAATTTGGAAGAACGGAAATTCTACCTCACTCTCGGCCGGGATCAAAAATGCAGGCATCAATGCTGTATATGTAAGTGGTAGCGATGTTTATGCAACTGGTACCGAAAATATTGGCACCCAAACCGTGGCAAGAATATGGAAAAACGGAGTTGCAACTACACTGCCAAGCACGGCAGGCAATTACTATGGCAGAGCGATTTTTGTTGCAGGAAGCGATGTTTATGCAGCCGGGTACGATATTAAAAATGGCGTGGTAAAGCCCGCATTCTGGAAAAATAATACTGCAGTCACCATCTCGTCCGACAACAATCAGGGAGAAGTAACTTCTATGTTCGTAATAGGTACTGATGTCTACTTATGCGGCTATGAAAGCAATAATACTACTATTGCAAAAGTTTGGAAAAACGGGCAAGCGCAAAATCTCACAGACGGTTCTGATACCGCAGTTGCAAGTGGGATTTTTGTGACACAAACCCAAAAATAAGCAGAATTGATCTCATAAATCAGAATATATAACTCACAAAAACATCAACGTTATGAAAATATTAAAATTAATTTCTTTTTTAATACTCATTTTAAGCTTACCAGCTTGTAACAGAGAAAATAATGAACCTGAAACTATCAATACCAATGTCTCTGCAGAAGATCTGCTGGGGCATCAAATGTATTGGGCACTCCAATTTGACGGAGGAGGAGATCCATACCTGCGTTTTATGTATTTTGAGAAGGCAGGAAATACCATTAATGCGACGATAGATGGTGTTAACAACCGAAGAATCGTACAAAATGTGAAAGTAGAAAATAACATCCTTTCAATAGACCTCAACAATAATGGATCGGTAATGTACACCTTCGAACTGGAGAAAAACAATGATGGTACTGTACTGGTGAAATCTGCCAAATATTACGACATCAACCATCCCAATGATAAGTTAGGAGATGGTGCTGGCATCTTGCCTTTATCTAAATTTTCTTCGGTAAAGGGAACTACTTATAAAGAGGTTAACGGCTCAACAATCATTCGCTTTAATGCCGATAATACTTTTTTATCAGGACAACATCCTAACAGTACCGGAAGCTACTATGAATTTGGCATTGGAGGTTTTAAAGCAAGCATTGACAACGAAACCTACTTTGGTTTTAAAATGACAGACGGAGAAAATATATTTATAGTTTTACAATATACAGGGGATTACGAAATATACAGCTACCAAAATTACTAAAGCTTAATTTGTGGATCAAATCCATCTCTTGTATATGTATTTGATTATTAACCATTTAACACATTAATGATTCTAGCCGTAAATTCTGGAGGATCTGATGATGAACAATGCATTTTTAAGACCACCAATTGATGTAAACTGGGATGAAAAAATTAAAATCAAAAACTGAAAACTAACAACTATGAAAATCAATCCTGCATCCAGAATATTTGTGATGAAGTGGTAAAATCTGTTACTTTCTTTTATTTTTTGAACACAAACGACAGAGATTTAACCACAAAATAATTTATGATTTCTGTGAAATTTGGCTCTTAGTTACTTACAGTGACAATAACAATTTTATAATTAATAACAGAGCAACAATGGACTATAATCTTATCAGAGAAATCATTGATTTATTAACAGATTTTGAAAAATCCTGCAATGAAGGAAATAAATATCCAATCACAAAAGAAGGTTTTATTGCATGGATTTCGGAAAATTACATTTATACATTTGAAACAAAAAAAGGCGAAGAACAGATAAAGTAATTCTTTTTCGAATCCAGGGAGAAATTGTCGAAAAACATATCTAAAACTTCACTGCAAAACGTTAAAATCAGATTTCGCATCAAATAATCTGAACACAAAAAAAAGAGATTAGCATACAAATGATCGATAGCATTAGATGAAATTTGCATTTACATCAAACAACAATTATGAATTGGTTTTTAGTAACAGCGATTTCAATATGTATCATCTTACTAATTTTTCTAGGATATAGAATAACCGGGATTGGAAATTATTCGTGGATCATTTCCGGGATCAGCATTGGTCTGATTTTATTATATCCGCTCGTCTGGTACGGTGTTTTACCAGAAAAGATTGACAGAACTGTCAGATTCATCGTCCATATTGATATGGGAATGCTCAGTTTATTGCTTGCTTTTATAATAATCAGAGACTTGCTGTTCTTTCCTGTTTCTTATTTTAAGCCATCCTGGTCAGATTTTGCTATTTCGAACTATGGAACGTATATTCTGATTTTTTCATCTGCCTTCCTGTTACTCATCGGTTTTTTACGTGCAAGTAAAGGTCCTGAGTTGGTTGATATACAAGTGCCTGTAAAAGATCTTCTGGGTGAACTTCATAATTTCTCAATATTACAGATCAGTGATCTTCACGCAGGCGCAGGGATTGACAAGCAATATGTTGATCGTGTTGTCGAAAAAGCGCTCTACTTAAATGCAGACATCATTGTTCTCACAGGAGACATCGCGGATGGCAGTTTTGAAAAATATCAGCACAATCTGCAGTCATTGTCAAAGTTAACCGAAAGATTTCAGGTTTTCTATGTTACAGGAAATCACGAGTACTTACGGGACAGTGACCTTTGGATTTGCTATTTTAAAAGCATTGGTATCAAAGTTTTGATGAACGAAAATACAACCATAAATTTTAAAGGAAAATCTATTCTCATTGCCGGAATTATAGATCCTGCTGCGAAAGAGTTAAAACCCAGTTCAGGACCTGACATTCAAAAATCGTTAGCAGGAAATTATAAGGCAGATTTTAAGATATTGCTTGCACACCAACCCAATATTGCGAAAGAAGCTTCAACACACTTTGACCTGCAATTATCCGGGCACACTCATGCCGGACAGTTTTTTCCGTGGAATATTTTTATAAGCCTAACTCAACCTTTCGCAAAAGGCTTGAAAAAATGTGATAAGATGTGGGTATATACTAATTCGGGAACGGGTTATTGGGGACCACCTTTCAGATTGGGAACAACATCAGAAATTACACTTCTTCATTTGATACAACAGTAATTTTTTGCTTCAAAATCGAACCTAATCAATTAAACTTAATTTAAATACTCAATTATGATCTTAAATCAACTTTCTAATGTCAACTGGCTTGCAATTCTGGTAGCGTTTTTTGTATTCTTTATGCTAGGATATGTATGGTATCAACTTCTGTTTGTCAAAGCTTACAAAGTCGCTTTGGGGAAAGAGAACGAGGAGCTGCCGAAAAAATCTCTGTATATCATTGGTCCTGCTGTCTGCTGTATAATGTACATTGTAACAAGTGCAATTTTAATATATGCTCTGAACATAACAAGCTTATTGACTGCTTTGGAGTTCGCTTTAATTGTCGGAATTGGTTATTTAGTGACAAACACGACCAATATTGCCATAAATCCCAATATCCCAAAACCATTTTTATACAGTTTAATAAGTGGTGGTTATTTTTTGTTAAGCATCATACTTGTCAGCTTTATATTGGTTCTAATGAAATAAATAATGAAATCAGAAATCGACATCTATCATCCGGAAACGCTTAATGACTGGAGGAAATGGCTGTCTGAAAACAGCAGTATGAAGCATGCGGTTTGGGTTGTATTTTATAAAAAAGGTTGTGATATTCCCAGTATTTCATGGAGTGATGCTGTAGATGAAGCTTTATGTTTTGGCTGGATTGACAGCAAGAAAATTAAAATAGATGACCAGAAATCTCATCACTATTTCAGTAAAAGAAAAGCAAACGGTACGTGGTCTAAAATTAATAAAGATAAGATTGAAAAACTAATGTTGGAAAACAGAATGACTTCGCAAGGACTAGAATCTGTACAGGAGGCCAAAAAAAACGGATCATGGAATCTGCTTGATGATGTTGAAGCCTTAATTATTCCAACGGATTTACAAATAGCTTTCGAAAAAGAGCCTCAGGCCTTTGAATTTTACAGTGCACTGAGTAAAACGCCTAAAAAAAATATTCTGCTTTGGATGGTAATGGCAAAACTTTCTGAAACGAGAATCAAAAGAATCGACGCCATCATAGAATGTGCGCTTCTTAACAAAAAACCGCCTCACACCTAAACCATAGTAATCATCAATGCCCATATTAGAACACAAAGTCAAGAGATTAGAACACTACCGTGCATATTGTATTGATCAACTTTGTAATATTAAAATGTATGTATTATGAAAAAAGTAAAATTAGGATCGCAAGGTCTGGAAGTTTCACAGGTTGGCTTAGGATGTATGGGCATGACAAAATTTGCAGGTCATGATGTTTATAAAACAGCAGACGAAAAAGAAGCTTTGTTAACCATCGAGCGATCATTAGAATTAGGAGGTAATTTTCTGGACACTGCAGATCAATACGGACCTTGGGAAAATGAACGTTTTATTGCCAAAGCAATTCACGGCAAGCGGGATAAATACATCATTGCAACAAAGTTCGGACATGAAATTGATGACAATGGTGAATTGACATGGGGTATCAATGCAACGCCACAATATGTAAAAAAAGCTGCTGAACGTTCTTTGAGAAATTTAAAAACCGACTGCATCGATCTGTACTACCTTCACAGATTGGATCCTAATGTTCCCATTGAAGAAACTATTGGTGCAATGGCAGATCTGGTACAGGAAGGTAAGGTGAAATATTTGGGACTTTCAGAAGTTTCAGTCAGCACCATTAAAAAAGCTCATGCAGTACATCCGATATCTGCGCTTCAAAGCGAATTTTCACTTTTTGAAAGATCAGTTGAGAACACCGGAATCTTGAAAGCCGTCAATGACATGGGGATTGGTTTTGTATCTTATTCACCATTGGGACGGGGATTTCTTACAGGTGACATTAAAAGTGCAGAAGATCTGTCTGAAGGTGACTGGAGATTAAATATTCCCCGTTTTCAGGGCGAATATTTGCAAAAGAACATTGAACTGGTTAATGAGATCGGAAGGTTGGCATCCAAAAAGGAAGTCACAACTGCGCAAATCGCATTGGCGTGGGTAATCTCCAAAGGGATTATTCCTATTCCGGGAACGTCTAAGAGAACGAATCTGGAAAAAAATTATGCTTCGGCCGACATTCAGTTAAGTGATTCCGAAATAAAAAGACTCGAAGAAATCATTCCTCCGGGAACAGACACTGGTGCACGATACGATGAGCACGGAATGGAAAGTATTGATCAATAAAAATTTATTAATTTTGGGAGGCGGAATTTTCTGCCTCCTTTTCTTCAATTGCAATTTATGAAAGGTAAAAATGCCCCACAACATGTAAATTCTGTCAGTCAGGTACATCGCATTCTGGAAATACCATCTCCCAAACATCCTTTGGTCAGCGTAATTGACCTGAGTACTTTAACTCACTCAAATCAAGCTGTGCCCGGTAGTTTTGTCAATGAATTCTACTCTATTTTTATCAAAAAAGATTTTGAAGGAAAGATGAGATATGGACAACAGTTTTATGACTTTGATAACGGCGTTATGATTTTCTGCAGTCCGGGACAGTTGATTTCTGTGGAAGATACAGGAAATAACAAACCTAAGGGTTGGTGGCTACTTTTCCATCCGGATTTTTTACAGACTTATCCCTTAGCTTCTAAAATTCTGGAATATGGATTTTTAAAATACGAAATGAATGAGGCACTGCACTTATCAGAAGATGAAGAAATGATGATTGCAGGAATTATAAAAAATATTCAGAACGAATATATGTCATCGATTGATAATTTCAGTCAGGATGTCATTGTCTCACATATTGAACTGCTTCTCAATTATGTTAATAGGTATTATAACCGACAATTTATCACCAGAAAATTATCGAACAACGATTTGCTGGTCAAACTAGAAAAATTACTTGATCAGTATTTCGCAGAGGATCTCCCACAAATGCAGGGGCTGCCTACTGTTGCCTATGTGTCGTCAAAATTAAATGTCTCAGCAAACTATTTAAGCGATCTGCTCAGAGTTACGACAGGACAAACTACCCAATTTTACATTCACGAAAAAATAATACAGAGAGCTAAAAATATTCTTTTGAATACGAATCTCACAGCCACAGAAATCGCCTATCATCTGGGATTCGACTATCCACAGTCATTCAGTAAATTATTTAAATCTAAAACAAACCTTTCACCAATCGAGTTCAGAAAGTCATTTAATTGATATCACTGAATGCTCCTAAATTCTTTACTATAATGTTATGGTTTTAAATCTGGCTTCAAGTAAGATTTTAAATTTCTATAAACAAATGATAATCAACTAAAAGAAATAAAAGCAAATTTATTTCCCGATACAAAACTTATGAATTCCCTGATTAAAGCAGAAAGCAAAGTTTGAGGGACAAGCGAGGGACATAGGGTATCAAACCCATAATAACTTCCTCAAAGCTAATCAAATATGACTAAATAACGAAAAATTAAGTTTTTTTAGTTATTTTACGGCATCTTGTTAGGTTGCTATTCTTGTAAATATCTATTGAAAAATATTTTATAATTATAGTGAAAAAATATTTCTTTACGAACTCAGTACTATTTAAAACCCTCTATTTATATAGCTAAAATTTGATCATTGCTTACTCCATCAAAATCGATTATCATTATTCGCAGATTCTTAAACCTCTAAAAAACCCTCTTAATTAAAATAATCAATATCTATAGAAAACAGCTCTAAAGGTATTACCAACCAAAAATTAAAAAAGCTGTTCCACAAATTATATTAAATAGTGAAACAGCAATTAAGAAAATAATAATGTGATTTGATTTTATTCTAACATGTACGGTACTATATTATTTACGAAAGATGTACCGTTTGTATTGATGAGTGCAAACCAACCTCTGTCATCCCAAACACTGTATGACATAGATTGAGCCAGCGTTGTTCTTGCCATTGTACGGTAATAATTTCTGACAAGATCGGTATTTCTCTCCGCAGAATTGCTACTTCTTCCTACTCCAAATTCGCCGTAATGAACAGGAACATTCAATTTTATCGAATGTGCTTTCACATTTTGAATGCCCGTCTCAAAACTGGCAGTTCCAGGAAAAGCAGCATTACTTCCGGTCTCTCCGCAGAATGCCCAAGGAGAATAAGTGTGAACCTGTATGGATAAATAATCATCGTTGCCGCCACCCGGCAAAGACGATTTAGTTGGATAGACGTTACTGATATATAGCGCATTTCCTTGACCGTTGGTGCCTACCATAATTAATCTTTTTTCATTATTGCCACGCGTTGCACGTATGGCGTCATATCCGATCTGATTAACTTTTCGAGTATATTGTAAAGCCAAAGCATCTGTGGGTTCGGGAAACGGGCCATTTCCGTCTACTTCTCCCAAATTACCTTCCGGCTCATTCAGAACTTCAAAAATCAATTTTTGGGGATAATCTTTAAAATATGTAGCAATACCTGTCCACAAAGTCCGAAACTTACTATCATACAACTCGGATCCATCATAATGATCCTTAAGCCAAGACTCGTGATGGGTATTTAGTATAACATATAAATCCTGAGACAGTGCATAATCTATAACTGCCTTTAGCTCCAGAAATCTTGGATGATTGACATTGATATTGCCATTACTATCTGCAAGAGTAGATGCAAATCTATCCATCCAGGTTGTTGGTATTCTTATATGCTTCATTCCTGCATTCTTGTACAGATCGATAACCGGTTTGACCGCTGCCAGGTTGGTCGGATGGATACCGTTATCAAAGGTATTACCCAAATTAAAACCTGGTCCCATATCCGCAATTATCTTTTTAGCAGAAAATGGATCCGGATTTTCTACTTGGCCTGTTTCCCCATTAACAAACTCTACTTTGTCCTCGTGTGTACAAGAGACTAAAAAGAAAAGCATGCTTAATCTTAGTACTCTAAATATTTTTTTCATATAGAATGAGGTTTTATTTATTATTTAATGATTTACTTTTATAATAATTCTGAAGCGTATAAAAAGCTTTCTTTTTAACTCCAGTTTCCGAAATAAGACCTTTTCTGTTCCAAAAATTCTGATAAATTGGATTTTGACGTCTAGGTGATTTGAAATCGACGAGGATCCAGGGGGTCATTCCCCGCAGTCCATCTATTTTTTCAAGCATCTCCAATTGTTTTTCATAGAACAACTGCTGGTGCTCCTCACTCCAGACGGTGTCCTCATCTGCGTGATATCCAGCTAATGCATCGGCTCCAAATTCAGAGATCACCACTGGTTTGTTGAATTTTATCTCCCATTTATATTTTGGCAATTCTTTTGGCTCAGACCAGTACCAGCCTCCATATTCATTAAAACTGGCAAGGTCAAGTTTTTCACCTAAAGGATCTTCGACCGTTACGTCATAGCCATTACGTTCAATTTCCAGTGCGGCTGCAACAAGTCTTGTGTCGTCTAAGCTGCGAACTTTGTCAATTAATTTTCCTATAAAAACATTACGTTCCTTACTGATAGGCGTCTCATTCCCTACTGACCAAATAATCACTGAAGCTCTGTTTTTATCTCTTTCGATTCCTACGGTCAACTGATCTTCTGCGTTTTTGTAAGTATCAGCATTGCTCCATGAGATAGTCCAGTAAACAGGAACCTCTGCCCAAACCAATAATCCAATCTCATCTGCAAGACGCAGCATCGTTTCGTTGTGTGTGTAATGTGCCAAGCGGATATAATTGCAACCCAACTGCTTCGCCCATCCAAGTATCATCCGCATATCACCTTCCGACCGCAAACGTCCTCCGACCAAAGGATTTTCGTCATGCACAGAAATACCTTTCAAAAACAGAGATTGATTATTCAGCAAAATATCTTTTCCAACAGTTTTGATTGTTCTAAAACCAATTTTATCATTAATTTTATCTGATTTTGAACTGATCTTGACATCGTATAGCTTAGGATTTTCCGGCGACCAATAAGCAATATCTTTTGCAGGAATTATAATTTTCGCATAACCATCTGCATCAGTTTCAATGGTGGTTTTTATCTTCAGTTCAGCAATTTCTATGATCAGTTTCTCTTTGCCTGTATTGCCACTTAATTTTACAAAACCTTCTAATGTAGTAGCATCATTTTTAGCCAACTGCACTTTATAATCTTCTATGTATGATTTTGGTGTGTTTATTAATAAAACATCACGTGTGATTCCGCCATAGTTCCACCAATCTGTATTAATAGTTGGCACCTCATCTTTTTTGCGCACATTATCGACCATCACCACTACATAGTTATTGCCCTTTTTTAGTTTCGATGTCACATCAAATTGAAATGGCGTAAATCCGCCTTTGTGTGTGCCCACCTTTTCGCCATTCAGATAAACGTGACTTTCATAATTCACCGCTGCGAAATACAAATAGTAATTCTTGTTGGCTTGCGGATCTGCAACAAAATCTCTTTTGTACCAAACAGTACCTTCATAAAACAGAAGTCTTTGATCTTGAGAGTTCCAATCACCAGGAACTTGTAAAGAAGGCTCAAAATCAAAATTATATTCAACTCTTGTTTTTTTGTCCGGGGATGTAATATTGTCATAAAAGCCTCCCTTTCCAGATTTACTTTGATCGAAAGGTTTTTGTCTATAATCCAAGTAGCCCATTTGGTACGGATCTATTATATACTTCCAAGAACCATTCAGGTTGATATGATCTCTGGCAAAAGCGTGTTGAATCGTTTTTTGTCCCATAATCGATATGCAAAATGAATTTAACATAAAGACTATCAACAGCAACGGGGTAATATTTTTTTTAAACATAAAATTTAGATTAATGATTGATTCAAATATTAAGTTATGATCCTAATATCCGATATTAAATTGTGAAGCTGCAGCACCCATAATGTCGATCTGACTTTGGGGAACCGGGCAATTGACATACTGCGCTCTCCAAGGGGTAAGACTATTAATGGCATCGGAGGCTTCTGAGCTTGTGTTGTCGCCATTTCTGTAATGCAGAGTAATTCTTTCACCCAGAATGCCTAATCTCTTCAGCAAAAACCAACGTTCATTTTCAAAGGCCAATTCCCTTGCTGATTCTTCCAGATAAGTTTCCTGCGTCCAGCTTGTAAAATCAAATGACGATACTGCATTAGGATTCAGCCCATACCCTCTTCTGCGAACTTTATTGATGTACGATAAAGCCAAGGCATCATTTCCAAGATTATGATGCGCTTCCGACGCAAGAAGCAAGGTTTCCGCATATCGGTAATACATATAATTTTTAAAACTGTTTTCTGTCCCAACCAGCTTTGTTTGGAAATCTGCATATTTTTTAAGGCTCCAGTGGTATCTTCTGTAATTATCTTCCGGCTGCGTAATAGGCTGTCCAAAGCGTGGGTGAGCAGGATTATTAACAATGTAAGCCGTATAATTATCCGGCCAGTAATAAGTTGAAAACCTCTTGTCATTGGTCTTGTCATAAAGGGATTTTAAATAATTATTAGGGTAAAACCACCCTAACGATTGCCCACCGTAATTAACATCTAAAACCATCTCATTTCCTGCACTGGCCGATGCTCCCGATGCTTTTTCATAAATTCTTTGGGTAAAAACACTTCCCAGCCAAAATCCACCACCACCTGCAAGATCATCACCTTGTCCGAGGCTTTGGTTGCGCTGGTATACAAACAGTGATTCTTTATGGTTGACATCAGCTCCGAAAACCTGATTAATATCTACCAAATCGTGGGTGGGGTTGACAATAATTGCATCAAATTCTTCTGCAGCTTTCTGCCAGTCTTTGCGCCACATCGCCGCTTTACCACGCAGATGTCTCGCAACTCCTTGACCGTATCTGCCTGTTGGCACCTGCCAATCCAAGTTTGCAACAGCATAATCCAGATCTTGATTGATGACCCCGAAAATCTCTTCTTCTGTAGCTGCTTTGTAAATTACTGCATCATCTATATTTTGTGCATTGGTTGCCACAGTATCTAATAATATATGACCATACATTCTTATCAGATCCAGATAAAGTTCACCTCTGATCACGCGTGCCTGTGCTACCAATTTCCTTTTAGCATTATTATCCATAGAAACTGTACGTGCACTGCTGATAATTGCCGAAGCTCTGTCTATAATTTTATAAGCATTGACCCATTTGTCCTTTGGAAAATTTTGTGGTGTGTGAGTGGTAGCTCCATAGGGCGTAAACCAAGTTCTGTGAAGGCCAAGATCTGTAGCGGCCATAAAAAACACATTTGCCTGTAGATTGCTATTATCTCCAGCAGGCGCATTATACTGTCGCATCCTGTTGTATAAAGCATTGACGCCCACATCAAGACCTTCCGGTGTTGTATAGATATAATCTACAGATACCTGATCTATGATCTGCTCTTCCAAAAAATCGTCACAGGAGATGCAAATTGCTGCCAGAGATATGATTGAAATGAATAAACATTGTAATTTTTTCATGGTGTAATGACTTAAAATTTAAATATTATTTTTTTTTAAAATCCGAATTTAATTCCCGCAACAATGGTTCTCGCTTCCGGATATTCGTTTGGATTTTTTTCCGGGCTGTAAGACTGATAATCTGTAATGGTAAATAGATTGCTACCGGTCAAAAAGATCCTGAGGTTGGTAAGACCGATCTTCGCCACTGTGTCAGGTTTGAATGAATAACCGCAAGTGATATTTTGCAGTCTGAAGTAAGAAGCATCCTGAAGCCCCATATTGAAAATATTGGACGGGTCATTCCCCTCATTTGGTCTTGGATAGTTTCCACCAGGATTTTCCGGCGTCCAATAATCTTGCTTTATACCATTTTTTATTCCTCTCAAGGATCCGCCTTCCAGATAGCTGTATAGAAAAGGATTATTTTTCACAACACCTTGCACAGTGTAAAAATCTGCATTGATGTCAAATCCTTTATACTCGAATCCAACTGATAAGGTACCATACCAGTCCGGCATCTGTGATGTGATCACGCGATCTTTATCATTTATGATCCCATCGCCGTTTACATCTCTTAGCTTGATGTCACCTGGCAAAGCAAGAGGCTGCGCAGAGTTCACAATATCTTCACCCTGTTGAAAAATACCTATGACATCGTACTGGTAGTACACATTGATCGGCTTACCAATGAAACGTCTGTTGAGAATATCATCATCTTCCCTACCATCACCGTCTGCATCTCTGCCATACAAGCTGATGATCTTATTTTTGTTTTTCGTATAAGCTAAACCGATTTTAAATTTAAAATCTGAAGTTTTGATCACATCCGCATTCAATGATACTTCAAGACCTTTGTTCTCTACTTCGCCAAGGTTGTTCCACCTGTTGCTGTATCCGGATGAAAGATCTAACTGCTCCTGAACAAGTAGGTCTTTTGTTCTTGTGTTGTAATACTCAACCGTTGCCGTGATCCTGTCTCTGAAAAAACCAAAATCCAATGCGGAGTTGAATGTTGTAGAAGTTTCCCATTTCAAATTGGGATTGGGCAAAGTTGGCCCAGGGATATATCCGGAGACCTGATTACCACCTATGACATAATTGCTCTGGTCTGCTGTACTCTGACTCAATCCAGGCGAGATGGCTTCATTGCCCACACTTCCGTAGCTGAATCTAAGTTTTAAATTATTGAGGAAATTTAAATTTTCCATAAAATTTTCCCTGTGAATATTCCATCCAATATTGGCTGACGGAAAAGAGGCCCATTTGTTATTTTTACCAAATACTGTGGAGCCATCAATTCTTCCTGCAATTGTTACATAATATTTGTTATCATAATCATACTCCAGGCGTCCGACAGCAGATACAATTCCTCTGTTATATTCTGTAATGGTTGGTGTATTGAGTAATGCAGATTGCAATCCATTGATTCCTAAGATATCATTCGGGATGTTTTTAGAAGCATTCTCAAAATCATTTCGGTTAGTTTTGGAAATACTCTGGACAACGGTAGCAGCGAAATGGTTTTTTTCTGCCAATTTGAAATTGTAGGTAAAGATATTTTCCAACTGCCATTCTACCTCATCCTGGAATTGAATACTGCCGCTCCCTTGGTTGTTATTGGCAATCCCAGCAACGGACTGCGTCGTATTATATGATTTTCTCTTGTAATTCCAGGATCTTCTGCTGGCATTCATTCTATATTTAAAACCCCTAAAAGGTGTAAAGTCTACAAAGAGGTTGAGAATGTCATTTCTGTTCTGTACAAAATTGGTCGTCTGGTATAGATCGATGAGTGGATTTTTATTTTCGGCAAAACCTCCGGGCAATAGTCTGAGTGAACCATCATCGTTATAAACGCGTCCAAGAGGCGATGTCGTAATAGAACTTAAAATGACGCCTTCATTATTTGGATTATTGGTCTCTGAAAATTGAAAGGAAGTGTTCAAGCCCACTTTCAGGGTGTTGCTGATTTTTTGATCAGCATTCAATCTGATTCCTGTTTTGTTAAAATCGGAATTGGGAATCACACCTTTGGTTCCAATGTAATTCACACTGCTGAATATACTGAATTTGTCACTGCCTGATGAAAAATTGATCGCGTGGTTTTGTGTTTCACCTGTTCTGAGCATAAGTTTTTCCCAGTCAATATATTTCCCGGTCTGTACACTTTCCAATTCTAATGCAGAAAAAATCTCACTGTCTGGCCTGTATACGCCTGCGTTGTTGGTTCTGAAAGCCTCTCTCTTTAATTGGGCAAATTCCTCACCACTGTAGATATCAAAATTTCTGTTGATTGTTTGAAAGCCCGAAAATCCATTATAAGTCACTTTGGCTTTACCAGTTTTTCCTCTTTTTGTGGTAATAAGTATGACACCATTCGATGCTCTCGCACCATAGATGGATTGTGCAGCGGCATCTTTTAAAACCTCCAAAGATTCTATATCATTTGCATTGACATCATTGATGCTCCCAACCCTTACTCCATCAGCAATGACGATTGGATTATTTCCTCCAGAGATCGATCGCTGACCACGGATCTGAATATTTGATGAGCTGCCAGGTGCACCATTGGCAAGTGTCACCTGCACTCCTGCAGCCTTTCCACGTAACATTTCACCGACGTCCGATGTAGCTACTTTTGTAAGATCCTCCGCATTGACTTTGACCACAGAACTGATGACATCACTTTTCTTTTTTGCGCCGTACCCAATGATCACGACCTGCTCTATTTCTTTGGAGGCTCCAACCAAAGTGTCTTTATCAGATTTTGGAGTGGTCTGAGCCTGAACAGCTACGTGCCCTGAGAGTAGAAATGCAACTGCTATGAGTCCTATTTTTTTGCCATTGTAGTGTTTGGAAGGAATAGTATTCTTGTCGAATTTTTTCATATTCTTTAGTTTAATAGCTTTGTTTTTTACAAATATGTCTGATAATCATATTTATTTGGGTGTATAAATATGCTTTTTGCGGGGTCATAATGTATGAATCAACACAACGTGCTGAAAAACAATACATTAACTTAATGCTTTGAATTTGTTAAAACTAAAATGATGGTGAAGATGTACAAATATGTGAGGTTGTAGATCAATTATACCCCGGAATTCGGATTACTTTTATAAGATGTAGGAGAAACTTTGTACACTTTTTTGAACTCACGGCTAAAATGTTTACGATCATTGAATCCGACCATAAAAGCAACTTCTGAAATTGGATGGGTTGTATTCAGAATAATATCAGCTGCCTTTTTCATTCTAAGCTGTTTAATAAGACTCGCCACAGAATGGTTGGTAAGTGCAGTGACTTTTTTGTACAGTATGGTTCTGCTCATACCGATCTTATCAACCAGCATATTGACGTCGAATTCAGAATTCTCCAGATTTTCTTCTATCACGCGCATCAGTTTTTTGATGAATGCTTCTTCGGGCGTGGTAAGACTGCTCAAGTCTGAGTCTATTATAAAATTACCACTGTATTTCTTTCTGAAAATCTCCTGGGCAGACAGTAAATTGGCAATACTCAGTTTAAGTTCCTGCGTATTAAAAGGTTTAGTGATATAAGCATCTGCACCTGTAGAAAGCCCTTCTATTTTATGATCTATAGATGCTTTAGCGGTAAGAAGCAATACTGGTATGTGACTGGTACTTTCATTGGTTTTTACGATGCGACAAAGTTCTATGCCATCCATCTCAGGCATCATAATATCACTGATGATAAGATCTAAGATCTCGGTCTCCAAATAGTTTGCGGCCTCCTTACCGTTGGCAAATTCGACTGTATTGTAATCGCCGGACAAAATATCGACAATAAATTTGCGTACATCTTCATTGTCTTCGACAACCATTAAAGTCTTCTTATCCTTGTCAGGGAAATCAGCAAATGCAATTTTATCATTGGTTCCAATGGTCGGAGAATCTATGATCATCTGCTGGAAATCCTCGCCATTACTTTCAATGATCTGATCTTCGGACAAATGTTTGTTACCTAATTGCAATTTGATTAGGAAAACAGTCTTGGCCCAGGTGCCTTCTTCATCCGGTGTAGAAATTTCACCTTTATGCAATTCTACAATACTTTTCGAAAGTGCCAGCCCCACGCCGCTTCCCATATTTTGTACCCCTCTGTCATCCACTTGAAAAAATCTTTCGAAAACACTTGTGCGATTGTTCTCTGGGATGCCAATTCCGTTATCTTTAACTTTGATGAATACAGCATTCTCATCAGGAGTACCTTTTTCCACTGCAAAAACTATTTTACCATTTTTTTTAGTGAATTTGAAAGCGTTGGAAAGCAGGTTGTAAACAACCTTTTCCATCTGATTTTTGTCAAAATAAGCAATGATGACATTGGAGTTGAGTACGAATTTGAAATCGATATTCTTTTCAGCCGCCAATCCTTTATAGGATTCAAATATTTCAAAACAGAAGGACACTACATCTTGTCTTTGGCAGTAGATTTTCATATAGCCCTTTTCAGCTTTCCTGAAATCCAGCAGTTCGTTGACAAGTTTAAGAAGACGGTCAGAATTCTGCTTTATTGTTTTGAGTTTAGCATTGGTCTGTGGATCTTTTTCATAAGACAACAATTCTTCCACTGGCCCTTTGATGAGCGTGAGCGGGGTTCTTATCTCGTGTGAAATATTTGTGAAAAAATTGATCTGTGTTGTAAGAATCTCTTCTTTTCTTTCATTTTCGACCTGTTCCATAAATATTTCCCTTCTAAGTTTTAGACGGTATTTTATGAAACGATAAACAGTGTAATTGGCTCCAACAAAAATGATCAAATACAACAGATATGCCCACCATGTCCTATACCAAGGTGGCAGTATTACAATTTTCAGTTTTTTAATATTCTTGTTCCAGCTTTGGTCTTCATTGGTAGATTTTATGGATAACGTATAATTTCCCGGATCCAGATTGGAAAGATTGATCCTGTTTTGGGTACCTATAAAATGCCATTGATCCTCAGAAAGTGCATTGTCCAACTTGTAGGCATACTTACTCTTTTGCGGATTGATAAAATTAAGACCCGTAAATTCCAATCCTATATAACCTTGGTCATAGTTGATCGTGATCTCCGAAGTTTCAGAGATAGGCTGCTTTAAAATCCCGTCTGCTTGATCTGCCTCTACGATCTCGTTATTTACTATCAGCTTCGTAAGGACTATTGGTGTGTTATTAGAAGTTTTTATTAATTTCTGAGGATCAAAAAGCAAGAGACCTTTGGAAGCTCCGAAAGCTATCATATTGTGATTGATCTTTGCAGCAGAATTGTATAAAAATTGTTTTACAGAAAGACCGTCCGCAGATGAAAAACGTGTAATTTGAAAGTCGGACGCTTTCAAATTGCTTCCATCGTTTTTAATTTTGATCTTAAAAAGAAAATCTTCTGCTCCTACCCATAAATTGCCCTGGGCATCTTCGGTAATACTTTTAACAGAGGCATCCGTAAAGCCTTTTTCCTTATTAAGCGCAAAAAACTTTTGCTTGTTCTCATTGAGGTAATATAGGCCATCATAATCTGCTCCAATCCAAAGTCTTTTTTTTGAATCTGTATACATGACTGTCAGACTGTTATTATCCAGAGGCTTCGCATTGTTTGCCCGATAAATCTTTGAAATTCTGTTGAGTTTCTTATCAAAAAAATTAAGCCCGTTTTGTGTAGTGATCCAAACACCATCGCTCCTGTTTTCTAAATCCATTACAAAATTATCGGACAATCCATTCGCAGACCCATCATTTTTATAGTTTAAAACTGTACCGTTTGGCAGAATTTTCGTTAACCCATTGCCATCTGTTCCTATCCAAATATAGCTTCCATCGACAAGAATGGATGTAATCGGTCTCTCCCCTCTTTCAGCAGAATTTAGAAAAATCTGAGTGAATTTTTTTGAGGTTTTATTAAATTCATATAGTCCATTGAAGGTGCCACACAGAAGCGTATTGGCATCTTTTGCAGCCAATGATGTGATGATATTTTTAATATTTTTCTCATCATTGTTATCTATTGCGAAATAATTAGAGGTTTTGTTTTGAAGGTTAAGATAGTTCAATCCTCCGCCAGAAGTTCCTACCCAGATGCTTTGATCATTTTCCTTTAGGATCGCGCTTGTAGCAGCATTGTTGAGACCAAATCCTGCTTTTGTAACCTCTGAGATCTTGGTAAAATTGAGATTGGATCTGTTGTAGATATTAATCGCTCCTCCCGAGGTTCCTATCCACACAGAACCAGTATGATCTTTCAGAAAACATTTCAGATCATTATCACTTAGGCTGAAAAGATTATCTGGATTATGTTTTATTCTTTTAAATGTTTTATTATAATTACTGAAGAGACTTAATCCTCCTTTTGTTGCAAACCAAACGGTATTTTGGTCCCACTGGATGATATCATTGATCCAGTTGGATGATATAGAAGCTGTGTTCCCAGGATCGTGCTTGAAATGTGAGAGGATTTTTTGTCCTGAGGAAAATAAAAACGCTCCAGAACTTTCCGTAGCAAACCAAAGATCGCCTTTGCCGGTCTTTATAATTTTTCTCACCTTGCTATTGATAAGCTCTAGATTTGAGGACAATTCTACAGGTAATGGTTTCTGATGGCCAGTTTTCGGATCAAAGCATTTCAGACCTTTTGAAGTTCCTACAAACATCCCATAATTTGAATCATAAAATAAAGAAAGAACCCTGCTTTTGAACAATTCGGAATTTTTGTTGAATTTTTCCAGCTTCTTGGTAGACCTTTTAAGTTTTTTGACACCGCCAAACGTTCCCACCCAAAGATTGCTTTGTCCATCTTCGGCAAATGCAGCGATATAATTACTTCCACCTTTCTCTTTGGTTACATCCAGCGATATAAAATTATTGGCATTTTTATTATAAAAATTGAGTCCGTGGTTTGTACCGATCCACAGGTTCTGATCGCGGTCTTCAAAAATCACATTGATGTGATTGTTGCTCAGGTTGCCATTCGTTTGTTTATCTCTTGCATACTTCTTGTAGCTGTAACCATCATAACGGAATAGTCCGTTTTCAGTCCCAATCCACACAAATCCGGATTTATTCTGGATCATACTGGAGATCATACTGGGCGAAAAGTCATCGTCATAATTGATCTGATCGAAATGAAGTGATGCTTCCTGAGCAGGTGAAATGCCAGAAATAAAAACAAAAACAATATAGATTAATACATCGGTTACTTTTTTCAACAGATTCATAATTACCTCAAATGATTATTATCAATTCTAATTTGTATCAAAGCTGCGGACGATACCCAATTCCAAACCTCGTAATTCGGCTAATCCTCTAAGTCTTCCTATCGCAGAATATCCGGGATTGGTCTTCTTTTGCAGATCATCGAGCATCTGATGCCCGTGGTCCGGACGCATTGGGATCACTCGGTCACCCCTTCCCTGCTGTTCTCTTTTACGTTCTTCTAAGATCACCTCTTTTACCAACCCGTACATATCGACGTCACCTTCTAGATGATTGGCTTCATAGAAATTTCCCTTATCATCTCTCTTCGTACTTCGAAGATGTAAAAAATGGACTCTATTTGCAAAGCGCTGAAATATTTTTACAAGGTCATTATCCTCTCGAACTCCCAGTGATCCTGAACAGAAAGTCATTCCGTTTGCAAGATCCGGAACTGCTGAAAATAGCAAAGCATAATCTTCCTCTGTACTTACTACTCTTGGCAGCCCCAATATAGAATATGGCGGATCGTCTGGATGGATGCACATCATTGCATTATTTTTGGAGGCAACGACAACAATTTCCTGGAGAAAGAGAATCAGATTTTGTCTCAGTTGGTCTGCATCAATTCCTGCATAGTTGTCCAAAATTGCCTGGAAACTCTCCAAACTATAGCCTTCTTCCGCGCCTGGTAAACCCGCAATTATATTGTTGACCAGTTTTGTTTTCTCTGTTTGGGATAGTTTTTCAAGATATATTTTGGCTTGTTCTTTTTCCTGCTGTGAGTATTGTGACAATGCACCGGTTCTTTGAAGCAAATACAGGTCAAACGCAGCAAATGCTGTCTGATCGAACCGCAGGGCTTTGGAGCCATCCTGCAATTCAAATTCAAGATCTGTACGGGTCCAATCCAGAACAGGCATAAAATTATAGCAAATGATGTTGATCCCGCAATGCGCCAGATTTTCAATGCTTTGCTTATAATTTTCGATAAATTTCTGAAAATTCCCAGTACGGGTTTTTATATCTTCGTGAACGGGAATGCTTTCTACAACATTCCATCGAAGTCCTTCATCTTCGATTATTTTTTTTCTTATATTGATTTCCTCTACAGTCCATACAGAACCGTTTGGAATGTGATGAAGTGCGGTTACAATACCAACTGCTCCAGCCTGTTTTATATCTGCTAAGGAAACTGGATCCTTCGGTCCATACCAGCGCCAAGATTGTTCCATTTTTTTATTTTTTATATTTAAACACCACTAAATGCGCTAAAACCACCATCCACAGGGATCACAATTCCAGTAACGAAAGAAGATCTTTCATCACATAGAAACAATACAGAACTGATCAGATCTTCCGGGTTTCCAAATCTTCCCGCAGGTGTATGCGAGATAATAGACTTTCCTCTTTCCGTCAGACTGCCATCGTCTGATGTTAGCAGGCTTCTGTTTTGATTTGTCAGGAAAAATCCTGGTGCAATAGCATTAACACGGATACCAACCTTGGAAAAATGAACAGCAAGCCATTGAGTCAAGTTCGCGGTAGCAGCTTTTGCAGCGCTGTAAGCAGGAATTTTGGTTAATGGAGTTACAGCACTCAAAGATGAGATGTTGAGAATGCTGCAGCCAGTTTTACCCACCATATCTTTTGCAAATACTTGTGTTGGAAGAAATGTTCCCAAGAAATTCAGATCGAAAACCGATCTTATGCCCTCAGATCCGAGATCGAAGATCGTTCTAAATTCAGGATCATTACGATCCAGATCTGTTTGTGAAAGGTAAGGCTCAGATGTAGTTCCAAGAGGATGATTGCCTCCCGCCCCATTGATCAGAATATCGCAGGTTCCAAACTTTTCTGTGATCTGCGATTTTGCTTTTTCTAAGGCCTCTTTGTTTAATACATCTGCTTCAAAAATGTAAGCAATGCCACCATCCTGTTCAATCTCATTTTTCAGACTTTCTGCTTTCCCCATTTCTCTTGCCAACAGAGCAATTCTACAACCTTCCTTTGCTAAAGATTTTGCTATGACACTGCACAAAACTCCAGTGGAGCCTGTGATAACAACGACTTTGTTTTTCATATTTTTTTGATAATCAGACTCACAAAAGTAATTTATCACCACAATCTGATGCAGTTCAAATATCTTTTTTTAGGGGTAAAGACGTCCGAATTAAAAATATAAAAAAAATATTATATGTCTAAATTTAAATTCATTTGACCGTAGAATCATTAAGAATCTGTTTGAAATATGGGGCTTTATCATAAATATCATCAAACAAATTCAGACAGCACTATAATAAGATTTACACGCTAAATTTTGGATATAAAAATTTGAGTATTGCAATCTCATCAGGTTTTTTTAACCGTTAAGAATATTTGTCACTACCAATTATTGTAATGAATCTATCCAAGTAGAATATCCCTGTCAACCATTCATTATACGGTACGTCTGCCAAAATGTACATTTCTTACCCCAATCTAAAATGTTTAAGACCCGTTTTATTTATTATTTATATAAAATTTGTGGCAGATAAAATATAATCAAAATTAAAAACCATTAGAGTTATGAATTTAAAAAATACAGACTTTTTGAAAAGCATACTTTTACTTTTGTTTTCTGCACTTTTATTTTCCTGTGTTGAGGAAGAGATAAGAGAGGTCACCCTTTACGACAAGCCTCATACAGAAGCCAGTGCTTCTCGTACTGATATTAAATTTGGAGAAACTGTAGATTTCAAAAGTACCTCGTTCAAACATCTTACTACAACATGGACATTTGCTGGAGGCAGTCCTGCTTCATCCGTCAATCCTGATGCTACAGTTGTTTACAATAACCCAGGCACCTATGATGCAAAATTGGTCATAAAATATATAGATAATACAATTGAGACAAAACTGTTTAAAATTATTGTTAAAGGTATTGATCCGCCTTTGCCGTATGGTGGAACTGCAGTGATTATCCCTGGTACAATTGAAGCAGAGAATTATAATCTTGGTGGTGAAGGCATAGCTTATCACGATACCGAAGAGCAAAATCTTGCTGTGCTAAACGGAAGTCCACGTTACAGAACAGACGATGGTGTGGATGTTCAAATGGGCAATAACATCAATAATATCAGCTACACACAAGCTGGAGAATGGAGCAACTATACAATCACTGTTCCTGCTACGGGTATATATGATTTCGATTTCCGGGTGGCGTCTGGTGATGCTTCTGGTGGAAAATCAATTAAACTTCAGCTGGTCAATCCTAATACAGGGGTTGCGACTGATCTAGGACAGACAGGTAATTTCCAAAATACAGGTAGCTATAATACCTACATTTCCAAAAACGTTACCGGAATTAATCTGACTGAGGGTCAAAACACATTTCGTGTATTATTTACAGGTTCTAACACCAATCTTGATAAGATCAACATTAAGGTCAGCGTTCCTGCACCACCGATCGATGGCGTTGGAATTTTTACAGAAAAAGATATTGTGAGTTCAAATCCCGGCATAGCACCACCACCGAATGGCGGAAATATGGCGATCACAATTGTTACCACCAATACGAATCACGGTACAAAGGCCTTATGGTATCATTTTGATCCTGCAGGAAATGGCAGCCCACAGAACGGATTTGCCCTTTCTCATATGGATCTGACTGTTTCTCCTTATAACGCAACAGCTTACAACAATTTGAATGTTGCTGTAAAATCCAGCACCCCAAAAAAAGTAAGAATAAGATTGAACACCAACTCCGGAAATTATTGGGTAACACTTAATCCTGGAAATCCTGCTTATGGGATGTTGTGGGACGGGCAATGGCATGAATTGACAATCCCTTTTTCCCAAATTCTGAGAGATGGCAATGGTGCAGCGCTTTCTACTGTTCCTGCAGCCAAGTCGAGCATCAAGCAATTTACAATACGTACTGATGACAGCGATTACAGTATTGTGCCGAACTCTTTCGATTATTATATTGACGATATTTACTTTACGCCAAACTAACTTTTGCAAAAAATTAAAGAAGTAGTATCGAAATGCCCATACTCATCAATATTAAAAATTAGAAATGATCAAAACCACTTTATTCTGTTTTGCTGTCTTCGGTGCTACAAATCTTACTGCGCAGAACAGATCGCACCTGGATATAAAAAAACCTCTGGAGGAGCGAATTACATTACTGATGGATCAAATGACACTCGAAGAAAAGGTCGGCCAGATGAATCAGTACAATGGCTTCTGGGAAGTGACAGGTCCTGCTCCTCAAGGAGGCTCATCCAAGATAAAATATGATCATCTCAACAGAGGTCTGGTTGGATCATTACTCAATGTGCGGGGTGTTCAAAAAGTGCGCGAAGTGCAAAAAATAGCCGTTGAAAAAACAAGATTGGGGATCCCTCTGATCATTGGTTTTGATGTAATACACGGTTACAAAACACTAAGCCCAATTCCTTTAGCCGAAGCTGCCAGTTGGGATATGGAAGCTATAAAAAGATCAGCTGCCATAGCTGCAAGCGAAGCTGCTGCAAGCGGCATCAACTGGACATTTGCTCCCAATGTAGATGTTACAACTGATGCCCGCTGGGGGCGAGTGATGGAAGGCGCTGGTGAGGATCCGTTTCTCGCCAGTAAGATCGCAGTGGCCAGGGTGGAGGGATTTCAAGGTGATAATTTTTCCGGGACCAACACTATCGCAGCTTGTGCAAAACATTTTGCAGGATATGGATTTGTAGAATCCGGTAAAGAGTACAACAACGTGGATATGAGCTTATCCCGGTTGTACAACTCCGTCTTGCCTCCTTTCAAAGCGGCTAATGATGCTGGTGTCAAGACATTTATGAATGCTTTCAATACATTGAACGGAATCCCGGCCACCGCCAATCGTTTTCTTCTCAGAGATATTCTCAAAACAAAATGGAATTTCCAAGGATTCGTAGTATCCGACTGGGCGTCTATACGGGAGATGATCTCTCACGGATATGCGAAAGACGGTGCAGAAGCAGCTCACAAAGCAGCAGAAGCAGGCTCTGATATGGATATGGAATCTTACTTATATGTGAACGAACTGGCGAACCTGGTTAGGGAAAAGAAAGTAGACATTGAGGTCATTAACGACGCAGTAAGGAGAATTCTAAGGTTAAAATTTGAAATGGGTTTATTTGAGGATCCTTACAAATATTGCAACAAAAAAAGGGAAAAAGAAGTGATTGGCAGTATATCTAATCACGATGGTGTTCTGGATATGGCCAAAAAATCTATTGTCCTTTTAAAAAATGACAATGATCTGCTGCCACTCAAAAAGTCCGGGCAAAAGATCGCATTAATTGGTGCTTTGGCAAGCGATAAGACAAGTCCTTTGGGAAGCTGGCGAATTGCGGCAGAAGATGATACAGCAGTTTCCGTTTTGGAAGGGATGAAAAAATACAAAAACAGTTCCGTTACCTACACTCCAGGAACAGCAGTCTTTGCAGGGAAGCCAACTTTTACGAAAGAATTAGTGATTAACAATAATGATAAGAGCGGTTTTGAAAAGGCCATCGCAACAGCAAAACAGGCAGATGTAGTAGTGATGGTCCTGGGCGAACACGGTTTCCAAAGTGGTGAAGGGAGAAGCAGAACAAACCTCGATCTGCCAGGCAATCAGCAAGAGTTGCTGGAAGAGGTTTTTAATGTCAACAAAAATATAGTTTTGGTTCTGAATAACGGAAGACCGCTCGCTATCCAATGGGCAGCAGATCATATTCCTGCTATTGTAGAAGCTTGGCAACTAGGCAGTCAGAGCGGAAACGCTATCGCTCAAGTTCTTTATGGTGATTATAATCCTAGTGGCAAATTACCAATTTCATTCCCTCGTAACGTTGGACAGGTTCCCATTTATTATAACCACTATAACACTGGAAGACCTACCAATTCAGAGAATAATGTTTTCTGGTCGCACTATTCCGATGTAGACAAGACGCCGCTTTTTCCTTTTGGTCACGGATTAAGTTATACCAAATTTGATTATACAGGGATGACAATCAATAAAAAGACATTCTCTATCGGAGAGCCTGTAAACGTATCAGTTTCTGTTAACAATATAGGCAGTGTTGATGGTAAGGAAGTGGTTCAGCTTTACATAAGAGATGTGAGCGGAAGTATTTCCAGACCGGTGAAAGAGCTGAAGGGATTCGAGTTGATATCTCTCAAAAAGGGCGAACAAAAAACCATACGATTCACTTTAAATAAGGAAGATCTGGGTTATTACGACAATGACGGCAATTATCTTTTGGAATCGGGTATGTTCAAAGTATTTGTTGGAACTAATTCTGATGAGCTGCTAGAAACAGAATTCGAATTAAAATAATATACTGACCTATCGCAAAAGTGTAGAATTCCATCCAATAAAAATATTGGAGTGTATAACTTATGATATTATCCACCACATTGCTGGTTAGAATCAAGAGCTGATCAGCTTAAATAATATTTTCAAATTTTTCTTTTATCAATAATAATCTTATAATCTGTCAATTGTGAAAATTAAAATAAACTGTACGCAAAAAAGTGTCCTTGCGCTTATTGCGCTGATTATTAATCTGTATTCTGAGATCAAAGCACAGGAAGCTGCAACACCTGAAATTTCAGCAAATCATTACCATAGTGTATTGGCCAGACAGAATGCAGAAGATCCTTTGTGGAAGCCTTATGTTGCAAAAACCATCGACCGGCTACCGGGATATCAATCATCAAAAGATCCGGCTATCAATAGATTTGGCGGGTACAAAACATTTCAGCTTGAGGCAACTGGTTTCTTCAGAACAGAGAAAAAAGATGGCAGATGGTGGATCGTAGATCCTTTGGGTAATCCTTTTATACACAAAGGTGTTGCTGTGCTCAACCCTGGAAACTCTGAAAATCAAGCAATTGCATTTAATAAAAAATATAAAACCGGTAAAAATTGGATTGCCAAAGAAACAAGATTCCTTAAAAAAAATGGTTTCAACGGTGCAGGTGCCTGGTCGAATGTCGACTTGATCCGTTCATCTGCAAAACCTTTAGTCTATACCGTCATCATAAGCCCAATGGGAGCTTACAAAGCCGAACATATAAAAAAATACGGTGGTAAATATGAAGAAGCGGGCTGGCAAGGCTATCGTTATGATCTGGTGATGGTATTCGATAAAGCATTTGACCGTTATGTGGATCAGGAAATTTCCAAAATCGTAAAATACAAAGATGATCCATTTCTTCTTGGTTATTTTACAGACAATGAACTGCCTTGGGTAGATGATGCTTTGGACAGACATTTGAAATTTCTTAACAAAGATGAGGAAGGATATATCGTCGCAAAAAGATGGCTGGACGATCGCAAACAAAAGAATGCATCTTTAGAAGATATTACAGATGCTGACAGACAGGATTTCACAGGTTTTTATTTTGAAACCTATATGAAAAAAGTGACTGCCGCGATTAAAAAATATGATCCAAAGCACCTCTATTTGGGCTGCCGTTTCAATCAAGAGCTGGATGAATTGGACAATCCAAAAATATTTGAGGTGGCGGGAAAATATATGGACATCATTTCCATCAATCATTACAGAAAATGGGAACCCGAACAGCCTATTCTATCCAACTGGATGGCCTGGTCAGGGAAACCATTCATCATCACAGAATGGTACACCAAAGGTGAAGATTCAGGTTTGCCCAATAAAACTGGCGCCGGATGGAATGTCCACACTCAAAAAGAAAGAGGCTATTTTTACCAGAATTTCGTTATTGAATTGTTGAAAAGCAAAGGTTGTGTGGGATGGCATTGGTTTCGGTATCAGGATAATGACCCGGACAATTTAAAAACAGACTACTCAAACCGTGATTCTAACAAAGGTATTATAAATAGTGCCTTTCAATATTATACGCCTCTCATCGAAAATATGAAGATCATAAACGATAATGTCTACGGTTTAACTCAATACTTAGACTCCAAATAATATTCTTTCAAAGCAATCTGATCTTCTCGTTCTGGAATTTACTGAAAACTTTTCCTCAGAATGGAATTAGCAAAGAAATATAATATTCGATATGAAAAATATCTTTTACGCAGCAAGCATTCTTGTAATGAGTTGCTCATCGGCCAGTGCTCAAAAACAGCCACTTTACAAGAACAAAGATGCTCCTGTAGAGAGACGGATCGATGATCTGATAAGTCAGATGACCCTGGAGGAAAAAATAATGCAAATGAACCAATGGACGTATGGGAAAAATGCCAACCCCAACAATATTGGTGAGCAGATGAAAGCCGTAAAACCAGAAATTGGTTCTTTGCTATACCGAAGTACGAACCCAGAATACCGCAACCAAATCCAGAAAAAGGCTGTTACCGAAACACGCCTGGGAATTCCTATTATATTTGGATTTGATGCCATACACGGATACAAAACGATTTTTCCAATTCCGCTGGCTCAAGCCTGCTCATGGAATATTGATCTGGTAAAAAGATCCAGTACGATTACCGCAAAAGAAAGCTGGCTGTCTGGATTGGACTGGACTTTTTCGCCAATGGTAGATGTTGCCAGGGATGCCCGCTGGGGAAGGATCTCAGAAGGTTACGGAGAAGACACTTACGCCAATTCAGCTTTTGGTGTTGCTGCCATCCAAGGTTATCAAGGGAAGGATCTGAAAGACAAATATACCATTGCCGCTAGCTTGAAACATTACATCGGTTACAGTATGTCTGAGGGTGGCCGGGATTATCACTACAGTGACGTATCACAACAGACCCTTTGGGAAACCTTCCTCCCACCTTTCGAAGCTGGCATAAAAGCAGGAGCAGCCACTGTGATGAGTGGTTTCAATGATATTTCCGGTGTTCCTGCATCAGCCAATCATTACACCCTTACGGAAATTCTCAAGAAAAAATGGAAGCACGACGGTTTTGTGATCTCAGATTGGGGATCAGTAAAAAATCTCGTAGTGCAGGGCGTCGCCAAAGATCACAGAGAAGCAGCAGAAAAAGCATTGCTTGCCGGTGTGGAAATGGATATGGTCGATAACCTTTACCTGGAATATCTTCCGGAATTGGTAGCTACAGGAAAAATTAAGATGCAGACCATTGATGATGCAGTGAGAAGGATCCTGCGGGTCAAAATGAATCTCGGTCTGTTTGAAAATCCTTACGTCGATATGGTGCCGGAGGCTGAGAGATATTTGCTGCCGGACTATCTGGAGATCGCGGAAGAATTGGCTCAGGAATCTATGGTTTTATTGAAAAATGATAACCATCTCCTTCCATTGGATTCAAAATATAAAAGCATTGCTGCTATTGGTCCCATGGTAAAAGATTCTGTGCACATCATGGGATTTTGGGAAGGAATGGGTGATCCTAAAGATGTAAATACCATTTTTGATGGTTTGACCAAAGAATTCGGTAAGCTATCAAAAATTAATTATGCTATAGGCTGCGATTTTGAAGGCGAGGACAGAAGTGGTTTTTCCAAAGCATTGGAAGTTGCAGATCGATCAGATATCATACTTGTTTTTCTGGGTGAAAAAAGAAATTGGAGTGGCGAAAATGGTTCCCGCTCCACTATTGCATTACCAAAAATCCAAGAAGATCTTGTTGAAGAACTATCCAAAACGGGTAAACCTATTATTCTAGTGCTTTCCAGCGGAAGACCTTTAGAATTAATTCGATTAAACAAACTGGCTGATGCAGTATTGGAAATCTGGCAACCCGGAACGATGGCTGGAGCTGCTGTATCGGGCATACTGTCAGGAAGACACAATCCATCCGGGAAACTCTCAGCCACTTTTCCGCAAACGACGGGTCAAATTCCAATCTATTATAATATGCGACAGTCAGCAAGGCCAGACGCTGGACATTACCAGGATATACCAAGAGATGCATTGTATTGGTTCGGTCACGGACTCAGCTATAGTAACTTTGAGTATGGAAAAATAAAACTGTCGAAAAACAAAATTCAGAAAGGTGAAAAAATTGTGGCAGAGATAGAAATTACCAACAAAGGAACTGTGGATGGGAAGGAAGCGGTACTTTGGTATATCAATGATCCTGTTGCAAATATTTCCCGACCAATGAAAGAACTCAAATTTTTCGAAAAAAAAATGATCAAAGCAGGAAAAAAGGAGATTTATCGCTTTGAAATCGATCCTGAAAAAGATCTGGCCTACGTAGACAGCATTGGTGAAAAACACTTAGAGTCAGGGGATTTCTATATCATCATCAATAATGAGAAGGTAAAATTTGAGTTAACGGACTAATTGTCCAAACATTTCTACCCCTATTAAAGAACATTTTGATTCCTCTACATTTTAAAACAAAATTAATTTCGAACCAGTTAACATTAAAAAATCATACACTATGAAAAAAATTAATCTCATGGTCATGCTGTTTATTTCAGCAGTAACTTATGCCCAAACATTCTCGATCTATACAGAGAATTCTACTATTGGAGCAGGTGTCAACTCCTTACGCTTCAGCAATGGATCGGGATTTACACTTTCAGAACCTGGCACTGCAACATATGAAGGAAATAAAAATCTGCTGCTGACCTACAATGGAACCAGCTCATATTTCCACGCCATTATGTTTCCACGCAACGCAGCCAATACTTCGGATGTGGTGCTGGATCTGTCAGCTTACAGTTATTACAATCTGGCCATTAAGACTGCGTCGCCTCATCCTTTTTACATCAGGATGCGTGGGAACAATGTTATTGCTAAAGTACTGATTAATCCATCCTCCAACAGTTACAATTTCACTAATGACAATCAGTGGCACTTTATGTCTATTCCGCTTTCTGCATTTATTCCCGAGTCATCCAGCTTTAGTCTTTCCAATGTTTCAGAAATTTTTGTACTAAGAAGCGAGAATACCATCTCTACAGTCGTTGGTTCATCTAACAATTTTCAAGTTGACAACATTTATTTATCTGCTACCAGTGCTTTATCTGTAATGTCAGGAGAAAAGAATAAACCATTGAGTATTTTCCCCAATCCGGCATCATCAAAAATTACGATTACATCGGATCAGAAAATGGATAAAATATCAATTTATGACTCTACTGGAAAACGAGCAATCGTTACAGATTCAGGCGGAAAAACTTCGCTAATTGACATTTCAAAATTAAGCAAGGGAACATATATCATCTCCGTTGAATCCAAGGCTAAAATAACTTCATCGAAATTCATTAAGAAATAGAATTATTGAAATTCTTTTTTATTAAGAGCTGTCTAAAATTTAGACAGCTCTTTTTATTTTCTGAAAAGCTTACATCTCCATTTGTAAAGGAAGTGGCTAAGGTTCGTGCAGTGATCTCGATATCAGACCTGACCCCACGGGAACTTGGTTGGGAAACCCATATATAAATAACTACCGCTACCCTTCCATTTCTAACAACTAAAAGTTCCCCTGGTAAAATTACTTTTGGTAATTATTACATTCTTAATTACGGCCAGCTTGTTATACTATTCGCTAAAAGCACTGATCTGCGTAGTTATTCTTTAAGGATGTCGAATCGTTCCGTGATCCTTCCAATGCTTCTCTGGTTTAAAAATAAACATATGCTAATTTTTAGCAGATTTTACAATATAAGCTCATCAGACCGTTGGTGAAGCGCCACCATCTATAGAGATGTTAGCTCCGGTCATATATTGAGATTCTGATGATGCTAAAAAAGCAACAATGTTAGCAACTTCAGCGGGCTCACCCATTCTTCCGATTGGCACGCCAACCGTATCAATGATATTTTGAAAGGTCTCTTCAAAACTAGCTCCTGACTGCTGGGCTATATTTTCAACAAACTCATTCATCAATGGTGTCTGAATGATTCCTGGAGACACTACATTTACTCTGACTCCTTTTGATCCTACCTCGCTTGCCAGTGCTTTGCTGTACGCATTCAATGCCGCCTTGGCCGATGAATAGGACATTGTCATATTCCAGATCGGCTGTTTGGCAGCTCCTGTGGATATGTTAATGATCGAACCCTCTTTCCGTTCAAGCATAGAAGGTAATAATGCTTTGTTGATCCGCACGACTGATAAAAAATTAAGTTCCCAGTCATTAAACCAATTTTCATCTTCCAACGTGCTGTAGCCTCCCCCAGGTCCTAAATTGGCGCCGGCATTGTTAACGATGATATCTATTCTGCCGTATTTTTCCAATATCTCTTTTGTAATTTTTTCTGCGCTATCTGCCTGGGTAAGATCAGCGGCAATAAAGTGATGCCCGTTGTGATCACCCTTGGCTTCTGTTCGGGCAGCTGTTACGACTATTGCTCCACTTGAACTAAGTTTGTCGGCAATGGATCTTCCTATTCCCTTTGTGCCACCGGTCACCAAAGCCACTTTTCCTTTTAAAGAATCATACATAATTTGTTGTATTTTATGAATTAAGTTGTAAATCTATTTCCATTACTTTACTTTTGCAAGTAGTTACACGAATGTGAACTAATAACCTGAGTGTGACCTTTGCTATAAATCAGATTCTTATGGAAAAAGAAAAAATTAAAAAACCTGAAAATAAATGTGAGCTCCAAATGATCCTTGACATTATTGGAGGTAAATGGTCCATGTCGATTATTTATGCGCTAATTCCTGAAAAGAAACGTTTCAAGGAACTGGAAAGAATGATACCCGGAATAAGCACAAGAATGCTGGTAAAGGAATTAAAGAATATGGAAGAAAATGATATTGTGAATCGCAAAGCTTATGCAACCGTGCCGCCGACAGTTGAATATTCATTGACAGTTAAAGGCAGAAAGTTGGAACCCATCATTAATGAGCTTTACAAATGGGGCCTGGAATATGTGAATAACTAAAAATAACAATCTATTTTGAATTTTTATTCATCCATTTTATAGCTGGATTAATATTGCAATCTGGCTGTAAAACCCAAAAGAATTGGAGTGATAAGATACACTGTTGGGAAATATTTATTACGACAAAAAATAGAAGCCTCGACAAAAGTTGAAGCTTCTATTTTTATTATAATTCTTGAAAACCTGTTTGCTAAACGTGTTTACCATTTTTAAGAATTAATTGATCTTAGTAGAAAACTTACTGACCGGCAGACGAGATTTCAGAGCCGATGCGAGGTAGTCGTTTTCAGCATCCCGATAGCCTAAAGATATGATCACCGATGCGTGAAGACCTTTTTCCGATAAGCCTAATACCTCATCAAACAATTTCGGGTCAAAGCCTTCCATAGGCGTTGCATCCACCTTTAACTCTGCAGCAGCGATTAAGGCTGTTCCCAGACCGATATAAGCTTGTTTGTCCGACCACACTGTATTTTGTTCCGGCGTTTGCGGTGAGAAATATTCTATCAAGGTATCTTCTAGTATCTTCAACCCTCCTTTTTCCATATTTCTTTGCTGCTCCATCATATTGATATAGCTTTCAATATATTCAGAAGTGATTTCATTGAATCCTGCAAAGACCAGTAAGTGGGAAGAAGCGTGGATCTGTGCATTGAATGACCCTTCTCCCAATCTTTTTCTGATCTCGGGATTGGTGATGACAAACAGTCTGTATGGCTGTATTCCGCATGAAGAGGCGGTAAGATTGATGGATTCAACAATTTGGTCCACCTTGTCTTCGCTGACCTTCTTCTCTGAGTATTTCTTGACGGCATAACGCCATTTCAGGTTTTTAATTAATTCCATTTTGTTATTTATAAATTGAATGGCAAAGTTATCTCTTCAATGTGTATATTTGTAACCAAGTGACAAAAAGTTACAGTGACAAACGGGTAACCAAGTGAATGGTATGGAACAAGAATTTGATCTGGTAAAGGATTGCAGTCAAAAAATATTGGCAATCAGTGATACAATGGAAATTTTAAACGGGAAATGGAAAATGTCCATTATCGCATGTTTGTGCTACAAGCCGATGCGGTATTCTGAATTGCTTAAAGAAGTCAAAGGCATTTCCGGCAAGATGCTCAGCCGTGAGTTGAAAGATCTGGAGATCAATGAACTGATCAATCGTCAAGTCCTGAACACCGCGCCGGTTGCTGTGGAATATCAAATAACCGAGTACGGAGAATCACTTAAACAGCTCACAAACACCATAGCAGATTGGGGATTTCTACATAGAAAACGCATTATTTCTGGAATGAAGAGGGAAATGGACAAAAAATTGTAAAATGCTCTACATACTCTGAAGAGTTCTAATAGTCTTTCTAATATCTTAAATCCATAAATGGCCAACAATCGAAAATCAATTTATAGTGCACTTGCCGCCAACCTGCTCATCGCTTTGACTAAGTTTATTGCAGGAGCATTCACCAACAGCTCTTCTATGATCTCTGAGGGAATCCATTCCACTGTGGATACTACTAATCAGCTATTGTTATTGTATGGATTGAAAAGGAGCAAAAAGCCCGCAGATGAATATCATCCTTTTGGCTATGGCAAAGAATTGTATTTCTGGTCTTTTGTCGTTTCGATACTGATATTTGGTCTTGGTGGTGCATTATCCATTTATCAGGGGATCTTACATATTCTGGAACCAGAAGTGATGAAAGACCCTTTCTGGAACTACATCGTATTGGTGCTCTCACTAATTTTCGAGGGTACTTCTCTATATATTGCAGTTAAAGAATTCAACAAAACTCGTAATGGTCTGAAATGGTGGGATGCGATCATCAAAAGCAAAGACCCCGCAAGCTTTCTCGTAGTCTTTGAAGATGGTGCCGCAGTGGCAGGTCTAATTGTAGTGATGGTATTGATGGGAATCAGCCATACCTTCCAGATCCCTGAACTTGATGGGCTTGCCTCGATTATTGTAGGATTGATACTGGTGTTTGTTTCTTTTATTCTGGCAAGGGAAAGCAGAAGCTTATTGATGGGTGAAGGAATCGCCCCTGAAACTAAAGATAAGATTGCGAAACTGGCTGAAAAAGATGTCGCCGTGGTCAGAACAAAAAATATATTATCTACCTACCAGTCACCCGAGGAAGTTGTACTGATGCTCATCATCGATTTTGAAGACCATCTTGATACCGAGGAGATCACTGAAGCCATAAAGCGTATTCGTGAGGATATAAAAAGGGAATTTCCTTTGGTTCATTTTGTTATTATTCAGCCGGAGTAAATAATATATTTGAGATCTGCAGAAATTTAAACTTTCCGACGGTCACCATTACATAGATGGCGAAGATGCCACTGATTGCCGATCCGCGGTATTCAATGGATTAGCATACAACCCGGGAGATGGAGAGAGGTCTTCGGGAAAAAATAAATCTAACATTTAGAGAGCCATATCCTGACCAACATGAGATTAGCTTACCAAAGATTAAGATGAATTGAAAAATATGAATACTAAATTGCAGCTTCTTATCTCGTTGAATCTATCTTTTATTTTAGGAATTTTTTTTCCTTCATATCACCGATGTAATTGTCAAATAGATCTCAATTGAAAGATTTTCTAAATTCCAATGGAGAAACATTCGTTTTTGTCTTGAACAATTTACTGAAAGACTGCGGATGTTCAAAGCCCAATTCGTATGCAATCTCACTAATGGTCAATTCGGTGGTACTCAGTTTTTCTTTTGCTTTATCAATGAGCTTCTCGTGAATATATTGTTTCCCGCTTTTTCCAATGAGAGAGCGTAACATATCGCTCAAATAACCCGATGATATATGTAATTGATCCGCGACATATTGCACTGTCGGAACACCTAACTCCAAGGTTTTCTGACCAAGATATTCATCCAGGATACGTTCTGTATTTTGAAGAATGTCCTTATTGACTGCTTTTCTGGTAATGAACTGCCGCTTGTAAAATCTGTTGACATAGCTCAGCATCAGCTCCAACTGTGCAATGATCACTTCCTGACTGAATTCATCAACACGGCTGTTCAACTCCTGTTCCATTATCTGGTAAACGGAAAGAATAATCTGTCTTTCTGTTTCCGATAAATGCAAAGCTTCGTTGGAAGAGTAAGAAAAGTAGCCATACTGCTTGATTTTTTTTGATAAAGGATGTCCTAAAAGAAGATCTGGATGAATAAGCAAAATATAGCAATGCGTATTTTTATTATATTCCACCGTGCCCACCAACTGATTGGGTGCTAAAAAAAGCATACTGCCTTCGTTATAATCATAGTAATTCTGACCATACTTCAGCTTTCCGCTGTTTTTTGTAATAAAAGTTATTTTGTAGAAACTTAGCACATCATAGATCGGCGCCATCTCCGTATTGAATGGATTTTCTTCATAGAAGTGAACGAGACTGATCAGTGGATGCTGTGGTGCAGGCAATCCAAAAGCCTTATGACTTTCAGATATGGAAATGAACCTTATCAATTTGTCTTCTTTACTTTTCATATTATAAATTTATAAAAAACCTATGGTCATTTGACTATCATAGGTTTTTTTTAGGTGGATATTACCAGGGAACTGTATGGTCTGATCCATTGGAATTCGTTGGGCCTGTAAAACTTCCGTTTGGTAGATCTTCTGCCAAAGCTACTCTGATGGGTTCTCTAGATCCTTCTTCCACAGTGTCGGTTCCCTGAAAGTTATTAAGGGCTGTTGCTGTAAAGCCTGGACTCACCAAATGAACCTTGATATTTGTATTTTCCAGATCGATTGCCAGCGAAATAAAAATGCCATTCAGCGCCGTTTTAGAAGCACCATAGGCCGCATCGAACGCTGACCGGTAAGGATTATGAGGATTCGAATTGATCGTGAGAGAACCCAAAGAGCTGGAAACTGTCACAATCCGTGCAGAAGGTGCTTTTCGCAATAGTGGTAAAAATGCCTGAGTGACGGCAAGTGTCGCAAAAACATTGGTTTCCCACACACCTTTTAGGTCATCAATCGGGACGATACTGGCACGTTGTGCGCCCAAAACTTCTTCCATTGTACGTCCTGATTTTCCTACATGGGAGACCGCAGCATTATTGACCAACAATGTTAAATATCCTGATTCACTTTCAATTGTTTGAACTGCATTATTCACAGAATGCATGTTCGTAATGTCCAGTTGAATGGCTTTTGCATTGCCTCCCATTTCCGCAACAGCAGTTATCCCGCTTTGAAGATCACGTGAACCTGCATAGACTGTATATCCATTTTCTGCCAAAGCTTTAGCGATCTGAAAACCTACTCCTTTATTCGCACCACTTACCAGTGCTACTTTATTTTCATTTGTCTGCATAATTTTAAATTGATTTAATTTACTACTGCAAAATTGGTCATTCATTTATCGGCATTTGTAGCCAAATTGAGACTATTTGAAGCCAAATTGAGGATGAATGATAAGCCAAACAGCCGTTAATATATTATTTGGTTAGAAATGGATAATCAATATATCTGTCTTTTCCACCTCCGAACATGGTCGTACGGTCAGGTTCGTTCAAAGCAGCATCATTTTCAAAACGCTCGGGCAGATCCGGATTAGCAAGGAACAAAGTTCCAAAGGAAATTAATTTTGCAATACCTCTTTCCAATTCTGCTTCTCCTGATATTTTGTCATAACCCGCATTGGCAATCACCGTTTGCTTAATTTTTTGCCCGAACAGATCCATTTCATCACCAGTGGGATAATGCTCTGGAGAAGGAAAATGTGGGCTGCGTTCATCAATTCCACATAATTGAAGTCCAGTTGGTTCAGTTCAGAAATCAAATAAGTATAGGTTCCCTCCGGATCATTCAAAATCATATCTCCATACGGATGAAGTGGTGAAAGCTTGATCCCTACTCTTTCTCCTCCAACAGCATTGATCAATTCCTGCATTACCTCAATCACAAAACGAGATTTGTTCTCGAAACTTCCTCCATATTCGTCAGTTCGTTGGTTGGAACTTTCCGCCAAAAACTGATTGGGCAAATATCCATTCGCAGCTTGTAGTTCAACGCCATCAAAGCCTCGTATTGAACTTCATCTTTATTTAAAATGTTTCCAAATAAAATAAATTTTGATGGGAATCATTTTTTTTCGATATTTGCATAATCAGTTATGTAATTGATTATAATAAAAATTTTGATATGCTAGCATCTCACACAGAATATATCAGGGAAGGAATTCAGAAACAAAATCTGATGAAATTATACAATGCCTATGCAGGGGAAATTGAAGATGGTTTTGTGGAAGTTATCATTCCACGTCAGCAATCTTTGATCAGAGGTGCCGGATTTTTTTATGGAGGTGTCTTGGCAGCGGCGGTTGATACGGCTGCCTACTTTTCTGCTGCTACACTTCAGGAAGAAGACGCTTATTTTGTTACGGTCGATTTAAAAATAAATTATCTGAATCCTGCTCAAGGTGAATTACTTGTAACAGCAGGTGAGGTAATGAAAAACGGAAAGACCTTGATTATTTGTAAGGCCGATTGCTTCACCATTAATGCTGGCTCAAAAAAACTCGTTGCGACTTCACTGGTGACTTTGATGAAAATCCATAAATAAAACAAAAAAATAATTGAGATGTCTATCCATACAGAAAATAAGAAAAAGGTAACCACGGTTCAGTTAACTAAAATGAAGCAAAACCGAGAAAAGATCAGTGTTCTCACCGCTTACGATTTTACAATGGCACAGATCATCGATAATGCAGGAATTGATGTGATCCTTGTAGGCGATTCCGCTTCCAATACAATGGTAGGGAACGCCACTACCCTTTCCATCACGATTGAACAGATGATCTTTTACGCAAAGTCAGTGGTAAACGGGACGAAGCGTGCATTGGTCATCGTCGATATGCCCTTTGGAACCTGTTCCGGTGACCCGCTGAGATCTTTGGAATCTGCTATCAAAATGATGCGTGAAACCGGTGCTGATGCGATAAAGGTTGAAGGCGGATCGGAGATCAAAGACGATGTAAAGAAGATCATTGATGCAGGAATTCCTGTGATGGCTCATTTAGGTTTGATGCCTCAATCGATCAATAAATACGGAACGTATGCCATCCGTGGAAAAGATGAAAAGGAAGCGGAGAAGTTGATGCAGGATTGTCTTCTGATGGAGGAACTCGGTGCATTCGGTATTTTGCTGGAGAAAATTCCGGCTAAACTTGCAACTGAAATTTCGGAAAAGATAAAAATCCCAACCATCGGGATCGGTGCAGGCTCAGGAACGGACGGACAGGTTTTGGTCATCCAGGATGTGATGGGAATGAACAAAGAATTCTCTCCCAAATTTTTACGAAGATATGCAGACCTTCACACCATAATGACCGAAGCGACGCAACATTATATTTCTGATGTGAAAGCACAGAAATTCCCTAATGAAAATGAAAGTTACTAATCAAATAAATATATTCTAAAATGGATTTTTTTAATAGAACAGGCAAAATGGCTTTAGGAAGCAGACTCCGCTTATTGACCTCAAAAGTGACAGAAGATGCCGCAAAGATCTACGAGTTGTATAATATCGATTTTTCACCAAAATGGTTTCCCGTCTTCTTTATTCTTTCTGAGGACGGCGAAAAAACAATCTCAGAGATCGCTGAACAGATCGGGCATTCTCAACCTTCTGTCACCAAAATAGTAAAAGAAATGGCAGCAGCAGGAATCATCGAAAACAACCTTGAATCCACCGATAAACGCAGAAATGTAGTGGGTCTGACTGAAAAAGGCGTTCAGATCTCACATCAAATTATTAAGGTACAATGTGCAGACATCGATCTGGCGATTGACGGAATGATCAGTGAAGCCAACCATAATCTTTGGGAAGCCTTGGCAGAATGGGAATTTTTACTTGAGCAGAAATCACTTTTGAAGAGAGTGCAGGAACAGAAGAAACTTCGTGAAAGTAAAGATGTAATGATCGTTCCATACGAGCCAAAATATCAATCCGCATTTAGGTCTCTGAATGAAGAATGGATCTCCAATTATTTTGAAATGGAGGAATCCGATTACAAAGCACTGAATAATCCTGAGGAATATATTTTAAATAAGGGCGGGAAAATTTTTGTCGCTTTGTACAAAGATGAACCTTTGGGCGTTTGCGCTTTAATTAAAATGAACGACCCGGAATATGATTATGAAATGGCAAAAATGGCTGTTTCTCCGAAAGCACAGGGGAAAAGTTTAGCTTCTCTGTTGGGAAATGCGGTCATTGATTCTGCCAAGGAATTGGGAGCATCAAAACTGTATCTGGAAAGCAACACGATCCTTAAACCTGCCATCAACTTGTATCACAAATTGGGTTTTGAAAAGATAACCGGAAGACAGACACCTTACCAACGCTGCAACATTCAAATGGAACTAAAACTGAAAGACTGATATGTACGACAGAATTAAAGAAAGCTTCGATAAACAAGGTTTGATGAAAACCCTGAATGCCAAACTAGTGAGCGTAGAAAAAGGTGAAGTGAAGATCTCCAGCGAATTCTCGGAAGCTTTGACGCAGCAACACGGTTTTTTCCACGCCGGAGTTGCCACAAGCATTGTAGACAGTGCCTGTGGCTATGCTGCATTGACGATGATGCCCGATGATATGGAGGTATTGTCAGTAGAATTTAAGATCAATTTTATAAAACCTGCTAAAACTGACAAACTGATCGCCATTGGAAAGGTTTTGAAGTCCGGAAGAACCTTGACCATTTGCGAAGGCTACGTTTATGACAGTTCCGAAGAAAAACTGATCTCTAAAATGACCGCCACGATGATCGCTGTTAAAAAATAGTTTGGTTTATGGTACAGATAATTGGTTACGCCGCTTTAACTTTAAATCTCATTTCGATGTCGATGAAGAGTGTTCTCTATCTAAGGGTTTGCTCGCTCATCGCCAATGCGATATATATTGTATATGGTGTTTTGATGAATGCTCCTCCTGTATTTATCGGATGTTCGATAGGTGTGCTTCTGCATTCCTATTATATTTATAAAATAATGAGATCGAGACTTAGGAACAGCGAACAATCATTTAATAATCAGAACATTAATTAAATTACAAAAGCATAATGACATCTTAAAAATGCCTTAAATTTTACACAAGTCAACTGTTATTAGGATAAGAGTTTATAAGTTTGCAGAAGAATTGATAATTAATAAAGATCAAAAATGAGTAAGAGTGTTGCAATTTTGTATCAGGCGCAAGAACCACCTTTAGTAGATGGCATTAAAAAGCCGATGAAACCGGGCGGATATTCCGACAGCGGTGCAGATATCGCTTACTCGTTACATCAGCAAAGCATTGAAGTCATAACACCTATAGAAATTCCTGCGGTAGAGAACGATCTCGATTGGGTTTTTCCTGATACAAAGGAAGGCATTCAAAACGCAATGGAAAAGGGAGCGAATGTACTGTGGCTGAACACTGTTCTTTTTACAGGACATCCGATCGAAAAGGTAATTGCAGAAGGGATTTCCATTGTCGGGCAAATTCCCGCAGATGCAGAAAGGTTTGATGACAAGTGGCAAACCAATTTACTCCTTACAAAGCATCACATTCCAATTCCAAAATCTGTATTGATCACCCAGGATAATTACAATGATTTTAGCATAGACTTTCCATTTCCCGTTGTTGCAAAACCCATCAGAGGAAGAGGAAGTCAAGGCGTTTCTATCGTCAATAATGATTCTGAACTAATTTCGGTGATCAAAAATATGTTTGATTCTCATCAGTTTGGAGATGCTTTATACTTAGAAGAATTTCTTCAGGGAGAAGAGATCACTATTACCATAATGCCACCGGGAGACTATGTGATCGGTAATAAAACTGTCAAAAAAGATAAACATTGGTCACTTCCTCCGGTTAAGAGATTCAACCATCAAAACGGAATCGCCCCGTACAACGGAACGGTAGCGGTCATCGACAACAGCGCTGTACTGACTGACGAAGAGATACAAGATCACGAAATTGAAAAAGCAATGATTGAGTGTGAAAAAGCTGCAGCTATTGTCCAGGCAAAAGTGCCTGTCCGTATCGATTGCAGGGCCAATGACAAAGGTGATTTCCTATTGTTCGATTTGAATATGAAACCCAATATGACCGGCGCATCCCGACCTCAAAGGCAGGATCAGGACAGCTTGACTGCGCTTTCTGCAAGGAAGATCGGCTGGACATTCGATGATTTAATTTTGAATATGCTGAATCAAAGCTGGCATATTTCATAATTCCCATTGCATTCATTATTTACTACTTATTCATTTTGATGATATCAGAATGACAAAACGCTATGAAAAATCCTCTATATATTTTACTTTCCTTCTTCGTATTGACAAGTTGTGTTTCGCAGAAGAAACAAAGTCTGATGCAGAACATCTTAACCTTAAAAAACAGTTACTGCCAACCACCGGAATCTTATGATTATGAATACAATTTACCTTCAAAAAATTCAGATTCCATTTTGTACGCCAATCGAGACCTTAAACCTTATTTCAAAGACCAGAGTATTTTAATTCTCAATGCGCTGAGCAGTGTAGATGAAGCAAAAGCGATTGTTGACCTTAAAAAAAATCCCAGTCCCAATTCTCAGCTTGAAATTTTGACACTTAAAAGTCAAATCGATGGAAAAGTGAACATTGCTTTGACCGAACTGAGTTCCGTGACCGCAGAATTTGACTGTGAAGGAGAACGGGTTGAACAAATGGCGCGGTACGTTGACAATCTCAACCAATCCAGAAACAACAAACTGATCATTGCATCAATCGTCACTGGTGCGGTATCATCGGTCGTTGGTGGAATTGCCAGCAATAACTCCTGGAAAGACGGTTCTCAGATTGCCGGAGGTGTTTTGGGAGCAGGCTTCGGTTTAGCAACACTCAGTCCCAAAGGTCGTAAAACAGAATTTTATCATCACAGAAATATCCTGCGAGATATTTGGACAGAGAATTTGAAGGACAAAAACTTCCCACCATTCATCTGGTATATGTACACCGAGAAAAAATTCTCTCCCGTTGCCGGAAAATCAATGCTGGAAAACATTAAAAGCAGATGGCTTCAATACCAGTTCGATGACAAAAAAGAATTGGCAGACCAATCGGTCATCTTTTCTGACGGCGGAAAATATTACTCCGAAGAACTTCACAACCGCGTACAGATGCTCAACCAAATGCAGTCTATCACCCGAACGATCAACCAGAGCATCAATTACCTTCTGCTAGACCTTGATAGAATGTTGTATAAAAATTAGAAAAACAATTCCTTCAAAATTTAGAAAAATGAAATTAAAAAAAAGGGCACCGCTTGCATTCCTGTTAATTACGACCAGTTTTTGCTTTGCGTGTGAAAAAAATAAAGCAGATATCAATATTCCTACTCATCAAAAAAATGACGAAGAAGGTTTATTGCTCTATAAAGTCCGTGAAGCAAAAGAAGCCGAAAAACCTGTTCTCGTAATCCTGATGCACGGATTTGGCGCCAATGAATATGACCTGCTGCCACTTTCCCAATCCTTTCCGGAAAACTACATCATCGTAACACCACAGGCACCTTTTAAGATCGGGAGCGAGCATTATCAATGGTACACCAACGAAAGAAGCAAAGAAGGGAATCCTGAAGCAAACATTGAAGAACTTCGATCGAGCATTGAAAAAATGCAGACTTTAGTTAAACATTTGCAGTCAAAATATAAAGTTTCTGCACAGCGAACTTTTATAGGAGGATTCAGTCAGGGTGCCAATATGAGCTATAAACTGGGATTGAAGTTCCCGGACCTTATGAACGGCATCGCTGTGATGAGCGGAACTATTTTTAATTCATTGAAGACAGAGCATGATAAAACGAAAGCCTCAGCAACAAGTTTTTTTATTGCCCACGGTGATCGTGATGAAAGAATTCCGTTCAGTGAGGCAGAAAATTCTAAAAAGTGGATGGACAGTCATCATTATCAGTCAGAATTTCACGTGTACAAAGGAATGGGACATTCTATTTCTGATGAGGAAATCAAAGATCTGGTATCATTTGTTCAACAAAAGGTTGAAAAAATTAAATAGCAGAGTGAGTTATATTACAAGATACAAATAGCGCCAACTGTCTTCAGTCGGCGCATTTTCTATTTTTAACATATTGTTTTCTGCCAGCCCTGCTTCAATATTAGAAACTATAGATAAATCACTAAATATTAATGACCAGACCTTTCAATAAGTAAAGACATATAATTATTGAAAAAAGATATTTCATTACCTAGGACAGAAAAAAATTCAAGATCGCTATTTTCTACTTCAACCAATGCTCTCTGTAAAACTACTTCACCTGCACTTGTCAATCTAATTGTTTTTGCTCTGGTATCCTTCCCATGCTCTTTTCTTGTTACAAACCCTTTTTCTTCCAATGTACGCAAGACTTTTGACACCATCATTCTGTCAGTATTGCTTTGATTGGCAATATCTACTTGGGTCACTGACTCACTGGCCTTGGAAAGCCAGCCTAAGGCAGCCAATAAAACGAACTGGGTCTGAGTCAAATTCAAGGGATCTAAACATTTTTTGATCTTACGCTGCCACAGCATTGTTACCTTACCAAGTAAATAACCTGGACTATCCTTTGGGCTCTTAAAGTGAAATTCAATTTCTTCTGACATTAGATAAAGCATTTTTGATATAATTAACTCGAAATCTTGTTTGCTGGTCTCAAAAAATGAGCGGAATCGATATGCTCGTTTCTTTATTGAAGATAAAAACAAGTCTTGAAACACTTTTAAAGCTATTTCGATTCCAAAAAAGTGAGTTTATAACCATCAAGATCCAATACATGAAATGCCCTTCCGAAAGGAGTTACTATAACTGATCCAGCGGTCTGTATTCCTTTTTTAATCAATTGTTCTTTTAATTCATCTACGTTCTGATCTACAGCAAACCAAAGCGCTACCCCGGTACCCAGTTCTCGATCGTCAATTGGCTCAAGCGGTGTACGAATAGCAAAACTTGCCTCACCCTCATTATATTTAAAGACACATGCCTGAGGATTGACATCTTGTATCTCAAATCCTAGTTTTTCGGTGTAAAATATTTTTGATGCTTCTAAATTTTTTACCTGTAAAGATGCGAATGTTAATTGTTTCATTGTTTTGTATTAAAATGTTGTCGCAAATATAGTATATGCGACAACAATATTCTAATTTTTTTTGTTAAACTTAATTTAAAACTAGTTGATGACGATACCAACACGTATCAAAATACCTCGCAATAGCAATCATTACCACTACCATGAATATCTCCTAAATATTGAACTAGACACCAATAAATCGATTTAGAATTACAGGCATTCTCAGGCCGGTTATTTAAACAAGATGATCGATAAGATAGATGTGTTGCTTTTGTTGTGCTCAACGACGTTTTTGTACGCACTGTTTACAGTGGTCATTACTTCCTGTGCATCGTAATTGTAATCAGACAAAATAAAGCCCATTGACACATGCAATGGTACGCCTTTGCGGTTGAGATTGAAGGCTAACAGATGAACGAAATTATTGCGATTGCCATTGATATATCTTTCTTTTTTTTCTCTGTAAATCTTACGCAATGCTCATAAATAGGCAGGAAGTCGGAAGATGGATGCTGGAATTTGTTGAGCTAAAATCTTCGATTTTAGTTTCTGGGATTGAATTTGGAGAAAATTCTTCGACAGGCTCAGAATTACCGGCTTCTATAACAGGGAAAATGCTTGCATTTTCATTCAGAAATAAATCGGTGTCGAAAGACACGAAACAAAGTCGTGTAACGTCTTTGCCCGATTTGTCTATTGGAAAAGCCAATAGTTCTTAATAGTATTTTTGCAAAGCCAAAAAAGCATCTTAATGATTTTCCTGTGCTGAATTGACTTCTACAAAAATTTTCAACCCATTTCCGGACGGACTTGTGAACGATGCGAAGGTATATGGCGATTGGCTTGCCAATGCTTTAGCATTGGTCAATTGTTCTTTAGAAAGTTTGTCTATATCCAACACTACTATTTGCGTATAAGATGTAATAAATTCTAATTTTCTACCGCCTTTGAAACACGCCGAAGGCGTGAGATTTCTTGCCCTTTCGTAAGCTTCCATCTTGCTTTCTGCTAACGACTTTCTCAAATAGGTAATCACGTTTTTGTATTTACCCGTTTTGATGTCTTCCAATACCTCAATGATTTTTTGGTTTGCACCACTTCATTGAAGTTTTTAAAAATACTTACTACCATTCTTTTTAGAATTTAGATATTAGACTTGAGATTTTAGATTTTCATTTCTGGGTCGGAAAGATTTCTCGACAAGCTCGAAATGACGATGAACGAGCTACTTCTTAGCGAAAGATTTGTTGTAGTGTTCGTTCAAGAGTTTTTCTACATCTGAAAGTTTGTAGTAGATTTTATTGCCGACTTGTGAGAAAGAAATACGCCCTTCATCACGCCAAATTTGTGCGGTGCGCTTGGAGATTTTCATCAGGATAAGAAATTCCTGGTTGTCTAAGAAGGTGTCTTTCTTAGGTTCGTTTTTGGCATTGGGACGTGTAGTGATTTCATCTAACCGTGCTACCAAAGCCTGAATAATTTTACCAACTCTCGGACTTCCTGTGAAAAATATAAGGTCAAATCGCTCGTCTAACACACGATTAATCAACTCTACATCGCCTAAAATACATTTTACATAATTTGGAGAAAAAGTAGCTTCCACAATTTCATTAATTACTACGCCACAAGCAGGCGCATCAGACGAAGGCTTTACCACGGCTGTGTTCCCGGCTGCAATTGCACCAAGCAAAGGCCCGAAAATTTGCCAGTTTGGAAAATTCCAAGCACTCAGAATAAATACCGTTCCTAAAGGTTGGGGTTTTATGATGCTTTCATTTGCAGCAAAATTTGCAGGCGTTTTCACGTGCTGGTCTTTCGTCCAATCTTTCAGATTTTTGATGGTATTATTGAGTTCATCCATTACCCAACCCAATTCAATCAAATACGTTTCCATTTCATTTCTGCCCATATCTTTTTTTACGGCTTCGAGAATTTGTGGTTCGTATTTTACAAAGTTTGATTTTAGTTTTTCCAGTTGTACTAATCTAAAATCAACATCCAAAGTTGCTCCCGAAAGGAAATACTTTCTTTGGCTATCTAATAAATTCTTGATTTGTTCTTTGTTCATAATTTTTGAAATTAAGATTGTTTTATTATTACAAAGGTCAAGTACTTTAGATTGTTTGGTGTTTGTGAGAGGTTCAATTTTGTATTGTTGGGAAGTTTAGGGGTTGACTAATTCGCAACATTTTACCCGCCTTTTTAAGTAAAGACCGATAAGTTACTGGTTGATTATTGGATTTTTAATTGATGTATTTATCAACCGCATTGTCCAATTCCTTGCTTACAATTTTTGCATACACCTGTGTTAGCTGGATAGAAGAATGGTCGAGTAATTTGCTCATATACTCAACCCGCATTCCGTTGCTCAAAGCATTGGTAGCAAAAGTATGACGGCTTAAATGGAAATGCAGGTTGAAAGACAATTTCAAATCTTCGCCCATTTTTTTCAGGTGCACATCGCCCAAACGGATTTTGGAACGGATGCGTGTACTCTTGTTAATTTCATTGGCAAATATCTTTTCCGGATGTTCTAAAACAGGAAATACAAAAGCTTAGGGGTCTATCGTTTCGGTTTGTATTTATTGAGAATGACAATCTATTTTGCACCTAATTTAAAACTATGCTGTTTTTGTGTTTTCTGAATAACCTTGGTGCTTTTTTTGGTTTCTTCGTCATAACATTTCCACTGCAATAGCATCACATCGTTGATACGCAAACCGCCACCAAAGGCACTAAACAAAAACATATCCCGATGCACCTGAGCTTTTGGTCTTTGGCTTAAATCTAAATTTGCTAATTCTTCAATCTGCTTTTTATTGAGGTATTAGCGTTCTACTTTACTTTTCGAAATATTGACTTTGTAGAAAGGAGAGGGTGCCATTTCAATTAATTCTTCTTCCATTGCATCGTTATAAAAGAAACTCAAAATTCTTATTGAGGTAAAAATGGTGGTATTCTCATTTTTTAATATCTTCTTGCAATACGTTGCATAATCGTTCAAAATACCCACATTGATATCCGAGAAATAAAACTCCCAATGTCCTAAGAATTTTTGAAACTTATTGATGTAAACACCATAAATAACGGTTGTACGGTAAGCAACAATGCCTTTCAATACTTCCAATCGCTGTTCACATTACTCGAAGAAATTGGGGTCTGTTTTTCCTTTAATGGCTTCTTTAAGCTTACGTGCTGAAACTGATTTTTTGGTGCGTTCATGGTCGGCTACCTGCGCTTGCAGCGGCTACATTTTGCGAAAGGAAAACATTCATCCTGGCGCTGTTGGTATAATTCTTTTTTAGCCTTTGCTTTTCATCGTCCCACTCGTTTGCTTTTGCCTTAACGCCAGTTGCAACAAATTTGGCTTTGCGGTCTTTGATTAACCGAATATAAATAGGGCTTTGACCTGTGGCATCTTCCTGCTGTGTACGCAAGTACTAATTTAATTGAAGCCATAATAAAGAAGTATTTGATTGTTGTACTTACTAAACTCAGTGAGTGCAATTAGTTTTTCCCCTTTTTGCAAAAAAGGGAAGAAGGTCTTTCGTATTGCAAGAATGTTTTCTGCTAATTCTAAAGTTTCCTTGTTCTCTTTTTTCTCTTTTGGATTTTTGGGTTCAGCAATCAAATACATCTTCAGGTACTCAAATTCTCGGAGATGTATTCTTTTACCGTTATTGTCGATTGACGAACCTTTGTAGAATTCCAAATAAAGACTGATTCGTCCGTCTTTAATTTTTTTTGTTTTAAACTTATTTTCATACTGTATTTGTTGAGATGTACACTTGTACAACTTTGTACTACTTTCTATGTTAAAGGTGTACAAAAGCTGTAACAAAGGTATAAACAAACTCTGACAAAAGAAATAAAATCTACATAAAATGCTGTAAATCAAATAAAAGAAAACAAACTAAATTAAAAGAAAACCGATTTATTTCCCTTCACAAAATTTATCAAATTTTTCAACTGAATAATTATCATCAGTAATTGATAATTGACTATGCCACCCCATAGCAGAGCAAAAAAGTAAATTGAGTTGTGATTCAGTTAAATTTTTAATTTCCATCTTATAGTTTTTTAGATTAGTTAAATATATTATTTCGGAAAAACATTGTAAATATCACTCCTTTTTAGAAATCTTGCTAATTCAATAGAGTTTTCATTCTTATAAAAACCTAAACGATAATCTCCGGTTCTCCATCTAAAAGCAGTCGTATATCCAGTCATTTTTTTAACATTTCCAACATCTTCTAATGTTAGAGCATTTTCAAGTTCTTCAATAAAACCTTTGATTTTAATTTTCAATTTTTTATCGTTCAGCTTCTTAATATCTGCTAGAAAACTTCGTAAAAAAATTACTTCCATTAGTCTAAAGCGTTCATTATTTCTTCACGACTTACAACATCTGTTCTGTCCGCTTGTAGCATAAGCAAAAGCAACCCAATGTCTTCTCTATCTTCTTCCGATAAAGATTTCAATCTTTCATTTTCTCTGTATTCAACATAGAAAGAAACAGCTTTTTCCATAACAGATTTAACACTTAATTCTTCAAAAGCAGAAATGATTTTCAATTTTGTTAAAAGGCTATCGTCAATATCAATATTCTTACGCATTGTAATAATTTTATTTATCCAAATATACAAAATGTATATAATATACAAAATACTTATTTGTAATTTACTATTTTATAAAAAGTTGTTTTACTACCAATATTAAATGCCTTCATAATATCCTCTATTGTGAGTTCTTTACTTTCATACGAAGCTTTAACCAAAGGAGCAATTTTCTTGTATTTTTCGTTAAGTCCTTTGGGTCTACCACCGTTTTTCTGTTAGGGTTATCAAATTGAAATTATTTTAAATCATTTATCATAACTGCTTCAAATATTTAGATTCCAAGATTAAGGTACTTATAAAAATTATATAATATCAATGAAACATATGATTTTATGATTTAGTAAATCATCCTTTTTTCTTAAAACTCTAATAATTCACCAAAAGTATTAATTTTGGAAACTGTCTATTAATTACTGTAAGATTACTAAGTTATGTTTTATTTACTGATTTAAGTCCATTATTCTCATTAAGAAAAATCTGATTAATTTTTTAAAAATCAAATTTATTGCTCTTTTATCTGTAATGGGATTCGGAATCCAATCAATATATTTATTAATAATTTTCAGATATATTTTCGATATAGTAGATGCTTTTGAAATCATTGAAGTGTGATTTTCTTCATTCATCTTAAGCAGTTTCAGCCCTACGGTGGATTTCTTCTACCAACTTGATGATTCTAGCCGATTTTTGATTCTCTTCAAAAACACCAAAAATCCCTTGGTCATCCAAATCTGTAAATGGGGCCTGAGTGAGCATATGTTTTTCTAGGACACCATTTTTATTGAGATAATCAATTATTTTCTGAACAAATAAAATTTGATTGGCATTGAGGTTTTCTTCTTGTATAAAGCTTGCAAAGTGTTGGTTTGCGGCTTCAATGTCCAAACCTAAAACACGACGTACAAATACGCCCAGAGATTTGGTTCCGTATTCTTTTTCTATTTCCTGAGTATAGAATTTTTGATAGGTAAGGAACTCTTCCAAAGCCACCAAATCACTTGGTGAAATAGGAACATTCTTATAAATTTTATCTATAACCAAATGGTTTTTGTTTTTTCTTATAAAATTCTCAACACGGTCTTTATAACTTTGTAATGATGTGTAACTATTTATAAGGTTACGCTCTTTTACCATATCAACATTCAGACTGTCTTTGAAATTGGAATAGACGGGCAATTCTTTTTCGTCATCTTTTAATAATTGAATCAAGCCTCTCAAATCTTCCCTTATTCTTTCCAGTTTTTTAAGATTGATGGATTCCCAAAATTCATCTGAAACTACGGCATCGATTGTATTTTCTTTTGCTTTGACAGCGGTAATATTTATTTTCTTGTGCAATAGTTTCCCTACCTTTCTAATATTCTGAATAAGATTGCTCTGTCTTTGAGAGGTATTCAATATTGCGAACTGAAGCTGGTAAATCAAAAGATCAAATTTTTTCGCCATTTCATCCTTATCCTCTGTATAGGAAACCAAATGTGAAAGATGATTTTCTATTTCTATGACAGAAGTATTAGTCAGATGCTCCCAAGATTTCTGATTTTTGTACTTCATCACAAACTCCCAATGTTTGCGAACCTCAAAGCGGTTTTCGTCAAGATTCAGAATTTTCCTAAACAATTCGTTTGCATAGAGATTAGCAAAATCCAGGTCCTCCTCGTTCGCATCTTGGTTTGTTCTAATACTTTGGATAACTTCCAATTGTGCAATAAAAAGCTGTTGCTGTAAAGGTTTTGCCTTGGTAGCTGACATACCTTCGGGAAACTCATCAAAAAATTCAAAATTTCCGCAAATATCGAAGATCAGAAAACAGGTTTTGTCTTGCCTAGGTCCAAAAATATTCTTGCAAAGACGTGTTCCTCGACCGATCATCTGCCAATATTTGGAATAGGATTTTACTTCCTTGAAAAAAACTAAATTAAGAACTCTTGGCGCATCTACTCCCGTATCCATCATATCTACAGACACTGCAATCTGAGGTTCTTTCTCGTCGCCTTTATCGAAGCAAAATTTTTCCAAAAGATCTTGTGCTTTGTCTTCATAGTTATCAATAACACGTAGAAATTTTCCATTATATTCCGGATAATTTTTATTAAATCTATTCTCTATAAAAAGTGCGTGTTTATGGTTTTTTGCAAAGATTATGGTTTTTCCCAGTTTATCCCCTTGCTCTATGTGAAGCCCGTTTGTCATTAGATAATCTAAAACCAAATCCACAGTATCAGCATTGAAAAGGAAACTGTTTATTTTACTTTTATTAATAATCGGACTATATTCATCCTCTTCTGTGGAGACAGTATCTATTCCGAAGAGATCATCAAAATGCTTTTTGTCTTTTTCGCTAAGTTCTTTATACTTTACGCCTTCGCGCGGGAATTTTACAGGAACTGAAAAAGCCTTCGGAGGAACCAGATAATTGTTGCTCACGGCTTCATCCAATTCATAAGAAAAGGTAGGATTATCATCTTCGATTTCAAAAAGATGATAGGTATTGATGTCTATATCTTTTTTTGGCGTTGCCGTCAGTCCTATCAGAACAGAGTCAAAATAATCAAAAATCTCTTGATATTTTTGATAGACAGAGCGGTGCGCTTCATCAATGATGATTAAATCAAAATGTCCCACACCATACATCTTCTGCTGATCTGTTTTTGCAGAATCTATGCGGTTCATAATGGTCGGATATGTGGAGAAGACCACGCGTGCGTGCATATCTTCTTTTTCTTTGGTAAGGTCTATGGCAGAGAGATGTGGCAAATGTTCTTTGAAAGCATTTTTGGCCTGCGTTACCAGTGCGTTTCGGTCAGCTAAAAATAGGATTCGTTTTGCCCAGTTGCATTTAGTCATCATATCTGCGATGGCGGCCGCAGTTCTTGTTTTTCCACTTCCTGTTGCCATTACCAAAAGCGCTTTTCGGTTTTTGCCCAAAAGCGTTTTATTTTTTTCAGTCACCAGCGTCTCTGCAACTCTTTGGATTGCCTGCAATTGGTACGGTCTTCCTACAATTTCTGTATTGACCTGAAAAGAGCGCAGATCTAACCTTTCTTTCCTGCGTCTTATTAAGGTTTGTAATTCTTCTTTTTTATAAAACCCATACACTTTTCTCGGGATGTAAAATGTATCGTCCCACAGATAGGTATTAAAACCATTGGTGTAAAAAATTAAAGGTCGCTGCCCGAACTGATTTTCCAGACAGTCGGCATAGAGAGAGGCTTGATGTCTTCCTTTTGTAGCATCGTGCAGTGTTTTCTTTGCTTCTACAACTGCAAGAGGTTTCCCATTGTCATCCCACAAAACATAATCGGCATAGCCAATTCCGGAGGGATTGGTTGAAAGCGGCATTCCTCTTAACTGATATTCTACATCCACACTTTGAGCGAGATTTTCCCAGCCGGCTTCTCTTAATAAAAGGTCTATCAGGATCTTTCTGGTTTGAAGCTCAGATGTAAGCTCAGGAACTGGATCCTGATTTTGATACTCCTGTACGCGGAGTTCTTTTCTTTCCGCGATATTCCGTAGATGTTCTTCTACCTGCGCTTTCAGCTTATTATTTTCTTCCAACAGATATTCCTGCTCCTGAGATGCTTTTTCGGCCTCTTTTCTTTGCAGCTCAAATTTGGCGGAGAGTTCTTCCAACTGTTTGTTGGATTTATCTTCAATATCACCATAAGGAATGAGTCCTTCTTTGAAATCGGGAATATCGGGATCGGCTTCGCTGTAATATTTGCTGATCCAGGAGAGAAACCGAAAAGTATTTTTAAGGCACTGCAAAGCTTCCAATGCTCGGATCTTTTTGCCGTGTGCCGCATCATTCCCAAAACGGCGGACGATGTCGAGTTCAACCGACATACTTGGCTTAATAATTCTTTTGAAACCATCATTTAAAAGCAGTGAAGCCAGTTTGGTATCATAAGGAAATTCCAGATCTTCATCATTTTTATACAACCAAAAGAGGGTTTTCTCCAACGTACTTCTACATAACAGTGCGGCATAACGTGGTGCCGTGAACGTGTGCAGCTCTGCTTCGGTAATCTCTTCGTAGAGTTGTGGAAATTCTTTTTGAAGAAATAGAAAATTAGTGGTCATAATGTTTTTACAAACTTAAAAATACAAATATTATTGATATCACTCTAAATATTGCTAACAAGACTTTCAATTTTCTCTACTACACCTTTCAGATTTTGATATACATCATAATTATCCAAAGATCCGTCAGTAACATTTATTACATTTTCTGAAGGTATCAAGTTGACTTTAAAATTTTCAATATCTAATCCAGGATTATGATTCCATCCTATTTCAAATCGATATTTGACTATATCTAAATCATCAAAATATAAATTTTTAATGTAGAATGTGATAAGCTCATTAAAATAACCAATAGTTGATGAGGAATTAAGCTGATAAGCATAATGACCATCAAATAGTTGAATTAAGTTTTCCCTTCCATAAGTGAAAATCTGAGGACACCTAATGTATAATTCTTTATAATGTAATTTTTCAAAATTAATCTCATCAATTAGATTAGAGGCAACATACTTTTGAATTATCCTGTCTAATGAATCTTCAACATTTTCCTTATCATAATCAACATCAAAAATCAAAGATTTTAAAATTTGGACTTTATTCGCGTTATTGAAAACCTGTCTCCAGTTTTCATCTCTATCTCGAACTGTTCCGAAGGTATTTTTGATAAACGATTCTTTATTATTTGATTTTGAAACAAAATAATTGCCTTTTGTAAGAAGACTTCTTTGTAAAATGAAAGATTTATGATTCAAAATTTCTCTCTCAAACAACGGATCTAATTTTTCAAAAACAGTGATGAATGCATCTATAACTTTTTCCGAAACTTTTAGAATAAAATTAATCTGCCCATAAAAATACGGGTGCTTTTCAGCAGACACAATCGCTGTTCTCCAATCTGTATCAACTTCTTTTATATTTTGTAAAAGTTCGCATTTTGTGATTTCCTCATCTTTTTGGATTTTTCTGAAAGATGTATCGCCTATTAGATCATTCTGAAATATTAGTGATTTTGAAAGATCTAGTGAGTCAAGCAATACTTCGATTGAATAAAGATAATTCTTAAAATCATCAGGCGAATCTACATAGGTATTGAAGATCAAGTTTGAAATAATTCTATTGTAATCACTTAAGTGGTTTAGATCCTCTTGACTGTAATGAATAAGGTATTTGTCAACTTTTAAAATGTAGCGCTGGATTGCAAAAAAATAAAGCTTTTGCCACCAATTTGTGTTCATTATATTCTCTGAAAAATAGAACTGACTAAAAGTTTTGCAAGTGTCATTCTCCAAATAAAAGCTGAAAAACTCCTGCAATGCTGAATCCAAAATTTCCATATTAGATTCTCCAGTTGTTTCCACCTTACATAATTCTAAAAATCTAAAATAGGTTTTTAGATTTTTCTTAAAAATATTATTATCAAAGAACTTTTCAAAATCAAAGTCTATCGATTTTTTAACTAATATATCTACGACTTCCGAATTGAGATAAAACTCTTCTGCTTTTATAGGAATTATAGAATTTTCCTTTGCAACATAATCATTAATGAAATGGCTTAGAAAACTCAGCTTGAAATATTCAAAATAACTATCATCAATTTCATAAACGTTTTTACTTTTCGCATTCCAAAAAATATCATTCCAGCTGATGTCGAAATTTAGGCTGTAATCTGTCAATGACTGATCTGTAATTAAATTTTCCTGCTCAATTTTATTGAATAACCAAGCTTTGAAATTTTCAAAATCAGACAATTGTTTCCCCCGCGCATTCATTTTCACATAGAGATCATCAGAAAGATTAAAATCCTTTAAATCTAAAAAATCAAAGTAGATCAAATCATCAGCTGTAAGGCCATTGTAAAATGATAGCAATTGCTCCTCGGAATAATTACTAACAAAAATTTCGTGTATTTCTCCTATAACATTCAGCATAGAATTGACTGTAGGATCATTCTCCCAAGTATTTGAAAAGCCTTCCAGATTGATAATTTCCTCTTTTAGATTAATTCCGAATTCCAACTTGTCAGCAGAACATAATAAATTAATAAAGCTTTCAGAACTTTTTCTTGTTTTATACTTAAAATTTTTAAGGATCGCTAAATCTGATACCTTTCCCAATCTTTTTGCCAAATACCAATGAACAAGAAACAAAGTTGTCAATCTCTGCTGTCCGTCTAAGGGAATCAAATAAATTAACTTTTGATCTTCAAAATCTTTTTCGGCAACGGAAGTTTCTCCAATAGTGAGGTCAATAGAGTTAGCATAAGTTTTTATACTATGCAGCAAGGATTCAATTGCTTTTTTATTTCTCTTATATTCTTCTTCATTTCTGAGACCAAAAATTTTTCCATAAACAAAGTCAAGGCCTAATTTTTCTTTGTCATCAAGCGCACTGAATATTGCTTCAAGAAACTTTTTTCTAATGATGGGGATTTTACCATAATTTCTACCTTGTGCGTAATCTCTTTGGATAGATGGTATCTCAACGCCCTGGTCGTTCAGTAGTTTCCAAAATGTATAATTTGATATTGACATTTTATTAGTTTTAGTTTGGTAAAAATTCTTTTAATCTTTCTTCAATTCCTTCTTTGTAGGCTTCTCCATCTTTATTAGTCCAATGGGTGTAAGAAATATGATCATTGAAAGTTTTATTGAAAGCATTTAATGTTTCTACAGGTATGAAAACACGTATCCCTGAATCGGTCTGACCATTTCTGTCAAATCTCAATATTTTTTTTCTTTTTAATTCAAAAGGATCATTTTGCAATGCACTGTTGGTGTTTCTATCGAGAAGTAAAAGATTATTGATCTGATGCGTTCTGTTTGCGAACGACGTTATCAATTCATTGATCTTTTCACTAAGATCTGCATCTGCTTTTAATTCTTCAAATGATGTTTTACTTTTCAAAGCATTCACAACCTCTATTTCTTCCACTCCATCTCCTTCATATTGAAATTTCATCTGCTCTTCAAACCAGTTTTTGTACAGTTCAAAATCTGTAATCTCTTTAGGGTTTTGCGGGATAATATGCTCTATGCTCCATTTCATATTTACATAGAGTTCAAAAGGAAATTTGTTTTCAGAAATATTATTGATATAGTACAACACATTGTGGAGCAAGAGAACCCTTTGCGTCTCTGGTTTATGTTTTTCGAAATGCAGATTTTCAAGTTTATAAATCTGATAAACCTTTTTATTATCATCTTCTGCCTCTTTTTTAAAAGCTTCTACAATCAACGTTTTAAGCTGGATCTTAGAATCATCCTTATTTTTATTCTTAAGCTCTTTGATTATTTCGTACAGATTTTTGATATGGGCATTAGTCAAATAGCCAATGTAATGATAAAGCTCAGGATTTTTGAACCAGTCAACAATTTTATTGTGGAGCTGTACTATTTTTTCCCATTCATCTGCGAATGATGACAACTGTTCTGTGTTCTGGTTGTAGTTTTTCTCATAGAATCTGTAAGCAAAAAGATCATCCTGTTTTTTGTGTTTGTTAAGGTGCAGATCAAATAGATAATCGATTCTAGTTCCTTCTTTGTACAAATTTTCGTTTGGCTGTATAAAATACCAAAAGGAATTTTGCTGTAACGATTTTTCTATAGCATCCCACTCCAAAGCGAACTGGCTGATCTTGAGATCTGCCAATTCCTGCACTTCTTTTCTTTTGATGTCCAATATGAAAAGTGCTTTTATCAGTTCGGAGCTTGTCAGCTTTATCTTACCTTTATTGTTATTCAGGAAAACTTCGATCACTTTATCATTGTTCATTGCCGAATCCAAAGAATACCAAATCACTTTGACGTTTTCCAGCAGTTTATTTTTAAAATCCGCTTTGTCAGTCAGCACTACTTCACACCATTTGCGGACAAAAAGACTAACGACAAAGAAGTGATACACATCTACCGTATCATACTCTTTATGCGCCGTTATAAAAGCGGACCAAAGCTCATTGACTCTAGTCAAATCACTATAATCCCGCTCTGTAACATCAGAATCCTGAAGTGCATCTATATTGAAAGTAAAAAGCTCCGGAAGTTTTGTTTTTAGAAAGGCACCACTGCGGGTTCTGGTTGAGAAATCAATCTCATACTTCCAAGAAGAATCAATAACATTAATAAACTCCAGGTAAGACAACAACAAGAATAGTGTCGTAGTTCTCTGCTGGCCATCTATTACTTCATTCTTAGGAAAGATTTCTAAGGTCTCTCCATCTATCTGCATTTTTTTTGGTTCGTGAGTTGTAGGTTTTAAAATAAGAGGCTGAAGACAGTACAACCCTGAGTCACTTTTGTAATCATTAATATCATTGAGGAGTTCCAAAATTTCTTTTTTTCCCCACTTGTATCCTCTTTGGTAATTACCAATTTCGAAGGTCATACCTTGTAATTTATTGATTGGTAATAATAAAATGGTATTTTTATTCACGGTTAGTTTTGTAGTTTTTTTTTTAATTAATTTGAGGCTTCTTTATCCGCAGCTTGTTGTAAACGAATGTAGAAGTCTCCATTTTTCGCTGATGAAGCTTATCTTGTATTCTTCTCAATCTGCTTCAAACTCTCTGTAATGGCTTTGAAGTCGATGGTTTCTGCAGTGTACTCCAGGTTTCCAAGATTTGGCATATTGTAAATGACTTTGGACTGGAGTTCTGAAATATCTGTGCGGACGCCGTCTGTGCTTTTCTCTATTGCTTTGGAGGCTGCAATGAGTGCGTTGTTTTGGTCTTCTGCCTCTGTCATTTTTAGAGAGATGACTTCTACAACTTCTTCTATGTTTTCGATTTTCTTGTTGAGACTCATTAGCTCATTGAGGATGGATTTTAGTAATTCTTCTGTCATTGGGTTTTATTTAAAAGATTCCTGCAGCAAACTCTGAAAAAGCATCTCGCTTTTTGCCAGACTTTCCTGCGCCATTTGTTTTTGGGCTTCTATTTTTTCGATGCGGTCGGCAAATTGGTTTTGGAGGGAGATTGGGGGAATAGGAAGTTTCATTTTTTTTAATTTTTCGCCAGTTAAATGTGAAATGGTTGCTGCTGATTTAAATTCATTCAAACCTCCTTTATCAGATAAATTTTTGAACATATAGACAAAATATTCTGGCAAAACGTATTCACTATTTAACCGAATTCTATGTATCGCTTTTTGAAAATAACAATCTTCAATTTCATTTCTCCAAATTGCACATCTTCCAATTTCACCTCCTTCGCACATCAATACATCACCATTTTTAAGGCTAAATTCTACTTTGTCATTTTCATCGAAATCCATTTTTAGTAGATCGTCAAGTTTAAAATTAAACCAACCAACATTAGAATTTCTTAAGTAAGGTTTTAAATTGTTTCCAATAATTCTTTTTCCATCAAGCATTTTTCCTAACCTTGAAGAACCAACATCTTTGATTTGAAGTAAATCCCATCCCTTCTCATTCCCCACCGGATTGCCGAACATATCGATAAAAAGCGATTGGGTCAACTGGTCGTATTTTTCTATGAGCTGTTGGTTGTACGAGATGATTTCCTGTGCTTTGTCGAGCTTTGCAGCGATGGCTTTTTGCTCGGGAAGTTTAGGGAGTGGGATTTGGATATTAGCGAATTTTGAAATCCAATATCTTTTATGTTGTTCACTATCGGTTTTGATAGTTAACATTTTATAGTATAGATAACGGATGTCTGCTTTTTGTTTATTCGGTTTTAATATCTTCATTGCTGAAGATTTTACTTTAAAGGGAAAATCAACAAATTTTATAGCTGTAGTAAAATCATCAAAAATTATAACAGGTAAATCATTAAATATCCCTGTTTTCTCACTTGTGTATCCTAACAAAAAAGATTTACCAGCTGTAAGAACAGGAATTTCAAAATCATCATTATATCTATCAGATTCTACAATATATTTTGTAGGTTGTTCATATAAAAGAACATCTCCTAATTTCACTTTCTCCATTACCCCAACAATTTTTCAAGTTCTAAGATGGTGTTTTTTATATGGGAATCTATCGTTTTTAAGTCTTTCATTATTCGTTATTGTCAGATTGAGTGATGGTTTTATAAGCTTGTTTTGGGTGGTTGATGACTTCGGGAATAGTGTATGTTATTTTTTTCTCTTTTAAAAGTTTCTGGATGTATTGTTCTTTGATGTAGGATTCGTTTCTTTTAAGCAATTGCGAAAGTTCTTCCCCATTATACTCGTTTTGTGCACACAATTCTATAATTACTCCCCTTATTATTTCCGGGCTTGTACGCTGTCCTATTGTATTTATTTTTTTTTGCAATTCTTCTGATATTGGCTTTTGTGTTTCTTCTAACTTACCAGATAAACCCGGGAGGTTACCAGATAAGCCTTGGAGGTTACCAGATAAGCCTTGGAGGTTACCAGATAAGCCATCGAACTCCACCAATAAAGGATTGAACTCCACTGATAAGGGATCGGACTCCTCAGATAAGCGTTCTAACTGGTGGAGTTCCAATGATGCTAAAAATATTTTCCCGGGTACATAATAGGTGTTTTTCTTTGAGTTTCCTTTTTGTTGTAGTATCCCACAGGTAACCATTTTTCTAAGATCTGTACTGGATTGAAAGAGGTTGACACCTGTAAGTTGTCTGTAAGCCAAATTATCCAGAGCGCCTACTTCCCGAAGAAAGATAAGGGCAGTTTTTTGCTCGTCATTAAGGAGGAATTTCTCAAATTTTGTAAGCCAGTTGTGATCCTGCTCATTGATTAAATGGTGCAAAAGCAATCTGATGGTAAAATTATTTGCTGCGTGCGAGCTTTCAAAAGTTGGCGGCAGCATTTGGCTTTTTGCCAGTAGCTTACGCATCGATTTAATACCCGTTCCTTTGGTTTCTGCAAGGTTGGTATCGTGAAAAATAGAAGCAATGTGCGGATTTCTCACAAAAGATCCTGCATCGCCGATGCTGTCGATAGATTTCAGGGAATAGCCTGCATTATTGATTTCAATACGGTTTGAATATCTGATGATCTGTATTGGGCTGTTTACTTTATATGATCTGTGGATAAATGCGTTTACAATTGCTTCTCTAAGCACTTTGTATGGCAATCCTGTTTCTGTTTTCGATTGCAAAGCACCTTCGGGAAGATAGAAACCTTTTGGCAAATCATCAGCAATCGCAGCAATGGCTCTAGGTAGCAATTCTAGTAGAGATCCTCGCATATCTATGGTAGATTCAAAACGTTGGTCGGGATCTTCTACCCATTCTTTTCCAGAAATTCTGATATAATCTACTCTGCACATTGGCAAAAGCCGGCGCAACGCCATTTTTTTTCCAAAAATAAGAAGGCCTGTCAGCGTAAGTTTTGCCGACTCTTTTGTTGTATTTATTGCATTGAGTGCATACAGTAGTTCTTGAGTTTCAAATTCAAGCTCATCTGCATTTGGCTTTACTTTTTTAATCAATCTACGATAGAGTTCTACGGATTCTTCACTAATGTCATCCAATGAAGAATTGTGAATAACGGTGGTGTCATAATTCTCTGCCGAATTGCCAAAAAAAACAGAAAGATCTTCTTCAGTACAAGACTGGTCTGTGGGACCGATTCTTCTGAAAATACCTTTTGGAATTCCTGTTTTTTGAAAATACAAAGGTTTTCTCTCCGCAGATAATTCATCTACTTCAATTTTAATAATATTTTTATCATCGAATCTTTCAATTTCGACTCTTGGCCGAATTGGGAAATTAAAAACAGAGGCACATTGAGACGCAATGTCAGATTGAAGTTTATCCGGATTTTCTACTCCGGAAACAATATAAGACGGGAATAAAGAATGTTCTTCTCTTTCTATTCCTAAAACAATCAGTCCACCATTGAGATTGGGCTCGTTTGAAAAGGCACAAATAGATTCCATTACTGATTTATCTATCGCATTGCCTTTTTTCACCTCCAAATCTACATTTTCATCAACGGTGTTTAAGATTTCTATGATTTCCTGTGTTGTATACATCAGCTCAACATTTTTTCAAGTTCTGAGATGGCGACTTGTCTTTGGGTGTCTATCGCCTTGATGGCTGCAATCAGTGCGCTTGGTTTTTCGTACTCTACTTCTTCATAAATGGTTTCTTTGTAACGGTTGATGCTCAGGTCATAATCATTGGTAATGATGTCTGCTTTGGGAATAAGGAAAGATTGCTGTGTTCTATCTGTATAGTTGTTGGTTGATAGTTGTTGGTTGATGACACTCCAATCCAAAAGGATATTTGGAATGTCACATTTTCCTGCGGTCTCCGCTACAATATTTTCCGGCTCTGTGAAGCATTGTTCCATTGCATCTTCAGAAATCAGGAGATTTCGTTTATCATCCAAGCTATAACCATCGGCTTTCATATCGTAAAACCAAACTTTGTCTGTACCTCCAGAATTGGTTTTGGTAAACAACAAAATAGCGGTACTCACACCTGCATAAGGTTTAAAAACACCACTCGGCATAGAAATCACACCCTGCAATTGCTGGTTTTCTACCAGTTCTTTACGGATGTTTTTGTGCGCGCCGGAACTTCCGAACAGTACACCATCCGGAACGATTACCGCCGCACGACCGCCCAACTTTAAGGTTCTAAGAATCAATGATAAAAATAGAAGTTCGGTCTTTTTGGTTTTGGTGGTTTGAAGCAGACTTTTCTCCACCTCATCATAATCCAAAGCTCCTTTGAACGGAGGATTTGCCAATACCAAAGAATATTTACCGGTAATAGAATTGCTTTCTGCCAATGCATTTCCGCCAATAAGATTGGGGGTCTCTATTCCGTGGAGCTGGAGATTCATCGCCGCAATCCGCATCATAGAAGGATCTATCTCAATTCCGTTGAACATTTTTTGGTTAAAATGTTCACGAAAATCTTTTTCCAGAAACCACTGGTTTTGAGTTTGCTTTATGAAATCACTTGCGGCTACCAGAAATCCTGCAGTTCCCAAAGAAGGATCGCAAATGGTGTCATCTTTTTGAGGCTGCATCAGCTCCACCATCATCCGGATGATATGCCTTGGTGTGCGGAACTGTCCGTTGGTTCCTGCTTCGGCGATTTTGCTGAGCATATACTCGTAAAGGTCTCCTTTCGTATCTTTTTTGTCCAGAGGCAACTTGTCAATCTGCTGAACAACTCTATCCAAAAGTTTTGGTGTGGCAATCATAAACGTTGCCCCTTTCATATATTCTGAGAATTTACCGCCATCTGCACCAATGGTCTTCATAAAATCAAAAGCCGTAAGATTGTCAATTTGCACCTGCGGACGTGTGAAAAGCAAAAACATCGTTTCCGGATCTTTATCTTTAAAATAGCTCCAGCGAAGTTCTTTCTGGTTTTCTGAATAAATGTTCTCTTTAAGTGTAGAACCCAGCATTGCGACTTCCTTTTCTATCAGGATCTGCCGGTCATCTAATTGTTTTAAAAAAATAAGATAAGTGAACTGCTCGATTACAGTAAGAGGATTTGAAATACCTCCGGTCCAGAAGTCGTTCCATATTTTGTCTATTTGAGATCTTAATTCGCCTGTGATCATTGATTTTATTTGTATTGGGTAAATTTAAGGATTAAGAAAGAGCCTTCAAAACAAAATTTGTACAGAAGGCTCTTAACATTGAACAATTTTTAATCGATGATATGTGCCACAACCTGAATTTGATTTTCCGGGTGCTCATCTTTAGAAATTCTTTGGATGCGGGCTTTTACAAAGCGTTGCAAACCAACGGTGAAAAGTTTGTAGAAAATTCTGTTTTCTGCTTTTGGTATGTAGCCTAACTTATGGTCTTTGTAATAGATGGCGACTGCTCTTGCATCATATTTGTTGTCAGCATCCAGTTTGAGCTTTAGTTTGGTTCCAATCTTCAAATCTTTGAAAGCTAAAGCGCCATCGTAATAAGTAAATCCGGCGATCTGGAAATTGGCGAGGTGTTCTTTTTTAGTATTCATTTTATTTGTTTTTATTCTAAAATAATTGCATCATATTCTTCCAAAAGATTGACTTCTTTGCCGGTAATTCCTGCAATATCACCCGAAACGATGGAGAGGTTTTCTTTCATAATGCTGATGTCTTTTTCACGTTTTGCCCATAGCTTTTGGGTTACCTTTTTCTCTGCATCAAGTTGTGAAAGCATACCATCATAAATTTCCAGAATTCTTTTTGTTTTTTGAGAAAACTCACCACTGGTAAAGTAGCTGTACAAGATTTCCATTTTGTCGCCTCGGTTTTCGTTGGCTATTTTTACTTTTTGGGTTTCAATTAAAATCTGGCGAAGTACGACGACCAAAGATTTTACTTCCTGGTAAGAGCAAATCCAGATTCCATTTTGTACATCAAACTTCTCAATATTTTTGGGTAATGTTTCCGTAACCAAAACTGCGATTTCTGCTTTTGCATTCAACTGGTCTTGCTTTAATTTGTCTAGCCATTTTTGGTCAAAATTTTTGGTACGCTTTGTTTCATAGATTATTTTACCGCACATTTGAAGAGCATCATTATTTACAGTCTGCAAAACATCTGCTCCTAAAGTACCCTTCTGTACTTCATCAATCTTATCCCATCTGAAATTTTCCTGAAGAAAATCTTCCAAAGCCAGCTCTAGAACTTCGCCTTGTAATTGCATAGAGCCTTGTTCCTGTTTGCGTTTCATTTCTTCGGTCAGTTTCTTTTGGTCTTCCAACTGTTTTCTCATTGTCGCCAACTTTAATTCACCCTCATCTTCCAGCTGCTTGCTGATTTTTTCTTTTTCTTCAAGTATTTTTTTATTCAGTTCTTTTTCAGATTCGGCTTTGATGGCATCTCTCATTTCAGATTTTTCTCTTTCGAGTGTCGAAATTTGAGCCTGCATTTTATTAAATTCTTTTACCTTCTCTGATTTTTCAGCAAGTTCTTTCTGTAGAGCATCTAGACTTTCTTTATTTTCGTCCTCAAGTTCTTTTTTTATTTTTGCTGAGATTTCCTTCTCTGATAGTTTTTTAGCTTTTTCTAAACGTTCTGCAAAAAGGTCGCTCTCTTCTCTTTTCTTTTTTTCAAATTCCAATTTTTGCTTTTCTAAATTTTCCTTCTCGACAGATAATTCTTTTTCCCTGAGTTTTGCCTTCTCTTCAAACTCATTTCTGATGCTGTCTTCAATCTGATGCTTAAGTACATCATTTACATCAATAGATTTTCCGCAGTGAGGGCAAGGAATGGTAGTTGAATTTTTCATAATAATTACTTTTGTTTATATTAATGAAGCAAAAGTAAAATCCAGCAATGCAGCGGATGTGCATAGTTGGACTAGATTTATAATCATCCAATATTTATAGTGTAAATAATGTCGTGATGGATGTCTTTTTTGATTTTAAATATTGTATTCACTAATGTCATCTCTTCAGATTTTAAATACTCTACTGGTTTTAATCCGTGTGCAATTCCACCATCAATCCTTACGCTGAAAGACATTTCACCATTCTTAAACTGAAAGAATCTGTAATGAGGCAAACGGTCTTCGTTTATAAGATTTATATTGAAATCAAAGTCTTCCGAAATCTGGTATAAATCATTTTCATAATCATTAATAGTTTTGTAATTGTCTAGAATGTAATAAGGTTCTCTATTGTTTCTAAAATCATTCTCTGATAAATGAATTCTAAAATCACCAATTGTTATATCAGAAATCGTTTTAATTTCATTAATAAACTGCAAGAGTAAACGCATTGAAAATTCGGATTGGTTGTATTTATCAAAGTAATCTACGGAGAAGGTTTTGCCCTTGATTTTATCTATCAAATCCGATTTATTTTCAAGGTTATGGAACATCGATTTTGCAAGACTATCACTATTAGAATTAAAGGGTAACGATCCCACTCTGGCTTCAAAGATATTGGCAGTAAATGTTGGTAGAATAAAGTTTTCCAAAGTTATATTTTCTTGTTCTACCACTTTGTAATAAGTGATGTTTGTATTTTTCAATATCTTATTTGCAAGGATTGGGTAGCCTGCTTCTGCTATGTAGGAAATGACTTGATTATTATTCAAAACAACGGAAAAATGCAGTGGGCAATTTATTATTTTATGAGAAGTTCCTTTTTTTAAATTATATAGAGCTGAAAGTTTATGAACAGAAATTTTTTCCTGATGATTATGGTATTCCAAATTACCTTCAATGATTAAATTTATTGTGATCCTATTTCTTTTCAATTCTTCCAGATCGTGCAAGTCATCAATGTCCCAATTAGAAATTTCATTATTGATATGGATATTAATCTCCTTTACACCTTGATGGTATTGCAAACTGATCACTTCATTGCTTATGGTTCCAAAAATATTTGAGATAGAAAGACCAGTATTTTGAAGATTTTCGGGCACTTGGTTTGTATTTGCAAAACGAAGCCAATCACAGGCAATATTTCTGTTCAATTCTTCCAGATGCCATTGCGAAGAACGGTCTATCAAACATTTCGTACAAGCCTTTGTACAATCGCAATTGTTTAAGGTGTGATATGCATTCCTCAATATTTCTTTGGTGTACATAGAAAATTGCGAAGAGTAGCCTGCTCCTCCTTTTGCAGTATCGTAGATGAAAATCGTATTGTAGCCTTGGTAAGTTTTGATTCCGAATCCTAATTCACTTTCTTCAATGGCTAAAAATTCTGCCAAAGATTTTGTAAAAATCACACCCAAAGTGTACATCAAAGTTTTATCATTCACTCTATGTCCTTCTGCATCAAGAATACGAATTTCTGTAAAATCTGTTTTGAATCTTGCCCCTAAAATGATATGGTCTTTTTGTTTTCCGTCACAGATATTTTCTCCATCATTATTTTTCCCACCTCGCAATCTGTTGTGACCAATTAATTTTTCGTCATTGGTTTCTACCCGTCCGCAAGTTGTACATAGACTATAACCTTCTCCATCGCCCATATTGTAAAACAAGATTTCAGAACTATCATCGTCTGTAGACCGTATATCTATAATGCTACTTTGGTTGTTATTCCAAGGTTTAATATTCAATAACAAGGGTTCCAAATATTGCGGTTTTGACTTTTCTGAAATAACACGAGTAGGTCTTTCAAATAAATCTACTGCAAATCCTACGGGCTCTACAAGTTCTGTATATCTACCTCGATGCTCTTTTAAATCTATTCCAATTAAAGAATCAGTTGCATTGCAATGCTCACAGCTATCATCCAATTTGTTATTCAATGAAACGATTCTTTGGTACCCACAGTTTCTACAAGCTTGCACGGCATTTTTCTCTCCTTCTTGTCCCCAGTTATTCTTCATTATAATACCTGCAGATTTGTAACTTAATCCATCTATCAAGACACTATTTCCTGGTGCAAACTCTGTTAATGCATTCGCAAGTGGATACGTTGGGTTTTGAATAATCTTCTGGTTATTATTTTTAATATCGTCATAAGTTGTTTTATCAAAATCGACAATTCCGGTTGGTAATCCAGCGTTGGGTAAAAAACCGTTTTCGGCAAGATAAGTGAGAATATATTTTTTTAGAAATTGATTTTTTCGATACTTTATTGCTTTGTAAGAAGTGCTGTTTTCCCCATCTGTTTCCAACAATACACCAAGTTTTTCTTCAAAACTTCTAAATTGTTTTGTAACATCGGTCACTATTTTCATGAAATTATCAAATACAGAAAATTTTAACTGAACAGAATCTGTATTTTCAAGAGGTGTTCCTTTTATAAGATGCAAAAGGTCTTCTCTGTAATCTGCAACAGGCAAATCAGATAACCAATTCAAAAATTCCTGACCGAGATTAGGCTGTTCCCCAAAAAAGAATTTTTCTATATTTTCTTTGATGTTTAAGCCTTTATTAGCATTATTTCTTATAAACAGACCAAACAATAATGAGTTGACGTGGCGCAAAACAATATTCTTGCTGTCAAATTTCAAAATTGGCGGCGCTATTGGGTGCTCCAAAGCCCATTTTGGGTTATTCATTGTTCTCAAACCTATTGGGTTGGGTGCGCAAAATGTAAGTGCAAGCGATTTACTTTCAGCTCGTCTCCCAGCTCGTCCGGCTCTTTGCAAATAATTGGCGGGCATTGGCGGCACATTACTCATCACAACAGCTGAGATTCCGCCGATGTCCACGCCCATCTCCATCGTTGTGGAACAGCTCAAAATATTGATTTCTCCTTTTTCAAACTGATCTTCAAGCTCATCTAACCGGGATTTTTGCTGTTGCGCAGAATGTTCGCCTGCAAGGTATAATTTTTCATTATCGAAAATTCTTTCGTGTAAATCATTCCACAAGCCTTTTTCTCTGGCTTCCGTGCTATTTTCGTTTAACCAATTATTAATTTCCTCATCATTTAAATTTTCATTTTCAGCAGATAAATGAAAAGGATTTGGATAAACAGGAATTTGAATTTCTACTTTATCTTGAATTTTATAATTCTGAATATTCTCATCCGTCAGAGAACCTTTCATCCAAGGCGTATAATCTCGGAAAGTAGCATCTAAAAGTCGGTTCGTGATAGGACAAAGCGTTTCTCTGCCTGCAATTTCAAGTTTTGTTTTGCTAAAGAAATCTAATTTGTAACCATCTCCATCTTTGATTAGAATTTTCGCTTGTAAAGTTTTCCAGATTCTTTCTAATAAATCATTTAATTGGCTTTCTCTTACAGCATCTATAACATCGTGATTATGCCAACCTAAACCGGCGCAAATTAACAAAATCAATCGGGGCTGAATCTTTGAATCAGATTTATACAACTTCCATTTATTTTTTTGTTCAGATAAACTTGGAAAAATTAAATTGGGTCTGTATAACTTAGAATTGAATCTACGCATACCATCATCAAAAGTAAAATTGAAACCATAACGAACGACATAATCTGCAGCAATTTTCAGTAATGCTTTCCATTCTTGAAGATTGATATTCAGCAATGAAGCTTCGTCTGGTAAAATAATAGTATCTAAATCTGGGTAAACCACATTGATTAAACCGAGATTTTCCAATGACCTTTCTCTTCCAATTCTTCTAGCAAACTGACCGTACAATAGGCTTTTAGCATAAACTTCTGAATCTCTTTCAAAATCTTGTCCTTTTGCTGCTTTGTAGAAAAGTGTTTTGAAACCGTGCTTGGTTTTGATTTCATCTATAATTTCTTGCCATCCTGTTCTGGTTGCTGTATGATTGATTTCATTTGCTAATAGCCTTTCAATTTCTGATAATCTGGCTTCGATTCCTGTTTTTAAAAATGGAGGTGCAGTTTCTAATTCTTCTGTTCTATAAACTCTTTCCTGTAAAAGTTCGTCAACAGAAAATCCATTTGCTTGATGAGCTAGTTTGCTTGTCATCAAATGATAAACCTGATACCGAATCCAATCAGTTTCTGCATCAATGTTAATTAAAGCTGAGATTTTTGCTGTGCCTTGTCTGCTGTCGGTAAATGAAATATATTTTCTGCCGTCGTACAATGTTTTGGTTGTGGGATTAGATGAGGGTTGGGTTTCATCTAAAACAATATCTGATAAAATACGATTGGTAAACGCAGAAGAAATCCGGAAATGAATTGATTTTTCATTTTGATTTCCACAATGAGGACACTTGCAGTCATCAATTTTTAATAGATTTTCATTTTCATATAAAATCTTCCCTTCTTGATTGATAGAACATTCTATAAAATCTTCGTTTATTAGTCGCTGAGTGGTATTTTTTTTTATAAATCTTATGATTTTTGGTGAAACATTGTTTGTTGTTTCTTCCTCATTTTCCTCATCAATTTGGAAGGCTTCGTAGCCGTTGCTGGCTTTTTGCGAGATTTTATTGTCTTTCTGTTCTCCTTCCATCATCATATTTCCGCAGCTATTACAGGCAATTAATTCCAACATCGGGAAACCACAACTGCAATGGGTTTCTGCAATGGTTGTCATTTTCCCCAAAGCTTTTCTGGGAATATGCGGCTCTGTGCAATTGGCGTTGGTACAAACGTAAACGCCACCAATTCCTCTTGTGAAAAAGTGACCTCGCAATGGTAAAAGATTTTTGCCATTGATGTTTTGCTCTGCAAGAATGTCCATTGCTTCAATCTGGTCTGTTTTGTTTTGAATACCTAAACGTTGCCCGATTTCTGTATTGGTTAAACCCGAACGATTCAGCAATTCATTGCTTAGATTTTTAATTTGATTTTGATTTAAAACTTCAGAAATATTGGGAATATTTTCATCTGGCAAATCATTCACTCTGAAACCTGTTATTACTTTGATTTGGTTTTCGGAAATCCCACATAAATTTGACATAAATTTTCTCAAAACATCAGCATTACCATTTCCTACTGTAGCAGAAGTGATGGCGAAACGTACATTTTTTATATCAACCTTGAAAGCTGAAATCACTCTTCTGATGAGCAATGCCATTTCTGCAGCTTTAGAACCCGTCAAAGTATGGGCTTCATCTAGTAAAATCCAGCGTAGTTTTCCTTCAGATTTTTCTATGATGGGAACATCTGCATTACGAACCAACATATATTCTAACATTGTTGGGTTAGTAAACAAAATTTGTGGTGGCGAATTTCTAATTTGTTCTCGTGAAATAAGTTGCGGTTTTGCTTTGTCTTTTTTTTCGATGCTGGATTCTCTATTTTCTGTACTTCCTGTGAGCAAAGCATAATTGATTCCTCCCAAAGCATCGCACCAAGCGTGCATTCTCTTTTGTTGGCTTGCAATTAAAGCATTTAGAGGATAAAGAAAAATAGCGTTTACACCTTCTTGGTTTCTGCTGTTTTCATAAATATCTTGTAAAACGGGCAACATAAAACACTCCGTTTTTCCAGAACCTGTTCCTGTGGTTACTGCGATAGATTTGTTTTCATTTAATAAAGATTTCCAGCTTTCTATTTGGTGTTTGTATGGAAATCGCTTTTTTGGGAACTGAAATTCCGGATTTTTAATGGAGTCTAAGGATTTTATAAAATTGGAATGATACAAAGAATTGGTATTCTCAAAACTTGTTTGCGATTGCTCCCAAGGAAACATAGCTTGAAAAACAACATCTGCCATTATAGGCTCATCAGCTAAAATCGATTTGAAATAATCTTGCATCTCTTTGTCTCCTGTAGCCCAAAGTGAAAGGATAGAATCTGTTAAACGATTCTCTGCTTTTGTATAAAAATTTTTGAAATTCATAGGTGTTTGTTTTTTAAGATAATACTTGCAAGATGATTCTGTTGTAAAATTCTGGCGAGAGATATTGCGCATACTGAATGTTTCTTCGTATTTGTTCCCGGAAATCGTTGCCGCCCCAAATAGGGAATTCTTTTTGAACATTTTTTATTGATTCAGCGACTGCAATCGGCGCTTTTATCAATAGAGAAAACTTTCCGTAATTGTTTTTGGGGATGTCGTAATAATGAGTTACATTAGGCTTCATATCGGGAAGTTCTTTCAAAACACGTTGTCCCAAATTGGCTCTTATTTCATCTACAAAAGGATTATAGACTTTTTGAGTAGATATTTTTTGATTATTAAAATATTGAATAAGTTGGGACAAATTATTCTCACACATATATTTTGAAAATAATTCAACAACTTTTGTAAATGATTCATCACCTTTTGTAAAATATCTATCTACAATAAATTGAGATGTTTCATTAATCGAAATTCCCCAGTCTTCTTTTTTTACCCAATGGAAGCAGAAACCTAAATCTTTCTCAAATTCCGGAATTATTCTCTGGATAAACTCATCAGGATTTATATGATTAATACCTAAAAAAAAGAAAACTCTGGAAGCTACAGCAGAACTTCGGGAAACCGCCCTTAACTGGTCGAAGGTAGAAAAGGGAATATTCTGGTTGATGCAAATAGTAAAATAAGCTAAAACTTCTTTCCAAATATTAGAATTAAAATCTGAGCTATTGAGCTGATTATGATACAATTCTATCCTTTCGTTTTTGCCAATACCTTGAAAATCATTGTCAGTATTCACAAATCTTGGCATCAAATGCCTGTTTTTTTCATAAGAGGAGATAATGATGTATTGACTGGTAAAATTAGTCTGCGTAATCGTATAATTATTATCTTCTCTAAACAATGGAATTAAATTGATTTTCTCTGCCGAACAATTGAGCGGAACGGCGTACAAAGAAAGGTCATCGTCAGAATTCCATAAACTTAATTTTCCTTGAGATTGATGTTCTACATTCAAAGAATGCGTAAAGCCTTTCAAAAAATATTGTCTGCAAATGCCGTCTTTTTGTAATTCTATACTGACCATATTTTCGTGGTTCATAGCATCTGCCAAATAGTACAAACGGATAAGCTCATCCCTGAAAGAAATCAAAGGTTGCGCTTTCAAATGCAATTCTTTTGAGATGATGACTTCTGGTCTTAGAATATTTTTAAATTTAATAATGACAGTTTCATTGGTTTGGCTTAGGATTCTGATGCCGTGCAAATGATTGAAGGTAAGATGCGTTTTCTCTGGGATAATTTTTCCATCTTGGTCTATGAGTGTCATTCCTACAAATGGCGAGGCGATTTCAAAATACAAACTTTTTGAGTTGCCCTTTTTTAAACTTGCGAGAATACTGTTTGGTATTTTATTGTGTAAAGTGTCTACCGAAAGTTTGTATGATTGATTTTTTGATTGTTCAAAGACTTGTAAAATAGGTGTTTCTTTAATCTTAACATCAAAACTAGCATTAGAAATAGACAATTCTGCTGAAGAAATACTTTGGTTCTGAAAATCTATTCTAAGGTTTCCTAAATTATAAAAACAGTCGTAAGCGATAGTTTGGTCTCTCAGAATTTTTAAATCGATACAACCTGCCGGAATTTGGTTTAATTCTTTGATATTATCCCATTCTTTAGCAGATTTTGTTTTTAGAAATATTTCGTAATCATTGAGTTTTAAAATTTCATTTTGGTCGTTATAAACAATGATTTTCGGGATAGATTGCACAACTACCATATTAGATTTTACCATCCATTTCGGATTTTGGCTGATAATCGTCCAATCAAAAGAACATACATTGCTGGTGTAATGTCTTGTAAATGAATCATTGCTAATTTCAATTTGTCCTTCAAATCTGACCCAATTAAAATTTAGATTAAAAATACTCAATACTTCCGATTCTCTTTGATATTTCCAAGTTTCAGGGAACAAAACGGCGGCCGTCTCACTATTCGTGCTATTTCCTTTTATCAGTCGCCACTCGTTATCAGAAAAAGGCGCCCAAAGCGTAGGTTCAGAAAAATCCGGAATCAAGGTGATAAAATCTTTTACTTCAATTTTTTTATCATTCACAATTACATAACAATTGGGCAAAAGATTTTCATTGGTCCAATCTTGCGAAAGCTGATTGTTCCAATCTGTTTTGTAATTCCCGCTCAGCATTCTTTGGAAAACGCATACCAATTGGTCATTAATGAAAAACTGATAACTTTTTTCAGTCACTTCAAAACCCAAAATATGTTCTAAAGATTCTTTGGTGTAATGAGCTCCTAAACCCAATCGCAGACTTAAATTTGTTTTTTGCGGGTCACTATTTAATAACCAATAATTTTGAATTTTGGAAACCCTCTCTTTTTTTTGTAAATGAACTTTTCTGTCCCTTAATTCTTTTGTGATTTTTGTGATTGCAACATTAGAATTCAATAAATCATCATACGTATTTTCGTCATTTAAAATTGATTTTACAATTTCTAAACAATTTTCATAAACAATATCATTCCTGCTGGAAGGAGGCAATAAGTTCGTAATCTGAGGTTGAAACATAAAATCTTCTATACTTTCTGGCTGTTCCTCTAAGACAGCAAGTAAGAAATTCTTGTAACTTCCTTCGTTTTCAGAAATATGCTGAATTGGCAAACCACCTTGCAAAAGCAATGTTCTGAAAAATAAAACATTCTGTTTTTTCAACCATTTTACACCCAAAATCTCTGCTCCAGTTTTGGCTTTTTTAAAAAAACTTTCGCAATCAATTATCTTTTCTACTGTACTTCCCAAAGATTGAAAAATAACTTCTTTGCTTGGTTTTCCTCCGTTGTAGCATCTTTTCCACCATTCGGCAAAATACAATGCAGTATCGATAGGGTTTATCCTATTTTTATTTTCACAAAGAGAAAAAGAAGTTTTCAATTGCTGAAATTCAGTATTTGATAATTGAAACTTCCACAAAGGATTTCCAAAATGATTTTTAATATTTCTGGAAATTAAGATTTTATCAAATTCGCTCATTGGTTATTTTTTACAACATTAAACATCAACTATGCAGTAGATCTGCATCATTAAAAATTACTCATTTTCAAAACTCTTTCTTTAATCTTTTTAACTAAAGCGACAGGCTCCAAAACCTGCATATTTTCGCCAAAAGAAAGAATAAGAGATTCTAATTCGTAGTTGAGTTTTAATTCAAGATTTAAAGTATTTCCAGACATTTTCTGCGAACCGTGGATTGGTTTAGAAATGATGTACGGAAGAATATTGTCTGAAAGTTTTATCGAAATTTTTACTGCATTTTCTTCCAGATTATTGCTTACACCTACGATGTCTTCAAAATATTCGTTGAAATCAATTTCATTGTTAATGAAGGTTTCTTTTGAATTTTTAATACTAATAATTCTGTCTAATGCTAAATTTTGAATGTTTCCAAATTGGTGATTCCATCCAAATAAAAACCAACGGTTATTGTACTGCTTCAGGTAATATGACGAAATTATAAAATGGGATTCTGCATCAGATTTGAAGCTTTTGTAGGTAATTTCCACTGATTGATTTTGTGAAATATATTGGTACAAAACGTTTAGAAATCCTAAGCCTTTCAAAAATTCATTCTCCTCAAAACCGATGATTTGACGAGTATTTTTGTCTAAATCCAAGCCCGATTTCAATTTAGTTTGCAAAGAATTTACCCAATCAAAACCTGGTAACGAATTCATTCTACTGAGTGTTTCCAATGCTTCATTCAAAATGTTTAGTTCCGAATAACTTAATGGTTTTTTCAGAATTGAAAAATCTTTTTCTGAATAACGATAATATACTTTTCTCCCTTCTTTGTAAGATTCTATCGGAGCTTCAAATCCGCCATCGCTCTTCATAAAATCTATATCATCAAAAATCTGACGCCGAGAAACTGTAGTTTCTGTGGTATTGTGTTCAGATAATTTTTGTGAACAATACTCAATTAGATCATCGATAAAAAAATTTTTGTACGGATTGGAAAAACATTTATCTAATGCTTTGTAACGAAGTTGTGCGTTTTTATTGGTTGCCATTTTTGACTTAGAATTACTTATCGTAAATCTATAAAAAACAAACTCTTCGAAAATACGGGAAACCGTAATGAGTCAAAAAAAATCAAATAAAATGATACGAAATAATATATATTTAGTAGCAAAGCTCGCTTCTACTAAAATCTTTCCGCAATAAAAATCATCGTTGTAAAAGTAATTATCAAATATTTTCGAAGAAGGTTCCTCGTATACAAGGAATGCACATTAACGATTAAACAGTTTTTAGAGTATTATGTATTTAAAAAATTATCATCTTCTTTATTAAATCGTAGATATTACTAAAGGAGGACAAAAGAAAAAACGGAAAACCATAAAACACTAAAAAAATTAGCAAAGTTTAATATTCAAATATGTTAAATTAAAGCTTTTAATTATCTTTGCTTTAGAAAAAAATTAAATCAACGTAAAGCGTAAGCTATCGTATTGGTAACAGAAAACCGCTAATTTTCAAAACAATCCAAATTCGATAGGCTTACGCCCGTGTCTTATATAGGCGTGGGCTGTAAGTTCTATTTGGATTGTGGGTTCTTAGCGGTACCTCTGTTACAGATTGGCTTCCAGTTCCACGCTTTCTCATTTTAAATCCGAAATACTGGGACTGTATTTCAAGCCAATACACAAATGAAATCACAATCATCTCTTGAAAACCAAGACTATTTTGTAGTTCTTGAAAAGTTCATTAATTTTTATCTTTTTGGTAATTCAGTAAAACCGAAATTGATTTCGGAAAAAGCTTACCCGTTTAATCCTGAATTTGTAAAACATATCGAAGAAATCACGGCTGATGGCAAATCTGACATTAAATCAGCGATCTTTTATTTCGAAAATATTTTTAGAAAATTTGTTGTAAAATCAACGAAATCTGACCGCATGAATTTGGTATTGTGCTATATGGAAAGTAATGTCAGAACAGCCAAAAAGATCCTCAAACTTCTGAATCCAAAAAATAATTTCAAAGATGATCAAGAATTCCAGGAAATTGAAATGGCGCAGAAGCTCGTTCATCAAAAGGAGATTCCTGAGGAGATATTGATGTTTATGAAAGGGCATTTTTCCGAAATTTTGAATTTTATTCCAATGAGTGCGAACCATCTCTCAAAAGAACAATATGAAAAAATACGACAACATTTTCTTCGACATACTGACTATGAAGAAATATTGAAGCAATATGCTAGTAGAGATACGCAAGCTTCTTAAAATTACCTAAAAACATAGATAATGAAATCGAAATTAATTTTAATCACATTAGCATTTTCTCAAATTCTATTTGCTCAAAAATCAGATTGCTCCGATTTGAAAAATGAACTAAAAAATAATAAAGAACAAATTTTAGAACTCAGCAAGCAAGTAGATTACTACAAAGAAACTTTGAGTCTTTTGAAACCAATTCGAACTGTAAATATTGATGGGATGAAATTAGACATTGTGAAAGTAAATGGTACAAAATTAAGTAAGACAATTTCTGTCACTTTTATTTATCAGAATACTGAATCTACTGCGAGAAAATCTTTTCAATGTGAAGAAGCTTTTCTAATTGATCCACAGGGAAATCAATTCCAAACCTCCGAAGTCCTTGTTGCCCCAAACAAAAGAATTAGAGCACAGAACATTTTACCAGAAATACCAACTAAAGCGACTATGACATTTTCAGTGGCTGATTTAAAACAAACTGATTTCCCTATCATAAAGATTCTAACTCTGAAAGTATACGCAAAAGATAACAAGAGTAATCCGTACAGTGCTGTTTTTGAAAATATTCCTGTGGTTTGGGAATAATATGTTTTCTCTGTCTATAAAAATTTAATTTAGTGAAACTGAGGAATAGAATCACTCAAATTTTTTTGTCAAGATTTAAAAAAAAGCTGCAAACAATTACTATTTTCCTATAACTAATAAAAAATATAATAAATACTGTAAGAATTGATTATGTTAGAGCTACTCGAAACAGAAGAACAGTATGAAAGCTATATAAAGAGGATATATATTTTGATGAAGATGGATTTGAAGGAGGATTCTGAAGAATCTGAGGAACTGAAATTTTTATCAATTTTGGTTCAAAATTATGAACAGGTTCACTGTAAATTAGAAGCCGAATTCGATAAGATCAAATCAGTAAAATCATTAAAAAATTGACAGTTAATGTAAATAACGAGTTCCGAAGTTTTTTCCCCTTTTGCAAAAAAGGCAAGAAGGTCTTTGTACCCAAACTTGAAAAGTTTGTGGGTACAAAGACACATCTTGCTATTCACACCGATTTTTTATAAACTATTCGCAAAAAAAATTAAGAGATAAGAAAAAAATCATAACACCCTGATTATCATTGTGTTAATTTTCTATTCTTATTTTGAAAAGTGTCGGAAATTTAAAATAAGATAAAAAGAATGCAGAAAAAAGAAAAAAGAATTAATTGTCTTTTTATAACTCTAAAAAACACATCTACTTGGCTATTAAATTGTTAGTATTGTAACCTTGCACTTTTCTAGGCAGGTTGGGGAGTACAACCTTGTACTATATTAGGCAGGTTTTGTGAGAAACCTAGTACTATTTTAGGCAGGTAGTGAATTACAACTCCGTACTTTTTCGAGCAGGTCACTGAAATCCACCTAGTACTATTTTAGGCAGGTAATGAATTACAACTCCATACTTTTTCGAGCAGGTCACTGAAATCCAGCTAGTACTATTTTAGGCAGGTAATGAATTAAAATTTCGTACTTTTTCAAGCAAGTAAGAAATGGGGTTAAGCCTGTATGTTTTTCTAATAAAATTACAAAGCATGATTTGATTATTTTGAGCTTAATAATTTCTAATTTTTGTTGAATTCCAAGAATATAAAGTTTTTTTTCTCCGCAGTATATTTTTTAAAATAGAAATTATACGAGTCAATCTTAATAATTACGACAGCTTATTTTTTAGTATGTTGAACAATTAAGACCTACATAAGACTAAAGTAGGACTTAGCAGGTGTTTTGTTTTTTTTTTAGAATACTAAAGAAAGCTATCCACTTTTATTATTTATTTATAAAAATTAAATATTTAAAAATATTTATATAATTAAACAAAAAAAAGCCAGCTCAAAACTGGCCTTAACAAGGGATTTTAGAAGATTATTACCCTGCAATTTACGGCTATAATATCCCTAAATTTGGAAATAGCATCCCAAAACTCGGTATTATTATCTATAAATGAGGAAAAAATATCTTGAATTAGGGAGAAAAAAACCTTAAAGTAGGAATTAATATCCTAGCTATTTTAGAGTCGGGCATAAACCTCTTTTAGGAAACTCGAACCTTTTAAATTTATATCAATTTTACGTTTTATTATTTCAGCCATTTCTTCATATCCCCTTACAATATATAAACTGTTTATTGCACTGAACTCATCTTGACTTAAATCTCTTGCAGTTTTAAGGTATTTCATTGACCTTTCTCTACGTATATCTTCCGCTATTTTATGTTTTTCAGTTTCACCAACTAGAAATTTATTTTTCTGAATGGTAAATTTAAATATATCATTATTACAGGAATAATTAAAGCTAATATCACTATAACTATCTAAATCATTCTGCACACTCTTTATGAAATCTCTTTCAAACCTGCTACGGCCCTCATATTTACTTTTAGAAATGTTAAGTTCTCTCAGAAGTTGACTATACTCTCTGATAGCAAATCCTCTTTTCTTAAATGGGGACAGCCACAACAAAAACTTAAGCGTATTTTTGGAAGAGGCTTTAAATGGTAGTTCTTGTTTTACTGAAATATACGGACTCATATTCATCAAATACTTTAATACAGTTTTATGAATTTTGAACGAAATATTTTTGAGATTATATCTAGGTTCGATAATATACGGAAAGCTTTTAAATGTACTGGTTAGATCGTCTTCAAGTCTTAACCATTCACTATCAGCCATTTTATTTATGGCATTTTTGATACTTATATTTTTCAGCATTATGTCTGACTTAAAGTGTTTGAATGTAGCAGTAAAGTCAACCGCTTCTTGATTTGGCCACGCTTCGAGATATTCTTCGAACGTAATTGGTGATTTAGTGAAAGATGCATCTCCTTTTGGAGCAATAAAAAGTGATTGATCCCCCTTAAGCGCTGAAAGAATTACGAAAATAATCCGCTGTTCTATAAGTGTGGTTTCTCTAGTTGCAAGAAAGCTTCGGAAGTCCTTTGAAACTAAAACCATCTTATGATGCTTTGGAGTAAAAATATTATCTGTATTCATAAAATTATTTTTTTCGATAAGCATATTCTATTGCTGCACTCTCAATTGATGTTCTCGCTTTTACTGAATTTTGCAATAAATATTTATCAATTATTTCTTTGTCGAAAAAGACCATTTTTCCATTTGGTTTGGAAAATTCGATTTCTCCTTGAGATGTGAGTTTATATATATGAGATTCTTTAAATCCGCTGTAAAAACTGAAGTCTTTAACATTGAAAACTTTTTTTGATAGGTAAAGCCGTTCCTTTAAGTCTGAGACTTCTTGAAGAACCTGATTAAGCGCTGTAATAATGATTTCTTCTTTGTTCATTTTTTTTTGCATTTATTTGTTTTAATGAGACAAAAGTCAGCATTGGAAATACAACATACAAGAGAATCAGTGTGTTGAAGTCTAAAGACTAATAAATAACTTTAAAAACTACTTTTTTTGAAGTTTAATTTTACCAGAATATCTCAACTTTCGTACAAGCATTCATTTTTTCAAAAATTCTATCTATCAGAAAAAGCAGAGAAATTCTCTGCTTTCCAAAGGTATTGTCATAAAAAAAAATCAAATTTCAATTTTTAATTCCGGAATCATCTCAGCCGCCTCTTTCATTTTCTTATCAACTATTTTGGCATAAATAGCAGTGGTTCTAATTTCCCGATGTCCCAATCTTTTGGAAACTGTGTAAATATCCGCTCCGTTTTCTAAGAGCAAGACAGCATTTGTATGCCTAGCAGAATGGAAGGTAATGTGTTTAGGAACTCCTGCACGGTTGCACCAACGTATGATTTCAGTATTGTAGGTCATACCATATTTCAAGCCCCTAAAAACTCTGTCCTGCTGGTCTTGCCTTTCTCCAAGCAATTCTCTCGCTTGCTTTGAGATATATAAATACTCAACACCATCAGTTTTTTCCTGACGGAAATTCACTTTGGTCACATCGCCCTCATCACGTACTTCTGACCAAACTAAAGTATTAATATCTGACCAGCGCAAGCCGGATAAACAAGAAAAAAGAAAAGCTCGTTTTAATACAGGATATTTACATTCTGACTTAGCTAAGGATTGAACTTCCTCAAAAGTCAAATATTCTCTCTGACTTTCTGCTTGCTCAAAAGATTTTATTTTTGAAGCGTAATTGATAGTCAAATAGCCATCATCAAAAGCATTCCTAAGGCAGCTTTAAATTTATTGAAATAAGAATATTTAGAATTTTGGGACAGTGGTAAATCACTTTTTGTCCGAGCTATATTATCAAAATAGGACCTCACTTTTTTGACTAGATTTTCATCAATCTCATCGAAAGTTAGATTTTTCGAAATAATCTTTTTTAAATGTTGGTGAGTTGAAAACCAGTTGCCGTAATTGTTGGAAGAATCTTGCTCTTGTTTCTCTTCAGTTTTCTCAGCAAAGTAATTTAGAAATGTTCTTTTTGATTTAGTGGTGTTCTTTAAATCACATTTCCCTTGTACAAACTCAGCTTTACGAATAGACAATACATTTTCAGCAAATTCAAGACTTTGCTTATTATGTTTCTTTTCAGCTGGTGTTTTTGGGTTTAAAAAAATGTAGGTGTCTAAATTTTAAAAACTTCGGAGATGTCTTCTTTTACCTTCCTCCGAAATTTCAGAACCACGATAATACTCGATAGAAAGGCTGATTCTACTATCTTTCAGTTTTCTTTTATTCAATGCTATTTTCATAATTTGTCTTTTGTACCTTTTTGTACTACTTTACACCAATTATTATTTTGAAGTAGTACATATGTGGTAACAAAAGTATAAACAAACTCTGACAAAAGAAAATAAAATTTACATAAAATGCTGTAAATCAAATAAAAGAAATCAAAAGAAACTAAGAGAAAACGGATTTATTTCCCGATACAAAACTTCGAAAAAATATTCCCCAAAACCTCGTCATTGCTAAACTCCCCTGAAATCTCACCAAGATATTCCAAAGCGTTTCTCAATTCATAGGCGAGAAGTTCTGTTGTGATTTGAGATTTGACTGCATCTTCAACTTTGCCGACAGATTCCAAAGATTTCTTCAAAGCTTCATAGTGACGTTGGTTGGTAATAATGACGTTATTTTCTTCCGATTTCAAATGCTCTACGAAGGAGGACAACTCATTTTTCAGATCCTCAATATTTTGATTTTCAACGGCAGAAATTTTTATAAAATCGAAATCAGAAATGATTTCTTTCCGAAAAGCCAGCTCTACCAAATCATATTTTGTAGGTATCACTTCATCGATTTTAGTAGCACAGATGATTAGTTTCAAATCTTCTCTCAACAGAGGTTTTAGAATTTCAAAATCTTCCGAAAAGTCTTCTGTTGCTGCATCAGCCAAATAAATTAAAACATCCGCAGAATCCACTTTTTCCTTTGCTTTTTTTACGCCGATTGCTTCTATCTCGTCCACAGTTTCACGCAATCCGGCGGTATCAATTAACCTGAAAGCATTCCCTTTAATGTGCAGAATTTCCTCAATTGTATCTCGCGTTGTTCCGGCAATATTGCTGACAATTGCTCTTTCTTCCTTCAGCAAGGCATTTAGTAGCGTGGACTTTCCCGCATTTGGTTTCCCGATGATCGCAACCGCAGTTCCATTTTTGATAGCATTTCCGTATTGGAAACTGTCTATCAAAGAACTTAATTTTATCTCAATTTTATTTAATAATTGGTTCAGCGCCGTTCTGTCAGCAAATTCCACATCTTCTTCCGCAAAATCAAGTTCGAGTTCAATTAAGGATGTGAAATTTAAAAGGTCATTTCTAAGAATCGAAATCTCCTGCGAAATCCCGCCTTTCAGCTGATTCAAAGCCACTTTCCGAGACGCTTCGTTATCAGAAGCAATCAAATCTGCGATAGATTCTGCCTGAGAGAGATCGATCCGTCCGTTCATAAAAGCGCGCATCGTAAACTCTCCGGCTTTCGCCATTCGAGCGCCATTTTTAATCAAAACTTCCAAAAGTCTTTTGGCAATGTAAGGCGACCCGTGAAAAGAGATTTCCACAGAATTTTCCGTCGTAAAAGTCCTTGGCGCGTGGAAAACGGATAGCATCACTTCATCAATTACCTCATTTTCATCTTTTATAAAACCGTAATGAACTGTATGAGAATCTACTTTTTCCAAGTTTTTTCCTTCAAAAATCTTGTTCACGATTTCAAAAGACTGCGCTCCGGAAATTCTGATAATTCCGATGGCGCCTATTCCGTTTGCCGTTGCTAATGCACAGATTGTATCCTGATTCATCTTGCAAAGTTACGTGATTTTGAGCAATTTTAGGAGCCGGGAACCTGCTGTCCACTATATCTTTTTTATTTTTCCGACGATTCGTATAAGAATCATTGTTGCGCAAAAAAAAATAAAAAAGGATGCCGTTTCCATCAGGGCTAGGGATTTGTCTTCAGATCCAGGTTTGACACAAGATATCAAAATAATTTGTATTCTACTTTTGCTGCGATTAGCGTTGTGGCGTTCAGGATATTAATTTCAAATGTTTTAAGAACTATTTTATCCGTAATTAAATCAATTATAATAAAATTATCGTTATCAAGCAAAATGTAACATTTCAAAAGATCACAAATGAAGTACAGCTTCTAATTCTTATCTTTGCACGAAATTTTTTAAGACAATGAATGCATTTATAGAAGAACTGAAATGGCGCGGACTTTTTTCTGATATGACGCCGGGAACGGAAGAACAACTCGATAAAGAATTGACGAAAGCCTATATCGGATTTGATCCCACAGCAGATTCTTTGCATATCGGAAGTCTGATTCAAATTAAAATCCTGGCACATTTCCAACAGCACGGTCACCAGCCAATTGCCTTAGTTGGCGGCGCAACAGGAATGATCGGCGATCCGTCCGGAAAATCTGCTGAGCGAAATCTTCTAAGTGAAGAAACTCTACTCCATTATGTGGATTGTCTGAAAAACCAATTGTCAAGATTCTTGGAGTTTGCTGGCGATGGCGATAACAAGGCGATTCTTGTCAACAATTACGATTGGATGAAGAATTTCACTTTCCTTGACTTTGCTAAAAACATTGGAAAGCACATCACTGTAAACTATATGATGGCGAAAGATTCTGTGAAGAAACGTTTCTCCGGCGATTCCGGAGTGGACGGCATGAGTTTCACCGAATTTACTTACCAGCTTTTGCAAGGTTATGATTACCTCCACCTTTTCCAAAACGAAGGTGTCAAACTTCAAATGGGAGGTTCTGACCAATGGGGAAATATCACAACCGGAACAGAATTAATCAGAAGAAAAGCCCGTGGAGAAGCCTTCGCTTTAACGGTTCCGCTGATTACAAAAGCAGACGGATCCAAATTCGGAAAGTCAGAAAGCGGCGAAAATTACTGGTTGGATGCTAAGAAAACTTCGCCTTACAAATTCTACCAATTCTGGCTGAACGCCACTGATACAGACGCAGAAAGATTCATCAAGTTCTACACTTTCCTTCCAAAAGCAGAGATTGAAACTTTGATTGAGGAACATTTAACCGCACCTCACGAACGTAAACTTCAAAAGAAACTGGCTGAGGAAGTAACAATCTGGGTTCACGGAAAAGAAGAATTTGAAAAAGCGGTAAAGGCCTCTCAGATACTTTTCGGACAATCGACAGCGGAAGATCTCGTGAGTTTGAACGAAGAATTGTTCCTTCAGGTTTTTGACGGCGTTCCACAAAAAGAATTGTCAAAAGCAGAAGCAATTGGAACTAATATCGTTGATTTGATTTCTGAGAAAACAGGTTTTTTAAAATCCAAAGGCGAAGCCAAAAGAGAACTTGCCGGAAATTCAATTTCTATTAATAAAACTAAAGTCGGAGAAGATTATTCAGTTTCCGAAAATGATTTGATCGATGGAAAATTCTTGCTTATTCAAAAAGGGAAAAAGAATTATTTCATTGTGAAAGCTGTTTAGAAATTCAACAGATAAAAATTTATATAACCACTTTCGAGTGGTTTTTTTGTAACCAAATTTCAGAATTAATTTCAAAATAATGTTATCTTAGTTTTTCAAACACAATCGATGCATCCCTATTCCATTAGCTTTCACGAAAGTGACAACTTAGTATTCAAAATAATCTCTGTTCTTCTTGCCCTTTTTGTTGTTGGGACTTGGCTTTACAATTCTGCCCACGTGAAATTGATTTTGCGATTAATTGGTGCCGGGATCAGTGGTTTCGCAAGTTATTTTGTTGCGATATTTTTCTTCGGGATCTTGCAATTTTCGTACACCACAGTAAAAGATAATTTCAACCCAAACAAACAATTCGCAACGATCTTAAAGTATGAAAAACACATTAGTAAATCCACTTCCAGAAGCGGAAAAAGCATAGGCTCACGAACTCGAAGAAATACTTTTTACCGACCTTTGTTAGAATACAGAGACACCAATGGAAATCTCAAAAAAACTTTCGGAGATGTCTCTTTCAGTGCAAACAATCAAAAAGCGGTTGGCGATAAAATAGAAATAATTGTAGAAAATAATGAAGCAAGGATGATAACGCCCATCAAGAATTTCACCTTTGTGATCAACATTGTAGTGCTGTGTTTTCTCATCATTTTCTATTATGTTTTTTATAATTACGCCAAGACCCAATCCTTTGAAAACGTAGGAACAGTCGCTCTTGCCATATTTGGTTTTGTGATTTTTCCCATTGCTTTTGGGGTTCTGATTTATTTATTTTTAAATATTGGCTATGAATATTTTTTGCTTAATAAAAGACACACCAGCAGAAATTCTGCAATATTTTTATCGGGATTGGGAATTTTTCTTGCGCTTTGTTTGGTTGGTTATTTCCGGATTTTAATTGAAAACTTATTTCTCAAAAAACGAAAAAAATCAAAGAAGAAAAAAGGAATATATTGAATGAAATATTATTGATAAATTCAACCTTATCAAATTAGCGTGGAGAAAAAGGTAAATTTTTGCGCAAAAAAATTCATCTTACTGCTTTTGCTATTCCTTTACGAAAAAAAAGATTTTGAACAAGGTTATCAATGGGGATTGTTTACCTATAAAGATCAAATTGGACAAAATAATAATAATCAAACTACTGAAATAACGTTTCATACCGGTGGTGAAACAGAAGAATTAACAACTTATGAAAGATATAGGATAAGGACATCCTTTTAAAGCAATAACAATAGATAGACTTGAACGAAAAACATCACACAAGGAAGAACTGAAGTTTGGTTTATATTGCTAAATTTAATTTTTGGGTTCTTTTATTATTTTATTGTTTACAGATTAATTTTGGTTCCAGCTCTTAAATTTTTCAAAAGAACAATGATTGACGACCCATCAATATTTATAAAAAGAGAAGACTAAAAATGATGAAATTAAAAACAATTCTATTCTCCTTGCTCCTTGCTATTTTAAGTTGCAAAAAATCTGATGAAAACACTGTAAACACAGAAAAACAAGTTCCTGTTGTAAAGCTCAGTTACAAAGATTTTTTAAACAACATTCAACAAAAAAACGAAGAAGAAAAGAAGAATTATTTTTTCAAATACATCAATTCAGAAATCCCAGAACATTGGCAAAATACACCTTGGAGTTTTGGCGGAACTTCGCGCGAACCACAGAAAGGAAGCATTGCCTGCGGATATTTTGTGACCAATATTTTGAGCGATTATGGTTTTGATATAAAAAGAGCATATCTCGCTCAGCAAGCCTCTTCTGTGATGATTAAACAGCTGTGTACCGACATCAAATATTTTTCTAAGCGAGAAGATTTGGAAAATTATGTTTTAAACAAAGAAAGAAATCAAGTGTACATCGTTGGTCTAGATTTTCATACAGGTTTTGTGACGCGGGAAAATAAAGACACTTATTTCATTCATTCCAATTATATTAACCATCAAGGTGTTGTAAAGGAAAATACAGCTACTTCAAGAGCACTCAACGCTTCGAAGACTTTCATGATTGGAAATTTGAAATATCCTTTGAGATGAGTTATTTTAAGTCAAAAATTTTAAACTATTTCTGATATTAGTTATCTTTGTTTTATGGACTTACAATATCTCGTACGAGAACCTCAAAATATCACCCCCGAAACGCCGGTCTTGTTTCTAATTCACGGGTACGGAAGCAATGAACAGGATCTTTTCAGCTTTATCCCGACTCTGCCGGAAGATTGGTTGGTCGTAAGTTTCCGCGCACCAAGAGATGCAAACAATGGCGGCTATGCTTGGTTTGATATCGATTTTATGAGTGAAGAAAATTTTCTTAACGAACCTCAAGCCGAAGCTGCCGTAAAACAGGTTTTGGAAAATATTTTGAAAATCTCCAACCATTATGGTCTGACCAACAACAAAACCCATCTTTGTGGCTTCAGCCAAGGTGGAATGATTGGTTATTCATTGGCATTGCATTATCCGGAATTGTTTTCTAAAGTGGCTCTTCTAAGCACTTTTCCCGAAGACCGATTGTTGAAAAACATAGTTAGAGACAAGAAAAAACTGGAGCATCTGCGATTTTTCATTTCTCACGGAACTGACGACGCTGCAATCCCTATTGAATGGGCAAAAAAAGGTGCCGAATTGCTGTACGATCTCAGCGCTTACTTTTCTTTCAGAGAATATATGGCCGGACACGGCGTAAATCAGAAAAACTATATAGATCTGATGGAGTTCTTCAAGAAATAATCAGACTTAATAACACAAAAATCCCGACCATTACTTAAATGATCGGGATTTTTTATGTGGAATTTTGATGCAAAATTATTCTAAATTCTAACATCTAAACTCTAATTTCTACCTTAAGAATTCATCAGATCTTCAATCTCCTCCACCGTAATCGGAATATTGGCCATCAAATTAAATGGCGCTCCGGAAGCTTGAATCACGTAATCATCCTCGATTCTTACACCGAAACCTTCTGCCGGAATATAAAATCCTGGTTCGTTTGTGAAAACCATATTTTCTACAAAATCATCCGTCAAAATCCCGTAATCGTGCGTGTCCAATCCCATATGATGAGACGTTCCATGCATCATAAATTTCTTGTAAGCCGGCCATTTTGGATCTTCGTTTTGAACATCAGCCGTGTCGATTAATCCCAATTGAAGTAATTCCGCTGTGTAAACTTCGCCCATTTCTTTATGGAATTTATGCCAGTTATTTCCTGCAACCAAGCGTTGTTCTGCCTCCACTTTACATCGCAGAACCGAGTTATAAACTTCCTTCTGTCTGTCGGAATATTTTCCGTTCACAGGAATTGTTCTGGTCAAATCGCTTGAATAGTTTGCATATTCTGCACCTACATCCAAAAGAATCACATCGCCATCTTTACACTGCTTATTATTAGCAATATAATGAAGAACATTGGCGTTATTTCCGCTTGCGATGATTGGCGTGTATGCAAAACCTTTGCTTCTGTTTTTTACAAATTCGTGGATCAGTTCAGCTTCAATTTCATATTCCCAAACATTTGGTTTAATGAAGTTTAACAATCTTCTGATTCCTTTTTCTGTGGTGTTGCAAGCCGTTTGAATCAGGGCTAATTCTTCTGGCTCTTTGATACTTCTTAAACGCTGAAGAATGGGATTGCTTCTCTTGTAATTATGCATCGGAAAATCTGCTTTTATCTTTTTGATAAAGCGATCTTCGCGCGTCTCGGTCTCGACAGAACTTCTGTAATGTTCATTTTTATTAAGGTAAACATTCTCCGCTTCGTACATTAATGTCTTGAAAATCTTATCAAAATCACTCAGCCAATAGACAGTTTTGATTCCTGACGTTTCAAAAGCCTGATCTTTATTCAGTTTTTCGCCTTCCCAGACTGCAATATGATCATTAGTTTCTCTTAAAAATAAGATCTCGCGGTTCTCTTCCAAATAAGCATCAGGGAAAATTACCAGAATACTTTCTTCTTGATCTACGCCGCTGAGATAAAAAATATCGCGGTGCTGCTGAAAAGGCATTGTAGAATCTGCGCTGATGGGATAAATATCGTTGGAATTAAAAACTGCTAAAGATTTTGGCAATAATGAATCCGCAAATTTCTTTCTGTTTTTTACGAATAATGAACTCGGAATCTGTTCGTATTTTGTCGTCATTTCAATTGTTGATTTAAATTAAATACCGCATCTACAAAAAAGAATTGGTAAAAAGTGTTCCAAATTTACAAAACCTAAAAAGATTAAATTTAAAACCCGGACTTAAATTTTTCATAAATTACGATTTAACATAATATTAAACTTTAATTTTTCTATATTTGAGATTCCATAAGCCTTTAGATGAAGACTACTTATAAAATCATACTCGTTTTTTCTCTCATCATCCTGAGTATTCTGAGCTACAAACTCAGTGCAAAAAAAATAAAATCTGATATCAATCTGCCAGCACTCAAGTTCGATTTCAATCTGCATAATGACATCGAGTACAAAAACAATTCTCTGACGCTCGACATCTATCAGCCAAAAACAAGTGGCAAAGGAAAATCGCCAGTTGTGGTCTACGTTCACGGCGGCGCGTGGGACAAAGGCGACAAAACGATGATCAGACAGAACTTTAGAGAATATATTTTAGAAGAACTTCTCAAAAATAATTACACAGTTGTTAGCATCAATTACACCTTACTCAATAAGGAAACACACCTCGAAAAACCTTTGCAGGATACCAAAGATGCCCTGAAATGGATACAGGATAATGCTGACAAATATAATATGGACACCCAGAATATGGGAATCTGGGGCGGTTCTGCCGGCGCTCACATTGCGCTGATGACTGCTTACAATCAGGATGTTGAAAAAAACAATTCAGACCTCACCTATCCAAATCTGAAATATGTGGTTGATTTCTACGGACCAACGGATTTGAATGAGCTTTTCAAGACGGAAGCAAATGGCATTTTACTTAACTTATTCAAAATTTATTCACCTAAAAGATTTCAGACCAGACACGATAAAATACGAGAATTAACAGGTTTTGACATTAATACAAACAAGAAAGAAGTGGTGGAAAAATCAACGGCATTTTCTCCCATCAAATATGTATCGAAAACCACTGTGCCGACTCTTATTTTTCACGGAACCGGAGATACAGTTGTAAATTTTGCGCAGTCTCAGCAGTTGGAAGAAGCTTTGAAAAAGAACAAAATTCCATATCAGCTGCACGCTGTAGAAAATGCAAAACATACTTTCGGAAATATTACGCTGAATGAAGCCAAGGACGTTTCGAAGAAAACCGTAGATTTCATTAAATCTCATACAAGTTATGTCAATTAATTATTTACTTTTCAGAAGATTTTGTTCAATCATTTCAGTATTGATGTTTGCAATGACAAATGCACAGATTACATTTAACATTAAAGATATTCCTGCGAACACGAAAGGGAACGCAAAAATTTTTATGGCTTCCAACATCAATGGCTGGAAACCCGATGACTCTAAATTTGAGTTTAAGAAAAATACTGACGGCTATTACTCTTTGACAATTCCTTCTCAGACAGAAAAGATTGAATATAAAATCACGCAGGGAAGCTGGGATTTTTCCGAAACGGATGAAAATGGAAACGGAATATCAAACCGGATTTTGGAAAATTCAACCAAAGCTCAGACGGTAGAATTACAAATCAAAGGCTGGAGTACGGCAAAAGAAAAGAAGCATACTTTGGCATCGAATGTCAAAATCCTCAGTGAAAATTTTACAATTCCACAGCTGAATATAAGCCGGAAAATCTGGATCTATCTCCCACCCGATTATGAAATTTCGAAGAAAAAATATCCCGTCATTTATATGCACGACGGACAAAATTTGTTTGATGATTTCACCAGTTTTTCAGGCGAATGGAGCGTGGATGAAAGCTTAAATCAAATTTTTGAAGAAACCGGGAAATCTGCAATCGTCATAGGAATCGATAATGGCGGCGACAAGCGTCTGGCAGAATATTCTCCCTGGAATAATGAGAAATACAAAACCACCGGTGAAGGCGATCTCTATGTTGAATTTCTGGCTAAAACTTTAAAACCTTACATCGATAAAACTTACAGAACTGAAAGACAGTCATCCAAAACCATCATCATTGGAAGTTCGATGGGCGGATTAATTTCTCTTTATGCTTCTGCAAAATATCCGAATGTTTTTGGAAAAGCGGGAATCTTCAGTCCTGCGTTTTGGTTTGTTTCCAAGGATCTGAAAATGTATTTGAATGTCAACAAAAACAATCTCAAAAATTCCAAATTCTATTTTGTAGCCGGGAAAAATGAAGATGAAACGATGGCGCCGGAAATTGAAAATGTGAATGGATTACTATTGAAAAAATCGGTTCCGAAAAAGAATATCGTTGTAAAGATAGATGAAGACGGAACACATTCTGAAAGTTACTGGAAACGGGAATTGAAGGCGGGCTTAATCTGGTTGTTGAAATAGGTTTTTATCGCATAGGCTGCCATAATAATTAATAATATCAAAAGCATCGGTCACTACTGAAATTTGCTTCTCAAAAATCAAAACAAAAACACTAAATTTGCAGCATTTATGGAAAGTAACAGACAACGAAAAGTAGCACAAATCATTCAGGAAGATATGGCAGAAATCTTCCGCAAGCAGGCATCAGAAAGCAAACAGAGCTTTATGGTTTCGGTTTCGGACGTGAAGGTAACGCCGGATCTCAGCATTGCCAAAATATACCTCAGCATTTTCCCGGCAGAATTGCGCAAGCCGATTATGAAGGAAATCAACACCAATAATTCTTTTTACAGAAATTACATCGGCCAGAAAATGTCCAAGCAAGTGCGTATCATTCCGCAACTTGCCTTTTACATCGACACAAGTCTTGATGATGTAGAACGCATCGAGAGAGAGCTGAAAGGCGAAGGCGACAACCCAATTCTTTAATTTCCCGAAAGATTGAGAAATGCTTTTTACATAGCATCCCGATACCTGATTTCTAAAAAAGGAAGCACGGCCGTTACGTTTATCACGTGGCTGGCGGCGTTTGCAATGGTGGCAGCAGTGGCGGCAATGTTCATCATCATCTCGGTTTTTTCCGGTCTGGAAGAGCTGAACAAAGATATGATTGCCAATCTGCACGCGGATCTTACGATCAAAAGCAAGAACGGAAAAATCATTCCCGATATTGATAAACTGGAAAATGCGCTTCAGAAAAATACCGATGTTACAAATTTTTCTAAAGTCATAGAAGAAAAAGTCTATCTCGGCTACAAAGACAATGGCGAGATTGCTTATCTGCGCGGTGTAGATTCCACTTACACGCACGTCAATCCCATCAACGAAACTATTTTTTACGGAAAGTATCCTGACTTCAAATACAGCAATGAGGTCATTATGGAAAATGGTCTAGACAACAGACTTTCGCTCCCCGTGAACTCCAGCGAGGATTTTGCAACGATCCTGATGCCGAAAGCCGGGAAAGGAATCATACAGCAGGAAAATGATATTTTTAATAAAAAAGATATTTTCGTAAGCGGAATTTTTCCTGGAAATGATCAGCTGGATAATTACATCATTGCGCCGATAGAATTGGCACAGGAACTTCTGGGACTTCCAAAATCGGCTTGTTACCAAATTGTGATCAAACTGAAAAACTCTGCGAATTCGGAATTGGTAAAATCAAATCTAATTAAAGAGTTTGGTAATCAAATCACTGTCAATACCAAATCTGAGGAAAATGCAGCGTTTTGGAAGATGATCAATACGGAGAAACTGATGATTTATTTGATCTTCGGACTGGTGATTTTCATTACGACTTTCAATTTGGCCGGCGCGATTACAATACTTCAGCTTGATAAGAAAGAGCAGGCAAAAGCTTTGATTGCATTGGGTTTCAACAAAACAGATCTTCGGCTGACGTATTTCTTTACAGGACTTCTGATTGTATTTTTTGGAGTTGTGTGCGGACTTCTGATTGGCTCGGCGATTTGTTTCACGCAGATCCAGACAGGCTTTTTCAAAGCGAGTGAAAATCTGGCATTTCCCGTGAAAATTGAGATCTTCAATTACGTGGTAGTTTCCGCAGTGGCTTTGTTTTTCGGGATTATTATTTCTCTTTTGTTCTCAAAAATCAATAAGAGATATCTTGTTGAGAAATAAACAATTACCTTAGGAATTTTAACAAAATATTACATCATCTTAAATTTTGCTTAAAAAATATTAGGAATGAATATTGAATAAAATTTAATCTTAACTTTACGCCCTAATTTTTTGAAATGAAAAAATCTATCCTTATTTTATTTGTTGGAATTTTTGGGTTTGCGAATGCCCAGGAACCTGCAAACTATTACAGTACAGCAACGGGACTTACCGGTTTTGCACTGAAAACAAAACTTGGCGAAATCATTACCGCAGGTTATCAGACTAAAAGTTATGATAATCTTTACAATGGCTATCCATCTACAGACACCGACAAATTCTATGAAAACGACGGCAGTGTTTTGGACATCTACTCAGAAAATCCAACGGGAGCTGATCCTTACAATTATCAGCACGGTGTGAAAAAATGTGGAAACTATTCTGTAGAAGGCGATTGCTACAACAGAGAACATTCGATTCCTCAAAGTCTTTTCAATGAAGCGAGTCCAATGGTTTCTGACATCCAGCACATCTTGCCAACGGACGGTAAAGTGAACGGAATGAGAAGTAATTATCCTTACGGGAAAGTAAGCAATCCTTCCTACACTTCTAAAAACGGTTCTAAAGTTGGCCCTAATACTTCAGCAGGCTATGGCGGAACTGTTTTCGAACCAATCAATGAGTTCAAAGGTGATGTTGCGAGAGTACTTTTGTATTTTGTAACAAGATATCAAACAAGATTATCCGGATTCTCCAGCGGAAATATCCTTAACACAAGCAATGTCAACAAGGGTCTTACAGATTGGGAACTTAATCTGATGTTGCAATGGCACCAGCAGGATCCTGTTTCTCAAAGAGAAATCACAAGAAACAACGCGGCTTATGCTTATCAGAATAACAGAAATCCATTCATCGATCACCCGGAATGGGTAACAGCAATCTGGGGCGCTGCTCCACTGGCTGTAGATGATGCTTCTTTTTCTAAAAACCTTAACATAGCTCCAAATCCTGTGAAAGGAAATGTGATCAACGTGACTGGAGACAAAGATTTGAAGAAATTTACAAAAGCAATGATCTACAATATGGTTGGACAAAACGTTCAGACCATTGAAAATCCTTTCCAAAACGGAAATATAATTACTTTGAACAATTTACCAAAAGGCGTTTACATCCTGAAAACCGGAGAATTAAACACTAAGTTTATTATTGAATAATTAATAAAGAATATGATTAAGAAAAAGACAGAAATTAATTTCTGTCTTTTTTTATTTTACAACAGTAATGAACTACTTTCAATTTATTATCAATTGAAAATATTTATTTAACACTATTTCACAATCTCTATTGTTAACAACTTAATACTTTAATATTTAAATATTTTTATACCTTAGCCGCCCTAATTAAAATTAATGAAAAAAATAATTTCTTTTCTATCTGTAGGTGTTTTTGGCTTAGGACTGGCTCAGATCCCAACAGGTTATTACGACGGTACCACCGGACTTACCGGTTTTGCTTTGAAGACTAAAATCAGTCAGATTATAACAAACGGTCATCAGGACAAAGGTTATAACTGGGCTGTATTCTCTACTGCGGACAGAGACAAATACTATGAAAATGACAATAGTGTTTTGGATATCTATTCAGAAAATCCGACCGGTGCAGATCCTTATAAATACAGCATCGGAACCAACCAGTGCGGAAATTACAGTGGCGAAGCATCTTGCTACAACAGAGAGCACACGATTCCCAAATCTACATTTGATGATAGAACGCCGATGCACAACGATTACAACCACCTTTTACCAACGGACGGCTATGTGAACGGAAAAAGAAGCAACTGGCCTTACGGGGAAGTGGGAACTGCGAGCTGGACTTCAAAAAACGGTTCAAAGTTGGGTTCAAGCAAGCTAAATGGTTACGCCGGAACGGTTTTCGAGCCAATCAATGAGTTCAAAGGTGACCTTGCAAGAATCTATTTTTACTTTGCGACACGCTACGAAAACAACATCCAAACGTTCGTTTACGATATGTACGACGGTTCTAAAACCAAAGTTTTTGCAGAGCCTTTCCTATCCATGCTATTGAAATGGAATCAGCAGGATCCGGTTTCTCAAAAAGAGATTGACAGAAATGTTGCAGTTTATAATTATCAGGGAAACAGAAATCCGTACATCGATCATCCGGAATGGATTACTGCAATCTGGGGCGCTGCGCCAATGGCGGTAGATGATGCTTCTTTCTCTAAAAATCTGACGATCGCACCAAATCCTGTAAAAGGAAATGTAATTGCTGTAACCGGAGACAAAGATTTGAAACAATTCAAGAAAGCGATGATATACAATATGGTAGGACAAAATGTTCAGACCATTGAAAATCCTTTCCAAAACGGAAGTACAATTACTTTGAATAATTTACCTAAAGGAATTTACATCCTTAAAACCGGAGAATTGAACACTAAATTCATTGTAGAATAAGATTCTATAATACTCAATTGACAAGGCAGAAATTAACGTTTCTGCCTTTTTCATTTTTATATTCTTAATTAATTTAACAAATGTTATGAATTAAATTCTGATTCTGGCATCTATATTGGAAATAGGATTGATACAAATAAAAAAATATTAATAATGAAAAAATTATTGATCACAGCATTATTCCTCGGAACATTTAGTTTGGGATATGCACAGTCAGACTATTACAATGATTACAGAAGAAGTGTAACAGACGTCAACTGGCAGACAGTAGCGGTAGATCTGGTATTGTCTGCAACTCAGGCAAATGAACTTTATGCCCTGAATGACAGATACGCAGACTACGACGCCTGGAACAGAGTCTACGGAAGTAATCCAGACCGATGGAGAACAGACAGATACACGGAGATAGAAAGAATCCTTGGTCCTACAAAATACACAAAGTTCAAAACCAAATATTACAAAGGCAAAAATCCCGTAGCCGTTTATAACAGTAACAAAAACAACAACAAACGCTACAAAAACATGGCAAAAAAAGCCAAAGTGTATAAATCCAATAACGGAAAAGCACACAAAAACAAATAATAAAATCACCAGAACAGTTGCCCAAAGCAGCTGTTTTTTTGTACCTTGAAATCTCAAAACCTTTAAATAATGAGACATTACCGATTATTCAAATTTTTATTCTTAGCCTTCATTCTCAACTCTCTCCTATTCTTTGGTCAGGAAAAACCATATTGGAAAGAGATTCAGGAATTCAAAAAACTAGATCAACAAAACGGAATTCCGAGGAAACCAATCTTGTTGGTTGGAAGTTCGTCTTTCACAAAATGGACAGATGTCAGCGATTATTTTCCAGGGAAGACAATTGTCAACCGAGCTTTTGGCGGCTCAAGATTATTGGATCTTAATAATTATTCTGATGAATTGCTGAATCCTTACAAACCAAAACAGATTCTGATCTACTGCGGCGAAAATGATGTTGCAATGGAAAATCCAACAGCTGCAGAAGTATTTGAAAGATTCAAAACATTTTTTGGAAAGATCAGAGCAAAATATCCGAAAGTTCCCGTAGCGTATGTTTCCATCAAATACTCACCAAGCCGAGAGCAATTCTGGCCAATCGTAACGGAAGTCAATCAAATGATCGAATCCTATCTTAAAACTCAAAAACGAACCGATTACATTGACATTACAAAAGTAATGAACGACGAAAACGGAAAAGTTAGAACAGACATTTTCTTAGAAGATATGCTGCATATGAAACCGGAAGGCTACCAACTTTGGACAAAGGTAATGGCGCCATATCTAAAATAATTTTCGAGAACCTCAACTGTAATTCTAAATGCTTCAAGAGCCGCAGACTGACAAATTAGAATGTCATGCTAAGGCTCTCGAAGCAAATAAACAAATATTTCATTTTCTATTTGTATTTAGTCTAAATTACTATATATTTGCAGATATGAATCAGCCAGTTATCGCATTTAGAATTGCACCTCTCGCACCCGCATTGGGAAATACAGAAGAGATGTATTGTGGAAAAAAGACCTGTTGTAAGAAATTCAAAAAAGGAAAACGCTGCAAAAAGTGTCCTGGTCGCGAAAAGATCAGTTAAGCATCAGCCAGATGATCATAGCAGCCAATGCTAAAAATATAATTAAGGAAACCAGTCTTTTAGATTTGGTTTCTTTTTTTTGGACTTTCTGGAAAGATTCGGATGGATTGCTCAATGATTCTTTTTGGTCAGACTCAGTTTCTGCTCCCAACATTTCTGTAATAGTAATTCCCTGAACAACGGTTTTGTGAAGAATAGTATTCGTCGCGTGAAGTAAAATCTGAAATTTCCCCTGAGAATCAAATTCCTTAATCCTAATCGTTCGTTCACCATTAGGTTTTTCCAATCCGAAAGGCACAATTTTCACAAGATCAGCATCATACGTATTCCAATAGATTGTAATTTCCTCATCTTTCTGAGCACGGATTTTACTGGCTGAAAAATTTTTGATCTTAGGAGGCAAAATACTTTTGACATTGCGTTGCTGGCTGCCAAGATTCTGGTCGTAGATTGTCTTTCGCTGAGGATCTGTAAGTGTTTCGTACGCTTCCTTCACTTCCTTGAAACGGTCGGAGAAGTAGTCATCGTTCTCATTTTTGTCCGGATGGTATTTCAAAGACAATTTCCGATAGGCTTTTTTGATGTCTTCCGCAGAAGCATTTTGAGGAATCCCGAGAAAGTAGTAATAGTCCTTCACAGAACAAATTTAACGATTTCGCGCGTTCAAAAACAAAAAACGGAAAGCATAACTTCCCGTTTTTCTAACAATTTAATTTAATTTCCTAAAAATTACTCCGCTTCCGCAGTTCTGCTTTTGCAGCATCCTCTTCCGAATTGCGTTCTCACTTTCTCTTTCAGCGAGTTGTACTCCTCGTCATTCATTGTTCTGATTCTGTCTGCGAAACCGAACGGCGTTCTTTCCTTCACATCATATTCGTCAAAAATCCCTTTTACGAATGCTTTTCTTTTTTGTGCTTTTTTTGCGATGATTGCGATGGCGGCCAAACCTGCGATCGCTAAAATTCCTTTTTTCATTATTTTAAAATTTTACGTTTTACATTTAGGAAGACGCAATGTGAATTTGTTTACCTTAAATAATTTCTTGGGCGCCTTTATCCGTCTTCCACTCCCGCTTTTTTGTGATTGCGAAAGAAGTGAACCATTCAGTTGACTATTTCAACAATCGCAATCACAAAAAGAGCTACGTTCAAGCCGGGGCGCGCTTCGCAGAGTTGAAGGTTTTTGTTATTAGATTGCAATTTAACTTTTATGTAAATTTGGTAATGAAATGTTTTTAGATAAACGAGACTAAAAAAATAAAAACAACTTTTTATGATTAAAAGACTTATAATTTATTTAATAATCTATGCCGCAATTCTCATCACCATTGTTTATACATTGTCTGAAATGGAAACTCTTTTTCTATTAGCAATCGTGATTTCTGGTTTAGGATTCGGAATTATAATCATATTCGAAGTTTATAAACAATACATTGCTGGTTCGAAACCAAAAAATTACAACTTAGAATACACCAGTTCAAATGTTCAAAATCTCAATAAGATTTCACAGAGACCCTTTTTGTTTGGTCTCGAAAAGAAAATAATTTCGGACGGTGAGTTTTATTTTGATGATGAAAATTTTTATGTATTGAATGATAATAACGAAACTGCGAAATTTAATCTGAATAGCATTACAGAATTAAGCAGGACTTCCATCAGAATTAATAACAGTACAATATGGCAAGTCAAAATTAATCATAAAGAAGAAAAATTAATTTTCAAGTTCGCACACAATTATACTATTTGGAACAAAAATTTTCTCCTTTTTTATGAAAAGCTGAAAGCTATAAATCCTACCTCCATCAAATCAAAATGGAGCCTATGGAAAATGTAAAAGTAACTGCATACAAAATCAAAAAGCTTTGCAATCGGAAAGCTTTTATTCTAATTCGTTTTCATAAAGTCGAAAGCACCTTTCCGTAGATGAATTCCATATTCCAGCCAGGCTTTCATACACGCTAGGAAATTTGCCCAACCTTCCGTTTGTCCTATTGCCCATTTGATTCCCTTTTCATCACTTTGATGACCTTCTTCTGAAACTTTCACAACGGTATCATTTTCAGACATTTTCTGTAATTCTATGGTTACAACAGACTTTGGATCCCAGCTAAAAATGATCTTTTCATCAGGGATTATTTCTTTCGTCGTCAAAGGATAAGAACCTTCGAACTCTGGAAATGACCAGAAGATTTCCTTTCCAGTTTCCATTCTTCCAGAACCTTTTGAAATGAAATAATTCTGCATAATTTCCGGATTCACTATTGCTTCAAAAATTTCCGAAACCGGTTTCTGGATTCCGATGGATGCTTTTGCCGTCAGTTTTTCCATAATTATTTTTCTGTGATGTAGTTCAGTTCAGTTACGCCATTGGCGAATTGGTGTGTACTCAAAAGTTTCAGGTTAATTTTTTCATTAATGTCCACAAACAACGGAATGCCTGAACCCAAAACTATTGGATTGACAAACAGCCAATAGCCGTCAATCAAATTCTGACGAATTAACGAATGGGTCGCTGACGGGCTTCCAAAAAGCAGTATATCATTTCCTGCTTCACTCTTTATCTTATGGATTGACTCCGCAAGATGATCATTGATTACTTTTGTTTTGGAAAGATTACATTTCAATGTCTTGGACAACACGATTTTCTCAACATCCTTATACCATTTAGAATGTTCTCTGTCGTGCTTGCTCGCATTCGGTTTGTCTGCTGCGGTTGGCCAGTAACTTTCCATCATTTCGTAAGTCACGCGTCCGTACATTGCCGTATCACTTTCACCAATGCGTTTCGCTACAAAATCAAAAATCTCATCGTCAACTTTTATCCAATCCATTTCTCCGTTTGGACCAGCCACATAACCGTCGAGAGATATGTGCATAAAAGAAATTAGTTTTCTCATTGCCAATTATCCTTCGTAGCCTGAATCTTTGCTAAAGTTTACCATCCAGTAGACGCCGAATTTATCTTTGAAGCTCCCGAAATAATCGCCCCAAAACTGATCTTCCATTGGCATTTCTATTTCACCACCAGCAGACAATGCATTAAAAATCCTGTCCGCTTCTTCCCTGCTTTCCGGAAAAATTGAGATGTAATTCCCATTTCCCTGATTTAGTTTTTGACCCATAGACGGAACGATGTCAGACGCCATCAATAAGTCTTTTCCAATTGGCAATGCGATGTGCATCACTCGGTTTTTATCATCTTCGGAAAGATTTTCCGTTCCGGGTGCATTACCCATTTTCATCACGCCGCCGACGAATTCTCCGCCGAAGACGGATTTGTAAAATGTGAAAGCTTCCTCCGCTTTCCCATCAAAATTGAGGTATGAATTTAATTTTGGCATAACTTAATTTTTAATAATTGTAAACCACAAAAGTCACAAAAGAACTAATAGATCTTCTAAAGTTTATAAAGTTGACAAAGTTTTTAATTCTTATTATTACTTTTTTAAACTTCAAATTTTCATAGTAAATAAACTTTATCTTTTGTGACTTTTGTGGTTAAAATAAGGTTTTTGAATTTTATTAATGAGCCTGAGCCTTCGCTGGATCATCGTAATTGACCATCCACTGGATTCCGAATTTGTCTTCCCACATCCCGAAATAAGCGCCCCAAAAAGTGTCTTGAAGTTCCATCGTCACTTTGCCGCCTTCGGAAAGTTTGGTGAAAAGATTTAGTGCTTCCTCCCTAGATTCTGTGTTGATGGAAACTGAAAAGTCGTTGCCGTTTTTGTACTCGCCCATTCCCGGAAGTGAATCGCTGCCCATCAAAGTAGTTTCCTTGGAAATAGGAAGTGAGACGTGCATAATTTGGTTTTTATATTCGTCCGCCAGAGGCGGCATTCCTTCCATTGGAGGCATTTCGCCAAATCTTCCCCAAAAAGGAACTTTGGTCCCGAATGCGGATTCATAAAATTTGAAAGCTTCTTCGCACTGTCCGTGGAATGTGAGATAAGGGTTTACTGTTGCCATAGTTTGTTGATTTTTATAGTTTAATTTATGAAGTTAAAAAAAATTTGATTTGATTAGTTGTAAAATCAATCAATTCTGTGTTTGTTTTTCCGTTTTCGTCAGCCATTATGTAATTGCCGTGCGTTGCGGGCAAAATCATCAGCCGGGAATTTGGAATTTTCCGGTTCAGTTCTACAAAATGTTCTGCTTTCACAACATCTCGGTCGCCGGCGATTAGGAAAACCGGAATATTTATATTTTCTAAAATGTCATCTTCAAAATCTTTGAAATGAACCATTCTCTGGCTGTCTTTTTCGAACATATTGTAGAATTTGTCCAAATCAGGATTAAGTTTCTGGAAATTTGACTTGAGATATTCCGGCATATCTTTTACAGTTGAAGCCAGCATATTCTCAAAGAATCCGTCGATGAGTCCGTTTCTGCTGGTGTTTCCTGAAGCGAAAATTATTTTCTCAACCCTTTCAGGGAAATGATGGACGATTTTCAAAGCAGTTGTTGCACCATTACTGAAACCAAAAAACATTGCTTTGTCTATATTTAATTGATCTAACACAGCCACAATATCTTTTGCATCCTGATCAAAAGTTTCCAGAATATCGCGATGCTCAGATCTTCCGTGATTTTGCAAATCGATTAGGATCAACTGAAAATTATCAGATAGTCTTTTTACAGTTTCTTCAAAGTCAAAAAAGCCGGAAGAGCCGCCTCCGTGAATCAGCACCAACGGTTTTCCTTCACCGTATATTTCATAGTAAAGATTGATTCCGTTAGCGTTTTTGAAGCCTTTTAAGATTGGTTCCATTAATATTTCATATTGGTGTCGAAATCGTATTTCATCCCTTCGTAGCCGAGAATTCTTCGCATTAAGCCAATTTGTCCGCAGAGATAATCTTCTCTTCCGATACACATTCCCACAAAATTGAGAACATTCTCTGGGAAAAAATCGATGTTCATTCCCATTGGGAAAGCTTTGTCCAATTCCTCATCAAAAATTTCCAAAAGCTTTTGGTAAACCAAAGGCGAAATCTTGTGAAAACTTTCTTTCAATTCTTCCAAAGTCGGATAAACAAAATTCTCGTCCAGCGCTTTTCCCTGAAAGAACAATTCGCCTTGTGGATTTTTCTCATCCAGTCCCAGGACATTTCCCAAAGCATAACGCATATCGAGGAAATTACCAGCCATCCAGACAATGTGATTGGTTTTCCCTTCGATTCTTTTCTTTGCATCTTCCTCTGAAATGCCATCCAAAACCAGTAAGAAGTTTTGCGAATGACCACGAAATGCAGGAATAATGATATCCAGTTTGTTTGATTTTGGCGTGTCCATTTTTTATTTTTTTTCAGATAATTCTTTGATGATTTCCAAACCTTTTTTGAAACCGTTGTCAAACATATCTTTGAATTCGTCATTGGAATCAACTTCTACTTTCAAAATTGTTTTTCCATTATTTTCTTCGAGATAATAGCCTTCCAGACTACCGTTCCAGGCTTTCACTTTGTCGCTGGTAACATCTTCTACGCCATCCGTAATTTCGCCCAAATGTTTAAACACCAAATGTTTTGGTTCTTCAATACGTTCGATTGTACTTACCATTCCGTTCTTTTTGCTGCTGTCGGTAAAGTAAGTTTTGCCGCCAACTTCCCAATCGGTTACCATATTAGAGTCCGGACTGAAAAAATGCGTCCATTTGGAATAGGTATTTTCATTCCACAAAACATCCCAGACTTTTTCTGCAGATGCATTAATTTCTGTTTGATACTTTAATGTTTCCATAACTTTTTGATTTTAAGAATTTACGGCGTCTTCTATATCTTTGATAATGATTTTTTTCATTTTCAGCATAGCGTCGAATGCTTTTTTGGAAGTTTCCGGATTGCCGCTATTTGTTAGTTCGATCAGCCGTTTTGGGGTGATCTGCCAGCTGAAACCATATTTATCCTTGAACCAGCCGCACATACTTTCTTCGCCGCCTTCCGTCAGTTTGTTCCAGTAAAAATCAGTTTCTTCCTGATCATTTGTCATCACGACCATTGATGTGCCTTCTGAAAATTGGACTTTGTGATCGTGGGAACTGTCCATCGCCATCATCGTGTAATTATCGATTTGAAACTGAGAATGGGCAATATTTCCGGCTGGTTCGCCTTGTCCTTCCGGATAATCCATAATTCCTTCAACTTGAGAATTTGGGAAAATATCGGTGTAAAAACTGATGGCTTCTCTGCATTTTCCGGCATTGGTTCCGGTGAACATCATTGTCGGAGAAAATTTCTGTTTTGCTTTTTCCGATGCATAATACAATTGCCACGAGATTCCGTACTGATCTTCTACCCAAGCGTATTTTTCACTCCAGGGATAAGAGTTCAGTTCCATCATTACTTTTCCATTTTCGGAAAGTCTTTGATAGTAATCTTCCACTTCCTCGTGGGAATCACACATCAGCATCAAAGATAAAGTTTGATTAGGCTTGAATTGCGGACCAACACTCAGAAACATTAACTTTTGACCCTCAATTTCTATATTGATGACGATCTGTGTATCAACTGTAATTTTTGAGTTTTTGAAAATTGAAGTGTAAAATTTAGCCGCTTCGCTCCCGTTTTGATTGAACCAAATGCAGGGAAAAATATCGTTATTCATAATTGAGGTATTAGAAATTAGACTTTAGATGTTAGATCAATAATATCAAACTATCTTTTACTTAGATCAGGATTGCCTTGTCCTTTGGTTATCAATGGTAATAAACTGTTCTGAAGATAATATGTCCAGCCTTTTGAACATCCTTCATAACACTGAAATTCTGGAATCAAACCTGAATGGACAATCTCCAATTTGGTTTTTTCATCTTGTTTTGAAATTTCAAATATCATTTTGGTACCATTCCACTCATCTTGTTTTTCGACGAATGTGAGTTTGCTGTCCAGAGTCAACCAAACTATTTTTTCGTTTGGAATCACTTCTATCAATTTGTGTTTTGAGTAATGAATATCGCCGTGTCTGTAAGAAAATTCGTCATCTAACTTTTCTGAACTGCCTTCCAAATCCTGCGACCACCAGCCACGAACATTTACAACTGCATCAAAAACTTCTTTTGGTGTCTGATCGATCAGGAAGCTGATATTAAAACTATGAGCATCCATCATTAATGGCTTTCAGCATATTTTTTGAAATTATCCAAAATCGCCTGCCACCCTTCTTTCTGAAACTCAAAAGGATTTTGATTTTCAGGATCAAAATTTTCTGTGACTTTTGTTTTATCATAAGATATTTTTTCAAAAATCACTTCGATATTTCTGCCATCTTCTAAATGATATTTCAGATTTTGATTTTCATTAACCTCATCATAAATCCCAACCAGATCGAAACCAAAACTTCCGTCCTTAGCCTGCATTCTCACTTCAAGTTTTCCGCCAGCTTCCAAATTGTTCTTTGCCGACGGGCATTCCCAACTTTCGTGGGCGAAGTTCCAATTAACGATATGTTTTGGATTGTTGAAGAAATCCCAGACTTCGTTTACAGGCTTGTTAATCTCTGTTGTGACTGTAAGTTTTTGCATTTTTAGTTGTTTTGAATTTGTTTTATTTCAAAGTTAAAATTCTTCTGCAATTCGCAACTTGTCATAAGGCAATATCTTCTTAATAAAACAAAAAATCACCCGTAATAGAGTGATTTTCAATATAATTATTTTTTGAAGTTCAAAGGGTATTTGACATTGCTGTAACTGTCAATACTTGCCTTGAGTGAGCCTACCGCTAATTCTGCTTTTATCAGAACCGGAACCCTGTTTTGATCATTCGTCACCCACATTGTGACACCCTCTTTGTCTTTGAAAACTCTGCCGCTGATTACTGAAGGAATAATTTTCAAGCAATTGATTTTACCAAACTTGGTAGAAAGGTTTTCAGTTCCCACCACTTTCAGCTGAAACGGAAATAATTCGTCATCAATCCAAACATTCATTTTCACTACGCTCCCAACTTTCAGATTGTCCATACTTCTCAAATAATAGAAGCACGACAGAATATCCTGAACATCATTGGGAACTTTAATCGTTTTTGCCGGTCTGTCCGTATGTTTTTTATCGACTAAAACCAAAGTATTATTATTGGTATTGAAAGTACTTTGCAAATGCTGTGTGTAACTGCCTTCGGAAACATTTCTGACATAGTAAAGCGGCTCTTTTCTGGCACTGATATAACTTTCATAGACATCTTCAACTTTGAAGAAAGCTTTGGCTGCTCCACTAGTTTTCCCAACGCCTCTCACGTAGAAAGCAGGCTGACCGTTATAAGAAGTTTTGGTGGTTGACAACGTTGCGTTACCAGCCGTAATAAATCCGTAGTGAATTCTAAAACTGATGGTTTCCCCTGCATTGATATTATCGAACTGAGCAGAAAGCGCAGAAAAGATAAAAATTCCGACAAATAAAAAAATATTCTTCATTAATTGTTGTTTGTAAATATTCTAAGACAAATTATTTGCCAAATTTAAAAAACAAAAACCCTTCTTGGCGAAGGGTTTTGTAAATGTATATTAAAATTACATAATATTGGTTCCGTCCGGAATGACTGCGTTCTTCTTTACAACCACAATTCCTTCTTTGATAGAATGCGTGTCGTAATCGCCGTCCGGATGGTGTTTCCCTCCTATGATTCTTACATTATTCCCAATGTAACAGTTTTTGTCCAGAATAGCCTTGTCGATGTAGCAATACTTTCCAATGCCCATACTTGTAATATTATCAGCTTCATTCTGAGCAACTTGCTGGGCAGTCTGGTAATAATCTGCTCCCATTACATAAGAATTGACAATCGTAGAACCACGATCGATTCTGGTTCTGTTGCCAATGATGCAATTTTCTATTTTATCTGCTAAAATAATACATCCGTCTCCAATAATGGTTTTGCTTACGTAAGATCCATTGATTTTGGAAGGTGGAAGCATTCTCGCTCTCGTATAAATAGGATTTGAGCTAAATAAATTGAATTGAGGCAAATCCTGAGCAAGATCTAAATTCGCTTCGTAGAAAGATTCTATCGTCCCAATATCTGTCCAATAGCCATCATACTGATAACTCAAAACACTGTAGTTTCCAATAGCAGCCGGAATAAAATCTTTACCGAAATCATCGCCTTCGTGCTCATCAAATAATTTTCTCAGAACATTTTTGCTGAAAACGTAGATTCCCATAGAAGCCAGATATTCCTTCCCTTGGTTTCTGCTTTCGTCGCTTACTTCGGATTTCCAGTCGCCCAATACTTCATAGCTTGGTTTTTCTGTAAAAGAAGTAATATTGCCTTCCTCATCCGCTTTCATAATTCCGAAACCTGTAGCATCTTTGGCATTTACAGGGATGGTTGCAATGGTAATATCGCCGCCGTTTTCTTTATGAAATTCTATCATTTCCTTAAAATCCATCTGATAAAGCTGATCTCCGGAAAGGATTAGAATATATTCGTACTCATATTTTTCCAAATGTTTCATCGTTTGACGAACTGCATCCGCCGTTCCTTGATACCAGTTTTCATTTTCAACATTTTGCTCAGCTGCCAAAATATCTACAAATCCTTTGCTGAAAATATCAAAGTGATAAGAATTTTTGATGTGAGAATTTAATGATGCAGAATTAAACTGAGTCAGAACCAAAATTCTGTTGAGTCCCGAATTAAGACAATTTGAAATTGGAATATCTACCAAACGGTATTTTCCTGCAATCGGAACTGCTGGTTTTGATCTTGTATTGGTCAATGGGAAAAGCCGGCTTCCTCTTCCGCCTCCTAAGACAATGGAGATTACACTTTCTTTCATAGATGTGTTTGGTTATTTTTATAAGTTTATTATTTGACTAAAGTTAAAATTTATTTACCAATATTAAGCCAATGTGAATGGAAATTATTAGTAATTATAAAGATTTTCATAATTTCTTGCTGACTTTTCCCAGGAGAAATCAAAAGACATATTGCTGTAGATTAAACCTTTCATCAAATCCTTTTGGCTGTAGATGTGTAATGCTCTTTTGATGGCGTGAACAGCATCTTCTGCACCCGCATTGGTAAAATTCAGTCCGCTTCCGCCAGTGGAAATATCCTGAACCGTATCACGCAATCCGCCAGTGTATCGCACAATCGGAACAGTTCCGTATCTCATCGCATACATTTGGTTCAGTCCACAAGGTTCTACTCTGCTTGGCATTAATAAAAAATCTGCTGATGCATAAATCTGGTGTGATAAATATTCTTTGTAGCCCAAATCTATCGCCAGATTGATATTGTATTTGTATTGTAATTCTTTGAGTTTATTTTCAATCTCCTGATTTCCAGAACCCAAAACAATAATATTCAACGAGCCATTGGTTTCCTGGATACTCCTTTCTACAATCTCGGGTAAAAGATCGGCGCCTTTTTCACCGGCAAAACGTCCGATAAAACCGAATAGTGGAAGATTTGGATTCAGTCCGTATTCTGCGCAGATTACTTTCTTGTTTTCCCATTTTCCTTCTTCTGCGTAATCTTTGTTATAATTAAATTTCAGCATTTCATCCTTTTCGGGATCCCAAACTTCCATATCAATTCCGTTGATAATTCCGAAAGCTTTCTGTCTTTCCTGATTCATCAATGGTTCCAGACCTTGAAAACTGTAAAACAATTCTTCTAGATAGCCACCTGAAACTGCATTGAAAGCATTGCAACTCTTGATCATCGCCGCCATTGGATTGATTCTGCCACTCCAATCCAGAAGTCCGGATTTCCAGCCATCAAAATGTGGCAGAAAACTGGACATTTTCCAATCCATACTTCCCTGATATTCGCCGTTATGAATAGTTCCGACTGTTTTTACACCTTTTAAATACTGAAATTCATAACAATTATCAATCATAAACGGAACCAATCCTGTGTGATAATCGTGGCAATGAAAAACGTCCGGACGAATATGCATCGCACTCAGCCAATGCAGAACACCGTGCTGGAAAGCGATGAACTGCTGACTCTCGTCCCAATAGCCATAAACACTTTCCCGATCCAGAAGTCCTGGAATTTTAACCAGATAAAGGTCAAAACCAAGCGCATTGCTTTTCTCTTTGAAAACCTGAACCTGATACATATGAAAAGACTGATGGATAAAACCATCAAACACCACTTCGAAATCGTGGTTATAGAAAAAAGGTTTGTTGTACCAGGGCATAATCACGCTGGCATCCAATCCCATTTGGTTCTGATATTTTGGCAATGCTCCCACTACATCTGCAAGTCCGCCGACTTTTGCAACAGGATAACACTCCATAGAAAGGTGAAATATTTTCATATTTTTCTCTTACAAGATTATTTTTTCTTTTTAGTAACTTTTGGTTTCTCCAGTTTTGGCTTACTCACTTTTGACTGTTTTAAAACCAAACCTGACAATGGTGGTAATTTTAAAATAATTGAGTTTTCCTTATTGTCCCAGCCTTCATCCAATTCTTGAGAAATTACCGCTTCAACTCCGCTTCCGCTGTATTTTTCATCATCAGAATTTAGCATGACTTCCCATTTTGTATCTTTCTCAACGCCAATTCTGTAATCAAAAGTGTTTGGCGTCAGGTTCAGAACTGTCATCAAAACTTCTTTGTTGTTTTTACTTTTTCTCAGAAAAATAAAAATTGAGTTATCACAATCATCGGCGTTGATCCACTCATAACCATTTGGCGAAAACTGCTGTTCGTACAAAGCCGGATTTGATTTATAAAGTCCATTAAGATCTCTTACAAACTCCTGAAGGTTTTTATGAATCGGATATTCCAGCAAATGCCAATCTAATGAGGTTGTGAAATTCCATTCGTTGGTTTGGGCAATTTCGTCGCCCATAAAGAGTAATTTTGCGCCCGGATTTGTGAACATGTAAACATACATCGCACGCAGATTAGCAAACTTTTGCCACTCGTCGCCGGGCATTTTATAAATTAAACTACTTTTTCCGTGAACTACTTCGTCGTGAGAAAGTGGCATCATATAATTTTCATTATACATATAGACACTTGTGAAAGTGATCTTGTTGTGATGATATTTCCTCGCAATCGGATCTTCTTTGAAATAATCCAAAGTATCGTGCATCCAGCCCATCATCCATTTCATCCCGAAGCCGATTCCATCAGCGTGGACAGGTTTTGTAAGTCTTGGAAAGTCGGAGCTTTCTTCAGCAATTGTTTGCACATCCGGAAATTCGCCATAAACCGCGATATTAAAATCCTGAAGGAATTGTTTCGCTTCCAGATTCACATTGGTTCCGTAAATATTCGGTTCCCATTCGCCTTCATTTCTGGAATAGTCGAGATGCAGCATTGATGTAACGGCATCTACTCTCAAACCATCTGCATGATAACGATCCAGCCAAAAGATGGCATTTGAAATTAAAAATGATTTGACCTCTGGTCTTCCGTAATTGAAAATATAAGATTTCCAGTCGGGGTGAAAACCTTTTCTCGGATCTTCGTGTTCATACAAAAAAGAACCATCGAAAAAATGTAAACCATTGGCATCGCCCGGAAAATGGGAAGGCACCCAATCCAGGAAAACGCCAATATTATTTTTATGAAGCTCAGAAATCAAATACATTAAATCCTGAGGAGATCCAAACCTGTTTGTAGCAGCATAAAATCCAGTGATTTGGTAACCCCAACTTGGATCATAAGGATATTCCATAACGGGCATAAATTCTACGTGGGTAAAATTCATGGCTTTGAGATAAGGAACAAGTTTGTCTGCAATTTCACCATAACTGAGATAGCGTTCTGGATTTCCCGGATCGCGCATCCACGAACCCAGATGGACTTCGTAGACAGACATTGGAGATTCCAGGCTGTTGTGCTTTGCGCGGTTTTTCATCCATTCTTTGTCTTCCCATTCGCACCAAGTAGTGGCAACTATTGAACCTGCCTGCAAAGCGTTTTCCAGACAAAGAGCGTAAGGATCTGCTTTTTCCAGCAGAATTCCTGTGTTGGTTCGGATTCCGTATTTGTAAACTTCCCCAAAATCAAGACCTGGAATAAAACCTTCCCAAATCCCAGATTGGTCCCAACGTCCCGCCAATTGATGAGAAAACGAATTCCATTGGTTGAAATTTCCGATCACAGAAACTTCCGTTGCCGTTGGTGCCCAAACTGAAAAATAAACGCCGGAAACGCCATCCACTTCAACTTTGTGAGAACCAAACTTTTCGTAAAGTCTGGTGTGTTTTCCCGAGCGGAAAAGATAAATATCAAAATCGGAAAATAGAGAATAAGGCTGAACGGTCATAGAATATTGCTGGTGAATGATAATTGATAAATGATTTATGATCAAATATTACAACCTTACCAAGATAAAGAAATTAATCGATACATAGAATTTTTTTTTGTTAATTTGATAATACGTGATAGATTGAAGGTGGCCTTAGTTACTATGGAGTTAAATCCTTCATTATGCCCGAAATCATTTTGATGATTTTTGGCTTCTGTTTTTTTTTTAATCCGCTTTGGTTTTTCCATTTTTCACGAACATAGACCATATCGCCAACATTGTCTACAACAAGGTTTCCTACGACAACGCTTAACCATAATTCTTTTTCAATCTTGTCTTTTTTGGTGTTTTGTTAATGTTTTGTGGTAAGTTATTGGATTTGTTTTCCACTTGCATTGAGATGGATTGTGACTTTTATACTTTGTTTTCAATTAGAACATCAATAAGTTATATATGCAAAATAGGAATAGGTAATTTTTTTCTGATTTTTTTGAGAATATTTTGTCTTTTACGGAAAACCGTACAAAAAATTGAATGTGCAAATGTAGGTTTGCAAATAAATAACGAATCACTGAAATATTATTGCAGTACGATATATTAAAATTGTGTTTCGTATTGCATTTTGCCTTTATGGACATTAGAATTATCATCAGAATACACAATTTGGTCAACATCCAGCAAACGGGTAATCCAAAAACTCTGGCTGAATACATGAAGTCTGAAATGAATGCGCCGATCGTGTATAATTATAAGAAACAGAGCTATTGCTATACGGAGGATGCGGGGTTTTGTTTTGTGAGGAAAAACTAGTAATATTTATAATAATCAATGAATTTTATAACACATAATCCTTATCGGATAATTGGCATAACAGCTAATGCGTCTGCAAGAGAAATACAAGCTCGTAAAGGTAAAATACAAGCTTATGCCAAAGTTGGAAAACAAATTACGTCTGAATTTGATTTTAGCTTTTTGCAAAGTATAAAGAGAGATAGTATCATACTAGAAAAAGCAGTTTCGGATATAGAACAAAATCAGAATAAAGTAATCCATTCTCTTTTTTGGTTTACAAATTCGAATCCCGTTGACAATACAGCTATACAATATTTAGTTGGAGGGCAAAGATTTAAAGCGATAGAAATTTGGGGTAAACTTACTCAAAATAAAGAAATTAATTCGAAAAACTTTTCTGCGTTTAATAATATCGGAACACTTTATTTACTTGAAGAAAATAAAGAAAAGATAAAGCACGGAATTACATCTAAAATAAAACTAATAGAATCGGAAAGTTTTATAGACTTTGTTCATTCAGTTGCTGATGAAACTTTTTCCATTGATAAAAACAAACAAATTGAAACATTGATTAATCAATTGTTAATTCAATTTAAAAATAAATATTCCATTTCTGAAACAATGGAGTTGTTCAGTAGCTGCAACGGAAATATACAGAAATACCTTTCTAAAAAGTTTACCGAGGGGCCGATTCATAAAATTGAAATTCATATTGAGCAAACAAAAAACAAACGTAGCAAGAAAAAAATTGACAGTTTCCGTTTTGGGAGGGAATTATATGACAATACGAAAAGTGATTTAACGCTCTTAAAATCTATTTTAGGAAATACCAATCTGCAATATAAAATCTTGGCTGATAACATAGCTAAGGAATTACTGCAATGTTCAGTCGACTATTTCAACGAAAGCCAAGCATTAAAAAAAAGTAACAATTACCTTGAAGATTCTTTAAAAATATCAAAATGGGCAGAAAGCGTAGCTGTTAGCGAAGCCACAAAATCTAAGGTCAGAGAAGATATTAAGACGATTGAAGGGATGAAAGACAAAGAGCTTAATCAAGCTATTGCGATATTGAGTTCCATTAAATTTGCCTACGAAAAGGCAATCACTGAGATTGATGTACAGGTTGCAAAGATGAGAATAACAATGTCATTTAATCAATCAATCAATTATTCTAAAATAGACAATATGAAAGCAAAATGTCTTAATTGGGATAAAGTGGTTGAACTGGTAAGTAATGGAATAAATGCAAATGATGCAAATATAATCCAACGAAGTTCAAATCAAACGAAAATAAACGAGTATAAAGAACTTGTCAATTTCCTATTCTCAAAACTTGGTCCATTTCAGATAAACAAGTTAAAACATCTTTGCTATTGGAAGGATGTAACACCACAACAAGCTAAATCGACCGCCAAACAAGTTGGGTCAACTATTGGAAAAGCTACTGACGGTTGTTATATCGCCACTATGGCATACGGAAGCTATGAACATCCAAAAGTATTAGAATTAAGAAAATTTAGAGATGAAATTTTGCGAAAGACTCTTGCAGGTAGGCTTTTTATTAAAATTTACTATTCTATTTCACCTAAGCTTGTTAAAATTTTAAAAAATAATAAAACTATAAATGATCTTATCAGAAAAGGACTAAATCAATTTATTAAACTATTAAAATGAACAAAACACTACTCATTCCCATTCTTCTTTGTGCAACGCCACTTTTCGCACAAGAAAAAAAATCAGACTTGCAACAGAAGGAAATTGTTGCATTAAACCAAAAATTAAACAATCAACAAATTATAATCAGTAAACAAAAAACTGAACTTGCAAAACTTTCTGTTAAGACCGAAAAACAGGAAAAACAAATTGATAGTCTGAAAATTGAAACAAATAAGAATGTTCAAAATATTCAAGCAATTGCCAATGATTTAGGTACAAAAATTCAACAAACAGAAACTACTGCAAAAGACAGCATTTCCAAGTTGGACAAAGATGTAAATACAAACCGTTTGTATTGGATTATTGCAACTTTAGCAACCTTGCTTTTAGGTGGTGTTTTATATTGGCTTTTAGGCAAACGTATAGCAACAAGCAAAACCGATGTAGAAACACAAATCAAAAACACCAAAAAATCTTTGGAAGAAGAAAGCATTAAATTAGACAGCAAACTGGTGGAGGTGTTGGACACTCAATTGAAATTGAGACAAGAAGAAAAACAAATCGTTTCTGCAAATTCAACTATCGAAATCGACCATTCTTTGGCTTTGAAAGTGGCTGATGAAATTGTTCGTATTCATAAAAATTTACAGCAAATGGATGTCAATACCAAAGGATTAAAACAACTTTCTGCATCTGTAAAAAGAATCCAAGACAATTTCGCTTCCAACGGTTATGAATTAGTTGAAATGCTTGGAAAAGAATACAACGAAGGAATGAAAGTAATAGCCAATTTTATTCCAAGCGAAGATATTGAAACAGGAAAACAAATTATTACAAGAATTATCAAACCTCAAGTTAATTTTAAAAACGAAATGATTCAATCTGCACAAATTGAAGTCAGTGTAGGTGAATAAAAAAACAAAACTATGGCAAGAACAAAAATAGATTATGGTATCGACTTAGGTACAACCAATTCCGCTATTTCAAGAATGGAAAATGGAGAAATTATTATAAAAAAAACAGATTTAGGAAAAGACACAATGCCTTCTTGTGTATATTTTGACCCAAAAAAGGCTATTAAAGTTGGTGACACCTCATACAATAGATTGAGAAATGACAAACTTAAAGCTATGAAAAATTGGAGTGATGAGGTTAATGTCTTTATCGAATTTAAACGAACCTTAGGAACTGATAAAAAATACTCTAGTTCTAATTTGGGATTCTCTTTAAATTCAGAAGAATTGTCGGCAGAAGTTTTAAAAACATTAAAATCTTTTGTAAAAGATGACCAGAATATCAACGCTGTTGTGATTACTGTTCCTGCTGCATTTGCAAATAATCAAAAAGAAGCTACTAGAGAAGCAGCAAAATTAGCTGGTTTTGACCATATTGAATTATTGCAAGAGCCAGTAGCTGCTGCAATGGCTTATGGATTGGATAGCAAAAAGAAAAACGGCTATTGGTTGGTTTTCGACTTTGGAGGTGGAACCTTTGATGCGGCTTTACTGAAGGTAGAAGATGGAATTATGAAGGTTGCAGATACGGAAGGGGATAATTATTTAGGTGGTAAAAATTTAGATTTAGCAATTGTTGATGAAATTATTTTGCCTTATATCAAGGAAAATTATTCAATTGATTCCATTCTGGAGGATGATAATAAAAAGCAGATTTTGCGTAATGCAATGAAATTTTATGCAGAAGAAGCTAAAATACAACTTTCGTTTAACGAAACACATAATGTACTATCTGATTTAGGAGATATTCCAGGCGAAGACGATAACGGAGAAGAATTTGAATTGGACATTACTGTTACACAACACGATATGGAAAGAGCATTAGCTCCTATTTTCCAAAAATCTATTGATATTTGTAAGAAACTTTTAGATAGAAACAACTTAAAAGTTTCGTCTTTAGATTCTTTGATTTTGGTTGGCGGACCGACTTTTTCGCCTGTTGTTAGAAAAATGTTGGAGCAACAAATTTGTAAACCCGATACAAGCGTTGACCCAATGACAGTGGTTTCAAAAGGTGCGGCATTATATGCTTCAACTGTTGATATTTTAGAAGAAATCAAAGAACAAACACGAGATAAATCAAAAATTCAAATCGAAATCGGACACGAAGCATCAACCGTAGAATTGGAAGAATTTGTTACGCTGAAAATACTAGCTGACAAGACGGATGGAAATATTCCCCAAAAAGTATTTGCAGAAATTAGCCAGAGTGGAATTGGAAGGGACTGGTCAAGCGGAAAAGTTGAAATCAATGAAATTGGCGAAGTGATTGAAACTCATTTAAACGAAGGTAGGACTAATCGTTTTGTAGTTACATTATATGATGACAAAGGAAACATTTTAGAAAGTGAACCGAAAGAGTTTACGGTAATTCAAGGTTCAAAAATCGGAAGTGCAACTTTGGCTTATAATATAGGTATTGAAATCAAGAAACGAGAAACGGGAAAAATTGTTTTTGAAACGGTGAAGAACCTAGAAAAAAACAACTCTATTCCTGCTGTTGGCACAAGAAATGGGCTGAAAACACAAAAACAAATCCGCCCAGGAATGGATTCTGATTTTATTAAAATTCCAATCTATGAAGGAGAACACGAAGCGGATGGAACGAGAGCTCTTTACAATAATCACGTAAAAGATATAATTATTAGTGGGTTAGATTTACCTGCATTACTTCCGGAAAACAGTGATGTAGATTTAACTGTAAATGTAGATAGGTCAGAAAAGATTACCGTAACAGCCTATTTCCCTTACTTAGACTTTTCTTTTGAAGCCACTGTAGAAAGAACCGTTCAATCAGTAGAAACCAATTGGCTTTCTAATGAAATCCGAAAAGCAAAAGGAAGTATTGAAGAACTCAAAGAACAAGGAATTCAAGAAGATAAAGTTCAGAAAATAGAAAGTGAAATTGCTGAGTTAGAAAAGAAATTTGAAAACAACAAAAATGATGCGGACAGCAAACAAGAAGTTTTGACCAACCTTAGAAAAACGCTTAAATCCATTGATGAGTTAAGTGAAACCACAGAATGGCCAAAATTAGAAGAAGAACTAAAAGAGGAATTTTACAGATTAGAGAAAGTAAATAAGGACTTAGGGAATGATAAAACAACTCAAATTGTAAATCAATTACGAAACCAGCTGGAAGAAGTTTTGAAAACGCAAGACATAAAATTAGGTAAAGCGTTAGCAGAAGAAATTCATTCCGTATTCTTCCAAATGACTTTAGTATATCAATTGATTAACTTCATCAGACAACACAATCAAAATTTTGGTTCATACCATTGGAAAGATAGTAACAGAGCAAGACAATTGCTAAATGAAGGTTTGCAACAAATTGGAGAAAATCCAACATCAGAGGACTTACATCCCATTGTTATTAAATTAATCAATTTAATGGTTTCTGACCCAAGCAAGGCTTGTCCTTCTTGTGGTAAATTAGGTTGCAACAATGAATGTATTCTTGAAGGATAAATGAGTAACACGAAATCTATATTAACAAAAGGTCAAATCATTGACAACAAATATTCGGTTAGCTTCTTTCTGAAAAAAGGAAGCTATGCCGAAACTTATCGTGTGCAAAACGAAGCTAAAGAAACGAAATTTCTAAAACTTTTTGACTTTTCGAAATTGCATCGTACACAGTTTACAGAAAGCGGAGATATTTTGGAAATCGAAATACTAAAACAAATCAAACATTCCAATTTAGTAAAGTACAGCGATGATGGAAATATCGTAATTGACAACCAAAAATTGGCTTATGTAGTGTTGGATTTTGTAAGTGGCGAAACTTTAGCAGATAAAATGAAACGTGAGAACACGCTGAATTTATATGAAGCAAAAAATATTATTTTAAGTGTTTTAAATGGTTTGAATAATTTACACAACAAACAAATCATACACAACGACATTACCAACCAAAATGTAATGTTAGACTTATCAGGTAAAGTCGCCATTCCTAAAATCATAGATTTTGGTTATGCTCGGTTCTTAAAACAATCGAATAAAGATTTTTTAAAAGACGGTTTGAATTTATTTTATACAGCAAATGAAACTTTTAATAAAGTCTTTTCATTCCAAAGTGATATTTATTCTGTAGGTGCATTGTATTATCAATTATTGACAGGTCTTCCACCCTATTTTGTAGAAATCTCAAAATATAAATCCGATAAAATACAATTAGAGGATGTTATTTTAGATGAGCGAAAAAAGCCTTTAAAGTTTTCTGACAAGATTGACGAACGGACACAAAACATCATAAAGAAAGCATTACAACCAAAAGCAGAAAACCGTTTTAAATCTGTAAAAGAATTTATTCAAACATTGAACGGAGAACTGGAAGTTGAGCTTTCAATTCCATCAGAAAAATTTGCCAAAGTTCAGCCCAAAGAAATTAAGAAAGGAAAAGGATTTTCAGCCATTGCAGGAATGCAAGAACTGAAAGACACCATACAGTTAGATGTGATTGATGCTTTGAATCATAAAGAAAGGTACGCAGAATACGGCTTGACTATTCCGAACGGTATGTTATTGTACGGTCCGCCAGGTTGCGGAAAGACTTTTTTTGCGGAGAAAATGGCAGAAGAAATCGGCTTTAATTTTTATCAAATAAAACCTTCTGACATTCAAAGTAAATGGGTTAATGCTTCGCAGGAAAATATTAAAAATTTGTTTGATGAAGCAAAACAAAACGCACCAAGTATCATTTTTATTGACGAATTAGATGCACTTGTTCCAAACAGAGATACATCAAACATAAGCCATATGAACACTAGTGCCGTAAATGAATTTTTAGCACAAATGAATAATTGCGGAGAAGACGGAATTTTTATTGTTGGTGCTACAAACAGACCAAATGCTATTGACCCAGCAATTTTACGTTCAGGAAGACTGGACAAACACATTTATTTGCCACCGCCGGACTTTGAAGCTCGAAAATTGATGTTTGAATTGTACTTAAAAAAACGTCCGACAGAAATCGGTTTGAATTACGAAGAACTAGCAAAGTCAACAGAAAACTATGTTTCAAGCGACATCAAATTTCTATGTGATGAAGCTTCAAGAAAAGCTTTGAAAGAAAGTGTAAGAATAACAAACGTTATTGTTTTGGAAACAATTAGAAATAACAAACCATCGGTTTCTTTACAGGAATTGAACAGCTATTTAGTAATTAGAGCTAAAATGGAAAGAGCAGAAAATAACAATCCTCAAGATAATAAAATTGGCTTCCGAAAATGACCATCATCAAACTCATCCTCGCCACCCTCCTCCTACTCTGTCTTCTAAAAATGCCCTACGGCTACTACCAACTCGTGCGGTTTATCAGCTTTGTAGGTTTCGGATACTTGGCATTTGAAGCAAACAAAAACAAAGATGAGAAAATGGTTATTGCATTTATCGCTTTAGCACTATTGTTTCAGCCATTTATAAAAATTGCACTCGGCAGATTTATTTGGAATATTATAGATGTGGTGGTTGCAGTATTTCTAATTATTTCAATTTTAAAAAATAAAAAAAACCATGAAAAAAATTAATTTGGTAACAGTTCTTAGCTTATCACTTCTCTCTTGCACACAAAAAGAAGGAACAAATTTTAATGAAACGAATATCATTCATGATAGTACTTCTTCAGTTAACAATTATGAAAACGTAACGCCTCAAGAAACTGAAGAAGAAAAAAAAATCCGTAAAAATAATGAAGAAAAACTTCGAAAGGAAAAAGAAGCGGAACAACTGTATGGGAATAATTCATTGGAAACCGGCGCTACTCCTTACTCCAAATATTATGGTGACAATTCAGATTGCGAAGATCGAGGATGTTCAAAAATCAATGTAACGGCCAGTAATTCTGATGTTCTAGTTACCATTAAAAAGAATGATGAGGTCGTTCGCCACGCTTATATTCAAGCAGGAGACAGCTACACTTTTTCTTTTCCAAACGGAACTTACCAAGCTTTTTTCTATTATGGAAAAGGTTGGAACCCAAACAAAGTCATGAAAAATGGAGAACTAGAGGGTGGTTTCGTATCAAACGAAGAAGTAGGGAAAGATGACCCTCAATCATTGTTTAATAATATTTTGGAGTATGAATTGGTCTTGCAACAAAATGGAAATTTCAGCACTCGTCCCAGTAATATAGAGGAAGCACTCTGAAAGAAGAGATATCTCAAAAAAATAGAGCTGTCAGAAAAACTTAAATCAAAACTCCTTTTGATCATTAAAAAACCACAGCTAGCAATAATTTGAAAATCCCATTAGACACTCAGCCGAATGGGATTTTTTGATTATTTTTTGATTGAATTAAATTCTGAACCCGCCAGAAACTGAGAAAACTGGAAGTTGGTCATCTCCAATCCAATTTTAGCTGGTAGTGGTGGAAAATCTTCGGTAAAGACGCAAAAATATCCGGATTGCTCCGCGCAGAGATTTGCGCAATTGTAAGGGATTTATGGAGAAGCGAACAAGTCTGCACAATCCTCAATCTAAATGGTTTTATCTGCGTACTCTGCTCTCTTCTGACCATTCATCAGACTTATTTGGTAATATGTTCTTCTATTATAGGGCATTCCTATCTTCGAAGTACAGTTCTAGGAAAGCTCAGAAATATCAAAAATATTGAAATGATCAACGTCTTTGTTGATATTATCCGTCAAAAACCAATTGATGTCCAGACAACTTTCTCATAAAATATCCTTGTAAAATTCTTTGATGGTAATTGAATTCATCTAGTTGTAAAAATCAAAGAAAGTGATTTTGAAGTCTCGTCGATATAATTGGTATATCGACTTTTAATAAATTGTGTACATAAACCTATTAATGCATAAAGGCAAAAAAAAATTAGTTCAGTTTTATCCAAATCATCAATTGAAATGATAAATTCTTAATTTAATGAAAATAAAATTTCACTTATGGATATGATAGGAAATCTGCTTCGGGTAACAAGGTCTGAGCTCGAAGATTATTTGAAAGACAGTTTACTATTGGAAGACAAAATCTTTGATGACGAAACTGAAACTGAAAATCTGACCGACATTAAAAGATTTTCTAAATATATAAATTGTAGAGTACTCCGAAAATTAACTTGTTGAATAAAACCTAACTACAAATTTTTAATAGCGGGCGGAAAATTTCCAATTTACATTTCGTGCATTCCTCAAAATTTGTACTTTTAGTTAAAAGAAAAACAATGAAAGAAACGGATCAACACAACGAAAGAATTGCAAAAATGACCTTTGCTTCCGTTTATCCCCATTACAAAACTAAAGTTGAAAAAAAGGGACGAACATTGGAGGAACTGGAGCAAGTCATTGAATGGTTGACAGGTTTTGATTACAAAAAAATTCAGGAACTCATTGATCAGAAAGTAACCCTCGAAACTTTTTTTGATCTTGCAAAACTTCATCCCAATGCAGAACTGATCAAAGGAACAATCTGCGGATACAAGATCGAAGAAATCGAAAATCCTTTGACAAAAAAGACAAGATACCTCGATAAGCTGATTGATGAATTGGCAAAAGGAAAAAAAATGGACAAAATTTTAAGACAGTAATGATGGCAAAACAAATTTTTATCAATCTCGCAGTGAAGGACCTTGAAAAATCTATTCATATTTTTGGCTTTATTACATTCCAAATTTATTAGCCGAAATACTTTGCATAATTACGTGAAAACAAAATTCTTATCAATTTTCCTTGGACTACTTTGGACAATTCCATTACTTGGACAAGTTCAAAATGATGTTAAAAAAGTTCTCGCTACAAAGGACTTCGTTGCGTTAAAAAAATATACTGACAATCTATCAAAAAATGAAAAGCAAATAAGCTTACATTGGGCATTTTTGCGTGACCTGACAACTGATTTTCAGGAAGGAGTCTTTATTTTTGACAAATCAGTTCCAGACAAACACAATCCAGAGACAAGTTCGATGTACACTTATCGTGTGAACCTCGTTACGACCAAAACCAATATTGTGTACTATGAACTTAGTGAAAAGAAATACAAAAGTGTTGGAAACGATTGGCAACCGTACTATGAGACCATTGATAGTTTTAAAAATGATAGTGTTTTTGGTGAATTAAAAAGTTCTTTCAAGAGCATTTATCAGTTAGATTTAAATGAAAATGATTTATTTATAACAGATTTTGTGTACGGTTCACAATGTGGTATTGCTGGCACAAGTCCAGAAGGCAGAGCGCAAATGGACGAATGGGTCAAATCTAATAATAAAACCGAAATAATAAAGTGGTTGAAATCAGCAAATGCAGAAAAACAAGTGTACGCAGTTGAAGGACTTCAACAATTAAAAACCGCTGACTCAAAATTGACCGAAGATGAAATAAGGATGATTAACATCGTTTGTGATAAAAACGGAACAATCTATGTCTGTTCAGGCTGTATTCACAGTAATCGGGATATTCGCAGTGTGACGAGACACATACCGTTGACTATTTAATCATCTTGTCCGAATCCAATGACAGAAATCAATTTTAAAAGAAGCGCTTTCAACACCAGCATTATTCTTTGTGTTGGTGCTATCATTGTTTGTTCCTATTTAATCTACAATGAATACAACATTCCTGAAAGAGTTGCACTGAGTTTGTTTCTAATTGCTATTTTATTTGTCTTAATATTTAGATTAAAACAATTCTACAAAATGTACAGTTCAGGAAATAATGTTGCGCTGAAAATTGATGAATTCGGTATTGAAAACAATACGCAAGCTAAAAGTTATTTCATCAGCTGGAGTGAGATTAGCACCTTTGAAATTGGACATTTCAGAACCCGCCAAATCTACATTAAACCAATAAATCCAAATCACTTTCCACGAAAAAAATGTTTTGGACTTTACTTCACTTCCAAGCCAGAACTTTTGTGGATAGACAGCGATATGATTGACATAAAACGAGATGAGTTAATTAACATTTTAAATAGAAAACTTCATAATTATAATAAAAAAAGTAACAACAATTCCGTTAAAACAAATCAATCATAAAAACTCAAACATCAAGAGATGAAAAAACTACTACTAACTTTATTTTTTACAATCAGCATCCTCGCTTCTGCACAAGAATTGCCAACCGAACCAGCAAAAGGTTTTGCCTTCCCTATCGGAACAAAGTTTACAATCAAACTACATCCTACCGACTCTACTAATTTTGATTTTTCAATCATCGAATTTGAACCATTTCAAGAAGTAATCGATAGTTGGGAAAAAAGTAAACTATTTAAGGAAAAAGGTCTGGATGGAACAATAGAATTTTACTTTTGTTTAGGAACACACGGCAAGACCGAAGAAGAGAAACAAAAAAATATGAAAGTGTTGCTTTTGATGAAGAACAGGACAAAATATGCTCTTTCCTACAAATCAGATATCCAGACTGTTGAGGATAGAGAATTCAAAGAAACTTCAAATGTCGGAACTTTTCCCAATGCACAAGGAACAGAAATTTGGCCCTATATGATTCAGCAAATTGGTTTGCACGATTTCGCGATAATGAAGCAGTAAAATAATTTCCCAGAAGAAAATTCTTCACACATTACCAGAACAAACAATACCATTCTTGGAAAGCATTTTGCTGTTGCTTTCCCAAAATGAAAGTTATGAGAATCATTTGTTTTTCAATTCTATTTTTAGCAATCACCTCTTGCGCGACAAAAAAATACACCAAAGCCAACTTACTTCCCAAAGGCATAAAATCTGCGACAGAAGAAGTCTATGACGTTTCAAATGGTCAAAGAAAACTTCTCCAGAAAAAGGAAATGGTCTTCACCAAAAATGGCAGAATCAAATCTTCCAAAACCGTTGATTCCGACGGAAAGCTCTTGCAAACCACCGAAAAAAAACTTTGGTTCACGGTGGAAAGATATCCCGACAAAGATTCCTACTATTGCAAAACGCGATGGAAACCGAATCAGCGGGAACGCATCAGTTGCTACACGAAAAAACAATACAAACAGAACGAAAGCATCTACCATTACAACAAAAACGGTAGCATCGACAAAATAGTTGATAATTTTGAGACCTTCAACACGCGTCAATTTCATTATGCTAATGATGAACTTTCCAAGATTGTCGTCACAGGAAAAGACAATCAAAAGATTGATGAATTAACAATAAAATGCATCTCAAAAGACGAAAATGGAACTTGCCTGAAACAAACCAGAACTTCCACGAAATCAAACGAAAAGGAAGAAATTTTAATTAATCCGAAGTATGATTAGGTCTAATTATTAGAATTTAAACAAACTCTTGATAAAATCCTTGTTCAAAAACTTGTCCAACGGATAGATTTTCAGGAAGTAATTTCCAATGAAAAGCAGAATCAAAACGACGCTTGGTTTGTAGAAAAGATTCAAAATATTATGTTCAAAATCTGGCAACAGAATCGCCACATTGATTGACAGAAATCCCAAAATCAAAGCGTACATCATCTCGATTCCCAATGGAAAAACTTTGAACTTGACGTAGTTGAAAACGATTTTGATGATATTAAATAAAGACAACGAAATCGCGTAAGCAACGGCAATTCCGAGAATTCCCAAGTCTGTGTAAGTCAGGAAAATCATATTAAGGCTAATCGTGAGAACCGCTAAAATCAGCATCACCACAATATTGAATTTGTAAAACTTGGACAACGAAATAATATGACCGTTGAAACCAGTCGCCAAGTCAAACAACATCGCAAATCCTAAAATCCAAAGAACTGGCTCTGCACTTCGCAAATCCTCGCCATTCTTCATAAAATCTGCCAAATAAGGAAATCCTACAACGATGCAACAGAACAAAACCAAGCCTAAAAAAAACAGACTGAGCGAGGTTTTCTTATGAAACCTGTCCAGCTCGTCGTAATCGCCGTTCGCAAGAACTTTATTGATGATAGGCGCAGAAATATTGAAAAGTCCCATCTGCGGAACTACGATAATAGAGATGATTGAAAAAATATTGCTGTAAATCCCGTTTTCCTCAAAACTGATGTATTCGCCAATCATAAAATTATCAATTCTGATGGCGATGTAATTCCCAATATTCCCAAGAAATCCGAACAAACTGTAAGTGAAAATCTCACTGTAAAATTTGTCCTTTTTGAAATAATCCAAATTGAAATCCGGTTTGATTTTCTCCAAACGATTGGTGTAAAATCCGTATCCAAACAATGAAATCACGAACATCATAAAGAAAAACCCATAAGCCGATTTTTCTGCGAATCCCATAAAAAAGAAAAGGCAAAATGCGCCAAGATTGGCAATCTTCGGGACAAAGTTTTCGAAGATATTCGGAACTACAATTCGTTTGTAATTGGTCAGAAATTTATTGAAAACCGAAGACAAGGCCAAAACCAAAACCATTGGCAGAATCAGGCGTTTCATTTCCCAGAGTCGACTTTCCTTGAGACTCGGAAAGAGATTATTGAGTAGAAAATAAGCGCCGATAAAAATCGCAAAATTGATGAAAATCGCTAGCAAACTGAGCGACAACATATTATGGTGTTTCCCATCAGCATTCACTTTGCTGAAGAATTTGACGTTGGAAAAACTGAGTCCAAAAACCACGATTGGAACTATCATTTCGGCAGTTGGCAAAATGTAACGGAGCTTTCCATAAAACTCCATATCGTACGGAAAAATGAAAATCGCCGAAAACGTTCCCAGCAAAAAACCGAGATAACCAATGATGGAATATTTTATACCTTGTCTTGCAACGACGCTCATAGTTTCAATTTAAAGTTCTAAGTTTTTGTCAGCCTGTAGTTCTTGAAGACTTGGTAAAAATATGATGTTATTGATGTAATCTTTGTAATTCTTCACATTGTCAGGGTTTTGCAGATTCAGGAATTCTTCTGTCAAAGTTTTCAGCTTCAAAGATTCTCTGTCGAGATAATTGACAGAATATCCCCACTCTGCAATTTCGGAAATCAAAGTCCATAGATTGTCTTCGTGATGGCGTTGTTCCATTTCCACCATCAAAATTGGTTTGAATCTCTCAATCGTTTTTTTCGCGCCTCGCAAAGTTTGCATCTCATTGCCTTCCACATCAATTTTGATAAAATCGAGTTGTTGAAAATTCAAATTGTCAGTCTGAGCGTCGAAGACCAAGTCATCCAAAGGCTTCACCTCTACTTTTTGAAGAATGGTTTTCTCTTCATTTTTCTCTTTGATGGAAGTCTGCAAAGTCCCTCTCGTATGGATTTTTTCACCATTGATTACAGGAATTTTAAATTCGGCGATTGTTGAAATATCAGATAAAGCAACCGACGACAAATTCACTTTCGGGAACAATCTTCCCAATCTTTTGAACAACTGCGGATTGGGTTCGAAAGCGTAAATATTTCCTGGTTTCAAGTGGTCTTCCAAAGTGAAAAGATAGGCACCAACATTGGCTCCAACATCCATAAAGACAGCATCTTTCGAAAGAATATTTTTAATCCAAAGAAACTCAGGCTCCACTTTTCTTGCCAACAGATTATGAGCATCCAGACCTTTCAGTTTTTTGAAAAATCGGCTTTTGTAGAAGGTTGGCGAAATGTATTGTAGATTCTCAGCAAGCTTACTGTAAACGCTCATAAAGTTGTTTCATAAAGAAATGAACGACAAAGAAAAGGGATTTATTTTACAAATCATAAAATTTTGTTAAAATAATAAAGTCGAAGCAGTGACGATTTATTTGAAAAAATTATTTTTTGCGATGTAATCTGCACTGATTTTTAAGCTATCAAACATATCCTTATCGCTGGAATCCTGTTCTACAAACCAATGTTTCAGTCCAGCTTTTTCTCTTGCTTCGAAAATAGTTTTGAAGTCAATCGTTCCGTTTCCAATCTCGGTAAAATCTTTGGTCCCAGCTTTCATATCCTTCACGTGCCACAGCGGAAATCTTTTGGGATATCTTTCAAAATATATAAGCGGATTCAAACCCGCTTTCGCCATCCAATAAAGGTCGAGTTCCATTTTGACCAAATCAGGACACGTATTATCTAAAATGAAATCATAAACAGTTATTTCATCAAATTTTCCAAATTCAAAATCGTGGTTGTGATACGCGAATTCGATTCCTGCTTTCTTGGTTATTTCGCCAGATTGATTAAGCAATTCGGGCAGTTTTTTATAATATTCCAAAGTCCTTTCTTCCTCGAAAAGATAAGAGCAAACCATATATTTGGAACCGATGAAATGTAAATCTTCCACAGATTTTTCCCAATCGTTGAGCAAAGTTCCTTTAGTATTATGGACAATTCCGGTCGTGTGGTGCGAGCTGATGACTTCCAAACCGACATTCTTCAGAATCGCTAGAAATTCCGTTCTGGTTTTCCCGAAGAAAGTGCCGTCGTACCCGTAAATTTCAACTTGATTAAATCCCAATTTCACTAACTTTTCCAACGCTTTTTCCAAGTTATCAGAAATCGCATCCCGAACCGTGTACAATTGGATGGCTAAAGGTTTTCTAATATTCATCATATTTGAAGTTCCGCAAGTGTACAATCCTAAAAATCCTAACGAAGACAAGGCGATAAAATCTTTTCGGTTCATTATCGATTTTAAATTTGATTAAAGGTATTTAAATTTGACAAAAGAGAGTTTAAAATTAACCACATAGGCACATAGAAAAACTGCAAATTTATTAAAGTTAGATAAAATAGAAATAGTCGTTCAACTATTTTCTCTTAATTGCCTTATAAAAACTATGTTTCTATGTGGTTCATCAATAAGACAAACCTTAAATGTTTTGATAATCATCTTCATAGACAGATTTGTAAAAAATCACATTAAAAATCCCCAAACTTGTTTTAAATTTGATTTTTAAATTGTCTTTAAAAAAAATTTAAATTACTTTTATGAAATACTTACTTATAATTATGTTTTCACTTTTCGGATTTTCAAAAAACAAAGCGCAGGCAAAATCGATTCACAGTTTCAAAGTAGAAGCCTTGGATGGCTCTACGATTGACTTTTCTAAGTTCAAAGGCAAAAAAATATTGGTTGTAAATACGGCCTCGGAATGTGGTTTTACACCGCAATATGCTGATCTTGAAAAACTTTACGAGCAGTACAAAGACAAATTGGTTGTCGTTGGTTTCCCGGCGAATAACTTTGGAGGACAAGAGCCTGGCGCAAATCACGAGATCGCTACCTTCTGTCAAAGAAATTACGGTGTCCAATTTCCTATGGCTGCAAAGATTTCTGTAAAGGGTGACGACATCGCGCCAATCTACAAATTCCTGACAGACAAGAAAGAAAACGGTGTGAAAAACACAAAAATCCTATGGAACTTCACCAAGATTTTGCTTGATGAAAAAGGAAATGTGATTGACAGCTTCATCAGCACCACAAATCCAACGAGCGAAAGCATCACGAAATATTTGAAGTAGACGGAAGTTGGATGATGGAAGTCAAAAGTTAAAAAAAAGAAAGCGTTCAAATTATTGAACGCGTTTTCTATTCTATTTATCGATTCGTAAAAACTTTCCATTTTTATCGAATTCCAAATCAATGTCGTTGATGAGATCAACCTTTATTTTATTATTTTCCTTATCGATTGATTCAACATTTACACCTTTATAGTTCTTAGCAAGATATGTCTTGATGCTTGCTGGAATCAAAGCTGCTGGAACGCCTTGTTTGTCGCTGATTTCTTCCCAATTGCCATTTTTATCGAAGTCGATTTCTGCGCCGTTGTTCAGTTTCACTTCATACTTCTTTCCAACAACCGTCGTCTTTGCTTCGTACTTAGATACCGTTGCTTTTGGATAATATTTTGCCAGAAAGCTTTTGATATTTGCAGGCATTTGCTGGAAATTCAATGAAACATTAGTTGACTTCATTTCTGATTTAAAAGCAATTTCTTTCTTGTCAGCAGCTTGCAAAAACAAAGTTCCCGACAGCAGCATTACTAAACTTAGATTATTTAATTTCATAACAAATTATTTTTTTGAATTTAATAAAACCTTAGTCAACAAAAAAGCGACCAAAATAGTCGCTTGTATTATTTTAAAATCAAAATCGATTTAAACAAAAGGCAATTTTACCACTTTCGCAGGAATGTCTTTGTTTCTAATTCTGATGAAAATCTCTGAATCTAATTTGAAGTTCGGTTTATCCACGTAAGCCAATCCTATTCCGACTTTTTTCATTGGTGACATTGTTCCGGAAGTTACTTTTCCGATGATTTTTCCTTCTGCATCCACCACTTCATAATCGTGTCTTGGGATTGCTTTTTCCAGCATTTCGAAACCTACCAATTTTTTGATAACTCCCTCTGCTTTTTGATTTTCCAAAAATGCTTTATTCACAAAATCTTTATCAAATTTTGTAATCCAACCTAATCCAGCTTCAAGTGGAGACGTTGAGTCGTTGATATCGTTTCCGTAGAGACAAAATCCTTTTTCCAATCTCAAAGTATCTCTGGAAGCCAATCCGCAAGGAATCAACCCAAAATCTTGTCCAGCTTCTGTAAGCGCGTCCCAGATTTGCTCCGCATTGTCATTATTAAAATAAATCTCAAAACCGCCACTTCCTGTGTAACCTGTATTCGAAATGATGACATCCGAAAAACCGGCTAAAGAACCCACTGTGAAATGATAATATGGAATCGCTGACAAATCTGTCTCGGTCAGTTTTTGAAGAATCTCAGTTGCTTTTGGACCTTGGATGGCAATCAATGACATTTCGTCTGAAGCGTTGGTCATCTTCGCTCCGAATTTCTCATTGTATTTAGCGATGTGATTCCAGTCTTTATCGATGTTTGAAGCATTTACGACGACGAAATATTTCTCATCTTCCATTTTGTAAACAATCAAATCGTCCACAATTCCACCAGTTTCGTTTGGCAAACAAGAATATTGTGCTTTTCCGTTCTCAAGCGCATCCACATTGTTGGAAGTTACAAATTGCAAAAGGTCTTTGGCAGACGGACCTTCGATGAAAAACTGTCCCATATGAGACACATCGAACATTCCCGCTTTTTCGCGGACAGCAAAATGCTCCTCGTTGATTCCGGCATATTGAACAGGCATTTCGAAACCTGCAAAAGGAACAATCTTAGCTCCCAAAGAAACGTGTTTATCGTATAAAGCGGTCTTTTTCATCTACTTTTTTATTAATTTATTTATTGCAAGCAAATCTAAAAATTTATTATGAGTTTTTGGTTATGAATGGTAAGTTACATTTCCAAATTAATATCATTTTTAGATTGCGACATTAATGTTAACTTTGCGATTCAAAATAAAAACTATGAGCGACACGATTCTTTGCCCGAAATGCCAATCCGAATTCACTTACGAACAAGACAATCTGCAGGTTTGCTCTCAATGTTTCTACGAATGGGACCCGGCGGAAGTTTCTACGGAAGGAAAAATTTTCGATTCTCTTGGCAAGGAATTGCAAAACGGAGATTCTGTGATTGTCATCAAAGACCTTCCTGTAAAAGGCGCTCCAAAAGATATCAAGGCTGGAACGAAAGTAAAAAACATTAGACTAAGACCAGAAAGTGACCACAATATTGATTGTAAAATTGATGGTTTTGGGTCGATGGCTTTGAAGTCTGAGTTTGTGAGAAAAGCTTAGTTGAAAAAATAGATAAAAAACACTTCGACTCCGCTCAGTGTGACAAGTTTAATATTAATTGTCAGGCTGAGCGGAGTCGAAGCCTTTTAGATATTAAACAAAAAAAAGGAAAAATTTGGCAGGGTCGACTTTCAAAGACTTTGATTGCTTGCGCTAATTTCGGTCCTTAGGGGCAGAAAGAGAATTAACCAAAAATTTCCTGATGTATTTTCGTTTAGCAAAATTAGAAATTATTTTTAATTCAACAAACTGGAAATCTATAAGTTATCCATATTTTATCCACAAAAAAAACAATTTAATTATTGAGTGGGAATTTTAACGCAAAGTCCGCAAAGATTTTTTTTGAAATTATTGAAAATATTTTAAGGTTCGCAAAGACGTAAAACTCATCAAAGTTTATAATTAATCAGGCAATATAATTTAATTATAAAAATTTAAGATTCACTTTCCCTTCCAGAAATTCGTCTGTATATATAATGATTGGCTTATCATTAATCAATAACTTGTTTCGGTAATGAGAACCGGCGAAACGGCTGTCAGAAACGGTGGCCTCTACTCCACTTTCGGCAATTTTTATTTGATGTGGGAAGTAATTGGTTTTCTTTAAATTCAATTGAGACTTTTCTGCTTCCGTGAAAATATTGACTTCTCCAAGAAGCCTTGCAACGTAATCATTGTAAGGATTTTCGTAGGTTTCTTTCGGAGAATCATTTTGAATTAATCTTCCCTGCTGGAGAACCACAATGTTATCTGCCCAAGGTAAAACTTCTTCCAAATTGTGCGTTGAAATAATCAAACTGAGATTATTTTCTTTGACATAATTAAAAAGCTTTTCCCTCAACTCAAATTTTCTGGAAAAATCCAAGTTGCTGAAAGGCTCATCCAACAAAAGCATTTTAGGAAGAACTGCCAAAGCCCTTGCAATCGCAACTCTTTGCTGTTGTCCGCCACTCAGATTCTTTGGAATCACTTTCGCAAATTCCGTCAAACCAACGACATCCAATAATTCTTCTACTTTCGCTTTTTTCTCTTTGAGATTGATGTTGGAAATGAATTTCCCGACGTTGTCATAAACGGTTCCGTACGGCATCAAATCGTAGTTTTGAGCTACAAATTTCATTTGAGATTCACCTGGAACGAGATTGCCTTTTGGTCCAAATAGTTTTTCGCCTTCAAACAAAATGTCGCCACTTTGCCAATCAATCAAACCATAAATCAAACTTAATAAAGTCGATTTTCCACAGCCACTTTCGCCAACCAAAGCGATGATTTGTCCTTCATCCACATTCAGATTAAGATTTTGAAACAATGGTTTATCGGTCTGATAATTGAAATACAGGTTTTTAACTTCTAACAACATCTTGCAAAATTAGTGGTTGAAATCGTAATAATTTTATTATTTTAGCAAAAACACAAATTTAGACATTATTTAAAAATTTCATTATGAAAAAGACAACTTTAATCTCCGCCATTTTATTGATTTCCGCTTCGGTTTTCATTATTTCTTGTGGAAAAGACAAACCTGTGACCAGCGAAAGCAATGAAGTTTTGACAACATCCGACGGACAAGTTTATGTTGTGGATACGCTAAATAGTAAAGCGGAATGGAAAGGTTTCAAAGTTGTAAAGTCTGATAACACAAGCCACATTGGTAGCCTTAAGTTTGAGAGCGGCGAAGTGACCGTAAAAGACAAAAAACTGGAAAGCGGGCAATTTGTATTGGCAATGAATTCACTTACAAACGAGGATTTGACCGATGCAGAATCGAACGGAAAACTTCTAGGACATTTGAAAAGTCCGGATTTCTTCGACACTGCCAAATTCCCGAATGCTTCCTACGAAATCACGAAAGTGACTGAAGCACCTTCCGGAAGCGACTACAACACTATTCTCGACGGAAATCTAACTTTAAAAGGTATTACAAAACCATTCAGTTTTAACGCAAATGTAAAAGTTGACAAAGGAGAACTGATGATTGCTACAGAACCAAAGGACATCAACAGAGATGAATTCGGAATTAAATTCCAAATGCCAGCTGCGGAAGGATTGATTAAAAACGAAATCAACATTCAGGTGAAAATAAAAGCACTGGAAAAGAAATAATTTAAAGATTCTGGAAACAAGACTTAAGAATCAGGATTTAGAATTAAAAATTGAAATCTGCTTTACAAAAAGGCAGATTTTTTTATTTTAAAATCGTATTTTTGCAATCTATATTTTATATATACAATGCTAGAGAAAATTGATGACCTATTGGTAGAAGTACAGAATTTCCAGTCCTCTGCCAAAGATGAAATAGAACAATTCCGACTGAAGTTCAATGGAAAAAAAGGAATCATGAATGATTTCTATGATTCTTTGAAGCAAATTCCCAATGAGCAGAAAAAAGATTTTGGACAGAAAATCAATATCTTAAGAAACTCTGTGAATGAAAAACTGGAAGAATTAAAATTGGCTACAGAAAGCAAAATCATTCTTGAAAAGGAAGATCTTTCCAGACCTGCATTTCCTCTGGAACTTGGTTCCCGTCATCCAATCAATCTGGTTAAAAACAGAATCATCGAAATCTTTAAATCCATTGGTTTTGCCGTTGCAGACGGACCTGAGATCGAAGACGACTGGCACAACTTCACTGCACTAAATCTTCCGGAATATCATCCAGCGAGAGATATGCAGGACACGTTTTTCATAGAGCAAAATCCGGATGTTTTACTGAGAACGCACACGTCATCTGTTCAAATCCGATATATGGAGGAAAACGAGCCGCCGATGAGAATCTTGGCGCCTGGAAGGGTTTTCAGAAATGAGGCTGTTTCTTCACGTTCGCATTGTATTTTCCATCAGATCGAAGGACTTTATATTGACGAAAATGTGAGTTTTGCAGACCTTAAACAAACCATTCAATTTTTTACGACGGAACTTTTCGGAAAGTCGAAAATCAGAATGAGACCTTCTTACTTCCCTTTCACAGAGCCGAGTGCGGAAGTTGATGTTTATTGGGGATTGAACTCAGAAACCGACTACAGAATCACAAAAGGAACTGGCTGGCTGGAAATTATGGGTTGCGGAATGGTAGATCCTGCAGTTCTTAAAAATGTAAATATCGACCCAGATAAATTCTCAGGCTATGCTTTCGGAATGGGAATTGAGAGAATCGTAATGCTGCTTTACCAAATGAGCGACATCCGAATGTTCTTCGAAAATGACGTGAGAATGCTGGAGCAATTCAAAAGTCTATAAAAAAAATAAGTCTTATATAAATCTGATCCTGTGAAAAATTTTCACAGGATTTTGATTTCTCTATTATACTGTAATAAATTATTCCTATCTTCAACAGATTGTTTATTTTTACATAATATAAGATTATCATTCAACATTATTCATTTTAGAATAAACTTGAAAATAAAAAAACACATGAAATCAAGATCACTGAATTTTAAATTAAGAAAATTCGTCCACTACTCGCTTATCCTCTGTATTTTGCTGATACAGATCATTATCGCCGCTTTTTTTTATAATGAATTCAACAACAAAAAGAACCTGGCATTCATCGAGAATCAGCTGAAAGATGTCCATTCTTTGGAAAATCTGACAGAAAATTCCCGAAAAGAACTCATTAATTCTCAGGATTATTTCCAAAAATATTTGATTACGGATGATAATAAATTTCTTGAGTCCTACTTTCAATCTGTCAATAAACTAAGTCAAAATCTCGACAGCATCAACGGCTATAAAGCAAAAAATCCGAAACTAAAATCCATTCTGATCACTCAGAAAAAAGATACGGCAGAACTGAAAAAATTAAAACTTTTGGTAGATTCTACCTTTCAGTTTTCAACGAAATCGACTTTCAAAATGAGAGATGAACTGCCGAAATTTAAAAAATACGATTTCAATTATAACTTTGATAAATTTGACATTCAGCAGCAGACATTCGCTGATACGATTGAGAAGAAAGGTCTGTTTGGACGTTTGGGAGATGCGATTGCAGGAAAAGTAAATGTCCAAAAAGAAAGCACTGTCATCACTCTAAAAAATGGCAGAACCACCGATGCGTCAAAAATGAAATCGGAGCTTGACAGCCTGATGAGATCCATTAATAATCATTATTCCAAAGAAGTTCAAAAGATACAGGTCAACGTCACAAAAAACCAAAACAGCAATGGGAAGTTTTACAAAACTTTCAATAACATGCTGATTTACAGCAATGATCTGATGAACATTTATGAAGTTGCGATCAAAGATTCCAAATCAGAATTGCAGAAAGAATTGGATCATCAAAATTCTATCAACAATAAAATCAGAATGTATCTTGTTTTGGGCGCGATGATACTGATGTTCATCGTCTCTATATTAATTATGTATTTCACCAGAATTGCATTTATTTATGAGAAAAAGCTGAATGCTGCTAATAAACAGATCAAAGAAAATCTTAATTTCAAAAACAGAATTTTGGGAATGCTGAGTCACGAGCTGAGATCACCTCTTAAAATCATTGGGATCTTCATTAAAAGAATCAGTAAAAAAACAACTGACGAAACTGTACAGGATTATTTAAAATCCATTAGCTTCACAAATAATACATTATTGATGCAGGCTAATCAAATTCTGGAATACACAAAAAATCAACAAGTCGAAAACAAACTGAACCCAGCCGTTTTCAATCTAGACAATGAAATCAATGCGATTCTCAGGTCTATTGAACCTTATATTGAGACTAGAAATAACAAATTTGTCATTAATAAAAATATAGATCCAAATATTGTAGTCTATTCCGACTGCACGAAAATTAATCAGATCTTTATGAATATTCTGGGCAATGCGAATAAGTTTACTGAAAACGGACAAATTACAGTCAACACTTCTGCATCGCCAATCGATAACAATACAGTTTCATTAGTTACAGAAATAAAGGATTCCGGTGTTGGTATTTCTAAATCGGATCTGGAAAAGATCTTTGAACCTTATTACCAAGGGATTTTGTCCGAAGATGTGGAAAATCTGGGTGCCGGTTTGGGACTGAGTCTTTGTAAGGAACTAGTAGAGTTATATAACGGAAAAATATCTGTGAACAGCGAACTAAACAAAGGAACTACAGTGAGTTTCACAATTAATTTAAAGATTAATAAATGATTGAATTAAATCAAAAGATTACTTTTCTTTTAGCTGATGATCACAGCCTTATTCGCCAGGGCATTGTTTTCCTTTTGGAGGAGATGGACTTGGAATTTGCTGTTTTCCATGCTTCCAACTTGCAGCAAATATTGGAATCTGTAAAAATAAATCCAATTGAAATCGCAATTATAGACGCGCATTTTCCGGATGGCAACAGTTTGAATATCATCTCCGAAATCAAAAAAATAAATCCTGATCTAAAAATCCTAATATTTTCGGGCATTGATGAAAATATGCATTCACTGAAGTTCCTCAACGCAGGCGCAAACGGCTTTCTTAGCAAATTGAGCGAAGAAGAAGATGTGAAGAATGCCATTTTCGAAATGATAAACAAAGGAGAATATATTTCTCCCGCAACACAGGCTTTGCTTGTCAATTCTTTCAGAAACAGAAACCTGATCAATCCTCTTTTCTCATTGACAGAAAGAGAACGTGAAATTGCAGAAATGTATGCTGAAGGTCTTGGAAACCTCGAGATTGCCAATAAACTCGACATCAAACAAAATACGGTAAGCACGCTCAAAAAAAGAATTTTTGACAAACTGAAGATTGAGAATATCGTAGAATTGGTAGAATTGATGAAAGATCATTCTTAGCTGAGTCATTCAATATTCCTCATAAACAAGGCTGATTTTAGAAAATCAGCTTTTTTTGTAGATAAATATCTACAGACGCAGCGATATATATCGAAATGATTTAGGATAATTTTATTGTGGATGTTGGTATTTTTGTACCAAGATAATCGACAATAAAAACACAAAGAAAATAAGATTTGATATTTGGTTCTTGAAACACAAATGGTGAAGCGCAAATTATCAAAGATTCTAAAGATACAAATGATGGAATCCGGTGTTAAAATACAATTATTGTAAAAACACCAAAGAAAGGGCAAAAACACAAATAAAGACCTTTAAAACACAAATGCAAATTCCACTATCATAATTACAGTTTCGTACAGAATCTGTAATTATGTTTTTTTCAGTCTTGAAGCTTTTTTGTGTAATCATTTTTAAAATAGATTTCATTAAAAACAAAATCAGAAATCAATTAATAAAATCAATTTAATTTTTGAATAAAATTCATTTTATTTTTATAGATTTATACAAACACAAATGAGCAATGAAAATCAACAATCGAAAAGAGATCGCGACAGCGATGTACGGCTTCCTACTACTAATTTTTCTGGATCTTCTATTCTTAATCTTCGCCAGACAATTCATTAATATTCGGCAATCAAGTGTTTATGTTATCTTTTTGGTCATTTTTGTTTTCTTTGTTTGGAAAATAATGACATTGAAAATTTTTTCTCTGGAAGTTTCCGAACATATTTTTTCGGTCAAATACAGCCATCCATTATTTCGCTCCAGACAGCCAGCTTTGGAAGTACCAATTGAAAAGGTCATTTCCCTAAAAACAGAAAAAGGCATTATAACCTATATTTTAGTAATCAGTATCAATACAAAAAGAGGCATCAGAAACTTCTATTATAAGATTGGACAGTTGCCTGAAAATCAGTTTGATAAATTTAAAAATACTATGGATCTTGTAAAAACATCATACATCAATCAGAGATCTACTTTAAGTAATCCATATTAGTAATTATTAGTTTGTAAGAAACTCCCATAAATGAATTTTTATGGGAGTTTCTGTTTTTTATCACACGAAAAATTACATATCCTAGATCAATTCCTGTCGCATTCTGTTTTTCTAATTTTGAAAAATAAATAATTGCTAACTTTAAAAAAATAAAATATGAAAACTGAATTCGAATCTATTCCGCTTGCAAAAAATGAATCTAAAAAACGTTTCGAAATAGAAGTTGACGGTCATTTTGCCTTTATCAATTACGGAGAAACTGACAATCAGATTGCCTTAGTTCATACAGAAGCCGAACCAGAATTGGCAGGAACCGGCGCAGCAGCAGCTGTGGTTGAAAAAACTTTGTTGTTCATAAAAGAAAGTGGCAAAAAGCTGTTGCCATTCTGCCCGTACGTTTTTGCATTCATCAAGAAACATCCGGAATGGAAAGCGATTGTAGATGAAAAATTTGGGGCTTACGATAAACTTTAAAATTTCAAACTATGAAAATATTTGCATTTGCAGGAAGCAACTCTTCCACGTCTATTAATAAGGAATTGGTAAAATTTGTTCTGAAAAGTTTTCCGAGTGATGAAGTTAATCTGATCGATCTTAATGATTATCTGATGCCCGTTTTCTCTGTAGATCTTGAGAAAAAAGGATTTCCGGAAGAAGCCTATAAATTTCTAAAAAACATAGAAGAATCTGACATCATCATTTGTTCTCTGGCGGAAAACAACCGTTCCTACAGCGCAGCTTTCAAGAATATTTTTGATTGGGCTTCCAGAATCAATGTGAAAGTTTTCGAGGATAAACCAATGTTCCTGATGACGACTTCGCCAGGCGGATACGGCGGTGGAAATGTGATGGCAGAAGCGTCAAAATTCTTTCCGCAGTTTGGTGCAGACATCAAGGAAACTTTTTCACTTTCTAAGTTTTATGAAAATTTTGATTTAGAAAACGGAATTGTGGAACCGGAATTACTGAAAACAATCCATTCGAAAATTGAAAACTTTAAAAATCAAATATAAATGGACACTCACGAATATAACGCAGGCGAAATCACCATACTTTGGAAACCGAAAGTCTGCATCCACGCAGGTGTTTGCGTAAAAATGCTTCCGAAAGTTTATAATCCAAAAGAAAGACCTTGGATCAAAACAGAAAATGCAACCGCTGAAGAACTGAAAAATCAAATTGAAAAATGTCCGTCTGGCGCATTAAGCTACAAATTAAATTCATAAAAATGGGAGTCAAAGTAAAAGCAACACTTGGAACCGAAAAATATTACACAGAAGTAATTGCTGGTGAAAACAGACTCATTACCGATGAACCTGTGGATAAAGGCGGAGGGAACAAAGGCTTCAATCCATTCGAAATTCTTGCAACATCTCTGGCAAGCTGCACAGCTGCAACGCTTAGAATGTACATCGACAGAAAAGGCTGGGATATTCCCGTGATCAATGTAGAAGTGGATTTGGAAAATTTTCCGCAGACAAAAATGGCGCAGTTCTGCAGAGTAATTGATTTTGGAACAACGGAGATCAGCGAAGAAATAAAGGACAGACTTTTCAAAATTGCTGATGCGTGTCCCATCCATAAAATATTGACAAACAATATAGAAATCTTAACTAAAATCTAAATAAAATGCTGGAAATAAAACAAAATAATAAAGAAACAAAAGGCGAATTCGTAGCTTTTCTTGATGGGAAACAAGCCGGATTGATGACATATTCCTGGGCTGGAGCAGACAAATTCATCATTGATCATACTGAAGTAGAACCTGAATATAACGGGAAAGGCGTTGGGAAAGAATTGGTTTATAAAGCTGTAGAATTTGCAAGAGAAAATAATTTGAAAATCATTCCGCTTTGTCCTTTTGCGACAGCGACTTTTAAAAAGAATGAAGAGATCAGAGATGTTTTGTAATTATAAATGATAAATTATAAGTTGATGATAAAAATCCATTTCAAGAAAATTTGAAATGGATTTCTTTTTTAAATATGAATTGAATCCGCAGCCCGACTTGAACGAAAATCCTTTTTGCGGTTGGAAAAGCGAGGGCAAAAAGATTGGGAGTGGAAGGCGGATAAAGCTGCCCAAACCTAACAAAGTGGTTCGACGAAGTCAAATTATTTTAAAACCAGTTTTTAACTCGATTATAATCCAGAAAGTAAGTGATTCTCAGTGAAACATTATTGATCATCGGCGCATCGAATAGCTGATCAAAATTATTTTTAAATCTCATTCTTGAAACTTCGAGATAATTGCTCGTCGCGTTTCGGTAGAGCAAAGTCAATTGACTTCCTGGCGCAAACCACCACGAATAGCGCAAATCTACATTCCAGGAGTTGTATGTACCGGCAAGATTTGGGCTGTAAGTTGTGTTTTCATTCAGGCTTCCATCGCTGTTAAGACTGTAAAATTGTTTGTAAGTAACATCCGAAAAATAATGACGGAAAGCTAATGATAATGCCATTTTGTTATTGAAAGTGTATTGGCCGGTGATTGCATTTTCGTACGTATTTCGCTGTCTTCTTCCCATATAAATCTGGTCGCCGTCTTTTCCTGCAAAACCAACTTCGTTATTGCTGAAAACTGGATTGGACTGCCAAATCAAATTCAGTTTGTCCGAAGCTCTGTAACGTAGATATAGTGACGGAATCACTTTGTTTCTACCTTTTTCATCGTAAGCATAATAATCAATATTGATGTTGTACTGAAGTTTTTTACGGCTGTCGCTTTCAAACCAAATCCAGCTGTCAAAATAGCCGGGAACTTTCAAATGTCGTCCAAAAGTTCTTGGTTCGTAAATATCATTTTCACCAATCGGCGTGAACTCAATTCCACCACCGAAATTCTGGAAATTCTTAGTGGTAAATTGGTTATTGTGATTGAATCTCAGTGTGCTGTAAAGAAACGATTCCAAACGGTGATCGTAATTGAGATTGAAATTCAAAAAGATATTATTAAAGTTCTTTGTTGGCTGCAAAATTCTGTACCCGTACCACGTTGAATATGAGGCATAATTAGTTTTTGTTGAAAATCCCAAATCATTGATATCCCAATTTTTGTTGACATAATTTCCAATGATTTCAAAACGGTTTTTTCCTGAATATTTTCCGATTCCGAGATTTCCTCTGTTGCCAAATTTCGTATCGCCATCTCTGACCCAACTGCCTTTGAAATTCCCAAAATAATTGTAAGTATTCTTTTTATTAGCAATATTCCAAAGCAGTCCAGTTGCGTTGGCATCGCGGAAATCACCCATTCTCATCGTGCTTGTATTGACAAAAGTCACGGATGAATTCCCGCCAAATCTCTGATCGAAAACCAAAACATTGTAATTGGTCCAAGGTTCTACTGTTTCTTTTCGGGTTTCACCAGTTTCATTATTTTGGATTACAGCTTCCATTTTTTCTGTCACACCATTGAAGATCCCGATTCCAAGACCTTTTTGGGTTCTTCCCGAAATTTTGAAAGCGTTAAATAATTTTACTTTTCCCGGATATTCCGTGACGGTTTCATTTTCGCCCACTGTTGGGTAAATTGACGGTTCACCGCCTACTCTTCTGGAATAGAACATATCGCCTTTGCTGAAGAGTTCCGTGCCTTCCATAAAGAATGATCGCTGTTCGGAAAATTGCTGCTCGAATGGTGTTAAATTGAGAATCGAATTATCAAAATTAGCCTGACCAAAATCCGGAACCAAAGTCATATCAAAAGTGAAAGCATCATTAATTCCATATTTTAAATCCATTCCGCCATTCACGTTCATTTCAGTTTTGCCATCGAAATTGTTGACATACGTTGAAAAATATGGGGTGAAAGAAAGTCTGGTTGGGGTTTTTACATTTTCTATTCCGTTTAGAATCCCGTCATATAAAGTGAAGCTTCCCTTGGTATTATCGATGTGATTCCAGGCGAGTTTTTTACGTTCACGTTGGATATTCCGGAAAAAGTTGACGCCCCATTGCTGAACGTTATTGTTTGGAAATCTCAACTCAAAATAAGGGATTTTCATCTCTACATTCCAGCCTTTGTCAGTGATTTTCACGGCCGAATACCAGATTCCGTTCCAAGTAGGATCTTCGCCATTGTCATTCGTTGCTTTTGCATCAAACTGAACACCAGCCGCGGTTACGATGAACTCATAACTCTGCTGCTTGTCGTTATAACCATTGACGAAAACACCAAAAAAATCATCATTGTTGATAGCATCTCTTTCTGTAAACTGTCTTGCGATTTTGGCAGGCTCGCTGTCATAAAGTGTCGCTCCGATGTAAATTCCAGTATTGTCATACAAGACTTTTACTACACTTTTTTGATTGTCTGATTCCAATTTTCCATTTGACGGTTGAAACTCAATGAATTTGTCGGCGACGGCTGCATTGGCCCAGGCTTCCTCATCAATGATTCCGTCAATTTTTATAGACTTGTCTGTTCTCACAGCACTCATTTGCCGTCTGACAATACTATCGGCAGCAATTGTTTTTTGTGCAGTAATCTGCCCAAAAAAGAGAATCAATCCGAGAATACAAAATTTAGTTTTCATAGTAAAGCTTATTCTTGAAATGAGACAAATCAGCGAACAACTCTGTTACATCAAAACAAAAAAAATCAGACAATTGCCTGATTTTCAATTTTATATTTATTAAAATGGAAATATACTTTGTACATTTTACATTCTACTTTTTTACATTTTTAAGGTTTGTAACCATCCTTCAAAGTCACCGTTCTGTTGAACACCAAAGTTTCCTCAGAAGAATCTCTGTCTTTTTTGTAATAGCCAATTCTTTGGAACTGGAAATGATCTTCCAAAGTAGCATCTTTCAGGCTTGGTTCAGCAAATCCGTGTGTTACACTTAAAGATTGAGGATTGATAAATTGGATGAAATCAACATCTTTCTCTGCATCCGGCTGCTCGGTGGTGAACAATCGTTCGTAAGTTCTGATCTCAATTGGCAAAGCGTGTTTTGCAGAAACCCAATGCAGCGTTCCTTTCACTTTTCTCAGACTTGCTTCAGTGCCGCTTCCCGATTTTGAATCTTCATCGTAAGTTGCAAAAATAGTTGTGATTTCGCCATTAGCATCCTTCTCAACTCTTTCCGCTTTGATGATGTATCCCGCTTTCAAACGAACTTCTCCCTCCAGTTTCAGACGGAAAAATTTCTTATCAGCTTCTTCCTTGAAATCTTCTCTTTCTATGTAAATCTCCCTTGAGAAAGGCACTTGTCTTGTTCCGGCGTTTTCGTCTTCAGGATTGTTTTCAGTTTCCAACCATTCTTCTTTATCTTCCGGATAATTTTCGATGATCAGTTTTACTGGATTTACCACAGCCATCACTCTAGTCGCCACTTTGTTAAGGTCTTCTCTCACACAAAATTCTAACAATTGTATATCAATCAGGTTTTCACGTTTTGCAACACCCACTTTTTCTATGAAATTTTTGATGGCCGTCGGCGTATAACCTTTTCTTCTGAGTCCAGAGATGGTCGGCATTCTTGGATCGTCCCAACCAGTCGTGATATTTTCCTGAACCAATCTTTGAAGTTTTCTTTTAGAAGTCACCATATAAGAAACGTTCATCCTTGCAAATTCTCTCTGTTTCGGCGCAACGCTTTCGTTATCATAAACTTGATCCAAATACCATTCGTAAAGTGGACGGTGATTTTCAAATTCTAATGAACATAACGAATGCGAAATTTGCTCTATATAATCAGATTCTCCGTGTGCCCAATCGTACATCGGATAGATTTTCCATTTTTCGCCGGTTCTGTGATGCGGCTCTTTTAGGATTCTGTACATCACAGGGTCACGCATATTCATATTTGGGGAAGTCATATCGATTTTTGCACGCAAACTCATCGCGCCTTTCTCAAATTCGCCGTTTTTCATTTTCTCAAAAAGTTCAAGACTTTCTTCGATTGGGCGGTTTCTAAAAGGCGATTCAACGCCATCCTCAAATGGTGTTTTTCTCTGAGCGGTAATGTCTTCCGAAGATTGCTCATCTACATAAGCTTTGCCTTGTTTGATGAGCTCTACAGCCCAATTATAAAGCTGTTCAAAATAATCTGAAGTAAATAATTCCTGTTCATATTTAAAACCCAACCAATCGATGTCAGCTTTGATGGAATCTACAAATTCCTGCTCTTCTTTAGCCGGATTCGTATCATCAAAACGGAGGTTTACTGGTGCATTATATTTCTGACCCAGACCAAAGTTGATGCAGATTGCTTTTGTATGACCAATATGAAGATAACCGTTTGGCTCCGGCGGAAATCTGAAACGCAGCTGCGAGGCTTTCAGGCCGTTTTCCAAATCGTCTTCTATAATTTGTTCTATAAAATTGAGTGATTTTTTTTCTTCTTCTTCCATAATCTGAAACGTGAGGTGCAAATTTAACTTAATTTACTCAAAAAATGAAACGAATTCCATCTATAAATTTGTATCATTTTCAATATAAAAAAAGCTTCTGTAAACGTTCTTTATTGACTTTTAAATGTTAAATTTGTGTGAACTTTAAACATTTAGTCATATAGAGTTCAAATTTTTTTAATTTTGACATATTAATAAATCGAAATGAATCGTAAAAAAATCCTTTTAATTGATGATGAACAGGACATCCTTGAAATCATTTCTTATAATTTGGAAAAAGAAGGCTATCAGGTCTTCACCGCAGGAAACGGAAATGAAGGAATCGCAAAAGCAAAAGAGATTTTGCCGGATTTAATACTTCTGGACGTTATGATGCCCGAAAAAGACGGCATCGAAACCTGCCAGGACCTCAGAAAGATTAAAGAGTTGCAAAAAACGCTGATCGTATTTTTGTCTGCAAGAAGCGAGGAATTTTCTCAATTAGCTGGTTATCAGGCTGGGGCAAATGATTACATTGTCAAATTAATCAAACCAAAAGTTCTGATTTCTAAGGTTGCAGCACTTCTGCAATTGGGTGCCAATTCAAACGAAAATTCGAATTACATCGAAATCGGTGATTTGATCATCGACAAAGACAACTTCAAAGTTTCAAAAGCGAAAGAAGAGTTTTTGCTGCCGAAGAAAGAATTCGATTTGCTTTACCTTTTAGCTTCTAATACTGAAAAAGTATTCAAAAGAGAAGAAATCCTGGAAAGAGTCTGGGGCAACGACGTAATTGTGGGAGAAAGAACCATCGATGTACACATTCGTAGATTAAGAGAGAAATTAGGAATTAACACCATCCAGACACTCAAAGGAATTGGTTATAAATTAGTAGTTTAAGGTTTTCTGAAAAGAAAATCTTTTTTGTGAAATGGGATTTAGAAGTTCGGTAAAGATCAATTGGATATCAGCTGCAGCATCATTTTTATTGGTGGCTGTAGTCGGCGTCGTGGTTCTAATGTTTGAATTTTACACGGACGACGTTTATTTCAAAACCCGCGACTTCAATTATTTTCTGGCTTTCACACTTTGGTTTTTATTCGTTCTCAATTATTTTGTGCTGGAGTTCCTGTTCAGTTTCTACAGTAGAAATCAAATCAGAAGAATTACCAACATCCTTCCGGAAGACATCATCCACGATTACGACACGGATCTCGGCTTCAAAGAACTCGGCGAAAAGATGCACGAGATGAACCAGAGAAACGCCGAAATGGATCTGATGAAGGAAATGGAAGATTACCGGAAAGAATACATCGGAAACGTTTCTCACGAGCTGAAAACGCCTTTGTTCTCAATCCAAGGATACATAGAAACGCTTCGTGATGGCGGCGTTGAAGACCTCAACATTAGAGACAAATATCTTCAAAGAATTGACAGTTCCGTGGAGAGACTTCTTAATATCGTGAAAGATCTCGATATGATCAACCGTTTTGAATCCGGTCAAATCAATCTGAAATTCAGCACGTTTGACATCAACCATTTGATTCAGGAGATTTTCGATCTTTTGGAAATGGAAGCCGAAAGACAATCGATGACGATGCAGCTTCAGACGACTCAGTCGCAATTATTTGTTTTTGCGGATAAGCAGAAAATCTCGCAGGTTTTGATTAATTTAATTTCGAATGCCGTAAAATATGCCAACCGGGAAGAAGCGCAAATCATCGTTTCCACAAGAGAAGGCACGCAGAGTATTCATATTTCTGTGGAAGACAACGGAATGGGAATCAAACCGGAGAATCTGCCGAGAATTTTCGAACGTTTTTACCGTGTGGAATCCAGCAGAAACCGCAAAGAAGGCGGATCCGGACTTGGATTGGCCATCGTAAAACATATTATGGAAGCCCATAAACAAACAATTGTGGTAGAAAGTGTTTATCTTTCCGGAACTAAATTTAAATTCAAGCTCGCCAAATCTTCTGTTGACAAAATCAAGAAATCCAAAGCGAGTTTTATCGAATAATGCGGCACTTCAAAAACGCTGAATTTATAAAAATCTTTTTTGAAAAAAAATTTACAAGAAATTTTTATGGAATTTCATTTGTTTTATATTTGCAACATTAATCAAGCTAATAAAGTTAAAGTAAAACAACAATGGTTTATAAGATAAGAGTAATTCTAGACGCAAAGGATACGATCTTCAGAGACATCGAGGTGAAAGAAAAACAGACACTTTGGAATCTGCAGCTGGGTATCAAAAGCGCGTTCAGCTTACCGGGCGAAGAGTTGTCTTCTTTTTATTTTTCGGATGATGAATGGAATGAAGGCCGCGCGGTTCCTTTGGAGGATATGAGTGATGATGGTGACGGTGAGATAATGTCTGACATCTATCTGCCGGAAGGTTTTCCTGCGGTTGGGGAGAAAATGAGATTCCAGTACGGATTTATAGAGCTTTGGGATTTCTTCTGCGAGCTTTTGGAAATTATTGATGAGAAACCGGCGGTCAACTACCCGATTACGGTTTACAGATTCGGAAATGTGCCTTTGAAAGCGCCGAGCAAAACAGGATCTTCATTAAACGGAAAAAGCAAAAACTCCGCAATGCCTTTGCTGGACGATGATTTTGGAGATTTCGAATCTGAGTTCAAAGCAACAAGCTTCGAGGATGAGGATGATGATTACAATGATGACGAGGAAGAAGAAGGATACAACGACGTTTTCGAAGAAGACGATGAAGATTAAAAATCTTTTTTTAAAAATATTTAAAGCCCGATTTGTTCGGGTTTTTTTATGCTTAAAATTCTAATTTTAAGTCTGTTTGGTATTTTAAAACCGAAAAATCAGATTTTCAAAAGATCATTCTAATTCTTTAAGATTCGACATAACAGTCTTGACGGTCAATAGTTTAAATAAAATTATTAATTATTAAAATATTTATAAGTATGATTAAAAATAAAACAAAATATACATAAGCTAATTTTTAAATATTTAATAATAATTAAACAAAATAATTTATATATTTTAAACAAATAAACAATATTATTAAAATAATTATAAAAATAAATAATTTATGGTACGATTTTAGAACATAAATTAATAAGTTAAATTAATTACATTTTAACTTATTAAATAATAATATGAAAAAATATCTAAAACTGGTAGCTTCTGTTGCCTTCGTGGGTTTTAACTCATTACTGATGGCTCAAGCTCCAACTCTTGGCGCTTCTTCCAACTTTGCTCTTTTTTCCAGCAATGGTGCCGTGACAAACACAGGACTTTCTCATCTCACTGGTGATGTAGGAACTGCAAATGGCGCTGCCACCAATTTCGGAAATGTAGATGGCGTGATGCACGACGCAGATGGCGCTGCTGCAGCTGCTGCTACTTCGTTAACGATTGCGTACAATTACCTTAATGCTGCGGTTCCTAATTTTTTCCCGGCACCACTTTTAGGGAATGGACAAACATTGACCGCCGGCACATATTCCATCGGGCAAAGTGCTACACTAGATAATACTTTGACACTTAACGGTGGCGGAAATGCAAATTCTGTTTTTATCATTCAGATTCAAGGTGCATTTTCCTCTACTTCGGGTTCTAAGGTGATTCTTACAAACGGTGCGGTTGCCTGCAACGTCTTCTGGAAGATTGAAGGTCTTGTAAACCTTGCTACAAATACAGAAATGAAAGGAACTGTGATTGCAAACAATGCAGCAATAGTCCTTAATACCGGCGTAAAAATTGAAGGCCGCGCACTTTCCACCACAGGTGCTATCTCAGTATCTGGTGTTACAGTTACCAAACCAATTGGTTGTGGCTCTCCAACGCTTACAGGACCGGTGAAGCCGGTACTAAATTCTGTGGCTTGCTACACGATTTTTACAGGAAGCGGAACGGTTACCAACTCGGGTGTTTCCACAGTGACAGGTGATATTGGATCCAACGTTGGTCTTACAACAGGCTTTTCAGCACTTAATGTAACGGGAACTATCCATTCCAATCCGGATATGTCAACAGCCGCTTGTGCTGCAGATCTAGGTACGGTTTATACTTATCTTAATGTATTACCTACAGATATTGAGTTACTTTATCCTGCATCATTCGGAAACGATCTTGTTTTGACGCCGCATACTTATCTTTTAAATGCAGCTACAGTTCTGAACGGAAATGTAATCCTGAATGCACAAGGTAATGAAGATGCAGTGTTCGTGATCAAAATTGTTGGCGCTTTGTCATCCAGTACTTACGCTTCAGTGATTTTGCAAAACGGCGCTCAGGCAAAAAATGTATTCTGGAAAGTAGACGGAGCAATTAGCTTAAACGACTATTCCAAATTCAAAGGAACTTTAATTGGCAACAACGGTGCAATTAATTTGAATACCGGTGTAGACATTGAAGGCCGCGTTCTTACCACCACCGGAGCTGTAGCAACTGCCAGCATCAATGCCGTAATGACCGCTGGTTGTAATACCGGAACATTGGCAACAGGCGCTTCAAATTTAGATAAACAAGAAGCTAAGTTTTACCCAAATCCATTTACCTCAGTTCTTAATGTGAGTCTGAATGACAGCAATCTGGGATCGAATCTTACTATTTACAACGCAGCAGGATCAGTTGTTGTGAGCAAAGTTTTATCTGATAAAACAAATGCTTTGCAAATGAAACTGCCTGTTGGAACATATTTCTACCAATTGAAAGCCAAAAACGGCAAACAGCAAACCGGTAAACTTATTTCCAAACCATAAGGACAAATCCTGATATGATGGTTGAAATACTGAGTATAGAATTTGGATTATTTGTTACTGGTGTTATTTTAATATTATATTACGGGTCTAAGACTAATAAAAGCAATGACCAGTAAACTTATTTATAAACCATAGAAAATTAAACTTAAACAAAGAGAAAGTCCTGCCAATTGGTAGGACTTTCTCTTTGTTTAAGTTATTCAGATCATATATCTCGACTTACTTATTATCTTCTAATTTAGATCTATCAACAACATAAGTTTTTGATAAATAATCGTGTAAAAATCTATCCTTAAAGATTAGTATGAAAAAAATGTCAAATGGAAATAATCGAATTATGCTTCTAATTAAAGCGGATAAAAAGGTTTTATCTGTAAAAATCACTTCCAGTTTAAAAATCTTCTTTCCCAGTGTTTTATTAAATAAGAATTCTGTAGCTAAAAAATAAAAAATACTTATTGCAACAAAATAATTTCTAAAATTTTCTAAAATATAAACCATACTCAAGGAAGAAACTCCTGTAGAAAAATATCTGTAAAAATTAAATAACAACAATTGAACTACTGTAATAAAATATACATCAAAAGCATAAGCAAAAAACCGTTTAATAATCATCGCGAATATAAATCATTAAAAGAAAATTTATAAAAGTATAAATCCTCATATAGAGAATTCAAAAATATGATTAATATCTAAGAATTTTCTAAAATTTTAATTTAATCCCTACAAACAATTCCCACCATCTCTCCTATTAATATTTTTCATCAGCAAATCAAAACTTTTCTGCAAGGTCGTAATTGAGCAATTTTTCATTTCCTTGTTCGGAACATTTTCAGATTTCGGATTGCTGGTAGAGTTGGATTTCAAAGTATATTTTTTCTCAAGACATTGGATTGATTTACCATCCACAATATAAAAACGCTGCTGCGTGACGTCATCTTTCGTCTCCGGCTTGTCGGCAGTTCCACCATCGAAACTCCATACGGTTTCATCTTTAAAGATAAAATAGGGTTTTCCATCATTCACAAAATAATGATCTGTCGAAGAAAAATGACTGTCCGCCTGGAAATGCTTTACAACTTTCAAAGTACCGTTTTCAGAATAATAGACGACATTGCCAGAGATCTCGTCGCATTCATATTTAAAACCCACCGAATCCAGCTTCTTCTCGGAAAGCTGAGAATTGACCAACTGATATTCCTGTCTTATTCCATTCACTGAGCTCAAATCCTTACCCAGACTGAGTGAATGCGATTTTACTTTCGTACTGATGGCATTGGAAGAAACAGAACCATCTTTATCCTTTTCATTCTTACAGCTGAAAATTAAAACAAGACCGCAAATTAAAAATACATTTCTCATAAAGTAAGTTTTGAAGTTTTGCTGAGTACCAACAAAAAATGTGCAACTAGGCAGATAAAAGAAAAATGCCTGCATTTCTGCAGACATTCTTCACTAACTAAAACTAAACTTAAAATTTAAAATATTATTCTAAGGATTCCCGTACATATTGGATTCACCACCATCGATAGCAATCACTTGTCCGGAAACATAACCATTTTCATCACTTAACAGATAGGCTACAAGATTTCCGACATCTTTCGGATCGCCGAGTTTTCTGGTTGGGTTATGGGAAGCATATTCCGCTTCTGCCGCTTTCGGATCCTGTGGATTCACCTGGTTAAAAGCCTCTGCAACCATTGGGGTCAGGATTGCTCCCGGCGCAATGGCGTTGGTCAGAATGTTATATTTTCCATATTCCAAAGCCGCATTTTTCGTCATTCCGGCTACAGCATGTTTCGTTGCAACATACGCAGTTTGATTCAGAACCCCACGGATTCCTCCTACAGACGCTACATTTACAATTCTTCCGCCTCCATTTTTCTGAAGTTCCGGGATGATGTATTTCATTCCGTAATAAACACCAAGCAGATTAATATCAATTACTTTCTTAAAGATATTAATGTCATAATCCACCAATGACGCTTGTTTCCCTTCAATCCCTGCATTGTTGTAAAGTCCATCCACTTTCCCGAATTCCTTTACCGTTTCATCCACATAATTTTTCACCTGCTCCTCTACAGAAACATCTGCTTTGACAGTTAAGAACTTACTTTCGGGATATTTGGATTCCAGTTCTGCTTTGGCTTTGTCCAATGCTTCCTCATTATAATCCACTAATGTAATGTCAGCACCTTTTGATGCCAATGATTCAGCTGCCGCAAGACCTAAACCCATTGCTGCACCTGTAACTATGATTGTTTTTCCTTTAAAATTTGACATGATTTTGTATTAATGTTTCATTGCTTCATTATACAACAATGATACCTTATTGTTTTAATTTATATTAAAGTTTTCCTAAAATTTAAACACAACAAGGCATCATACAATTTCAACAAGACTACTCCAAACTTCAACAAGGCTACTTCAAAGTTCAACAAGCCTACTCCGAACTTCAACAAGACTACACCAATTTCAACAAGAATACTCCAAACTTCAACAAGGCTACTCCAAACTTCAACAAGACTACTCCAAACTTCAACAAGGCTACTTCAAACTTCAACAAGACTACTCCAAACTTTAACAAGGCTACTCGAAACTTCATCGAGGCTATTCCAAAATTCAACAAAGAATCTGCAGAAATAAATATTTATAAAACATTAACAAACCCTATTTTTTCGCCTTTCTTATTTTTTATTACATTTACAGAATAGACAAAACAAAAATTCACAACCTCAAGAGAATATACAGATGAAAAAACTGATTCTTATTCCGGCAATCGCAGCCCTATTAGTATCCTGTAAAACCCAGCAATCACCACAAATAACAACTATGGAAAACCCGCAAGATTGGAAACGAACCACGAATATATATGAAGTCAACGTAAGACAATACACACCGGAAGGCACTTTCGCCGCTTTCGAAAAAGAACTTCCGAGACTCAAAAAAATGGGTGTGGAAACTCTTTGGTTTATGCCAATCACACCAATTGCGCAGCTCAACAAGAAAGGAACCTTAGGAAGCCAGTACGCAGCATACGATTACACAACCATCAATCCCGAGTTCGGAACACTGGAAAACTTCAAACATCTGGTGGACGAAGCGCACAAAATGGGCTTCAAAGTCATCATCGACTGGGTGGCAAATCACACTGGATGGGACCACGTCTGGACAAAATCCCACCCGGAATATTACCTGAAAGACGCCGACGGAAGTTTCCACAAAGCCAGCGGAATGGATGACATTATAGAACTGGATTATTCCAACAAAGAAATGCGCCTGGCAATGATCGACGCCATGAAATATTGGGTCAAAGAAACCAACATCGACGGATTCCGTTGCGACCTTGCAAGCTGGGTAGAAGTCGATTTCTGGCAACAGGCAAGGCCCGAAGTTGAAAAACTAAAACCGCTTTTCTTCTTAGGTGAGTTTGACGAGTTAGAAGCTCCTGATTACGGTAAAGTTTTCGACGCAAGTTACAGCTGGAAATGGATGCATTTGTCACAAGATTTCTACCAAAAACATCTGCCGCTTTCTGATCTGAAAAATTTATTAGAACAATATTCAAAAATCGGAGACAACTCAATGAGAGCCTGGTTCACCAGCAACCACGATGAAAACTCCTGGAACGGAACCGAGTATGAAAAATATGGTGATTTCGCACCTGCATTGGCAGTTTTCTCAGCAACTTGGAATGGTGTTCCGTTGTTGTATAACGGACAGGAATTACCAATGAAAACAAAACGTTTGGAATTCTTCGAGAAAGATCCAATCCCTTGGACTGGAAAATTTGAGCTGGAAGATTTCTACAAAACATTATTCGCTTTGAAATCCGAAAATCCTGCACTCAGAGGCGGCGATCCTGCGGTGACAACATTCTGGGTCAACACAACCGCAAACGACAAAATCCTTGCTTACCTTAGAAAAAATGGAAACCGTGAAGTTTTGGTTTTGATTAATACAACCAAAGATCCTGTGAATTTCAAATTGGAAGATGACAACTCAATCGGCAGTTTCCAAAACGTCTTTACAAAATCGAAGAACGAGTTTATCAAAGGTTCGGATGTGAGTCTGGACGCTTTTGGATATTTGGTTTATGAGAAATAAGTTTTTGTACTTTAAGATAATAGACTAACAGATAATAGATTTATTAAGTCTTAAAATAACAAAACCCTTTCAATTGGAATTGAAAGGGTTTTTACTTTTTGTGGTTTAAATTAGTAAGCCGCTGTAAAACGCTGTTTTACAAAGTTATTTTGTTCTAACTCATCTACCAAAGCCACAGCAACGTCTTCTACAGAAAGTATACTTCTTCCGTCCGCATCAAAAACAGGATTTTCCAAAGCTGTCCTGTAAGTTCCTTTTCGTACGCCAGCCGTTCCCTGATGCATCTCGATAGCTGGTGAAAAAAATGTCCAGTCTAAGGTTTCATTCTTTTTAATTTCATTCAGATAATCTCTTGCTGCAGTTGCACCTGGTTTGATGTCAGCCGGGAAATCCGGACCATCCACCAATTGCTTTCCATCGATGAACAGACTTCCTGCTCCGCCAACCGTGATAAATCTTTTAACACCCGATTTCTCAACCGCACTTTCGATGTGTTTAGAACCATTCAGGAAGTCATCATAAAGATTTGGATTTGTCCATCCAGGATTGAAAGTATTGATCACCGCATCATTTCCTTCCAAAACTTTTGCAAATTCTTCCACATTGTTCACATCCGCGCTCACTGCATTTACATTGTCCTTCGCCTCTACTTTTGAGCTGTCTCTTGCGATGGCGTTCACTTCATAACCTCTGTTTGCTAATTCGTTTACAACTTGTTTTCCTACGAAGCCTGTTGCTCCGATAACTGCTACTTTTTTGCTCATAATAATTTATTTAAATTAATTGTAATGTATTTTGTTACATTTTGTATTAAAATTTTTTAATCGAATTGGTTCGTAAAATCTGATAACTTTTTGTCTTTAAGAAATTGATCAACCAAATCATCTGTCTCGGAAAATAAGACGTTTAGATTTTTATTAATGTCTTTCCCTACGTTGCAAAGCGGATTTGGATTTAAGTTTTTCTTACCGAGAACTTCTGAGTTTTTTATCGCCTGATAGATTTCCGCAACGTTGATTTCGTCTGCATTTTTACCAATTCTGACACCTCCATCTTTTCCTTGTCGGCTTTCTACAAGACCAGATTTTTTCAGGTTACCCAATTCTTTCCGAACAATCACCGGATTCACATTGATGCTTCCTGCCAACCAGTCAGACGTGAGCCATTCCTGCGGATCTTTGGCAAGAAGTGTCATAATATGGATGGCGGTTGCAAATCTTGTGTTGCTCATAATGGTGCAAATTTATAAATAATTTTAAATGTAACAAAAATAATTACAGTTAAATTTTATAACTGTAATTATTTTCTGACCTTTTTATTTTGTTTCAATTTCCACAATCTTCTTCCCGACTGCTCCAAAATATTGATTGATAATAGATTCATAAACTTTGTAACCGTCATCAACATTGGTAAAGATTACCAATCCTTGTTTTGTTTTTGGCAAAATAAAAACAATCGTGTTGACGCCTTTGTCAGAACCGCCGTGTGATAGAGCAATTTCGTTATTCCCTAAGTCGTAGATTTCAAATCCAAGTCCGAAATATTTGTTGTCTTTGGTTTTAACCTGCTTGGTTTTCATCGCTTCAAAAACATCTGGCGAGAGCAAATCATTATTCATTACAGCGACTAAAAATTTACTGTAATCCTCAACCGAAGTTACCAAATCGTCTGCTCCACTGGCAGTTTTGTTTTTAACAATATCATACGGTTTTCCACTTTTATCAAAACCGATAACGATTCTGTCAGCTTCCTTTTTCTCATTCCAGATGTAGCTCGTATCATCCATATCCAAAGGTTGAAAAACATATTCTTTGGCTAATGCTTCCAGACTTTTATTAAATTTCTTCTCGACAGCTTTCCTTAAATATTCAAAACCTTCACCCGAATATTGGTACTTAGTTCCGGGATCAAATTCAAATTTCAATTTATTGTCTTTATTCATCCATCTCCAGTTCGGGAATCCGGTTTGATGGCTTAAGATTAATCTTGCGGTCAGTTTTTTGATTCTTGGATCATTCGCAATATCAGGATCTGTAAAATATTTGTAAAGCGGTTCGTCGAGATTCCATTTTCCGAGACTTACCAAGCGCAAAACAGTCATTGCCGTAACTGGTTTTGTCAGAGATGCAACATTGAAAAGGCTGTTGTAAGGCGCAGTTTTCTTTCCATCCAAAGTTCCATAGACTTTTATCTGAGTTATTTTCCCGTCTTCAATCACGCCCAATCCCAATGTCGGAATATTGCTATCTCTTAACAATTTTTCTAAATCATCCATGATTTTTGTTTTATTCGGATCGCCGTGATCGTAGCTTAGAACATCGCTCATCATCCAGTTTCCATCTTTCTTTGTCCAGACGGATGTGAATTTTGCCTGTCCGCCCAAAACATCTTCCTTATCTTTTTCCCGAATAAAAAATTGATGTTCTCCGGTTTGGATTGCGCCGTACAATTCGCCGTTATTATACAAAGGAAAAACTTCCAGACTGCTTTCGATCACTTTGCGAATTGGTTTTTGATTTGGGTTACCGCAGATATTTTGTTTTGTTCTTTCCAGAAACAATTTCTTGTCCTGAAAACCGCCGTTATCGTGGTAAAATTTCAGATTTTCGTCCATCGTTTTTTCCAGATAAGCGATGTCACATTTATTAAAACCACGCTCGAAAAAAAGGCTGTCCTGTTTCTTGAGCTCTAAAAATAATGGTGAATTTTTATCAATCTGAGCTTGTAGATTTCCCAGAGAAAAGAAGAGAATGAAAATGCTGATGTAGAACCTTGTTGTCATTGAAATTATTTTTGACAAAGATTCGGAATTAATCAAATTATATTCAAAAAATCTACCCGACAAAAACCCGACAATTACCGTTAAAATTTATATAATATTGAAATTCAGCTTGTAACGAAGAGTTTGATTTTTATCAATTTCGTAAGCGTTTCTCAAAATAATGAAGACATTTGTAAGCGCTAAACCTATCATCGTGACCATTACAGAGCCGGAACCAACTTTTAACAAAGCAACAATCATAAAAATAAGGGGCGCGATAATCGCTAAAAATATTTGGAGAGAAATGATTTGCTTCACGATTGAAGACTTCTCTTTCGTAAATAACATAACAAATAATGGAGGCAAAAAATTGGCGACTGGAAACCACGCAAAAGGAAGTGAAGAAAGATTGGTGATTTTGATTAAAGTTGAATTGAAAACTTCAATTTTTTCTGAGGTTGAAATTGGTTTTTCAGTTTCAAATTCATTAATTAAAATAGGCTCTTCAATTTTAATTTCTTCAGTTTGAATAATTGGAATCAATAAATCTTTTTCAGAAATTTCAAGCGTAGAAGCCAAAGTTTTCAGCGTATAGCCTTTCGGTTCTGTTCCTGCTTCGATGCGTTGAATGGTTCTAACAGAAAGACCAGACTTTTCAGCCAATTCTTCCTGCGTGAGATTCTTTTCTTCTCTAATTTTTTTTAATTCCGACATTAATTAATCGATAAATGATTAATGATAACTGATTTTAAAACCAAATTTAGCAATTCAAATCATGTTATAGAAATTTTTATTTCAGCTCAACAAAAAAGCCTTCCAAAATGAAAGGCTTAAAATTCTATCTGATGAAATTCTTATTTCTTGGAAATCGCTCTGGAAATCACGATTTTCTGAATCTCGGAAGTTCCCTCATAGATCTGCGTAATCTTCGCATCACGCATCATTCTTTCCACGTGATATTCTTTCACATAACCGTAGCCGCCGTGGATTTGAACGGCTTCTATCGTCGTATCCATCGCTACTTGAGAAGCGTACAGTTTTGCCATCGCACCACTTTCTGAAATGTCTTTGCCTTCGTCTTTCTCAGCTGCTGCTTTGTAAATCAACATTCTGGCAGCCATAATGTTCACGTGCATATCTGCCAATTTGAAAGCGATTGCCTGATGATTGATAATTTCTGTCCCGAAAGATTTTCTTTCTTTGGCATATTTAAGTGACAGTTCATAAGCACCGGCAGCAATTCCCAAAGCCTGGGAAGCAATCCCGATTCTGCCACCATTGAGAACAGCCATTGCAAATGCGAATCCGAAGCCATCTTCGCCAATTCTGTTTTCCTTAGGCACTTTCACATCAGTAAACATCAGTGAATGTGTGTCGCTTCCACGGATTCCCAATTTATCTTCTTTCTTACCAACCTGAAAACCTTCCCAACCTTTTTCTACGATGAAAGCGTTGATGCCTTTATGTTTTTTCTCCGGATCAGTTTGTGCTATAACGACATAATAAGTTGCATTGCCGCCGTTTGTGATCCAGTTTTTGGTTCCGTTTAATAGATAATAATCACCTTTATCTTCAGCTGTTGTAGATTGTGAAGTCGCATCAGAACCGGCTTCCGGCTCAGACAATGCAAACGCACCTATCACTTCTCCACTTGCAAGAGGCACTAGATATTTCATTTTTTGTTCTTCGCTGGCAAATTTCTCGATTCCTGCACAAACCAAAGAATTGTTCACCGACATTACAACAGCCGCTGAAGCGTCAATTTTAGCTATTTCTTCCATTGCCAGAACGTAGGAGATACTGTCCAGGCCTGCTCCACCATATTTCGGATCTACCATCATCCCCAAAAATCCCATCTCGCCCATCTTTTTCACGGCATCGTAAGGGAATTTCTGTTCATTATCTCTTTCGATAACGCCTTGCAAAAGTTCTGCCTGAGCAAAATCTCTTGCGGCCTGCTGAATCATTTGCTGCTCTTCCGTAAGATTGAAATCCATAAGTTTTTTTATTATATTTTTCGTTCGTAAATATAAACTTTTTGGCAAAAAATCAAAGGAAAATGCAGCATTTTGTTATCTGAGAAAAAAAAATTATATTTACGATAATGTAAACTCAATTTTAATAATATATTAACAACAATATTTTATGAACGTTAAAAGAATTTTTGATTTTTCTGCGCTGGCGTTGGAAAAATTCCCCAAAGATGATTGTCTCGTGACCAAAAAAAATGGAACCTGGGTCAAAACTTCTACGATGGAATTCGTGAATCAAGGGAACAAAATCTCTCGCGGACTTTTGAAATTGGGTATCAAACCTGGCGACAAAATCGGACTTGTAACTTCCAACAACAGAACAGAATGGGCAATTATGGATTTGGGAATTTCTCAGATTGGCGTTGTGACTGTTCCTGTTTATCCCACCATTTCTGAGGAAGATTATGTTTATATCTTTAATAATTCTGAGATCAAATACTGTTTCGTTTCCGATAAAGATCTTTATAAAAAACTGACGAACGCAAAGTCTCAGATTCCATCGCTGGTTGGTGTGTTTACATTTGATGATATCGATGGCGCTCCAAACTGGAATGAAATATTGGACCTTGGAGAAAATGACCTGACGCAGGACGAAGTTGATGATCTAGCAAAAGCCATCAATCCTGAAGATATCGCCACCATCATTTACACTTCCGGAACAACTGGAAAACCAAAAGGTGTTCCTTTGACTCATAATAATTTGGTTTCTAATGTAATAGCAAGCAATCCGCGAGTTCCAAAAGATAAAAGCCTTGATTATAAAGAACTGAAATCTTTGAGTTTCCTTCCGATCTGCCACGTTTTCGAACGGATGATTTTTTATATTTATATGAGTAACGGAATCTCTTTATATTTTGCTGAAAGCATCGAGAAAATCGGTGAAAATGTAAAGGAAGTGAAGCCACATTATATGACGGTTGTACCAAGGCTTGTTGAAAAAGTTTACGATTCTATTTATAACAAAGGAACTGCATCCGGTGGACTAAAATCTAAGATTTTCCTTTGGTCATTGGGCATCGCCGAAAAATACGAGATTGAAAAGCCAAAAACCTTTATGCACACGATTGCTGACAAATTGGTTTTCAAAAAGTGGAGAGAAGGTCTGGGCGGGAATCTGATCACATTAGTTTCCGGATCGGCTGCATTATCAAAACGACTGAACGTGATGTTTCACGCCGCAGGAATTCCAATCCTGGAAGGTTATGGACTGACGGAAACTTCACCTGTAATTTCAGTAAATAGTTTCGGGAAAGTGAAAGCCGGATCTGTCGGAATTCCATTAGAAAACCTTACAGTTAGAATAGAATCTGACGGCGAAATTGTAGTAAAAGGACCTTCTGTTTTCGAAGGTTATTACAAAGATGAGGAAAAAACGAAAGAAGCTTTTACAAGCGATGGTTACTTCAAAACCGGCGATATCGGAATGCTGGATGAAGATAATTTCCTGTTCATTACAGACCGAAAGAAAGAAATGTTCAAAACATCTGGCGGTAAATTCATTGCACCACAAGTGATTGAAAATCTGGCAAAAGCTTCAAAATTCATAGAACAGATTATGGTTGTCGGTGATGGCGAGAAAATGCCTTGCGCTTTGGTTCAGCCCGATTTTAATTATGCAAAAAGCTGGGCAGAACTTCATAACGTCAAGATATCTGACTCTCATAAAGAGATTGCGGCAAATCCAGCCGTAAAATCAAGGATAGAAAAAGAAATTGAAAATATGAATCAGCATCTTGGCAAGTGGGAACAAATCAAGAAAATCGAACTCACACCGAAAGTCTGGACAATCGACGACGGACTTCTGACGCCGACGCTCAAACTGAAAAGGAAAGCCATCAAGGCAGAATTCCAAGATCTTTATGACAGAATGTACAAATAATTGAAAGCTATCCTCTGGATAGCTTTTTTTATGTAATTATTAACAGTTCGTAGCTTATGATTTAATTATATTTGCTTTGAACGTAAGCTAAAACACTATGGAAGTAAAAAGGATTTTCGACATTCCTTATTATTCGAAAACAAAATACACAAAAGACGATTATCTGTGCGATAAGAGAAGTGGAAAATGGGAAAAAGTTTCGACAGATCAGTATATCGATATTACCAATCAGCTTTCCCGGGCGCTTTTGAAATATGGCTTGAAAAAAGGCGATAAAATTGCGCTTATCACTTCTACAAACCGCGTGGAATGGTGTTTCTTTGATCAGGCGGCTTTACAGATTGGCTTGGTCACAGTTCCAATTTATCCATCAATTTCCAGCGAAGATTGTGTTTATAATCTTGAAAATTCGGATTCCAAAGTTTGCATTGTTTCGGATGAGAAATTGTTTGAGAAAATCAATTCAATCAAAAGTCAATTATCGGATTTAAAGGAAATTTTCACTTTTGATGAAGTTTCGAATGCTAAAAACTGGAAAGAACTCTTTGATCTGGGGAAAGAAAATGACAATCAGAATGAAGTTGATGCCCTTAAAAATTCAATTTTTGAAGATGAACTAGCTTCCATTATTTACACTTCCGGAACGACCGGCAGACCAAAAGGCGTAATGCTGACGCACAAAAATATAGTTTCCGATGTTCTTGGCTGCGAAGACAGAGTGCCGCACAAAGATTCAAAAAACAGAGCTTTGAGTTTTCTTCCGCTTTGCCACGTTTACGAAAGAATGATTCTTTACCTTTTTACAACCAACGGAATTTCAATCTATTTCGCTGAAAGCAATGAGAAACTGAGTGAAAATCTCAAGGAAGTAAAACCGCAATACCTGACAGTCGTTCCCAGAATGATTGAAAAAGTCTTTGATGCAATCAACAAAAAAGGGACAGAATCCGGTGGAATCAAAGCCAAGATATTCCTTTGGTCGTTAAAAGTAGCTGAGAAATACAAATTAGGAAGTTCAAAATCGTTGTCACATATCATAGCAGACAAATTGGTTTTCAGCAAGTGGAGAGAAGGTTTGGGAGGAAATCTGATCACTTTGGTTTCCGGTTCTGCGGCTTTATCCAAAAGATTAAACACGATGTTTCATGCCGCCGGAATTCCGATTCTGGAAGGTTATGGTTTGACGGAAACTTCGCCTGTGATTGCTGTTAACAGTTTTGGTCACACGAAAATCGGTTCTGTTGGAAGACCTATTGAAAACATTGATGTGAAGATCCAGGAAGATGGAGAAATCACTGTGAAAGGTCCAACTGTGACGCAAGGCTATTACAAAGACGAAGAAAAAACTAAGGAAGCTTTTACCGATGACGGCTATTTCAAAACGGGTGATATTGGAATGCTGGATGAGGATAATTTCCTATTCATCACTGATAGAAAAAAGGAGATGTTCAAAACTTCAGGCGGAAAATATGTTGCGCCCCAAGTGATTGAAAATCTGGCAAAAGCGTCGCAGTTCATTGAACAAATAATGGTGGTTGGAGATGGCGAAAAAATGCCTACTGCACTCGTTCAGCCTGATTTTGAATATGCAAAAAATTGGGCTTCAAAAAATAAAATTAACATTGGAACTTCTCCTGAAGAAATTGCCAATTCCAAGGAGCTGAAAGATGAAATCCAAAAGGAACTTGAAAAAATAAACGCACATCTCGGCAAATGGGAACAAGTCAAAAAAATAGAATTAACGCCTGAAGTCTGGACAGAAAACAACGGTTTGCTGACTCCTACTCTTAAACTGAAACGGAAAGCTGTGAAAGAACGTTTTAATGAGTTGTATGAGAAGTTATACGATCGATAAATTAATCAACGCTGGAATTGTAAAACGGACTTGCAGCCCAACTAGAGTGGGATCTCGATGTGAAATCGGGAGTGAACGGAAGGCGGAAATAGCTGCCCAAATAATTAATAAATGAATATTACGCGACAAGAGTTAATAAAAATATGCGATCGCTTTCTTGAAGATAAGATCAGTAAAGAGGAGATGATACATTTTGCAACATCTGTGATGTTCGATGATGAGGACAAATATGAATGTGAGGATGAAATAGTAGAGGAAATCCTGTCGCAATGGGACAATGTGCATACACAGCATAAAATCAATAAAAGAAGTATTGAAATTTTAAGAGATCATCTTTTGAAGATTAACTGATAAAAAAAACGTCCCGATAAAAATTTCGGGACGTTTTTGATTTATTTTTTCTCTGCCAATTTGCTCCACAAATGGAGAATGTAAACGACAATGATTCCTAAGATTCCGGATGCAATGGAAAATATGAATTTCGTATTCTCATCATCCATAAATCCAGCCTGCCAATCCAGCGCATAAAAACTTACTGCAATCGAAAAGATGAAAATAGCTAGGAATACTTTATAAAATGTTTTCATTCTGATGAAATTTTAAAAATGAATATAGTTCTGAAATAACTGTGCAAAGTTAGCAGTAAATAATTTAATAGAGATGGCCAAAAGGATAATTCCGAAAACTTTTTGCAGAACCTGTAGCGATCCTTCACCCATTTTTCTCTCGATCCAAGGTGCCAATCTCAAAACAATGTAAACTAAAATCGTATTGAGCACAATTCCGCAAATGATATTTATGTCGTGGTATTCTGCTCTTAATGAAAGCGTTGTAGTCAAAGTTCCCGCTCCGGCAATTAATGGAAATGCGATGGGAACAATGGAAGCTGCCTGTGGTTGATTTGTCTTATGGATTTCGATTCCTAAAATCATTTCGATGGCAATGATGAAAATGACAAATGCTCCCGCAATTGCAAATGAATTGACATCTACTCCAATGAATTTCAGAATGTTGTTCCCTATGAAAAGAAATGAGATCATCAGTAAGCCTGCGACAATCGCAGCTTTCTCAGATTCGATTTTTCCAAACTTCTGACGTAGCGAAACGATGATTGGGACAGATCCTACAATGTCTATCACAGCGAACAAAACCATAAAGGCCGTCATTGTTTCCCGAATCGAAAATTCTTCTAAAAATTCCATAACTTTGATTTTAAAGATTTCGCAAAAATATGAATTATTTTTGACAATTTCTTAAAGCTTGCTATAGACTTCTTCTATTTCTTTCAAAATTTCTGTTTGATTCTCTTTTGTTGAGTATGGAGAATACTTTTCGATATTGACTTTGGTAATCAATTGGTTGTACTTTTCAGACTCACCTTGTCCGAAATTAGCTTTCAAATAATCTTTGAAACTGGACGAAAATTTGGTTTTGCAATATTGGTCTGCATCAGATTTCAAATCTTCAAAGCCTTTGAAAAACTGAGCTGTTTCACCCTGATCTATTGTCTTTCGAAGATAATTGAAATGAACATCTACATCAAAGGAAACATTATTTTTCAACATTGCTTCAGTCTCAGCAATCGTAACAATGGGTTGAGATGAAATCTTTTTCTTTTCTAAATCCAGTTTTTTCTTATCCTTGATTTTTTTATTAAAATAAAGAAATAATAGGGCACCAATTCCTACAATGAAAAGATTGCCAAGGATCACAAACCAATCTATTTTTTTATGTTCTTTAATTTTCAGTTTTTGTGTACTTATCACCGGCGAATCTACCTTTTCTAAGACATTGTTGGTGTACTCGTTTACTTTTTGCAACGTTGTTTTTGCATTGGCAATGTCCTGGGCATTTACGGCATTTAACACTAAAAACTTAGATCCAACTTCCACATATTTCTCTTCTTTCGGATCGAAGTATGAAAAATCTTCGGTTGTGATTTTTAGATCGCCTCTTCTCTTTGGAATGATCACGTATTGAGCTTCCACGTCGCCCTCAATTCCATTGACTGTTGCAACAGAATTGTTGATGATTTTCGGTTCAAAGATTTCATAATCCGGCGAAGGCAATATTTTTGGAAAAATCGCAGGTGAAAGATTTCCGTTTCCGGAGACTTTTACAGAGATATTAAAGGCTTTGTTAATTTCGAAATTCTCTTTGCCCTTATCGATCATTTCGATCTTCACATCATACTTACCAACTGCATTTTTGAAATTTTCGGGTGCGCCTTCCGGAAGTCTTTTTACGCTGAGTCTTGCTTTGTTGGAAACCAAAACATTTTTGTGATTGGTAAACGGCACTTCCATCGGCGGCACATCCATGATTCCAGCTACTTTTGGAACGATAACAAACATTCCGACAATCTGCGCAGAATAGTTATTTTCAGAATCTTCGATTGACTCATCAAAGTTGGCAATAGAACGGATTGAAAGATTCCTTGCCGGCTCAAATTTAGCAGGTTCCAAATGACGGAAATTAGAAATATTCCTCGAAAATGCTTTTAAAACCACAACAGCAGGCTCATCTTTGTAAACTTCGCGCTCCTCCAACTGCATATTGAGGTACATATTTTTTGCCGGATTGTTGGTTGCCAAAGGTCTTTTCTCTGCCTCTTTTACAAAAATATCAATCGGTTCTGTTTTGTACATTTTGCCATTGATTTTCACAAGTGCAGATCCGATTTTTATATTTCCGGTTTGTTTTGGATTCAGCAAGAACTGATAAACCATCTGGTTAATCCTGATTTTTTTAACCGGATCAATCAGTGTGTTCTGCTCGGAAGAAATAGCATATTCGAATTTTGTAAGATCCGGAAGTTTCACGGGTGTTTCCTGCACAAGATCTTCACCAAAAATTTCCAGAACAACCGTAAATGTGATTGGCGTATTGACACGGGAATCCTGCGTATTAACCTCCGAATAAAGATTAACCTGAGCAAGGGAAAAGCCCGATGCTAAAAGGAATAGTATGTATAAATTTTTTCTAATCATTTACCAATCTTTCTCCTTGCTTTGCGGCATAGAGTTAGATTTTTTGTTTAAAATTCTTCGTGCAGTTTCTTTCTCCCTGTTTTCTATGTCTTTCAGGATTTGTCTTTCTGCTTCTTCTGGTATTTTATTTTCGTCTTTCTTCGGCTGGTTTGGCTTGCCTTGGTCTTTTCCCTTTTGGTTGTCGCCTTTGCCGTCTTGCTGATTCTTTTTCTGATCGCCTTTGCCGGAATCATCTTTGTTTTTCTGATCCTGATCGCCGCCTTTTCCTTTGTTCTGTTTTTGCTGATCCTTTTTCTCTTTGTCTTTCAGCATTGCAATCTCGTAATTCTTTCGGATGGCTTCATTGTAAGGATCTTGCTTCAAAGCCTGCTTGTAGTAATCTGCTGCTTTTTCAGGATTACTGGACTGGATTGAAACATTCCCCATATTGTACAATGCGGCCGCTTTTTCGTATTTGCTTTTGGTATATTTTGCAGCTTTTTCGTATTCCGCATTAGCCTCCTCGTACTTTTTGCTTTTGTAAAGCGCATTTCCCAGGTTGTAATGTGCTGTATAATTGCTATTTTTCTCGGCAATTGCTTCCAGATATTTGCTGGATGAAGCATCATATTCTTTGGCATCAAATTTCTTATTACCTTCGTAAACCAAAGCATTATAACTCTTCTGCGCAACGAGAAATTGCGAGGAAATTATCATACAAATTAGGGATAGAGTAATTCTAAAATTCATTGATACAAAATTATCCGTTTTAATGTTAAAATCAACAGTTTAAAAGTTAAAGTTGGGTTAAAAAAAAGTTGCTAAAACTCCTTTAAACAAAGCATTTTTTAACACTTTACGATCCAATTTAACATAATAAAAACCACCGAAATCAACTTCAGTGGTTTTGAACTTCATAATTAGAGTGCTATTTTAGTATTATAATTAACTTTAATTATTCTTGTATAAATTATTCATTATCAAAACATTAAATAAAATTAATTAAAGCAATATTTACCAGTCTTTTTTCTTTAGAATATAATAACTTCCAGCTATAAATATTGCGGACCAGATAAAACATGCTATCACACTTCCAACAGGATATTCGAATTTGAACTGCATTCCCAAAAGCTTTGCCATATTTGTTCTTACTAATGGATTTGGAATCAGGTTCGATATACTTTCCAAAGGCAGATAATCCGTGTAAAAAGTTTTTGTATTGAGAACTTTGGCTCGCTCTAATTCTGTAACGTGATGCTGAATACTGAATGACTCGATAAAGATCAAAATTTTCTCGACAAACCAAAACATAAAAAATCCAAGAAACACAAAAATCGATTTTCTGAAAAGAATGGATAAAAACATCAGGAAGGAAAAGAAACTAAATAACTTCAAAAAGTAGTTGAAAATAAAATAGATTTCTCTAAAAATCAATTCACTTTCCTGGGTATCAGAATAACTCTTACCCAAAGCAAAAGCCATTACAAAAACAACTAAGGTTGAAAAACCGGTGAAAATCAAAATCGTCAATAATTTGGAAAAGATGAATTCTTCCCTACTTAATCCGTCAATGAGATTTTGCTTGAACATTCTGTTGCTAAACTCCTGACAGATAGAAAATACGATAATACAACCCAGAAAAATTTTCAGCAACCCGACAATGTAAGTTGTGAAATTCCAGACGCCTGGAAAATTGTACATTCCCTGTTCTTTTAAGTTGATTTTATTTCCGAAAAGGTCAAAATCTACCAATCCTACAAACAGCAATGCGATCAAAACAATAAAGTACAAACCTGCAAAAACCTTAAAAGGCCTGTAGTTCAAATTTTTGAGATATTCTAATTTTAATAATCTGATCATGAGTTGGATTGTTTTACAAGTTCTAGGAATTGGGTTTCAAGGCTTTCTTTTTTCTTCATCAAATGAGACAGGAAAACACCTTTTTCGAATAATTTTTTATTGAGTTCTGACGCTGAAATATCTTCTGAAATCTGAGCTATGACCAAATTATCTTTTTCTTTTATGCTTGAGAAAATATTCAAACCATTCAAAGCTGTAATCAAAGCATTTGCATCATCAGACTTCAATTCAAAGAAACCTTTCGTATTGCTCATCGCATCGACTGATCCTGAATAAATGGCGCTTCCGTGTTTGAGGACAATCACGTGGCTGCAGATTTTTTCGATTTCATCCAGGAGATGACTCGCAACAATAATTGTGGTTCCGGACTTTGCAATCGAATTAATAATATCTCGAATTTGAATAATTCCTTCCGGATCAAGACCATTTGTAGGCTCGTCCAGAATCAGAACTTCCGGATTTGCGAGCAATGCCGAAGCAATTGCCAAACGTTGTTTCATTCCCAAAGAATACGATGAGAAAGCGTCTTTTTTTCTTCCCAAAAGATTGACGGTTTCCAAAACCTGATCGATTCTCTGCTCTGGAACACCTTTGATTGTCGCAACGATTTGCAGATTTTTCTCGGCACTCAAGTAAGGATAAAAGTTCGGTTGTTCTATGATTGCGCCGATTCTTTTCAAAGTTTCGGTATCAGTGCCCTCTTTTCCAAACCATTTCCAGTTTCCGGAAGTTGGATTGATAGTAGAAAGCAGCATCCCGAATGTCGTGGATTTTCCGCTTCCGTTGGGTCCCAAAAGACCGTAGACATTTCCTTTCTCCACATCGAAGGAAATGTTGTTAACCGCAATCTGTTTGAATTTTTTGGTTAAGTTTTTAACTTCCAGAATTTTTTCCATATAAATATTTGATATAAAAGTCTTAACATTGGGTCAATTGTTACTCCGATTTGTATAGTTTTTGTTAAATATCCGAAAAGATTGAAAAAAATGATTCAAAACATCACAGAGTTTTCCAAAAAATTAGACATTTCTGAAGAAAGTATCAAGCAGTTTATTCAGGATTTTGATCTCGAAATATCAGACTGTCTTTCTCCGAATCTTAATATTACACAAAATTTCGAAACTTTTGCGACAGAAAATCAGGAATTCCTGAGAAAATATGACAAAGACCTGAATGAAGAGAAAAATTCAGATCAGATTGCTGAAAAAATACATCAGCCAAAAGAAAAGGTCGAAGAAATTATCCAGAATAAAATATCAAATATTTATGACAATGGTCTTTACAAATCTTCTGTCTCTACTTTCGGAGTAGATCACCAGTTGGGTGGAGATTATCAGTTTATTTACAACTATTTCGGCAACAAGACGGAACTGAAACAGCGGGATTTTATCGGCTACCGAGATTTGTTTTTTTACATCTATGATATGCTGGAACCATTCATCAATCCTGAACAATCGAAAAACTGGGGCATCCAGAAGGCAGCAGGAATTATCGTTTACGGCCCTCCGGGAAGCGGCAAAATATTCTGGGCAAAAAGAATTGCAGAAATGATTGATTTCGAATTTTTAGAAATCCTGAAATCCAGATTAAAATCGACTTCCGAAAATGATAACAAAACAGATTTTGACAGTTATCTTTCCGAAATGCTGAAGAAAAACAAAGTCATTCTTTTCCTTGAAAATTTTGATGAAATAATGGCGCAGAGAAAGGAAAATCAAATCATCAGTTATGATAATGAGGAAGTTAAAGATTGCATTTTTCAGAATATCGAAAAATTTGAAAAGGAAAATCTTTTGATGATTGGCTCTGCAAAAGGATTAGCAGGAATCGAAACCGAAATGATTGCACCGGGAAGGTTTGATGTTTTGATTCCGATTTTCCCACCGAATTTACAGGAACGTGCCGAAATGCTGCTTTTTAATATGATAAAAAATCTCAGCGGAGAGGCGACTTTATTAAAAATTCTTAAAGAAAACAAAGCAGATCAAATTCCCTTTTGGCTAGATATTGCTGAGAAAATGAAGGTTTTTTCCAACACGATGATTGTAGATTTTACCCAAAGTCTTAAAAAGAGAATTCGTAGTTCATATCTGAAAAACAGAACTGAGAAAATTAAAATTAGCCAACCAATTTTGGAAGCTTCATTCAAAGAATCGGCATCCAAGCTGACAAATGACTATCTCAACAATGTGCAGCAATTTGTAATGGAAGCTTCGGCTAACTCGTATGACCGGTTTGGAGTAAGAATCGAAGCTTTAAAAAAAGAACTTGAAACTTACAAAGCCAAAGAATCACCAGCGAAAACTATTGGATTCAAAACCGACCAAGCATAAGAAAAGCCCGAAAATATCGGGCTTTGATTTTATAAATTGACTTTCCGAATTTCAAATTAATTTGTTTCCTCAATCTTTTTCGAAACAGCCATCGATGTTACTAGATCATTTAGCAAAGAACTTGCTGCCGTCGGGGAATTAGGCAACAAAACAAGATTTGACCTGTTATTGGCTCCAATCGAATGCAAAGTATCGTAATGCTGAGTCACAACAATCAAAGCTGAGGCTTCGTGCGCACTGATTCCGGCTGCATTCAGCATTTTTACAGATTCTTCCAGACCTTTGGCGATTTCTCTCCTTTGATCCGCAATCCCTTGTCCTTGAAGTTTTTTAGATTCAGCTTCTGCTTTTGCAACAGCTACTATTCTGATTCTTTGTGCTTCGGATTCGTACTCTGCAGCTGTTTTTTCACGTTCTGCAGCGTTGATTCTGTTCATCGCATGTTTTACCTGGTCGTCAGGATCAATATCTGTTACCAAAGCTTTAATGATATCATAACCATAACTCTGCATTGCTTCCTGCAATTCGGCTTTCACCGCAACCGCAATATCATCTTTTTTTAAGAAAACATCATCTAGTTTTAATTTAGGAACTTCCGCTCTCACTACGTCAAACACATAAGACGTAATCTGATCGTGCGGACTTTCGAGTCTGTAAAAAGCATCCGCCACCTGATTTCTAATCACCTGAAACTGAACAGAGATTTTCATTTTTACGAAAACATTGTCTAGCGTTTTGGTATCAATCATCACATCCAGCTGTTGAATACGCAGATTCATTCTTTTGGAAATCTGATCAATAAATGGAATTTTCAAATGCAAACCAGCGTGCCTCGCCGAATGAAACTTACCCAAACGTTCCACAAGTGCTGCAGTCTCCTGTTTTACTGTGAAAAATGATGCGAAAAGGACAATGAGTCCAAAAAAGATAAGGATTCCAACTAAATACATAATTTGTTATTTTTCTTAAAGATAGCTTTTTTCTCAGAAAACTACAAACTAAACCCAACATTAATCATTCTTTAAATATTAAAACTAAAACTTATAAATTTCATATTCAAATCCCATTATTAATAAACAATTTGTTAAATTTGTCTTAATAATAAATCTAACATGAAGAAAAAACTATTTTTTGCAGCTGCAGGACTACTTACGAATTCATTTTTCCTGGCTCAAAACGTTTCCGTTTTTAATGATGTGCCGTTTTACAGTATGTATCATTATCTTGGCGAAGGTCAAACAATGCCGCCAGAAGCATTTTCTCAAATTCCAGCCGGGGCGATCAGACTTCACGCTTACGAGCAGGACATCATTTCCAGAAAACTGACTGAGGCAGAAATCGCATCCATCGGAAGCAGCGTCACGATGAACATCAAATTGATCGCAGCTTGTGATAATTACGACAGAATTGCCGGAGTTAATTTGGTTCTTGTTCCGAAGGGAAGTACGGCTTACACTTTCAATCAGGCTGACATCAAACGGATTGAAATCGGGCGTTTCATCACGCCTTTTATGAATAAAAATGCGACGATAAAAGAAGTGCCTTACAGCTATAAAGTTGATAATATTTCTAATATTCTTCACGATTCTGCTCTATCGGCTATTTATGATTTCTGGATTGAGTTTCGTGCAGATGGATATTCAGCTGCTGCAAACACTCAGGTCGCCGGTTGCGCAGACAGAACAGACGTATTCCGAGGAAATTTGGAATTTGTTTCCACTGGAACTGCTACTCCGGCACAGAATTTCTTTTTGCCTATTTCTTACCGGGACAATCTTAACAACTACAATGCAACCGATGTTCCGGGACAGACTACCAGGTTGGTAACGTTCACCTTAGACCAGGCTGTTCCGAATGCTGTTCTGCATTTGACAACTTCAAATCACGGATCCAATACAAACGGCGAAGAATATGTGAAGAGAGTTCACAATGTCTATCTGGATGATCAATTGGTACATCAATATATTCCGGGCGGAAAAAACTGTGAAGATTTCAGACAATATAATACGCAGGGCAACGGAATCTATGGAACGACGGCGAAAACTTTAAGAGGCTGGATCTCATGGAACAACTGGTGTCCAGGCGATGTGATCCCAAATCGTGAAGTGAACTTAGGCAATCTTTCTGCTGGAACACACACGATCAAATTAGATGTTCCTACCGCTGTTTTCGCAGCGCAGCAAGGTTATTTTCCAATATCTATGTACATTCAGAATCAAAAAAGTGGCGAAGTTATTTGTGCTGCTCCTTATGATTTTAAAATTACAAATCAGCTGAACACAACCGTAGACATTTCCTGGAAAGAAAAAGAGAGTGCTACACAATGGCAGACACTTTGGGGAAGAAGAAATGTTTTCACGGCGGCTGGCGGAGAAGTTTATCGTGATATTTCTAACGAACCAAAAGATTCTCGAAGTGATCTTAATGTCAACTGGATCTACGAAATGTATGTCAAATCAAAATGTTCAAACGACCAAAGCAGTGTTTGGTACGGACCACTTTACTCTACTCAGATAAAATTGGGAACCGATGATATCGAAACTAAGAAAATATCTATCTATCCGAATCCAACCAAGGATTTTGTGAATATCGACACGGCTTCGAAAATTTCAAAAGTGACTATTTTTGCAGTAGATGGAAAACAATTGTTGGAAGATTCTACTACGAAAATCAATGTTTCAAAATTACCGGCCGGTGTTTACTTAATGAAAGTAGACTTTGCAGACGGAAAATCATCGACACAGAAAATTGTAAAACAATAAATTTCTCATTAATAATAACTAAATTCCTGCTTAGAAATAAGCGGGAATTTTTGTTTCCGAAAAATATGCCTTTATGAATAAGCGTTTTGATGTAATGAAGCATTTTGGATTTTTGACGATTGGCTTGATCGTCGTTTCGTGTAAAACTCACGTGGCTTCTCAACCGGAATTTTCTGATCTGACTAATACAAATCAGATTGAGATTAGGAAAGTCAATAACTTCAGATTTTTGGGAGGACTTAAGAATTCGGAAGGAAAAATCTTGAGAGACAGTTTGATTTACAGAAGTGGGAATCTTCATCAGTTAAAGTCTAACTCTTTTGAAGACTTCGAAAAGCTTAAGATCAATAAAGTCATTGACCTTCGGACAAAACAGGAAATCTCCAAAGAAAGTGATCATTTGCCGAATCATATCATTTACAAAAACTATCCCGCCTTTGAAGATAAAAATGATGAAATGAAGAAAGCTAAGAAATTAGCTTTGAAAGGAAAAATCACGAAAGCTGACGCGGACATAAGAATGCTGAAATTCTATACAGATTATGTCTCCGAAAATCCGGAAGTCATCAAAACAATCATTACAGAAATTCTAGAATCTGACCAACCTATACTCTACCATTGCACCGCAGGAAAAGACAGAACCGGAATGATCACAGCTTTGATTCTGAAGATTTTGAAATTTGATGATGCTGTTATTTTTGATGAATATCTGGTTTCTAATGATCTTCAGAAAAACGTCATCAACAATCGATTGAAACTGGCGAATACTTTTCATTTTGTTTATCCAAAACTGGATATTGGCGTTGTGGAAAAAACCAGCTGGATTGAGCGTAATTATCTTCAGGCTGCGTTTGATGAGATTGATAAAAAGTACGGATCAATAGATCATTATATCAATCAGGTTTTAGGAATTTCGGAGGAAGAACGGAAAATTTATATCACTAGATTTTTGAAGTAAATTAAAAGAGCAATTCAAAATATGAATTGCTCTTTTTAAATATTTAAATTTCTTTATTTGATTAAGGCTCAACCTGCGTTCTTTCGTCACCTTTGATATGAAGATCGTTGTGCAGTTTTTTATATTTGAACCAAGCTGCAATCGAAAGCGCAACCATGTAGCCAATACTCACATAAACCCAAAGCGGTAGCGGAATAGGATCTCCCTTCGCGTAGGAATGCAATCCTGATAAATAATAATTCACTCCGAAATACGTCATTACCATTGAGCAAAATGCAAACATTGTCACGACGTGGAAAGTATATCGTCCTCTCAATCCAGGAACCAATCTCATGTGGATTACAAATGCGTAAATCATAATTGAGATGAACGCCCAAGTTTCTTTCGGATCCCAGCTCCAGTAACGTCCCCAGGATTCGTTTGCCCAAATTCCGCCTAAGAAGTTTCCGATTGTTAACGCTAAAAGTCCGATATTAAGGGACATTTCGCTCACGATGGCTAATTCTTTCAGCGTGGTATCGTTGTGTCTTTTGAAAGTAGTTTTGTTGGCAATGATATAGAAAATCAATGAAATCATGGCGATCAGCATTGAAAGTGAGAAGAATCCATAACTGGATGTAATGATCGCCACGTGAACCACCAGCCAGTAAGATTTCAGAACAGGAACTAGCGGTGTAATCTGCGGATCCAATGCAGAACCGCCGTGTGCAAATCCCATCATAATCACTGCTACCAAAAATCCTGCAGCAGGAATCAAAGTATTTGAGTTTCTATATAATGCAAATCCTGCCGTAATCCCAACCCAAGAAATAAAGATGATCGCTTCATAACCATTACTCCAAGGTGCGTGTCCGGAAATATACCATCTTGCTACCAATCCTAAGAAATGAAAAACATAACCAACGGCACCAACGTAAATCAATGCTTTTATTATGTGATTAAGAATCTTTGTAGGTTTGAACAATGCTATAAAACCTAAAACCAAAAGCAATCCTCCTATCAGCGTATAAAAAATCAACAATTTGAAGTTGATATCCAGCTTGTTTATCAAAACCTCCAATTGCACTTTATCTTCAGAAGGCACCACATTTTTGCCCCATTTCTGCTGATATTCTTCTACTTTTTTTAGTTCTGCATCTGCTTTTGCCCAGCTTCCGCCTTGAGTCGCCAAAAGAACGCTTGACAAATATGGTCCTAAAACTGCCTGTGCATTTTCATCCGGCTCAAAATTCGGTGTCATTACAGAACTCCAGGTGTGATTGGAATCGTTTTTAACCGGAACTGTTCTGAAATATTGGTAAGACATAATTCCATTAAGAACCTGAACTTTGTCGTTCAGTTTGATAACAGCCTCGTCGTATCTTGTTCTTTCAGACGCTTTTTTACGGAAGGCATCGTTGTAATCATCTTCCAAAACAAAACGAAGATTGCCATTTTTATCAGCTGGGAATAATTTGATTAAACTTGTAAAACCTTCATCGGTCGCTCTTGTTTTGGCACGAAGATCTTTTCCTACTTTACCTGCTGTTTCAATTTTGATGATATTGACTTGCGCCCAAAACATCGGATCAATTGTCGCTGCAAGAAACCACTGATTGGCATCCAGATTCTGAAATTTGTCTCTGCTTGTCAGTTTATGAAGAATGTCAATTGCCTGAGTGTTAGACGGCACAATACGGCCTTCGTAATTCTGAACCAATAAATAAGCAAATTTATCGGCGTGCTCTTTACTGATTTCGATATTCTTTACCATTGCATCCGCATCAATCACTGCCGGATTTTTGTTTGGCGATGTGGGTTGAGCTTCGGCGTGAGAATGGCCTTCGTGGCTTCCGTCTTTTCCGTGCATATCGATTTCCTGAGCATTAAGTCCGAAACTTAACAACAGTAAAAGAACGGCTGCGGCTTTTTTCCTGCTGATAGTTTTCAGCATCTGGTTCAGACTCCAGAATCTGGAACCTTTCCAGAACATCGTCACAAACATCCCGATAAATAAGAATGCATAACCGATATAACTGATCAAAGTTCCCCAGAAATCGTGGTTGACAGAGAGCACAGTTCCTTTTCTGTCAGGATCAAAACTGGCCTGGAAGAATCGGTAACCTTTATAATTAAGAACGTGATTCATATAAATATTGTAAGGCGTTTCTTTGCCTTCGTCCACTATTTTTACGTGGGATTCATACGCTGACGGAGACGAACTTCCCGGATAGGTTTCCATCACGAATTTTTCCAGTTTAAGCGCAAAAGGCTGCGTGAAATAAATCTTTGGTCCAAATCCCAGCATAATATCTAAACCATCCACTTTGATCTGTTTGTAATTATTTGGATTTCCTTTTTCTACTACAAGATCAACCAATTGTTTGGTTTTCGGTCCTGCAACTTCTACTCGAAGAAGATCCGGAACGTCTTTGTCTTTTTGTTTATCACCTTCGTAAGAGACTAATTTTCCAATCTTCGTTCCTTCGGGAATTACCAGTTTTAATTGATCAATGGTGTAAAGACTTCTAAGAACCAAAGGTTGAAATTCATCTTTAATAGTTGTTCCCGTCGCTTTTGTTGCCATTGTCATAAAAGCGGCATCCAAAGGTGTTTTGATGAAAAGCTGTCCGTCTTTCTTCTGGAATTCAACGGCGCCGTCGATTGCAGTTCTGTTGTAACTTACCAAAGTTCCGTTGATATTCTGAACATCGCCTTCACCCAAATAAATATTCTGACGGCCGCCCATATCACTCGTAGAAACCAGGTGAAGATATTCTTTGCCAGCTCCGACCACCAAACTATCTTTCTTCCTCTGAATATAATCCACAGCTTTCACAACAATTTTTTCTTTGCCCAAGAAATCATAAGTGGCCTGAAAATCGTAGTGAAGAGGCGACATCAGGTAAGGCACATCGTGGTAATTCTGCTGCTCACCTTTTTCTTCGATTTTGATTTTGAAGAAATGTTTATCGGTCACAATTTCGTTATTCGTTTCGCCTTCACGGATGTGCATCGTCCCTTCAAAACTGATGTATCGTGTGATTGCACCGCCAATAAAAATTAGGATAAAAGCCAAATGGAAAACCAGAATCGGCCATTTTTCTCTTCGGAAAAGCCTGTAACGGCCAATGTTTCCAATGAAGTTTAATATTAATAAAAACATCACGGCTTCAAACCATTTTGCTTCGTAAATAAGGGCTTTTGCAGTTGGAGTTCCGTAATCGTTTTCGATAAAAGTGGCAACCGCCATAGAAATTGCGAAAACCAGCAACAGAAGCGCCATTGTTCGCGTAGAAATAAGAATATCCTGAATCTTTTTCATAGGTAGATATCTACTGTTTTTATATCAAATGTCATCGCCAATTGTTATTTATAAGAATCAAAGTTCTGGCGATTTCATTCTGAAATTTATAGTTTACAAAAATAAGGATGATAAACCACAACGGCATCAAAAAAAACTGTTTTTTGTCATTTTAAAAGACGCCAAGCTTATTTTGAAACATTCTTAATAAGCGGTTTTTGACTGGAAATTAGATGGGTAAAATTTTTATCATTTTAAATAATTTAAAAATATCCATTAACAATTTATATGACTGATAAAAAACATTAAATTTGCATCTATTGTCGATTTTTAAAATGAGTAAAGAAGAAATAAACACAACTGCAGGAAGCAAAATCATCTCCAAACCAAGAATCATTTCAGGTATTATTTTAGTAGTATTGTCAGTCGTGCTGGCACTTTCTTTCGTGTCTTATCTGATGAACTGGAAAGCCGACCAAAGCCAGGCCGGAACTATGGCGGACAAAAGCGTCGTTTCCTCCAACCTTTTTGGAAAAATCGGTGATTGGCTGGGGAATCTTTTCATCTTTGAAAGTATTGGTGTTGCGGCTTTCATCGTTGCATTTTTGTTTTTGGTCTTTGGAACTTTAATTTTCAAGAAAACTTATTTCAAACCTTGGAAAACCATTTCGCACAGTTTGTTTTTCATTTGCTGGCTGCCGATTTTCTTCGGGGCAGTGACGAATGGTGAAGGTGTTTTGGGTGGTGTTTACGGTTACCAGATTATGGATTATCTTAAATCTTACATCGGTTCCGTTGGACTTTGGATGGTACTTTTGGTAAGTTTTGCTTTGTATTTTGTTTTGGAATTTAACCTGAGACCAAGTTCGATTAAGAATAAACTGAATGACATTAATGATAATACGTTCGGCAAATTAAAAGGTTTGATGCCGGATTCTGATGAGGAATTTGAGGCTGATGAAGAATTGGAAAATCAAATCAAGACTGAAAAATTAGCAGTCAACGAGCCCATTTTGAAAACAGAGAATGATTTTGGCAATATTAAAGTAACACAGGATTTCGAGCCAATAAAAACGCCTAACAAAACAACTTTTGTTGAAGATATTAAGGAAACTCAGCCGGAACAAATTGTTCTTTCCACGGAAGCTCCAATTCAAAAACCGATTGTTGAAAAGCCGATTTTTGATATTCCTGCCGTAAAACCTGCTGACGATATCACCTTAAATATTGAAGTTAAAAAAGAAGAAGTTTACGTTCCAAATGCCGAGCAGCAAAAATCAGACGATCTTGTAAGCAAACATGGTTTGTACGATCATAAATTGGATTTGGCTAAGTTCCAAATGCCGTCAGTCGATCTTTTGAAAGATTACGGAAACGAAGAAATTACCATCAACCACGACGAACTTGAGGAAAATAAAAACAGAATTGTTGGATTGCTAAAAACCTTCAACGTTGGGATTTCTGAAATAAAAGCGACCATCGGTCCAACAGTTACACTTTACGAAATCGTACCGGAAGCCGGAATCAGAGTTTCAGCAATTAAAAAATTACAGGACGACATTGCCTTGAATCTTTCCGCATTAGGAATCAGAATCATTGCGCCAATGCCAGGAAAAGGAACGATAGGAATCGAAGTTCCAAGAAAAAACCCTACGATGGTTTCTATGAAATCCGTGATCGCTTCTCCGAAATTCCAGACTGCGGATATGGATCTTCCAATCGTTTTTGGAAAGACCATTTCCAACGAGGTTTTCGTGGCCGATCTTGCAAAAATGCCCCACCTTTTGATGGCTGGAGCAACCGGACAAGGAAAGTCTGTTGGGATTAATGCAATCCTGACTTCTTTAATTTATAAAAAACATCCGAGCGAACTGAAATTCGTAATGGTGGATCCGAAGAAAGTTGAGCTTTCTCTATATTCAAAAATCGAAAGACATTATTTAGCAAAACTGCCTGACACAGAAGATGCGATCATTACAGACAATGCAAAAGTGATCAATACTTTGAACTCACTTTGTATCGAAATGGATCAGCGTTATGACCTTTTGAAAAATGCATTTTGTAAAAACATCAAAGAATACAACGCCAAATTCGCTCAGAGAAAACTGAATCCAGAAAACGGACACCGATATTTGCCTTACATCGTTTTGGTAGTCGATGAGTTCGCAGATTTGATTATGACTGCAGGAAAAGAAGTTGAACATCCGATTGCACGTTTGGCACAGTTGGCAAGAGCGATTGGAATCCACTTGATCGTTGCGACACAAAGACCTTCCGTAAACGTCATCACAGGTATGATCAAGGCGAATTTCCCTGCGAGGATTGCCTTCCGTGTAATTTCGGGCGTTGATTCCAAGACTATTTTGGATTCGCCTGGAGCAGAGCAATTGGTTGGACGCGGTGATATGCTTTACTTCAACGGAAATGATCTGACCCGTTTGCAATGTGCCTTTGTAGATACGCCTGAAGTGGAGAGAATTGCTGAATTTGTAGGCGAACAAAAAGGTTATCCCGACGCTTATCTTCTTCCAGAATATTCCAGCGACGAAGGAAGTTCAACAGTTGGCGCCTTCGACCCGAACGAGAAAGATCAGCTTTTTGAAGATGCGGCAAGAATCGTCATTTCGACACAACAGGGTTCAACATCAATGCTTCAAAGACAATTGAAATTAGGGTACAACAGAGCCGGAAGAATTATGGATCAGCTGGAAGCGGCTGGTGTAGTTGGCGGTTTTAATGGTGCGAAGGCGAGAGAGGTTTTGATCTCCGACCTTGGTTCTTTGGAAAGGTTGTTTGATGAGTTGAAAGGGAGGTAAATGAATTTAACTTAATATATTAACGCTAAAAATAATTAGCGTTTTTTTATTTACAATTTTTTTTTTGAGATATTGAGAATAAAAATTTAAACCAATTTAAAAAATGAAAACAGTAAAATCAGTCTTAGAAAATGCAGAAAACACTTTATATACAGCTGAACTAGGTTTAAAAATGTATCAAGATTCGAGTTCATCAAAGGATAAAATGGCAGGACTTAGAAATTTAATTGTATTTGGTAGAGCAGTAACAAACGTTTTACAAAATCTAAAAAATTTAGTTGTAAACTTTGAAGGTTGGTATAATCCAAAAGTTGAAGAAATGGGGAAAGATGCAATTTTAAAACATTTTTATCAAATGCGTTCTGAAGTTCTAAAAGAAGGAGATATAAAGTTTGCAAGTAGTGTACAATTTAATAATTTTAATTCAATGGAATTTGAAAAAAAAATTGAAAGCATTCGTCCTCCAAACGCAAAGTCCTTTTTTATTGGAGATGAATTAGGCGGCAGCGGATGGAATATTGAAAATGAAGATGGCACAATCGAAAAATTTTATATTAACATTAATGAACATTTAGATGTGGAGTTAAATTATAAAATTGAACTTTACAATAATAAACTTGATTTACCTACTAAAGATATTCCTGAAGCAGGAATATATTATATAGAATACTTGAAAAATCTTTTAAATGAAGCAAAAAATACATTTTTATAAACAAAACACAAATTCTGCATTTCTTTAAATTTCATTTCTTTAATAATTCCGTTTAAAACTACAAATTAACCAATGTCCACACACGAACTCCTCTACAAAGCCATAAAAATAGCTACCAAAGCACACAAAAAACAAACCGACAAATACGATGCGCCTTACTTAGGACACGTTTTCCGCGTGATGAATGCGGGAAAGACCATCGATGAAAAGATTGTTGGCGTACTGCACGATGTTGTGGAGGACAACCCAGAATTTCCATTAGAATTTCTCCGAGAAAAAGGTTTTCCAGAACATATTCTGGAAGCCGTGGAATGTCTGACAAAACGTGAAGAAGAACATTTGGATTATGATGCTTTCGTCGCAAGAATCGAGAAAAGTCCATTGGCGATTGCTGTTAAACTGAATGACCTGCGCGACAATATGGACCTCACAAGATGCACTGCATTACTAGAAGAAAAAGACTTGAAGCGCTTCAACAAATATCTGAAAGCCTATCTTTATCTGATTGAGAAATATTAAAATAAACCACATAGGCGCATAGATTCTCTTAAACGTCATAATAAAAAGGTCAAATAGATAAGTTTCTATTTGACCTTTTTTTGCTATGTGCCTTTGTGGTAAAAGTTTTTAGAATTTCTAATCCACCATCGGGATCACAAAATCCTTCTCATCATCCGTAGCATCAATCGTAAAATTGAGTGCAAAATAGAGAAAGTGAAAATTATCGTTACCTTTCAAAGCAAATTCCCGCTGAAACATATAACCCGAAGTCACAGACAGACTATTATTAAACTGATATCCAAAGCCGGCAAAAGTCCTGTTACGTTTGAAATTCGGATCCACAGGCCCAAGGAAAATCTCCTCAAAAGCATTCACGAAGAAGGTTTCCTCCTGCACCTTATCCTTATTGATCGGCAAAGTCGCGCTCAATCGGTACCGGAAACGGTTCGCCTTGGTATGTTCGCCCGTTTGGCTGGCATAGAAATAGCGCTGCTCTGCCCTACCCCTGTGATCCAGCTTCAACTTTCCAAGCCTCTGCGTAAAAGTATATTGTAGCCACATCCGGAATTCCTCCTGAGAGATTTTCATTTTTTCATAAGTTCCGTAACGTCCGGCACCAATAAAAACCTGATTGTTTTTTGTGATATTGTAGCCAATTCCACCCTTCGTCTCATAGTAGTCGATGATCGTATAATCCCGTCTGGCTCTCGTCTGCAGCTCTACATACGCCATCCATTTCGGACTCGCTTTGAACGTAAAAGACATCATATTGAACCCCGACAAATGATCTTGTCCAAACACCAAACTTCCTACGAAAAGAAATAAAAAACTGAGCTTTTTCACGGCACAAATATAATCAAATCCCAAATTGAAATGCTAATTATTTGGGCGTAACCCTTTGTTTTTGCTCAGAGGTTTCTCCATTTTTATCGAAAGTTTCCAATCAGCAAAAAACAAGCGGGTCGGGCTGTCCGTTCATATCTTTTTGTCCCAAAGATTTCCATCCAAATTGAAATATATCCAAAGACAAAAAGGATAACCACTTCCATCCCTTACGCAGGTTTGCGTTTCAAAAACACATAGGCTATCAAATTTCTTTTTATTAGAAATTCTACCATTAGTATAACAAAAATGTACCACTCCTACGGAGCGGAAATTGCTCGATCAAAATTTTCTACAAACATATTGCTCCTACGGAGCGTTTTAATATTGCAATTTAAAGTAGAAAGATTGAGCTTGTTTAAATTTCGTCAATTACTCTCTGTGGGTTGGGGAAATAATTTTGATGAAATTTTCAAGGTATTTTTCCACCATTTAGTTATGCGCGAAAGAAAAACGTTTTGAAAATTTTATTTTTGAATCATTTTTAAATAAGCTCTTATAATATATATAAAAATCAAAGCTCCGTAGGAGTGAAATGCTTGTAGAAATAAATGCACCCGAAAAGTAAACAAACTCCATAGGAGTTTAACTTTTATCAAAATCTAACCTTAAAATCTCATCCTTCAAACATATTGATAAACAAAAAAAACCTTTCAACAGAATTGAAAGGTTTTATAAAATATTTCGAACAAGTTTTTATCCTAATAAAAGCGTCAATGGACTTTCGAGGTAAGTTCTCAACGTTTGTAAGAACTGAGCACCTGTTGCTCCATCAATTACTCGGTGGTCACAAGCCAATGACAATTTCATTGTGTTTCCAACAACGATCTGTCCGTTTTTCACGATCGGTTTCTCAACGATAGCTCCTACAGATAAGATTGCAGAATTCGGTTGATTGATGATCGATGTAAACGTCTCGATTCCGAACATTCCAAGATTGGAAACGGAGAAAGTAGAACCTTCCATTTCGTTAGCTTTAAGCGCTTTTGTTTTCGCTCTTCCAGCCATATCTTTTACAGATGCAGAGATGTCATTGTAAGACATAAAGTCTGTATTCTTCAATACCGGAACTACCAATCCGTCCGGAACAGCTACTGCTACCCCAACGTTGATATTCCCGTGGTGGATGATCTTGTCACCTGCCCAAGAAGAATTCACTTGCGGATGTTTTCTAAGTGCTACTGCAACCGCTTTGATCACCATATCGTTAAAAGATACTTTGGTATCCGGCACAGCGTTCATTTCTTTTCTCGCTTCGATCGCTTTATCCATGTTGATCTCAACAGTCAGATAATAATGAGGTGCAGTGAATTTACTTTCACCCAATCTCTTCGCGATGATGTTTCTCATTTGAGAATTCACAGTTTCAGAATCTTCTCCTGGCGTGAATGCTACGCTTGGCTGAGCAGAAACCGCTTTCGGCGTTGAAGCTGCAGCGGCTGGCTGAGCAGACGGCTGATAGTTTTCAACATCCTTTTTCACGATTCTTCCGTTCTCACCAGAACCTTTGATAGCTGAGAAATCAACACCTTTATCTTGTGCAATTTTCTTGGCCAAAGGAGAGATCGCGATTCTTTCTCCTGTAGAAGATGCAGCTACTGGAGCTTCTTCTTTTTTATCTTCAGTTTTAGTTTCGGTTTTTGCTTCTGCTTTTGGAGCAGCTGCTTTTTTACCACCACCGGAAACCACACCAGAAACGTCCGTTCCTGCAGGGCCAATGATTGCCAAAATCTTATCTACTTCCGCAGCGTCACCTTCAGCAACACCTTGGTATAATAAAGTTCCGTTCACTTCAGATTCGAAATCCTGAACAGCTTTGTCAGTTTCGATCTCAGCAAGGATGTCACCTTCTTTTACAGTGTCACCAACATTCTTTTGCCATTTTGCAACTTTCCCTTCGGTCATTGTATCAGAAAGACGTGGCATTGTGATCACCTCAACACCTTCAGGCACTTCGGCTCCGCTCGTTGAGTCGGTGCTTTCAGTTTCTACATCTGTAGATTCGCCTTGCGTTTTTGATTCTTCTTCAGATTTGCTTTCAGCAGCAGCGTCTGGTTTTGCACCTCCGCCATTGGTCAAAGAAGAAATATCTTCTCCTTCTTTACCGATGATTGCCAAAATAGAATCTACTGGTGCAGCATTTCCTTCCTCTACTCCTACGAATAGAAGTGTTCCGTTGATCTCGGATTCGAAATCCTGAACTGCTTTATCTGTTTCGATCTCTGCAAGAATATCACCTTCTTTTACAGTGTCACCAACTTTTTTGTGCCATTTTGAAACTTTGCCTTCCGTCATCGTATCCGACAATCGGGGCATCGTAATTACTTCTGCCATAATTTTTTTTATAAAATTAATTATTTTCTAATTTGTTGATGAATGGATAATCCGGAGTGGAATATACATAGTCATAAAGAAGATTTGCATCTGGATATGGAGAATTCTCCATAAACTCTACACATTCTTCTACAAACTCTCTTGATTTTTCTTCCAAAGCGTCCAATTCTTCTTGGGTCGCCCAATTGTTATCAAAGATTCTTTGTTTCACAATCTCGATCGGATCTTCCAATTTGTATTGTGCCACTTCATCTTTTGATCTGTAAGGTTCAGCATCCGACATTGAGTGACCTCTGTAACGGTACGTTCTAGCCTCGATGAAAGTTGGCCCGTCTCCTCTTCTTGCTCTTTCGATCGCTTCGTAAGCAGCTTCCGCCACTTTCTCAGGATCCATCGCATCTACAGGAAGACAAGGCATTTCATATCCTAATCCTAATTTATAAATATCTTCGTGGTTGGCAGTTCTTTTCACAGAAGTTCCCATTGCATAACCGTTGTTCTCACAAACGAATACTACAGGAAGTTTCCAGTTCATTGCCATATTGAAAGTCTCGTGAAGCGCACCCTGACGTACAGCACCATCACCCATAAAACAGATGTTTACCGCTTTTCTGTCAAAATATTTGTCACCGAAAGCAATACCTGCTCCCAAAGGAATCTGACCTCCAACGATACCGTGACCACCATAGAAACGGTGCTCTTTGCTGAAAATGTGCATAGAACCTCCCATTCCCTGAGATGTTCCTGTAGCTTTTCCACAAAGTTCTGCCATGATTCTTTTTGGGTCAACGCCCATCGCCATTGGGTGGATGTGACATCTGTATGCTGTGATCATACTGTCTTTGGAAAGGTCCATTGCGTGGGTAAAACCTGCCGGGATGGCTTCCTGACCGTTATAAAGGTGTAAGAAACCTCTGATTTTCTGTTTAAGATAAAGAGAACGGCATTTGTCTTCAAACCTTCTCCACATCGTCATTTCTTCATACCATTTAAGGTAGACTTCTTTTGAAAATTCTTTCATTGTAATTTCGAAATATGTAGCAAAAATAAGAAAAAAATATTTCTTTATTGTATGCATATTATCATATTTTTTTGAGGAATAGAATCCTTTACTCCAAATTAATATTCAAAATTGCGCAATCGATTGCATTATCACTGAATTTAATTCAAATCGGCAGGTTTGCAGAAAATGATAAATGTTGTATATTGAACTCGAAATTATTCTGAATGGAAATCAAAAACCCTCTTATTCTCAGCCTGTCGAAAGTGATTTCGAACTTCTTCAACCCGTTGGTTTCTCTGGTGATTTACTTTTTTTATTACAGCTACAAAAATTACACTTGGGAAGAAGCGTCGAAAAAGTTTTTGCCGATTCTGCTTCTATTAATAATTCCTGTCGCACTTTGGATTTACAGAAATGTAAAGAATGGAAATTACACCAATATGGATGTTTCCAACCGAAAGCAGCGGCATTCGCTCTACATCTTCATTATTATTGCAACCGTGATTTTCTTAGCCGTAGATTTTTATCTTCATAAAGAAATGGATTGGGCAATTTTTATGCTTTGTATCTTATTAATATTGATGCAGGTCAGTAATTTCTTCATCAAAAGTTCTATGCACACGAGTCTCAATATTTATGTTGCGGCTTTGTTTTTTACGATAGAACCTGCAATTGGAATTTTCTGGTTTTTCTTATCCATATTAATCGGTGTTACCAGAGTGATTCTTAAAAGACATACGCCAAAAGAAGTTTTGTCCGGCGGAGCAATCGCCATTTTTGTATCTTTAATTTATCTCGTAATGGTAAACGCCATTATTTTCTAAAATATTTATTTTATGATTTTACAACCATTAACGCCTTCTGAAGAAGAAATAATGCAGCTGATCTGGAACAAAGGTCAAATTTATTTCCGTGAACTGATGGATATCTATCCAGAACCGAAACCTCATCAGAATACAGTTTCCACATTCTTGAAAATCTTAGTAGAAAAACATTATCTGACAACGGAAAAGCAAGGCCGAATTTACCTTTACTCTCCATCGATTGTTTTAGATGAATATAAAAAATTTGTGTTAAAAAGATTCTTGGAAAACTATTTTGATAATTCCGGAAGCGAATTGCTGAAAGTTTTGGTTGATGAAAAATATGTAAAACCACATGATTTTGAACAGTTTTCTGACGGCAAGCCGAAGAAGATTTCAGCAAAAGAAAATGTCGAAGAGAATCACATTCAGGAGTTCATTAAAGAAATTACCGGAGAGAAAAAATCTAAGAAAAAAGATAAAAAGGAAAATAAAAAATCGAAAAAGAAGAATAAGTAACTTTATCCATTAACCAAAACACAAAACATTATGAATCAAAAGTTAAACGAAATATTCGGGAAAGCGGCTTTTGCCATTCGGCAGTTTCCTTTGGTTTTATTGATGGCTTTAGGTGCTTCGGTTTGCTTGATGTTCATAGCTGATGAAAATTTCCGTACCAGCGAAAAAGTTTTCACGCTGACTAAATTAGCTTTGATTTTCGCATTGGGAATTTCGTTGATGTTTGGTTTGAAGGTGCTTTCGCAAAGAATCGGGAAACAGATTTTGCTGGAAATTGGCGGAATTCTCTTCCTCATCGGATTTTATTTTCTCTTGCCTCAACTCGAAAAAGATTTCACGGAAGTTTACGCTTTTCTGATTGTTCCGACTTTTGTGCTCTCGCATCTTTTTGTTTCATTTGCAGCATTTGTCAAAAAGAAAACCGAGATGGATTTTTGGCAGTACAACAAGAATCTTTTCATCAATATCGTCCTGACTGCGATTTTCACAGGCGTCCTGACTGGCGGAGTCGAATTGGCAATTGTCGCGGTTGACAAACTTTTTGATTTTAATTTCAGTGATCGCGTATTTGCAAAGACTTTCTATTTCTTTTCAATCGTCGGGAGCAGTTTTATCTTCTCTCTTTTCAATGAAAAAGGTTTGGAATATCTGGAAAAAGAAGGCACTTATCCTGTTATTCTAAAATTTTTCACGCAATACATTCTGATTCCACTCCTTATTATATACGTTGTTATTCTGTATTTTTACTCAGCGAAAATATTGATTAATTGGGAGTTGCCAAGAGGTTGGGTTTCCTATCTCGTCCTCGCCTACTCGATTGTTGGGATTTTAGCAATTTTGCTTGTTCATCCTTTGAAAGAAAACTCGGCGAAATCTTGGGTGAAAATGTTCTCGAAGATTTTTTATTTTACATTAATTCCACTATTAATATTACTTTTCACCGCTATTTTCACGAGGATTTTGGAATATGGTTACACCGAACCGAGATACTTTGTAGTCTTACTTTCAATTTGGTTGGCGACGGTTGTTTTCTATTTTATCATTAATAAAAATGCGAGCATCAAATTCATTCCGACGAGTTTATTTGCATTTGGATTGTTTGCGCTGATTATTCCTTTTCTGAATACATTTTCTGTAGCGAAGAGAAGTCAGGAAAATCAATTGATGGAACTTTTAACTAAAAATAAATTACTTGACAACAATCAAAAAATCGATTTCAAAAGACGGATTGTTGACAGCACTGCTACGGAAATTGCGAACAAATTTGAATTTTTGGGCAAACGAAAAGAAACTGAATCTTTATTAAAATTAATTGACGTTAAAAAGCATGAAAATCTAGCCTGGGAAATTAGTCATTCAAAAAATCCATATTCGCTTTATCTTACTGTTAAAGATCAATTTTCGAATATTAAAAAAACCGACAGATCCACTTCCGACTACGAAAGATTAGAACTGATTTCCAATCAACAAATCATCAATGTCACCGATTACGATTATGTTTTCTACTTCAACAGATACAATCACAGCGACAAAACCATTGGCAACGACACCTTTGAAATCTTCGACAGGATCACAGATGAAGAACCGCAATTCAAAGTGATTTTAAATTCTGATGAAGAAGCTGATTTTTCAGCATTGATCAAAGATTTAAAAACCAAATACAAAGGGAAAACCGGAAAAGTAAATTTACCTGAAATGGCAATGGAAGCCGATCTGGAAAAATATCATCTCAAAATGACATTGGGAAATCTGATCATTGAAAAGCACAAAAAAAATCCTTCGCCAACCATAGATTTTGAAAATGCTTATCTGTTAATCAGGAAAAAATAGAATCCTGAAAATATCATTTTTAAATATAAATTGAAATAATATTCCGCACTATTTTAAATTATAGAGCATAAAAAAAGCGATCTAAAAATAGATCGCTTTCTTGTTTTGTTAAGGGATATTACCAACGGCCGCCTCCACCGCCTCCACGGTTTTCTCCACCACCGTAACCACCTCCACGGTTGTTACCACCTCCGTAACCACCACCACGGTTGTTATCGAAAGATCTTCTTGGTTTCTCTTCTCTTGGTCTAGCCTCGGTAACATTTAGTATTTTACCGTTAAATTCTTTCTGATTTAAAGCATCTAATGCTTGTTTTCCTTCTTCGTCTCCCATTTCTACGAAACCAAATCCTTTTGATCTCCCAGTGTCACGGTCAGTAATGATCTTTGCAGAAGTTACTTCTCCAAATTCTTCGAATAATTCTTGCAACTGAAAATCCTTAGTTGCGTAATTGATGTTTGAAACAAAAATGTTCATTTTAAAAAAAATTAAGTTAACTGTTGTTTTATATTATATCAGGAAAAACAACAAAAATGCATTATTGATTTCAAATATAATTTGGTGCAATTTACAATTATTTTCGAATAATTAGAAACTTTCAGATTTTTTTTGAAAAGAATTTAAAATTAATTAATCTACCTCTTTTCCGCAGCTTGCTTCTAGGATTTTGAACCAGTCTATTGCTTCTAAATCAATCATTAAAGCTGATTTTAATCGTCTCAACGTTTCAATTTTTGAAGTTCCGATAACGGGAATTATTCTTGATGGATGTTTCAGGATAAAGGCTAATAAGATTTGATTTTCATCTGCATTATATTTTCCGCAGAGTTCTTTTAAAACATTAGAGATCACAATATTTTGATCCGTTTTTTCCGAGAAATAATTTCCCATTACAGACCACGCCATTGGTCTCATATTTTTCATCATCAGTTGATCCAAAGTCCCGTCATAAAATGAACAGGTTTGATTGACAGAAACTTCAATTTGATTTGTGGCTAATGGAAAATGTTGATTCAGTAATTCAAACTGCGAAACTGAAAAATTACTGACCCCGAATTCCTTTACTTTTCCTTGGGATTTTAAAGTTTCAAAAACTTTGGCAATTTCTTCCGGATTCAATAATGGTGAAGGACGATGCAAAAGTAGAAGATCCAGATAATCCGTTTTTAAATTACTAAGACTTTCATTAACACAATTAAAAATATAATCTGAGCTGTAGTTGTAATATTTGAGCGCTGATGGTTTTTTCTCAGAATTCATCACGATGCCGCATTTGGAAATCAATTGGATTTTTTCCCTGTCCAAATTCATTTCTTTCCATGCATTTCCAAACAGTTCTTCTGTGGTATGGCCGCCGTAAATATCTGCGTGGTCAAAAGTCGTAATTTCTTCTTCCAGACAAACTTCTATCAATTCCTGAACTTTTCTTTCGGAATGATTGGCACCCCAAATGCCCCAACGCATTGTTCCCGCTATTAATTCTGAATACATATTAGCAATTTTTTACAAATATATTATGTTAAACAGAAAATTCATTAATAAATTTGATATTCGAAAAATAATCGACTTATGAAAAAAATCACTCTTTTGTTTGTAATGAGCTGCGCATTTTTGCAGGCTCAGTTTACAACACCTAACAATGGCACCAGTTACACCTTAACCAGTTTATCTGCCGCTGCACCAACGGTTTTGGTCAAGAGCGGAACAGATTACACACTGACTGCAGACCTCACGCTTGCTGCTACAGACAAACTTCTGATCGACGAAAACACCACTTTGAAAGTGAATTCCGGTGTTGCGATTTTTGTTTACGGCGAATATAAAACGACTGCATCCAACTTTACAATCACTGCAAGCACCATCGGAAGTCCGTACCGAGGCATCCGTTTTGAAGAAGGGTCTGTAGCGGAAATGAAAAACACCCGAATCGAATATGGCGGAGGAGTGCGCGTACTAACTGCAAATCCGTTTTTGATGGACAACTGTATTCTTTATAAAAATAACAATTCAGGAACCACGAATGTTGCGAGCAGTGCGGCATTAGCATTGTTTCAGGGAAAAGGACACGTGGTGAAAAACTCTCAGTTTCTTGAGAATTCCAGAGCGGGAATCAATTCCGGCGCATCCGGTTCTGTTTCCATTGATATCATTAATAATTATTTCTACGGCAATACGACAGATGCGAACGGCAATTACCCACAAATCAATATGGGACCAGGCGGTGTAGATTCTACGAGAGTCATAAACAATACCATTATCGGCAACAGGCTGAATATCAAAGCTGGAGGCGTTTCGGTTTCCGGTTTGCTTGGCGGTACTAACAGATTCCGTATAGAGGGCAACACAATCAGAGACAACCGTTATGGAATCACACATCAGGGTGCAGGAAGTACAGGAATTATCCGAAATAATATCATCGAAAATAACAACAGCGAAAATCTGCCCAACCTTGGCGGAAGCGGAATTTCTCTTACAGCAACTTCTAAAGTAACAGTAAGAAACAATCAAATCCGCGGAAATCTTTGGGGAATTACAATTTTGAGCAATGCTGTGCTTGATTTGGGAACTGCAACGGATGAAGGGAATAATATTTTCAAAAACAACGTAAACGCAGGAAACACAGTCGCGTTTTTCAACAACACACCAAATGCTGTAAGTGCAATCGGAAACTGCTGGAGAGAAGGCGAACTTTCCGATGACGCAATGGTAGCCGCTGTGATCGGAAGTCAGACTGCAAATACGGTGACCTACAAGCCTTATAAATGTGCCCAAAGCCTGGCTGTTTCTGATTTTTCGAAATCCAAAATCAGCATTTATCCAAACCCGAGCAAAAACCATTTCTATCTTGAAACTGAAAATGCAGGAAATATTGTGATTCAGGATCTTAGCGGGAAAGTGGTTCATTCTGCAATCGTTATTAAAGGAAAGAATGAAATCACTACCAATCTTCAATCTGGCGTTTACATCATCACCCAACAATCAGAAGGTAAGAAATTAAATACCAAATTGATTATCAAATAATTAATTAGATTAAATTTTCTAAAAGCATCACAAATCTGTGGTGCTTTTTTCGTATGCAGATTTTGACTAAATTTGAATATGAAAATCTCTGTCAAAAATATGGTTTGCAACCGCTGCATTTCTGCCGTTCAGGCTATTTTTGATGAACTCAAAATTGAAATTTCAAACATCGATCTTGGTGAAGTTGAAACTAAAGGACAGGTTTCCGGAAATAATTTGGCATCACTCAATTCCAAATTAAAATCGACAGGATTTGAAATTCTTGAAGATTCCTCCAAAAAGCAAATTGAGAAAATCAAAAACCTCATCATCCAAAAGATTTCTGAGGAAGACATTGCAGAAAATTTTATTCTGTCTGAGTTTATAATTTCGGGATTACATAAAGATTACAGCGCAATTTCCAAACTATTTTCACTGAACGAGAATGTAACTTTGGAACAGTATTTCATCCTTCAGAAAATTGAGAAAGTAAAAGAATTGCTGCTTTACAAAGAGTTTAATCTCACCGAAATTTCACTTAAACTTGGTTACAAAAGCGTGCAGCATTTATCAAATCAGTTTAAGAAAATCACAGGCTTCTCTCCTACTCAGTTTTTGAATTCTAAGTAAAAGCGGATTGCTTTGGATAAGGTGTAATTACTGGTAAAATTTAGAATTAAGATGCAACCGAACCTCAAAATACTTCGCGAACAGAAAAACCTGACACAATCCGAACTGGCGGAAAAGTCCGGGCTTTCTCTGCGCACGATCCAAAGAATTGAGGCTGGAAATATTCCGAAAGGTTTTACGCTGAAAGCCATTACGAATGCGCTGGAAATTGAACCTGAAAAACTGCTTGCAGCTGACGAACAAAACCCTACCATTGACAGAGCAAAACTGATCAACCTTTCCGCACTGTCCGGATTGATTATTCCCTTTGGCAGCATCATTTTTCCGTTAATTTTAACTTATAAAACCAAAGATTCTACGAACAAAGAATTGGGGAAAAGCATCGTCAGTGTTCATATTATTTTAACCGTGATTCTTTCCGTTTTAATGATCATTTCGCCATTTCTTCAAAAAGCTGTTTCAATCAAATTTCCGCTTTTCATAGTGCCGTTGATCCTCTTTCTTTCATTAAAACTATTTATTATTATCAAAAATGGCATCAGCCTGAACCAAAACAACGAACTCAGCATCAAACTGAAAACCAACTTCTTATAATACAAGTCATAAAACTGACGTAAAATTGTCATATCAAATTTGATAAGAATAAGATGTCAAAATCCGAATCTTGCAGAAAAAATTTGACAATGAAACTTTTTAAAAAAATCGCCTTCGGAATTCTCACCGTTTTGATCCTGATGTTGGCTGGCGGCTACATTTATTTTGACCGGAAGTTTACGCCTGAAAAGAATTATTTAACAGTTAAAAACGAAAGCGGCAATATTCCCATTAACTGGCTTGGCAAAGAGAAAAATGTTTTGCTTCTCCCAATTCATTTTTCGGGAAATCCGGAAACTTATTATCTGCAATTTGATACAGGTTCGCCTTACACCGTTTTTTATTCAAATTCCATCAAAAATATTAACGAAATCAAGACGAATAATGACCGTGCAAAAACTTCATTCTTCGTTGGAAAAACTCAAATCTCTTCTTCGAATTTTAAAATATTTAATATTGAAAAAGACGGCCAGTCAGATTCTCTAAAAATCATTGGAACAATTGGCGCAGATATTCTGGAAGACAGAAAAACCGTGATTAATTTTAAGGAAAGTTATGTTACTCTAAATCTAAAAAACGTTCCTAAAAATTTCAAAAACAACCTCGTCGATTTTAAATTCAAAAAGAGAAAAATCATTATTCCCGGAGTTTTGAAAGGTGAAGAACGGAAATTCCTGTACGATTCCGGAACCAGCGCTTACGAATTTCTGACTTACAAAGAAGAATGGCAAAATCTGAAATCAAAAAGTTCCAAAGTGAAAATCGAAAAATCCAGAAGCTGGAACAATATTTTGACCACTTACACCGCGAACTGCCATCAAAATATCAGATTCAAAAACCAGGAAATTCCTGTGGAGGAAATCACCTATGTAGAAGGTTTTTCCAATGCACAGTTTTCACTGATGAAATTCTCGGGAATGACGGGAATGCTTGGAAACAAGATCTTTTTGAAGAACAGTATTTTCATCGATTGTAAAGATTTTAAAATCGGAATTGATTAAAAATGATTTGAAATTGTTTAGAATTCTTAGTCAATGCTTAATTTTGGATATTATAAAACAAATAATCATTCAAAAATTAAATGGAAAAAGAATTCAGATCATTTGAAAAATCAATAAAAAAGAAACACAGCTTCAGCTTTACACCAAAATATAAAGAGGACTTTAGAACGCAAGTTAGCGAAAAAGCTTTTATCTCAATAGCTAACGACGTTTTTGAAAAACTTGACTGGGAAATTGGTTACATAAATGCAAATACAATTCAAGCTAAAAGAAAGGAAAGTTCATTAGGATTTTCTCAATTTACGGAAGGCATCAGTGTTAACTTTGAGTATGGGAAAATCACTGTTAAAAGTGAATCTTTAGGGAATGAAATGTGGGATAACGGGAGAAATTCTAAAAGAGTAAAATTATTTATTTTTGTTTTTAAAGAAATTGAAAAAAGTTACGATAGAAACGCACTTAAAGAACTCGAGAAAGAAATAGAAAAACAACAAAATTGGGATAATTATGAAATTCCAAAAAATTTACCCAAAGAAAAGAAGTCAAAAATCCCTAAATTTTCAATTGTAATAATTGGCTCCGCTGTAATTGCAATAATATTAGGCTATTTACTCGCAACAGTTTCGGTAAACGGAAAATATATTATTGGACTTTTCGAAGTTTTAATTGCAATAGCAATAACTTTTTCCTATAAATATCTAATCAAACTTTCAAATTTTGTTGATTTTAATAAATTGCTCTATGTTCTAGCTGGGACAATTTTATCAACATATATCTTAAATCAGTATCTTCAATATGAACTGATTTTACGAGAAAATAATTATGAAAGAATTGGCTTTTTTAATTTCATTATTATGAGACTTCAAGCCGGACTAAAAATTAAAGACTTAGACACTGCTTGGATTGGTTTAATTATAAGTTGGATAATTCAGATTGGTCTGACTTATCTTATCTCTTATGTGAGATTAGCATCCATTGTTACAAGATATAAAATTGAAAGAATTCCAGCAGAAGTAATAGATTTTGCTTTTTATAATGCTGTCAAGAATAAAACAGAGGAAGAAATAAGAAATCTATTGTCTGCGAAAGGATGGAAAAACAAACAAAATCAAGACGAAATTTTTGAAGCAATTGGAGCAATACAAGATGCAAATGAATTAAGTAAAATAAGTTAAAAAGCACTTTTTAAGCAGGCAAGATTCAACAAAAGTTCTCTACTTTTGCAAATGATTCCAAAAGAAACAACCATTTGAACAATCTTAAATATTATCTCGCTGCCATCACTGCATTCACACTTTGGGGCACCTTCAGTCTCGTTTTAAAACCACTTCATTCTTTTGCATCGTCGGATATTCTTTTTTATCGCGTGTTCAGTTGTGCAATAATAATGACGGTGGTTTCTCTTCTTTTTAAAAGAAAAACACTGACGGAAAACCTCAGCTATTTCAAATCCATATCCAAAAAAAGCAAAAGAGATCTGATAGTTTTGAATATTGGCAGCAGCATTTTACTTACGGCAAACTGGTTTTCATTTATTTATGTAATGAACCACGTGAGCGTGCGGGCGACTTCGGTAGCATATTTGGTCTGTCCGATTATCACGACAATCCTCGCTTATTTCTTGCTGAAAGATAAACTTTCGAAACTCCAGTGGCTGTCGGTTTTCCTAAGTCTTGCAGGATGTATTTTGCTGTCGTATGCCAATATGATTGATATGTTTTACAGCAGTCTCATTGGGTTTACGTACGCCGCTTATCTTGTGAGTCAGAATAAGAACAAGCAGTTTGATAAGTTTTTGATTCTTAATTTTCACATTCTTCTGTCAGCTTTGATTTTGCTGCCATTTTTCCCGGCCTATTCCGGAAGTTTCATTACCGATTTTAAGTTTTACGTTTACATTGAGATTATTGCCGTGATGTACACGATAGTCCCATTATTACTGAATCTTTTTGCACTTTCTGGCATCAGTTCCTCAAAGGTTGGGATGATTCTGAACATCAATCCTATTATTGCGTTTGCTTTGTCCGGCATAGTTTACCACGAACCTTTGGGCGCATTGCAGATTTTCGCTTACGCTTTGATATTTTTAGCTGTGATTGTTTTTAATGGCAAAGAGATTATTTCGTTCAGGAAAACTTGAAAAAACTTTGGTTACAGGATATTTTTTTAACAAACAAATTTTAATATTTTTAAATTTGCCACATTAAAAAACTATCAAACGATGAAAAAACTATTCAGAATCGAGATTGATGTTAACAGAATCTACGGTCTGGACATTATGAGATTTTTCGCTATTATGTCAGTCGTAATTTCGCACGCCGCAACGCTTCTCTCTGATAAAATTAAAAAAATAACGGAATATTTTGCGTTTGATGGAGTGTCTATCTTTTTTGTACTGAGTGGTTTTTTAATTGGAGGAATTCTTATTAAGCTGATCAATAATAAAGGCATCAATAGCAAAGTCATCAAAAATTTCTGGATCAGAAGATGGTTCAGAACCATACCAAATTATTTCCTGATACTTACAGTCCTTGTACTATTACACACTCTTTACGATCCAAATTTCAGTTTTAGAGATTCCTTGAAATATTTCTATTTCTCGCAAAATATTTATACACCACATCCTGCTCATTTCTTTCCCGAAGCCTGGAGTTTGAGTGTAGAGGAATGGTTTTATCTCATACTGCCTTTATTGATAATGACGCTGTCTTTCACATTTAAAGGATCCCAAAGAACAGCAATATTAGTAAGTTGTCTTCTGATAATTGTGTCCGTAACTCTTTTCAGAAGTTACAGATATTTCTCGCTATCAGATTTGAATATTTCGGGCTGGGATATATTTTTCCGAAAACAGGTCATCACAAGATTGGACAGTCTTATGTTTGGCGTTTTAGCTGCGTATTGTCACTTTTACCATTACAAAAGTTGGATCAGGCATAAGAAATTGCTCCTGGTGATTGGCGTTGCTCTTATTTTATTCGAAAGATTCTACCTTTCACAATATATACCAATTAGCAGTTTCTACGCCTGCGTTCTCAGTTTTACCCTTGTTTCTGCCGCCACAGCAATGTTGTTGCCGTTTCTCAACGAGTTTAAAGCTGTTAAAGGTGGATTATTGTTTAGAGTAATAACTTACATCAGTTTGATATCTTATTCAATGTATCTGATTAACTACACACTGATCCAAAAATTTATGATTAATGCAATTCCGTGGGAATATCTGTCAGACAATTATAAAATTATCATGGTTGTTAGATATGGATTTTACTGGGCGCTTGTCATTTTAATGTCAATTCTTATTTACAAATATTTTGAGATCCCGATGACCAAAATGAGAGAAAAGTTCCGCCAGAGATAATTTAAAAACATCTGTCGCATCAAGATTTCTCGACACTTCACAAAACTGTGATATTGCTGGCTTTAAATGATTTTACTAACAAAACGATTTTTAAAATTCAGGAAGAGAAATTAGTTTAATAATCTTGCGGAATTAAAGTTAAATTTGAATCACATAATTCCTAAAGATGAAACAAATACTGACTTCTCTCCTATTCTCCATATCCGCATTGTTGATAGCACAAAACCAAATGCCGACGCCGGATGAAGTTCGTGTCTCAATAGCAAAAAGCATCACAGATTTGAATGTGAAACCGGAATCTGTAACATTCGTCGAAAATAAGTTTGTAGATTCTATTCCCATCAGGATTTATAATCCCAATCCTAGAAAGAAGTTGCCCATCATTTATCTCGTTCACGGCGCAGTTTGGGTAGCCGGCGATCTGGAAACCCACGACAACATCTGCCGTTATCTCGCCAATCATACCGAAGCAATTGTTGTGGCAGTCCATTACAGAAGAGCGCCGGAATACAAATTTCCTGCTGCTTTTGATGACAGCTACTCAGTTATGAAATGGATTTCGTCCAACAGCGAAAAACTCAACAGCGATGGGAAACTCATATTGATCGGCGACAGCGCAGGCGGACAATTGGTTGCTTCGCTTTGTTTGATGAATGCCTCGGTGGAAAAACCAATCCCTGTAACGGCGCAGGTACTTGTAGATCCTGCTTTGGATCTTTCGAATGGCTCAGATTCTTATTCTGCTTACGGTTTTTTCATTGATTGGTATCTGCATAAAACAGACAACACCAATGATCTCCGCATATCGCCTCTTCTGGCAAAAGACTTTACGAAAGTTCCTAAAACCATCATAGCAGTCGCAGAGCACGACAGAATCAGTGATGAAGGCGAACGTTATCATAAGAAACTTTTGGATGCTGGCGTGAGTTCAGTTTTATATGTTCAGCCAAATGTGGGTCATCTTGGGGCCGATTGGTGTGCGGGAAGTGAGAGAGCTTTTCCGACGATGAAATTTGTTGTGGAAGAGTTGAAAAAAGTTTTGGAAGAATGAAATTGATGAGAAGTCAAAGAATAAAATCAACAAGAGTAAATAGATTATTTATAAGTTTTATTTAACAAAGTTTGTGAATTTTTGTGAGGAAAAATGGCTGCGGATCTAGCTATATTTACTTCAACAAAAACTTTTGACAATGAAAAACATTTACATTTTAATTTTACTTTTTTTATTCAATTTTACTTTCGGGCAAAACAAACAATTTCTCTACGAATACAAGTTCATTCCCGACTCCACTAACAAAGCGGATATCCGCACCGAAATGATGGTTCTGAATATCCAGAAAGACAGATCCGAATTTTATAGTTTTGAAAGATATTCCATAGATTCTACAATGCTGGTTGCTGTGAATAAAGGTTTATTTGCACCGGCTCCGGACAAGGAAACGGTGAATGACAGAATTATAAAATACCCTAATTCTAATCAGATCGTTTATAACACATTCGTGGTGTGGGACAAATACAAAGTGAAACAAGATGTCCAGTTCGATTGGAAGCTGACCAATGAGTTTGCCAAAATCCTGAATTACGATGTCCAAAAAGCGACGACAGAATTTGGAGGCAGAAAATGGACAGCCTGGTTTACGAAAGAAATCCCAATTCCCGACGGCCCTTACAAATTCAAAGGTTTACCGGGCTTAATTCTAAAACTGGAAGACAGTAATAAAAATCACGTTTTTGAGATGAAAGGAATCAAGTCTGGTCAGGAACAATTCGTCTATCCGAATTTGGGTAGCTACAAAGAATTTGAACTTAATAACACTCAATTCCTTAAAAAATTTAAAGATTTCCGTCAAAACCCTACTGCAGGTTTAGCAAGCATTATTCCTGACCAACGAGACTCAGAAGGCAAATTCAGAACTTCAGCCGAAATTATAAAGGAACTGAATCAGCAGTGGATGGAAAGACTTGCAAAAGACAATAATCTGATCGAATTAAATCTTTTGAAATAAATATCTAGTTAAGACCATAAAGTTATTTAGATTCATTAAAAATAACTTTGCGACACCGTCTTTTTTAACTATTTTTACCTCATTAAATTTAATCGAAAAATGAGAAAACTAATATTCGGAGGCATACTCACTTTAGGAGGATTGATGATCGCCAACGCTCAGTGCAAAACAGTTTCCACGCTGACAGAAAATTTTGACACCTGGAAAGACATCAATTCCTGTTGGTCTGTTCAGAAAGGAAAAGCAATGCTGTACGCCAGTGAGAAGAAGATCATCTTCTATTCTATGAATGATCCAAAAGAAAATATGTACCTCATCACACCAAAGATCAAAGCGGGAAACTACACGCTAAGCCTTGATGTGACGGATAATGGAGGAGAAACAACTTTGGAAATCCTGTCCATCCAAAACGCTTTAAACCCTAAAACTTTTGCCACCATCGCAAAACCTGTGAAAATTGGAAAAGACAAAAAAGTATTCAACATCTCATTGAAAAAAGACAGCAATTTGGGTCTAAAAGTAATGCTGAATGGCGTGCATCAAGCCGTTTATTTGGACAATCTTTCTTTGAAACCGAGAAAATAAACGACAGATTTTTCAATCTTATTAGTATAGAATGAACCTTCAGACATTTCTGGAGGTTTTTGTTTTAATTGGATATAACATCTTTCCATTTATTTACAACACATTCCATTCTATTTTTCAGAAATTTGTAATTGTAAATTTCAAATAATGGAAAACCACACTCACCATAATCACGACAACCTTCACCCAAACCAAAGAATTTCTCCAAGTTCCGTCTATTATTGCCCGATGGAATGCGAAGGCGAGAAACTCTACTTCAAGCAAGGCCGATGTACGGTCTGCAATATGTTTCTCGTTCCGATTGAAGAAAGAGAAGACCAACGAAACAAACCGAAGACCTATTCCAAAACCAATCTTCCGGAAAGTTTCAAAGATAAAATCGGTGAATACTTTTGCCCCATGTTCTGCGAAAGTGACAAAACCTACGAATCAGATTCCGGTTGCCCGGTTTGTCATATGCATTTGGAGGAAATCACAGAAGATTTGGTCATAAGTCAGAAGCTGGAAGCTGGAAGTTCACACACACAGCAAAACACCAAAAACCATACACCAAACACCCATCAAGAAGGAAAATACTATTGCCCAATGTTTTGCGAAGGCGACAAGGTTTACGATTCCAACATTGGCTGTCCGGTCTGCGGAATGGATCTCGTAAAGATTCCCGAAAAGAAGGCCACAGAATATACTTGCCCGATGCATCCGGAAATTACCCAAAACGAACCCGGCAATTGTCCGATCTGCGGTATGGATCTCGTCCCAAAACCTTCCAAAAACAATGATCACGAAGACGAAACGTACAAAATCCTGAAAAGAAAATTTTGGATTTCCGTCGCATTCTCGGTTCCGGTTTTTATTTTATCAATGGGCGGAATGTGGATTGAATGGCCATTTTCGCATCAGGTTCAGGCGATTTTGGAATTAATATTATCGATTCCTGTCATTTTCTACGCAGGCTGGTTTATCCTGAAGCGTGGCTGGGTTTCTTTCAAAACCTGGAATCTGAATATGTTTTCATTAATCGCTTTGGGTGTTGCAGCGGCATTAATTTTCAGTTTGGTTGCATTAATAAATCCAAATATTTTGCCTCACGAATTAGCTCACGGCGATTCTGTTCCACTCTATTTTGAGTCTGTTTGTGTGATCCTGACTTTGGTGATAATGGGACAAATGCTGGAAGCCAGTGCGCACCAAAGAACCGGGAAAGCCATTGAAGCATTGATGAACCTATCGCCTGATACCGCCAATCTGGTTGAGAATGGAAATGAGAAGAAAGTTGCTTTATCCGAAATTAAAGTCAATGATATTTTAAGAGTAAAACCCGGCGAAAAAATCCCTGTGGACGGAACGATTTCGGAAGGAAATTCCAATATCGATGAATCGATGATTACGGGCGAACCGATTCCTGTAGAGAAAAAATCCGGCGATAAAGTTACTTCCGGAACCATCAATGGCAACGGATCTTTCCTGATGAAAACTGAAAAAATAGGCGACGAAACCCTGCTTTCCAAGATCATCAAAATGGTGAATGATGCCAGCAGAACCAAAGCACCAATTCAGAAACTTGCCGATAAAGTTTCCAGGATATTTGTTCCGACTGTGATTGCGATTTCTGTTTTAACATTTGTTTTATGGTATATTTTCGGAGGTGAAAATAAATTAACTTATGCTTTTGTAAACGCCGTTGCTGTCTTGATTGTCGCTTGCCCTTGCGCTCTCGGATTGGCAACACCTATGAGTCTGATGGTCGGAATTGGGAAGGGTGCGCAGAATGGAATCCTAATCAAGAATGCTGAAGCCTTGGAAGAAATGCACAAAATCAATGTGCTCATAACCGATAAAACCGGAACGTTGACTGAAGGTAAACCAAGCTTAGAAAACATAGAGACTTTTGAAAACGCAGATCAAAATGAAATCCTGAAACTAGCCGCTTCACTCAATCAAAATTCCGAACATCCATTGTCCAATGCCGTTTTGAATCAATTTAAAAAATCCTTCGACTCCGCTCAGGATGACAAGTTTGATAAAGTAGAAAACTTTGAAAATATCTCAGGGAAAGGCGTGAGAGGAATCATTAATCAAGAAGAAATTCTGCTGGGAAATGAATCTTTATTAAAACATTTTAATATTAATGTCCCGGAAGATTTAAAACAAAAAGTCATTGCAAAACAAAACGAAGCGAAAACCATTTCTTACTTGGCAAAAGGCGGAAAAGTGCTGGGATTTTTAAGTTTTTCCGACCAAATCAAACCAACATCAAACCAAGCCATTCAATTTCTTCAAAGTCAGAATATCGAAGTGATCATGATGACCGGCGATAATGAAAACACCGCAAAAGCTGTAGCTGAAGAACTCGGCATCAAGAACTTCAAAGCCAATTGTCTTCCTGAAGATAAAATGAACGAGATCAAAAAACTTCAAAGTGGAGGAAAAATCGTGGCAATGACAGGCGACGGAATCAATGATGCGCCAGCTTTGGCACAAGCCAACATCGGAATTGCGATGGGAACAGGAACTGATGTGGCGATTGAAAGTGCAGAAATCACTCTGGTAAAAGGCGATATTCTCGGCGTTGCAAAAGCGAAAATCCTCAGTGAAAAATTATTGAGAAACATCAAAGAAAATTTGTTCTTCGCCTTTATTTATAACGTTTTGGGAATTCCGCTCGCCGCAGGATTGCTCTACCCTTTCTTCGGCATTTTATTGAGTCCGATGATTGCGGCCGCAGCAATGAGTTTCAGTTCGGTCTCCGTAATCCTGAATTCTTTGAGACTGAATAATGCGAAGCTGGATATTTGATTTGAACCACAAAAGTCACAAAAGGAAATTGTTAAACTGATGATTGAAAAGAGCAAAAAAGTAAATCTAATGAAAATTTTTTTGAACTTTCATCTGCATAAAATTTAATTATAAACTTTTGTGACTTTTGTGGTTTCAAAAATAAAAAACGGCACCGGAAAAATCCCGATGCCGTTTCAAAACAAATATAAAACCTTAAAAAAATCGTCTGATTAAAATGATACCGTCAGTCTGCTGAACACATATCTTCCATTCTGTCCAAACTGAGAAGTCGAACGGGAATAGATAAACTGGTCATTATTGGTAGAAGCCGTAACGTTTTTGGTCGGATAAATATCAAATAAGTTATTGGTTCCAACCGTCAAGTTGAAATTTTTGCTGATGTTGTAACCTACAGACAAATCTGTCACGATTTTATCAGAAATCAATTGGTGCTCGTTTAGCAAAGCTACACCATCACCATTCAGGTCAACGCTGTCAGCACCGTGAACTCTGCCGTAATAAGTGTTTCTCAGATAGAAAACGAAATCATTCCACGTTAAACTGTGAGACAAACTCGCTTTTACTTTCGGAACTGAATCTTCTAAATAAATTCTGGATTTCTCCGAGAAATAGGTATTTTCCAATCCTGCATTTTTCAACAAATCAGAAGCGTGGATATCGCCAACTTTCTGAGTCTTGTTGAAGTTGATCGCAAAATCATTGTTGAATCTGAAGCTTTCCTTTTTGTAAGAATGGCTGATCACGACATCCAAACCTTTTGTTTCTGTGTCAATAGAGTTTGCAAAAAACTGAGCAGCGTTCACATTATTTCTGTCCAATTCATCTCTCACCGCCTGCAAGTTCGGGTTTGTTGTTATCTGTGCATCTGTAGGTCTTGCAAATTGATCCGTCAACACAATTCTGTCATCGATTCTGATGAAATAAGCATCTGCTGTAATATTCAAATTCAATGATGGGATTTTATAGGTAAAACCAGTGCTAACAGATTTTGAAGTTTCCTGTTTCAGCTTATTAATTCCCAAACCTCTCGCAACCGCAGAATCGTTGCTAAAAGTTCCTACCTCTACCAAAGTCGGCTGAGGATTGGGATTTTCCGGAGTTGCAGGAAGGGTTGTGAATAATGTTGAAGTTGTGTTATAGTAAATCTGATGAATCGATGGTGCTCGGAAACCTGTGGAGCCTGCGAAACGGAAATTAAGATCGCTTGAAAGTTTAATTCTGGATGCCAATTTGTAATTGAACGTTGATCCAAAATCAGAATAATCCTCATAACGTACTGCTGCATCTACCAAAAGCCAGTTGGTAAAGTTGAATTCTACATCAGCATATCCGGCATACGCATTTCTGTTTCTGTTGGTTGCATTCTCTGCTCTGAAACCTGAAAATACCTGAGAACTTCCTGCTAATTGAGCTCCAAAGAAATCGGTTGGCTTCAAAGAGCTTGGCGTTGTAGGCGTCTGCGGGTTTCCATTGATATCATAAGCCGTGTAAGACGCTTCTTCTCCCGGATTGATTTTGAAATTCTCGTGACGCTGCTCTGCTCCGAAAGCCACGTTAACCCCTTCCAAAAGGTCAAACGATTTGCTGAAATCCAGGTTAACTGTGTTCTGCAAAAACTGCAATCCACCTGCTTTGAACGTATTTGGAGAATTAAATCTCAAACTTGTATTGCCTGTATTTTCAATCGTGTAATCAAAACTGTTTTGTCCGAAAGTATTACTGAAATCTACATTCCAGCCATCCCATTTTCCTTTGATCCCCGCAGATAAAGAAACATCCTGAATTTTGGTATGAATCTCCGGAAGATAACCGTCAATGTTGAGTCCTGTAAATGTCCTTGCCTGATTTGGTCGTCTGTAAAAACCGCCGGAAGCGCCATCTCTGATGGAATAGCCGCCGAAAGTATAAACTTTCCAGTCATCATCCAATGGTACTTCTGCGTTCAGGAAGAGCTGGTGGTTATTCAGTTTGGACTGTCCGACCTGCATGTTGAAGTCATTTCTGGTCTGTCCTCTGTAAGCAAGTTCATTATCGGTCACATTTGCGCCCAGCAAAGCTTGCAAAGCGGTAATCGTTGACGCACCCTGAATATTAGATTGTAATGTCGTATTATTAGCCTGAGCAATTGAATTAAAATAACTTACACCCTGAGAATATTGATGGATAAGGTTTACAAATTCCTGTTCGCCTGGTGTTCCTTTCAAATTCCCGATATTATTAAAATAAGAAGAAAGATTCACGCCATTTTCCGCAGCTCTTTTCTCAATCGCATTGTAGGCGTTGTAGATACTTCCACTTTCCGTTCCCGCTCTTCTGGTAGGATCACGGAATTGGGAAGACCAGGTTAGGTTGTAAAAACCACCTTTGCTTCCAATCTTATTTCCGTAATTTAAATCCAACTGATACTGCTGACCGTCGTAGTTTCCTGTGTGATCCTTAGCTGCATTAGTCAAATAGCCTCCGTAGTTCAATTGTCCTGTTAATCTTCCTGTATCTCTTTTCAATTGAAGATTCATCACACCTGCGATAGCGTCAGAACCATATTGAGCTGATGCACCGTCTCTCAAAACCTCGATTCTGGAAAGTGCAAATGCCGGAATTGCATTAAGGTCAGTTCCAACAGTTCCTCTTCCCGGCGCACCATTCACATTAACTAATGCAGAAGTGTGTCTTCGTTTTCCATTAACCAAAACCAAAGTCTGATCTGGCCCCAAACCTCTCAGCTGAGCAGGATCTGAATGATCCGACCCATCTGCATTGGTCTGAATCGTAGATGTAAAAGAAGGTGCAATGGTATTAAGGATTTGATTGATGTTGGTTTGCGGCAAAGTCTGCTGAATGTCCTTCAGATTGAAAACATCTACCGGCACCGGACTGTCTGCTTTTGATCTTCCGCCACTTCTGGATCCCACAAGGACCACTTCTTCAATTTGTTTGTCTGATGCAGAATCCTTCACAGGTTTTATTTCCTGAGCCTGTGCAAATGTAATCCCGGAAAAGAAAATCACCGCTGCTGTGAGCGCAATCCCTTTCCCTGAATTAATAATAGTTACTTTGTTCATATATTCTAAATTTTACGTTTTATAAATAAAAAAACTTCTCCCAGACAAGTCCGGAAGAAGTTATATAAGGATACGTTTGGTCCAATAATAAAAACTTTTAAACTTATCTTTCCTTTTTTCAAAGGCTGAATGCAACACCTTTCCTTTCGGCAGGTTGTTAAGACGTCAATAGGTCAGTTCCCTCGGTCTTTCTTAATAAGTATGACAGCAATTCGTAATCACAGCGCAAAAGTAGGGTCTTCGGTTTAATCCATCCAAATTTATTTCATACTAATTTGGTATGATAAATATCATATTGATTTTAATCCACTGATATAATGCGGATTGGCATAAAAATTAATCAATAGTAAATATGAAAACTACAGAGACAAATTTCCATATCGGCTGTTCCGGATTTTACAATGCATACTGGAAAGGCTCACTTTATCCGGCTTATTCACAGAACAAAGATTTCCTGAAACTCTATTCTCAGACTTTTGATATTGTGGAAATTAACAGCACATTTTACAGAAAACCCACTGTGAAAACACTTCAGAAATGGGTAGATGAAACGCCGGATGATTTTAAATTTTTTATTAAAATTCCAAAAACTATTTCTCATCAAAAACCTTTTGAAAATAAAAAAGAAGAGATATTAGCATTCTGTAATTACATCAAAACAAATCTTGGAAAGAAGTTGGCTGGCTTTTTATTTCAGTTCCCGCCGTCGTTTCACAAAACGTCAGAGAATTTGATTTGGCTTAATGAAAATCTTCCTGATGATTTTTTAATTGTTGTAGAATTTCGTCATAATTCCTGGTGGAGTGACGATGTTTTAAAAATATTCAAAAATAAAAAATGGATATTCAGCGGAACTAGTTTTCCGAGCAATCTTCCTGAGGACATCATTGTCACAAATCCAAACGTAGGATATTATCGCCTCCACGGGAAACCGACTCTTTACAAATCGCCTTACTCAGAAGAATTTTTAAATGATCTTGCTGGAAAGATTAAGAAAACAAAAAAGGAATACTACATTATGTTCAACAATACTTGGGGAACAGCTGCGGTGGAAAATTCATTATATTTAAAGAAAATTTTAAAATGATGAAAAAGAAATTAGTGGTGCTCTCAGGCGCAGGCATTTCAGCGGAAAGCGGCATCAAAACATTTCGTGATTCCAACGGACTTTGGGAAAACCACCGTGTTGAGGATGTAGCTTCGCCCGAAGGTTTTGCAAAAAATCCGAAGTTAGTTTTAGATTTTTATAATGCCAGAAGGAAACAACTGAAGGATGTAGAACCCAATGCGGCTCACAAATTGCTTGCAGAACTGGAGGATTTCTTTGATGTCCACATCATCACGCAGAATGTGGACGACCTTCACGAGCGAGGCGGATCCACCAACATCATTCATCTTCACGGCGAACTCAAGAAAGCTAGAGCGGTCGATAATGAAAATGACATTTTGGATTGGGAAGAAGATATTCATTTAGGCGATCTTCATACGGATGGCTCGCAACTTCGCCCTCACATTGTCTGGTTTGGCGAAATGGTTCCAGAGATGGACAATGCGATTGAGATTGCTTCACAAGCCGATTTATTTTTGGTCATTGGAACGTCAATGCAGGTTTATCCTGCGGCTTCTGTCGTAAGATATGTTCCAGGTCATTGCGAAGTTTTTGTGATCGATCCAAACCTCGAAAATCCAAATTCATTCACCCGAAATGAGAATTATTTCAAAGCCTCGGCAACGGAAGGAATGAAAAAACTAAAACAAATATTAATAGAAAAGTATCAGTAATGCAGGTAGAAATTAGAAAATTAACCGTTGATGATTATGATGAACTGGCAGAAGCCATGCAAAAAGCCTATCCGGAAATTGATGACAACGTGTGGAGCAAAAGGAACATTCAAAAGCTGACTTCCATTTTTGCAGAGGGACAAATCTGCATTATCGTGGATGGAAAACTGGCCGCCGCTGCATTATCCATCGTTGTGAATTACGAACTCTACAGCGATCAGCATACTTACAACGAGATTACCGGCAATGAATCTTTCAATACGCACAGTAACATCGGCAATGTACTCTATGGCATCGAAGTGTTTGTAGATCCTGATTTCAGAGCATTGAGACTTGGCCGAAGATTGTATGATGCCAGAAAAGAACTCTGTGAAATCCTGAATTTAAAATCAATCATCGTTGGTGGAAGAATTCCCAATTATCATCTGTACAGCTCGGAATTGACACCGCGAGAATACATCACAAAAGTCAGAAACAAAGAAATTTTTGATCCGGTTTTAAGTTTCCAGATCGGCAATAATTTCTCTCCGGTTAAAATCCTGAAAGGTTATTTGAAAGGCGACACAGAATCCGAAGAGTATGCGGTACTTCTGCAATGGAACAACATCTACTACACAGCGAAGAAAAATACAATGCAGGACAGCGTGATTCGTCTTGGGCTGATCCAATGGCAGATGCGACCTTTGAAAGATATTGAAGAGTTTTACAAGCAAGTTGAGTTTTTCGTAGATGCTGTTGCAGGTTATCAATCAGATTTCTGTCTGTTTCCGGAACTCTTCAACACACCTCTACTCGCCCCTTTCAATCATCTGAATGAAAGAGAATCAATGGAAAAACTATCTGAACTTACGGAAGAAATCAAAGAAAAAATATCCGAAATGGCGATCAGTTACAACGTGAATATCATCTCCGGAAGTATGCCGATTTTCGAAGACGGAAAACTTTACAACGTGAGTTATCTGCTTCACAGAGACGGAAAAATTGACGAGTACAGAAAAATCCACATCACACCGAACGAAAAGAAATATTACGGAATGACTGGCGGCAACGAGATCAAAGTTTTTGACACAGACTGCGGAAAAATTGGTGTCATCATCTGCTATGATGTGGAGTTTCCGGAACTACCAAGATTACTGGCAGATCAGGGAATGAAAATTCTTTTTGTGCCTTACCTAACAGATACACAGAATGCTTACACTCGCGTTCGCCATTGCGCGGCGGCAAGAGCCATCGAAAATGAGTGTTATGTTGCGATTGCAGGCTGCGTTGGGAATTTGCCAGGCGTGAACAATATGGACATTCAATACGGTCAAGCGACGGTTTTCACGCCTTCGGATTTTGCGTTTCCGTCCAATGCCATCAAAGGTGAAGCGACGCCTAATACGGAAATGACCATCATTGTAGATGTTGATTTGAACTTATTAAAAGAGCTTCATTACAACGGTGCCGTGAAAACTTTGACCGACAGAAGACAGGATTTGTACGATGTCATATTGAGAAATCAGAATTGATATTTTAATAATTTGGGCAGCTATTTCCGCCTTCCGTTCCCTCCCGATTTTACATCGGGATCCACTCAAGTCGGGCTGCGGGATTCTACAAAAAAACAACATTTGTAAAAATTAGTTTGAGAGCCACATTTAACAATGCATCAAATTAATCATCTAAATTTGTATAAAATTATAAATAATGAAAAAAACGATTTTCTTAGCTGCCGGCTTATTATTTTCAATCTCTGCTCAGGCACAAATCAACGATATATTCAAAGTGGTAAAAGATAAAACCGGCGTAGATCTTAGTACTGTGAAGACAAAAACTTCCACTAATTCTACAACGACAACAACCACGACGACTCCAAATTCAAATATCAATCTAGGCAATTTGACTTCCTCTCAAATCTCTTCAGGACTGAAAGAAGCTTTGAATCTGGGCGTAAAAGAAGGCGTTCAAAAACTTGGCGTAACCGATGGTTTCTTTAAAAATGAAACCGTAAAAATATTAATGCCGGAACAACTTAGAAAAATTGATACTACGTTGAGAACTTTCGGTTTGGGAAGTTTGGCTGATCAAGGTGTTAAACTCTTGAACAGAGCGGCAGAAGATGCCGTGACACAAGCCACTCCGATCTTTGCAAATGCGATAACATCAATGACAATTACAGATGCGAAAAACATTCTTTTGGGAAGCAATAATGCAGCGACAACTTATCTTCAGAACAAAACTCAGACACAATTATTTACAGCTTTTCAGCCAAAAGTACAGGCATCACTTAGCAAAGTGGGCGCTGACACCGTCTGGAAAAATATGATCTCAAAATACAACACCTTCACAGGACAATCTGTAACCACAGATCTTAACGCTTATGTCACGAATGAAGCCATCAACGGCGTTTTCAAAATGGTAGCTGAGAAAGAAACCGGAATCAGAAACAATGCAGCGTTGAGAACAACATCGCTTTTGGAAAAAGTTTTTGGAGCGGTTAAAAAATAAAATTAGAATTTAGAATTTAGACTTTAGACTTTAGACTTTAGACTTTAGACTTTAGACTTTAGACTTTAGACAAAATTAAAGTCGCAAAGTGGAAACTCTGCGACTTTTTTAATATTTTAATTTTTTATCCTTTAATTTTCAGAACTGCATTTCCGGAATCTCGCCTTCGATAATCAAATTAGCTTCTGTTGCTTTGATAATATCTTCCACAGAAATTCCTGGCGCTCTTTCCAGAAGTTTGAAACCTTTGTCGGTCACTTCCAAAACAGCTAATTCTGTGACTACCTTTTTGACACAATTCACACCTGTCAATGGCAACGTGCAATGCTTTAAAATCTTGGATTCTCCAGCTTTGTTCACGTGCATCATTGCGACGATGATATTTTCTGCCGAGGCCACCAGATCCATTGCGCCACCCATTCCTTTCACCATTTTGCCTGGGATTTTCCAGTTGGCAATATCGCCGTTTTCGGAAACTTCCATCGCGCCCAGAATTGTAAGGTCAACTTTTTGACTTCTAATCATCCCAAAACTGAAAGCCGAATCAAAAAAAGAACCGCCTGGCAGAATCGTGATGGTTTGTTTTCCCGCATTGATAAGGTCTGCATCTTCTTCGCCTTCGAACGGAAAAGGTCCCATTCCTAGAACGCCATTTTCACTTTGAAATTCTACGGAAAGATTGTCTGGGACGTAGTTTGCTACCAATGTCGGAATCCCGATTCCGAGGTTTACGTAGTAGCCGTCTTTCACTTCTTTGGAGATGCGCTGTGCGATTTGTTCTTTGGTCAACATAGTAAAAACTTATTACTGCAATATATATAAAATTAGGTTTACAGAGAAATGCTTCAGATTTATATCAGTAATTTTGCACCAATTATTATGAAGACATTATTACATTATCTCAAACCTCACAAATGGTTGTTGATCACTTCCCTAATTTTAGCAACTATCAATCAGGTTTTTTCTTTGTTTGCGCCCGCTATCACAGGAAATATTCTTGACCAACTGGTCACACATCCCAACTTTTTCGATAAAGAAAAATTAATGCCCAGAAACCTCAATCAATTTCTATATGGAAATGATATTTTCCACGGTGCATTTTATTTCCTTGGATTATTGATTGGAACAGCGATGATAAGCCGTATTGCCAAGGCTTTTCAGGATTACGTCGTGAGTGTGATTACGCAGAAATTTGGGGCGAATATTTTCACGGACGGTCTGCAACACTCGATGGCGTTGCCTTATCAGGAATTTGAAGACCAAAGAAGCGGCGAGACTTTATCGATTTTGACTAAGGTAAGAGAAGATTCAGTGAAGTTTATTACCAATTTCATCAATATTTTCTTTGGAATTTTAGTCAGTATTATTTTCGTTTCCGTTTATGCGATTCGTTTGCATTGGTCGATAATGCCGGTTTATGTCGTTGGAATATTTCTCATTGCTTTTATCACAAATCTTTTAAGCAAAAGAATTAAAAATATTCAAAAAACAATTGTCACTGAAACCACGAGTTTGGCTGGAAGCACAACGGAAAGTTTGAGAAATATCGAAATTGTAAAAAGTTTAGGCTTAACAAAACAAGAAGTTAAACGTCTGAATAACAACACTTATAAAATCCTCGGACTTGAATTAAAGAAAGTAAAAAGCATCCGTTCATTAAGTTTCATTCAGGGAACAATGGTGAATTTTCTTCAGCAATTGATTACCTTGACACTTTTATATTTGATTTTCAGAAACATTGTGACGCCCGGACAATATCTGTCATTAATGTTCTACGGATTCTTTATTTTCGGGCCGATGCAGGAAATTGGAAACATCATCATTTCTTATCGTGAAGCCGAAGCCTCCCTGAAAAACTTCGATAACCTGATGAAAAAACCTGTCGAAGAAAAACCTTTGACACCAAAACAAATTGGTGCGATTGAGGAACTGGAATTCAAGCACGTCTCTTTCAAGCATCAATCGGCGCAATACAAGGCTTTGAACAATATTTCATTTGATGTGAAAAATGGCGAAACGATTGCGTTTGTCGGACCAAGTGGTTCTGGGAAAAGTACGTTGGTGAAACTTCTGGTGGGACTTTACCGCGCTCAGGAAGGGAATATTTTTTATAATGAAATCAACGGAAAAGAGTTCGATTTTGATGAATTGAGAAATCAAATCGGTTTTGTGACCCAAGACACGCAACTTTTCGCTGGAACCATTCGGGAAAATCTTCTCTTCGTAAATCCCGACGCCACAGAATCTGATATCCAAATGGCTTTGAAAAAATCAAGTTGTACAGGCTTATTGGAACGCGCCGAAAAAGGAATCGAAACCGTCATCGGCGAAGGTGGATTGAAATTAAGTGGTGGTGAAAAACAGAGAATTGCCATTGCAAGAGCCTTGTTGAGAAAACCACATCTTTTGATTTTTGATGAAGCCACTTCTGCATTGGACAGCATCACGGAAGAGGAAATCACAACCACCATCAAAGATATTTCTGAACAAAAGGAACAAATCACCGTTCTCATCGCCCACCGATTGAGCACCATAATGCACGCCGACAGAATCTACGTTTTGGAACGCGGACAAGTCATTGAAATGGGTTCACACGACAATCTGATTGCCGAAAAAGGTTTGTACTATGCGATGTGGAGACAGCAGATTGGGGAGAGGAAAAGTTGAAATTCAATTTTATGAAATTTTTGAATAATTTTAATTTGAAATTGAGTATATTTATTAGTTGTTATATCCAAAATAACACTGCAGATGGAGAAAAAAAACTTAGAGGTTACAGATTTAATAATCGAAGGAAATCAATATTCCAGTGAAAATAATAAAAAATATGCACACGGAGAATTTTACAGTGATGCTACAACAGAATTTTTAGCTTGGATTTCAAAAGTTGAAAATTACATTTACACAAATTTTGACGAAAATAGTGGACCTTATAAAATGATACAATCCGCAGATAAATCAAAATTTAGTGGATACTATTTAACTCAATTTGATAGAGAACTTTTAAAATTCAAAGGTGCTATAAAGTCTTGCGAATCATTAAAACCAAACAAATCAAAAAATGAAAATCAAATTTTAAGTCTTATTAGAAATCCTTTTTTTTGGACAACATTAGTAATATTAATTAGTGGTGCTTACAAATTGGGATTTGACAATGGAAACTCAAAATTTGATATTGAAAAACAAGAGTTTAATGAAAAAAATAAAGTTCTGAGAGATAGTATAAATATCTTAAAGTCAAAAACCAACAAAATTAAAAAGTAATTTAATATCGCAATTATTAAATTGCAATTTTCGTGGTTAACCTCTCTTCCTCACAGTCCTCTGCTCTATCCTTTTCTCATAATTCTCGCCCTGGAAAATCCTTTGAACCATAATTCCGGGAATGTGGATTTCGTTCGGGTTCAGTTGTCCTGGTTCTACCAACTCTTCCACTTCTGCAATGGTGATTTTTCCGGCGCCTGCCATTGGGAAATTAAAATTACGGGCTGAACCTTTGAAAATCAAGTTTCCTGCGTGGTCGCCTTTCCAGGCTTTTACGATGGAGAATTCTGCTTTGTAGGCGTGTTCCAAAATGTGCGGTTTTCCATCAAAATCTTTGACTTCTTTGCCTTCCGCCACTTCTGTCCCGAAACCTGCAGGCGTGTAGAATGCGGGAATCCCAGCTTGTGCTGACCTGCATTTTTCGGCAAGCGTTCCTTGTGGTGTGAGTTCAACTTCCAATTCTCCGGAAAGCATTTGGCGCTCGAATTCTGCGTTTTCGCCAACGTAGGACGAAATCATTTTTTTGATTTGTTTTTTCTGCAAAAGCAATCCCAATCCGAAGTCATCAACGCCGGCATTGTTGGAAATGCAGGTCAAATCCGTCACGTTTTTGTTGACCAATTCTGTAATGCAATTCTCAGGAATTCCGCAAAGTCCGAATCCGCCGAGCATTATCGTCATTCCGCTTTCTATATCTTTTACCGCTTCTTGGGCGTTTTTCACTCTTTTATCAATCATAAAATTGAGTTTTTGTCTTTCAGTTTCTTAGTTCATAAATATAAAAAAATCCGCTTTAGTAGAGGATAGAAAATAGAGAAAAGATTAAAGAGTTGCAATTCATCTTCTTACAATTAACCACCCCGTCAAAAATTCTTTGAATTTTTACCACCCCTCCAATGGAGGAGAATTTTCAATACTTCGTAAATGTTTCAACTTGGCGAAGCGCGACCCGGCTTGAACGGATCCCGATGAAAAATCGGGAGGGAGTGGAGGACGGATAAAGGCGCCCAAATAATTCACAAAAAAAAGCCATATACAGGGTTGCATATGACTTTCTTTAATAACAATTTAAACATTTATCTATTATCTATCGTGACGCTCACAGGCATCACATAAGTCGTAGCCATCATATTTTGGTTCAGCTTGTTGACGTCTACTTTGTAAAGCAGATTGGCCAAAACGTTTTCCAATTCTTTGCTTACATTTTTGCAGTCGCCGTTGGCGCGGATATTTGTGATTTTTCCGTTCTCAGCGAGACTGAATCTGACGTCTGAATTGATAACGCCTTCCTTATATTCCGATTTTGTAAAGTCGAAATTATCTCTCACTAGATTCCTAAGTTCCCCAAAAGCATCGCCGGAGCGAAGCACTACTTCCTGTATATTTTTCTCAGATTCCTGAGCCTGAGCCACACTGAACAAACCTGCCAATACAAATATTGATAATGCAACCATTTTGCTAATCATTTTCATTTCCATAATCAATTGATTTTGAGTTAATATTTATCTTATCTAATGACAAAGTTACAACATTTTAATATTCCGTTCATATTAAATTAACATTGAAAGTGAAAAATTAACATTGGGATTTAAAAAAAAATTCCAAGAGAAGTGAATCTCCTGGAATTTCAACTTTTATTTTTTGAAAACTTATTTACGTTGTCCTGGTGCAAAAGGTCTCGCCGACTTGGTTCCGAAAACCTTTTTAGCTTGTCCTGGTGGCATTGGCTTTGCGCCTCTAGGATGTGATGGTCTTGGTGGCCTTGGTGGCGCCACACAAGATGACAGACTTAGTAAAAATATACCGGTTGCCAGATAAATCTTAATTGATTTCATAATTCATTTTTTTTGATGATTGACAAAATTGATACCAAATTGTAGAATGGCGTAAGTCTGTGCTGAAATTTGTTTTTCTAAATCTATATCAATAAATTTGATTTTTACTGAATTAAAAAAAATCATTATGTCCATCACCAACGAGTCAGAATTAATCGGAATGCAGAAAGCCAGCGAGGCTGTAGCTTATGCTTTGAAGGAAATGCGAAACTTTGCCAAAGCAGGAATCTCGACAAAGGAATTGGATGATTTTGGCGGAAAAATCCTTGAAGAAATGGGCGCCAAATCTGCTCCGTATCTGACATACGGATTTCCTGGTTACACTTGCATCAGCGTGAATAATGAATTCTGCCACGGGATTCCGTCCGAGGAAACGATTCTAAAAGAAGGCGATTTGATTAACATTGATGTTTCTGCGGAATTGGACGGCTATTGGTCAGACAATGGCGGTTCTTTTGTGATTGGCGAAGACATCAACCACCATCAAAAACTGATTGACGTTTCCAAAGAAATCCTGCAAAAAGCAATTGCAAATATCAAAGGTGGCGTGAAAATCTCGGACATTGGTCATCTGATGGAAACCGAAGCCAAAAAACGCGGTTACAAAGTCATCAAAAACCTGACTGGACACGGCGTTGGCAGAAGCCTGCACGAGGAACCACACGAGATTGCCAATTACCGCGACCGATTCAATACCCAAAGATTCAAGAAGAATTCTGTGGTAGCGATTGAGACCTTCATTTCCACAACTTCCACGATTGCGGACACTCAAAAAGATGGCTGGACAATGGTTGGAAACAAAGGCGGTTTTATGGCGCAACACGAACATACGATTGTCGTGACAGACGGAAAACCAATGATTTTGACCGAGGCGAATGGGATTTATAATTAAGAAAATCAAACAAAAATGTCACTCCAAATGGAATGACATTTTTTATTTATTATAAAGTCTAACTTCTAAAATCTAAGCTCTAACTTCTAATCAAGTTACATTTCCTTTTTCAAAAACTTCGCCGTCAAACTTTTCTTGGATTTGATAATCTGCTCAGGCGTTCCTTCCGCAATGATTTGTCCGCCGTGTTTTCCACCTTCCGGACCAACATCGATGATGTGGTCAGCCAATTTGATAACATCCATATTATGCTCGATAATGATGAAGGAATTTCCTAATTCAACTAATTGATTGATGGCTTCCATCAAGACTTTTACATCTTCAAAATGAAGTCCGGTTGTTGGCTCATCTAATATATAAAGCGTGTTTCCGGTTTGTCTTTTGGAAAGTTCCGTCGCCAATTTTACACGTTGCGCTTCTCCTCCACTCAAAGTTGTGGATTGCTGACCGATTGTGATGTAACCCAAACCAACATCCTGCAAAGTTTTCACTCTGATGTAGATTTTCGGAATCGGCTGGAAGAATTCTACCGCTTCATTGATGGTCATTTCCAGAACATCAGAAATCGATTTTCCTTTGTAACGAACCTCTAAAGTTTCGCGGTTGAAACGTTTCCCGTGGCAGGTTTCGCAATGCACGTAAACATCGGGCAGGAAATTCATTTCAATGACTTTTAAACCGCCACCTTGGCAAGTTTCGCAACGTCCGCCTTTCACATTGAAAGAGAATCTTCCTGCTTTATAACCACGGATTTTACTCTCTGGTAATTCGGCAAAAAGGTTACGAATGTCCGTAAACATTCCCGTGTAAGTTGCTGGATTTGAACGTGGTGTTCTACCAATCGGGCTTTGGTCAACATCTACGATTTTGTCGATATTATCAATCCCATCGATGCTTTTGTAAGGCAAAGGTTCCTGAATCGCTCTGTAAAAATGACGGTTCAGGATTGGATAAAGCGTTCCATTAATCAAAGACGATTTTCCACTTCCGGAAATCCCCGAAACGACAACCAATTTTCCTAATGGAATTTCGAGGTTTACATTTTTAAGGTTGTTTCCAGTTGCGCCTTTCAGAACAATTGATTTTCCGTTTCCGGCTCTTCGTTCTGCAGGAATTTCGATTTTTCGTTTTCCAGTCAAATAATCTGCTGTGATTGTCTTGGCTTTTTTGATGTCTTTCGGATGACCTTGCCAAAGGATTTCACCACCGAATTTTCCCGCTCTCGGACCAATATCCAAAACGTGGTCAGCTTCGAGAATCATATCTTTATCGTGCTCTACCACTAAAACCGAATTCCCGATGTCACGAAGATGTTTCAGGGAATTAATCAATCTTTCGTTGTCTCTTTGATGAAGACCAATTGACGGTTCATCCAAAATATAAAGAACATTCACGAGTTGAGAACCAATTTGCGTCGCCAAGCGGATTCGCTGAGATTCACCTCCAGAAAGGGTTTTCGAGCTTCTGCTGAGACTCAGATAATCCAAACCGACATCCAGAAGAAATTGCAATCTTGTTTCGATTTCTCTAAGGATTTCGTACGCGATGATTTTATTTTTTTCGCTGAAAGTATCTTTTACATCGGCCAGCCATTCTTTCAAATCTAATAAAGAAAGGCCGTTGATTTCCGCAATATTTTTTCCATCAATCTTGAAACTCAAACTTTCCTGACGAAGACGCGCACCTTTACAAGTCGGACAAACTTCTTCTGTTGTGAAATTTCTTTCCACCAAAACAGCATCATAATTTTCACGTTCGTCCACAATCTCTTCAAGAATATGAACCAAACCTTCGAAGTTGATTTTAATTTTTTTCGAGATTCCGGCGTGTTTCAGTTCTTTCGTAATATCCTTATTATGACCGTGATAGATGTATTCCAAAGCTTCTTTCGGAATATCTTTAAACGGTGTTGTCAAACTCAAATCGAAAACTTCCAGGATTAATTTAATCTGAGAAAGAATCCATTTGTTGGATTTGATTTGTTCTAAAGGCAATAATGCACCTTGATTGATTGACAATTTATCATTTTCGACAAAATAGTCGGTGTTCACTTTTTTAACCGTTCCGAGACCTTTACAAGTTTCGCAACTTCCTTTCGGCGAGTTGAATGAGAACGTATTCGGTTCCGGCAAAGCCATTGAATCTCCCGTGATATCGTCCATCAAATTCTTACTAAAAAAATGGATTTCTTCACTTCCCATTTCCTGAATCGCAATCAAACCTTCGCCCATATCGGAAGCGGTTTTCAGAGACTTCTGCATTCTAAGCTCAGTCGCCGATTCTCCGATAATCCATCGGTCAACGACAACTTCCACGTCGTGGGTTTTGTAACGGTCGAGTTTCAAATCATATTCAATGTCTTGAAGAACGCCATCAATTCTGGCTTGAGAATAACCTTTTTTGGAAAGATGAATGAACAATTCGTGGTAATGTCCTTTTCTGGAACGCACAACCGGCGCCATCAGATAGACTTTTTTCCCTTTGAAGTTTTCCTTGATGGTCTCAAGAATCTGGTCTTCCGTGTAACTCACCAAACGTTTCCCAGAGCTCATTGAATAAGCATCGGAAACCCTTGCGAACAACAGTCTCAGATAATCGTAAAGTTCGGTAATGGTTCCAACGGTTGAACGTGGATTTTTGTTGGTCGTTTTTTGTTCGATGGCGATTACTGGAGAAAGTCCTTCAATCTTGTCAACATCCGGACGTTCTAATCCGCCAAGAAACTGCCTTGCATACGCAGAAAATGTCTCGATGTAACGCCTTTGCCCTTCTGCAAAAATCGTATCAAATGCGAGGGAAGATTTTCCGCTCCCGGAAAGTCCTGTGATGACCACCAATTCGTTGCGTGGGATTTTGACGGTGATGTTCTTGAGGTTGTGTTCTCTAGCACCGTATATTTCGATAAATTCCTGATTATCTTTCATTTATAGATATTCATTTCTTTTTTAAAGGTCAAATGGAATCGCTAATTTTAAATATTTTTTTCACTTTTAATGACAGCGATTTCATTGAAAAGTCCAATTCTGGGAAAACGCAAATTTACGGAATTTAACTTGTTTTTGAATCATTGCAGAGTACCAAGTTTTGTTAAATTAGTAAGGTTTGAAAAATCTCAGGTGAAAAACTTTGAGCTTAATATTCAACACAAAGACACAGGAAAAAATCCGTTGAAAATAGTTTAAGGCACAAGAAAATTAAAGATTTTCATTTTAAAGCATTTTGATATATAATTTGTGCCTTTGTGAAGTAATCTAATCAGCGTCAGAATCCAAGTTTAATAATATTTAACAGAGTTTTGGACTTAAATAAATTTTGGATAGACCTATCTTTGCGACCTGAAATAAATTAAAAGATGAAACACCTATAACTAAAATTTCTTCAAAAAGGAAATATGTCTGGGTGTAACATCTGACCATTAACAAAAAATAAATATTTACAGATGAAAAGTATTTTATCAAAATTCACGTTTGCCGTTTTAATGTTCTCATCTTTCTATTGCTTTGCTTGGGGATTGACGGGCCACCGCGTGATTGCAGAAATCGCTCAACATCATTTGAGTTCAAAAGCCGAAAGAAATATCAAGAAACTTCTTCAAAATCAGAAATTGGCTTACTACGCCAACTGGCCGGATTTCATCAAATCTGACACGACTGGCGTCTGGAAAGAAACGTCGTCTTGGCATTATGTGAACATCAATGCACAAAAGAATTTCCAGCAATTCAAAGATTCTTTGGAAGCGCAAAAAAGCCCGAATCTTTATACTCAAATTGAAAATTTAGCGAAGAAGATTAAAGACAAAAATACTTCCGAATCTGATAAGAAAAATTCTTTGATCTTCCTGGTTCATTTGGTGGGTGACCTACATCAACCGCTTCACGTAGGCCGTTTTGAAGATTTGGGAGGCAATAAAATCAATGTGACTTACTTTGGACAAAACACGAATTTGCATTCACTTTGGGATTCGAAAATGGTAGAAGACAGAAAATATTCTTACACGGAATTCGCCAATCTCTTGGACATCAAATCTAAAGATGACGTGAAAAATATCCAAGGTGGAACTTTGGAAGATTGGTTGTATGACAGTCAGAAAATTGCAAATTCCATCTATTTTCACACACCGAAAGATTCCAAATTGAGTTACGATTACAATTACCGTTTTGAATCTACTGTCGAAAGACAATTGTTGTACGGCGGATTACGTTTGGCGAAGGTGCTGAATGATGTTTTCGGGTAAATTAATAAAATCACTATAATTTAATGCGAGCAAGATGAAACAAAATTTTCAAATTTTATTCTCAGTCATATTTTTAACATTTTTCTTGAGAGGGAATTCCCAAGAAACTGAAGTTAGGAAAAATGGAGAAATTATATTAAATAAAAAAATTGAAAAATATAAATCAATTGATTCGCTGGACAAAAATTACCCACTAAATGTTATTAATCACAAACAGAGAATTTTGGACTTTGAAGTGACTATAAGCGAAGGAACTATTAAGATTGAAAATTTAGAAAAAAAAATATTTGGTGATGGCGGTTTTAGTGTTTATAATTTCATTGACACAAAAACTAAAAAAAATCTAAAAATGGAATATGGAAGTACAACTCACATCTATAAAGATAAAAATCTAAAAGAATATCGAAATTCAGAAATTAGAAAAATCACAGTATTTTTTGACGACAATAGTAATGCGGATTTAGTAAAAATTACGGAAAATCAATATAATAATGAAGAGGTTTTATCAAGTACTTTATATTACTTAAATATGCCACAAACAAGAGATTATTTCCAAAACACAGAAACAAAATCTTTAATTGATGAAATATTCCAAATAATCAAATATTATAAGAAATAAAATTTTGGGATAATAAGTTCCAAAAAAGAACTGATGAATTGCCAAAATATACTATAATTAAAAGTCCATTTCCAAAAGGTTTTGGATTTTTTTTTATTATAATAATACGTTTCTAAATTCTAATTAAGATTTTTAAGCATCCAAAGATTACAGCCAGAATGCCCTGAGTTGCCCAAAGGTTTTTCCAAATATTGAAAGCCTTGTTTTTCATATATTGAAACTGCTTTGCTAAATTCTGGAATACTTTCAAGATAAACTTTCTTGTAACCTAAATGTTTAGCCTTTTCCAGACACTTTTCGAGTAATAATTTTCCAATTCCTTTTCCTCTCGCTTCTTTTGAAAGGTAAAATTTGGCGAGTTCTGTTGTGTCATCAGGCAAATTGTCAGTGGGAAAAATTCCGCAACAACCTAAAATCAAACCATCATCTTCTGCTACAAAAAAAGCTGATTTTTCAGTTTGAAACAATGAATATAAGTCGTCGGTCGTAGGGTCAGAATAAGCCGTTCCATCAGTGCAACTTACTTCAAAATCGTGAAAGGCTGTTCTTATTATTTTAGCGAGAATGGCGTTGTCTTCGACTTTATTTTCTCTAATGATTACTGACATTTCTTTGAAAATTATTTAAATCAACCAAGGATATTTGTGATAAATACCGTCCAAAAGCATTGCCAGAATTCCGAAGAAAATCCAAAGTCTGAGAAGGTTTAAAGATTTGAATTTATCATTTTTCTGATTTCTGAACAACATATAAACTGTTCCCAAAATCACAACAATTGTCAGTAGAAAATACCAGGCAATAATATTTTTGAAGCCAATTCCAACACTGAGAATCAATGAAACAATCAAGGTGATAATTAATAAAATTAATAAAATCGACCTCGTGTTTTGAAATCCCAATCGGTTCGCAATCGTCTCGTAGCCAAACATTTTATCTGCATTTCTCGTCAAGGTATCTTTTGTAACATCGATGATGAAAAGCATAAGGAAAAGGAAAATTGCAAGGAATAAAATCTTCAAAGAAAACGTCTGATAATAAATCAGCATTCCGAAGAATGGATAAAGTGTCAATGCTACGAACGTAAAATTATTAAGGACAATGATTTTGCTGAGTTTGTGACTGTAAAACCACATTAAAAATTGATAAATCAAGAAGAAAATAAAAACCCGATGCGACACAAAAAACGACAATCCAAGCGACAATGCGTTGAGAATGACATAAGCGGTCAGAAAATATTTTTCCTTGAGGAAATTCTGCAATCTGGAACGGAAAGGCTTGACCAATTGGTCTTTTTCCTTATCATAAAACCGATTGATAATTCCGCCGGCTAAGATGCTGAGCACGGAACAAATGATGATAAAGTGAACCTTGTAATCGAAGACAAAATTTCTAAAACTTTCTTCGCGATTGAACAGGAAAAACGTGGAAACATAAAGTGCAAACGTGAGTAGAATCGCAACAAAAAAACGAGCGCCCAAAAGAAAACCCATCAACTGAGAAACACGGTACAGGGCATTTCGGGAAGTTGGTTTCGTTTCGTTGGTCATTTTTATTTTAAATAAATCTTTTAACCACAAAAGTCACAAAGATTTTGATACAATTGAGAATTAAAATTAAAAAAAGTAAATTCAAAAGAGCAAAAAAGTGAACTTTGTAGACTTTTAAGTAAAATCTTCAAGCTATCCTTTTGATACTTTTGTGGTGAAACTAGAATCTGTAAATCACTTCTTTGTGAAAACCTTCCAGCATTTTCTCCGCCTTTTCGTAATCTTTGGAGAAGCCAAGAATGTAACCTCCGCCTCCACTACCACAAAGTTTGAGGTAATAAGCATTAGAATCGATTCCCTTTTTCCAGATGTTGAAAAGATTTTCCGGAATCATCGGGCGGAAATGTTCGTAAGCCCAAACGGATAATTTCTTCAAGTTTTTGAAAAATGGATTCATATCTTTTCTAAGGAATGCATCGATACAAGCGTTGTTGTAACGGATGAATTCTTCTTTCAAAGTCTTGCGGAAACCTTCATTTTTCAACTTTTCAAAGAAGATTTGAATCATTGGTCCGGTTTCGCCAATTGTTCCCGAATCAATCAGGAAAATTGCGCCTTTGCCCAATTCTTCTGCCGGAATGGAAACTTTGTCAACGCTGTCTTTGCTTTCAATCAGAATTGGAAGATTCATAAAGCAAATCAACGGGTCGATTCCTGAACTTTTCCCGTGAAAATAACTTTCCAACTGACCGAAAATCATTTTCAAATCCTTCAGTTCGTTTTTGGAAATTGTATCAGGTTCTCTTTTTGTAAAAGAATATTTTTCGAAAATCGCGGCCACCAAAGCGCCTGAACTCCCTACTCCATAACCTTGCGGAATATTGGAATCGAAGAACAAACCTTTTGCAATGTCTGCTTTGAAAGATTGTACGTTGAGTTTAAATTCCTCAGGCAATTCCAAATCCAAAAGATAATTGGAATATTTTTCAAGAGATTGGTTGGATTTCTTTTCAAAATCGTTGTCCAAATCGGAAAATTTGAGTGTTCCTTTATAAAAACTGTATGGTAAAGTGAGCCCTTGAGAATCCTCAATAATGCCATACTCACCGAAGAGAAGAATTTTAGCGTAAAATAAAGGGTTTGTCATAGTGTGTTTTGATGTTGCAAATTTACAAAAAATAAACTATTCGACTATTATCAAAAAATGAACCGCGATTTTAAATTTTTATTAATAATCCAAAATTAATCTGATGATGGATACAATTTCAAAAACCCTTCGTAAACACTTTTGTGCAAAATGGTTGCGTGGTTGTCGTCCTGCATTAGATTATACTCTAATTTCAGTTTCTTTTTTCCTAAATTCTTGAGAATTTGAAAAAGTGTATCCGCATCTTTCACCATTGTTTTATGTTCATTTTTCCCCACAGAAACATAGACAAATCTTTCTTCATCTTTTTGTGAGGAAAGTAATGAATTAGCTTCATTCAAAAGACTTTCATCATCCCACCATAGACTTGGACTGATGATGAAATAATGGGTGAAAAGTTCTGGCTTTTTCAATAAAATCTCAGTTGCCAAAAGTCCGCCCAACGATTGACCAATGATATATTTTGTCTTATCTATCTTATAATTTTTATTGATGAAAGGTTGCAATTCTTTTTCAACAAATTCAATAAACTTGTCGGAATGTCCTGTCGTAGGATAATCATTCTGCAAATCTTTCAAATCTGTATGGAACGTGAAATCCCTTTTTCTATCAACATTCGCAATACCAACAATGATGAAATCCGGCATTTTGAACTGCAGATTAAAAAACTGCTGAAGTCCCACCAGATGAAGGAAATCTTCATTCATACTTCCGTCTAGAATGTAAATGACAGGATAACTTTTCGTCTTGTCATAAGTCTGTGGAAGATAGATATTGAGTGTTCTTTTTTCATTAAGAATCTTAGAATCCAAAGTGATTTTCTTTCCAATAATCAAATCTTCTGAAATCGAAGTTTGAGCCTTGAAAGCTGTAAACAGTAATAAAAACAGGAATCCTAATATTCTCAAAATGACAATTATTTGGTATTATTTTTCACTTTCATAAAACGAATCAATATCAATCCAATGGCGAAGAAAATCGTCATCGATAAAGCGGCGTAACGCATATTGTTGTAATATTCTATCAACGTTGCGAAGATGAAAGTTCCTAAGATAATGGCGATTTTTTCCAAGACATCATAAAAACTGAAGAACGTCGTGTTGTCCATCGAATCCTGTGGCAACAACTTGGAATAGGTTGACCGCGACATCGCCTGCAAACCGCCCATCACCAAACCAATCACAGCAGCGATTCCGTAGAATTGATATTCTACATTCGGATTTTCCTTGTTCAAATAATAGGCTGAAAGACAAGCGCCGATCCACAAGGCAACGGTGATACTAATGACATTTTTGTTCCCGATTTTCTTCGATAACCAAGAGAAAAACAAGGCTCCGATAATAGCTTCTATCTGAATTAGTAAAAGTGTCATTATCAATTTATCCTGCGCCATATTGATTTCACGCTTTCCAAATAATGTTGCCATTAGGAAAATCGTCTGCATCCCGACACTATAGAAAAAGAAACTGGAGAGGAAGAATTTCAAATTTTTATCGGCAAAAAGATGACCGCCGACTTTGAACAATTCGCGGAAACTTTGTTTGAATACATCAAAATAAAATCCGAAATTATCTTTCAAAACTTCGAAGAAACCACCTTGTTCTCTGTGACTTTTGAAGATATTTTTATAATTAAGCAAAACCAAATCTTTCGGCAATTGTTCCTTAACCTGACCAAATTGCGGCAAATGTTTGAAGGTATATTGAGAAAAGCCAAACCACCAAGCACCAGTCAAAAGGAAACTTACACGAGTGTAAATCTGCGCCTGCTTAGGTGTTTCCGCACAAACCTGAATCAAAATCAAACAAATAATTACCAAAATAACTGAACCGATGTAACCGTAAACGTAACCTTTTGCAGAAAGCGCATCCTGCTTGTCGGGCGTTGCAATATCCGGCAAAAAGGAATTATAGAAAACCAAACTTCCCCAGAAACCAACACTCGCCGTAACGCTGAACAACAAGCCCAGCCAAACAGTTCCCATTCCTGTAAACATCGCCAATCCCATACAAGATGTTGCGCCCAGATAACAGAAAAACTGGAGAAAAGATTTCTTGTTCCCAATCGTGTCTGCCAACGACGATAAAATCGGGGAAAGCAAAACGACAATCAAGAAGGAAAGCGTGAGAGAATAGCCATAAACCGTGTCTGGATGATATTCTTTGCCAAATATCTTAATCATATGCGGAACTGCGACATCAATCCACTGTTTGGTTTCTGCAACATATTCTTTCTTTTCATACGCCGTCGTAAGAATTGCGTAATAAATCGGAAAAATTGTGGACGTGATGACCAAGGAATAAACTGAGTTTGCCCAATCATACAACGCCCAAGCGCGCATAATTTTCGGATTATTTTTGATTGAGTTTTCTGGAATTGTTTTTTCTATTTCGGACATTGGAAATAATTATTTAGACAAAAGTAAAAAAAGGAATTACAAGTTGACAAAAAAATGCGTTTGTATCAAAAATTTAATAACAAAAACCCTTTCAAACTTTGAAATCTGAAAGGGTTTTGAATTTTATTTTGTTATTTCAACCACAAAAGTCACAAAAGCCGAAGTCTATTTTTACTTAGTAAAAGTTCAAAAAAGAATCGATTCTCAGAAAATTATATCTTAGATTTTCTTTTGTGCCTTTTGTGGTTTTTAAAATCTATTGCAAATTCTCAATCACAATAGCCGTTGCGCCACCGCCACCATTGCAAATTGCGGCCGCACCATATTTTCCGTTATTTTGTTTCAAAACATTAATCAAAGTGACAATGATTCTGGAACCAGAACTTCCAAGCGGATGGCCGATAGAAACTGCGCCACCATTCACATTCACTTTTGAAGCGTCCAATCCTAAAACTTTGGTATTCGCCAAACCAACAACTGAAAATGCTTCATTCAATTCAAAGAAATCGATGTCATCTTTTGTCAAGTTTGCTTTCTTTAGTGCAATTGGCAAAGCCTTCGAAGGTGCCATTGTGAATCTTTCAGGTTCTACAGCTGCATCAGCGTAAGAAATAATTTTCGCCAAAGGTTTCAATCCCAATTCTTCCATTTTTTCTTTGGACATTAGAATCAAAGCAGATGCGCCGTCATTCAAAGTTGAAGCGTTGGCTGCGGTTACTGTTCCGTTTTCTTTTTGAAAAACTGTGCCTAATGTTGGGATTTTATCAAAATTAACCGCTTTATATTCTTCATCTTCCGAGAAAACAATCGGGTCGCCTTTTCTTTGAGGAATCGAAACAGGAACAACTTCTTCTGCAAATTTTCCAGCTTCCCAAGCTGATGCAGCTCTTTTGTAAGATTGGATTGCAAAAGCATCTTGTTCTTCTCTCGAGATGTCGTTTTCTTTAGCGCACAATTCTGCGCAAAAGCCCATATGCTGTTTGTTGTAAACATCGGTCAAACCATCTTTCAGAAGGCCGTCCTGCATTTTGATTTCGCCTAATTTCACGCCATTTCTTCCATCAATATAATGAGGAACCATCGACATATTTTCCATTCCGCCAGCTACGATTATATCGACGTCGCCAGCTTTTATCGCCTGAGTTGCCATTGTCACGGCTTTCATTCCCGAAGCACAAACTTTGTTGATGGTTGTGGAAGGTGTATGATTGGACAAACCTGCGCCCAAAGCTACTTGTCTTGCCGGAGCCTGACCTTCGCCAGCCTGCAAAACATTTCCCATATAGATTTCCTCAACCAAACTCGGGTCCAGTTTGATTTTGTCTAAAGCTCCTTTTACAGCCACAGTTCCCAATTGTGTTGCAGGAACCGTCGAAAGACTTCCCATAAAACTTCCCATTGGTGTTCTGACCGCTGATACAATGAATACTTCCTTCATAATATTTTTAATTTTTTTTGATTTTATATTTATTTAAACACAAGGTTCACAACGTTCTTTTCACAAAGCTCACAAGGTTTCAATTAATGCAAACTAGTTGTGCTCATTGTGCAAATCTTTGTGACTTTGTGGTTTAATTTTAATTTTTCTAGATGAAATTAAAATAACAACTGCGCCCAGAAATTCGATGAACCATCCCCAGGATAATTTCACGATTCCTGCAAATGTAGATTGCCAAGACTTGAAGGGTAAAAAGCTGAAATAATCCAAAGATTTTAACTTAATGGCGACAATTGTGAAAACAAAAAGCAATATCATTAAAAATGACATTATTCTCACCAATTTAGTTTTGCCAATAAGGATGAAAACCAGCGTCAATAAAGAAAATCCCCAAAGTACGATGGCGAGTGTGTTATCCACTTTCCAATAGTTCCAGTTTCCAACAATTGGAATATGAACCAAGGGCAGAAAACTGCCTGCCACAACCAAAAATAATCCGATTAACTGTAAATTTTTCATTTCTAAATCCTGTTTGCCAATGTAAATAAAAATTTAGACTTGCAAAAGTGATGCTGAGATGATTTTTTTTAAGTTTATTATTTTGTAATTTGGTTTTCTATAACAAGCTTATTATAATGATAAAGACAATTAATAAATACAGACAAATCATTTTCTTTCTAATTTATTTTATTTTAACTTTTCCGTTTATAAGCATTGCTTATTCTTTAGATTTCTTCAATTATCCTAGCATCAATTTTATTCTAGAATTTGGAATTTTAAATTTTATCCTTGCTCACTATTTCCTTAAATTAAATACCTATTTGAACATTCTGTTCGCATTCATTACTTCCTCGGTAGGCATTGCAATTGTTTATTTAGGCTGGCATTTTAAAATTGCTCCAGATTGGGATGATTATGGAATCTTTACAGCTATTTTTTCTAATATATTAATCTCAATGTTATTTTGGGAAATAGCATTCAGATTGAAGAATAGCTATTTTAAAGACTAAAAAAAGCACACTCTTTTCAAAGTATGCTTTCAGAAAATAATAATAGTGTTCTATGAAAATGTTATGTTTTAAAAATCAATGTTCGCAATCTCGATTCCAACCTGGATTCCGTTTCTATTTGGGATATTCGCTTTGTCATTGAAGATTGGTGTAAAATCTTTCTTAATAAATAAAGTGACACCGCCATAACCCAAACTGAATTTTCCTCCGAAAAGAAAAGCATTTACGCCGTCATCCAAAGTGTAATCGTATTTTTTGAAGTTGTCATTTTCGTTGTAATATTTCACTTTTACGATACTTCTCGTATTGACACCAGCGTAAGCTCCGACCCCAACCTTCCACATTTTTTTTCGCACGTCCAGATATTGTTTGCCGTCGTATTCTGTGTATTTTGGATTCAGATAAAGCTGAAATTCAATTGGTAAGGTTAGGTAAACATTTCTCAATTTTGAACGTTTCAATCTTCCTTCTTCAAAATTCTCAAGAAACAATTGCGAATTTTCCTGAACAAAAACCTGCGGACGTTTTGGCATATAAGTATCAGTTCTGTAAGCCAAACCGTATCTCAAAACCCACGGACTTGTGAAACTTCCCAACTGACGGTCTTTTCTGAACTGAACCTCAACGCTGTGAGAATTCCCGATTCTCATTTCGGAATCATTCTCAAAAGGATTGAAACTGCCTTTGCCTTTGGTCAAATTAGCGAAAGCGTAACTAACACTTAATGAGCTTTGATTTATATATTCCTTTGGCGATTTATCTTTCTTTTTTATCGAAAGAGATAATCCATTTCCTCCAAGAGACAATTCGGCTTGTGAAGCAGTTTTCCCGTTGAAAGGTTTTTCGTAGATGGATTCTTTGACAGTTTCTTTCGTAATTTCATCCAAATGATTTCTTTCGTTTTCAATTTTTTCATTGATGAGCGTTTCGTACTTTTTAGAAACCGCTTCTTTCTGAGCAATCTGTTCCGCTTTTGTGATTTTTCCGGAAGAGAAAGCTTCATCGATTTTGTCGGTTTCAAATTTCATATTTGCTTTTTCTGTCGATACGATAGAATTGACTTTTTCCGTGTAGGATTTCATTTGGCTCTCAAGCGTAGTTTGGGCTGTAGCAAAGCTGGAAAGCATTGCCAAAAGTAGAATTTTGAATTTCATTATAGTTTATTTAGTTGTTATAGAATCTTTGTCGTAGAGTGTGATTCCGAAGAGTTTGATGCGTTTTGGATTGGGAAAATCAGAATCAATTTTAGATTTCGAAATATTGATTCCCATTGCCGATTTTGGCGTTTCAGTTTTCGCTTTGTCTATTTCCACTCCGAAAAGTAAGTCCGATGATGACACGTATTTCACTTCCGGTTTCTGTGTGCTGAGCGAAGTCAAAATATCGTTCTGAGCCAATTTTTCTTCAGATTTAGGAATGATTTGTGGCTCATTATTTTTCACTATAACTTCTTTTTCAGAAACTTGATTTACATTTTTAATTTCCTCTGTCATTCTGAGCGGAGTCGAAGAATCTTTATTTTCAACCGCCAATCTTTTATTATCAGTTTCAGAGCTATTATTGATTGGATTTTTCTTTCCAACTTCATTTTTTTCTGATGATTTTACTAGGTTTGAATTAGGGTTTTTATTTTCAGTCTGATTTACAAATTCCTGATTATCCTTAATATCAGATTTACTATTAATCATCAAAAAACTTCCACCCAAACCAATCATTAATAAAATAACCGCAGCATATCTCAACCAAACGATTTTTGGCTTCTCTTCTTTCGCAGGCACTTGGTCAAGTTTTTCTTCCAATCTATCCCAAAGACCGTCGGAAACTTTCATTTCCTTTTGTTCGTATTTAGATTTCAGATTCTGCATTTTGTTTCGTGTTTTGTTGATTAAAATAATCAGTTAGCCATTTTTTTGCTTTACTCAGCTGACTTTTGCTGGTTCCTTCCGAGATATTCAGGATTTCCGCAATCTCCTGATGTTTCTTTTCCTCAAAGACCGAAAGATTGAAAACCAACTTATAACCAATCGGCATTTCCCTGAAAATCACTTCCAAATCAATGTCCTGAGAAATCGCATCCACATCTTCCGTCTGTTCCGCAATCGAATCCGTAAACTCGGTTTCTGCATAAAGAATATGTTTGTTTGTCCGAATAAAACTAATCGCGTCATTCACCACAATTTTCCTCAGCCAAAACGGAAACGATTCGTAATTTTTACAATCCTCAAGCTTCGTAAACGCTTTGTAGAAAGCATTCATCAACACATCTTCCGAATCATCGCGATTATTGATGTAAGAATTTGCCACCGACAACATTTTTCCCGAAAACATCTCGAACAAACTCTTCTGAGCCAGTCGTTCATTTTTCTTTGCTTTGGAAAAGATATGTTGTAAATCTCGATTCATTTTCTCTTTCTGACTATAAGACGGCAAAAATCCGAAATGGTTGCCTCAATTTTCAAAACAATTTGAAATTAATTTACAAACAACTGACTATCAAATAAATAAATTCAAAGACTTTTTACATTTTAAATCCTACATTTTACAATTATGGCAATCCCCTCGCCTTTCTAAATGCCCCAGCTCGGGTCGGGCTATCCGTTGCAATCTTTTTTGTTGAAGACGTTTTCAATTTAATTAGAAGATTTCCCAACCACAAAAAAGGATTTCCACTACTATCCCTATTGCGGGATTCGTATTCAATTGAAATTTTTCCCAATGATTTAAACTTGGCTGAGCGAAGCGCCCTTGTGAACCTTAAAAATATTTTCAATTAGATAAAAAATCTTTGCGCCCTTTGCGTTAAAATTTCTCCTTCAATCATTAATTCCCAACATTCATCAATTTCTTCTTATTTTTGCAAAAATTAAAACAAACGTGGTAAACACAGACCAAATAAAAGATATCCAATCCAGAATAGAAGACCTGCACAAGTTCCTTCAAATCGAAAAGAAAAAAATCGAAATTTCCAACGACGACGAGAAAACCGCAGCACCCGAATTCTGGAACAACTCCAAAGAAGCCGAAGTTTTCCTGAAACAACTCCGTTCCAAGAAAAAATGGGTGGAAGGTTATGACAATATCAAGACAGAATTTGAAGACCTTCAGGTTTTGATGGAATTTGCAAAAGAAGACCCGGATTCCGAGAAAGAACTGGACGAAGCTTTCCCAAAATTAGTTGAAAAAGTCGAAAATCTGGAATTTAAAAATATGCTTTCCAATGAAGGCGATGAATTGTCAGCCGTTCTTCAAATTACAGCCGGAGCCGGTGGAACAGAATCTTGCGACTGGGCAAGTATGCTGATGCGGATGTACACGATGTGGGCAGACAAGCAAGGCTACAAACTCCGTGAACTCAACTTTCAGGAAGGCGATGTTGCCGGAATCAAAACTGTAACGATAGAAATCGACGGCGAGTTTGCTTTCGGATATTTGAAAGGTGAAAATGGTGTTCACAGATTGGTGAGAATTTCGCCTTTTGATAGTAATGCCAAGCGTCACACGAGTTTTGTTTCCGTTTATGTTTATCCTTTGGTGGACGATACGATTGAGATTAATATCAATCCAGCCGACATCAGTTTTGAAACAATGCGAAGTTCAGGCGCTGGTGGACAAAATGTAAATAAAGTTGAAACCGCAGTTCGCCTCCGTCACGCACCGACTGGAATTATCATTGAAAACTCAGAATCGCGTTCTCAGCTTCAAAATAAGGAAAAGGCAATGCAACTCCTAAAATCCCGACTTTACCAAATCGAACTTGATGAACGTCTGAAGGCCAGAAATGAAATCGAAGCCGGAAAAATGAAAATCGAATGGGGTTCTCAAATCCGAAATTATGTAATGCAACCGTATAAACTGGTAAAAGATGTACGTTCTGGACACGAAACCTCCGACGTAGACAGCGTGATGAACGGGAATATAACGCCTTTCCTGAAAGCTTATCTTATGAATGAAGGACAAGCTGGAAGTGGGGAGATGGATGAGTTGTAGAAATCAAATAAAACTCTTGTAATTCCAAATGTTAGTACAAATTCTACAAAATTTTGAAGATGAAATAATAGAACTATTCAAAGCTTATCGAATGGCTCACTTTTCACTTTACAATATGAAAAGTACATTTTATCAGTACAAAGAATGCAACTCACAATTAGAAAATTTGGTTTTAAAAGATATTGACTTTGAAACTGAAGTAGCTTTTAATGAAGAGGAAATTAATAAGAATAATGAAAATGGAATCTACCAAAGAATTATTGCTGGAAATACAATTGCAATGTTTTATAATATTTGGGAAGATAAATACAGAGTTGAAATTGCAAAAATTTTAAATCTCAATAAAAATGAGATTAGAAGTAAATTTTTCAAAGAGCTAAATATTATTAGACAAAGCATTGTTCACAACAGTTTTAATCCAATTACTAAACTTGATACTCTTGAAAAATTCTCTTTTATTGGAAATTCATCAATTTTAAAGTTATCAAGTTTTGAAGTTCAAAATGTTTATATACTTATTCTAAGAGAAATTCAAAATTTAAAAACTTTAGATTTCACCTAAAATAATCAAACACTTTAAATTGAATTTTAATTTAATGAAATTAAAACCATAAAAAAAAGCCTCAGAAAATTCTGAGGCTTTGATTTTATATTTCTGTATTGAGGTCCCAATTTTCGAGATAATCGTTGACGTGTTTCAGGAACATTCCGCCTAAACTTCCGTCCACTACTCTATGGTCATAAGAATGCGACATAAACATCTTCTGACGGATGGCAATCACATCTCCAAACTCAGTTTCGATAACGGCCGGTTTTTTCACAATCGCTCCAACTGCCAAAATCGCAACCTGAGGCTGAGGAATAATCGGTGTTCCCATCAGATTTCCGAAAGTTCCAACATTTGAAATGGTGTAAGTCGCACCTTGTGTGTCGGCCGGAGTCAGTTTTTTGTTACGTGCTCTGTAAGCCAAATCGTTAATTGCTTTTGCCAACCCCGACAAACTTAATTGGTCAGCATTTTTGATTACTGGAACAATCAGATTTCCGTCTGGAAGCGCTGTCGCCATTCCGATATTGATATTCTTTTTCTTGATGATTTTATCACCATCCACAGAAACGTTGATCATCGGAAAATCCTGAATCGCTTTCACGACCGCTCTAATGAAAATCGGCATAAAAGTAAGTTTCTCACCTTCTCTTTTCTGATAAGAATCTTTGTTCTTTGCTCTCCAGGTCACGACATTCGTCACGTCGGATTCTATGAAAGAAGTCACGTGTGGCGAAGTGTGTTTGCTGTTCACCATTGCCTCTGCAATGATCTTGCGCACACGATCCATTTGGATGATCTCGTCGCCTTCACCAACCTGAATTGGAGCACTGGAAACCTTCGGAGCCGGTGCTGAAGTCTGAGCAGGCTGAGAAACAACTTGCTGTGCAGGCACTGATTTAGCCTCAGCATTAGTTCCTCTATTTTTAACAAAATCGAGAATGTCTTCTTTTGTGATTCTGCCCTCCAGTCCGCTTCCTATGATATTTTTAAGTTCAGAGTCCGTAATGTTTTCCTGCTGAACAATATTCTTAACTAAAGGTGATAAATATAAATCTGAATTCTGATTTGATGAATTTTCGAAAACGTTCGTCAATGGCTGCTCCAAAGTGCTGATCACTTCCGGCTCAGGCTGGTGGATCTGATCCTTTACTTCTTCATATGACTTTGGCTCAGGCGTTTCGGATTCCGAAGAACCGCTTTCCGTTTCCAAAATCGCAATGGCCTCACCGATCTTTGCAACATCATCTTTCTGTTTCAGAATCTTGATAATTTTCCCCGAAACTGGTGTTGGTACATCGGAATCTACTTTGTCTGTTGCAATTTCTACAACAGAATCGTCCTCTTTAATAAAATCACCTTCATTGAACATCCAGCTGATAATTGTTGCTTCCATAACTCCTTCGCCCATACTTGGGAGTAATAGTTTGTATTCTGCCATTGTTTCTTTTTTGAATTTCTTCAAAAATACATTTTTTTTTATTAATTATATAATTCTATTTTCAATAATTTAATCGTTTGATTTTTTTATAAATTTGGTATTCAAAATTTACAATTTCAACAATGAATATTTACTTAAGCGCAGTCATTCATATCAAAGAAAACTATATGATGGATGGTATTGAATTATTAAAAAAGCTGGTTATAGAAACACGCAGAGAAAATGGCTGTATCCAATATGACCTCTTCGAAGATCATAGGAACAAAGGTGTATTTTTCATCCACGAAACCTGGGCAACAAGCGAAGATCTGCATAGCCATCAAGTCTCTGACCATATGATGAAGTTTCGTGAAGGAATCTCGTCTCTACTGGAAAAACCTAATACTGTATATACTGGGAACAAACTCTTCTAATTACATTATTTATAAAATTATAGTTAAAGTTATATCAAAAATTTAAATATTTGAAAATTGTTTATATTTAATTCAGCAAAAAAGAAAATTTTCAATATTTTTGTTAATCCTTTTTTTTAAATAAATTTAATTTTAGTATGAAAATAAATCAACTATCTAAGTGTGCAGGTATTGGCGTTTTCTTTTTGTTTGCCAATCTTAATGCGCAGTCTAGCGAAAAAGTAATCAAAAACTTCATCAAGTCTGATGTAAGTTTCCGCAACAATGAAAATGCAGAATTCAAAATTATCAATGAAGATAACTCTGCAAGTTTAAAATCCAATATTGTTAATGTTCAGCAATATCACGGTACAACTCCTATCTATAAGTCTTTAGCAAAAGCTGTTATCAGAGATGGACAGGTTGTTTCTTTTAATAATAATTTTAAAAAAGTCAACAGTACTATCGCTGCCGACAAGATAGATAAATCAGAAGCTTTTTCTACAGCTTTGAGATTTTTGGAGATCCCGGATAATGGTTTCCAGCTTATGGACGATAAAGACGGCGATCTAATTAATCTACCTGACAGTAAAGTGGCGAGCGTAAGGTTTTATTATGAAAAAAATAATACTTTGATTCCTGCTCAGCTGTTCTTTATTAATCAAAGTAAAGACAACAAATTTTTTGGAACTCTGGTAAGTCTTACGACTGGAGAAATCCTTGAAAACAATAAAATGATTGACGAATGTTCTTTCGAGGCTGATCATTTTTCGGGCGAATCTTCTTCAGATGTTTCAAATCATTTGGTAGCTCATTTCAACAATCACACAGCTTCAAAAAATCAAACAAAAGCTGCTACCGATGCAACCTATAGCGTATTTCCTTTCCCAATTGAAGCTCCTACTTTCGGTGCCAAAAGTACCGTTACAAATCCTTGGGATCTTACTGCTTCGCCAGAAGGATGGCATTCTAACGGAACTGTAAACTACACAAATACATATGGTAATAATGTTCTTGCTTACGTAGACAATGGTGCTACAAATACGGCTGGATTTTCGCCGGTAAGCACAACCACAGGAAGTTTAACTTTTGATTTTCCTTTTGCCGAAGCAACAAATTTAAGCGCATATGATAACAGAGCATCTGCAGTAACCAATTTATTTTATGCTAATAACATGATCCATGATATTATGTACAAATTTGGATTTACAGAATCTACAAGAAACTTCCAAACCAATAATTTTGGAAAAGGTGGCGCTGGAAACGATGCTGTAAGAGCGGAAGCATTTGACGGAAGTGGTTACAACAATGCTAATTTTGCTTCAGGTTATGAAATTCTTAATAGCAATGGATCTTACTCCACACAAGCGCCAAGAATGCAAATGTACCTCTGGAATTACGCCGTTTCTGCAAACAACAGGCTGTTCTACACAGATCCTGTTTTAGCTACTAGACCGCTTGTCAATACAGGTTCTGCAAATTTCGGTAGACAATTAATGGAAACAGGAATCACTGGTGATGTTGTAATCCCTACCGTGGCTAGTGGATGTACTGCAATGGCAGCGGGTAGTCTATCTGGGAAAATTGCAATTGTAAATGCAACAACAGCTGGAGGATGTGGGTACAATATTAAAGCAAAAACAATGCAGGATGCCGGTGCGATTGGATTAATTGTTCACAGAACCACCTCAAATACAATCACTAACATCTCGGTCAACAACGTAACCAATGTCAGTATTCCGTCTATTATGATTCCTAAAGACGAAGGAGATTTCATCCTTTCAGAAATAGAAGCAGGCAGAACAGTAAATGTTAATCTTAAAAATCTTGCTGTTGGTTATAAAAATTCAAGTTTTGACAATGGTGTAATGATCCACGAATACGGACACGGAATTTCCAATAGATTAACAGGCCAAGGTTACAACTGTTTAACAAATCTTGAGCAGATGGGAGAAGGCTGGTCCGATTTTTTTGCTCTAATGCTTACAAATACGCCTAGCTATACATCAACTACTGCGAGAGGTATCGCTACTTATTCTGTGAACTCTGCGACAACTGCAGGTGGCATCAGACAGTACAGATATACAACCAACATGAATGTAAATCCTCATACGTATGCAGACACGAATGCAACAGGCGGACAGCCACACGCTGTAGGAGAAATCTGGGCAACGATGCTTTGGGATCTTCATTGGGCAATGGCTGCAAAGTATGGATACAACTACGATATTACTGCTGATCCAAACTCCGGAAGTGCAAAAGCACTTCAACTGGTGATGGATGGACTCAAACTTCAACCTTGTAATCCAAATTTCGTGTCTGGTAGGGATGCTATTTTACAGGCAGATCAATTAGCTGGCGGCATTGACAACTGTCTGATTTGGAATGTATTTGCAAAAAGAGGTTTAGGTCTTACTGCTTCTGCGGGAACTGCAGCAAGTATTACAGATCAGGTTGAAAAATTCGATGTACCAGCTGCGTGTGTTCTTGGAACAGATGACATTGCTAAAAATAAAGCTTTCGGAATCTATCCAAATCCTGCAAAAGGAGAATTCTTTATCAAAGCTGCTCCTACTGTAGGAAATGCAACGATCAAAGTGGAAGTTCTTGATATGAACGGAAAATTGGTTAAAACGCTCGAGAGAAAGAAGAATAGCTCAGAGTCTATTTCTACAAAAGGTCTTGTAAAAGGAACATATTTGGTAGTAATCACCGAAAATGGTAAATCCAATGCAGAGAAATTGATCGTAGAATAAGCAATTGCAATTACTTTATAAAAATCCTTTTCAGCCTTGCTGGAGAGGATTTTTTTATTTATAACATTTAACAAACTTTATTATTCCTTAATAATTGGCATTAATATTGAAAACTTAACTTTGTAAAACAATAAATCGTAAAAAATTAAATGAAAAATTTCACCAAGTCTTTTTCTACTTTAGCTTTATTAGGAATTAATATTATGTTTTTTGGTCAGACCATTGATACGAAATCAAAAACGATTCTTGATGATGTAACCAAAAGTTATAAAAGCAAAAAGAATTCGTATTTTAAATTTTCATATGCTTCCGGATCGTCCACTCAAACTGGTATTTTTTACTCAGACAACACCCGGTACAAATTGAAAATTATGGGTACTGAACAAATCTTTGATGGTAACAAAATTTACAGTATCAGTGATGAAGACAAGGAAATTACTATTGCAAAACCAACCGAAAATCAAGTTGCTTTTTCGCCTTTAAGTTATTTGGATTCATACAAAAAAGATTACAATGTCAATTACTCAGGTAAGAAGACAATCAGCGGAATTCCTTTAGATGTAATCAAATTGACACCGGTAAAAGCTAACGGTCTGAAAAGTGTAACTCTGTATGTTAATACTCCTCAGAAAAAACTGATAAAACTTGAGCAGGTTTCCAATAACAACGATTTGGCAGTGATTACAATCAGTAATTACAAAGAAAACCAAATATTGTCACCTTCTGTCTTCACCTTTGACAAGTCGAAATATCAAAACTATCTGATTACAGAATTATAAAATTTATTATATAACATAAAAAATGCATTACGAAATCGTAATGCATTTTTCATTTGAACTAACTATATAACTAACTAAAAACTTTCAACTACTTTTGAACCTTAAACTCATTGGCGCCAGGATATGGCTGTAAATAACCAAGATTCCAATTCGACTGTAATAATGATTCGACAAAAAGATCGTCTCGGAATTTATGAGGATCATAAGGCGTTTTCAGACTTACATCTGCCACATTTCCTTTCACATTCCACCAAAAAGCACTCCAGCCACCTCTTAATTCTTTGATTATTTCATATACCGTTTTACCGGTTGCTCTGTTCATTAACTTAGCAAAAATCTGACCTTCGGTTGTTGTAAGCTCTCTCAGTTGCTTTTCATAATCAGAAGCCAATGCATTTTGCCTCTGCTTGATATATTTGGTTCGATCGGAACCTGTAAGCTTGGAACTTTCTATTTTGATATCACGATATTGCTGTAACGCATTTAGAAATAAAGGATAAACACGATTCAGCTTTTTATTAAGGAAAAAATAAAAATTTCTGTCTAACTGATTGTTGAAATGAGGGTTTGCGCGTAATGTCAATTCATCCATTACAATTACTTGCTCCCCATTGATCTTATAAATCTTCGCTTTTTGAACCTCATCATAGAAATACTCATTTCCATATTCATCTTTTTGCAATTTACTTTTAGGAATATCATCAAAAGATTTTACCTGCACAGTATCCTGTTGAGAAAAACAAAATACACCAGTAAACAAGAAAAGGATCGGGATCAGTTTATGAAAAATCATTACTTTTACATCATCTAAATTAACAAAGATTAATATCAAAAATCATTCCTATTAAAGATGAAATTCGAAAAGAAATCAATTAAATTCTTAGAAGAATATTTAAATACCGCTTCGCCAACTGGTTACGAACATAATGGACAAAAAGTCTGGATGGACTACATCAAACCCTATGTTGACAAAATTGAAGTCGATCATTATGGAACAGCGTACGGAATCATCAATCCGGAAGCCGTTTTCAAAGTGGTAATAGAAGCGCACGCCGATGAAATCTCTTGGTACGTGAATTACATTACCGATGACGGCTTGATCTATGTCATCCGAAATGGCGGATCCGATCAGACCATTGCGCCTTCCAAAGTTGTAAATATCCACGGCGAAAAAGGAATTGTTAAGGGTGTTTTCGGATGGCCTGCAATTCACACAAGGAGCGCTAATCAAAATGAACCAACGCCAAAAATTGAAAATATATTTATTGACTGCGGTGCAACATCCAAAAAAGAAGTTGAAGAATTGGGAGTTTTCGTTGGATGCATGATCACTTATCCCGACGAGTTTTTTGAACTGAATGATAGATATTTTGTTTGCCGAGCACTGGACAACAGAATTGGCGGATTTATGATCGCAGAGGTTGCAAGACTTTTGAAAGAAAACAAAAAGAAATTACCGTTCGGACTTTACATCACGAATTCCGTGCAGGAAGAAGTTGGACTTTATGGTGCAGATATGATTGCTGACACCATCAAACCGAACATTGCCATTGTGACAGACGTGACCCACGACACCACAACACCAATGATCGAAAAGAAAAAAGAAGGCGACCAAAAATGTGGCGATGGACCGGTTGTGTTCTTCGCACCAAGCGTTCATCACACCATCCGTGAATTAATCATTGATACAGCTAAAAATAAAGAAATCCCTTTCCAAAGAGCAGCAGCCAGCAGAGCAACAGGAACCGACACAGATGCTTTCGCCCATTCCAATGGTGGTGTTCCAAGTGCATTGATCTCATTACCTTTGCGATATATGCATACAACTGTAGAAATGGTCTCCAAAGAAGATGTCAGCAATGTGATCAAACTGATCTACGAAAGTCTTCTGAAAATCGAACCGACAATGAAATTGAAATACCATTAAGGTTTTAGGATTTAGGTCTCAGTTATACCTTAATCCTAAAACCTTAATCCTAATATCTAATAAAGTAAAAATGAAAACAAAACTTATTGCACCTTCCCTTCTTTCCGCAGATTTTGGAAATCTACAGAGAGAGATCGAGATGCTCAACAATTCCCAAGCTGACTGGTTTCACGTGGATGTGATGGACGGCCGATTTGTCCCAAACATTTCTTTCGGATTTCCCGTTATGAAAACCATTCAGCAACACGCCAAAAAATTTATCGACGTTCACTTGATGATTGTCGAGCCAGAAAAATATGTCGAAGAATTCATCGAGTTAGGAGCCGATTTGGTTTCCGTGCATTATGAAGCCTGCGTTCACCTCCACAGAACTATTAATTTGATTCAAAGCAAAGGTGCAAAAGCCGGTGTTGTACTGAATCCCGCCACTCCGGTTTTGATGCTAGAAGATATCATTGCCGACGTTGATTTGGTTTTGTTGATGAGTGTCAATCCAGGATTTGGTGGACAGAAATTCATTGAGAACACTTACAAAAAGATCAGTGAAACCAAAGATTTGATTTTGAGCAACAACTCCACCGCATTGATAGAAGTTGATGGTGGCGTAAATCTCGACAATGCCGGAAAACTGTTTGATGCAGGCGCAGACGTATTGGTCGCAGGAAATACAGTTTTCTCTTCGCAAGATCCGGAAAGAACGATTGAGCTATTGAAGTTATAAAGTTATTTGGAGCTTAATCCCGCTGTCCACTATATCTTTTTATTTTTTCAGAAGATTTGTCATCCAAACAAATTAATGACAAGAAAAAATAAAAAGGATGCCGTTCCCATCGGGGCTATAAAACGATACTACAAAAAACAGGCTACCATAAGTGATAGCCTGTTTTTTATATTTAATTTTCAGAACGGATTAAAAAATCTCTCTTCCTGAAAAATGGAATTGCGCTTCGATCAATGCATTCTCGTCTGAGTCAGAACCGTGAACTGCATTTTCTCCAATACTTCTTGCAAAAAGTTTTCTGATAGTTCCTTCAGCCGCTTCTGCAGGATTTGTCGCACCAATTGTAGTTCTGAAATCTTCCACTGCATTGTCTTTTTCCAAAACTGCCGCTACGATTGGACCAGAAGACATGAAGTCAACCAACTCTCCGTAAAAGGGTCTTTCAGAATGTACTTCGTAGAATTTTTTAGCGTCAGCAACAGTAAGTTGCGTCAATTTCAAAGCTTTGATTTTAAAACCAGCTTCACTGATTTTTCCAAGGATCGCACCAATGTGTCCGTCTGCAACCGCATCTGGCTTGATCATGGTAAATGTGATTTTTCCTGACATTATTTTTTAATTTTTGTTTTAAAGAAGTGCAAATTTACAATATTTTTTTCTACATTTGTCAACGGAAATTCTTTTCTGGGAAAAGATATTTTTTGGCACACAGTTTGCTACTTAATATTCGATTCTCATGTTTAATTTGAGTTTTCATGGTTATTAGTTTTTACCCTGCTTCGGCAGGGTTTTTTGTTTTTGTTCCTAAAAATTTGAAAATAAAAAATCCGCCAAAACACATTGATTTCTTTTGGCGGATTAATAATATGACTTGCGTCAAATATATGTTGTAATCTGATTTAAATAACAAACCCGCAGCCCGACTTGAGTGGAAATCCTTTTTTGCATTAACCAATAGTTCAACTAAATTGTAACCGTCGAGCAAAAAAGATTGGGAACGGAAGGCGGACAAAGCTGCCCAAATTTTAATCACCCTGATCTACAAATGCTAATTCGTCTGGGTTTTTCACTGGATATTTCTCCGTAAAGCATCCGAAACAATGATCAGGCGAACCTAAAATTCCTATCAAATTATCAACACTTAGAAACTCCAAACTGTCAACATCCAGATATTTTCTGAGTTCTTCTTTATTCATATTGGCAGAAATCAAATCGTCCTTAGTTGGCGTATCAATTCCGAGGAAACAAGGCGCTATAATTGGTGGAGACACACTTCTGAAGTGAATTTCCTTCACACCTGCATTTTTCAGGATCTTCACCAAACGTTTGGAAGTTGTCCCACGAACGATAGAATCATCGATGATCACAACTCTTTTTCCTTTGATTTCAGAAACGATCGGATTCAGTTTTAGGTTGACCAAATGTTCTCTCATCTCCTGAGAAGGAATAATGAATGATCTTCCAATATATCTATTTTTAATCAAAACCGGACGAAAAGGAATACCGGAAGCTTTAGAAAATCCAATTGCAGCCGGAACACCAGAATCTGGAACACCAATCACAATATCTGCATCCACAGGCGCCTGCTCCCAAATTTTCATCCCGGATTTCTCACGCACCTCGTGAACATTGATGCCTTCTAAAGTGGAATCTGGTCTTGCAAAATAAATATATTCGAAAGCACAGATCTTGTTGACACAGTCGTCTTTCACAATGTAAGATTGCAAACCTTCTTCGTTATCACTTGTATAAATGATCTCGCCAGGCAAAACATCACGCACATATTGCGCTCCTACTCCATCCAAAGCACAACTTTCTGAAGCGACAACAAACGTATTCTCATCTATCGCGCCCAAAACCAAAGGTCTGATGCCGTTGAAATCCCTGAAAGCAAAGAATTTATTTCTGGTAATTCCCACTACAGAATATGCACCTTCGATCTTTTCCATCGTCGCTTTGATTGCGCCACGAAGTCCCAAGTCAAGATTTTTTTGAATTAATCTTAAAATAACCTCGGTGTCAGACGTTGCGCGGAAAACCACGCCTTCATCTTCGAGTTCTTTTCTTAGTTGCTTCGCATTGGTCAGATTCCCGTTGTGAGCAATGGAAAGAATGATCTGATCATATTCATTCTTTGCAAAGAACGGCTGAAAGTTATATTTCTTTTTGTCTCCCGCAGTCGTATATCTGGTGTGACCGATAACGGTGCTTCCCATATATTGCTGAGGATCTTCTATTGATTTGAAAACGTCCAAAACCAGACCTTCATCTTTGACAGAATGGATCTTTCCGTTGTTCCCTACAGCTATCCCGCAAGCTTCCTGGCCACGGTGCTGCAAAGCAAAAAGTCCGAACTGTGACAACGAAAAGGTGTCTTGATTCTCTGTAGAATGCAATCCAAAAACGCCACATTCCTCTTCCATTTTATCAAAAGGATAATGAGCTTCCTTTTCTTCTTTGGAAAGATGCTTGGTTTCTTCGAATTCCTGATAGCGGTTTTGGAAAGCATATTTCGGTAATGTGCTATATTCTTGAAATTCTAAATCCATTGATTTGGTTTTTGGATTATTTAGCTAAAGCGGTTTGTAGTCTGTCGTAGATCTCAACGTAAGCTTCTGTGATCTCACCCAGATCTCTTCTGAATCTATCCTTATCCAGCTTTTTCATCGTGTCCTTGTCCCAAAGTCTGCAAGTATCTGGAGAAATCTCATCTGCCAAAACAATTTTGCCATCAGAGGTTTTTCCCAACTCGATCTTGAAATCTACAAGAATCACATTAGCTTTATCAAACAGGTCGATCAAAAGTTGGTTGATCTTATCTGTCAAAGCGTACATTTCGTTTAGTTCATCATAAGTCGCTGCACCAAGGAAAACTGCGTGATGATCGTTGATCAACGGATCTCCAAGGTCGTCTCTTTTATAACAAAGATCAAAAATAGTGACTGGTGATTTCAGACCTTCCTCCACGCCCAATCTCTGAGCCATACTTCCGGCAACGTAGTTACGAACGACCATTTCCAAAGGAATGATGTCCACTTTTTTTACCAGCTGCTCTCTGTCATCCAATTTTGCGATGAAGTGCGTTGGAATTCCCCTTTCTGCAAGATATCCGAAAATAAGTGTAGAAATTGCATTGTTCAGTTCGCCTTTTCTATCGAACTGTCCACGTTTTTGTGCATTGAAGGCTGTAGCATCATCTTTGTAACGTACCACAACTTCGTCAGGCTTGTCTGTAGCAAAAACCTGTTTAGCCTTACCTTCGTAAAGCATTTCTTTCTTTTGACTCATAATGACTTTCATTTTTTCAAACAGAATTCGCTTTCACGACTATTTCCGTTCAAACTTTTTACTGATTAGATTTACGCACAAATTTACGAATTTTTTACATAAAATTAATACCACAGGATAAGAAGGTCATCAAATAAAAAAAAGCCAATTTTCAAAGGCTTTTTAAATCATATTTGGAAAAAACTTAATTTTATCTTTTGATAAATTTTACAGATTTTCCGTCGATGTTCAAGATATAGGTATTTGGTAGCAATGAGCTGACGTTGATCGATTTTTGATTAACGAATGGATTAGGAATATCCTTAATTAATTTACCGGAAAGATCATAAATTTTGGCAGATTTAACTTTACTGACTTCGCCGTTAATATTAATAACATCTGTAACAGGATTTGGATAGATATTAAAATCCGTTGATTGATTTGCAATATCAGTAACAGCCAAGTTTCCTAAATTCAAACAATAATCTGACGAATAAGTTGTCCATTCTGCGATGTCAAAAGTTGAAGTTGGATTGGTTACGTTTGCGTTTCTATAAAGTGATTTATTGGCATTTGTATTATCAATACCTTTCGTTCCAATTGCATCTACAGTTCCGGTTTTGTAAGAAAGATCAACATAATTATTGCCTGTGAAAGTAAGAGCTGGCGCAGCACTCACAAACTTAGCATTCGGAACATTGAAACAGCTAAAATTTGCATTTGGATTGATTGCTACAAAGCTTTGGTTGTTTTCTATTTCGCCTTCAAGCTCAAAAGGTTCTCCAAAATAATAAGTAGTTCCTTTGTACTGAATATATAATTTATAACCATTTAGATTGACTTTGTGACCAGTTCTGTTGGCGATTTCCAAAGCTTTGTTATTTCCGGATCCTTCAAGATATTTGATTATCTGTAAATCTTTTGCAAAAACATCTGTAGTCAAAGTTGTGACGTTCAAAGTATTGCTTTGCGGACTTTCCAGATAAGCATTATCGTAAGCTTTAACCGTGAAATTATAATTCGTATCGGGAGTCAAATGATCAATGGAAATCGAATTTGTTTTTGAAGTCGCGACCAAAACATTATCCTGATAAATCCTGTAACCAACTACATCAGATTCAAGATTTGGCTGCCAAGTCAGATTTACAAAGTACGCAGAATTTCTTGCTAATAACAATGAAGAAGGCGCTGCCGGAGCAACACTATCTGGAGTTTGATTCCAAATTGAAGCAATCCATTCCGGATGATCAATGAAAGGATTTCTGTTTTTCTGAAGGTTGTAAACAGCATTATTACGATCAATTTCTCTCTGCGAAACAGGATCTTGCTGATGCCAATTCAGAAGCATTGCAATGTACCAGTTTTCATATGCTTTTTCCTCACTTCCGTCAAGTGGATTTTGATCTTTCGTTGGATCTGCATTGGTGCTGAAATTGAAAGCTCCCAATTTCCCTTCATATCGTACAGCAAAATACAAAAGCGTTCTTGCAACGTCACCTTTGAACTCATCAATCGGTTCGAAAACTCTTCCTGTGTAAGTCGCATTGGGCGTTCCATTCAGAGCTTGTTTTGATCCATTGGTAAAATTATAATATACCGTCGAACCTGCTTTTCCGTAAGGATAATTGCTCCTTAATTGATTAACTCTCGCATCCGTCGGAACTACGAAAAATAAATCGGAATACATAGGATACGCACTGTTGAAAGAACTTTGCGGCATCATATGTTCACGGTTCCAGCCCAGACCTTCGGCGTTGGCGCTTCCAATCAGATTGGCGCTTGTGTAGTTGTAAGCATCCGGACCACTTGGAATTTCGGAATAAATATCTAAAATAGTTCCGTCATTTTCATAATATTTATCCAAATCTGTTTGATTGACAGTCGTTTTCAAATCATCATAATGATAAGTGTAAACTTTTGTCGAAATAATATCGTGGAGCTTCGTTTTCAGAGCATAACCAGTCAGACTTTCTGTTCCTGAGTAATATCCGGCTGGAGCTTGAGCTACTGCTAGAACGGGAAAAACAGATAAAATAAATAAGTATTTTTTCAACATAAAAATGTTTTTAAATCGGATTATAAAAATATCATTTTTTTATAAGACTTTATTTATTTTTTTGAATTTGAATATTAATAATGATTTACATTCATCAAGTAAACAAAAAATCCCCTAAAAAAAGGGGATTTACATCTTTATCAACAAATAACTTTATTCTCCGGCAATAATATTATGAAGAGTCAGCTTCAGGCTATCCAATTGTTCTTTTTTACTGTCCAATTTCTCGTAAGTATCTTTCAACAATGGATTGTCGCGTGTCGCAGTCCCAAAGAATGATAAGTTGTTTTCAAGCTGCACAATCTCCGATTCCAGATCAGCCACCTGATTCTTTATCTTTCTAGCTTTGTCCGTCAACTGGCTTTCAGAAAGGTTTTCTTCTTTCAGATCAAACTCATTGATCTTGTTAAGTTTTAGTTTTTCTCTCAGCGTTTTGTTGAATTCCGTATTGATGGACAATTTATCTTTCGGAACTTTCCCAATCGCGTTCCAGGCATTCTTGATGTTTTCAATCTTTTCAACAGAACCTTCCTCGTCTGTCAATGCTTTTAAATCCTCAAGCAAAGCTTTTTTAGCTTTATAATTCTCTTTCCAGTTGTCGCCTGTCGCGTTATTTTTCTCTCTGTAATTTTTGAAGAATGTATTGCAAGCATCACGGAACTCATCCCAAACTTTGTTCGCCTGGCTTCTAGGAACGTGACCAATAGTTTTCCAATCTTCCTGAAGTTTTTTGAAAAGTGGAACTACTACATCCCAATCTTCGGAATTCATATTGTCCTGAGCCGTTTTTATTAATGCTTGTTTTGCTTCAAGGTTATGAATTTGAGAACCTTTCAGATTTTTATAGAAATCATTTTTACCGGTATTGAATTCTCTCAAAACTACTTTGAAATCTGTCCAGTTTTGATTCGAAATTTTCTTTGGAACCGGACCGAGTTTCAAAAACTCAGTACGCAGATCCTCTACTCTTTTGATCGCCTGCTGCCAATAGCTGTGATTGATAGATTCCGGCTTTGCGAGCGTTTTCAGCTCTTCAATGATTTTGGTTTTCTTCTCAAGATTTTCCAATTGCTCAGATTCTATTACTGCAATCAATTCGGATTTTCTCTCGTGAATTTTATTTGAAATTTCTTTGAATTCTTCCCAAGTTTTTTCACGAAATTCTTCCGCAACCGGCTCAGCTTCTTCTTTCCAAAGTTTGTGAAGATATTGTAATTCATTCAATGCTTTCTGAACCACTTTTTCGTCAAGCAATTCTTTGGCTCTTGAGATGATGTGTTGTCTTTTTTCAAGATTGTGGGCAAATTCCTGATGAAGAAATTCTTTATTCAAATCCAGCATCTCATTGAACATTTTCAGATGATGGAAATAATTATTATTTAGATTTTTAAATTCGGATTTTGCAACTTGTCCCGCATTTCCCCAGGCTTCTTTGATCTCTCTAATCGATTTGAAAAGATTAACGCCAGGTTCGGAATTGGAATAAAGATTTTTCAGTCTTTCGATAATTCCCAGCCTTTCGTCCAGATTTTTCTGATGATCGGCTTCCTGGGATTTATGGAATTTGTCCTGTTTTTCCCGGAAGATATTCACCAATGCAGTCAGTTTTGAAGCTTGCGGATGATGAAATTCAAAATGTTCCTCTGCATTTCCTTGTTCTACAAACTCGTGCTTTTTATCTTCTACTTCGTCAGCAACTTTATGATTCGCATGATCTCTGAGTGCATTGAATTTTTTCGATAATGAATGAGAATCATCTTTGTTGACGATAGTTTCCATTTCGTCCAAAGTCTCTTTCAAAGAGAGATTGGAATAGTTTTCTTCTGCGATTTCGACTTCCTGATGTTCGGATTCCGTTTCAATTTCTGATTTTTCTTCTGCAGCAACTTCTTCTACTGATTCTGCCTCAGCAGATTCTAATTCAGATTCTGGTTTTTCGTTTTCCGAAACTTCTTCCGGAGTCACTTCCTCTACTGATTGATTTTCAATAGGATCGACTTCAGAATTTGGTTTTTCAATTTCAGGATTTTCGTTTTCAATACTCATAACAAAGCGAATTAATTGGCGATAACAACTTTTAAATGCACTAAATTAAATGTTTTTTGTAGAAAACACCAAATAACATTACTAATTTTCTAAAAAAATATTAAATAGTTCACAATGTCATCAATCCGGTTTTCAAAAAATCAGTTTTACTTGACAAAGGCCTTCTAATGTTGTATCTTTGCCATTCCTATAAATTTAAAACAATAAAATCCGTAAATTTTATGAAGACATCCGATTTTAATTTTGATCTGCCAGAAGAATTATTAGCAGAACATCCATCAGAAAACCGCGACGAAGCGAGACTGATGGTGCTTGACAGAAAAACTGAAACTATCACACACCGTCTTTTCAAAGATGTCATCGAATATTTCGACGAAAAAGATCTGTTTATTTTCAATAATACTAAAGTTTTCCCTGCAAGACTATTCGGAAACAAAGAAAAAACCGGTGCTAAAATCGAGGTTTTCCTGCTAAGAGAATTAGATCGTGAAACCCGCGTTTGGGACGTTTTGGTTGATCCTGCAAGAAAAATCAGAATTGGTAACAAATTATTCTTCACAGAAGACGAATCTTTGGTTGCTGAAGTTATCGACAACACGACTTCAAGAGGAAGAACTTTGAGATTTTTATTCGACGGTTCTTACGAAGAATTCCGTTCAAAACTGACAGAACTTGGAGAAACGCCACTTCCAAAATACATCAAGAGAGATGTTGAGCCGGAAGATGCTGAAAGATATCAGACGATCTACGCAAAAGTGGAAGGTGCTGTTGCTGCGCCAACTGCCGGTCTGCATTTCTCAAAACATTTGATGAAAAGACTGGAAATCAAAGGAATAGATTTTGCTGAAATTACACTTCACGTGGGTCTTGGAACCTTCAACCCAATTGAAGTTGAAGATCTTTCCAAGCACAAAATGGAATCCGAAGAAGCTATCATTGATGAAAAAAATGCAGAGAAAATCAACAGAGCTGTTGAGGAAGGACGCAGAGTTTGTGCAGTTGGTACAACTACAATGAGAGCTTTGGAAACGTCTGTTTCTTCTAACAAAAAGATTTCGGCTTACAGAGGCTGGACAAACAAATTCATCTATCCGCCACACGATTTTGGTGTTGCGAACGCAATGATTACAAACTTCCACACACCAAAATCTACATTGATTATGATGATTGCCGCTTTCGCAAACAAAGATTTTGTGATGAGAGCTTATGAGGAAGCCATCAAAGAAAAATACAAATTCTATTCTTACGGAGATGCGATGTTGATCCTTTAAGAATTTAATTTTTAAAATATTAATGCGCTGCTTTTTGGCTGCGCATTTTTTTATGTCTTTAATTTTATTTAATTTCATCCAATGAAAGCATTTTCCTTTTTTGCCTTATTATCGATTACATTTTCCTGTTCTCAGACTCAGGAAAATTTTTCCACCATCGCTTCATTACCAAAAAAAATAAAAGAAGCATCAGCTGCTGAAATCTCAAAAGCATCCCCATTGATCTGGACTATTGAGGACAATCACAATCACAATGTTCTCTTTGGTTTTGATGAAAAAGGCGAATTGGTAAAGCAGATCACCATCACAAATGTTGAAAATAATGACTGGGAAGATCTGACTTCTGATGACGAAGGAAACATTTATATTGGCGATTTTGGAAATAATGACAACGACCGTGAAAATCTTGCGATCTATAAGATAAACGCTGCAGACCTTGATAAGGACGAAGCAAAAGCACAGTTTATAGTCGAATTCTACTATCCTGAGCAGACGGAATTTCCGCCAAAGAAAAAAGACCGAATTTTTGATGTGGAATCTTTCTTTATCTTTAAAAATAAATTTTATCTGTTTACAAAAAACAGAAGTTCAAAATTTGATGGAACAACTGTTCTGTACGAAGTTGAAAATAATCCGCTTCAGAAATTACCTGCAAAAAAACTCGGAAGTTTTGTGACTTGTGAGCAATTTAATCATTGTGCAGTCACGAGTGCAGACATCAGTCCTGACAAAGATAAAGTTGCGATTTTAAGTTCTGATAAAGTCTGGATCTTCACCAATTGGAAAGGCGACAATTTCCTCTCCGGAGATGTAGAAAAAATAGAACTAAATCACCACACACAGAAAGAAGGACTTTGCTTTAAAGATGAAAACACGATTCTAATGACTGATGAAGGCGATAAAAAAATTACTGGTAATCTTTATCAATTGAAGCTGAAGTAAATTGTTTCGTAAAAGAATAAAGCAACATATCCGTAAGAACTTCCTGTCTTTTTCTGTAATCGTTTTTCAGCAAACCTTCCAATTCAAAACCACAGAATTCTGCTACTTTTTTGCTGGCAACATTATCAGGAGCAATTTTCATAAAGATTCGAAGCATTTCTTTTTCAATGATACAGAAATCTCTAAAAGTTTTCAAAGCTTCGTAAGAATATTTATGACCCGAAAAATCACTAAAAATAAAATATGCCAATTCGCCTTTTGGAACTGTCCAGTCAATATCTCTGACAGAAATATGACCAATCAATTCATTAGATGCTTTGAGATAAATTCCATAATAAAAACATTCATTTTTCTCAAAACTTATAATTTTATTTTGAAAATAAAATTCTGTTTCTTTCAGAGTTTTTGTTACACTCAAAGTTCTTGAAAAATAATCTTCAAGATTAGCCTTATCATTTTGAAATTTCACAAAAAATTCCTCTGCAAAATCTAATGAATAAGGCTTTAAAACAAGACGCTCGGTTTCAATCATCACTTTAACTTAAAAAGTCCCACCAATCCCAACGACCAATCTGCCTCCATCGGATGATGTGAAATAGGAAAAATTAGCGGAGATTGCATCCACCGCATTTAGCCAAAATCCGCCACCGTAAGAGTTATGCCATTTCTTGAAATATTCGTTTGGAATCCAGACTCTACCCAAATCAAATCCGCCAAAAACACCGTAGCTCAAAGGTAAAATTGAGTTCTTGATTTTCCCGATTTCAAAACGAAGATCCGAACTTTGATAAAACGAATTCTTACCATAAAAACGGTTGAAAGAATAGCCTCTCAAATCCGTATTTCCGCCCAGAGTTGCCATTTGATAGAACTCATAATCGTTGCCCAAAAGCCATTTTGCTTTGGCATAAGTTGACCACACTAATTTTTTATTTTTCGTCAAAGAATGTAAAAAGCCAAGTCCGGTTTCTAATGAAGCATACTGGCGGTCTGTATTTTTCAGATTGACATTGTAAACCGTTCTGACATCGAATTTCATTCCCGCTTTTGGATTCGCTTTATTATCATAATTTTCATAAATGAAAGAAACATCTGCGCCGCCAAACTGTTTTGAGTCGAAAACATCATCATTCACAATGCCCGGCAAAGAAATATAGCGATTGGCTGTTCTGTCGATTTTCAGGATCTCATAATTAAGTTTTGCAGAGAATGTTGCGGCATTTTTGTTCCAGTTGATAGATGGAGAAAATGCAAACTCTCTAGCTCTCACATTGTTAAAACGTTTCCCAAATTCATCTTTCGGATTGATGCTTTTGTTTCCGACGCCATAGAAATTCCGTATGTAGTGCGAACTTGTAACTCTTGTATCCAAACCGTAGAACCAACCGCCTGTCAACATAGGAAACAAGCCTTGATAAGCCAACTCGTAACCCTCCGTTCCGGTGAAATAATTAGCCAAAAAATGATGTTTTTGAGAATATGGTTTTTTAATAAAATCATTCACAGTATAATCCGCATTGAAACCTACTGCCAACGCATCATCCGGATTGAAATTGAAATTCATATACGTTGTGAAAACATTGTATTTTGGATTTTGGTAATTGTATTGGTTGATGTCGTAATCGTCTGTCAGTCTAACAGTTGCATTACCTTTGTTTTCCAAATCATTTTTCTTGCTTTTGTAATCGTAGATTTTTACTTTTCTGGAATTGGAAATAGAATATTTATCATTATCCAGACCACCTAAAAGATCAATTCTGATGCTGGATTTTTGTGTTCCCTGAACCAGAAATTCATCATCGTCATCCAAGCCGTAAAGCAAAATTTCCTTAGTCATTTCCCCCGAATAGATTTTTGAAGACGCCAGTTCTTCTCCAGATTTTTTAAGACGCAAGATCTTGACTTCCGTTTCATTATTCGGCAATCTGGTGATTACAAATTTGTCTTTTTTGTTGGTTCCGGTAAGAATTACTTTTTCCTGCAAGACCTTATAATATTGTGAAGCATATTTTTGAAGATCACCTTTTCTGACCAGTAATTTCTGAATCAAATCTTCTGAAACATTGTCCTGAACTTCTTTCGGCAAGTTTTTAAAAGCTTCCCGAATATCAATTTCCGACAAATTCTTCTGAATAAACTCTGCTACGTCCAGCCAATCTTTTTGAACCGAATTTTTAGCAAAAACCAAATCCAAAGGATAAGGTTCGCGGTTGAACCATTTAATACTTTCTATCTGATTATCAAAAGTCTGCATATGCTTCAACTCAGGAAATTCCATCAGAATTCCCGTGATGAAGCCGTCATATTTAGCAAAAGCCTGATCTCTGTCTTTCGGGATTGGACTATAGATGACACTTCCGTTTTCTTTTTTCTCCTCAAATTTCCATTGGTCGTGATGCCTGTCCCAATCGCCGATCAGCATATCAAACAAACGTGCTTTGATCCACGCTTTTTCATCGATTTTATATTTTTCATCTTTAGCAAGATTCAGAATTACTTCATCAGTTCCATACACTTTATTCGGATTTTCCTCAGTTTCCATTGGTCGGTCTTCGAGATAGTACAGTTCGTCTCCGAAAGTATCATTGAAGTTTTTCAGCGTTTTCTGTTTCGGAATGTAAAAAAGTTGAGGCGTTGTATGACGGATTCCCAGCTTGTCAGACATTTCTCCAATAACCAAAGGTGTGTAAGGATGCGATGTTGTGTAGAAATCCAAAAGAAATTTGTCTGCATAACTTCCAGAAAAATCATCAATCACATATTGATTTTTAAAAGCTACGGACTGTAAAAATCGAACACCACTTTTTTTCAAGGCACGGATCACATATTCGTTTCCATTTTTAGTTTCCAGTCGCAAAGATTTGGTTTGATGTCCGCCTCCTGCTCTATCGGTTTTCACACCGCCTAAAAGGGTGTCCAATGAAAGATTTTTGACGCTTATTTTCTTTGAATAATATTCGCGGTAATGTTTTCCCCAAAGAAATTCGTAGAACTTATTTTTCTTCGTCATTGCAGAATCATAGATTGAAGATTCCGAATATTGAGGGAAATTTTTAGGATAATCTGTGATTGAAATTTCTTCTTTTCCTAAAACTGTTTTTCTGAAAAGCAGATCAGATTTGGTTTGATTCAAGGAATAAAAACTCACTTCCGCATTTCCCGATTTTGAAATTTTCAGTTCGGCATAACCATTTTTTCCGAATGAAAAATCATTGTTTCCTGTGGCTTTTGCGGCTTCAGTTTTTGAGCCAGCACCGCTGATGATCTGTCTGATGTCGCCTTGCTCGATGTATTGCAAATTGTGATCGTGACCGGAAACAACAACCACATTTTTTCGGCCGCTGATTAAGGTTTTGACCCTGTCTGACAGATTTTTATAATTCTGATTGGAAATATCCTGATGCGTGATTCCGCCTGTAGCTCTCGTCAAATTGATGATTGAACCTAAAACCGGCAACGGGATTTTATTTTCTAAAGGAAAGATTTGTTTCTCCCAAGAGTAATTTCCACCGTGAGATCCGTGCGTTATCAAAGGATGATGCGTAGCCACAACAATTGTTTTATTTTGATTTTTGTTGAGCTGATCTTCAAATTCTGTGTAGAAATCTTCCCTTGTTTTGAGGTCACATTTTTCGTTGATTCCCGGATTTTTGCTCCAATCAGCCAAAACCCATTCTGTATCAATTAAAATTAAAGTAAGTTTTTTATTGATTTTTCGGGTTTCGATTGGACAGCCATTTCTGGGTGCGAACGTACTTTTGTCTCCGAATTTTTCTGTGATGTAATCTTCTTCGCGGTTCAAACCTTTGATGCCGTTGTTGTACCAATCGTGGTTGCCTGGAATGAAGATGGTCTTGCCTGAAAAATTGTTGGCCAACGAAATCTGATTGTCCAATTTTTTTTCTGCTAAATTTCTATTCTGATCGTCTTTTTTCGGCATTCCTGCCGGGTAAATATTGTCGCCGAGGAAAAGCAAAGTACTGTTTCCTGAAGCTTTGGAAAGTGAATCTTTCAAGACATTCATATTTTTGAAAGCTTCATCCTGGTCAAGATTTCCGGCGTCGCCAACCAAATAAAATGTGTGGACAATGCTATCTTTGATCGCGGATTTTTTTTCAAAATTTCTTACATTCTTTCCATAGTCTGCTTTCTGGACTGCGCAGGAAATGACAGCGAATGATATGATGATTAAAAGATATAGCTGATATAGTTTTTTCATACTTCGATTATTAATATGTCGGTGCTTCGCACCTTTTGGTCTTCTGTATTTATTTTTCTACCGATATGTCATTGCTTCGCAACTTACTCAAAATATTGATCGTATTACAATCTTTCTGCTTTGCGAAGCGCAGCCCGGCCTGATTGGATCCTGAACTTCCGGGAGGGAACGGAAGGCGGAAATAGCCGCCATAATTAACATTAAATGATTGAAAGATTCAGAAAATTAAATGATTATTGATTAAAAATCTAAAATTACTGAAACTCTAACATTATTTAACAAAATTAAAATTAATAAGCTGTCAATACTTTCTTAAATTTGTTTCAAATTGCTTTTATGGATATTTTGAAAATCTCGGAAGATTACGTTAAAAATTTATTCAAAGATAGATTATCTTCTGTTTATACTTATCATAATCTGGATCATACAATCCAGGTGGTTGATAAAATAAAAATCCTGGCAAAAGAGGAAAATGTAAATCCGGAAGATACGGAAGATTTGCTTCTGGCTGGCTGGTTTCACGACTTAGGCTACATAGACGACAGCGAAAATCACGAAGAAGAAAGCCGGAAACTGGCTGAAAAATTCCTGAAAGAACATCAGTTTGCTGAAGACCGAATTGCAAAAATCGGAAAATTGATCCTGGCTACCGAAAAGTTCTACAGACCAACGAATCATCTGGAAAATATTATCAAGGATGCAGATCTGTATCATTTGGCTTCCGATGATTATTTCAATGTCTGTGAAAATCTGAGACAGGAAATCAAGGAGGTTCATCATCAGAAATTCAGTAAGCTGCAATGGGCGGAACTGAATACGGCTTTCTTTGCAAAACATCAGTTTTACACCAAATTTGCTAAAGAAAACTGGCAGCCCATAAAAGAAAAAAACACCGAAAAAATCTTTGATAAAATCAAAAATCTGAAAGAGGACAAAAAAGAAAAATCATCTCAGGACAAGGACAAAGCACTTCTGAACAAGAAGAAACTCGAAAAGCTGGAAAGTCCGGAACGAGGCATTGAAACGATGTTCCGCGTGACGCTGAATAATCACACAAAACTAAGCCAAATTGCTGACAGTAAAGCGAATATCTTACTTTCCGTCAACGCAATTATTATTTCGGTTGCGTTGTCAACACTCATTCCGAAACTGGATGCGCCGAATAATTCGCATCTGATCATTCCGACTTTCATTATGATTATGTCGAGTGTCGCGTGTATTATTTTAGCGATAATGTCCACAAGACCGAAAGTGTCGAGCGGAACGTTTACCCGAAAAGAAATTGAAGAGAAAAAAGTAAATCTTCTCTTCTTCGGGAATTTCTATAAAATGCCGATGGAAGAATATCTCTGGGCGATGAAGGAAATGATGGTCGACAGACAATATCTTTACGACACGATGATCAAAGATCTCTATTATCTGGGAATTGTGCTGAACAGAAAATACAAATTATTGAGACTGACTTACACGGTCTTTACGATTGGAATTATTGCCTCTGTGATTGCTTTTGTGGTGGCTTTTAGGAATGTGACGGTGTAAATTGAGAGACTAATTTTCGTGATCAGAATTAAATATTTACAATCATAGTAAGGCTATTCCTAAATTATCAATTTTTATTAAACTACCTCGACAAAATTATAATCCACTTCCGTCGCCTCATAATTCACAGCAACTCGCAGAGCTTTCAAACCATTAATTCCCTGTAAATCTTCAACTTCCAGTTCTTCAACAGTTGATTCCAAAACATTTTGATCCTGAAGGATTTTAATCAATTTCAGATAATCCTGTCTTTCCTTTTCCTGAGAAAAAATAATACTGATTTTTCCGGGCTGAGTTATACGTTCAGTCGAGTTCTTAATCGTTGATTTGTCAATGCGTTTTTTGATCATTTCGTAGCGCGCATTGTAGCTTCCATCGACATCAAAACGCTTTTCATCCATTCTGAATCTGATGCTGATGGGCGTGCTGTAAACCAAAATTAAAGAAGAAACATCAAGAGAAAATTCAAGATTATTGCGGAACTGGTTGTACTGCAACTCACTTTCGCAAAGGACACGCAATTGCCATAATCTCAGATTTTTCAAAAATACCGGATCATAGGTCAGATCTGGCGCAATCGACGAACCGATGTACATATTATGCTCTACGCCATCTGTTTTGAAACGCTCATAATAGAAAGGAAAACGAACTTGCTGTTCCTCTTGTCTTTTGTCGAGAATATCAGCCAGATTTCTATTAATTAAAGACAAACTATCATCAAACTTTTTACGGAAATCATAAACCATATTGGTTCTCGGATCCAGTTTTTTGAAGTAGTCTGTAATTAACTGATTATAATCGATATTTTGAAGTTTTATCGATTCAAATAACGGATGAATTTCTGATAAAATAAAGGTTTGAACAATATTTTCTGTATCAGCTTTGATATCGGTTTTGAGTAATTCCTGATAATAATTCAGTTTATTTTTTACAATATCAAAATTATTTTCTGAACTTAATTTTAAAAATAAATCCGAAATCAAACCCAACTGAATTTCCAAATCCTGCTTGATGACCAAATTTCTGGAAATAGAGGAATTGCGAACATCAGTCTGCCCGAAGAGCGGCGTCAATTCCTGAAAACTGATATTCCTGTAAGGCAAATCAAATTCTGCATTGAAGAAACCAATATGACGTTCCGCTTCCTGTCGGAATTTCCAATAAACACTTGGATGAATTGATGTATATTCCCGTTGAATAATCGCTTGAATTCGGGTTTCAATTCCCGTATAAAGCCTGTCCATCGTATCTACCAGATATGGCATCACGATTTCCATCTTGTTGGCATTGATGCTGTTCAGAAGTTTCTTTTTGGAAACCAATTCTACAATCCCGAGGATTCTTTTGTCTTTGATAATTGGTGCAAAAATCGCGCTTTTAATTCCCGCTTCATACAATTGTTTTGCCATCTGGCTGTCGGGATATTCCTGAAAACTTCTGTCGACATCGGAAACACTGAAGTATTTTTTGGAATCTACAAGTGCGTTGAAGTTCTTCTCGCAAAGCATTTCATTCTTACAATCTCTTGCCCCTGATATCAGGATAAAACTGTCCATAATCCCATTAATAGGACTTCTCACGAATTTATTGTCCTCGTGATTGATGGCAGTGTAACCGACTTCCAAATCCGAAACCTGAAAAATTGAGCGGAAAATAGTATTCAATTCGCCTTTCAGATTTTTATCATCTTCAATGTTGATCAGCTTGCTTTTCAGGTTCGAAATTGCACTTTCGGTAGTTGCATCAAAGAAACTGATAACTGCAAAACCTTTCAGTTCCCAGCTTTCTGGCGGAAATTTTTCTTTCCAAAGTTCGTGATCTTCAAAATTGTCCAGTAATTCGGCAATTTCATCTTCTGTTAATCGTGTGAAATTTTCTTTTGGATTAATTTCGATAAAATCCACATTATTCAGGAAGCGATAATGATTCACAATGCCTTCCTCATTTGGAATATCGAAGATAAAAGGCTGCACAAAATTAAGTTCTACATTGTAATAATTACGCAAAATGATGCAGCAACTGATCACATAAAAACGGTGCGGATCCATATCCTTGATGATCATATCAAAGTTCTCACCCGCTTTATCAATAATGTTTTGTAAACGTTCTGTCGGATTGAAAAAGAAATTGTAGAAAGGAAAACCTATCGCCTTGATTTCATTTTTCGTGAGCATCTGAGGAAACAGATCTTTAAGAAGCTCCTTCATCAGCACTTCATTTTTCTCAAAAAAATCGAGATTGCTGATGCCGTTTTTCAGCTCAGGGAATTGCTTTATTTGTTCTAAAATATTTTTATGAGAAAGTGCGTAATCAGCATTTTGAAAAGCCTCCGATTCCATTTTCTGGATCAGTTTTTCAAAAGAAAAATTTAGTTTGAAAGGGCTTTCGTAAAGGGTTTGGAATTCCATGAGGTAAAAATCAATGCAAATGTAAGAATTATGAATATATTAATAAAGTCGATTCAAAATTAAAAATACTCTATTTCAATTTAACAATCAATCAATGTAGCGGTGTAACAATTTAGTAATGAATTAAATAACGTACACTAAAAGATTGAAATAGTTGCATCATTCTGAATTATCACATTTATCTATTGCTACATTGTGATATTTTTAAATTGCTATATTATGCCGTATCTTTGCAAAAAATTTCAGAACATTGAAGGACATCAGAACACTTAACCTGGATCAGATCAAAGACTATTTCGGAACGATTGGCGAAAAACCTTTCCGTGCGAAACAGGTTTACGACTGGCTTTGGAGCAAGAATATGCATTCCTTCGATGAGATGACGAATCTTTCCAAAGATCTGCGGGAAAATCTGACCCGTGATTTTTTCATCAATCCAATTTCTGTTGATCTATTGCAGAAATCTACCGACGGAACCATCAAAAATGGCGTAAAGCTTCACGATGGTTTGATGGTAGAATCTGTATTAATTCCAACAGAATCCAGAAGTACTGCCTGCGTTTCTTCACAAGTTGGCTGTTCTTTGAATTGTGAATTCTGCGCAACAGCAAAACTCAAGAGAATGCGAAATCTGGAAGTTGCAGAAATCGTAGATCAAGTAGCGTTGATCGACCGTCAAAGTAAAGAATATTTCGACAGGCCATTGACCAACATTGTGTTTATGGGAATGGGCGAACCGATGATGAATTACAAAAACGTTGTCGAAGCCATTCACAAGATTACAAAACCGGAAGGTCTGGGAATGTCACCACGAAGAATTACCGTTTCCACATCCGGAATTCCGAAGATGATAAAAATGCTGGCTGACGAAGAGATCAAAGTGAAATTAGCATTGTCTTTACATTCTGCAATTGAGCATAAGAGAAATGACATTATGCCATTTTCTGAGAAATTTCCTTTGACCGATATTATGGATTCGCTACAATATTGGTATCAGAAAACAGGTTCTCCAATTACCTTCGAATATTGCGTTTGGAAAGGCATCAACGACGGCGATGAAGACATCAAAGCTCTGATCCGATATTGCCGACAGGTTCCTAGTAAAGTCAATTTGATCCAATACAATCCGATTGGTGAAGGAAAATTCGACCATAGAAGTGTTGCGGCGGAAGAAAAATATGTCCGAGAACTTGAAAAAGCAGGAATCACCATTATGGTCAGAAAAAGTCGTGGCGGTGATATTGATGCTGCTTGCGGACAATTGGCGAATAAATCTGCGGAGTAAGTTTCTAAAAACCTTTCTAAAAATTTTGTATTTTTGAATGTAAATTCAATTCAAAATGGGAACGATCAAAGTAAAATACGCCAACAAAAAACAACTTTCAACATTAAAGAAAGTGCTTGCTGCATGGGATTTTGAATTCTCTGAAGAAGAATATAAAAACCCAAGTCCAAGTGGCGACAAATGGTTTGAAAATCCTAAAAATCTGGAAATGATTGATCGGGGAATTTCGGATCTAAAATCTGGCAGAAAGACAGTTCTAACGAAAGCACTTCAAAAGGAACTTTTAGGATTATGAGTTTTTCTTTAATTATCTCTGATGAAGCCAAAGAGCATTTGAAAAAGCACAGAAAAGCCGGATCAATAATTATTTTGAAAAAAATCGACAGAATTTTAAATGAATTACGTGAAACACCCTTCGAAGGAATTGGTCATCCAGAACCTTTAAAATACGGAAGAATTGGACAATGGTCTCGCAGAATAGACCAGAAACACAGAATAATTTACGAAGTTTTTGAAAATCAAGTTTTAGTTGAAGTTATTTCCGTGTTTGGTCACTACAATGACAAGTATTCACTTATTTTCTTTAACAATCTTTTAATCCATTAATTTTTTCCTTCCAAAGATCAATTCATAATTTTACATTATGAAGACGATTTTAGTAGATATGGACGGCGTTCTTGCCAACACAAACCAACATTTCATCGATTACGAATATAACCGAAGTGGAAACCAAATTCGCTGGGAAAATATTTCCGGATTATTGGAAGAAGTCGCATTTCCAAATTTCTTAGAAGATGTGAATTCCAAAGACTTTTTCAGAACTGTTCCGGTTACAGAAAATGCAGCTGAAGTTTTGAAATATTTAAATGAAAAATACAATGTTTTCATCGTTTCGTCTGCAACAGAGTTCCCAAACAGTCTTACCGAAAAAGCGGAATGGCTGCGCGAACACTTCCCTTTTATCAGCTGGAAACAAATGATTTTCTGCGGACGAAAAGATTTTATCATTGGTGATATTATGATTGACGACCATCCGAAAAACCTCAATCTTTTTAATGGTCAAAGAATCCTTTTTTCGCAGCCGCATAATGCAAATGCAACAGTCGAAAATTCTGTTAGAGTTTCCGGTTGGGAAGATATTATCAATATTCTGTAAGTTCGTGTTATGAAAAAACAGATTTTCTACTTATTACTTTTTCTTTTTAGTTTTCAGATTTCTGCTCAGAAGACGCAGTCCTTAAATCTCCGAAAGTACAAAATTGCCGTTTTAAGCGATTCTCTGAGAGAAAGTTCTGGTTTAACCAGCATCGACGGTCGAATTTTCTCCTTCAACGATAGCGGAAATACGAGTGAAATTTTTGAAATTAAACCAGGAAGTCCATTCATAGAAAAGACGTTTCAAACCGGACTGAAAAACATTGATTGGGAAGCGATTACAAATGATGGGGAAAATTTTTATATTGGAGAATTCGGGAATAATTTGGGAACAAGGAAAGATTTAAAAGTTTATCAAGTTCCTTTCAAGAATGATTCTCTGATTATTGATTCTATAAAAACAATTCCCTTTTATTACCCTGAACAAAAGGACTTTACACCAAAGAATATCAACAATAATTTTGATGCGGAAGGGATGATTTTTCTGAATGGAAACATTCATCTGTTCACGAAAGAATGGGTTTCAAATACTGTTTCTCACTATTTGATTGATAAAAATATGACTGAAAATCAGCCGGCTCAAAAACTGGAAAGTTTTGATACCGGATTTGTGGTGACGGATACTTCTTTTTATGATAACAGATTGTATGTGGTCGGTTACACCAAAAAAGCAAGTGTTTTTCTAATGATCTTCGAGAAGGATGAAAATGGAAATCTTTTCTTTAATAAACCCTTGAAAAAGTTTTCTTTGGGAAGAGCTTTCAGCATCGGACAAATCGAAGGAATCACCGCGACTGAAAAAGGAATCTACATTTCCGGAGAACGGTTCAATATAAAAATCAAAAAAATACCTCAAAGTCTGTACTTTATTCCTTACGAAAAAATTATCCCGAATTAAAAAATTCGGGATAACATATTCTAGTTGGTTACTTTAAAAATTTCATTCTCTGTTCCGTCCGATATTTTCAAAATATAATTTTGAGATTTTTGTAATTTCACATCGATCAGATTTTGTCCCTGTTTTAACTCAATTTTTTTAGATTCAATTAATTTTCCATCCTGGCTGAATATCTCCATTTTTGTTTTATCCAATGCAAAATTAGCTTTGCTTATGATTTGCAATTGATTATTCATGATTGGATTGATTACAGAAAACTTTTTTGATACTTTGGAGTCGGCAACATTCATATTTGCACCATAAACAAAATCATGTGTTACAGTTTCGGAATCAACTGTTACTGAAGCTTTCCAGTTTCCGTATTGGTTGAATTGGGAGCTTTGGAATGTAAAGTACCAATAGGAAGCATAATAAAAATTAGAATTATTGAAGGTATTATTATAAGCGATCGTATTGTCTGGTCTTATCAATTTAAGATTAATGCTTTTCCCAACTGGCAAATCGGCAAAATACATATAGACCATCACTTTTTCGCCAGTATTGAAGCTGTCTTTGAAGTTGGTAGTTTCCTGAGTGCCACATCCATTATCAAAAACTGCTGTATCAGAATGGGTAAAAATTCCATTTATCTTTGGGTCAACATAAGGTTTCTGGCTTGCCCACCAAGAATCTGTGGATGAACTCCAAGTGTTACAACTACCAGAATAAGTATCAACCAACTGATTATTATTGTTATAGACTTCAAAATGCAGATGCGGACCTGTAGAATTCCCAGAACTTCCCACAACACCTAAATATTCTCCTGCAGAAACGAATGAGCCAACACCTTTTGAAGTCAGTGAATTATTCTTGAGATGTCCATACCATGACACGCTTCCATCTCCGTGCTGAATGTAAACAGCATTCCAATCACCGTTTCCGAAACTGCAGTTTCTGTCATAATTACCATTGTCTTTTCCGATAATGATGCCATCTGCTGCGGCAATAGCGTGCGCCTGATCGTTGTCCATCATGTACCAGCCAAACGGCCAGGTAAAAATATCGATTCCCATATGATTATAACCATCTGCGGTATCATAAGTTCTCGCGCCGCAATTCCAATCCTGCACTTTGTTGGGATATGCTGAGTTATGATCTACGTGATTGGAAATACTCCAAACGTTGTTGTACTTGGTATTTGGATTCTTTTTAACAGGCCAAATAAACAGTGGATGCGCAAGAGTTTTATCTTCTTGCAATTTGTTTTGCGCCCTCAGTGACTCTCGATTGAGGTTGATTTGTTCCTGTATAAGTTCTCGCTGCTGAGGTGACAGACAATCTGAATTAGAAGGCTGATAAAAGCCCTGTCCATTTTGTGCATTTAAAAATAACATTCCAAATACTGAAAACAGTAAGTAATTTTTTTTCATGATTATGTTTTTTTATTATGTGCTAAAATAAAAAAAATCTGATAAATATTAGTTTAAGCGTGAAGTATATTTACAATCAAAAAGAAATGGATTATATTTGTAGAATAGTTTTTTTGGTCAATTGACAGACAAATCCTCAACATAGCCCCGATGGTAGCGGCATCCTTTTTTTGTTGGCTGAGCCTGAGCGATGGCAACAAAAAAAGATATAGCGGACAGCGGGTTGGAATTGTGAATAGAATCACAAAACGTCTTGCTCCAAAAAAACATAATCTCTAAAGGCAAAAAGTGGCAAATACTGTAGAATTAATCAAGGCTCCGATCTCTGATGAAATGAAACTTTTCGAGCAGAAGTTTTACGAATCTATGAAAAGTAATGTTGCTCTATTGGACAAAGTCACGCGTTTCATCGTCACGACAAAGGGGAAACAGATGCGCCCAATGTTTGTGTTTCTCTGCGCAAAATTGGTCGGTGATGTGAACGAAAAAACGTTCCGTGGCGCAAGTATGATCGAGCTGATCCACACGGCGACTTTGGTGCACGATGATGTTGTGGATGAGAGCTTTAAGCGTCGGAATTTCTTTTCTATCAATGCGCTTTGGAAGAATAAAATTGCGGTTTTGGTGGGTGATTATCTGCTTTCGAAATCGGTTTTGCTTTCTACGGACAACAAGGATTACGATCTGCTTTCCGTAATTGCAAGGACGATTCGCGAAATGTCGGAAGGCGAATTACTTCAATTGGAGAAGGCTAGAAAACTTGATATTACGGAGGATGTGTACTACGAAATCATCCGTCAGAAAACGGCAACTTTGATTGCAGCGTGTTGTGAAGTTGGTGTATTATCTAACAATGTGGACGAAGTAACTGCGAAAAAGATGCAGGAATTCGGGACTTATACTGGAATGGCTTTTCAGATTAAGGATGACCTTTTTGATTATCAGACTAGCAATATTATCGGAAAACCTGTCGGAATTGATATCAAGGAACAGAAGATGACTTTGCCGCTGATCTACACTTTGAGGAATGCAAGTCCTGAGAATTACAAAAAATATTTCGCAACCATAAAGCGTTATAACAACGATTCCAAAAAAGTGCGCGAGCTTGTGGAATTCGTAAAATCTTCCGGCGGAATGGATTACGCCATTCAAACGATGAAGGATTATCAGCAAAAAGCGCTGGCAATTTTAGCTGAGTTCCCTGATAATGAGGCGAAAGAATCTTTGAAATTGATGCTGGATTACGTGATCAACAGAAAACTTTAACCTTTTATTTTTACGCCGAAAATTCATTTTATTTTTAAATTCAAATACCTTAATTTTGGTAGATGAACAATTCTCCACTTGCCGAAATCTTGCGTCCAAAAACTTTGGATGATGTTTTGGGACAAGAACATCTCACTGGAAAATCCGGAACCATCAAAAGAATGATGGACAACGACACGCTTAATTCTCTCATTTTTTGGGGACCGCCGGGAACGGGGAAAACAACCTTAGCTGAAATCATTTCCGAAAGTTCAGGACGAAAATTCTACAAATTATCCGCAGTTTCTGCAGGCGTGAAGGACGTTCGGGATATCATTGACGAAGCCAAAAAGCAGAATCTTTTTTCCGGAAGGAGCCCAATTCTTTTCATTGATGAGATTCACAGGTTCAACAAATCTCAACAGGATTCATTGCTTCACGCGGTCGAAAAAGGTTGGATAACTTTGATTGGCGCAACCACGGAAAATCCAAGTTTCGAAGTGGTTTCAGCATTGCTTTCCAGAACTCAGGTTTATATTCTCAAAGCTTTGACGTTTGAAAAACTGGAAGAACTTGCTGACATTGCTGTTTCAAAATATAACGAACTGAATCAAACCAAATTCTTTCTCGAGGAAAAAGAAGCCTTCATCCAGTATTCCGGGGGCGACGCCAGAAAGTTGATTAACTCAATAGAATTGGTTCTGAATCAATTCAAATCTGCGAAGAAAAATAAAATCTCCAACAAAGATGTCCTTTCTGTTTTGCAGGAAAATATGGCTTTGTACGACAAAAATGGAGAGCAACATTACGACATCATCTCAGCATTCATCAAATCGATGCGTGGCTCCGACCCAAATGGCGCTGTTTATTGGCTCGCCAGAATGTTGGTGGGCGGCGAAGATATCAAATTCATTGCCCGCAGAATGATGATTCTCGCGGCAGAAGATATTGGCTTAGCGAATCCAAACGCTTTGGTGATGGCAAACAATTGTTTTCAGGCCATCAACGTCATCGGAAACCCAGAAGCAAGAATTATTTTGAGCGAAACCGCCGTTTACCTCGCCGTTTCCCCGAAAAGTAATTCCACTTACAACGCCATTAATGAAGCGATTGCTTTCGTAAAGAAAACCGGAAATCTCCCAGTTCCACTCCACCTCAGAAATGCGCCGACCAAACTGATGAAAAATCTGGACTACGGAAAAGATTATCAATACGCACATTCTTACGAAGGCAATTTTGTGGATTTGGAATTTCTTCCCGACGAAATCACAGGAACAACTTTCTACAATCCTGCCAACAATTCAACGGAGAAAAAAATCCGCGAACAGCTGAAGGATAAATGGAAAGACAAATATGACCTTTGAGTTAAATATTCCTAATTTTTACATTAAGCTGATTAATTCAAATTCCTTTTAATATCTTTGCGCAAGAAAGAAAACTATGGAACATTTCGAAAGCTGGAAAGACCTACTCAACCCCGAATTTTACATCAAAATGGGTGGTTTTTGGCTTATTTTATTTATCATTTTCGCAGAGACAGGACTTTTTGTAGGTTTCTTTTTGCCAGGCGACAGTTTACTCTTTATTTCAGGGATTTACGCTGTTAAAATCATCGACACCACTTTCGGAACTACAGGTTCGGATTTTCTGGATACGACAATTTTGGCGACCGCCGTGGCCGTTGCAGCCATCATCGGAAACGAGATTGGCTATTGGTTTGGTTACAAAAGCGGACCATTGTTGTACGAGCGAAAGGACACTTTCCTATTCAAGAAAAAATACCTTTTCAAGGCACACGACTTCTTCGAAGACCACGGAACTGTTGCTGTTATCCTGGCGAGATTCTTACCAATCGTAAGAACATTTGCGCCAATCGTTGCCGGAATTGTTAAAATGGACAAGAAGAAATTCTTCTATTATAATATCATCGGAGCGTTTGCGTGGTCATTCACGATGATTTTTGCAGGACATTATCTGGACAAATTATTTATGGACCAGTTCGGCATCGATTTGAAGAAAAAATTAGAAATCATCGTTTTGGTCATCGTTTTGGTCACAACTTTGCCTATCATTATCAAGTTCTTTTTCACCAAGGATAAAGAAAGACCAACGAAAATTGATTAATCAACATTGAAATATCAGCAAAACATATAAAACCGGAGTCAACTTCCGGTTTTTTGCATTTGATATTTTGACTTCGTCGAACCATTGTATTATTTTTGGGCAGCTTTATCCGCCTTCCACTCCCAATCTTTTTTGCTCGACGATTTGACATTAAATAGAACAAGAGTACACGCAAAAAAGGATTTCCGTTCAAGTCGGGCTGCAGATTCGCTGTTAAAAAATTCCCCTCCTCTGGAGGGGCGACAAATTGCCAAAGGCAAATTGACGGGGTGATTAAAAGAGTATTTATTAAAATTTAAAAATCTAAATAAAATGAAAGTATTTGTAAACAAAAGAATTCCGGACAATGGGATTCAGATTTTGAAAGACGGAAATTTAGATATCATTTTCCCGGAAACAGAAAATCCAACCCACGAAGAATGGCTGGAAAGCTGCCAACAAGCAGACATCATCCTAAGTGTCGGCGGAAAGAACAAATATGACAAAGAATTCTTCGACGCTTGCCCCAATGTAAAAGCAATCGCCCTATTCTCCGTAGGTTTCGACCAAGTAGATATCGAAGAAGCGACTAAACGAAAAGTTGCAGTTGGAAACACGCCAGACGTTTTGAGCCGCGCCACTTCCGACGTCGCATTTCTACTGATGCAAATGGTTTCCAGAAAAGTAAACTACAACACGGCAAAAGTAAAATCAGGCAACTGGAAAGACTTCGACCCTTTGGAAGAACTCGGACAGGAACTTTACGGAAAAACCTTAGGCGTTTTAGGACTTGGAAGAATCGGTTTTGAAATGGCTGAAAAATGTAAAGCCGCTTTCGGAATGAACATCATCTACCACAACAGAAGCCACAACGAAGAAGCTGAAAAAAAACTCGACGCAAAATATGTTTCTTTTGACGAATTGGTTGAAAACTCGGACATCATCAGCATTCACGCCAATTTCACACCAGAACAAGCTGACCTTTTTAACACATCGGTATTTGAAAAGATGAAAGAAAATCTGATTTTCATCAACACCGCAAGAGGTGGTTTTCACAATGAAAAAGATTTGTTCGAGGCTTTGATTTCCGGCAAAATCTGGGGTGCAGGTTTAGATGTTACCAATCCGGAACCGATGCAGAAAGACAGCCCATTATTAGGACTTCCAAACGTTTGTGTTCTGCCTCATATTGGTTCTGCAACTTTGGAAGCCAGAAGCGGAATGGCAAGATTGGCAGCTGAGAACGTAGTTGCATTTTCCAAAGGCGAAAAAATGCCGACTAGCGTGAATCCTGAAGTTTACGAAGATTAAATTTCATCAAAATAAATCTCTCAAAAACAAAGCTTGGAATCATATTTGTCTATCTTCAATCAACCAAAAAATAAATATTATGACACCAGAAGATAACATCGAAAAAAATTTGGAAGATTTGGATTACAATCCAGGTGAGGACATTTTCAACAGAGAAGAACATATTCCGATTGACGGCGACGGAAATCCAATCAGAAATCCAAGTCAGGTGAACGACGAAATGCCATTCGGACTAGACGTTCCAGGCGCTGAAGATGATGACAACTTCGACCAGGTAACCAATCAACTTCCGGACGAAGAAAACAATTATTACAGCACGAGCGACAATGAAGATGACCACGAAGAAGAAAACGAAGACATCGTAGAATAAACAACAAAGCTTACCAAATCGGTAAGCTTTTATTTTTTAGTTCAAATCTCTAAATATTCTGGAAGGCTTTTTATTTTCGTCAATCGCTACCAGAGTGAAATCCCCTGAAACAGCCTTTTCGCGCGTATCATTATACATTTCTTCCACGAAAATCTCCACATTCACTTTCACGCTCGTGTTCCCGACATATTTAATTCGACCAACAAGCTCTACAATCGTATCAGCCGGAATTGGTTTTTTGAAATCAATTCTGTCACAACTTACGGTCACGAAAGACTTTCTTGCAAATCTAGTTGCCGTCATAAACGCTACTTCATCCATCATTTCCATTACTTTCCCACCAAACATCGTGTTATGATGATTGGTTGTATTCGGGAAAACCACTTTGAAAACACGCGTTTCCGATTGCTGGATTTTATCTTCGTAATTCATTTCTTGATAGATTTATAATTGTGTACTGGAATCGTTTTTTGAAGCTGCAAATATAAGTGATAGAAACTGTTCTAAGAAATTTCATAAATTAGTTCTAATAAACCGCTCTTCCAAAATTGAATTTAATGAATTGAAAATTCCCCTCCTCTGGAGGGGCGACTAAAATTCGAAGAATTTTTGACGGGGTGGTCACTCAAAACACAAACAATGAATGAAATCCTAACTCAAATCCACGGAATACCCATCCGCAGGAACTTTGTTGAACACTTACCTTATAATTCCCATCTGAAAAAATTATTAAGCGGAAAAAGAAAAGCTGGAATTCTAAGTGAAGTTCTTTTCTGGAAACAAGTTCGAGCAAGAACATTTCATAACATAGATTTTGACAGACAAAGAATTATTGGAAACTACATCGTCGATTTTTATGTGAAAACTCTTGGATTAATTATCGAAATTGATGGCTCAAGTCATGATGAGAAAGAAGTTTATGATGGCATCAGACAAACTTATTTGGAAACTTTGAATTTGAAAATATTCAGAGTTACAGATTTTGATGTAAAGAATAATTTAGGTTTAGTTATGAAGGAATTAGAAAATTACATCATAGAAAATTACCGATTCTAAAATTCCCCTCCTCCGGAGGGGTGGATTCGACCAAAGGGAGAAGACGGGGTGGTTCAGCATAAGTGACCACCCCCGAAATCTGAAATTTACAATTTCAGATTTCTCCCCTCCAGAGGAGGGGAATTTTTTCTTATTTCATTACAATATATTTTTCAAATTGAATATCTTTAAAACCACAAAAAATCCATCAACTATCAACAAACAACCATCAACGATATAATGACTTTCCAGCAACAAATCCAACAAGGCATTCCCACCGAATTACCTCAGCCAAAACCATACGAAACCCACATCAACCACGCACCGAAACGTAAAGAAATCCTTTCAGACGAAGAAAAGAAACTAGCTCTGAAAAACGCTTTACGCTATTTCGAACCCAAATTCCACGCAGAATTGTTACCGGAATTCAGGGAAGAACTGGAAAAATATGGCAGAATTTATATGTACCGCTTCCGTCCCGATTACGAGATGAAAGCAAGAGACATTGCCGAATATCCCGGGAAATCTGAGCAGGCAAAAGCCATTATGCTAATGATTCAGAATAATCTGGATTATGCAGTGGCGCAACATCCGCACGAATTGATTACTTATGGTGGAAATGGTGCAGTGTTCAGCAACTGGGCGCAGTATCTTTTGACGATGAAATATCTGTCGGAAATGACAGACGAACAGACGTTGACGATGTATTCCGGTCATCCGATGGGATTGTTTCCTTCGCACAGAGATGCTCCGAGAGTGGTGGTGACCAACGGGATGATGATTCCAAACTATTCCAAGCCGGATGATTGGGAAAAATTCAATGCGCTGGGTGTTTCCCAGTATGGACAAATGACGGCCGGATCTTATATGTACATCGGTCCGCAGGGAATTGTGCACGGAACTACGATTACCGTTTTAAATGCTTTCAGAAAAATCAATAAAGAACCGAAAGGCGGATTATTCGTCACCTCAGGTTTGGGCGGAATGTCTGGAGCTCAGCCAAAAGCCGGAAATATCGCAGGTTGCATTACGGTCATTGCAGAAGTCAATCCAAAGATTACCAAAATCCGTCACGAACAGAAATGGGTGAATGAAATCCACGAAAATCTGGACGAACTGGTGACTAGAGTAAGAAAAGCGCAGGAAAATCAGGAAACGGTTTCTCTGGCTTACCTTGGAAATATCGTCGATATCTGGGAGAAATTTGATGAAGAAAATTTAAGAATCGATATCGGTTCAGACCAGACTTCGCTTCACAATCCGTGGGCGGGCGGTTATTATCCGGTCGGGCAAACCTTTGAGGAATCCAATACGATGATGGCAGAAAACCCTGAATTATTCAAAGAAAAAGTTCAGGAAACCTTGAGAAGACACGCTTCCGCCATCAACAGACATACAGCAAAAGGAACCTATTTCTTCGATTATGGAAATGCCTTTTTACTCGAAGCTTCCAGAGCCGGAGCCGATGTAATGGCAGAAAATCCTACGATTGGAAGGGAGTTCAAATACCCGAGTTACGTTCAGGATATTATGGGACCGATGTGTTTTGATTATGGTTTCGGGCCGTTCCGTTGGGTTTGTACCAGCGGAAAACCGGAAGATCTGCAGAAAACGGATGATATTGCGTGTAATGTTTTAGAGGAAATGATTAAAACATCGCCAGAAGAAATCCAACAGCAGATGAAAGACAATATCACGTGGATTAAAGGCGCTCAGGAAAACAATCTGGTCGTTGGTTCGCAGGCGAGAATTCTGTACGCAGATGCAGAAGGAAGAATGAAAATCGCTGAAGCCTTCAACAAAGCCATTGCCAACGGAGAAATCGGAGCGGTGGTTTTGGGAAGAGACCATCACGATGTTTCGGGGACGGATTCGCCGTACAGAGAGACTTCCAATATTTATGACGGCTCGAGATTTACGGCAGATATGGCGATTCACAATGTGATTGGCGACAGTTTCCGTGGCGCAACCTGGGTGAGTATTCACAACGGTGGTGGCGTTGGCTGGGGCGAAGTGATCAACGGTGGTTTCGGGATGTTGCTCGATGGAAGCGATGATGCCGACAGAAGATTAAAATCAATGCTTTTCTGGGACGTGAACAACGGAATTTCAAGACGAAGCTGGGCAAGAAATGAGGGTGCTGTTTTCGCCATTAAAAGAGCAATGGAAGCTGAACCGAATTTGAAGGTGACGTTGCCGAATTTTGTGGATGAAAACCTTTTTTAATTGACTATGAAAGTAAAAGGAATATGTAAAATTTGCAAACAGGAGAAAATGTTAAATTATGAACATTTTCCACCACGTTCAGCTTTTAATAAAGAGACAAGGTTTTTTTCGATACCTCAAAATGATTATTTTGATAACTTTCTTGAATATATAGACGGAAAAAAACCAAAGGCTAAATTAAAACAAGGTGGTCTGGGAGATTACTGTTTGTGTGAGAATTGTAATAATTTTTTAGGATTGAAATACGTTAATGATTATGTAAATTTTGCGAAAATAGGTTATACAATAATTAATGAATCAGAAAATTTTAAAGCAATTGAATTTAATATAAAGAGAGAAGAAGTAAATTTGAAGAATTTCTTAAAGCAGATCACTTCGATTTTTATTTGTAACAACGGCTCTTGGTTCACCGAGACATACCCAGAATTGTTAGAGTTTGTAGTAAATGAAAATTATGTAGAACTTCCAGATAAATACAGATTCTATATGTACTTAAATAATGAGGGACAAATAAAAAATGGAAATTGGACATTTGATAATGTAAACGGAGGTGTTTGTGAATTTACTTTTCCACCATTTGGATTTGTCTTAAATATTGAGAATGAAAATCAAATCTTAGAAGTGTCTGAAATTACAGACTTTAAGTATTTTGATAAAGTACAAAACCTAGATTTTAATATTATACTTAATATTTATCCAACCTATTCACCAATTCCACTTGACTTTAGAAGTCGCGAAGATTTCAATAATGAATAATTTAAACGAAATTATAATAGTTCAACATCCATATAATTATTAAAATTAAAATAAAATAATTTTATCAGAATTTGATTATATTTGTATCACAAAATGATATTTAAAAACATAAAATAATGATAGCAGAAATCCAAAAATACATTGAAATTCAAAATAACATTGATGAGATTCTTAAAAATTCTCCTTTCAAAATGTCTTATATCATTGAAAAATCGGGTATCAAGAAACCAACCTTTTTCAAAAAACTTAAAGAAAAAAGATTCACACCAGAAGAACTTTTAGTTATTTCAAAAACCATCGAACCTAAACAATGGCGTAACGAAACCAAAGAAGAAATCTTGGAATCATTGAAAAAAGCTGAAGAAGATTTTAAGAATGGAAAAGGAATTCCGGGAGAAGTCGTGATGGAAAATATGAAAAAACGTATAGAAAAATACAAAGAAAATGCGTTACGAAATATCTAAACAAGCTGAACAAGACCTCATTAATATAGAAACTTATCTTTTGGAAGAATGGAATATAGACATTTTGGAAGATTTCTTTGAAAAGTTTCAAAAAGCAATTACTCTGTTATTAGAAAAGAAAACTATTTTTCAAAAATACGAAGACACACATTTTCATAAATTTCTTCTCACAAAGCACAATTCTATTATTTATTATTATGGAGATGATGTTCTATACATCCAAAGAATCCTTCAAAACTTCCAAGACCCAGACGACAATCAGAAATCACTGAAAAGTTAACATTAAGAAATGCAAAACCTAGGAATCATCGGCTACGGCTGGCTCGGAAATCACATCGCAGAAAGATTATCAGACCGCTACAACATCTTTGCAACCACTACCACACTTTCCAAAGCACAAGACCTCAGTGCCAAAGGCTACCACACTACTCTAGTCAGTTTTCCCGACGAACTGGATGCCAATATGAAAGCTTGGGAAGTCGCAAAAGATTTGGATGCCATCATCATCAGCGTGCCGTTTTCGGGACTTCGAGGGGCGCAGATTCCGATGAATGACAAACGTCAAAACCTTCTGAACTTTCTTGGTGATTACAAAGGTCAATTGTTTTTAATGAGCTCCACGGGCGTTTATCCTCAAACAGAAAAAGAATTTACAGAAGATGACACACCTGCTGAAAATGTGGAAAGTGAAAGTTTTATTTTGGAACAATTTCCTCAGACCAACATTCTGAGATTAGCAGGATTAATGGGTGGCGAAAGGCTTTTGAAGAATTACAATATTTCCGACCTGCATCTGTTGGTTAATCACATCCATTACGCTGATATTTGTTCCGTCGTTGAGAAGATGCTGGAGCAACAATCTCAGTCCAAAGTTTACAACATCGTCGCACCCATCCACCCGAACAAAGAGGAAGTCATCAACGCGCAGAAAGATCTGCCCTACTCCGGCGAACGAACCACTGTCGGCAGAACCATTTCTCCACAAAAATTAATCTCAGAATTGAACTTCGAATTCAAATATCAGGATCCGCTGTATTTTCATTTGTAAAATTTCAGGTCATTTCCAACCTTTTTCAGAATAATGCATCTTAGTAAAAAAAGACATTATGAAAGTTACCATCCCAAAACCGTGTCACGAAAACTGGGCCTCTATGACGCCCGAAGAAAAAGGCAGATTCTGCCAGGTTTGTTCCAAGAGCGTACGAGATTTTACCAACGCATCTGACCAGGATATTATCGATGACCTTTCCCAGAACTCAAACATCTGCGCCAATTTTCGTGTGGATCAGCTGGACAGGAACCTAAGCCATTCTTTCCTCAATTCTTTATTTGCAAAGTTTGCCGTTGGTTTTGTCCTCACATCGGGAGGTATCGTCTCGGCACAGACGCAACCGAAAGTGAATCATCCCGTAAAAACAGACGTCCCGATACAAGTCAGAGGCGAAGTAGCACAGGTTAAACCGCCTAAAAAACAACCTGTTCAAACAGATCAAAATAGACCTATAAGGCTTGGGAAGATTGCTGTATCAGATGCTGACAGACAGAATCCAAAAACGCAACCACTCAGACTTGGCAAGCCTTTATCCATTAACGAAAATAATCAACCATTATACGTTGTAGAGGGAAAGATTATTACAAATAAACAATTTCAGCAGATTGACACCAATAGTATTGAGGATATCAAAGTTTTAAAAGGCAAAGAAGCCATTTCAAAATATGGAGCGAAGGGGAAAAATGGGGCGGTTATTATTACTTTAAAAGGGAAAAAGAAGAAGTAGATTTACGGATTGATTTTAAATGAGAAAACCTGCGTTTAGCAGGTTTTTATAAATATTATCTACTGGGTATATTCCTTTATTTTTGTTAACCAATTTTTTATTTCATCATAACCATTTCTTTCTCTAAGTCTATCTATTGTCATTTTTTCAATCGCTCGTTTATTAAGATTTTTTTTCGCTTGAGATACTTTTTTCTTTTGTTTCTCTTCATTTCTTATCGGATCACTATGCATTAGATCCCAAGTCGTGGTTCCCTGTGACATATGCACAGCCATAGCAACTTTTTTAGGTACATCATCAGTATCTAAAATCTCTGAAAGATTAATTGGAATTCTTTCTTCAGCGTAACAATCAATAATAGCTTCGTGATGTAAATAATTTTCTAATTCTAATTTTACTGTGTTAAATCCAATTTTATGTGGATTAGCTTCAGCGTTTAAGTTTGCAACACTTTGAATATAATCTGGTATATCTGAATCATAAATATGAATTTGCTTTTGCAAAAGTCCATCTAAATATTTCTTTTCAATATAAAATTTTAACTGAGATCCTCCTGTTGGTATAAAAGCGACTTTTTCATTATTTTCTAAATTGATAATTGTTTGATCTTCATTATGTAATAATTTACTAAAGTTAATTAGTCCATTAATATCATTTTCTCCTTCAACAAAAATTAAAACTTTAACTTTGTTTTTAGGGTCAGGTAAAGCGCCTAAAGTTTCAATAATTTTATCAATAATTAATTCATTATCCGAACCATCAATATGACTTCCATTTTCAATTCTACAAATACCTGCATTATCTCTAAAAATATATCGCAGTGATTTATTTGGAATTTCTTTAGCCAGATTTGAATTATGAGTCGTAAAAAAGACTTGTGCATTATCAGTTTCAGACAGTTCTTTTAAAGCATTTACAATCATCAATTGAAAATTAGGATGTTGTGATGTTTCTGGCTCTTCTAACGCATAAATTATGTTTGGAGATTCCGCTGTTCTTCTATTTTCAATTTGAGCTCTGAAAAAACTTAAGAGTACTAGTCTTCTCATACCACTACCTCTTTTATTTAGTGGTATGCCCCTTTCATCTTCTAAAGTTAACTTAAAAATACTATTCCAAGATGGCTCCTTAGGAAAACTCGATTTTAATGTTTCCGCTAAATCTGAATCTAATTCATTTAATTTTACAATAGTTCTATCAGCAAGATTTGTTGAAGCTTCTTGCACAGCATTTTTTAATTCTTCCAATAATGGTAGAATATTTTCTCTGTTTAATACCTCCTTAATTATTTCTTTCATTGGATCTTGTATATCAGTATCTTGATCATTTAAAGGTTTATCAACAAAGAATAAAGAGTACAACGGAAGGAATTTTTTAATACTCGTCCATATCTTCTTTCTATTATCTTCATTATCTAGTTTACCGTCAATCTTTAGTGATTTAGTAATTAGCTCAAAACCATTTTGAGGTTGGAAATGTCTTCTTATAGCTTTACGTAAATCCTTACTCTGATTTCTATTTACTCCTTCAGGATCTATGACCAATTCTTCAAATTGCAATTTTAAAGTTGTTCTCTTCTTTGACAATAAATCTGAAAGATTTTCATTATCTGGATATTGACAGATAATAAAAGATTCTTCTGAAATTGCTCCCGTCGCAGTTAATGGATAAATCTTTTTAATTTCTAACAAGCCTTCTGAATTAAGTAAAAATTCTTCAGCAAGAGTGGTTGTAATTGTATCGTCTAAGATGATTTCTGATGGTAAATTATCAAAAATGCAACTTATTTCGATTGCTCTTACATCATGATCAATGCATAAATCTTCTTTTTCTGGTTTTCCATTAAAGTATATATCTAAAGCTTCCAAAATAGTTGATTTTCCAATATCGTTCTTTCCAATAATCACATTAAGATCATCTACATCAAATATTGTTTCTTGAGAATAACCTCTAAAATTTTTTAATTTGATTCTTTTTAAGTTCATAGTATTATAGTTTTAATTCCCCCAAATCTACAAAACCTCAACCACTTACAATTACGGATTCCCGTAAACCGACAAAATAAACCCAACAAAAAACCCACTCTGCCAAACTGTCAAAAACCATCCAAACATAAAACTACCAAAAACAAACTTTGCGTATAGGATGCGTATACCGACCGTATACCGATAGCGTATCAAAATCTTATGTCAAAATGACAAAACCCAATCATGAAAATCCCAAGATTTATTAAACCTTTTAACACCCTAGCCTCATTTTTGGAATCATTCTTGAACCTACTCCCGGAAAATCCCCTATTATGGAAGCAAGTACAATCAAAACCATCGCAAAATACGGCTTGGGCGCAATGCTCATCTCAGCAGGAATCGGACACCTTACGTTCGCAAGAAAAGAATTCCAGGCGCAAGTCCCCGAGTGGGTACCATTGGAAAAAGATGATACCGTCGTCTATTCCGGAATCGTAGAGATCGCAATGGGAGCCGCCATCATCGCTGCACCTAAGAAATATGAATCACTCGTAGGACAGCTCGCTGCCGGATTGTTCACCGCAGTTTTCCCCGGAAACTATGCCCAGTACAAAGAAAGAAGAAACGCATTTGGACTTAACTCAGACAACAAAAGATTTGCAAGGTTATTTATGCAGCCAGCACTTATCGCTTGGGCGCTCAAGTCTACGGATAATAAATAATTGTAAAGTCTTCGACTCCACTCAGACTGACGTCTCATATTAGAATTGTCGTGCTGAGCGGAGTCGAAGAATCTTGAAAATAAAATCACACTCAACTTTCCGGTTGAGTTTTTTTGATTCCCGCATAGAATAAATCTATGTTAACAGCCTTTCAGAATCAATCTTTATCTCTAAATTTATTGTCATCAAAAATCAAAACGTAATTAATCACAATTAACAAAACTATGAGTTCAGAAAATCCAAGCTTCAAAGACATATTCAAAAGCGAAAACGAAATCCCCAAAGAATACAAAGTTCCCGTCATCCACCAAAGAGAATATCTCCTAAACGGCGAACTGGTACAATGGAACGGCGACGTGACCGAAATCTATTCCCCAATCTGCATCCCAACAGAAAATGGACTGGAAAGAAAACTGCTGGGAAGCATACCAAACATCAGTCCGGAAGACGCCATGAACGTCTTGGAAGCCTCTGTAAAAGCTTACAACAACGGTCTTGGCGAATGGCCGACAATGTCCGTGGAAAGCAGAATCAAATGTATGCAGAAGTTCGTTTATCTAATGATTAAAGAACGCGATCTGGTCATCAAACTATTGATGTGGGAAATAGGAAAAACACTCCCTGATTCTACCAAAGAATTTGACAGAACCGTAGATTACATCAACCAAACCATTGACGCTTTAAAAGATCTCGACAGAGAATCATCCAGATTCCAGCAGGCAGAAGGCACCATTGCACAAGTGAGAAGAGCACCACTTGGCGTAGTGTTGAGTATGGGACCGTTCAATTACCCGTTGAACGAGATTTTCACGACTTTGATTCCAGCTTTGATTATGGGAAATACGATTCTCTTCAAGCTGCCAAAGCACGGCGTTCTGGCGCATTATCCTTTGTTAAAAGCTTTCCAGGAAGCATTTCCGGCAGGAACAGTCAATACACTTTACGGAAAAGGCGCAGAGATCATCACCCCAATTATGGAAAGCGGAAAAGTGAATGTTCTCGCCTTCATCGGATCAAGTAAAGTGGCGAATGGATTGAAAAAACTTCATCCAAAAGTGAACAGATTAAGAGCAATTCTAAGTCTTGATGCAAAAAACGCCGCCATCGTTACCAAACATGCCAACCTGGATATTGCGGTAAGCGAAATTATTCTGGGATCACTTTCCTTCAATGGTCAAAGATGTACAGCTTTAAAACTGATTTTTGTTCAGAAAGAAGTTGCGGAAGAATTTACTCAGAAATTAACCGCAGCAGTTTCAGCTTTGAAACCTGGTTTGCCTTGGGAAAAAGATGTGAAAATCACCCCACTTCCGGAAGTCAACAAACCACCTTACCTTGAAGAATGTATAGAGGACGCCATATCAAAAGGTGCAAAAGTTCTTAATGAAAACGGTGGTTACAACGAAGCTTCATTCGTTTTCCCAGCTGTGGTTTATCCTGTAAATGACCAAATGAAATTGTATCACGAAGAGCAGTTCGGACCAGTGATTCCTGTTGTTCCTTTTGATGATATTGATGAGCCAATCGATTATCAGGTGAATGCAGACCACGGAATGCAGGTGAGTCTTTTCAGTGAAGATGCAATGGAAACCTCAAAACTGATCGACGCTTTTGTAAATCTTGTAAGCCGCGTGAACATCAATTGCCAAGCACAGAGAGGCCCGGATGTTTTCCCATTCACAGGAAGAAAAGACAGTGCGGAAGGAACACTTTCTGTTTTTGATGCCTTGAGATCTTTCTCCATCCGATCATTAGTCGCTGCAAAAATTACGGATGCCAACAAAGAACTGTTGAATTCTATTGTAAGAGACCACGATTCTAACTTCCTGAGTACGGATTATATTTTTTAATAAGACTTATAGATGATAGATAAAAGATAATAGACTTTTTTCTTTTATAATAAATTGAATCCGCAACTGATTATTGCGGATTTTTTTAGATTTAATTTTAAAATATTCCTAAAATCCTACAACCCATTTCAGTATTGCTTTTTTTGCAGTATTTTTGAGGTTTAAATTTCTGAATTGAAAAAATTAGATCAATATATTGTCAAAACCTTTTTCGGGCCGTTTCTTTTTATTTTCAGTGTGCTGTTTTTCATCTTCATTGTCAATATCATCTGGACGCAAATGTCGCAGCTGACGGGAAAAGGTCTGACTTACGGCGAAATATCAAAACTTCTTTTCTACCTTGGAATGAGCGTTGTTAGTATGGTACTGCCATTGACGATTCTCCTCTCCTCGATTATGACTTTTGGAGATTTTGGAGAGCGCTACGAACTGGCAGCGATGAAGGCAGCCGGGATTTCTCTCTTGCGGGTAATGATGCCTTTGCTGATAACGGTTTCTTTCCTCGCCGGAATTCTCTTTTTATTTTCCAATAACATCATTCCGGATTTCCAAAGGAAGGCGAAGAATATGTTGTTCAACATCGTATCATCCAAGCCTGCGCTCAACTTTACGCCTGGCGTTTTCATTGACCAAATCTCAGGTTATTCTGTAAAGTTTGACAAAATCTATGGCGAAGGCGGCCAAAAACTGGAAGGTGTTTTCCTGCACAAGAATGCAAGTCCTTATGATAATCAGCAGACCATTATCGCGAAAAAAGGAAAATTTGCCAATGCCGAAGACCGTAATTACCTGAAACTAATTCTTTACGATGGCTATGTTTATGAAGACAACATCTCCGGAAAACCTTACGAAGAAAGAAAAAAGCAACCGAATCAATCGGTGAAATTTGACAGTCTGGTTTATCACTTTGACATCAGTGAGCTCATCAACAATGCCATTGAGAAAGAAAAAATAACGGAAGATTACCGTTTCCAAACCTACGGAGAGGTGAATGGAACGCTGGAGAAAAACAGAAAAAGCAATCTGGTTTCCCTCACTTCTATGGCGTCGCCTGTGATTTCGCAGACCAACAATTACGTTCAGTATATAGATAAAACAAAGCAGCAGGAGAAGGTCATCAAAGAGCCTTACAAAATCGATACACTCAAAAAAGATAAAAAGCTGGAAGTGCTTTGGAGTGCCTACAACAAAATCGAAACCCTGAAAGCTGCGACAGATTCCAACGAAACTGCCATTTCGGACATCGTGAAAAGCCACAACAAAATCGTGATGTACCAGCAGCGGATCGTGTCCTACTCTTTCACCTGTATCATTTTCTTTTTGATTGGTGCCAGTCTTGGATCGATCATCAGAAAAGGCGGAATGGGACTTCCGGTAATCATCGCCATTGTGATCTTCATCATTTTCTACGTCCTGAATCTAACGGTGGAAAACATCTCGTGGAAAGGAAAACTGAATCCTTACCTCGCCGCGTGGATTCCGAATATTGTCCTCTTCCCGTTCAGTGTCTGGATTACTTACAAAGCCCTGACAGATTCGCAGTTATTTGATATTGAGAAATACAAAGCGCTGTTCAAACCACTTATCGATAAGTTCTCCAAACCGAAAGAACATCAGCGGTATCAATAAATATAAAAAGCCGGATCGGAAATGATTCGGCTTTATGTTTTTTTATATTACCTTACTCAGAATAACCTTTCAGAACTTGCCTGTAGCTCATGAGAATTGATGATTTGGAAATGAAACCAATGAATACATTATTCTGGTCAACCACAGGTAGATTCCAAGATCCTGTATCATCAAAAATCTGAAGAATGTCCAAAGGTTTATCTTCTACTTTGATTAATGCAGGCGGTGCTTTCATAATTTTGGTCACTGGCAAAGCAGCATTATTTTCCTGATTAAAAAGATATGGCCGGATATCATCAAGCGTCAGAATTCCCTTTAATTTGTTATCGTTATTTAATACTGCAAACAGGTTTTTATTTCCATTTTTTACCAATTCGAACAAGTCATTGATAGATGCATCTTCATTAATTGTCTGGGCATTTTTATCAATAAAATCTTCGGTATGAAGAGAAAACAAAAGGTTTTTATCGTGTTCATTTGTAAATATTTTTCCCTGATCTGCCAATGATTTTAATTCCGGTGATATTGGCGAAAACCATTTGGCCATCAAGTAGGAAATGACAGAAACGATCATTAGCGGAATAAATAAATCATAACCAAAACTGGACTCGGCAATCAAGAATATAGCAGTTAATGGTGCATACAAAACACCGCTCATTGCACCGGCCATTCCGACAAGAATAAGATTTGTAACCGGAACATCCTTGAAGCCGATCTGCTGGCAAATCACAGCAAACAAAAATCCCACAGAACCACCAGCGAAAAGCGACGGCGCGAAATTACCGCCATTACCACCACTGAAAATAGTAAATGATGTCGCAAATGCTTTTAACAGGCAAACAAGAATCAGAAAGACAATGATGGTCCATTCTTTAAGATCAAAATACCGGAAAAAACTATTTTCTACAATCACATTGGCGTGACCATTGGTAAAGGCTTTTACCGTATCATATCCTTCGCCGAACAAAGGCGGAAATAGCACACACAGAAAAGATAATACCGCACCTCCCAGCATCGCTTTTCGAAGTCTGGAGATTTGAAGTCCTTTCAGAAAATGTTCTACCTTTTGAGAAACGATCAGGAAATATCTGGCATATAGCCCCGTCACAATTCCCAAAATCAGATAGTAAGGAACATTTCGATAATTGAATGCCTCTCTGGTATAAAATCTGAAAAGGACATCTTCCTGAAGTAAAATTCTGGACAACAAACTGCCGCAAACCGCAGCCACAACCAAAGGAATAAAATCTGTGAACACAACACCCGTCAAGAGAATCTCAAAAGCAAACATAATCCCGGCAATCGGAGCGTTGAATGCAGATGCAATACCAGCGGTAGCACCTGCTGCCAGGAGAAGTGTTCGCTCTTTATAATTTAAGCGGTAAGTCTGGGCGTAGTTGGAACCAATGGCTGCACCCGTCACTGCAATCGGACTTTCCAGACCTGCAGATCCTCCGAGACCTACAGTGATCGCACTTTGAACAATCTGAGAATATGTTTTGACCGAGGAAACGATACTTGAGTTTTGCGCAATTTCATACAGGATCGCACCAATTCCTTTTCTGTCCTGACCTTTGAAGATCGTCAACACAATAATTGTCGTCAACACAATGCCTAGGAAAGGAAAAATAATGTAGAATAAAATCTGATATTCGAAATGGACTTTATTGACAATGAAAAAGTGAATATTATGAACAATCGTTTTCAGGATCACGCCGGCCAGTCCCGCCGTACATCCTACCAGAATCCCTGACAGCAAAAGAAACTGACTGCGGCTAAGTTTGTTATTAAGCCAATGAATAATCAATTCATAACTGCGGGCTTTCTCCAAACCATATTGCTGGAAATCCCGTTTGAATTTGAGAAAACTGAGAAATCTTTTTTTGTTATGAATTTTCACTGCTGGTATATTTCTGTGACAATAAAATAGAAATTATCGTTTCCATTTTAAAATATTGAATGTTCCACAAATATATCAAAAGCATATCGGAAGAACGATGCTCCTGCTAAGAAATCATTACAGATCGTGACCGAAAAGGCGGTTAATATATTTTATCGTACCTTACTGATGTTAATATTCGAAATCAATAATTAAAATCATCATATAAAATTGTAATTATGAAAATAGGATTAATAGGATTCGGGAAGGCAGGAAAGGCAGTAGCAAATGTTATTCTTCAGCATCAGGATTTCACATTGGAATGGGTTCTGAAGAATAATGACAAGCTGAAACAGGTCTCTGCCAAAGATATTCTTGGAGTCAATGCGCCTGATACCGCAACGATCTTTTCCCAGCAGACTACCGATCTGGAAACCTTATTTACAGATCATCCCGTGGACCTCATCATCGATTTTTCTACCGAGGCAAGCATTTATTACTACGGTAAAACTGCGGCTCAGAAAAAAATCAAGATCATTTCTGCTATTTCGCATTACGGAGAAAATGAAACCAAACTTCTCAAAGAACTTTCAAATGATACAGTTGTTTTCTGGTCGCCCAACATTACTTTAGGCGTCAACTATCTTCTGTTCGCAGCCTCGTTGCTAAAAAATATTGCACCAGGCGTAGACATAGAAGTGATTGAGGAGCATTTCAAAGCCAAGTCCGGTGTATCGGGAACAGCGATGAAAATTGCGGAAGTTTTGGATGTGGAAACAGAAAGTATCAATTCGGTGAGAGCTGGCGGAATTGTAGGTAAACACGAGGTCATCTTTGGATTTCCTTATCAGACTGTTCGATTGGTTCACGAATCTATTTCCAGAGAAGCCTTCGGAAGCGGTGCACTGTTCGTAGCAGAAAATCTGAAAAACAAACTGAATGGACTTTATAATTTCGAAGATATTTTAAGACCTTACTTTTTCAGTCAATCTCAAAACAGTTTATCGTGATCAGACTTTTATCAGTTTAAATTCATTTGTGAAGTAAAGATTCACCAGATCAACCAAAAAAACCTGCTCAAAGCAGGTTTTAATGTTAAAATTTAGAAAATCTTTAAAATTACTTTTTGGTAAGAGCTACTCTCCAGACAATGCCGCTCACATCATCCGCCACCAGCAAAGATCCGTCAGCAATCTGAAGTACACCAACCGGTCTTCCGTACACATCACCTTTGGCTTCATTGGCAATAAATCCTGTTAAAAATGGCTGATAAGAACCCGAAGCTTTTCCATTTTTGAATGGCACAAACGCCACCTGATAACCTACCAGAGATGAACGATTCCAGGAACCGTGCTGCCCAATGAAAGCGCCGTTTTTATACTGCTCCGGAAACTGAGATCCTGTGTAGAATGCCAAACCAAGAGAAGCCGTGTGACTTCCCAGAGGCACGTCCGGCACAATGGTTTTCGCTACCAGATCCGGCTTTTCGCCTTTCCTTCTCGGGTCTTCATTTTGTCCGAAATAAGCGTAAGGCCATCCATAGAAAGCATCACGTTTCACACTGGTCAGATAATCCGGAACCAGCTCATCTCCCAATTCGTCACGTTCATTGACGACAGTCCAAAGTTGTCCGGTTGTGGGATTCCAGCTCATTCCGACTGGGTTTCTAAGTCCGGCTGCGTAGATTTTTTCGCCGCTTCCATCCGGGTTAACTTCCAGAATGTTGGCTCTTCGCACTTCGTACTCCATCCCATTTTCGCCGACGTTGCTGCCGGATCCTACGGAGATATAGATTTTAGACTGGTCTTTGTTGGCAATCAGGTTTCTTGTCCAGTGGTTGTTGTAACCGCCAGCCGGCAGATTTACGATCTTTTTACCGGGCTGTGTGATTTTGGTGTCGCCTGCTTTGTACGGATAAACGTAGAGTCCGTCGGTATTGGCGACATAGAATTTGTCTTTGATGATCAGCATTCCGTATGGCTGATTGAGGTTTGCAAGGAACACGGAAGACGTTTCCGGAATGCCATCTTTGTTGGCATCGCGGTACAGGATAATGCGGTTAGCAGATTTGCCGCCCACCTCAGCATCGCTTTTTCCGCTCAGGTCATTTTTGATTTTGTCTGCCGTAGAACGTTCCGAATTGGAAAGTACCACGAAGATATCGCCATTCTCTCCCTGAATCATATTCCTCGGGCTTTTGATACCCTCCGCAAAACGCGTCACCGTGAAACCTTCCGGCGCAGTAGGCGCTTTATCCTTCGGCCATCCGATGACGTTGCTGAATTTGTTCTTCGCACTTTTCTCATCCGGCGGCGGCAGTTTCAAAGTATCGGTTTGGGTCACGGCCTCTTCGGTTTGTCCGGAACCGTCGGTCTTTTTGGTTTCTTTACAACTGAAAAACAGCACAGCTACGGCTGGTAAAAGATAATTTTTCATAATATTCTGAGATTTGGTATTTAAGAATTCTAAAGCCTCAAAAATTACAAAAACCGTTCCCTAAAGGGAAAATGACTGTTAATAGTAGTTTAAGAAAAAGTATAAGGCACAAAAAAACCTGCGTTGTGGCAGGTTCATATTTAAGATGATTGTGGTTAAGATTGCGGATTATTCTCCTTGTTCACAATTGGTTGCAGGTTGGAGTTCTTTGCTGCTTTCACCAGTTCGTTCACATCGTTGTAGAAGAGTTTCCAGTCTGTGACATCCCTCATTGCGGTCAATAGTCCGAAGAAAGATTTCAGGGTTTTCTCCAGATCTTTGCGGATGCCCGAGGCACTTTTCTGGTTTCGAAGATCAGCATTGGCGCCAGCCTGCTCTGCAAAGATGGTTTCGAAAGCCGTCTGCTTGTCTTTCATCTCATTGAAGGCTGTTTCCACTTTCAGGTCTTTCAGCTTTTGGGCATTCTCCGGTTTTTCCAGTTCCTCGATGAGTTTTTTCATCTGGGCGGTTTGGGAGGAATAGCTCATTTTGTACAACTCCAGACCGAACAATTTAAAAATCTGATACAGATCTTCTGCCGACTGTTGATTTGCAACAGAAGCCAGTTTCCGGTAACCGTTCAGGAAAGCTTTCAGATTGGAGAAAGATAGGTCTCTTTCTTTGTCAGCATTGGCGACCTCATCACCTTTTCCGCTGTAGATTTGCTTTGCATATACAGCATCATAATCTGTGTATTTGGTTTTGAGTTCTGCCAGAAGCGGATGATTTGTGATAACCGCATAAGTTCCTGAATCTGAAACATTGATAGTTCTCTGTGTAAGCGTAGCCAAATCTTTAGTACTAAGCTTTGATAGTGTAATTTTCATACATTTAGTGTTTTTATTGTTAATATTTTAATTTTTACACGTTTTAAATGTATAAAAAATATTCTTTCGTCACAAAACTATCGTTGGGAAACAAAAGTAAAAGTCACTTGATTTCCCGCAGACCGTGGGAGACTTCCGCCAAAGTTGTTTGGTTTCAAAACCCTCGTTTTGAAACCAAAGTAAAAGTTGTTTTGTTGGAAAACTAGGGTTTTGTGACTTCCGGCGAAGTTGTGTAGGTTGGAAAACGATGGTTTATTGAAAATTATATTTATATCAAACTCACTAAAAAATTGATCATCGATCAATAATATGTAACTAAACATATATTTTAATGAATTAATTGTTCTATTGTAATTATTTCTTAAGTTCGTAAAATCTTAACATTCTTTAAATAATAATACCATGAAAAAAACAGAATATTTTATGAGTCAAATGTCTTACGGTCAATACCAACAGTGCTTGGTAGAAGTAAAAAAGCAACGTAATGATTTTATATCTACAAATGAAATAAAAAAAATTGTTGACGAAAATATTACCGTTACGAATATTTCGCCATCACACGAAATAAATATGGTTATAACACTTATATATTATTAATAATGAAATTAAAATCAGTCGAAATTTTTAATTTCAAATCAATTAAACACGAGAAATTTGAGATAAACAATAATCAAATTTGCTTTGTTGGTAAGAATGAAAGTGGAAAATCAAGTATTATTTCTGCAATTAGTTATTTAAATATTTTAGACAAGGAATTAAGTTTTAATTTATTAAATAAGAGTTCAGATGATTATCCCAATGGATTACCAATTATTGTTGGGATATTCCATATAAACAAAAATTTATATCCAAAACTATATGAATTATTATCTGAATATTTAGATACTCAATATATTGTTGCATTAGATAAAAATTGCGAAAATTGTTTGTTACAAATAAAACGTTGGGGGAATGGCTTATCAAATATATCGCTGAGCCTATATTCAAAAGATTCCTTTGGTTTAAAAATTCCGGATGAAATGAAAAATAAATCAAAATTTTATGATTTGTTTTTTAACGATATTTATCCTGCAATAGAATATTTTGAAAATGAGGATTTACTTATTGAACCATCTACAGTTGAAGAATTAAATGGTGATGATAAAAAATTTGAAACATTTAGAAAATTATTGATAGTTGGAGGCTGTAATGATTTTAATATTTTTAAAAACAATGACATTAATTTCGTTACAACATACCTATCAGACATTGAGATTAAATTAAACCAAATTTTTAAAAAACATTATAAACAAGATCAAAGTATAAATATTAAGATAGTACCTGCTTTGGGAGATAGATTAAACTTGATAATTAGAGATAATTCTAATAAAAGTTATTCAATTAATGAGAGAAGTCCTGGTTTTCAGTACTATTTTTCATTTCTTGTAAATAAATTATATTCACAGAAAATTAGCGGTAAAAAAAATACAATAATTATTCTTGATGAACCTGGTCAAAGTTTGCATCCTAAAGGGTCTAAGGATTTACTTAAGTCTTTTGAAGAAATTTCAGAAACCTCCCAAATATTTTACACAACGCATAATCCATTTTTAGCACTCAGAAATTGTGTAGATTCTTTAGTTTTTGTAGAGAAAACACCAGATGAAGGAACAAAAATCAGAAAAAAAAGTTACTTGAACAAATATCAAATTTTGAGAAACGAACTGGGTATTATGCTCAATGATTCTTTCTTAATCGGTGATATAAATTTAATTGTTGAAGGTAATACGGAAAAATTAGCCTTACATAGGATATTCCAATTTGAAAAATACAGGGAATTAGAATGGATGAATATTTATAACGCAGATGGTGTATCTAATATACCACAAGCCATTAACTATCTTGGAAAAAATAATCTCAATTTATCAGGTATAATTTTGTTAGATAGTGATACGGAAGCAAATAATATTAAATTGAAAAAGTTTTATAAAAATAATATATCACAAGCAAACTGGGAAGAAATAGAAATAAATTCAGTTTATAATGACAAGGAAGAAAGAACTTTTGAAGATTTGTTTCCGCAAGATATATATATTTCGGCATTGAATAATTACTGTAAATCTTTAGAAAACCTAGATATATTTGATAAGCCATATTCAGATTTAGTTTATACCGAAAAACTAAAGACTCCAATAGTCAATATTGCTAATGAGCATTTCAAAAAATTTATATCAGCAAAAAGCACTTCTAATATAACGAAGCAAGATGTCATCAGACATTTACTTGATTTGATAGATCAGCAAGATGATAAAGTTCAACAAAAAAATTTAGTAGATGTTTTCAAACTTTTTGATAAAATAAAAACAAGTTTTTTAAAAATAGAAAGATATGTCAGTAACTAAACATAAAATATTTAAAATCAATATAATTGATGATGGAAAATTTACACTTGCGAAGACTATTGAAAGTTCAATAAACGAATTTTTAATGGATCCAAACATTGTGTATGTTAATCACTCTGTTACAACATTAACAGAAGATGTAGAGGAATATGATTCTTTTAAAACAATCTGCAAATTTGTATTTGTTAGTCTTATTTACAAAGATCTTAAGGAAACACCTATGAATGCAACTAATATCTCTAAAAAAACAAAACAATTAATACATAAAGAAGTTGAAGATAACGCACAAATAAAAGAACCTGAAATTTTCACAGACTTAGATAAACTAATATCGGATTTTCAAAAATTATAAATCAGTAGAGCTATCGCTACAATTAATGATTATCTACAAAAAAACCTGCTCTCCAGCAGGTTTCATATTTTAAAATTCAAAAATCTTAATGTCCAGACTTAGCCTCGGCATCCTGTTTCACGTGACCAAGATATTTAGTGCAGTACGCCCCGAAGATCAGGATAAACAGGTAACAGAACACAGGAATCACAAAGGAATGCTGAACGCCAAACTGATCTGCCAGGAAGCCCTGGAAAATCGGAACGATTGCGCCTCCCAAGATCGCCATGACTACCAAAGAAGAACCTTGGCTTGTGTATTTTCCTAAGCCGGAAATCGCCAACGTATAGATATTAGAGAACATAATCGAGTTGAAAATCCCAATTCCTAAAATGCTGTACATCGCCAGTTCGCCGTGGTTCAGCATCGCTGAAATCAATAGCAAAACGTTGATTCCTGCAAAGATAGAAAGGGTTCTTGCAGGAGCAGATTTCCCGATGAAGAACGCAACGAAATTCAGTGCAATGAAAACCAGGAAGAAACTGATCTGTGCAAATGTCAGATTCACAATACTGAAGATCACTAGGAAAACAGCAATCGCTGCACCCAACATATAGATGGCTTTTTTGCCCTGGCTGATGGAATGGTTCAGAGAGATCGCCCCCAGGAAACGCCCGATCATCGCGCCGCCCCAATAAAGAGACAGGTAGTTTTTGCTGACAACTTCGGAAAGGTTCATAACCTGTGGCTGCTCAAGAAAACTGATGATGAAACTTCCTACCGCTACTTCCCCACCAACATAGCAGAACATTGCGAAAACGCCGAACTTCAGGTGGTTGTATTTCAATGCGCCGTAACCTTTTACGATCTCTTCGCCTTTGATCTGAAAATCGGGAAGCTTCACTCTGGAAATTAATAAAGCGACCAGCAACAGGATTCCGGCAAAGATAAGATAAGGAATTTTCGTGGCTGCTGCAGAGAAAGAACCGTCTGCCTCGGAGAATAATTCGAAGATCAAATGACCACCCAAAACCGGAGCAATGGTAGTCCCGAAAGCGTTGAAAGCCTGTGTCATATTCAATCGGCTGGACGCGGAATCTTCCGGACCCAACAACGAAACGTATGCATTAGCCGTGATCTGAAGAACTGTAAATCCAAGACCTAAAATAAACAAAGCGCCTAAGAATAAGGGATATGAAGACAAACTCGCCGCCGGATAAAACAAGACGCAACCGAAAGCTGCTAAGAAAATCCCGAAAAGAATTCCTTTTTTGTAGCCCACTTTATCGATCGGGTCACCTTGTGAGCTGGAAATCAGAAAGTAGATCAGGGAACCTATAAAATAAGCGCCAAAGAAACAGAACTGTACCAACATCGATTGGAAAAAAGTGAGTTGGAAAAGCTGTTTGAGGTAAGGGATAAGGATGTCATTCATACACGTGATGAATCCCCACATAAAAAACAAAAGGGTAATTGTAATCAGCGGAACGGTGTAACTCCTCTTCGCCTGAACTTCATTATTTGTCATATACATTTAATTTAAAAAGAGGCTAAAGATAACCTCTTTTGTTGATAATTGCTTATTTTGAGACATTAAATTTGTCATTTAACAGGCTATAATATTAATTTTCAAAAATCTTTGACTCCGCTCAGACTGCCACTTTTGAAATATTTTTGTAATATCGATACTAAAAAAAGGGAATCGAAGTGTTTTATTATTAAGGTTTTACTGCTACAAATTCTTCAAAAATAATACGCTTTACTAAAATATTCTGTTTTAATATTTTTTTATTAATATTTTTGTAACATTGACATCAGAAACTAATAAAAATGGACTCCAAGGAATTAATCTTACAACGATCGAACGAAGCAAAAGAAATATTTCTCCCAAACCTTTCTGCAGACCCGGTGATTTTTGGATTTGACCAAAACGAACTGAAAGTTCTCCTGCTGAAAATGAACTACAGAAAACTCTGGTTTTTGCCTGGTGGATACGTAAAAAAAGAAGAAGATCTGGACGACGCCGTAGTGAGGATTTTAAGAGAAAGAGCCGGCGTGAATGCTGTTTCTTATCTGGAGGAGTTTGGTGTTTTTGGAAAGAAGAACAGAAGCGAAGATTACTTCGAAGATTTTGATGAAACCTTATTCCACAAGCAGAGATTCATCACGATTGGTTATTATGCCCTGTACAACCCGTCAAAAATCGATTTGACTGTTGATGAATATAGTGAAAGCTGCGAATGGATCTACCTGAGCCAGCTACCTGACATCGAGATGGCGATGGATCATAAGGAAATCGTGGAAAAAGCATTGGTTGCATTACGCGAAAAGATCTCGATCAAGCCAATTGGTATCAATCTATTACCGGAAAAATTCACGCTGTCTGAACTTCAAAAATTGTATGAAGCAATTCTCGGAAAAGAACTTAACAGGGGAAATTTTTACCGAAAAATAAAAAACCTTGGCATTCTGAAAAAACTGGACGAGCAAAGAAAAGGCGGCGCGCACAAAGCTCCGGACCTTTACTCTTTTGATGAAGAGATTTATAACAATGCTCTGAAAAACGGTTTAATAAGCTGGTAATAAAAAATAAGTTTAAACTTTTTCTGTTTTAATATCAAATTCTGCCTCCCATTCTTCCAGCAAATTGAGGATTGGCAAAAGTGCTAAACCCTTTTCCGTAAGACAATACTCTACTCTTGGCGGAATTTCTTTAAACTCCTGACGTGTCAAAAGATGATCGGTTTCCATCTCCCTCAACTGATCCGTAAGCACCTTTCTGGAAATCACGGGAATGCGCGCATCAATCTCGCCAAAACGCAATTTTCTGTTATTGATGACCATCACAATAATTGGTTTCCATTTGCTTCCCAAAGCTGACATTGCATTTCCCAGCGGGCAGCTGCATCCAAGTATTTTTTGCTGTCTCATATCGTGGTTATATCATAATAATATTAGTTACCGCCAAGTTACCACTTTTTATATATCAAAAGATACAAATACAAACTATTATTAGTTACTTTGTGTAACAATTAATCAAATAACAAAATTTACAATGAGTTTAGACGCATTATTCACGCCGTTTACATACAAAAATCTTCATCTTAAAAACAGAATCGTAATGGCACCGATGACGAGAGCACAATCCGACAATGGTGTTCCCACAAAGCAAATTGCAGATTACTACGCAAGAAGAGCGGCTTCCGAGGTTGGACTGATTCTTTCGGAAGGAACCGTCATCAACAGACCTGCTTCGAAGAACATTCAGAACATCCCGGATTTTTACGGAACAGAAGCTTTGAACGGATGGAAAAACGTTATTGATGCTGTCCACCAAAATGGCGGAAAAATGGGACCTCAGATCTGGCACGTTGGTGACACAAGAAGTTCCCCGGATTATCCAACAATTGAGATGGAAAAGGCGTCCACAATGACCCTGGAAGATATTCAGGATACAATTGCACAATTCGCAGCCTCTGCCAAATCCGCAAAAGATCTTGGGTTTGATGTTCTGGAAATTCACGGTGCGCACGGTTATCTGATTGATCAGTTTTTCTGGGAAGTGACCAACACAAGAACTGATGAATACGGTGGAAAAACCCTGAAGGAAAGAAGCAAATTTGCTGTTGACATTATTAAAGCAATGAGAGCTGCAGTAGGACCCGACTTCACAATCATCATCCGACTTTCGCAATGGAAACAACAGGATTACAAAAGCAGATTGGCGACAACTCCGGCTGAAATGGAAGAATGGCTTTTGCCAATGAAGGAAGCAGGCGTTGATATTTTCCATTGTTCGCAGCGCAGATTCTGGGAACCGGAATTCGAAGGTTCTGATCTTAATTTTGCTGGCTGGGCAAAAAAATTGACCGGACAACCAACTATCACTGTGGGATCTGTTGGCTTAAATGGGGATTTTATGGGTGCATTTGCAGGACAAGGCTCCGAAAAAAGTGACCTTACTGAATTATTGACGAGACTGGATCGTCAGGATTTTGATCTGGTAGCCGTCGGAAGAGCTCTTTTGAGTGACTACGAGTGGGTGAAAAAAGTAAAAGAAGGAAACTTTGACCAGATAGCGGATTTCTCGGCTGAGAGTTTGGCAGTACTTTATTAATTAAATAAAATCGGTTTATTATCTTAATAAACCGATTTTCATTTTATAAAGAGCAAGTCAAAAGTTTTCGGTCTCAAAAAATTCTGGTCAGCAAAATCACAGAGTTTGCCAGATTATCTCATTTTACATTTTTCAAATATTGAGCTATAAACCCTAAATTGACTTCCAAAAAAACAGCCTTCTCTATTCTAAAATGTAGATTTGGGATGTTTTTGACAGTTGACATATTATCAAAAAAAATAATCATTAGTTACGATTTTAATATTTATTTCAGCAGTAATTAATCTATTTCATATTTAAAATCGTATGAGATTCATCAAATTGTCTAAATCTCGGTTTTGTGAAAATCATTACGCCAAAACATTAATAATCAAAATCTTAGAACTTAAAAACGGTGTTTTAATTCGTGTAAATTCGCTGATTCCAAACAGTAATAGTTTTCTTTTTAAAAATTTCATAGCTACATTTGATTATAATTTAAAATCAAGAATATGAAATTGAAAAACGCTTTTTTTGCATCCCTCCTTTTGTCAGGAATTCTATCCGCACAGACGATCACTATAGATACAACAGTTCCCAGCAATCCTGCTCCGGAAAATAGCATTTTGGAATATTGGTATTGGGCTTATGGGATCAAAGTGACCGGAGGTGGTTTTGCTGCCAACTCGACAATTAAGTTTACATCTGTGGATCCTCAAGGCGGTTTGAGATCTTTATCTTCTACAACAGATGCGACTGGAAATATTACATTTCAGTTTAATGGCTGGACCAACAAATCGCCATTAGGTTATTATACTTTGAAAGTGGAAGATGCTACCGGAAAAATGGCAACAGGAAATTATACTGTTTTCAAAGATCCCAAAGAAGTGATCACCGGTGAGGCAACTCCGACACAATTTAAAATGATGGATTTTGGATCCGGATCTACAATCAAGGTTAAAAATCTGGTTCCGTACGGTCAGGTGAAAATCAATGTTGGTGATCCTTCTTCCGGCGCCTGGGAATTGAACAAAGATGAGGAAATGTATGCCGATGGAAACGGGGAGCTGGATATCGAGCTCAACAGTGACTCCAGACTTTTTGCGCCTGCGGGAATGGTTCCTTTGCAGCCTGTAGAAGGTAACTGGACTTTGAGTTATAACGACTGGTCTGGCGAAGGTCTTAAAGGAAGTACCAAAATTAGAGTTCTCCCAAATATTGCAAGCACATCTTCTTATTGTGGTGTTTCTGCAACTACTTCTGAGCCTATTACTTCTGTTACATTTGCTGATATTACCAATGTTTCTGATCCCAATTCTGCCAGCTCTTATGAAAATTTCCTTACTAAAGTTGGAAATATTGAGAGAGGAAAAGAATACAAAATAACCGTGAAAGGTAATGCAGCCGGTTCATGGAAAGTTAGCACATTCACAGCTTTCATTGACTGGAATCAAAACGGTACACTAGACAACGAAAATGAAATCTACAGAATCGGATTCGTAAAAGGAAGTACGGGAATGGATGCTATGTCTGCAGAATTAACCATCAAAGTTCCTGAGAATGCAGTCGTTGGTAACACTAGAATGAGAATTCTAAAAGTAAACTCACCATCTACTTTTGCGATGTTCTGGCCAACGGGAGCTTGTGGAAATTACAGTAACGGACAGATTGAAGATTACACTTTAGCCGTAAAAGAAGCTTTAGCAACCGGTGAAACTTCATTCGACAAAGTTCAGTTTTATCCAAATCCTGTGAAAGACGTATTGACGGTTTCTACAAACAAAAAAGTAAACTCAATCTCTGTTTATAATGCAGCAGGACAGCTTGTTAAAACTGCTCAGAATGCAAATACTGTCAATGTGAATAACCTTTCTGCCGGCGTTTACGTGGTAAAAGCTGAGGTAGAAGGGAAAACCGAAACTTCTAAAATTATCAAGAAGTAATTTTTTAATCATAATTGTTTATCCGGCTATTATTCAAGTTCTATCTTTTCGATAGCCGGTTTTTTATTGCCCTACTTTAACTATTAATACAACTAACTTATATGAAAAAATCTTTATCAATTCTATCCATCCTTTTGGGTACAGCAGCTTTTGCACAAGTCGATGTAACGGCAACTTCCGGTACAGAAACGGCAACTTACACGACGGTGAAAGGTGCTTTTGATGCCATCAATGCTGGTACGCATCAAGGTGTCATCAACATTACCATCACTGCAAACACATCCGAAACTGCAACAGCGGCTCTCAACAGAAGTACAGGAACTTCCAATTTCACTTCGGTTTCATTGAAACCGGCAGCCGGAATATCTGCTACCATTACAAATGCTACAACAGCTGGTCCTGTTTTCAGAATCTTGGGAAGCAATGTTACAATCGATGGAAGCAACAATGGAACAGACAGCAGAAATCTATCAATCGTCAATGGTTTTGCTACAGGTTCTGTAGTTGTTGCAATGGGATCTTCGGATGTTGCAAATCCACTGACCAACGTGACTTTAAAAAACACGACAATCATCAATGGTGTGAAGACAGCCGGAAGCGGCATCATTGTCAGCAATGCAGCGGGAGCGCAGACTGCAGGTTATTTTAATAATATCAGACTGGAAAATAATTCTATTCAGAAATCTTATCAGGGAATTTATATGATTGCAACTTCGGCTGTTGGTAATGGTTCAGGATCTGTGATTACAAAAAATGATCTTTCAACAAGCGGCGAAAACTCCAACAGATTGATGGGAATCTATTTGGGAGGAACAGACGGCGTGACGGTTTCAAATAATAAAATAGGAAATTTTGATACCGCAAACAACGAGTCCAAAAGAGGAATGTGGCTGGCTGTAGGAACTATGAATACTACAGTTTCAGACAATATCATTGATAATATCGGTGTGAATAGCATAGCAGGAGGCAGCGCAACAGGGATTCAAATCTTTACAAATGCAGGAGCAGGAAGTGCGCCTTCAGCAAATAAAATTCTTAGAAATAAAATTACAAACCTCTTCAGCAGCGGACTCAATAGTTCTGTTACCGGAATAAGTCTGGGTGGAAGTACGGTCGGAACGGTTATCAGCCAAAACACCATTAATAATCTTCTGAATACAAAAGCAGGATCTTCCGCAGGATTAGGAGCAGAAGGTATCACATTGAATACAGGAACAGCTTCGAACACATTGGTGAGTAACAATTTCATCTCAAAAGTTTCAAGTTTTGGCGCATCATTCTCCGGAAGTACCGGCGGGATCCTGATCAATGCTGGATCCGGATATAAAGTTTATAACAATTCGGTTTACCTTACAGAGACTCAAAACGACGGAACTAACAAAGGTCTGCCTATTGCACTCAGCATTACCAGTGTTACTGCTGCAGGCGCAATCGATCTTCGAAACAATATTTTTGTGACCAATATTGCAGATGCTACGATTCCAGCTTATGCGACTTCAATCTATTTTAGCACTTTGTTTTCAAACACAGATCCAAAGATTATCTTCACTAATTTTGACAATAATATTTATTACAGCAGCAGCAATCTGGCAATCTTATCGGTTACTACGACGCCTACAATTTTACCAGCTCTAAGTAATCTGCAGACAACTTACGGCAGCAATGCAAATTCTTTACAGGCGCTTCCAAAATTCGTCTCCGATACAGATCTTCACATTATTCAAACTTCAGATAATTCAACGATAGACAATAAAGGTGTTGCTTTGGCTGATGTGACTGTAGATATTGACAATGAAGGAAGAAATGGAACAACACCGGACATCGGAGCAGACGAATTTACAATCGCTACAATGGCGGTAGATAATGTTGCCAACAAAGCGAAAATCCAGATTTATCCTAATCCGGTTAATGACGTTTTGACCGTGTCTTCTGATAAAAAAGTAAGTCAGATTTCCGTTTACAATGTTGGAGGCCAGATGATTCAGGAAGTCAATAATGCTAATATTATCAATCTTGCAAAACTTTCTTCGGGTGTTTATTTTGTAAAAACCGTTGTAGAAGGTAAAGTTGAAATGACTAAAGTTATCAAGAAATAAATTTAATTCATCATAGTTTTTTTTAATTGAAGCGAGGCTCATCTAATTGAAAAGCCTCGTTTTTATTAATGATCATTTTTACAATTATTATAATTAGTATGAAGAAGATTTTCACAATTCTTTCATTATGTCTTGTTTCAATTTTAAGTTTTGCCCAATGGACGCCGACGTCAATGAAAGGGACAAAATCAAAAGAAACAAAAGCCAGCAGTTTCTATTCCCTTGATCTGAACGCTATTAGAGCCAAGCTTGCAACTGCACAGCCGACAGGTAAATCCAGCCAACCAATTCTGATTGATTTGCCAACACTCGATGGATCAATTGAAAGATTTGAAGTCTACAGTTTACCGGTAGTAGAAAAGTCCTTAGCAGACCGTTATCAACTAGGTTCTTACGTTGGAGCCAAAGTTGGCGATCCCACAACTTACGTGAGATTCAGTGTTTCGCCATACGATTTGCAGTCGATGATGTTCAGAGATGGTCAGTACGAATTTATTGAACCATTAAACAAAGAAAAAACAGTCTACGGCGTATTTCCTAAAAGTGAGAAACAAGCTGGAGAACACGCATTTTCGTGCTCTACTTCAGAGTCTTTGCAAAGCAAAAATCAACTTGATCAATTATCAAAAGGTTCTAATTTCTCAAATTCAGCAACAGACTTTGCTAAGTCCAGTGACAAAAAATACAGAACTTACAGATTAGCGATTTCCGTGACAGGTGAATATACACAGTATTTTGGCAGCGTTGCTCAGGCATTTGCTGCTATTAATGCTACAATTACGCGGGTCAATGCCGTCTTCGAAAAGGATTTTGCTATTCATCTGAATGTTCAGGATTTTCCGCAATTGATTTTTTCTGTTCCGGCGACCGATCCGTATTCTACTGCAAACGCCGGTATCGCAGGAGCCTGGAATCGCGAATTACAGCAAACCCTGACGGCTGTCATAGGCAATGATGTTTACGATGTTGGTCATTTGTTCACAAGAGCTGGCGGTTCTGGCAATGCAGGAGATGTTGGCAACGTCTGCAGAAATCCATCCGGAAGTAATGATGCAACTTCCAAAGGAGCCGCTTACAGTGCGCCGAGAGCAGGCAGCGGACCGGAAGGAGACAGGTTTGATATCGATCTGGTAGCGCACGAGATGGGTCATCAGTTTGGTGCAGATCATACTTATTCTTTTGACATTCAGACTGCGCCCAATCAGACTGCGCAGATGGAACCGGGATCTGGCTCTACTATTATGAGTTATGCCGGGATAACCAATGTGGATGTCCAAAGTTTCCGCGATGCTTATTATCACACAAGAAGTATTGAGCAGGTTCAGACTTATGTCAATTCACAAAGTTGCGGAACTGTAGTTAATATTAACAATAATCCGCCTGTTGTAGCTGCTTTATCAGATAAAACGATTCCAAAGGGAACGGCTTTCTTTTTAACAGCCAATGCAGGAGATCCTGAAAACAATGCGTTGACTTACAGCTGGGAACAATATGACTTGGCAACTTCAGCGATTACAACTGTAACTGGGGATAACACGACTGGTCCAAAATTCAGATCTCTGCCCGCCACTGCGTCATCAAGCAGATATTTTCCGAAGCTGAGTAATGTTATTAATGGAAATCTTATCAGCGCAACAGATTGGGAAGCCGTTTCGAATGTAGCAAGGACAATGAACTTCAGGGTTTTGGTGAGAGATAATAATCCAGATGTCACGCAGCAGCAGACAGTATCTGGTTCTCAAACGATAATGGTTGGCAACGAAGGTCCTTTCAAAATGACGACAGTTAAGGTTTATAATAATGTTTCGAGCAATATTACCTGGGATGTTGCAAATACCAATCTTGCACCTTACAATGTTGCAAATGTGAAAATAGATTACACAACAGATCAAGGCTTAAACTGGAATGTTTTAACAGCTTCTACGCCTAATGATGGATCGGAATCTTTAAGCTTTTCAGCCGTATCTGCCAATCAGAATATCGTAGTCAGAGTTTCGGCAATTGATAATGTTTTTTATGCTTTAGGAAAGGTAGCGGTTTCAAGCGTTTTGGCTTGTAACGGTTCCGCACCGACCAGTTTGCTGGCAAATAACATCACTCAGACCACGGCGGATATCGACTGGGATTTGGTTGCCAATGCAACTTACACTTTGAGGTATAAAAAATCAACAGAAACTGCCTGGACGGTTATAAATAATATCAATACTAACCACTTTACGTTATCACAATTATCAATTAATACTTCATACGATGTGAATGTAGCAGCTACTTGTAGTGGTACAACAGGAACTTTTGCCAATATTAATTTTTACACGGCTGCATATAATTATTGCTCAGCAGGATCGACTTATTTAATGTCGGAAAAAATTGCGAATGTGACGTTTGCTGATATTAATAACAATTCAACTTCCACTGCTGGCTACGAAGATTATTCTAATGTGATCGGGAATGTGACGGCTGGTCAGATTTATAATTTCACAGCAACTTCCACGACTGGTTCTGCGGATTACGATCAGGTAATTGTATGGATAGATCTCAATCAGGACGGTGATTTTGATGATGCAGGCGAGAATGTTTTAACTACAGGTTACAATACATCGCCTTGGAAAGGTGTTATTACTATTCCATCATCCATCAAATCTGGAAGAACGAAAATGAGAGTCAGACTTTACGGTGCGATTTCAAATCCAAATACCACGCCTTGCGGTAATTCATATTACGGTCAGGTGGAAGATTATAGCCTGAATGTCGGAAAACTCGCTGTTTCGGACGTGGCTAAAGTTTCACTGAAATACTATCCAAATCCAGTAAAAGATGTTTTGAATATCTCATCAGACCAAAAAATAAATTCGATCTACATCTACAATGTCGCGGGACAGTTGATCAAATCAAATAAGAATGAAAATTCTATTGATATGAGCCAGATTTCAGCAGGGATTTATCTCATTAAAACCCAGATTGGTAGTGAAGAGAAAACCTTCAAGGTGATCAAAAAATAAAATTTATTCATAATTGTGTTTTTAATCGGAACGAGGCTGATCTTAATTGAGAAGCCTCGTTTTTTTTGTAATGTGATCAAATAGTTGATTGTTCAGAGAAATAATTTGCGGTATTTTGCCGATGTATGTATGGTGAAGTGATCAGGACTAATGAGTAAATTACCGAAAAATAATCTACGCTTTAAAAAAACTATAAAAAGGATAGCTTCACATCAATATGAAGAATTTTTCAACGGTAAAAATCTTGATAGAATAACAAAACCTGAACATAGCCCCGATGGGAACGGCATCCTTTTTTGGGATTGCGGTGTAGAAAAGTTCTTTTTTAGTAACTTAACTTGGGTCGCAATCACAAAAAAAAGATATAGTGGACAGCGGGTTGGAATCCTGGAACGAAAATGCAAACTTCTTGCTCCTAATTTTTATCCAATTCTTTTTCTGACGAAGATTTCGAATGCCAAATAAATCAATGGTACAGCCATAACACCGATGTAGAGTGCGTTCTGCATAGCCAATTCGGGATACGCAATCACGGCGTAAACCAATCCGAAAAATGCACCACCGAGATGTGCCGCGTGACCAATATTGTCATTCATTCTCGGATTCAGCATCATATAAACGGAATATCCAAAATATATGGCTCCGAAAAGAAAGCCTGGGATAAACCAAATCTGAATCTGATTGGGTGCTAACGCAACAGCCGCAAACAAAATCCCAGACACGCCTCCACTAGCGCCAATTGCAGAATAGAACGGCACATTTCTGTAGTGATAAAGGCAAAATAAATTCCCTAAAATCATCGAGCCAAAATAGACAATTAAAAATCCGTAAACGTGGAATCCCATCAGTGCAATCGGTGCAAAGATGTAGAGCGTATACATATTGAAAAATAAATGCATAAAATCGGCGTGCAGAAATCCGGCTGACAGCAGTCTCAGATATTCTTTGCGTCTTTGGATTGCACCAACTTCGAATTTGTATTTCTGGAAAAACTCCGGCTGCTGAAGTCCAACGTAACTGATGACGCAGGTAATTACGATGATGATAAGTAAAACGATGTTCATTTTTTATATATTTTTTGTCAGGCTGTTGTCGAAGCCTTTATTATTCCTCTGATTCTTCGTCGAAAAGACTTCCGATGGTTCCGCCTTCATCGTCCAGATCTTCATCTGAAACTTCTTCTATTTCCGGTTCTTCTTCGATGATTTCCGGTGGTTCAGGGATTGTAATATTAATGTTTTTAACTTTATCCTTAGTTAATTGATTTCCAATAGCTTTGATTCCTTTGACTGTGATAAATTCGTCCAAATCTACCGTTTCCGGATCTTTTTGTTTGTCTTTTATTTTTGGATAAATCAATTCTGCAATTGCACCAACTTCTGTCGTAACAAATTCTAAGAATGATTTCGGATTTTCGTTGCTGAAGAAAGATTGAATATTGGTCGTATTCTCCAGAAGGAAACGTTTGACGAAATATTTGTCTTTCTCGGCGTCAAAGTAGATGCAGGTGATTGGCTGTTCGGGTTTCCATTTTTCCAGAATCAGATATTCGTCATCGAAACGGTTCATGAGATCGAACGAAACCAATTTGGCCTCGCCTTGCGAGTTGATGGTCAGAATCTTATCATCACCTTTGAAACTTCCCAGCAGACTTCCTCTTCCGTCGGCATTCAGACGTCTTACGGAATCATCGAACCAGATTTTTCTTGGTGCTAATGTGGAAACGCCTTCTTCTTTGAGATCTACTTTTTTGACTGCATATTTGGTTACCAGATTTCCTTTGGAATCACGGCCTTTGATGGCAATTTCTGAAAAATCGATGTCAATTTTGTTTTTTCTGACTCTGGCGTTTGGTTTTAATAAAACAGAAACCACTTCTGCTTCACCATTTGGATTGGCCGAGAAATAAAGCATTTCTGAACCTTTCTTGTCAGATGCCAATTTGTAATCGGTATTTCTCGTAACGCCGGTCACGGAAAAACGTTTCATATAATAAGGTCCTTCACGGCCTTCACGGTAAATGGAGTTATAAACCGTTCTCTTATCATTCTTTTTCCAGATCGCAACGTGGACAATATTTTTTCCGATGAAAGTTTTCCCTTCCACTTTTACGACTTTCATAGTTCCGTCTTTTTGGAACGTGATGATGTCATCGATATCTGAACAATCGAAAAGGAATTCGTCTTTTTTGAGTGAAGTTCCAATGAAACCTTCTTCACGGTTGACATAGAATTTTTCATTTGCAACCGCCACTTTGGAAGCATCGATGGTATCGAAAATCCTTAGCTCTGTTCTACGTTCTTTTCCTTTACCGTATTTTTTCTGAATGTTGGTGTAATAATCAATCGCATAAGCAATTAAATTTGCCAAATGATGTTTTACCTGCTCTATTTTTCCTTCTAACGCGAGAATATTTTCTTTAAATTTATCAAGATCGAAACGTGAAATTCTTTTGATTCGGATTTCCGTCAATCTCAAAATATCTTCTTCCGTAACGGCTCTCAACAAATGTTTGGTGTGAGGTTTCAAACCTTCGTCAATGGTCGAAATCACATCTTCCCAGGACTTCACTTCCTCGATGTCGTGGTAAATTCTGTTCTCGATAAAAATTCTTTCCAATGAAGAAAAATGCCAGTTTTCCTGCAACTCGTGAAGTTCGATTTCCAATTCTTTTTTAAGCAAAGAAACCGTGTGATCTGTATTGTGTTTCAGAATATCGGAAACCGAGAGAAACATTGGCTTATCACCTACAATCACGCAGGCATTCGGAGAAATGGGAACTTCACAATCTGTAAAAGCGTAAAGCGCATCGATCGTTTTGTCCGGCGAAACATCGGGATGAAGATGGATATTGATTTCTACAACATCGGATGTATTGTCCTCAATTTTTTTTATTTTAATTTTCCCTCTTTCATTAGCTTTGATGATACTGTCGATCAAATCGCCTGTGTTTTTGGAAAAAGGTAATTCGGTGATGGAAAGTGTGTGTTTGTCTTTTTGGATAATTCTGGCTCTGGCTCTGATTTTTCCACCTCGTTTTCCGTCGTTATAATTGGTGATATCCAACATTCCTTCAGTCAGAAAATCCGGGAATAACTCAAATCTTTTTCCTTTAAGATAAAGGATTGAAGCCGTTATCAACTCATTGAAATTATGAGGCATAATTTTCGTCGAAAGTCCAACGCCAATTCCCTCAACTCCGGAAGCCAGCAGCAATGGGAATTTTACCGGAAGATCGACAGGCTCGTTGTTTCTGCCGTCATAAGATTTTGTCCAATGTGTGGTTTTCGGGTTGAAAACAACATCCAAAGCAAAAGGAGTCAATCTCGCTTCAATATATCTGGCTGCCGCTGCAGAATCGCCTGTGTAGATATTTCCCCAGTTTCCCTGAGTATCAATTAATAATTCTTTCTGGCCAATCTGCACCATTGCATCGGTAATGGATGCATCGCCGTGCGGATGATATTTCATCGTGTTCCCTACAACATTCGCCACTTTATTGTAGCGACCATCTTCCAACTCACGCATCGAGTGCATAATTCGGCGCTGAACCGGCTTGAAACCATCAAAAATAGAAGGAATCGCACGATCCAGAATAACGTAAGACGCATAATCCAGAAACCAGTCTTTATACAGTCCTGAAACTTTTTTCAGGCTTTCTTCGTGATGTGTACTTTCTTCCATTAATCTGTTGCTGTATTATCGTCGTGTCTGATTTCTTTGTTCGCTTTTATCACTTTATTAAGAGAAAATTTGAGATCTTTGATTTGCTTTCTGCTGAGAAAAGAAATATCATATTTTAATATTAAAACATGACTTTTTTTACTGGAAATATAAATATATAATTTTTTAAAAATTACCGCATTGACGATATTAAACTTTAATAATTTGTACTTGGGAAATTCGTCCTTTGCATTTTTCTTTGAAAATATATAAATGATGTGACTGTTCCTGAAATTGAGCGCTTCGCCATCACTGTCATATTCAAAAATAGGTCTGCCCAATAAATAAAGCAAAACAGAAATAAGTGACGGAAATAATAACAAAACCCAGGATTTGTCTCCAAAAATATCAAACTTATTGATTTCCAAAATGTAAGCAATAACTCCCAAAATAAAAACAATCCCACACAGTGAATATATGAAACTATAAACTGGGACTCTATTTCTATTACTTAATCTCATTTATACTGTTTCCAGATTTACTTTTTTATCAATATCGCCTTCCTCAACCACCAGATTATCAAGAATAAACAATTGTCTGTCAGGCGTATTTTTACCCATATAAAATTCCAGAATCTGCGCAATGGTTTGATCTTTACCCAAAACGACAGGTTCTAGTCTGATATCTTTTCCAATGAAATGTTTGAATTCGTCTGGCGAAATTTCACCAAGTCCTTTGAATCGTGTGATTTCCGGATTTCTGCCCAATTCGTCCAACGCTTTCAATCGCTCTGCATCGGAGTAGCAATATCTGGTTTCTTTTTTATTTCTAACTCTAAATAATGGCGTTTGAAGAATATAAAGATGTCCATTTTTAATCAAATCCGGAAAGAACTGTAAGAAAAATGTGATCATCAGCAAACGAATGTGCATCCCATCCACGTCGGCATCTGTTGCGATGACAACGTGATTGTATCTCAAATCTTCCAGACTTTCCTCAATATTAAGCGCAGCCTGCAAAAGGTTGAATTCTTCATTTTCGTAAACCACTTTTTTCGTCAATCCGTAGCAGTTAAGCGGCTTTCCTTTTAAAGAAAAAACAGCCTGAGTTTCCACATCCCTGGATTTTGTGATTGAACCAGAAGCCGAATCTCCTTCCGTAATGAAAATCATCGTTTCAGATTTTCTTGTCGCTTTCTGATCGTTGTAATGATGGCGGCAGTCTCTCAGTTTTTTGTTGTGGAGTGAAACTTTTTTAGCGCGTTCTCTTGCCAATTTCTGAATTCCTGAAAGTTCTTTTCTCTCACGTTCCGAAATCATAATTTTTCTCAGAATCGCTTCCGCTGTTTCGGGATTTCTGTGAAGGTAGTTGTCCAGTTTATTTTTTAGTGAATCGATGATGAACGTGCGCACCGTCATTCCGCCAGGTTCAATCTCGTTTGAGCCCAATTTCGTTTTGGTTTGAGATTCAAAAACCGGTTCAATTACTTTGATAGAAACCGCAGCAATAATCGATTTGCGAATATCCGCCGCTTCAAAATTCTTATTGTAAAATTCTCTGATTGTTTTTACGAAAGCCTCACGGAATGCGTTCAAATGCGTTCCACCCTGCGTTGTATTTTGTCCGTTAACAAAAGAAAAATAGGTCTCCGTCTGGGATTTGTCCGAATGTGTGATGGCAACTTCGATATCTTCTTCCTTCAAATGAATGATCGGATAAAGAATGTCGCTTTCCAATTCCTCTTCCAAAAGATCTTTTAATCCATTTTCGGAATAGAATTTTTCACCGTTGAAGAGAATTGTCAAACCAGGATTCAGATAAGCGTAATTACGAAGCATTCGCTCCACGTATTCTTTTCTGAATTTGAAATTGATGAAAATTTCTTCATCCGGAATGAAGCTGATTTCAGTTCCGTTTCTGTCGGATGAGTCTGCTTCAGGATAATCAATTTTAATGATTCCTTTCGAAAATTCCGCCATTTTCACGCGGTTTTCCCGTACAGATTTTACCCTAAAGAACCCAGATAAAGCATTTACCGCTTTTGTACCAACACCATTCAGACCGACCGATTTCTTAAAAGCTTTGCTGTCATATTTCCCACCGGTGTTCATTTTGGAAACAGCATCCACCACTTTTCCCAATGGAATTCCACGACCGTAATCGCGGATTGTGACTTTGCCTTCGTCCACTTTGATTTCGATGCGTTTTCCGGATTTCATCACAAACTCATCAATGGAGTTGTCGATGATCTCTTTGAGGAGAATATAAATCCCGTCGTCCGCAGAAGAACCGTCGCCCAATTTTCCAATATACATCCCGGGACGAAGCCTGATATGCTCTTGCCAATCGAGGGTTCTGATATTATCTTCGGAGTAATTTACAGGATTGATTTCGCTCATATTTATAGATTTCTAAAAATGTTGAAACCGTCAAAGAATCGGTAACTCACAAATTTAACGAAATGAAATTTAATCTGAAAGTTTTGAGAATTAATTTTGATCGATATTGATAAATTTCTCAATAAAAAAGCCGGATGCTGTTCCGGCTCTGATTTAGTTTGATAGTATATTAATTTTAACTATAGTTTCAGACGACAGTAGAGCTGGTGATATTGATCTTCCATTTTCCATTTATAAATTCTACACAATAATCTGTTGTAGAACTGCTTCCCCATTTCAAAATATAGAATTTATCTGGATTTTTTTTATCCTTTTTCATTTTGGAAATTCCACCATTTATAACATCTGTCACTCGCAAATAATATGATCGTTTACTAGTTTCTTCAGGGATAATTATGGTTCTTAGTTCCGGATTGACGTGTTGAAAATATTCGCAATCATTATCATAAACTACAAAATAATAATTCATTTTTTTGAAATTCTGTCCTACCGAAGTGGCATACTTGGGTAATAATTGTTCAAATAAGCTGGTGAATTTATTTTTTTCTGATTTGAAAAGTGGATTCAGATCATTGAAATCATCAACCCCGTCAGAATCAGAATCTTCACTATCTGGGTTCAAGCCAAAAGATTCTTCGAAAATATCATTATAACCGTCATTGTCAGAATCTTTTTCAAGATCTGACAGTTTAATACTAAAAAGTCTGCCATCATCGATTGCAGAATAATCGTCGTAACCAGGCAATCCCGGAACTTTTATGATCTGTACAAGACTCCCCAGCAATTGTAATTTTCCATTTTTTACAATCGGATCTGTCTGAACTTCATTAATATAATAGTGACTAAAGCTCAATCCCAGAAAATAAGCGTAGGGTTTATCATTTTCAATTTTTACAAGCCAAAATCCGAGTTCATTTTTTGCTAAAGCATATTCTTTCCCATCCAAAAATTGTTTCGAGGAAAAAGCAAACTGTCCATTGAAAAGCGAGTCAAACTTCGCATAATATTTCTTATGATCCTCATATTTTCTCAGCTCTTCTTTTTCATTATTAATATCATAAAAATGAGACGAAATACTATCTTCCTTGAAACTTCTGTATTTTTTGAGTTTAGAAATCGTGAGATAATCCGGCTTATGACTTAGAATTTCTTGTACTGTAAACGGAACCTCTTCTTTATAAACTTCAGCTTCATCTGCATTATCCTGAAAGCAGTTGTCTTCGATTGATTTTCCACAAGAAATAAAAACTAAAAATACTAATAGATAGATATTTTTCATAATATGATAATAGAGTTAAAAGTAATAAAAAACGCTCCAAAATTTGAAGCGTTTAAAATTTATTTTTTAATCAATTTTCTGGAAATCACTTCGTTTCCTGAATAAACATTAATAATATACTGCCCTGCAGCAAGATCTTTGACTGTGACTTCAGAAGTTTTTGCTTCCTTGACAATTTTGCCAGTCATATCAAAAATTCTCACCTTATCAATATTTTTAATTCCTGATATTTTAACCAAGTCTGTTGCCGGATTTGGAGAGATTTTGAGAGACAAAGCAGCCGATTCTGAAACCGCCAATGCTGAATTATCTTTAATTTCGATATCATCGATTCCAATATAGAAAATATTGGTGCAATCGTAATGTCGGAAAATCAGTTTTACGTCCTGCCCTTTGAAAGCTGAAATATCAATACTAATCACTTTTGCAACATCCAAATATCCTGAATCAAAAGTTTCTTCAAAAACAGGTGTTTCGCTGGCGGTAAAAGTGGAAGCTGCTGGAATTACGTAAACGGCATAATGCTCCTGAAAAACCTCTTCGTCTCCCGCAGCAGCTTTGAAAGTTAAGCTTAGAACATTAGAATCGGGCAATGTGATTGCACGACTTTCCAAAACATTGTCCGGTGTAAATACCTCTAAATACCAAGAAAATGAAACGGCCAGATTTCCAGAGAAGTTCGGTAGCTCATTCAGTTCCGCATTCAGAATTTCCCAATTTTCTCCATCATCATCTCTGTCATACAGTTTCCATTGGGCAACAGATGCTTCGTCTTCAAAATCTTCTTTGAAAACCGTTGTCTGCGCCTGACTGTAAAAAGCTGAAGTTAAAATGGATGCGAATAGTAATTTTCTAATCATAATTTTTATTTTAAATTTTGCCAAAGTTACAAGCAAAAACGCTTCCATTTCTGCAAGCGTTTTAGATTAATTTAAAATAAAATGCTACTGAATCATTATTTTTCCTTTCCAGGATTTGCCTTGACTTGTAATTGTATACAGAAGGATTTTGCTTTTACCTTTACTTTTCAAGAAAAAATTTTGTTTTCCTTTGGCACTAATTTCTTGCAGCAATCTGCCTGTTGATTCATAAAAACTTACTTTGTAATCTTGTGATGGATTTCCTAAGATTTTGAAATCCTGATTTTCTTTGGAATAATATAAAGTTAAGTTTTTTTCAAGTGAATTTTCCGAAGTTCCTAAAACAAATTGGCTGTTGCAAGATTTTCCCGAAACATCTTCAAAACAATCCAACCAGTAGGCTCCTATTTCGAAAGGCTGACTACCAGGTCTGGTAAACAAGCCGGATTGCGAACCAATTCCTTCATAAATAAAACCCGAGTCTGTTTGAAACGTTTTAATATTATTTTTTCCAAACACGGAACCATACAAAATATTGTCGATGTTAACTGGCCAATTATTCGGACCCCATTTCCATTCGCTATTAATAGTAGCTCCTATTTGTGCTGAGAAATCATATAGCAATTTCTCTGTATTTGTGCTGCTATCAAAGACAAAAACTTTCCTTGTATTAATATCTTCGCGCATTAAACATTCAAAGACGTCCGGGTTATTGGTATTTGGAACGCCATCTCCAAACGGACTGTAGGGAGTAATATGATAAAGATTCGAATAAATTTTCTTGTAAGTAACGCCATTTGCAGTTGCTTCTCCGTCTATAAAAATATAAGATGCTTTATATTGCGCATTACAGATATCGCACCATCCTTCACGATAGTAAACCCACCATTTATTTCCCTCTTTTAGAAGAGTCGTATAAACTTGCGAAAAACCGTTAACGAATGCGAATAATAATAAAATAAATAGATTTTTTTTCATAGTTAATGTTTTAAAGTTATTTTTTTATATAAATATAGCATTTTTTCATCTAACTCATTATGAAATTTATGTAAATAATTTTCTTCTTAATCATAAAAAAACGCTTCCATTTCTGAAAGCGTTTGTATAATATTTATAATGTTATTTTTTAAACATTAAATCTAAAGTGCATAATATCACCGTCCTGAACAACATATTCCTTTCCTTCAACAGATAATTTTCCAGCTTCTTTTACTTTCGCTTCGGAACCGTAATTCATATAATCGTTATATTTAATTACTTCTGCACGGATAAATCCTTTTTCGAAATCTGTGTGGATCACACCTGCAGCTTGAGGTGCAGTCCAGCCTTGCCCAATGGTCCAGGCTCTAACTTCTTTGACACCAGCTGTGAAATAAGTCTGCAATTTCAAAAGATCGTAAGCTTTTCTGATCAATCTGTTGACACCTGGCTCTTCCAAACCAAGTTCTTCCAAGAACATTTGTCTCTCTTCAAAAGTTTCCAATTCATTGATATCCGCTTCGATTTGCGCCGCCAAAACAACAACTTCCGAGTTTTCGGATGCAGCCATTGCTTCGATTTTTGCAATCCATTCGTTTCCGTTTTTAATGGAATTTTCGTCCACGTTACAAACGTACAAAACAGGTTTTTTGGTCAGCAACTGCACATCTTCTATTACTGTTTTTGTGAAGTCATCGAAAGGAAATTCTCTTGCGTTTTTCCCATCTTCCACAAATTTCTGAAGATTAAGCAAAGTCTCATACGTCAGGACATCTTCCTTTTTTCCAGATTTGATAAACTTCTTAGCTTTGTCAACCGCTTTTCCAAGTGTTTCCAAATCTTTTAGCTGAAGTTCAATATCGATAATTTCTTTGTCTCTAATCGGGTCTACTGAACCTTCCACGTGGATGATGTTTCCGTTGTCGAAGCATCTCAAAACGTGAATAATTGCTTCACACTCGCGGATGTTTGCCAAAAATTGATTTCCCAATCCTTCACCTTTACTGGCTCCTTTTACCAATCCGGCAATATCCACAATCTCTACAACTGCAGGCAAAACGCGCTCTGGATTGACAATCTTTTCTAATTCAAAAAGTCTTGTATCCGGAACAGAAACAGTTCCAAGATTTGGTTCTATGGTACAAAACGGATAGTTTGCAGATTGTGCTTTGGCGTTGCTAAGACAATTAAAAAGGGTTGATTTTCCTACATTCGGAAGACCTACGATTCCACATTTCATAACGAAATTTTTATTTATTTGTTTGAATTATGCGACCTTTCGGTTTCATAATTTTCTGTTCAAAGTTGATGGTTTAATGTTCCGAGTTTAAACTTTGAATTGTAAACTTTGAACATTGAATTTTAAGTGTGCAAATATACTGATTTTTGCGTTTGAATTTTCTACTTTTACAATCTTAATTAAGATCAGGAATCCAATCCAAAATGGCCAGAAAAAAACGCGAATATCAATCTTCAGAACTTGTGAATTCCTTTGCGAGAATCTATGGTTTTGAGGATAAATTGAAAGCTTTTGAGATCAAGGATTTTCTCGAGGATTATCTTTCCAATGATCTTTATGCCGAAATTGTAAGTGTCAATTTGAAAGAGCAGGTTTTGATCATCAGAATAAAATCGCCGCTTTTAAAGAATGATTTCCGGTTGAGGAAAACATTTTTTTTAAAGAAATTCCGTGAAGTTTTGAAGGATGAATCTTTGATTAATGATCTGTTGATCCTGTAGTTATTTCGTCTATCATTCGCTTGCTTCTCTCGTCCAGCCTTGATTTTAAAGGAAAGAAAAAGCGGAATGGATTTCTTACAAAGTATCGGAAGATCTCCCGGAAAATTTCGCTTGCCTCATTCATTTCAACCTTTCTGGAACGGAACGCCAACAACATTGACAATCCAAAACTGACTGCAAAATTGAAAAATCCAATCACAAAAACTGTAATAAACGAAATCCAAAATGCGTAAGGTGTGATCACAAAATCTTTACCATAAAGTCCCAGCGCAAAGTTACCAGCCGCAAATGTAATGTGGCGAATATCAAGATCCAAACCTAAGAAAAGTCCGATTGGCGCAGTGGCTCCCAGGAAAACACCGAACCAAAAATTGGAAATAATTCCCGCCCAATTTTTAGAATAATATACAGAAAGCTGTTTTGCAATCCGCTGCCCAAAGAAATAATTGATGAACGGATTTTTGGCAATTCTTTTGGGAATTTGATAGAAAACCGAATTATTACTGATATTGCCGGAAATCACACCGGAAATGAAAAGAAAAACACCTGCAATACAAGCGTGCAGAATGGCTTTGGACTGAAACGGATCCAAATCGTACAGCAACTTATTAGATTTATCAAAAGCAAAATTCTGTTTAAAGAGAATTTCCAATCCGTAAATGATAATTAATGAAACCGGAAATGATAACAAAACATTACCAACAAATGCTATAAACTGTGATCTGAACAACTGGGAAACCACGTGCGCAAATTCTATATATGTATTTCGGCTATTGCCTTCTGACAGTACTTTGGCCATCGTTGCGGCTGTCATCGCCGGCTGTTTGGTCGCCAGTGTAAAGTTCATCAGATAAATCATCACAAATCCCATTGCATAGTTCATAGAATACAAAAACGCGTGGGCAAAATCACTGGCAGGAATGTAGCTGTACAGCATTTTCAAGACGCAAAGCGCCCCAACGATAACGCCACCGCCGGACGCCTTCCAAAACATTTTCATATATGCTTTGAGTGTCGACGTAATGTAATGTGTTCCTGTTTCTGCAGTATGATTGGTGATCAGATGTGACATCAGCCTTGTGCTGTCTGAGACCAAATCGCGAAGATTATTCTTGTGAGATTTGTACTTTAAAATATTAAAAAACAACTGTTTTGAATTAATCAGATAGTCCTGATCATCGTCAATCACAAATAGTTTAATAATATCAGACATTCTGTTCAGCTGCTGTCTGATCTTTAGCAAAGACTGATTGGTTTTGCTGGAAATCCCGTATTTCGATGAATTTTTAAAGGCTAAGTTGACAAACTCCAGACATTGCTCCATATAGATTTTTGTCTGTTTGTAGATCTCATCATTCGAGGAAAATTTGAAATCCGGATTTTGGTTGAAGTCAGCATTAATGATATCTAACTCATTTTGCAACGCCAGAAAAGGATTGTCAAAATTCCGATATTCCGGTGCCATTTTCACCACATCAACATCCAGCGCATTCCCGATCACGCGCCAAGCCAGAATATTAAGCGAAAACAAAAGTTCTTTTTTGACGTGAGGATTGCTGATAAACCTATCAATTTTGAGCAACTGAAAAAGTTCATTCATTTTATCTTCCGGCGAATTCTGGAAAAACTGAAGATCTTTTTTTGGCGTAACCAAAACATTGTCAACCAAATACCAAATTGTATTTTCGTTTTCTATGGGCGGTAAAACTTTGTTTAGTATTCTCTTTTTGAATTCCGGATAGAAAGCATTTTCCGAAAGAATGTCTGCTTCCGTCAACGAAAGATTGAATGGTTTGCCTCTGAAAATATTATGAATATAAAATATCAGATTTTCTTTAATAAGCTCATTATCTTTAAGATAAGCCGTAAAAACACCTAAATCTTCACGCTTCAGGCTTGTGATAATTTCGGACAAAGGCTGCAAAGACAAAGTCTCATTTCTCTCACTGAAATAATTCTTTAAAATAACACTGAAACTGTCTTTTCTAATTAATCTGATTGGCATCTTAGCACAAAAGTAATCATTTCAGAACAATATTGTTCATCTGTCTCATGATCCAGTTGTGTTTTTTATTGAGGTAAGCACTCGGATTTTTCGGGTCGTATTTTTTAGGATTTGGCAAAACTGCTGCGATCCAGGCGGCTTCACTTTTCGTAAGATCTTTTGCCGGTTTGTTGTAATAATACTGAGCGGCAGCCTCGATTCCGAAAACACCCTGTCCCATTTCTATCACATTAAGATATCTTTCCAGAATAATATCTTTCCCCCAGATTTTTTCGATGATAAATGTATAAATAGCTTCTAGTCCTTTTCTCAACCAGCTTCTGCCCTGCCAGAGAAAAACATTTTTTGCAGTTTGCTGAGAAATTGTACTTCCGCCTCTTACAACTTTTCCTTTCTTATCATTTTTCTTCATCGCTTTTTCGATTGCTTTATAATCGAAACCATTGTGATTGAAAAAGGCCTGATCTTCGGAAGCTAAAACAGCTTTTTTGATGTTATTTCCCATATCATCATAAGAAATATAATCGCGGTGCATTTTTCCGTATTTGAAAACACTTCCCAACTGCGTCCACGTAATCGGCGGGTTGAAAAACAAACCAAAAATCACGAAAAGTATATTAGCTATAATGAGTATAAAAATCAGTCTCTTGATAAACTTCCACATATTGCAACAAAATTTTCAGCGAAAATAAAACAAAAAAATATTTTATAAGGTCAAACTATGATGAAGAAATTTATAATAATTGAATTTTTGAGGATTTAATAAAATGAAAAATTACACTGCTTATATTTTTTGAGTGACCTCGACAGGATTCAAACCCATAACCTTCAAAAACAAAAAACCTCACAATAAAAATTGTGAGGTTCTTGTGAGCGCGTCAGGATTAGAACCTGAGACCGTCCCGATTAAAATCGGGATGCTCTATCCAGCTAAGCTTAGCATTAATCTATAATCTTGATTTTGCTTTTCCAAAACTTGATTCCGAGTTCTCTTTTATTGGCAGAAATTTTGTCAGTGACCTTTTTAGAATAAACAATTTGCCAATCTTTCGTTTTTGCCGTAAATCGAGAATAATTTGATAAATATTTCATAAACGTTCATTCAATTCTTCTGATGTATGATCAACAAAAAATTTATTAATAGTTTCGGAAAAAAGAATGCAAACTTAAAACATACTAAAACAAAAAACCTCACAATCAAATTGTGAGGTCCTTGTGAGCGCGTCAGGATTCGAACCTGAGACCGTCTGCTTAGAAGGCAGATGCTCTATCCAGCTGAGCTACGCACCCGAAGGTTGTATAAAGTGATTCGCTTCCTGAATACCGTTCCGATCGAAATCGGAATGCTCTATCCAGCTGAGCTACGCACTCATTTGTAATTTTTCTGAAAATTACTAAAAATTGTCGGGGCGGCAGGATTCGAACCTGCGACCTCCTGGTCCCAAACCAGGCGCGATGACCGGACTACGCTACGCCCCGATAAGTCATCTTGGAGTTGCGGAGAGTAAGGGATTCGAACCCTTGGAACCGTTTCCAGTTCGCTTGTTTAGCAAACAAGTCCTTTCGGCCTCTCAGGCAACTCTCCTTGCAGTTTCAGAGATATATTCTATTCCGTTATTGCGAGTGCAAATATAGAAGACTTTTCCATAACTACCAAAACTTTTTCTTCATTTTTTTTCATATTTTTGAATGAAATTTAAACTCAAAACAAACAACAATGCGTAATTCATTATATCTCACAACTTTAGGAATCCTGATTATTTCGTGCGGTTCACAACAAAAAACTGTAAAAAGTAAAACACCCGTAAAATCTACTACTCCAGTCGCACTCGTTCCTGTAAAAAAACCGGAAATCAAACAGGACGAAGGTGAATATTACAAAGTAAATATTGCGGATATTACGAAGAATGATAATACTGTAAGCTACGGTTCTATCGTAAGTGCGAATCCGGCAGGATACAAAGTGACCAAAAACTATTTCCCTTCTGTCGGGCAGAATTTCCGTCAGCGTTATATAATTTTACATTATACTGTATTAGATGATGAGAAATCCATATCAACTCTTACACAACAAGCGGTAAGCGCACATTACCTTGTGAATACATTACCTGATAAAGAAATCTATCAATTTGTAGATGAAAACAAACGTTCTTACCACGCAGGCGTCAGCAATTGGAGAAAAGATCAAAATCTAAACGATACATCTATTGGAATAGAAATCGTAAATATGGGTTACACAGTCGATTCTACAGGCCTGAGAGTTTTCACTCCGTTTCCAGAGGAGCAAATCAAGAAAGTCGCCGCTTTGGTGAAGGACCTTGTCGTTAGATACAACATCCAGCCAACTAATGTTCTCGCACATTCCGACATCGCGCCAACCAGAAAACAAGACCCAGGTCCACTTTTCCCTTGGAAGAGACTTTACGACGAATATCAAATCGGGATGTGGTATGACGAAACCGCGAAACAGACTTTCCTCAATCAAATCTTAACTACCAATGAAATTACTTTACAATACAATAATCCTGAATTTGTTTCCAGAGTTCAGCAACAGCTGGCTCAGTTTGGCTATGCATTGAATGTGAATGGCGTTTGGGACAAAGCTACAAAGCAAACCATTGAGGCTTTCCAATTTCATTTCCGACCAATGAATTACAGTGGGATTGTGGATGCGGAGACGTTGGCGATTTTGCAGGCTTTGATTCAGAAGTATCCGCAGAAGTAATTAGATAGTTTATGCAAATCACAAGTCGTAAACTAAACAGTAATGAAAATGTTAAACTGTCATTAAGCATTAAGGAATTAGAGAAAGCCAATGATTTGAAAATAAATTGGCTTGTGATTTTTTCGTTATTGATATCAACTTGCTTATTTGCTATTCATATCTATTATTATGACAAGTCTAATTGGTCATTACTTTCAAAATTCTTGGTCTGTCTTTGTCCAATCATAATGTGGATTTACATTGAAAACAGAGTCAAAATAAAAAAACAAAGCAATAGAGATTTAAACAAAATGCAAGAGTTCAAATCTAAGAACTCAATTGATATTATTGAAATCAATGCTAGTCGAATTGTTGAGTTTCTGGAAAATGATGATGAAAGTACTCTTTATTTGATTGAAAATATAAATGGAGAATCAATTTATCTTTGGGACGAGCAATATTTTATTTCTGAAAACAATCCTTTTCCTTGTGATAAATTTGACATTTATCTCGACGATATTTTTATAAAGTTAATCGGAGAAAAAGTATTTTGCAAAGGCGACAGAATTGAATCAATAAAAATTTCCGGCGAAGATAAATGGAAATATTTCCAGAAAGGATTTCCTCAAGACTTAGAAATTGAAAAGAGAAATCTAGACGAAGTTATTGGTGAAATTGAAAAATTTAAGAAGAATTGAATACTTCACGATTTCAATTAAAAAAAATCTGCACAAGTGAGATGAAAACTACTTTAAAAACTGAAAGATTAAATTTAAGACCGATTTCTGAAAACGATATTGAAAGCATTTTTGACCTGCAATCTTTAGAACAAACTTCCAAATTCAATACTTCGAAATCCCCGAGTGACATTAATGAAACAAAAATCAATGTCGAGAAATGGATTGCGGAAAACAATAAAGAAAACACCAAGCATTTTACATTTGCAATCGAATTGATTGATGAGGAAAAATTCATCGGATTAATTGGATTGCATCTGGGAAAAGAACATTACAAAAATGCCGAAGTTTGGTTTCAATTCGATTACAGATTTTGGAACAAAGGTTATGCAACGGAAAGCTTAAGAAAAATAATAGACTTTGGTTTCGAAACCTTGAAGCTTCACAGAATTGAAGCTGGTTGTGCAGTTGATAATATTGGTTCATTCAGCGTTTTAGAAAAAGTGGGGATGTTGAGAGAAGCACACACGAGACAATTATTACCTTTAAAATCTGGTTGGTCGGATAATTATGGATATGCTATGTTATCCAGTGATGAGAGAAAATAATTAATGAAATTTAAAAATTATTCTATTCAATTATTCTGAATCTAAAGTTTTGAAATTTATTTTTTTTAAATTCCTATTCATAAATATTCACAGAAATAAATTTATAATATGACAAAAGGTGAAATTTTTTGGGCAAGCAATAAAGAGAACAACCCACATCCAATAGTTTTTATGGAACGTATTGATATTTCAAGATTTAAGGCTTGTATATTAAGCACTAAAGAGACGAATGGAAATATACTGATGAGTGAAGAACATTTTCTATCACACGATAATCAAAACAATCCCTACTCCATAATTTTCAATAATACACATTTGATTACTGGCGATTCCTTTATAAAAATGAATTTTTGGCTTAGAGGAGATATTGCTCAGGGAAAATTAACAAGGGAAGGAATTGAATTTATAGAAAAACATATTACTGAAAAACCTGTGCTTTGTCCCGCTCCAATTTGGATTTACAGACAAGAATAATTAAGTTTAGTTATAAATAAAGCCTCGAAAACTAATTTCCGAGGCTTATCGTTTTATTAATAAATCTTATTTACTCAACAACAAAGAAACCCACTCTTCTCTCTGGATTTTCTTCTCCAGCTTCAGATTTTGTTCTGTGCAAACTTCCAGAATATCATCCACATCGAAGAAGCAAAGTCCGGACAGCAGTAGTTTTCCGCCGTCTTCCAAGACGGAAACATACGTCGGAATATCAGAAATCAAGATATTTCTATTGATGTTTGCCAGGATGATTTCAAATTTTTCTTTCCCAAGATTGTCAGCTGTTCCCAACTCGATGTCCAATTCTACATTGTTACGCACTGCGTTTTCTTTGGAATTTTCTACAGACCATTCATCGATGTCGATGGCAACGGTTCTGCCCGCTCCTTTTTGCTTTGCGAAGATGGCCAAAACCGAAGTTCCGCAACCCATATCAAGCACTTTTTTGTTCTCCAAATCCATATCCAACATTTGCTGAATCATCAGGTGCGTTGTAGGATGATGACCTGTTCCGAAAGACATTTTTGGCTGAATTACAATCTCGTGCATATTCGGCTCCGAGTCGTGGAATTCGGCTCGGATTAGGACTTTATCTTCCACATTGATGGGTGAGAAATTCTTTTCCCATTCCTCGTTCCAATTGATGTTCGGCATTTCTTCGTAGGTGTAAGAAATCTCGACCTCATCATTTTGAAGGAGATAAATATTTTTTAATTCTTCTTCTTTGAAAAGGTCTTTTTGAATATAACCCAGGATGCCGTCATACTCTTCCGTGAAGCTGTCAAAACCGATTTCTATCAGTTCTGCCATCAATATTTCGTTCCAAGGTTGGAGAGGTTTTATTTTAAAATTGAATTCCAGGTAAACTGCCATTGTTTATTTTTTTGCAAATTTAGTTTAAAACCACAAAGTCACGAAGTTTTTCACAAAGAACACAAAGAATTTTTATGCTTAGAAAACTTGTGAACTTTGTACAGAACCTTTGTGCCTTTGTGGTTAAAAATTAATTCATCTTAATTTGATAAGTAAATCCTATGTGGAACCATCTTCCCGGCATTGGAACCAGATTTGTTTCCACATATTTTGTATTCGTCAAGTTGTTGATTAAGACATAGAAATTAAGGTCTTTGTATCGGAAATTGATTTGCTCATCCAAGACATTATAACTTCCAAGATACACACGTTCTGAGTATTTATAAATCAATTGATTGCTGAAATACTTCAAGAATTTCACATCCACTTGCGCCACAAACTGATGTCTCAGATTCTGTAAAGAATATCTCGAATCTTCTTTATCCAAGTCTTGATTATCAAGATAAGTATAACCAAATCGATAATTTAAAAACGAAAATAATTGATGTTTAAGTTCTACTTCAAAACCTTTCAGGTTGATTCTCGCAACATTCTCAGCTTTCCACGGACTTGTCGGCGTTTCTTTTTGCCAATCGATTCCTTCTTTTGTATTTCGGATGAAACCGCTGACTTTCGCCAATATTTTTTCATTTTGGAATCGATAGCCTAATTCTGATGAGATGGCAGACTCAGGGACCAGGTTTGGATTTCCAATTTCCGCCGGACTCACGTAATACAAATCCGTGAAAGTCGGAATCCTGAAACCTTTGGAAACCGCTCCAAAAACTTTGTGATTAGGATTGAAGATAAACCCAACATCCATTCCCGGATAAAAGAAATTCCGCCCCGAATAATTCGCCCAACTTGCTCCCGGATTGACTTCAAATTTCTGATTAAAGAATTTGAACTGATGGTCAAAAAATACCTGCGTCACATCACGCTCTCTGTCGCCCAAATTACTGCTTGCAAGAAATTCTTTTCTGTAATCAACACCAATTCCTGTGGTTCCAAGTGAGGATTCGTAAGTCGCATTTACCGTTCCGCCGATATTATTTCCAATGTGCATATTTCTGTAATACGACGGATTTTGACGGATGAAAAGATACACATCCTGCCCTCGTCGCCAATAAACACTGGAGTTAATCGACAGTTTATCAAACTTTTGCTCATACTGCAAACTCACCACAGAAGCCTGCGTCTCCTCATATTGATTGATGGCGGTTGGCGATGCGTAAAATCCATTCGCCCCAAATTTCTTCTCAGAAAAACCAGCCTGCAAACTCAGACTTCCATCATTCAGTTTTAATTTATTCTGATAAAAAAAGTTTCTGATTTGATAATCTGTATTGTAGCGGTAACCGTCCGAAGCGCCATTGCTAATCGTAAAAAGATTCGTGAATTTCTCCGAACCAAAAGTTGCAGACGCCGACAAATCGTAAGTTTTGAAATCACCGCCTTGCGCTTTTATCGTCACTTGTTCTTCGGAAGATGATTTGGTGACGATGTTGATGACACCCGCGTAGACATTCTGTCCATAGAGTTTTGCCGATGAACCTTTCATTATTTCAACTCTTTCCACCGCCGAAATATCAAACGGAAGATTGAAGGTATTATGACCAGTCTGCGAATCATTCATCCTGATGCCATTCACCAAAATCAAAACCTGCTCAAACGAACTTCCCCGAATCGTAATATCACTCTGAACACCATTCGAACCTCGCCTTTTGATATCCAGCCCCGAGTGGAATTGCAACAATTCATCGATGCTGGTCGCAGGGCTATTCTGGATTTGTTGCTTGGTGATGACCGTCACATTTTCGTTCACATCATTATAAGGAATCGATGAAAACCGACCTTGTAAATTCACCTCATCGATTTCATTTTCCTTATTCTGTGCAAATCCATTGATTGACAAAACAACCATTGACAAAGCCGTTATAATTCTTTTCATAGTTTAATTTCCTTTCAGATAATTGGCGGCAAATATAGAGATAAGGCTTGTTTTGAAAATCAATTAATCGGGAAAAATTATATGATTAATAGCATCTTACGTGAACCGATGTTTTGAAATCGAAAATACTGGTTTTACCCGGTTCCAAAGTATCCGGAACAGGTCATACAAGTATCTGCAGCAGGCTGTATAAGTGCCAAACGACACTTCTATAAATGGTAATCGACACTTCGGAACTACCTTTAACCACTTCCATAAATACCTGGACACACGTATGTAAGTGGCTTAAACCGGTTATGCAAGTGGTCGTCGGCACTTCGGAACCTGTTGCAACCACTTGCATAACCACTCTCAACCATTTCAGAACCAGGTAGCCACAGGTTAGGAACCACCTTTAACCGGTTGGTCAAGTGGTCTTGGGTGCTTCGGAACCGGCTGCAACCACTTACATAACCGCCGGCAACCATTTCCGAACCAGGTATACCCAGGTTCAGAACCACCCTTACCCCCCTTCGGAACCACCCCTCTGGAGATTTACGAATATGCTGTATTGCCCTACCACAAATGAATTCGGAATGTTTAATGATTTTAATCTGAATAAATATTTTGTCGTGACATAAATAGAAAAACCACATCCTTTTGGGACTTAAAAAAACATATATATTTAATTCCAGTTTGCGCGTTTGCGATAAAAACTACACCATTAATTAATCCAAAATCATATTCTAAAACGATTTAATTTTCCGTAATTTTGTGGGTCTCATTTTTTTGAGAAATTTAAAATATTTCAACATATATTTTTAAAAAAGCATTTGATTATTAGTCTAATATCTAAGGTCTAATATCTAACATCTACCTATGGCTACAACAACCGACATCGATATCAAGAAATTTCTTTTCGTTAAAAACGCACACCTTAACAACCTGAAACACATAGACGTTCTCATCCCGAAGAACAAACTGATTGTGATTACAGGCGTCTCGGGAAGTGGAAAATCCTCACTGGCTTTCGACACCATTTATGCCGAAGGACAGAGGCGTTATGTGGAAAGTTTGAGTTCCTACGCGCGTCAGTTTTTGGGAAAATTGGAAAAACCAAAAATCGATGACATCAAAGGTTTGGCGCCATCAATTGCGATTCAGCAAAAGGTGATTTCTTCCAATCCGCGTTCTACGGTTGGAACTTCTACGGAGATTTATGATTATATGAAATTGTTCTTTGCGCGTGTTGGCCGAACTTATTCCCCGATTTCCGGTGAAGAAGTGAAGAAAGACAGCGTGACGAACGTGATTGATTTCATTAAGAATTCAAAGAAAGATTCGACGTTTTTGCTTTTAGCACCATTGAAATTTGACGCCGAGAATTTTGCCGAGCAACTGAAAACCTTGAAAGTTTCCGGATTTACAAGATTAGAAGTGAACGGAAATGTCGCTGGAATAGAGGATTTGGAAAGTTTCGGATTTGTGCCGGAGAAAGATATGACGATTAATTTGGTCATCGACAGATTCAGCTATGAGGAAGATGAGAGCTTTCTTCAGAGATTGGCAGATTCTATCCAGATGGCTTTCTACGAAGGTCACGGCTATTGCTCTTTGAAAAATACAGACACTGAAAAAGTACGGGATTTCTCGAATAAATTTGAATTGGACGGCATTGTTTTCAATGAGCCAACCGTTCATTATTTCAGTTTTAATAATCCTTACGGCGCCTGCCCGACTTGCGAAGGTTATGGAAAAGTGATTGGAATTGATGAAGATTTGGTGATTCCGAACAAAAACCTGTCGCTTCACGAAGATGCAGTCGCGTCTTGGCGTGGCGAAAGTATGAGCGAATGGAAAAAGGATTTCATTAAAAAGAACAAAGATTTCCCTATTCATAAGCCTTACCACCAATTGACCAAAGAACAGAAACAGCTACTTTGGAGAGGTGACAAAACGAAAACCTTCCCGAGCATTGATAATTTCTTCAAAATGCTGGAGGAAAATCTTTATAAAATCCAGTACCGCGTGATGCTTTCCCGCTACCGTGGGAAAACGCTTTGCCCGACTTGCGAAGGCTTAAGATTGAGAGAAGAAACCAGCTGGGTGAAAATCGATGGACACAATATTCAGTCGTTCATCGAATTACCTTTGGATGAATTTCTTCCATTAATCAAATCTTTAAAACTTAACGAGCACGATAGAGAAATCGCCAAACGACTGACCTACGAAATCGAAACCCGATTGGAGTTTTTGACTAAAGTTGGTCTCGGTTATTTAACTTTAAACAGAACTTCGAATACACTTTCCGGTGGAGAAAGTCAGCGAATCAACTTGGCGACCAGTTTGGGAAGTTCTTTGGTTGGTTCGATTTATATTTTGGATGAGCCGAGTATTGGATTACATTCCCGAGATACCGAAAATCTGATTGGTGTTTTGAAGCAACTCAGAGATTTAGGAAATACCGTTATCGTTGTAGAACACGATGAAGATGTGATGAAATCTGCGGACCACATTATCGATATTGGACCGGAAGCAGGTTATCTTGGTGGTGACTTGGTTTTCAACGGAAGTTATGACGAGATGATGAAATCCGATACGCTGACCGCAAAATATCTGAGTGGCGAAATGGAAATCGAAGTCCCTAAAAAGCGTAGAAAAACTAAAGAATATATCGCCATAAAAGGTGCGCGTCAAAACAATTTGAAGAATATCGACGTGAATGTTCCATTGGAATGTTTGACCGTCATCACAGGTGTTTCCGGAAGTGGAAAATCGACTTTGATGAAAGAAGTGATGACAAACGCCATTCAAATCCAACTCGGAATGGGTGGAAAAAAAGCGGATTATGACTCCGTTGAGTTTCCTTCAAAACTGATTCAAAACATCGAATTGATTGACCAAAATCCAATTGGAAAATCGTCCCGTTCCAATCCAGTCACTTACCTGAAAGCTTACGACGACATCCGTGACCTTTTTGCAAAACAGAAATCGGCGAAAGTTCAGGGATTGAAGCCAAAACATTTCTCCTTCAATGTGGACGGCGGACGTTGCGACGAGTGTAAAGGTGATGGCGTTATCACCGTATCAATGCAGTTTATGGCAGACATCGAGCTGGAATGTGAACATTGCCACGGCACGCGTTTCAAAAAAGAAATCCTTGAAATCAAATACGACGAGAAAAATATTTCCGACATTCTTCATATGACGGTTGACGAGGCTTTGGAATTCTTCTCAGAAAACCACGAAGAAAAAATCGCGACCAAAATAAAACCTTTGCAGGACGTTGGTTTGGGTTATCTTCAACTCGGGCAATCCTCTTCTACTCTTTCCGGAGGCGAAGCGCAGAGAGTGAAACTGGCATCGTTCCTTGTAAAAGGTGTGACAACCGATAAAACGCTTTTCGTCTTTGATGAACCTTCGACAGGATTGCATTTCCACGACATCAAAAAATTATTGAAATCCCTTCAGGCCTTGATAGAACTCGGACATTCGGTTGTCGTGATTGAGCATCAGCCAGATATTATGAAAACCGCAGATTACATCATCGACATCGGACCGAATGCCGGAAAATACGGTGGCGAAGTTGTTTTTGCCGGAACGCCGGAGGATTTGGTGAAGGTGAAAGGTTCTGCTACTGCGAAATATATTGCGGAGAAGTTGTAAAACCACAGACTTATCCACAAAAAAATGTGGATAACTACGAAACTTTAACATTTAGTTTACATTTCGTATTGTTTTTCTTTCTAAATTTACATCAATAAGATTAAGGAAATCGTTATGAAAACTTATCTATTTTCAATCAGAATCACTCAAATTTATTTGATATAAAAATCAAAGGATAGCACTGTCGGCTATCCTTTTTTGTTGTTGTTTAACTAAAAAAATGAGATGTCTTTATCTATTGAGCCGGCTCCTAAAGAGTCGGTTCTTTTGTGCTATCAAATAAAAAAGACTGTCTCTTTCGAAACAGTCTTCTCCTTTTCACTTTTAAATCTATTATTTAGCAGCATTTACGTTGATGCCAATTTCGATGTCTTTGCTAATCATCCATTCTGCCGGGTCAGTTTCGTCTGTCCCGAATTTGATTCCCCAATCAGTTCTGTTCACTGTAAATTTAGCTTCTACAGCCGCTTTACCTTCCGTTACAGTTACTTTTGCAGGGAAAGAAACGTTCAGCGTTTTTCCAAGCAAAGTCAGGTTTCCGCTCACGGTTTTGTTAGAACCTGCTACAGCATCTTTTGGAAGTTCTCCCGCCAAATCCGCTACAGAAGTGATTTTGAAATCAGCAGTTGGATTTTTGGTCACGTTGAAGAAATCTTCATTTTTCAAGTGTGCTTCCAGGTCAGCCGGCTTTTTGTCCGCTTCAGTTACAGATGCCGGGTCTACTTTCAAAGTCGTCATATCGATTACGAAATCTCCGGAGGTCACAGCATTGTCAGCAACCGTTATTTCGCCAGATTTCAGGTTCAAAGTTCCCCATCTTGGTGCGAAACCACCTTTGTGGAAAGCTTTCCAGTTCACGTTGGACGTTGCCAAATCTACTTTGTAAGCATCTCCTGTTTTCGCTGCAACTTCTTGCGCGTCTTTCACAGTTTCTTTTTTGTCATTACAAGCAGTGAACAATAATGCAGCTCCTGCAAATGCCAATACGGTTAATTTTTTCATAGAAAATTATTTTGATTAAACTTTTTTAGTGCAGCAAAAATAAGACCTTAAATAAAGAACAGACCTTGATGTACATCAAGAAAGGTATAACTTACATTTATTTGGGCAGCTTTTCCGCCTTCCACTCCCTCCCGATTTTACATCGGGATTCGTTCAAGTCGGGCTGCGAAAGATTCAACGTATTAAAACAACTAAAATTTTAACATAATTTCAAAACATTAATAAAAAATGAAATCAAAATCATAAATAACTGATTATCAAATAATATTTATTTTTATAAACAATTAAAACTGAATAATATCGGCATCAAATTTGATTCTAAATTTTAACTTAATTAACATTTTTTAACAACTTAAATTCCATTATCTACAATGAAAAAAACTTTTGCGGAAAAATCAAATCTGTTGGTTTTTCTTGGGAATGCTGCCTTCATCACTACAGCAGTATTTTTTTTGAAATCCTGTAACAAAAAATCAGAAAAAGAACAGGCACAAATTTCAAAAGACATCAATTCAGAAGAAATCGTCCCCAACTCAGCAAAAGTAATTTCAGCAAAACCCGACGTTCCCGACGACCCGAACAAGCGTTATATTTACCTAACCTTCGACGATGGACCTAACAGAGGAACCAGCAACCTTCTGAAAATCACCGAGAAATATCAAATTCCCATCACAGCTTTTGTCGTTGGAAAACACGCGTACGACAGCAAAACCCAATCAAAAGAATTGAAGGAACTGGAAAACAACAAACTCGTCGAGATTGCAAATCACAGCTACACGCACGCCTTGAACCGATATTCTGAATTCTACAAAAATCCCGAAAATGTGATTCACGACTTTGACAGAGCAAGAGACAGCCTGCAATTTAAAAATAAATACGCCAGAACGCCCGGAAGAAACATCTGGAGAACAGCGAACATCAATAATACCGACATCAAAACTTCAAAATTGGCAGCAGACGAATTACAACAAGCCGGCTATGTTTTGGTAGGCTGGGATTTGGAATGGAAACCAACTAATGCGATGAAACTGAAAGGCACTCACAAGGAAATGACAAAACGTGTGGACAGCATCTTCTTCAACGACTTGGAAAAGACTTCCCGCCATTTGGTTTTCCTGACGCACGACCAATATCTTCAAGACGATGATTCGGTAAGGGAATTGGATTTGTTCATTTCAGATTTGCAGAACAGCAACCGTTTTGAGTTCCGGAAAATCTCGGAATATCCTAATATTAATGATATCTTGAAGTAATTTTTTAAACCACAAAGACACAAAGGTCTTCACAAGGTTCACAATTTTTATTCTTTATGTTTTAAATCGCTTTTATCATATTTCTATGACAAAAAAACTTTGTGTGCTTCGTGAAAAAACTTTGTGTCTTTGTGGTTAATCTTTATTCAAACTCTTTAGAAATGCCCAACCCAAACAAAGCAAAATCGTAAATAGCAGGGTCAGCAGAATTATATTTTCGAAGTATCAAATCCAATTCTTCAACCGCTTTCCAGTCGTTTTGTTTTCGGGTTAAAATTCCTAATTTTCTGGAAATATTGGCGGTGTGAACATCCAATGGAACAGACAAGAATCTTGCATCAATGTTTTCCCAAATCCCAAAATCAACACCTTTTTTATCTTTTCGAACCATCCAGCGTAAAAACATTATCAATCGTTTTGAAGCCGAATTTTTGTAAGGTGAACTCACGTGTTTCTGTCCACGGTGTTGTTCGGAAACGAATTGGTTTCGGAAACGTTCAATTGAATGATAGAAATTGGTTTCATCTTCATTAATGAGAAACGCGTCTTCCAGACTTTCAAATTGAGAATAAACGCGTCGGAAATTTCTCAGAAAAAAAATAAAATCTTCGTGGTTGAAAGTTCTGTGAATCGCTTTCTGTGGAATCTTATTCAAATCAGATTTTGTAAAATTCATTACAAAATCGTACGGTGAATTTCCCATCAATTCCATCATTTTATTCGCGTCATTGATGATTGATTTTCGATTTCCCCAAGCGATACTTGCGGATAGAAAACCAGCAATCTCAATATCCTGCTTCAAAGAAAAACGATGCGGAATCTGGATTGGATCATCAGTTATAAAATCCGGTGAATTGTAGAGTTCTGCTTTCTCATTGAGCAAATCGAAGATGTCTTTTTCTTTTAAATTCATAATCAGTTGCAAATTTCTGCAAAAAAATTGTCATTCTGCAAGAATCTCTACAAAGCTGTTTAGATTCCTACGGAATGACAATATTGGGTTTTATATTTTATTTAAAATTAAAACCTAATTTCTAGATTCTAACCTCTAACTTCTATTTTATCTTCCAATCACTTCTGTAATTGGGTTTCCGATGTTTCCACTTGGGAATTCGATGTGAAGTAATGCGGAAACGGTTGGTGCAATATCGGTCATATTATAATCCTTATTGCTTTCGCCGTGCTTGATTCCCCAACCCATAAAAATCAATGGAATGTGAGAATCGTAGGAATTCCAGACGCTGTGCGTCGTTCCTTTTTTAGCGTAAGTTGGTAGCATTCCGTCGTGGGAAACGATTTGAATATCACCGCTTCTTTGCCAGTTGTAACCATTGATAGCTCTGGTTTTTATAGGCTCCGGAATTGCGGACGAACCGATTTTCTTCAAATCTACGGCGTACAAAACTCTCGGGTCTTTGTTCAGACTGTTGATGATGGTGGTTTTGATATCATCTTCGTCCAGTTTTTTTTCCTTAATCAAACTTTGATTTAAATAAATCTGATAATTATCAATTCCCAAAATCACTTTAGAATTCGCATATTTCTTTTCCAATTCTGCACCGAGATTTTTTTCCATTCCGTCGTCATAGAAACCGCCGAGGATTTTGTTAGCTCTCAGGAAACCTTCGGCATTGGCGCCGCCGTGGTCAGCAGAAAGGAAAACCAGATAATTGTCCTTCCCTACTTTCTCATCCAACATTTTGAAAAACGCTGCCAAATCCTTGTCCAATCTGATGTAAGTATCTTCCACCTCGATGGAATTTGGTCCGTAAGAATGCCCTACATAATCTGTCGAAGCCAGGTTGATTGCAAGAAAATCCGTCTCGGTTCCTTTTCCTAAAGTATAATTATCCAATGCGGCTTCAGCAAACTTCAAAGTCAGCGTATTTCCGAAAGGCGTGGTTCTGATGACACCTTTCTTTGTCGCATAATCCGTCAATAGATTTTTGTACGGAAAAACCGGGTCTTTTGCTGTTCCAACCGGATATTCCCATTCTACATCGTCAGCTGTACTTTCTGTGTATTCTGAAATTGGTAAGGTAGTTTCCCAACCATTAGCCAATAATTTCTCAGGAACTTTTTGACCATTAAAATCATTGACCCATTTCGGCAATTCATTCATATAATAAGAACTCGTGATGAAGTTCCCGGATGAATCATCAAACCAGAAAGCGCCCGTCGGATTGTGACCAGCAGGCAAAATAGAAGCTCTGTCCTTCAGAGAAACACCGACTACTTTTGATTTGAAATTGCTTGCAATTCTCAATTGGTCGGTAACCGTAGTTGACCAAAGATTTTTCGGAGAATGACTTCCGATTTTTTTACTGTCTGAACCAACTGGATTCACGCTGTCATCTGCTGTACAATAGACATTTTTTCCAGTTTCTTTGTCCGTCCAATCATTTCCTGCAATACCGTGAATCGATGGAACCGAACCTGTATAAATTGAAGTATGACCAATCGCCGTCACTGTAGGAATGTACGGAATATGAACATTGTTAAGAGAATAACCTTCGCCCAAAAGCCTTTTGAAACCGCCTTTTCCAAACTTCTTCTCAAAGCGGTAAAGGTAATCCCAACGCATCTGGTCAACGACCAATCCTACTACTAGTTTTGGTCTTTCGCCTGAATTGATTTTTGTTTTCTGAGCATTTACATTTCCGAATGTAGCCACCGCCAAAACGAAAATCTGAATTTTTCTGAACATTGAATTTTACTTTTTATTGAGCCCAAATTTACGGCTTTCAAAAGTTTTGGGATGTGAAATTTGTATTAAAGTTTTTGAGGTCGCGAAAATTAAACGCAAAGTTCACAAAGATTTTTTTGAGTTTATTTCAAACTATTTTTAAGGTTCGCAAAGACGTAAAACTCATCAAAGATCTTGATTCTAAATAAAATCAAAAAAAAAAAACGAGCTAATTTGCCCGTTCTCATTGATTATATAAATTTTAAAAGCTAATCGCCAAAAGCTATTGGCCAATCGCCATTTGCTATTTGCTTCCTCCCGAGTTTTTCTCAACATCGGTTTTGGTGTTCTCTTTTACTTTTTGGTTTCCGAAACGCTTTACGAATGTCAGAGAGAATCCGTACCAATCCCATTTGTTATAGTTTTGGAAAGTTCCGATCTGACTAAAAGTTGTGGTGTTCATCGTTGGTCTTTTGAAAATATTCATCAACTGCAAACTGGTCTCGATTTGCGAAACAGGGAAAATCTTTGTGACAGAAATGTTGTGGAAAAAGTTGTATTGATTTGCCACAGAGTTTCCATAATTCTGATTGTCAATGCTCATCCAAGCGCTAATATTGATGTTTTTATTAAATAAATTCGTGTAAGATAAATTGGTGGAGCCTGAGAAGAAATTAAGATAATTATTCGCACCTTCCAATTTGTTTCTGGTGTTGAAATCACTGTTATCTGTGTATGACCAGCCTAAACTTAGATTGACATTCAGCTTATTTTTGAAAAAATTCTGATTGGTGTTTGCAGAAAGGTAAAATTTTTCCACTTTTCCTTTGAAGTTGTCAGGAAAGGAAATAGTTTTTACAAGTCCATTTTGAGTTTCCTGGCTGTAGCTGGTCCAATAATCCTGATCTGTAAAAGTGTATCTCGCAGATAGGAAATACTTTTTATAAATTCCAAATTTCAATCCAATCCTGTCGCTAGGATTTGGAAGAAGATTAACATTTCCTCTGTAAAAAAATCCATTATTACCAGGCATTTCAAAATCATTAAACTCAGAATACCAAGGTCTCCAAAGATTGTGATTATAGGTTAAACTCAAATCATAATTAGGTGTGAAGGCATATTTCAGCAATAAATTTGGCAATAAAGTCCCATAAGATTCTCTTCTCGTTTCGGTTCCGTTCTGATGTATTTTGTAGTCTATCAATTCGTAACGAAGTCCAATCCTGGTTTCCAGTTTTTCAAAAAATGTCTTGCTAAAATTGGCGTAAAGGGAATTTAGGTTTTCCGTGTACTGAAATTGATTGACGTTTTCCAACAGACTATTGTTAGAAATCACACGATAATCATTTGGGATCACATTATTGTTGAAGTTTGCTTTCCCGCCGACTTCAAAACTTCCGCCTTTCCCCAATGGCGATGTGTAATCCACTTTTACGAAGTAATTTCGGTTCTGGTTATAATTTTCAAAATGTCTAAGCTCGCTAATTGTGTTTGTTGCGTTGTTTCTCGTAAAATACGTTGTTCCTTTTTCTGAATCATAATTGACCCCAAGATTGACATCCAAAATCCTATTTTTCTCTTTATCATAATATTTGTAGAAAAGATTGGTTCCCAAAGTATTACTGTTTGTACGTCCGAGATTATCTTGAGAAAATGAATTCAATAAAACGTCGTTTAGATAATTATTTTCAAAAGAGGTAGATTCCGAAGTCCGATTTCCTCGGAAATATTCTAGAACAAGGCCAATATTATTTTTGTCGTTCAGTTCTAGTTCTGAGGTTGATGAAAGCGAAGGATTTTTACCAGAGTAAGCACTTTTAGAATCAATCGTACTAATTGAATTATCTGCGTAAAAAGTATTCTTGCTGGAATTCTCAGTAATAAAAACATTATCACTGTAACTTCCAGTAAAAGTCTGCGTGAAATTCTTTTTATGGTAATTAAGATTCAAACTTCCATATTGGTTGTTCTTTGTATTCTGAGTGTTCGTCAGGGAAATACTGCCTTTCATTCCTTCATCGTCACGTTTTTTGAGAACAATGTTGATGACAGCTCCGGTTGCTTCATAACGTGAGGACGGACTTGTAATGACCTCGATTTTCATTAAGTTATCAGCCGGAATTGTTTTGAGATATTCCTTAAGTTCTTTTCCTGTAAAAACCGATTTTCTGTCATTAATGTAAACAGTCACCGATTCGCCTTCCGCCTTCACATTATCATTATTATCGATGCTCACCAACGGCGTCATTCGGACAATATCCCAAGTGGTGTTTCCTGCAAGAATCGAACTGTTTGCGACATTGAAAACCGTCCTGTCGGCTTTGCTTTCGACGGTTGGCTTTCTAGCGATTATGGTTACCGCTTCGATTTCCTTTGATTTTACAGTATCTGTAGTCTGGGCAAAGAATAAGCTGCCAGAGAGTAATCCCAATGAGGATATGAGTAATTTCATTAACTAGTTTTCTTATTAGACAACCGAAGTCTAAGAATTGTTACATCAGGAATCGAATTTTTATTAAATTTGAAACAAGGTTTTGAAAACTAAATCATTAAGAAAGCTATGAGAAACAAATTATCATCAGAACAGCAGGAAATCCTCATCCAGACTTTGAAAACCCGTTTCGAAAAAAATCCAATGCGCCACCAGAATATCGCGTGGGAAAATGTTCAGAAAAAACTGGAATCCAATCCGGAAAAACTATGGTCACTCAGTGAAATGGAACGAACAGAAGGCGAACCTGACGTTGTCGATTATGATAAAAAAACAGATGAATACATTTTCTTCGATTGTTCCGCAGAAAGTCCAAAAGGCAGACGAAGCCTTTGCTATGACCGAAAAGCATTGGATTCCAGAAAAGAAAATAAGCCCCCAAATAGTGCAGTTGATTTGGCTAATGAAATTGGAATCGAGATTTTAGACGAAGCACAATATCGCCATTTGCAAACTTTAGGAAACTTTGATTTGAAAACGTCGAGCTGGGTGAAAACGCCGGAAGACATTAGAAAACTTGGTGGCGCAATCTTTTGTGACAAGCGTTACAACACGGTTTTTCTTTATCACAATGGTGCGGAATCTTATTATGCAGCGAGAGGTTTTCGTGGAAGTTTGAAGGTTTAATTTGGATTAATGAAAAAGCCAATTGAATTTAATTATTCCGATTTTGATTTCGTAAAGAACATTGCGTTGACTTTTCCCGACACCGAGGAAAGTGTTTCTCACGAGGGAACGCCGTCTGTGAAAGTCCGCGGAAAGTTGATGTGCAGATTGCACGACAGTGGCGAATTTATTCCAATCAGAATTGGTTTCGAATCGCGGGATTATTATTTGGAAACTTATCCGGAGGTTTTTCATTTGCCTGAGCATTTCAAAAATTATCCGTACATCTGTATGTGGAAAGACTATCACGACAGAAAATTGGTGACGGAAATTCTGGAAATTTCTTGGCGTTCTTTAGCAACGAAAAGACAAATCAAGGATTTCGAGACTGGAAATTCTTTAGATTAAATTTCTAAGCACAATCCTTACAAATGCCTGTCAAAACACAATTCACACTTTCCACTTTATAATTTGCTGGCAACGAAAACTGCACCGGAACCGGCAAACATTCTATCGTTTGACAAACGGTACATCGGAAATGAAAATGATAGTCTGCTAATTTTTTCTCGTCACATTTAATGCAAACGGCGAAGTATTGTTTCCCGTCTTCTGCAACAATCCTGTGGAGAATTCCGTCTTCGCAAAATCTATTTAAGACTCTGTAAATCGTGGCTCTGTCCATTTCCAGATTGATTTTTCCTTCGATGGCATCTTGGCTCATTGCCTTTCCCGTAGTCCTCAGAAGATTCAGGACGGCTTCTTTTGCGGGTGTATTTCTTCTTTTCATTTTTATTAATGCGATTCTGTTGCAATAATAGAAATTAATCTTAACTTTGGCAAGCGTTAAATGCTTTTGGCGATTAGCTTTTGGCAAATAGCATTTAAATAAATATATAAATTGAAAAAAATAAAATGGAAAATCAGTTTGATGTGATTATAATTGGTGGCAGTTACGCTGGTCTTTCTGCGGCGATGTGTTTGGGACGTTCACTCAGAAAAGTTTTGGTCATCGACAGTGGAAAACCTTGCAATGCACAGACGCCACATTCTCAAAACTTCTTGACACAAGACGGAAAAACACCGAAAGAAATTTCGACAATTGCCAAAGAACAAGTTGAGAAATATAAGACGGTCGAGTTTTACGAAGGTTTGGCGACAGCAGGCATCAAAACAGAAAATGGTTTTGAAATCACAACTGAAAATGGTAACAAATTCTCATCCAAAAAATTGATTTTCGCAACTGGAATTGTAGATGAAGTTCCAAATATCAAAGGCTTCAAAGAATGCTGGGGAATTTCATTAATCCATTGTCCATACTGTCACGGCTATGAATTTAAGAACAAAAAAACGGGAATCATTGCGAATGGCGACCGTGGTTTTCATATTATTTCTTTGGTGAGCAATCTGACCAAAGATTTGACGATTTTCACAAGAGGAAAAGTCGATTTCACCGATGAGCAACTTGAAAAATTAACTAAAAATAATATTAAAATCATCGAAACAGAAATTGAAGAATTGAAACATCAAAACGGAATGGTTGAAAGCCTGATTTTATCCGATAGCAAAGTTTTGAATTTTGACGTCGTCTATGGTCCGTCTCCTTTCACACAACATTCCGACATTGCCGAATCTTTGGGTTGCGAGATGACGGAAATGGGTCACATCAAAATTGACCAATTCCAGAAAACAAATGTTGCAGGATTATTGGCTTGCGGTGACAATTCCAGTCCGATGCGTTCCGTTGCCAATGCGGTTTACACAGGCAATCTGGCAGGTGCGATGATGAATGCGGAGTTGGTTGGGGAGAGTTTTTAGAAGCGAATAATATTTTAAGCTTATGAACAATATATTCTTAAAAATGCAATAAATTATTAGGAATAATCACTAAATTTATTTCTATTAAAAAATTCAAATGAATAAGAGTTACTTTCTACTTTTTGTTTTGTACTTATTTACAAATCAATCTATTAAATCCCAAAGCTATCAACAATCGTTAACTGATGCACAGACCAATATTCAAGCAAAAAAATATTGTGAAGCACTAAGTAACTTTAAAAATGCAATGAGTACTCAGGAAGGAATTGCAGAAAAAAATAAATTTGTTTTTTACACTGCCGCAGTAGCTGCGGGACACTGCAATGACAATCGGAGCGCAATCGCTTGGCTCTCACAAGCGCAAAAAAATGAATTGGTAAGCAAACCCGAGGAGCTGAAATATATCGAATCCGACAGTGCATTCGTAAAACTTCATCAATTACCTGAATGGGTTGAAATCATTACATACATGAAGGAAAGCATTAGCAGCAAGCAGCTTTCCGAGGATCGACTCAATAAAAAATGGATTACTTCCATCAATGAAAATGTAGCTAATTTAAAAAACAAAAAAATTCTTGGATCTAAACCAACATTTGCATTGTATTTTACAAAGATCAAAGATCTGAAAGTACCTTATTTAGTTTACGTCCCTACTAAATATGATTATAAAACACCTTTGAAAACCGTTATATATCTGCATGGCGGTGTCGTAAATACAGACAAATTCAACTATGAAAATTATCAAATCCAGCAGGAACCAATTTTTTCCATAGGCGAAAACCTGAATGCAATTGTAGTTTATCCTTTCGGAAAGAAAGATTTTGGCTGGGTAGATCAACAGGAAGCTTTTGATAATATTTTAACCATCGTCGATCAAGTACAAAAAGATTTTAAAGTAGATAAGAAGAATATTATTCTCGGCGGAATGTCCAATGGTGGAACAGCAACATTCTATTATGCATCTCAGAAACCAACAATATTTAAAGGCTTTTACGCTATGTCTGCGGATCCGAATGTTCTCTTGAGCAAAATCAAATTTGAAAACATATCTCAGGGGAAAAAATTAATTTCCATCAATGCTAAGGATGACACTGTTTACGAATTTAAAGGTGTAGAAAATATATACTTGAAAAATAAAACGACTGCTAAAGATTGGGAATTCAGGTCTAGAGATGAAGGTGACCACGGATTTATTTATGATCCTGAAAATGGCGAAAAAGCCTTTCAAAACGTTATTAAAGAGCTTTTAGAAAAATAATATTTAATTTCCTTAAAGCAGTTGACAAGAAAGCGTCCCGAAAATTATCGGGACGCTTTCTTATTATATCAAAGTTTGAAATCTTAAAACTTCAAATCTCCATTCACATCTCTTACAGCTTTTGCGGCTTCTGCAAACTTCGCTTTTTCTTCTTCTGTCAAAGTAATGTCAACAATCTTCTCAACACCATCTTTTCCGATGATTGCAGGAACACCAAGACAGATGTCGCTTTCGCCATATTCGCCATCAAGCATCAATGAACATGGGATCATTTTCTTCTGGTCACAAAGGATGGACTGAACCATTACAGAAACTGCTGCGCCTGGTGCATACCACGCAGAAGTTCCTAATAATTTGGTCAGTGTTGCACCACCAACTTTAGTTTCTTCGATAACGTTGGCTTTTTGCTCATCATTTAAAAATTCTGAAACTGGAACACCATTTCTGGTTGCTTTGCTGAAAAGTGGCAACATTCCTGTGTCAGAATGAGCTGCGATTACCATTCCGTCTACATCAGAGATTGGAGACTCCAACGCTTCTGCCAATCTGTATTTGAATCTGGCAGAGTCCAGAGCACCACCCATTCCGATGATTCTCTCTTTTGGAAGTCCAGATGTTTTGTGCACCAAATAGGCCATTGTATCCATTGGATTGGACACCACGATGATGATCACGTCTGGCGAATGTTTTACCAAGTTTTGAGTCACTTCTTTTACGATTCCAGCGTTGATGCCGATCAATTCTTCTCTTGTCATTCCCGGTTTTCTTGGGATTCCGGAAGTGATCACGGCTACTTTGGAACCTGCAGTTTTGGAGTAATCTCCTGTTGTTCCTGTAATTTTGGTATCAAAACCATTAAGAGAAGCGGTTTGCATAAGATCCATTGCTTTTCCTTCCGCAAAACCTTCTTTGATGTCTACCAAAACAACTTCTGCTGCAAAATCTTTCATTGCAATATACTCTGCACAACTAGCTCCTACTGCGCCAGCGCCAACTACGGTAACTTTCATAATGTAATTTTTATTTGTTTTTTAGATTACGGAATCCTGCGATTTCGTAATTGTTTGTTTATTGTTTAAAATTTTATTTTGTATTGCTCGTAAATATAATAAAACTTCCAGAGCCTGAGAAAAATTTAATTCTAACTTTTATCATATTTTCAAATGCCTGATTTAGTTGATCTATGATATAATTTCCTGCATAATATTAAAGTCATTCTTTAATATGATTCCTATTTCGTAAATTTGCTCTGAAAAAAATTGAAAATATGTCAGAAAACAACATAAAATCTATTGCGGTTTTTACTTCCGGAGGCGATGCTCCCGGGATGAATGCTGCACTTAGAGCTGTTGTAAGAACAGCAAATTACTACAATATAGACTGTTACGGAATCCGAGAAGGTTACAATGGTCTGATTGCCGGTGATGTTATTAAAATGGGACCACGTTCCGTAAAAAATATTATTAACCAAGGCGGAACGATTCTGAAATCTGCAAGATCGAAAGAATTTATGACGCCCGAAGGCAGAAAAAAAGCTTTTGAACAATGCCAGAAATTAGGCATTGATGCTTTGGTTTGTATCGGAGGAGACGGAAGTTTCACCGGTGCAAAGGTCTTCAATGAAGAGTTTGGAATCAAAGTAATTGGTGTTCCGGGAACTATCGATAATGATATTTTCGGGACTGATAAAACAATTGGTTACGACACTGCTCTTAATACAGCCATGGATGCGATCGATAAAATCCGTGATACTGCAACTTCCCACAACAGAGTTTTCTTTGTAGAAGTAATGGGACGTGACGCAGGATTTATCGCCTTAAACAGCGGGATTGCAACCGGAGCATTAGACATTCTGATTCCTGAAAGAAAAGACAGTTTGGAAGATCTTTTCAGCACTTTCAGAACGGCGGAAAAAGTTGGTAAATCATCCAGCATTGTGGTTGTTGCAGAAGGCGAAGAATTAGCAAGTATTTATGACCTGGCAAAAGCTACTAAAGAAGAATTCCCTAATTATGATATCCGTGTAACCATTCTTGGACACATCCAACGAGGAGGCTCGCCAAGTTGTGCAGACAGAGTGCTTGCCAGCAATCTTGGTTACGGCGCTGTAGTAGGACTGATGGAAGGAAAAAACAAAGTAATGGTGGGAATGCAATCGAACAAAATCGTTTACACACCGATCGAGGAAGCCATCAAAAAACATAACGAAATTGACAAGGATCTGCTTAAAATAGCGGAAATTCTTGCTATGTAATTCGTCAAATTTTCGTAAATTTATAGTACAAAATAAAACCTTAATATTTTAAATAATATGTCAACAATTAAAGTAGGAATCAACGGATTCGGGAGAATCGGACGTTTAGTTTTCAGAGCAATGACTGAAAGAGAAAACATCGAAGTTGTAGGTATCAATGACCTTATCGATGCAGAATACATGGCTTACATGCTAAAGTACGATTCTGTTCACGGAACGTTCAAAGGAGAAGTATCAGTTCAAGGTAACAACCTTGTGGTAAACGGAAAAACAATCCGTGTAACTGCTGAGAAAGATCCTAACAACCTAAAATGGAATGAAGTAGGTGCAGAATATATCGTAGAATCTACAGGTTTATTCTTGTCTAAAGAAACTGCACAAGCTCATATCAACGCTGGAGCTAAGAAAGTGATCCTTTCTGCACCACCAAAAGATGATACGCCAATGTTCGTAATGGGTGTAAACCACAAAGAATTAACAAACGACATCGCGATCTTCTCAAACGCATCTTGTACGACTAACTGTCTTGCTCCTCTTGCAAAAGTGATCCACGATAACTTCGGAATTGCAGAAGGTCTTATGACAACTGTACACGCTACAACTGCAACTCAGAAAACTGTAGATGGACCATCTGCAAAAGACTGGAGAGGTGGTAGATCTGCATTGAACAACATCATCCCTTCTTCTACAGGTGCTGCAAAAGCGGTAGGAAAAGTGATCCCTTCTCTTAACGGAAAATTGACTGGAATGTCTTTCAGAGTTCCAACTGCTGACGTTTCTGTAGTAGATTTAACTGTAAAATTGGACAAACCAACTTCTTACGAAGAGATCTGTGCTGCTATCAAAACTGCATCTGAAGGTGACCTAAAAGGCATCCTTGGATATACAGAAGATGCTGTAGTTTCTCAGGATTTCGTAAGCGATTCTAGAACTTCTATCTTCGATAAAGAGGCTGGAATTATGTTGAACCCAACTTTCGTGAAATTGGTATCTTGGTACGACAACGAATGGGGCTATTCTAACAAATTGGCAGATATGCTTGTACATTCAGCTTCTTTGTAATCTGAATCATTCAATAAAACTGAAACCTTTCAATTCATTTTGGAAGGTTTTATTATTTTGATTAATGATAAAACTCACCGTCCTATTTTGGAGCAATAATTGTAACTTTATCCTAGATGGACAAATCAATTCTACAACCTCGATTCAGGGATTCAGCACATTTCAAAAACTTTTGGGAAACCGGAAACGGCAAACAGCTCATCGAATTTTCCGGCGCAGAAGTCAGTTTTAAAGATTTCGATAAATTTTCTAAATATTATTATCACGTTGATGAAATTGGAGATCAAGTCGTAAAAGATATTTACTTCACACAATCCTTTCCTGAAGCTTCAAAACAAATTGAAAACTATATCCGGAATGGCGTTTCTGAAAACGATGATGTTCCAGAAAGTGTCAAATTACTTTTTGGGCAAACACAGTCAGTTCCAGATTGGGTAGATTTTGAATTGATAAAAAGTGGCGCAGAACTCTGTATGCGTTGCAATGTGGATTCTTTGATTTCACTGAGAGATTATTGTTTAATTGGTGGCTACGATTATGCCTATCTCAACAAACCATTGATTGTAACTGAGGCCTTGAAAAAAGGAGCGGTCAAACGCCTATCCGAGACGTTGGATTTTTGGGTTAATGTTACCCGAACCGACTCACTTCTCACCCACCGAAAAGGTTATGAATTTGCCATCAAAACGAGACTTATCCATTCCTACGCAAGACTTTCCATCAAGAAGCATTATAAAAATTGGGACACGAAAAACTGGGGAGAACCCATCAATTCCTGGGATATGATGGCAACTTACATCGGTTTCAGTCTGGTGTTTTTATACAGTTTAAAAAAATTAGGAAACACATTTTCTGAGCAAGAAGAAAAAGGTCTTTTTCAACTTTGGAAATATGTCGGCTATTTGTTGGGAATTCCAGAGGAACTTCTACCCGATGACAAAAAGCAAGCGACAGAATATTTCTATCTATGGACTTCTGTGCAACCTTCAGCGGACAAAGATTCCGTTTTGCTAGCACATTCGTTATTAAATGAATCTTTGGAGAATCCTATACTTAAATTTGATTTTCAAAGGCGAAACCTACGTTATCTTCACATCTGTTGCACTTGGTTTTTGTTGGACGATGAAGTTTGTGAAAGATTGGAAATTCCGAAAGTGAAAAACAGAAACCTATTTCCTGTTTCAAAAAAGATTTTCAATAAAATCTATGAAAAGACAATCAGCCGAGAAGCACGAATAAAGAAAGGAAATAAAGACCAAATGAAAGTTCTGACGGATTATTTGAACATAACAAAAAATTCAAATTTTCATTAATTTTCAATTGATAAATTAAAATCGCAAACTAAAATAATATTGGATTTTGATTTTAAAATTCCGTATTTTTGAGAATAATTTTTTGACATAATGAGTACAAACGACGATAAGAAAAAAGCACTACAACTGGTGCTGGAAAAACTAGATAAAACCTACGGAAAAGGTACCGTAATGACATTAGGCGAGGATTCTGTGGACCACACGATAGAAGTAATTCCATCGGGTTCATTGGGAATTGACCTGGCTTTAGGTGTTGGCGGCTATCCAAGAGGAAGAGTGATCGAAATCTACGGACCAGAATCTTCCGGTAAAACAACATTGACTTTACACGCCATTGCGGAAGCTCAAAAAACTGGAGGAATCGCAGCTTTCATAGATGCTGAGCACGCATTCGACAGAAGCTACGCTGCAAAATTGGGTGTGGATCTTGAAAACTTGATCATCTCTCAACCAGACAATGGTGAGCAAGCTTTGGAAATTGCTGACAATTTGATCAGATCAGGTGCAATTGACATCGTGGTGATCGATTCCGTTGCCGCTTTGACGCCGAAAGCAGAGATCGAAGGTGAAATGGGAGATTCGAAAATGGGTCTTCATGCAAGATTGATGTCTCAGGCTTTGAGAAAATTGACCGGTTCGATCTCAAGAACAAAATGTACCGTGATCTTCATCAATCAGCTTCGTGAGAAGATCGGTGTGATGTTCGGAAATCCAGAAACGACAACTGGTGGAAACGCATTGAAATTCTACGCTTCTGTGAGAATTGACATCAGAAAAGCAAGTGCACCGATCAAGAATGGTGACGAAGCTGTTGGAAGCCGTGTAAAAGTGAAGGTTGTGAAAAACAAAGTTGCGCCACCTTTCAAAATGGCTGAATTCGACATTATGTATGGTGAAGGAATTTCTAAGTCTGGAGAGATCTTGGATACTGCAGTAGATCTTGCTGTAGTTAAGAAAAGTGGATCTTGGTTCAGCTACGAAGACACCAAATTAGGTCAAGGCCGTGATGCTGTGAAAGACGTATTGAAAGACAATCCTGAACTTTCTGAAGAGATCGAAGGAAAAATCAGAGAGATTATCAAAAATAAATAACATCAAGGTTATATAAAAACAAAGGCTGTGAAAATTTCACAGCCTTTTTGTTTTATTTGAAAAAATAAGTGAGTCCTAAACTTATGACCTGTTCTGATTTTTTCTTGGCAACATTCGCATCCAAAGTCGCAATTTCTTCCGGCGAATTTTTAAGATCCGGATACGCGTTGGATAATCCGATGTCATATTTCAAAGCAAGTTCCAGCTGACGTTTGTAACTGAAACCAACACCTGCTCCCAATCCTAAATTGAAAGAATTTGCTTTTCCGTAAGTTTCTGTTTTATAAGATTCTTTAGCCGGATTTTTCACTTTCTGATCAATCAAAAAATTGAATCTTGGGCCAATCAATCCAAAAAACTCAGATTCTGCCTCGGAGAAATAGGCTTTGAAATTAACCGGAACGCTCAGATAATTATTGGCATACACAGCGTGCTCCCAACCTTTTGCATCCTCGTATTTTTTATCGCCACCTTCTCCGGCTCCAAAATATAAAGCTTCCGCCTGAAGATAATATTGCTCGCCCGCACCAATCGGCACTTGGGCAACAAAACCTCCCAAGACGGAAATTCTGGCTCCTGAAGGATTGTGCGCATTTCTAACTCTGGAATATGTTCCTCCTACAACAGCACCGAATTCAGTTGACCTGAAGTCAATCTGTGCCTGAGATAATAATGACGAGAAAATCAGAGATGCAAAAAGGATCTTTTTCATGTGTGTGTTTTAAATATTTTCTGGCTCAAAATTAAACAAAAAAAATGAGAAGCTCGGATAGAGCTTCTCAAAATATACTTTATAGAAAGATTTTAGTCAATTATATTATGCTAAAACTTTCGCTACTGTTACTCCAATCTCTGCTGGAGAATCTACAACGTGAATTCCGTTTTCTGCCATGATAGCCATTTTTGCCTGTGCAGTATCATCATCACCACCTACGATCGCACCTGCGTGACCCATTGTTCTTCCTTTCGGAGCTGTTTGTCCTGCGATGAAACCTACAACTGGTTTTGTAGAACCACTCGCTTTGTACCATCTTGCAGCCTCAGCTTCCAAAGATCCACCGATCTCACCGATCATTACAACCGCTTCAGTTTCCGGATCGTTGATGAACAATTCCAAAGCCTCTTTTGTAGTTGTTCCAATGATTGGATCTCCACCAATTCCGATTGCTGTAGAAACTCCGAAACCAGCTTTCACAACTTGATCTGCTGCTTCGTAAGTTAAAGTTCCAGATTTTGAAACGATACCAACTTTTCCTTTTTTGAAAACGAAACCTGGCATTATTCCAATTTTAGCTTCGTCTGAAGTGATGATACCAGGACAGTTTGGACCAATCAAACGAACGTCTCTGTCTTGGATATAATCCTTAACTTTTACCATATCAGCAACAGGAATCCCTTCTGTGATACATACAATAACTTTGATACCTGCCTCAGCAGCTTCCATTACAGCATCTGCAGCAAATGCAGGCGGTACGAAAATAATACTCACATTAGCTCCTGCTTTCTCTACAGCTTCTGCCACAGAATTGAAAACCGGCTTACCAAGGTGCTCAGAACCTCCTTTTCCCGGAGTTACACCACCAACAACGTTGGTTCCGTAATCGATCATTTGACCTGCGTGGAAAGTACCTTCGTTACCTGTAAATCCTTGTACGATAACTTTAGAATCTTTGTTTACTAATACTGACATTTTTTTATTGTAATTTATTGATTTTATAAAACTTTGTTATTCGCAAAAATAACGATAATAATCCAAAAATTTCTTGTAATCAATAATTTTTTAGATTAATAAAATATGATTTACTTCAGATTTTTGAGTTTTACTTCTTTTCTTAGGTAATCTCTGAACTCTTCCGCGATAGGTCCAAAGTACGTTCCTTTTTTCAAATCTCTGTTGACCCCACATTTCGCAAGAAGAACAGTTCCTTTTTCGATTCTTACGCCAGAAGCCATTCCGACTTGTCCCCAGATTGTCACTTCATCCTCGATGATGCAGCAGCCGGCGATTCCGGTTTGAGAAGCGATGAGACATTTTTTACCAACAATTGTATCGTGACCAATCTGGATCTGATTGTCCAGAATACTTCCTTCGCCAATAATTGTTGGATCCGTCACGCCTCTATCGATGGTGCAACCGTTTCCGATCTCTACATTATTTTCGATGATGACGTTTCCGACTGAGATCAGTCTGTCGAAATTTCCGTTGAGTTTTCTGTAATAAAATGCGTCACCACCTAAAACAGTGTTGGCCTGGATAATCACATTATCACCGATTACTGTTCTGTCTCCAATCACGACATTCGGGAAAATGTGGCAGTTCTTTCCTATTTTCACTTCGTTTCCAATTACGACTGAAGGATGTATGAAGGTTCCGTCTCCAACTTCCAGGTCGTGAAGTTCTTCTCTAAAGTTTGATATTCTTGTGAAATGTATATTGATCTTATTAAAATCCCTGAAAGGATCATCGGAAACCAAAAGTGCTTTTCCTGCCGGGCATTCTACTTCCTTATCTATTAAAATAATTGTAGCGTTGGAATTGAGCGCTTTGTCGTAATATTTTGGATGGTTGACGAAGACAATTTCTCCGGCTTTTACCATATGGATTTCGTTGGTTCCTAAGACTGGGAAATCTTCTGGGCCGATGTATTTTGCATTGATGATATCAGCAATGGTCTTGAGTTGTTGTGGCTGATTGAATGTCATAGTTTGATATTAGAATTTAGACATTAGATGTTAGATTTTAGATAAGAATCGTCTTAATGATTACGAATCTGCAGCCCGACTTGAACGAAGCTCTTTTTGTGAGGAGGAACGACGAGCAAAAAAGCGGGAGTGGAAGGCGGAAAAGCTGCCATAAAAAAACGAAAGCTGGAAAACTTAATGCTTCCAGCTTCCTGCTATATTTTATTTTACTCTTTCCAAGTAAGAACCGTCTTCTGTACTGATTTTGATTTTGTCGCCTGGCTCGATGAATAATGGAACCATTACTCTTGCACCTGTTTCTACGATTGCATTTTTCAGTGCGTTGGTTGCTGTGTTTCCTTTCACGCCTGGATCAGCTTCTACCACTTCCAGATAAACTGATTGTGGAAGTTCCGCAGAAAGTGGCGTTTCGTCCGCTTCTTTCAGGATGATGGTTACTTCCTCTCCCGCTTTCATGAACTGGGAATTTTCAATCATTTCTTTATCAAGGTAAAGTTGAGAGAAATCGTCGTTGTTCATAAAGTGGAATCCATTCTCGTCATCATACAGATACTGGAATTTTCTTGTGATCACTTTTACTTCGTCGATCTTGTGACCTGCGGAGAATGTGTTGTCCAATACTTTTCCGTTGGTTACAGATTTTAATTTTGTTCTTACGAAAGCAGGACCTTTTCCTGGTTTTACGTGTAGAAACTCGATTACTTTGAAAATATCATTGCTGAATTCGATGCAAAGTCCTTTTCTAATATCGTTGCTTGTTGCCATTAGTTATATATAAACTTGTATTATTTTTTATTCTTTGTTGGATCCGTATCCTTTTACAATTCCTCTTGGAGAATTCTGGATGAATGTAATAATCTCATCTCTTTCCATTGTTGGAAGCATTTCTTTTTCGATGTATTCTATTGCCTGAGTCGTGTTCATCTTCATTTGAAAAACAGCTCTGTATATTTTTTGAATCTCGAAGATTTTATCGTTGGTAAAGCCTCTTCTTCTAAGACCAACAGAATTGATTCCGGCGTAAGAAATTGGTTCTCTTGCTACTTTTACGTAAGGCGGAATATCTTTTCTGATCAATGAACCTCCGGAAATCATCACATGCTTTCCTATTTTGCCAAATTGCTGAACCGCAGAAAGTCCGCCCATTACAACAAAATCTCCAATTTCCACGTGACCTGCGATTCCACAGCCGTTTGCAATGATCACATTATCACCTACGATGCAATCGTGAGCGATGTGAGAGGTCGCCATAATTAGACAGTTGTTTCCGACTTTAGTGTATCCCAAAGCTTTTGTACCACGGTTGATCGTGACGCATTCTCTAAGCGTAGTTCCGTCGCCGATGATGACCTGAGTATCTTCTCCATCAAATTTAAGATCCTGTGGAACAGCACCAATGACAGTTCCAGGAAAAATTTTGCAGTTTTTCCCGATTTTTACATTTTCCATGATGGTCACATTTGGACCAATCCAGGTGTCGGAGCCAACAGTTACATTAGCACCAATGGTTGTAAAAGGTTCAATGGTTACATTTTTTCCAATTTTTGCGCGGGGATCTACTGCTGTAAGCTGATGAATCATAGATTAGTTTTTAGTTTTTGCAACTTGAGCCATTAGTTCAGCTTCTACAACAACGCTGTCTCCTACATAACCGTAACCCTGCATATGAACGATTCCTCTTCTGATCGGCTCTATCAATTCAATTTTGAATATCAGCTGATCTCCTGGAACTACTTTCTTCTTGAATTTCACATTGTCCATCTTAACAAAATAGGTGGAGTAATTTTCCGGATCCGGCACATTTGCCAAAACCAAAATCCCACCAACCTGTGCCATCGCTTCGATTTGCAAAACGCCTGGCATTACCGGTTCTTTCGGGAAGTGGCCAACGAAAAACGGCTCGTTCATAGAAACGTTTTTCAAACCAACCACGTGGGTTTCTGACAATTGTAAGATTTTATCAACCAGAAGAAACGGTGGTCTGTGAGGCAACAATTTCATGATGCCATTGATATCAAAAACAGGTTCTGCTTTCAGATCAAAATCAGGAACATTTTTTCTCTTTTGCAATTTGTATTGTCTATTAAGTTTTTTTGCGAACTGTGTGTTTACGAAGTGTCCAGGTTTGTTGGCAATCACTCTACCTTTGATTCTAACACCAACCAAAGCCAAATCTCCGATCACATCCAATAGTTTGTGACGGGCAGCTTCATTTGGGAAGTTAAGGGTAAGATTGTCAAGAATTCCGTTTGGACGGATAGAAACTTCGTCTTTACCGAAAGCTAATTTCAGTTTTTCTGTGGTTTCCGGTGTCAACTCTTTATCTACATAAACAATAGCATTGCTGATATCACCACCTTTGATAAGATTTGCATCCAAAAGCTGCTCCAACTCGTGCAAGAAACTGAATGTCCTCGCCGGTGCAATCTCTTCTTTGAATTCGGAAAGATTTTTCATACTGGCATTTTGAGTTCCCAAAACTTTGGTTCCAAAATCTACCATAGTTGTAATCTCGTAATCGTCTGCTGGAATGACTGTGATCTCGGAACCTGTGGAAGGGTCGATGTAGTTCATCACTTCTTTCACCACAAGATATTCTCTTGCAAGATCTTGTTCTTTAACGCCTGCTTTCTCAATCGCTTCTACAAAATATTTGGAAGAACCATCCAAAATCGGTGGCTCTGCACTATTCATTTCAAGGAAGGCATTATCAATATCCATACCGACCAAAGCAGCTAAAAGATGCTCGCAAGTATGGATTTTGACCCCTAACTTTTCCAGAGTAGTTCCTCTTTCTGTAGTGGTTACGTAATTGACGTCAGCCTCTACCTGAGGATGACCTTCTAGATCTGTTCTTACGAATACGAATCCGGTGTTTTCCTTAGCCGGTTTGATGGTAAGATTAACTTCTCTACCTGTGTGAAGACCAATACCCGAAAGTTTGATTTCTTCGCTGATTGTTTTTTGTTTATCACTCATTGTATTAGTTTTGAGGCGGGAAGAACTGTGTCTTGGCTCCTGATACCTTTACTCTGATTTTTTATTTTCTAAATCGTTTATTCTCTTGACTATGTCGGTAAAATTACGGAAATGTACGTAATTTCTTCTGTAATCGCTATAATTAATTGCTGGCGAACCGTAAAGTGTCTCACCATCTTTCGCAGCGTGGTTTACCCCACTTTGCGCCTGGATTTTGACTTGATTTCCAATTTTGATATGACCGACAATTCCTACCTGACCTCCAATCTGATTCCAGTCTCCAATAATTGTAGAACCTGCAATCCCAGCTTGAGCCGCGATCACATTGTTTTGACCAATTTTCACATTGTGTGCGATTTGAATCAAATTATCAATTTTGGTTCCTTTGCCGATCACCGTTGAACCGATAGTTGCACGGTCGATACTGCAATTGGAACCGATTTCTACATCATCTTCAATAATGACATTTCCTAATTGTGGAATTTTCTTAAAACCTTCAGCCGTTGGCTGGAAACCAAATCCGTCACCACCAACAACTGTGTTTGAATGAATAACGCAATTATCACCAACGATACAATAATCGTATATTCTTGCACCACTGTCAATTTTGCAATTTTTTCCAATCTTCACACCTTTACCGATGTAAACGTGCGGAAAGATCTGCGTGCCATCACCAACCGTTGCTTTCTCAGAAACATAAGTGAAGGCACCAATATACACATCTTCACCAACTTTTGCAGTCTCGTGAAAGAAAGATCCAGCTTCGATACCTGTTCTTCTACCCTGCATTTCTTGATAAAGATTCATCAGGATCTGAAAAGAAAGATAGGCATCTTCTACCGCAATGATTACAGGTTTATAATCTTTATTTTCTAATATTAAGCTTTCTGAAACAATTAGAACTGCGCATTCTGTATTCTCCAAAAATTCTAAAAATCTGGATTGTCCAATGAAAGACAAATGTCCCTTCTCTCCATTCTCAATAGGAGAAACGCCTGTGATGACCGTTTCGGGATTTCCGATGATTTTCCCGTTTATAAAATTTGCAATTTGTTGCGCAGTAAATTCCATAGTTTGCAAAGATAAATATTTTATTAATTATCCATTAATTAATTATGACGAATCAAAAACAGTTTTACTTTAATTATAAAATTTCTCTTGGAAAATAGGCGATATATTTCTTCGTCGCATTCTCCATACAACCAAATAATATCTGATTTTCAGACTCTTCTAATTTGAAAGTTTCACCTGTTTTATCCATCAGATAAATAGGCTGTTTCTCTGTATCATAAGGCAAAAGCGTTCGTGAAATTTGTCCAACCAATTCTTCTGCATTATCGATATTAAAGTGATGATTGGTCTTATCAATTTTTTCTTGAATAAATTCTTCAGAAAATGGTTTTGATGAAATGATACTTTTCGGAAAATCTCTATAAATTACCACTTTGCAAAGCTTAGCCAAAATAAAATCAGGATTCTCCGTCCACTCTTTTATCGCCTGGAAAACATCCATATCATCGAGCATTGTGAATCTTCTGATGTCTTCTTCCGTGGCTTCATCAAATTTATTCTTAATCAAAAAATATTTCAGGTTGGATGGCGCATCCAATTCCAAATTTTGCGAGACCAAATATTTTGCTCTGTTGAGAATCTGAACCAAAACGTGTTCTGCCAACGCCGCAGTTTTGTGATAATAAACCTGCCAATACATAAACATTCTGGCGGTCAAATAATTTTCGATGGAATAAATTCCTTTTGCATCAATGACCAATTTTTCGTTACTCACGTTCATCATTGAGATGATTCTTTCCACATTCACGTCGCCTTCGGAAACGCCTGTATAAAAACTGTCTCGCTTCAAATAATCCATTCTATCAACATCTAACTGCGAGGAAATCAATTGGTTGAAAAACACCCTGTGGTATTTTCCTTGGAACATTTCAGTCGCCAAATCCAATTTCCCATCAAACTCTTCATTCAATCGCGTCATCAATAAAATCGAAATTTTCTCGTGGTGCCAATCGTCCATCAACCTGTTTTCCAAGGCGTGGGAAAACGGACCGTGACCAATATCGTGCATCAAAATAGCCAACATCGCCGCTTCTTCTTCCTCTTTTGAAATCTTGATTCCTTTCAGCTTCAAAGTTTCCAATGCTTTGAACATCAGGTTCATCGCACCAAGAGCGTGGTGAAATCTTGTATGTTTTGCGCCTGGAAAAATCAGTGAAAGCAAGCCGGTTTGGGAAATGCGTCTCAGTCTCTGAAAATAAGGATGTTCTATGACGTCAAAAAGAATCTCGTGTGGAATTTTGATAAAGCCGTGAACGGGGTCGTTGATGATTTTGAGTTTGTTCTGCACAATCTATAAATGATAGTTGATAAATGATGATTGATACAAAAATAGGGAAATTGGATGATTTTATTTGATTTGATTTGTATATTTGAGTGATTACCTTTTTAATAAAACTAAATGAAGTCTCTCTTATATTTAATAATAATTGTTTTATCTATTGAATCTTGTGAAAAGAAATCTCACAATCTGATTGAACAAAAAACCGAAAAGGAAGAAAAGGTTTTTGTTCCAAAGATTGGCAAAAAATTTTTCGAGTACGACTTCATAGATTATTACAAAAGTGATTACGATGAATACAGTGTTTTAAAATTGGAAGAAAACAAAAACAAATCGAAAGCTGATAAATTAAAATTTGACGTTGTAGTAGGAAATTTTCCAGAGAATATTACTCAAACCAATTTCTTAGAATCAATGAATAAAATAGGTTTCACGAAACAAGAAATTCCAAAAAATAAATTTCGTGAAATTGATAAAATATTTATTGATAAAACAATTGACGAAAGTGGCACCTACGCTTGTATCGCAGTTTATAGAGATATTTTAGTTTTTAAAAATCAAGGAAAAATAGTTGGGATTGCAAAGATTTGTTTTAGTTGTAAGCAACATCAGATTATTGGAACCAATGTTAATACTGATAATTTTGGTCAAAATGGGGATTATGACAAACTTAATACATTGTTAAGCCAAAATAATTAATCACACCAAAATCCGCAAACTCTTCGGCAAAACCTTGATAGAAATCGGGGATTTTATCTTTTTGAATTCGCCGTCGATGTGCCAATTTTTGGTGTTGACTTCAAATTCCACCTCTGACACGGGAAGATAGGAAACGTAATCGTCGTCTTTCAAACGTTTTGCAAACATCCGATACGCGAAAAACGGTGAATAATAAAGCGGAAACTTTTTGACCAAAACCAAATCCACCAAACCATCACTTTTGCTCGCCATTGGCGCGATGTAGGCGTTGTTGCCGAACTGTCGTGTGTTGGCGACATTTACCATCAAATAAGTTCCGTTATAGGATTGAAATTTGGAATCGGAAAACTTAATTGTGATTGGTTTGTAATTGAAGAATGTCTCGATGGAAACTTTGATGTAGTTTTTGAAACCGCGATTGGTCTTTTCAAATTCCTTCACGACTTTTCCGTCAAAACCAGTTCCTGAAACATTGATAGAGAAATGTTCGTTCACCGTAAACGTATCGATTTCACGGAATTTCTCATTTTTAATTTTATCTAATAATAAGGAGATATTTTTGCTAAAATTCGTTTCGTTGGAAAATCCGTTTCCTGAACCTGCGGGGAAAACTGCCAGAATTTTTTCTGAATTAATGAGTTTTTTCGCCACCGTGGAAATTGTTCCATCGCCACCAACAGCCACAAAAACGTCAACATCACCCCAATGCTCATCAATGAAAGCATCTGTATCTTCCAGAGATTTCGAAACCAGAAACAAAGGATTATCTACTTTTTTTGAAAGCTCGTCCAAAAAAGGTTGGTAGTTTTTCTTTGCGGAAAATGGGTTGATGATGAAGGCTACGTTCATAGGTTCAAAAGTAAAAATACTCTGAGGATTTCAGAGTATTTTGTTGAGTTATTTTATTTTTAATTTAAAAAATTGGTCGCTCCTCTGGAGCTTTGTATGTATTATTCGGTTCTTTTCTACCAACAGTTTCTCCGCTCTGCGGTTCTATTTTTTAACGTTAATCTAAGAGAGGTCCTTCTCTGAACTTTGATAGTTATTTTGACCTATACTCTTTGCTTTGAGATTGTATTTAGATAAAATATTATTACTAAATCCTTTTATTATCAGCTTTCCAATGATTGATGTTTTCTTTGATTTTGGAAGCGGACCAATCGTTTTCGCTTGCTTTGCTCATTAATTCAACCAAATCTTCGTCTTCTGAAAATCTGAGTGCGAAAATCTGAGAATCGGAAAATTGATATGGTAAACTTTCAAGCCTTGTGCCTGTCAAAGTGAAATAGCGAAGTTTGAATTCATTAATGATAATTCTGTCCTGAAGACCAACCGCGTAATGTTGTCTCAACATATATGATATTAGAATTATCAAAATTGAAGCGAAAGAAATCGCAGCCCAAATCCATACAAACTCTTCGTTGACATTGATGTTTTTCCACAATCTGTAAAGTGAAAAAACGAGTAAAACTAAACCGGCCGGATAAACCACAAAATGATGCAATGGATAAAACTTGCGATAATTCTTAAGATTTTGGTTGCTCATTTTATTTGATTTTATATTGTTGGATGAATTCTGGTTTCAGTTGGTCCTTGATGTCTTTGAAATTTAAAGTGATATAAACCACGCCAGCTGCGTAAGCCGTGATTTCGTACTGATTGTAAACGAATGTGATTTTATTCTGGTCAAAAAAGAAGTTATTGTTCAGTTCAATTTTATCTACCAAAAGCATTTCTTTTTGTTCTGGCTCATCAAAATGATTTTGAAGAATCTTGTTCCAACTGACATCTGTCGGATTTTTGAAAATATCGTTTTGCGAAATCACTTTGTTATTTTTCAAATCAAAAGCTTTGTAACTTTCGAAATAATAGCCGTGTGCACCGCCAGAATAACCGTTTCCTGCATATTGCAAGGTCAAAATATCGTCTTGGTTCGAAATCAGTTTCATTGCTGACATTTCTTCCCAGGTTTGTTTGAACTCCGGCATATACTCCTGCGAATCATCCTTTTTTAAAGATTCCGTTTTGAACTTCTCTAAAATCCCAGAAAGTGTTTTCTTAGAATAATCTTCAGAACTGATATTTGCAGGTTTGTAGATGCTGTCGAGAAGTGTTTTGTTGGTAATATCCGGAAATAATAAAATTTGTTTTTCGAAGGATAAAGTCAATGTTTTTGCAACTTTTACAGAATCTTGAACTCTCAAGGAATCGATGGCGAATTCTTTTTTGGTTTCTATGCTATCGGATTTTGTGCTGGAAACTTTTGTGTTTTCTGTTTTATTACAGGACGAAAGTAGAACTGCGAAAGATAAAATTGCGATTAAGTTTTTCATAAATTTAATTTTTAGAATGATAACAAAAAACCTTCCAAAATTGGAAGGTTTTAAATTATAACTTAAACGTCTATTCTTGCGTAGACTGCGTTCTTTTCAATAAATTCTCGTCTTGGTGGAACCTCATCGCCCATCAACATTGAGAACGTTGAATCTGCTTCTACTGCATTTTCAATCGTTACTTGTTTCAGGATTCGGTTTTCTGGGTTCAATGTTGTTTCCCAAAGTTGCTCAGGATTCATCTCCCCAAGACCTTTATAACGCTGAACCTCAACACCTTTTCCGTCCGGAGCCAATTCCAAAGTGAATTGTTCACGCTCTTTCTCGTTGTAAGCATAGATTTTTTTGTTTCCTTTTTTCAAAAGATACAAAGGCGGTTGTGCGATGTAGATGTATCCATTCTCAATCATCTCATTCATAAAACGGAAAAAGAATGTCAGAATCAAAGTGGAAATGTGAGAACCATCGATATCCGCATCGGTCATAATAACGATTTTGTGGTATCTTAGTTTGCTCATATTCAAAGCTTTGGAATCCTCCTCTGTTCCTACAGAAACACCAAGTGCCGTATAGATATTTTTAATCTCCTCGTTGTCATAAACTTTGTGAAGCATTGATTTCTCAACATTCAAAATCTTACCTCTCAAAGGCAAAATCGCCTGGAAATGACGGTCACGACCTTGCTTAGCCGTTCCACCTGCGGAATCTCCCTCGACAAGGAACAATTCTGACTCAGCCGGGTCTTTGGAAGAACAATCGGATAATTTCCCTGGCAATCCAGAACCACCCATCGGCGATTTTCTCTGAACCATTTCTCTCGCTTTCTTCGCTGCCTGTCTTGCTTTCGCTGCCAAAACAACTTTCTGAACGATGATTTTTGCTTCGTTTGGATTTTCCTCAAGGAAGTTTGTCAGCATTTCGCCAACGATTTTATCAACCGCTCCGGAAACTTCGGAGTTACCTAATTTCGTTTTGGTTTGACCTTCGAACTGAGGTTCCATTACTTTTACAGAAACCACAGCAGTCAATCCTTCACGGAAATCGTCACCTGTAATCTCCACTTTTTCTTTTGCAGGAATCCCAAGGTCATCAGCATATTTTTTAAGCGTTCTTGTCAAAGCTCTTCTGAAACCTGCCAAGTGCGTTCCACCTTCGTGGGTGTTGATATTATTAACATAAGAGTGCAAATTCTCCGTAAACGATGTGTTGTAACGCATCGCCACCTCCACAGGAATCCCTTCTCTTTCGCTTTCCATAAAAATCACATTCTCCATAATGGACTCACGGTTTCCGTCGATGTATTCTACGAATTCTCTAAGTCCACCTTCCGAATGGAAAATCTCTGACTGGAAACTTCCGTCTTCGTTTGGATGTCTCTCATCAATCAAAGTAATCGAAATCCCTTTGTTAAGGAAAGACAACTCTCTAAGTCTGTTCGCCAAAGTATCGTAGTTGTACACTAATTCCTGGAAAATAGTTCCGTCTGGCTGGAAGAAAACTTCCGTTCCTCTTTCTGCTGTAGTTCCGATTTCGGCAACATCTGCCAAAGCTTTTCCTTCAGAATATTTTTGTTGATATAGTTTTCCGTTACGGCTAACTGTCGCCACTAACAAGGTTGAAAGTGCATTCACACAAGAAACCCCAACGCCGTGAAGACCACCGGAAACTTTGTAAGAATCTTTATCGAATTTACCGCCGGCTCCGATTTTGGTCATTACCACCTCAAGCGCAGATTTCTGTTCTTTCTCGTGGAAATCAACTGGAATCCCACGACCGTTATCTTTTACAGAAATGCTTTCACCTTCGTGAATAGTCACTTTGATTGTGTCGCAATAGCCTGCCAGCGCCTCATCAATCGAGTTGTCCACTACTTCATAAACCAAATGGTGAAGACCTCTCACGCCAACGTCGCCGATGTACATTGATGGTCTCAACCTCACGTGTTCCATTCCTTCCAGGGCCTGGATGCTACTCGCTGTATATTCTTTTTGACTCATATTTTTTATATTAAAGACATAAGACTCAATCTTTCAAATAGTTAGCTTGAGAATATTTCTTTTTAATTTGTTAAATTATTTTGTTAAAATGCTTACAAATATCGTGATTTTTTTCGAGATATGAAAGTATTAAATTGAGGCAGAAAGGAGAAGTTTTTAACAGGGAAGCTTGGGTATTAAATAAGGTTTTTAAAATAAGGGATAGTATTATCTTGATTATTTTTTACAAATTCTATAATGAAACTAGACAAGATTGCAAGACACAATTTTCTACTTTAAAGTCTTAAAATAAAAATAATAACTTACAAAATCATCCAATAATTTGAGATTAAAGATTTTGTATATTTGTTTTATAATAATATGAAATGACAACCATTACCATAAAAATAAACGAACGCACAAAAGCAGGGAAAACCTTGAAGAATTTGATTGAATTGTTTTCAAAAGAGAATAAAGGTGTTGAAATTGTGGAAGAGAAAAGTCCTTACAACCCAGAATTTGTCGCAAAAATATTAGAAGCTGACAAAAGAGGAAAATTCGTTGAAGTAAATCCAAAAGATATATGGGGAAGTTTAGGCTTAAAATAGAGGAATTGGCTGAAAACCATATCAAAAAAATTTACAAATCTGGAAATCAAGGAAACATAAAGAAAATCGAAAAAATACTTTTAGAACTTTCCGAAACTCCATATTCAGGAACTGGTCAACCGGAGCAACTTAAACATCAGCTTACAGGTTATTGGTCGAGAAAAATCAATCAAAAAGACAGAATAGTCTATCGTGTTGATGAAGATAAAGTTATCGTTTTTATAATCTCAGCAATTGGACATTATGAAGACAAATAAAAGTCTGATAGAAAAAACTGTCAGACTTTTGTATTTTTAATTACCCAAAAATTCATCCACTTTCTGCGCACATTTTCTTCCTTCTGCAATTGCCCAAACCACCAAACTCTGCCCTTTTCTCGCATCACCACAAGAGAAATACTTGGTCTGATTGGTTTTGAACTCCTTATCATTTCCGATGAGATTTCCTTTCGGGTCGAGGCTGATATCCAAATCTTCCACCAAACCCTTGTGCTCGACGTGCGTGTAACCCAAAGCGATGAAAGCCAGGTCACAATCAATAACAAATTCTGAATTTGGTTTTTCTGTGTAGAGATTCCATTTTCCGTCGGCATCTTTTGTCCATTCTGCTTCTACCAATCGGATTCCGGTCAGATTTCCATTTTCATCCTTCACAAATTCTTTGGAATTGACAGACCATTTTCTGTCAACACCTTCTTCGTGAGATGACGTGATATGCAAAGTCATCGGCATCGTCGGCCAAGGCATCGTTTCGTCGCGCTCGGTTGGTTGCATCGGTTTGTAATAGATTTGATAAACCACTTCCGCACCTTGACGATTTGAAGTTCCAATACAATCCGAACCTGTATCGCCACCGCCAATTACAACGACTTTCTTCCCTTTTGCATCAATATCGTTTTCATTAAATGAAATTCCACTGACTTTTTTATTGCTTTGAGAAAGATAATCCATCGCGAAATGAACACCTTTTGCATCACGATTCGGAATCATCAATTCTCTTGGAACGGTACTTCCCAAAGCGAGAACAACGGCATCGAAATTTCGATTAAGTTCTTCTACAGAATAATTGACACCGACATTGACATTGGTTTTAAACTCAATCCCTTCTTCTTTCATCCATTGAACACGACGTTCGACGATATTTTTATCCAGTTTAAAATCCGGAATTCCAAACCTTAATAACCCACCGATTTCCGGGTCACGCTCGAAAACCGTGACTTGATGTCCCATTTGATTTAATTGATGTGCCGAAGCCAAACCAGCTGGTCCAGAACCCACAATAGCAACTTTTTTATCTGTTCTGAATTTTGGAATAATAGGTTTTGCAAATCCTTTTTCGAAAGCAATCTCGATGATATTCTTTTCAACTTCTTCTATCGCAACCGGCAAACTGTTGATTCCCAAAACACAAGCACCTTCGCAAGGCGCAGGACAAATTCTTCCCGTAAATTCAGGGAAATTGTTGGTTGAAATCAATAATTGATAAGCCTTTTCCCATTGCTCCTTGTAAACCGCTTCATTAAATTCCGGAATCATATTTCCAAGCGGACAACCACTTTGGCAAAACGGAACGCCACAACTCATACACCGCGAGGACTGTTTATGAAGATAATCCTCGGAAATCGGTCTGTAAAATTCTTTATAATGCTGAATCCTTTCTTCCACAGGAAGTTTTTTCGGCAATTCTCTATCGTATAATAAAAATCCGTCTGCTTTTCCCATTATCTCAATTCATTTATTTTATTTTCAATCGCTTTTTTATACTCTCGCGGATAGACTTTGATGATGTGTTTCAAATTATTTTCGAAGTCACTCAGAAGATAGGAAGCCAGTTCGCTATTCGTCATCTCGAAATGTACTTTAATCAAATCATTAATAATCGATTTATCATCTTCCGTAATCTCTTCCAGGTTTGCCATATCGGGATTGAAATTCTCTTCCAAAGACCTCTCGATATCCCAAACGTAGGCAATTCCACCACTCATTCCCGCTCCGAAATTCCTTCCGACACCACCAAGAATCAATACTGTTCCGCCAGTCATATATTCGCACCCATGGTCACCAACGCCTTCTACAACGGCAGTTGCGCCGGAATTACGAACAGCAAAACGCTCGCCTGCCATTCCGGAAACAAAGATTTTCCCTGATGTCGCACCGTATAAAGCGACATTTCCAATGATGCTATTTTCGTGCGCTTTGATGACAGTTTCTTTATCATGATAAACCGCCAGCTTAGCTCCCGAAAGTCCTTTCCCAAAATAATCATTCGCATCGCCTTCCAGAATCATCGTGATTCCTTTATTACAAAATGCACCGAAACTTTGGCCAGCTGTTCCTTTAAAATTGAATTTCAGAGAATCTTCAGACATTCCTTCTGAATGATATTTTTTGGTCAATTCGTGAGAAAGAATTGTCCCGACTGTTCTGTCTGTATTTTTAATTTGAAAATAAGCTTCGGTATTTCCATTTTCTTCGATTGCCGATTTAGAATCTTCCAACATCTTCCACGAAAGCGAATCATCAATGCCGTGGTCTTGATTTTCATTTTTAATGATAGGCAAATAGGTTTCAGGCTTGAAAAGAATTGGACTCAAATCAATATTTTTATGTTTCCAAAATGAAATATCTTTTTTCGTGGTCAAACATTGTGATTGCCCGACCATTTCGTCAATCGTTCTAAATCCTAAACTTGCCATTATTTCTCTAACTTCCATCGCCAGAAAAGTGAAATAACTGACCAAATGTTCTGGTTTTCCTTTGAACTTTTTCCGAAGTTCTTCATTCTGAGTTGCGATGCCGACCGGACAAGTATTGAGATGGCATTTTCGCATCAGAATACAGCCTTCTACAATCAGCGCAGAAGTGGAAATTCCCCATTCTTCCGCACCAAGCAAAGTGGCGATAACGATATCACGACCAGTCTTCACTTGACCATCAACCTGTACAGTCACGCGCTGACGAAGTTTATTTTTAATTAAAGTCTGTTGCGTTTCCGCCAATCCCAGTTCCCAAGGCAATCCTGTATGTCTTGTTGAACTCAAAGGAGAAGCTCCGGTTCCGCCGTCATAACCCGAAATCAAAATATGGTCGGCTTTTGCTTTTGCAACGCCGGAAGCAATCGTTCCGACACCGGCTTTTGAAACCAATTTAACCGAAATCCTTGCGTGGCGATTGGCATTTTTCAAATCAAAAATCAATTGCGCCAAATCCTCAATCGAATAAATATCGTGATGTGGTGGTGGCGAAATTAATCCAACTCCCGGAGTCGAATGTCTGGTTTTCCCAATCCATTCATCCACCTTGAATCCTGGCAATTGTCCGCCTTCGCCTGGTTTTGCACCTTGCGCCATTTTGATTTGAATCTCTTCTGCTTCCGCTAAATATCTCGCCGTCACTCCAAATCTTCCAGACGCAACCTGCTTGATTGCCGAACGCATATTATCCCCATTTTCATTAATGGTATAACGATTTTCATCTTCGCCACCTTCGCCTGTATTGCTTTTCGCGCCGATTCTATTCATAGCAATCGCGAGTGTTGTATGCGCCTCCCACGAAATCGAACCGAAAGACATTGCACCAGTTGCAAAACGTTTCAGAATATTTTCCAAAGACTCAACTTCATCAATCGAAATCGCTTCTCGGTCATTTTTAAAATCCATCAAACCTCTTAGCAGAGAAGCTTTCTCGGATAATTGATTGACGGTTCTTGAATATTTTTTAAACAAATCATAACGGTCATTCCACGTTGCCTGTTGCAAAAGATGGACAGATTGTGGATTAAATTGATGGTATTCATTTTCCGGTTTCCATTGGTAAATTCCGCCAGGTTCCAATACTTTTTGAGGAAGTTTTGTTCCGAACGCATTGAAATGTTTGACTAAAGCTTCTTTGGCTATTTCATCAAAGCCAACGCCGTTGATTCTGGAAATCGCGCCTGTAAAGCAAGTGTTGACGACGGTTTTATCAATCCCGATGATTTCGAAAATCTGTGCGCCGTGATAAGATTGTAACGTAGAAATCCCCATTTTCGAAAATATCTTCAACAAACCATCGCCGACCGCTTTTTTGTAATTGTATTTCAGTTGGTCAAGGTCGGCTTCTTCACCAAATTCATTCTTATGAAACATCTCTCTGATACTTGCCAGAGCGAGATAAGGATTGATAGCCGTAGCGCCGAATCCCAGCAAAGACGCAAAATGATGAACCTCCCAAACATCGCCAACTTCCATCACCAAACCTACTTTCCTGCGAACACCTTTGCGAATCAAATGGTGATGAACAGCCGAACAAGCCAAAAGTGAAGGAATCGTCGCGTGACCAGAATCCATCGAACGGTCGGAAAGTACAATCACTTCAAAACCGTCGTCTACCGCATCTGTCGCGTAACGGCAAATCCTGTCAATCGCTTTTCTAAGATTTCCATCTTTTCCGTCAGACTTGAAATAAGTATAAATCGTTTTCGACTGGAATTTTCCCGTATCGACACTTCGAAGCTTTTCTAACTGTTCATTATTAAGAATAGGATTATCGAGTTTTATGGAGTGTGCAAAATTCTTATCCTCTTGCAAAAGATTCCCACTTCCGCCGATAATCGTCGTGAGAGACATTACCAATTTTTCACGGATTGGGTCGATTGGTGGATTTGTAACCTGAGCGAATAATTGTTTGAAATAAGAACTGAGATGTTGTGGTTTATCACTTAATACAGCTAAAGGCGCATCGAAGCCCATAGAGCCAATTGGTTCTTTTCCGTATTCAGCCATTTCTTTGATAATGACATCCAAATCTTCTCTGGAATATCCGAACGCTTTTTGATATTTGAAAATATCTTCTGACTGCAATTTGTTGAAACGGATTTTCGGACTTGGTAATTCGTTGATATTGATATTCATTTTATCCAACCAATCTCGGTATGGTTGTGAAGTACAAATCTCTTTCTTCAGTTCTTCATCACTGATGATTTCGCCTTTTTTCATATCAACCAAGAACATTTTTCCAGGTTGTAGACGACCTCTTTTAATAACCTTCTGAGGATCAACAGGCAAAGCTCCAGATTCGGAAGCCATAATCACGCGGTCATCCGAAGTCACGCAATACCTTGAAGGGCGAAGTCCATTTCTATCAAGCGTCGCACCGATAATTTCGCCATCGGTAAATGAAATGGAAGCCGGACCATCCCAAGGCTCCATCATACAAGCGTGGAACTCGTAGAAATCTTTTTTGTAAGAATCCATTTGGTCGTGACCATCCCAAGCTTCCGGAATCAACATCATCATCGTATGTGGAAGTGATCGCCCTGAATGATAAAGCAACTCAACCATATTATCCAGATAAGAAGAATCGGATTGGCCAGGTTTTGTGATTGGCAAGATCATATCCATTTCCTGCGCCGTGAAATTGGGACTTTCGAATGTTTTTTCGGATGACCTAAGCCAATTGAGGTTTCCTCCAATCGTATTGATCTCGCCATTATGCGATAAAAAACGGAAAGGTTGCGCCAAACTCCAAGTTGGATTTGTGTTTGTGGCAAAACGGGAATGTACCATTCCAAAAGCGGAACGAAGTGTCGGATCCGTGAGATCTTTGAAATAATTTCGGATCTGGACAGAACGCAATTGTCCTTTGTATATTAGTTTTTTGCACGAGAATGAAGCGACATAGAAACCAATCGGATCATTGCTGGTCACGCTCATAATCTGATGCGAAATATAATTTTTGAAAACAAAGAGTTTTCTTTCCAAATCTTTTTCCGTTTCCGTATCATAAGGACGTTCTACAAAAAGCATTTCCATCACAGGTTCGACGCTTTTCGCCAAATCACCTAGATCCAAATTGTTTACAGGAACCGGACGATAACCTAAAATCTTAAGACCTAATTTCTCAGCAGATTGCTCGATGATCTCTTTGCATTCCTGTCTGATGAAATTGTTCTGCGGAAAGAAAAGCATTCCTAGTCCGTAATGACCCGGCTCTGGAAGGTCGATTCCGTAATTGAGTGCTTCATCGTAGAGTAACTCGTGCGGAATTTGAATTTGAATTCCAGCGCCGTCACCAGTATTGCTTTCATAACCTGTTGCGCCCCGATGCTCCATATTTTCGAGCATTGTAATTGCGTCGCTGACGATCTTGAAACTTTTGACACCTTTAATATTAGCGACAAAACCGACGCCACAGGAATCGAATTCTGTTTTTGCTAAATAAAGTCCTTGATTTTGTGGATTTGAATTTTGAGAAATTTCCTTGGCTCTTTTCATCTTCATTCTTTTTGGATATTACCAAATTTAATGAAAAAAGAAAGAAAAATGATTTTAAATTACCAATTCAGCAATTATATAAAACATAATCAGAATTAAAATCAATAAAATAATATAATTTTTATCAATAATTTACATTAAATTAACATTAGGCGATTATTTGTTAAAATTAAATTAATATTGAAAATACTTAAATAATTGACAATTAACATATTAAATAGACTGCATTCATTTTAATTTGAATATTTTAGAAAGAAACGCTTTAGAATGGCCATAATTTTTGAAAATGATTCTTATTCAAACATACCCTATTAAAATATGAAGTATAAATTTTAAAATTTAATTTATTTATAAAATTACTATAATTTTAAAGTGGTAGAAATTTAAAAAACTAAAAATTAATATAAAATACAAATATGTCGTGAAAATACACAAATTAATAATTCAATACACATATTGAAAAATTTATATTAAATCAATAAAAAACCCCACTTTTAAAAGCAGGGTCACTAATATTTTCAAGAAATCATTAAACTAATTTCATCCACAAAACATCATCAATTTTATCAACTTTTACCAAATTATTTTTAGTTAAAGTTTTTGAAGCCTTATCCCATTTCTTTCCGGACAATTGAGAACGGGTTTTCACTTCGTTAAGCTCAAATGGAACTTCTTGAGAACCAAGAACCTCGAGGATCACTTTTTCATCCTCTCCCAACTCCACTTTTGGAACCACTTTCTCTGGTCTCATTTGGGGGAAGAACAAAACTTCCTGGATGGATGGATTATTGGTCAGGAACATGATCAATCTGTCCATTCCGATTCCTAATCCAGACGTTGGTGGCATTCCGTACTCCAAAGCTCTTAGGAAATCTTCGTCGATGAAACCTGTTGCTTCGTCATCACCTTTTTCGGCTAATTTCAATTGTTCTTCGAAACGTTCTCTCTGATCGATTGGGTCATTAAGCTCAGAATAAGCATTCGCAATCTCTTTACCGCAAACCATCAATTCGAAACGCTCGGTCAAGCCTTCTTGTGTTCTGTGTTTTTTGGTCAAAGGCGACATTTCCACAGGATAATCTGTGATGAAAGTCGGTTGGATGAAGTTGCCTTCGCATTTCTCTCCGAAGATCTCGTCGATCAATTTTCCTTTACCCATTGTTTCATTCACATCGATTCCGATAGATCTGGCGAAATCAAATAATTCCTGTTCCGATTTTCCAGTGATGTCAAAACCTGTGTATTTCAAGATAGCCTCAGTCATAGAAACCCTTGGATAAGGGGCTTTCCAGCTGATGGTATGCTCTCCGAAAGTGGATTCCGAAGCACCATTCACAGAAGTTGCACAGAATTCCAACAATTTCTCGGTGAAATCCATCATCCAGTTGTAATCTTTGTACGCCACATAGATTTCCATTGCGGTAAATTCAGGATTGTGGGTTCTGTCCATTCCTTCATTTCTGAAGTTTTTTGAGAACTCATAAACACCGTCAAATCCACCAACGATCAATCTTTTCAAATATAATTCGTTTGCAATTCTAAGATATAATGGAATATCCAAAGCGTTGTGATGCGTGATAAAAGGTCTTGCCGCAGCACCACCCGGAATCGATTGAAGAATTGGCGTTTCAACCTCGAAGTAGCCTGCATCGTTAAAGAAAGTTCTCATCGCATTGAACAATTTTGTTCTTTTTACGAAGATCTCTTTCACTTGAGGATTTACGATTAGATCTACATAACGCTGTCTGTAACGCAATTCTGCATCGTTGAACGCATCGTGCACTACTCCATTTTCGTCAGTTCTTGGCTGAGGAAGTGGGCGAAGTGTTTTGGTCAAGATTTGAAAATTGGTCACCTTCACGGTCATCTCGCCAACTTGCGTGTTGAACAATTCACCTTCCACGCCGATAATATCGCCGATGTCTAGAAGATGCTTGTAAACCTCGTTGTATAAAGTTTTGTCTTCACCAGTGCAGATCTCATCTCGGTTAAAATAAACCTGGATCTTGCCTTCGGAATCCTGCAATTCTGCAAAACTTGCCTTTCCCTGAATTCTTCTGGACATCAATCTTCCAGCAATCACCACCTTTTTCCCTTCTTGGAAATCTTGTTTTATAGACTTCGTGGAATCGGTGATTTTGTATTCAGCGGCCGGGAATGCATCGATTCCCAGGTCGGTCAGTTTTTGCAATTTTTCGCGACGGATAATTTCCTGTTCTGATAATGACATTTTAATTCAATTTTTTGGAATTGCAAAAATAGTGATTTTAAAATGTTTATGGAAGTTAAATTTTGGATGAACCACAAAAGGCATAAAAGAAAACTTTTGGGATTTTTTTGAACGCAAAGTCCGCTAAGTTTTTTTTGAAATTATTGAAAATATTTTTAAGGTTCACAAAGGCGTAAAACTCAGCAAAGATTTTAATAATGATTTTTTTTGCAAACTGGTGATTTGTACAGAAAACCGCAGCCCGACTTGAGTGGAGCTCTTTTTTGTCATTGCGATTATAGAATAGTTCTACAAATCACTAAACGCCGTTCGCGATGACAAAAAAAGCGGGAACGGAAGGCGGAAAAGCTGCCCAAATAATTCTAAAACCAATCTTTCCGATTTTCTTTCGGAACAAATGTCCAAGCCAAAATCCGGCTGATCTTCTGACCTTGCGCCATATCGATGGTTTTGAATTCTGGGACATTCAGGTTTTTCAGCAAAGTTGTGAGTTGGTGGAGATTGTCTTTTTTGGAAACCAAAGTCGTGAACCACAAGACCTGAGACTTGAACTGAACACTTTCGTTTATCATTTTCTTGATGAAAGCTTCCTCGCCACCTTCGCACCAAAGTTCGGATTGATTTCCGCCGAAATTGAGAATCGGTTTTTGAACTTTGTTGTTTCGTAGATTTTTGGTTTTTCTGCGATTGCCTTGCATTGCATCTTCTGCGGATTCGTGGAAAGGCGGATTACACATCGAGAATGTAAATCTGTCTTCTGGCAATATTATATTTTTGAAGATAAAATCAGAATCTTGCTGGAATTTTAAATTGACATTTTCTGACAAATCCGGATTGCTGTCTAAAATCTTCTGAGCGTTTTTGAGAGAATCATTATTAATATCGGTTCCCAAAATATTCCAGCCATAGGAACTATTGGCAATTAGCGGATAAACTAAATTTGCGCCAGTTCCAATATCCAAACCTTTCACTGAATTTCCAGTTGGAATTTCGCCAGTTTCTTCTGCTAATAAATCTGCCAAATAATGAACGTAATCCGCACGGCCAGGAATCGGCGGACAAAGATTGCCTTCCGGAATATCCCAATCTTTAACATTGTAATATTTCAAAAGCAAAGCTTTGTTGAGTAATTTCACGGCTTGTGGAAGACTGAAATTAATCGTCAAAGTATCATAATCATTTTTGAAAACGTAATGCTTGAGTTCTGGAACTGAGACAATCAATTCTTCGAAATCGTAGGAATTGCGGTGGATATTTCTTGGATGGAGGCTGGATTTTTCGGTCATTATTTCCAGGATAAAATATATTGCGCCATAAACTTCGCATTTTCCTTACTAAATCCGTGCGCCGGCATTGGTACGTCGCCCCAAACTCCTGAACTTCCTTTTATGATTTTCTCCGACAGCATCTCTACATTTTCGGGCGTGTTCTCATATTTTTCGGCGACTTCTTTGTAAGACGGACCGATCATTTTTTCGTCCAGTTTGTGACAACCAAGACAGTCTGAACCTTCTATCAAAGATTTCCCTTCTGCGATCGGGTCTGCAACCATTTTTGGCGCTGGCACTTCTTCCTCAACAAGAACGTCTTTGTTGCCTGAGTTTTCGTTTTTGGAACAAGACAATGAGATTGCAAAAATCATCATTAACATTACCTTTCTCATAGTTTTCTATTATAATGACAAAGTTATTAATTAAGGAATTAAGATTGATTTTAAATTAGTCCCAAAATGAATCATTATCTTTGCAGAATGGTAAAAATTGGCAACATAGAACTTCCTGATTTTCCGCTTTTACTGGCGCCGATGGAAGATGTAAGTGATCCACCTTTCAGAAAACTGTGCAAAATGCACGGCGCAGATTTGATGTATTCAGAATTTATTTCTTCTGAAGGTCTGATTCGTGACGCAATCAAAAGCCGTAAGAAACTTGATATTTTCGATTACGAAAGACCTGTCGGGATTCAGATCTTTGGTGGTGATGAGGAAGCAATGGCGATGTCGGCAAGAATTGTGGAGACTGTGGAACCGGATATTGTTGATATCAATTATGGCTGTCCTGTAAAAAAAGTAGTCTGCAAAGGTGCTGGCGCAGGCGTTTTGAAAGACATTGATCTGATGGTTCGATTGACAAAAGCCGTCGTGAATTCCACCCATTTGCCTGTGACCGTGAAAACCAGATTGGGTTGGGATACAGATTCTATCAACATTGATGAAGTTGCAGAAAGATTACAGGATGTTGGCATCAAAGCATTGACCATCCACGCCAGAACACGCTCTCAGATGTACAAAGGTGAAGCAGATTGGGAACATATCTCCAGAATCAAAAACAATCCAAATATCGAAATTCCAATCTTTGGAAACGGTGACATCGATTCTCCGGAAAAAGCTTTGGAATATAAAAACAAATACAATTGCGACGGCATTATGATCGGTCGTGGTGCGATTGGTTATCCTTGGATTTTCAACGAGGTGAAACATTTCTTCGAGACAGGCGAGATCTTACCGGAACCTACGATTTCTGAAAGATTGGAAGCCGTGAAAAACCACGCGCTTTGGTCTGTGGAATGGAAAGGTGAACGTCCCGGAATTGTGGAAATGAGACAGCATTACAGCAATTACTTCCGTGGCATTCCACATTTCAAAGAATTCAAAACTAAATTTCTTCAGGCATTAACGCTTGAACAAATTGATGAAATTATTGAAGAGACGAAACATTTTTATCAAGAAAATGTAATTTAGTTTTATTCTGTTATTAAATAAACATACATCCCTTAATGGTGATTGAAAAAAAATATCCGCAGTATTAAGATCATAAACAAATTCAGATAATAGAATGCAAAAAGACACTGAATCTCCAAATGAAAAATCTAATTTTCTTTTAAAGTCAAAAAAAAATATTAATTGAAATCATCGTTATTGTATTCTCTGTTTATGTCTCTATTTGGCTTTCTAATCTGAATGATTATAAAAAACAGCAAAAGGAGACCAAAGAGTTTTTGCAAGATTTACAAATTGATTTGAAAACTGATATCAAAAACATCAATGAAGAAAAATCAAAGCTTATAGAGTCCCAACAAGGCATTACTACTTTATTGGCTCTTACACCAGAGCAACAAAAAACCTTGGATCAAATTCAAATGAAAGTGAGATTCACAACCAGAAAAAATATTGAAGCTAATTACGAAGGTTTCAAATCAAGTGGAAAAATTGGAAATATTGAATCGCGGAAACTAAAAACAAATATCCTCTCATATTACCAAGAATATATGTCAACCACTGCGGAAATAGAAAAAGATCTGAATATCGCAAAGAAAGAAGTTATTGAGATACTTGGCAGAAATTCCTTTAAAGCGACTACTCTTACTGATCCTTATTTAAGGACAAAATTGGACATCTATTTGGGTTTAACAAAAAGTTTAGTAGATGGTTACGATGAAGATTTGAAATTAGCTAAAGAAACAATACAAGAAATTAATAAGTATCTAGAATAGTTGCAAAATTATTACTTACGTGTTTGTAACTTTTAACAGTTCGCCATCAACTTATTAAATCTCAAAAAAAATAAAAATGAAAAAACTACTTCTTCTTTCCATATTGGCAATGGGATTTTCCAATGCTCAGTTTTTCGAATCGCCTGAAAAATTTACCAAAACTGATTCTCTTAAAGGCTCTAATACCAATTTCAGGAACTTTTGGGATGTTAAAAAATATGACATTGTTTTAGAACCCAATTTCGAAGCAAAAAGCATCAAGGGAAGCAATAGGATTACTTTGCAAATCGAAAAAGACGTGAAAAATCCGACTTTCCAGATCGATCTTCAAAGTCCGATGAAAGCTGATAAAATCAAAGCAAGTTTTCCGATAACCAATCAAAAAGTGGACGGCGATTTTATTTTCTTAGCCACCAAAAAGAATTTCAAAAAAGGCGAAAAATTCACGATTGATATTGACTTTTCCGGAAATCCTGTAATTGCTAAGCACGCTCCTTGGGACGGCGGCTGGCTTTTTAACAAAGACAAAAATGGAAATCCGTGGATGACGGTTGCAGACGAAGGAATCGGTGCGAGCATCTGGCTTCCGACAAAAGATATCTGGAGCGATGAGCCTGATAATGGCATCACGTTTAAAATCATTACGCCAAAAGATCTTGTAGGCGTTGCTGGCGGAAGATTAATCAAACAGGAAAATATCGGCGACAAAAAAGCGTGGAATTGGGAAGTAAAAAACCCGATCAACGATTATTCTATCATCCCTTCCATCGGAAAATATGTGAATTTCAAAGATACTTTCGACGGTGAAAAAGGAAAATTAGACCTCGATTATTGGGTTTTGGATTACAATCTTGACAAAGCGAAAAAACAATTCGAGCAAGTGAAACCGATGTTGAAATCCTTTGAACATTGGTTTGGACCATATCCATTTTATGAAGATTCTTACAAATTGGTAGAGTCGCCGCATCTTGGAATGGAGCATCAGAGCAATGTGGCTTACGGAAATCATTACGGAAATGGCTATCTTGGAAATGATATTTCGGGAACGGGAATTGGTTTGAGATTCGACTACATCATCATCCACGAGTCCGGCCACGAATGGTTTGCCAATAATATCACGGCAAAAGACCAAGCTGATATGTGGGTTCACGAGGCTTTTACAGATTATTCCGAAACGCTTTACGTGGAAAGTCTTTGGGGAAAAGCTGATGCTGACAAGTATCTGCAGGGATTAAGAGATAAAATTGCCAACGACAAACCAATCATTGGGCAATATGGTGTGAGAAATGAAGGCAGCGGCGATATGTATTTCAAAGGTGCCAATATGCTTCACACGATCCGAACCGTTATTAATAATGACGAGAAATTCAGACAAATTTTGAGAGGTTTGAATAAAGATTTCTACCATCAAACGGTGACCACTCAGCAAATCGAAAAATATTTTTCTGATAAATCCGGAATCGATCTGTCCTCAATATTTGATCAATATCTCAGAACAATCAAAATTCCGACTTTGCAATACAAACAAACCGGAAACCAGCTGACTTACAAATGGACCAACGTGATTCCGAATCTGAAATTCCCAATCAGGCTTGCAGACGGACAGGAATTGAAACCAACGGAAGAAATGCAGACCATCAATTTGAAATCTGACAAACCAGTGGAATTCAACAAAAATTATTACATCGAAGTCAAACAACTTTACTAAGATTTGACTACATTTATGTCAATTAAAACCATTTCAAAGCTTTGGAATGGTTTTGTATTTAAAACGAATAAAATATTGAAAAAATATTATGAGAAATAAATTCATCTTATGGGGAATCGTCGTTTTGATCGTCACGTGGACAACCGCCTTGCTTATAAAAGCACATTACTGGATCCCAATTCTGTTGACTTTCTTATACTTTTTGGGAATTTATAATACATATCAGACCAAACACGCCATCCTCAGAAACTTTCCTGTTTTAGGATATTTCCGTTATATTTTTGAGGAGATTTCGCCAGAGATTCAGCAGTATTTTATCGAAAGGGAAACGGACGGAAAACCTTTTCCAAGACATCAGAGATCTGCAGCTTACCGCCGTTCAAAAAACATAGGCGATACTGTACCTTTCGGAACTCAGCTGGGAATTAATCATAGAAAATATGAGGGAATTAAGCATTCCATCTACGCTAAACATCCGAAAGAAGAATTGCCAAGAGTAACTGTTGGCGGGCAAGATTGCAAACAACCTTACAATGCTTCCCTGTTCAATATTTCCGCAATGAGTTTCGGAGCTTTGAGTGACCGTGCTCAAATGGCTTTGAACCGAGGTGCGAAGAAGGGAAATTTCTATCACAACACAGGCGAAGGCGGGATCTCACCACATCATTTGGAAGGCGGCGATCTTTGCTGGCAGATTGGAACAGGCTATTTTGGCTGCCGAGATGAAAATGGAAATTTCGATCCGGAATTGTTTCAAAAGTATGCGAATCTTGAGAACGTCAAGATGATCGAAATCAAACTATCTCAAGGAGCAAAACCTGGTCACGGCGGTGTTTTGCCAGGCGTGAAAAATACTCCGGAGATTGCGAAAATCCGACACGTAAAACCTGGAGTCACGATTCTTTCGCCGCCATCGCACAGCGCATTTTCGAATGCCGAAGGTTTGCTGAGATTCGTACAGCAACTGCGTGATTTGTCTGTTGGAAAACCAACTGGTTTCAAACTTTGCATCGGAGACACCAAGGAATTCGAAGATATTTGTGAACAGATGAACATCCTGAACATCTATCCTGATTTCATCACAGTGGATGGCGCAGAAGGCGGAACCGGAGCTGCTCCACCGGAATTCTCTGACGGCGTTGGAATGCCATTGGAACCTGCACTGATTTTCGTCAACAGAACTTTGATTAATTATGAAGTTAGAGATAAATTAAGGATAATCGCGAGTGGAAAAGTTTTGACTTCGCTTGATATTCTGAGAGCAGTTGCAATGGGCGCTGATCTTTGCAATAATGCGAGAGGTTTTATGTTCTCACTTGGTTGCATCCAGGCTTTGAGATGTAATACCAATACTTGTCCGACAGGCGTTGCCACACAGGACAAAATGCTGATCAAAGGTCTTGATACCAATGACAAAACAGAACGTGTGTACCAATTCCATAAAAATACTTTGCACACTTGCAACGAACTAATTGCTGCGGCAGGACGGGAAACTTATGACCAAGTCGATGCCTCGATGTTTATGCGTGGTGATGAATTTGAGCATCTTTCTGACACTTATTTTCCGGATATTTTGGAGAATGTGAGGAAGAGATAAAGTAAAAGACCTATTCAAACAAGAATAGGTCTTTATTTTTTTTAAAACATCTACTTTTTCATATCTTGGATTAGCTTATCCGTTTCTGCCTCTGTAAAAATACCTGCTATCTGAACTCTTCCATCATTAATGACATCATTTATAAACGGTGCAGATAAAATCTTTTTACTAAATACAATAGCAATTGGTTTTCCAATATTATTCTCTGTCAAAACTCTGAATTTCTTTGCGCCTTCTTTGTTCAAAATAATATCAATGACAGGTCTGCCATATTCATCCTTCAGCTTTTTAACTTCCAGAATTTCGTTCGTTGTTATTGACGGATTTGAGGAAAGCCGGAAATCTTTCAGCTTTTGACTAGGACCTTCATAATTAACAACACTGTAGAATCCATCGACTCTGTCCGTCGGGACTGGATCTTCTTTTACTTTTTCAGGTTCCAAGGTACTTTTCATATTCATCTCTTCAGTTATTGGTTTGAACTCATTAAAGACATCCTGAAAACTTTCGTTAAATTTTTGCTCTAACACACCATAAGAATTAAAAAACTTTTGCCCTGCCGAAGATTTATAAAATTGATAAATTTCACTTATTTCACCATTCGTAAAGACCTCAGAAAATGCTTTTGAAAGTCTTTTTGTAATTTCACTATCAGTCAGTTGATTCTCGATTTTTACCAATTTCAAACTGTCCATTTTATCTTGATGATACTTCAAAGGGTTAGTTCCCATTTCAGTTAATAACAACTTATAGGCTTCTATCGTACCATTCGATTTTAAAATATATTCTGTTTTCTGCTCAGTATTCTGACTGAAACAAAAAGCATAAATTAAAACCAATAAAATCGGGAATATTTTATTTTTCATAACTAAGAATTTGAACCAAATATAAATTATTAATTGCTTTAAAAAAAAATCCAGCAAATTTTAAATGCTGGATCTATCTTTATAATTTTATTAATATTCTATTCCCACTCAATAGTCGCAGGCGGTTTTGAACTGATGTCGTAAGCTACTCTATTGATTCCACGAACTTCGTTGATGATTCTGCTGGAAACCGTATCCAAAAACTCGTAAGGCAATCTGCTCCACGTTGCAGTCATAAAGTCGATTGTGTTTGCCGAACGAACAACCGCTGTATATTCGTAAGTCCTCTCGTCGCCCATTACGCCGACAGATTTTACTGGTAGCAAAACCACGAATGCTTGAGACACTTTTTCGTAAAGGTCATTTTTGTATAATTCCTCGATGAAAATATCATCTGCTTCTTGTAGAATTCTTACCTTCTCTGCATCCACTTCACCCAAAACTCGGATTCCCAAACCTGGTCCTGGGAACGGATGTCTGTAAACCAACTCGTGTGGAATTCCTAATTCCTCTCCTACTTTTCGCACTTCATCTTTGAACAATTCTCTCAAAGGTTCCAACAATTCGAATTCCATTTCTTCTGGCAATCCGCCAACATTGTGATGCGATTTGATGACTGCTGAAGGTCCTTTTACAGACTGAGATTCGATAACATCGGGATAGATTGTTCCTTGTGCTAGGAATTTGGCACCTTCAATTTTTTTGGATTCTTCGTCGAAAACGTGAACGAACTCGTTACCGATGATTTTACGTTTTTGTTCTGGATCGCCAACGCCAGCCAATTTGGATAAGAATCTTTCGGAAGCTTCGACCAACTTGATGTTCATATGAAAATGCTTTCCATAATTTTCCATTACTTTTTTGTCTTCGTCTTTTCTCAAAAGTCCAGTGTCCACGAAGATGCAATTCAGTTGGTCACCGATGGCTTTGTGAATCAAAACCGCGGCAACGGAAGAATCAACGCCTCCGGAAAGGCCTAGAATTACTTTGTTGTCGCCCACTTTTTCTTTGATCTCGGCAACTGTCTTTTCGATATAATTGGTCAATTTCCAGTTTTTGTCCGCTTTACAGATCTCGAAAACAAAATTCTCGATCATCTTGCCACCTTCTTCAGAATGAGAAACTTCCGGGTGGAATTGAACACCGTAGATTTTCTTTTCTGGATTTGAAATGGAAGCGATGACGCCAGATTTTGCATTCAGTTCGAAACCTGCTGGCAATTGGGAAACCTCATCGAAGTGGCTCATCCAAACGATGGAATTTTGGTAAACACCTTTCAGTAGATCATTTTCTTTTACGATTTCCAAATGTGCTTTTCCATACTCGCCTTTTTCGCCTTTCGCTACTTTTCCACCCAAAAGATGTGCGGTCAATTGCATTCCGTAGCAGATTCCAAGAACTGGAATTCCTTGTTCGTAGATTTCTTTTTCTACCAAATGGGCGTTCTCTGCATTCACAGAGCTTGGTCCGCCAGAAAGGATGATCCCTCTAGGTTTCTTCTCCAAAATCTCTGACAATGGTGTGTTGAAAGGTAATATTTCTGAATAGACTTCCATCTCACGGATCCTTCTTCCGATCAATTGATTGTATTGGGAACCGAAGTCTAAAATGATAATTCCGTTGTGCATATAGTTGTTGTAATATTTTTAAAATTTTGCGTAAATAAATGTTCTTTTGAATGGATAGAAAACCGGCGAACCTGGAAACACTTTTTTAAGTTCTGCCTTGTAATCCGCTTTGTAGTTCTCTCTCAATTCTCCCGGTAATTTTTCTAAAAAAGGAATGATGGCTGTTCCGGAAGCCCATTCGAAAACGGCATCTGAGTTTTCCATCACGTGTGGATAGACTTTCTCAAACACATTGATGTCTTTTCCGTTGTTGTAATATAAGATCTTTGCGTACTCATCGATTTTCAAAACTGGATATTCTCTGACCCAAGATTTGAATTCTTTTTTGTAAGGTTCCATCTCTGCTACTTTCGACAGCAATTGATGAACGATAAAATTATGATTGGAAGGCACCTGAACTGCCAATTGTCCATCTTCATTAAGTTTTGAAATGAGGTCTGGGAAAAGTTCCTGATGCTCTGTGCACCACTGCAAACTGGCATTGGCGATGATGAGATCAAATTTCTCGTCCAACTCCAATTGTTCTTCGACGCTTCTTTGGAAGAAATGCAGATTTTCTGTGGAATGTTTTTCTGCCTTCTCCAACATCTCGGCTGAAGAATCGATTCCAATAATGTTGGAATTTTCCAGATAACCAAAAATCCCCGAAGTCAGTTCGCCTGTTCCGCAACCTAGATCGATGACAGACAAATTCGGTTTTGAATCTACGAGATTCAAGAGGTCAAAAAAGGGCACTGAGCGTTCTGTTTTGAATTGATCGTATGTTTCCGGATTCCAAGGCATCTTTTTATAGTTGATGGTTGATAGTTGATAGTTGATAGTTGATAGTGAATTTAATTCTTATTTTTTTAACGCAAAGTCCGCAAAGATTTTCTTGGATTTACTGAATATATTTTATAAGGTTCGCAAAGACGTAAAACTCATCAAAGATTTATTACAACTTCGTTTTTTAATAAGAATATCTATCTTCTCTTTTAACTTTATTTTTTTTAAATTTCTTTGATTGACAAATCTTTAATTTATGTCGAAACCCATAGCCCCGATTGCAACGGCATCCTTTTTTTGTTTTTTGATCAATTTCTTTTTGATGACCAAACGCCGTAACAAAAAAAGATATAGTGGAAAGCGGGATCAAGCTCCTAAAAAAAAGAGACGCTAGTTGCCCAACATCTCTTTATATTTTAAAATTTCGCAATATCGTCTCGGTAAAAGGCGTAGTCGAAGTGTACCGGGATGGCGTCCTCGTAAACTTTTTTGCGCGCCTCGTCGTACGTGTCTCCCAAAGCCACGATGTTCAACACTCGCCCGCCTGTGGAAACCACTCTGCTGCCTCGGAAATCTGCACCTGCGTAAAGAACCTTACTGTTTTTCACTTTTTCTACTCCAATAATCTCGTAACCTGTCTCGTGGTTTTTTGGATAACCGCCGGAGCAAACTACCAGGCAAACTGCTTTTTGATTTTTGAATTTAAGATTCAATTCTCTGCCGTGAAGACAATCCTCGATCACATCTACCAAATTGTTTTCCAAAAGCGGTAAAAGTACCTGCGTTTCCGGATCTCCCAATCTCATATTATATTCCAAAAGGTAAGTTCCGTTTTTGGTAATCATCAATCCGAAGAAGATAAATCCTTTGAAGTTAAGACCTTCTTTTTTAAGACCTTCCACAGTTGGATTCATAATATTCTGGATGAAATCCTGATTGTGTGCTTCTGTAAATTCCGGACTTGGTGCCACAGAACCCATTCCGCCGGTGTTCGGACCTTTGTCGCCGTTTCCAGCTTTCTTGTAATCTTTTGCAGCAACGAAAGGGAATAATTTTTCGCCGTTTGAAACCCCGATAATTGAAGCTTCAAAACCTTGAAGAAACTCCTCTATCACCACCTGGATTCCGGCATCTCCGAAGATTCTTTTGATCATAAAATCGTGAATTGTTCCTTCTGCCTCTTCCAGATCGTCTGCAATCACAACACCTTTTCCGCCAGCAAGTCCGCTAGCCTTGATCACCAAAGGAAATTCCTGAGTCTGCAAATATTCTTTAGCTTCTACATAAGAATCGAAAATTACCGCTTTGGCTGTTTTGATTCCGTAGTTCTGCATAAACTTCTTAGAAAAAGATTTGCTTCCTTCCAAAGAAGCTGCCTTTTTTGAAGGACCGAAAACTTTGAGATCTACTTTTTTGAATTCGTCCACGATGCCTTCTACAAGCGGTGCTTCCGGACCTACGATTGTAAGGTCCACTTTGTGTTGAATTGCAAAATCTCTAAGTGCCAAAATATCGGTTTCGTTGATATTTTCTCCTAATTTTTCGGTAGTGGCGTTTCCTGGCGCAAAATACATCTTTGTAATTCTGCTGTCTTCGCTCAGTTTCAAGGCTAAGGCTGAAGCACGGCCACCGTTTCCTACAATAAGTAATCTCATTTGTTAATATTTAAATCTTTTTTTATTAAATGTAATGTTCAGAATCTTGGATAAAGAAATCCTGAAATTTTACATTTTATTCAGTTTTCAGTTTCACTTTTTAAAGTGCCAAATTTAAGATTTTTTGAGGACAAATGCTGTACCCTTTTTGCGCTAATTTCTTAAAAAAAATATAAAGTTTGAAATTATTTCGGCAATTCCATCGGAACTTCCATTAATAATATTTCTGAATCTTTTGTAGCTTCCAAGACAAAACTTTCTGTATCCCAGATTCCGAAACCATCTCTTTCATCAAGAATCTGATCTCCAATTTTTGCTGAACCTTTAATGACAAAAGCGTAAACGCCGTTTCCAGGTTTGTTAATTTTATATTCTTTAGAAAAACCTTTGTCAAACTTCGCCAGATTGAACCAAGCATCCTGATGAATCCAGACGCCAGCGTCATCTGCATTGGGTGACAATATTTGCTGAAAGTCATTCTTAATAGAATTTTCTTCGATGCTCACTTGGTTATATCTTGGTGTGACGTCGGTTTTGTTTGGAATAATCCAGATCTGAAGAAACTTCACAGGTTGTTCGGTAGCATTTTCCTCGCTGTGCATAATTCCCGTTCCGGCAGACATTACCTGAATATCGCCATTTTTGATGATCCCGGAATTGCCCATATTGTCGCCGTGACGCAACTCGCCTTCCAAAGGAATGGAGATGATCTCCATATCGCGGTGCGGATGTCTTCCGAATCCCATTCCGCCCTGAACAAAATCGTCGTTCAAAACACGAAGGACGCCAAAATGAGTTCTTTCCGGATTGTGATAACTTGCAAAGCTGAAGGTGTGTTTGCTTTTCAACCACCCGTGGTCTGCGTGTCCTCTGCTGTCTGATTTATGATAAACTGTTTTCATTTTTTTAATGATTTAATTTGTTAGACTTTTTTAATGACACAAATTTCCAGTTTTCAAAATCCCTAAGCATTGATGTACGATAAGAACGGAAAACTCCGATCATTGCCGGAGTTTTCAATTTATTTAATTTAAATCAACATATTAAGGACATCTGGATTATCATTGAGGTAAGATTCAAAATAACCGAGTTCTTGCATCCTTTGCTTCAAGCCGTCAAAGTCCAGAGGATTTGAAAGTTCGATTCCGACGATTGCCAATGCAGTTTCTCGCGAGTTTTTCTTGGTATACTCGAAATGCGTGATGTCGTCGTTTGAGCCGAGGACATTCAGAACGAAATCTTTAAGAGAACCAGGCCGTTGCGGAAATTTGACCATAAAATAATGTTTCAGACCATTGTAAAGCAAAGCGCGCTCTTTGATTTCCTCCATTCTCGTAATATCGTTGTTGCTTCCGCTGACGATGCAAACCACATTTTTCCCTTTGATTTGATTTCTATATTGTTCTAATGCAGAAATAGAAAGTGCTCCGGCTGGTTCCAAAACAATGGCATCTTTATTATACAATTGCAAAATCGTTTCACAAATCTTTCCTTCATCCACAGAAATACAATCTTCCAGTGCAGTTTTACAAATCTCAAAAGTCAAATCGCCTACTCTTTTCACAGCTGCACCATCGACAAAACTATCAACTTCTGACAATTCTGTATTAATGTTATTTTCAATGGACAATCTCATCGAAGGTGCACCTTTTGGTTCTACGCCAATCAATTTTGTTTCTTTTGAAAGTTCCTTGAAGACCGTTGATATTCCTGAAGCCAAACCGCCACCACCAATTGGAATGAAGATGAAATCGATGTTGTCTTTCTGTTGTTCCAAAATTTCCAAGGCCAAAGTCGCCTGACCTTCGATAATCTGAACATCATCAAAAGGATGAATGAAAGCGGCTCCTGAGGTTTCTGCAAATTGAAAAGCAGCCGTTTTTGAAGCATCAAAAGTATCGCCGACCAATCTGATTTCGGCGTAATTGCCGCCAAACATTTCAACTTGTTCCAACTTTTGTTTTGGTGTTGTCACCGGCATAAAAATCGTTCCTTTGATTTGAAGTTGCTTGCAGGAAAAAGCCACACCTTGCGCGTGATTTCCCGCACTGGCGCAGACTATGCCTTGAGAGACTTTGCCTTCATTGAAAAGCGTTTTGATTTTGTTGTAAGCACCTCGCAATTTGTACGACCTCACAGGTTGCAAATCCTCTCTCTTAAGGAAAATATTGGCTCCAAATTTTTCTGACAATCGTGCATTGTATTGCAAAGGCGTGTAGTTCACGACATTTTCAATACTTTTCCGGGCTTCTTTTACCGCTTCCAGAGTTGGAAATATGAGCGTTTCGTTCATCTTCATTTATATTACAGATTCTTTGATTTAGTTTTAATTTTCGTGGTTCCGTTTTCCAGAACGAGTTTGTGACTTAGTTTTTTTGGCAACTGTGATTCAAAATGTCCGACATAAATCAACGATTGTCCCTGACTTGCCAAATCATCAATCACCTGATTGAAATATTGTGTCTGTTCATTGTCCATTCCCTGACAAGGCTCATCCAGAATCAGAAGTTTTGGTTTTTTAATCAATGTTCTAGCAAGTAAAGCCAAGCGTTGCTTTCCGAGTGGTAAAGTGTTTAACTTTTTATTTTTATCGTCCTTCAAATCGAAAAAATAAAGAATCTGTTCCAACTGTTGCTGTTGGTCAAAACTCAGTTTCTGATACAAACTCATCGAATCGAAAAAACCAGACGCAATCGTTTGCCCAACGTTCGCATTCATATCAAAATACCAATGTAACTCGGGCGAAATCATTCCAATTTTTTCTTTGATGTCCCAAATACTTTCGCCACTTCCCCGCTTCTGTCCGAAAAGATAAATTTCATTGGCGTAAGCTTGTGGATGGTCGCCATTCAGTAAACTCAACAAGGTTGATTTTCCAGAACCATTATGACCTTGTAACAGCCATTGTTCGCCGGAATTCACTTCCCAATCGATATTTTTCAGGACTTGTTTTTCGTCGTAAAAAATATTGACATTTTCAAGTTTGATGAGACTTTCCTGTTTATTTTCCTGATTATTCTGAAGGAAAAATGGAAGTGATTTTGGAATCCTTTCTTCACCTTTTGAAAAGTCTTTTGGAGAATTTCTGTGAACTAATTTTCCATTTTCTATCTCAACAAAATATTGAACGTTTTCGGGATATTCGTCGTCATTATTAATTAAAATCAGTGTGACATTTTCTTTGATTAAATCATCAAACGCCTGATTCAAAAACTTTCTTGATTTGACATCCAAACCTGTGTAAGGCTGGTCGATAATCAGAACTTGAGGTTTGAGCCAAAGTGCTTTTAGCAATTGCAACTTTTTATGTTCGCCACTTGAAAGTTCTATCAGTTGTTGATTTCTAAAATTCTCAAATCCAAATGATTCTAAATATGATTCTAATATTCCGAAATCCAAGTTTTCTTCTTTTGCGAAATGATTGAGTTCTGCGGAAACATTTATAGTATCATTTTTTACTTGTTGATTATACCGCTGTTGGTAGTAAAAATTTCGGTCGCCTTCCAGATTGCTGAACTGAAACCAGTTGGAAACGTACAGAACTTTTTTTGTCAACTTCGATGTTTCATCAAAACTGACTTTAACTCTTCCTTCGAAATTTTTGATTTCGCCGGAAATGATTTTGGCTAAAGTTGTTTTTCCGCTTCCACTCAAACCGCCAAGAATCCAACATTCGCCGGAAGATATTTCCCAGTCGAAATCTTTCAGTACGACTTGGTTGCCGTACTGGAAGTTTAGATTTGAAATTTGGATGACTGGGGTTGACATTATTTTTAATTTTTAACGCAAAGGGCGCAAATTTTTTTTTTATTTTTATTGAAAATATTTTAAGATTCGCAAGGACGCTTCGCTCATCAAAGAATAAACATTCATTTGTCATTCCGTAGGAATCTCGGCAGTTTTAGATTGACTTTGTCGAACGACTGCGCTAAGTTTCCGTTGGAATGACAAAATTCGAATTTAGGAACACACTTTATTTTTATGACAAATCCCATAGCCCCGATTGACTCACAGTTTATATTTTTTTATTTGAATCGTCGAAACTCCTTCCTCGTTTTGCAACGGCATCCTTTTGTGATGAGGAACGAAGAGCAAAAGATATAGTGGAAAGCGGGATTAGCTCCTAATTTTAAACTGTTTTGATTGACTTCATCGCCGTCATTGCCTGACGTAATTTTTTACCGACAACCTCAACGGGATGATTTCTCAAGATGTCGTTCACGTGAACCAATTGGGCGTTGTCAACCGACGCATTTTTCCCTTTGTTGAAGTCTTTTCCGACCAAATCTGTGTCCACCGATTTCATAAAATCCGCCAGCAAAGGTTTGCAGGCCTGGTCGAAAAGGTAACAGCCGTACTCTGCGGTGTCGGAAATCACACGGTTCATCTCGAAGAGTTTTTTTCTGGCGATAGTGTTGGCAATCAAAGGCGTTTCGTGAAGCGATTCGTAGTAAGCAGATTCCGGTTTGATGCCGGCTTCAACCATCGTTTCGAAAGCCAGTTCAACGCCGGCTCTGATGAATGCTGACATCAAAAGATAGTTATCGAAATAGTTCTGTTCATCGATTTTTACATCGCCTGCAGGTGTTTTTTCGAAAGCGGTTTCGCCGGTTTCTGCGCGCCATTTCAGGAGGTTTTTGTCGCCGTTTGCCCAGTCTTCCATCATTGTTTTGGAGAACTCGCCGGAGATGATATCGTCCTGATGTTTTTGGAAAAGCGGACGCATAATGTCTTTCAGTTCCTCAGACAATTCGAAAACTTTCAGTTTTGCAGGATTGGAAAGTCTGTCCAACATTCCGCTGACACCGCCGTGTTTAAGGGCTTCTGTGATGACCTCGACGCCGTATTGAACCAATTTGGAAGCGTAACCTGCGTCGATTCCTTTCTCCACCATTTTATCGAACGAAAGGATAGAACCCGTTTGTAAAAGTCCGCACAAAATGGTTTGTTCGCCCATCAAATCGGACTTCACCTCAGCTACAAAAGAGGATTTCAAAACGCCGGCTTTGTGACCGCCAGTTCCTACGCAATAAGCTTTTGCTTCTGCCCAGCCTTTGCCTTGCGGGTCATTTTCGGGATGAACGGCAATCAAGGTTGGAACGCCGAAACCACGCAGATATTCGGCACGAACTTCGGAGCCTGGGCATTTTGGAGCAACCATAATTACGGTGATATCTTTACGGATTTGCATCCCTTCTTCTACGATATTGAAACCGTGGGAATAGGACAAGGTTGCGCCTTGTTTCATCAAAGGCTGAACGGCATTGATTACTGAAGTGTGCTGTTTGTCGGGCGTCAGATTGATGACCAAATCCGCAGTTGGAATCAGTTCTTCATAAGTGCCGACTTTGAAGTTATTTTCGGTCGCATTTTTCCAGGAATCTCTCTTCTGGTCGATGGCTTCCTGACGTAGTGTGTAGGAAACATCCAGTCCGCTGTCGCGAAGATTCAGGCCTTGATTCAGACCCTGAGCGCCACATCCTACGACCACGATTTTCTTTCCTTTCAACGCGAAAACACCGTCAGAAAATTCTGAACTTTCCATAAAATCTGCCTGTCCTAACTGATGCAACTGGTCTCTGAGTGATAAGGTATTGAAATAATTTGTCATATTTTTTTGTAAAAAGTAAAAAGTATGTTGTACTAAGTAATGAGAATTGTACTACTTTTTCGGATTAATATTTTTTTAAAATTTTAAATTTTTCTTTGAATTACATTGTGAAAACGTCGCCTCGTTTGTCCAGGAATTCGTTTTCTACGATTTCGGCAGAAGGTTCTCTTCGTTCGAACTCGAGAACTTTGTCGTGGATTCCTCGGCTGTTTTTGATGATTGCGATTCTTGCCCCTCGTACAAATTCGATGAGTCCATATTTGTTGAGTTCTTCGGTCAAGCGGTCGATTTCTTCGCGGTGTCCTGCCGTTTCGAAGACGATATAATCTTGTCGAATTACAACCGTTGATGCGCCGTATTGACGAAGCAATCTTTCGACATAAACCTTTTCTGTCACCACACTTGCCGGAACTTTGTAAAGTGCCTGTTCCTGCCAGACAATCTCATCATCTGTGTTGAAATAGGCTTTCATAATGTCAATCTGCTTCTCGAGTTGTCGGCAAAGTTTTCTTACGACCTCATCATTTTCATTAATGACAATCGTGAATCTGTGAATGCCATCCACCTCGGAAGGCGACGTGTTCAGACTTTCGATATTGATTTTTCTTCGAGAGAAAATCCCTGATATTCTGCCGATTAACCCTACAGAATTTTCGGTGTATAATGTGATGGTAAATTCTTGTTTTTCCATTTTACGTTTGTATTGATTCCGTATTTGATTCCATAGGTTTCACCTACGGCTACTGATATTGAACCCTTTGGGTTCTTACTAATTGAAAATTTATTTTAAACGAATTTCGGAAACCGATGAACCCTGAGTTACCATTGGGAATACATTATTTTCTTTTCCAACCATTACTTCCAGAAGATACGCGCCGTCGTGATTCAGCATTGTTTCTAAAGCAGGTTTTAGTTTCTCTCTGTCAGAAATCCTTTGTCCATCGATGTAATAAGCTTTTGCGACTGCGACAAAATCCGGACTTGTGATATTCACGAAAGAATAGCGTCTATCATTGAACAATTGTTGCCACTGCCTTACCATTCCCAGAAACTCGTTGTTGAGAATCATAATTTTGACTTTCGCTCCGAACTGCATAATCGTTCCCAACTCCTGCAAGGTCATTTGGAATCCGCCATCTCCGATAATGGCAACAACTGTTTTTTCCGGTGCGCCATACCAAGCGCCAATCGCAGCTGGCAAACCAAATCCCATCGTTCCCAAACCACCTGATGTTACGCTAGATTTTGAATGATTGAATTTTGCATATCGGCACGTGACCATCTGATGTTGACCAACGTCTGTTGCGATGATTGCGTCGCCGTTCGTTAAATCATTCAGAACTTTGACGACCTCTCCCATCGTCAAAACTTCAGATGTTGGATTGAGTTCTTCCTGGATAACTTCTTTGATTTCGTCTTTTTCCAATTCACGGAATTCATTTAGCCAAGCTGAATGGTCATTTTCTGTGAGAAGCGCCGTCAACATCGGTAAAGTCTTTTTGCAATTTCCCCAAACCGGAACTGTGGTTTTCACATTTTTATCGATTTCGGCAGGGTCAATATCAAGGTGAATGATTTTAGCCTGTTTCGCATATTTGTCCAAACGTCCAGTCACTCGGTCATCGAAACGCATTCCGACCGCAATCAGAACATCGCATTCGTTTGTCATTAGGTTTGGTGCATAATTGCCGTGCATTCCCAACATTCCGACGTGTAACGGATGAGTGGTTTCCAACGCACTCAATCCCATTACAGTCGCTGCTGCGGGAAGATTTGTTTTCTCAACAAACGTTTTGAATTCCTCTTCTGCTTTTCCTAAAATCACGCCTTGTCCGAAAATGACAAATGGTTTTTTGGCTTGGTTAATGAGTTCTGCAGCTTGCTCGATATATTCGTTTCTAATTTCCGGTTCGGGGCGATAACTTCTAATATGATTGCATTTTTTATATCCCAGATATTCGAATAATTGTATCTGAGCATTTTTGGTAATGTCAATCAAAACCGGACCTGGACGACCTGTGCTTGCGATGTGAAAAGCCTTGGCAATCGCTTCAGGAATTTCTGTGGCATCCGTGACTTGGTAATTCCATTTTGTGACTGGCGTTGTGATGTTGATGACATCTGTTTCCTGAAAAGCATCCGTTCCCAAAAGTGAGGCAAAAACCTGACCCGTGATGCACACAATCGGATTGCTGTCTATCATTGCATCGGCCAAGCCCGTCACCAAATTCGTAGCGCCCGGACCACTCGTTGCAAACACAACGCCTGTTTTCCCAGAAGTTCTCGCAAATCCCTGAGCTGCGTGGATCGCGCCTTGCTCGTGGCGAACCAAAATGTGTTTCAGTTTGTCGGAATAGTCGTACAGAGCATCATAGATTGGCATAATGGCACCACCAGGATAACCGAAAATAGTATGTACATTTTCCTGTAACAACGCTTCTAAAACAGCTTTTGAGCCACTGATTTCTATCGTTTTCTGAGACTCTGATTCTGTGTTTTTTATTTTTGAAATAGTATCATTCATTTTAAAGTCTTTTTATTTTTACTGTAGATTTTCTCTACAATTACTTATCTTGAATCTTTTGAATTCTTTGAGATTAAATTATTTTTAGAACGCCATACGATTGCAGCCCGACCTGAGTGGAAATTCTTTTTTTGCGATGGAAAAAGCCAAGGCAAAAAAGATTGGGAACAGAGGGCGGAAATAGCTGCCCAAAATGATATTTCATCTATTATAATTTTACAAATCGGTGACGCAACCTTGTGATGCGTCTGCTACAGATTTGGCATATTTGTACAACACTCCACGCTTCACTTTGTAATCTGGTTGCTGGAATTCGGCTTTTCTTTTATTAATTTCTTCGTCTGAGAGAAGTGCGTTGATGGTGTTTTTTTCGGCATCCAATTCTATCACATCACCATCTTTTATCAAGCCAATCAATCCTCCGGCAAAAGCTTCCGGTGTGATATGACCGACTACGAAACCGTGCGTCCCTCCGGAAAATCTGCCATCTGTAATCAAGGCTACATTTTTGCCGAGACCGGAACCCATTAAAGCGGAAGTTGGTTTGAGCATTTCCGGCATTCCGGGTGCGCCTTTAGGACCTTCGTTTTTGATAACGACTACATTTCCTTCTTTGATTTTTTTATCTTCGATGCCTTTGATGAACTCTTTTTCGCCGTCGAAAACGATGGCTGTACCTTTGAAATAATCGCCTTCTTTGCCTGTAATTTTTGCTACAGAGCCTTTCTCAGCAAGATTTCCGTACAAAATTCTGATATGTCCTGTCGCTTTGATTGGGTCTTTGATATCGTGAATGATATTTTGTTGTCTATCGATAATCGAAGTGACGTGTTCCAGATTTTCAGCAATTGTTTTTCCTGTTACTGTCAAACAATCGCCGTGAAGCAAGCCTAAATCCAAGAGATATTTCATCACCGCTGGAACGCCACCAACGTTATGAAGGTCTTCCATCAGGTATTTTCCGCTTGGTTTGAGGTCAGCCAAAAATGGTGTTTCATCGCTGATTTTTTGAAAATCATCTAAAGTCAAATTATAGCCGATGGACTTTGCGATGGCGATAAAATGGAGAACCGCATTCGTACTTCCACCCAAAATCATAATTAGCCTTAAAGCATTTTCAAAAGCTTTTGGCGTCATTATATCGGATGGTTTGATGTCTTTTTCCAAAAGGATTTTGACGTAATGTCCGGCGAACTGGCATTCTTCTTTTTTCTCTTTGCTTAAAGCTGGATAAGATGACGAATACGGCAAACTCATTCCCAGTGCTTCGATTGCTGAAGCCATTGTGTTTGCTGTGTACATTCCGCCACACGCACCGGCGCTTGGGCAGGAGTTTTTTATCACACCTTTGAAATCTTCGTCAGAAATTTTACCTGCGATTTTGTTTCCCAAAGCTTCGAAAGCCGAAACGATGTTCAAATCCTGACCTTTGTAATGTCCCGGCGCAATACTTCCGCCATAAACCATTATCGAAGGACGGTCGAGACGAGCCATTGCCATCAAAGAACCCGGCATATTTTTGTCGCAACCCGGAACTGTGATTAATCCGTCATAATATTGACCGGCACAAACCGCTTCGATGGAATCTGCAATGATATCACGACTTACGAGCGAATAACGCATTCCGTCGGTTCCATTGGTCATTCCGTCGCTGATTCCGATGGTGTGGAACATTAAGCCAACTAAGTTTTGTTCCTTAACGCCTTTTTTAACGATTTCAGCCAAACCATTCAGGTGCATATTGCAAGTGTTGCCGTCGTAGCCCATACTTGCGATTCCAATTTGCGCTTTGTCGAAATCCTCTTCTTCAAAACCAATTCCGTAAAACATTGCCTGAGTTGCAGGTTGCGTCGGGTCTTTCGTAAGCGTTTTGGAATATTTGTTCAGTTCTACATTACACATATTGCAAGTCTGATTTTAAATAAGAATAATCTTCTTCTAACACCAAATGACGATAAGCTTTCTGAACTTTCGATGCTAAACTCTCTTCCCAGTTCAATTTGAAAGGAACATCATCAAGAGAACCCAATGCCACTATTTCGGCTGCCGTTCCACAGAAAAAACCGGCGTCTGCACCTTTCATTTCTTCTGGTTTGAAGAATTTTTCCTCGTAAGGAATTCCCAGTTGGTCGCAGATTTCGAAAACTGTTGCTCTTGTAATTCCTGGAAGGATGCTTCCTTTTGCAGGTGTGAAAAGTTTGCCGTCTCTTTCGAAGAAGATATTAGCGCCGGAACTTTCGGCTACATTTCCATCAGCATCCAGAACCAAAGCTTCATCGAAACCTTTGTCTTTTGCTTCCTGACAAGCCAAAATCGAGTTTACATAATGACCGCTCACTTTTGCTTCCACTTTGAAAGCTTTTGGATTTGGACGTTCAAATGATGATGTCATAATTCTCATTTGATTGGCCATATAACCATTGTCCCAATTCCAAACCTCGATGACGAGATAACTTTTTTGTCCTTTTGACAAGGCCATATTTGGAGAACAAATGACGAGTGGACGAATGTATGCGTTTGATAAATTATTAATTTCCAATAATTTGTAAGTTGCTTCCACCATTTCTTCGGTAGAATAATCGAAAGGCATCATCATCGTTTGGGCAGACCTTCTGAGCCTGTCGTAATGTTCTTCCGCTTTGAAAATTTTGGTTCCGTTCGCGGTTTTATAAGATTTAATCCCTTCGAAAACAGCATATCCGTAGTGTAACGATTGACCATACAAGTCGGTCTTGGCTTCTTTTGCTTTTACATATTCCCCATCAAAAAAGAGAACACTGTCGTCATTGTAATACATTTTGTATCGATTTTATATTTGTTTGTTAGATTCAGGAAAATAAAAAACCATCCTCGCAGTGAGAATGGTCTGTATTATTTCAATTCAATAATTAGTACAAGCCATCACTCACCACCGGAATCCGATAATGACAAGAATGACAAGAATAATGATTGTGCTATTCATCTGTTTGTTTTCAACGGTACAAATGTATAAACTAATTCCAATAAACATTGATGTTTTCACAAAAATTTCTTTTTAAAAGTATTGAAAACATATAAAATACTTGATTTTATACGATATTCATCAAAACCAAAATCAGAGATAAAGTATTGATTTTCAAGTTTTGAAAGCTGAAAAAATTACGATGCCTAAAATTTTACTTTGAATCCAAAATTTTGGTTTTGAATTTTAATTTTTGATGAAATTTTAATCAGTAAAAGCGAAAAATCCACCGATTGGTGGATTTTATATTTGCAGACACTTTGACAAGCTAAGTTTGTCAACTTACTTTATCATTAAAAATGAACCTGTTGAATTTCTTCTTCAATTTCTTTCGGTGATTCTTCCTGAGATTTAATGAAAATCAAAGTAATCAAAGCACCCAACAACATACAAGCACCGCCTACGACAACGTAATCAATGGCCATATTTCCGAAAAGCTTCGAAACTATTGGTCCTCCAAAAACACCATTGATAATTTGAGGAACGACAATGAAGAAATTGAAAATCCCCATATAAACACCCATTTTTCTTTGTGGAATAGCGTCAATCAACATTGCGTAAGGCATCGCCAAAATACTTGCCCAAGCAAAACCTAATCCTACCATCGAAATCCACAGCATCGAAGTATCTTTGATGAAATACATCGAAATCAATCCTAAACCTCCACTTGCCAAAGCCAATGCGTGCGTTTGTTTTTTCCCAATCGCTTTAGCAATTGGAGTCAACAAGAATGCAAATGGAATCGCAAATAAATTATAAAGACCGAATAAATGTCCAGTCAAATCTCCAGCTTTATTAAACTCAACCGATTTTGTATCTTCTGGTGAAAGTCCAAAATGATGCGTTGCCAAAGCACTGGTTGTGAAAACCCACATCGTGAAAAGCGCGAACCAAGAGAAGAATTGTACGATTCCCAATTTCTTCATCAAGTTCGGAATATTTGCAAAATCTCTGAACATATCAGAAAACTTCGAAGGTTCCTCTACCACGTCTTTTCCGCCTTCGAATTCTGCAAACTCTGCTGGAGAATATTCTTTTGTCGTGAAAATCGTGTACAAAATTGAAACAATCAAAACAGTTGCGCCAACATAAAATGCATAAATAACGTTGTCTGCCACATAACCTTCTGCTGCTACGTTTGAAACACCTAATTTCGTTAACCAATTTGGCATTTCCGAACCAATCACGGCTCCAACTCCAATCAAAATGGTTTGGATTGAAAAACCTAAAGTTCCCTGATGTTTCGGCAACATATCACCCACCAAAGCACGGAAAGGCTCCATTGCAATATTGACAGAAAAGTCCATCATTGCAAGGAAAATTACGGCTAACAACAAAACATTTGCAGCAATCATATGTGTTACGGAAGCGGCATTTGGAAGGAGAACCAATCCAATCGCACAGAGAACCGCTCCAATCAAAAAGTAGGGTTTTCTACGACCAAGCGGACTCCACGTATTATCGCCCATATGACCAATAATTGGTTGCACAATCAATCCTGTCACTGGTGCCACCAACCAGAACCACGAAAGCTCGTGAACGTCAGCACCAAGGTTTGCGAGAATACGGCTCGCGTTTCCGTTTTGCAATCCAAATGCCATCTGGATTCCCAAAAATCCCATACTCATATTGATAATCTGAGCGATGGAAAGATTTGGTTTGACTTTTTTTATCATTGTTTATTTTTAAGGTTTTTTTATTATTTTAATTTCTGAATCAACGCATCTTCAATTGGTGCTTTGATTTTTGTCACTTCGTCCACCACTTCATTCGGAACTGTTACCGACAGAACATATTGTCTCACTTTCCATTTCCCGCCGATTTTTTCGACAACGCCGGAGCCTCTGCAGATTTTCATTTGGGTATCAAGTATTTCGTCGAACCACGCGTAATTTCCGTCTTTGCTGAAGTAGATATTTCGTTTCAAAGATTTGAAATTCCAGGTTGTTTTTTTATCGAAAAATGGTTTTGCCCATTCTTTGAATTCCTTTTTGTTCCATACTTCAGTCGCGTCTGTGCCGATGAAAGTAGATTCTTCTGCGAAACAATCGAAGTATTTATCGAAATCTGCATTCGCTGCAAGTGTGTTGAAATCGTCTAATAATTTGTTGATATTCTTCTTCTGAACATTTTCGTAAAAGCCTTTTTTCTGGGCTAATAATGTATTTGAGAACATTAAGAACGCCGACAGGAAAAAGAGTGAAATTGTTTTTTTCATTTTGATTATATTTTTGAATCAAGCTTAATTTTAATTATGGCAAATTCGCCATATTTAATTTTATTTAAGTTCTAAAATTAATGAAGATTTTCCAGCGACAGATAAATTTGTTTTCAAATCGAAATCTTTGTCGGAAAGGATGTCTTTTCCTTTTGTCAAATTATTAAGACCTTCGGAAAAACGCTTCAAATCCAGGTTTTGAGTTTCTTTGTTGTTATTGATAACTACCATTACCCTTTTGCTATCGGTGTAGCGGAAGTAAACATAAACATTGTTGTTCGGAATGTAATGCAAGGTTTTTCCTTTGTGAATGGCTTCATTTCCCTTTCTCCAGTTCAGGATTTTTTTGGTGTAATCGAAGTATTCACTTTGAGAAGCCGTTCTACCAGATTTTGTGAAAGCGTTGTTTTTGTCGCCAGCCCAACCGCCTGGAAAATCCTGACGAATCTCTCCGTCCCCACCTTTTCCTTTGTCGCCAGCCATTCCGATTTCGGAACCGTAGTACAATTGTGGAATCCCACGAACGGTCAGGATTAAGCTCATTGCGAGTTTGTAATCTGCAACATTTGGATAGGTTTGATTCAATCTGTTCGTATCGTGATTTTCTGCGAAGACCAAGATATTATTGATGTCGGGATAAAGGAAATCATTCGTAAAATTGCCATAAACTCTTTGCATTCCTGCGTCCCATCCGGGTTCTTCTTTGAAAGCCTGACCAACAGCATCAAACAATGTAAAATCCATTACAGAAGGCAAATGGGAATTATAACCTTCAATCGCTGCGATTTTGGAATCCTTCTGCCAATACGCCATTTGAGCCTGGTCTTGCATCCAAACCTCACCAACGATATTGAATTTCGGATACTCGTCTGTGATACGTTTTGTCCATTCTGCTATTCCTTTTTTGTCGTTGTAAGAATAAGTGTCAACTCGAAGTCCGTCAAGTCCAGCAAATTCTATCCACCAAATCGCGTTCTGAGCCATATAATTGACAACCATTGGATTACCTTGATTCATATCCGGCATTGTGGTATCAAACCAGCCGTCCATACAAGCGGCTTCGTCCACTTTTGCTGCGTTGGTGTCAAACTGTGTGGTCATTCTGTAATTGCTTCTCTGGAAACCGTTTTTTCCTTCTTCCCAATAATGAATCCAATCTTTCGCAGGCAAATCCTGGATAATCCAACTTTTTGAACCCCAATGGTTGGTGACATAGTCCATCACGAGCTTCATTTTGCGTTTGTGAAGTTCGTCAGCCAGATTTTTGTAGTCATCATTTGTTCCGTAGCGCGGGTCGATTTTGTAATAATCGCTTTGTGCGTAGCCGTGGTAAGAATAGCTTGGCTCGTTGTCTTCCAACAATGGTGTGTTCCAAAGTGTGGTGACACCCAATTCGCTTAGATAATCCAGGTTTTTTACAATTCCGGCAATATCGCCACCGTGACGGCCGCCCGTTTTTGTTCTGTCAGATTTCTCGGCTGTGTCTGGTGTGTTGTCATTTTTCGGATTTCCGTTGGCGAAACGGTCCGGCATTACCAGATACATTACGTCTGACGAAGTGTAAGAATCTCTGTTGGCAGAATTCTGTTGTCTTTGTTTGAATTCGTAATCAATGGTTTTTACGGTTTTATTTCCATTTTTGAAGTTTAATTTTATTTTTCCTGGTTGAACGCCGTTGGTATCAATCGTTACAAAAAGATAGTTTGGATTTTCTACTTTTTTGACCTCCTTGATTTTGATTCCGTTGGAGAATTCGGGTTGAAGGTTGTTGATGTCTTTTCCGTACACCAAGAGTTGTAGTTCCGGATTCTTCATTCCGCTCCACCAGAATGCAGGTTCTACTTTCTGAACCTGAGAATAGAAAATGGATGAAAGGATGATTGAAGAAAATGTGATTATTTTTTTCATAAAATATTTTTTAAGGTCTATATTAAATTTAATAAAAATTCAGATACTATTGAAAATTAAATTGTTTGAAATTCTGTTTTGATAGTAATGAGAAATTTTAACGCAAAGTCCGCAAGGATTTTTTTAATTAACTAACTGTTTTTAAGGTTCGCAAGGACGTAAAACTCATCAAAGATTATTGTTTGTTCAAAAATTATTAAAGTGAATAATTATGTTTAAATATTGATTTAAATCTCAACAATTTCTGTTCTTTTTGCGATTTTGTTGGCGAGCCAACTAACGTAGAATAATTGGAAGCTGTGGTAAATCATTACTGGCAGCAAAAACAAAACTTTCTGCTCGTCCGGAATTCCTAAAACCAACAGGAATAAACTTCCGTGAACTAAGGATTTCTTCGAACCACAGAATGTAGTTGTGATGACATCTTTTGGTTTGAAGTTCAGTTTTTCGGCAATGAATTTCAAAATGTAGTAAGTGGCGAAAAACAAAAAGACAACGCTTAAAGCCAAAGCAACGAACACCAATGAAGGTACAGAAACGAAGATATTTTCTACAAATGCTGTTGAAAAACTTTCGTAAACAATTAGTAAAATAATCAGTCTGTCGAATTCTGAAATGACATTCGCATATTTGGTTACCCATTTTTTGAAGATAGGATTAAGCAAAATTCCTAAGATGATTGGGAGCAAAACTTTGAGTAATAATTGCTGGATGATTTCGGATTGATTGCCTCCTTCTCCATTTGATGTCAGGAAAAAACTCATCAAAAGCGGCGTCATTACGATGCCGATGATTCCTGAAATCGAAGCATTGAAAATCGCTGATGTGACATTTCCTTTTGCGATGGAAACCATTACAACCGATGATGAAACCGTGGAAGGTAAACTTGCCAAAAAGAAAACTGAGAGCCATATATTATAATAAGCCGTGTCTTTTAAAAACGGATAAAACAGCAATGCCAACAATGGAAAAATAATGAAAGTTCCCGATTGAATCAGCAAATGAAGTTTCCAGTTGGAGACATCTTTTACGACTTCTTTTAGATTAAGTTTGAGTCCATACAAAAGAAAAATTCCTGCAATTCCCCAATCTATGAATCCGGCCAGATTGAAATACTGGTTGTAGGATTCGTGGAAGGGAATGACCTTGGCCAAGATGACCATTCCAATCAATAGGAAAAGGAAGATGTTTTGTTTGTTGAAAAGTTTGGAAATCCAATTCATTTTTAGTTGATGGCTGATGGTTGACAGTTGATGGTTTTTAATCAGTATTCTGTGAACAATTTATTGCTGAATGATGGAAAAAACTTTGTCAAAGCGTTGAACCTTGACAAAGTTTTGATTGAAGTGGAAACCCATAGCCCCGATTGCAGCGGTTACCCCACAGCAAGCCTTGGGAAAAGCTGTGGCGCGAGGAGTAGTAGCGGAAAGCGGGAAATAGCTCCTAAAAAAACTACCCCCGATTTTCGAACAAGTTCGAAAATCTCCCCTTCAGGGAAGGGGAATTTCTTATTATTTTATCGCTTTCAGGGAAATGGCGTAACCACCGCTTCTTACCAAGTGGATTGGAAGTTTGGTTTTGCTGTCCACTTTCTTTTTGTAGATTTTGTAACTCTGCGGATTGTTGATGTAATCGGCATCTTTTCCATCCTCATAAACTGTTGCTTCGTACTTTTTACCTTTGTCCAGGAATGAGAAATCTACGGTGTAGTCTCTTGGATTTTCGTCGGTCACACCGCCTACGAACCAGTTTTCAGTTCCTTTGGCTTTACGCGCTGTGTGGATGTAGTCGCCAGGTTCCGCAGAAAGGATTTTGGTGTCGTCCCAATCTGCCGCAACGTCCTTGATGAACTGGAATGCGTCCATATGTTTGGCGTAGTTTTCCGGTAAATCTGCCGCCATCTGAAGAGGCATATACATCACGACGTAAAGCGCCAATTGTTTAGCTAAAGTCGTCTGAACGAAACGCTTGTCGCCTGGGAAATAGTAGTCCAATTTGGTCTGGAAAATCCCTGGCGTGTAGTCCATAGAACCGCCCATCCAACGGGTGAAAGGCAGAATCGTCTGGTGGTCCGGCTTGTTTCCGCCGAACGCTTCGTACTCTGTTCCACGAGCGGCTTCTGCAGAAATATAATTCGGGTAAGTACGGCTTTCTCCACCCGGACGAACGGATTCGTGGGAGTTGACCATAATTTTGTAATCGTTTGCTTTTTCTACAATTCTGTAATAATGGTTGATGGTCCATTGCGAATAATGGTGTTCACCTCTTGGGATAATGTCGCCTACGTAACCTGTTTTTACGGATTTGTAACCGTATTTGTTCATTGTTTCGAAGGCTTTCTCAGACCATCTTTCGTAGTTTGAAGCGGAGCCTGAGGTCTCGTGGTGCATAATCAAATCTACGTTTTTGGAATGTGCGTAGTCGTTCAACATCTTCAAATCAAAATCCGGATAAGGTGTGACGAAATCGAAAACGAATTCTTTGGAATGTCCGAACCAATCTTCCCAGCCTGTGTTCCAGCCTTCTATCAACAAGCCTTGGAAACCGTTTGCCGATGCAAAATCGATATATTCTTTGACTTTTGTATTGTTGGCGGCGTGTTTTCCGTTAGGTGTCAGTTTGGAGAAATCGGTTTTTCCGATGTGAACATTTTCTGCTGTAGAATACGCCCATTGGGATTTTCCGATAATCATTTCCCACCAAACGCCCATATATTTCGTTGGTTTGATGTAAGATGTGTCTTTGTATTTTGTAGGCTCGTTCAGGTTGAACATCATTTTGGAATCCATTACCACTTCCGCTTTCGGCGAAACGATGATGGTTCTCCAAGGCGTTGTAGAAGGTGTTTGGATGTAACCTTTTGCACCTTGTCTGTCAGCCGTCAAATGTGTTTTGAATTTGAAATTCTGAGCGTCCACTTCCAAATGAGAAGCCGGATAATCCAGAACTGCCGCCTCGCCAACATTCACGTAAAGAGGTTCTTTGCCTTCTTTTTTCAACATCAAAGGTGATTGAACAGCATTTTTGATTAAGGTCTGAGATGCGTTTGAGTCAAAAGCTTTTGGCCATTGTGTTGGAATCTCGGAGATTTTTGTGGTTTGATATTGATATTCCTGAGAGTCGTAATCTGCCACAATCCACCAAGCTTTCATATCAGTAGGAAAATCAATCTCGGAATCTTCTTCTCTGATGACGAAATAATTCAGGTTTTTCTGTTGAGGAAACTCGTATCTGAAACCTAAACCGTCGTTGAACAATCTGAATTTGATAACGATGCTTCTGTCAGACGAAGTTTGATTAAGAGTCACCGCCAACTCATTATAATCATTGATGTAATTCTTTTTCTCACCAAGAATTGGTTGCCAAGTTTCGTTTTTGGAATCTCTTTTTTCGGCTGTCTTTGTAAAGCCATTATTAAGGTCAAAACTTGCATCTTCCGGTTTTGCAATCTCTGAAGCGAACTTGATGGATGAGTCTTTGAAAAGTCTCAATCCTAATTTGGAATCTTCTACAACAACATTTCCATTGTACTTTAAATTATAAAATGGAACGCCGTTCTTCAGTTGAAAATTTGCTTCGAATTTGCCGTCCGGAGACTTCAAACTTTGGGCATTGATTCCTGTAAACATCATAGAGAGCAAAGCTGCTCCAATGGTGAATTTTTTCATTTTTTCTAAGGTTTATATATGTGTTACAATATAAAAAAAGTGTTGCAACTAGGCAACACTTTTCTTATAGATAATGTAATTCAATTACTGTTTTACAAGTGTGTAAGTCATTCTGAATGGATTGAATGATACTTTGTAAGTACCAGCAGTAGTGATTGCAATATTTTCACCACCTGATACCGCAGAACCGTTGGCTCCGCCATAGTTTTCATCCCACTTATCATTAACTCTAAATTTCATGCTACCTACAGTAAGATTTGTAGTTGCAGTCCAGGAAAGAGTTGAATCATCCCAAGTCATTGCTACATCTGGTCCATTCCAGCCGTTTGTAGTAGCATCTCCTACAAGACCCATTGCATATGGTGCCAAGGCAAATGTAAGATCATTGGTATTGACCGTTAGTTTTTGGTAACCTACTGATGTAGCAGATATATTACCTCCATTGTTGTAAAGCAAATGGATGTTATCATTCGTACCGTAGCTATTATCCCAACTTCTTGCAGGCGTAATTTTGAATTCAAGATTGCCAGCTGTAAAATCGATAAATCCAAAATATACACCATTACTTGTTGAAGAAACAAGCGTGTTGGCAGTATCTATAGACCATCCCTGATAAGCTCCGGGAACATAAAGGTAAGATACCATCTCGTAAGGAGTAGTGTTGAATGAAAGCAAATCGGAAACTTTTGTAATAGTACCTCCTGTAGAAACTGTAGTTGCTGTGACTCTAACACTCATCTCGGAAGAGACTCCAGCCATTGCACCAGTTTTAAGAACCAGTGTGTTCAAATCTTTTACCGAAATTGGAAATGATTTGGCATTTGTAACAGTTGCTACCGGATAATATGTTGTCGATCCTTTTTTAGCAATCTCCAAAAGATAAGAAACATTCACGCCATAGCTAGCATAATCGTTCCAAGTAAAAGTAGTTGCTGTAGCATTAGGTGTTGCAGAGTTTAAAGTTACACTTGCACCAGAAGCAGGAGCCGTAACAATAGGAATAGCTATAGGATAAGGCGTCACTGCAAAACTGATTGCATTAGAAACTTCTGAACCCGATTCAATTCTAACATAAACTGTAGAAGAAGCGTATGGCGACAATCCTGCCTGAAGAAACTTGCTGTTTACATCTCCAACTGTGGTTGTAAAAGTATTTGTAGCAGCAGTTCCTAAAGTAGCTTTTGTTGCAAAGTCTTCAGTTTTAGAAAAAACTACGGTATAATCAGATGCTCCGGTTTTATCCCACGTCATAACGAAAGGATTATTTTTCATAGTCTCATACAAGACGTTGCTTCCTAGAGATGTATCATAAAGTTTGAAACTAGCCTCTGGTTTTGTCCAGTCTCTGTCTGCGTCATTATCACAAGCAGTAATAACGAAAGCAGCGACTAAAGCAACAAGAAAATATTTAAATATATTTTTCATAAAGTTTTTATTAAAATTAAAAAATACGCTGAAGTTATTCTGTTGGAATGACCGTATAATTACCTGTGACATCATTAAAATAAATGTCGTAAGTCCAATCTGCAGTCAATGGAATATCTGCTCCGCCTGCAACTCCAACTCCAAAATACTCAGAATTTGTGCCCCAATTTACATCCCAAGCATTGTTTGCTCTGAATTTGAAAACACCAGTTTTTAAATTTACTTTTTTTGCAGTCCATAAGTGGCCATCAAATGTAGATTTTGTAAGTTGAACATCCGTACCATTTGTTGCAGTTCCAATGATGGAAATATTTGTATAAGTTGTTCCAGGATTGGTTGTTGGTACAATAGTGTAGGTGAGAGCTGCAGTATCAACAGTAAGTTTATAATAACCTTCTGTAAGAATTTTGATATCGCCCGATCCACCATCCGTGCTTAGTACTCCAGCAGATGCACCTAGACCAAATTGAGCATCCCAAGAACCTTTCACTTTGATCATTTTGAAACCTCCAACTTTAAATAATCCAGTAAATTCGTATTTAGTACCAGATGATGTCTTTAACAAAGGAATCAAATTACCATTGGTGATAAGATTATCCCATCCTCCCGCAGTTGCATCACCTATCAGATAAAGATCTGTATAATTATACAATGGTCTTGCTAAATATGGTGTTATCGTTATGGACGTAACTTTGGAAGCTTGTAGCAAGTCGCTGTTTGAACCAACAAACGAAGATACCCGAAAGTACATTTTTTGAGCAACGTCCGGAACCAAACCTATTTTCTTTGCGGCATTATTCATCTCAAGCGTTGTGAATGAAGAGTTAGTTTGAGATTGTGCAGTAGAAATTAGAGGTTGAGGATTTGTGAATGCTTCTGTTGCACTAATTTCAACTTGATACTTTACTTCAACAGGAACTGTAAGCGTTGCTGCGTCCCAATTAATAGTTAGCGCAGGATTTGCTGGAAAATTGGAATCCAAAAACAAATTCTGAGTAGAAAGATCCATTAAAATAGGAGCAGACTGATTCTCTACAGTTATGATTTCACGATCTTCACACGATGCCAGACCCAGACAAGTCGCAGTCGCAAGAAAAAAGTGTTTGAATATATTATTTTTCATTATTTATAAATTAGTTGATTAATAGCCAGGATTCTGTTTTAGATTTGGGTTTACGGCCAAATCATTGTTTGGAATTGGAAACAGGTTACGATACTCACCAACAGCAACACCATCTTTAACATTTCCTTTCCAAGGCCATAAATATGCTGAAGAAGTGAATTTTCCAAAACGAATAAGATCTGTTCTTCTTGTCATTTCCCAAGACAATTCTCTTGATCTCTCATCAAGAATAAAATCAAGATTAAGCACAGAGATTGTTGAAGCATTTGCTCTTGTTCTGATTGCATTTACATAACCTAAAGCAGTACTCATACTACCTCCGCCTCCTCTTACAACTGCTTCTGCGTACATAAGGTAAATATCGGCTAATCTGTACATTGGTAAATCTGTATCAACCCATTGTACATCTTGAGCTGCACCACCATTACTCTTCAAATTTTTGTATTTGATAAATGCATAGCCATCATTAAAGTTGCCTAAATCGTTGATCTCCAGTGTCTGTCCATCTTTATAAAACCGACCTCTTAGATCTGCAGGTTCAAACTTATTCACGAAAGCTTTGGTAGTTCTAAGACCACCCCAACCTCCGTTGACTCCAAACTGCGCAGGATCCATAGATCCACCAATTGCAGCGTGTACGAGGTAAGTTGTACCTCCATTGGTTTGAGTTCTAACACCGTCATAAACAACGGAAAATATATTCTCCGGGTTGTTAACATTATTATCAGCCAAGAATAAATTCTCATATTTCGGATTCAATCCGTATCCTGCAGAAATAACTTTGTCGCAATTAGCGATGACATCGGCATTTCTTTCTGTTCCAGTGTAAACTTTAGCATTTAGATACAACCGTGCCATTAAACTCCAAGCAGCAGCTTTGTCTAATCTACCGTACTCATTGGTTTTAGGAGCTTTTAATCCTGCTTCTGCTTCTTTTAACTGCGCCTCTACATAGTTGAAAAGATCGGCTCTCATTATCTGTTTTGGAACTGTTCCCAAAGTTGTTTCATCTACAAAAGGTACATTACCGTACATATCCAGAAGATGATAATATGCTTGAGCTCTAAGAAATCTGGCTTCTGCTCTCATCACTCTCGCTTCGTCTGCATTCGCTCCAGAAATACCGTTGGTACTTAGCATCTCATCGGTCGTATTTCTGATAAACTCATTACAAAAAGCAATCTCTGTAAATAATCTGAAATACATAGCATTATTGAATTCATTGGCAGGTGTCCAGATCATTTTATGAAACTCATGCAAAGTTCCATCGTTCCAGCCAATTACCGCTTCATCTGTGGTAATAACCTGTAGAGTGTAAAGTAAACGTGTATATATCGAGAAACCTCCATCGATCCCCGCAACGTCTCCATTACCATCACCAGCAGATTGTCCCCCCACAGCCAAACCGCCATAAAGCTTCGCTAACATATTTTTATAATTACTAAAGTCTTTAAAGACGCTTGCCGAAGTTATCCCTATATTAGGTTCTTGTTTTAGATCATCAACACAAGAACTTACGGACAGTGTAAATGCTAAAAATGCTGTTGCAATTGATTTATTTTTTATTTTGAAATTTTTCATGTCTTAAATTATTAAAATTGAAAGTTTAACCCTAATGAATAGATCTTTGGACGTTGATAGAAACCATTATCAATATTTCCAAAAATCTCCGGATCTACGCCTTTATAATCTGTGATTACGAAAACGTTCTGCGCCATACCAAAGACTTTAAGGTTACTACCATTGCCAAAAACATCTCCAAAGTTGTAGCCTAGAGTCAAATTATCCATTCTTATAAATGATGCGTCTTCTACAAAGATATCACTCCAGAACTGTGGTGTTTTAAAACCATAATCTACAGCTGTACTGGATATATTTTGCATAAAATCATTGGTTGCAATACTTTGAACATTGGATTCTGATGCGGCGTTGTTGTAAACATAGTTTCCTAAAACTGCTCTTAGTGAAGTAGAAAGATCCCAGTTTTTATATCTGAATTTTGTTGAAAAACCGAATGTAGCGTCAGGTGTTGTTGATTTGTAAAGATATTTATCTGCTACAGTAATCCTTCCGTCTCCATTTCTGTCTACATACACTCCTTCTAATGGCTTTCCGTTGCTATCATATACTTGTTGATAAACTTTAAAAGTATAAGGATTGTAACCTTCCATATGAGCCTGAACGTAGTTTCCAATCCCTCCAGAAATCCCACCTACTGTTTCAATACCATAACCTTCGGCTACATCATTAAACTTGGTAACTTTAGGATTATAATGAGCAACATTAAAGCTAAATTCCCAATTAAAATCTTGTGTCTTAATAGGATTAATATTAATCAAGAACTCAATACCATCACTTTCTAGCTCTCCGATATTTTTGTTATTCATATTGCTAACTTCTCCAGCGGGAACTTGCACATAAACCAGTAAATCTTTCGTTTTCTTTTTGAACCAATCAAAAGATCCGGTGATTCTATTATTCCAAAAGCCAAAATCCAATCCAGCATTGGTGGTTTCTGTGGTTTCCCAGGTCAGGATTGGGTTGATTTGTAATGGTTTCAACATTGTGTAGAATTGCTCAGCAAATCCATATGATGCTCCAGGTTCTGAATAGCTATAAGAAGCAAAAGAGTTATACCAGGTTCCAATTTCTGCTTGTCCTGTTTGTCCCCAACCTGCTCTTAGTTTCAAATCAGAGAATACTTTAGAATCTTTTAAGAAATTTTCATTTTTAATTTTCCAAGCTCCAGATGCAGCAGCAAATGTCCCCCACATATTATCTGTAACATCTGTACCATTATAAAATCTAGAAGTACCATCTCGTCTGATAGATCCTGTTAAGATGTATTTATCTGCAATTGTAAAAATACCCCGACCATAGAAACCTACTTGAACTAGATCATCATCTGTCGGAACTGTTTCACTTCCCATTGGCGTTACAGTACTTCCAAAATAAGTTCTTGTAATGGGTATCTTATTTGAGAAAGCTTGGTACGAATATCCTGCCATTACATCAACTTTTGTATTGATTGCAGAAATATCTTTTACGTAGTTAAGATAAGACTCGAACAATTTATTACTTTTTTCTTGTTCATAATCTCTGCGGGAGTTCAAATTTTGTGATCTTACGACACCTCCATAATTCGGAAATTCTGTAACTGCACCTGTTCCCTTTTGATAATCGTAGCCACCATTGATATTGATATGCAAATCTGGAAGGAAGTGTAGTTTATAATCCAATTGTACTCCTGTAATAGCTCTGAACACAGTAGAAACATCTCTCCGACCATACAAAGAGCCCAACGGATTCAAAGTTCCATTCACATTCATTGCATCCCCAAACACGCCATTAGAATCTGGCAGATACCATTCCCAATAATTATTAACTTTATTTCCTCGTGTAGAATAATCATAGATAGACTGTGTAGGATCCATTTTTTGTGCAGCACCAATTACGCCAGCATTAAAACGGTTTTCCGTCATCGATCCTTTGATATTAGCATTTACGCTTAAATGATTATCAAAAAACTTTGGCGTTAAACTTAATCCAAAAGAAGTTCTTCTGAATTCATTGGTTTTTACGATACCGTTTTGCTCTGTATAGCCCAATGACAATCTATAAGGTAATTTTTTGATACCCCCAGAAATCGATACATTATTATCTGTTCCAAAAGCTGCTTGATAGATTTGATCTTGCCAATTTGTATTAGAAGTCCCCAACATATTTATGTATTTCTGTTGTGGTGCGTTTTCCGTCACATATTTTCTGAATTCGTCTGCGGTTAAAACATCTACATTTTTCATCTTCGTAGAAACAGAAGCCGAAGTAGAAAAGTTAACTTTCAATTTTCCTGCAGAACCTTTTTTAGTTGTAATCAAAATTACACCATTGGAAGCTCTGTTACCATAGATAGCTGCAGCTGAAGCATCTTTCAAAACATCAAAAGATTCTATATCATTGGGATTAATCAATGCTAAAGCATTAGAGGCTCCAGATATACCAGAAAAATCCATTGGAATTCCATCAATCACAATCAATGGATCATTCAAGGATGTAAGAGATGCACCACCTCTGATTCTAATTGTTGCTCCAGATCCAGGATTTCCACCGTTACCAGTTACCGTAACACCCGGCGCTTTACCAATGATTAATTGGTCTGCTGACGTAGAGCCACCATTAAAATCTTTTGAAGTAATAGAAGCAATAGATCCCGTTAGATCTTCTTTCTTCTGCTTACCATAACCAATCAACACAACCTGCTCGATCTCGGTTTCTTTTTTCACCGTATCTGTGCCTTGTTGTGCATGTAGCATTGATCCGAGCAATAAGAATGCAGGAGCAATTTTTAATACATTATAGTTTCTCACAAAAAATAAATTTTTAAGGTTTATATTATTTTCAAATTTGTTTCTAAATCACATTCAATCTAGTTTCGCAATTTATAAAAAAAACAACATTCTGTTAAAATATTTTTAAAATTATTCATTTTACTGATAAATCCAGATAGTTATTATCAATTTTAACATCACTAAATATTAAAAATCAGACACTTAAACCATTTAACACTTTTTTACCAAATGTAAAATTTTAACATTTTTTCAAACGATTGTTTAACGTTTTCTTCTCCTAAATTAACCAATATTAATCCTATATTAATGAAAAATGAAATCTAAATCAACAAATGTTAAAATTTTAATTATCGATATTCGAACACTTTTTAACATTCGCCATCAAATTAATAATATCCAAACGCCTCTTATTTTTAAACGGAAAATCGTACTTTTGCAAATCTAATTTCAGATTATAATGTCAGACAGAAAATTGATTACGGCGGCATTGCCTTACGCAAACGGACCGGTTCATATAGGGCATTTGGCGGGAGTTTACATCCCGGCAGACGTCTATGCGAGATTCCAGAGAAGACTGGGAAAAGATGTCGCTTTCATTTGCGGAAGTGATGAACACGGTATTCCAATCACGATCCGTGCAAAAAAAGAAGGCGTGACGCCTCAGGACATCGTGGACAAATACCACGGTATTATCAAAAAATCCTTTGCAGATCTTGGAATTTCTTTTGATGAATATTCCAGAACGACTTCTCCAAAACATTACGATGTGAGTCAGGATTTTTTCAAGACATTATATAATAAGGAGAAATTCACGGAAGAAGTTTCCGAACAATATTTTGACGAGCAAGCCAACGAGTTTTTGGCAGACCGTTACATTGTAGGAACCTGCCCAAATTGTGGCAACGTAAATGCTTACGGTGACCAATGTGAAAATTGCGGCTCTACCCTATCTCCATCTGAACTCATCAATCCGCATTCCATGTTGAGCGGTAATGTTCCGATCCTGAAAGAAACCAAAAACTGGTATCTGCCTCTGAATGACTACGAAACTTTCCTTAACCAATGGATCATAGAGGGTCATAAAGACGATTGGAAAACCAATGTTTACGGACAAGTCAAATCCTGGCTGAATGACGGTTTGAAACCAAGAGCGATGACGCGCGACCTCAACTGGGGTGTTCCTGTTCCTTTACCAAATGCAGAAGGAAAAGTGCTTTACGTTTGGTTTGATGCACCAATTGGTTATATTTCTTTTACCCAAGAATGGGCAGAGAAAACCGGGAAAAGCTGGAAAGATTACTGGCAAAGTCCGGAATCTGATTTGATTCACTTCATCGGAAAAGACAATATTGTTTTCCATTGCATTATTTTCCCAGCGATGATGAAGGCTCACGGCGATTACATTATGCCAACCAATGTTCCCGCTTTCGAATTTCTGAATCTTGAAAATGAAAAAATCTCAACTTCCCGCAACTGGGCAGTCTGGGCGCACGAATATGTAGAAGAATTTCCTGGACAACAGGATGTTTTGCGTTACGCATTGCTTTCTTCCGCTCCGGAAACTAAGGATAATAATTTCACTTGGAAAGATTTCCAAACGAAGAACAATTCTGAATTGGTAGGAATTTTCGGAAACTTTATTAACAGAGTTGTAGTTTTAATTCATAAATATTACGATGGTGTCATTCCAACCGGAAATGCAGACGCTGAAGAATTGGTTGAAATCAAAAGATCGGCCGCAGAAATTGCTCAGTACTTAGAAAACTTCGAATTCCGAAATTCTTTGACAGCTCTGATGAATCTGGCAAGATTTGGAAACCAGTATCTGCAAGTTGAAGAACCTTGGAAAACAATCAAGGATAATCCTGAAAAAGCAGCTCATTCATTATTTGTTGCTGCGCAGATTGCGGTGGCTTTGGCTCAGTTATCAGAACCATTTATGCCTTTCAGCTCTGAGAAATTGCTGACGATGTTTAATGTTGAAAAACTGAACTGGAATGACATTGAAACTAAAAATATCCTGATCGAAACCGGACATCAAATCAATAAAGCATCTCTTCTTTTCTCAAAAATTGAAGATGCAACGATAGAATTTCAAATTCAAAAATTAGAGAATACGAAGGAGGAAAACAAAAAAGCAACTGCTCTTCAAACGGTTTCACAATCCGAAGGCGCAGAAGCAGAAGCTCAGATTCCTAAAATCCTGTTGCCGGAAAAAGATCAGATTCAATTTGATGATTTTACTAAAATCGATTTGAGAACTGCAACCATTCTGACAGCCGAAAAAGTAGAAAAAGCCGACAAGCTTCTGAAATTTACTGTGGATACCGGCGTTGATGTGAGAACAGTTGTTTCAGGTGTTGCAGAGAGTTTTAAACCAGAAGAATTGGTTGGAAAGCAGGTGATGATTTTATTGAATCTTGCACCAAGAAAAATCAGAGGGATAGAATCTCAGGGAATGTTCCTTCTTACTACAAAATCAGACGGAAAGTTGACTTTTGTGACGCCTGATGAAACGGTTGGGAATGGAATTGAGATTGGGTAAAATTCATTAACAGAATATAAATCAAAAGAACCTGCAATTGATTTTGCAGGTTCTTTTTTTTATTGAAAAATTAGAAAAGTTAGTTTATTCTTTGATGATTTTGAAGCTCTTAATTTCTTTATCTGACTCTACCTTCACGACATAATTACCCTTCATCAGATTTGTGACATTGATAGCCTTGCTACCCTTAGTCATAAAAACCTGTCTTCCATTAATATCATAAATAGTCACCGATTTTACATCATTATCAGTCTTAATATGTAAAATATCTTTGACCGGATTAGGATAGAGAGCTAAGGAATTAATTTTAGTTTCCGCTGTAGCCAGAACCTCATTATCCAGATACATATATAGCTCACCATCGTGTAGTGTATCTGTAGATTCAAAATAAAGATCAGAACCATACTGACCAATTGTATAAGCAACATTTTTATTAATAAGGCCAGCATTATTACGTGGATCATAATCACCAACCGCAGGATAATTACTGTAGGTCACCATTTTAATATCATTGATTGTTTTCGAAGTATTATAAGTTGTATTAAAATTGTTGACAAATGCCTGTAACTCTTGAGTAGTCCAGTAGAAACGTACTTTTTCGTCGGAGGTTTTAACACTGAAGATATAACTCTTGTTAAGATATGTTTTTCTTTTATTACCATCGACGTGTGTAAAATAAGGCAAGGACAAAGCGCGGGAATTAACCTTAATACAAGCACTGAAAGCACTTTGCTGATTCCCAATGATACTTGCAAACAGATTTCCTTTAAAATCATATAAAGCAGCGGTAGAGTTTGCGCCTTGCAGATTTACACCCAAATTACAAATCGGATTATAATTGGCATCTCCCAAATCATCATCATACAGACCAATTTGAAACACACCCACATCTGTGGAAACAGCTGCATTAAACCTCATCTTGGACCAGCTGTTGGATATATGCACAGATGGATACTCAAACCTTCTGCCCATTCCGAAAAACACACCATCCGGAACGTCAACTACCAACTGATAATCAGCCACAAAAGGAATGTTAGAAAAATAATCAGCGCCGGCAAACTGGTTGGTTGCTGTATTATATTCTTTGATGACAGAACCCAGGTTAATATAAAGTTTGTTATTATACCCAAACAGTTTCAAAGATATTGCGCTTGCAGCACCTGCACCTACAGGAACATTTAGCGCTACAGTGCTCCAGCTGTTATTCATAAGAGAATATTTGTAAATGTTGGTATCATTTCCATTAAGAGCCAAATAGTAAACCTCATTTCCTATCTTAGTCAGGGCTCCATTATAGGTAGACATCCCTACCGGCGCAGATGCTAAGGAAATCCAGGAATCGCTGGTCTGGTTATATTTTCTGACAGCAGAATTATTTTGTCCGCTATTCATACCACCAAAAGCATAAAGCTCATTATTGTAAACCAAAGTGTAGACATAGCCCAACCTTAGTGGGTAGTTATTTTTCTGAGTCCAGGTATTGGTCGTAAGATTGTATTCTGACACTGCATTACTGTAAAGCTGTGAAGTATTGTAAGGATTGTATCCACCAACAAAATACATCTTATCATTTATAATGGCTGCATTCATTGGATTTTGACTGTGATATGAAGGAAAATCTGTCTTTTTACTCCAGCTATTTGAAGCCATATCATATTCAAAAATATCATTAGGAGAAATCCCCAATCCATCGAACCCATTTGCTACGTAGATTTTCCCGTTCTGATATACGCCTGCAGTTTGATACCGGTTGTCGCCCAATTTTTTTATGATTGTCCATTGGTTTGTAGCAGTATTGTATTTCCTTATCACACCACTGTAGGGTACTCCTGCACTACCTCCGCCACCATAAACATAGATTTCATTTCCAATGCTTGCCAGTGAAGGATTGTATGTAGCTCCTACACCAGTCTGATCTGCTTTTTCAGCCCAAGTATTGGATGCAGGCGTATATTCATACCATTTTGCATTAACTATCGGCGTAGAAGTCGTCACTCCCAGTCCGGCATATCCTTTACCATTCACAGCAGTTCCCACACCGTAGTGGATAGCCTTTGGCAAAGAAGCTTTCGGTGTCCAGACATCAGTCTGAGGATCATACTCGTAGAATGAAGCAGTAGAATTGGCAGCAGCCCCTCCTCCCATGTAGCCTTTGTTTCCTATACTGAAGGCAAAGAAACCTCTAATGTTAGCTACCGGTTTATTAGCTTTTTTTGCAAAAGTCTTCGTGATGGTATCATAAGCCACCATCGCAGAAAGCTCATCAATATAATAAATAGTCGTTCCTATTACAAATCCACCACCAACTCTTGAAAGTGCCACATTATTATCAAGCGGTGCAGAAGTCCAATTACCGGTCTGAACATCATAAATATAAATCCTACCTGTGTAGATAGTGTAAAACTTTCCACCAACTTCAAACATTCCCTGAAAAGTTGGATTGGCGGTGTCATAAGAAAAGGATTTCAAAATGGTAAGCTGATCTGTCTGTGGATTATACTTCGCAAAATCCTTGCCTCCACCGATATTATCATAGCCACCAAAAATGTAGATCTCACTATTATAAGCCAGCATATTGGCGTCTCTTCTATTGGAAAAGTTATTACCTAATGGAGCAAGTTTTGCCCATGATGTAATAGTCTGCGCCTGTATTGCTATCATTAGTAATGAAGCTGCAATAATTGATAATCTTAGTTTCATAATAATTTATTTTTAATTAGAACAAAATTAAGTCAGCTGAAAACAAAAAAAAATACGCCAAAAGGAGTATTTTTTTAAAGTGACATTAAAAATGTTTAATAAAAAATTTTACAAGATTCTCATGGTAATAAATCGAAACATACTTCAAAAACATTCAATTGATTTCTAAAGTGAAATTACATTATCAAAAAATATTTCAATCTTTAATGAATTGACTGCTCAGCAACTGTATTCCCTTGCCATCGTATAATATTAAAATATAATTACCTTTGGGTAACTTGCTCATATTAACTTTCGTAACTTCCTTAGTGGTTAGAACCTTTCTGCCACTCATGTCAAAGACCACTGCACTCTCAACATTTCTGGTCTTGTTCCAGATTTGCAAGATGTCTTTCACAGGGTTTGGATAGATAATCATATTATGTTTATCAACATCCTGCGCCGATAGCGTTCCCGCAGAAATCCTTGCAATTCGCGATCTATTGGTTGCATTGTAGGAAGAGAAATTTCCCGAAATCAAGATCTTGGAATCCGGCTGCACTGCAATAGATGCAATTACATCATTAGGTCCTGATCCAGTATTAAAAGTTGTATCAAGAGTTCCACCTGCATTCAGCCTGGCAAAATATTTCCTGGCAGTTCCATTGTAAGTTGTCAGATTTCCACCAGCCAGGATTTTACCGTCAGCTTGTAAAACTATGTCGCTAATATGCCAATCTGCGCCTGTACCTTGGTTGAAAGTTGCATCTAAACTTCCATTAGCTTGTAGTCTCGCAATCCTGTTAGCGGTTATATTATTATAATTTTTAAACTGCCCGCCAATTAATATTTTACCATCGGGTTGCAGCGCAACAGCATAAATATCAGCGTCTGCTCCATTTCCCGGATCAAAACTCACATCCAATGTTCCATCAGCATTGAGTCTGGCAATACGTTTTCTTGAGATTCCATTGTAAGTGGTAAAACCATAACTTGTCACAATGACCTTTCCGTCCGGTTGCAAAACCATATTATCTATACTACCATTTGCCCCGGTACCTGTGTCAAAAGAAGAATCCAAACTTCCGTCTGCATTAAGCTTCGCAATATATCTTCTAACCGCACTCCCAAAAGTCACGAAATTACCACCTATTAAAATTTTTCCGTCAGGCTGCAACACAAGAGAATAAACAACATTTCCCGGTCCTGCTCCAGGATTGAAGGTAGTATCTAAAGTTCCATCCGCATTAATTCTTGCCACTCTATTGATTGCTGTTCCATTATAAGTCGTGAAGTTTCCTGCAATGAGAATTTTACCATTGGATTGCAAAGCCATATCATAGATAGAAGCATTTGCTCCAAAACCTGGGTCAAATGAAGTATCAAGGCTTCCATTGGCATTAAGTCGGGCGATGCGATTTCTGGAAACATTATTATACGACGCAAAATAGTAGCCGGAAACTAAGATTTTTCCGTCAGGCTGAACAATGATATCATCAGCATTACCACTAAGTCCTGTTCCGGTATTACTAAATGTCGTATCCAACATGCCAGCTTGCGCAGATAAACCTATAGTAACAAAACCGTAAAAAAGAAGTAAAATTTTTTTCATGATCGAAATATTAAAAAATGAAGGAAAAATTAATGGACAGTAAGTTTTAAAAAAGATTCGGAATCTGAAATTTACCATTTTGCACAAAGCTATATCGTTTCTAAACAAAAAAAAATACGCCAAAAGGAGTATTTTTTTTGAAAAATTTGATGAGAAAAGAAACTAAATTATTCCTTGCTGAAAACAATTTTTGATCAGCTGTGCGGTATTGCTGCATCCTGCTTTATCAAGGATATTACTCCGGTGTTTTTTAACTGTCAGAGGACTGATGGAAAGTTTATCACTGATGAGATCTGTACTGGCACCATCGCTTATGAGTTTGATAATATCGATCTCGCGTCTGGAGAATTCGATCTTATTTTGACCATCGTCATCCAGACTGATATTCATAAAAGAAGGCTCACCATTGAGGCCAATTAATGAAATCTTATAAGTATTACGATCACTCAGATGATCGATATGGGTATGAATATTCAGGGATTTTCCATAGCCTCCATTTTCATCCATCGTCAGCATCAGAGCCTGATGATTGAACAATCCGAATTTCCCATTTTTCAATTTGGATCTAAAACAATAACTTATTTTATAAGTCAGAAGTTTTTCCCGATTGATTGTATCAGAAAAAAATTTAGTTAAAAAAGCTTCCGCACGTACAACAAAATCAACATCATCCGGATGCATCGCTTTTAACACGTCGTCAAATGTTGCCTTTCTATCTTCGAAATCATGAATATCATAAATAGAATCACTCACATTGGAAATTGACATATCAAAAAAATCAATAATGTAATAATAAAAAGGACCACTGTTCATAATTGAATTAGTCAACTCATCAAACTTAATCCTGTTATTAGCTGAAAACTTCTTAGGCTTGGCAACCGACCACACTTCATGAAGATTTTCTAAATTTTTTAGAGTTTCTTTCATAATTTTAGTTTAAAGTAAATATAATATAAATTACATTATAATTCAAAATAATTAATTTTATCCACTTAATAATCTTTTTTATTCCTAAAAACAACACAATATGATAACATAAAACACTTATTATAACTTAAACGATAATTTAATATTTGATAATTATTATGACTTAAACTATAAAAAGTAAAGCCCCGCTTTGAAAAACAAAACGAGACTTTACGGGTAAAAACAAGGTTTCTTTATAAGGCCGGACCGGTGGCGCCTTTGAGGTCTTCTTCTAATTTCTTTCTTTCACGGGCTCTGCGTCTGGCGATGACTGACTTCCCGTTAAGAATTCTGATGACTTTTAAATATTCTGTACGTTTTCCGAAATGATGGGTAATTACATACAGCATTACTCCGAAACTGGCAACGATAATATAGCCAAATATCTTTTTGTTGGCGGAGATGATGGCGTTGAGCTGAATGGTTTTCATATTGGTGGCAACCGTTTGTGGCGTGATGGTCATTCCGTCCATATAGACTGCCAAATCTCCTAAACTGACGATTTGAAACTGATACTGAAACCACGAAAACAGGGCTGAGAAAAATCCTACCGCGAGGAAGGTTCGCCATACCAAAACCAATCCGATGGCCGCCAGCATTTCGTTGAGTTCCAATTTGTCTAACGTGTAATACCAAACCGAGATAAAGAGCGAACACATTCCGTAGCCTTTAAGGAACATCGGTAAGTACCAGCTTTCATAATTAAATTCCAATACCATTGAAAAGTACATTATAATCGCATAAGCCGTCATTGATGCGAAGCCTGAAAAGATGAACATTTTGAGCGGTCTTTCTTTTTTAAACCAAAATACTGCGATGACTCCGGCTAAAAATAATCCGGGAGTCATCATCACATTCAGTTTGGCATTCGTCAGTTGGTCGTAGCCCAAAACTCCGACAGAATAGATGTTTTGAAGCGATGTTGTTCCCAAAAACATTCCCAGCCACAGGAGCATAAACAGTCCGTTCAGCACATTGCTTTTGGTGAAAATATGAAATGAAATATACGGTCTCTTCAAAGTTAACTGACGGATGGCCAACAAAGCGAAACTCACAAATGCGGCAATGCTGGCGTTAATGATATTTTTTGAATTGAGCCAATCCTGCTGTTTTCCAAACGAAAATACGTATGCCGAAAACATAAACGTTGAGACAAACAAAATGATACTGAGCCAATCGATGTAGTGCAACGGAACTTTTAAGGCAAAATATCTGTCGTGCATCAAAATCCAACATAACAATGCCAAGACAAAACATAAAACAGCCGCCAAAATAAAGAACTGCTGGAAGTTGTACAGTATTGAAACTTCTACCGCATAATACGCTGAGACCTGATTTAATATCAAAACAAATGTGTAGAAAACGCCGTAAAAAATCCCACGTCCGCCCAGCATTGCCATTAACGGAAGGAATAATTCGATGGTAATCATCATTTTTAAAAATCCGATAACCAAAGAGGTCATCACAATAACCATCGGTTCGAAAGTGGTCGAGTTAACATAACTTAACAATCCTAAAAGCACCAATAACATCACCAATTTATCACGGACTTTGAACCGCATTTTCATTCTTAAAACCACAGGCATACACGCTCCCATCCCAATGGTGGTGGCATAGTTTGCCCACAGAAAATATTCCTGCATCACGCCGGTTCCGCCCACCATAAAACTGATGTTTCCGGTGTAAACGCCTCCCAAAGGCATTACCACGATAAGCAGTAAAACCATCATTAGAAGCTGTACGGGTTTCGGAACCCAATCGTTGAAAAGACCTTTGTTGTACATAATTTTAGGTTTGTAAGAGCCAAGGTGTTGGAAGTCCTTAATAATTAAATCATTGATTACTAAAACTTTCTCTTTAAAAACAAAATCGTTTTACTTCGACCGCACTACTTTTTACTTGATTCTTTTTACTTTTTACTTGCTACGCTCACATTCATATTCATCCCCGCGCTCAGTTTCGCCACATCTTCTTTTTTGTTGGCGTCTGTAAACTCGATTCTTACGGGAATTCTCTGCTGTACTTTGATGAAGTTACCTGTTGAGTTGTCTGTAGGTACACTTGAATATCTTGAACCTGTTGCTGCAGAAACTGCGGTTACGACACCTTCAAACTGTTTTCCGCCTAATGCATCGGCAGTCATCATTAGTTTTTCACCGATTTTAATATTTGGCATCTGGCTTTCAAGAAAATTGGCAGTCACCCATTTTTGATTGTTTAAAACGATAGTGGCAACTTGCTGTCCGGGTTGAATTAACTGTCCTTCAGAAATCGTTCTTCTTCCCATCACACCGTCGTAAGGCGCAGTGATAACAGTATAAGAAAGATTGATTTTGGCCATATCCAATGCAGCTTTTGTTCTTTTAATTTCCGCATCATTGATTCCTAATTTACTTTTCACTTCGGTTGTCGAAAGGTTGGCCGACTGTTTCTGATTGACCAACGTTTCATAGGCTGCCTTTTGCGCATCATACTCTGTTTTAGCCTGGTCAAATTGCTGTCTCGTCACCGCTTCTGCCGCCAAAAGGTTTTTGTATCGGCCTAAATTCTGTTCGGCGTTCCACAATCTTGCTTTTGCACCAGCGATGTTGGATTCCATCACGCTGACGTTGTTGGAAACGGTATTGATTGAAGAACCTGTAGCCGAACGTTGAGCCAATGCGTTTTGATATGCCGCTTCCGCCTGCCCGAGTTGCGTGATGATTTCACGGTCATCCAAAATGGCCAATGTATCGCCTTTTTTCACCTGCTGATGTTCGATGAATTTTATTTCTTTAATATAAGCCGAAACTCTGGTGTTGATTGGATTGATAAATTCTTCCACCTGGGCCGCTTCCGTGTAGGTTTTGTCGCCGATGTGAAAGTACTGACGAATCAGCCAAAACAATCCGAAACCTATTACTGCAAAAACGATAACGTTTGAAATGATGGCTCTGATTTTATTTTTCCTGTTTTGTTTTTTCTTGGCTTCAGCACTTGAAACCACAGGTTTTACCGGCCCTTGTGGTTGTGTATTTTGAGTATTTTGTTCCTTGTTTTCCATTGTTTTTGTTTTATATCTTTTTTGAACACGACGTTCAGAGAGGTTTTTCTTATTAAATGTTTTGAGTTCGCAATGCCGTTTTTAACGCAAAGATTTTATCTTGAAACTGTTGATTTCTAAGTATGCAAAGGCAAATAACTTTGCTTCGCGAAGCTTACGTACAAGCTTAATAAAATCAACTTGTTGATTTTATGTTTATTTATTTTTTTCTATTACTGCTTTTAGTCATTTAAAAATTGTTCAAAATTATTTCCCCAGCCCTAAAGGGTGTAATTTTGACCAATTTTTAAGAGAATTTTTCCTCCCTTTAGGGTTGGGGCAAAGAAAAAATTCTTTTGAAAATTTACACGCCAAATCAAAGTGTCCCAGTAGATTTCAATAAGTTATAATATTGATACAGTACATTGATTTCCGCATTCGCAAAGTCTAGTTCTGACTGAAGTTTCTGGTTTTGCGCATCAATCATTTCCGCCTGCACCGCCAACTGATTGAGGTATTTTGCTTCAGTGATTTTATAGTTTTCTTCCGCCAGTCTTTTCGCATCATTTAAAATATCGGCCTGCTGAATCGCTTCCTGATATTTGACGTAAGAAGCGTTTACATTCATATCAATATTCTGTTGGGTAAAAGTCAAAGCGTCATTAGCCTGTATTTTCTGGAATTCGCCCAGCTTTACTTTTTCTTTGGTTTTATACAGATTATCGATGTTGTAGCTTAAAGAAATTCCACCCTGCCAACCGCTCGCATACATATCCAATACAGGATTTCTATTGGTAATCGGCCTTTGCAGACTGTACCCACCAAAACCGGAAAGCGTGGGCATTCTGTCGGTTTTGATAATTTCAATATTTTTGTCGGCAACGCCGATGTTGGTTTGCGCAGATTTCAATTGTGGATTACTGTCGTGAGCAAGATTTAAATAATAATCCATTCCAATTCCCGATTCTTTATTTTCTAAATTTTCGACCGGAATAATTTCGGTATCGGCAGGCAATCCTAAACCGATATTTAAATTGTAATTAAGGATTTTTCTGTTGTTGGCTAAAGTCAGAATGCTTTGGTCAAGATTTTTAATCGCCAGTTCCCCACGGATGACTTCATTTCTCGTTACCATTCCCTGTTTGTAAAAATCGTTGATGTTCTTCAAACGTTGCTGAGCCAGTTTTTTATTATTATCAAAAACCGATTGTTGATTGATTATTTTATAAACATCCAGATAATTAGATATCACTAAAAATTTCACATCCTGCTGATTCTTTTCTAAATCCAGTTCAGAAAGCTGTTCACGAAGGCCTGCCAGTTCAATTGATTTATTGACCAATCCGCCTTTGAAAATCAGTTGAGTAGCCTGCACACCATACGTACTTCCGTAATGAGGCATCGGAATCGAGGTTGAGTTAGAGAAATCTTTGTCGATTGCCACTACGTTTCCTAAATAGAATTGAGTTGTTGAAGCTGTGATTGAAGGAAGTTTCCGAAGTTTTGTAATATCGGTCTGCTGTTTGGCAATATTGATATTCTGCGCAGAAACTTTTAACTGATAGTGATTCTGAAGCGCCAGTTCGGCAACTTCATTCGCTGTCATCTGTTTTATTTCTTGTGAAAAAAACAGCGTAGGAAAAATAGCTATCACGAGTGATAGTGCTGTTTTAATGTTCTTTGTCATTTTACCTTGTTTTACGAAGCAAAGTTACGACGGATGCAATCTCAAACAAATGTTTGAGATTTGGAAAAAGATGTTCAAATGTAGGATTTTAACCTTCGAACTGATTTCGGTATTGGGAAGGGCTGACCTCGAGATGTTTCTTAAAAAAGTGAGAAAACGAATACTGGTCGCTGAAACCAAGTATTGTCGAAATCTCTGAAACAGGCTTTTTAGAAGAGTTTAATAAAACCTTTGCCTCATTGATTACAATTAAAGCAATAATCTGACTCGCCGACTTTCCGGTAATGGCTTTTACCACCGACGAAAGATGTCTGGTTGTAATCGACTGACGTTCGGCATAGAATTCCACCGTTCTGTCATTATGATGATGAGAAGCCAAATCATTGAGAAAAACGAAAACAATTTCCTCCTGTCTCGACATCTGATTCATTGAGTTGCTGTCCTCGTTGGATATAATCCCAGCCATTTGGTAACAGAAAACCGAGAAAAGGTGCTCCACCATTTCCTTTTTATAAGTCATCTCTGTCTGAGAATCGAGAATATATTTTAAAAAATTGACACTTTTCCAAACTACATCCATATCATCCTGATGAAAAGGAACGCCCACATTCATCTGCTGACGGAAATATCGGTACGTTATTAAACGGTTGAATTTCAATGACAAAGCTGAAATAAATTCTCTCTTATAAGAAACCATTCTCGATTGGAAATCGTCACTTACGGAAATGAGTTCGTAAACAGTCTGCGGGTCGGTCACCATAAACATATTGGCAGACAGCTCGAGATCGCTGAAATGCTGTCGCAGTTTAATAGAACCGCTTCTGATAAAGATAAAAGCAGGATTATCGGGACGGAAAGGTTTGTCGGCGGAGATTCTTTCAAAGATATTGTGTTGCGTAAAAATCTCGACCCCGAATTTTTCTAAAGCAGACATTGGGCAAATTTAACGATTTCTAATTTTGAACAGAAGTTAGAGATTAGATTTTAGAAATTAGAGATTAATTGATTCTATAATGAGGAAAACTAAACAAAAAACCTCAGAGAAAACTCCCTGAGGTTTTGGACATTCATAGCCCCGATAGTAGCGGCATCCTTTTTTGTCTTTCGTGAAATGTTCTACTAATGACAAAACGCTGAAGACAAAAAAGATATAGCGAATAGCGGGATTAAGCTCCTAAAAATTTATTTTGTTACGACGTAAACTTCCTCGTATGGCTGAATCAGCACCCAACCGTTGCCGGAAAATTTCATTTGGAATTCTTCGCCACTTCCTCTGCCGATGAGGCTTTTGAGGGAAACGTTGGTTTTGAGTTCTGGTGTCAGATTTCCGGACCACGCAACTGTTGCATTTGGGTCTGTGAAAACTGGATTTTCTGGTGTTACCAAAAGTGTCAATGGATGCCCGTGGGTTGTGATGGCGATGTGACCGGTTCCCGTAAGTTTTACTTGGAAAAGTCCGCCTGCCATTACACCTGCGATGCTTTTCAGCATTTTGATGTCGCTTTTGATGCTTTGGTCGTGCGCCAAAACGTCGTTTCCGTTGACTGAAATGGATTCGTTATTAAGGTGTAGGATTCTTACCTTTTTGCCGTTGTCTGCAACGTACAATCTGCCGGTTCCTTCGGCTTTCATCAGTTTTGTGCCTTCGCCCGAAATTGCTTTTTTGAGAAGGTTGCCCAGTCCGCCGGAAAGCATTCCTTGTCTTTCGAAATTGACGTTCCCAACGTAGCCCACCATACTTCCGGCCTTTGTCCAGACTGCCTGATTGTTCAGATTGATTTCGAGAAGTTCTGGTTTCTCCAGCTCGAAATAGTCTTTTTCCTGTGAATTTTCTTTGGTCTCGTTGACGAAAGCTTCGATTGAAAATTTGCTCATACTTTATTTTTTTTGGTCTTACCAAACTAAGGATTTTTTTGATAGGATTAATATTAAATAAAGAAAAACCCAACAAAATTGTCAGGTTTTAAATATAATAGGTAAAAATTTGGTCTCTAAAATTGTCCGCCTCCGAGTGCTCTGTAGAATTCGGTAACGGCCTGCAATTGTTGCAATTTGTCATTCACGCCGGAAAGTCTGGCTTGCAGTAAGGATTGCTCGGATGTCAACACATTCACGTAATTGGTATTGGATGAGTAGGTTAACAATTCCTTGTTGTATTCCAGTGCTTTTTCCAAAGACTGGATTTGAAGTTGTCTTGTGCTTTCTTTTTCTTTCGCTTTTTGGTAAGACAGTAATGAGTTTGAAACTTCGGAACCTGCTGTCAATAATGTCTTTTCAAATGTATAGTAGGCCTGCATTTTTCGCGCTTCCATTATTCTGACCTGTGCTTTTCTGGTTCCCATTTGGAAGATATTCTGCGTTACCGTTCCTCCGAGTGTGTAAAACAAAGAATTGGTGAAAAAACTTTCCAAAGTTCTGGACGATAAGCCCAAAGTTCCCGTGATGCTGATGGTAGGATAAACCTGCGCCATTGCCATATTTTTGTTTTCGAAAGCTTGTCGGAAGGTCAATTCTGCAGCCTGAACATCGGGACGGTTTTTCAGTAGTGATGCAGGAACTCCGGTTTTCAAATCGGTGTAAACGACTTGGGAATCAATGGAATTTCTCTCGATGGATTGCGGATTGTCATTCATCAAAATAGTCAAGGCATTTTCTGTCTGTTGGATTTGCAGTTCCAAATCCGGAACCGTCAACTGTGCTGAATAAAGATTGGCCTTGCTCTGCTCCACATCTGCGCCGGTCAAATAAGCGGCGTGCATCAAAAGCTCGACAGTTTCCACATCTTTTTTACGGAGTTCGATGGTTTGCTTGGTGATTTCCAATTGTTTATCCAAAGAAATCAATTGATAGTACAAACTGGCGGCCTGCGCAACCATTTGCGTCTGAACAGCACGTTTCGCCGCATCGGTCTGAAGAAATCCTGCGTAAGCTGAGTTTTTCAGCGCTTTGATTCTTCCCCAAACATCTATTTCCCAACCTGTGGAAATCCCCAATCTGTAAACCAACAAATCGGGCATTACAAAATTGCCACCTTGTGCTGCGCCACTATTTTTAGTTTCCGTGATAGAAGCAACACCATCTACACTTGGAAGATTTTGAAGTTTGGATTGTTTGAAAACCGCGCTGGCTTCCTGAATCCTAGTAACGGCTATTTTTAAATCCAGATTGTTCTGAATAGTCTTATTGATAATCCCTTGAAGTTTTTCATCGGTGAAAATCTGCTTCCAACCTACATTTGCAACAGACGTGCTGTCACTATTGGTTTTTTGTCGGAAGAGATTGTCCTTTCGGCTTTGCTCTACCTCGGGAGTTTTATAAGTATCTGTGACTTTACACGAGTAAAAGAAACCAGCGACACCTGCTAATATGATTAGATTTTTTAAATTCATCTGTTAGATTTAATTTTAAAGAGGTCATATGCAACGCTATGCGTTTCATTGTTCTCAACTTTTGGTTATTCGCTTAGTTCGCCTTCGTATTTATCAGACACTTTTTTGCTGCTCACTTTTTCCTGCAAATACATAAACACTGCAAACAAAATCGGAATAAAAAACACTCCGAATATAGTTCCGAAAAGCATTCCTCCAATCGCTCCAATTCCGATGGATTGGTTACCGACAGCTCCAGCTCCAGTTGAAATCGCCAATGGAATCAAACCGAAAATGAACGCGAATGAGGTCATCAAAATCGGACGAAGTCTTTGCTTAGCACCACTGATTGCCGCGTGTGCGATCGTGTAGCCTTTTTTCCTTGCATCGAGGGCAAACTCTACAATTAGAATCGCATTCTTTGCCAAGAGTCCGATTAGCATAATTAATGAAATCTGCGTGTAAATATTATTAGAACCACCAATCCAGCTACTGAACATCATTACACCAGCCAAACCAACCGGCAATGACAACATTACTGCAAATGGTAAGATATAACTCTCATATTGCGCTGCCAAAAGGAAATAAACGAATACACAACACAAGATGAAAATGTAAACCGTCTGTCCACCAGCTGTAACTTCTTCTCTCGTCAATCCGGAAAACTCGTAGCCATAACCTTGAGGTAAAGTTTCTTTTGCCACTTTTTCCACTGTAGTAATCGCATCTCCGGAAGAGAAACCGGGGTTTGGTGTTCCGTTGATTGAGATTGCAGTAAATAGATTGAAACGTCCAATAGCTTGCGGACCATAAACTCTTCTTGCCGTGATGAATCTGCTTAAAGGCGCCATATCGCCATTTGAATTTCTTACCTGAACCATATTGAAACTTTCCAGATTTTCTCTGTCTTCAAAAGGTGCCTGATAAATTACACGGTATTGTTTCCCGAAAAGATTGACATTCGACGCGTAAACACCACCGTAATAACCTTGCATTGTACTCAAAATATCATTGACAGAGAATCCTGCAGCTTTGGTCGCGGCAATATCAATATCAATCATATATTGCGGATAGTTCGGATTGAATGATGTAAACGTCCTTTGAATATCAGGTTGCTGATTCATCTTATCAATAAAATCATTGGTCACTTTCGTCAAGTCAGCAATACTTCCACCTTTCTGATCTTGGATCTGCATTTCGAAACCTGCGGCATTACCAAAACCTTGCAGAGTTGGTCTTCCGAAGAAAGTCATCTTCGCATCCTTGATTCCGGCAGTTTCCTTGTACATCCTCGCAACGAAGGATTGAAGGTCGGTGCCTTTATCGGTTCTGTCTTTCCAGTCTTTCAGTTTTACGATGAGCATTCCGTTATTCGAGCCACTTCCACTGATCATTCCCCGACCGGAAACTTTGAAAATATGCAGAACTTCCGGTTGTTTTTTAACGATGTCTTCCACTTTTTGCATCACTGCTTTCGTTCGGTTTTCATTGGAACCGATAGGAAGCGAGATATCCATAAAAATCCCACCCATATCTTCACTTGGAACGAAGGATTTCGGTGTGGTATTCATTAGCCAAACGAAGATTCCTGCAAAAACAGCTAATCCTGCAAATGCCATCCATTTTTTTCTTAATAAAAATAAAATTCCACGCGTATATTTCTTTACCATTGCATCAAAAATGATGTTGAAATTGGTAAAAAATCGTTGAAGGAAATTCTTTTTCTGCTCTTCGTGAGAATGAGGTTTTAGGAAAATCGCACATAACGCGGGACTTAAAGTCAAGGCATTAACGGCTGATAATATAATTGAAATTGCTAATGTTAAACCAAACTGCTTGTAGAAAACTCCAGCTGATCCTGAAATAAAACTTACCGGAATGAAAACTGCTGCCATTACCAATGTAATACTGATAATCGCCCCACTGATCTCATCCATCGCCGTCACGGATGCTCGAAGCGGAGATTTTTCGCCTTGTTCCAGCTTACTGTGAACGGCTTCTACAACCACGATCGCATCATCGACTACAATTCCCACTGCTAAGATCAATGCGAAAAGCGTTAATAAATTAATCGTAAATCCAAAAATACTCAGAAAGAAGAACGTTCCAACAATTGCCACCGGAACCGAAATTGCCGGAATCAACGTTGAACGCCAATCCTGTAAGAAAAGGAAAACCACGATAAATACGAGAATAAATGCTTCAAACAACGTATGAATTACTTTCTCAATAGATGCATCTAAAAAGTCATTTGCATTTACCAAAGCTTCATATCGCACTCCTTTCGGGAAAGACTCCTGAGCTTTATCAAGAACTGCAATCGATTGATTAATAACATCCTGAGCATTAGATCCAGCAGTCTGCGCAACCGCCATACCAATAGATGGATGACCGTCTGTAAAACTGCTTCCTGTATAATCCTGCGCACCAAGCTCTACTCTAGCAACGTCTTTAAGTTTTAAAGTCTGTCCGTTTTCTGTTGCTTTGATAACGATATTGTCGAATTCAGGAATTTCTGTCAATCTCCCTTTATATTTTAAAGTATATCTGAAACTCTGGTCGCTCTCGTCGCCCAAACTTCCTGGTGCTGCTTCAATATTCTGCTCTGCTAAGATTGTACTGATGTCGGACGGAACCATTCCGTAAGATGCCATTTTGTTTGGATCAAGCCAAATTCTTATCGAATAATCCTTAGACCCGAAAACCGTCACATCTCCAACTCCAGTCACCCTTTTGATCTGCGGAACGATGTTGATGTTAGTATAATTTTGCAGAAAAGTCATATCATACGCAGGATTCTCACTGTAGAGCGAGAAAATCAATACGTTTGAACTTTGTCTTTTCGTTACCGTAACTCCGGCTTGCGTTACCTCTCTTGGCAACAATGAATTCGCTCTGGAAACCCTGTTTTGAACGTTAACCGCCGCAATATCAGGATTCACTCCCTGCTTGAAATAGACAGTTACCGATCCAGAACCATCATTGGTTGCAGAAGAGGTCATATAAGTCATTCCTTCCACCCCATTGATCTGCTCCTCCAGGGGAACGATTACACTTTTGAGGATCACGTCGGCATTTGCACCTTGATAACTTGTGTTCACCACGACCGTTGGCGGCGCAATATCGGGATATTGAGAAACCGGCAAAGTCACAATTCCCAAAACACCGAGAATCACGATGATAATGGAAATTACGGTGGATAATACCGGACGTTCTATAAATTTTTTAAACATATAATTAGACTAAGAGAGGAAAGATGATAGAAAAAAGACTTTAATATTATTGTTAAATCTTAATTCGTTTTACTTTCATATTGATATATTGATAGGACTAATACTATTTTTTGCTGATCGCATTTTGCAAAGTGGTTTCTTTCGGAACAACAATAGTCTCGTCTTTCAGGAGACCCACACCTTCAACCACAACTTTATCACCTTGCTTCAATCCGGAAGTTACTGCGTAAGTCAATCCATCCGGAAGATCTTCCACTTTGATTTCTGTCGATTTCACTTTATTTTCAGCGCCAATCAGGTAAACAAAAACTTTCCCTTGTAGCTCGTAAGTGGCAGATTGTGGGATGGTAATTACATTTTCTAAATTGTTCGGAAGCTGAACTGTTGCGCTGTAACCACTTCTGATAAGGCCTTTTGGATTCGGGAACGTTGCACGCATTGAGAATGAACCGGTGTTTGGATCAACCAATCCACTGATAGATTCGATTTTTCCTTTTTCATCATATTTGCTTCCGTCGGAAAGAACCAAATCCACCAAAGGCGAATTTTTCAATTTTTCTTTGATTGTGGCACCTTCTGCGTGTTTGAAGAATTCCAATTGTTGTTTTTCATTAATTGAAAAATAAGCGAATATTTTTGAAACATTGGAAACGGTTGTCAATGGTTGAGTTGTAGCTGTGCTGATGTAACTTCCTGCTTTGTAAGGCAATGTTCCAACAACGCCACTTACCGGACTATAAAGCTTGGTATAACCTTGATTTACCTGAGCATTTGTCAATTGCGCCTGCGTTTCTGCCAAAGAAGCTTTTGCGGATTTCAATGCTAATTCTGCTGCTTGAAGCTCGTATGCTGAGATGATCTTTTTATCAACCAAAGGTTTGGTTTTTGTGACCTGCATTTGGGCAGTTGCAACGGCAGCTCTCGCACTGTTTACCGTTGCCTGAGATGCTAAAACTGATTGTTCGTACTGAGGATTTCTGATGAGGAAAAGCAGTTGTCCTTTGCTGACCTGGCTGCCTTCATCGATGTAGATTTTTTCTACAAAACCATCGATTTTCGGGCGGATTTCTACATTTTCAATTCCTTCCAATCGGGCAGGATATTGTGTCAAATTTTCAGCGGGACCACTTTTTGCAACGATATATTGATATGGTTGAGGCGGTAATTCTTTTTTCTCGTCTTTGTTTTCTGACTTGGAACAAGATGTCAAAAGACCTACAACAACAAAAAAGCTAAGCGCGATATTCCTCATAAATACTAATTTTTTAGATGTGTTTTCAAACAAACGTTCAAATTTATTGATTAAATATAAAATACACATTATGTATCCAATAATAATATCTATCAAATATAATCAAGAAAAACTATTATTGCTGACATCCAATAAGTTAAAAAATAATTTTAATGAATATTTAACACAATGTTATCAAACAAATGTTTGAACTAATTTGCGATATTGATTTATTCAAAGAGTTCAATATTTATACTGATGTCCAAAATCCATTTCATTATTGTTTCATTAAATTGAGAAATTGGCAGGAACAAAAGTATGTTCTATGTATCACAAAGAGCTTACCTAAATTACGGAATCAATTACCAATTTTACTTATGAGTACCACCAATTATAAATTGAAAAATTAGATGAATTGGTGAAGTGGAAATTTATTTTGATATTTGATACTTCTAAGGATTTATGGAAACTTTGAAGCAGTAGGAAAAGTAAATTTTTGTAACTCAACTAAACTGAAAATCTATGATTGGAATGACTAAGGAAAACAAATATTTACCAATCTTTTACACGCTCAACTCCTTCTACCTTTCCTTCCTCTATTTCAGATTATTCTGGATTTCCGATGGCGAAGAAACGCCGGAATTACTGATTTACAAGTATATGCTGTACTCCGTATTTTTGGTTTATCCGCTTTTTATTTTTTCGGTTTTAATTTTCTCCAAAAGTTTCAAAGGCGGAATGTTTCTAAAATTCCTGATTTTCGGGCTGGTTTCTTTAGGCGCGATTGCCTACTTCTACACTTTCGATTTATTCCAGCAAGAAGAATTGACATGTGGCTATCTTTTGATGCTCATACAATGTCTTATCCAGTCACAAACTATAAATGATGAGGAAATGGTTGCCAGAGTTGCTGGCGTTTACGCGGGAAAACTGTTGTTGTGGTTCTTAATCCTACTTTTGTCAATGCTATACCTCATCCACTCCGATAAAGATATTTTGATGAATATGCTGTTTGGCGGAATATATTATCTGTGCGTCGGAATATTCGACTATTGGGTCAACCGTTCGACTTTTTTGACCCAGAAATAATTAGAAAAAAAAATATTATTTCCTAACAATCGGCAAAATCTCATTTTTATTAAGACCAAATCTTTTGATTTCAGCTTCAGAGAATTTTTGAGAATAGAAATTAACATAAGCTTCGAAACCAACACTTCTTAACCGATCAAAATAGTCCATTCCATACCAACGAACGTGATCGTACTGTCCGAAATGTTTTTGACGTTCTTTTGGGTCTGTAATCGTAAAATCTTCGTAAGTTTTTTCGAGCGAATTCTTCATCGGAACCTGAACAATTCCCCATCCATTGGGTTTCATCACGCGGTAAAGTTCGGACATCGCTTTTCTATCATCAACAATGTGTTCCAAAACGTGGTTGCAGATGATGACGTCGTAAGTATTATCTTCAAAAGGTAAATCCAAAATATCTGCTTTCACATCCACAATCGGTGAGAAAAGATCGGCTGAAGTGTAATCGAGATTTTTCATCTTTTTGAATTTCCTCAAAAATTCCTGTTCTGGAGCGATGTGAAGAACTTTCAGATTAGCTGTGAAAAAGTCAGTTTCGTTTTGAAGATACAGCCACATCTGGCGGTGTCTCTCCAAAGACAAAGTTCCAGGCGAAAGTGCATTCGAGCGTTGTTTTCCGTAGCCGTAAGGTAAAAATTTACGATAAGATTTCCCATCAATCGGGTCGGTGAAATTATCGCCTTTGAAAAATAAAACAATCAACGGACGTAAAAAAATGCTCAGATTAATAAGCATTGGTCTTGGAATCTTATTCAGTAGAAATTTGGTAAACTTTTTCAATTTATAGTTTTATGGAAGCGACGAAGTCGCGAAATGTTGGTAGAAAATTAGAATGACGTTTATTAAAAAAAGGTGCGAAGCACCGAGATGTCGGTTTATCACATCAATTCATTAAAAATATATTCTTCATTAAATTCGACTTCAAATTTATTCAAAAATTCCAGATATTCATCTTTAAATGATTTTTTCTGATGATGAATTTCCTGATTATTAATATAATTTATAACGTTCGAAATTTGAGACTTTCCATAAGAAAATACACCGTAACCCTTTTGCCATTCGAATCTTGAAGCAGAAAACCGACTTTCATTAATCCATTTTGACGAATTACTTTTAATCTGATTTACTAATTCGGAAATAGATTGGTTTGGCCTTAGTCCAATCAGAATATGAATATGATCCGGCATTCCATTAATGCACAAAAGTTTATGATTATTATTTTGTACGATTCCGGTAATATATCTGTATAGCTCTTCCTTCCAATGTGTTTTGATTATTGAGTCTCTGAATTTAACAGCGAAAATTAGTTGAATGTGTATTTGTGAGTAGGTTGCGTTGGAATCTGCCATAATTACAGTATTATTGATCGTATTTATTACCAACATTTCGGTGCTTTGCACCTTTTCTAAATCATAAATGTTTTGCTACTACCGATATGTTACGACTTCGTCGCTTTAAATACTTCTTTAAACTACAAATCCTACCGATATGTCACAACTTCGTCGTTAAATAGTACAAATTTAAATTAATTAAAAATCCAGCTGAAATGCTTTTTCCTCATCGGATTTGATTCCTAAAGCTTCGTAAATGTAATCGTAAGTAGAGAGCAAAACCGGTTTTCCATTGATGATACAAACATCGTGTTCGAAATGGGCAGATGTTTTGTTGTCCAAAGTCGTCACCGTCCAGCCGTCACTATGGAATTTCACTTTCTCTGTTCCAAGGTTGATCATTGGTTCGATGGCAAGGCAAATGCCGTCTTTCAGGACTTTTCCGCTTCCGGGTTTTCCGTAATTAGGAACTTGAGGATCTTCGTGCATTTTTCTGCCAACACCGTGTCCAACCAATTCGCGGACAACACCATAACCTTCTTTTTCACAATGTTTCTGAATCGCATTGGAAATATCGCCAACACGTTTTCCTCTGATACATTGCTCAATGCCTTTGTACAAAGATTCTTTTGCAACTCTCAGCAATTTTTTGTTCTCGGCAGAGACTTCTCCAACTTCAAAAGTGTAAGCGTGATCGCCAACGAATCCGTTCCAGAAAACACCACAATCCACAGACAAAACATCGCCTTCCTTCAAAATATCGGTATTTGGAAAGCCATGAACAACTTGGTCATTCGGAGAGATACAAAGTGAAGCCGGAAAGCCGCCATAACCCAAAAATGCAGGTTCAGCACCGTGGTCTTTTATGAATTCGTGTGCTAACTTGTCAAGAGACAAAGTATTGATGCCCGGTTTTATTTCCTTTGCCAACATTCCCAATGTCTGGGAAACCAATCTTGCACTTTGCTTCATCAACCGAAGCTCCTCTGTTGTTTTGAGTTGAATCATTATTATATTGTATTGATGTAAAATGTAAAATGTAAAATGTACCTTCAATTGATACATTAATACTTTTTACATTAATACGTTTTACAAAAAAGACTTACCAAAATAAGCCTTTTTTCTTTTCTTTTTTCATTTTGGAGTAAGCATGGACTTCTCCTCCAGCCACCTGGAATTCAATTCTTTCATTGATGATCTGATAGATTTCGCCCCATCCGGGGAATCCCCCAAGATTTCTGTCATCTATGAAAAGATCGGCATCTATTTTTCTGGATTGTGTTTCGTGATCGAAAACTTCGCCTTCGAAACTTGAGTTGACTGCATAAAATTCTAAACCGTTTTTTCTGCAGAATTCGATTGCTTCATCCAGTGATTTGCCGTGGCGGTAAGTCCAAAGAATCAGACGGTAACCTTCGCCCTGAAGCTTTTTCAGCGTTTCAAAAGCAAATGTCTTTGCCTTTCCAATTCCTGGATAAGCATCGTCGACAACAGTTCCGTCAAAATCGATAGCCAGTTTTTTGTTACTTTTTATCATTGTGTAGTTTTTGTAAAATAGTGAGCAAATATACAAATTATGTGGATGAAAGAAAATAGAGAAAAAATAAAAGACTCACAATCAACTTTAAATTGTAATTCATGAAAAAATGCGCTGATTCAGCGCATTATATTAACTTTTAACCCATTTGAAACTGTAAGGCAGTTCCGGCGTTTTTATTCTATCTGAAATATTCTGCAATCTGTTTGGTAATTTCATCAGATAATCTCTCGCTCTTTCCGCTTTGTCGTTCAGATTTTTCATACTGTCGATTTTCCATTCATCCAAAAGATCAGAAAGGATATTGATATAATCCTGAGCTGTGTAAACCATTGCTCTCTGCGCAGCATCGGAAAAGTGTTCCCAAAGTTCACCGGCTTTCTGTCCGGATTCTCTTAATAAATGAGCCGGCATTACGATTTTCCTTCTCATCATATCTTCGAAGGCAAGCATCATTCCGCTGGCATCCATTTCAAAAATTCTGGCAGAAAAATCTTTGTAAGCTTTGGCGTGTCTGGCTTCGTCTGCTGCAATGACGCCACACATCTGAGCCAGTTTTTTGTTTCCGGATTGCTTTGCCAAAGTCCCTACTCTTCTGTGCGAAATATTGGTTGCCGTTTCCTGAAAACTGGTGTAAACGAAATTTTTATAAGGATCTGAACTCGTTCCAATATCGAAACCGTCGCTGATCAAATGTTGTGTTGTGATTTCCATTTCGCGCATATTCACGCGTCCGCAGAGATAAAGATATTTCCCCAAAAGATCACCGTGACGGTTTTCTTCAGCGGTCCAGGCTCTGATCCATTTGGTCCAACCTGTATTTTTTTCCTGATTTACACCATCGAGGTTCATTAACCAAGATTCGTAGGTTGGCAATGCTTCCTCGGTAATGCAGTCTCCGATTAATGTTACAAAAAGGTCATAAGGCATTTCTCTGGCAAAGGTTTGCAACTCCTCAATTTCGTATTTGAAATTGTCGCTGGAACTGTCCGGAAGGAAATCCGAAGGCTGCCAAATTTTTTCGATCGGTGTCAGATATGATGCGATAAACTCATCCATATTCTTTTCCATCGATCTCATAACTTCTATTTGTAACTCTTTTTCGTGCATTAACTTTTATTATTTTCTGTCTTCAAAGATACGATAAAAACCATTTATTGGTTTTCCGTTTATTAACTTTGATACAAACAAAACCTGATCCAAAAAATTGTGATCAGGTTTTGTAAAAATATAAACTAACTATAATTATTTTTTAATCATCTTAAAAGTCTTCGTCTCACCATTTTCTAGAATTGCATTTACAAAATAAACACCTTGTGAAAGATCTGAAATATCCAATTTAGAATCCTGAAGTTTATCAGAAGTTTTAACCATCTGTCCAACAGAATTATAAACCACAACTTTTTTAATTTCTTTAATTGAATTAATATTCAAAACATCCGAAACTGGATTTGGATAAACTGATATGGTATTGTTTTTAAGATCATCAACAGCCAAAAACTGTTTTGTAAATCCAGAAACTTCAAAAACAAAATTGTAACCCGCATTCGCCTCCCAAGATTCTCCGCCGTCATAAGATGTGTAAGAATCATATCCTGTTCCCGGCTGCGAAGTCGCTTCCCAACGCTGATAATCCGTAAAAGGCTGCGGCGTAGAGATAACTTCGATGAAATATTTACCTGGTAACAATTCGACCGGCTGGTTCCATTCAAATTCCAAATCTGCTGCAACCACATCCAGCGGATAACCGCCTACTGTATGGTAGCCATAGAAATTCTCTGTCTTTGGGCCTATGTTTTCAAAAGAAAAGAGGATTTCTCCCGGCATATCATTTTGGGAAGATCTTACATTGATGGTAGCTTTTTTTACATTACCAAGTTGTAAGGTTGACATTTTAAATTTTGTAAATGTAAATTTCTTATCCTCGGGAACGATGAAGTCATCAGCCAAACTTACGCCTACCATACTTCCGCCCGTCTCGTAATTGTTTCCTGCAGTGCCTTGGCTGTATGCGGTTCCGAAATCCTGCTCTGGCTCTCCTGTATCATTACAATTTCCTGTGATAGCAAAAACGTGATCATAGTAGGAAAAACCGCCAAACCAAGGTTCTGCATTCATTTTTGTATAATCAAATCTTCCCACTTTTCGGGTTGTTTCTTTTGTAATCTCCCAAAATACCGGCGATGCATCTGCATTCTTTGCCTGAATCTGCACAAAATATTTGCCTTTGGGAAGGTTAAAGCTTTCAGGAAAAGTGACGGCAATCTTATAAGCCGCCAAATTTTCTTCCCCAGTTTCATACACCAAAGCCTGAGAAGTAGGCGTCAAATCTGTAAAAGCGTGAAGCATTTCGCCAGGCATTCCTTCAAATTCTTTCAGGATGTTAACTTTGACTGAGCTCACATTTGCAGCACCTTTTATGACATTAAATGTCAATTCTTTTGCTGTCAGTATTTTTCCGTATTCAACGTCAAAATCTGTTGCGGCACTGTATTCAAAACCACCTCCGGTTGTGATATTTTCTCCATTTGAAGTCTGGTCCGAGCCAATGCCGTAATTACAATTGCTCTGTGCAAATCCTAAAAATCCGGATAACAGAAACGCAAAAAATAAGTTTGTCTTCATATCAATCTATTAAATTTTATTTGAAGCTAAACTATTGTGAATAATCATAAAATCCTAAGAAACACCTTCCAAAATCCTCAATTTTGAAAGACAATATACTTAATTAAACAATTATAAATCAGAATATTATAATTTATTCAATTGTTTTTTGATTGAAATTTTTAGAAGCCTCGCGCAAGAAAGCAGAAGGCGAAATCCCTGTGATATTTTTGAAAACCGTAGCAAATGCACTGTGGGAAGTGAAGCCGCTTTCCTCTGCCAAATAGCTGATTTTGTAATTCAGATATTCTTTGTTATTATAAATTTTTTCGCAGATGTAGGCGATTCTCAATTCATTAATGTAACTGTTGAAATTCTTTCCTTTGTGATGATTGATGACATCGGAAAGATAACTTGTATTAGTTTTCAGAGCGACTGCGAGATTGGAAATATTGAGTTTCGGATTGGTGAATTTCCCCGACTCTTCGAATTTCGAAAGTTTAATGAGCAATTCTTTTTCAGCCAGCTCAGGAACATTAAATCTATCTGTTTTCAGTTCGTGTTTTTCCGAAGGATTTGCTTGTTTAATGACATTCTGGTCGCGTTTCAGATGGTTAATGACTTGTTCAAAAGCAGATCTTTCCTTTTTCCTTTTATATAACAGATAAAATATAAATAACAAAAACAGAACAAGAAATACAAAACTAATCAGAGCAACCCATTTTGTATTGCTGTCTGCATCGGAAATTTCCGCTTTGAAATCCTTCTGTTCCTCATTCATTGCAGAATTAATCGCTTTGAACTCCTTCTCTTTGTTGGCGTTATCCAGCTTTACATATTTCTCATTATAAAAAATGGATTTGTCATAATCCCCAATCTTTTTGTAGTTCTGAGAAAGTGCGTAATAAATATCAGATTCCAGACGGACGTTATTCAGATTTTTATTATTAATGATGTTCGTCAAAGAATCAATAGCGCGCTGATATAATCCTTTTTGAGTGTAAATCTGAGATAATGAAGTTGTTATAAAAAAATTAAGCTCTATATTCTCATCATCTTTTATGACCAATGCTTTATTGAGAAATAGCTCCGCAGAATCTATTTTATTAATGTTAATAAACGAATTACCAATATTGTATAAAGATCGTCTGTAATGATAAACCGGAATATTCTTCGCTGATTTTGCCGACAGGAATTCTTTAAGGGATTTTTTATAATAAAGATTAGCATCAACAAATTTTTTCTCGTCAAAAGTTATATTTCCCAAATCGAGGTAAGAAAGACCTTTGAACAATTTTTTTTCATCACCTTCAGGCATTTGATTGATTTGCTGAATGGCTTTGTCCAGATACTTTTTGGCATTATCATCCAGATTCAGCTGCATATATTGATGAGCCAGCGAACCGTAAATCTTGGCCGTCAGTCCGTGATTGTTGCTTTCTTCCGCGAGATCTTTTGCCTGAAATAAAAGCTGTGTGGATTTTTTAAAATCATTCTTTTTAAAATACGCAACCGCCAATTCCATTAGCGCTTTGCTTTCTTTTTCATTTGCAGTTTCTACAATATCAGTTTTATCCTGCGCAGAATTTTGCACAGAAAAAAAAATTATGAATAGGAACAGGAGCTGACGCATAGATTTAATTAAATAAAAAATTGACTCTAATCATTAACAAAATTAAGCAAATAATTACCACTTAAAACCACAAAAAAAGCCGGCCTATAAAAAACCGACTTCCTATTTTAATTTATAATTTAATTTTAATTTGCAATAACATTCCCTGTCATTTCTTCAGGAATATCTACACCCATCACTTTAAGGATCGTTGGAGCAACATCGCCCAGTTTTCCCGGCGTCAAATTCCAGGTGTGGTCTTTGTCCATCACGATGAACGGAACCAAATTCGTAGAATGCTGCGTGTTTGGAGAACCATCCGGATTGATCATCACATCTGAGTTTCCGTGGTCTGCCAAAATGAAAACTGCATATCCGTGCTCATAAGCCGTTTCTGCCACTTTCTTGATGCAGGAATCCACCACTTCCGCCGCTTTTACCGCTGCTGAAAAAACACCTGTGTGACCAACCATATCCGTATTTGCAAAGTTCAGAACAATGAAATCTGCACTTTCCTTTTCCAATTCCGGAACGATCGCGTTTGTAATATCGTAAGCGGACATTTCCGGCTTCAAATCGTAGGTTGCTACGTCTTTCGGACTTGGGCAAAGCAATCTTCTTTCCTGAACAAATTCTGCCTCGCGGCCGCCTGAGAAGAAGAACGTCACGTGTGGATACTTTTCTGTTTCGGCAATTCTGATTTGAGATTTCCCAGCAGATTCCAACACTTCACCCATTGTTTTGGCAAGAACATTCTCATCGAAAACAACTTTAACGTTGTGGAAAGATTTATCATAATTCGTCAAAGTCACATAGTACAAGTCCAGCTTTTTCATTCCATATTCCGGGAAGTCCTGCTGAGAAAGCACTTCTGTGATTTCGCGACCTCTGTCTGTACGGAAATTGAAAGAAATCACAACATCGTGGTCTTCAATTTTACCAATCGGAAAATGATTCTGAATCGCAACAATTGGCTGGATAAACTCATCCGTCACATCTTCGTTATAAGATTCTTGAATCGACTGTACAAAATCTTTAGATTCTTTTCCAACGCCGTTTACCATTAGGTCGTAAGCCAACTTTACGCGCTCCCAACGTCTATCTCTGTCCATCGCGTAGTAACGACCAATCAAAGAAGCCAGTTTTCCGGTTGTGGATTTCATATGCGCTAGAAGTTCCTCTATGAAGCCTTTTCCAGATTTCGGGTCGCAATCTCTGCCGTCTGTGAAAGCGTGAACGAAGACATTGTCATTCAGTCCAAATTCGTGCGCGGCGGTCAATAAGCCTTTCAGGTGATTGATATGGGAATGCACACCACCGTTGGAAACCAAACCGATGAAATGTACTTTTTTGTTGTTTGCTTTTGCGTATTCGAAAGCTTCTTGGATGACGTGCTCTCTTCCGAGACTTCCGGTTTCTACCGCCATATTCAATCTTACCAGGTTTTGGTAAACGACTCTACCGGCGCCGAGATTCATATGTCCAACTTCGGAATTTCCCATTTGACCAGCGGGAAGACCAACGGCCAAACCACTTGCTTCGAGGGTTGTGCTTGGAAAAGTTTGAAGGGCGTAATCTATAAAAGGCGTTTTGGCTTGTTTGAGAGCGGAAACTTCGTCATTAAGACCGATTCCCCAGCCGTCTAATATTGCAAGGATTGCTTTTTTTGACATTTTGATTTCTTATTTTGTTTATACAAATTTACGAAATGGAATGGGGAATGTGGAATTTTGATGGGTGTTTTTTTGAGATTGTAATTATTACGAGATAAGTTGCTTTACAAAAACAACGATAAATTTTATTCAACTTTTTCTAACACTTCATTTAAAGTAGAATCATTAATTGTTTTTTTAGCATATTTGAGCATTGCTTTATGCTTTTCTATATCTGCAGGATTTTTTAAATCTACAGTTCCTGATATTGTATGTGAAAAAAAAGTACCACCACCAATTTCAGTATCATTCTCATTTAAATTTAATGCTCTTAATTTAGTTGCATTATAATCCAAACGAACAATTTTTCTATTTGGACCAAAAGTAATATATCCTACATCAATTGTATCATTTGATAAAATACCATCTTTTGTTATAAACTGTGTTGTCATTTTAAGTTTTAAACTATCTAAAATAGTGAACTCTCTAAAATTTGTTCCATTTGGACTTATTTCAAGACTTCCAAATAAATAATCATTGTAATTGGATGATAATACTAAATATTTATTTTCATTAGCATTTAATATAATTGGAAATTGATTTTTGTTTGAATCACCAATCCTTTTAAAGTAGTTTTCATTATTTTCCGTTTTGACCTCCATAATGAGATTTCCATCTAAAATTATTTCTGTTTGATTCCCACTATTTTTAAAGAAAACAGGAACTTTCAAGGTATCAGAGTCATTATTAACATCGGGTACAAAGTTAGAATAGAGTATTTCGTGTTTTACATTAAAAAATTGATAATAAAAAGTTATCAAAGAAATGAACAAAGCAATTATACTAATAAAATTAGATGAACGAATTTCTTTCCATTTAATCCGCTTTACTTTTTTTAGAATTTGAGAAAAGTATTTTTTTATCATATAAAATCACCTAATACCCAAATATACAAATTACCATCTAATTAAATACTTTAGAGTAAAAGAATGAATTTATTTAATTATCAAAACATTATACAACATCAATCTATCTTAAAAAACCACAACACATTTCCTCACCACAATCTTTCCCAGAATAATAAATATCACTACCTTTAAAACCCTTATTAAAATTGACATAATGGACTTGAGAGACCAACTGAAAAACCTTTTTCCTGGGCACGATGAGCAGGATTTTGAAATGCCGGATGAAGAAAAAGAAAACTTCAAACAGAAAGAACCGCTCGTTTGCAAATTCGAGAAGAAAGGCAGAAACGGAAAACCCGTCACCATCATAGAAGGCTGGGAAGGCGACGACGAAGGCCTGAAAGAAATCTCCAAAAAAATCAAAACAAAACTCGGCATCGGTGGCTCGGAAAAAGACGGCGTCATCATCATCCAAGGCGACAACCGCGACAAAATAATGACCATCCTAAAAGAAATGGGCTACAAAACGAAACGTGTCGGAGGTTGATTTATAAATGATGAATGATAGGTGATGAATGATTTTTGCTTTGTTGGTTAAACACAGAGGCACAAAGATTTTTTTCACAATCAATCACTTTTTAAGGCACAATGAAAATCTTTGATTTTTTTATTTTTGGCAAAGCTAAACTTTGTGCCTTAAAACAAAAGACATCATTAAAAAACCTAGTGCCTTCGTGTTAATTTCCAATCTTCCAATCTTCTAAGAAAAAACCGCCCTTTTGAAACAAATCCCTGATAATCAAATCATCATAATTGGCGCTGGTTCTGCGGGACTGATGGCGTCACAAATCCTTGCTGAAAAAGGCTTCAAAGTTCAAATATTCGAGCAAAACAAAGCTTCGGGAAGGAAATTTCTGGTGGCTGGAAATGGCGGTTTCAACCTGACGCATAGTGAGGAATTAGAATCTTTTATTGGAAAATATGATGCGCCGGAAATTCGGGAGATTGTAAAGAACTTCGACAATAAAAAAGTGATGGATTGGCTTTCTGATTTGGGAATTACGACTTATGTTGGAAGTTCTGGGAAGATTTTTCCTACGAAGAATTTCAAGCCGATTCAGGTTTTGAAAGCTTGGCTGGACAGGTTGGAGCAATTGGGCGTTGTCATTCATTATGAGCATACTTTTCTTGATTTCGATGAGAATTATGTTAACATTAAAAATAAAGAGAACGAACTAAAAGTTAACTATTCAAAATTAATATTGGCGATGGGTGGCGGTTCCTGGAAAAAGACTGGTTCTGATGCGAAGTGGATTGAGATTTTAAAATCAAAAAATATTGACATTACGCCTTTGGAGTCTGCAAATTCCGGGTATGATACGGACTCTAAATTTCACCAACTGCAAGGTCAATACCTTAAAAATATCAAAGTTTCTTTCGAGGGAAATGATAAAATCGGAGAAGTGGTTTTTACAAAATATGGCATCGAAGGAAGTCCGATTTATTATCTGAATCGCTTCACGAGAAAACACGATTTACCATTAATCATCAACATCGATTTAAAACCAAATCTCTCAGAAGCAGAAATCTTCGAAGCATTAAACGGAACTGAAAAGATAAGTCAGGTTTTGAAACGGAAACTAAAACTATCGACAACGGCGCTCAATCTCTTGAAAACATTAGACAAAGATAGCTACACGGACATTGAGAATCTATCCAAAACAATCAAAAAATTTCCGATTGAGATTCTTAGCTACCGACCAATTGATGAAGTGATTTCGACTTCGGGCGGAGTTTCTTTTTCAGAATTGAATAATAAACTTGAGCTAAACAAATTCCCAAACGTTTTCTGCGCTGGCGAAATGATAGATTGGGAAGCACCAACTGGCGGTTATCTTTTGCAGGCTTGCTTCAGCACGGGATTTTTTGTGGCTGATGAGATTGCGAAGTCGTAACCACGAAGAGCACAAAGTTTTTCACAAGGCGCGCAAAATCTATCTCAAATCCTTTTGAGCTTTAATGTATTACAATCTAAAAACGACTTTGGAACAATCTGATAAAAAACTAAATTAAAGCTTTTATGACTTTTGTGGTTGCAAGTGGAGAATTTTGTTAACTTTAAAACCTTTTTAATTTCAAAAATTAGTGCATCCTTTAATCATTAATTTTTTAATCTTTTAAATTATAAATCAACAATATGATCAACAAATTAGCAGATTCCGAACTGGTCCTAAACGACGACGGAAGTGTTTATCACCTTAATCTTCTTCCCGAAGACCTTGCCGAAAAAGTAATCTTGGTGGGCGATCCGGACAGAGTTCCAAAAGTTTCAAAGTATTTCGACACGATTGACGTCAAAAAGAATAAAAGAGAATTCTACACGCACACCGGAACTTTGCGTGGCGAGAGAATTACCGTGATGTCCACCGGAATCGGGACTGAGAATATCGATATCGTGATGAACGAGCTGGATGCTTTGGTCAACATCGATTTGAAGGCTAAGGAATTTAAAAAAGAACATAAAGCCTTGGAACTTTTCCGTTTGGGAACTTGCGGAAGTGTGAATCCGGACATCGAGGTCAATAATATGTTGGTGACAGAAAATGTGGTCGGCCTTGACGGACTTTTGCATTTCTATCAGGATTATGCCTTCGAAAATGAATTCAGCAAAAACTTCTTGGCAAAATTCCCTTACGAGAAAATCAAGCCAATGTTGTATTTCTCAGATTGGGCAGAAGATATTTCTGACTATTACGCCGATGCAAAGTACAGAGGAAACACCGCGACCTTCCCAGGTTTCTACGCACCACAAGGTCGCCAGTTGAGATTGAAGGCTTTGGATGACCAATTCCTTGAAACATTGAATGACCTTGGCGTTTCCAACTTCGAAATGGAAACTTCCGCGATCTACGGCCTTTCAAAATTGCTAGGCCACAAAGCTTTGACCGTCAACTGTGTCATCGCCAACAGAAGACGAGGCGAATTTGCAAGCGACCACCACGCATCGGAGAAAATGATGATTGAGTGGGTTCTTGAGAGAATTATTAAATAGAAAATGGAATTCGTTTATCCCATCCCTAAAGGGAGCCGAATTCCATTAACGAAAATTTTCACCCTTTAGGGTTGGGGAAAGAAATTTTCTTATTAAGTACAAAGCAGCATCCAGAAATGAGTGTTGCTTTTTTCTTGTTTGGTTTTATTTATAATTACTTTAACGTTCGTTAAGACTTTGCGGCATTCAAATTGAATAATTGATTGTATCAAATCAAATTTTTCAATTTTTAACTCACAAAATAAATTATTATGAGCACTCAAGATCAAAATTATAACGACGCAGAAAGAGCAGTAAACAAAACAGAAAACTCACTAGAGAATGCTGCTGATAAAACAAAAAACACAGTCAATGAATATGCTGACAAAGCAAGAAATTACATTGATGAACAAAAAAGAAAAAATGAAGAGCCAACAAGAGACGGATTCTTCGAAAATCTAAAATCAAGTGCTACCGAAGCTTGGGAAGACACAAAAGACTTCGCAGAAAAAGCTTGGGAAAGCACAAAAGATACCGCTTCTGACGCTTGGGAAAAAACCAAAGATGCTAGCGAAGATGTAAAAGCAGAAGTCAGAAAAGCAACGAATTAGTTTTTAAGTTAGTATAGTTTTTTACAAAGAAAGGAGAAGGCAATTATCAAGTCTTCTCCTTTTTATTTATATTTGCAAATTATTGCGTTATAAAATGAAAAACTTAATTTTCTCAGCTTTATTTTTAGGATTTTTTGCGAATTCTCAAACCTTCAATCAAGATTACGCTAATGTCAGTAATCTGGTTTCTCAGACAAACATCAACACTTATCTACAGGAATTCGAAGCGTTGGGCGTAAAAACTACCGGTTCTACTGCAAACAACAATGCTTACACTTGGCTGAAGAATAAATATTTATCTTTCGGATATTCGGAAACTGATATCGCAAAAGATAATTTCACTTATAACGGACAAACAACTTCTAACCTTATTCTTACAAAACAGGGAACAAAGTACCCAAACATCTACATCATTATCTGCGGTCATTACGACACCATCACAGGTCCCGGAACCAATGACAACGGAAGTGGCGTTTCGGTAATGCTGGAAGTTGCCCGGCTTTTGAAAAACATTCCAACAGATTATTCCATCAAATTTATCAACTTCTCTGGTGAAGAGCAAGGACTTTTGGGTTCAGCACATTACGTGTCAAGCGTTGTGAACGCAACAAGTCCAAAAATGAATATCCGTTTGGTTCTCAACATCGATGAAGTGGGCGGCATCAAGGGACAAACCAATGACACAGTAACTTGCGAAAGAGACGAGTCCAACAGTCCGAGCTTAAATAATGCAGCTTCAAATACTTTTACACAGCAGCTGATCAATTGTGTGAAGCTTTATTCTCCACTGAAAACCAATCTTAGCTACGCTTACGCTTCAGATTATATGCCTTTTCAGGCCAATGGCGAAATCATTACCGGTTTGTTCGAATACAATGAAACGCCGTACGCTCACACAGCAAACGATAAATACATCAATCTTGATCCGGTTTACATTTACAACATTGCGAAAGCCACAACCGGAGCCGTTCAGCACTTCGCAGTGGCTTCCCAGACTTTGGATATTTGCACACCAAAAGAAGTAGTCAAAAGTTTCAGGTTTTATCCAAATCCTGCAAAAGATTATTTACAATTGGAATTTTTGAACAGCAAAACACAGAATTTTACATTCACCATTACAGATTTTGAGGGTAAGACTTTGAGCAAAACCGAAAACCAAACCAGACTTGATATTTCGCATTTATCAAAAGGGATTTATCTTGGAACTTTCAAAGTTGAAGATCAAGTCATCACCAAGAAAATTATTGTAGAATAAATCAATTGTTTGGGCAGCTTTATCCGCCTTCCGTTCCCTCCCGATTTTACATCGGGATCCACTCAAGTCGGGCTGCAATAATTTTGAAGTTTTCTTTTCCCATTTAAATATCGGAGTTCTTTAGAATATTTCCATATTTCATTTTTCGGAATAAACAATCATAATAATTTCGTATTACGAAATCAAAAATTTGTATCTTTGCACCTATGCAAAAAATCTTAATCGTAGAGGACGAAAAAGCAATATCCGGCGTTCTACACAGTATTTTATCGGACGAACTTCCTGAATACCAATTCGAAATAGCCGAAGATGGTCTTGAGGGTTTCAAATTTATAGAGAAAGAAGATTTTGCTTTGGTAATTTCTGATATCAAAATGCCAAAAATCTCCGGAACAGAATTGCTGAAACAGAGTCTCGCTTTGAAGCCAGAGACCACGTTCATCATGATCTCGGGACACGCAGATATTGACACTGCAGTTGGCTGCTTGAGAGAAGGCGCTTACGACTTCATCTCAAAACCAATCGATATCAACAGATTGATCACCAGTGTGAAAAACGCTTTGGACAAAGGCAATCTTCAAAAAGCAAACTCCAATCTGAAGCAGGAAAATTCCCAACTGAAGAAAAAAGTCAATAAAAAATACCAGATGATCGGGCAATCGCCTGCACTTAAGAAAATCCAGGAGATCATCGACAAAGTGGCGGTTTCCGACGCAAGAGTTCTTGTAACCGGACCAAACGGTGCCGGTAAAGAATTGGTAGCTCACGCAATCCACTCCCAAAGTGAAAGATCAAGAGGACCAATGATCGAAGTGAACTGTGCGGCAATCCCATCAGAATTGATCGAAAGCGAATTATTCGGTCACGTGAAAGGTTCTTTTACAGGCGCAATCAAAGATAAATCTGGGAAATTCGAGCAGGCAACTGGCGGAACTATTTTCTTGGATGAGATCGGTGATATGAGTTTGGTTGCTCAGGCAAAAGTGCTTAGAGCTTTGCAGGAAAGTAAAGTTTCTCCAGTAGGAAGCGACAAAGAGATTAAAGTGGATGTCCGCGTCATTGCAGCAACCAACAAAAATTTAGCTAAAGAAATCGAGCAAGGAAAATTCCGTGAGGATTTGTACCACAGACTTTCTGTGATCGAGATCAGCGTTCCTTCTCTTAATGACAGAGCGGAAGATATTCCATTGTTGGTAGAGCATTTCACAAACCTTATCGCTTCAGAAAATGGTTCTGCAGCTAAGAAATTTGATGATAAATCAATCAAAGCTTTGCAGCAATATGACTGGACTGGAAACATCCGTGAGCTTAGAAACGTTGTGGAAAGGCTGATCATCTTAGGTGCTGATCCTGTGACTGCTGATGACGTTGCTAGTTTTGTAAAGAAATAAACTTAATTAAATATTATATTTAACCGCAGTTTATTCTGCGGTTTTTTTTTGGAAAAAAATGAGATTCTATGTGGTAGAAGTCTTCATTTAAAAAAATAAATTAGACAAGAAATGAAATTTTTAGATAAACAGTACACACAGCAAGGACTGAAACTGGCACTTCCTGTGATGTTGACACAAGTCGGGCAAGTGTCCGTAAATCTCTTCGATAACATCATCGTGGGGAAACTTTTGGGCGCGCAGGCTTTGGCTTCAGTGTCTTTGGGAAATGCACTATTTTTCTCCATTTTCGTTTTGGCGTTGGGATTTTCTTTTGCAATTCCGCCGTTGGTTTCTGAGGCTAATTCTCAGGGAAAACACGAGAAGATAAATTCCGTTTTCAGACACGGATTTGTGATCAATCTTGGAATTGGGATTTTGTTGATGATCTTATTATTAGCAGGACTTCCATTGATCAGACACATGGATCAGCCAGTTGAAATCATTCCAAATACGATCAGCTTTTTGAGTATTATGGCGTTTACAATGATTCCATTTATGATGTTCCAGACTTTGAGAGAAGTTTCGGAAGGTTTGTCGTTCACAATTGGTGTAACGAAAGCAACAATTATCGCGAACGTCATTAACATAGCTTTGAATTATGTTTTCATCAAAGGCCTTTTTGGATTTCCAGAAATGGGCGTTCAAGGTTCGGCTTTAGCAACCTTGATCGCGAGAATCTTTATGGTCGTTTTCTTATATTTTGTTTTGGTAAAAGAACCGAAAACAAGAAGATACATCAAAGAATTCTCTTTAAAGATTGCAGAATTCAGCAAAGAAATGTTCAGCAAAATGTTCAAGCTTGGATTGCCAACGGCTTTGCAAATGTTCTTTGAAGTAACCGCTTTTGCTGCAGCCGCTTTCATCTGTGGATTGGTAAGTTCACAGGATATTGCGTCGCATCAGATTGCTTTGTCGATGGCTTCATTCACGTTTAATCTTTGTATTGGTTTCAGTGTCGCTTCGACGGTGATGATTGGGAACAAAATGGGCGTGAGAGATTTTGAAGGCTTAAGAAAAATTGGGATCAATAATTTCAAATTGACTCTGATTTATATGGGATTTTGCGGCATTATGTTCATTGTTTTCCGAAACGTTCTGCCTCATTTCTTCACAAAAGAAAGTGATGTTTTAGTAATTGAACTGGCTTCAAAACTAATGATCATCGCTGCGCTTTTCCAATTGTCTGACGGAATCCAGGTGACGGCTTTGGGCTGTTTGAGAGGAATTCAGGACGTGAAGATCCCGAGTGTGATCACGTTTTTGGCTTATTGGGTTTTCACGATTCCGGTTGGTTATTTCCTTTGTGTGACTATGAAAATGGGTGCTTTTGGGATGTGGATCGCTTTGGGAATTGGATTGACGATTTCCGCTATTCTTTTGGTAATCAGGTTTTTGAGGTTGAGCAAGAGGAAAGCTTTGGCAATTAATAATAACGAATTAATAGTCAATTAAACTATGAAAAAATGTTTCTACCTAATGATAATAATTTTAATAATAGGTTGTGCAAGCGTTTCAACCGATTATCGATATGATAAAACTGAAAAAGGAGAATTGTACTTTCCAACTTTTGATGAAACAAAATATCCGAGAGATACAATAAACACAGGACCTAATGATTCATTAAGGTCATTTACAAATAATTGGTATTCTAAACATTTATTCACTTTAAATGAGCCGGTTTTATTTAATAAAATAAATGAAAAGCAAAATACTATACGGTTCACACACTTAGGAACTTGGTCAAATCCATATTCCTACAGATTAGAAAATATTGACGGTAAAATCATATTAACATATAACAGAACAAATGGTTTAGGAGGTTATGAAGTTGGCAAAAGGGTTAGAAATAAGACAAAACAAATCAATTCAAAAAAATGGAATGCAATCCTACAAAAAATTGATAGTATTGATTTTTGGAATATTTCAACTCAAGAACGTAAGAATATTAATGATGGAGAAGAATGGATTCTGGAAGTCTTAATTAATGGAAAATATCATTTTGTCACAAGAACCAGTCCTGATAGTTATGATCAAGGTAAAGACTTTGTTGAACTGTGTCAATTAATTGAAAAATCAGGTAAATAAAAACATTTTAACCTTAAATTCTTAATAGAGATTTTAAATTTTTAAATTTGCAACACAAAATTCTGAAATGAATATCATACAACATATACAATCAAAAATATCCGATATCATCCCGAAACTCTACAATGTGGAAGGCGTGAATCTGGATGTTCAAAAAAATAAAACCGAGTTCGAAGGTGATTTTACCATCGTCATTTTTCCATTGGTAAAACTGGCTAAGAAAAGTCCAGACGCGATTGGAAACGAACTTGGAGAAGCGATTAAAAACGAGATCGACTTTATCGACAGCTTCAACGTAGTGAAAGGTTTCCTGAATCTTAAACTAAAAGACGTGGTCTTCGCAAATCAATTGTCTGAACTTCAGGATGATTTTGACAATGTAACACCAAAAAATGCAACGGTGATGGTAGAATATTCTTCGCCAAATACGAACAAACCTTTGCACCTCGGGCACGTTAGAAATAATCTTTTAGGATATTCTGTTGCCGAGATCTTGAAAGCTGACGGTTACAATGTCATCAAATCTCAAATTATCAACGATCGTGGGATCCACATCTGCAAATCGATGTTGGCTTGGGAGAAATTTGGAAACGGCGAAACACCTGAATCTACCGGTTTGAAAGGCGATAAACTGGTCGGAAACTACTATGTGGAATTCGATAAATTATACAAATCCGAGATCAAAGCAATGGTTGCGGACGGCATAGATGAGGAAACGGCGAAAAAGCAGGCGCCAAGTATCATCCAGGCTCAGGAAATGCTCTTGAAATGGGAAAACAATGACCCGGAAGTTCGAAAAATTTGGGCGATGATGAATGAGTGGGTCTATGCTGGTTTCAATGAAACATATTCGAGATTAGGCGTTAATTTCGACCAGGTTCAGTATGAGAGCAATACCTACATTCTTGGGAAAGATCTCATTCAAAAAGGGCTTGACAGTGGGATTCTTTACAAGAAAGATGATGGTTCTGTTTGGTGTGATTTGACGGATGAAGGTCTTGATCAGAAACTGCTTTTGCGTTCGGATGGGACTTCGGTTTATATGACTCAGGATCTTGGAACTGCGGTTGAGCGTTTCAAAGAAAATGACATTCAGAAATTGATCTATACGGTTGGAAATGAGCAGGATTATCACTTTCAGGTTTTATTCAAGATCTTGAAAAAATTGGGCTATGAATGGGCAGATCAGCTTTACCACTTGTCCTACGGGATGGTGGAATTGCCAGAAGGAAAAATGAAATCCCGAGAAGGAACCGTGGTTGATGCTGACGAATTAGTTGAAGAAATGATTTCCACTGCGAAAGAAAAATCCGAGGAACTTGGCAAGTTGGAAACGCTTTCTGACGAAGACAAAGTGAAATCTTACGAAACGGTTGGATTGGGTGCTTTGAAATATTTCATTTTGAAAGTGGATCCGAGAAAGAAAATGCTCTTCAATCCTGCGGAAAGTATCGATTTTAATGGAAATACGGGACCATTCATTCAATATACTTACGCAAGAATCCAGTCTCTTTTGGCTAAGGCTGAATATGCTGGACAAGGAAATTTTGGCGCTTACGTTCCAAATGAAAGTGAGAAAGAAGTGATTATGCTTTTGGCTGAATTTAAAGAAGTGATTGCGCGATCTGCGGAAACTTTGAGTCCAGCTTTGGTGGCGAATTACGTTTATGAGCTGGTGAAATCTTACAACTCTTTCTATCAGAATAATCCAATTGTAAAACAGGAAGATCTGGATGCGAAGCAATTCCGTCTTCAGGTTTCTGATCTGGTTGCGAAGACGATCAAGAAAGCTTTATCAATGCTTGGAATCAATGTGGTGAATAGAATGTAATTGATTAATGGCAATTGGCTTTTGGCAATTTGCTTAGAATTCTAAAATAAAACTTAAACTCTGCTTCGGCGGAGTTTTTTTGGTTTCTATACCTAATTTCCTTTTATATATTTATCAAACATGTGCTGTGATAATTCGTGTAACTCCTTGCCATTTTCAGGATTCACGCCATCCGAAGTGAAAAACTCTACTACATTTTGATGTTTGGAATACCAGACATTTTTAATTGAAGCAATAGTGTCTGGCGTTGTGATCTTTTTGAAATTATCTACCAATTTCCTATCAAGGGCAATCAAACCGTTTGAAGTCTCACTGCAGTGAGCCGGGATATATTCTTTCCCATCCCAAAACATACATTGCATTTTTTCCTCTTTAGGAGGTTCAATTCTTGTATCATCATCAGGAATATTTTTGCTTTCGTCTGAAGTCGAAATTTCCTTTTTGGGAGTTTCCTTTGCTATTTCAGAACCTTTGACCTCTGCGAATTTTACAATCGGCTTTTCTACTTCCTTAAAATAATTATTTATCAAGAACCCACCGAAAATTATTAATCCGAACAATCCAAACCCACTTTGTTTTGCTAAAAATTCCTGAAACTTCAGAATCGGATTTGTTGTAATGTTAACGGTGATATTGGGATGTTTTTTGTCGGAATCATCTTCATCATCAATTCTCACGCTCACGCTGGTGCGGGAAGAATCTTGATTAATTTTTGTAAAAGTTTCTGTTTTGCAAAAGTCTTTAAAATCTTTGAATTCCAGATATTGACTCATTTTATCAAGAGTCTGCGTATCAATATTTTTATCCTCTTCACTGTCTCTTAGAAGTGCATTGTAATATCTTATAAATGTTTTGTCTGAGATTTCAAACTTCAAATTATCTTGAAAATGTAAGCTCAGATAATACGCAATTCCACTTTTGCTGTCTCTCCCCGACTCTCTTTTTCCTTTCTCAAAAATTTCACGAATTAGTAGTTTTTTGGACATAGTTAGTTTTTAGTCTTTACAAAATTGATGATTGTTTGGCACCCAACTTTACGGAAATCCGTAATTCACATTTCTACCTGTCCATTCGTGTCCAAGAATTGTCTGACATTTCTGTTCGTCAACATTGCATCTTTGTCTCAGAAATCAGTGATAAACAAAACCTTACAAAAACAAAGTTACAAAACTGATCTCAAAAAACAACTTGATAAGACGGAGGAAAATCTCTGGCTTGGGAAGCAGGAATTTCTCTTCCGTTTTTGAAGGTTGACTTCCCAAAAATTTAAGAAGCGCTTCTTTTTCACTCAGTGTACACTGCTCGCAATCAGCTTTGCGAGGAAGAACACGAATGTTAATTTTTTAAATTTTTAAGACAATGACTCAATTACTATTGATATTACTGGGATTATTTTCAAATCCTTCAAGTTCAAACACTTCAAATTGTGGAAATGACGGTTCGGCACCAACCATTGCACAACCAGCACCAGGAGATACAGGCGGAGAAACGGGACATCCTACGCCGCCAAAAATCATCGGCGGATAATAGTTTTCTTTAACTGACCAAAATAAATTGGCGAAAGTGTATTCTTTCGCTAATTTTATTTAATTTCGGTGAAAACTAACAAACTTGAAGATATTTGCATTATTCGCTCTCATAATAATTTATTCTTGTTCGAAAGAAACTGTTTCCAACGAAAAACTCACGAATGATTTTTATGACAAAGCTTATGATTACCGGGAAAAAGGACAAATAGACAGTTCGTTTCTGTACTTCTACAAAGCTAAAGATCTCTTTCTCCAACAAAAAGACAGTTTTGGAGCAGGAAAATGTTTGGCTAATCTTGCCATTATCCAAGAAACAAAAGGTGATTACTTTGGAAGTCAGGAAACAGCAATTTCGGCCTTGCGATATTTCAACCCAAAAGATTCTCTGCAACACAATTATTTATCAATCAACTACAACACTTTAAGTCTGGCTTCCAGTAAATTAAAGAATTACCCGAAGGCGATAGATTTTTATATTAAAGCAATCAATCTTGCAAATGATCCCGCGAACAAATTCCTGTATGAAAACAATTTAGCGATTACTTATAAAGAAGAAAAAGAATATCAGAAAGCAATATCAATCTTTGAAAATCTTATCAGGGAAAAATCAACAGATAAATCTTCACCGAAAGTATTTGACAATCTTGCATATACAAAATGGCTTCAAAATCCTGAGCATAATCCCGTACCGGAATTTCACCGAATTTTAAAAATCAGATTGAAAGAAAAAGACTATTGGGGACTGAATGCGAGCTACTCTCATCTGGCAGATTATTACAGCGTGAATGAAAAAGACTCTGCACTATTCTACGCTACCAAGATGTACAGCATTGCAAAAGAAATCAAAAGCCCGGATGACCAGACGGAAGCGCTGCAAAAGTTAATTTCGTTGGAAAATTCGGACACTTCTCTGGCATATTTCAAATCCTATCAAAAAATCAATGACAGTCTTCAGACGGCAAGAAACAAAGCGAAAAATCAATTTGCAATCATCCGTTACGAAACCGAAAAAAATAAAGCCGACTACCTAAAAGCAAAAGCAGAAAGTTCCCAAAGACGAAATCAAATCATCAAACAGTATTTTGGAATTGGCTTTCTAATACTTGTACTTACGGTTATTTATTTCTACATCAAAAGAAGCAAAAAAATTCATCAGCAGGAAAAATTAATCGAGGTCAAAAATACGGAACTGAAATATTCCAAAAAAGTCCACGACCGCGTTGCCAACAAAGTTTACCAAGTGATGTCTGAGGTGGAAAATATTCAGAATCTCGATAGAAATATTCTACTCGACAGACTTGAAGAAATCTACGAAATTTCCCGAGACATTTCCTACGAAAAGGATGAATTCGAAAATCTGAATTTCCGGGACCAACTGGCTACTATGCTGAAATCCTACGCTTCTGACTCTGTTAAGATTTTCATCACAGGAAACGATAACCAAATCTGGAATAAGACAAATCAAAATCAGGAAAATGAAGTCTTCTGCATTCTTCAGGAATTGATGACCAACATGAAAAAACACAGCCACGCGGAAAAAGTTTTTTTGAAATTTACAGAAGAGGATTCTGTAGTAAACATCGTGTACATCGACAACGGCATTGGAATAAAAAATCTCTCACAAAAAAATGGCCTGAAAAATACGGAAACCCGTACAAAAGCTATCAACGGAACTATTATTTTTGACACAGAAACGGATCGGCTACTGAAAATCACTATTTCATTTCCCGTGTAAAACTTAATTCTATGTTCAAAAAAGTCCTTATTGCAGAAGATTACGAGAGCTTTAATATATCTGTCCAAAAAGTAGTTGAAGATTTGAAAATCCCAAATCCCAAATTTGATAATTACTGTGACGAAGCATTAAGCAGGTTAAAAATGGCGCTTAAGGAAAATGAACCTTTCGAACTTCTAATCACCGATATATCGTTTGATGCAGATCACAGAAAACAAAACATAACCACAGGCCAGCAGCTTGTCGCAGCAGCGAGAGAAATACAGCCAGATCTGAAAGTGGTCGTTTTCTCCGTAGAAAAACGGCAGGAAATCATTGACAATCTCTTTACCGAACAAAACATCAATGCTTATGTAAAAAAAGGGAGGGAAGACGTGAAAGACCTGAAAAAAGCTATCAAAGCGGTTTACAATAATGAAAGATTCATTTCCTATGATCTTAAAAAACCGGTCAAAGACAGGAATGCATTTGAGTTTTCGCCGCTCGATACGCTTCTTATCTCGCTACTGGCCAACGGAACGCTTGTGAAAAATATTCCGGATTACTTGAAAGAGAAGAATATCAAACCATCAAGCATGAGTTATGTAGAGAAAAAGCTGGGTAATATCAGAGAATCGTTGGATGTTAAAAGCAATGAACATCTGATAGCAGTCTGTAAAGATTTCGGAATAATATAAAATCAGAAAAATAAACGTTTATTATTAAATAAAAGAAGGAGACTAAAATTAGTCTCCTTTCTTATATGCTTGACCAAATTATTAAGAATTGATCATTAAGCAAACAAATCACTTGTGTTTTTAATCTGTGTTTTTGTTTTTTATTTGTGTTTTTTGTTGCTGCAAATATCCGCCAAAAATCAGGTAGCTTCCTATTAATGGGCGTTACAATGAAAGTACACACAAATTTTGAGTGTGTACAATATATGTACACAAAATAATTGTAAATTGGCTGTTGTCTTTATAACACAAACTTTTATAATGATATTTTTTTATTCTGACGGAAAATGAAAAAAAGATTCTTTATTTTTATTTTATTACAATTGTTTGGTCTTTATTATTCACAAAGTGATTTTGATAAAGATCAGCATCTCATATACACTTATCTTTACAGCAATGAAGTCGATAAAGCAAAGGCCGTAATTGATTCGAAATTTCTAAATTCTGATGATGATTCAAAAAAAATAATTGGTTATGTTTATTTAGCTGATTATTATTACGCGACCGAACAAAGCAAGAAAGAAATCGACGCTTTGCAAACTGCGAAGAAATTAGCTGATGACACCAAAAAAAGTATTGACAAAGCTTACGTTGATTTCGGATTTGCAAAGTATTACAAAGGGAAAAGCAAAAATGAATTATTTATAAAATCGCTTAACAAAAGCATCAATTTCTTTAATAAAAAACCAAACGAGAATTTCATTCTGGCACTGCTTTACGAACAAAAATCTTCTTATACAGAAAAAAACAGGATAGAAAAACTGGATGCATCAGGACATTTGATGGCCAATCAATATGCACTGAAAGCAAATGTTCCAATTCTGATTAACTGGACATATAATAACCTGGGAAACTATTACAACAACAGATTTCAGGCGAAAAAGAATAAGCGAGATTATGATTTGGTTCTTAATTATTATCAAAAATCATTTGACTATATCAAGTTGGTAGATAATCCTGCCGCCAGAAAAAAGGCATTATACGCTTATTACAACAATCTTTCTTTCACTTACAGTATGATCCCAAGCAAGTACGCCAATTCTTTGGAACTTGCATTCAAAGCTCTGAAGATTGGGGAAAATGATAAATATTTGAAAGTTTATAACTTTTACACCTATTTCAATATTGGTTTCACTTACGAGCTTTCCGGACAGTTTTCTTTAGCCGAAGAATATTATCTAAAAGCCTACGCAATTTCTGACAACAAAGATTACAGTTTTAGCGATAAAATAGAGCTTTTTGAAAATCTTACCAATGTTTATGAAAAATCAAATCAAACTGAAAAAGCTTTAGAATTCTCGAAAAAATCACACGCATTAGCAAAAAATTATTATCAGAAACAATTTGATGACAACATCAGAACCCTAGAAGTTTATTACAAAACCGAGCAGCAAAACCAACAGATAAAACAACTTGAAGAAACCAATAAAATCTACGCAAAACAGAGATTTTTGTACATCAGTATAGCGTCATTAGGTTTTATGGGTATCTTATTTCTGGTTTTTTTATTGAGATCCAGACAAAAATTAAACAAGCAAAAAACAGATTTGTTGGAAATAGAAAAAAAAGAAACTCAGCTGATCCTACAATTGGAACAGGAGGAAAAGTCGCGTATGAAAGCGGAACAGGAGCTTCTCAATATCAAACAGGAACAAATCCAAAAAGAGGCTCTGGCAGCATCATTGAGGCTTGATTCAAAAAATGCTTTCATCAAAGAATTAAAAGACGAATTGAAAGAAAAACAGGATCCCAATCTGGAAAGGATTTTGAAAAATGAGCAATTCACAGACAACGATCTGACCGAGATGCAAAATACCATTCAAAATGTGCATCCCAATTTCTACAAACGCCTGAATGACTTATCAAAGATTAAACTTACCAATCTTGATCTGAAATATGCAGCCTATATCTATCTTAATATGGACAATCAGCAGATTTCCAACATCCTGAAAGCCGACCCAAACACTGTAAGGGTAACCAAATACAGATTAAAGCAAAAACTCGGCTTGACCAAAGACCAGGACTTAACACATTTTATTCAGAATCTTGAGATGTAACTGATTTCAGAATTGTGTTTTCAGAAAATTTGAAACTTTGAATTAATAAACAAAAAAAAACAACCAGCTGAAATTTAACTGGTTGTAATTTTACAATTGTAGACCCACAGGGATTCGAACCCCAGATGACTGCACCAAAAACAGTAGTGTTACCGCTACACCATAGGTCTGTCCTTTATTGTGGTGCAAATTTAGAGCTTTTTTCTGAACTTCCAAATTATTTTTAAAAAAAATTGCATAATTTTATAAAATAAATTTTCGCTCATCCTAATGTTAATCGACCTTTCCAAACCTTTGCCCACTCAACAAACACCATCTAACGAATTTGAAACCAAAGTTTTAGACTTCATAAAAGAATGGTTTTCGGAGTCAAAAACAGTCAAAATTCAGAGTTCTGGTTCTACCGGAATTCCGAAAATTTTTGAAGTAGAAAAATCAAAAATGTTGAATTCAGCTGAAATGACTTGCAACTTTTTAGGTTTAGAAGAAGGAAATGTCGCATTAATTTGTCTTCCGGTAGAATATATCTCAGGTAAAATGATGGTCGTAAGAAGTATTCTCAGAAAATTAAAACTTAAAATCGCCGAACCTTCCACAAATCCTCTTCAAAATATCAATCAGGAAATCGATTTTTGTGCAATGACGCCTTTGCAGGTCGAAAATTCATTAGACAAACTTCACCTCATCAAAAAACTCATCATTGGAGGCGCATCAGTTTCTGAAACTTTAAAAGATAGAATTCAACAATCAACAATCAACAACCAACAATCAACCAAAATCTTCGAGACTTATGGAATGAGCGAAACGCTTTCTCACATTGCACTCAGACAGATTTTCCCAAATCAGGAAGATTGGTTCACGGTTTTTGAAGGCGTGGAAATATCTTTGGACGAGAGAGATTGTCTGAAAATTTTTGCCCCAAAATTAAATTCTGAAGTTTTACAGACAAACGATTTGGTTGAAATCAATAATCAAAACCAATTTAGATTCCTTGGAAGATTAGATAACGTCATCAATTCCGGAGGCGCAAAGATTTTCCCAGAAGAACTGGAAAAATTAGTCAAACAAAATATTACAAATGAAGTTATCTTCCTAGGAATTGAGGATGAAACATTAGGACAAAAATTAATTCTAATAATCGAAGGAAGCGAATCGGAAGAGATCAAGCAAAAACTTTCAACCATCAACTACGAAAAATCATTTCATAAACCAAAAGACATTATTTTTGTAGAACAAATCCCAAGAACGCCAAACGGAAAAATCAACCGACTGGCGTTGAAAAAATCAATCGAGAAATGAAAAACTTCACGTCCGAAATCACCTACAAAACTTCCCGCTCTTCCGGCGCGGGCGGACAAAACGTGAACAAAGTGGAAACCGCTGTCACGGCGATTTGGAACGTCTCAGAAAGTTATTATTTCTCAGATGAAGAGAAACTAAGAATCTCTGACAAACTCAAAAACCGCATCAATTCCGAAGGTCTTCTCCAAATGACTTCATCAGAAAGCAGAACGCAACTCGCGAACAAAAAAATCGTGACCCAAAAGATGCTGGAAATGGTAGAAAAATCTTTATTTATTCCAAAATACAGAGTTAAAACCAAACCTTCAAAACGACAGGTTCAAAAAAGAATCGACAACAAAAGGAAAATTTCTGAGAAGAAAGACAACCGGAAATTTAAATTTTAAAATCCGACAATTCCGCTATTTCTCTGTCAATTTTCTGAGAATATTCGAGCTGCTTGTCCCGAATTCTACCGTGATTCGTCACCGTTTCATAATCCTGCTGATAATCTTTGTAATCATCATAGACTCTTTCGTAATACTTCTGCAAAGACTTGACATCCATACTTTTATCACTAATCAACTTCCTGAATCTCCTCGCAAACAACTCCGCAATATCAAAATGACTTTGCTCGTGCATCAGCACATTATCCGTTTTATGTTCTGAGTGCGCCCAGGATTTGGACGGGATAAAAAACGATTCAATCTTCACTTGTTTGTCAGTGAATTTCTTCGTCGGACTATTCAGCAAGTAGGAAATGCCGCAGAAAGTTGTAGCCGCAGCCTGAGACGTATTCGGCTTGGTCTGCGACTGGAAATCTGCCCAAACCAATTTCCGGTTTTCATTCCAGAAAATCTTGTCCTGAGCCTTCGCAAATCCCAAGAAAAAGATGAAACCAAGCAGCAAAAATTGTTTTATCATAGTGATTAGATGATTTTTTTCTTCAAATGTTAATTTGTTACCATAAAACTTGTATTTTTACCTCCCTGCATTTTTAAAGATGGAAAAAGAAATAAAAATCAATTTTGAAGTAATTCCGAGTTACGAGCAACTCAGCGACATAGAAAAAACACTTTTCGACAAAGCCAAAAACATTCGCCAAAACGCCTATGCGCCCTACTCCAACTTCTTTGTGGGCTGTGCACTTCTCCTGGAAAATGGCGAAATCATTACCGGCTCCAATCAGGAAAATGCAGCATATCCATCAGGATTGTGCGCAGAAAGAACCGCCATATTCTGGACATCTGCCAATTATCCAAACGAAAAAATAAAAAAAATATTTGTGATTGGCGGCCCAAAAGATGACCTGAGTTCCACACCAATTCCACCTTGTGGCGGCTGCAGACAATCAATCCTTGAATACGAAGCAAAACAAAAAGACGTCATCGAAATCTATTTCACATCCCCAAAGGGAGAAATCATCAAGACAAAATCTGTACGAGATTTGCTGCCATTCTCATTTGACGGCACTTTTTTATAAATAATTAGGAGCACGACGATTGGTCTATCGGCAGACGATTCCAACCTGCTGTCCACTATATCTTTTTCTTTTCCGTTGCCTGAGCGTAGCCGAAGTTAACGGAAAAGAAAAAGGATGCCGTTCCCATCAGGGCTATGTTGACGTTTTGTATTTCTTTTGACGATTCTAACTTCTAAAATCTAATCTCTAACTTCTATTCTCAAATCTCAAAGATTCGACTTTCCTCGTGGATTCTCTTCACCACATTTTCTGTACGTTCTTTATGCGTATCTGTAATGAAAATTTGTCCGAAATTTTCTTTGTTAACCAATTCAATCAATTGAGAAACTCTGGTGTCATCAAGCTTATCAAAAATATCATCAAGCAAAAGAATCGGAGATTTTCCTGTCAGTTCTTTGATTCGGTTGATTTGAGCAAGTTTTAAAGAAACCAAAAACGATTTCTGCTGACCTTGCGAGCCGATTTTTTTAATTGAATTTTCGTTCATTTCAAAAATCAAATCGTCCTTGTGAATACCTTTGGAAGTGTAGGTCAAAACTCGGTCTTTTTCAATTGAAATCGCTAGAAGATGTTTAAAAAAACTGTCAGGCTGAGCGGAGTCGAAGCCTTCGGAAAGATGAGATTCATAAACCACAGAAACCTTTTCTTTTCCGCCAGAAATGATGTCGTAATAATGTTGGACAATTGGATTTAGGTTCTCAACAAACTCTTTTCTTTTCTCGAAAATCCGCGTTCCAAAATTAGAAATCGGGTCATCGTAGATTTCCAAAGAATCCTTATCAAAATATCGATTTTTAGCAAAGTTCTTCAACAATGCATTTCTCTGCTGAATAGTTTTCTGGTACTGAATCAAATCAAAAAGATAAATAGAATCTGTCTGAGAAATCATCGCATCCAGAAACTTCCTGCGACTTTCCCCGGAATCTGAAATCAAATTGGAATCGTACGGCGAAATCATTACACTCGGCAGATAACCAATATGGTCCGCCAATCTATCATAAGATTTATCGTTTTTCTTGATGACTTTTTTGGATTCTTTTGGCATCAGAATTTTAATCAAATCTTCTTTTTCTTCATTCTGAATCTCGGAATCGATGACGAAGAAATCCATAGTCTTCTGACTTCCATCTTCCAGTTTCTGACTTAGAATGTTATTGAGGTCAGAATTCCCCAAAAAACTTTTGCCAACAGACAAATAATGAAGTGCATCCAAAATATTGGTCTTCCCTACACCATTGTTCCCGACGAAACAGTTGATTTGTGGCGAAAAGTCAAACGAGACTTCGGAGTGACTTTTAAAATTGATGAGTGCTAGTTTGTTGATAATCATAATCCTAAAATATTTTCGAGCGCTTCAGGATTCTGATGGTTTTCCCAAAATGAAATGATTGAAATGGTTTCCTGTTCTATATTATAAATCAAACTATAATTTTTAAAAACTAACATTCTCGTGGTTTCATTGATAGTTTTCTTTCCTGAAAATGGTTGTAATTTTAATTGATTGGTTTTCTCTTTGATGACCAGATTTAATTTTTTAGAATAAGACTTACTTTTGTTTCTATTGTTCCAATATTCGAAAATCTCATCTCTTTGTTTCTTTGCAAAATGGGTCCATTCGACTATTATTTCAGCCATTCTTCATCCATTTTATCCATTTCTTCCTCTGTGTAAACCCTTCCATTTTTCACGTCATCCATTCCTTGTTCTATCATCTTCAGGACATAATCTGGAAGAACGACTTTCTCTTCCTTAAAATACTCATCAACTTCCTCTTCCGTCATTGGTCGTTCGGATTCATAGATGGATTCTGGTTCTGCGACGATGTTTGTGGACTTACTTTCAAAATTTTTAAGAAGTGAAGACAACAAATAATAATTCTGGGATTCGCAGATTTTCTGAATCAGTTTTATTTTAATGTCGTTGATATTTTCCATCACTCAAAATTTATGTAAAGATAAAAAAACGGTTTTAGAATTAATTTTAAATCAAAAAAGAATTCTGATAAATTAAAACAGCTTTTTTGAAAACCACAAAAGGCACAAAAGTTCTATAAATATTTAGTTATTCAAAAGTTAAAAAAAGGAGATTATAATACAAACTTCTTTTGTGACTTTTGTGGTTAAAAATTTAGTTTCCAAAATTCACAAAATGCGGAATATCTGCGCCAAAACTGTTCAGCGGTAAAACGTTATTTCGATTGCTGTTAAAATCAAAAACAGAGTTGTTATCAAATGGAACTTTAGGATAATAAGTAAACGAAATCTGAATCCTGTTGAACACCAAATATGGATTATTAATCAAAACACCAATTCCGATTTTCGTGTTTGCATTGGTTTTCATCAAGCTGTCATTCGGCATTGCTAACCAGCCAACTGCAGTCGTGAGATATGGACTGAAATGGAAATTCTTCCACGTCTTATTCACAAAAAGTTGGAGCTGATATCTCAAAACCAACTTCTTCGTTCCAATGTAATCGGCGTTATAAACAGGAAATTCGTCACGGGCAGAAAGGTTGATTCTGTCTCGGTAAGAATAATTGTGCTGAGGATTTCCAAGCGCTAAAGTTGGTGCGAAAAAGTGTCTGACTTTCGCAAATTTCCAATCCATCAGATTTGTAAAATAGGTTCCGTCCAACCGGAAAGACTCTCTGTTTTGACTATCTTCATTGAAAAATCTTCCAAACTGCGCTTTCAAATTGAAATAACCGATTTTTGTAAACTCACCATATCCAGCAGAGATTCCAGCGTAAGGCATTATTTCTTTGCTTCTGGAAAGTACGCCGGCGGTGACACTTAATGAGTTTCCGTAAGAGATATCTTCGGGCAATTCGTATTGGAAAATATTTTTTTCGACTGCAAATTTCCTTTGGATAAAACCAACCGAACCCAACAAACTGCTGTAAGTTTTGAAGTAATCAAATTGGTCAATCCCAGGACTATCTTTGTACTGATAATTCTGGAAACGCCCGATGAAAGCGATGTTACTGGAGACTCTTTCCTCCGGATTCGCGGAAACCGGAATCTGATAACCGCCCCACAAATCCTGACTGTAAACCTTGATTTGAACTTCTGGCAAAGCACTTCTGTCCACCATCGGCAAAGCCACATTTCGCATAAAATATTCGAATGAAAAACCACCAGCCCATTTCGTCAAGGGAGAGAAGAAATCTCTTCTCGCATTAAAATTAATTCTTTCGTTTTTGTAAAAATCACGTTCGCCCAAAACTTGCGCATTGATGTAAGAACCGAACAGATTGTAAGCCGTGTAACTTCCCATCAGATAATCCTGATTTTGCTTGGAATCGTTTCTGTAAAGGAAGTTGGCTTCGTGTCCGAGTCCTAAAAAATTCTCCTCTGTAACGCCCATTCCGATTTTGCTTCCGGAGAAACTTCCGCGTGGTTTCAAACTCCAGGAATCGAGAACTTGCACTACGACATCAATAGAATCTCTGGTCGAAGTGCTATCCGCAATACTGATTTTCACGCGGTTTACGAACGGCATTTCACGAAGGAGACGTTCGGATTCATAGAGTTTTTGAGCGTTGTATTCTTCGCCTTTTTTGAAGAGCAAATAATTATTGACCGTCGAAATTCTGGTATTGGAATGCAGATGATTTGTGAACCAATCGTACCATTTGGCTTTTTCCTTTTTTTCTTTGGTGTTGTATCCAAACGGGTCAATCGTTTCGATTTTGATATTTCGGATGTGTTTTCCGTCGTATGAGGCTTGTGTTTCCTTCTCAGTACGGGTTTTCACAGAAACAGAATCTGCTTCCCGACGAAAGATGAAACGGTGGATGAATTTGGTGAATTTTCTTTTGTCGGAGTACTTTTCAATCTTATAATAGATAGAATCCTTTTTCTCTTTCTCCTGCGCAGACACAAAAGAAACGCTACATAAAAACAGAATTAACGCAAAAATATTTTTATGCATCAGATTACAAATACTTCAAAAATTAATTAGTAAAATCCTTCTATCAATTTACAAGCCAATAAAGCAAAATCATCAACAAAGGCAATCCGCTACAAGATTCTACCCAAAATGAAAAGTACGTTCCCTTATTATCATTTTCAGAAAAATAAATCATAATAAATGTGAAAACCGTTGTCATTAAAAAACTTAAGGCAAATTCTTTATCAAGAAATATTAAACTTAATAAACAAGCAACGAAAACTAAAAGATAAGCCAAGTACTTTGTTCTTTGAATACCAATTAAAATGGGAAAAGTTACCACATCATCGCTTTTCATATCACGAATATCGAAAGGCAAAACCAAAGCCGAAATAAACAACCACGAAATCCAGAAAATTTCCCAATTGAATTCTGGCAGAATGAGCCACGCATTAATCAAAGCCCAAGTCAAGCCAACATAAAATACTTTTAACAAAGGAATTTTTCGAATAAATTTCTCCAGAAAAAAAGAATTGTAAAGCAAACCAATGATGACAATCACGGTCCATTTCAACAATCTGATTTCGTTATGATTAAAGACAATCAAGCAAAAGCTTAGAATTCCACAAATGAAATTAAAAACCAAAATCTTGATTAAAGCCTTTCTACGACTTTGATATTTCGTGTAAAGATAACCGCTGAAATACGTGATAAAAATCAACAGCAAACTCGGCCAACGGAATATGTTTTGCTCCAGCATAAAAAATCCAGCCATCAACGTTCCCATCAGCGAGACAAAAATCTGGCTGTCAATCACATATTTTTTTGCTAAATTTAAAATCGACATTTTACTTTTAACAAATGTCCGAAAAATTGTTCTAAATCAATAAGATTTCCAAAGTGTTAATTTTTAAAAAAGATTTTAATCTTTCCAACCTTTGATAAAATAATGCATCTTTATACAGTGAATCATTCACTCAAAAAAAATAAAAGTCAAATATGAAAATCATTAAATCAGTCTCAGTTTTCTTGCTGATGCTTTTCTTCATCAACTTTTCGGCGCAGAATTACTACGATTCTCAATGGAAAAAAGTGGATGAAAACTACAAGAAAGGAACTTACAAAAGTAATCTTCCGATAATTCTGGACATTCAAAACCAAGCGATGAAAGACAACAACGCCATCCAAATCATCAAATCTCTGAAAGCGGAATTCAGCATCCTGAAGCAAACGCACGACGATACGCAGAATGATGAAAACTCCAAATTCTTTTCGAAACTTCAAAGCACGGAAACCAAACTGAAAGGCGATGAGAAGCAACTATTTCATCTTCTGACTTTGGAATTCATCAATGATTATTACGATAACAATTCTTGGAAAATCAATCAGAAAACGAATATCGACAATCAAAATCTGTCACAAATTGAGACTTGGAGCAAACTGGATTTCAAGAATTTCCTGGCTAAAAACTATTCAGATTTAGAAAAAGAAAATTCGTTTTTGAAGAAAATTCAGACGCAGAAATACAAGGAAATGTTTGACGAAACTGAGAATTTGGATTATTTCCCTACTCTTTTGGATTGGTCAAATTTCAATTACATCGAGTTTTTGAGAAATCAAAATCTTTTCACGCCAAACGAACTGAAAGTCAATTCAAAGAAAATCAATGACCTTTATGATTCGGAGATTTCTGGAAATTCTGGGAATTCAAAACTGTATTTTCAACATCAAAAAATCAATTATAATTGTGAATTGAATCATTGCAAAGACAAATTTGCTCAACTTGAAAAATTGGTTGGCGATGAATCTATAAAAGGCGATTACAAAGTTCTGATTATTGATGAAATGATTGAACTTCTTCAACAAAAAGAAGATAACAAAACTGCTTTGGTTTGGGTTAATAAAGCGAAAGAACTTTATCCAAAATCGAAGTTCATCAATAATATTCTTAACAAAGAAAATGCGATAAAAAATCCGCAACTTAATTTATTCTACGAAAAAGAAACACAACCGAACAAACCAATCCACATCGTTGCGGAAGGTAAAAATGTGAAGCAATTTTCGTTAAATATTTACGAAGTAAAAGATGATTCGCAAGGTTTTCTGAATCACGTTTTCGATTCTTACAAAACTCCATTTTCCAAGGTCAAAAAATTGTTGGTAAGAAAGGATGAATTCAGTTTGCCCGTGTCTTCGGATTTCAAATCACATAAAACATCTTTGGAGCTGAAAGCACTTCCAGCAGGGATTTATCTGGCGGAATATGTGGTGGAAAATTCGGTTCAGGGCAATTATTATTTCATTGTTTCGGATTCGAAAATCATCTTCTCCAAAAAAGATGACAGCAATCCAAAAGGAAATATTCTGAAACTCGTGAACAACGAAAACGGAAAAGCTTTCATTAATGAAAACCTTGATATTACTGAATATGTTCGTGGAAAAGCGGTTACAAAATACACGGTAAAAACTGATAAATACGGGAATTTTCAGTTTCCAAATTCTGCGAATCAGGAATATTACAGAAACTTCCTTGTGAAGAATGGAAACAATTTTTCGATGATAAATGTTTATGGTTACGATTACGGCAACCGAAACAAATCTGAAAATCAGGAAAGTGCGCAGATTTTCCTCGACAGAAAAATCTACAGACCTGGACAAATTGTTTATTTCAAAGTGATTGCAACGGGAATCAACGGCGAAACTCAGAAAATGAAAACGCTGGATAAAGTGAAGCTGAACATCACTTTGAACGACACCAACGGCGAGGAATTACAGACTTTAAAACTGACAACTAATGAATTTGGCTCTGTTAATGGCAGTTTTACGTTACCTAAAAATAAGCTGAACGGGAATTTCAATATCGAAGTTGATGACGATAACAATTCCGCTTATAACATCAATGGTTACGCCGATTTTCAGGTGGAAGAATACAAACGTCCAAAATTCGAAGTGACTTTTGAACCTATAAAAGACGAGTACAAATACGGCCAAACCATCCAATTGAAAGGAAAAGCGATAATGTTTTCCGGCGTTGCTCTAAGCAATTCGACTGTGAATTATGAAATCAAAAAACAAAATATTCGTTGGCGTTATTTCTGGTGGTATCTGCGTGGAAACGATAATGAAAACTCGATTCTCGGAACGGCAAAAACCAATGAGAAAGGCGAATTTACCATCAAAGTAGAACTTAAAAAAGATGAAACTTTAGAAGGTATTCAGATTGATAATTATGCCATCAACGCTTCTGTGACGGACATCAACGGTGAAACTCAATCTGCGGACACGAACGTAAAAGTGGCTTCGGTTTCCCATTATATTTCGGCGGACAATGTTAACAATATTTTCTCTGATGAAGCTGTAAAACTGACTGTGTCGACGAAAAATTACAACGACCAAGTTCTTGCAAAATCTTACAATGCAAAACTGGAAAAGCTGGAAGAACCGAAGCAGATTTTCAGAAGTCAATTTGAAAATACGATTCAGGATTTGCCGAAACTTTCCAAGGAAGAATTTGTGCAGAAATTCCCGCACGACAGATTTGGTAAGAGTGATGATGTGAAAAACTGGAAGGTGGAAAAATTAATTGTTGATGGGCTTCGAGAGCCTCAGCCTGACAATGCGAAGAAACCGACAACCAACAACCAACAACCGACAACTAATTTAGATTTAGGGAAATTGGAAGCGGGAACTTACAAACTTCAACTTTATAATATCGAAGGAAAAGACACGATAAAAACGGAGCAATTCTTCAAAGTTTGGGATAAGAAATCGCTTGGGCAAAATCAAAAACCGTTCTTGGAAATCATTAAACCAAAACAGGATTTCAAACGTGGTGAGAAAGCAAAAGTGTTTGTTTACTCCGCCGTTCCTGATGCTTTGGTGAATGTTTTTGTTCAAAACGGAAAAGGCGAAACGGTGACGGAAACGCATTCTTTCAAAAACGGAATTCTGGAATATGAAACTTTGATTCCGAAAGATGAAACTGTTTCGAGAGTTAATTTGCAATTTCAACTGGTTGCATTTAATGATGTAAAAACTGAGAATGTGGATTTGAAAATTGCTGATAGCAAAGATGATTTGAAAATTGAAACGGTGACTTTCCGCGACAAACTTCAGCCGGGACAAAAAGAAAAATGGACGGTGAAAGTTTCTGGCGCTGGGAATGAAAAAATCAATGCGGAAGTTTTGGCAAGTATGTATGACAAATCGCTTGACCAATTTGCTTCGAACAGTTGGAATTGGCAGGGATTTTATTCGCAGTTTTTCCAAAGTTCTTATGATTTGAGAAATGGACTTTCGCAAGAAAATTACAGTAAGTATTTTAAGTATTTAACGATTGACAATGTTAGCAGTCCTCAATTCAATTGGTTTGATAATACAATCGCTATGGGATACGGAAGACGAAATATGGTCTACTCTGAAATGGCGATGGCTCCAGTTGCAAATAAATTAGAAGGAAATGTTGCTGGCATAGTTGTAACTGCAATGGGAATTAAACGAGAAAAAAAATCTTTAGGATATGCATCTGATTCGGTAAAAACACAAGATATTGAAGAAGTCGTTACTACAAGCATAAAAGAGAAAAATTTAGACAAAGTTCCAGTTCGTCAAAACCTCAACGAAACGGCATTTTTCTACCCAAATCTTTTGACCGATAAAGATGGCAATGTGAGTTTTGAATTCACTTCTCCGGAAGCTTTGACGCAATGGAAACTGTTGTTTTTGGCGCATACGAAAGATGCGCGTTCTGCGACTTTGGAAAAATCCGTGGTGACGCAGAAAGAGTTTTCTGTCACACCAAATTATCCAAGATTTTTGCGTGAAGGTGATGAACTGAATCTTCAATCAAAATTATCGAGTTTGGTGAATCAAAAACTAAATGGTGTGGCGCAATTGCAGATTTTGGATGCGTTTACAAATGAAGATATTTCTGAGAAATTCGGGATTAATCAATTGACTGCGGTTTCTGGATTTAATAAAGAACAAACTTTTTCATTAAGTGAAAATGGAAATTCTGTGGTGAATTGGAAAGTGAAAGTTCCGAATGATGTTTCATCAATTATCATTAAAATTGTTGCCAAAGCTGGAAACTTCTCAGATGGCGAACAAAAAGCCATTGCCGTTTTGCCAAACCGAATGTTGGTGACGGATGCACTTCCGATTTTTGTGAAAGAAGGACAGACGAAAACTTTCACTTTGGAAAATCTAAAAAACTCAAATTCTAAAACGTTGACCAATGTTTCCAACACTTTGGAACTGACGACAAATCCGATTTGGGAAATTATGTTTGCGCTTCCAAGCTTGAAAAATGATACTAATAATTCTGCTGATGTCATCTTCAACAAATGGTTTGCCGATGTTTTAGCTTCGGAAATCTTCAAAGCGAATCCGAAACTGAAAACGGTTTTTGATGAATATCAATCGAAAGGTTTATTGACTTCGAATCTGGAGAAAAATCAAGAGCTGAAACAATTGTTGCTTGAAGAAACGCCTTGGGTTTTGGAATCTAAAAACGAAACCGAACAAATGGAAAAACTGGCGAGATTGTTTGATGCGAACACGATGAGAAATTCCATTCAAAATGATTGGAGCGAATTGCAAAAATTGCAAAATCCTGATGGAGGTTTTTCTTGGTATCAAGGTTATCCGAGTTCATACTATAATTCATTATATATCTTGAAAAATTTAGGAAGAATCAATGATTGGCTGAAAGGAAATGTGGCGGATTATCAAAGTTCTGAGCAGAAAGAAATGGTTGCAAAACTGGTTTCTTATGTTGATAATGAAGTGAATAAATACTGGAAAACAGATAAGGACAATGTTTGGAACAATTTCGTGATTGATTATCTCGACACCCGAAGTTATTGGGAAAAAGAATATCCTTTAAAAAATAAAGGTGCGACATTAAAATCTTTGGTCACATCAAAAGCGAAAACAGCAAAAATCACGGATTTCACTTTCTTTGGATTGCATCGTTCGGCTTTGTTATTCAATAATTATGGATTGAAAGAGGTATCGAAAAAATTAATGACTTATCTTAAAGAAACTTCGACGGACACGGAAACTCAAGGTGTTTATTGGAAACAGAATCTGAACGATTGGGGTTGGTATTCATCCAAAACGGTGAATCACGCCGGAGCTTTGGAAGCGTTTAACAAATTGACGCCGACAGATGAAACCTTCATTGAAGAAATGAAAATCTGGCTTGTGACCCAAAAAGAAGTGAATTCGTGGGGAAGTTCGCGTGGAACAGCTGAAGTGATTTTCACGATTTTGAATTCTGGGAAATCCTGGACTTCTGTGGAATCTGATAAAGCGGAAATTACCTGGGGCGGAAAAGCATTGAAGCCTCAAACGCAAGCGACAGGTTATGTGAAACAAGCGATTATTTCTGACAATTTGGATAAAAATCTAGCGACGGTTTCCATTAAAAAAGACAGTCCGGGAATTGTGCAAGGTGGTTTGTTCTGGCAATATTATGAAGATTTGGATAAGATAAAATCTTCGGAAAGTTATATTTCCATTACTAAAGAATTGTACAAAAAAGTGAAAACTGAAAATGGGGAACAATTAATTAAAATCAATGGCAATTCACCAATTAAAGTTGGTGATAAAGTTACGGTAAGAATGATTCTGAACACGGACAGAAATATGGAATTCATTCACCTGAAAGATATGCGAGCGGCTGGTTTTGAACCTTTGGATGTGATTTCTGGTTACGAATGGAAAAATAATCTCGGCTATTATCAATCTACAAAAGATGCGTCCACGAATTTCTACATCGAATATATGCCGAAAGGAAAATATGTTTTCGAGTACGATTATGTGGCGAATGCAAGTGGGAAATTTAGTAATGGAATTACAACTTTGCAAAACTACTATGCGCCGCAGATGAACGCGCATACGCAGGGAACGAAGGTGGAAATCTCTGAATAAAATTAATTTTAAAATGTTAAAATGACAACCAAATAGTAATATTTGGTTGTTTTTTTTTAATTTTAGAACCTTGTTAATCGATTGTATTTAAAATTATATATCATCTATTAGTTTAAATACAAACAAAATCAATGAGTTAAAATTCTATCAAATAATATAAATTAATTATGGTAAAACAATTATTAACGGCAACCGGCATTATGGCTTCTCTAATGCTGAGTGCACAAAAAAACTTTTGGAATCAGGTCCAAAACACAAGTGTTTTAGGTAAGACCGCTCTGAAAGAGAGAAACACGACACCTGTAGATTACAAGCTCTACAAACTTGACGTACAAGGTATACAGTCAGAACTTGCTAAAGCTCCTAAAAGGGAATCCAGCAATGACAATTTTATTTTAAAATTTCCAACCTCATCCGGAAAACTTGTAGATTACATTGTAAAGGAAGCGCCAGTTTTGGCTGCAGAATTGGGTAATAAGTATTCTGACATCAAATCATACGTCGGCTATCAGAAAGATCATTCTGAAAACACGATCAGATTTAGCACATCTCCTTATGATGGTATCAATGTGATGTATTTTGACAACTGGGAAGTTAGCTATTTGGATACTTATACTAACGATCTATCCACGTACATTGTTTACAAACGTAACAGCCTGCCTGCAAATCCGGAAAAGTTCAATTGCGGCTACGAAGAAAGCAACTTTATACAGCAGCCGGAGAGTCTTCCAATAACATTAAAAGCGCCAATCGTGAGAGACGGGCAAATGAGAACTTACCGTATGGCATTGGCCTGTACGATTGAATATGCAGCTTACCACGTGAACAGAGCTGGACTGAGCGGCGGAACGACTGCACAGAAGAAAGCAGCTGTACTGGCTGCAATGAATGCATCTATGACCAGAGTAAACGGTGTTTATGAAAAAACACTTTCTCTCACGATGGTTTTGGTTCCAAACAATGATCAGATTATCTTTATTGACAGTGATAATTTTGACAACGCCAACTCTGCTCCGACATATCCGTTGCTGGGACAAAATCAAACCGTTTGTGACAGTGTGATTGGTAGCGCAAATTATGACATCGGCCACGTCTTCAGTACTGCATCTGGCGGTGTAGCTACGTTGAGATCGCCTTGTAATGCCGCAACGAAAGCGCGTGGTACTACAGGCACTAACTCTCCTATCAATGATGCCTTTAATATTGATTATGTAGCGCACGAGATCGGTCATCAGTTTGGCGGAAATCACACCTTCAGAGCAAATACTGGATCTTGTACAGGCAATGCGAATGATGGGACAGCAGTAGAACCAGGAAGTGGATCTACAATTATGGCATACGCCGGAATCTGCGGAACACTTAATAACATACAGACCCGAAGTGATGCATACTTCCATTCTGTAAGTGTGAATGAAATGTATAATTTCATCTCCCGCACCACAGATTGTTCTGTAAAAACACCTAACAATAATTCGGTACCAAGTGCTGATGCAGGTGCAGATTATACAATCCCTTACGGTACAGCATTTGTCTTAACAGGAACTGGAACAGATCCAGATGGTGATGCACTGACATATCTTTGGGAACAAACAGATGCAGCATCTTTAGCAAACAGTCCGCAACCGCCAACCGCGACAGCTGTGGCAGGGACAGTCTTTAGATCATTCACACCGACTGCCTCTCCTCATAGATATTTCCCTACAATGGCTTCTATTGCTAACAATATTTTAAATCCGAAATGGGAAGTGATCCCTACGGTAGAAAGAGATCTTAATTTTTCTCTTCTTGTAAATGACAACAAGGCTACAGGAAATCAATCTGCAAGAGATCTAATGAGAGTAAGCGTAATGCCAACAGGTCCTTTCAAAGTGACTTCACAGACTGCTGCGGCTAACTATATTGGTGGAAGCCAGCTTGCGGTAACTTGGGATGTTGCAGGAACAAATGCAGAACCTATCAATACAGCAAATGTGCAGATTTATATCTCGTCTGACAACGGACTTACTTATCCGACTCTATTGGCAGAAGTTCCGAATAACGGATCTGCTTCTGTGACACTTCCAAATTTGGATAACGGAAATGCGAGAATTATGGTGAAAGCTGTGAACAATATTTATTTCGCTGTGAATTCGGCTAGATTTAATATTAATAAAAATCTTGCAGTTAATGAATCTGCGTTCAACAAAGGCTTTGACATCTATCCAAATCCTGCCAAAGGAGAAGTTAACATCTCATTGACAAATAAGGTTAAAGGTGCAAGTTATCAAATCCTTGATCTGTCCGGAAAATTGATTTCTAACGGCGCTTTGGAAAATGAAAAAACTAAAGTAAACATCTCGACTCTTAAAACAGGAACTTACAGAATCGTAATTTCTAACAACGGAGATACAACGAGCAAAAATCTAATGGTTAAATAATTAATCATTATTATCCATAAAAAAAAGACCAACTTAATCGTTGGTCTTTTTTGTTTCTCAGCAGATCTTAAAATCCATATTGCAGTCCTATCTGCAAAGCGCTGTTGCGAAGTTGCTTGTCATCATTGCTCCAAGTGGTAGAACCTGATTTTTTGATATCGGTAAAGCCAACCAGATATCTTGCTCCTATTGTAATATTATTAATTCTGAAACCAAGTCCTACTGCTCCACTCAAATCAAAACTGTTGTAGTTGGAATTATTTCTGTACTTCTTAATTGTGACCACATCATCCGTTTTGTTTCTGTCACTGTTTCCGATTAAAAAGGAAAATTGCGGTCCAGCTTCCACAAACAATTTAGGAATGGGCTCAAACTGAAACATTATAGGCGCAGAAATGTAATCCAGACCAAGTGTGTGAGACGTTTTGGTATTATCATATTTTACGCCGACACTATTATAAAGCACCTCTGGCTGAATGCTGAAAACACTGTTAACCGGTGCGTGCATATAAACCCCTACAAAATAGCCAAGTTTGGCATTGGTATCATCCCAACTTCTCTCCTTGCTTATTGTCGAAATATTTGCGCCGCCTTTTACCCCAAATGACTGTGCCGAAATAAGGGATGTTGCAGCAATCGCCAATACCTGAAATATCTTCTTCATAAATATAATTGTTTATTGGTCACAAAAATATAAATTAAGAAACAAAAAAAGACCGAATTAATCGGTCTTTTGTAATATTTAAGATTTTGTAATATTAGAATTTGTAAGACAATCCAACTTGAAAAGCATTATTTCTATTTTTTCCGCTTTGCTCCAAAGTAGTATTACCATCTTCTCCATTATTTTTTTTACTGATATCAGTAAAACCTGCTACATATCTTGCATTTATACCAAAGTTTTGAGTGAAATTAAATCCAAGTCCTAAAGCAGCTCCCATATTAAATCCGCTAAAATTGTCTTTAATATCTCTACTATCTGAATCGTAACTATCTGCATCAAAATTACCTTCTACATTAGTATAGCTTGAATTTCTAGCTTTTGCACTAATAAGAAATCCGAACTCTGGACCAGCTTCCAAATAAAAATTTGGTGTTGCATTAAATTGGAACATTACTGGAACTGTAATATAGTCTAAGTTTGTACTGCTAGAAAGTCTGTACGAATAATCTGAACCTGCAACAGTTCCAGAACCTCTTTCTGTAATTTTTGCTCCCATTTGGCTATACAAAACCTCTGGCTGAATACTAAACATTTCACTAATTGGTGCGTTCATAAAAATACCGCCATAAAAACCTGCCTTGGCTTTTGAATCTTCATAACCATCATCGGAGATTGATGAAACATTAAGACCTGCTTTTAAACCGAATGTTGGACTTGTTTGAGCGAATGCAAAAGTTCCTGCTACTAAACCTAATCCTAAAAATAACTTTTTCATAATATCAAATTTTAATTTTGTTTTACGGAAAGCATACTTCCAAATACTTTGCCAAAAAATTAAAAATAATTGATATTTTTTTTAATTATGATCTCAAATAATTAATTATCAATGGATTAAAAAACTTATTCATTGAATAATATCATTAATTAACATTCATATTTTTATAGAAATCCAGAGTCAAAATGATCTGATCTGCGTGTAATTTCTGATCAAAAACGCAACTTCCGACACCATTGATGAGTGAAAAATTGATATTTCCATCCTGATTTTTCTTATCATTAAACATCAAATCCATAATTGCCCCATTCTTAAATTCAGAAATATCGATGTAAGGAAAGAATCTCTGGATCTTTGTAATGATGGTAGAAGAGTCGTCCACATCTATTAATCCTGCAAGAAATGCTAAATGTGTTTCGCAAATCATTCCAAGGGCAACGGCCTCGCCGTGTGGAATTAGAGTTCCTTTTTTCATAAAAAGACTTTCCACCGCGTGACCAATGGTGTGGCCAAAGTTAAGAATCTTGCGTACATTTTCCTCTTTAAAGTCATTTGTCACCACATCATTCTTAATTTCCATACTTCTGTTGATGAACGGCGCAAGATCTTCCGGCGTGATTTTATATAATGAACTTAATTCGTTCCAGTGGTTTCCGTCGGCAATCAAACCGTGTTTCAGCATTTCTGCAAAACCACTTCTCAGTTCTTTAAAATCCAAAGTTTTCAGGAATCCGGGATAGAAAAAAACACCTTCCGGCAAAGCGAAAGTTCCGATGATATTTTTGAGAAACTGATGGTCAATTCCTGTTTTTCCGCCGATAGACGCGTCACACATTGCCAGCAACGTTGTTGGAATATTGATAAATCTGAATCCTCTTTTATAAGTCGAAGCCACGAAACCGCCCATATCCGTTACTACTCCACCGCCAAGATTGATCAGTAAAGATTTCCTGTCAGCTTCCATTTCTGAAAAAATTTCCCAAAGTTGAGTGGCTGTTGCGATGTTCTTATTCTCTTCACCAGCTTCTATTTCGATGATTTCAAAAGGTGCATCGGTTGCTAGATTGGGAAGTAAAATGGGAAGACAATGTTCGTGTGTATTTTCATCCACCAGAATAAAAATTTTACTTGGCGAAACTTCGTCTATATATAGATTAAGACTGCTGAAATCTTTGTCGAGTTCCTGTATCATAACTAATATTTTAACAAAAATAAAAACAAAATGAATAGCAAACTGATTATTTTGAGATTAATTTCAATGATGTGCATTATCAAGAAACATTAATCTAAAATCAAATCATTGCTATTTGTAGGCTTTCAAATCGTTTTGAAAAATTGTCGATTGTAGTTTTATATCCGAAACTTCCTTTTGATCTATTTTTTCATTCTGATTAATGACATTCCCATTTACAAAGTAAAATCTTGATTCTGAAATTAATTTTGGTTCGATATATTGACCTTCATTATCAATTGTTTGAAACTTCTTTCTCAGCACAAAAATTAAGTCATTGTGATTAAAATAAAATTGAGTCACGATCTCCTGGTTTGATAATCCTACAGAATGTACTATTTTTTTTAATTCCTTCCTGGTATAAAAACCTTCCAATTCCTGGCCATTATCCGTCACTTCATTTTTAACATCGACAAAATAATCGTTGGAGATTTTCTTTACCACATAATTTTTGGAATTGTTAATGATCTCAACTTGTTTTCTGATTGCACTAACATTTTGACCGAAACCAAAAACCGGCAGACAGAAAATCAATAAAATAACAAACTTTTTCATAAGGTTAAATTAAACAAAAAAGAGAAGCTAAATCGCTCCTCTTTAATATGAATTTGAATCGTATTATATAGATTACATATGAATCGATCTCTTTCCAGTAGCATCCAAAGCCGCTTCTTTCACAGCTTCTGCATAAGTTGGATGCGCGTGAGAACTTCTTGCGATGTCTTCTGCACTTGCACGGAACTCCATTGCGATCACGCCTTCTGCAACCAGATCTGCTGCTCTTGCGCCAATCATATGGAAACCTAGCACCTCATCCGTTTTCTCATCAGCGATGATTTTTACAAATCCGTCTGTATCACCACTAGCACGGCTTCTTCCTAAGGCTCTCATTGGGAAACTTCCCACTTTGTAAGCCACGCCTTCTTCTTTCAATTGCTCCTCGGTTTTACCAACGCCTGCAACTTCCGGCCAAGTGTAGACAACGCCTGGGATCAGGTTATAATTGATGTGAGGTTTTTGACCAGCCAAAATCTCAGCAACCAAAGTTCCCTCTTCTTCAGCTTTGTGAGCCAACATCGCACCTTTGATGACATCACCGATTGCGTAAATGTTAGAAACATTCGTCTGCAAATGGTCGTTGGTTTTCACTCTTCCTCTTTCGTCCAGTTCTACGCCAGCTTTTTCCAATCCAAGTCCGTCTGTGTAAGGTCTTCTTCCTACAGAAACCAGAACGTAATCACCTTCGAAGCTTACTTCCTCACCTTTCTTGTTTTTAGCTGTTACTTTAACAGAATCTCCATTTCTTTCAACCGCCGAAACAGCTGTAGAAAGTTCGAATTTCATCCCTTGTTTTCTAAGAACTTTTTGCAATTCCTTAGACAAACTTCCGTCCATTCCAGGAATGATCTTATCCATAAACTCGACCACAGTCACTTGAGAACCTAATCTCAAATAAACAGAACCAAGTTCTAATCCGATAACACCTCCTCCAATTACTACCAAATGTTTTGGAATTTCTTTAAGATTCAAGGCTTCTGTGGAAGTGATGATTCTTTCTTTATCAAGATTGATGAAAGGCAAGCTGGATGGTTTGGAACCAGTTGCGATGATTGTATATTTAGATTCGATCACTTCGGAAGAACCGTCGTTTTTGGAAACTTTGATCTGGGTTGCAGATTCGAAACTTCCAAGACCTTCAAAAACGGTGATCTTATTTTTATCCATCAAAAAGTTGATTCCCTTTGTGGTTTGATCCACCACTTCGTTTTTGCGGGCGATCATTCTTGCGATATCAGCAGTCGGCTCATTGATGATGATCCCGTGATTTGCAAAGTCGTGTTTTGCCTTTTCGAAATGTTCAGAACTATCAAGCAAAGCTTTTGAAGGAATACATCCAACATTAAGACAAGTTCCGCCTAAGGTTGAATATTTTTCAATAATTGCTGTTTTGAAACCCAATTGGGCAGCACGGATTGCCGCAACATATCCACCAGGACCAGAACCGATAACGGTTACATCAAATTGACTCATATTATTTTGATTATTATTCGAATAAAATTTCCTCAAATTTACGGAATTAATGCCATTTAGCAAATTCTAAAAGCCACAAACTCTCCACTAAATATACCTTAGCCATTTTTTCTTTTTGTGGTCATTTTTATATCTGAAATACCATTTGCAAAGCGGATACATTACAATGACCAGAAGAATCCAAAAAACATAAACCCACAAAAGCGAAACGCCGCTTTCTACATCGTTCGGCCTTCCGAAACGGTCTCCAAATGAAAATTCTGAAAATTGAAATCCCTGAAACAGGAGAATAATAAATAAAACGGGATGAATAATGTACCAATGAACCAAAAAATAAAACAAGGGTACTTTTCCGAATACAGAAATGATTTCTGTCAATTTATTTTTAAATCCTTCAACAAAATATAGCAACAAAAACATAATTCCCAATGTCATCAAACAAAACAAAAGTGACGGCGGATATTTGGTAACATTAATGAAAGATAGAAATGTAAAAAGTGGATCTTTTTGTGTTGACCAAATGCTGGGATCGCCGTAAACATTCAGAAATCTTAAAACAACCAATAATAAAAGACTCGCTAATCCAATGTAAAGAAATTTCTTTTTTCTGGACAAAATATCTTCTAAAAATAACTGTCCAAAACCAAATCCACTTAATAAAATGCCAAGCCAAGGAATCGGCGAATAACCGAAAATCAGAACCCTTTCGCCGCTAGGAAAAACAGCTGTTGCAAATAAAAACCCTAATGATTTCTAAACATCTTCAGCAAATGGTAAGAGTGGAATTGCGTTGTGAAGAAATATAATCATCAAACCTAAACCTGCAATTAATTTTGAATTTAATCTTAATAATAATGATAGAATAATAAACCCGAAACCTATTGCAGAAAGTACATTCCAGAATAAAATACTGAAATGAACATCGAACCAAATTCCAAAATTCACGATTGTAAAATCCATCAATATTAATAGAAATCCTCTGGTCAAAAGATATTTTCTGGTTTCGGAAATATTCTCATTTCTTTTACAAGTTAAAAAGGCGGAAACCCCTGAAAGAAAAACAAATGTTGGTGCGCAGAGATGCGTAATCCAGCGTGTGAAAAACAATGCCGGATCTGTAGTTGTGAGATCTGTCGGATTTTGTGACAATGAATTGATGTGAAGAAAATCCCGGGTGTGGTCCAAAGCCATAATGATCATTACAAGACCACGAACGATGTCGATACTTTCTACTCTTTTCATAGTTTGATAATTTAATATTAATCTTACAGTAATATATTTCCCTAATTAACTGTCCTTTAGAAATTTATCTAAACCAAATTTACCGATTTCTGAATTGATATTTGAAAGATAAATTAATGTCTATTTTTGTATCAGATTTTTTAAAACATATCCAAAATGTCAATCAAAACAAATTATCAAAATATCCTTTCCCAACTTCCCGAAAATGTAAAGCTTGTTACAGTTTCAAAAACGAATCCAGCTGAAAAAATCAAAGAAGTTTATGACTTAGGACAACGAGCTTTCGGAGAAAATAAAGTTCAGGAATTATTGGAAAAGCAATCTGTTCTTCCAAATGATATTGAGTGGCATTTGATCGGTCATCTTCAAACCAACAAATTGAAATTTGTAGCTGGCTTTATCTCGATGATAGAAAGCGTTGACAGCGAGAAACTTTTGAAAGAAATTGATAAAGAAGCCTTAAAAAACAATCGCAAAATCAATGTTTTGCTTCAGGTAAAAATCGCAAAAGAAGAGACAAAATTTGGTTTAACGGTTGATGAAGCAAAAGATATTTTCAATAAATTCTTAGTCGGAAATTATCCAAATATTGAAATCAAAGGCTTGATGGGAATGGCGAGTTTTGTGGATGATGAAAATCAGATCCGTGAAGAATTCGGTCGTCTAAAACAACTTTTTGATGAATTGTCAGCATTAAAACCATTGGAAACTTTATCAATGGGAATGAGCGGCGATTTTCCTTTGGCAATCGAATGCGGCTCGAATTCTGTGAGAGTTGGATCAGCTATTTTTGGAGAACGGAATTACTAATTGTTGTTGTTAGGCTGAGGCTCACGAAGCCCATCTACAATTAAATTTCCATTAAAATACACTTTCGTAAACCCTCATCAAATCTTTTGCAATCACATCATCATTGAATTTCTGGACAAACGCCAAACCTTTTTCAGCGCGGCGTTTTCTTTCCGGCTCATTATTCCAAATAAAATTAATTTTTGACCTGATGTCTTTAACATTTTTAGGGTCTATGTAGACAGAATCTGGTCCGCCAGCCTCGGGAAGACAGCTCGTATTGCTCGTAATTACAACCGTTTCGGAATACAAAGCTTCAATCACCGGAATTCCAAAACCTTCGAAAAAACTTGGATAAATAAATATTTCAGCAAGTTTGTAAATCGCAGCCAGCTCGTTCATAGAAACGCCTTGCAAAAATTGAACTTCAACTTTATTTTGTTTGATTTCCTTTTCTATCAGTTTGAAATATTTCTTTTTCTTACCACCAACCACTACCAGCGGAATATCAGTTCCTTTCAAAGCTCTGATGATATTGAGAAGGTTTTTTCGTGGTTCAATGGTTCCTACATTCAGAATAAATTTTTGCGGAAGATTGAATTTTTCTTTGATTTGATCAAGAAATTCAGCAGATTGTTTTTCTTTGAAACTGGCGTGACAACCTTGGTAAACCACCTCAATTTTACTTTCAGGAACCTTTAAATAATGAATAATATCTTGTTTTGTCTGCTCAGAAATAGCGATAATTTTATCTGCTGCTGCAGCCGCTTTTTTGAATTTCCAAAAATGAATTCTGCGGTCAATCCAGGTGTAATATTCCGGATACCTTTCGAAGATGAGATCGTGGATGGTTACAACTTTTTTGATTGGTTTTTTGTTCCATTTCAAAGGCAGTTCGCCGGACAATCCGTGGAAAATATCGGCACCTAAATTCTGTGCATCCATTCCCATTTTGAATTGTCGGGACAAAGTGCCCTTAGAAGTTTTGAAGTGCGAAACGTTTGGCAATTCTAAAATTTCTTTTCCTTTCTCTGAAGTTTTTTTGCTGATCAAAACATATTGATTTTCAGGAAAAACTTTCGAAAGAATCCGTAACAGATCTCTGGAATAATTTCCCAATCCTGATCCGCTGGAAAAAGCGCGTTTGGCATCGTAAGCAATCTTCATCAATTCTTTTTTACGTTTTGATTATTTAAGAAGTTCCTAATTGTTCCAAATTCATAATTGTTTTTCTTAGCCCAAATAATGAAATTTTCAAACCGGATTTCCATTTCTTTTCCTGTATTTTTGAATGTGTAACCTGGCAATTTATAATTCGGATCAGAAATATCATTGAATTCCCAAGGATGAAAATAAATATTTAAAAATCCTGTAGAATTTAATGATATTTTGGACAGCGATTTATACAACCAAAGCGGAAAGTTATGAAAACTTAGCCAAAACAAAGGTACTCGGAACATCGTAGAAACCGAAGCCGGAAACTGAATTACTTTTCCTTGCCAAAATGGTTTTCTGCTGACCTTAAAATTATTGTATCTGCCTGGAAGATAAGTTGGATTGATGGAAGAATTGTAAATATAACCAGCATCTGCAACCGCTTTTTCTGACACCGGCATCATTCTCGGCATTCTCAAGCCAGTGACTTCTGTATTAAAAAGTTCTTCTAATTTTTGCTTTGACTCTGCCAAATGTTCTTCCTTGAAATCTGAATGAAACCAAGTGTGAGAAGCTAATTCGTGACCCTGTGCTAATAATTCAGTTATCAAATCTTTGTTTTCCTCCGCAAAAATTACGGTAGAAAAAAAAGTGCCTTTAACATCCTGTTTTTTCAGAATCCGCAGAATATTCTGCAGGCCTTTTCTGGAAACAGAAATCTGCTCCTCAAAAGGAATTACGCCCTGATATTCCAGAGGCATATCGAATTCTTCTATGTCAAAACTGAGTAATATCATTGAGACTTGGTTTGGAGTTGAATCTGCAGCCCGGCCCGAGTGGATCCCGAAGTTTCGGGAGGGAACGGAGGACGGATAAAGCTGCCATAAAAATTTAAATTATAACTTTTTTGAACGGACAATATAAATCGGGCGATCCTTCATCTGTTTAAATATTTTTCCCATATAAATTCCTAAAATTCCAAGAATGATCAACTGTACACCACCAAAGAAAACGACCGTCATAATGAGTGATGCCCAACCTGAAATTTCGGAATGATTGACAAATGAATAAATAACGTAAGGAATGTAAAACAATGGTAATAAGGAGAAAAAGAACCCTAGATAAGCAGCCAGATAAAGTGGTTTCACACTGAAAGCTGTAATTCCCGTAAAAGCAAATTTGATCATTCTTCCCAAACTATATTTGCTGCTTCCTGCAAAGCGATCTGCTGCTATGAAAGGTATTGCAAACTGTTTGAATCCAATCCATTTTACCAGTCCGCGCAGGAAAATATCAGATTCTCCTGAACTTCTGACAACATCCACAACAGACGCATCCATCAAACGGAAATCTGAACTTCCCTTTTCCAATTCTACATCTGATAAACTGGAAAGCAAATGATAGAAAAAGTCCGAGGTTTTCCTTTTGAAATAACTGATACTTTTGGAATATTTTCTGATGGTGTAAACGATATCATAACCTTCTTCCCATTTCTGAACGAGTTGCGGAATCATCTCTGGCGGATGCTGCATATCGCCATCCATCGAGATTACACAGTTTCCGTCTGCAAAATCCAAACCTGCTTTAACAGCATTCTGATGACCGAAATTTCTGGAAAATTCTATAAACTTAACCTCAGTAAATTTTTGAGACAAATCTTCCAGAACCGCCTGTGTATTGTCTCTGCTTCCATCATTGATAAAAATAATTTCATAGTTGTATCCGGACAAAGTTTTGAAAACCTCATCTACAGCCTGTCTGATTTGCGGAATATTTTCCTCCTCATTGTAAGCCGGAATTACTATGGAAATTTTTTTCATTAATCTAATTTATAATCTTTCTCGAAATCCTTTGTCAGCAGTTCATACATTACTCTGAACCAGATTAATATACAAGGAATTGCTTTGGTTGAATATTTAATAAAAACGCCTTCTTTGATAAATTTTGGGAACAAGTCCGAAAATGCAAAACAAGTGAAAATCATCACGAAAACCAATAATCCAATATCAATTTTTGTTAATTTTTTCTGCATAAGAAACCAAATCATAACACCCGAAACTGCGATAATGTAAGTCGGACTTTCTGAACTGGAACTGAATAAGACGATAAACAATAAAGTCGAAGCCAGAATCATTAATTGAAATGGCAGAAATTTATACTGCTTGATTCTTATATAAGGAAGCATAAACAGTGTAAATCCTGGAACCAAAAAAACTAAGTTGGAAATATCTGCATTACCTAAAACCCGCCTCACGACGCCCATCAAAGAATAATCCTGACGGCTCATCAAGGTTTGATTGGATAAATTCTTTTCGGAAAGAGAAACGTACCAATCTATGTAAGACTGAATCCCAAATTCTTTGCTGGAAATCAACATTGGCAAAACAAAAAACAGAATCGAAATGACTGCAAATGAAATAATAAATCTCGCCTTATTTTTAATAAAGAAAAATGCCGATAATCCAACAATTCCATAAACTTTTACAAATGTTCCGACGAGAATTGCGAAGGCCGATTGCGCTTCTTTTCTTTCATAAATATGTATTGCGGATAATATTAATAATCCCGTCAAGATAATATTAAACTGAAAATAAGTCGCTGCCGTAATGAATTCCTGTAAACAAAGCCAGGCAAAAAAAGATTTTTTGGCATTGGAAAAAGGAAGTTTGTAAACCGAATAAAGAAAAACCAGTGTTCCGGCAACATTCCATAAAACAGATCCAAAACCGTCCGGCATCATTGCAAAAGGCGCAATCAACAAACTGAAAAAGACACCGTAATGATTGCTGTCAAAAAACAGATCCGGATATTGAAGGAAAATATTTCGCTCCTGCAAAGTGTTGTAAAATACTCCTTTGAAAATCAAATAGTTATTGTAACCGCCAGTCCCTCTTTTGTATTTGCTGTACGCTGTTACAGCCGCTACAATTATATAAATAACAAAAATAATCCGATAATCCGAGATCAGTTTCAGGAACTTCTGTTTCACAATGTTTCCGTAGGTTTAGTTTAAAAAAAAATGTCATTCTAGCAAGAATTTAGATTCTCATTAGAATGACAAATATAAGTTTAAAATCGATAATTCGCTTATAGCTAATTGCTTTTGGCTTTAAAAATTAAGAATTTTTCGTTTTAATATTATTTTAAACCGCTACATTATTTTCTCTCAAAGCATCATTAAGAGAGGTTTTTTTGTCTGTAGATTCTTTTCTTTTTCCGATAATTAATGCACAAGGAACCTGAAATTCCCCAGCAGGAAACTTCTTGGTATAACTTCCAGGAATTACTACGGAACGTTCCGGAACATAACCTTTCGTCTCGACTGGTTCTGGTCCTGTAACATCGATAATTTTGGTAGACATTGTCAAACAAACATTTGCACCTAAAACCGCTTCTTTACCAACACGAACACCTTCTACAACGATACATCTTGAACCGATGAAAGCATCGTCTTCGATAATAACCGGAGCCGCCTGCAAAGGTTCCAAAACACCGCCGATTCCTACACCGCCGCTTAAGTGTACATTTTTTCCGATCTGTGCACAACTTCCAACCGTCGCCCAAGTATCAACCATAGTTCCGGAATCTACATAAGCACCGATGTTGACATAAGATGGCATCAAGATCACACCGCTTGCAACGAAACTTCCGTGTCTTGCGATGGCGTGAGGCACTACTCTAACGCCTTTTTCTGCGTAATTTTTCTTTAAAGGAATTTTATCGTGGAATTCGAACGGGCCAACTTCTATGGTTTCCATCGTCTGGATTGGGAAGTACATTACGACTCCTTTTTTTACCCACTCGTTGATTTGCCAGCCGTTTTCCGTAGGTTCTGCGGTACGCAATTCTCCTGCATCCAGTTTTGCAACCACTTCTCTTATAGCATTCTGGTATTCTTCTTCTTTCAAAAGTTCGCGGTTATCCCAAGCTTTTTCGATTTTTTCCTGTAAAGACATATTTTTTATAAATGATAATTGATTAATGATAAACTGCTTTTGGCAACTGGCTTTTTGCTTTTAGCTTTAAAACAGTTGTCCGTCGCAAAAATAATAAAACTAAAGCACACTTCTCGCAAAAAGGAATGCTTTGTTCCAGTAAGCTTCGTTGAGTGATGAGATAATAACGCCTTTAGAAGTTGAGGCGTGGATGAAAGTAACTTCGCCGCTATTCAGAATGTCGTGAACGATCCCAACGTGAGTTACAGATGATCCGCCGGCAGTTGCGAAGAAAAGCAGATCGCCCGGTTTTGCCTGAGAAATATTAATGGAAGCTCCTGATTTTCCCTGATCCTGAGAACGTCTTGGCATCTGAATTTTGTTCTCATCAAAAACCTTGCAGACCAAACCTGAACAGTCAAAGCCGGATTTGGTATTTCCGGCATATTTGTAAGGCGTTCCGAGATAGTTTTCCGCATCATTGATAATGGAAGCTCTCGTCCCGGAAACGTTTCCTGAATAAGTGGAACTTAGTTTTTTGAGGCTGACAGATTTGCTCGTCGCCGGTTTTTTGTAAGAATATTTTTTTGTGGATTTTGAAGCGCCACAAGACACCAGAATTATTGAAAACAGAATTACCAGTAAGGATCTTTTCATGGAGTAGATTTTAAACAGTAATTTTTTTTCGATAGATTTAGTTTGATTGTCTCACAAAAATAGGACACTTATCCAAATTAAACAAGAGTTTGAATTAAAACTTAATCGTAATTTAAACATTTAAAAATTCTTCACCAGACCAATTCCAAAATTTTTGTTCTGATAAAATGGCATTACCATCGTTTGAGAATGCGCATTTTTCCCACCAATAAGTTGATTGATTTTTGGATAAAGCCAATAAGATATTTCGGTTGATAAGATTCCAAAACCCGCGCCTGCAACAACATCGCTAAACCAATGTTTGTTATTCAACATTCTATAAACACCTGTAAAAACAGCGAAAGAATATCCTGAAATCCCGAGCAAAAAATTGCAATCTTTATATTCCCGATACATGAACTGCGCCGATGCAAAAGCAAAAGCAGTATGTCCGGACGGAAACGAGAGATTATTGGAACCATCCGGTCTCTCCTCTTTCGTAATATGTTTCAGCGGCAGCGTGATTGCAGAAACCAGCAGCAAAGATGTGCCGTAAATAATGCTGCGGTCTCTGATATTATGCTTGCCCTGAACTCCAAAAGCATTAAGACCATAGACCAAAATGCCTGGTGCGAATTGTGTATAATTATCCAGCCTGATGTGATCCGGCTTGTGTTCCGAGATTTCGAATTGAGTAGATGAGTTCAGATTTTTAAGACTTGGGATCGACAGGCTTGCGACGCCGTAAGAAATTAAAGCGGCAGGAATAATCAGTTTTCTGTACGCAAATTGATGGGAGCTGTCTTCAGTTTTTGATGCTGACACCATTGAATCCTGAACTTCATTGACAATCAAACTATCTTGTGCCCGTAACGCCTGGCTTGTCATTAAAACTAATAAGAAATTTAACGACAGCCTTTTCAAAGTTAATTTCATAGATCAAAAATGCAAATCAATTTAGAAGATATTTTGAATTATTTCTTGGTCAGCAAGGTTTCTTTCTTTGTCATTTTCATCTTTCCATTTTTAAATCTTTCACTGGCAGTTTGGTAGTAAGAAATGGTTTCTGATACTAGATCCATATTTTTGGTTTTCATTTCGGACAGAGACTGATCATTCCCGGAAACACCGAATTGTTTCACTCTTTTTCTATCATCAATCTGTGTGAAAACATTTCTTTTCAGCATTCCCAAAGTTCTGTAATTTCCGAGGAAAGCCCGCTCATCACCAGGTTTTGTTTGATTGATGTCTTTTCCGTACAAACTAGTATCGTAATTCCATCCGAGATAACCGAACAATGTTGGCATCAAATCAATCTGAGAAGTCAGACGGTCAATTTTTTCCGGCTGATGTGGCAGATTGTAAATAATGGCAGGAATGTGATGATTTTTAATATTGATTTCCCATTTCCCAGCGCTGTTTGCACAATGATCAGCAACGATTACGAAAACCGTATTTTTGAACCAAGATCTCGTTTTGGCTTCAGCAAGGAATTTCCCCAAAGCATAATCGGTATATTTCACAGCCGCATTTCTATTGCATGTGGGAAGATCAATCTTTCCGTTTGGAAAAGTATAAGGTTTGTGGTTGGAAGTTGTCATAACAAACTGGAAAAACGGCTTGTTTGCTTTGGCGTTTCTGTCAGCATATTTCATTGATTGTTTGTAAAGATCCTCATCACAAATTCCCCACGCATTTTCGAAACTGACTTCGTTATCCGCAATCTGGAAACGTTTTGTTTTGATGTCATCTGAAAGCGCATTTCCTCTGTTTCTATCGACAATATCAAAACCTTGTCCACCGAAAAAATTGTTCATATTATCAAAATAACCGTCGCCGCCATAAATGAAATATGGCTGATAATTTTTCTTTTTCAAAATGGTCGAAATCGAAAATAAATTCTGGTTATTTGGTCTTCGCACAATGCTGTTTCCCGGTGTTGGCGGAACCGATAAAGTCAAAGCTTCCATTCCGCGAACCGTTCTCGTTCCTGTTGCATAAAGGTTTGTGAAGAAAATACTTTCGTTCGCAAGCTTGTCATAGTTTGGTGTGATGTTGTCTTTGTTACCAAATGCTTTTATGAATTCTCCGCTGAAACTTTCTATGGTTATTAAAATGATATTTGGTTTTTGTTCGGTATTTCCTTTTGTCGTTCTGGAAATATCGTCCGTCGAATTGGAATCATAAGTTTGATTTTCCTGGAGAAGATCATTTTTCAAAATTTTGTAAGCTTCTTTATCAGAGATTTTCGGGTAGAAAGTAGCATAATCCAATTCATTGGCTTTGAAAGCATTAAAGAAAGAAAAAACGCCATTCTTCCCTAATTCATTCACAACCAGATTGTCGGTAGATTCTGCCTGTTTGTTTTTCATTAATAATCCCAAAGCAACCGCCACAATGATAAGTGGAATTGCAAATCCTGAACGACTGGAAATTGATCTTTTATCAGAAAATGTATTTTTGAAAGCACTGATCTTTTTTAATGCAAAAAGTGTTATTAAAATCAATGAAATCAAAACCACAAAAATCAAAGGAAGTGGATAAGACTGGTTGATATTTTCGACGACTTCATAAGTGTAAATCAAATAATCAACGGCAATAAAATTGAATCTCACGCCAAACTCATCCCAAAATGGAATCTCCGCCAACAGACTGAAATAAATGATGATCAGAATTAAAACCAGATAAAAATAAGTGAAAACTTTATCGAATTTTGAACCGATCCACTTTTTTGGAAATATCAGTAAATAAACAGCATACAACAGAAGAAATAATGATCCAACGGTCAAATCAAAAAAGAATCCCGTAAAAAAAGCCCGTGAAATCTGGAGAAAATTAAGATCCAAATCCTTTGACGACCAAATCAGAAAGGCAATCCTTACCAAAAATAAAAGAATTACATAAAGACTTAATATTGAGAATAATACAGAAAATCTGCTTCTGAATAATTTTGCAAAGACTGCTTTTGGATTCATAATGACACGTTGTTGAACGTGCAAAGTAAAAACCCAATTTAGAAGAAATTTTGAATTTAAAGATCTATGGAAAACAGGTGAAGATTATTTTCAAACCGGTAATTAATCTTCCAATTCTGAAGAATGCAAATTTGTTTGATAATCGCTAATCCCAATCCGCTTCCACGATTGTCTGCTGACAGCTTTGAAAATCTTTTAAATAGCAGATCTTCATTCAGTTTTTCTGTTCCGGAATTGGAAACTTCAAATACTAAATTGGTCAGTCTGATATTAATCAAACCATTGGAAGAAGTGTGACGAATGGCGTTCAGAATTAAATTATTAATCAGAACTTCCATCAGACTGCTATTTCCTTTGACTTCAACATTAGATAAAATTTCTGACTTTACCGTAATATTTTTCTGCTGAAAATGTTCCCGTAAAACTCCAATGGATTGATTCAATAATTCATCAAACCGAATCAATTCAGAATTATCAAACTGGCTGTTATCAATTTTCGCCAAAAGCAAAAGATTCCTGTTGATCCTGGAACTTCTGGTCAAAGCCTTGTTCATTTCTTCCGCAATCTGATATTGTTTTTCGGTCAGATCTTGATTTTGCAAAAGAATATCCAGTTTATTTTTCAGAATTGCCAAAGGCGTTTGCAGTTCGTGGGAAGCATTTTCCGTGAATTCTTTCTGAGTCTTATAAACGGAAATATTCTGGTCTATCAATTTACTTAAAGATTGATTGAGTTCATAAAATTCCGTAATATCAGTTTCATCAAATTCAATCTCAGTCTGCTGATTCAGATTGAATGTTTTGAGTTGATCTAATGTTTTTCGGAATGGTTTCCAGACGGATTTTGACAATCTTCTGTTCAGAAACAACAAGCCTCCAACAATCAAAATGAAAAGAAAAACTGTAGTCGCTGAGATGAAAAAGATGGTTTCCTGAGATTCCTCGATATTGGTTTCGATACTAAAACGAAATGGTTGTTTGTTAAGATAAATAATTTTGGAAAGTCCCCGAAACCGGTCTATCTCTTCAAAATGGAGAAAGTCGTGCGGTTTTTCTACGATGAAAATGCTGTCTTTGAGGTTGTCATTTCCTTTCACACTTTGGATATTCGTACTTGGCTGCAGTTCATTCCAAAACTCGATCGTTTCCAACAGATTTTGGTCTGATAATTTTAAACTGTTAAGCTGAGAAGACGTTTTCTCTGCTACAATTTCGTTATGTTCATCCAGCTCGTGTTTCCAGATCGCATCCACCACAAAATAATACACAGGAACGCTGATGACCAGGATAATGAGGACATAAATGATAAAAGGTTTGGTGGTTTTGCTAAGTAATGGTTTCAACGGAATAAATTTATGAAATTTCCCACTTGTAGCCAGTGCCGTAAACTGTTTTCAAATAATGATCACAACCGGCATCGTAAAGTTTCTTTTTAAGGTTTTTTACATGTGCATACACAAAATCGTGGTTATCCAGCATATCAGCAAAATCACCGGAAAGATGTTCTGCTAAAGTACTTTTCGAAATCACTTTGTTTTTGTTGCCAATAAAATAAATCAGAAGATCAAATTCCTTTTTTGTCAGAGAAATAATCTCATTATTTATGGAAACAGATTTTGAAAGAAGATCAATCTGCAATTCATTCTGCTTTACAACATTTGAGTTATTGAACTGCTTTCGCCGGATAATTGAGTAGATTCTTGCCATCAATTCTGACAAATGAAAAGGCTTTGTGAGATAATCATCCGCGCCCAATTGCAAACCTTTTATCTTATCATCCAGTGCATTTTTTGCAGAAATTATGATGACGCCGTCCTGTTTGTTTTGAGATTTCAGTTCCTCTAAAATTTTGAGTCCGTTGCCATCCGGAAGCATAATATCGAGAAGAATGCAGTCGTACTGAAACATCTCAATCTTATGAATGGCTTCGGCAAAAGTAGAGGCAAACTCACACAAGTAGTTTTCTTCTGAAAGATATTCCGCAATGCTTTTCGCCAGTTCTGTTTCGTCCTCAATGATTAGAATTTTCATCAGTTTAAATTATTCAGCCAATGTACAGTTTGAATTTAGAAGAAATTTTGAATGAAGATAAAATAAAAAATCCTTACAAAATAATTGTAAGGATAAAGTGGAGAATACGGGGATCGAACCCGTCACCTTTAGACTGCCAGTCTAACGCTCTAGCCAGATGAGCTAATTCCCCTTTTGTTGTGCAATGATAATGATTTTGCAGATTACACACAAAATTAAATTCAAATTAATCATAAAAAATCGGGCTCAAATAAATTTGAACCCGATTTCTGTAAAACGTAAAATTTAAAAATATGAAATCAATTTTGATTTGATTTTAAATACTCATCGATGATCTCGAACGCCTTTTTTTCGTCTCTAAGATCAACTTTAATAAAGGTGTTGGTTGCAGTGGGAGTCGAAAGAAAACTAAGATAAGAGTTTTCAACATCACATTTAATTCCTGCATCTTCCAGCTTAGACTTCATCAGCTGGATCTCCTGTGGGCTGCTGCTTTCGTAAACAGAAACTCTGGTTGTTGCATCCATAATTCAGATTTTGATTTTATTAAGGATAAGCAATTTATAAAAAAAATATCAAAATCAAAAATTCTTTATATTAAATTCTCAAATATTGAATTAATTTTATCTAAAACAATCTGAATTTCCTCTTTCGTTACATTAAGATGTGGACGAAATCTGATGGACTGATCACCGCAGGTCAACACGATGATTCCTTCGTCATAAAGCTTCTCTCTAAGCCAATTTCTGGTGTCGTGGTATTTCAGATCAAAAGCACACATCAAACCTTTTCCTCTTGATGCAAAGATCTGTTCTGGGAATTTTTGTTCTAATTTTAATAAGCCTTCTAATAGAAATTCTCCTACAACTTTGGAATTCTCTACCAGATTTTCATTCTCTATAATTTCCAAAACCAATTGAAAACGAAGCATATCGATAAAGTTTCCTCCAAACGTAGAATTGATCCTGGAACTTTCCACGAAGACGTGATGCTCAACTTCGTCCAGTTTTTCTTTGTTCGCCAAGATTCCGCAAACCTGTGTTTTCTTACCAAAAGAGATCACATCGGGAATGATTCCCAGATCTTCGTAAGCCCACATTTTTCCCGTCATTCCTATTCCGGTTTGAACTTCGTCGAGGATCAGAAGGATTTCGTTTTCGTCACAAATTCTTCTAAGTTCAGCGAAGAACTCATTTCGGAAATGATTATCACCGCCTTCCGCCTGGATCGGCTCAATAATGATACAAGCCACCTCATCCGGATTTGCCAAAATCGCTTCCTGGATATTGAGCAAGGCCATTTGTTCGTGCTTGATGGTTTCCTCTAGATTTTCTTCCGTGATCGGGAAATTCAGTTTTGGATTGGTGATTCTAGGCCACTCGAATTTTGGGAAATATTGATGTTTCCTTGGGTCCGAAGTATTTGTCAATGACAATGTGTAACCACTTCTGCCGTGGAAAGACTGTTTGAAATGAATGACCAAAATTGCTTCCTTGTCAATATCTTTTTGCCAGTTCTTTCTGGTTTTCCAGTCAAAAGCGGTTTTCAAAGCGTTTTCAACAGCCAAAGCGCCACCTTCCACGAAAAAGCAATACGGTAACTCTTTAGGAATCGCCACTCTCGAGAAAACGTCCATAAAATCTGCATATTCCTGAAGATAAACGTCACTCAAAGTTGGTTTGTAAATTGCCATTTTTCCCAACCAATTGGCTTTTTCCAAAATGTAAGGATGATTGTAACCAACGGAAGCCGACGCAAACATCGAGAACATATCAAGATATTCTTTGCCTGTCAATCGATCCACAATGTAGGAACCGTGGGACTTTTCGAAATCCATTACAAAATCGAAACCGTCTGCAAGGATGTGTTTGCCTAGGGTTTCTTTTACTTTATTTTCGTGTACAAGTGTGTTCATTTTTATAAGTGATAAATGGTGATTGATAAATGATAAATGCAGAATTTTAAAAAACTTCCTTCATCTGACTTTCAGCTTCCGACTTTATTAATCTAAATCGAATTTGATTCCCTGAGCCAATGGCAAACTGGTCGTATAATTGATTGTATTGGTTTGTCTTCTCATATAATATTTCCAAACATCGGAACCGGATTCTCTTCCGCCTCCAGTTTCCTTTTCGCCTCCGAAAGCGCCACCGATCTCTGCTCCGGAAGTTCCGATATTCACGTTTGCGATGCCACAATCCGAACCGCCGTTTGAAAGGAACAATTCTGCCTCTCTCAGGTTTTGCGTCATAATTGCAGAACTCAAACCTTGTGGAACATCATTTTGAATTGCAATCGCCTCGTCCAAAGTTTTATATTTGATCAAATAAAGAATTGGTGCGAAAGTCTCGTGCTGAACGATCTCGTAGCTGTTCTCAACCTCAGCAATGCAAGGTTTTACGTAACAGCCGGAAGTATAATCTTCACCTTCCAAAATACCACCTTCAACCACGAATTTCCCGCCTTCCGCTTCACATTTTTCGATGGAATCTTGATATTGTTTTACCGCCGATTTGTCAATCAAAGGACCAACGTGGTTGGATTCGTCCAACGGATTTCCGATTTTCAATTGTCCGTATGCTTTTACCAAACGGTCTCTCACTTCGTCATAAACAGATTCGTGGATGATGAGACGTCTTGTGGAAGTACATCTTTGTCCAGCCGTTCCGACTGCGCCGAAAACCGCGCCGATGATACTCATATTGATGTCGGCATTTTCTGTGATAATGATGGCATTATTTCCACCCAATTCCAGAATTGATTTTCCGAAACGTTTGGCCACATTTTGCCCAACGATTCTTCCAACTTTGGTAGAACCTGTGAAAGAAACCAACGAAATTCTTTTGTCATTAACCAAAGTATCGCCAATCTCGTGATCCGCGATCACCAAACTTGAAATTCCTTCCGGAAGTCCATTTTCTTTGGCTACTTCAGCAAAGATATTTTGACAAGCGATTGCACAAAGTGGTGTTTTTTCTGATGGTTTCCAAACGACAACGTTTCCGCAGATCCAAGCTAATGACGCGTTCCAAGCCCAAACAGCCACCGGAAAGTTGAAAGCTGAGATCACGCCGACAATTCCAAGCGGATGATATTGCTCGTACATTCTGTGACCTGGTCTTTCGGAATGCATCGTGTAGCCGTGAAGTTGACGCGACAATCCGACTGCAAAGTCACAGATATCGATCATTTCCTGAACTTCACCAAGACCTTCCTGCAGGGATTTTCCCATTTCGTATGAAACAAGTTTTCCCAAGTCGTCTTTATATTCTCTCAATTTATTTCCGAATTGACGAACCAGATCACCACGTTTTGGAGAAGGAATTTGTCTGAATTCTTTGTAAGCTTCTTGTGCTATTGACAACACTTTTTCGTAGTCATTGGCGTCTGAAGTTCTGATTGAAGCGATTAATTTTCCATCAACCGGAGAATTGCTCTCTATATTTTTTCCGGATGAGAAAAATTCCAATCCTGTGGAGGTTCCGTTGTTTTCGGTGGAGATTCCTAGTTTTTTTAGGTTTTCTGATATTGAAATAGAGGACATAAAGTTTTTTATTTTGAAGTCTCTAAAGATAAAAAGATATTTTGACCAACAAAATTTAAAACTAACAATCGTTAGTAAATTTAAAAAAATGTTTGCCTGAGAAGACTTTGTAAATAAAAAATTATAATATTTTTAGATTGTTAAAGTTATTTTGAACGAATCTAAATTGGATATTTTTTCTTAATTTTGAAAAAAATAAAAAATGGAAGAGCATATTCAGACGGAGGAGAAAAAATTGCCCAAATGGAAAATCTTACTGAAAAAGTTTGGAATCGGCGGCATCATTTTCTTCACTGTAAAAGGAATCATCACTTCTACCCTCATCTATTTTCTTGGTAAAAATTTCTGGGTCATCATCCGCGATTATTTTGCCAATCTGTTTTAATTAGTAAAGCGCTTCTTTCTTAGAAAATAGCCAATCCAAGGAAAACTTGCCTGAACCTAAAACAAAGATCGTCAGGTAAAAGAAAAAATACACCAAACTCAATTCTTTGGTTGCGTACGGATCTGAGCCGTGAACTACAAAAAAGGCGATCAACATTGTGACCATCAAAGGAATGGTGGCAAATCTTGTGAGAAATCCAAGCATGATGAAAACGGAACATAAGAATTCCGCAAAAACAACAAGCACCAGAGAAATCGCTGATCCCAGTCCAAGGAAATTCATAAATTCTATCTTGTCATTCGCAATCAACTTATCCAATTTTGGCAAACCGTGCGTCAACATTGATATTCCTACAAATAATCGTATCACTAATATCAATCCGTTTAAAACCGTATCATTAACTTTAGATGAATTAAAATTTCTCATTTCCAGAATCAATTTCTACCAAAGCTAACAAAAAAATCCTTTATAGAAAAGGATTTTAGAGGTTTTTAACGGTAGCCAAAGTTTTTGAGATCTCTGTCATTTTTTCGCCAGTCTTTTTTGACTTTTACGAAAAGGCTGAGATGTATTTTTTTACCAAAGAATTTTTCCAGATCGATACGCGCTTCTGTACCCACTTTTTTGATCATTTCGCCTTTGTGACCAATGATGATTCCTTTTTGTGTATCACGTTCTACATAAATTATGGAATCAATAACAATTGCGCCCTCTTTCTCCTTAAACTGCTCCGTCACCACTTCTACAGCGTAAGGAATCTCTTTCTCATAATTCAACAAAATCTTCTCACGAATTGCTTCGTTAACGAAGAAACGTTCTGGTCTGTCCGTGTACATTTCCTTGTCGTAGTAAGGTGGATTTTCCGGCAGCATATCTTTCAGTTTCGGTAGAATGATGTCTGTGTTGAAAGAGTTTAAAGCAGAAATTGGAAGAATCTCGGCTTTTGGTATTTTCTCGTGCCAGTCGGTCGCTATTTTCTCCAGCGTTTCCTGATTGGTCTGATCGATTTTATTTAATAACAATAAAACAGGAACTGGAATTTTGTTCAATTTATCAATCAAAAATTCTGATTGTTCCGCTTTGTCCGTCACATCGACAATGAAAAGAAAAACATCTGCATCCTGCAAAGAATCTTTCACAACGTCCATCATTTTTTCCTGCAAACCATATTTCGGGTCCATAACGCCTGGTGTATCAGAAAAAACGATTTGAAGATCATCTTCATTATAGATCCCGAAAATCCTGTGTCTTGTGGTTTGTGCTTTTTGGGTTACAATTGCCAACTTCTCTCCCATCAATTGATTGAGAAGGGTTGATTTTCCGGCGTTTGGTTTCCCAACGATGTTTACGAATCCTGCTTTGTGCATTAACTTGAATTAAAAATTAAAAATCAAATGACTAAAATTCATTAATCATTCAACTGTTAGAAATGATTTGCAAAGTTACGGAATTTTTGAGGTAAGATTTTTAAAATCGCAATATTTAATCTACCAGCAAGTTATAGTATTTCTAAAAATTTATTTTTAACTTTATGGTCAAATAAACTTATATCTTATGAAAAAAACTCTATTTTTTATTTTTGCAGCCAATTTATTTTTTGCGCAAAATTCAGAATTAATAAACACAAACTGGCAGGTGACCAAAGTAGTTGGCGAATTGTTTCCTAATGATCAACTTCCTCCGCCAATGCCTTATCAGCAGATTACCGATTTTAGTACAAATCCATCAAGAATCAGTCTGTCCTTTTTTAACACTGTGTCAGCAGATGTAACTTATAATGGACAAAACGCTTTTACGGTAAATAGTAAAGCCTGTACTTTGGCCGATTACTCGGGCGATAATGGTCAGGTTAACCAGTTTTTTGGATCTTTGTGTAATTTCTTTATAAAAGACTCTAATTATTATTACACTATCGAAAATAATGGCAGTGAAAAAACTTTAAAAATTGGTAATGCAATATTCCAAGAAGTTCATTTTAAATCTATTACGTTAGGTACAAAAGAGGATGAATTATCTAAAGTTGTTCTTGGTCCTAATCCGGTAAAAAACATTTTAAATGTATCAAATTCAACCATTATAACATCAGTGAAAATTTATGATTCATCAGGAAAAGTAATATATGACAAGCTGGCAGAAAAGTCGAAAACTGTAAATATCGACGTGAAAAGCTTTAAAACTGGTATCTATTTTATACAGTTGAATGGCAAGGAAACTTATAAGGTCATTAAACAATAAAATTATTATTGTAAAATCAGTAAAAAATCGGTTCAAAATTGAGCCGATTTTTTTATTTAAAGTTTTACCTTTGGAACTTCACTTTTTCAATCATCATTTATGTTCACAGCCAAAGAAATCTCAGAGATCAATGCCCTTCTCGTTCCGGAAAACAATATCGTCATCGTATCACATCATAATCCGGACGGCGACGCAATCGGTTCTTCTCTTGGTCTGAAACATTACCTGAAAACAAAAGGCATAGATGCAACTGTAATCGTTCCAAACGACTTTCCAAAATTTCTAAAATGGATGCCTGAAGCAAAGAAAATTGTGATAGGCGAATACAAAAGAAAAGTGGCTGGCGAAGCAATTTACAATGCAGATGTGATTTTCTGTCTGGATTTTAACTCACCATCCAGAATTGGACTTCTTGGCGATTGGGTAACGAAAGCAAAAGCAAAAAAAATCCTGATAGACCATCATCAGATGCCAGAGCAATTCGATTATGTATATTCTGACACGACGATCCCGGCGACTTGCCAAATGATCTATCACTTTATCCAAGCCAACAATGATGAAAAATCTGTGAATCTGGATATTGCACAATGTCTATATACCGGAATAATGACTGACACAGGCGGTTTCCGTTTCCGTTCTACAAGCGCAAGCACACACAGAATTGTGGCCGATCTAATCGAAAAAGGTGCAGATCCAGCCATCATCACTTCCAATACTTGGGACACAAATACGATTTCCAGGCTTCATCTCCTTTCCCTCGTTCTCAGCAGAATCGAATTGACAAAAGATGGAAAAGTAGCTATCCTTTGGCTGAAACGTGCTGAACTGAAAGAATACGGCTTCGACAAAGGCGACACAGAAGGTTTCGTGAATTATGGTTTAAGCGTTCTCGGAACCAAAATGGCGGTTTTCTTTATGGAAGATCTTTACGAAGATTTTATCAAGATCTCTTTCCGTTCCAAAGATGCTGTGGACACGAATCAGTTTGCTAGAAAACATTTCAACGGTGGCGGACACATCAATGCTTCTGGTGGGAAATACTTCAAATCTATGGAGGAAACGATTGAGGATTTTAAAGAGAAGATTGAGGCGGAGGATTTTTAAATAACGAATGGAAATTTTTTATAAGTCACATGAAACTATCCTATTTTTCAGAACAATATAAAACTTGGAAGAAATTAAATTTTATCACTTTTGAAAGAAAGCTGGAAAATGAAACAGCATTTGACGGAATCGTGAAAGTTTATAGTTTAAAATGCAGTTTGGAAAGTATATGTCTAAAGTTAAATGGAAAATTTTTTGGAGAATTTAATCATTCAACAGAAAGCGGAATTTTCTTAAGAATGTTTGCAACCAAAGATTCGTGGCCAAAATCAACATTAATTTATATTGATTTTATAAATTCGACATTAACAGAAATTGATTCTAATAATTCTTCTTGGTTAGTGTGGAAAGTAAAGGATTTAGAAAGTGGAAAATACTCAATAGAAATTTCGCCAACAGAAAGAATAGAATTTCAAACATAACGACTTACAACAGTAGTTTTTACGCAATATACTTATTTAACTTTCAATATATTGCTTATTCTTATCCCGTATTTTTGAAAAATTAACTAATGTAAAAACTTGATTGACAGACAAAACCCCTAGCCCCGATGGGAACGGCATCCTTTTTTGTCTTATCTGAAACGCTGTTTTGAAAACTAAACTTATGAGACAAAAAAGATATAGTGGACAGCGGGAAATAGCTCCAAAAATGTTGTAAAATACTGTTCAACGAAGTCAAATAGCTCCTAAAAAATCTATCGTAACAAGACGAAAATCAGAGCGATGATTGCCGGCAAAGCCTGAACGAAAAATATTTTTCTCGAGGCTGAAAGTGCACCGAAAATCCCGGCTACAATCACGCATCCAAGAAAGAAAATCGCTACATTTTTTGACCAAACGGCGTCGCAAATAAACAAACTCCAGATGAGTCCGGCGGAGAGAAATCCGTTGTACAAACCTTGGTTGGCGGCAAGTCCTTTCGTAGGTTTGAAGAGCTCTTCCGGAAGTGAACCTTTGAAGGTTTTCTTGCCCAAGGTTTCCCATGCGAACATTTCCATGTACAGGATGTAAAGATGCTCTAGCGCGACAATTGCGATGAGGATTTTTGATAGGATTTCCATTTTAGAGAACGAATTTTTTGGGTAGATGATGGAGCAATTCTATGTTTATAATTTCGGCGCAAACTTCCGGTTTTTCCCAATGTCCATTGTGTCCGCAATCCAGAAGGTAGGATTTGATGTTCGTGTTGTCCGGCAGATTTTTGATTGTTTTTTCTGAGTTGACTGCTGAATCGTGTTTGCCAGATAAAATGAGGATTTTGCCTTCGAAGTTTTCTAAAACCTTGGAGCGGTCAGGACGTTCTATCATACCTTTTTGAGAGGCAAGAACGCCATCTACGGAAGATGTGTAGGCAACTTCTTTGGCAAGTTTTATTTTGGATTCCAGAATATCGTGTTCGTTTGGATTGAAGAGATTGGGAACGCCGGCATTTACGAAAGCTCTCAAGTTTTCTTTGATGATCCTCAAGCCTTTGGTTCGGGTCTGCTTCTTTTCCTCGTCGTCTGCGAAATAGGTTGAGAAAAACAGCGTGACTGATTTCAAATCTTCAGGATATTTTTCCGCAAAAGCCAAGGCAATGTAACCACCCATCGAATGTCCGAGTAAGTGGAATTCATTTAATTTCAGATGGTCTGTAAGTTTTTTCAATTCGTCAGCCATCAATTCCATTGTTTGAACTTCGGCAATGACTTTTGATTTTCCAAAACCTGGCAGATCAATTTTAATCAATTTGAATTTCTCGGACAGATGCGGTTTCAAATCTTCCCAGATCGAGAGATTTTCCATAAATCCGTGGAGCAAAACCAGGTTTTCCGTCCCGTTTCCTTCTATTTCGTAGTTGAGCATATCTTTAATTTTAAACCACATAGACACATAGAAATTATATAAAACTACTTTTCGTCTTAAGATAAAATAGCTATTTAGTCTTCCATTGTTTTCACAAAATCTATTGTGCCTATGTTATTTTGTTCTCATTTCTAAAATTTAATAATGATTTTGTCAGCAAATCCAGAACTGTTGAGGGATTCGTGCAGTTTGAAAGTTTTGCCGCCGTCTGTTGTGGAAAAATTTCTCTTGCCACTTCTCACATCCATTTTTCCATTGTCGTTATCCGAAATGCTTTGTTTGATGTCGCCTTCAAATTTAAGGTTTTTAGACGAAGTCATTCTTGCGGTTCCATCGATGGTCAAATATTGTTTGCCGTCGGATTGTTTTCCTGAGATCTGATATTCGTCCTGACCAATTTTCTTTAAGGTAATTTTTCCTGTTCCTTTCAGCATATCGTGTGTCAAACTGTGTGTGCCTTCAAGATTTTTAAAGCTACGGCTTGCGAGGATGCTGTCATTAATTTTTGTCCTTGCAAGATTAATGGAATCAATGATCTTTGCGCTGTCAACTTTGGACACGTCAGCTTCCGCAGATTTTTTACAAGAAATCACAGAAATTAAAATAAGGATAGGTAAAAAGTTTTTCATCGGCTAAATTTTCCTCTAAAATAAATAAAAAAGAGCGTCCATCAGACGCTCCTTAGAAAAACTTTGTCAAAATTTAGAACTTCTTCAAAGTTGAAATAGTTATTGAACTTTTTTTCCGTACAATTCTTTTTCTTTGTCGTTCAATTCAGAAATACCATAACGTTGAGATTTTGTGATGGTCATTTCATCCAGCATATCTACAACTGTTTTGTATTCGGCATCCTCTGTTGGTTTGATGATCACGGTAAAAATATCTTTTTTAGGCGCTTTTGCTTTAGCAGCTTCAATTGTTTTGGATATTTGGGCTTTATCGAACGAAACTAGTTTTAAACTATTTTCATTTAAATCCATTTTATCTGCTTGATAGTAAAAAACTTTCCCTTCTTTACCAAGAATAAAAGTAATTTGATTTCTGTAATCTATCTCTACAATAACTTTATCATCATTTTCAGGAGGATTTGAAAAATTGATGGCATTCGGTTTTGAGAAGTTTGTGGTGAACATAAAAAATGTAATCAGTAAAAATCCCAGATCTACCATTGGCGTCATATCTACGCGGATTGGCTTTTTGTTTTGAGTTTTCTTTCTGTTAGATTGCTCTTTGATTAGAATTTCGGCCATAGCTTTAAAATTTAATAGTTAGTATTTAAAATAAGAAATCCATAACGATTTGTCATCATTATGGATTTTTGGATACAAATTTTATACCTAATCTTGAAATTAACTACAAAAATACTATTTCACACATTGCAAAAATTACTGATCTAAATTTTTTATTTGAATCGTTTTACTTGAACCTTGATAAATTATTATTCCTACCAAAAGCAAAATTACTTTAGGAAAATAATTAAGAAAATTAAAATCCTCAAAACTTTCTGCTAAATCCTTTAACAATCCACCGAATATAAATAATCCAAATGCAAAAATTAAAAATACTGCACTCCAAATTTGGAGTAATAATTTAATATATTGATGTCTCACGAAAATCAGAAATAATAAAGTTACTTGAATGATAATTGGAATAACGAGAAAAATATCAAATTCAAAAAGTACTGCGTACAAATTATAGAGAAGAGCAACAATTATGAAAGAAACTAATCCATAAAGAAAAATTTTATTTGTGAAAATAGCTCTATCCATAAGCGTTTTATTATTTATTTTTATAAAAATCAATACCACATTTCAAGAACTTTTTAAAGTCTTCTTTTGGCATATATCCAGAAATCGGAATGTTGATCACCTTTTGATCCGGCGTTACCAAAACGTAGTGCGGCTGGGAATTGTTGTTGAAGTTCACTTGCTGGAATAAACTCCATTTGTCACCAATTGTCTTGATTTTTTTCATCTGACCTTCGCCCATATCGATTTTGATCTGCTCATTTTCTGGCAATTCTTCCTTATCATCAACATAGACAGAAGCGATGATCAAATCGTTCTGAAGAATCGGCAAAATATCATCTTGACTCCAAACGAACTCTTCCATTTTTCTACAGTTTTCACAACCATAGCCCGTGAAATCTATTAAGACAGGTTTGTTTTCTTTCTTCGCTACCTCAATCGCTTCGAAGTAATTGTGGTAAGGTTTCAAACCAAGAATTCCGTCTTTTTCGTCGTGGAAATAACTCACGTTCAACGGCGGCAAAATTCCACTTAGCATTTGCAATTTTGGTTTTTCTGAAGGAATCAATCCCTGAATCAAATAAACCACAAACACAATCCCAAAAACACCAAGAATCCTTCTTCCCAAACTGATCTTCGGCTTCTTGTCATCGTGTGGAAATCTGATCTTCCCGAATAAATAAACCACCAAACCGATTGCAATGATGATCCAAAGCGCGATAAACAATTCTCTTTTTAGCAAGAAAGTTTTGGAAACAAGATCTGCTTTCGATAGGAATTTAAGAGCCAAAGCCAACTCGATGAAACCAAGAACCACTTTCACAGTGTTCATCCAGCCACCAGATTTTGGCAAACTTTGAAGAGCCTGAGGAAACAATGCTAACAATCCAAAAACCAATGCCCAAGCCAGTCCGAAACCGCCCAAAGCAAAAGTTAAAAGTGTCGGAACATTCGTCGCTCCGGCAACTACTCCACCAAGCAAACTTCCTAAAATTGGACCCGTACAAGAAAAAGATACGATCACCAACGTCAGCGCCATAAAGAAAATCCCGATCATTCCGCCCGCTTCCTCAGCTTTGGAAGATTTATTCGCAATCCAGCTCGGCAAGGTGATTTCGTAATAACCGAAAAAGCTTAGTGCAAAAAATAAAAATATCGCAAAGAAGAATAAATTCAGCCAAATATTAGTCGAGATCTGATTGAAAATATTACCTGAGATCCCATCAATAATATGAAAAGGAATACTCAACAAAACAAAGATCAACAAGATAAAAAATCCGTAGATAAAAGCATCTCGCTTGCCTTTTGCTTTGTCTTTGTTGCCTTTGGTAAAGAACGAAACCGTCAATGGGATCATTGGGAAAACGCACGGCGTCAGCAATGCGATCAATCCACCCAGGAATCCAAGCCCTAAAACAAGCCAATTGTCGTCATTCGGTTTTTGCGCCACAGTTCCACAATCTGTCAAGGGATTTTTGAAATCTAAGGAATTAATTTTCAATCCATCTTGTTTTACTGCTGAAGTCTGTTCAATATTTGTCGGCTTTAAAATCGTTCCTACTTTCCCTGCAGGCGCAACTTCGTAAACGGTGTCTTTTGGTTTTTCAACATTTTCGTCGGTAGCAACGGCAGTCCTAGTCCCAGCAATCTGCCTTTCGAATTCTAATGTATTTGGTGCAAGACAAACTCTGTCGTTACAAGTCTGATACATAATCTCAGCGGTGATCGTTGCAGGCTTCGAAGCATCTTTCGGCTTAAATTTCTGCTTGAAAACCACTTTATCCGAATAATAAACGATCTGCGCTCCGAAAGCTTCCGAGAATTCATCGTGCTTTTTACCAACTTCGGTGACTTTCCCTATCAATTGGATTCCTTCTTTTGATGTGATTTTGAACTCGGTCGGGATTCCAGAATCTGGCGGAAGATCTTTGGAATAGATGTGCCATTTGTCTTCGATTGTTCCCGTCAGAACCGCTTCGTATTGATCATTGCCAACAGAAATGACATCAAATTTGAACTTGACAGGATTTTTTATCTGAGCGTTGAAAATGGTGATGATGAATATAAAAAGTGTGGATAACACTAGTTTTAAGTCTTTCATTTTTAAAATTTATTTGAACCACATAGACACATAGATTTAATTTTCAATAAAGGAAATTAAAAAGGTAAAATAGATACCATTCTCATAAAATCCAAGATGCGTAAATGGTTTTTTAGTTTAATCGTTCGTAATATTTATTTACAAATGTTTTTTGTCCTTCTTTGAAAATATTTGAAACATTAAAGTTTACTAATATTCCTTTCGGTAGTTTTAACAAATTGATATAATTTAAAACTTGTGCTTTATGAATATCGTGAAAATCGGAAACAGATTTTATTTCTAAAACGATAGAATCTTCTACTATAAAATCACATTGAAATCCACAATCTAAATTGATTCCTTTATAATTTACTGGTATACTAAATTCAGATTTAAAATTTATTTCCTGAATTTTAAATTCTTCTTGCAAAGCTTTATGATAAACACTTTCCAAAAGACCTGGACCTAAAATTTTATGAACTTCAATACAAGCTCCCAAAATTTTGTAGGTCAATTCGGTAATTTGTTTTTGCGTCATCATCTATTTCAACTTTAATTTTCCACGTTTAAAAACTTAACTTTTTCTATGTGTCTATGTGGTTAATTATTTTTAAATCTGCAATGATAATGTTCTTTCAATTACCTCGGATGCAAACCTCCCATCTTGCCGGAAAGGTAAAACACCGATAATCTGATTATTAGCATCACAAAGAAGCCAGATTTTTTGCTTGGCTAAAATAGAGATTTTTTCGTCCTTAAAAAACTTCGAGAGCTTCTTTTTGCCAATCATTCCGATAGGAAAAAACACATCGCCTTCTTTCTTTTTTCTTAATTTTAAAGGCAACTTGATTTTGTTTTCATCGATTTTCCAATTGCACTTTCCGAATTCTTGGATTTCGTTTTTAATATTTTCTGGAATCAGAATTTCATTTCCGACGATGTCGAGTACAATTTCTTCATCTTCCATCTTCATACTTCCAACGTGCAAATTTTGATTTAGGATCAACTCATTTCTATTAATAATCAATTGATATTCTGAATTTAAAAATGAACTTCCGGTTTGTGCTGTGAAGATCTTTTCCATTTCTTTTTCATCATTAAAACCAAACCGTTTCAAGATCTCAAAACGAATCAAATTGGACTCTTTCGAGAATTTCTCTTTATCAATAATAGTCTGCCCAGTTTTTATATATGTTTCAAAACCATTGATTTTTTCATTAACCAAATCATTCAAAACATCTTTGGTCTCATTCAGAATCTCTATACTTTTTGAAAAATTCTGAAGGAAATTCTCATTGATTTTTTCCAATTCCGGAACTACATTGTGTCGAACTTTATTCCTCAGATAATCTGTTTTTTGGTTTGATACATCTTCCCGAAATTCAATCTGTTTTTCTTTCGCAAACTCATAAATCATATCTTTAGAAAAATTAAGAAGCGGACGAATGATATTATTTTCATTCACAGGAATTCCACTTAAACCCTTTATTCCAGCAGCTTTCGAAAGATTAATAATGAAGGTTTCCAACTGATCATTCAAATGATGGGCTGTGACAAGATATTCGAGATTTTCTTCCTTTTGGATTTTCCGGAAAAACTGGTAACGTAATTCCCGAGCCCAATTTTGGATAGAATTTTCCGGCTTTTGATCCTTCGCTGAAACTTCGTACAAATGGAAAGGAATATTATACTTGTCACAAAAGTCGGAAACCAGCTTCTGATCGAGATTAGAATCCTCATTACGAAGATGATAATTGATGTGCGCAACTTGTAATTTCAAACCCGAAACCTGGAACAGATGAGCCAAAACCATAGAGTCCACGCCTCCACTTACCGCCAAAAGGTATGTTTTTTGCTGCGACTGTGGTTGTAAATGCTCAAGAACATTTTGAAATTTTAAGAGACTTAACACAATTTTATAACGAAATATTAAGTTATAAACACAAATATACGTTTATTAATTCTTACTTTTGAAATGTTAAAATCACGAGCAGAACTATTATTTAAACAAATAAATATTTACAATATGAGGTTATTTAAACTTCTGGCCATTGGTGTTGTGGGACTTTCCCTCACCTCTTGTGTCAGCAAAAAACAATTCGATGCGCTCAATCTAAACTACAAGCAATGTATTGAAGATGCAGGCGACAGAATGCGTCAAATCCAGGACTTGAAAGGTGAAAATGCTTCTCTTAAAGGTCAAAACGATCTTTTAGTAGGACAAAACAACGCCTTGAAATCCAGTCTGGACGCTTGTCTGTCCAACGCAGGAAAAGGTTCTGCAAACATTGACAAATTAGTTGGCGAGATCAATGCTTCCAACGCTTACATCAAACAATTGATCTCCGGAAAAAGTAAAAACGACAGTTTGAACCTTGCTCTATCAAACAAATTGAAACGTTCTCTTGACAACGTTGCCGATCAGGATGTAGATGTAAAAGTTCTGAAAGGTGTGGTACTAATCTCATTATCAGACAAAATGCTATATCAGGTTGGGAAATATGACATCCAGCCGGCTGCAGCAGATGTGTTAGCCAAAGTTGCGAAAGTGATCAACGATTACGATACTTACAGCGTATTGATCGAGGGTAACACAGATAACACGCCACTTACAAGTGCCAATGCGCCAAGAGACAACTGGGATCTCTCCGCTCTTAGAGCGACTGCCGTTGCAAAAGTTCTACAAACCCAATTTGGTGTGAATCCTAACAGAATCACAGCCGGTGGTAGATCTGAGTACAATCCGAAAACGACCAACGCATCAGTTTCCGGACGTGGCGAAAACCGTAGAACGGAGATCATCATTATGCCAAAATTGGATGAATTTATGAAATTGATGGACATTGCTCCAGTTAAGAAATAAATGATAAACGATGAATGATCATTGATTCATTCAGAGTTCAGAACTGAAACCTTGTCAGAAATGGCGAGGTTTTTTTGTGCTTGTATTTTGGGCAACTTATCCGCCTTCCACTCCCTCCCGAAACTTCGGGATCAACTCAAGTCGGGTTGCGGATTTGTTATCCAATCAACATTGGTTTTTAAATCCAAATTACATTAACTTTGAATATTGAATTTTAAATCTTGAATTCCGAATGAGTTATTTCGAAGAATTAGACAAAGAGATGGATCGCTACCTGGAAGACAACGCTTCCCAGGAACCAGCGATCCTCAAAAAATTAAGAAAGGAAACTTACCAAAAAACAACACAACCTCATATGATTTCCGGCTATCTGCAAGGCAGATTGTTGAGTATTTTGTCGCATATCATTCAACCAAAAAATGTGTTGGAAATCGGAACTTTTACAGGTTATGCTGCCCTAAGTATTGCAGAAGGTTTGCCCAAAGACGGGAAAATCTACACGATCGATAAGAACGAAGATTTATCTTATATTCCGAACAAGTATTTTGCCGAAAGTGATTACAAAGATCAAATTGAATTCATCATCGGTGATGCGAAAGAAGAGATCAAAAAACTGGACAAAATTTGGGATTTGATTTTCATTGATGCGGACAAGGAAAGCTATCTGGAGTATCTGAAACTGATTAAACCAAATCTTCGTTCCGGAAGCATCATTCTTATTGATAACGTGCTTTGGTACGGTAAAGTCTTGGAGAATAATCCAAAAGACAAACAGACAGAACAGATCAAACTGGTAAATAAAATCGTGGCCGAAGATCCCGATTTTGAAAATCTAATCCTACCTTTGCGAGACGGACTACATTTGATAAGAAAAAAATAAAAAATTCAGAGATTTAGTTATTTAGAAATTATTAGAATTCATTTTAATTTCTTAATTTTCTTAATCTTTAAATCCCTCAATCTATTATGAACAAAGGAATTTGCAACGTTTCCATCGCTCCGCTGAGAGCAGACTGCTCCGACAAAAGTGAAATCGTAACACAACTTCTGTACGGCGAATCTGCCGACATCATAGATGTTTCCAACAATTGGACAAGAATCCGCACTCATTACGACAACTACGAAGCGTGGATGGACACGAAACAAATCACGCCTGTTTCTGAAGAATATTTAGCCTCAAGAAAAACCAATCTTATCAAAGAAGCTTTCCAATCGACGATGACGGAAAGCGGAAAAGTGCTTTTATCAATGGGATCAGAAGTAACTTTTGAAACCAGTTCGCCAACGCGCGGACACGACCTCAGCGAAAGCATTGTGAATTGTGCCAAAGAATTTTTGAATGTTCCTTACTTATGGGGCGGAAAAAGTTTTTTCGGGATCGATTGCAGTGGATTTACGCAGATAATTTATAAAATTCACGGCATCAAAATCCCGAGAGATACTTATCAGCAAGCAGAAATCGGCGAAGCACTGACTTTCATCGAGGAAGCGAAACCTGGCGATCTCGCCTTTTTTGAAAACTCGGAAGGAAGAATTATTCACGTTGGATTTATTTTGGCCGATCAGAAAATCATTCACGCGCACGGAAAAGTGCGGATTGACAGTCTGGATTCATCAGGGATCTTCAACAAAGATCAAAATAAGCACACGCACAAATTGAGGTTTATCAGATCATATTTTTAGATATTTTTCTAAGGCAAATTATTGTAATTTTTATTTTCTCATAACATTCTGAAAATCATTTCTGAGTGGAACATATCTTGTTGTAAATTTGAAATACTTTCAAATAAAATCATCTGATAATATGAAAATATTATTATTTATTTCTCTCCTTTTCGCTGAAGTTTATCAAGCGCAACTTTTCATCATTAATGATAAAGATGGTTTTACCAATGTGCGTCAAAAAGCAGATCAAAATTCCAAAATTATTGGCAAAATAATGGAAGGTCAAGCTTTTGCAATCGACAGCTTTGTGGAAGATGAAGAAAACAAATCGAAGAATTGGACGGCTGTACAACTTCCAACCAATGTTGATAAAAATTTGACTTTTATAAGATTTGAAGGCGAAGAAAAGACTGGCTACATTCACAAAAGCCGATTGGTAGAATTGGAAACCTTACCAAAATTTGAGATAAATGAAGTGAATCCAAATCAAGTCACTCATTATTATAAAGACTTTGAAATCGAGATCGAGACACAAGTTTTCAGGAAATCTGACCACCAAATAACCCGATCTGAAAAAGGCCACTACATCATCGATGGTAAGAGAGCTTACCCTTATTATGGCGGAGAAAGTCCAGAAATCAAAAGCATTAAAATCAAATCCAAAAATCAAATTTTCGAGATTCCGAAAATTGCTTTTAAAAATCTGATGATGACCAATGCAAGAAATACAACGGTTTATAAGGGAAATAATGAAGAGTTGTATATCGTGTTCAATGCTGGAGATGGCGCAGATTTTTATCAAATTATTTTTTGTATCAAAAGCAACCAATTGATTTCGAGAACTATTACTTCTACAATTCCTTAGAATCTGATTATTTCTGATTTAAAATAATTAAAAAAACACATCGATGATAAAAATATCAGCTTTAATTTTATTAATTCCGTTCGCCACTTTTGGGCAGATCGACAATCGTGGATTAATTCTTCCAAAAATTGACAGCTTGAAAAATAGCGATAAATACTGTTGCATTCTTTCTCCATTAGAAGGTTTTTCCGTTTATGACCAACCGAAAGGCAAAATCATTGGAAGCCTGAAAAGATTTGGCGATGCGAAAAAAGACGACCAAGTTCCTTACAAAATCTACCTAATCAGCGGAAATAAGAAGACTCAGGTTGATAATTACAGGGAAATTGGCTACGAGATTTTTGCTATCAATTACACTGACGTTTCAAATGGCTTTTTGAAAATATTGGATCCGTCTAAAAGCTATTGGCTCAGTGTTTCCGAAATCAACAAAAAAGATTTCAAAACCGTGAATTGGATGAACCATCTAATCAACCAAAGCGCTGATGTGTTGGGATATTATGCCAAAGATTCCGGACTGAACTTGCGGAAAGAACCAAATGCGAAAAGTGAAATAATTGGTTCAGTTCGTGGCGAATTATTCGAGATCAAACTGACAAATCAAACCTCGGGACAATGGTGCAAAGTGAAAATTACAAAACACAAAGAACACCCTTGCGAGACCGACTTGAGCGAAAGAGAAAACATAGAATACCAATCAGAAGGCTGGCTGAAAATCATTGATGATAATGGCGAACCTAACATTTTCAGCTATACCAGAGGTTGTTGATAATTTAGATATAATTGTACATTTTGTATTAAAAAACCAAATTTGGCGGTTATTTTGATGTGGTAATTTAACATTAACGTTCATTAATAAAAAACACAAAATTATGGGATTCAACATTGCTGGCTTACTTATGAAAAGCCAAATGACCGAGCAGCAAATCGAAGATTTTTTAGAAACAAAAATTACTTATTCTTCTACAGTAGATTTTGAAGAAGCGACAAGTGGTTCACGCGACCAAAATACGATTGACGTACTACAAACAGACAGCGGAACATTGATCATCACAGAACTTGGACAGCTCTATGACATTACAGATTTTGAAGGCGAGATCATCCAGTTTATGATTTCTGATGTTTCGGACACTTACTATTTTGAGAAATACAACAACAAAGTTCTTGAGAGGAAATACATCTATTCACAAGGAGAAATTGCTGAAGACGAAGGTTCTGGAATCATTACGGAAGATGCTGAAATCTTGGATTTGGTTTGGGAATTTGCCGACCATTATTTGCAAAACGACTTTACCAAAAATCTATTTTCTCAGAAATTCAAACGCTATCAAATATAATTAAAATGGCAAAATATATTTTACCACCGATTGGCGAAATAGATTTGGATAGTTTGAAGGATTATTATTGTTGGGAACAAGAGTTTAATGGAAAAATAATTACCATTGACATCAATTTTGAGAAGACCAATATTGACCAAAGCAAAATGGACATTATTAAATCCTTTATTGAAAATATCAGCAAATTTGATGTTCAAAACAGAAGCTACATTGATGATGATTTCAGAAGCGAAAACAGCGAAGTTGTGAAAGAATATGTCACATTCCACGTAGAAGATCTGGGCAGCGAGTTTTTGGAAACAATAGGAATTTCTAGTGAAAACACTGACAAAGAACAATCATTTTTAGAGAAGTTATTTCTCTCAAGAATCGGATTTTATCCCGACGAAAAATATGGCACGCCGCATTTTGCAGTTTTTGATTATACGTTTGGCAGAGATATTACAGACCAATTAATTGTCGTAAATACCGATGCAGAAGGTAATTTGGATCTTTTGAGTTGGGAAAGCTGATAATATTGAAAAGTATAAAATTACATTCATTATCTTTAAATAAAAACTATGCTATTCATTTTTGGAACCAAAAGAGTTGGGAAAACTATCAAAACCGGAACATTCCAATGTCCCAGATGTAATTGCGAGCGAGATTATTTGCTTAAACAAAATAAAAAATTCTTTTCACTATTTTTTATTCCCGTAATTCCGCTGAACAATGTGGGCGACACTTTGCAATGCACATTTTGTAAGACAGAATACATCCCGAGCACCATTTTAGCACCTGACGAATACACTTCTTCTACTGCAACAATCGATGGTTTGGAAAGACCAATTGCTTCTGCAGGCAAACGAATTGGAAGCTACATCATTGATGCCATTTTCTTGACTTTGCTCAATTTTCCGCTTGCATTTGCCGTGAAATATTTGCCCAAAATTTTTAATGATCAGTTCTTTTTGGCAATTTTTCCACTTTGGATCATTTACTTTTTTGTGATGGAATTATTTTTCAAAGGCACCATTGGAAAGAAGATCTGCTCCATCGATACCATTTCCGAGGATATGGAAAAACCAATTACCGCTCTTCGATATTTACTGAGAAGTATTGTGAAAACAGTTCCCGTCATCAACATCATTTTCCTGTTTAATGACAAGCATAAAGGTTGTCACGATTTTGTTGCCAATACGATTGTGGTGGAAAAGTAATAACTTTAAGAAATACTTAAACACAAAAATGAAAGCTACAAAACTCTGTGCCTTATTGTTATTTCCAGCATCTTTTTTTTCACAAATCAATTCAGAGAAATTTGTCATAGATGATGATGGAATTACCGTTGAAAAAGCTGACAGCACCAAAAAATATGATGAAGTTTTCAACAATAACAACAGCATCTACTCACTCGGGAAGAAATTCACTTATTCCTACTATTATCAAAATGCGGGAGGTGAAAAATTCCTGATTAAAAAAGGACAAAACATTATGCAGCCACAAGGGCACACCATTCCTGATTGGGAATTTGTTCCCTTCGAACGGCAGGATAATGAAACTATTAATCATATAATTTTACAAACCTTTTCAGGAAATCCGTTTCAAAAAGAAATTCCGGAGTACAATCAAACTGCAATTGGTTATGATCACAAAATGAATAATGGCCAATCATTTACAATGGAAATGACTGGTGCCATCGAAAATGAAATGAATGTCTGGATCCATCCGCCAAGAAGCAATTTTTTCAAAATTCTGGAATTGAATCCTTTTCCTTACATCAAAGCACCTTATAAAATTGGAAACCAATGGAACTGGAAACTCAAAATCGGCGACCATTGGGCGGAGAAAAGATGGCTGGAATGGAAAGGAGAAATCGAAAATAATTACGCATACGAAATCATCGACAAGAAAAATATTACAACAAAATTGGGTAATCTAGAATGTTACGTGATCGATGCAAAAGCGAAAAGCAGGATCGGCGAAACTGAACTCACTTCCTACTACAACTTCAATTTTGGTTTTGTAAAACTCGAATATAAAAATATTGATGGCACAAAAACGGTTTTAGAACTTGAAAAAGTGGAATGAATCAGTACTGAAGACCAAGATTCGGAATAATATAACTTCCAAATCTAAAAAATTAAAAACCAACACAAATGAAAACCATAACAATTCTCATATTTTCAATCACAATTATTGCTTGTGAGAAATCTGAAAAAACTAAAATTTCGGACAATGAAAAGCCACGAACAGATGCCGCAGTATTTGATAAAAATAGCGACAGCGTTGCGCTTCTGCAACTGACAAAAAATCTGTACGACTGGGAAGAAAACAAAAGCAAAACCGAAGATTTCCCGACTATACAAAAGGATAAGAAAGATACTGTCTATTCAGAAATTGATTTTAAAAAGCATCAATCAAGGCTGCAGGATCTCAGAAATAGTAATTTATTCTCTGAGAAATTCATCAGCAACTATAACAGAATTGCAAGTTCCATAGATAAAGAATTACAAAAAGGAACGATGGTTTATAACATTGGAGAGTTGCCACCTTATGGGAATGGATCAAATCCCTGGTGCAATTGTCAGGATGTTCCGGATGGTTTTTTGGATAAGATTTGGATAATGAACCTTGCGATCAAAGAGAACATTGCATCTTACAATTGGAGCTGGGGCGATGGACTGGTCTATCACATCGAGGCTATCCGGGAAAATAAGAGTTGGAAAATTCTAAATATGGACGGTTTTGACTATGATAGTTTCATTAGAACCTTTCAGAAAAATAATGATTTTACAGGTTATTGGGAAAACGGGATGGTCACAATCAGCGTTAGCAAAACATCGCTCAACTTTGAGTACCACGGCCAATGTATGTACACCTACCCTATCAAGCAGCTAAGCGACACGGACTTCGAAATGATTTGGGCACGGGAAATGGATTGTAAATTCGATAACGGAACTGACAGAAAATTTGGCCTGAAAAATGTTCCTGAAATCGGAAAAGCTTTTGCGAGATTCAGTCTTAAAAATAAAGTTCTGAACGTGGATTATTATTACAAAGATTGGGTTGATAAATACAGCAAAGAGGTTCACGAAGGTGTTTTCACTTCGGATTTTTATAAAAAAAATTATTAAAAAATGAATCAAAACTTCAAATTCATATTCGTTTTCTTCATTCTATGCTCTGGACAAACTTTTTCTCAAATGGCAGGAAAAGGAAATTTCTACAAAGAAATTAAGAATTATGATCTTTCGAAGATCATCGATCCAAAAAGCATTTTGACTGAAGACAGAGAAAATACCAAAGAAAAAATGCAGAAAGCTGAACCGATTGGTTTTATAGGAGATGATTATCAGCGACTTTATATTCATTATAATTCTATTAACAAAAATCCAAAAAATCCGTACGAATATCTTGTAAAAGGAAAAACCAAAGTTAAAAATACAGTCAGATCTTTTGAAGGAAAATTGCTCATCAAAAAAGCAAATATTGAAAAAAACAGTGATTTCCCTAATTATCAACAGGGTTTTGCAACATGTGAATTGATTTTGAATGAAGATAAAAATCTGACGTCTACAGGATTTTTCAAAGGCGTCATAACGGTTGGCTACATTATAGATCCAAAAAATAATTTCCGATATGATGCTTTGATGTTTTACGCAGACATTTTCAGCAACAACGAGTTCAAAGGCACTTGGACGAGTTACAAAACAAAAATATCTAAAAAATGCAATTGGGGCGATTACAGAATACCAAATAGTGGCGACTTGGATATTGGCGCCGGAGAGTTTATGCCAAACCCAAAATATCTTGACAAAGGCTGGAAATATTACACACTCACAATGTATGGAGAGCCAAAAAACGATGTGGAACTGGCACGGAAAAAGGAAGAAATGAATTGGTGGAAATAAAAAAATAAAACCATAATTAAAAATATAATAAACTCCTAAGCATAGATTTTATTAAAAACACCATTACGATCCATCACAAAAAAGAGGGAATTCCGCTAGAAATCAGACAAATGTTCCGTTCCGAAAATCCAAAGACCGAGAAATATAAAATCCTGGCGAAAAACAAATTTGTGATGATCTGGGAAAAATTATAAAAACACAAACCATTATGAAACAAGAAATCTTAGAAAGAATAAAACAACTTGGCGGAAATATCGACAATGTGAAAGGAAGCTCTTTGACAGACGACCTACTAGCCATCACTTTTGACACTGTGCTCTACCAAAGACCCGTTGATACGCCGTGGGCAAGTGCCGAAGAAGAGGAACCAATCTATGGAATTGGGGATTTCATTGATGAAAATACAGAACTTTTTAAAACTGATAAGCAAGCTCTTTACAACAAAATCATCGACAAATATTTTCGACTGACAGAGGAGGCTTACGGGCAAGCGTTCTGGCAACCCAGACTCTTCACACCTTTCAAAGAAGGAACAGCAGATTTTGACGAGTGGAATTCCGATTTTACAGATGAGGACACGGATCTGAGCGAAATCATAAAAGTGACAGACGACAACACGCCAGACTTTCTCCAGGTGTTTTACAGCTATGGCTTCCCAGATAATTTTTTCATCTGTCTGTCAGATCCAAATCCGGACAACCCAACTTTTGTTTGGGACCGATCACGAAGTTTTTTTCCGAGAAGTGACGAATGAAGGTACTTTGGAGGACTTTCTCAACACATTTCTGACCAAAGATGAACTGCTGGAAATTGTGAAGAAGCAGTTGGAAAAATAGAATCTTGACAAACCCAAAAAATGAAAAAACTCATAACCATTATTGTCATCATCCTGATTTTTTTCCCAATGCTTATTTATATGAATCCCTTTATTTGGGGAATGAGGAGGCAACCGCATTACAGACCAAGTTCTAAAACATCGGCTCTACTTTCTGAACTTAATAATAAATATAAAATGGATATGAGCGTGGGAGAAGTAATCGATACACTTTGGTATTTCAGAGATCTTGAACATCATAAAATAACAAAGCTTGAAAATTTCGAATTGAATATGCTGGATGAAAACGAGAAGAATGTAAATTTAGATAGTGTGAAAAGCTATGTGAAAGAATTCAATAAAGAGTTTGAGCACAAAAAATATTTTGATTCTATTAAAATTACCAAAAATTACGACTCATTAATTTACAAAACCAAGATGAGATGACTCTGGAAAAACTTTACAAATACCAACTGTTACTTTACTTTTTCATCATTCTTTTCGGCATTCAAAATTATTATCTGAACCGGTATAATTTTGAATGGATTTTCTATGAAAGTATTGTTACTTATGTATTTTTCCTTTTTGTAATGACAGTTTTTTGTTCTTTAATTTTCCTGACAGTCTGTAGCATCAAAACCATTAATAGAAAAAAAGACGCACATCAGGAAATAAAATATCTGCTAGTAAATCTAATTTTATATTATCTGGTCATCGGCGCAAGTCTCTATCTTTCAACACAAATCAGGTTATGAAAAAGTTTTTAATCTTAATTTATTTAATATTTTCCGGCAATTTCATTTTTGCAAATGATGGCGCATTTTTCGCAAAGGGAAACCAGTTAATCCCAATCTCCGAAACCAATATTTCTGTTAAAAAAGAAATATTGACCCTGAAAAAAGTACAAAACAAATACATAGAAGTGACGGTCTGCTACGAGTTTTTCAATCCAAAAGAAGCCAAAAATCTGACTGTCGGTTTTGAAGCTTTTTCTCCCGAAGGTGATGTAGATGGCGCTCCAAAAAATGGCCAACATCCTTATATGAGAGACTTCACAGTAGAATTGAACAATCAGAAACTGAAATATAATATCGCTTACGTTTCGGATAGTTTGTACAACAGTGCAGGAAAGATCAAAGCAATCGACCTCAAAAAATTTGAGGGAAACAAAAGCGGAAACTACGTCGATTTTTTCTACGTTTATCATTTTGAAGCCCATTTCAAAAAAGGTTTGAACATCGTCAAACACACGTACAAATATGACGTTTCCGGATCCGTTGATTACAACTACGATTTCGAATATGCACTTTCTCCTGCGAAACGATGGGGAAACAGGCAGATCGATGATTTCACTTTGATCATAGACAATGGCAACTTCGAAACATTTTCCGTCAACAAAACTTTTTTCAACACTGCCAATGACTGGAAAATCGAAGGCATTGGAAAAACTGAAGATGTAGAAGGATCACCCAACACATTGGTCGACAAAGATGCGCTGAAATTCCATATCCAAAAAGGGAAGATCATTTTTAAGAAAACAAATTTCAAACCTGAGGGCGACTTATTTGTATATGCACAAAAACATTTGGATCTTGAAGAGCTTGGTTACTTGCCATACTCCTATTATCAGGCAGAAAATATTGCGAAACCAAAAAATGAGCTTCAAAGGAAAATTCTTAAAAATCTACCGTTTGCCAGACGCGGTTACGTTTTTCAAAATCCAGAACTGAAAGCCTATTTTGAAAATTTGGATTGGTACATTCCTGACCCAAAGTATATTCCTGACGTAAATCACCTGACGCCAGAAGAAAAAAAATGGTTCGAAAAATGGAAATAAAATTGATGAATGAAATAAAACGCTATCAATGAATATCACAGATTATCAAAAACAATTTACCGAAGAAGATGCTGTTGGTTGGGATGCCATAGATGCAGAATTGCTGAAGGTCTATCCTGATCAGAAACCAAAACATTTTGCACCGATCCTTCATTATGCATTGGGAGGCGGAGAACCTTTGGATGGGATCAGCGTCTACAAAAGTGATAAGCAGACCTCTCATTTTCATTTTGTAACGTATGGCTTTTCAGAACTTTATTACAACGAAAAATCTGCAGGTGGCGACTTTAGTAAGTGTGGTTTTGAACTGACCTTCAGACTCAAAAAAGAAAGTGATGATGACAATATCAACTGGGTCTGTAATTTGCTTCAGAATATTGCAAAATATGTGTTCACCTCCGGAAAATGGTTTGAAGAATTTCATTTCATTCCGGCCAATGGTCCTATCCGAAGTGACTTTGAAACCGACATTACGGCTCTGCCATTTGTGCAGGATCCTGAGCTTGGTAAGATCCAAACGCCACACGGCGAAGTCACCTTTCTGCAAATGGTAGGCTTGACGACAGAAGAATATGAACTTCTGAAAGAAAATCCGAAGACTTATGAAACCGAAAAAACCATCGAAAAACTAAAAGCCAACAACGAACTTTTGATCACTGACCTTTCAAGAAAATAATCCATTAAATACAACCAGATCATGACACTAAACGAAATTGCGTGGAGCTTTTCAAACAAAACCTACACCAACCAAGAAGAATTCAATCAAGAGATCATCGATTACCAAAAAGCCATTTATAAAACCGATGAAAAATGGAAACCGAATGAAATTGTCTTCGATTTTCCAGAACTCCAGATCCAGTACGAAGCGTGGATCACTGACGCTTCACAACTTTTGGACAACGAAACTTTACTTGGCGAAGAAGATGTATTTGACGAAGACAACAGCGACGAAGGAATGTTTCAGGCAGAAATCACATCGCATCTGAAAGCTGATAATGGAGAAAATTTCACAGCCTTGGAGCTTCTTTTCAAGACCCACAACCAGCAAGCCAACAAGGAACTTGGTGACCACATTTTCTTTGAAGGTACCGATGAGGATCCAGACATAATTGATGGTTTGCCATTGTGCTATATCGCGTGTGGAAGTTAAAGGTTTAAGTTAATGATCAATCTTATGAGCTACGATATTCAACTATACAGAACAGAAACCAAAGATCGTGAGAAAAAATCTGGCGATGAAAATTTTTTCGATGACGAAAACAATCTTGAGCCTTTCACAGAAGAACAATACAATAATTTGAAAGATAGATTGTTGAAATATAATTATATTTTAAACCACGGAGATAAAAGAGATTTGCAGTTCGCTCATCCAGATTATAATATCAACATATTGTTGACGGATCGAGGTTTGTATTTTACTTCAGGATTTGATGACGACAGCATTTTCGAGGCTGGAATGACGGCTTCGGAATTTACTGATACGGATGAATTTGCGAAATACGATCCGCAAAATGACGGTTGGGAAGAATTTTGAGAACCAGTCGTTCGAATATAATTAATCAAAAATAAAACTATGAAACTGAAAATCTGTCTTTCAAAAACGGCGCTTATTTTTTATTCGATTATTTCGCCTTTCATTATGTTTGGGTCGCTTTATAATTTGATTAATGGCATCATTCTCAACAAAAATGAAATTAATTTTTATGGTGCTTTAAGTATGTTTGGATTCATTCTTATGCCAATTTTGTTGATCAGTACTTATCGCCAAAACGTTTGTGAAATTTACCCAGACAAAATCAAAATCGGGAAGGAAGAATATCCAGCCTCAAGTTACAATTTCGAGATTGAGCAGAGACATCTTGCGCTGAAAGATCGCCCCATTTTTTTTCTTTGGAGAAAAACGTACTCTTATTTTGTTGTGAGATATAAATCGAATAATTCGGTGGTTTTGGAGAAAGATCTGGACGTTTTTCAGTCGGATATTTTGAAAATCAAATCGGCTTTGCCTTAGATTTTTTGATCAGAAATTATAATTTAAAAAAAATCAAATATGGAAAATATTAAAAGAAATTTAGCCAATTATTTAGAAAATGCCGACGAAACTGTTCAGCAGATTTTGTTTGTTCCCGCTGATATTCATCCGGTTTGGGAAGACAATGCAGAGATTTTGGAATTGGCAGAACAGCAAATCCTAAGACCAGTTGGAAGTCTTCCAGACGAACAAGTCTTCGCTTTCATAGGAATGCACTCCAAAACCCTATTTACAGGAAAAAGAGACAGCATTGGTTTTCTGATTACGAATTTCAGGATTCTGACTCAAACCGATTTTTCGGTGATTGGAACTGCGGAATTGGCGGATGTTAATCCATTCACGCAAAAACAAGATGAAGATGACCTGATGATCGAAGTTTGGAACAACTTTATCAAGAAAAATACACTGTCCATTCCTCACGAACAATTAGCCGCAATCAAAACGGCATTGCAGGATGTTCTGGAAATTGTCCTTCCTCAGTTGCAGCAATTAAACTATCTGCCAAACGAAATTGTAAAATCGAATCGCATAAATGACAGAATCCGGGATCTAGGCTTGCAGTCTGCACTGAAAAGCTACGAGCAAGACGAGAAAAAAATGGCAAAGTTTGCAGAAAAGTATAGCATTTCCGGCATTCAATTCGGAATGGTAGATAAGCCTTTGTTTGGCGGTGTTTACGGTTTAGTCATCACAAAAACGGGAATTGTAAGCCGAGATCTGATGGAAGACAGTTTTGCAAGTTCCTGGCAGGAGATCCAAATTAATCCCGCAGTTATTGGAGAAAAGAAGGACAATATTGTTGCAGGCGGAAAAACGCATATTGTACCGTCACATTGCTCTGAGTTTGTCCCATCTCTCATTATTCTGCTGAATGAACTCGCAAATGGCGAGGTTGTCATTTAAAGATGACTTAGTTAACCTGCGACGAAATATAAAAATTGAAAAAGAATAAAGTCTTGATTAATATTTAAACTAATAATGAATAATGAAATATCTAATTCTGTTTGCTCTTATATTAATCAGTTGTTCTCAGAAAACTGAAAATCAAAAAATCATGAATAATCAAAACCCTGTGAAGTCAGTTTCAATAGCGACTTTTGGCGGGCAAATGGGCTATTCTATATCTATGAAAATTACCAAAGATTCTCTGTATTATGACTTCAATATTGCGATGGATTCTACCAAAAGAAAACATATCGAGAAGCCAAATATTGTCTATAAACTGGAAGATCTTATAAATCCAGACAATATCGTTCGTTTTTCCAGAGTTAAAGATGGAGAAAGCCGGCAACCTGTAGATGGCACTGATATGGAAATAACGATTGAAACGGATAAAGATAAATATACTGTCATTAATGCCTGGGACGATGAAGTGTGGCAGAAAACTAATAAGAAAATGCAGGATATAATGTATAAAGAATTTGTGACTGAATAAAAATGAAAACTTTGATTGTTTAAAAGTAAATTATCATAGCAATTCTCTGATTTTTGCCTCCTGCTTAATCTTTCCATGACTGAAAATATTAGCAATGATAATGGGAATGAAAATGACAGGAATCATTGTGTAAATACCAACTCCTCTGGTAAATGTGAAATAATTACAACCAATTACCAGTAGGACAAAAAATATCATAAAGCCAATAAACTGCGCTTTTGCATTTTTAAGAGTTTTTAATAATTCTTCATTTGATAGCTGTGATAGGTTGTCTGACTTTTTCATTTTGAAATATTTATCTGTGTATTACAATTTGAAGTCCAACTTTAAATCAATGTGTTTTGATTGAGTCTCGGAATGATTAATTATTGAAACCAAAAAAGCTTCCAAACAGGAAGCTTTCATTAATATCTCAGGTAAAAATTAATTCAGCAGATTCCTGCTTTTCATTTCTGCTTTCAGCTTTTTGAAGTTTGTAATATTGGCAATTAAAATCGAAACAAAAACGATTGGTAAGACTGAAAACACACCAAAACCCTTTTTAAGTGTAATAAAAACTGCAGTGCCAATCAACAAGATAAAAACGATGATAAATCCAATAAAAATACCTTTTGCTGTATTGTAACTTTTGATAAGTTGTTCATCGCTCAAATGTGATAAGCTTTCTGAATCTTTCATGAATTAAAGTTTAAATTCAAGCTTCACATTGAAGAATCTTCCTGTCAGTCTTACCGGAACCGGATAATACAATTGCGGCGAAGAATTCACATCGCTAATCCATTGGTTCGCAATTGTATTGTTGATATTGAATGCATTGAAGATCTGAACACCCAAAGTCAGTTCCTTAAATTTACCCCAGAAATTTCCGCTCGCTTTGTTCTCCTTTTGATCGATGAAAACTTTGGTCAAACCAATATCAACTCTCTTGTACGCAGGCAAAGTTTTCTGATAACGGTAAGCCGCCAAATAATCCGGCAATCCGTTGGCATCAAACAAAACAGGCGTTCCAGATGGCAATCCGCTTGCGTAAGTCAGCGTCAAATTCACTCTCATACTTGGGAATTTTGGCATATAATCCTGATAGAACATCGAGAAACGGAAACGCTGATCCGTTGGTCTCGGGATGTAGCCCATTCCTTCAATATTCTCGTAAACTCTGGCGTAACTTGCAGATACCCAAGAATCAATACCAGGAACAAACTGTCCGAATAATCTCGCATCCAAACCGTAAGCATAACCTTCGGAATTATTTTTTCCGGAATACCTAACTCTCACATTATCCATATAATAAGGGATCAGGTTTTCCATTTTTTTATAGTAAGCCTCGGTTGTCAACTTGAAATTTCTTTCTTTAATTTTAAATTCATAGTCATTGGCAAGAATGATCTGATAAGATTTCTGAGCCTTGATATCAGAATTGAAAGCGCCTGTCAAATCCTTAATTTCTTTATAAAATGGCGCCTGATAATAAATTCCTCCGGCAAGTCGGAACAACATATCCATATCCCAATTCGGCTTGATCGCAAACTGTGCTCTCGGGCTGAATAATGTTTCCTTATTGAAACTCCAGTTTTGAACTCTCGCACCACCATTTACGAAGATTCTGTTGCTTCCCCAATAGAACTTTTTGGAGAACTGTGCATAAGCAGAAATTCTTGTCGGATTGATGTCGTTTTGTCCTGCAATGTAATATTTAAGATTAAGCGCAGACGTGTCCAGATTTCCCGGAATCACAAAATCTCGTGGATTGCTGTACCCGATAGAATCCACAAACTGCCATTCATTAGTAAAATCTTTGATGGTTTCTCTTTCGTACTTCACACCAACTTCAAAGTCTGTATTCACATCCGGAGAGAATTTGGTTCTGAATTGGGAACCTGCCACTCGCACTAACAGGTCATTTCTTGCGTGATCGATCTGTCCGCCAGCATCGTATCCGGCAACAGGATTTCCTTCCTCATCAAACGCTTCCAAAATGTAGCCTGATGCAATCGAGTAATATTCTCTTTCTCTGTTTTGATAAGCGAAATTATCCAGGGAAAAATGCCACTTTTTACTTGGCTTGAAGTTTACACTAACCGTTCCCATCATATTTTTGTACTGGTCATCTTCCTGTCCGTTGTAGAAAACTGTCAGTTTCAATGGCTGAAGAATACTTCCAAAATCCACTTCTTTTTCTTTTGGAACCATCTGATAATCGTTCTTTGCATAATAACCTAAAAACGATAAAGACCATTTTTCATTAAACTGATAATTAAGATAAGTCTGCACATCCATATAGCGCGGATTGAAATCTGTATCTTCATTCAAAGTATTAAGAACCAAATTCGTATTTCTGTACCGGCCGGAAACCAAACCAGTGAATTTTTTATCCTTTGATGCAAATCCAGTCGTCAGTCTTCCACCAATCAAACTTGCTTCACCAGAAACTTCGAATTTCTCGGGTTGTCTGTAATAAATATTAAGCGCAGACGACATTTTATCACCATATCTTGGTTCAAATCCGCCGGCAGAAAAGTTGATTGTGGAAACCATATCCGGATTCACAATACTCATCCCTTCTTGTAGAGAATTTCTGATTAAGAACGGTCTGTAAAGCTCAATATCATTAATGTAAATCAAGTTCTCATCATAACTCCCACCTCTAACCATATATTGTGAGCTAAGCTCTGCATTGGAATTCACGGAAGGTAAACTTTTCAAAAGGCCTTCCACACCGCCAGCCAAAGACGCCACTTCTCTCGCTTCTTTTGCAGAAATCTCGATGGAAGTAATATCGTTCGTTTTATTTTTAGCTTTTTTCTGAAAAACAACTTCCTGGATTTCATTTTCCTTAGCTACAGGTAGGAAAAGAACATTTACATTCTGCGTTCTGGGAGAAGTTTTGATGACTTTTGAAAAACCTTTGAAGTTTTCTTTCTGCACGCTCAAAGTCTGTTCAGAATCTGCAAGCGGCACTTTGATGAAACCATTGCCGTCGGTTTTATAAGTTTGACTGTTGTAAATTACGTCAGCCTCGGAAACAGCTTTTCCGTCTTCGTCCAGAACTTTTAAATTGATTTGAGAAAATGCCAGAACAGGCAGGAAGAAAAGGATTAAGAGAATATAGTTTTTCAAAGTTGTAATTTTTTTTCGATTTATATTTTTAAAAATTGAATCTTGGGAAAGGCAAAAATAACAATTAATCTAAAGAACGAAAGAATATTTATAATTGTTATGCAGAAAATTGATTAGTTTCAGAAGATTCGCTTGAGAATTATGAAAAATTAAGTAATTATCTAAAATTAATCAGCTAATCCCAATAAAAAAGTCCGGCAAAACCGGACTGTATTTTTTATAATATCGCTTCTCTGATTCTCGTCAGCTTACCAAGCAAGTCATCGAGAAGATCAAGTTTCAGCATATTGGCACCATCAGATTTTGCAATCGAAGGATCTGGATGTGTCTCGATAAAGAGACCATCTGCTCCAACTGCGATTCCAGCTTTTGCAATGGTTTCTATCAATTCTGGTCTTCCGCCTGTAATTCCTGAATTCTGATTCGGCTGTTGAAGTGAATGCGTCACATCTAAAATCACCGGCGAATATTCTCTCATCGTCGGGATTCCACGGAAATCTACCACCAAATCGCTGTAGCCAAATGTATTTCCTCTTTCGATGATCGCCGTTTTATCGTTTCCGGAATCTCTCACTTTTTGAACTGCAAATTTCATGGCTTCGGGAGAAAGAAATTGTCCTTTTTTAAGACTTACCGCTTTTCCCGTTTCTGCCGCTGCGATCAAAAGGTCAGTTTGTCTAACTAAAAATGCAGGAATCTGCAAAACGTCCACATATTCTGCCGCCAAAGCTGCGTGCGCATTCTCGTGGATATCAGTAGTTGTAGGAACATTGAACGTCTCTCCTACTTTTCTCAAAATTTTCAAAGCTTTCTCGTCGCCGATTCCTGTGAAAGAATCCACACGACTTCTGTTCGCTTTTCTGAATGAGCCTTTGAAGATGTAAGGAATATTGTATTTATCAGAAAGCTTCACTATCTGTTCTGCAATCTGCAATGCCATTGTTTCGTCTTCAATCGCGCAAGGACCAGCAATCAGGAAGAAGTTTTTGGAATCTTTGTGATGAATGTTATCTAGATATTGTATCATTTATTTGTAGAAATTAGAGGTTAGAAATTAGATTTTAGATGTAATTTTTAATCTAAAAATCAAAGTGCAAATATACGGATTTCAGAGGAATCCTTTGCATAGTTTTGGATCTTGGAAACACTTCGTTAATTACAAGATTAGTCGATTTTTGTAACTCCGGTTGGAGACACAATGCATTTTTCAACAGAGTCAATCTCAGCAATGTTTTATTTGCTGTTATGATTCATTTCAGAATGACAAACTGAACATTATCAAAATTTCTTTATAATCCTTTCAAAAGTATTAATATTTCTGCTAGTCATTTTATCTTTCAGGCTTTTTCTGCCAAGGATTTTCCCGAAAGTAGAATCCAGGGTTTGACCTTTTGGAACTTGCCAATAGAAGATTTCGTTGACAATTTTTCCCTGCTCGCCTTCTTCCTTCGTCGCTTTTTCAAATTCTTCCAATAAAGTTTCTTCTACTTTTTCACTGCCTAGAAAGACGTAATTGTGAAAATTTTCTTTCGCTGGAAACGGATCATTTTTGAAGATCTCATTGATTTCTTTTTCATTTTTGATGAAGAGAAAGGCATCGTAACTGAAATGGTCAGACATTGCTTTTTCTAAAATTTTCTTCAGATCTGCATTGTTTTTATCTGATTGAAAAAGAATGTTTCCGGAAGCCAAAACGGAAGACACATTTTCCACACCAGCGTCTGAGAAAACTTTGCAGACGTCCGCCATTTTCATATTGGTTCCTTTGACGTTGACGCCACGTAGAAAAGCGCAGTATTTCATAGTTGATGGTTGATGGTTGATAGTTGATAGTTGATAGTTGATAGTGAAATTAATTCTTATTTCTGGAAAATTTCTATATGTTGACAAAGTTTTAATAGAGATGCGAAACCCATAGCCCCGATTGCAGCGGCATCCTTTTTTGGCATTGCGCCAGAAGCGTGAATCAATATGCAAATGCCGATCGCGATGACAAAAAAGATATAGCGGAAAGCGGGATTAAGCTCCAAATAAACTTTATCAAAGTTAAAGTAAATGTGTAATAAAACTTTGTCTAAGATCTGAAACTTTGACAGTAAAACAAAAACGTCCCGAAGATTCCGAGACGTTTGATTGATTTATTGTGTGACCTTCATCAGTTTTTTCGTGATTTGATCCATCTTTTCTGCTTCGTAAGTGGTATCGTAATCTTTCATAATATCAAAGAGATAGGAGTAGAACGACGTGACTTGCTGCACATCATCTGCCTTTTTGAAAGCTTTCTCCTTGCCCATCTCGTGAAGATCCCTGATGAAACCATCGAATCTTTTGTCGATGACATTGAGTGAGTTTACGAGGTACGCATAACCTTTATCTTTTTGCCCGATTTTGTTGTAAGCATCGGAGACAGCGCCTACGACCAGTGAATATTCCATTGGTTTGGTTTTCATCTGACGGCCTGCATACACCTGGAATTTCGGCGATAACTTGGTGTAATAATCGTACTCGTTGAAGATTCCTTTTTTGAGATCTTCTGCCAGTTTGAGACCTTTTTGCTCCTGTCCGGCTACGATGTAAGCATAAACAATGGAACTCAGCGATCTTGGATCATCATATTTGGAAACCGGAATTTCGCGGCTTGCCAGATCCAGAATTTCGATGGCTTTTTTCTTCTCGCCTTTCAACACCAATGCTTCGGCAGCACGGCTTGCGGAAGATCTGTAGCCCACGATATTCTGCGTACAGGTTTCATCAAAATGGGTTTTCAGGTTTTTGAAATTACCCCATCTGTAATTTTTTACGGTTTTATAAAGTTCGTCCGGATTTACAAATCCAAGTTCTCCATCTACGGATTCCTCAGTTTTGATCGGAACCAATCTGTAGCTGAATCCGTCAAATTTCAGATAATTGGAAAGGAAAAACAGGTTGCTTCCGTCGTAGATTCCGCCGCTTGAAAAGTTAATCGGACGTTTCCAGTCGAAGTTCGCAAGGATGTCCATCATCAGCAAATTATTCTTGAACATACTGGATCCTTTGTAATTGATGACGATTTGCTTCTCTGCTTTCTGAGCTTCTGATGGTGTAATAATTCCGGCTTTAATGGCATTATTAATGTTTACAGGAAGTACAAATTTAGAAACCGGAAGGAAATTGAATTTCTCGTATCGTTCTTCTCCAAAGATCATTTTGATGATTTCGTCTTTCTCAGGCGACTTCATTTTCAGGAAGTTAACCGCTTCTTTCAGAGTCATAGAATCCTGCGTGAGGTATTTTCTGAATCCTGCCATCTCAGTATCCGGAATACCCTGATCTTTCATGTTGGCAAAAATATTTTCCCATTCCTGTTTTCCCATCAGGAATACCTGATCGTTGGAACCTTCACGGTAATCTTCGTGCGCCAAAGTCGAAGGAACAGGCATTGAATTGTATGTTCTTCTTTTCACCTGATCAATATTCCAAGGTGTGGAAAGCAATGTGAAATTGACCACTTTCACATCCGGACGGAACTCCTCAGTCTCCTGAATGGCCCAAACCGGATACGTATCATTATCACCGTAAACGAACATTATATCGTTTTTCGGAAGTGATTTCAAACTTGAATAAGCGTAATCGTAAGCGGCATATCGCTCGCTTCTGTCATGAACATTGTAATTCTGGAAGCCCATCATCAATGGAATTCCGAGCAAAATAACGCCGGTAATAATCTGAGCACCTTTGGTTTTCACTTTTTTCTGAAGCAGCCAATAGATTGCGGCAACGCCCAGCCCAATCCAAATCGCAAAAGCGTAGAAGGAACCAACCATCGCATAATCTCTTTCACGAGGCTCAAACGGTTTCATTCCTGTGTAGAAAACAATCATTACACTCGTTAAAATAAACAATGACAATATCGCATAGAATCTTCCAAAGTCTCTGTTCAGCTGGAAGAAAAATCCGATCATTCCTAAGATCAACGGCAGCATAAAGAATTTTACGGTGCTTTCATTCTGGAATTTTGCAGGCATTTCGCCCTGATCGCCCCAAAGATTATTATCGATAAATGGAATTCCTGTGATGAAGTTTCCATTCGTGTTTTCCATATGACCTTCCACATCATTCTGACGTCCGGAATAGTTCCAGAGTAAGTATCTTACAAAGTAGAAATAGTTCTGAAAGGTAATAAAGTAATCGATATTCTGAGCCAAAGAAGGACGCTGAACATTGATCAATCCGAACTGTTTTGCCTTCAGATAATCGTCCATTTTGATGGTTCCGTTCTCGTATTTCTGACGAAGCTCATCGAAGAACTGCTTTGCTTCTGGACTTTCAGAAACTTCTTCATTTCCATAATTAAAGGTGAAATCCGGTGCGCCGTACATTGAAATATAATTTGGCATCACAGATTTATCTTCGCTAAACATCCTTGGAAACAAACTCACGTGTTCCGGACTGAAAACATAATTGAATTTTTCGCCTACCAAACGATAACGCCCAGTTACAGGATCTTTCTCGTAAGTATCGCCTGTCTTTACTGTCTTGTAACTGCCGTCTTCGTTTTTCTGAATTCCGTTTGGATCAAGATAAGCTGTGTAATTTTGTCCATAGATCGTTGGCCAGTCTCCGTATTGTTCACGGTTGTAATAATCTAGCATTCCCAAAGCATTGTCGGGATCATTCAGGTTCATTGGTGGATTGGCGATCGCACGGATCGGAATGACCAACCAGCAGGAGAACCCGATCATCATATAAACAATTGATAAAGCAATCGTCTGATAAAGTGATTTTCCGGTTTTTCTTGTATAAGTAATTAATAAATAACAAAGGACAATTAAAATAACAAAAGCGAAAACTGTCCCTGAGTGGAAAGGTAATCCTAAACCGTTCACAAAGAACACTTCAGATTTCCCGAACAATGTCATAATCACAGGGAAAATGATTTTGAAAACAATGATCAATATTAATAAAGTCACCGCATTGGCAATCAAAAATGACTTCCAGGTGAACTTGTAATTTCTTGTGTAATAAATCAGACAAACAGCTGGTAGAGCCAACATACACATCATGTGAACACCTACTGACAATCCAATGATGAAGAACAATAGGATTATCCAACGTTCATTATCTTTTTCGAGATATTCGTTTTCCCACTTGGTAATCAGCCAGACAATTAATGCGATAAACATACTTGCCATTGCATAAACTTCGCCTTCAACAGCTGAAAACCAGAATGAATCTGAAAATGTAAAACACAAAGCACCAACGGCTCCGGCAAACAATGTTGCAATCTCTTCTGCAATCGTGATATTTTCGAATTCTCTGTTTAATAATCTTCTTACAAGATGTGTAATTGTCCAGAATAAAAATAGGATTGTAAATGCACTGCACAAAGCTGACATTGCATTGATGACCAATGAATAATTTTGCCCATCACCGAAAGCAAATAGTGCAACAACAGCGCCCACCAATTGAAACAAAGCTGCTCCAGGTGCGTGAGTTACCTCAAGTTTTACGGCTGAGGAAATATATTCTCCACAATCCCAAAAACTGAAATTAGGTTCGATGGTTGATAAATAGATAATGAATGCAATTGCGAAAACGACCCATCCTAGAATGGTGTTCCATTGTTTAAAAGTCCAGTTCTTCATATTATAACAAGAAATATCGGCGAAATTAACATTTTTGAATTAGTTATCGATGCTTTTAACAAAAATTAAACTTTAGAAATTTATATAAAATTCAGATTTTTCAAAGATTAAATTACAATATATCAGACTTATAACATATTAGTATGTCAAAACTAAAAAACATTGCAATTTTTTTTTTATTTTTGCAGACAGTTTTTGAGAGAAAAAATGATATAAAATGACGAATGTATACGATAATATTCTTGGTTTGATTGGCAACACCCCGTTGGTCAAATTGAATCACGTTACCAAGGACATTCCTGCGACAGTATACGCTAAGTTGGAGTCTTATAATCCAGGCCATTCTACAAAAGACAGAATTGCCCTTCACATCATAGAAAATGCAGAAAAGAAAGGTTTGATCAAACCAGATTCTGTCATAGTAGAAACCACGTCCGGCAACACCGGATTTTCTATAGCGATGGTTTGTATCGTAAAAGGTTACAAATGCATCCTTGCCGTAAGTGATAAAACAAAGGCTGAGAAGATCGCTTATCTGAAAGCTTTAGGCGCAACCGTTTATGTTTGCCCAGCTTCTGTTCCGGCAGATGACCCAAGGTCTTACTATGAAGTTGCAAAAAGAATTGCAAGAGAAACACCTAACTCGGTTTACATCAATCAGTATTTCAACGAACTCAATATTGATGCGCATTACCAAACCACTGGACCTGAACTTTGGAACCAAACGGACGGAAAAATTACGCACGTTTTCGCTTGTACAGGAACCGGAGGCACACTTTCCGGAACCGCAAAATTCTTAAAAGAACAAAATCCTGACATCAAAGTAATTGGTGTAGATGCAGACGGATCTATCCTGAAAACTTACCACGAGACAGGAAAAATTAATAAAACTGAAATTCACCCTTATCAAATCGAAGGTCTTGGAAAAAACTTGATTCCAGGTGCCCTTCTTTTCGATAAAATCGATGAATATGTAAGAGTAAATGACGAAATGTCCGCTTACAGAACCCGCGAAATTGCATTGAAAGAAGCAATTATGGGCGGTTACACAACCGGAGCTGTTACTCAAGCTTTGATCCAATACGCCAATTCCCACGAGTTTAAAAGTGATGATTTGGTTGTGCTAATATTCCCAGATCACGGTTCACGCTACATTACCAAAGTTTACAGCGACAAATGGATGGAAGAACAAGGCTTCATCAACAATTGTTTCCACAATTACGATGAGATCTTCAAAACAGAAATTATCAAATAACAATTCAAAATATTAATAAACCTTTTGGAAAGACAAAAGGTTTTTTCAGTAAATCAAAAAATATCAGTTAGAAAAATGGACATTTTTGAAAGAATAAAACAGAATCCAGGTCCTTTGGGACAATTTGCAGATTATGCAGAAGGCTATTATATTTTCCCACGATTGGAAGGCCCAATTGGTCCGAGAATGAAGTTCCAAGGTAAGGAAGTGATCTTCTGGAGCGCAAATGATTATTTAGGACTTTGCAACCATCCGGAAGTTCTTGAAGCCGATGCGAAAGCCGCTGCAGAGTACGGTATGTTTTATCCAATGGGCGCTAGAGCAATGTCTGGCGAGACCGATCAGCATTTGCAGTTGGAGAGAGAATTGGCAGAATTTGTTCAGAAAGAATCAGCTTATCTATTGAATTTCGGTTATCAAGGAATGGTGTCTTGCATCGATGCTTTGGTTTCCAGAAATGACGTGATCGTTTACGATGTAGATTCTCACGCTTGTATTGTTGACGGCGTAAGATTGCACTCTGGAAAACGTTTCACTTACAGACACAACGATATCGCTAGTCTTGAAAAAAACCTTCAGAGAGCTCAAAAAGTGACTGAAGAAACTGGAGGTGGAATTCTTGTAATTACCGAAGGTGTTTTCGGGATGAGAGGTCAGCAAGGGAAATTGAAAGAGATCATTGCGCTTAAAGAAAAATATGGTTTCAGAATTTTGGTGGATGATGCGCACGGATTTGGGACACTTGGCGCAACTGGCGCTGGTGCTGGAGAAGAGCAAGGTTGCCAAGACGAGATCGATGTTTATTTCTCTACTTTCGCTAAATCTATGGCTGGTTTCGGAGCGTTCCTTGCAGGAAACAAAGAAATTATTCGTTATCTGAAATTCAACCTTAGATCTCAGATCTTTGCAAAATCTTTGACAATGCCAATGGTGATTGGAGGTTTGAAGAGATTGGAACTTCTGAGATCAAGACCAGAAATCAAAGCAAAACTTTGGGAAAATGTTGAAAAACTTCAAGGTGGACTTAAGAAGATCGGATACAATCTTGGAGATACAAACACTTGTGTAACGCCTGTTTTCATCCAGGGAGGTCCTGTAGAGGCTATGCATTTGGCGAAAGATTTGAGAGAAAATTATGGTATTTTCACATCCGTTGTTTCTTATCCCGTGATTCCAAAAGGAATGATCCTGCTAAGGTTGATTCCAACTGCATCTCACACCGATGCTGAGATCAATGAAACTTTGACCGCTTTCGAAGCTATTTATGAAAAACTAGCAAACGGTTACTACAAAGATTTGGCAGACCAGCAAATGAAAGAACAGAACTTGCAGTTTAAAGAGATTTAAAACTCTTAAATTCAACATAACAAAAGCCTTTCGGAGTTAAAACTTTGAAAGGCTTTTTGATTTACTATTGATAAGATGATTCACTAAAAATCAGTATTATGATGCGATTGGAACAAAATTTAAAAAAAATTTTTTTACTATCGGTAGTAGATTTTATAAACAAAAAGATAGGATCCAGAATATAATAGATAAACCTGTACAAGTTGCTTTACTTATCAGGTAAGAGGGTAAAATCTTTTGCGGAAACAATTATAATTTTAGTTTTATTAATATTATCAAAATTGCAATTTGATCATTCTTAAAATCAAAAAACCCCACGTCGCAGATTATTAATCAACGCCCCAAGATTCAGGACCAAAGTGTAACGGATTCTGTAACCATAATCTTTGAACGATGGCTCAAAGCCTAAACTGGATGCAATTGGAAAATACACTTCTAAGAAATCAGGGACGACTTTTACCTTGATGCCGGAATCCCAAATGAACTTTGCTGCGTGATTTTTGTTCTTGTAAACACCACCATCTGCGTACAGATTGAACCATTTCCAAAGATGAGAATCGACATTCACACTCGTGATGAATTGATTGACCGAAGTATTGAATAATGATTTAAAACCACCTTCTGCCAAAATAAACTGCTGCGAAAGAATCCCTGAAGTGGCACTTTGTCCCAGCAATCCGTAAGAAAATGAGTAATTGGAAACGCGCGAAATCCCGTAATTGAAAAGATTATTTTTCGTTTCGTTTTTTACAAAATAGCCTGCAAACCAGCGAAAACTGATCTTTTTATTTTTAGCAAATTCCCAGCGGTAAAAGGCTTCGGCAGAAATCTTCTGGAAATCTTCCATCCACTGGATATTGGTGCTGATGTATTTCTCGTGGATCAGTCGGTTGTCCGAGTACGCATAACCGACATTCCAAAGGTTGTATTTTTCATATTCGTTATTGAGAATTCTGATCGGCGACAGTTCACGCTCATAATAATTGTAAGAAAAATAAAGACTTCTGCCAATCGCACTTCTTGGATTTTTATTAAAGTTCAATGAAGTTGATGCCCCAAATTTCTTATAAGCCAAATCATTATCATAATGAAAATAAGATCCCGACACGCCGAAATTCCAACTTCTGAAAAAACTGTCAGGCGGTAAAATTGAATATCCCAAACCGGCAGAACCAGTCAGTTTTCCTGTTCCGGAACTGTAATAGGGCGTCACGGAATAGTCAAATTTCTGATCAAATATTCCCTGATTTTTAAAATTCATTCCAAATAGAACTTTGTCATACGCATTGAAAGTAAGTCTTGGCGTAATGAAAATCTCATTGTATTCCGGATTCTGAATGTCTTTGATCAGCTTGAAACGGATCTTTTTCATATTGGAAAAAATCCCTTTTGTGTATATGTAATTATCTCTAAAGTTGGTTTCAGGAAAGATATAATCATCATTCAAAACAATTTTGTCAACCTGGTTTGATGGGACGGAAATAGTGTCTTTCTTTCGGTCATTTCCATCCTTCCAATAAGTCGTTTTCTCGCTTGCTTTGGTTTCTGTTTCAATTTTTAAAGGAATAATCTGGTTGTTGTTTTTATGAATATTAACCAGATAATTTTCTTTTTCATTATCAAAATTTTTAAGATTGAAATTGATTCTGTGTTTCTCGGCCATCATTTGTTTCAGAAAAACTGACTTTCCCTGACTCTGATTTTCAAGGGCTTTCAGGAAGTCATTGCCGGCTATTTTGTTTTGATAATTTGAAGAAAAATATTGTTTTAAAAAAGTATCAAAAGAATCCGTTCCCTGATATTCGGAAATGTAATTTAGGAGACTTCCTGTCTCAAACTGACTGATAGCCGTCGTATTGAAGTTGCTCAACTCATAGAAAGGCGTGTCGATTTTCTGATCCAGATTCTGAGTATAAATATAATGATACGCCAATCCATAACGTTCATTCAGTTTAAGTTTTGAAGCGTGAAATATTTTTAATGGTTTGATTCCGAAGATATTGGCATTATCTGCAAGATTTCCAATGAGTTTGTGGTTTGGATAATTTTGTTTGAGATATTGGATTTCCAGATACGACTTCAATCCATTTTTCAGCCAGTGATCTTTTGTTTTATCAATCACAAAATATTCATCCATCACTTTTTTGGAAATGGTGCTGAAATAATCCAAATCTGTCTTTTCATAATCCGTAAACATCTGGAATTTGAATTTCCAGAATTTGATATCATCAATGCCGATAAACTCCTCCTTCTTCATAAACTTATCAGTGATGAAAAGCTTTTCGGGAAGATTTCCGGTTTTTGATTTGATGAATGTGAGATTGTTCGTCAAAACAGAATTCAATATCTGACGTTGATATTCCGTAGGTTGATAGCCCAAATCGACTTTCACATTTTGTCCGTCGATATTTAACGAAAAATCAGGATATATTTCTCTTGAGATTTGAAATTCGGGATCGTTGACAGATTTTCCTTCAAATTGAAACTCATTGTTCTGAGGAAGATTGGAATAGATTTTCCAATTCTCGGGGATTTCAAAATTAACCTTCCAAAATGAGCCTGCGTTGGCAGTTTCCTCAGTATCACGATAGAAAGAATTGCTTTGATTTTCATCCTCAAAAGTCTCTGGAACCAGGAAAAAGTATTTCAAAAGAATATGATTGGTGTTGATTCCATATCCCGTAAATCTTGCGTCAGGAAGCTTAATCTGATATTTTAAATTAATGGTAATACTTTCGCCTGGTTTCAAACTTTCAGAAAGCGGAATGAAGATATTTTCCTGCTTTGTGTTCAGGATTTCGGAAAAGTTGTTGTTGTAAGAGTATTGCAGACTTTCCAGTTTTCCCAGCTGATCGTCTTTAGCAAAGTAAAGATCACTTTTACGGTCTTCAATCTTGCGTTTAAGAAGTGGCGTTTTCCTTTTCTGATATGCCGAAACCCAATTCAAAAGCTTGATTTGATTAATGGATTTCTGATGCGGATTATGATAAACCAAGGTCTGTTCTACCGAAATCGATTTCTGATCGTCATTCAGTTTGACATTCAACCGAATGCTGTCTTGCTGAGCCATCGCCCAGAAATTAAAGAAAAACGAAACCAGGACACAAAAAAGACGCTTCATCAGGAACAATCAGTACTTATCAAAACTACTAATTTTTTCTTGATGTAATGCGATTTATAATTGTTAAAGTTTTTTGTTCCTACTAACGTTGTCAATCTGAGGTTTTCGAAGAGATATAATAATGGAAGCAACGCTTTTTCTTTATAAATGTATTATGTCGAGTTTATAAAAAAGATAATTGCAAATGTACAATCTCAGACTGAAAAAAATGGAAAAACCCTTTCAGAGTTCAAAACACTGAAAGGGTTATAATAAGAATATTTATATTTTTTTACAGCGTTTCCAAATACGCCTTCCAACCTTCGTTTTTATAACGCAAAGCTTCCTGCTCCGGTTCTTCGGATTTGTAAATGCCACGTCCAACGATGATAAAATCGGTTCCGTAATTTTTGATGACGTGTTCCGGAGAATTGTATTGCTGACCTTTGTCATCCCCAGTTTCTCCAAGATTGACGCCAGGCGTAAACAATAAAAGTTGGTCAGAAATCTCATTTTGAGCCACGCAACCGATAATGCTTGGATGACTTTCAATCACTTTAAGCGCTTCTTCGCGGTAATGAGAATCGGTCAAAGTTCCTTTGGAAGACATTCCTAAGATTGCGACGACGCCAACATTCATAAAGCAATCCAAACTCTTGCTTCCGCCGATAACGTGAGAAGTTACGAGATCTGCCCAATTGGAGATCTTGTAAGTTCCATAAGAAAATTGCAGTTCCTGCGTGTTTCCGATGTCAGCAAACTTGCGGTCTTCCATCAAGAGGAAGTTGTGTTTCGTTGCCAAATCCTTCAATGGAAGAATGGTTTCGTCGGCATCAAAATCATTCAGAATATCGATGTGCGTTTTCAAGGCCACAATGTGAGGACCAACAAAATCTGCGAACTCCAATAATTCTTTTGTAGTAATGAAATCTGCAGACGCAATGAGGTTTGACCTTTTTTCAATCGCAATTTCAAGGATTTTCTTGGCGAAAGAATGTTCGGCAACTTCCAATTTTTGCTCGTAGGACAATCGTTTTTTCTCTTCGAAAACTACTTGATTTCCACTCACAAAATCCTGGATTCTAGCCACTTCATCCTCATCGATATAATTCACTTCTCTCAAGATTTCAACGACTTCAGTAATATTGAAGAGTGAATGCACTTTGTAACCTTTGGCTTCCAATTTTTCTTTTCCGCCTTGTTGTCTGTCCAAAACCACAACGATGTCGGAAACTTTGATACCTTCATTTTCTACCTCGTCAATGGTTTCTACAAGTGATTTTCCGGAAGTAATAACATCCTCTACTAATAAGCAGTTTTGTCCTTTCTCATAAATGCCTTCAATCAGTTTTTTGGTGCCGTAAGCTTTAGCTTCTTTTCTTTTGATTATCAATGGGATAAAACTTTCCAAAGACATTGCTGTCGCCATTGGAAGTGCAGCGTAAGGAACACCACAAATGATATCAAAATTATCCAAAGGAAGCATTTCCAAAAGATAATTGGCCAATTTTTTCAAGATCTTTGGGTCAGACGCGAGCGGACGAAGATCCACGTAAAACGGACTTTCAATCCCGCTTTTCAGTGTGAAACGCCCAAATTTGATGATCCCAAGTTTGTAACACTCGAGGAAGAATTCTTTTTTACTTTCCATTTACTTTTCTTAGATTTCTACAAATTTAAGGCTATTTTTTAAACCACAAAAGGCACAAAAGCTATAGTTATTTCTAAGTTTATCAAAAGTGCAAAAAAGCAAAAGGTTTTGCAAGTCAGCTTTTTTGCTCTCTTAAAAGTTTTGCATTTTAAATTTTCTATTGTGACTTTTGTGGTTTAAATTTCTTTCCACTTCGGATTCACGGCAAAAATCTTTTCATTGATTTTACACTTCTCAGAATGCGCACCTTTCAAAAAACCAATGCTCATCAGGAATTCTCCAACAATTTCACCACCTGTAAACTTGAAAGTTTTTTTGAACAATTTTACCCATTCTTCCTTGGTTTTCGGATGGTGATGTTCCAGCCATTTTTCGAAAGAACCAAATTCCTTTTTCAATTCCAAAATGGTTTTCGCATTTTCAATGGCAGCGTTTACTTTTAATTTATTTCGGATGATTCCAGGGTCGGACAACAATCTTTCGCGGTCTTTTTCCGTGTAAGCCGCAATTTTTTCGATACTGAAATTGCTGTAAGCTTTTCGGAAAGAATCTTCCTTTTTCAAAATCGTTTCCCAGCTCAATCCAGCTTGGTTGATTTCCATTATTAATCTTCCGAAAAGTTCATCATCATTATGAATCGGAAAACCATAATGGTTGTCGTGGTAATTTTTGTGCAATGCTTTTCTTTCTTCCGGTTGCATTGTTTCTATGGCGGCGCAATATGACATTTTATGAGATGTTAGATGTTAGGTTTTAGAAATTAGATTTATTTGAATAGGTTTTCAGTTTTATTAAGGAACTTGTCCATTGTTACTTTGATATCGATGTCCATTCTGTCGGAAAGGTTGATGATCCACCAAATTGATTCAGCAAGTTTATGTTCCAATTCTTCATCAGAATTAGCTTTGGACCAAGTTTTCTCGTGAGACATTGTATTTCTTCCAACCAATCCTGCATCGGACAAAAATCCCAAAGCGTCCTGTTCTATTGTCCAGACTTTTCCGTTTTGTTTCAGTTCCAGCTCGTGGTATGATTTACGGATTTTGATTGACCGTTCTATGATTTCATTAAAATTATCATTTGTCATTTTTGTAATTATTTAAAACAAAAATACAAACAAAATTGATGGATTTAAGTTCCATTTTCTTAAAATCCTTATCTTCGTCCAAAGCTTTTTTAAAATGTACAAATCACTATTTTCTTCCTTTTTCCTTTTCTCTTTCGTCTTGTTCAATGCTCAAATCGAGGAGAAAAAACTCGACGAACTGATTCAAAACTCTCTTAAAACATTTGACGTTCCAGGAATGTCGGTTGGGATTGTGAAAGATGGAAAAGTGATTTATGCCAAAGGTTTCGGTGTTCGTTCGCTTAAAAATAATCAGCCAATGGACGAGAATACTTTGGTCGGAATTGCGTCTAACAGTAAAGGTTTCACTTGCACCGCTTTGGCGATTTTGGCAGATGAAGGCAAGATCAACTGGGACGACAAAGTCAGCAAATATATTCCGGAATTTCAAATGGCGGATCCTTACGTTTCTCAAAATGTGACCATCAAAGATTTGATAACGCACAGAGCTGGGCTTGGTTTAGGACAAGGTGATTTGATGTTTTTTCCAGAAGGCGGAAGTTTGACCGTGAATGATATCGTCCATAATGTTCGATATTTGAAACCTGAAAATCCTTTCAGAACGACTTTGGATTACAATAATATAATGTTCATCGTTGCTGGTGAAGTAATTCACAGGGTTTCTGGTTTGCAATGGGCAGATTTCATCGAGCAAAGAATTCTGAAACCTGTCGGAATGACTGCAAGTTTCGGCTCTTACAACCGAGCAAAAAATTCCCAAAATATCATCGATGCACACGCACCAGTGGATGGAAAAGCGATTGCGGTTCCACACGATTGGAACGAAACTGCGAATGCGGCAGGCGGGATTATGAGCAACATCAAAGATATGACGACCTGGGCAGATTTCCTTCTGAATGGTTTTGTGACCAAAGATGGAAAACGCTTGGTTTCCGAGAAAAACGCGCACGAACTTTGGAGCCTTCAGATTGCTGACAAAGTTGGAGCGACTTCGCCTTACGATACGAAGTTTTACGGTTATGGATTGGGTTGGTTTCTGAGCGATGTGAAAGGCCATTTGCAAGTTCAGCACAGCGGTGGTTTGATTGGAACGGTAACGCATTTTACCTTGATTCCGGATATGAAACTGGGAATCGTGGTTTTGACCAATCAACAATCTGGTGCCGCTTTTTCTACGATTACAAACTCGGTGAAAGACGCTTATTTGAAAGTTGAAAACCGTGATTGGCTGAAGCTTTATGGCGAGAGAAGCAAGAAAAATGACGAGCTTTTTGCAAAGCAGAAGAAAGAGATTTACGACAAAGCTTCGAAGTTCAAATCTGAGTTGAAAGATGACCAATTCATCGGTTGGTACAAAGACGAATGGTTTGGGATTGTTGAGGTATCCAAAGTTGGAAAAGGCTACAGAATTATCTCTAAATCTTCGCCAAGACTGAAAGGCGATTTGATTCCATATTCTGCCAATTCTTTTGTGGTGAAGTGGGATGATAGAAGCTATGATGCTGATTCTTTTTTCATTTTAAATTTTGATGAAAATGGAAAAGCCGTTTCTGCGAAGATGAAACCAATCTCCGATGTGACGGATTTTAGTTTTGATTTTGAGGATTTGGATTTGAAGAAGATTAATTAGAATTGAGATTATAAAAATGTTTAAAATTAATAAGGACAATTACGATAATTATAAATTTATCTTCACAGTTATTTGGGAATTTCAAGTTAATTTGATGAATATAGATTTAAATCCTGAATATTCTCCAATCAGTATTTTAAACCAGTGGGAAAAAGAAAGTGAAGCTAAAGCAAGAAGAGGATTACGTGAAGGATTAATTGATGTTTTGACTGGTATCAAAGATTTGCCCAACGAATTATTGATAGAATTAAATTTAAAATTAACTTCCTACAAACTACCTACGATTGAAATATTAACATCACAAATAAAAAATCTTCCTGCGAAAATTCTTAGTAGAGGGATTATAAAAAATGTAACTGAGTATTATATTATTAAGGAAGTTCTTGATGATTTAGATTATTCAATAACTGATATGGAGAGACAAAAGTTGGCAATAATACTATTTGAATTTGAGAAAAAGCAAATATCGTAAATGAAAAATTATCCACTTGATGTTTTTACAAAACCACAAAAAAGAAATCACAGACAAAGGATTCACAATTATAAACGACGTTTCTTTTGAGCAAGAAATCAATCAAATCATTAATGTCATTGATTCCATCGATACTTCAAAGGAAACTTTCAGGAAATCGGAAGACCTTTTTGCTATCAGACAATTCTTGAAGGAAGTTCCGGAAAGTCATCGATTTATCTTTAATGATAACATTAAGCAAATCATTAATGAAGTTTTTGGGAATGATTATTTCGTTGTCAAAAGTATCTATTTTGATAAACCTGAAAAATCCAATTGGTACGTTTCCTATCATCAGGATTTGACGATTTCGGTCGATAAGAAATTAGAATTAAATGGTTTTGGACCTTGGACAACGAAGCAGAATCAATTTGCTGTTCAACCGCCAATTGATTATTTGAAAAATATCTTCACGATTAGAATCCATTTGGATGACACTGATGAGAATAACGGCGCGTTGAAAGTTGTTCCAAATTCCCACAGCAAAGAAATCTACCGACCGGAAACCATCGACTGGAATGTGGAAACCGAGGAAATCTGCTCCGTAAACAAAGGCGTAATTATGATTATGAAACCATTAATTCTTCACGGCTCGAACAAAACCACCAACAATCAAAAACGCAGAGTCATCCACATTGAGTTTTCCAATATCGAATTGCCTGAGGAAATCAATTGGTCGGAAAGATTGAATTGAAATTGAATACAAAAAAGGCTTCCTAAATCAGGAAGCCTTCTATTTTTAATAAAAACTCAGATTAGTTTTTAATTACTTTTTGAGATACTTTTTCTCCGTTTACTGTACCAGTTACGATGTACATACCTTTTGCAAGAGAAGACACGTTAAGTGTAGAACCTTCTGTTACTTTAGCAGTTTTCACAACTTGTCCAGCAGCGTTGATGATTTGGATATCTGCAGTCTTAGCGAAAGCGATAGACTCATTTACTGAAGTATTTTTTACCAAAGTAGAGTTAGCTTTTGTAAAATCAGCAACAGCAAGACCTGGAGCTACTGTTCCTGTAAGAACTACATCATCCACACTGAAAGTTCCTGTTGTAGCCTCAGCACCATAGAAATAGATTCTAAAAGTTACAGCACCAGGAGTAAAAGAACTTCCTGGAGATACTGTACTTCCGTTTTGTCCTAAAGAAATATCATTTACAAAATGAAATGAATTAGTTGGAACAACTTCAAGTTCTGCATTTGCAGGGCTGATAGATGCTGCCAAATTTGTTGCATAATTGTCTACACTAGATCTTACAACATAGTTTCTTGGACCTGTTCCAGACCTTTGTGATCTGAATGTAATAGAAGCAACAGATATTGTATTGGTTGCTGAAGGTGTTAATGTAACTTGGAAATACTTAGTCAAATCAGGAGCCGTAGCAATTGTTCCATTAGTCCAAGCAAATCTGTTTCCAGTAGTTGTAGCTTCAAGACCACTTGCTGTAAAAGGAGAGATAGTTAGGTTACTTCCTACTAAATCACCGTTATCAGGAGCTGGAGCTTCTGTAAAGTCATAAGTAGCTGTAAAAGTTTGAGCATTAGAAAAGATTGCCAGTGAAGCAATACTTAAAATTGTAAAGATTTTTTTCATTTTATTAAAGTTTAAAAATTAGTTGACAAAAATAAGGAAAAAATTGCTCTAATATATAAAGAGCAATTTTTTAACATTTTTTATTATTATTTTTTGATAATTTTCTGAGAAACAGTTTGTCCGTTTACAAGACCTGTAACTACATAAGTACCTTTTGGCAAAGCAGAAACGTCTACTCTAGAGTTGTCAGAAACCTCAGCAGTCTTTACAATTTGACCAGCTGTATTGTAAACTGACACTTTTGCAGAAGCTCCGAAAATTAATTCGTTTGCTACGATTGTATTTTTTACCAGGTTAGCTTTTCCTTTTGTAGCATCTACAACAGCCATTGTAGCGCCATCATAAACTTTTACATCATCGATTCTCCACTCTGTAGTTGTTGTACCAGTGAATCTGATTGATAATGTTGAAGTCGAAGGGATAGTTCCTGTTGGCGTTACCAATGCCCAGATTGAAGTACCTGTACCAGTAGCTCTGGTGTAAGTAAGAGGTGTCCAAGTTGTTCCGTTTGAACTTACTTCTACAGTCAATTCGTTGTTTGCAGCGTTTCCACCTTTTCTCTGTCCGAAAGAAAGTCTTACATTACCTGCAGAAATAGCGCTTGTATTGATGTTAGAGATAATGAAAGTCTCTCCTACTGCATTTACCATTACGTTGTTACTTCCAGATGCACCAGTGTAGTCTGCAGCAGCAGATGCATTTGAAGTTCTTAGGTCAGCAGTTCCTGCGTAAGTCCAAGTTCCTGAATTTTGAAAACCAGCATATGCAGATACTAATGGATTACCAGTAGCTCCAGTTCCCATGTTTTCGCTTTGAGCGCTTACAGTTGCAGTTAAAGCAACTGCTGCTAATAGAGAATAAAATTTTGTCATAATATAAAATTAAATTGTTATCGTTTTTTGTTTCGTTTAACTTGTCGCAAATATAAAATTTTATATCGGACTACAATTTTAGAAGGTGATTTCCCGTTTTAAATAATTGTTAATTCGTCCGATAGCCTATTATTAGTACTTTTACAGATCATAACAAAAGGGTGCACAAGATAAACAAAATTTTTCTGTTAATATTGATTTTTTTTGCGTTAAATCCCTTTAACGCACAGATTTTCAGTTGGAAAAACCCCAATATCCTGCAAGATTCCCTTAAAAAAGACAGCGTACTGGTTTCAAAACTGAATCAGGATTTTTTCACCAAAGACACGCTTGACTTCATCAAAAAACAGAATAAAGTGATTTATGATGAAGAAGTACTGGTGAAAAATGACAAGAAAAGAATCCTGGGCGAACTCAATTCCAAAGGTTCTATCATCAGAGGAATTACATTTGGAAACAATCAGGGATCATCGGTTCAAAGTTCTATGGATATGCAGATCTCGGGAAAACTGAGTCCTGATGTGTCTATTCTGGCATCAATTTCGGATCATAATCTTCCCGTGCAGGCGGATGGTTACACGCAAACTTTGCAGGAATTCGATAAAATATACCTTCAGCTCAATATCAAAAATCACAGCATCATCCGCGCCGGACATCTGGATCTTAATGATGAAACCACCTATTTTGGGCGTTATCAAAGGCGAAGTATGGGTTTGCAATTCCTCACTGCCTGGGAAAAAAATGGTAACAAAACCTCAGTAGATGTTTCCGGTGGCGTTGCCAGAAGTGAATTTTTCCGGATGCGTTTCCAAGGAATTGAAGGAAATCAGGGACCCTACAGATTGACAGGAAAAAATGGTGAACTTTTTATTACAATCATCTCAGGATCAGAACAGGTTTTCATTGATGGCATATTAATGAAACGCGGCGAGAATCAGGATTATATCATTAATTATAACACCGGAGAAATCACGTTCACAAGTTTCAGACCGATCTATAAACAGAATTTTATCAACGTTTCTTATAATTATACCAACCGTAATTATACAAGATTCTTAATTACAGGAAACATCAAACATCAGCGTGAGAAGTTGAAAGCCGGATTTAGCTGGTTTATGGAAAATGACAACAAGAACGCACCACTTTCCCTCAACCTTAGTGAAGAAGATCAGCAACAGCTTGTAAGCGCCGGAAATGATCCAACATTGATGTACTCGCAATCTGGTGTGGAAACGGAATATGACGTCAACAAAATCCTGTACAAAAAGATATTCTCCGGCAATTCCTTTTATTATGAATTTTCGACGGATCAGACTCAGGTGCTTTATCAGGTTTCATTCACTTACTTCGGAAGCGGAAAAGGCGATTATCAATTGCAGCAGACTACGAACAACGGTCGTGTTTTTCAGTACGTCGGAACTGGCTTGGGCGATTATCTGGCGGTTCGGAAGTTGCCGGCGCCGGAAAAATCGCAGGTTTATTCCGCAAATGTAGAATATGCTTTGAATGAAGGTGTCATCGGAACAGATGTGTCTTTAAGTAATTATGACCTCAACGCATTTTCTTCAAAAGATAATGATCAGAACCTCGGTTATGCAGCAAGAATCTATGCCAACAAAACATTCCGGAAAAACACTTGGACAGGAACTCCGATGGTAGAATATCAGATGATTCAGAAGAATTTCCACATTTTGGATCGCATTAACAATGTTGATTTTTGGAGGGATTTTAATTTAACTAATGAGTTTAATCAGATTACTCAAAACCGTTTCATTTTCTCTTTCCTGAATGACTTCAACAAAACTTCAAAAATCAATTATAAGATTAATTACCTCGAAGAAAAAGATTCTTATAAAGGCATCAAAAATGATCTGGATGCGCTCTGGAAAATTGGAAAATTCAACAATCTTGCAGCGATTTCTTACCTTGACACCAAATCTACCGATCTCAATACAACCTTCATCCGTGGCGCAGTTTCTACAGAATTAGCCGGCAAGAAAGGAAGCTGGATGCTGGGCGGATCTATGGAAAAAAATGAGAAAAAATACAATCTGACACAGACTTTGGATGTGACGAGTTTCAGCTGGAAAGAACTCTTTATTCAGAAAAAGATTGCAGACTCTGTCAGAACCAAATTATTGACCAAAGTGTATTTCCGCAGCAACGATTCCGTGCAGGAAAACAGTTTGCAGAAGATGAACAATATTTTGGGCATAATGGCAGAAAGCCAGATCATCAAAACAGAAAAGACCCAATTGTCCACTTTGGTGCATTACAGAAAATTCTTTTATGAGAATCAAAATTTGGCAACCGATCAGAATCAGGATTTTGTGGTGGGAAATGTTTTGTACAACCAGCAGCTTTTTAAAAACGGAATGCGGCTTCAGTTTTTCTACGAACTCGGGAATGGACAGGAAGCGCAGCGGGAATTCCAGTACATCAAAGTGACAGATGGACAAGGCGTTTACAAATGGACAGATTACAACAATGACGGCGTGCAGCAACTGGACGAGTTTGAAGTGGCGGAATATGCAGATTTGGCTCAGTTTATCAGGGTTTACACCAACAGCGTGAATTATCTGGCTTCGAATAAAAACAAACTTCAACTGGCATTATTTGTCAATCCATCCGTCATCATCAGTTCTCAAAACGAATTCCTGAAACGCTGGAACTTCAATCTGTCATTGCTTTCTCAGAATTCTTATCTTAAAAATGATCAGGTTTTGGTTTGGAATCCGTTCAAAAAAGAATCAGATCAATTGCTAAGAACACAGAATATTTTAGCCTCGGCTATTTTTAATTCTAATGACAAATCGGGCTGGAATGGAAGCTACCGATATACCGATAATGATAATTTGGTCAATGCCAATTTCAGCAATGAAGCGCACGGACAGAAATCACACTTCTTGAATGTCGGTTATTCTTTCACAAAATCATTCCGTACAGACTGGGAAAATTCCCTGCAGAATGTGACCAACAGTTCGCAGGTTTACAACACAAGAAATTACCTTCTTGAAAACTGGGAAACGAAACCAAAAGCAACTTATAAACTCACAGAAACTCTGCAGACAGAACTCTTCGGAGCACTCAGACAAAAGAAAAGAACGGACGGCGAGGAATTGCTGAAAACTTATGAAATCTCAGGAACTTTGCAGTGGGAGCGTTCAAAAACATCAGTCAGAGCTAATTTTTCTTTTATTAACAATGATTTTACCGGCAACAATTTCAGCATTGTCGGAAATCAGATGCTGGAAGGTTTGAAAGTTGGGAAAAATCAGGTTTGGTCGCTATTTATCCAGCAATCCATTAATTCTTTCATTCAGCTTAATGTCAATTATGAAGGCAGAAACTCCGGCGAAAGAACTATCCATATTGGAAGTATGCAGATTAGGGCGAGTTTTTAAGTTGGAGTGTCGGGAGTTTGAGAGTTTTAAAGTAATATAGTTGGAGCGAATGAGTATTACAGTAGTTTATAGATAAAATTGTAAATTGGGATATTCCAAAATTCAAATCTCACAGGCTCAAACTCTCAAACTCACCCACTCTCAAACTCAATTCCTGCTCCACTCACTCCAGCTACCAACGTACAGATTTGGAATCTCGAAACCAGCGTAGTCTAAGGCTAATAAAGAATGACAAGCTGTAACACCGCTTCCGCAATGAAAAATTATTCTGTCAGAGTTTCTATTCTTAAAGAACTCCGTATATTTTTCGTGCAGGATTTCAGGCGATTTGAATAGGCCATTTTCATCTAGGTTATCAGAAAAAGGGAAATTTTCTGCGTTGGAAATATGTCCGGCGATCAAGTCGATTGGTTCGGTAATTCCTTGGTAACGCTGAGATTCACGGACATCCACAATCAGAAATTCGGGATTTTCTGTTGCTATCTTCACATCATTAATCCAAACTTGTGGCAATTGCCAGTCTTTAAATTCTGAAATGTATTCGGTTTCGGGATAAGTTTTATTGCCAGAACTTATAGGATAATTTTGACTTTCGGCAAACTGCAAACCGCCATTCAAGACACGTACGTTTTGATGACCAGCCGCTTTCAACATCCACCAGAATCTTGCGCCGGCATTTGCGCCATTTTTATCATCATATATCACAACTTCAGAATCTTTATCGATTCCCAATTTTCCCAATGTCATAATGAAATTTGAAAATTTTGGAAGTGGATGTCTTCCGCCATTTTTTGGATCATCAATTTCCGCCAGATCATCATTCAGATCTACAAAAACTGCATTCTTCAAATGCTTGTTTTCATATGCTTGATTTGCATTTGGACCTGTTCGGACATCAAAAATTCTTAGATCTTCATCATTTGAGATTTGATAAAGTTCGTCAGTATTGATTATGGAATTCGTTTTCATAATATTTGGTAAAAATTGGAACTGAAATTGTAAAGCTTAGAATTATAAAATTACATTAATACCACAATCTCACAAAGTATTCTAGTAGTTTTTATTTCAGCAATCAATGCAGTCGAAATCTTTTCAGACTTTAATTTTAGCCAAATCTTTAAATTAATTAGATTTGCGAATCAATAAAAGTAAAAAATGGAAACACCAACAGAAAAAATCCTCATCACGGGCGCACTTGGACAGATCGGAACAGAACTTACAGTAAGGCTTTGCGAAATGTATGGCAAAGAAAACGTCATCGCTTCGGGACTTGACAAATGGAAAGAAGGCATCACAGAGGCTGGCTACTACGAAAGACTTGATGTCACTAATTTTCAAGCTGTTACAGAAGTAATCAAAGAACACAACATTACAACTGTTTATCATTTGGCATCTTTGCTTTCCGGAACATCGGAAAAACAGCCGCTTTTCGCCTGGAAACTGAATCTTGACCCATTGATCTACCTTTGTGAATTGGCGAAAGAAGGAACACTTAAAAAGATCTTCTGGCCAAGTTCCATCGCTGTTTTCGGAAAAGGAATTCCAAAAGAAAATGTGGGACAGGAAGTGGTACTGAATCCGACAACGGTGTACGGAATTTCCAAAATGGCAGGTGAAAAATGGTGCGAATATTACTTTGAAAAGTATGGTGTTGACATCAGAAGTATTCGCTATCCTGGTCTTATTTCCTGGAAAGCGCCAGCCGGTGGAGGTACGACAGATTACGCTGTTGAGATTTTCTACGAGGCAGTCGAAAATGCAAAATATACAAGTTTCATCAAAGAAGATACAGCAATGCCAATGCTCTACATGGACGACGCCATCGATGCTACGATCAAGCTGATGACGGTTCCAAAAGAACAAGTGAAAATTCGCTACTCTTACAACCTTGGGGGAATGAGATTTACGCCCAAAGAATTGGCAGATGAAATCAAAAAAACAATACCAGATTTTGAGATAAAATACGAGCCGGATTTCCGTCAGGCGATTGCAGATTCCTGGCCTGCGAGTATCGATGATTCCGCTGCGAGAGAGGATTGGGGATTGGATTACAAATTCGATATTTCATCAATGTCGATAGATATGATAAATAACCTGAAGAAGAAATTAGGAAAATAGAAAAATTTAAATCATCAATTTAAACCAATATAGTTTTAACATTTGATTTTTAAATAATTATAAATAAAATTAAAAATTTACTTTAAGTGATTTTATTAACATTCAACATAGCGATTTCAGAAAAAGGCAGAGAAAAAAAAACAAATTTTTCTCAATCAGAATTGATATCATCTATCGAAGGAAATACTAAAATCATCTTGAATTTGTTGGAGCTTCACGAATACAAAGCAACATTTTTTGTAGAAATATCCATTGCAGATCAGCTCCAGAAACTACTCAAAACCCTGTCACTTTCCGGTCACGAAATTGGACTTTACAATGTGGATTCTGATTCAGAAACAGTCATGAAAACCAAACAAAATTTGGAGCAAATTTTGGATAAACCCATCAGAGGTTTGAGACAAAAGTCACATCGTCTACCCTACTCCGAAATTAAGAAAATGGAGTTCATTTATGTCTCCAACATAGAAGAATCTAAGATCGATTTTCTTTGGCGAAAGCTGACCGAAAAAACAGAGATTTATGTAGAAAACGAAATGACAATTGTTCCAGAAAGTCAGTCGCCTTACTCGCAGCTTCCGTTCAATGATTATGTGCTCCAAGTGACGCCGATGAAGTATTACGAGAGCATGCTTTTGGAAAGTCTCAAATCGAATGAATATGTAATGATTTATGCAAACGCATGGCAGCTTTTCAGTAAATACAATCTGCCATTCGTTTTGCCATTTTATAAAAAGATCAGCCTAAGTAGAAGTTTTGAAGACCGCTTGGAAGAACTATTTCAATTTGTAGATGAAAACGAAATTGCCGTTTCAAGAATGAAGGATTATTTATTTTAAAGTTCACAAATTCTTGCATAATATTGGCGAAAAAGTTATAAAAGCCAGCTTTAAAACCACTACTATTCAAAACTTGTTGATTTTAAATTAATCAAAAAAATTTTCATTTTATTAAATTAATCATAATATTGATATAATAAGGTCAGCATATACAAACCTTATAGCGATCGTATAGAAACAACATAGAAAAGCCTGTTATCATTTATTTGATAAACAGGCTTTATTTTATTAAAACATCAAATTAGTTAACTCAGCTCAAACACAGTGATTTCTGGCAAAACACCTACTCTACCAGGATAACCTATCACCCCGAAACCACGGTTGACATAGAGGTATTTCCCTTCGCTTTCGTACAGATCCGCCCACTTTGGATACTTGTACTTCACAGGCGACCATTTGAAGTTTTTGAGGTCGATTCCGAACTGCATTCCGTGCGTGTGTCCAGAGATCGTCAGTTGAACGTTTTTAGGATGGTTTTTGACAATCGCATCGAAATGTGAAGGATCATGAGACATTAGGATCTTCGCAGCGTCTGCAGGCACATTTTGGGTCGCCTTGTCAAGATCTCCAAATTGTGGAAATGGTGCGATTCCCCAGTTCTCTACACCAAGAATGTACAGTTTTTCGCCGTTTTTCTCAATGATCCTATGTTCGTTGCGAAGCATTTCGAAGCCTGCTTTTTTCTCATATTCTATTAATTGAGGAATGTTTAGTGCTTTTTCTTCTTTGGTTTTAAAGTCGCCATAGTCACCGTAATCGTGATTTCCAAGGACTGCAAATTTACCATCTCGGCTCTTGATCTGTGAAAACAAATCTATGAAAGGCACGAACTCATCTGCATAATTATTGACCATATCGCCTGTAAATAAGATTAGATCAGCATCTTGCTTATTGATCAGATCAATGGCGTGTTGCAAATGTTTTGGATTTTGGAAACTTCCACTGTGTACATCAGAAATTTGGACAATCTTATAACCTTTAAAAGCTGCAGGTAAATTCCTCAGCTTTAATCTTACGATTCTTGCTCTGTGACGGTATTTCCCAAAGATAATGCCATCCAAAACCAAACCTGCCAAAAGCGCAGCCGAACCAAGACCTACAAGACTTACAAACTTTCTCCTGGATGGATAATCGTGGTTTTCTGTCGCCACATAATGATATCCAAAGTTGAACAACCTGAAAACATCTTCCACCAAAAGAAATAAGGCAACCAGAATTTTCGGCAAAACAAAGATCAAAATGGTTGAAAAGACGATCTGAAACCTCAGATATTCGTGCGAAGCTCTGTTGAACGTGAAAACGGAATAAAGTAAAAACCCGTAGATCAGAACCGTCGGGATCCAATAGATGAATTTTGCATTTTGATTGGAATAAACAGTTTTAAAAGCCTGATAAACATAAACTTCCAGCACCAGAAAAATACCGAGAAGAAATAAAATATTCTTTTGCATACTCATATTTTGAAAAAACAAAAAGGAATAAAAATTTATTCCTTTTATAATTATAAACGTTTAAGTTTCGATTTTACTTTAAAGTTTCCCTTCTGGGAATTTGTAGATCACACAATTGATGTTCATTCCTGCTCCAACGGACGTGAAAAGAATGTGAGAACCTGGAATGAATTCCTGCCCTTCCATTTTCCCTTTTCTGATAAGATCAAACAAGGTTGGAACCGTTGCCACAGACGAATTTCCAAATTCCTGGATCGTCATCGGAGAGATCGCGTGGTCGTAATCCTTTTGTCCATACAACTTGAAAAGCCTGCCGATCATCGCATAATCCATTTTTGCATTGGCTTGGTGGATCAATATTTTTGTAATGTCCGAAATATCAAGACCCGCTTTTTCAATGGTTTTCTTGATCGCATCTGGAACGTTTTTCAAGGCATATTCGTAGATCTTACGGCCTTTCATTTGGATATATTGTCTTGCTTCTTTGGATTCAAGATTGAGACTTGGTCCATTTGCAAGATAATTAAGCTCCTCACCATTGTCGCAAAGCGTACTGTCCGCCAGAACACCCACGGTAGTATCTTCTGTCGCCGTCACTACAACCGCACCAGCGCCATCTGCGAAAATCATTTTATTTCTGTCGAATTCGTCCGTTACCCGGCTCAACGTTTCGCCGCCGACAACAAGTATCGTCTTTGCCTTTTTAGCTTTGATCAATGAATCTGCAAGGATCAAAGACTCTACCCAGCCTGGACAACCGAAGATCATATCATAATTGACACAAGATCTGTTTTTGATATCCAATTTGTTCTTCAATCTAGCTGACAACGAAGGCATAAAATTAGGAATTCCATCCACATCTACTTCTCCAAAATTGGTCGCGTAGATGATATAATCAATTTCCTCTTTATCAATGCCAGCATCCTCGATTGCCTCCAAAGAAGCTCTGAGACCAAGGTCCGAATTGAAATCCTCAGGACTCAAATATCTTCTTCTTTCGATCTCTGTGATGTCCACAAACTTCTGAATGATCTCGTCCGTCGGTTTCTCAATCAGTTGATTATTATCATCATAGAAAACAGAATCCTTGAAATGTGAACCTTCTATTATGTTTTCCGGAATGTAACATCCGGAGCCAATGATCAGTGTATTAGGCATTGATATTAATAAATTTTAATATGCAAAATTACATAAAAATTAATAGTTGGAATTTTTATTTTATTAAATTTTAGGACTCTTGCAATTAATCAATTGTAAATGTGAAGTATAGACAATCAATTCCGCTTTTCCCACCTGATATTTGAATTTTTTATGATAGAATTTCTATTTTTGAAAAATGTTTGAATTCCAAACCATAGATAAAGAAATCGAGGACATTCTGATGAAGGAAAAAGGAAGCAAATTCATAGGTTTTGCTTATCCTGTAAATTCTGAATCTGAAGTCAAGTCCAGACTCCATCATCTTCAAAACTTTCACCCGAAAGCTACACATCATTGTTACGCTTACAGATTAGGAATCATTGGCGAAAATTACCGCGCCAATGACGATGGCGAACCATCTGGAAGTGCAGGTCTGCCAATCTACAATCAGCTTTTAGCGCATCAAATTACAAATGTTTTGGTCGTTGTCATCAGATATTATGGCGGAACAAAATTGGGCGTTGGTGGATTAGTAAAAGCTTACAAAGAATCTGCGAAATTTACTTTAGAAGAAGCCAAAATCATCACCAAAGAATTAGAATCGAAAATAGAATTGAAGTTTAAATTCTCCCAGCAAAATATCATCTTCACTTTGCTCAATAAGTACGATGCGAAAATCATTTCGTTCGAAGCGGAAGATATTTGCACGATTGTAGCCAACTTCAAATCCTCAAAAAAAGAAAGCATCTCAGACGAGTTGTCCGAGATGCTTTTGGAGTTTAATATTTTATAACTTTTATCTTCTACTTCCCATTAGCATTGATGCAAAATAAAGTAGTTGTGCTAATGAACCTAAAGCCGCAACAACATAAGTTCTGGCTGCCCACTTAAGTGAATCTTCTGCGCCTGCATACTCTTCTCGAGAAACGGTTCCTGTAGTTTCCAGCCATTTCAAAGCGCGATTGCTCGCATCATATTCCACCGGCAAAGTGATGAACGCAAATAGCGTTGTAATAGCAAACAAAATCACACCAATTGCCAAAACGGTAGTATTTCCATTCGGATTATCAATACTTCTTGTACCAGCCATAATCGCAATACCAGCAATCAAAACAAACTGTAATAGATTTGAGCTAATGTTCACAATCGGAACCATTTTGGACCGCAATTGCAACATAGAATAGCCAACAGCGTGCTGCACAGCGTGACCACATTCGTGAGCTGCAACCGCAGCCGCCGCAGCATTTCTCTGCATATAAACCGCTTCTGAAAGATTTACTGTTTTGGTTTCCGGATTATAGTGGTCGGTCAGTTGTCCTGGAACGGAAACTACCTGAACATCATTAATCCCATTATCTCTCAGCATTTTTTCGGCGATTTCTTTTCCTGAAAGTCCATTTCTAAGATGAACTTTTGAATAATGCTCAAATTTGGATTTCAATCTTGATGAAACAATCCAACTCAGCAGCGTAGAAATCCCAATAATTAAATAGTAACCAGTCATTATATCTTCAATTTACATTAAAATAAATTACATCTTTTGATGTAAAAATCGTACCAAAGCCTTGCTTTTTTTTCCTTAAAAACTATCTTTGTCTAATCTATAAACAAGAATATGGGAAATATCAATATAAAGCAAGTAGTTACGGAAAAAGACCAAATGGATTTCATCAAATTCCCGATGGAACTTTACAAAAACAACCCGAATTACGTTCCGCCATTGATTAATGAAGAAAGAAATATCTGGAAAAAGGAAGAAAATCCTGCGCTAAATTATTCTGAAGCGAAGCAGTTTTTAGCTTATAAAAATGATAAAATCGTTGGCAGAATTGCTGTTTTGATTAATAGAAAAGAAGAAAAAGAACTTGGTATCAAGAAAGTGAGATTTGGCTGGCTGGATTTCATCGATGATGCAGACGTTTCTAAAGCTTTGATTGATATCGCCATCAATTATGCTAAGGAAAATCATATCGATAAGATAGAAGGTCCGATGGGATTTACGAATCTTGATAAGGCTGGAATGTTGACTTTCGGGTTTGATAAATTGGCAACGATGATTGGACTTTACAACAACGATTATTACCCGAAACATCTAGAAAATCTTGGTTTGGTAAAAGAAAAAGAATGGGTAGAATTTGAACTGCAATTCCCTGAGATTTTGCCCGAAAAAGTTGAAAAATTCAGTTCATTGATTGCTCAGAAATATAAATTGAAAACCTTACAATTCAAGCATAAAAAGGAAATTTTGCCTTATGTAGAATCGATGTTCAAATTGCTTGATGAAACCTATAAGTATCTTTCTACTTACACACCGATTTCTGACGAGCAAATCAAAACTTACAAAGAGAAATATTTTGGTTTTATAGACAAAGATTACATCACCTGTGTAGCCGACGAGAATAATCAGTTGGTGGCGTTTGCGATTACGATGCCTTCTTATTCCAAAGCGTTGCAGAAATCAAACGGAAAATTGTTCCCATTTGGCTGGTGGCACTTTTTACAGGCTGGAAAGAAAAATGAGCGCGCAAATTTCTATTTGATAGGAATCCATCCAGAATATCAAAGAAGAGGTGTGACTTCAATGATTTTTAAAGCAATCCAAATGAACCTTAAAAATAAAGGCATCAAATATCTGGAGACCAATCCAGAATTGGAGGAAAACAAGAGCGTACAGGTTCTTTGGCAAGATTATCATCCCGTGCATCACAAGAGTAGAAGAACTTATTCACTACAACTAAATAATTGATAAGTGATAGTTTATAAATGATTTATCAAACAATTGTTTAGCAAAATATAAATTTGAGAAAGTGCATTAATCTTTTAAAAATCAATTCCCATTGAAAAAGCAACTATACATCTACGTTGGTCTGATAATCTTATTTGTGGCTTATAATTTCTACAAACCTATCCAAGACGACAGAATGGACACAGCCATCAACATTCTGTTTGCCAGCGTGTTGTTTCTCTACATCGCTTATATTGCTTATCTCGTTCTGAAGCGGATAGGCAAAAAAGACAAATAGATTCTTATTTATAACTGTTCTAAATTTACTAAAACAGACTTTTCTCTTGTTTACATAAGCCTCATAATTTACTATATTAAATCTTTATTTAGTATTTTTGCATAGTTAAATTTGACCTTATGAATTTACCCGAAAATTATATTCCAATACTAATTCAGGCCGCAGTCGGTCTTGGATTCGTAGCTATTTCTTTGTTAGGTGCTCATTTCTTGGGTCCTCAGCAGAAGAAAGGGAATTCTGTAAAAAACCAAGCTTGGGAATGTGGTATTCCTAGTGAAGGTAATGCTAGAACACCATTCTCCATCAAATATTTCCTGACTGCAGTTTTGTTCGTATTGTTCGATATCGAGATTGTATTCTTCTACCCGTATGCGGTCAACTTTAGAGAGTTTGGAATGGAAGGCTTTGTTGCCGTACTTACATTTGTTGCTATTTTCTTTGTTGCTTTTTTCTACGTTTGGAAAAGAGGCGCATTGGATTGGGACAAATAAATTAAATTAATTACGTTTTGGATTTAAAATTGAATCAATTAGAGTCTAAAATTTAAAATCTAGAAAAAATGTCAGATAATAAACCAGTAATAAAAACAGATGCGCCCGCTCCTCCAGGATTTGAAGGAGAAGGATTTTTCGCAACCAACTTGAGCAGTGTGATTGGGATGGCAAGAAAGTTTTCACTTTGGCCTTTACCTTTCGCAACGTCTTGTTGTGGAATCGAATTTATGGCGACATTGAATCCAACTTACGATGCGTCAAGATTTGGGATGGAAAGAAACTCTTTCTCTCCAAGACAGGCAGATATGTTGATGGTTTGCGGAACGATTGCTAAGAAATTAGGTCCCGTTTTGAAAGAAGTTTACACCCAAATGGCTGAGCCGAAATGGGTAGTTGCTGTTGGCGCTTGTGCTTCCAGCGGTGGTATTTTTGATACTTATTCGGTTCTTCAGGGAATTGACAAAATCATTCCTGTTGATGTTTACGTTCCAGGATGTCCGCCAAGACCAGAACAAATTATCGAAGGTGTAATGCAAGTGCAGGCTTTGGCAGAAAGCGAAAGCATCAGAAGAAGAGATATGCCGGAATATCAGCATTTATTGGATTCTTACAATATTAGTAACTAAGGAAGATGACGAACGAATTTGTATTAGAAGCTATCACGAGAGAATTTCCTGAGTCTGTGATTTCAAGTTCAGAACCTTACGGAATGCTGACGGTTGAAATCAAGAAAGACGATATAAAAAAGGTGATTCATTACTTGAAAGATTCAACTTTAGAAATTAATTTTTTGACAGATGTTTGCGGAATTCATTATCCTGAAACACCTGAAAAGGAAATCGGCGTTATTTATCATTTGCATAATATGATGACCAATTTCAGAATTCGTCTGAAAGCTTTTATGACGAGAGAAAATGTTGAAGTTGATTCTTTGACAGAATTATATGCCGGTGCGAACTGGATGGAAAGAGAAACTTTTGATTTCTATGGAATCAAATTTAAAGGCCACCCAGATTTGAGACCAATCCTCAATATGGAAGACCTGGGTTACCATCCAATGCTGAAAGAATATCGCTTGGAAGATGGAACCAGAACAGACAAGAACGATAGTATGTTCGGAAGATAAAATTAATATAAATGATAAATGATGATAGATAAATGATTATCGATTATCACCTATCAATTATCAATTATAAAGAATATGAAAGATAACTCATTATCTAATATACTTAACCAATACGACAGCAAGGAACAAATCGACGGGCAATTATACACCCTGAATCTTGGACCTACGCACCCTGCAACTCACGGGATTTTCCAGAACGTTCTTACAATGGACGGAGAAAGGATTCTACACGCTGAGCAAACTGTAGGTTATATCCACAGAGCATTCGAAAAAATCTCTGAGAGAAGAAACTTTGCACAAATCACGACGCTTACCGATAGAATGAACTACTGCTCTGCCCCAATCAACAATTTGGGTTGGCATATGACAGTTGAGAAATTACTTGGAATCAAAGTTCCAAAACGTGTCGATTATATGCGTGTGATTTTGATGGAGTTGGCAAGGATTGGTGACCACTTGATTTGTAACGGTGTAACAGGAATGGATGCCGGAGCGATTACAGGATTGACTTATATGTTCATCGAAAGAGAGCGTATCTACGATATGTATGAGCAGATTTGCGGTGCAAGGATGACGACCAATATGGGAAGAATCGGCGGTTTCGAAAGAGACTTCACACCGAAGTTCCACGAGTTGTTGAAAGACTTCTTGAAGACTTTCCCGGCAAGATTTGCAGAATTTGGTCAATTGTTAGAAAGAAACCGAATCTTTATGGACAGAACCATAGGCGCAGGCGCAATCTCAGCAGAGCGTGCTTTGAGCTACGGTTTCACAGGTCCAAACCTACGTGCGACCGGCGTTGATTATGACGTGAGAGTTGCACAGCCTTATTCTTCTTACGAGGATTTCGATTTCATCATTCCGGTTGGAACTGCGGGCGATACTTACGACCGTTTTATGGTTCGTCAGCAGGAGATTTGGGAATCTTTGAAAATCATCAACCAAGCTTACGACAACCTTCCAGAAGGACCATTCCACGCGGATGTTCCGGATTTCTATCTTCCTGAAAAGGCAGATGTTTACAACAAAATGGAAGCCTTGATTTACCATTTTAAAATCGTGATGGGAGAAACCGATGTCCCTAAAGGCGAAGTTTACCACGCTGTAGAAGGTGGAAACGGAGAATTAGGATTCTATCTCGTGAGCGACGGCGGAAGAACGCCATACAGACTTCACTTCAGAAGACCTTGTTTCATTTATTACCAAGCTTATCCGGAAATGATTACGGGCGCAGTAATATCTGATGCAATTGTGACGATGTGTAGTATGAACATCATTGCGGGAGAATTAGACGCATAACATTGTAAATAGTATCATTGTAAAAAGTATTAACGAATTTACAGTGATCAAAATAAATCATTAGTACATTGTACACCGTACAATAATACAGTAAATAAGATGAGCGAAACAATTGCTTTTAAACCTGAAAGCTTAGCGCAGGTTCATAAAATTATGGCGAGATATCCGGAAGGCAGACAAAAATCTGCGTTAATTCCTGTCTTGCACATTGCACAGAAAGAATTTGATGGCTGGCTGGCTGTTCCAGTGATGGATTATGTTGCAGAAATATTGAGCATTACACCTATTGAAGTATATGAAGTTGCGACTTTTTATACAATGTTCAATATGAAGCCGGTTGGGAAATATGTTTTGGAAGTTTGCAGAACCGGACCTTGTATGTTGAATGGAAGTGATAACATTCTCGACCACATCAGAACAAAATTAAATATTAAAGACGGCGAAACCACAGCAGACGGACTTTTCACCTTAAAACCTGGAGAATGTCTTGGCGCTTGCGGCTATGCACCAATGATGCAGTTGGGAAAATTCTACCACGAGCATTTGACCATCGAAAAAGTGGATGAAATAATTGACCTTTGCAGACAAGGCGCCATCGATTTAGGTTAAGAATTAATTTAGATAAATAATTAAGCAAAAGCTGTCACACTGAGCTTGTCGAAGTGCAAAAGCCAATTGCTATAAGCTTATAAATATAATGAGTAAAAAACTTTTACTTAAAAACGCACATATTGAGGGAATCCGTTACTTCGAAACTTACCGTAAAAATGGTGGTTATGAAGCTGCGGAGAAAGCTCTGAAAATGACTACCGATGCAGTTCTTGAAGAAGTGAAAACTTCCGGACTTCGTGGTCGTGGTGGCGCTGGTTTCCCTACTGGAATGAAGTGGAGTTTCCTTGCAAAACCGGAAGGCGTTCCAAGACACTTGGTCGTGAATGCCGATGAGTCTGAGCCAGGAACTTTCAAAGACAGATATTTGATGGAGTTTCTTCCGCATCTTTTGATTGAAGGAATGTTGATTTCGTCCTACACTTTAGGTTCCAATGTTTCGTACATTTACATCAGAGGAGAATATTCCTGGATTCCGGATATTTTGGAAGAAGCAATCGAGGAAGCAAAGGCTGCTGGATTTCTTGGAAAAAACATCTTAGGAACTGGTTTCGATTGTGAAATCTATGTTCAGAGAGGTGCCGGAGCTTACATTTGTGGAGAAGAAACGGCGTTGCTGGAATCTCTGGAAGGTAAAAGAGGAAATCCAAGATTGAAACCACCTTTCCCAGCTATCAAAGGACTTTGGGAAAGACCAACAGTGGTGAACAATGTTGAAACTATTGCGGCAGTTGTTCCAATCATTGATATCACTGGCGCTGAATATGCTAAAATCGGCGTTGGAAGGTCAACAGGAACCAAATTAATTTCGGCTTGTGGAAACATCAACAAACCAGGCGTTTACGAAATCGATATGACCATTACAGTCGAAGAATTTATTTATTCTGATGAATATTGTGGCGGAATCCCAAATGGTAAAAAGCTGAAAGCTTGTATTCCTGGTGGAAGTTCAGTTCCAATTGTTCCTGCAAACTTATTACTGAAAACCATCAACGGTGAACCAAGATATATGAATTATGAATCCCTTGCTGATGGTGGTTTTGCTACCGGAACAATGATGGGTTCAGGTGGATTTATTGTTTTGGACGAAGACCAGTGTGTGGTAAATCATACTATGACATTAGCAAGATTCTACAACCACGAGAGTTGTGGACAATGTACACCTTGCCGTGAAGGAACAGGTTGGATGTACAAAATCTTGAAAAAAATAGAAAAGGGAGAAGGCAAAATGGCAGACATCGATTTGCTTTGGGACATCCAGAGAAAAATCGAAGGAAACACAATTTGTCCTTTGGGAGATGCTGCTGCCTGGCCGGTTGCTGCTGCTATCAGACACTTCAGAGATGAGTTTGAATGGCACGTGAACAACCCTGAGCTCAGTCAAACCCAAAATTATGGAATTGCAAATTATGCAGACCCGATTCCAGCAGTAGCTAAATAAAAAAACACAAAGAACAAACTTTCAAAAAACAGATTAATAATGCTTTACCAGCATATCAGAGTTTATAGTGCGAAGCACAAGAGAAGCGTTCTTAAAAAATGGATATCGGTATCCAAATAGAGTAATGAAGAAGACATTAAATGCATTTTTTGTAACTATCATAGGATTAAATCTTGTAGTAGGACAGAAAATAAAAAAAGATTCTTTGATTGAAAGTGGTTCTGTGGACTTGCTTCCAGTTAATAAATCAACATTCACTAAAGGAACAATGTTCGGCTTTTGGGGATGGAACAGAGCGGGATTCAGCGATTCTGATATTAGATTCAAAGGGAATGGTTATGATTTTACGCTTCAAAATGTAAAAGCACACGACAGACCTTCGGAATTGACTTGGGATTACATCAATCCAGGACAGATTTCCAAGCCTCAGTTCAATTTCAGATTTGGATATTTTTTCAAAGATGATTTGGCTTTGGTCGTTGGAACAGATCATATGAAATACGTGATGGATCAAGATCAAACGGCAAAGTTCAATGGAAACATCTCAGACCCGACTTATGCAGCAATGGTTCAGAATGGCCAAGTAGATTTAAGTAGCGCTGAGTTTCTTACCTTTGAGCACACGGACGGACTAAACTACGTGAACGCAGGAATTGAGAAATATAAAAATATATTATCAAGAAAGAACTTTGATATCCATTGGGCTTACGGAGCTGGCGCAGGTGTTCTTTTTCCAAAAAGCAATGTGAAACTTTTTGGAAATGAAAGAAGTGACAGATTTCACGTGGCTGGATTTGGATTGGACGCAAGAGCCAACATCAATCTTGTTTTCTGGAATCATTGGATGGCAAGAGTAGAAGGAAAATTTGGTTACATCAATATGCCGGATATCAAAACTACGCTTAACAATAAACCTGATAAAGCGAGTCAGGACTTCGTATTCTACCAAGTTAATTTTGGAATCGGATACGTTTTTAATAGAAAATTAAAGAACTAAAATACACATCAAGTTATATTTTAAATATAAATAGAATTGACAAAAGATCTAGGACAAAGATTTAATCTAAAATCCGAAAATCTAAAACCTTGAAATATGAGCGAAGAAGTCAAAAAATTTAAAGTTACCATAGACGGACAAACGACTGAAGTTTTGCCTGGCACTTCCATTTTGGAAGCTGCAAGACAAATCGGAGGAAAATCTGTACCGCCAGCTATGTGCTATTATAGCAAACTGGAAACCAGCGGAGGCCGATGCAGAACGTGTTTGGTAGAAGTTTCCAAAGGTTCCGAAGCAGACCCGAGACCAATGCCTAAATTGGTTGCAAGCTGTAGAACTGGAGTGATGGACGGAATGGAAGTGAAAAACCTTAGTTCTGAAAAAGCACAAGAAGGTAGAAAAGCGGTGACCGAATTCCTTTTGGTCAATCACCCTTTGGATTGCCCAGTTTGTGATCAGGCGGGAGAATGTCATCTTCAGGATCTTGGCTACGAGCACGGAAACCTTGAGACCAGAACTGAGTTCGAAAGAAATACCTATGATGCAGATGACATTGGTCCAAACATCAAACTGAATATGAACCGTTGCATCCTTTGCGCAAGATGCGTATTGGCTGCGAATCAATTGACAGAGAAAAGAGAGCACGGAATCCTTTACAGAGGAGACCACGCAGAGATCTCTACAATGTTGAACAAAGCTTTGGACAACGATTTCATCGGAAACGTGATCGATGTTTGTCCGGTTGGAGCTTTGACAGACAGAACGGCGAGATTCACTAGCAGAGTTTGGTTCACAAAACCTTACAACGCAACTTGTTCTTGTACAAAGTGTAGCGGAAAAGCAGTCGTTTGGATGAAAGGTGATGAAGTGGTGAGAGTAACGGCTAGAAAAGACCAATACGGAGAAGTTGAAGAATGGATCTGTGACGAGTGTCGTTTCCACAAAAAAGATACTGCACTTTGGAACATCGAAGGACCAAGACATATCGACAGACATTCTGTGATCTCACTTAATCATTATGAGAAAAAAACAGACAGCTACAATGTTTTAGAAAATTTTGAAGCCAAAGAAATTGGTGTTTCAGACGAAAAAGAAATTGAAAAATTAGATAATGAGACGATTTGATTTTGAGAATTTCTCAAGAATCAAAACTCAAATAAATTGATATGGAATTACTGACTTTTAAAATCATATTGGTACTTGCCCTATTCCTTCTGGCGCTTACGATCGCAGCCTACTCTACTTGGGCAGAAAGAAAAGTGGCCGCTATTATGCAGGACAGGATCGGACCAAACAGATCGGGACCTTTCGGATTGTTGCAACCGTTGGCAGATGGTGGTAAATTTTTCTTCAAAGAGGATTTTACGCCACAACACGCTGAGAAATTCCTTTTTATATTAGGACCTTCTTTGGTGATGTTTATTTCATTGATCACTGGTGCAGTGATTCCTTGGGGTAAAACATTAAATTTTGGAGGCGTTTCTTATGATCTTCAAGTTGCAAATATCGATGTGGGCGTTTTGTTCATCATCGGAATGGCTTCCATCGGTGTTTACGGAATCATGATCGGAGGTTGGGCTTCGAATAACAAATATTCATTGCTTGGCGCCATCAGAGCTTCTTCTCAAATGATCTCTTACGAGTTGGCAATGGGATTGGCGCTTCTTTCTATCATTATGATGACAGGAAGTTTGGACCTAAAAATGATCTCTGAAACTCAAGCTACTGGAAAAATTTGGGGATTCATTCCTGCCATTTCCGGTATCAACTGGAATATTCTTTATCAACCATTGGCATTCTTAATATTTTTTGTTGCAGCTTTGGCGGAGACCAACCGTCACCCTTTCGATTTACCAGAATGTGAATCCGAATTGGTAACTGGTTATTCTACAGAGTATTCATCAATGAAATTAGGATTGTATATGTTTGGGGAATATGTGAATATGTTCATTTCAAATGCATTCATCGTAGTTCTTTTCTTCGGAGGTTACAATTATCCTGGAATTGATTGGGTAACTCAGAACTGGGGAGAAAATGCAGCAGGAATTTTAAGTATTGTGGCTTTCCTAACAAAAACAATCGTGGGAATATTGATCTTTATGTGGATCAGATGGACACTTCCAAGATTTAGATATGACCAATTGATGCACCTTGGATGGAAAACTTTGATTCCATTGGCTTTGGTAAATCTAATGGTAACAGGTGCTGTGATTTTGGCATTTGGAAATTAATTTTGTTAAGAACTATCGCATGAATAAAATATTAACAATACTTTTCATTACAATATCTATATTTGGTTTTTCTCAGAAGCATGTGGATGCGGTAATTATAAAAAGTAATAACGATACAATCAACTCTAGAATGAAAGTATCAACAAATATTTTTTATAAAAACTTGATAGATGAGAAGAGCTTTTATAGAGTTTTGAACTTGCTTGATGACAATGACAAAAAAAAGGAAAAAATAAAAGCTACCGATGTCAAAAGTCTACAATTTACTGACTTTGAAGGAAAGCAAAGAGTCTATATAAATTCTGGAAAAACATTAGGACAATTAATGTTTGAAGGAAAAAAAACGAAATGGGTCAGAGATATTTTGGTCAATGCTAATGATGGCTCAGTGTCTTATTCAGATTATTTGGTCGATACAAATGGAAAAGAATATACATTTAATGGACTATTTATAAGTCCTAAAAAAAGGTTGATTGAGGCTACTAAATCAAAACCCGAATTAGTTGATATAATTAACAATACAGAAAGATTTTCTGACGAAAATGTTCTAAATATTCTTCAAAAATATGATGAATAATAAAAGACACATTAAGTTGCAAATTTTACTCATTGTACAAAAATAGAATTAATAATAATAAAAGATATAAGACAAGAACGGTCGAAGATCTAATGTCTAACATCTAACATCTATAATTAAATGAAACTTACTAACAGATCAAAAGTTGTTTCGAATAAAGAAATGACCTTTTCTGAGAAGATCTACCTTCCGGCGATTTTCAAGGGAATGGGAATCACTTTTAAACACGCTGTGAGAACCGTTGTAAAACGCGCTCCAAACGTATATTCGTATCCTGAGGTTCAAAAACCGAGAGCAGAAATCTGGAGAGGCCAGCACGTTTTGAAAAGAGACGAGGAAGGCAGAGAAAGATGTACGGCTTGTGGACTTTGTGCCGTGGCTTGTCCTGCAGAAGCGATCACAATGACAGCCGGCGAGAGAACCAAGGAAGAAAAACACCTTTACAGAGAAGAGAAATATGCTGAGATCTACGAGATCAATATGTTAAGATGCATCTTCTGCGGTATGTGTGAAGAGGCTTGTCCTAAATCTGCAATCTACTTAACTGACAGATTGGTGGATGTGGAACAAAACAGAAATTCTTTTATCTACGGAAAAGATAAACTGGTTGAGAAAATTAATGCAAGGGTTGACATCACAGAAAGACAGTCTGAGAAACAAAAAAATGCAGTAAAATAATGGATCAGATTTTATTTTTTATCGTAGCGTTTCTAGCCATCGCAAGTGCAGTTTACTTTGTATTTGCAAAAAATCCAATGTACGCAATTCTTTCACTTATTGTGACGATGTTCTCCATCGCGGGAATGTACATTCTTCTTAATGCTCAGTTTTTAGGTATCGTTCAGATTATCGTTTACACAGGAGCCATTATGGTTTTATTTCTTTATATCTTAATGATGTTGAACCTTAATAAAGAGGACGAAAGTAAAAAAGACAACCTTCCGAAATTCATCGGAATTTTCTCAGTTTGTATTTTGTTTGTTGGGATGTTGGGTGCTTACAAAGGACTTAGCGGAAAAACAGTAGCAGAAGGCAGCATCGATTATTCTGTCGGATTGACGAAAAATCTGGGAAGATTATTGTTTAACGAATATGTATTGCCATTTGAACTGGCTTCTATCCTGATTTTAGCAGGGATCGTAGGTGCTGTTCTAATCGGTAAAAAAGATTTATAAGATTATGGGAGGAGACGTAAATACATTTATACAGCAAGTGCCTTTGGAATATTTCATTATTCTGTGCACACTTCTGTTTTGTCTTGGTGTTTTGGGAGTTTTGCTTCGTAAAAATGCCATCGTGATATTAGGATGTGTAGAATTGATGCTTAATTCCGTAAATCTTTTACTGGCAGCATTTTCAGCTTACAGTGGCGATGGCAACGGTCAGCTTTTGGTATTCTTCATAATGGTGGTTGCCGCAGCGGAAGTAGCTGTAGGATTGGCAATCATCGCAATGATGTACAGAAATACCAAATCTGTGGACGTGAGTATTTTTAATAAATTAAGAGGATAATAAAAGGAATGGAAAATTTAGTTTACGCGATTATACTTTTACCTTTAGTTGGATTCATCATCAACGGACTTTTCGGGAAGAATCTTCCTAAAATAGTGGTTGGTAGTCTGGCAACATTGGTAGTTTTCGCTTCGTTTGTTATCACGACAAGTATATTTTTTAGTTTTAATGATGACAGCGCGCCTGTTGTCATCAAAGCTTTCGAATGGTTTAGAGTGAATGGAATTCAGGTTAACTTCGGATTTCAGATTGATCAGTTATCATTAATGATGGTAATGATCATCACAGGTATTGGTTCATTGATTCACCTCTACTCGATTGGTTACATGAGCCACGACAAAGGATTTTACAAATTCTTCACCTACCTTAATCTCTTCATTTTCTCGATGTTGCTTTTGGTTTTAGGAAGCAATTATCTGATCTTGTTCATCGGTTGGGAAGGTGTTGGACTTTGTTCTTATTTATTAATCGGATTCTGGTACACGAACGAAGAATATGGAAAAGCAGCAAGAAAAGCTTTCATTATGAACCGTATTGGTGACCTTGGATTGTTGATCGGAATTTTCGCAATTGCAGCACACGTTAACGCTATCGATTATCTTTCTGTAGCTCAAAACGCATCAAGCTTTGAATTGGACGGAACACCGATCATCTTTATCACAGCTTGTTTATTCATCGGAGCAACAGGTAAATCTGCTCAGGTTCCGTTATACACTTGGTTGCCGGATGCAATGGCTGGACCGACACCGGTTTCTGCTTTGATCCACGCAGCAACAATGGTTACGGCTGGTGTCTATTTGGTTGTACGATCTAATTTCTTATTTGTCCTTGCACCAACAGTTCAGGACGGCATTTTATTAATTGGATTCCTGACTGCAGCATTGGCAGGTTTCTACGCACTTCGTCAAAACGATATCAAAAAAGTATTGGCATATTCTACAGTTTCTCAACTTGGATTTATGTTCATCGCTTTAGGTTTGGGCGCTTATTCCACAGCAATGTTCCACGTAATGACGCACGCTTTCTTCAAAGCTTTGTTATTCTTGGGAGCAGGTTCTGTGATCCACGCAATGAGCAACGAGCAGGATATGCGTTTTATGGGCGGACTGAAAAAATACATTCCAATTACTCATATTACTTTCCTGATCGGAACTTTGGCAATCTCAGGATTCCCACTATTATCAGGGATGATTTCAAAAGACGAAATTTTGGTAGCAGCTTACGCTAAAAATCCAATCTATTGGGTAATGTTATTCGTTTTAGCAGCTATCACAGCAACTTATATGTTCAGATTGTACTATTTGACTTTCCACGGCGAGTTCAGAGGGACAGAAGATCAAAAGCACCACTTGCACGAGAGTCCTGCAAATATGACTTTGCCATTAATTGTTTTGGCTGTCCTTTCAGTAGTTGGAGGTTTTATCAATCTTCCTCACTTCATTGGTCACGGAAATTATGCTAAATTAATGGAATGGCTAAAACCTGTCTTAACGGAAGAAAGTTTCAAACAGATGGAAAATACACTTTCCGGCGTAAGTTTCAATACAGAAATGATTCTTCTTGGAGCAACAATATTAATGTTCTTTACCGTTTGGTTCTTTGTTAAAAACACTTACGTTAAAAAACAAAAAAGAGCACTTCCGGAAGATCAATATACAGGATGGGAAAAACTATCAGCTAAGAAATTATTCGTTGATGAAATCTACAACGCCTGCATCGTAAGACCTTTCGAGGAAGCTGGTAAAGCAGCAGCGATGTTTGACAAAGCAGTTCTGGATCCTATCGTGAATTTCATAGGACTTGGAGCAGCAGATTCTGGAAGAGCAGCAAAACGCCTTCAGAACGGAAATGTAGAAAACTATGTGCTGATTATGTCGTTGGCTGTAGGTATCGTATTAATTGTTAACTTTTTATTGAAATAAATAGATAATGTCTTATTTACTATTAACATTATTACTGTTACCTCTTGTAGGTTCGGGTTTACTCTTTTTCTGGAAAAATGCTTCCAGCAAATATATCGCATTGGCTTTTGCCCTTGCACAGATGTTTTTAGCATTTTACATGTTGGGAAGTTTCGATTTCAATCCAACTGTTGATGCGCCATTGCAATACGAGATCACTTATCCCTGGTCAAGCTATATCAAAAGTAGTTTGAATTTTGGGATCGATGGAATGAGTATGCTGATGGTTTTATTGACGAACATCTTGGTTCCATTAATCGTTTTGTCTTCTTATAACGAAGCGAAAGGCTATCCAAATTCTTTTTATGCTTTAATTCTATTAATGCAATTCGGATTGTTGGGTGTTTTCACTTCTTTGGACGGATTACTTTTCTACATCTTCTGGGAAGTTACTTTGATTCCAATCTGGTTAATTGCCGGAATCTGGGGACAAGAAGATAAAAGAGTCAAATTCACAACAAAATTCTTTGTTTATACATTCGTAGGATCGTTGTTTATGTTGATAGGTTTGATCTATGTTTACAACCACGCGGCGTCTTTCGCTTTGACAGATCTTTACAATGCTGACCTTAATATCAATGAACAAAATGTAATATTCTGGTTTATCTTCTTCGCATTTGCAGTGAAGTTGCCAGTTTTCCCTTTCCATACTTGGCAGCCTGACACATATACCTACTCTCCTACTCAGGGATCGATGTTGTTGTCTGGAATTATGCTGAAGATGGCAGTTTACGGTGTTTTAAGATATTTGTTACCAATCACTCCACTAGCAATCGGCGGAATTTCGGGAGAAATCGTAATCATCCTTTCAGTAATCGGAATTATCTACGGTGCATTGATCGCAATGATCTCCACAGACAGCAAACGATTGATTGCTTTCTCATCTCTTTCCCACGTTGGATTGATTGTCGCAGGTATTTTTGCCTCAGCAGTTGTGACAATGAGATCAGGTTTGACTTTCGAAGGCGGACAAGGTGCCATGATTCAGAGTTTTGCTCACGGAATCAACGTTGTAGGATTGTTCTATTGTGCAGATATTCTTTATAAAAGATTCAAAACAAGAGATATCAGAAAAATGGGAGGTTTGGCGAAAGTCGCTCCAAAGTTTGCGATCTTGTTTATGATCATCTTACTTGGTGCAACCGGAGTTCCATTAACAAACGGATTCATCGGAGAATTTATCTTGTTAAAATCAGTTTACACTTACAATCACATAATGGCTGTAATGGCTGGATTGACAATCATTCTTTGTGCCGCTTATATGTTGAGATTCTACGGAAAAGCAATGTTTGGAAAAGGTGACGATTCAGTTTTGGCAACTACGAAAGATGTAAGCAATGTAGAATTCACAGTTTTGGCAAGTTTATCAGTGTTCGTCATTGTTTTGGGGGTTTATCCTCAACCGGTTATAGAAATGGTGACAAGCTCAGTGAGTTTCATCTATTCATCAATGATCAATTAATAATATCTTCTTTGAGGTATTAATTTAAATTAATAATAAAATTCAAAACGGACATCGGCTTTCCGAGTTCCGGCGAAACAAATAAAAGAAATGAGTGTTTTAATAATTTTATTCCTTACGGCTGTTCTTGTATTATTCTCGGGTGTTTTCGAGAAAGGCAAATACGCAAGATATATCGGAATTGCAGGATTGATCGTTGGTTTATATGTCAGTTTCCTTCCAGAATGCGAGTTTTTCGACCAGTACAAATCGATGTACGAATACGGAAACAATGCCGCTTTGTTCACAAAAATTTCAGTGGTTGTCACTATGCTGTTGTTCTTTTTGGGCGGATTTGCATTCAGCAATCACAGAAGTCATCAGTCAGAATTATATGCTTTGATGTTGTTCGCTCTTTGTGGCGGCGTCGTATTATTCGGTTTCCAAAACCTCGTAACCTTATTCTTAGGAATCGAAATCTTATCAATTCCATTGTACGTAATGGCTGGAGCAGATAAAACAGACCTTAGATCAACAGAAGCTTCTATGAAATATTTCCTTTTGGGAGCATTTGCAACAGGTTTCTTACTATTCGGAGTTGCTTTGGTTTACGGAAGCGCAGGAAGTTTTGACCTTTACACGATTCACGATTTTGCCATCAACAATCCAAAGAATTTAATGCTGATCATGGGAGCTATTTTAATGCTTTGTGCATTGGCTTTCAAAGTTTCATTGGCACCTTTCCATATGTGGAGTCCGGATGTTTATCAAGGTTCGCCTTCTTTGATCACCGCTTTCATGGCGTCAGTGGTTAAGATCTCAGGATTCTTCGCATTATTTAAATTAATGACAATTGCATTTAACGGCATTGCCGGAGATTGGATTAACGTTTTAGGTGTTTTCATCATCTTGACTTTGTTACTTGCCAACGTGATGGGATTGGTTCAGACCAATGCGAAAAGAATGCTCGCCTACTCTTCCGTTTCCCACGCAGGTTACATCGCTTTGATATTCTTCGGAATCAATAATTTCTCTACATACATTTTAGGATATTATTTGTTCGCTTATTCATTAGCAACAGTTGGTGTTTTCATCAGTTTACTTTGGGTAGAGAAAATCAAAAAAGAAACGTCATTCGCGGCATTCAACGGACTTGGAAAGAGAGAGCCTGTTTTGGCAGTCGTTTCCACAGTTTCTATGCTATCAATGGCAGGGATTCCTTTAACCGCTGGTTTTATCGGGAAATTAGGAATTTTCAACCAGGCAATTGGCGGACATTACGAGTTCCTGATTCTGATTGCAGTTCTGGGATCTGCATTAAGTATTGCTTATTATTTACGATTAATCATTGCGATGTTCTTCTACAAAGAAGATCATTTCAACACAAAAGAAAGAGCAACGATTACATACAATATTGTTTCTGTAGTCATCTTTTTGGCTTTGGTTTCAATGGGAATTGTGCCTGATTTGTTTGCAAAAATATTCGGATTGTAAATTTCAATTCCAAAAACAAAATACAAACCTGATTCTATTCGAGTCAGGTTTTTTTGTGAATTAACCTTTTTAAAAACCATTTTTTTGAAACCCCTTATCAAAAAAAACAATATGGCCCACGATGAAGACACAATTAAATTGAAAATAAGTTTCGAAAAAAATAGGATATCAAAAGGCGTATGTTTTCTACAGGTCGCTCCTGCGGAGCTTTAATTCTGTAATAGGATTTTTTCTACTAACAGTTCGCAGCTCTGCTGCTTTGTTTAATAAATTTATGTCCTGAAAATATCAGGTATTTTTCTCCAAATAAATAACATCAATCTTTAAAAAACTTCGAAACTATTTCCGATTATCATCTTCATACTCTATCTTTATTCAAAATATTTAATTCAATGAAAAGATTCGTTCTGTTTTTATTTATTCTGGCTTTCAATTTCGGATTTTCACAAACTGCTTCCGTCGAAGAAAACTACACTAAAAAAGAAGTTTATATTCCGATGCGTGACGGAACAAAACTGTTCACTATCATTTACACCCCAAAAGATATTTCGAAAAGCAACAAATATCCGGTGATTATGAACCGAACCTGCTACGGCATTTCCCCTTACGGAGAAACCAATTTCAGAAAAAAACTGAGTCCTAATAAATTCATTGAGAAAGAAAAATACATCTTCGTATTCCAGGATGTTCGCGGCAGATATATGAGCGAAGGCACTTTCACAAATATGACACCACAAGTGGATCATAAAACCAAAAAAGATGTGGACGAAAGTACAGATACTTACGACACCGTAGACTGGCTGGTAAAAAATATCCAGAACAACAACGGAAAAGTTGGTCAGTACGGAACTTCATACCCTGGATTTTATACCGCAGTTGGAACTTTAGCCAATCATCCGGCTTTGGTGGCTTCTTCTCCACAAGCGCCAATCTCTGACTTTTGGTATGACGATTTCCATCACAATGGCGTATTTCTGATGGGTTACTTTAAAACTTTCCCGGTTTTTGGTGTTAATAAAACGAAACCTGAAAAAGAATCCTGGTTTGCAGACAAAATGATCAAGCCAACTTCTGAGGACGGCTATCTTTTCTATAAAAATATGGGTACACTAAAAGATGGCGTTGACAAATATTACAAAGATAATTTCTTTATGCAGGAAATCATGGATCATCCAAACTACGATAAATACTGGCAAAAGAGAAATCTCCTTCCCCATCTTAAAAACATCAACCACGCTGTGATGACTGTTGGCGGCTGGTTCGATTCTGAAGATTTGCGAGGACCTTTGGAAATCTACAAAACCATAGAAAAGTCTAGCCCGAAAGCGAAAAACACCATTGTGATGGGACCATTTTATCACGGTGGCTGGAATTACGACTCTGGCAAACATTATCATAATGACATCTATTTTGGGGACAGCATTGCGACTTATTATCAGAAAAATATAGAGCAGCCTTTCTTCCATCATTATTTAAAAGAAGATTCCAAAACGGCAGCAAAACTTCCCGAAGCTTATATGTTTGACACCGGAAAAAAAGAATGGAAACAGTTTGAAAACTGGCCGCCCAAACAATCAGCAAAACAGAGCTTCCATTTGAACAGTTCAGGAATTCTTTCTGCAACAGGCGAAAATCCGAAAACCTTTGCATCTTATGTTTCTGATCCCAACAAACCGGTTTTGAGCAGCGAGAATTACAAGGATATGAATGGCTTCACGCCGAAAAATTATATGAGCGAAGACCAGCGTTTTGCAGGCTACAGATCGGATGTCCTAAGTTACACAACCGAAGTTTTGGAAAATGATGTGACATTAGCCGGAGAAATTTTAACCAAACTAAAAGTTACAACTTCGTCCACTGACGCTGATTTTATTGTAAAATTAATTGACGTCTATCCTGCCGATGAAAAGTCCAACGCTGATAAACCAAATGTTGTCTACGCCAATTACCACCAAATGGTGAGAAGTGAAATAATGCCAGCAAGATTTCGCAACAGTTTTGAAAAACCAGAAGCACTGATTCCGAACAAAGGCGCAAGCGTAGATGTAAAATTGCAGGACGTTTTCCACACGTTCAAAAAAGGACACAAAATACAGATTCAGGTTCAGAGCACTTGGTTTCCGCTGATGGCAATCAATCCTCAGAAGTTTCTGGAAAATCCGTACAAGGCAACAAAGGATGATTACGAAAAAGCTGAAATCAAAGTTTCCAGCGGAAGCACAATCGAATTTGATGTCTTGAAATAAAAAAGAAAAGCACAAATTTAAAGAGCCTTGTCAAGGTTCTAAATTATAAATTAAAAAGCACAGACCTAAGTTTGTGCTTTTTGTTTGTTATAAGTTTTCTCGAAATTATTATAATGATTTAATAACATCAGCGGCAATTCCGTAAGATTTCTGCTTAGCTTCGAAGTCGTAAATATTTCCTGAAACAATGATCTCATTTGGTCTGTAATCCTTCACAAACTTTGAAAGTTTTTCCTTCAGCACTTCCCTGTCTCCTACGAAAGTTTTCGCGGCCATTCTATTTAGATGAAGTGAAACGTCGTCGGACATATTCGCCAAATCTGTCTCGTCTGGCGGTAAAAGCGGCTGTCTTTGATCCGTCAAAATATTAACAAAAGCCTGGAAATGTGAAGTTGATAAATAATGAGCCTCATCTACCGAATCTGCACCGATAATATTGATACAAACCATTACATACGGCTCATCCAAAAACTCGGAAGGCTGAAAATGTTCTCTGTAAATTTCCAAAGCCACTTCTAACTGCGACGGTGCAAAATGTGCTGCAAACGCATAAGGCATTCCTAATTTGGCAGCCAAAAAAGCCGAATCAGTCGAACTTCCCAAAATATAAAGCGGAACATCTGCACCTTCTCCGGGAATTGCTCTCACTTTGGATTCAGAATTTGAATCGGACATATACTTTTGAAGTTCCTTGATATGGAATTCAAAATTATAATTGGGAGTGAAGTTATTGCCTCTCAGAGCACTAGCTGTAAGTCCGTCAGTTCCCGGCGCTCTGCCAAGACCAAGATCTATTCTTCCGGGATACAATCCGTCCAAAGTTCCCAACTGCTCAGCAACCGACAATGTCGAATGATTTGGTAACATAATGCCGCCGGAACCAACTCTCAGGGTTTCCGTCTGACCCGCAACGTGTCCAATTAAAATGGAGGTTGCAGCACTGGCAACATTAGGAAAATTATGGTGTTCAGAAAACCAATATCTCGTGAAACCGAGCTTCTCAGCGTGTTGCGCGGATTTTACTGATTTTTGAAATGTTTTATTGATATCGTCGCCTTTGACAATTGTCGCAAGGTCCAGAATTGAATATTTGATTGACATATTTTAAGATTTATACAAGTGTTTAATTCAAAAAGCAAACCACTGATGAACACGCAAAAAAGTCAGAAATTTTGTCACGATTTAAGATATTAATCACAATCTTTTACAATCAATAGAAATAATTATTACATTTGTTGCAATAAACTATAAAAAAACATTACAAATGGTATCTACAACATCAAAATTTGTTGCCGAAATGATCGGCACTATGGTTCTCGTATTAATGGGCTGCGGAAGTGCAGTCATTGCCGGCGCTGACGGCACTACTGGCGTTGGACTTCTTGGAATTTCTTTTGCTTTCGGATTGAGTGTGGTGGCAATGGCTTATGCGATTGGTCACATTTCCGGCTGTCATATCAATCCTGCGATTTCCATTGCAATGGTTGCTGCAGGACGAATGAAACTTACTGAAGCGGCTTATTACATCGTGGCTCAGATCGTCGGTGCAATTGTCGGTGCCGGAATTCTCTACGTCATTTTCACAAATCATCCAGGTGCGGAATTAGGACCTTGGGCGTTAGGCTCTAATGGTTGGGGAACTGGTTATCTCGATCAATACAACACTTTGGCGGCTTTTGTTGCTGAGTTTGTTTTCACATTTATCTTTTTACTGGTCATTCTTGGATCAACTTCTACTAAGAATATTCACGGTGGTTTTGCTGGTTTGGCGATTGGATTGTCATTGGTTTTGATTCATATTGTCGGAATCAAAATCACAGGTGTTTCTGTAAATCCGGCAAGAAGCATTGGCCCTGCGATTTTTGCTCAAGGTGAAGCGCTTTCTCAGATTTGGCTTTTCGTTGCTGCTCCCATTTTAGGTGGCGTTTTTGCAGCGTTTGTCTATAATCTTTTGATCGAGAAGAAAGAAATAGCTTAATTTCAATTTCAGTATAAAATTAAAAATCCTGTCAATACTATTGGCAGGATTTATTTTTTGTTTTTGGCTTCGAAGAAATTTTTAAAGATTAATTCTTCCTTCTTTCCCTTTAATTCAAACTTTTTGAAAAGCAGACTTCTGGCAAGGTTTCTCATAAAATGATCTTTGTCGCAGAGTTTCCAGTAAGAATCCTGATGAATTGTTTTCGGTTCTCGGATTTTATAGAAAGTGGTTTCCCAGTTGTCCTCGTCGTGATAAAATTCTATAATGCCACAATGTTCAGGAATTGTCTGATGATCGATCATTCCCATTGGTAAAAGAAAACTGAATGAATTACAGATATAATCGCCGCAGCCAATTTTGTCGTGTTTCAGGAACTTTTCTCCGGTTTTCTGATTGGTATATTTCTTTCTGAAATCGTTTTTGAAATCTGATTTTGATAATTTAATTTCAATTTCGTGGCTGAAACCTTCATTATTGATCGACAAAATATCTGCTTCCCAATCCGAATGAAAAAAATTGGTCAGAACAATTTCCTTATCAAAATCACAATTGGTATTGATAAAGCTATGAACAAGTTCTTCTATTTTAAGCATCATTAATTTGATTTAATATCTGCGTACTGTCACGTGATAACAGCTTTGTTGTTTTTCTTTAATGTAAAAAATATGCCCTAGATTTTTATAATACAAAAGTACTTTTTCCAATTCTTTTTCGAGCTTTGTATTGACTTTCAAAACGTGATCAAAACGAACATAAGAGATATCGAATGCCGCTCCATAGTTATGTGAACTGATTCCTAAAGCCGCATTGGAATTGACTTTCCGTAATCTGCATTGATCCTCTAAAGTTCTGGTAACAGAGGAAACGACAAAGAAACTTTTGGTGTCCGTTGCAAATTTCGCAGCCATATTTTCCAGAGTGGTTCTTGCTTTTTTAACTAAATATGGTCGGCTGTATTCCAAAGCCTGAAGACGGTAACCGCGTGATTTCTTTTTGACTTTTACAAATTTTCCTTTTGAAATGTATTTATCAACTGATTTTGCATTTTCCAAAATATCGACTCCAAAATTCTGAGCGGCTAACAAATGCGGTTTGTACAATGTGGTAGGTTCTACCTTCAGAACTTCTTTCAAATCGTAGCATTTTTGAGATTTGAAGAGCGAAAAACTTAGTAGAAAAATAATTGAAAGACAAAACTTACTGATGGTTGGCAAACTTCGATAAACATACAAATCCCGCAGCCCGACTTGAGGCGGATCCCGATGTAAAATCGGGAGGGAGTGGAAGGCGGATAAAGCTGCCATATTTTTAATTCTACTTAATTTTAAATTATAATTTTTAAGAAACCAAAAGACTGCAGCCACGAATATCTGAATGATCGATTCTTCCCAAAACCTGAAAAGCTCCATCTTCGATTCGCCCCAAATCCTGCGCTGCAATGAATGAGCAGGAATGCTTATTTGCAAGATCAATGATATTAATTGCGCCAGTTCTTCCTTCTTCAACGTAAGAAAACGGGTCTTCCGTATTTCTGATGAGAACTTGCATCCAGTTTGGACTTTTATAAACATTTTCGCCCAATGAATACGCCTGAGAAAGTAACTCTGTCATAGAATATTCTGAATAAATCTTATCCGTTTTGAAGCCTTGTTTGAAGATTTTCAGCAGCTCATCTTTTGTCATTTCTTCTTTTCTGCCTTTCATTCCGCCTGTTTCGATAACTGTTAAATTCTGAGATTGAGAGATTGAAAGATTCTGAGATTCTATTGTATCAAGAAAATCCAATAAGGCAAAAGAAACACCAAAAAGGATTACTTTTTTTTCGGTCAAAGTTTGGAGTAGATCAAATAATTCCTGATGGTTGTAAAGGAAATATCCGTTTTCTGGTTTTCCCGATTTTTTCATCAGAAAATCGACCATATAAATTAACGACGAATGTGTATTTTCGGAATAGTTCGGGAGCAAGCCGAGAAAAATATAATCTTCCGGTTTTCCGATAAATTGCTCAAAACTTTTATAAATGCTTTCTTCGTAAAGAGAAAAATCGGCGATGTAGTGTTTGGAACGGTTGATCTGAGTAGTTCCGGAACTTTGGAAATAATGCTCAGCTTCAGAATTTTTGTCTAAAACCAAATGATTTTTGAACATTTCTATTGGTAGGAAAGGAATGTCATTAACTTCATTTATTTCTGACGGATTAATTTTGAGATAATCAACAAATTTTCTGTAAACTTCCACATTCTCATATTGATAACGAAAAGTTTCCAAACAAGCGGTCTGAAAATCGGATTCGTTTTTTATGTCAAAAATATTCTGCTTCATTTTTTTCAAATCTAATTTTGAAATTTATCCCTCAAAAGTTTTCACCTCAAACGAATTTCCATCGTAAACACCATAAGTGAAATAGACGATCCAATCGCCAAGGTTGATATATTTTGCACCTTTTTCCAAATCAAAGATCAAAGGAAGATGACGGTGACCAAAAACGAAATAACTGATATCTTCCGTTTTCAGTTTTTCTTTGGAATACTGTATTAAAAACTCTTTGTCTTCGCCAAGAAATTCTTTGTCTTCATCTCCGGAGATCAGTTTATTTTTCTGAGACATATAGTTTGCAATGCTCATCGCAATATCCGGATGCAGCCAACGGAAAGCCCATTGAGCCAAAGGATTTGTAAAAACTTTCTTCATCCTCTTATAGCCTTTGTCGCCAGGACCCAGTCCGTCGCCGTGTGCCAGAAGAAATTTTTTATCATTAATTTCGTAATATCTTTTCTCAAAATAAACAGGAATTCCCAGTTCTTCTTCGAAATAATTTTTCATCCACAAATCGTGATTTCCAACGAAAAAATAAATCTCTATTCCGGAGTCTTTTAGTTCTGCAATCTTTCCTAAAACACGGATATAACCTTTGGGAACAACATATTTCCACTCGTGCCAGAAATCGAAAAGATCGCCCATCAGGAAAAGAATCTGCGCATCTTTTTTGATGAGATCGAGCCAGCGGATGAATTTCTCCTCGCGGATTCTGCTTTGCTTAAGATCTGGAACACCGAAATGCTGATCGGAAGCAAAATATATTTTTTTATCTGGATTAAGATTGATCTTCATAAATTGATTTTCAATTAATCAAAATGATTGCGTTCATCGTTCTGATCTCTCCTGCTGTAGATCCACATTCCAATTCCTAAACCAATAACGGCTGCGGAAGCGGTCATTAAAGCTCGTGATAATTTATCCGGTGCATCATTTCCAATGTAATTCATTAGAAAGATGATTACGAATGTGATGACACCGATTAGTAGATATTTGATTTTCGTATTCATTATTACAATTTATAAGAAATCATCACACCACCTTTGAAAGGAATGATCTCGCCGCTTTTATCCCAGTTTTCTACTCTGTCATATCTGTTTTCCTGAGTTTCAGGAAGATATTCTACATAACCTTTGTAAAAACCTTGTTGATTACCAACTCCCAAAAATACATCCATATTCCATCGGTTTCCAATCTGAAACTGGTAGCCTGCAGTTGCACCGATCATATAGGAAAATCCTTTTTGGTAGAGTTGATTCATTCGGTAAGGCGTTACTTCTCCTTCTTTAGTGACATAAATATCATTTTTCCAATAATTCCATTTTTGAATATTGAAAACACCGAAACCTACACTTGCTCCCACATAAAAATGTTTGAAAGCCTCATCAAAATAATATCTTCCCTCCACAGTTCCGATCCCAAATAAAGCCTGATGCCCGCCAAAAGACTTCCAAGGTGAAAAGAAAATATCAGCCTGTCCCGTGATATGCTCTGTAAAACCGTGTTCAACACCGACATTTAGCATACCTATTGGCAGAAACAAAGCGTTGGCTTTGATGTAGGTTTCGTTTTTTTGTGAAAAGCTAAAGATGGATAGACAGACTAATGTGATTGCTAATACTTTCTTCATTGTTACTTCTTATTCAGGATTTTGTTCATTTTTGTGGCGTCTTTGCTTTCTTCTTTGGCGAAGTTGGCTGCCATTCCTGCGAACATTTTTGCTTCGTCTTTTTTTCCTAATTTATCGTACAAAGTTGCCAAGATACTTGTGGAATCATAATTCTCTGAAGACATCACGACTTTTTCTGCCCATCTTGCAGCGCTTTGCAACGATGTTTTTGTGGAGACTTTGTCTGCGAAAACACTTGCTGCCGCGAGTAATTCTGAATTGTTGAACTCGTCCGGATTCTTGTAATATTCCAAAGCGGTTTTTTCGTAAGCCGGAAAATTTTCGTGAGAAATGTAGTAATTCAATTTATAGATGTTCAGGCTTTTGGCAAGGTCTTCTTTTGGAAGCAAACCTTCGCCTTCTTTCAAAACTTTTGCATCGTCGATGGTTTTTGTTTTGTCATCGGTTGCAGAAGTTACGAGTTTCATTAATTTCAAATAATTATCGAACTGCGTGTAATTTTTCTCGGTTAATAATTCTACGATCGCTGACTTGTTCTGTTGGAAAACTTTGTAGTTGGCATCATCTACGGACTGAGTGAAATTCAAAAGAGCATTGATTTCTTCGCCTGTGAAAGTCTTGTCTTTTTTGTTGGCAAAATATTTTTCTGAAGCTTGCTTGGCTATGATTGGGTCTTTGCTGGCATAAAGGCTGATGAAATTCAATAGTGCTGGCTGGTCCAATTTTCCTTTCTGAAATTCGTCTTTCAGATTGGTATTGACCAATTCAGGCTTGTTGTTTTTCTTTCCTAAAGCCAGGAATTCTTCGGTTTTAAGATAGCCTAATTCTTTGCCAACGATTTCGCCTTCTCCATTCAGGAAAAGCAAAGTCGGGTAACTTCTGATGCCATATTTTGCAGCAAGAGCAACGCCTTCGCCTTTTTCCATATCAAAATGGGCGTTGATGAAATTTTTGTTGTAATAATCTGCTACCTTTGCATCGGTAAAAACGTTGCGCTCCATCAATTTACAAGGTCCACACCAAGCCGCATAAGCATCGAGAAAGATGAGTTTCTTTTCGGTTTTGGCTTTGGCAAGTAGAGTGGTAAAATCGGAATCTTCGAACTTGATGTTTTGCTGTGAAAACCCAAGCTGAATGGCGAATATTAAAAAGAAAAATGATATTTTTTGCATTCTGAGAATAAATCGAATTATCTTGCGAAGATAACCAATTCTGTAAGAATGGACAGAGTTTGAAATCCTAAAGTTTTAATTTTTTAACTTTGCAAATCGCGGAGGAGACTTTGAGAGAATAGACTGATAGAAAATAGACTTTCAACTATTTGTTTTAAATTAAACATATCGTTTGTAATTCCGTAGGAATCTTAACAATTTAGATTGACTACGTCGAACCACTTCGTTTGGTTTCCTATAGAATGACAAAATTGGATTATATATTTGAATGTTTCAACTTTGCGAAGCGCAGCCCGACTTGAACGGAAATCCTTTTTTGCGTGCACTCGAGTTCTTTTTAGAGACAAACCGTGAGCAAAAAATAGCGGGAGTGGAAGGCGGAAAAGCTGCCCAAAAAATTAATTTTATTGACTTTAAAATATGAGGAAATTATCCTTGCTTTTTACGAAAGATGGCTTGCAATGGCAGATTTCTAAATCCAAAAAGGTTTTGGAAGAGAAGATTTTCCTGAAGGATGAGGAAACGCCAGCCAATCTGGTGACGGAAAAATTGGATGAAGTTTTGGCTTCGGAAAAGTTTTCTGAAATCTCCGTGGTCTCGGCTGTCAACCATTTTTCTGTGGTGGAAGAAGGTTTTGAACAGCACGATTTGGGCTATAATTTGATTTCCTACAATGCCGATGTGAAGAGAGATTCTGAGGAATTGATGTTGTCTGTGAACAAGAAATTCGGCGTTCAATTTTACTACAGTTTTCCGAAAGATTTTTATCGGAAAATCAAACAATTGGAAGTTCCAACTAATTTTAATTTTTCCGGTGAAAAGTTTCTTAATTCTCTGAATGTGAAAAACCGAAAAGAAATCCACGTGAATCTTTATCATCAGCAGGCGGAATTTTTTGCCATTGAGAATAAAAAAGTGGTGCTTTACAATAATCTGGATGCGACTTCGGAGGTAGATTTTCTTTATTTCATAATGTTTACCTTGAGTAAAATAGATTTTGGAATTACGGAAACTTACTTCTACATCTACGGAGAAACCACAGAAAATGAGACTTTCATCTCGGAAATGCAGAAATTTGTGCCGAATTTGAAAATCGTTTTCGATAATTTGCACAAGAAGAACTTCGTTTTGAATTAAGACATTTTATCTTTTTAAATCTCTCGCAGATAATGCAAATTTTGCAGATTTAATGAAAAAATCTGTTGAATCTGTGAAATCAGCGAGAAAATAATTTCAACTCTAAGAAGTTAGAGAATATCATTTATCAACTATCAATTATGTATCGAATCATATCCGGAAAATGGAAAGCGAAGAAAATTTCGGCTCCAAAAAACTTCGAAGTAAGACCAACCACAGACTTTGCAAAGGAAGCGCTGTTCAGCATTTTGGAGCATCGTTTTGACTTGGAATTCTGCTCCGTTTTGGACCTTTTTGCGGGAATTGGTTCCATCACTTTGGAATTTGCTTCCAGAGATTGCCAAGACATCACATCCATCGAATTGAACCCAAAACACGCTGGATTCATCAATTCAACTGCACAGGAATTGGGAATGGGATTGCAGGTGAATACGCAACGTTTTGACGTTTTCGACTGGCTGAAAAGAAAGAAAAATCACGAGAAAAAATACGATATTATTTTCGCTGATGCGCCTTTCGAAACGGACGAAAAAAAATACAATGAACTGATTGATTTGGTCTTGTCTAATGAGCTATTGAAACCAAACGGACTCTTCATTTTGGAACATCAAAGCAGACAAAAATATCCGCATCCGAACTTGAAAGACAGCAGAAAATATGGGAATATCAACTTCTCTTTCTTCGAGGCTCAACCAGTTTCTGAATAAAATTTGAAGTGAATATGAGGAATTTCAATATCAAATTTTTAAGCTTAATGATTTTATTTTTCAGCTTAAAAATCTCTGCGCAGAATTCTTACATCAACCAACACAAACCGCTTGCGACGGAGCTTTCCAAGGAATTTGGGATTCCGTCGGCCATCATTCTTTCCATCGCTTATGTGGAAACTGGCGGTGGAAACAGCAAACACGCCCAGACTTTGAACAATCATTTTGGAATGGTCGGGAAAAATACGGTGAACGGTTCCAAATTCAAAAGTTTTGAGAGTTCAAAGGAATCTTTCCGTGCGTTTTGCGAGATGATTTCCCGAAAAAAATACTATCAAAAAATGAAAGGAAATCTGGATTATTCCGAATGGCTGAATGCGATTGCTTCTGCTGGATACGCTGGAAAACCGACAGAATGGAAGCAAAAAATCAATACAGTGATTAGGAAGTTCGGACTTTAAAAATAATTTCTAACTTTGCACCAATAATTATTCTCAAGATTAAAATGTAAAATTTAATTTCTTTTCAGACAATCTTTCGCAGGCAAACTTGTCTGCTATTGTTCAATTTTAAAAAAGAAATTATGTTAATCTTACAGGATTTATCCTATCAACATCCCAACAAAGATGTTCTTTTTTCGAACATCAATCTCACACTTCATTCGCAGGAAAAATTAGTTTTAATCGGAAATAACGGTTCCGGAAAATCGACTTTGCTCAAAATAATTGCTGGACAATTACAACCAAAAACTGGATTCGTAAAATCGGATTCCAATGTCTATTACGTACCTCAAATCTTCGGTCAATTCAATGATTTGAGTATCTCGGAAGCTTTGGGAATCGATAAAAAATTAAAGGCTTTAAAGGAAATTTTAAACGGTTTTGTCACCGAAGAAAATATGGTAATCCTAAATGACGATTGGACCATCGAAGACAGAATTAAAGAAGCTTTTGAATATTGGAATCTTCCCGATTTTGATTTAAATCTGAAATTGGAAAACCTGAGTGGCGGGCAAAAAACCAAACTATTTCTCGTAGGAATGATGATTCATCAGCCAGATTTGATTTTGATGGATGAACCGACGAATCATCTGGATTTTACGAACAGAAAATTACTTTATGATTTCATCCAATCAACTTCAAAAAGTCTGCTGATTGTGAGCCACGACAGAGTTTTGCTCAATCTTTTGGACAAAACTTGTGAACTTGCGAAAAATGGAATTTCGGTTTATGGCGGGAATTATGATTTCTATTCTGAAAAGAAAAAAATCGAAATAAACGCACTCGAGCAAAACATTCAAAATCGGGAAAAGGAACTGAAAAAAGCCAAAGAAAAAGAGCGCGAAACGATTGAAAGACAAAACAAACTGGACGCTCGCGGAAAAGGCAAACAAGAAAAATCCGGTGTTTCCAGAATTATGATGAACACGTTACGGAACAAAGCTGAAAACAGCACTTCAAAGTTGAAATCGATTCATCAAGATAAAATCGAAAACATCAGAGAAAACCTTCACGACCTCAAAGGAGACCTTTCTGGAATTGATAAAATGAAAATTAATTTTGATAATTCTCATCTTCACAAAGGAAAAATTCTGGCGAAAGCTGAGCAAATTAATTTCTCATATAACCAAGAAAATCTTTGGAAAAACAATCTTGATTTTCAAATTATTAGCGGAGAAAGAATTGCAATAAAAGGTGATAATGGTTCTGGAAAAACGACTTTGATAAAGATGATTTTGGGCGAAATCAATACAACTTCTGGTAATCTTTATTTAGCCGAAAAGAAAACTGTTTACATCGACCAGGAATATTCTTTGATTGAAAATGAACTTTTGGTGGAGGAGCAAGCGCAGAGATTTAACTTAAGAAACCTTGAAGAACACGAGGTCAAAACAATTTTAGCCCGTTTTCTTTTTTTCAAAAATGATTGGGACAAAAAGTGTGAATTCCTAAGTGGTGGCGAAAAACTGAAGCTTCTACTCTGCTGTCTTTCCATTCAAAATCTTTCTCCGGATATGATAATTTTGGATGAGCCGACGAACAATCTGGACATACAAAATATTGAGATTCTGACATCAGCAATCAATGATTATCAGGGAACTTTGATTGTAGCTTCTCACGATAATCAGTTTTTGGAAGACATTAATATTGATAAAATTATCAGCCTATAAAAAATGCCTCGAGTAATTTCGAGGCGTTTTTACTAAACTAATTTTGCAAGATAAATTTCCGCAGGTCCTTCTAATAATTCAGGCGCTTTTTCTACGAATTCTTTGATGTAAGATTGTTGGTTGTGCGCATCCAACCCTTCTTGGCTTTTCCAAATCTCGTGAAAGATGAAAACCGTTTCGTCTTCCAAACCTTGCTTTAATTCGTACTTTTCGCAGGCTTCCTCTTTTTTCGTATTCAAAACCATATTATCCAAAATCAATTTTAGTTCCTTAATTTTATCTGTTTTCGACTTTAAAATCGCTGTTAAATAGATTGACATATTTGATTATATTTAATTAATTCAACACTTTTAGATTTACAGTTTCCAAAGTTTTTTTGAGATAATTTTTGTACTCGATTTCGTAATTATCAATACGTTCCTGAGTGGCCGATTTTTCCATATCGTGGAAATGGAAACTTCCCAAATGTTTCATTCCTGTGAACGCATTCATCCTGTGAAAACCGAATAAAACGCCTTCGTCTACCGAATGTTGGTTGAAAAATTCGCCTTCCAAAGTGAAAGCCGTTTCCGGTGCATTCCAGCTTGTGGTGACGAAATAATGTTTGCCGTGCATCAAACCGCCAGTTCCGTAATTGATGGCGGGATTCACTCTGGAACGGCCGTCACTTTTGTAAATGCCGTTGTTGTGACCAGCCGTGAAAACTTCGTCGATATAAAATTTCAAACGATTGGGAACCTGAAACCACCAAACTGGAAAATGGTAAACCACGACATCAGCCCATTTAAAATTTTCTGCTTCCTGAACTGCATCAAATTCATCGTTGACATTTGTGATTCTGATTTCGAAATTCTCAGTTTCAAGAACCTCTTTAGTCCAGTTGGTAATGGTTTTGTTGAAGCTTCCGCCAGAGTGCGCGAAGGTTTGTCCGCCGTTGATTACAAATATATTTTTCATTAATTGATTATTTAAATTATTGACACTGCAAATTTCCGATAGAAAAATGAATTATAAAAATAATTTAAATCATACATTTGCATTATAATTATGATGATAAAATGATAAATCTAGAATGGCTCAGAACTTTTAAGAGTGTTTACGAAACCCAATCTTTTACGAAAGCGGCGAAGGAATTGTACATTTCACAGCCCGGCGTAAGTCTCCACATTGGTTCGTTGGAAGCTTATGTTGGATATACGTTGTTCGAAAGAATTTCTAAAAAACTGATTCCGACTGAGAAAGCAAAAATCCTTTACAACTTCACGCTGGAACCACTTTTGAAACTCGAAACCGCAGAACAAACTTTCCATAAAACGACAAAAACGGAACGTTCAACGGTGAGCATTGGAATGTGTTTTGAGACTTTTCAATTCACGTTGGAGAAGCACATTCCTAACTTTGATTTTAACGTGATTATTCGTTTTGGTTTATATGAACAGATGTTTTCGGATTTGGACAATGGCTTGTTGGATTTGATAATTACGCCACGAAAAGCCAATTTGAAAAACTTGAAATTCGATTCATTTTCCAAAGAAAAAATTGTTTTGATTAATGGAACTGGAACAGATACTTCAGAATTCAAAAATCTGCTTAAGAAAAATAAAATCGAAGAAGCAGAAGCTTGGTTGAAACAGCAAATCTGGTACAGCACCGCGGCGGATATGGAACACTTGAATAATTTTTGGAAAGCCAATTTCAATCGTCATCCCGACTTCAAACCAAATTACATCGTTCCAAATATTTGCTCGATTGTCCGTTGTTTAAGTGGTAATTCCGGATTCTCAATCGTCCCGGATTTCCTCTGTAAAAAAGAGATTGCCAGTGGCGGAATCGAAATTGCCTGGGAAGGAAATAATAAAATTGAGAACACCCTTTATTTTGGTGAACGTGTGAAAAATAATGTTCAAAACGAGATTGATAGAATCAAAGAGATATTCCGTAATGAGAATTTCTAAAGAACAATATGCTCCAAATCAATTGATTTTCCGAAGAATTTCTTTGAGATTTTTTCGAAATTCTTGGTAATATCGGATAAGAAAAATTGATACGTTGGCTTGTGATTTTCCTCGTTAAGAAGGTTGTGTTTATCCAAAATCATCTTCAATTGGTTGGCTACGATATTTGGAGAATCGATGACGCGGACACGGTTTCCATAATATTGTTTGATTTCGTCTATCAAAAGTGGATAATGCGTACAGCCGAGAATCAAAGTTTCAATATTTTTTAATTTACTATTACTCAAATAATTATAAATAATCGAATGTGTAATTGGATGATTTTTAAAACCTTCTTCAATCGCAGGAACGAGAAGTGGCGTTGCCAACTCATCAACCTTAATGAACTTGTTATGTTTACGGATTGATTTTTTGTAAAGTCCAGAATTGACCGTTGCTTTGGTCGCAATGACGCCAACGTTGTTGTGAATCTCGTACGACACTTTTTCCGCCACAGGATTAATCACATCAATCACGGGAACCTTCTCCTCCACCAAATCCTGAACTTCCTTCAAAGCATTTGCCGTCGCAGAATTACAGGCAATGACGATGGCTTTGCAGTTTTTCTCCAATAAGAACTGTGTGATTTTGGTTGAATATCCGACAATCGCTTCACGGGATTTTTCGCCGTAAGGAAGATGTTTTGTGTCGCCAAAATAAATCAAATCTTCGTTTGGCAACAGTCGTTTAATTTCCTTTGCAACCGTCAAACCACCAACGCCGGAATCAAAAATTCCGATTGGCTGATTGGCTGAAAGATGAGTGTAGTCGGCTTTTTTCTTTTTCAATTTTTGGAAAAATTATATCGCAAAAATAAGGATTTTATTAGAAGTTTTTGTCATTTTAAAAGAATCTCAAGGTTTAGATTCCTGCGGAATGACAAAATGATGTTTTGACTTGAAAGTAAATTTAAACAATAAACAAATCGCTCGCAATTCCGTCTGCTAAAAACCAGTGTTTTTCTGGAATTAAAAGATGATTATTTTCGATTTTCAGAATTCCGGATTCTAGTTTTGGATTGATTCCTTTGTGAAGATAATCGATTATTTCCGAGGAAAAATTTTGATTGATTTTGTTCAAATCCACGCCCCAGATTGTCCTTAAACCAATCATCATCATCTCGTTGAAACGGTCTTTTTCTGAGAGGATTTCGGTTTCTTTTGGGATGATATTTTGATTGATATTCTTGATATAAAGTGGATTGTTGGCTATATTCCAGCTTCTTTCGAGATTGCCGTTGTAAGAATGTGCGGACGGACCAATTCCTAAGTAAGGCTCAGATTTCCAGTACGCTGAATTGTGTTTGGAATGAAAACCTGGCTTTCCGAAATTCGAAATTTCGTAGTGGTCAAATGCATTATCTTTCAGAAAATTAGACATATAATAGAAGTCCTGATTTTGTTCGGATTCCTCGGGCGAACTGACTTTTCCATTTTCAATCCATTTTTCCAAAGCTGTTTTTGGTTCGACTGTCAAAGCGTAAGATGAAACGTGTGGAACTTGCAACTCGATGGTTTTGTTGAGATTGTCTTTCCAGATTTCGAAGTTTGAAGTTGGCGAACCGTAAATCAAATCGATGCTGATGTTTTCTAATCCGAAATCCTGAGCTCGTTTGATTGAACTTTCTGCTTCGGAAGCGTTGTGTGCGCGATTCATCAGCTTCAGATCTTCATCGAAAAAACTTTGTGTTCCGATGGACAAACGATTAATTTCTGTTTGGGACAATTCTCTTAGGAAATTTTTATTGAGGTCGTCTGGATTGGATTCCAAAGTGATTTCAATATTCTCATCAAAACTGAAAAATTTTTGAAATTCGTCAATCAGAGATTTTATTTCATCAACACTGAGGACTGAAGGCGTTCCTCCACCGAAATAAAGCGATTTGATGGTTTTATTTTCGAGCTCGTGATGTCTTAATCCAATTTCTTTTTTGATGGCCAAAACCATCTCATCTTTCAAGCTGAAAGAAGTCGAAAAATGAAAATTGCAATAGCTGCATTTTTGTTTGCAGAAAGGAATGTGAAGATATATCATTAAAAAAGCCCTGAAAATTCAGAGCTCAAATTTATTTAAATTATATTAATTATCTGTAACGGTAACCTCTTGTGTTGATGAAATTATCAATACTAAATCCTAATGACAACATAAAACTGTTTCCGAAATTCTCCGTCAATTCTGACACACCAAAGTTGTAAACAGCGCCAAACGTAATGGGTCCAACTTTCCCTTTGATGACAGGTGACATCCCAAGATTCTGGCTTCCAACGGCGCTTTTTGCGCTTCGGAAACTGATTCCGGCAGAGATATTATTCTTTTCTCCAAAAGCGGTTGCCATCAAATTATAATCAAATATTCTTGAAGAATTGGTATTTAGATTCATCATCAATGACGGCGTCAGAAATATGCCATCTGTAAAATGCCAGTCGTAACCTGCATTCAGATAAAACTTAGTCGGAGAAGGTTCTATGCCGTTTTCAATTGGCAAAGTATTGCTGATGGGAATGTCCACAACAGAAATGCCTGCAAAAAATCTTTTATATTTGAAAGCCGTTCCCAGATTGACATAAGCGAGAAAAATATCGTTTGTATTTTCTCCTAAAACCTGATCGCCTTCCTGAGCCGGGTGAACCTGCCCGTAATCAATATTCATGTTATATAGATTGGTTCCAAGACCAAATGAAAACTGATCCTGACGGTCTTCCTCATCACTCAAAGGAATAAAATAAGAAGCACCCAACATCACTCCATTGGAAGAGATGGGACCATTTTGATCTCTGAAAAATGAAACACCTGCGCCCACTCTATCGAAGACGTTGGCATGCAAACCAACTGACTGCACATTGGGAGACTCCGACAATTGTGAAAACTGTTTTTGATAATTGAGATTGAGAACCACATCATCGGTCTTTCCCAACAATGCCGGATTGAACAGAAAATCGCCGTCAACAAGATATTGCTGATAGAAAGGTAATGTTTCCTGAGCTTTTGCCTCAACACAAAAACCTGCAATGAACAGTAAAAAAAATTTATAGAAAATGTAATTTTTCTTCACAATACAAATGTATAAAACTCTAGTTATTATCCAAATATTTTCTCCAACGTTCTGATGCTTCCTGCATATCTTTCGGCATTGGACTTTCGAAATACATTTCTTTCTTGGTTGTCGGGTGGATAAAACCGAGTGTATGAGCGTGCAGAGCGTGTCTTGGCAAAATTTCGAAAACATTGTTTACAAATTGCTTGTATTTTGGCAAGTTGACACCTCTCATTATGATATTACCTTCATATCGCGCATCATTGAACAACGTGTGACCGATATGTTTCAAATGCGCTCTGATCTGGTGTGTTCTACCTGTTTCCAATTTGCACTCGATCCAGGTCATATATCGGAAACGTTCGAGGACTTTGTAATGCGTTACGGCGTGTTTTCCGTGGCTTCCGTCTTCGTAAGTGTACATCTGCATCCGGTTTTTCGGATGTCTGCCGATGTGTCCTGTTACAGTTCCTGTGTCTTCTTTTACATTGCCCCAAACAAACGCCCAATAAAGACGTTTTGTTGTCCGATCAAAAAATTGTTTTGCCAGAAAACTAAGCGCATACTCGGTTTTGGCAATAACGAGTAATCCTGAAGTGTCTTTGTCAATCCTGTGAACCAATCCTACTCTATCCAGATCGGAATTGTAATTTGGATCTTTTGAAAAATGAAAAGCTAATGCGTTTACCAAAGTCTTATCCCAGTTTCCAAATCCCGGATGAACAACCATTCCAGGATCTTTATCAATCACAACTAGATCACTATCTTCATAAACAATATTAATAGGAATATCCTGAGGAATAATGGTATTCTCTCTGGGTGGATGTGCCAGCAGAACACTGATCTCATCGCCCGGTTTTACCCTGTAATTCTGTTTTACAGGATTTCCGTTGACAATCACGTTGCCTGCTTTACATGTTTGAGAAATTTTGTTTCGGGAAGAATTCTGACGGAAAATCAATAAGAATTTATCGATTCTCAGCGGTTCCTGTTTTTTATCAACGGTAATATTGACGTGTTCATACAAGCCACTGTTTTCTTCATCAGCGGAATGATCGTCATTGGTTAACTCATCTTCCAGGAAATCTTCGGTCTCGTCTAGCATATTTTTAGTCTAAAAAGGCTTCAACTGATGTCGAAGCCTTTTGTTTTATTTATTCAATGACCACCTTTTTCGGCTTTGGCTTATCTACAGGTTTTGTAGATTGTGGCGTTGTATTTTGTTTCACTGCAGGACTGGCTGTCGCAGCAGGTTGTGTGCTTGTTGTTTTTGGTTTTGTCGTTGGCTGCGCAGTTCCGGAAGTTGAAGACGTTGTAGAAACTGGAGGTTTTATAACGGCAGGTCTTTGCTCAATCGTTGGTGGCGGAACTTCATTGTATTGGATAGGTGCTAAAGTTGTATCAATTTTCGGGCGGTACATATCATCCAGCTGCTGTATTTTACTCTGTAACTCTGCCGGTGTTTTCTTACTCGCCCAGAGATCAATCTGCATTCCCTGATCCCGCAGTGAACCAAATCCCGGATCCTGATAATAAACAATATCCGACTCATCTTTTCCGCCATCTTCGTGATCTACGATTCCGACTTCAAATAGAGCTTGCGCAATTATTTTCCGGGCTTCCTGAACGCTTCTACCAACAACATTAGGAATAGAAACATTTCTCAAAGGACCAGATCCAATGACTAAATCCACGCTTGAAAACTTCGGCAACAAAGTTCCCGGCTTGATGCTCGTTCCGTTATAAACAATTCTAAGCACCGCATCACGCTGAATACTAGGCTCGAAAAGTGTATCCCCAACTTTTAATCCAACTAAAGTTAATTGATTAAAAGCCAAACCTTTATATCTGTCGATAATGTCTGGAACAGCTACTTTTGCCCAAGTTCTTGGATTTACTTTCAAAACAATAGACCTTCCACTTTTCACGCTTGATCCCGGCGATGGAAAAACTGCCAAAACCTGAAACGGACGGAATTTCGGATCATATTTAAAACTATCAACCTCATATTCCAAACCGGAATCATCCAGAATTTTGATAGCGTCGTGCACTTTCATATTCATCACATTCGGCACAGGAACTTCATCCCCGTGATTGGTATGAAACTCCAACCAACGGAATGTAAGCCAAACCAAACCGGCGAAAAACGCCATTGCCAATACGATATTAAGTAATACTTTCCAGTGGAAAAGCGATTTGAACATAATTATTCTTTTTCAGAAACGTAACGCAAATATAGATAATTAAATTGTATTACTCTTTTCTATCCATCCGAAAAACCTGTTAAAAAAGAAAATGGGCGGTTTGGTTTAAAAATCTTATTTTTGCACTTTGAAATACATATGGAGTCTATACAAGTTCACGACAAAAGTTTCGTTCCTTACCTGAAACACGATGAAATTCAGGCAATTATTAAAGATCTAGCAGAAAAAGTTTACGAAGATTACAAAGATGAAACCCCAATTTTCATTGGTGTTCTGAATGGTGTGATTATGTTTTTCTCAGATTTTTTAAAATATTATCCCGGTAAATGCGAAATTGCCTTTTTGCAAGTAAGTTCTTATTCCGGAACGCAATCTACTGGTATTGTTTATAAGAAAATGGAGCTTACAAAAGATGTTGTGGACCGTCATATTATCTTAATGGAAGATATTGTGGATACAGGAAACACGCTTGAAAATCTATTTGAATATTTTAAAAATACGCAGCGTCCAAAATCTTTGAAAGTAGCTTCTCTTCTTTTGAAGCCTGATGTTTTCAAGAAAGATTTCATTGTAGATTATGTGGCTAAAGAAATTCCAAACAAATTTGTACTAGGTTACGGATTGGATTATGATGAATTAGGAAGAAACCTGCCGGATTTGTATCAATTGGAAGAAGGCAGAATCAACCATTAAAACAGAAAGAAATAAATCTAAATAAATTAAAGTAATATGATCAACATTGTTCTCTTTGGCCCTCCAGGAAGTGGAAAAGGAACCCAGGCTCAGCATTTGATTGAGAAGTTTAATCTGAAACAAATCTCTACAGGTGATCTTTTTCGTTTTAATATGAAAAATGATACAGAGCTCGGAAAATTAGCAAAATCATACATCGATAAAGGACAATTGGTTCCCGATCAAGTCACAATTGATATGTTAATTGATGAATTGAGAAAACCGACAGAAACCAATGGATTTATTTTTGATGGATTTCCCAGAACAGCGACTCAAACGGAAGCTTTGGAAACCATCGTGAAAGAAGAATTAAATTCTGAAATCAGTATTTGTCTTTCATTAATAGTAGATGACGAAGTGCTTGTAGAAAGACTTCTGAAAAGAGGAGAAACCAGCGGGAGAACAGATGATTCTAATGAGGAGATCATCCGAAACAGAATCACAGAATATTATACAAAAACTGCAGAAGTTGCAGAATTATACAAAAAACAAGGCAAATATGCAGAAGTAATCGGCGTTGGCGACATCTCCGAAATTTCTGAAAAACTTTTTGCTGAAGTAGAAAAAATTAAATAAAGCCGGAAGATGGAAGTCTGAAGCGGGAAGTTTATTCCATCTTCGGACTTCCATCTTCCATTAATAAAAATATTATGTCAAATTTCGTAGATTACGTAAAAATCCACTGTAAAAGCGGTCACGGCGGTGCTGGATCGGCTCACCTTCGTAGAGAAAAATATATTCCTAAAGGTGGTCCCGATGGTGGCGACGGCGGTCGTGGTGGTCACGTGATTATGAGAGGAAATGCTCACGAATGGACACTTTTACCATTGAGATACACGCGACACATCAAAGCAAAACGTGGTCATAACGGTCAAAAAAATCAATTGACTGGTGCTTACGGTGAGGACGTTTACATCGATGTGCCAATGGGAACGATTGCCAGAAATGAAGAAGGCGAAATCGTTGGGGAAATCCTGGAAGACGGGCAAGAAATCATATTGATGGAAGGTGGAAAGGGCGGAAAAGGAAATGAGCATTTCAAATCCTCGACCAACCAAACCCCAAGATTTGCACAACCCGGAATGGACGGACAGGAAGGTTTCGTAACTTTTGAATTGAAACTTCTCGCAGACGTTGGCTTAGTCGGATTCCCAAATGCAGGAAAATCCACACTTCTTTCATCAGTTTCTGCGGCCAGACCAAAGATCGCGGATTATGCTTTTACGACTTTGAAACCCAATCTTGGAATCGTGGAATGGAGAAATTACAAATCTTTTGTAATGGCAGATATTCCCGGAATCATCGAAGGCGCAGCGGAAGGAAAAGGTCTTGGCCACAGATTCCTAAGACACATCGAAAGAAACTCAATTTTATTATTTTTAATTCCGGCTGATTCTGAAGATCATTTTCAGGAATTTAAAATCCTTGAAAACGAACTTAAGGAATACAATCCTGAACTTTTGGACAAAGATTTCCTTTTGTCCGTTTCGAAAGCTGATCTTTTGGATGATGAATTGAAGAGAGAGATCGCTGCAGAATTCCCGGAAAACAGACAACCATTATTCTTCTCCGGCGTGACAGGTGAAGGACTTCAGGAACTTAAAGATGCGATCTGGAAGAAATTGCACGGATAATATTTAAAGTAAAAAAACTAAAACGATGAGAAAATTCTACACATTTGTATGTTTGTCATTATTCACACTTTCATTTTCACAAACACATTTTGGGGTAAAGGCTGGTTACAATTTATCCAGTATGAATTGGAAGCTAGATGGTTATGATGATATGAAATTTGATTCCAAATCATACTTTTATGTTGGTGGATTTGCAGAGCATAAAATCAATGAAAAATTTGCTGTTCAAGCAGAATTACTTTATACACAACTCGGCGGAAAAATGAAGGAAGAAATCACCGCCTTTGTTGGAAATCAAGTTATAACAGCCGGAATTGCAACTTATAAATTCAAATATCCTCAACTGCAAATTCCTATTTCAGCGAAGTATTATTTTGTTAATAATTTCAATATCCTTGGCGGTTTTAATTTTGCTTTCAATCTTAATCCTACCGTTGACTCAGATTTTGTAAATACCAGCCCCACTGGTGGAAAAATTGAGAATGCAAAAACACTGAATGTGTCTCCGTTTCTTGGTGCAGAATATTTTCTTAATCAAAATTTTTCTGTAGATGCGAGGTATAATTTTGGATTGTTTAATTCCAACAATTCGGGTTTTGACAATAGAATAAGTTTTCTTCAAATTGGACTTGGATACCATTTTAAATAGTTTTTAGGTACAATTATTGAGACCTCAGTTAAAAAAATTATTATGAAATATCTATTTAGTTTTCTGTTAATGCTAGGCGTAATGTCCTGCACCACGTCTCAAGTGTCAAAATATTCTGCCATAGAATATGAGGTTGGTCCTTGTTTCGGATTCTGCCCAACCTACAAGATCACCATCGATTCTAACCGAAATGCAATTCTTGAAGCAGAACATTTCAACTTTAGCGAAGGCGGATCCAAAGATGATCTTAATAAACCAAGAGAGGGAACTTTCAAAGCCACCTTAAGTCCTGAAGACTATAAAAAATTGGTAGAAGCGACAGATGCGGCCAATATCGAAACTTTAGATGAAAGTTACATCGATAAAAGAATTATGGACGCTTCGAAAGTGAATCTGAGAGTAACTTTTTCCGACGGAACCAAAAAGGACATCGCAATGTCGGCTGGTGAAAAACCGCAAAAACTAACGGATTTAGCCACATTAATTGATGGAATTAAAAAAAATCAGAAGTGGGAGAAAGTTAAATAAGACTTAATCTCGACTTTATTTTAAATAAGTTACCTTTGCAACATATTAATTCCTCCTAATATACGGAGGAATTTTTACTTTATTAAATTAAAAAAATATTCCATTTGAATTTTGACGAATTAGGCTTGATCAAGCCAATATTAGACGCCTTAAAAGCACAAGGTTACGAACAACCTACACCAATACAAGAAAAAGCGATCCCATCTATCCTGCAAGGCAGAGATCTATTGGGAAGCGCACAGACAGGAACAGGAAAAACAGCGGCATTTGCCATCCCTATTTTACAAAATCTTTCTTCTGCCAAAGAGCCACACAGAAATCAGATCAAAGCATTGATCCTGACGCCGACGCGTGAATTGGCAATCCAGATCGAAGAAAACTTCCAAGACTACGGAAAACATTTGAAACTGAAATCCCTTGTGGTTTTCGGCGGTGTGAAACAGCACGCACAAGAACAGCAACTTAAAAGAGGTGTTGATATTTTGATCGCGACGCCAGGAAGATTGTTGGATTTTATTTCCCAAGGCATTGTAAAACTTCATCATTTAGAAATTTTTGTTCTGGATGAAGCGGATAGAATGTTGGATATGGGATTTGTTCACGATGTGAAAAAAATTCTGAAATTGATCCCGGCAAAACGACAAAACCTTTTCTTCTCTGCAACGATGCCGAAAGAAATCGCAAAGTTGGCTTCTGAGATCTTGATCAATCCTGTAAAAGTTGAAGTAGCTCCGGTTTCTTCTACGGCAGACACGATCCAGCAAAGTATTTATTTTGTTGATAATAACAACAAGACCGATCTTTTGATCCACCTTTTGGAAGATCCGAAATTCGATCAGGTTTTGGTTTTCTCGAGAACAAAACACGGCGCAGATAAGATTGTAAAGAAATTGCATCAGTCCAATATTTCTGCAGAAGCAATTCACGGAAATAAGTCTCAGAATGCAAGACAGAACGCACTTTCCAACTTCAAATCGAAAAGGACAAGAATCTTGGTAGCGACAGACATTGCGGCAAGAGGAATTGATATTGATGAATTGAAATACGTTGTTAACTACGAATTGTCCGACGTTTCCGAAACTTACGTTCACAGAATCGGAAGAACGGGAAGAGCCGGATCAGAAGGAACTTCTTTCTCATTCGTAGATGCTTTGGATCTTGCGAATCTTAGAAATACCGAGAAATTGATTGGTAAGAAAATCCCTGTTGTAACGGATCATCCTTTCCACACAGACAATCTTGTGGAACAAAAGAGAGACAGCAACAACAAGCCTTTCACACCGAGACCAAGACCAAACGGTCAACGCTCCGAAAAGCCTAAGAATAAAAGTAATTTCTACAGAAAAAAATAAAAAGAAAACCGGAAGCAATTTCCGGTTTTTTTTTGTTTTAAGTGGAATAAATTAGGCTGGTTTCTTTTTCACTAAATTGATGATCGAGATTACCGTAATTGCGCCACCCAAACCTAGTAAAAAAAGCGCCATCGAATTACCACCGACCTCACTCCTATTGTTGGCAGAGATTTGTCGTGCAGCTTCTTCTGCGCTGGTTGCGGTTGTCGCAATTTCAATATTTTTTTGATTGACCGCATCACCATCAACTTGAAAGTAAAGATATCCGCCAATGACCAAAGCAATAATACCTATGATCAGTAAAATTTGAGGTTTGTTTTTCATATTTAGACTATTAGATTTATTATTAGTCTAAAGTACTAAAAATTTTATTGGCATTTTCAGTCGTGATTCTATCAATCTCGGCAAAGTCTTTTCCGTAAATATCAACCAACTTTCCGGCGACCAACTCTACGTAAGAACTTTCGTTGCGTTTTCCTCGGAAAGGAACTGGTGCCAAATAAGGTGAATCTGTTTCCAGAACGATTTTGTCTAGTGGAATTTGATTTAAGAATTGATCGATCTTTCCATTTTTAAATGTCACCACGCCTCCGATTCCTAAAACAAATTGAAGGTCGATCGCCTGTTTCGCCTGTTCCAGATTTCCTGAAAAACAATGAAAGATCCCGCGTAATTTCGGATGTTTCTTTCGCTCCAAAACTTCAAAGGTCTCATCAAAACTTTCTCTGGAATGGATCACGATGGGAATATCTTTTTCAATCGCCCAATCGATCTGCTGCCCGAAAGCTTTGACCTGAATATCCAAAGTCGATTTGTCCCAATACAGATCAATTCCGATTTCTCCAATCGCAACAAAATCTCTTTGATTCAAATAATTATGAACCAATTGCAACTCGTTTTCCCAAGAATCTGGCTGCACGGAGCAAGGATGCAATCCCATCATCGAAAAAATTTTGCCCGGATATTCGGTTTCGAGAAGGAGCATTTTCTGATGCGTTTCAGAGTCAATTGCCGGAAGGAAGAATTTCTCCACGCCTTTGTCCAAAGCCCGCTGGATCATCTCTGTGCGGTCTTCATCGAACTGGTCGGAGTATAAGTGGGTGTGTGTGTCTATCATAATTGGTTGCGATTCGCAGTCAGCAAATATCAATTTTTATTTTTCAGGCTGTTGTGTTTTTCTTTTTAACATAAGGAATAAGCAAACTATAAATGTTATAAGATAAAGAAAACCTAAAGCTGGTTTTTTAAAATTAAGAGTTTGGAAATCAAATTCCCGTACTAATGCTAACCCAATTGGAAATGCAAGTAATGCGAAACTTATATTAAAGCCAATTTTAGATTTCATCAATTATTATTATTTTATTATTTATTATGTAAGTTTTTTAACCAAATATTTTGTGTTTTACTTTCTTCTGCTGATCAAGGATCTTTTGATTGATCTTCTCCAAGAATTCCTGATATTTTGGATTCTTCTCATCCGCTGTTTTATGATTGAGAGCCGCTAGAATTTTATTGTTTTCATTAATGAAAACCTTGGTTTCATCTGCGAAATAAGCATTTCCAAATTTTTCCCAAATGTATTGAACAGCCTGAGAATTCGGGTGGATCATATCTTCCTTGTAAAATCTGTAATCACGGAGATCATCCATCATCAATTCGTAAACCGGAAGATAATGGCAATTTTCTTTTCCAGAAATCGATTCGTGGATGGCCGTTATCAATTTTGATTTGCTTAATTGATTTTCTACAATACCATCTTTTGTGTGACGAACTGGCGAAACGGTGAACAGGATCTGCACATCATTTTTACAAATATCTTTCAGAGTATCAATAGTTTGATTGATGGATTCTGTTAATTCCTGATTGGATAAAAATCGTTTCTCGAAAAATTTCTGTGGAATTTTGTGACAGTTGGCAACCAACTTTTTCTTTGGAAGAAATTCATAAATGTAAGATGTTCCAAATGTGATAATTACAAAACTGGTATTCTGCAAAAACTGATTCGCTTCTTCAATATTTTTGTTGATCTGCTCCAACGATTGTTTCGCAAACCGCGAATCGAAAGATGAATGATGATCGAGACTGATGTAACTTTCATTAGCCAATATCAAATCACTTTCCTGATATTCCTTCGCATCATAGATCTGCTGAATCGCATTATTGATAGAATACGGATTGAAAATTGTCCCAAATGGATTATTCAAAGACTGAATCTGACCTTCAGAAAATTTCTCGTGCATCTCCGTCGCAAAACACGATCCTATGGAAAAGATGCAATCATCTGTCCCTATTTTTCTCTCACTTGCATTAATATCTACTTCTGTTCTGAATTTCATTATTTTAAATGTAACAATTTATCAATGTAGGAATCTACCAATCTCTAAAATCATTGTTAAATTGGTAAATGGATACATTGTTATATTAAGATTCTCTTCTCAAAAGATAATTTGCCAGTTCTCGGAAAGGCAATTTCTTTTCGTTTGGAAGATTGATTTGATCAAGATAAGATTGACCAATTTCGTTGTGTTTTTGGATTAGTCTTAGAACTTTGTCATCCACCTTTGTTCTTCGGAAGATCTTCTCGACGCTGTAAACTTTGTCGACATTGTCAGTTTTTTTGGAATACCAATAATTCAGTTCAGATAATTCCTCTGGATTGGCGTGCTCCAGAGCCAAAAGGTAAAGAATGGTTTTCTTATTCTCATAAATATCACCAGCGTGCTTCTTCCCAAATTGTTCCTGATTTCCGAAAACATCCAGATAATCATCCATAATTTGGAAAGCGATCCCGATGTGTTTCCCGAAGTTGTACATCGCTTCTGCATCTTCTTCTGACGCTCCAGCGATCAACGAACCAATCTGGAAAGATGAGGCACTCAGAACACCTGTTTTGAAAGTGATCATTTGGATGTAATCGTCATAGGAAACATTCGACATATTCTCAAAATTGATGTCAAACTGCTGACCTTCGCAGAGAACAGCGCCAGTTTCAGAAAATATTTTGATACATTTTTTGAATAATTCCGGTTCCAGATCTTCGAAAAACTGATAAGCTTTGATCAAAAGTGCATCTCCGGAAAGAATCCCAACATTGATACCGTGCAATGTGTGAATTGTTGGTTTATTTCTCCTCAATGGCGCTTCATCCATAATATCATCGTGGATCAAGGTAAAATTGTGGAAAAACTCGATGGCCAAAGACGGTTTCAGAGCTTTTTCCAAATCGCCTTGGAAAAGATCACAGGCCATAAGCAACATGATCGGACGTAGCCTCTTCCCACCGTGAGAAATGATGTAATTCATCGGGTGGTACAACTCGTCTGGTTTGTTGGTAAACGTATGTTTTTCGATAGCGTCTGCTACAATTTTCTGATACTGATCTAGGAATTCCATTTAAAAACTTGTTTGAGGCAAAAATACGTTTTTTACAATTGTTCTACCAAGATTTTGATTCTAGTTTATTAGATTTAATCATAAAAAAGCTTCCCAAATTGAGAAGCCTGACGATAAAAAATATCAAACTTTAACTAAGAAATCGTATTAATCATAATTAGAAAGAAATGAATTAACAATCATTAAAGAATTTACTGTAACTTCTTACATTTTATCTTCATTTTTCCCTGTTCCAAAACAAGATTTTTAACTTGGTTATTTTCTATGGTGAAAATCAATTTACCTTTTGCACTTCGCAGATAGAAAGTATTTGCATCCAGTCTTTCGAGCAAACCACGCTCTCCAATCTTTCCATCTTGAAGCTCACTCATAAATAAATGATTATTTTCTGCTTCCGTGATTTCAAACTCACCGACCGTAATTAATCCGGCCAATCTAGCCGAGTATTTTCCTGTAAAAATAGAGACTTTGGGTTCTTCGATTTCTGAATGATAAAAAACTGGATAGGTATATTTTTTATCATAATATTTGGAAAGGATGCCAACTACAACATCATTAAGATTTCCTCTTGAACCATTAGTCAGGATTGATAAGTACAGATCTTCTGCCGGAAAGTAGAACACGGCACTTTTGAATTCATCGATTCTGCCTGTATGTCCCCAACCTGTTTTTTCATAAAATGGTGCTTTGAACAAACCGTGACCTATGGATTGATTTTTCAGAGTCTGCATCGTAGAAAGGGATTTCGCTGAGAGTAGATTGCCGTGAAACAAATGTTCGAATAATTTATTCAAATCACTTGTAGTAGAAATAATTGCACCTGCAGAAAAAGGGAGACTTGGATTGGAACTCACATCTTCCGACCAATCTTTTCCATTAAACAGATAAGATTTCACATTGCTAATATCCTGCTGATTTTCTGCTACGAAAGTATGTGGTAAATTTATCTTATCCACAATCCTTTCCTTCACATTCTGAGCATAACTTTTACCGGTTAAATCTTCGATAAAATAACCAAGCAAAATATAATTTGAGTTGCTGTAAATGCAATCTTTGTTTGGTTTGAAATCCGACTTTCCATCGTTGATAATATCTAAAATCTGTCTTTTGGAAAATGTTTGATTCCGTGTTGAATAATAATTTTTCCAGGCTGTAAAATTGTAAATCCCGCTGGTGTGAGATAGTAGATTTTCTATGCTGATATCTTTCGAATTTTTAATTTCAGGATAGAATTTGCTCAGTTTCGTATCAAGTGTCAACTTGTCTTCTTCTATCAACTGAAAAATAACGATAGCCGTAAAAACTTTTGTGATGGAACCAATTCTATATTCTCCATTATTGGGTTCGAGAGGATTAGAATTATAAGAATAAATGATGTCATTCCCTTTTTTCAGTTCGATGTTCCCGAGAAAGGAATTTTCTTTCGTCAGATAATCCATCAGACTGTCAACGGATTTTTTGTAATCGGAGTTTTGCGGGAAAGCGAAAACAAACAGATTCAAGAAGATTAAGAAGCAGAGTTTTTTCATAGCATAATTTTATATTAATACAAATTAAGCCACATCCAGTCTGTGATTTTTGTTTTTTTTGACCAACGTCATCAAAGCTTAGACAAACATTCCAAATTTTGTTTGTCAATGGAAAATACGTGTTCGTGTAAAAAACAAGATCAAAGTATTGAAAATATTTAACTTTACGTTTTATTCAATTAAATGAAATCATTAAGAGGAAATCAAATCATTCGATTATTGCTAAATATTGCATTTACAGGCTTTATACTCTTTGCAGCAGTTGGTAATAATCAGAAAAATCTTCCTTTAGTCTATATTTTCATTTACAACCTTCTGCTATTTGTTCCCGCTTGGATCAATAATTTTTGGTTTCTTCCGAAACTTCGAGATCATAAGAAAATTATAAATTATTTAATTTCATTAATAGGTCTTCTCGTTATTGAGACTATTGTTCTCGGTAATTATTTGCAATGGCTTTATCAGCAGTTCAACACCAAGGAATTGGTGGATTTTACACCGCTGGCAGCTACTTCTTCCGCTCCCGAATCATTAAAGGAATATCAGTATTATTTTGATGCATTTCCGGCGATTATTATTTTAATAATTCTGATGGCTATCGGATATTCTGTACAGGAATTTTTATCAAGAATCAAAAGAGAGAAACAAATCCGCACACAACAGACCATCGCAGAGCTTAGTTTGTTAAAATCACAAATCAGTCCGCACTTCCTTTTCAACGTTTTGAATAGTCTGTATGCATTAGCACTTAAAAAGTCTGAAGAAACGCCCGATGTGATTCTGAAATTATCTGATATCCTCAGATATTCGTTATACGAAACAAAGGAAACGGAAATTTCAGTTATTGATGAAATTCACATTCTCAATACCTACATCGATATTGAAAGGCTGAGGATGCCACAAAATGCAATCATCTCATTTCATTATGAAGACGTAAAAGATTCGGTTAAAATTGCGCCAATGCTTTTGTTACCTTTGATTGAAAACGCATTCAAACACGGAACTGATTCTACAATTGGTAATTCTTACATCAAAGCGTCATTGAGTTGTAGTGATAAAATCCTTACATTTAATTGTGAAAACAGCTTTAAAAAAACTTCAAAGAAAGATGTCGGCGGAATTGGGATTGAAAATATCCGGAAACGGCTGCAATTGATTTATCCTGCAAAACATCGATTTGAAATTGAAGAAAACATAGATTTATTTAAGGTAACTCTTGAAATTAAATTTTAAAAAATGAAAAAAATAAGATGTTTAGTAGTTGATGACGAGAAGCTGGCTCAGGAAGTTTTGATTCATCATATTTCAAAGTTTGAGATCTTAAAATTGGAAGGTGTTTGCAGCAACGTTTTCGAATTAATTTCATTTTTGAATAAAGATAAAAACATCGATTTAATCTTCCTTGATATCAAAATGCCTGAAATCAATGGAACAGACTTCGTTGAAATGTTTAACAATCCGCCTGCGATCATCTATACCACGGCTTATAACCAATACGCTCTCAATGCTTTTGATCAAAGTGCAATAGACTATTTACTAAAGCCTATTTCGCTGGACAGATTTTCTAAAAGCGTGCAAAAAGCAACTCAATATCTAAGACCAAAACAAGATTCTGTCTCAACAACCATTGAAAATCTGAATGAAAGTTTTTATGTAAAAAGTGACAAACGGCTGGTAAAAATAGATCCTGCAGAAATGATTTATATTGAAGGAATGCGCAACTACATTTGTTTATATACTGAAACCGGTAAAATTATAGTCCACGGAACACTGGCTGGAATTGAAGAAAACTTAAAGCATCTAAATTACATTTGCAGAGTGCATAAATCGTTCTTTATCAACGTCAATAAAATCAATTATCTTGAGCAGCACGTTATTCTATTGACTAATAAAAAATCTATTCCCATTGGTTTAAGCTACCGAGAGCAAGTCTACGAAAAATTGAAAATAATGTAACAAAAAAAAGCTTCCCAAAACTGAGAAGCTGTATGTTATGAATTTAATTTTAATATTAAAAAATTAAGACTACAAGAAGATAAGTAATTCCTGCAACGATGGCGCTGATCGGAATCGTAAGAATCCAGGCCCAAAGTAAACTAACTGTAATTCCCCATCTTACAGCCGAAACTCTCTTAGTCAATCCAACGCCGATGATTGCTCCTGTAACAGTGTGCGTCGTAGAAACAGGGATTCTCAATTGTTCTGTGATGAAAAGCGTGATAGCACCTGCTGTTTCTGCCGCTACTCCTTCCAATGGCGTTACTTTCGTAATTCTGGTTCCCATCGTCTTAATAATCTTCCACCCACCACTCATCGTACCCAAAGCGATTGCTAAGAATGACACAACCGGAACCCAAAGGTAATGCTCTGCAAAAAAGTTGAACCTTTCTGCTTCCGGAATATTTAAGTACAACGGATCTTTCATCATATTCACGTGGAAATAGATCATCGCTGCTCCAATGATTCCCATTACTTTCTGAGCATCATTGGTCCCGTGTCCAAGACTAAATAATGCTGAAGAAACCAACTGCAGTTTTTTGAAAACACGTTCCGCTTTGTGTGGATTGGCTCTTTTGCAGATATTAACAATAATCAATGTGATTAAAATTGAAATCGCCATACCGATAAGCGGCGCCATAAAGATGAATAGGAAAATCGGAATCACCACTTTGTACTTCACCACATTCTGCGTAAAAAGCTGCACAAATGCCTGATAGGCTTTTTCGAAGAAAGAATATTCAGGATGTGTGATGGCGATTAAATGATAGTCAGAAATCAAAGCGTGCATCAGTGCTGCTCCGATGAATCCACCGATCAAAGTATGCGATGATGAGGACGGAATCCCGAACCACCAGGTTAATAAATTCCACGCAATCGCTGCGATAAGTCCTGCAAAAATAACCTCCAGCGTGATGAAGTTTTCATCCACCGTTTTGGCAATCGTGTTACCAATTTTGAATTCGCCTACAACGTAAGCGGCTATGAAAAACGCAGCAAAGTTCCAGAATGCTGCCCAAAGAACAGCTTGAAAAGGCGTCAGTACTTTTGTAGAAACAATGGTTGCAATCGAGTTTGCTGCATCGTGAAAACCATTGATATAATCAAATATTAACGCAAGCGCGATAATGATAATTAGTAGAATTGGAAATTCCATTCGTTTATTTTTAGATACTGCTTTTTATGCGTATTTGATAACTATGCTTTCCATTGTGTTGGCAACATCTTCTGCTTTGTCCGTTACGATCTCAAGATAGTCCAGAATCGATTTTTGTTTGATGATCAAAAGTGCATCATTGGTTTCGAACAACTTCACGATTGCCTGGCTCAAGACATCATCAGCAATATTCTCGTAAGAATTGATTTTGATACAAGATTCTCTTACCTCGTCCGGATTTTTGAAATCTTTCAGGTTTTCCAAAGCTTTCTTGATCTCGATACAACATTTGTGAATCAATAATGAAAACTCCGTGTAAACTTTGTTCTCAGGACTTTTGTAAAGATAAATATATTTTGCAGAAGCGTAGATGTAATCTGCAATATCATCCAAACCAGACGCAAGATAGTTGATATCTTCCCTGTCAAACGGTGTGATGAAGTTTTCGCCCAATTGTACGAAGATCTCGTGTGTAAGATCATCCAATTTGTGTTCGTAATCACTCATTTGATTCAACAACGTTTCGTCATTGATATCAAACTCCAGAAGACCATCGTGAAATGTTTTTGACATCTCTACTAAGTTATCTGCTACACGAAGAAACAGATCAAAAAAGATTTTATCTTTCGGCTGAAATGCTCTGAAAATATTACCTATTCCCATTATTTTGCTTTAATTTCTGCAAATATGAAACAAAAAAACCTTAACGAAAAACTTTTATATTAATTTTTCATTAAGATTAAAACACACAAAAACCTGCTGATTAGCAGGTTTTTACGTAAAATATTTTATTTTATTTTCGGGTTTTGTTCTTATTGGGCAACTTCTGCTCTCATTTCTTTTCCCCGAAACTTCATACTAGTTAATCCATCCATCACTTCATTCTTGTATGACTTTTCAATTTCAAAGAAACTGAATTTGTCCAAGATTTCGATTTCACCGATATCGGCTCTTTTTTTGGATTTGGAAGTCGCTTTGTTGATGATCTCCAGCATATCAACTTTCTTCAATTGGTCTCTTTTTCCAAGGTTGAAGAAGAATCTTACCATATCTTCGTTGTTGCGTCTAGGCTTACGGTCTCTGCCTCCATCTCTGGATCCACCGCGATCACGATCGCCGCCTCTGTCTCGGAAAGAACCTCCATCTCTGGATCCTCTGCTATCTCTGTCTCTTCCGTCTCTGTCTCTTCTTCCTGGCTTATCGTCTCTGCTGTTACCGAATTTCTGATCTGCAAGATCATTGCTATTCTGATAGTAAAGCGCCATTTCCTTCAATTGGAATTGCAATAATTGGCTAACCAACTGCTCTTTTGTAAAAGCTGAAAGATCTGGAATTAAGCTTTCGTCAAAATCAATAACGTCAACATGTTCTGTCAATAATTTTTCGAAAACACCGCCAACCTGAGCTTTGATAATTTCTTTTCCGGTAGGGATTTTTTTCTCAACGATTTCGATCTTGGTTTCAGCCTTGATCTGCTTCATTTTTCTGCTTTCCTCTGGTTTTGCCAAAGTCATCGAGATTCCGTTTTTACCTGCACGTCCTGTTCTTCCACTTCTGTGAACGAAAACTTCTGGATCATCTGGTAAAGAGAAATGGATCACGTGCGTCAAAGAATCAACATCCAATCCTCTGGCTGCAACATCTGTCGCTACCAAGATATCGATGTTTTTCAGTCTGAATTTTTTCATCACTGTATCTCTTTGAGCCTGAGAAAGATCACCATGAAGTGCATCTGCCGCGTAACCATTCTGCATCAAGAAGTCTGCAACCTCCTGAGTTTCCATTCTTGTTCTACAGAAAATAATGGAATATTGGTTTGGATTTGCGTCAATCAGTCTCTTAAGAGCTTCTTTCTTCTGTCTGTAACCAACTACATAAAATTCGTGCGTGATGTTTTTCTTCACTTCATTGACAGATCCGATAGTAATTCTATGAGGATTTGTCAAATAATTTTTAGAAATACGTTCCACTTCTTTGCTCATTGTAGCAGAGAAAAGGAAAGTTTGTTTTGTATCCGGCGTTTCTCTTAGTATGGTTTCCAAATCATCTTTGAAACCCATAGAAAGCATTTCGTCAGCTTCGTCTAACACTACCCATTGAGCTTCAGAAAAGTCCAATGCTTTTCTGTTGATCATGTCGATCACACGTCCCGGAGTTCCCACGATGATCTGTGGTTTGTCTCTAAGAGATTTGATCTGATCCATAATACTGCTACCACCATAGACTGCAGTAGTCTTGATGTCTCTAAGGTATTTAGTGTAATTCTTGATGTCTTTGGTAATCTGGAGGCAAAGTTCTCTAGTAGGGCAAAGCACCAATAATTGGATTTTACGACTCTTGTCGTCTATCATATCCAAAATCGGAAGCGAAAACGCTGCTGTTTTACCTGTTCCTGTTGCCGCAAGTGCGATAAGATCGCGAGTATCTGTAGAGATAAAAGGAATAGTCTGTTTTTGGATTTCTGTCGGCTCTACGAAGCCGAGGTCGCCAATCGCCTGAAGAACTTCAGCGCTAAGATTGGATTCCGTAAATAAATTCATTTAAAAAGATCGTCTAATAATTGGTGCAAAGGTACACTTTTTATTTTTGATAACAAAACGACTTCTTTTTTAACAATTCCTTATTACGGAAAATTAATATTGAGATTGCAGAATATCAGGTCAAAATGATTGTGATCTGAAACCCAAATTTTTACTAATAAATATTTTAAATCGACTGTCAGTCTGAGGCTCTCGAAGACCATAAAAATTCAAAATCCACGGGATTTTTCAATATAAAGTAAGCAAACATTATCTTTCAAAATAGGAAAGCTTCGCTTGAGTTTTTATATGTCTTCGAGAGCCTCAGACTGACAATTTTAATCACTCCTTATCAATTAACATTCCGCCACATTCACCGCCACAGCCAAACCGCCTTCGGAAGTTTCTTTATATTTAGAATTCATATCCAAGGCCGTCTCCCACATTGACTTGATAACACTGTCCAAAGAGACTTTCGCTTTCGAAGGATCGCCATCTAACGCCAAAGATGCTGCTGTGATTGCCTTCATCGCACCCATAGAATTTCGTTCGATACAAGGGATTTGAACAAGTCCGCCTATCGGGTCGCAAGTCAAACCAAGGTGATGTTCCATAGCGATTTCTGCGGCCATCAAAACTTGAGCTGGAGTTCCACCGGAAATCTCAGTAAGTCCTGCTGCAGCCATTGCCGACGAAACGCCGACTTCTGCCTGACAACCGCCCATTGCTGCAGAAATAGTTGCATTTTTTTTGAATAAAGTTCCTATCTCACCTGCAACCAATAAGAATCTAATAATATCTTCCTCAGAATTAAATTCGGTGAAAACCTGCGAATACATCAAAACTGCAGGAATCACACCACTTGCGCCGTTTGTAGGTGCCGTGATAATCCTTCCGAACGAGGCATTTTCTTCGTTAACAGCAAGTGCAAAACAAGAAACCCATTTGGTGACAGAACTAAAAGTTTTCTGGTCACTTTTCACCATTTCGAACCACTCGTTTTTGTTTTTGTAAATCTGGGTTCCTAGGAGTTTTTCATTCATTTCAGAAGCTCTTCTGGTAACATTTAAACCGCCTGGCAAAATTCCTTTTTTGTTGATGCTTTTGTAAACGCAATCTTTGATATTTTCCCAAATTTCCAATGCTTTCTGGCGCGTTTCTTCGTGCGTTCTCCAAGATTCTTCGTTTTGAAAAACCAGATCGGAAATTTTATTAAGGTTGAGTTTTTCTATATATTTCAGAATGTCGCTGCCGTGATGGCAAGGATAAAGCGTGCGGACACAACGGTCCTCCATCGAATTATCTTCCTTGGTTGCGACAAATCCGCCTCCAACGGAATAATAATCCTGACTGAAAACTTCGCCATTTTCGAAAACCACTTTGAAAATCATTCCGTTTGGATGAAAATCGAGAGATTTTTCTTTGTTAAGTATTAAATGATGACCATAAATAAATGGCAACCAAATCTCTCCACCAAGATTGATTTTTTGTTCTGATTTTATTTTATCAATTTTTTCGTCAATCTTATTAGTGTCGATGGTTCTGAAATTTTCTCCGCTTAGGCCGAGCATTCCGGCAATATCGGTTCCGTGACCAACGCCGGTTTTTGCCAATGAACCAAAAAATTCTACAAAAACTTCTTTTACATCCTGTAAAGAATGAGTTCGTTTGACCAAATCCAGGAACATTTTTGCTGCGTTCCAAGGTCCCATTGTGTGGGAAGATGAAGGTCCGATTCCGATTTTTATAATATCAAAAACACTGATAGATTCCATTAAGCCAAATTGATTGCGGTAAAAGTAATTGATTTTTGAAGTCTATGCAATCTTTAAAATTAATCTAAGTTTAAAATTGTACTGGTGACAATTTTTTGAACGCAAAGTTTTGAAGGTTTTATTGATGGAAAAAATTGGATTCAATGACAAATCTTCAATTTTGCGAAGCGCGCCCCGACCTGAGTAGATCCTGATGTAAAATCGGGAGGGAAAGGAGGGCGGACAAAGGCGCCCAAAATAATGTCTTAAATTTACACAAAAATGGTTTTCAAAATCTCGGAAACTTCTTTTGGTTTTGTGGCCGGGAAAAGGTGTGTTGCATTTTTGATGACAAAATCCGGTTGGGAATTTTTGATGGGGAAAACAATATCTTTGTCCGCCAAAATCTGAATGACATCGGGAATTTTATCGAATTTCCAATGCGCCACTTTGTCCATAGACCATTTGAGGTAATAAGGATCTTTAACCCGGAAATACTGATTTAATCTCGGATTTTTCGGGTCGAATAATTTTCTGAAAAATGAATAAAACAGAGTCGTGTTGCCATTGAAAACCCTCGTCGGAATGTATTTGATAGCGTTGGTTTTTTGACCAGCTTTTATTAGTCTTGACTTTTCTGCATCACAACGAATGCTTCCCAGAATGACGATTTTTTTCGCTGGTTTCAGCTTGTGAATTTCCTGTACGATGATTCCGCCGAAAGAATAACCTAACAAATAAAATTCCTCGGAATCATCGATGGATTCTGACATTCTCAAAATATATTCGTAGAAATCTTCGTTGAGATTCGGAATCAGCCAGGGAATGTGAACCACTTCAATATTTTGATTGAAAGTGAGTTTTTCCAGGACTTTTTCGTCTGCGCCAAGACCGCTGATCGTGTAAAGTTTCATTATTCAAATTTAATAACAAAAAAAGAGCAGAAAAAATCTGCCCTTCAAAATTATCTATTTTGGGTAAAATTATTTTACGCTGATTTTCACTTTCATATCAACTTCGTCTTTTACCATTACATCTTGCATTGTAGATTTGTAAGCGACGTCAAATTTCTGTCTGTCGAAAGAGAATTTGTCAGACTCCAAAGTCACAACACCGTTTGCAGAAGTGATTTTTGCAGGGAAAGAAACTGGCGCCGTTTTACCTTTTACAGTCAGGTTTCCGTTTACCACAAAGTTGTAATCTTTGTTTGTGTTTTTCTTTACAGAAGTGATTTTGTAAGTCGCTGTTGGGAATTTTTCAACTTCGAAGAAATCACCGTTTTTCAAGTGACCGTTCAGTTTTCCTTGGTATTCGCCAGATAAATCTGTAGAAGTCAAACTTGTCATATCCAATACGAAAGTTCCACCAACAACTGCTCCATTTTTAAGAACAAGGTTTCCGGATTTTACGTTTACAGTTCCATCGTGAGAAGATGCTTCTGTTTTAGCGATTTTATAACCCCACCAGTGTACGTCTGAGCTTGTCAATTTTTTTGTCTGTCCGAAAGCTAGTCCGCTAACCAATACTGCAAGTAATGCTACTTTTTTCATTATTTTTTTAATTATTTAATGATGCAAATCTACTTAGAATCATTCAAAATAAATATTGATGTATGATAAGTTTTTAAAAAATAAAGCCCTCATCCGAAAATGAGGGCTTTTGATTGTTTCATAGTTTATTAAATCCTTAGTTTCCTAAAGGAATGTTGTAACTGAATCCAACGCCGATAGCTCCGGCATTATATTTCTGATCGCCAATTTGTCCTTTGTCTCCTGTAAATGTCTTGTTGTACTGAGCAAAGAAGTTCCAGTCTCGGTTGTGGTAACCAATTTCGGGTTTGATATAGAAACCACCGTCCGGTCTTGCAACATCTGCATTTTCCGCAACTCTGTCGTCTCCAACAATGAAACCATAACCTAAGTCAGCTCCGAAGTAGAAGCCCATTTCTTGCGGGTAGATTCTGAAAAGTGCTGCTACTGGAATTACACCAAAGTCATTATTTTTCAAGTCTACATTCACACCATTGTGTGTTACATTTCTATCTTTTCCAAAATAATTGTTGTAACCGGTTGCGATACCAAGTCCGAAACCTGGTGTAATTAAATTCTGGTAAGACAAATCTACTCCAAGATTTGCAGCGGTGTTACCACCTGTAGAAACACCTCCGTTGAGACCTATTTTTAACATATTAGTCATATTTGCACTTTGTGCAGACAATAATCCTCCTGTCAAAATTCCAGCTCCCAGTATTAATTGTTTTAAAGACTTCATATTTTTAAATTTTAAATTTTACAAAGGTCTTACTTGTAAATACCGTGCCAAAACATATTAATTGTTTTACAAATCTAACTTTGGAAAAATCAATCATCTAATTTTCAATTCGTTAAAATCATAATTAAATATTAAAAATCATTCATCAACAGGTGTTTTTCATAATTTTTGCTTTAACTAAAGTCTCATTATCAAGTCCAACAAATAAATCAAGTTGCTATGAATAATTTTCTGAAGAATAAACATTTGGCTTCCAGAGCGGGTTTTGGCGTTCATCACAATGATATTGAGAAACTGAAGAGCAGCAATCAAAAGAAACTTTATGAGCAACTGAAGTCAACGTCCAACTATAAACCGATTGAAATTGAAGCTTACAAGATTTCGTATCAACAGTATCAGGAAATGTCCAAAGCAACGGATAAGAAACAAGTCAATCTATATAATAAAAACCACAATGCAGCCATAGGAAAGGCTTGGCAGGATTTGATGATCAACAGTCCGAATCAGCTTCAGGAAAAAATGGCGCTTTTCTGGCACGGCCATTTTGCCACGAGGATTCAGCAATCTCTTTTTAATGTTGATATCATTAATATTTTCAGGAAGAATGCCCTGGGAAGTTTTCGGGATTTGGTCTTCGAAGTTTCAAAATCGCCTGCAATGCTGAATTTCCTTAATAACCAACAGAACGAAAAAGCCAAAGCCAACGAGAACTTTGCCCGGGAATTGATGGAACTTTTCACGCTTGGAAGAGGAAATCTTTACACGGAGCAAGATATCAAAGAATCTGCAAGAGCTTTCACAGGCTGGAGTTATGATGAGAATGGACAATTCCGGGAAAACCTAAAACAGCACGATTCTGGAGAAAAGGAATTTCTTGGAAAACGAGGAAACTTTACAGGAACCGATATCATTAATATGATTCTTGAAAAACAGGAATGCGCGGAATTCATCACCAGAAAAATTTATAAATACTTGGTCAATGAAACGCCGGACGAGAAATTAATAAAATCCTTGAGCCAGAAATTCTATGAATCGGATTATCATATTTTGACTTTAATGGATGAAATTTTCCTTTCCAATTGGTTTTATTCCGAGAGTAATATTGGCGCAAGAGTCAAATCCCCAATTGATTTAATTGTCGGAATCCGCAGAATAATGCCGATGGACACGAAGGATGGAAACACGATTTACAACTTCGAAAGACTCCTCGGACAACAGCTTTTGCAACCACCAAACGTCGCAGGTTGGCCTTCCGGAACCGAATGGATTGACAGCTCTACCCTATTATTAAGAATGAAAATTCCATCCGTAATGGCTGGCTACAAAACACTAGACGTAGAACCAAAACCGAATGACGACGTGAATATGGGAAGAGGCGAAAATAAAGTGGTCGTAAACAAAAACCAGAATAAAATCAGCATCCATTGGGAAAGCATCAATCATATTTTGGATGAAGACCTGTTCAATTTGCTCCTACCAAATCCCACTGAGAAACTTAGAAATATGATTAATGATTTCAATACGGATAAGAGCAAACAGCATATGATGATTAGTATAATGTCGACGCCGGAATATCAACTTTGTTAAAAATAAGCCGTTATGATTATCAATAGAAAAACCTTTATCCGAACCAGCAGTCTTGCAGCCGCCTCGTTTCTTTTCCCGAATTTCCTGAGTGCACTGACACTTCCGGAAGCCATTGAAATGAACGGAAAAACGCTCATCATTCTTCAACTTTCTGGTGGTAATGATGGACTGAACACGATTATTCCTGTCAAAAATGATATCTATTACGGTTCAAGAAATCAAATCTCTATCAAGGAAGATGCAGCACTTTTGCTGACGGATGAAGCGGCCATCAATCCAAGTCTGAAATATTTCAAAAACCTCTACGATAATGGCGAATTGGCGGTGATGAGCAATGTTGGTTATCCGGAACCGAACAAATCGCATTTCCGAAGTATGGACATCTGGCAATCTGCAAGTGGCAGTAACGAATTTATTAATTCTGGTTGGCTTGGACGATATCTGGATGAGGCTTGCCACGACTGCACCAATCCGACGCAGGCGATTGAAGTTGATGACCTTCTAAGTCTGGCAATGAAAGGCGAAAACAAAAAAGCAATCGCTCTGAAAGACCCGAAAAAACTTTTCGATAACAGTCAGGAGTCGCTTTATAAAAAACTGGCGGTGGACAATCACGACCACGACCACGATTTGGCAAGTTACCTTTACAATACGCTCGGAAATACGGTCAACAATTCAGAATATATATTCAAAGAAAGCAAAGCGAAACAAACGGACAAAGTTTATCCTGCGACACAAATCGGAAAGGACTTCAAAACAATTGCGTCATTGATTAAATCAGATATTAATACGCAAGTCTATTACCTTTCTGTTGGCAGTTTTGATACGCATACGAATCAGAATCAAAGGCAAAATCAGTTGTTTAAAACCATTGATGAAGCGGTGGAAGTTTTTGTGAAAGATATGAAGGAGAACGGGAAATTCAATGATGTGATGATTATGACCTTCTCAGAATTCGGGCGACGCGTGGCGCAAAATGCAAGTAACGGTACCGACCACGGAACGGCCAACCAAATGTTCTTCATCAGCGGCGGGCTCAAGAAAAAAGGACTTTTGAATCCACTTCCAGACTTAACCAAACTTAATGACGGTGATTTGATTTATACCGAAGATTTCCGAAAAGTTTACGCCACAGTTCTGAAAAGATGGCTGAATACCAATGACCAGAAAATCCTTGGAAAGAATAATGGTTACTACGATTTTATTTAATATTTAAATTTAAAAAGCATCTTTATAGTTTACATCAATCATAGATGTTGATGTAAACTTTATCTTATATTGTGCACAATATAATTTTACACCATACATTTGTCCCATCAAATAATAATTAAATCATCAACAAAATGAAAACATTGTACAGCATTGGCGCTACAGCCACAGGAGGAAGAAACGGAAACGTGAAAAGTGAAAACGGAATTCTTGACCTAGAGGTTAGAATGCCAAAAGGATTAGGCGGCGCAAACGACGATTTTGCCAACCCAGAAATGCTTTTCGCAGCAGGATATTCAGCTTGTTTTGACAGCGCATTGAACTTGGTCATTAAACAAAGCAAAATAGAAACCGGCGAAACTACGGTTACAGCAAAAGTTGGAATCGGACAAATTGAGAACGGCGGATTTGGTTTGGAGGCAGAATTGCATGCTAATATACCAGGAGTATCAATTGAGCAAGCTCAGGAGCTGATCGAAAAAGCACATCAAATCTGTCCTTACTCTAATGCGACAAGAGGAAATATGGAAGTGAAACTGACCGTAAGCAACGACTAAATTTTGCTTACTCCAACTCTTTCCCCGGCTCCGATAAAGATGACCAAGTAATAAATTCCGTCATCAGTGATTATTGCTAAAGTATTAACTAAAAAGCCCAATATGGAAGATCTACTAAAACTCGACAAGCAACTTTGCTTTTCTGTTTACGTGCTGCACCGAGAGATTATGCAGTGCTATCGGCCAATCCTGAAAGATATTGGGCTCACCTATCCGCAATACATTGCAATGATGACGCTTTGGGAAAAGGACGATTTGACCGTCAATCAAGTTGGAGAAATTTTGCAATTGGACAATGGAACTTTGACACCATTATTAAAACGTTTGGAATCCAAAGACTATCTGACCCGCAAACGAAGCAAAGAAGACGAGCGTGTGGTGAAAATCCACCTTACAGAAAAAGGCAGAAAGCTGAAGGAAAAAGCCACTTGCATCCCAATCGAATTGGCAAAAGCAATGAATTTGAGTATGGAAGAAATGACGCAACTGAAAGCTTTATCCGATAAAGTCGTCAAACAAATCAATGAATAACAAAAAGCGCTATTTGAAAATCCGAATAGCGCTTTTTTTATTTTTGATAGAACTGAATTAATATTCAAAAAGGACACTTCCCCAAGTGAATCCACTTCCGAAAGCCGACATACAAACCAAATCGCCGCGTTTCATTCTGCCTTCCTGAATCGCTTCACTCAATGCAATTGGAATAGATGCAGCCGTTGTATTTCCATATTTTTGAATATTCACAAAGACTTTTTCGTCTGGCAAATGCAACAATTGCTGAACGTATTGTGCAATTCTGATATTCGCCTGGTGTGGAATCAGTAAATCCAAATCCTCAATTTTCTTACCTGCTTTTTCCAAAGCTTCCAAAATAGTTTCCGGAAATCTTGTCACAGCGTGTTTGAAAACAAAGTTTCCGTTCATAACTGGATAAATATCTTCTGAAGTTACAGAGTCTGGATTCGTCAATAAAGTATCGCTCCAGCCCAATTTGGTCCCGGGGAATTTCACGGCCAGTTCTTCTGCATATTTCCCTTCGGAGTGCATATTGACAGACAAGATTCCTTTTGCGTTAGCATCTTCACTGGCTGATAAAACCACTGCGCCAGCGCCATCTCCGAAGATGACAGAAACACCACGGCCAGCATCAGAAAAATCCAGTCCGAAAGAATGAATCTCTGCACCGACTACCAAAACATTCTTGTACAATCCAGATTTGATGAAAGCATCTGCAACGCTCATCGCATAGACGAAACCTGAACATTGATTTCTAACATCCAATGCGCCTATCGTTCCACAACCCAACAACTCCTGCAAAAGCACACCTGAACCTGGAAAATAATAATCCGGAGAAAGCGTTGCAAATACAATATAATCGATGTTCTGAGCGGTGAGGTTGGCGTTTTTCAGAGCGATTTCTGATGCTTTGAAACCGTAGAAAGAAGTCGTCTCTTCGGAATCGACGCGGTTCTTGCGGTGTCTTCTTTCTTTGATGCCTGTTCTCTCGGTGATCCACTCATCGTTGGTGGTCATCAGTTTGGAAAGGTCATCGTTGGTCACGATATTTTCAGGAACGTAATGGCCTACGCCTGAGATTACACTTTTGATCATTTTGTCATTTTAAAAGTACCTGCAAAAATAATTATTTTATTTGTTACATAGGTTTTTTTATTGGAAGTTAGAATTGAGACGTTAGATATCACACTGATTCACAAGCAAATAAATAACACATAATGGATAGTTCTTTTGTCTTGACACAAAAGAACCAAAAAGTCAAGACGGGAAACTCAGCTAAAATTTTAAATAAATTCCTAAAAAATCCAAACTTGCTGCCAACGCATTTCCAGCATCAGCTTCAAACAGTGGATTTTTCTTAACGTAATTTCTTTAAAATTTCTTAACGCTTCCGTTTCCTATGTCGAAGCAGGTGAAAGCTTCAATGGATGACAAATGTTGATTGTTGCGAAGCGCAGCCCGGCTTGAACGGAAATCCTTTTTTGCTTTGACTTAATGTTCTACTTAAACCGAAATGGTCTGCAAAAAAGATTGGGAGTGGAAGACGGATATAGCTGCCCAAATAAATTCAATAATCAATTTTCATCAACTAATTGTAATTTTATTTAGTTTTGCGGTATGCCTATAGAACAGAAATACAAATCAAAGCACTGGGAATGGATCGATGTGACTGCGCCGATGGAGGAAGACCTGCAGTTTTTGCATCAGCGGTATCACATCAATTATTTGCTTTTGGAGGACACCATAGACCCAAACCACCTTCCGAAATACGAAGAAGTAGGCGATGTGAAGTTCTTTCTGACCCGCGAATCTACAGATCTGGAGAAGCGCACGCTGAACACCATCAGTGACATCAGCAGCAAACTGGGCATTTTTCTGCTGCCAAACCTCATCATTACCACGCACAGAACGAAGAGTAAAAGCATCAATGAATTGTGTTCCGAGCTGGATAAGGAGGATATTGATACTGTGAAACGTGATGAATTGGCGTTGCGACTGGCATTGAAAATCATGAAGAGTTTTGATGACGAAAGCAGCAACCTTCTGGAAATACTGGATGCGATGGAAAACGAAATCTTCCTGAAGAATACCAACGATTCTGTTCAGATCCGAAGGCTTTACAAAGTGAAACGCAAATCGGGTCTCAACACCAGAATCCTGAATATGTCCGGCGACTGGATCTCCAAGTTCAAAACGCTTGACTTGGAGGATGTGCAGGTGATGGATCTTCTTGACAAACAGAAAGATGTAACAGCAGACTACGACCATCTGAATGCGCAGACTACCAACCTCATCTCGATGTTTTTGGCAATGTCTGACCAGAAAGCCAATCAGGTGATGAAGCTTCTGGCGATCTATTCGGTTTACTTTTTACCGATCACATTTATTGCCGGAATCTACGGGATGAACTTCGACAATATGCCGGAACTGCATCACAAGAATGGTTATTTCTTTACTTTAGGTTTAATGTTTGTAATTGTGACTTTCACATTCATATATATGCGCAGAAAGCGTTGGTAGGCTCTATGAATTCGGAATTGATGATGTTTTATAACGTCGAGAATCTCTTTCCGCCGGATGACAAATATGGTGAAATAAAAAGCTCAGGATTCCGCAACTGGGACGAGTACAAGTACCATCTTAAAATCCGAAAAATCAGCAATGTCTTCCGTTTTCTTGAGCAAGATTTTGGGCAATTGCCATCAATCATCGGTTTGGCTGAGATTGGTGCGAGATCGGTTTTGGAAGATTTGGTTAATGAAAATTCGCCTATTCAACCTTACGAAATCATATATAAACAATCGCAAGATTCCAGAGGATTGAGTGTTGCTTTGTTGTTTGATAAGGATAAATATACCTTGATTCGGTTTGATGCTTTGAAGTTTCAGATGGATGAAGATGTAGAATTTGATACCAGAGATATTCTGCACGCCGAACTCTTATTTGAGGATAAAAAAATTCACGTTTTTGTCTGTCATCTGCCGTCCAAAAGAGAAAAAGATATTAAGAAAGCACAACGGAACTATATTCTGGAAAAGCTACACGAAACCATCAGGGATTTAGCAGGCAAGGGAGAGCCAATCATTTTAATGGGCGACTTCAACGAGAATCCAGATGCGGCGGAATTACAGAAGTTTCTTTTTGATCACAGTGGCAATAAGATGCTGAGCAACCCTTTTGAAGCTTTGTATCTCAACAATCAATTTTCCACGTACCACGGTAAGAAGGGCGTTGGGTTTGATCAGATTTTATACACTGAGAATCTGCTTCTGGAACAATTACATTTCACAGCCATCACAGCAGAAATCTATAACGCTCCACAATTGAGAAATAAGGAACTTAAAAACAACCACTATCCGCAGAGGACTTATTCCGGGTCAAGATATATGGGTGGGTGGAGTGATCACTTTCCGGTGGTGGTGAAGTTAAGAAAACATGATAACTCTTGATTATAAAATACTTTTATTTTTAATTACCTTTCGCTACAATATAATATTTGAATTGTTTCATTTTCAGGTAGGAAAGTTGTGAATTGCTTTCATTTTTAAGTATCTTTGAGATACAACACAACAATTATCCATAGGTTATAAAGTAATCAAAAGTTGTGAATTGCTTTCATTTTTAAGTATCTTTGAGATACAACACAACAATTATCCATAGGTTATAAAGTAATCAAAAGTTGTGAATTGCTTTCATTTTTAAGTATCTTTGAGATACAACACAACGGAACGTCTACCGTTGCTCCTTGTGCATTCGTTGTGAATTGCTTTCATTTTTAAGTATCTTTGAGATACAACACAACTTCCTTCTTTGGCTATTTTGCGAGCAATCAGTTGTGAATTGCTTTCATTTTTAAGTATCTTTGAGATACAACACAACTTGGAATTTCATTGTGATGCAGCGGCTTCAGTTGTGAATTGCTTTCATTTTTAAGTATCTTTGAGATACAACACAACTTTTTACTTTGATTATATAAAGTCCTTAAAGTTGTGAATTGCTTTCATTTTTAAGTATCTTTGAGATACAACACAACATAATCAGAATGAGGGAGGCAATGGCATCAGTTGTGAATTGCTTTCATTTTTAAGTATCTTTGAGATACAACACAACAACTTGTGTTTTCTTCCGTTTGAAATATCCGTTGTGAATTGCTTTCATTTTTAAGTATCTTTGAGATACAACACAACTTTTTATTATCAGTCGAAACACAACCACTAGTTGTGAATTGCTTTCATTTTTAAGTATCTTTGAGATACAACACAACCAGACGCCCAATATTGTTCGTTTGCAGGGTGTTGTGAATTGCTTTCATTTTTAAGTATCTTTGAGATACAACACAACAAATCAGTACCTTTTAAAATCGGCCTGTTTGTTGTGAATTGCTTTCATTTTTAAGTATCTTTGAGATACAACACAACTTTTATTCAAGACAATAAGTATAACCGTGTGTTGTGAATTGCTTTCATTTTTAAGTATCTTTGAGATACAACACAACTGACCACTTTCTTTCTTCAACTATCCAGTCGTTGTGAATTGCTTTCATTTTTAAGTATCTTTGAGATACAACACAACCACTACTTATAGAGCAAAGATAAAAACCTTGTTGTGAATTGCTTTCATTTTTAAGTATCTTTGAGATACAACACAACCTTGTTGCGTAAAACCAATTAAATAAGTGTGTTGTGAATTGCTTTCATTTTTAAGTATCTTTGAGATACAACACAACCATTACAAATTTTTATTCATAACAATAATTGTTGTGAATTGCTTTCATTTTTAAGTATCTTTGAGATACAACACAACCCTCGTCAAATTTCAGGAATTTCTTCTTTAGTTGTGAATTGCTTTCATTTTTAAGTATCTTTGAGATACAACACAACCCCGCTCGTTTCGGAGTGCAAGTCTGGAGTGTTGTGAATTGCTTTCATTTTTAAGTATCTTTGAGATACAACACAACGCAATACTACATGCTACTCACAAACATAGTGTTGTGAATTGCTTTCATTTTTAAGTATCTTTGAGATACAACACAACTATTCTAATGCCGTTACCTTTATTGAATCCGTTGTGAATTGCTTTCATTTTTAAGTATCTTTGAGATACAACACAACTAAACTAATGTATTGCCTAACGCATCGTCAGTTGTGAATTGCTTTCATTTTTAAGTATCTTTGAGATACAACACAACTTCTTCTACGATGATGAATACAATTTAGGTGTTGTGAATTGCTTTCATTTTTAAGTATCTTTGAGATACAACACAACTTCAAAACCGTCTACCATTTCCGTCTACGGGTTGTGAATTGCTTTCATTTTTAAGTATCTTTGAGATACAACACAACCTCCGGAGATTATAAAATCACAACGGAATAGTTGTGAATTGCTTTCATTTTTAAGTATCTTTGAGATACAACACAACGAAGTCATCAAAGATAAGCAAGCGCCAAAGGTTGTGAATTGCTTTCATTTTTAAGTATCTTTGAGATACAACACAACCCTTTTACATTAACAATAATCTCGTAGATTGTTGTGAATTGCTTTCATTTTTAAGTATCTTTGAGATACAACACAACCGGCAAACCCTGGCGTGCCTTTCGTATGGGGTTGTGAATTGCTTTCATTTTTAAGTATCTTTGAGATACAACACAACTGTTATCGGTGAACCAACTACAGTTGAATTGTTGTGAATTGCTTTCATTTTTAAGTATCTTTGAGATACAACACAACTAGGTTCGTTTTGTGATGAAAGTTCATCTTGTTGTGAATTGCTTTCATTTTTAAGTATCTTTGAGATACAACACAACTCGTTGTTTAATAGTATATCATACCATCCGGTTGTGAATTGCTTTCATTTTTAAGTATCTTTGAGATACAACACAACCCGAAAGTATCTTTAGTATCGATTTCGATAGTTGTGAATTGCTTTCATTTTTAAGTATCTTTGAGATACAACACAACTGAGTTAACGGATATGATAAATAGTAATAAGTTGTGAATTGCTTTCATTTTTAAGTATCTTTGAGATACAACACAACGAAATTGGATTGAGGAATCCAAACCATTTAGTTGTGAATTGCTTTCATTTTTAAGTATCTTTGAGATACAACACAACGACAAACAGCGTATTATCGACGCTGAGACCGTTGTGAATTGCTTTCATTTTTAAGTATCTTTGAGATACAACACAACGAAGCCTTACAGGAGGCGGTGAGCAAACCCGTTGTGAATTGCTTTCATTTTTAAGTATCTTTGAGATACAACACAACGAAATCAAGAAAGACCCTATTTCAGCGATGGTTGTGAATTGCTTTCATTTTTAAGTATCTTTGAGATACAACACAACTTTCTGATTACGCAAAATACGCCTATGGTGGTTGTGAATTGCTTTCATTTTTAAGTATCTTTGAGATACAACACAACCTCAAAAAATAATCTACTGATTTTCAGTAGATTATTTTTGATTTTAGGATTCAGAATTTAGAATAATTCAAGTTGTTGGAAGGTCGGTGGCGGTTCTTCTTTATTCCTTGCAAAGAAAATCTCAATATCACCAAATTGCTTATCAGTAATGCACATTATCGCCACTTTGCCAGCTTTTGGCAACATAAATTTCACTCTTTTGATATGTACCTCAGCATTTTCCCGACTAGGGCAATGACGCATATACATCGAAAACTGAAATAGTGCAAAACCATCGTCCATCAAAGCTTTACGAAAGCGATTGGCGTCTTTCATATTGGCTTTGGTCTCTGTCGGCAAGTCATACAATACTAAGACCCACATAATTCGATAAGCGTTAAACCTTTCGGCATTCATCATTTAAAATTCAAGATTCTCAATTCCAAATTTTGAATATAGAATTCGGAATTATGTAAACTCAGGATAAGAAATCAATCGTTTTTCTCCTGTGTAGCATTTGTAAAGCGAAGTAGCAGTTGTTTTTACTGCCACCAACAATGGTCTTGTTTTACCGTCTATCAGCACATCTTTGGTTGCGATTTGCAGGATGTGTGATTTGAATTCTTTTGTCAGTTCCTCAATATTCGGATTCTTTGTCAACCAATCCATTACCAACAAATCTACAAATGGTCGATAAGGTTCCATCAAATCATCGGCGAGACAATAGGGATTGTATTTGTTTTTATGAAAAATCCCCAGCACCGGAAGCAAACCTGTTTCTACAATCGACCTTGCTACGATGCTTCTGAGAACAGCATATCCAAAGTTGAAGAACTGATTCGGTGAATCGCCGAAACGCTGTCTGAGAAAATCCAAACTGATGAGATACTTCCAGTAATGCTGAGCCGCAATCCCTTCCATATTGGTAACATCGCCGCTTTTTACATTGCTTTGATAATCCAGCATTGGTTCAAAATAATTCCCTAACCTTCTCAGTACCTCTTTTTGATTTTCAATTTTACATTCGATGGTTTGTTTCCAGATTTGTTTTTTGAGAGGTTCGCTGGCTTCCAATTGGTCTTTCACCCGGTCAGAATGTTCGGTGTGTCCATAAAGCGGAAGCATAATTCCGTGAGGTAAATGATGAGAATCGCAACTGACCACGACGACATTATTCCCCATCATTTTTTGAATCAGCTGATGGGAAATCGTAATCTGAAAATGGTCCAACATCAACAACCCCAAATCTTCCACCGGAACTTTACCTTTCATCTCATTGGAGGAAGGTTCCATAATGTACATTTGCTCGTCTTTGAGCTTGAGGTAGGCAGGATTGCCGATGTAGATGGAGCGGGTTATCATAGCTACTTAGTTTTAATATTCTCCAATGTGAACTATTTTACCTAAGTGGTTTAGTCTTACTTTCAGAATATCTCTAATTCCATTTAAGCCTTCTCTTTTCCAAGTAATACCCTTCAATAGTAAATTATCCTCAACAGTAGTTTCTAAATGATGTCTGAAAAAATAATCTTTAATTGTAAACTTCTGCACCCTAAACATATTCTTAGAAATCAAACTCAAGTTCTTTTCATCTAACAAATCAATTTCCTTTGGATTAAAATCGTCTGAAGGAAAAAGAAACATTTCATTTTGTTTCATAGTAAAAAGAAACTTCCATCCTAAACCTTGATTATAATCTCTATCAATAATCGAAAGTCCTTGATTCACTCTTTCAACTGCTTCATAAAAACTTACAACCCGCTCTTGCAAATTACCCGCTTCATCTTCGTAAATAGCTACGTGATGATTGTTTCCAGTACTTACAAAATCCACAGGTATTTTTTTACCATTTTCATCTAGAATTTCTTTTCCAAGATGGTCTTTTTTGTAATGCAAAGTTTCTGCATTATTGATTCCCGTTATCGTTACTGTTTTAATGGCAATTCCTTTTGATGCATTCAACCAAATCGGATTCTTTTCTAAATCAGAAAAAGCTTCTTTGGCATTTCCATTAAATGCATCCAAACGTGCTTTTAAATTTTCCTTTACACCTTTATCAATAATTTTATCAAGATTTTTGTAATCTTTAAAGTTTTCCGGATTTACTGCTTTTCTTATGGTGTAACCGACCTCATACCAAGCCAGGATTACACTTTCAGGAACTTGGTCTGTTTTTTCTTTATCCAGATAAATTGGACTTTTAGCTAAAACATTTTTGCCTGTAAATGCTTTTTTAGCATCTCCACTAGATTCTTTCAATCTTTCCAATAAAGCATTTCTGAATTTTTCATTCTGAACTTTATAAACGGTCTCCAAGTCGAATTTTCCTGATACTTTTTCTTCTTTAGTTTTAAGGAATTTTGCACTGCCATAGATGGTTTCTTTGTGAAGTTGCCCTCGTGGTGTTAATACAACTTTTGAAACTAATCCACCATTTGTTTTGGTTTTATTAATGTTCTTGGTAACAACTTTATTTTTAGCTTTATGAGAAATTAACACTTCCTCTAAATGCTTTTTTGCATCAATTCTGAAGTTATGAATTGGCTCTATAAACCTTCTCTGTTTTGAACCATTTTTCTTTTCAAATACTTTAGTAATAAGATTTTCAATGTTTGAAATTACCTTATGCTGTTTGTGATTCTCGTCTTTTCTTGCATTCAGATAATTCAAATACTGAATATGATTATGTGTAGTAAAAGCCACGGTGAGAGCGTCCATAGCGTGATGACGATGGTCATTTCTTTTGGTCCAGTCGATGATTCTTTGCTTCTCTTCTCCTTTAGAATTAATAACCGTTTCCGCTAAACCTAATTTTCTGTATTTTTCCAAATTAAGTTCCTTCATTGTATTCACAAGATTCCAATCTTCACGGAGCTTATCGGTAATCCTTCCTGTCGTAGGAACTACAGAATTTGTAATTCCAAAAAGAATTTCTTTTGCCTTTTTAGCGATATACTGTGTATTTCGCAAATCCCTTTCTATAAACCCATCTCCTATTTCAATTCCTTTTTTCTGAAGTTTTTCATATTTAGCCTTTGTAATTCCTCCCTTGTCATAGAGTTCTTTGATGAGATTGAGGAATTTATCTAATCTTTCCTTTCCTTCAATTTCCAAATAATCAAAAGCTGTAAAATTTCCTTTTTTCAGATTTGCACCTCTCGGAACTAAAACTTTATTAGAAAAACTATCATCAAAGAATCTTGATTGCGGAATAATATGGTCGATATCATATTTATCCGTAAAAAGCTCATCTCTCTTGATTTGTACATCAGTGTATAAATCTTTAAACAGATTTTTTTCCAATTCCAAATACAATTTATATCGAATAAGGTCATTTCTGGAAGGGAATTTTATTCCAAATTCTCTTTGTAAGACTTCTGCATATTTCTGATGCTGTATTGTCGCTTTACTAATTTCAGAAGTCATATTGGCGCGCTCCTCAGCATTATTTTTCAGTTCTCTTGCAAGCTCAATTCTTATTTCGTCTGGTCTTCCGTATTCTTTAGATACTTCATTGACTAAATTTATCATTTGATTCAGAATTTTTTCGACCACAGGGTTTCTTAGAGAATTTTTAGGAAGAATTTCTAATTGCTCTTTCAAAACTCTATTCACGAGTTGTTCTTTAGTCAATGAATTTTTTGAATGATTATATCCTGCTAGATGACTAGCATCACTATATTTATGTTCTTTAACGTATGGATATATCCTTCGCATCGCCTTAGAACTCAAGCTTCCATAATCTTGAGGAAAACCAATTTCCGCCAATACCTTTGAATGTTCTTTTTTAAAGCCAAATTTTTTCTCTAAAAGCTCATATAGTTTTTCGTTTCCAGAAGGAGAATCATCACCTTCGTAAGAATACAACAGATGCCAAAGCTGATAGGAACTTTGCTTCTCAAAATCAGTTCCATCCAATTCTGGATTGAACTCTAATATGGATGTATTAATTCCTAACTCAGATAGTTTTTCTTTGACAAATAGTTTTATGATTTCAGCAGAAGAGTGAATTTTAGATACTTTAATTTCATCCTCAATAGTCAGTTTAAACTCTTTCGGATACTCTATTCCTTCGTTGGCAATAATTTTCAGAAAAGCAGTGTATAGATTCTCATTCGTATTGTTACCTTCAATATCTTTGAAATTATTTTTCCATTCTTTACCGGAATAACCCATAATATCTAAAACTTCCTTTGCAGAAAGTCTTCCTTTGATATTAACTTCATCAAAAATTGATTGTTTAAACTCCAAATCAACTGGAAAAACCTCTTTGGATTCTAAGTTTTGAAACTGCAAATTATTCAGAACCTGCCAAATTTTAAACTCCTGAAATAATGGAGAAGACTTTGGAGCAACCTTCAGTCCTACAATTTTCTTTTTAATTTTTCCGTTCTCTGTAATCTCAATTTCCCTGTTCTCAAACTCACAAATACTGATTAAACCTTTCTGAGATTTAAGTTTTCTTTGATAGAAAATAACAACATCCCGAACTTCATCTTTTAATTCTTTGGTTAACTCTTTATGATATTTTGCTTGAGTTTCCCATATTTTTTCAAATTCATCCAAATAATCCTGTCTATAAAAGACCTGATTTTTAAGTTTTGTATGTGGATTTACTTTAAGTTGTTGATGAAGATATTGGCCAACAGTTTGATTATTGAAATACAATTCTTTACTTCTATCGCTGATTGCACCAAGATAACCACTGGAATTATTAAGATTACTATTAATTTCCTGAAGTACAATCGCCAGGCTCTCAAAATTTAATTGCTTTTTTACAGCCTTACTTCTCCAAAGATATCTTTCTACCTTTTTCTCCTGCATCGTCCCAACTTGTTTGATGCCAACGAGGGAAAGTGGTTCTTTTAAAATTGCCCAAGTCGCATTTTTATTTTTACCTTGGAGTTCTTTATAAAGGTTATCAGTTAGTGTTTCTGAATAATACTGCTTTTGAAAATTCCAAACTTTGTCAAATTCTGCTTGTAAATCTGAACGGTAAAAATCTGGTAACTGCTTCTTCCCCTCTAGTAAAAGTTGGTAAGAATATTCTCCCGGAGTCAGATTCTCTTCATATAGTTTTTTAGCAACAGCCATTCCGTCGATGATTTGTCCTTCATCTTCGTTCTTCGCTTTTCTACTGCTTTTATAGCCTCTTTTTTTATTGATTAAAAGTAAAACTTTTACAATATCTGAAAGTTCAATTTTCTCTTTCGCCGATTTCGCTCTTAATTCCTGAGTTTGAAATGTCGAATTCTTGCCTACTTCTCCAAGGAAATCTCCTTCTTTAAGAACATTTCCTTTCTTTAAAACATCAATAAGATTACTTCTCCTTAACTTGAATCTTTGAAGATTTCGTCTTGCACTTCTTGCTAAAGTTCTACTCGCATTGGTAGTAATAGGTTTTCCTTTTTCAAAATTAATCTGCTCATCCACAGTTAGAGGATTTACACGAACACCCAATTTGATAATTTTATTATTAGCAGAATTTTTATCATCTTCTTGAACATACGCCCATCCAATAGATGAAACTCCCAAGTCCAATCCAAGTATATTTTTTATCATAACTATCTAGTTTATTTGAAATTCCTAAAATTAAATAGAAATTAATTTATATAAATACGGAAAACCGTAAATTGGTTAAATAATTAATTTTTACATTTGTATCCGAAAGCAATTCACAATAAGGATTATTCCGTTGTGAAAACATTTAGCACCTCGCCTATCTGCGGGGTATTTTTATTTTATAAATGTTTCGTGAATTCTTTTAAAATAATAGATACTAATGATCATAACATTCAAGGCGGGACAATTTGCTTTTTTTATTTTTAAAATAAGACCACAAAAAATCCACTCTCTCAAGTGGATTCTTCATTCTAAAGCACCGTGTGCTCGCCCAGATAAAAACTGTTGCTCGCAAAGGTCTGCTTCTCTGTGTTGAGAAAAGCCCAGACTTCGATGGTCTTCCCGATGCAGAAGTTCGGGAGCGTGACACTGGCCATCAGGTCGGAGCGCATCACAATCCCTTCAAAGATCTGAAAATCGTTGAGTTCTTTGCAATAACTTACTAGACTCACCTGGTCCGATGGCGACGCATTGCCCTGCACACTGTTGTCTTCCCATTCCAAATCTAAAACACCGCCTACTTGCGTACTTAGCACCGCATTTTGGAAACCCGTGAGTTCGCCTTTGGTGATGAGAACCTTGTTGTACATCAGCTCCGGAATGCCGGCCACCACCTGCATTGCTTCATTGATGGTGTAAGATGTAGCAAGATTCACTCTCGATTTCACTCCACTGCCCGACCCGAAGTACTGGGAAAGGATGGTCTTGAGCGGTTGCAAGAAAGCAACTGCCAGTTTGAACTTGGCCTGTTGTAGAAGTTGTTTCTCAGATGGCTCTTTCTGAGACTCCTTTGGGAGACTTCGGATGATGTCTTTGCCACGCCAGTTAGCGCCTACTACTGTTCCCACTTTACCCGAGAACCCACCCAGGATTCCTTTTTTAATTGTTGCCATAATCATTTGTTTTTATTGATTAATGACACGAAGTTAGGACACAAAATCACAGGTTGTACACCCCTGACGGGATTTGACCGACTGTGACTTGATTTGACAGGAAATGACCGACTTGTCTCATACTTCTTCGGGTCATCCAGCACTTTTCTTCGGGTCTCGTTCGGAAAAAAGATGTTTTTTCCGAACAAGACCCGAAGGAGTATCGAAGATGATGCGAAGGAAGTTTAGGTGACTTCGGCTACGCTCAGTCACCAAAACTTTTACATTTAGTCACTAGAACGTCTATGCTCTGTCACGAAAATTTCTACGCTCAGTCACCAAAACTGTTACACTCAGTTAGCACAACTACGATGCTTAGTAACAATAATGGCCGCAATAAATTGTAGGAACTATCAACTATTCAATGATGATGGCAGACAAATTATTATAATAATTGAACGTAGCATTTCTTGTGATTGAGCATCCTTTTTTCTGCCGTTGAGTATCGTTATACCGGTGGTTGAGCGTCCTTATCCCGGTGGTTGAGCGTAGCCGAAACCACACCCAATTTAACTTCAATCACACCTAGTCTCCGGAGTTTTTGAATAACTTCCAGTGACTATCATTCATACATTCAGCAGCTTTTTTCAATTCTTCGTCTTGACCATTGATGAGTGCTTCTTTCTTTTTTCTGTTCCAGCCCTGAACTTGTTTTTCTCTATAAAAAGCAATGTCGATTCTCTCATATTCTTCAAAATAAATCAACTGTACAGGAAGTCTCTTTTTGGTATGATTGGCACCTTCTCTTTTTTGGTGCTGTATAAGTCTTAATTCCAGGTTATTGGTACTCCCCGTATAATAGCTGTCATCCGAACAGCGAAGAATATACATCCATCCTTTCATAATATTTTTATTAGTTTGAATTGTTATTAGCAATCGCAATTTGGGCTATGGCTACGTACAGCTACCACAGCAGTAAATTTTCTATAAGTCCACTCAGGGTCCAAAGTTTCTGCCATCCACTAGTTCACCGGTGGTTGAGCCCCAATTTTCCGTTGACTGAGTACTATTTTTCTTGTGGTTGAGCACCATTTTCTCGGTGGTTGAACACTATTTTTCCGATGAATGAGCACAATTTTTCCGATGGTTGAGCAATATTTTTCTGATGATTGAGCACCATTTTTCCGGTGGTTGAGCGTCCTTATAGCGGTGGTTGAGCGTAGCCGAAACCACACCCACTATAACTTCGGCTACGCCCAGTCTCCGTAAGATGTTATCACTTCTTCTTTCTCAGCACAGAAGAAATGTCGTAATAAATCTTGCGTTTCTTGATAATGTAGTCTATCTCGCCTTCTTTCCGCCATCGGTAGAGGGTACTGTCGCTTATTTTGAGTTCAATTTTTGTGTCAGCAGCATCTCTATAGTCGGTCTCTTGAGGATGGACTGGTATTGGCAAACGTTCTTTTAGCAGATCGGTCAATTCTTTGAAGCAATTAGCAATGTAAAGCAATAAATCCTCTAGTGTGAAATTGTTATTCTTTTTCATAATTTGTGGTTTTTGATGGCATTAAATTAATAAAAAAAAAGACACAACAATATCCTTAAGTCACAAAATTTCAACACTTTAAAGACTTAACAACGATAATAAAATATAATTTTAATTTGTTCAAAAAACAGTTTTGATGAGGTCACCAACTACCATTTTAACCTCAGTCAATTTCACGGTTCCTATTTTGAAAAATTAGAGATGATGCAATCTTCAGTTTTCATTACAAAACACTATTTTCGCTTTTCAAAACTTAGAGATGACTTCTTCAGACTTTATACAGAAACAGCTAAATATATCCTCCAAAAGCATAGACAGCACTCTTCAGCTCCTTGCAGAAGATTGTACCATCCCCTTCATTGCCCGCTACAGAAAAGACCGCACCGGTAATCTGGACGAGGTGGCGATTGAAAATATCTTCAAGCTAAACAAACAGTTTGATGAGATCACAAAACGTAAAGAAAGCATCCTGAAATCCATCGAAGAACAGAATGCGCTGAATCCTGAACTCAAACAAAAAATAGAACAGAGTTTTGACCTTCAAGAATTGGAAGATTTTTATCTGCCTTATAAAAAACGAAAGAAAACCAAAGCGGATTCAGCCAGAGAAAAAGGTCTGGAACCTTTGGCTAAAATCATTATGAGTCAGCGCAATGACGATGTGGAATTTCTTGCTTCAAAATACCTCAACAAGGATGTGGCAAATGAAGCAGAAGCTTTCCAAGGCGCGAGAGACATCATCGCAGAATGGATCAATGAAAATCTGTACATCCGAAAAAACCTCCGACGACTTTTTCAAAGAAAAGCAATTATCTCTTCAAAAGTTGTAAAGACTAAAAAAGAAGATGAAGCCGCTCAGAAATTCTCCCAATATTTTGAGTGGCAGGAAGCGCTGAACCGAATCCCAAGCCACAGATTATTAGCAATGCTCCGCGCAGAGAACGAAGGTTTTGTGAAAGTTTCTGTCGATGGTGACAAAGAAGAAGCGCTAGAAATGATGGAAAATGCCGTCATCAAAAGCAACAATTCCACGACCAAACAAATAGAACTCGCCATTGCAGATTCTTACAAACGCCTTTTGGAACCTGCCATTTCCAACGAAGCATTGCAGGAAGCCAAAGAAAAAGCAGACATCAAAGCCATCGAGGTTTTCTCTGAGAATCTTCAGCAATTATTGCTAGCGTCGCCATTGGGAGAAAAAAGGATTTTGGCAATCGACCCAGGATTCAGGACCGGTTGCAAAGTGGTTTGTCTGGATGAGAAAGGCGACCTACTAAACAACGAAACCATCTATCCACACGCGCCACAGAACGAAACCGGAATGGCGATGAAGAAAATCCGCTCGATGGTAAATGCCTATAATATTCAGGCCATTTCCATCGGAAACGGAACGGCTGGACGAGAAACGGAATTTTTCATTAAGAAAATCGCTTTCGATAAACCGATTCAGGTTTTTGTAGTGTCAGAAGCCGGCGCTTCCATCTATTCGGCCAGCAAGATTGCTAGAGACGAGTTTCCAAATTATGACGTCACAGTTCGAGGCGCAGTTTCTATCGGACGAAGATTGGCCGACCCGTTGGCAGAACTCGTAAAAATCGATGCCAAATCCATTGGTGTTGGGCAGTATCAGCACGATGTGGACCAGACCAAACTGAAAGAGGAATTGGACAATACGGTAATCCGTTCCGTGAACTCAGTTGGTGTAAATCTTAACACTGCGAGCAAATCGCTATTAAGTTATGTTTCTGGAATCGGAGAAAAAATGGCTGAGAACATCGTGAATTACCGAACAGAAAACGGTGCCTTCACGGAAAGAAAAGAACTCAAAAAAGTGCCAAGGTTGGGCGAAAAAGCCTTTCAACAAGCAGCAGCTTTCGTCAGAATCAAGAATGCAAAAAATCCTTTGGATAATTCGGCAGTGCATCCGGAAGCTTATAAGACCATTGAGAAAATGGCGAAAGACCTCGGTCTTAAAACCGAAGATTTGATTTCGAATAAAGAAAAAATCGCGCTCATCAATCCAGAAAAATACATCACGCCAGAAATAGGAATTCTAGGAATTAAGGATATTTTGAAAGAACTGGAAAAACCAGGATTGGACCCAAGAAAGTCAGCCAAAGTTTTTGAGTTTGACCCAAATGTAAAATCAATTAAAAATCTCAACCCAGGAATGATACTTCCAGGCATTGTGAACAACATTACGGCTTTCGGATGTTTCGTAGATTTGGGAATCAAAGAAAGTGGATTGGTTCATATTTCACAATTGAAAGACGGTTTTGTCTCGGACGTGAATGAGGTTGTAAAGCTACATCAGCACGTTCAGGTAAAGGTGGTGGAAGTAGATGAGGCGAGGAAAAGAATTCAGTTGACGATGATTTTGTAAGTGTTAACCACAAAAGTCACAACAGAAAAATAAACATTCATCATTGCAGAAGAGCAAAAAAGATAACTACATAACTTTGACCTTTTTTTCACTTTTGAATAACTTACAAAAAAGTACAGCTTTTGTGACTTTTGTGGTTATAAAAATTGATAAAGTTCTAATTCTATCAGAACGACCATAATAAAATGCAAACCAAAACACCTTTTTTCGCCATCTGCAAAGACTGCCTAGGCCTCGGAAAGAAAAAGCGGAGAATCAAGAAAAGTGCGCGCTTTCATTACCAAAAAGCCTTGTTGGAATTTGAAAAAGCAGGCCGTGATGGAATTGAACCTACTCCACCAGAAGCGAATTGGTATGTTTGCCCAACTTGCTCTGGCTCAGGATTGATTGCGTCTGATAATTTTCCAATTCCGGATACAGAAAATCTTCCGCACGTCGCCATCATCGGTGCTGGGATTGGCGGTGTTGCGTTGGCCGTGGCTTGTCTGCATCGTGGCATTCCGTTTACCATTTATGAGCGCGACAATAGTTTTAATGAACGGTCGCAAGGCTATGGGCTTACCTTACAGCAAGCCAGCAAAGCAATTGAAGGTTTTGGAATTTCAAAACTGGAAAAAGGTGTGGTCTCCACAAGACATCTGGTTCACACACCCGACGGAAAAGTGGTTGCCGAATGGGGAATGCGAAAGTGGCTTCAAAATTCCGAAAAGCAATCTCCTAAAAAGACCAATATCCATATCGCCAGACAATCGCTCCGTTCCGCATTCATAGAACAATTGGGCGGAAATGACAAGATAAAATGGGGACATCAACTCATTGATTTTAATGAAACTCAAGACGGTAAAATTGACCTTAACTTTCAAGTCAATGGCGAATCAACAATTGAAAAAGCTGATATCATAGTCGGTGCAGACGGTATCCGAAGTGCCGTTCGAAATATTTTAATTGGTGAAGAAATTTCCCCTTTACGTTATTTGGATTGCATCGTGATTTTAGGCATTTGCCCATTGAATGTATTAGAAAATCCAGACCATCATTTGTTAGATTCAGCCACGGTATTTCAGACAGCCAATGGGAATGAAAGGATTTATATGATGCCATTTGATGCCGATTCCATAATGTGGCAACTCAGTTTTCCTATGTCTGAGGACGAAGCGAAAAACCTAAGCAGTAAAGGTTCAGAAGCGCTTAAGAAAGAAGCCATCCGACGAACCAATTGGCACTCGCCTATTCCTGAAATCATCAACGCTACATTGGCAAGTCAGATTTCCGGATATCCTGTTTATGACCGCGCATTGCTCACGTCAGAATTAATGAAAAACTTCGGAAAAGCCACGTTGATTGGCGATGCCGCGCACCCGATGAGTCCTTTCAAAGGGCAAGGTGCCAATCAGGCTTTGTTGGATGCGTTGTCCTTAGCTCGTGAAATCTCAAAAAAATGCAGACCATTATCGCAATGGCGAACCGATGGAATCAGGAAAAGCGTCCTATCCGATTTCGAATCAGAAATGATACAGCGAAGTTCTATTAAAGTTGAAGATTCCGCGGCCGCCGCACAGTTCCTACATTCCGATATTGCGCTCTATGAAGGGAATGAGCCACGGGGGAAAGTTTTGAAAAGAAAAGATTAATCCAATAAAAAAGCGGTCTACATTGTTGTAAAACCGCTTTTGCTTTATCATTTTTAAACTTAAGGATTCGTGGAGAAAATAGAACCGTTGGCAATCAATGCGCGTCTGTTCATTTTCAGGATATCTCTTACCCATTCTGCAAAGTCTTCCGGCTGAAGCACTTTGTCTGGATTGCCGTCCGTCAAACCGCCGTTGATGCTCATATCCGAAGCAATTGTACTTGGCGTCAAAGTGATGACACGGATGTTTTCCTTTCTCCATTCCGCCATCATCGATTGTGATAATGAAACCACTGCGGCTTTCGAAGCGGCGTAGGCTGACATATTCGGTCCACCTTTCAAACCTGCTGTGGAAGCTACATTCACGATATCACCCTGACCTTTTTCTTTCAAGAAAGGATGAACCGCTTTCGCCACGTAATAAACACCGAAAAGATTGGTTTTAATGACCTGCTCCCAAGTTTCAGAAGGCATTTCCTCGATGCTTCCAAAGTCGCCTACTCCAGCGTTGTTGACCAAAATATCCACACCGCCAAGTTGCTCTGCCAGCGACTCGATTCCGGCTTTCACTTCCAATTCGTTGTCCACACTGAAAACGGCGTAGGCTACTTTCACGCCAGTTGCTTTCAGTTCGTTTGCTGTTATTTTGAGATAATTTTCGTTTCTTCCTGTGATGCCGACGTTCACGCCTTCATTGGCTAGGATTTGCGCAACCGCTTTCCCAAGGCCTCTTCCACCACCAGTGATGATGGCGTTTTTTCCTTTTAAATTCATTGTAATCATTTTGAAGGTGCAAATTTACCAAACGATTGTTTAGAAAAGAAACATTGCAATTAGATTTAATGAAATCTTATCATTTGGTAAGTCTATAAGACGGTGGATTTTATCGCAAAGGCGCAAACTTGATTGAATTACAAATGTCAAAAAAAGTCGCAAAAAAAACTTTGCGACTTTTAATATCTCAATCACAAAAATTAATTGCGACTTTGCGATGAAAACCTATTTCAATTGGTCTGGAACATTCGTGGTGACGAATTTCAAACCTTGTTCTTTCAGTTTTTTGTAAACTTCAAGGTCATTCACAGTCCAGGAATTGGTAATTAATCCTAAGGCATTCGCTTCTGAAATCCACGTTGGATTCTTTTCGAACACGCTGTAATGATAATCGATGCCGTCCAATCCTTCGGCTTTTATCTGTTGAGGCGAAAGATTTCCTTCCAGATATTGTACTTTGAATTTCGGTTCTACTTTTTTGATTTCTTTACAAACATTCAAACTAAAAGAAATGAATTCGCTCTGAGATTCCAACTTCAAATCCTTGATGGTTTGAATGGTTTTCTTCACAATTTCGTTTTCAATTTCTGGCGTTTTTGCAGGTTTGATTTCAACAATTAATTTGAGAGACGAATCTTTTTTACCTTGTTTCAAATAATCTTTCAAAATGGGAAACTTCTCGCCATTGGAAAGTTTGAGTTTTTCCAATGTTTTGAAGTCCGTTTCAGAGACTTCCATTTTGCCGTGGTGCTCATCGTGGTTGATGACGAGAACGCCATCTTTGGTCATTCTCACATCGAATTCTGCGCCGTAGATTTTCAGCTTTTGCGCATTCTCTAAAGCCTTCAAAGAATTTTCTGTCGTTGGCGGATTGGTTTGCCAATAGCCTCTGTGCGCGATGATTTGGGTTTGGGCATTCATTATTATTGAACTTAAAATCGTTAATCCTAGAATTAGTTTCTTCATTTTTAATATTATTGAGAATTGAAATTTAACGCAAAGGCACTAAGATTTAATCATATAAAACTTATGATTTTAAGGCACAAAGTTTAACTTCGTTAAAACCTCAGCTTAGCACGATTGGAAATTATTATTCATCGTTGCTTGTTCTCTTCGGCTCTCGTGCAACTGGCCATTTCATTGGTTCGCCTTTTTCGTCGTTTGGCATTACTCTTTTTTCACGGCTAGTGAATTCTGGGTCTTCGGAAGCCATATAAGCTAAAGTGGCTGTCAGAATCACATTGTTCTTCAACTCATCAAAGACAATTTTGTCATAAGTGTCTTTGGTCGTGTGCCAGGTGTAACCGAAATAGCCCCAGTTAAGTGAACTCAAAGAGAATCCAGGCACGCCAGCCGAAACGAAAGAAGCGTGGTCGGAACCGCCTCCACCAGGCATTCCCGGGAAGTTGGTCTTGATGTTGTCCTTCACTTTTTTAGGAACGGCATCCAGCCATTTTCCGATGTACGCGTAAGAATCTTTGAAACCTTGTCCGCTGATGTCCACCACTCTACCCGTTCCGTTGTCTTGATTGAAAACCGCCTGCACACCTTTGATGATTTCAGGATTGTCTGCAACGAAACCACGTGAGCCGTTCAATCCTTGCTCCTCGCTTCCCCAAAGTCCGACGATGATGGTTCGTTTGTTATTTGGGTAATATTTTTTCAGGATTCGCATTGTTTCGAGCATCGTCAAAGTTCCGGTTCCGTTGTCTGTTGCACCTTGCGCACCGTCCCAAGAATCTAAGTGAGCAGAAAGAATGACATATTCGTTTGGTTTCTCTTTTCCTTTGATGATTCCGATGGTATTGAAGGATTTCGCTTCTGGAAGAACTTTGGATTGTGTATCGATTTTGATTCTCGGTTTCGCGCCTTTCTCCGCCATTCTATAGAGCATTCCGTAATCTTCCAAATCAATATCGAACATTGGAATCTTTTTGGTCTTGGCTCCGAAAATACGGTTGGTGCTCATAATTCCCGTCCAGTTGGAAATCGCGATGCCCGATGCACCTGCTTTTTCCAAAGCTTCTGGCAACGTGTTGTTGTCGTAGCCTATAGTTTTGATGTATTCTTGAAAATCTTTGGTCGCTTGTTGCTTTTCAGCTTTCAGTTTGTCGTATAATTCTGGCGTTGCAAATTCTTTGATTTGCTCATCGGAACGGCCAATTTTCTGATATTGCGCCATCAAAACAATTTTTCCTTTTACCGATGGCAACCATTTGTCAAACTCGGCTTTGGAAGTCACTTTGGGAAGAATTACCGCTTCCGCTTCAACAGCTTTTTTGGTTGATGGACTCCAAGCCAATTGCGTTGCCGACAAAGTTTTTGTTCTTGGAAAAACCATATCCACGTGTGTGGTTCCTCGTTGCCAGCCTTTCCACGTTCCAAATTGCTGAAGGTTTGCTTCGATGCCCCAAGATTTCAGTTTATCGGCGGTGTAATTATTGGCGGAAAGCATTTCTGGCGTTCCTACCAATCTTGGTCCGATGCCATCCAAAAGTTCATAGGCCATCTCCTCGAGTTGGGAATTGTTGTTGGCCTCGTTGACAAAACTTTCGACAATCGGATTGAGTTTTTCTGTTGATTTGGTTTGAGCGTTAGAAAATTGGACTGCAAAGAAAACGGCAGACATCGTGAACAAAGTGTTTCGCTTCATATCTTTTTATTTGATGACGATAAAGATAGTAAAATCGGGAGAAATGATGTCTGATAAACCCAGAAATGCAACTACTTTTACCTTTTCAATTAACAGCTTGTCTATTAAATCAATAAACAGGTTTGAATAATTTTGTAACAGCTGTAAACTTCACAACAAAGAAAAATTGAACTTTTAAACAAAGTAAACCAGATTATTATTTCGGAATTTTGCATCAATAAATTTTTAGAAAATGAAAAATAAAACAGTATTAGTAACGGGAGGAACTGGCTTTGTCGGAATTCACACGATTTTACAATTGTTACAGAAAGGTTACAATGTCAAAACCACACTTCGCTCCATTTCAAAGAAAGACATCATCATCAACGCTTTGAAAGAAGGCGGCATTTCGGATTTTGAGAATCTTCAGTTTTTTGAAGCCGATCTTTCTGAGGATAAAGGCTGGGATGAGGCCGTGGAAGGTGCTGATTACGTCCTGCACATCGCATCGCCGTTTCCCGCAGGAGAACCAAAAGATGAAAACGAATTGATAATACCAGCTCGTGATGGCGCACTGCGCGTTTTGAAAGCCGCAAAAAAAGCTGGCGTACAACGTGTTGTTTTAACCTCTTCTTTTGCTGCAATTGGTTACAGCATCGATGTCAAAGGTCATATTTTTACAGAAGAAGACTGGACCGACACCAATGTTCCACTTCCTGCCTACATCAAGTCGAAAACGGTCGCAGAGAAAGCCGCTTGGGATTATGTGGAAAATGAAGGAAAAGGTCTGGAACTTTCTGTCATCTGCCCGGTTGGGATTTTCGGACCGGTTTTGGGCGAAATCACCTCCGCATCACTGGATATTGCGGTCATTGAAATTATAAACGGTACTACCAAAGAAAGTGGTAATTTCACAATGGGAATCGTGGATGTACGCGATGTGGCAGATATCCATATCAAAGCAATGGAAAGTCCGAAAGCCGTTGGCGAAAGATTCATTGCCAGTTCGGATGGCGTCATTAGTTTCTCCGATGTTGCAGAATTAATCAAAAAAGAAAGACCTGAAAAATCTGCGCATATTGCCAACTTGGAAAAGCCAGCGCCAGAATTTTATAAACAAATGTCAAACGAAAAAGCAAGAACCATCTTAGGCTGGACGCCACGAAGCCGTGATGAAGCCATATTATCGAGCGTTGACAGTTTGAAATAATCTAACCCGAAAAGTACGAATGTAACTTGCATTCGTACTTTTTTCTTGAAACAAATTGTAATTTTACATTAAGACAAATCTCAATACTTTGAAATTTAACAACATCCAATCCTGTCATTTGGGTCCGGAAATTTCGCCGGAACAATTTATTCCAGAGCATTTTTTCATTGTTTTGATGAAAGGTTCTATGATAGCCTTCAATGGAAACAAAAACTACCAAGTGAATGAAGGCGATTATTACATTGCCAGAAAAAATCATTTGGTGCGATATACCAAATATAAAAATGATGACGATTTCGAAAAAATAATCATCATTTTTGATGAAGCATTCCTTAAAAAATTCCTTGAACGAAACCCTTTTTCAGCGACTGCATTCTCCAGCAATGATTCGTTTTTAAATTTGGAAAAAAGTCCATTGATTCGAAATTTTATAGATTCTTTGCAGCCATATTATGGTGACGGCGAAAAGATAGACGATAATTTTTCCGATATCAAGCGGGAAGAATTATTATTGATATTACTGAAGAACAATCCTGAGTTGTCGAATGTCTTCTTCAACTTTGGCGCACCGGAAAAAATTGATCTGGAGGAATTTATGCTCCGCAACTTTCGGTTCAACATTCATCTGGAAAGATTCGCTTATTTGACGGGAAGAAGTCTGTCTTCCTTCAAACGTGATTTCCAGAAAATATTTGGACTAAATCCCGGAAAATGGCTGACTCAAAAACGACTTGAGGAAGCTCATTTTTTGCTTCGAAATGAAAAACGAAAACCCAACGATATTTATCTGGACTTAGGATTCGAAGACCTGTCGCACTTTTCTTTTGCCTTCAAAAAAGAATTTGGAATATCTCCGAGTGAAGTTTTGGTTTGATTTTTCCCAAAGCACGTTTAGTTCAGAATTCACTTTTGAACTTTTATTCTAATGCCTACATTTGTAAAAATTAATTCCCAATGTCCGAAAACATTCAACAAAAGATAGAACAGCTCCGCAAAGAACTCAACCAGCATAATGAAAACTATTATCTGATGGATGAGCCGAGCATTTCTGACCTTGAATTTGATTTATTATTAAAAGAACTTCAGGATTTGGAGGCCAAACATCCGGAATTTCACGATGACAACTCTCCGACCGTGCGTGTTGGTGGCGGTGTGACCAAGATTTTCCCGACCATTCAGCATCAGTTTAGAATGTACTCTTTAGATAATTCTTACGATTTTGATGACTTGGCAGACTGGGAAAAACGCATCATTAAAACGATTGATGAACCTGTAGAATTTGTTGCTGAATTAAAATATGACGGTGCCTCGATTTCTATTTTGTATGAAAACGGAAAGCTGGTACAGGCTGTTACGCGTGGCGACGGTTTTCAAGGTGATGAAATCACTTCCAACGTGAAAACCATTTCAGATATTCCGGTAAAACTAGCTGGAGATTTTCCTGAACGTTTTTTTATGCGTGGTGAAATTTATCTGACGAGAAAAAACTTTGATAAAATCAATAAACAGCGTGAGGAAGAAGGTCTTGACCTTTTTATGAACCCAAGAAATACGGCAAGCGGAAGTCTGAAAATGCAGGACAGCGGTGAAGTGAGAAAACGGAGATTATCTTCGGTTTTGTATCAGTTTGTGTCGCAGGAAGTTCCGGCGGAAAGTCATTGGGAACTGCTTCATCAAGCACACGATTGGGGTTTTACAATTTCGGCTCAGGCAAAACTCTGCAAAAATTTAGATGAAATAAAAGAATTTATCAATTTCTGGGATACGGAAAGACATAATTTGCCTTTTGAAATTGATGGAATCGTACTGAAAGTCAATTCATTAAAACAGCAGAGACAGCTTGGTTATACTGCCAAATCTCCACGTTGGGCGATGGCTTATAAATTTAAAGCCGAAAAAGTAGAAACTGAACTTGAAAAGGTGACTTACCAAGTTGGAAGAACCGGAGCAATTACACCTGTGGCGAATCTGAAACCAGTTTTATTAGCAGGAACGACCGTAAAACGTGCTTCTCTTCACAATGAAGATATTATTAAAAAACTCGGTTTGCACGAACACGATTTTGTGTATGTGGAAAAAGGTGGTGAAATTATTCCTAAAATCGTCGGCGTCAACGAGGAAAAAAGAACATCAGACAGCAAAGAAATCGAGTACATCAAAAACTGTCCGGAGTGCGGAACTGAATTGATAAAATTGGAAGACCAGGCAATTCATTTCTGCCCCAATGATTTGCATTGCCCGCCTCAGGTGGTAGGAAGAATGATTCATTATGTTTCCCGAAAGGCTTTGAATATTGATAATCTGGGAAGTGAGACCATCGAGCAGTTATACAAAGAAAGACTGATTGAAAATCCTGCAGACTTTTATGCTTTAACGAAAGAACAGATTCTGCCTCTGGAAAGAATGGCTGAAAAATCGGCTCAGAATATCATTGATGGCATTGAAAAATCAAAGGAAATTCCGTTTGAAAAAGTGTTGTTTGGAATTGGCATCAAACACGTTGGTGAAACGGTTGCGAAGAAATTGGTGAAAAATTTCAACACGATTGATGATTTGAGAAAAGCAACGGCTGAAGAATTATGTCAGGTGGAAGATATCGGGATGAAAATTGCGGTGAGCATCGTTGATTTCTTTAATAATCCTGAAAATATTCTGATGCTTGAAAGATTAAAATCCTACGGCGTTCAGCTGGAAAAAGGAGAAAATACAAATGAAGTTTTATCGAATGCTTTGGACGGAAAAACGTTTTTGTTCACTGGAAAATTATCGCTGTTCACAAGAGAATCTGCGGAAGAAATGGTGGAGAAACACGGCGGGAAAAATATTTCTGCGGTTTCTAAAAATCTGAATTATCTGGTGGTTGGTGAAAAAGCAGGAAGCAAACTGAAAAAAGCTCAGGATATTGGGACGATTACGATTCTTGATGAACAGGAGTTTTTGGATTTGATTGGTTAAGAGTAAACTACAAAAGTCACAAAAGAATTAAATATTCCTTTTTTGACTTCTGTGGTTTCCATATTTTACTGATTTTTCTTCAGCCATTCCAACCGGCGATGGTCGGGAAGATGTTTGACCGAGAAGTTTTCGAAAGTAGCCTTGAAGCCGTTTCCATCCGGACTTGCCGCCATAAATCCGACTTGTACAGGTGTGTTGTCCTGCAGATAGGCATTTCTCATCATCACATATTCTTTGTCGTCGAAGGAATAAAAAATCTCGACCGCATCGAGTCTTCGTACTGCTTTTATCCAGACAAATGGTGGCGTTTTTTCTAAAACAATCACGCTCCAGTCGCTGGTTTTGTGAGTAACGACGGTACTCAGATTGAATTTTCCGTCCACGAATTCTACGCCGGCTTTGATGTAATTTTGTTCATCAATTCTCAGCATCAGTCCCATTTGGTCGAAGCGGGCTTTATAATCTCCGGTAATTTTCACTTTGGTTTCGAATTCTCCGCCGTAAGTTGAATAGTAAAATGGCGCGTCGTCGACCGTAAAACCGTAGTGTGAAATCCGCCAGTAGTCACTTTGTGGCGTGACGTTCATTATCAGTTTTTTGTCTTTGATTTCCCACTGAGAAGGCTCGTTGAACCAGGTCATTTTTTCAAGAGATTGGGCTTTTAATCCTGAAAACAAGTTCAGAAATATGATGGAGGACAGTATTATTTTTTTCATTTTAATCTTGATTGATTTTATAGTTCACGGATGACTTTGCAAGGATTTCCGACCGCTAAAACATTGGCAGGAATATCTTTCGTCACCACGCTTCCCGCTCCTATCACCGTATTGTCACCAATCGTGACGCCGGGAAGGATGCTGCAGCCTGCGCCAATCCAGACATTGTTTCCAACCGTGATTGGATAAGCATATTCCAAAGCTTTGTTGCGCTGCTCGACATCGAAAGGATGACCAGCTGTGTAGAATCCGCAGTTGGGTGCAATCATCACGTTGTCTCCGAAAGTGACTTTTGCACAATCAAGAATTACAACATTCACGTTGGTGTAGAAGTTCTCGCCAATCTCGATATTGTAGCCGTAATCGCAGTAGAAAGGTTGTTCGATATGAAACATTTTTCCGGTTTTGCCGAAGAGTTTTTTGATTAATGCTTTTCTTTCTTTGAGCTTGGAAGGCTGAAGGTGATTGTATTCAAAACAGAGGTCTTTGGCGATATTTCTTTCTTTGGTGAGATGTTTGTCTGACGCGTCATAGATTTCTCCGTTCAGCATTTTTTCTTTTTCGTTCAGATTATTCATTGTATTTTTATTTTGATAAAGGGCAAATTTACAAGCTTAAAAATTGCAAACCAATACTGATAAATAACCATTTCTTTAATGAAAACCATCCAATCCGACCTCAACGAAAAACTCCTCCAACAGGAATTCTCTTCCACTTTTGAAAGCGAAAATTTACAGCTTCAAAAATGTCAGGAAATTTCACAGAATTTTGTGGATTTAGAGAACGGCATTGCAGTTTTGAGCGACCTTCAAAATAATAGAAGTTATGTTTATTCAGGGAAATTGGCGGATGAGTTGACGATTTTTCAGGATAAAGATTTTCAGGAAATTGAGAGCATTTGGGAGGAAGAACTTTTTGCGAAATTAAATGCTGAAGATGTTTTGCAGAAGCATTTGCTGGAGCTGCAGTTTTTTCAATTCATTAAGACCATTCCTTTTGAGGAGCACAAAGATTATTGTGTGGTGAGCAGATTGAGAATTGCTGACAACCAAAAGCAGAAAGCGATTCTCCACAAGATGTTTTACTTCACCAACGCGGATGATAAAAATGTGGAACTGGCGCTTTGCCTTTATCATTTTGATTTTCTGCATTCGTCTCTTCATCACGGGATGATCATCAATACGGCGAACAGTTCGGTCATTCATCAGACAGAGGCCGGGAATTCTGCGTTTCTATCGGGTCGGGAAAAGGAAATTTTGAAGATGATTCAGGATGGCAAACGAAGTAAGGAGATTGCGGAGTTGCTTTTCATCAGCATCAATACCGTGAATCGGCATCGGCAGAATATTCTGGAGAAACTGCGTGTCGGGAATATGACAGAAGCCTGTGTGATGGCGGCGAAGTTGCGGTGGATATGATGAGTTGGAGGGTTTGAGGGTTTGAGTGTTGGAGAGTTGGAGAGTTGGAGGGTTTGAGTGATTTTTATTGGGATGGAAAAACTTGGATACGGTGGAAACTCCCTAGCCCTGATGGTAGCGTAAATCCTTTTTTGCATAGGCTGCGCGAAATTCAGTGTGACAAAACGTGAAGCAAAAAAGATTGCAGCGGACAGCAGGTTCCCGGCTCCTGATGATTTAAATCATTACTTTTCGCTTTCCAGTTCTTTGAGGTCGATGTCTTTGATGTTGGCTTCTATCTTCTCGACTTTCAGGCTTTGGCGCAGGTAGCCGAAGAGACTCATATACCAATTGGCGACCCAGACGAGCGCAAAAAATGCCAGCAGGTAACCGCGCCAATCGTCGTAAAGCAGCTTGTACTGCGTGATGACGAGAAATATGAAACTAATGTAATGGCTGAAACAGTACTCGCAGGTGAAGAGGTAGAAGAATTTTCGCTTCGCCAGTGATTTGGCAGTGCCACAAACATTTTGGCAATATTCCCTCGGTTCTCGGAAAATTTCCTCGTGAGTGACCGTCCAGGCGACGCAAGCGACGGGAAGTGCGATGACGAATAGATAGATCAGTTGAGAAGCGAGAGGCAGCATAAGATTTGGTTTTGAGGTAATTGAGCGATAAACGATCAGCAGAAAAATCAGTGCCAAAAAAAACTCGGAATCAAATTGAAACCGAGTTTTTACAGATTATTAATTTTGTAAGTGCTTATTTCTTAATGATCTTCTTGACAACTGCTTCATTTTGGTTGCCAACAATATTCATTTTTAAGTTATAGACACCTTTTGGAAGATTATTTAAATTAAGTCTGTCAATATTATTGTCAGTTCTGATTAATTTACCATCTAAGGAATACAACTCAGTTTTTTCAATATTTTGATTAAAGTTCAGAACATCTACAACTGGATTAGGAAATAATTCAATTTCATTAAATTTATTATCAGCTGCAGATAAAATAATTGATGAATTGAAACGAGCTAATAGAATATCAAGATTAGCATAGCCTACTAGATATATCTTGCCATTATTTGTCAACACCATATCCCGGAAGTAAGACCCGTTCATGTAAGATTGCTTTGTAATTCCATTGGTTCCAAATGTAGGATCTAAATAGCCAGTATTTGTAACTCTTATCAAAGCAATATCTGTATACGAGCCTGAACGATAATTTCCTAATAATAATATTTTACCATCACTTTGTAATTTCATTGATTGTGGTGTATCATCAGAATTACCAATCGCTGTACTAAAAATACCATCACCGTTGAATGTTGTATCCAATGTCCCATTTGCATTCAATCTTATTATTGCAAAATCGTCTCTGTTATTGATTGAACTGAAATATGCACCTCCAACAATTATTTTGTTGTCATTCTGAAATGCTATACCAATGGGATTATCATTGTTAGGACCTAGGGTAATGACCTGCTTTCCATCTACGCTAAATGATGTATCTAATGAACCGTTTGTATTATATTTAACAACTGCAAAATCTGCAGCGCTAGAAGGACCATAACTATAACCTGTAACAGCAAATTTACCATCTTTATTAATTGCAATGTCCCTTACATAATCATCGTTACCCAAAACGTCAGTTGTCAATTTACCATCATCACTAAATGTTGTATCTAATGTACCATTAGTATTAATTCTTGCAACTGCAATATCTTTGTACGAACCGGTAAACGATTCACCTGCAACCAAAATTTTACCGTCTGATTGTATTGTTACTGCTTTTGCTACATCCTCACCTGTTCCAAAAGCAATTGTTAATTTTCCAGTATTATTAAATGAGGTATCTAAGGAGCCATCTGCGTTTAATCTAATAACAATAAAATCTACCCTATTACTACCGTCGTTCCAATACCCTACTGCCATAATTTTGTTATTTGGCAATATTTTCATATCATATAAAACTGCATTTTGTCCTCCTAAGTAAATACCAGCTTCACCTTCTGACCCAAAACTAGCATCTAATTGTCCAATTTGTGAAAACCTATAGAATTTAAATGTTTGACTACGGTATGTACCTACAATCAGATTTTGATTAGAATCCAATTCTAAACATGTACCATATGACTGACTATCATATTTCAAAAAGCCGGAAGTTCCAAAATTAGTATCTAATGTACCATCATTTTGAGCAAAAAAGAAAGTCGAAAGAATAGTAAATAAATAAGTAAAAATTTTTTTCATGATTATTTTTTGCAAAACTATGCTTTTACGAATGAATAAAAAAAACATTTTTGCTAATATTTAATGAAAAAACTCAGAACCATTTCTGATCCTGAGTTTTTACACAAATAACTAAAAAAAAATAAATATTAATGCGCTGAGCTAAGGTCGATCTTCTCGCCCTTGCCTTTGCGTTCTCTTACGAATAGTACGAATGGGATACAGATGAGGAACATCAATCCCAGATAAAGGAAAACATCCATATAAGACAGTACTGTAGCCTGTTTCGTAACGCCATAATCTAGAATCTGATAGGCCGATTGAAGCGCTTTGTCCGGCGCCATTCCTTTTGCAATGAAACTTGCCTTGAGTCCAGCAACTCTCTGCTGAACATCCAAGTCGTTGACATCCAAATGTGCGACAAGCGTGCTTCTATAAAGTTCACTTTTGTTGGCGATAAAAGTCGTGATAGCAGCAATCCCGAATGAACCTCCGAGCTGACGCATCATTCCTGTGAAAGCGGCACCTTGACCGATCTCGGGACCTTTCAAAGTACTAAGTGATAAGGATGTAATTGGAATAAATAATAATCCCAATCCCATTCCACGGACGATCAACATCCAGAAGAAGGCGTCTTTGCCAGTATCTGGTGTGATAATTTTGTAACCCCAGAAACTATAGACGAAGAATATTAATAATCCTAATGCTACCAAGATCTGTTGTTTGACTCCTCTTGTAAGCAACTGTCCGATGATCGGCATCATAAAAGCGGTGGTCAATGCCGCAGGAATCATTAATGCGCCTGATTGCAAGGCTGTCCAGCCCAAAATACTTTGTGTATAAAGTGGCACAATGAACGTGGAACCGTACAAACCAAATCCTAAAACGAAGGACATAATGGTTCCGATCCTCAGGTTTCCATTCTTCAAAACTCTAAGTTCTACGATCGGATATTTGAAGGTGAGTTCTCGCCAAATGAAAAGGATGAAGCCTACAACTGCCGTGATCGTCAAGAAAACGATGGCTTTGCTTTCGAACCAATCGTCCTCGTGGCCTCTTTCCAAAATGTACTGCAATGAACCTACGAAGGCTGCCAGCAATCCAATCCCTGCCCAATCGACATCGGAAGCTGAACGTTTCTCGGAGTATCTCGGACTTTTTACGAACTGGATCGTCAATAATGTCGCGATGATTCCCAAAGGAATATTTATATAAAAAATATAAGGCCAGCTGTAATTATCAACAATATAACCTCCCAAAGGCGGACCTAAAGTTGGCCCGATGATAACACCCAGACCATAGATCGCCTGAGCCATACTTCTCTTCTCTACCGGATAGGATTCTGTAATGATCGTCTGCGAAGTCACCAAAAGTGCTCCACCTCCAATTCCCTGCATCAATCGGAAAAATACCAGTTCCCAAATGTTGGTGGCATTACCACAGAGAAAAGAAAAAATCGTGAATATAATGATGGACGCCGCAAAATAATTTCGTCTTCCGAACTGCTGAGACAACCAGCTTGTCATCGGAACGATAATGACGTTACCAATGGCATAAGCGGTGATGACCCAACCCACTTCGGAAAGTGTGGCGCCAAGATTACCTTTCATCTCATTTAGGGCCACATTCACGATCGTGGAATCCACAATCTCCAGAAGGGCGCACATAATGGCGGTGATGGTAATAATGGTTCTGCGGAATCCATATTCTACTAATGAATCGTCTTGCATTGTTTTATTTTTTATTAAGAGATTTTGAAATTCAGGAATTGAGAGATTATCGAATTTCTTAATATCAAAATCTCTTAATTTTTTAATTATTTAAGGGAAACCGTCGTTTGAACGTTCATTCCAACGCGTAGTTTCTTCATAATATCTTCATTAAGATTGTCAAACGTGATCTTCACCGGAAGTCTCTGAACTACTTTCACGAAGTTTCCACTGGCGTTGTCCGGAGGAAGCAATGCGAATGCAGAACCAGTTGCCGGAGAGAAAGAGCTGATTGTTCCCTGGAATTTCTGGTCAGGATAAGCATCGATCTCAATCTCTACTTTTTGTCCTTCCACCATTTTTTCAACCTGTGTTTCTTTGAAGTTGGCAACCACCCATTTCTGATTGCTCAATACCACGCTGAACAATTGAGAACCAGCCTGGATAAACTGTCCTGCCTGAACAGGAATCTTAGAAACGTAACCACTTTCTTTCGCTGTGATCACTGTGTAGGAAAGGTTCAATTTAGCCGTTTCCACTTCCACTTGTCTTTGTTTCAAAGTAGAATTGGCGATACCGATATTCTGATAAGTCGCATTCGACTGAGAAGTCACCACGCCAGTCTGAACATTGGCCTGATTTTTCTGATCTACCAAAACTTGAAGCTGTTTCTGAGCGGTCTGATACGCTGCAGAAGCCTGCTCGTATTGTTGTTGCGTGATCGTGTGATCCTTTACCAATTCAGTATATCTTTTCATATCCTGCTCCGTTCTCCAAACATTCACTTTTGCAGCTTCGATCTGTGCATTGGCTGTTTGAACGGCTGCTCTGGAATTATTGATGCCTGAAGCTGCAGCTGTAGAACCTGCCTTTGCAGAAGCCACATTACTTTGGGCTGTTCCCAGAGCTGCTTCTGCCTGAGAAACTGCCATTGTCTGATCTCTGTTATCCAGGATGATTAATGTATCTCCTTTTTTCACGAATTGATTGTCTTTCACTTTAACCTCAGAGATGTAACCTGAAATCTTGGAAATCACTGGACTTACGTCTGCTGCAATCTGTGCATCATCGGTCTCCTCGTGGGCTTGTCCGTATTGGTATTGTCTGAAACCGAAGAAAGCTGCTGCCAAAACTGCAACTGTAAGAACGATGTAGAAAACCGGACTTTTTTTCTTTTTCACAGGAACTTCACCCTGCTCGAATTTTATATTGTCTTGAGCCATTTTATTGATAGTTTATTATAATTAGTTATTGATAGTTCCTGTAGTTTGTAATAATTTTTTGTGAGCCAAAGCTGCATCTGCTTTTGAAGTCACAACATTTACATTTGCTGTGATCTTCGCGGTGTCGGCATCCAAAAGGTTGGTGATGGTTTCCAATCCTGCATTATATTTGTTAAGTGTGATTCTGTAATTTTCTTCTGCCTGCTCCAACGCTCTTTGATAAACATCGATCTTCTTGTGGGCGTAAAGGTCATTCTGATAATCACGTCGCACTTCCAAGGTCACATTATCATTAAGCAAATCATTGTTCGCTGCCAATTCCTGCTCTCTAGCTTTGGACTGGATGTAGCTGGAATTCTTTTTCCAGATATTTGAAAGATTATATTGCAATCCAACTCCTACATTTACAGCATTGTAAATCGTCAAAAGTTTCGGTACATCCGCGGCTACATAACCACCTGTGAAAGCAATCGAAGGAAGATTTTCCGCTTTTGCAGATCTGCTTCCAAGCGCTGCTGCTTTTCTTTGATAGTCCAAAGCTTTCAGATCATTTCTGTTTTCTCTGGCCAAATTCAAGTAATAATCATCCGGTTTCGTAAGGTCATCCTCACCGATGTAATTGGAATCCACCTCAATTTCTGTGTTGTCAGGAAGTCCTAGTAGCAGATCCATATTGATGTTTGCGATACTGTAATTGTTCTCGGCTTCCATCAATTGCAATTCGATGTTCGAAGTTTGAAGTTGTGCTTTCAAACGGTCATTTCTTGCGATCACGCCGTTATTTTCCAACTTAATGAAAGACTGATCTCTCTTTTGAGATGAGGTCAAATTTTCCTTCAGAAGTTTTACCACTTCATTCGCTTTGAACAAATTGTTGTAGGCTTGAGAAATGTTGTAGGCAATGGCATTCTTATCATTTTCAGCATTCAGTTTTGAAGCTTCAACCAGATATTCTGCAGATTTGATTCCGTATTTGATCCTTCCGCCTGAGTAGATTGGGACTGAAACGTTGGCAGAACCATAAAGCACATTGCTCACTTTTGGTCCTCCGCCAGCCATTCCCTGGATCTTCAGGTCCACGTGTGGTTCTAGTGGTAAATACAAATAACTGCCAGACACCGTCAGTTCCGGTAATTGTTTGTTCTTCGCTGCCAAAAGGTTGGCTGTAGATTCTTCGATCTGAGCGCGGTCTATTTTTAGATTTTTGCTGTTCTCGATCCCTAATTTAACCGCTTCTTCCAGACTTATGGTTCGTTTTTCCTGACCAGAAAAGAAACCGAAAGTTCCGACAAGAATAATTGCTGTTAAAAATTGATTCATTGTTTGCATTATTGATATTATAATTGAGTGTAGTTTAATTTTCATGATAACCAACCAGACTTCTGACAACCGTTTTCACGTGCGCAGCGGCTTCCTGAAAATACTGGCTTTCATATTGTTTTTCGTCGAAATCTGTATTGTTTTTTTTCAGATATTCTTTGTAGATCTTGATTCCGTGCAAGGCATTGAAAATAGTTCCTGTAATGGTACATTGCATCAAATGGTAGGAAGGTCTTTTTGTGAAGATTCCACTTGCAAGTCCGCTTTCCACCACATTTTGATTGATCTCTATATAACTGATCTTGAAATCTTTTAGGAAATTCTGAATATTTTTGTTCTGGCTAATGATCTGCTGAGCGTGTACTAGTAAAAAGAAATCTTTCAGCTTTTGAACTCTTCCGACGTAACTGTCGATGAAACTGTCCAGTTTCTCAATTTCCGTTAATTCCTGATTTCCGTAAATTGTTTTTGTAAAGTTTAAGCCTTCTTCCATTCTCCATTTGAAGAGCTCTTCCATCAGGTTTTCCTTGGAACCGAAATAATAAGAGATCATAGAGACATTCACTTTTGCTTTCGATGCAATATCTCTTACAGAAGTCCCATTATAGCCGTTGGCAGCGAAGAGTTTCTCCGCAACCATCATTATATGTTCTTCTTTTGTTGGCATATCCTTAATTTTAACGCTGCAAAGTTAAAACAAAAAATCAATCAAACAAATGTTTGATTGATTAAATTTTTATGAACAGAAAATAGATGTTATAAATAATTGTCTAGTGTTTGATTTTAAAAAGGTTTAACTAATTATTATTAAGAAAAATTAAAATTAGAACTCTGAATTTTGTTTTAAAGCATAAACTTTATCTATTGCCAAAAAGGAAAACACAACGCCTATAAAAAGCACAAAAGACCGCAGCCAATTCATAGAACTCCATTCTGATGAAATTGTTTTAAGCGTTTTTGTATCGAGAATCGGCTGCGAAAGATACATCAGATCATTCCGAGGATGGAAATAAGTGAAAGCTAAAATATCTCCCGAAATCGAACACAGCAAAGCAATCCCAAGAAATAATCGCACAGACTTTCCTGTCTTCCAAAATAAAATCAAGGATAACAAGGTGAAAACTTGGGTCAGCGGAGAAAATATTTTGAAGAAATCGCCGGGATTTACAGTTTTGAAATATTCTCTTGCGGCTACGATGGAATTTGGAATATCACTTCTGGCAGCATCAGAAATGACCATCGAATTGAAAAGATTGGTGAACAGAACGCCGCTCGCTAATGCAACTGAAGTGAGGAGGATTGCTTTTCTCATGATCTGATTATTAATTTGATATAAATTTAATTAAAAAAAATCATAACAAACTCATAAACAGAAATTTATATTTAATTATCAGCTCGAAGCTTTATGAATATATCTCGTCAGCTTGATTCCCATATCCGTCAAAACGATTTTAGAATTAGCGTTTCTGGAAATGTGATAGGATGCATCTGTAATTTCTTCGACGATGGAAACAATGTTTGCGCCGTGAATGAATTTTGAAAACGCGGACCAGTTGAAATTGCCTTCAGAAAGTTTTTTATAAACCAGATTGTCATTGCCGTAATTCTGAAGCATTGCCAAACGGAAAATCTCAATGCAATAGTTTAGAAATTTGATCTGTTTCTCACGATTCCATTCCGATATTTGACGAGCCCATTTTACAATCTCACGCAAAACCTCAGGTTTCTTTTTCGCCTGAAATGCATTTCTCACCCACTGAATAAAAAAGGTTTCGAACTCCGAAGCGCCTGCATTGTTTTCGGAAAGGAATTTCGCAAGATTCCAGTCGCCTTGTGCCTGATAAGCGACTTCTTTTGCAGTTTGTTTATTTGGAAGATGATTGATGACATCTTCATCATTAATTCTTGGAACATTTACCAATTGACAACGTGACAAAATGGTCGGCAAAATATCGTTGGCAGTTGGCGCACAAAGAATGATGTAAGTATTTTTTGGTGGCTCTTCCAGGAATTTCAGGATCTTGTTGGCTGCAGAATCGTTCATTTTGTCTGCGCGCCAAACTATGAGGATTTTGCTTCCGCCTTCAAAACTTTTAAGGGTAAATCTTTGTCCGATATCTTCGGCTTCGTCTGCAGAGATGAAAAACTGTTTGTTTTCGGATTCGAGAAAACTGGTCCAGTCGTCAAAAGAGGAATAGGGATTTTCTAGAACCATTTCGCGCCATTGGTCAAAATACCTTTTGCTGAGCGATACATTCTTCTCCGAAAAAACGGGGAAACTGAAATGCAGATCGAGGTGATTCAGGTTTTCAATCTTGTGTGAAGATGCGGGATTTTCTTTTTCGAAAATAGCCTGAGCCATCGCCAATGCCATTGGCAAAACACCGTAACCTTCTTCTCCTAAAAAAAGTTGTGCGTGCCCGACTCTGGAGTTATCAATACTGTCTTGCAAAACATTTTTGAGAGCGTGCTGCCCAATGATCTGTTCCCATTTCATAAGCACAAATATAATATATTCGGCAGTAAGTAGGATGTGGGAAGCTGGAAGTTTTGTGATTTTTAATGTCTGTTAAATCAAGTTCAGGTCAGGGAATTTGGAAATTAAATTCAAATCAATCTAAAAATAAGCGTAATCAGTCGTAAAAAAACCGTCAATCATCGAAATTACTTAACAAACTTTAACCGAATTATATTTTTGCAATTCATTATTAATTAAGATATTTGCGGATTGAAATTTTAAAGGGCGAAATCGCAAAAATTCAAGTCATAAAACACTGATGGAGATTGAGCAAAAAATTATATGACCTTTAAAAAAACAATCAATATCTACATATGAAAAGAATTTTTGTTTTATCATCATTGGTTGCAGGATATTTCCTGAATGCGCAAAGTATTGGAAACTCGCCTTACGGAGCTTATGGGATTGGAGATGTGAAATATGATAATACAGTTGACATTAATGCAATGGGTGGCATCTCTACGGCTTACGTGTGGGATTTTAACAACAGTTTTAACTTCAAAAACCCCGCTGCCAATACCAATCTGGAATTGACGAGCATCAAGGTAGAAGGCACAAACGAGAATAACTATTACAAGTCTGACTTCAATAATATCAATTCCACAAAGCATTCTACCTATCTTTCCAACATAAGCATTGCATTCCCTATTTCCAGAAAAGTGAAATTTGGAATGGGTTTCCAGCCATACAGTTCAAAAAGTTACAATATCGCAACCAGAGAAACATTGACTGATTCAGATGCTACTACTGAAGTACACAGCTTCCACGGAGAAGGTTCTGTGAATACGATTCAGGCAGCACTATCCTATCAGATTACGCCGGCATTTGCATTAGGTTTGAGATCTAATTTCTACTTCGGAAAGCTTTATGATATTGAAGAGGTAGCTTTTACAGGAGCAGAATTGATTAGCGGTTATTCCAACAGTTACAGAGTGAAAGCTTTTAATTTTACTTTAGGAACCACTTACCAAAAGAAAATGGCCAACGATCATAAATTGACAGTAGGTGCAACTTATACTTTAGGAAACAGCGGAAATATGAAAAATATGTACACCAACAGTACATACTTCTATTTGCTAGGCGACACAAAAGCTTACGAAACTATTATAGATCAGCAGACAAATTACGACAAGAAATTTCTTCCGCAAGAAGGATCTTTGGGTATTGGCTACGGTAAAGAAACCAAATGGTTTTTAGGAACTCAGGTGGATTACAAAAAAGGAGAAAACTTTAATTTCCTTGGGACTACACTGGCTTATCAGGATTCTTACAGATATTCAATCGGTGGCTGGTACTTGCCAAACTTCAACAATTTCCGTTCATACTTCTCCAGAATCATCTACAGATATGGGGCGTACTATGAGAAAGGAAGCATACAGCTCAACGGAACCAACATCAACAAAATGGCGATCACAGCGGGTGTATCACTACCTTTCCAGAAAAGTACAATCAACCGTATGAGCAGCATCGATCTTGGACTGGAAGTTGGCAAACGAGGAACATTGGAAAACAATATGATCCGTCAAAATTTTGTTAACTTGAGAATAGGCGTTAACTTCGCAGATAAATGGTTCAACAAGAAACTTTACAATTAATGAACGAAATCAGATAATCTATGAAGGATTATTGTTTTAAAATATTAAATCTAAAAACATCACAACTTTTATGGTTGCTGATGTTTTTTATTATTCAGTCCTGCGAAGAAGATCTTACAAAGATCAACCAAAACAAGAAAACCAATTTTGCGTCAACAGTTATTCACAACGGAACCATTATCCAGAGAGATTCCGGCGTTGTGAAAGTAAGATTCAAAGCTCCCTTGATCGAGCAATACGAATTGATAGATTCGCCTTACATTGAAGCTAAAAAAGGAATTTACTTAGAATTTTTCGATAAAAAGAATCCGAAAGTTCCCGGTAAAATCTGGGCAAAGTATGCGAAAAACAATATCAAAAAGGACTTTTATTTCGCCAAAGGAAGAGTGAAAATCATTACTACAGAAGGCCAAACCTTTGTGACAGAAACGATCAACTGGGACAAACGGACAAAAAAAATGTACACCAAAGACACTGTTTTTGTTTCCGACAAAGATGGCAATATCCTGGTTGGCGCACACGGAATGGTGGCGAAGGACGACTTTTCGGAATATACATTTTTCAACAATTCCGGAAGTTTCAATTCTACCAATTTACCGGCGACCAGCAAGTAATTTTTTAGATTTTAGAAGTTAGAGATTAGAATTTAGATATTTAATAAGTACTTTTTTATGATGTCAACGTTTCACGCAATCGGTTTGATGTCCGGAACCAGCCTCGACGGTTTGGATATTTGCTATTCTAAATTCACGAAAAGCAATTCTAATTGGAGTTTCGAAATCCTGAAGTGCGAAACAATCGCTTACGATTTTGACTGGGAAAACAACTTAAAAAACGCCATCAATCTGTCAAGCGAAAAACTGCTGGAACTGAATTCCGAATACGGATTTTATCTTGGTGAAGAAACTCAGGAATTTATTTTAAAAAATAAAATTACCGAACTTGATTTGATCGCTTCACACGGTCACACGGTTTTTCATCAGCCAAGAAATAAATTCACGTTGCAGATTGGAGACGGACGTGCAATTAAAATTAAAACCAACAAAACCGTCATTTACGATTTCCGAAGTCAGGATGTTCTGCTTGGCGGAAACGGCGCTCCTTTGGTTCCGATCGGCGATGAGCTTCTATTTTCTGAGTTTGATGCTTGTCTGAATTTGGGTGGATTTTCCAATATTTCTCTCAAGCGGGAAGGAAAAAGAATTGCGTTTGACATTTGTCCCGTCAATATTATTTTGAACAATCTCGCTTTGAAGCTTGGAAAGAAATATGACGAAAATGGCGATCTGGCAAGATCCGGAATCATTGATTACGAACTTCTGAATGATCTTAATCAGTTAAAATTCTATGAAGAAAAAGCGCCAAAATCTTTGGGAATCGAATGGATCAATGCGCAGGTTTTATCATCAATTAAAAATCAAAAAACAGAAGATCTTCTGGCCACTTTTACTGAACATTCTGCGGTACAGATTGCGAAAATATTAGATGAATTTGAGATTAAAAATGTGTTGATAACCGGCGGTGGAACTTACAACAGGTATCTCATAGAAAAGATAAAAGCAAAGACCAAAACCGAGATCCAAATTCCTGCAAGAGAAATTATTGAATATAAAGAAGCTTTGATTTTTGCTTTTATGGGTGTTTTGAGATCCTTAAATCTCAACAATGTTTTGTCTTCAGCTACCGGAAGTTTGACGGATCATTCGTCCGGATTGATTGCGAATTAAAGCTGTTCGATCTTATCTGTCAAAGAATTGATGAAATTCTGAAGTGGTTTTTCAACCATCATTTTGATAAACGGATTAAATTTTCCTTCAAATAACAACTGAACTTCGGTTTGGTTTTCGTTCAAAGGATTCATTGCTCCTGTCAGAGCGAAGTCCAGACTAGAGCTTGCAGATTTCAGAACGACTTCTTTATCAGATACATTATCAATTTTCAAAGCGATTTCCGGCATTCCCTTCAATCCGAATTTGAAACCATCTTCCCTTGCTTCGAAACTTTGTAGTCCTTCCGGCATCAAATCCTTGTAATCTTCAGGATTTTTCAACATTCCTGCCAATTCTGATGCAGATTTATTTACTATAATTTTTCGTCCTTCTAAATTCATTTTTTATATTTTTGTATTAATATCAAAAGCCTTACAAATGTATAAAGTTTTTATCAATGAAAAAAAAATAGTTTTGAGCCAAGAGCCTCAGGACAGCCCGAAAACATTGAATTACGATGGAACGCATAGCTTTGAATTTGCCATCGATCTGCTTACGAATACGCCATCTCAAGGTTTGAATATTTATCATCACGATCTTGATCAACTTTGGTCGGATTTCAAAGGTTTTTTCAGAAATATAGAAGCTGCAGGCGGCATCGTTCTGAGTCCCGAAAATAAAATTCTTTTCATTCACCGCCTGGGAAAATGGGATCTTCCAAAAGGAAAAATTGAAGTCGGCGAGTCAAGAGAGTTGGCGGCGGTAAGAGAAGTGGAAGAAGAATGCGGCATTTTTGATCTGGAGCTGAAGGATTTCATCAATTCTACGTATCATATTTATACGGAAAGAGACGGAAAAAAAGTCTTGAAGACAACTTATTGGTTTGAAATGTTTTACAACGGAAATGGCACGCCAAAGCCACAAATTGAAGAAGGCATCAGCGAAGTGGGCTGGAAAAATGAAGCCGAAATTGAAACTGAAATATTACCATCCACATTTTACAATATCAAACTGATTCTCAACGACTTTAAAAGTAAAAATCCTCAATAATAATTGAGGATTTGTTGTTATTTATAAAAAGTCAATGATTTTTTCTAAGGCGATTCCTCTTGAAGCTTTGAGCAGGATATTTTGTTCTTTAATCGGCATCAGCTGCAGTCTTTCAATTAATTCCGAAGTATTCAGAAACGCATTGACCGATGGATAAACGGATTTGAAATGCGGACCGACCGTTATGATTTCGTCGAAATTACAAGACGCTGCAAAATCGATAATGGTCTGATGTTCTTTCAGACTTTCCTCACCCAACTCCAGCATATCGCCGATGATGATGGTTTTGGAGCCTTCAAATGATTTAAAATTCTCGAGAGAAACCAACATACTGCTCGGATTTGCGTTGTAGGTGTCTAAAACTAAAGTTTTATTTCCCTTTTTTTGGATCTGAGAACGCATATTGGATGGAAAATAATTTTCGATTGCTGTTTTGATGTCGTCAATATTCAGATTAAAATGCAATCCCAAAGCGACTGCTGCGGAAATATTATCGTAATTGTATTTGCCTGTCAGATTGGAAAAAATCTCTGTATTATTATATTTAACGCCTACAAAATGATCTTTGTAAATTGGTTCAAATTGGTAATCAGAATCAATTGTTCCGAAAGTTATTTTTGGAGAATAATTCTCAGTTTTCTCTTTTTGAATTGCATCATTATCATTAACCAAAATCGTTTGACTATTTTTAATCAAATAATTATACAATTCAGATTTTCCTTTTATCACGCCTTCATAGCCGCCGAAACCTTCGAGATGTGCTTTGCCAAAATTGGTGATGTAACCGATGTTTGGTCTGGCAATTTCGCATAACATTTCGATTTCTTTCTGATGATTGGCACCCATTTCTATGACCGCAATTTCGTGTTCTTTTGTGATAGAAAGCAATGTTAAGGGAACGCCAATATGATTGTTAAGATTCCCAAAAGTGAATTGTGTTCTGAATTTGCTTGCCAAAACAGCGCTGATTAATTCCTTGGTTGTGGTTTTACCGTTGCTTCCAGTGAGACCAATGATTGGAATACTAAGCTGATCTCGGTGCAATATGGATAAATGCTGCAGGAATACTAAAGTTGAGGGAACATAAAAAATATTATTTTCAGGATCAAAATAATTCTCATCTTCGACAATCACTGCCAAAGCACCCTTGTCAATCGCTTCTTTAGCTTTTTCCGCAGCGTTGTAATTATCTCCTGAAAAAGCAAAGAAAATACTTCCCTGCTTTATTTTTCGGCTATCAATTACTACGTTTTTGCTTTGCAGATAGATTGGATAAAATTCACTGATATTCATAAATCAAAAATAAACAAATGGGATGATTTTAGACAAAAAAAACAGCAGAAAATTCTGCTGTTTTGTATAATAATGTACTTAGATTAATTATCTTTTTGTACGTTTTGTTTTGCTGTTTTTAGCATCTTGCGCTACACGGAAACCTACCCAACCAAAACCTTTTGTCTGATCTTTGAATCTTCTTTGTCCCGGATCCAACCAATAAGCTGAATCTAACCAAGATCCTCCTTTCACTACTCTGCTCAAATCAGAAACCTGAGTCGTTACTTTTGCTTTTTCTTTCTGTATAACTATACTTCCGTTTTTATTAACAATAAATTTCGGTTTTGCAGAATTGTACATATTAAATGCAGCACTGTCGCTTGGTGCAGTTCCTCCTGCATCCAATGATGACTGGTAATCTCCATCTCTGTAGTTACTGTTATCATCAATTACTTTTCTTTCATACTCTCCAGGAAGACCTTTGTAAACCAAACGGCCATCTGCAAGTGTATCATATTTTACATCTTCATTGGTAATTTTTTTGTAAGTCCCGTCTTCATTTTTAACAGTTTGCTTTACAACATTACCTCTGAAATAGTTGAAATCACTGAATTCCTCATCGATCATCGGTCTGTAGATGTCTGCCACCCACTCTGCAACGTTACCGTACATTCCGTAAATTCCAAGATCGTTGGAAGGGTATTGTTTCACATCTGCAGTTGTAGGAGAACCATCATTTTTCCAACCTGCAACTCCGGAGTAATCTCCTCTTCCCATCTTGAAATTCTCAAGATACATGCCTCTGTTTCTACCTTTTTTGCCTTTTAAGTCGTCAATTTTTGTGTTCTTACCCAAATAGTTGTTGTAATCTCTTTCTTTTTGAAGACCAAGAGCAGCAAATTCCCACTCAACTTCTGTTGGAAGTCTGAATTTTTCTACAACGCCAGAAGTAGAACCTCTGTTTGCCGCAGCAATTCTTTCGTTTGCAGTTTTGATACCGCTTCTTTTCTGAAGTTTATCTTTATCAATGTAAGCGTCCATTTCCGGATCATTGGATTTGAACTTATCCATATTGAAAGTAGCTCCGGCAGTAGCACCTTTATCACCAGAATAAAGATCTTTCGCGATAACGCCCTGTTTCATTAGAACTCTTTCGTTGGCTCTTTCTGTAAGCCAGTCACAGTATTTTGTAGCCTGCAGCCAAGAAACACCAACTACAGGATAGTAATCATATTCTGGAGATCTGAAATATGTTTCAGCATAATCATTACGGGAAAGCTTGTTATTCCAAACCAAAGTATCTGGCAATGCACCGCTGTAAATATGTTTGAAACTAGGATCTGAAGAAGGGAAAACAAATTTGAGCCAAGTAGTATAAGCTCTATATTCAGAATTGGTTGTTTCTGTATCACCGATAAAGAAAGAGCTCACCTGCATTCTTCTTGGGGTATTGTTCCAGTCATGCATCACGTTATCCTCCACCAATCCCATGGTAAAAGTACCGCCTTCTACATAAACCATCCCTACGGATCCTTTTTGTTTTTGTTGCTTACCAGAAAAGAACCACCCGTCTTTTTCGTTGGGTTTCCAACCGGTTTTACTTACAAAACCTTTTGTCCCGCCACCTTTCTTCGAGTTTCCTCCTCCTCCACAACTTACCAAAAACATTGTTGCGCTTAAAGTAATTATCGAAAACAGCCTGATTTTTTTCATAATAGATATAGAAATTTTCAAAGTACAAAGAAAATAGAAATTCTTTAATTAATCAAATAATGTTTGTCTTTTTTTGATAAAACGCAGATAATTTAATTTTATTATATACCATTTTTTTAAAAAAATCGTTTATTTTGTATTATTAAATAAAATAACATTGATGAAATTCAAATTTTATATTTTCGTTCTCTTCATAATTTCTGCATTTTGTTACGCTCAAAAGATCACTCTCAATTGGGATGGTTATAAAGAAATGGATTATGGAACAGAGAAATTTACTTATCCTTTTTTTACCAATCAAAGCTACAGAGTAGAATCCGGGTCAATTTTTGTGAATACAAGTATTAAGACCAGCAACCAAGTCAAGATTGATCAGCTTGTTTGGGAAATACTATCTGCAAAAGATATCAAAGATCTTAATATCAACAGCATTTCCACAAATCCTAAAACGAGCGTAAATTACTATTTCAATGAATCGGAAAATGCTGAAAGTGCTGGCGTAAGTGTTGAAGCATTAAAAGTTGAAAACAACAAAATTTACAAACTGATTTCTTTCAATGTAGAACAGACATCTAAAAATGTTTCTGAACTGAGAAAACCCGCCACTAAAGTTGGAACAACTGAAAACCCGCTGAAATCCGGAAATTTCTATAAAATTAAGGTTGACAAGTCGGGAATTTTTAAAATCACAAAACAATTCTTACAGCAAAACGGAATTAATGTAAATAATATTAATCCTAAAAATTTCAGAATCTATGGTAATGGTGGATTGATGCTTCCTGAATTTAATACAGACAGTCGTTTTGCTGCTTTGCAAGAGGACGCCATACAGGTCATTGGTGAAGAAGATGGAGTCTGGAATGATAGTGATTACGCATTATTCTACGCGCAAGGTCCAAATGGGTACAATCTATTCAGCAGAACAAATGGAAGTGGCAATAAGAGAACAGAGTTCCGTGATGACAAATCCAATAATTTCGTAAATATATATGAAGATTTTTCTTACTATTTTATAAATTTCGATATTGGTCCAGGTAAAAGAGTTGAAACAGTCAATACCTCACTTCCTGCAGATTTGATTACCAGATATGATGATTATCAATTCGTTAATGAAGAAAAATTTAATCTAATGAAACTGGGTAGAATATGGACTGGTGATGTAATCCCTGGAACTAAGGAATTAACATTTACTACCAGAAGTCCTATTCGTGCAGATGATGTCATTAGATTTAAAACACAGGTAATTGCCTACAATGCACAATCTGCTAAAGTTAGTTTTGACGTAAATGGTCTAAAAGAGGAAAGAGCACCTGCAGGAACAGACAGTTATGACACAATGCGATTTGAAGGTACACTTTTCGGACAGAGTGGAAATAACGTCAAGTTTAATTATACATCAAATACCAGTGCCAATCCAAATGCTTCTTTTTATTTCGACTACGCAGAGGTTCAGTACAAGGAAGATCTCAATTTTAATAATTCTCAGATGAATTTCAGAGATTATGAAATCTATGAGCAATCCGGTGATTTATACGGATTTTCTATTGCCAATGCATCGGGAATAGATCAGGTTTGGGATGTGTCAGATGTTACCAATGTAAAAAAAGTTACAAACAAGAATTCTCAAAACAGCGTTTTCAATTTTGGATATTTAGCCAACAGCAATATATTCAATAATGAATTTGCAGCTTTTAAAAACTCTGCAGCATACGAACCGGGATTCGTGGGAAAAATTGACAATCAGGATTACTCATCACTTCAAAATGTAGAATATCTGATCATTACGCAGCCGAGCTACTTTAGCCAGGCACAAAGACTTGCTACATACCATCAATCTAAATATAAGGTTGAGATTGTGGATGTTAATAAAATCTACAATGAATTCAGCAGTGGAAGCAAAGATATTACGGCGATCCGTGATTTTATTACGAAACTTACAACATTAAAATATGTTTTACTCCTGGGTGATACTTCTTATGATTTTAAAAATCGTATTGCTAATAATACAGATGTAATCCCAAGTTATCAAAGTGAAAATAGCAAGGACGTAAAAAGTTCCTATGTTACTGATGATTATTTTGTGATGACAAAACCCCAGACAGTGACAGATTTAAGCCAAGTCCCGGATCTGCCAATTGGGAGAATACCGGCAGATAATTTACAGGAAGCTAAAATAATGATTGATAAAATATTAGCTTACAACAATGCACTACCGGGACAATCAAATCCATTTGGAGAGTGGAGAATGAAACTCGATTTTGTTGCCGATGACGATTATGAAGGAAATGACATTCCTACCGGTATAAAAGGGCCATTCCACTATCTGGTAGATTACGCAATTACACAAAATTTTTCCACTACCAATAGACCCGAATATAACATCCGAAAATTATATCTCGACGCATTTCCGGCTATAACAAGTGCAGGCGGACAGAGATATCCACAAGTCAATCAAGCCATTTCAAATGATGTTGGTAACAGCCTTTATCTTTTTTATTTTGGACATGGCGGTATCAATGGATGGGCTCAGGAAAGAGTCTTGACTTCAACAGAAGTTCAGGGGTTCAATAACTTCACTTCTGTTTATAGCAGATTTCCTTTTGTGTCGACTATCACTTGTGAATTCACGCTTTGGGACGATCCCGGCACTTACTCTACAGGTGAACAGCTAATTAAAGTTGGTGCCGGTGGTGCAGCTACAATGATCACATCTAGCCGCGCTATATCAGTTGTCTATGGACGACAGTTTACACCAATTTTTACAAATAATATGTTTGCTCTAGAATCTGACGATTTCCATTCAATTGGTGATGCACATCTCAATGCAAGAAAAAAACATTATGAAACATATCAAGCTTCTTCAGATCCTTTAAGAGTAAATTTCCTTGGTGATCCCGCAATGAAAATGAGCAGACCAAAAAGACTTTTGCAAATTGATAATATAGAGACACCTACACCTGGAAAAATACGGGCCTTAGATTTTGTGAAGATTAAGGGACATGTAAAAAAAGCAGATGGAAGTACAGATACAAACTTCAACGGCCGTGTTGCTATCAACATTTTTGATAAAAAAATTAAAAAGACAACACTGAATAATGACAATGTTCCAGAGATGAATCCTAAGATGACTTACGATGAGGAACCAAGCGCAATTGTAAAAGCATCAGGAAAAGTTGAAAGTGGAATTTACACCGTTGAATTTTATGTTCCAAAAGACATAAATTACGACATACCAGTTGTCAATGGAGAGCCTGTAAAAGGAAGAATTCTTGCCTATGCAGAAAACTTCCTAGATGCAAAATCAAATGCTTATGATGTTTTCACAAATCAGCCACAGGTTGTTGGAGATATTAATCCTGATGGAATCAATGATTCGGAACCACCGGCAGCAAATCTGTTTATGAACAATACTAATTTTGCAAATGGTGGAATTACAGATCAGAATCCTATGCTTTTGGCTTGTTTAAAAGATAATTTTGGAATCAATTCTACAGGAGCGGGAATTGGCCACGATCTCACATTTGTTTTGGATGGTGATGTTGTGAATACGACTTCTGTCAACGATTACTTCACATCGGGAGATGGTAATGGATGTAATACGACAGGCCTTGCTGACTATCAAAAAGGTTCTGTAACTTTCCCTCTAAGAAATCTAACGCCTGGAGAACATCAATTGGTGTTTAAAGTTTGGGACATCAACAATAATTCAACTTCATCCACGTTAAACTTTGTAGTAAAAGACGAATCCGAAAAAAAATTAGTGGTCAACAGACTTCTCAACTGGCCGAATCCTTTTACAAACAAAACTTATGTACAGTTTGAGCATAATTGTGATGATATCCTGGATGTGAATGTTCAAATCTACACTATTACCGGAAAAATAGTAAGAACACTGTCAACCAGTATTACGGCAGAACCATTCCTGCAAGGCTTTAGAACACCAAGACAAGCCATAGAATGGGACGGAAAAGATGATTTTGGTGATACCGTTGCAAAGGGTACATATATTTTTAAGATATTTGCACGCAGCCAGAATCAGGAAAAATGTTCCGGAAGTGCAACAGCTGTTGAAAAAATGGTTTTATTAAAATAACAAACACATTATATATCGGTAAACTTTACCTTAAAAGAACAAAAATGAATTTAACAAAAAGATTATTTTTAGGATTAGGAATTAGCGCAAGTGCTTTTGCTTTTTCTCAAAACATTCAGCCGGTACTTACCGGAGCTCCATTCCTGAGAATCTCTCCAGATGCAAGAGCAGGTGGTATGGGAGATCAGGGTGTTGTAACCTCTACAGATGTTTTTTCTCAATTCTGGAACGCAGCAAAATATCCGTTTGCAAAAGTTTCTTCCGGATTTGGCGTCAATTATACACCTTACATGAGTAAGCTTACAAGTGATGTCTTCTTGCTTTACGGTTCTTACTACACATTCTTGGGTGATGATGAGCGTTCTACTTTGAGTGCCAGTATCTACTACTTCAATATGGGTGATGTAGATTTGACAGATTTTGTAGGTAATGAAGTAATCCAAGGTGGTACTGCAAAACCAAACGAATTCTCAATTGACGTTGCTTACGGTTTGAAACTAACTGACAACTACTCAATGGCCGTAACTGGTAGATTCATCAGATCAGATATCGGCGGCGGATTCAACTCAAACAGTACTTTGAAACCTGCGAACACTTTTGCAGTAGATGTTTCCGGATACTATATGTCTCCAAAACACGAGAGTATCAGTGGTTACGAAGGTAGAGTAAAAGCCGGTTGGGCTGTTCAAAACTTAGGACCAAGACTGGATTATACTGGCGATGAAGAGTCAAGATCTTATCTTCCGACAATGGCAAGATTAGGTTTGGGTTATGACTTACTAATTGATGACCAAAACCGTTTCAGCTTAAGTGGTGAGGCTTCCAAAATCTTAGTTCCGGGACCAGACGAAACTACAGGTGATGTACCAAATGTAGGTGTGATCGAAGGGATCGGAAAATCTTTCGGAAACAAGAAAAGTATTATGTTCAGCGGTGCGGCAGAATATTCTTATGACGAGACTTTTGCGCTTAGAGCAGGTTACTTTACAGAAGCACCTGAGCAAGGTGCGAGACAATACGCAACTGTGGGTGTCGGGTTCAAATATGCCTCTTTTGGATTGGATCTTTCTTACCTGATCAACACATCAAAAATCAACTCGGCTTTGGATAATACACTCAGATTTGGTTTAACATGGAACATCGGTAGCGAAACTTACAATGCACAGGATTATTAATTAAATTGATTTCAATATCATTTAAATAAATTTTGCCAAGGCTTCACGCTTTGGCATTTTTTTTAGCATTAACATAAATTCATACATATCTATTTTAATTTAGACTTTCCGTAAATTTGCAAAATGAACTATAGTTCCGAACTCAAAAAATTCTTAACCAGCCAATACATCTATTCCGGAGCTCGAATCGCTTTGGCAATAGTGATTCCAAGCATCATCTTGGCGCAGTTTGGGTTGCTGAAAGAATATTTTCTGTTTCCGCTCGGGACAAGTTTTGTAGGATTGACGGATCAGCAAGGACCATTCATTAGAAGAAGGAATACATTAATCTTATCCATCTTCTCATTCTTTATCATTGCACTTTTTGCAAGTCTGGTCAAGGATTTTCCGATTGCAGTCTATCTGGAAATCATCATCTTCGGATTCTTTTTTTCGATGATTGGCGTTTACGGATTGCGGTTGGCAACTTTCGGATCTATTGCACTTGTTGTGCTCAGTATCTTTATTGATGGGCATTTGACGGGTGAAGATATTCTCAAAAGTTCTTTTATCTTCTTTCTTGGCTGTCTTTGGTTTTTCATCATATTTATGATTGTTTCCAAGCTTCAGCCGTATAAATTGGCGAGCCAGGTGGTTGGTGAAAATTATCTTGAATTGGCCGATTATTTGAGAATTAAAGCCAAATATTATACAAAAAACCCTGACTTCGAAGCATTGCTGAATCAGTTAATTACTCAGCAGATCAAGATTAAAAATCACCAGGAAGACACCAGAGAAATTGTTTTTAAAACCAGACAGATCGTCAACGAATCTACGACGCAAAGCCGGATTTTGATGCTGATGTTTCTTAATTCTTTTGATCTTTTTGATAAACTATTGACTTCTGAAAATGATTATAAAAGGATGAATCAGGTTTTTGGAGACACCACTTTGCTTCAGAAGATCCACGATTACCTTTTGGCACTGGCAGACGAAATCACTAATCTGGGAATCTCACTGCAAAGTGGTTTGGCATTTCGGCAGGTCACTAATTTTGATAATGAATTAAAGAAAATCTACGACGATTTCTTTGACCACAGATCACAGAGATTCTCCTCAGAAACTTTGGAAGATTTTATGATGATGCGTCAGGTTCTGATGAGAATTACCGAAATTACGGATGAAGTAAAAACGATCCTGACCGTTCATTCTCAGGATAAAAAACTGGCCAAAAGTTTATCTTCCGGACTGGATTATTCCAAGTTTTTACCGAAGGAAGAAAAAATGAATCTGAAAGTTTTATTTTCAAACTTCTCGCTTAATTCCGGACATTTCCGCCACGCCATTCGGGTTACAATTGCATTACTGATCGGTTATATCGTTTCAAGATTTGAAATCTTAGGAATCGGGCATTCGTACTGGATTCTCATTACCATCATTGCCATCTTAAAACCAGCCTACTCTACCACGAAACACCGGAATCTTCTGCGATTATTCGGCACGATCGCCGGCGGTGTGATTGCCTACATTATTTTGTATTTTGTTAAAGATCCGGCTGCAATTTTAGTCATTCTTTTATTAAGTATGATCTTATGTTTCAGTTTATTAAAATCAAAATATTTCTGGGCAGTTCTGTTTATGACGATCTATATTTTCCTCTCTTTCAACTTTTTAAGACCTGGAAATGTGAATGTTATTTTTAAAGACAGAATTCTCGACACTTTGATTGGTGGCGCCGTCACTTTTTTAGTGGCTTACTTTATTTTACCGGTCTGGGAACACACACAGAACTTAGATTTAATGAAAAAATCTTCCAAAAGCAATCTGGATTATTTCCGATTGATTATGGATCATTTTATGAAAAAAGAGCTTCAGGATCAGGATTTCAGAATCAGCAGAAAAAATGCAATCATCGATTTGGCCAACCTTTCCGACAATTTCCAGAGAATGATTTCTGACCCGAAAAATCAACAGAGAAAACTGGAAACGGTTCATCAATTCGTCACTACAACGCATTTGATTACCGCTTACACAGCATCACTATCGCAATATGCAAAATCCGGTCACGAATTTCCTGAAATCGATTTTCAAAACTGGAAAATTAAAATCTCCGCAGAATTATTGCGCACTTCTTCCCTACTTTTTCAAAAAGATTTGGATGAGCAAAATAAATTTGACAGCAGAATAAAGCCCGAAGATCACGTTTCTGATTTATTAGAAAAACGAAAAGCAGATCTTGAAAATCAGGCAATTTCTGACGAGAGAACTTTCACAGTCAGCCATTTGACAGAGATCAAAAACATCAGAGAACTTTTGGAATTGATTTATGATGTGGCGAAAGACCAAAGAAAAATCATTGAAGAATACTTAATCTATCAATCTACGACGGCGAAACAGTAATTATCAAAAAAATTGATTTTCGCTTTGAAGAAATCTTCGTTCTCATCGTCATAAACTCTGCATTTTACAGATAATTCTTCCTTTAAGTCAAAAGGCAAAACATCGTAATGTTTCTTTAATGACCAATGTTTGCTGTGATGGATTTTGTAAAGCGCTTCTTTCACGCACCAGATTGCTGTCAGGAAATCCACTTCCTCTTCATCAATAATGAAATTATTCTCGTGAAGAATGAATTTGTGACGGATATTTTTGATTTTATCCTTTCTTTTTTCAATATCAATTCCGATTTTATTTTTGGAAATTGCCAAGCCTGCCAGCGGAAAGGAATGGCTTACGGAAATCTGCAGATCATTGGGAAACAGATAAGGTTCGCCGTCTTCTTTATAAAGGATTTTATGATTTGGTAGAACCGATTTCAGCATTTTTCTTACCATCAGAACTTCAGCAATTTTATTAGGATGATACCCCAAAATCTTGTTCTGATTCTCAGGTTCCAGCAAAATATCCGGATTTAACACTTCATTCTTGTCATATTCCCAAATCAGAATTGTGGCAACATCGTCTGAAAGATCTTTGTAGAGAGGCATTGGATATTTCTAATTAATTGAATAATGACAAAGGTAATGATTTCACAAAATACAAAAATTATAAACCCGCAACTTAAAAATTCCTTAAATTTTCATTTTTAAGATGTTGTTAACATTTAAGCGAGTAAATTTGCAGTATCAAAATGAAAAAAGGAATTATATATTTGTTGATGTGCATTTTTCTGCTGTTTACGGCAGAGAACAAGCAGTCACTTGATTTTCAGCCAGATTTTGGAAATCAGAATATTTCTTCCCAGCTTTTTTCTTTTGCGAAAAAACACCACATCGATAAGTCTTTGGAAAAGGCTTCTTTTCAGCAGGCAAATGATTCTCTGGATTCTCCGGAAGAAGTCAATCTCGATCTAAGTTTTTCAAATTCTCTGAATGCCATTGCAGTTTTAGCTGTTTTCGGCCTGGGATATCTTTTAAACGTTTATTTCAAACGAAATAAGCAAAGCTTTCACGAGCCTGCAACGATTATCTATTCGATAAAAAGGTTCATTCTGCTGCGTTCTATCCGTATTTAAATTTCGCTTTTTCAAAAACAAAATTACCCTTATTCCAAAGCGGTAACATGCCTTGTTGTTTTTGAAATTTCCTGCATTCCATATTTCACTGAAATTGATGGTCTTTTTGATCATTAATTCAATCCCCGATTAAAAAAATAAAATTTATTTAAAATGAAAATTATGTACAAAAGAGTCACATTTTCTGTTGCTCTCAGCGCATTGCTGATGATCTTTAGCTGCAAAGACAAAAAAGAAGAGAAAGAAGAAAAAGTAATTTATCCTACAACGACTGCTGTAAAAATGGATACTGTGATCACAAAAGATTACGTCGCGCAGATTCAATCCCTGAAAAATATAGAGATCCGAGCTCAAGAAAAAGGTTTCCTTGAGAAAATATATGTAGACGAAGGTCAATTTGTACAGGCTGGTCAAACGCTTTTCAGAATTATGCCTCAAGTTTATCAGGCAGAACTTTTGAAAGCTCAGGCAGAAGTAGAACAGGCAAAAATCGAATTGCAGAACTCCAGTACTTTAGCAAGCAACAACATCGTTTCGAAAAATGAAAGAGCGATGTCCAAAGCAAAACTGGACGCGGCAAATGCCGAAATGAGACTTGCTCAAATCCACCTCAACTTTACCAATGTGAAGGCGCCTTTTTCGGGTTTCATCAATAGAATTCCGTTGAAATTGGGGAGTTTGATTGATGAAGGTGATCTATTGACAAGCCTTTCAGACAACACCGGAGTTTACGCTTATTTCAATGTTTCGGAGCCGGAATATATTAATTACCAAACGCATTCCGCAGAAAGAGGAACCAATCAGGTTTCTCTGGTAATGGCAAATGGAGAACCGCTTCCAGACAAAGGAACAATTGCAAATATCGAAGGCGAATTTGATAACGAAACAGGAAATATCGCTTTCCGAGCCAAATTTCCTAACAAAAATCAATTATTGAGAAACGGCGAAACCGGAAAAGTTCAAATGACAGTTCCATTGAAAAATGCACTCCTCATTCCTCAAAAAGCAACTTACGAAATTCAGGATCAGATCTATGTTTTCGTAGTTGACAAAAATGGAAAAGTGAGTTCAAAAAACATCAAAGTTGCTTACAATCTTCCGGATCTTTATGTGGTTTCTGAAGGATTGAATGAAAATGACAAATTCCTGCTGGAAGGCGTACAAAAAGTGAAAGACGACCAGAAAGTGGAAACCAAATTCCAGGATCCGAAGAAAGTCTTACAATCATTAAAATTAAAAGCAGACTAAATGCATCAATGATAATTTGATGAATGATAAACGATTTCGACTGAATGTCTATAATCTATTTGTCTCTAATCTATTATCTAAAAAAATAATTCTTTATGTTTAAGAAATTCATTCGCAGACCAGTTCTGTCAATCGTGATCTCTTTGATCATCGTATTTTTAGGGATTTTATCTTTGGTAAAATTACCTGTGACCCAGTTCCCGTCGATCTCTCCGCCAAAAGTAAACATCACGGCAGAATATCCGGGCGCAAACAACGAATTGCTCATCAAATCCGTGGTAATCCCTATGGAAAGAGCGCTCAACGGAATTCCTGGAATGAAATATATGACTTCCGACGCCGGAAATGACGGTGAAGCGTCTATCCAAGTGGTTTTCGATCTTGGAACAGACCCGAATGTTGCCGCCATCAACGTTCAGAATCATATCTCTTCCGCCATTAATAAATTGCCGCCATTGGTAGTTCGTGAAGGTGTAAAAATCACCCGTGAGGAACCGAATATGCTAATGTATATCAACCTTTACAGTGATGATCCGAAAGCAAATCAGAAATTTCTTTTCAACTTTGCAGACATCAATTTACTTTCTGAACTAAAAAGAGTAAAAGGTGTGGGTGAAGCTGATATCCTCGGAACTCGTGAATATGCGATGCGCGTCTGGCTGAAACCCGATAGAATGACGGCTTACAATATCTCGGCTGATGAAGTGATGGAAGCTTTGAATTCTCAAAGTTTGGAAGCTTCGCCAGGAAAAACAGGTGAAAGTTCCGGAAAACGTTCTCAGTCCTTTGAATATATCTTGAAATATCCAGGCCGTTACAGCAATGAAAAAGATTACGGAAACATCATTCTAAAATCCAATCCGAATGGCGAATTTGTAAGACTGAAAGACGTTGCGGATGTGGAATTCGGAAGTTCAATGTATGACATCTACTCTACTTTGAACGGAAAACCTTCTGCTGCGGTCACCATTAAACAATCTTACGGTTCCAATGCCAGCGATGTTATCAAAAATGTAAAATCATTAATGGCTGACCTCGAAAAAAATAATTTTCCGAAAGGAATGCATTACGAGATCAGTTATGACGTTTCCCGATTTTTGGATGCTTCAATAGAAAAGGTAATTCATACATTATTCGAAGCCTTTATTTTGGTTGCCATTGTAGTTTTCCTTTTCTTGGGCGACTGGCGTTCAACATTGATTCCGACCATTGCGGTTCCGGTTTCATTAATAGGAACATTTGCCATAATGTCAGCATTTGGAATTACATTAAATCTAATTTCACTCTTTGCTTTGGTAATGGCAATCGGGATTGTGGTCGATGATGCGATTGTAGTGATAGAAGCCGTTCACGCCAAGATGGAGGAAAAACATCTCTCACCGCTCAAGGCAACTGAAGAAGCGATGCACGAGATCAGCGGGGCAATTATTGCGATCACTTTGGTAATGGCTTCGGTTTTCATTCCGGTGGCGTTTATGTCCGGTCCGGTTGGGGTTTTCTATCGTCAGTTTTCTATTACGATGGTTTCATCCATCATTTTATCAGGCGTTGTCGCTTTGACTTTGACACCGGCTTTATGTGCATTAATCCTGAAAAATAACCACGGAAAAGAGAAAAAAACAACACCGGTTACCAGATTTTTGGATGGCTTCAACAATATCTTTACTGTTGGTGCCAACAAATATCATGGCTTGCTCAATAAAGTAGTGACCAGAAAAATGGTAACGCTGCCTTTGCTTGTTCTTTTCTGTATCGGAACTTTTTTCCTGAGTAATAAATTACCGACAGGATTTATCCCAAGTGAAGATCAGGGAATGATTTACGCGATTATCCAAACACCTCCGGGATCAACTTTGGAAAGAACAAATCAGATCGCATTGCAGCTGCAGAAAGCTTCTGAAGATATTGATGGCGTTTCATCCGTTTCATCATTAGCCGGTTACGAAATTTTGACAGAAGGAACCGGATCTAACTCAGGAACTTGTCTGATTAATCTAAAAGGTTGGGACGAAAGAAAGGAATCCGCAACAGAAATCATTGAACAATTAGAACAAAAAGCAAAAGAAATTCCAGGTGCCAACATCGAATTCTTCCAACCACCATCCATTCCCGGTTATGGAGCCGCGGGTGGTTTTGAACTTCGACTTTTGGATAAAGCCGGAAGCGGTGATTATCACAAAATGGAAACTGTGAGTAATGATTTTGTGAAAGAACTGAAAAAACGTCCGGAATTAGGATCAGCTTTCTCATTCTACTCTGCAAGTTTCCCTCAATATATGTTGAAAATTGATAATGATCTGGCTGAACAAAAAGGAGTTACGATTGAAAAAGCGATGGATAATCTTTCCACTTTGATCGGTTCCAATTACGAAACAAGTTTCATCCGTTTCGACAGACCTTATAAGGTGATTGTTCAGGCAAGTCCGCAATATCGAGCTTTGCCAAGCGACATTCTGAAGCTTTATGTTAAAAATGATAAAGACCAGATGGTTCCTTACTCAGATTTTATGCATCTTGAAAAAGTGTATGGATTATCCGAAATCACGAGACACAATATGTACAATTCTTCCGAAGTCAGCGGAACACCGGCGCCAGGCTACAGTTCTGGTGATGCGATCAAAGCAATTCAAGAAGTTGCGGACAAAACGTTGCCAAGAGGTTTTGGAATCGATTGGGCGGGAATTTCCAAAGATGAAGTTTCCAGAGGAAATGAGGCTATTTACATTTTCCTTGTTTGTCTTGGATTTGTTTATCTGATTCTTTCTGCTCAATATGAAAGTTTCATTCTGCCTTTGCCAATTATTTTATCCTTACCAACAGGAATTTTCGGAGCGTTTTTATGTCTTGATCTTTTTGGATTGGAAAATAATATCTACGCTCAGGTGGCGATGGTAATGCTCATCGGATTACTCGGGAAAAATGCCGTATTGATCGTCGAATTTGCAGTCCAGAAAAAAGCAGAAGAAGGACTTTCGACAAAAGAAGCAGCTTTGCAAGGTGCATCTTTGAGATTCCGTCCGATTTTGATGACCTCTTTTGCATTCATCGCAGGATTGATTCCACTGGCTTTAGCAAATGGACCAGGCGCGGTTGGAAACAGAACAATCGGAACTGCCGCGGCTGGCGGAATGTTGATCGGAACTATTTTCGGATTGATGATCATTCCTGGATTGTATTACATTTTCGCCAACATTGCCGCGAAGTCCAAACTTACTTATTACGAAGAGGAAAATCCTCTGACAGAAAACACTGAACCTTACCAACACGATGGAAAATTTGAAGACAAATAAAAATATTATAGCAATTGCATCTATTTCATTAATGTTAATTGGATGTAAAGCGCCGATGGCAACGAAAATTCAGGATCAGGTAAAAGAAACGATTCCTCAGAATTTTGACAATCAAAATGTTGCTGAAAACAATTCCGGAATCACACCTTGGAAACAGTTTTTTACAGATCCGAATCTCGTCAACCTAATCGACGAAGCCCTGAAAAACAATCAGGAATTGATGATTACACTTCAGCAAATCGAAATTGCAAAAAGCGATGTGCTGTACAAAAACGGAAAACTGAGTCCGACAGTCGCTGCAAAATTGGGCGCAGGCGTAGAAAAAGTCGGGAGATACACGAGTACGGGCGCCGGTGATGCTTCGACAGAAATAACCGACGGAAAGGAAGTTCCCGAAAACTTAGGAAATTTCGAAGGTGGATTGGTAGCGAATTGGGAAATTGATATCTGGGGCAAACTCAGAACTGAGAAAAAAGCCGCCGTTGCACATTATCTATCAACAGTGGAAGGCAAAAATTTCGTGTTGTCAAGTTTAATTGCAGAAGTTGCGGACAATTATTATGAATTATTGTCGCTTGACAATCAGCTTGATATTATTCATCAATATATGGATTTGCAGAAAAAAGCACTTGAAGTGGCGAAAATCCAGAAAGAAGCGATGGCGACTACGGAATTGGCTGTTAAAAAATTCGAGGCTGAACTGGCAAAATCCAGTGCGACAGAATATGATCTGAAACAGCAGATTACGGAAAAAGAAAACGAGATCAACGCCTTATTGGGACGTTATCCGCAGCCGATTGCACGAACTAAGGAAAGTTTTATGTCCATCGTTCCGCAAACGGTTTACACAGGAATTCCGTCTCAGTTACTGGCAAATCGTCCCGACATCAAACAAGCAGAACTAGAGTTACAATCTGCAAAACTGGATGTAGAATCTGCGAGAAAAGAATTCTACCCAAGTCTGGAAATCAATGCGGCTCTTGGTTTGGAAGCTTTCAATCCTTCCTATTTGTTGAAAATGCCGGAATCGATTGCTTACAGTATGATTGGCGAATTGGCCGGACCGTTGATTAATAAGTCCGCCATTCAGGCAAATTTTAAAACCGCTGATGCAAAACAGATTCAGGCGTTGTACGAATACGACAAAACCATTTTGAGCGCTTATATCGATGTTGCCAATCAAATGTCGAAGATCAAAAACCTCGATAAATACTACGAATTGAAGGCTCAGGAATCCAAAGCATTGGATGATGGAATCGGCATTGCGAATCAATTATTCAGAAACTCTCGAGCCGATTATCTTGAAGTTTTGATGAATCAGCGTGACGCGCTGGATGCCAAAATGGAACTCATCGAAGCAAAAGAAAGACAGCTGAGTACGGTTGTCAATATTTACAAAAGCTTAGGCGGTGGCTGGAAGTAACAAACACACTAACTAATTATATTTGGAATGCTTTCGGAATTTTTTCGGGAGCATTTTTTATGATTTCTCAAAATTTTCACTAGATGACTTAATAGAAATACATTGTCTGAAAATTTACATAACTTTACGTGTTGCAACCCTATCCAATTGAAGCCTACTTTAATATTTTTTATATTTTTCAGCCTACTTATCAAATCGCAAAATACGCGGGACGCTGAATCCTTGTTTGCCGAATCCAAAGCTCTGCTTTATAAAAAGCCAAAAGAGTCGGGCGTTATTGCTCAGTTCCTTTTGAAAAACAGTTCGACTGATAAAGAGAAGTTACAAGCCTTAATTCTACTGACAGAAAGTAACTTACTCGCAGGCGATTACAATTCCGCAACTGAAAAACTATTCCAATCTTTGGAGCTTTCAAAAAAAATTGGTGATCCAAAAAATGATATTAAAATAAACAGTTTACTGAACAGGCTTTGCAATGAATTAGAAATTGAATCTTCTCAGCTTTATCTGATCAAGGATGAAATGACGCTAATTTATTATGACAAAGCAATTCAATCTTATTCTCAATCAAATTGGAAACAGACAATCAAATATCTTAAAAGCTCAGAAAAGCAAAAGAGCAATCAGGAATTGATGAATTTTTATTATGCTCTTTCCTACTGCAATATTGGAAAAAATGATTCTGCTCAATATTTCGCAAAAAAAATTAGAAATATTGAACCCTATTATTTTTATACACTTTCGAAGATTAGGTTTATGGAAAAAGATTTTAGCCAGTCAAATGAAGAAATTAATCATTTAAAACCGATTGAAAGTAACGTTCAGGATCTTTGGCTTAAAGGCGAGATTTATAAATTAGCGGCTGAGAATTACAAAAAATCAAAAGATTGGAATCAATATCGCGATTATTACAAGCTTCAGATTGCATTACAGGATTCATTGAATTCAGTTAAGGAAAGTGCCAGAATTTCTTTTCTTAGCAAGATAGATCATAAGCAAGACGAGATTTTAGAAGCAAAATCAAATTATCAAAAGAATATCATTTACCTGATATTAATCGCAATATTCGCTGTATTGATCATCGCTTATTTCTTGAACCGAAAACTCGAGCAGAAAAAAATCAATGTCGAAAAAGCATTAATGGATTCCGAAGAGAGGCTAAGATTTATTAATGAAAATAAAATCCCTGAAAGTGGAGGGAAAATTGTAATTCCGGACAAGACAATTCGATTTCTTTTGGAAAAACTGGAACTTTTTGAACGGAATGAAGAATATACCGATTCTTCAATCTCATTAAATCAACTGGCGGAAAACCTCAACACAAATACCAAATATCTTTCTGAGATTATCAATACGCATAAAAATAAAAACTTTCATTCTTACATTAATGAACTCAGAATCAATTACATCATCAATAAATTAAAAAATAATCCGGTTTATCTGAAATATAAAGTCAGTCATCTGGCGGAAGAAGCCGGTTTTTCTTCGCACAGTTTATTTTCGACGGTTTTCAAACAGGTTACGGGAAATTCACCGGCTTCTTACATCAAATTAATTATAAAAAAAGAGTCAGATGAGAATGCTTAGATTTTTTATAGTTATTATTTTAACGGTTTTCGGGCAATTATTTTTTGCTCAGAATAATAAGAAAATAGACAGTCTGATAGGTGTTGCCAATACTTTTATGTTCAAAAATCCACAGAAAACCATTCAGATTGGAGAAGAACTTTTAAAGAAAAAAGATATTTCGGATTCTTACAGGATCTCTTCAAACATTTTAATAGCGAACGGTTATGCGGCTATGAATGATTATAAAAAATCCATCGATTTTGCTTTGAAGGCGAATGAACTGTCAGAAAAAATAAAAGATAATGCCAATCAGATCAGAACTTTGGGACTCATTGGCAATCAATACACCCGAATTGAAATGCGGGAAGAAGCCTGGAAATATCTGGACAAAGCAGACAAACTGACCCAAACTGTTTATCTGCCGGATTCTATGAAGTATCTGATTGGGAACATCAATCTTCTGAAAGGTTTTCTCTACAAACGAAGCCTGGATTGTGGTTATGCTATCAAACATTTTGATAAAGCGATTGCGGCATTTAAAAAAGATAAAAAAGGTTTTGCGGTTGCGAATCTGGGACAGGCTTACAATCAAAAAGGTTATTGCTACTTGTCGATAAATAAAGATTCTGCAGAAGTCAGCTTTAAAAACGGACTCGCAGATGCACAAAAAAATGGTGCAAAATCTTTGGAATGCAATGCATTAGTCGGACTTTCTGAGATAGAAACCGGCAAATCGAATTTCAAGACAGCCAACGACACTTTATTTCATGCTTTGAAGCTTGCAAAAGAGGTAAATCAAACCGAAATGGAAACCCGCATTTATAAACTTTTGTCTAATAATTTTATAGCAATTGGAGATTTCGAAAACCATTTATATTACGAAAAGCTGCACGAACTGACGCAGTCAAAATTTGATTTGGAAAACATCAAATCGGTTAATGAACTTATCAAAAAACGCAATGAATACAAACAGAAAATTTTTGAGGCTAAACAAGATCGATTTAACACTATCATCTTCATACTTTCAGGTATTTTAATTATAATAATTGGTTTGTTTGGATATTTCTTTGTGAAAAAATCAAAAATAACAGATAAAAGCACTCACAGTAAATAATTCTTAACGTAAAATTAATTTATTTTAAATACCACATAATCAATTAATTAAAAATTTAAAACTTTCATATTCTTGAAATTTCACATATCTAAAAGTGTAGTGCTATTCTTTATCGGATTTACGCTCTACTTTTACTCAAAAGAAATTATTTAGATATGAGAAACAGATTTATTTTAGCGGCGCTATTGGTTTCCTTTATGGAAATCAGTGCGCAGACCACACCAGTTTTTACAATGTTGAAAGACATCAATCCTTCCGGTGATTCTATGCCGACGGACTTGATTAATTATAATTCAAAGATATTTTTCACGGCCGATGATGGCGTGAATGGTAGAGAACTTTGGATCACAGACGGAACCGAAACAAAACTTCTGAAAGACATCTATCCCGGAGAAAACGGTTCCGACATTTCCAATTTTAAAATATTCAACGGAAAACTATTATTTACTGCAACGGATGAAGCCAACGGAAACGAACTTTGGACTTCCGACGGAACTGCAGCAGGAACAAAAATCGTAAAAGATATGTTCCCCGGAAGCGGCGGATCGTACGCTTTCGAGTTTATCGAATTCCAAAATGCTTTGTACTTCAGATCCGAAGACGGCGTGCACGGTACAGAGCTTTGGAAAACAGACGGAACTGAAGCGGGAACTGTAATGATTGGCGATTTAAGAGCGGGAGAATTCGGTTCCAACCCATCGAATTTTGCAGTGCTTAATAATAAACTTTACTTCAGTGCTATTGATGGATTTGATTATGACAATGGTGATAAAGGACTTGAACTTTGGGTTTCCGACGGAACTTCCGCTGGAACTCATATCGTAAAAGACATCAATCCTATTGAGAGTTCCGGACCTTCCAGCTTGACTACTTTCGGTAACAAAATCTATTTCAGTGCAGATGACGGAACCAATGGAAACGAAATCTGGGCAACAGACGGAACCGAAGCAGGGACATATATGGTAAAAGATATTGCTACTTCAGGAAACGGAAATTCATTGGCTGGCAATTTCATTGTGTTCAATAACAAATTACTTTTTACGGCTTACAGTGCTGAAGCCGGAAGGGAAATGTGGACAACAGACGGAACAGAAGCAGGAACTCATATTTTGAAAGATGTGAAACCGGGAATAGCTGGTGCTGTTATTCCACAATTCAGGACTTTCATCTATAAAGACAAGTTACTGTTTACTTTAGACGACGGTACGCACGGTGCAGAGATCTGGGCGACAGATGGAACCACAGCGGGAACGCATTTATATCTGGATGTTTTCCCTGGACCAGACGGTTCTATGAATCCAAATCAGGCGGCAATGACATTCGCTGAAGTGAATGGTGCTTTATATTTTAGAGGGCTTGATAACTTCGACGAGTATTACCAATTATGGAAATCTGACGGAACTGCTGCTGGCACAAAAAAGCTAATGCCGGATCCTACAACGCCATATAATTTTGCATTGGCACAGATTCCTGGTTTTACAGCATTAGGCAACAAACTTTATTTCAGAGCGCAGTATAACGACAGCGGCTACGAATTGTGGAGTGTAACAGCAGATGCAGCAATGGCTGTGACCGATTTTAATAAAACCAAATTCAGTGTTTACCCAAATCCAGCTTCAGATGTGGTTAATATTTCCGGAGATTCAAACATATCTTCTGTCCAGATTTATGATCTTACCGGAAAAGTTATAAGTAATCAAATTTCGGATTCGAAACAATTACAACTTAATGTTTCCGATTTACAGAAAGGCAATTACATTATTAAAGTTTTATCAGACGGTAAATCTTCATCTTATAAAATTATCAAAAAGTAAAATTTTTCAATTATTTAATTTAAGCCCGGGAATTTTGATTTCCGGGTTTTCTTTGAACGATACTTATTTTTTGGTTGGTTTAAAGCAAAGTTTCAGTTTTAACAAAAAAGCAAATCGTATTAAACGAAATTAGCCAGAGAATTAACATAAAGACGAATTGGAAATGCGCTTTTAATATTAATAAATAACGCCAATTTTTTTGGATCATTTTGTTTGTTACTAAAACTTAACCCTTCTAAAAAAGCGAATTTTTGAAAATTTGACTAAATTTACATACTGCAACCCTATCAGATTGAAGCCAAGTATTATCTTATTTATCATTTTCAGCATATTTATCAGAGCGCAGAATACGCAGGATGCAGAATCTTTGTCGCCAGAATCCAGAGGTTTGCTAAATAGAGAATCGAAAATCCTGATGATCTCTGATAATTATCTTAATCAAAATCTTTACAAAGAAGCAATGAAGCCTCTTTTTCAGGCAAAAAAAATGTCTGAAACTTCACAATCTGAGAACTTCAAAGCTTACACTTATATCTTGCTCGCCAACTTTTACAGAGGTTTGGAACTGAATAAAAAAGCGTCAGAAAACATAGAAATGGCAATGAATCCTTTGTCTGCGATAACCGATTCAGAACAACAAAATTACACCGAAGCCAGATTTCAATTGGAAAAAGGCTTGTTGAATTTCGCAATATCAAAAGATGAAGAAGGAAAAAATAATTTATGGAAAAGCAGCGCAAAATTTCAACAGATTGACGATCAAAAAACGGCTTCAAGATCTTTGCAATTGATTTATTCAAAATTGGGAGATTTTTATTTGGCTAAAAATGAACTGGATTCTGCAAAACATTATTTCAATCAGAATTTAAAATTATCCGGTCAATTTCCAGCTTTTAAAGATTTGGAGTTAAGGGCGAAAAATGGATTAAGCAGCTATTATCTGCAAAAGAAACGGACTGACAGCGCTTTGTATTTTGTCTCTGGACTTGCTAAAGTTTTGCCAAAAGTCAAAAATCTCCTGCTGAAAAAAGATGTTTACAGAAATCTCGCACAGGTTCACTATTCTGCCAATGATCTGGAAAATTATAAAATCTTCAATGAGCAATATTTGAAATTAAATGATTCCATCTACGAATTAAACCAAGATACAAGGGTGCTTTTGGCAAATGAGGCAGACAGTCTGGATGTAGAAAATCATGATTCCAATCAATCATTATTGTGGGTATTGATCATTTTGGGTGTTGCGTTGGCAGGATTGGCTTTGGCTTATGCGAATCACATTAAGGTAAAGAAAGAATATGCTCAGTTTCAGAAAATCATGCAGAATCTGAATGAGACAGATAATTTAAAATCAATTGAAATTCAGGAAGTTAATCCAGATAACCTCTATATTATTTCGGAAAAGACAGAACAGATCATTTTGGATAAACTTAAAAAATTCGAAGAAGGCGAGAAATACATCAATCCGAAAGTTTCCTTACAATTTTTGGCAAAAAACCTGGATACCAATACAAAATATCTGTCGGAGATTATTAATAAAAAGAAAGGTCAGAATTTTAATAATTACATCAACGACTTAAGAATTCATTACATCATCCGAAAATTAAAATCGGAACCCAAATACCAGAATTACAAAGTCAGTTCGCTTGCAGAAGAGTGCGGATTCAATTCGAGGAATACTTTTACATTGGCTTTTAAAAATACTTTAGGCATTTCGCCTACAAATTTTATAACTTTCATCAAAAAAGAAAATTCAGTACACAACTCCATAGTTTAGCTTGTCAGAAAATGTTTTATCCATCTAAATTTACTTTTATCTCCCTTATTTTTCTGCTTTTTGGAATCGGCCAAACTGCAAAAGGACAAGATGGACCGGCAGCAAAATTGACCAAAGCTAATAAAATCATTTATTCCGATCCCGAAAAATCAATATTACTTGCAAAAGAAGTTTACAAAAACTCGCCTGAAAATTCAAACCTTCAACTTTCTTCTCTGATAATTTTAGGAACAGCTTACAGTGAAAAATTTGACATCCAAAAATCTATAGAATCGCTGCTGAAAGCTCAGAAAATGGCAGAAATTAAGAACGATTATGTCAACGAAGTCCGTGCGTTATCGCTTTTGGGTTATCAATACCAGATTTTGCAGATCAACGACAAAACACACAGCTATCTGGATCAGGCTGAGGCAATTATCAATCAACACGCCTTGCCGGATTCTCTGCAGTATTTGCGCGGAAATAATTATTCCATCAAGGCAATGATCTATCAGGAAACCTTGGATTGCGATTATTCAATTGAGTATTTTAACAAGGCGATCAACGTTTACAATAAGCTTAAAAATAATGATGTTGCCAAAACCAATCTTTGTATTGCGCATCTTCACAAATCGCTTTGTTTTATAGAAAATAAAAACGCAGACTCAGCAAAAATATCGCTCCTGAAAAGTGATGCGATCATAAAACAAATCCCATTGGCTGATGACATCGAAATTTCTCAGCAAATTGCCTGGGCAAAATATCATACACTTAATAAAAACTATAAAACATCTATTGATATTCTCAATAAAATTTTAGAAAAAGCGACAAAAATGTCTCAGTCGGGTTTGGATGTGGAAGTTTACCAACTGCTTTCTCAGAATTATCTAGCAGTCAATGATATTCCGAAATACAATCATTACAGCAATTTATATACTGAAACCAAAAAAAAATATTCTGAGGCAGAAAAAAATTCGATCACACATATCATCAACAAACCAACCGAAAATTCCAGTTCGGAAAGGTTCACTTTTTCAGAAAAGAAAATCTATATCATTCTTATCTTTTTAGTATTAATTATAAGTTTTATTTTATTTTTCACGGTAAAATCTTATAAATTAAAGAACAAAATGAAAGATTTGAAATCAAATCAGGATTCTGAGTCCAAATAATGGATGTTTTACATAAACATCTGATTATCATTAATTTGTAAAATAAAACCTTGCTCAAAATCTTGAAATTTTCAGGTATTCATCACAGTAAAGACTTCTTTTAGTGCTTATTTTGTTATAGTTTCGACTATCAAAATTTAAAAAAAGTAGATATGAAGAATTTTTTTACGCCCTTAATTTTTTTGGGAATTTGTGGACTTGGGAGAGCACAGATTACAGTGTCCCATTCTCAGATTCCATTTAATCCCCACTTTAGTTCGTCTGCATCCTGCAATATCAATGGAAATGCCTATTCACTGGAAAACCGCGTGAGTCGTAGTTTTTTCTTAAATGATTATGACATCCAAAATGATTTCCAGGTTCACAAAGTAAGTTTTGCAATTCAAAATGTTTTGAATCTGCCACCAGACGGCTTTCCGGTCACACTTAATATTTACACATCCGAAGGCGCCTATCCCACAGGACAACTGACGCTGAAAGCTACCAGAGTTGTTGTTGTAACACAATCAGATACGCATACCATAGATGTCGATTTGGAAACATTAATTCCTGCCGGTTCCGAGGTGGTGATGGAAATCCATTACGATGGAGAACCGCTAGGTTCGGCATTGTGGGTAGGCGCAAATGGTTTTACGGACGATGCGCCATCTTATATACAATCTGATGCATGCGGCATTTTTGAAGCGACTGAAGTAGGTGAGATAGGACAGATTGACAATTCGAGATTCATTATGAGTATCGAAGGAGAAGACACTGTTTTAGGAAATGTTGAAGTCATTAATTCTTCAAAAGTAGTCATTTACCCAAATCCTGTTAAAGATAGTTTTAGTTTAAAATTAGATAATGCAAGCAAAATAACTCAGATTGAATTGTTTGATTTAACCGGAAAGAGCATTAAAACTTTTGGTAATAAAACAACTGATTTGAATATTTCACATCTTCTGAAAGGAACTTATCTATTGAAAATTCAGACGTTTAACGGAAAATCGTTCACTAAAAAATTAATCAAAAACTAAGAAAAAAAATGAAAAAATTATATACATTCTTTACACTTTTAATTTTAATTAATTTTTCCTTCGCACAAAACACAATTGTGCTATGGAACTTTGAAAATGGAAACGCATCACCCAGCGAAGGCATAGGTGTTGAAGAAAAAATTGGAGGCACACAGGGAAATGGCAGCCTTGAGTTCTTTGATGGCACACACACCATTCACACATTTCCGGAACAAGGTATAAACTCGGGAACGGCAGGCGTGCAGTTCTCTACTTCGATTGCCGGATATTCTGACATCAAATTTACCATTGACATTGACGGTACAAATGGTTCATCGAAGTTTTTTGAAATTCAGTCTTCTATAGATTCAGGAGCAACGTGGCAGGTGGTAGCAAAACCGCACCATACGACGCTGCAAAACGAAATTGAAACTTTTGGACCTTATTCCGTTTCGGGGACAGAAGGCGCTTCAAACTTAAAAATTAGAATCGTTACGGTTTTTGAAGAAGGAAACAGCAACTATAGTCCTGTGGATAGTGAATCAACTTATTCAGTCTGGGACACTTACAGTTTTGATAATGTTTTGATTACCGGAGCTGGTGCCGGAGCGGACGTTTATTGTAGCTACACTGCAGCTACGGTGACACCGATGACGTTTGTAGATGTGGCAGGAATCAGCAATACAACTTCTGCAAACTCAACCGAAGCTCACGAATTGTTCTTGGATAAAATAGGAACTACAGTGCACGGACAAGAGCATATCATCAAATTGTCTGTCAATACAGGCGGCGATTTTGAAAGCTTCTTCACTGTCTTCATTGACTGGAATAAAAACGGAATTTTGACAGATGACGGTGAAAAATATGAAGTTGGAAGCCTTCAGAATTCTAATGGATCTGACGGTCAGCTTTGGGGTTCATTTGTGGTTCCTATGAATGTGACATTTGGCCCGACCCGAATGAGAATCATCAGCAACAGAGGAAGCTATGCTGCAGATCCTTGTGGCAGCTACGATTTTGGACAGGCAGAAGATTATACCTTCTCCGTGATTCCTGTTCCGGATGATTACTGTACTTACACCGCAGAAACTGTTTTGCCTATTACCAACGTAAAATTTGCAGGAATTAATAACACCACTGAAATCCCCTCTATCCTATCTCAGGAATATTTCTTAGATAAAGAAGCACAGCTAAAAAGAGGTCAGACTTATAATCTAACCGTAGAAGGTGATACTGGGGGCAATTATACAGATTATTATTCATTATTTGTTGACTGGAACAAAAATGATGTTCTGGATAATGCAGGAGAAATGTATGAACTGGGAACCATTTCAAATTCTACAGGAACAGACAATAAAGAACTTGTTTTCCCATTTGTAGTGGCAAACAATGCACCTTTGGGCGACACGCGTCTGCGTATCATCAAAAACCGAGGCAGTTATGCAACGAATCCTTGTGGAGAACACGAATTTGGGCAAGCTGAAGATTATACCTTGAACGTCAGCAATCCAACACCAACAGATGATGGTTACTGCGGACCGCTTTCCTATGATTATGGTACAGAACCAATTACTTATGTGAATTTTGCAGGAATAGACAACCGTACTTCTGCATCGAAATCTTCACCGGATCACGAATATTTCTTAGAAATGAAAGCCACTGTAGACAAAGGTGAAGAATATGAAATCACTCTTGAAGGAAATACAGATGGAGGCTGGGCAAACTCGCTTACTGTTTTTATTGATTTAAATCACAATGGAAATCTGAATGATCCGGGAGAACGTTTCGAAATCGGAACAATAGAAGATACTACAGGAGAAGATGGAAATCAGCTGGTTAGAAATATTTTAATTCCAAATCACGCCCTGTCAGGTGAAACCAGAATGAGAATCATGAAAAGCAGCGGCGACGGTTTTTATGCCGAAGATCCTTGTAACTCCGATAACTGGGGTGGAAGTGACGAAAACGGACAAGCAGAGGATTACACCATCATCATCAATTCTGATTGTGTAGCACCATCATTGACCATCGCAACAACTTCAACCCAAACATGTGAAGGAACAGCAGCAGTCTTGACAGCACAAACCAGCGGCGGACAAGTATTCTGGTTCACATCAGAAACTGCAACTACGCCAATTGGCTCAGGACTAAATTTCACAACACCAAAACTTTCTGAAAGCACTTCTTTCTGGGCAGAGGCAACAAGCGGACAATTCTTAACAGGCGCAAGACCAGCACCTCAGTCTTTGGGCGCAGCTCAAATTAGCCAGAACACAAAACCTTGGGGATTGGTTTTTAACACCAACGAAATCATCACATTAAATTCAGTAGACGTTTACATTGCTGATACACAAGGCGGACCAATCACCGTAAAACTTGTCAATGAAAACTGGGATGAAGTTTACAGCAAAACCCTGACATTGCCTGCAGGAAATGCAGTTAATCCTGTACGTTTTGAAATCCCGCTTGGTTTTATAATCCCTGCTGGTGACAACTACAGATTGGTAATGGAATCCAGCCCGTCATTAGTAAGAGAATTAGCTACGCAACACACAGGTTTCCCTTATGCATTAGGAAATGTGGGACAAATCACAGGAGGTACCATCAACAATGGTGGAGCCAATTCCAACTATTATTTCTTCTACAACTGGAAGTTCAACACTGGCGACAGCGAATGTAAATCGGAAAGAGTTAAGGTTGATGTAACAATCATTCCTGCTCCGGATGCACCAATGGGTGAAGCAACACAGTATTTCACTCTAGGAGAGACTATAGCAAACTTAGAAGTTACCGGAACCAGCCTGACTTGGTACGCCAACCAAAACGAAACCGTAATTCCTGCAACTACACCATTGGTAAATGGCACGACTTATTATGTAAGCCAAAACAACGGTCAATGTGAAAGTGAACTTCTGTCAATTACAGTTTACACACAATTAGGTGTTTCGGATATCAGTAAGGCAGAATTCACTTATTATCCAAATCCGGTGAAAGATGTGTTAAACATTTCAGGGAAATCAAACCTTTCCAAAGTGGAGATCTTTGAGTTATCCGGCAAGAAAATTCTTTCTCAGGATGCTAAAGCTAAAAATGTACAGCTGAATTTATCGACTTACACAAGCGGCGTTTACATCTTGAAAGTGACTTCAGATAAAACCACGGAAACATTCAAAATAATCAAAAAATAAGAATTTTTTCATTTTATTAAGTTTAAACCCGGCGATTTCGATTGTCGGGTTTTTTTTAATGATTTAAATTAAATTTTAATAAATATACCGATTGGTATTTAAATTGTATATCTTTGCAAAGTCAATTCAGTTACAAAATGTCAAAAGCAGAAAAAACCAGACAGTTCATCATCGAAAGTACAGCAGAACTTTTCAACAAGAAAGGTTATGCAGGAACGTCTCTGGCTCATATTTCTGAAGCTACAGGATTGACGAAAGGCAGCATCTATGGTAATTTTGCAAACAAAGATGAAGTCGCAAAAGAAGTTTTTCTCTACAATGCAAAACGCCTCTCAGCAGCGCTTGACAGTCGTTTGCAACCAGAAATGACCAGCCGAGAAAAGTTGATTGCCATTCTGGATTATTACAAAAATTCGTGGGACAGCAATTTTTCCCGAGGTGGCTGCCCACTAATGAACACGGCTGTCGAAGCCGACGACACAATGCCTTTCCTTAAAAATGAAGTTGCAAAAAGCTTCGCCGGATGGTCAGAAAAAATTGCAAGAATTTTGGAAGAAGGAAAATCCAAGGATGAAATTATCGACTCCATAAATTCGGCAGATTATGCCAATTTATTTATAATGCTCATAGAAGGCGGAATCTTACTTTCGAAAACTACAAACAGTCAAAATCATCTAAACAACGCTTTGGAAAGAATCATTAAAATCATCGATACAGAATTAGTCAGATAAAAAAATTTATACAGAAATATACCGATTGGTATTAAATAAATACTATGAAAGCATTCACAATAAAACATTACAGTAAAACCGATCAGCTCGAACTCACGGAAGTTCCAAAGCCAAAAATCAAAGAAAATGAAGTTCTGGTAGAGATCTACTCAGCAAGTGTCAATCAATTGGACAGCAAACTGAAAAATGGCGAATTCAAGCTGTTGCTACCTTACAAGTTCCCTTTGATATTAGGACACGACGTCGCAGGAATTGTTGTAACGGTTGGCTCAAACGTAAAAAATTTCAAAGTTGGTGATGAGATTTTCTCTCGCGTTCCCGACTTCCAAATTGGGACATTTGCAGAATTCATCGCCATTGATGAGAACTTTGTGGCTCCAAAACCAAAGAATATTTCGATGGAAGAAGCCGCTTCTATTCCACTTGTTGGTTTGACGGTTTGGCAGGCATTTATTGAAAAAGCTAATCTCAAGAAAGGACAAAAAGTGTTTATCCAAGCTGGGTCAGGTGGCGTTGGAACTTTTGCGATCCAATTGGCAAAACATTTGGGTGCTTTTGTAGCAACAACGACGAGTGAAAAGAATTTTGAATTAGTAAAACAACTCGGAGCCGACGTTGTCATCGATTATAAAACACAGGATTTCGAAAACACTCTTACCGATTACGATCTGGTGCTTAACAGCCAAGACCAAAAAACATTAGAAAAATCGCTTAGAATATTAAAATCAGGAGCAAAATTGATTTCAATCTCAGGACCGCCGGATAAAGATTTTGCTAAAGAAATCGGACTGAACTTCTTAATGAAATTGGCAATCTCCCTTTTAAGTTTCAAAACTAAAAAACTAGCGAAAAAGCAAAACATCAATTATTCCTTTCTTTTTATGCAAGCCAATGGAAATCAACTCACACAAATTTCAAAACTCATAGAATCCGGAATCATCAAACCAATCATAGACAAAATATTTCCTTTCGAACAGACCAACGACGCAATCAATTATGTGGAAAGTGGCAAAGCAAAAGGAAAAATCATTATTAAAATCAAATAACAAAATCATCATTATGAACACAACCAACAACACCATCCTCATCACCGGCGGAAGCGCAGGAATCGGATTCGAAATCGCAAAATTATTGTCTGAAAAAGGCAACAACGTTATCATCACCGGAAGAAATGAAGAACGCTTAAACCAAGCCGCTTCAAAACTTAATAATGTAAAAACAATGGTTTCCGACGTGTCAAATCCGGAAGATGTGGCGCAGTTAGTCAAACAAATCAACACAGATTTCCCTCAACTGAACATGGTCATCAACAATGCCGGACGTGCCTCGGTCTACAATCTAATCGCAGAAAATGCCAACGCCTTTGAAAAAGCGGAAGACGAAATGCTGACCAATTACTTGTCAATCATCAGACTTAATGAGAAACTTTTACCTTTACTGAAAAAGCAGGAAAACCCAGCCATCGTGAATGTTTCCTCCATTGTAGCTTTCGTTCCAAGCGGTCTGGCAAGCTATTCCGCAAGCAAAGCAGCACTGCATTCTTACACCCAATATCTTCGTTTGGCTTTGAGCAAAGAAACCAATGTCAAAGTTTTTGAATTGATGCCACCATTGGTAGACACCGAATTCTCTGCACCAATTGGAGGTAAAGCAGGATTATCACCAACTTTGGTTGCTGAGGAACTGGTTTCTGCTTTAGAAAAAGACACCTTCGAAATCCGCGTTGGGCAGACAGAAGATATGTACAGATTATATTTATCATCACCAGAAGAAGCTCTGAAATTGATGAACCACGTAGGAATCGAAGAAATCGTTTCGTAAATCAAAACAATTATTTGGGCAGCTATTTCCGTCCTCCGTTCCCGCTATTTTTTGCCTCAACGATTACCTTTTAATTGTACGTTAATAATCCGCAAAAAATGAGCTCCACTCAGGCCGGGCTGCGGTTTTGACATAAAAACAATATACCAAATAAAAACACTATTTTGCCATTCCGTAGAAAGTCAGATGAACCAGATTCCTGATGAATCACGAACTGACCGCTAAATTGTATTTAAAATCAACTTTATGATATCCAATTTACCACCATACATCTTAGTAACTTTCGGACTTACAACGATTGCGACGTTGTTATTATTTATTGGGATCATAAAAAATTCCAGCCTGGAAATAATCCGGAAAAAGTCAGGTTTAATTACAGTTGGATTAGTTGTTTGGTTACTTCTGCAAGCGGTTTTAACATTAAATAATATCTACAATACCCATCTGCAGTCGCTGCCACCAAAGATAATGCTATTGGGAATCTTGCCTCCGATTTTGATCATCACGCTATTATTTGCAACTTCAAAACAAAGACGGTTCACAGACAGTCTGCCGCTTAAAAACATTACTTATCTTAATATAGTAAGAATTCCTGTGGAGATAGTTCTCTTCTGGCTTTTCATCAACAAAGCTATTCCGGAATTAATGACTTTTGAAGGCAGAAACTACGATATTCTTGCCGGGATTTCCGCGCCTGTAATAGCTTATTTAGTTTTCACAAAGAAGAAATTAAGCCGGAACGTATTATTGATTTGGAACTTCATCTGTCTTGGACTTTTGCTGAATATCGTCGTTAATGCTCTGCTTTCCGCACCTTCTCCTTTACAGAAATTTGCTTTTGAACAACCAAATATTGCCATTTTAAATTTCCCTTTCAGCTGGCTTCCGACTTTTATAGTTCCGGTTGTACTGTTCGGACATTTAGTTTCAATCCGACAATTATTGAGGAATAATTAAATAGTTTAAATCTAAAACCTAAATTCTGCCACCTGGAATCTAAAACCTAACACCTACCAATGAATCCATTAGAACATATGAAAACCCTCATCGGGAAAGAATTCGCAGATTCGCCGTCGCCCTTTATGCGCTGGCTGAAACCGACTGTAATCTCTGTCGAAAAAGGACATCTGGAATTCCAGTACACGATCCGCCGGGAATGGCTGAATCCTATTGGGAATCTGCACGGCGGCGTGACTGCAGCGATTATCGATGACGTTTTAGGAGCGACAATGTTCTCTTTGAACGAGCCAACTTTTTATACAACCATCAATAATGTCATTGACTATTTTGGAATTGCGAAAGAAGGTGAAAATATCATTGCGGAAACACACATCACGAAATTGGGTAAACAGTTTGTCAATGCTACCTGCGAAATCTGGAATGCCGAAAAAACAAGATTGATCGCCAAAGGAACATCCAATCTATTTAAAACCGAAATTAGGAAATCAAATGCCTAAATTTGGAGATTCTTATTCCTAACATAATATTTAAGGAATAAAGATAATGGCAGAAACCTGAGAACATATCTTCTTCGATCAAATCTGCCTACAATATTTAAAATTTAAAATTAAATCAATGAAACGAGTTGTAATTACCGGAATGGGAGCTGTAACGCCTTTGGGAAATGATGTCGAAACCTTTTGGAAAAACAGTTTAGCGGGAGAAAGCGGCGCTGCAACCATCACGCACTTCGATCCGGAAAAATTCAAAGTGCAGTTTGCGGCTGAGGTCAAAAACTTTACACCAGACAAATATCTGGATCGCAACGAAATCAAACGAAGCGACCTTTTTACACAATTCGCAATCTACGCTTCTGCTGAAGCAATGGAAGATTCGGGTTTGGACTTAGCGAGCATCGACCCTTTTGACATTGGCGTCATTTGGGGAACAGGACAAGGCGGAATGCAAACTTTTGAAGATGATGTCGTTGCCTTTGCTACTGGCGATGGAACACCAAGATTCAGTCCGTTCTTTGTACCGAAACTGATTGCGAATATGGCTTCCGGAATGATCTCGATGAAATATGGTTTACGTGGAATCAATTACACGACGGTTTCTGCTTGTGCGACAGCAAATACTGCGTTTATGGATGCCTTCAATTACATCCGTTGGGGAAAAGCGAAAATCATTGTGAGCGGTGGTTCGGAAGCGCCTATCACTCAGGCTTCTGTAGGCGGATTTTCGTCAATGAAAGCTATGTCTACAAGAAATGACGATCCAAAAGCAGCAAGCAGACCTTATGATGTGGAACGTGACGGATTCATAATGGGAGAAGGTGCCGGCGCATTGGTTTTGGAAGAATATGAACACGCCAAAGCAAGAGGTGCAAAAATCTACGCAGAACTGATAGGTGCTGCAATGACCGCCGACGCTTACCATATGACCGCGCCGCATCCGGAAGGAATTGGTGCTGCAAAATCTATGGAACTGGCTTTGGAAGATGCAAACATCACTTTCGATCAAGTCGATTATCTGAATCCACACGCCACTTCTACGCCACTTGGAGACTTGGCAGAACTGAATGCCGTTACCAAAGTTTTCAAAGGAAGTCCGAATCTGGATATCAGCGCAACCAAATCTATGACGGGACATTTGCTGGGAGCAGCCGGCGCGGTTGAAGCGATATTGTGTATCAAAGCGATTCAGAACAGCATTATTCCACCGACGATTAATATTTTAAATCTTGATGAGAATATTCCGGAAGGGATTAATATCGTGACTGAACCTAAGGAAAAAGAAATCAACATTGCGATGAGTAATGCTTTTGGTTTTGGAGGACATAACTCGACGGTTATATTTAGGAAGATTTAAAATAAACCACATAGACACATAGATAAAGGAGTCTTAAAGATTAAATAATCAAAATTAAATAGAAAAGCTATTTTTCCTTTTTAAGCTAAATCTTTAAGTTTTTAAAAACTATGTGTCTATGTGGTTAAAATTATTTAAAATATAAAAGGCTTAGTTTTCACTAAGCCTTTTTATATAGTAGAAATCTTTATTACTTCTGTGTATGATTGATATCGTTTCTGTGTTCCATGATTTCAAGATTCGCATCTACAAAATAAGCACTTCCGAAACCATTCACGTACGCACCCTTCACAGGATGAAGCGCAACTAAGATAAAATCTGTCATTTCGTTCAAAACATCTACTATTTTTCCGTGTCTTTCTTTCAGTTTTCCAACCACATTGTTCCAGTCCGCAGAATCTCTCTCGATTTGAGAAGTAGAAACCTCAACAGTCAGTCTTTCTCTTGCGTAAACCTGTTTCGTCGTAGACTCATCCTCGATGAACATTGCAGAAACTTTTCTACCTTCCGAAAGATTCTTCGTGTGTTTTGCCATAAAAGAAACCAGAATATAGAATTTGTTGTCAATCTCCACAAACGGCGCGTAGCTCGCATTCGGCGTTCCTTCTGCATCTACAGTTGCCAACGTAACGCTAAGTGTTCTGGCGATTAATTCTTTTACTTTTGGAGCAACCGGTTTTGCATCTCTCTTCGCTTCTTGTGTATGTGTACTTTCACTCATAATGTAAATTTATTTTGAATAGATATTAATTTGGATGTTAATGAAAATCAATTGAAAATGATAAAATCAATGTTTATCAGCGTTCATTACTTTGCAAAAGTAGTTATTTAGAATTAGAATAAATAATTTTGGTTAATGTATAATTTCATATAATGGATCACACTTCTTAATTTTTATATCTTAATTATATATTGTAATTTTGCAACTTAGTTTAAAAAACTGATTTTAAATTTATTTCATTATAAATATGAGTACAACAACACAATACGTTCCTTATAAAGTTAAGGATATTTCCTTAGCAGAATGGGGAAGAAAAGAAATCACTTTGGCGGAAGCTGAGATGCCAGGTTTGATGTCTATCCGTGAAGAATTCGGACCATTGCAACCACTTAAAGGCGCTAGAATCGCAGGATGTCTTCACATGACAATCCAGACTGCAGTTTTGATCGAAACTTTGGTAGCACTAGGTGCTGAAGTAACTTGGTCTTCTTGCAACATCTTCTCTACTCAGGATCACGCCGCTGCTGCAATTGCTGCTGCCGGAATTCCTGTTTACGCCTGGAAAGGTCTTAACGAAGAAGAATTTGACTGGTGTATCGAGCAGACTCTTTTCTTTGGTGAAGACAGAAAACCATTGAATATGATTCTTGATGACGGTGGAGATTTGACCAATATGGTTTTTGACAGATATCCGGAATTCACAAAAGACATCAAAGGACTTTCTGAAGAAACCACAACCGGTGTTCACAGATTGTACGAAAGAATGAAAAACGGAACTTTGGTAATGCCTGCAATCAACGTGAATGATTCTGTTACCAAATCTAAATTCGATAACAAATACGGTTGTAAAGAATCTGCAGTAGATGCTGTAAGAAGAGCGACAGACCTTATGCTTGCCGGAAAAAGAGTTGTAGTTTGCGGATACGGAGACGTTGGTAAAGGAACTGCAGCATCTTTCAGAGGAGCTGGTTCTATCGTGACTGTGACTGAAATTGACCCAATCTGCGCGCTTCAAGCTGCAATGGACGGATACGAAGTGAAAAGATTGGACACAGTTGTTGACAATGCTGATATCATCATTACAACTACAGGAAACTTCAACATCGTAAAAGGAAACCACTTCCTTAAAATGAAAGATAAAGCAGTAGTTTGTAACATCGGTCACTTCGACAACGAAATCGATATGGCTTGGTTGAACGAAAACTACGGTCACACAAAATCTGAAGTGAAGCCTCAGGTTGACATCTACACCATCGAAGGTAAAGAAGTAATTATTCTTGCAGAAGGAAGATTGGTAAACCTTGGTTGCGCAACTGGCCATCCAAGTTTTGTAATGTCTAACTCATTCAGTAACCAGACTTTAGCTCAAATCGAACTTTGGACCAACTCTGCAGCTTACGGAAATGAAGTTTATATGTTGCCAAAACATTTGGATGAAAAAGTAGCAGAATTACACCTTAAGAAATTAAGCGTAGAATTGGAAACCCTTACACCAGAACAAGCTGATTACATCGGCGTTGACGTGAAAGGACCTTTCAAACCGGAATATTACAGATACTAAATGCTGGAAGTCAGAAGTCGGAAGATGGATGACGAAAATATAATAAGAACGCTTCAGAATTTTCTGGGGCGTTTTTTTTATCTTTACAACATTCTAAAACTCATTCACTCTCCGACTCTCAAACCCTCAAACTCCCCCACCCAATCAGGAGCTATTTCCCGCTATCCGCTATTACTCCTCGCGCCATCGCTCTCCAACCCCAAACCCACCAATTCTCCAACCCAACTGTGGGGTAACCGCTACTATCGGGGCTATGGGTTTTCTCTTTTGATAGAAATTTTCTCAACAAATCTCAACGACTTCAATTGATTTATCAAAAAAAGAATATATTTGATATTATAAAATCATTAAAAAACAAAAACTAATGGCAAAACAAAAAGTGTCAAATGCTTTCGTAGCGGCATCTTGGGTCGCCTTGGGCGCAGGAATGATTGGTTTCATCACAGGACTTGCCCGCGCCGAAATGGAACTGAATGAGAAAGGCTACTACTTCACCATCCTGCTCTACGGCTTATTTGCTGTAGTTTCTTTACAGAAAGCCGTTCGTGACAAAATGGAAAATATCAAAGTAACCGATATCTATTACGGACTTTGTTGGTTCGCCACATTATCATCGATCGTTTTACTTGTAATTGGGCTTTGGAACGCGACGATTCTTCCAAGTGAAAAAGGATTTTACGCCTTTGCATTTTTGCTCGCCCTTTTCGGAGCGATTGCCGTGCAGAAAAATACACGTGATAATATGATGGAAGATTAAACTCATATAAATTACAGGCTCTCAAATATTTGAGAGCTTTTTTATTATATTCATAAAAATAACAGCTCTGTCAAAATTTGTAAATTGTAAAATAAATTTTTATAAAACATACCCAAAATACATTATTTTAAGCCAACGCTAACTCATCATAATTCTTATTAATAATTATGGAACAAATTATCAAAGACACGACTGCCAATCCTGCACCATTAGGACTTTTTGGCTTTGGAATGACAACTATTTTATTAAACATCCACAATGCTGGTTTCTTTGAACTCAATGCCATGATTATGGGAATGGGCATCTTTTTCGGTGGTTTGCAGCAAGTGATTGCGGGCATTATGGAATGGAAAAAAGGGAACATATTTGCAATGTCAGCATTTACCTCTTACGGATTTTTCTGGATTTCGCTGGTTACGTTATGGCTTTTGCCTTTGATAGGCGTTGCAAAGCCTGACGGAAATTCGATGGGATGTTATTTAGGAATGTGGGGATTATTTACATTTGCCCTATTCATAGGCACATTGAAAGGAAATACCATTGGGAAGCTTATTTTTGGTTCTCTCGTTTTACTCTTTGCATTGTTGTCCGCAGCTAGTTTTACCGGGAACGAAAACATCCACACAATTGCCGGCTACGAAGGGATTCTTTGTGGATCTTTTGCGTTTTATGAAGCAGCAGCTTTAGTCATTAATGAAAAACTAGGAAGAAAAGTTTTGCCATTATAACAGTTTCAAAATACTAAAACTACGCAATCGCCGAGCACTTCTATCGATTCATCCTTGTCTCCTGATACTTTTCTTAGTAAATTGCTAACTTAAAAATTTCAAAAAAAATGGAATATTCTCAACTGGAACCAAAAGTGATCTGGAAAAACTTCGAAGCACTTAATTCCGTTCCAAGACCTTCGAAAAAAGAAGAAAAAGTTATCAAATTCATAAAGGAATTCGGGGAAAAACTTGGATTACCAACGACAGTTGACGAAACAGGAAATGTCATCATCACAAAACCTGCAACTGCCGGAATGGAAAATCGTCAGCAAATAGTGATGCAATCCCACCTTGATATGGTTTGTCAAAAAAACAACGACGTCGATTTTGACTTCGAAACTCAGGGCATCCAGATGTTTGTAGATGGTGATTGGGTAAAAGCGAAAGGAACCACTTTGGGCGCTGACAACGGTTTGGGTGTTGCGACCATAATGTCGATTCTTGAAAGTAATGACATTGCTCATCCAGATTTGGAAGCACTTTTCACAATTGATGAAGAAACCGGAATGACCGGCGCTTTAGCTTTGAAACCCGGACAATTGAAAGGCGAAATCTTATTAAACCTTGACACCGAGGAAGATGACGAAATCGACATCGGATGTGCCGGTGGTGTTGATGTAACAGCGTCTACTAAATTTGATTTAAATGAAGTTAAAGACAATACTTTTAAAATTGAAATCAAAGGTTTGCAAGGTGGACATTCCGGAATGGATATCATAAAGGGTCTTGGAAATTCTAATAAACTTCTTGGAAGATTCTTATTTTTAGCTTTAGAAAATCAAATTCAATTAGTTTCGATTGATGGCGGAAGTTTGAGAAATGCGATTCCTAGAGAAGCTGTTTCAATATTTTCAGTAGAAAATTCTTCTGAGTTTCTGAAAAAAGCAGAACAACTGAAATCTGAAATTTTAGAAGAATTTGCTTCATTAGAAAAAGATTTAATTATCAATATCGAAAAAACAGATTCTTCTGAAAATGCGATCAGTTTTGAAGATTCGAAGAAAGTCATTTTTACAATAAATGCCGCTCACAACGGCGTTTTCCGGATGAGTCCCGATGTAGAAGGATTGGTAGAAGCATCCAACAATGTTGCAAGAGTCGAATTAAAAAATGGCGGAATCAAAATCCTCAATCTAACCAGATCATCCGTTGAATCTACAAAATGGGAAGTTGCAAACCAGCTGAAATCTGCATTTGAAAGCAATGGTCTGAAAACAGAGTTTGGTGGTTCATATCCAGGCTGGAAACCAAAACCGGATGCAGAAATCATCCAAGTGATGACGGATCTTTATGAAAATAATTTTGGAGAAAAACCAATGGTTGTTGCCTGCCACGCCGGTTTAGAATGCGGCATCATCGGTGCCAATTATCCGAAAATGGAAATGGTAAGTTTCGGGCCAACGATCAAAGGCGCGCACTCGCCGGATGAACGAGCGAATGTTGCTTCGGTTCAGAAATTCTGGAAGTACACGCAGGAAATTTTGAAAAACATTCCGATCAAGAAATAACCTTATATTACAATCCGGCTGAAATGCCGGATTTTTTATTTTACTTAATATTAATTAAAAATTTAATAATTTAATACAGTCGATATTTAATTTAATTCAAAAATTAACTACTTTAGCAAACAAATTAATATTAGTGCATATGAAGAAACAATTACTATGTTTAGGAGTTCTGGGCTTGTTTTTAGGATCCACAAGTGCTTTTACGGCTCAGAATTATATCAATAAAAAAATCAAAGATGAGCAAGGCAATCTGAGCCTTGTTACTTTTAATCAAAACAGCAATCTGACCTCATCTTCCGCCAACTCGATTTTTGCCGAAGTTCTGAAATTAGCGCCTAATGTAGAATTAAGATTAAGTCAAAATTTAGCCGAAGGAAAATTCTCGGACGAGAAATACAAAATGTTTTTCAATAATATTCCGGTAGAATTTGGCGGTTACAATCTTCATTACAAAGAAGGAAAGCTGACCAGTATGAACGGGGAAATCTTCTCTACAGAAAATGCTAAAACCAATCCACAGATCACTGCTGCTGATGCATTTCAGAAAGCTTTGAATAGCGTGAAAGCTGAGAAATATATGTGGGAAGATGCTGTATATGTTGCAGAAAATAAGTACAAAAAACCGGAAGGACAATTGGTTCTACTTCCCGTGCAGACCAATGAGGGAGAGATCAAACTTTTCCTGGCTTATAAATTTGATATTTATGCTGCACAGCCAATCAGCAGAGCGATTATTTATGTAGACGCAATCGACGGAAGAATTATTTTTTCCAATGCTGTTCTAAAACATCAAAACGATAATCTGATTCAAATTAATTCAAAAAAGGAAACGCCGATCAGCATTGCAACTGCGTACAAAAATCCACTGGTATTTGAAACCGGAAATGCAGACACAAGATACAGCGGTGCGAAACAGATCGAAACCACATTGGTCTCCGGAAGCTATGTGTTGCAAGACGCCACCAGAGGAAATGGCGTGAAAACTTATAACCTTAAGAAATCTTCTACCATCAGCTCAGGTGTAGATTTTAAAGATACCGACAACAACTGGACCACTGCGGAACATAATAATTCTACATTTGACAATGCTGCATTGGACGCACATTGGGGCGTTGAGAAGACTTATGATTACTTCAAAACAACCTTCAACAGAAATAGTTATGACAATGCTGGTGCAGTCTTGAAAAGCTACGTGCATTACGGCAGTAGTTATGAGAATGCTGGCTGGTCTGGCACCGAAATGATCTATGGTGATGGCGCTTCAACATTCCGTCCGTTGACAGCATTTGATGTGACAGCGCACGAATTGGGACACGCCGTTTGCGAATATACAGCCGACTTGGCTTACCAGAGAGAATCCGGCGCAATGAATGAAGGTTTTTCTGATATTTGGGGCGCAGTAGTCGAGCACAAATATGCTCCGGAAAAACAGAATTTCTTGATTGGTGAAGATATTACCATTGCTACTCCAGGTTATTTGAGATCTATGAGCAATCCAAAAGTTGCCCTTTCAAAACAGCCAGATACTTACCGTGGAATCAACTGGAAAGCTGCAACTGTAGAAGAAGGCTGTACAACACCGATTGGCGGATCTTTTGGAAACGACTATTGCGGGGTACACACCAACAGCGGCGTTCTAAACCATTGGTTTTACATTCTCGTGATGGGAAAAACAGGAACCAACGATCTTGGAAAATCTTACAGCGTAACGGGAATCGGCTGGGACAAAGCAGAGAAAATTGTTTATAAATTAGAGTCCACTTATCTTACCGCTAACTCTACTTACAAAAACGCGCGGGATTTTGGCGTTCAGGTTGCAAAGGAATTATTTGGAGACAAAACCCCGGAAGCTATTGCAACTCAGGATGCTTTCTATGCGGTGGGAATTGGAACGAAATATCTGGCCGTTCCAGACACTACTCCACCAACAATTCCTACAAATCTGGTTGCAAGCAATACCAAAGGTACAAGTACTAATCTCAACTGGAATGCTTCTACAGATAATGAAGATATGGACGGCTACATCATCTACAAAGACGGTGTTGAAATCGCCAGAATATCTACTTTAACGTATAAAGTGACAGGATTAACCAGACAGACAACTTATAATTTCACAGTCAAAGCAAAGGATGTTTATGACAACATTTCTGCAGTAAGCAACACCGCCACTGTAACGACTACAAACCAGGTTGAATATTGCACATCCGCAGGAACGAGCACAGCAGATGAAAAAATCAAACGTGTCGTTTTTGGAACGATTGATAATACTAGTACTGGCACAACCGGCTATGAGGACTTTACAAATCTGTCGACAGAAGTTACCGAATCCAAATCTTATCCTATCAGCATCACTCCGGTTTGGACAGGCACTGTTTACAACGAAGCGTACACCGTATTTATTGACTGGAATGCAGATGGCGATTTTGATGATGCCAATGAAAAAGCCTTCACACAAGCCGGAACTAAAAATACACCTGTAACCGGAACCATCACCGTTCCTAGTGGAATTGCTTTCGATACGCCTTTGGTGATGAGAGTTTCTATGAAATTCAACACCGTGCCGACTGCTTGTGAAACATTCTCTTACGGACAGGTTGAGGATTATACTCTGATCGGTAAAAAATTCCTGGCTGTATCCGATGCTGCGAAAGGAAATGCGACTCTTTTATATCCAAATCCTGTGAAAGATCTGATCAATATCCAGTCAAAAGATTCTGCTGAGTTTTCTTATCAGATTTATAGTGCTGCCGGACAAATTGTTCTGAAAGGTAAATCTGCTGATAAAAAAATCAATGCACAGAATTTGTCTTCTGGAAATTACATTATCGAACTGACAGATAAAAACGGAGAGAAAACCACTCAGAAGTTTATCAAAAAATAAAATTTAAAATTAATCTCATCAAAGCTTCCAAATCTGGAAGCTTTTTTTGTTTAATAATGTTGATCACATAAGTGTTTAATTATCTATTCAAAAACAAATATATCAATCATCCACAACAATTATTATCAAATTTAAACTTTAATCACAATTTATTTAATAATAATTAATCAAAATAACATTTGTACTGAATTTTTTAATTAATTTAGTAACGTAAAAAAAATATATAAGATGAAAAAAAATTTACTAAATCTAGGTCTTATAGGATTGCTCGGCTTCACGGCTAACTTAAAAGGACAAGAGTACATTGAGAAAAAAGTAACCGAGAAAAATGGCAACATCAGTCTCGTGACTTTTAAAAGCGATGCCAAATTAAAATCTAATTCAAAATCTGAATTGTTTAAGGACGTTCTTAAACTTTCTCCAAATTCCGAACTTCGTCTTTCCAAATTTGAAAAAGATGCGACAGGCAATTTTCTGGATGAGAAATACCAACTCTATTACAATAATATTAAAGTAGAATTCGGAATCTATAATTTGCATTACAAAAATGGCAGTCTTACCAGCATGAATGGTGAAATCTTCGGTACTGAAAATGTAAAAACATCACCAAGTATTTCTTCATCATCAGCCTTAGACAAAGCAATTACAAGTGTAGGTGCGGAAAAATATATGTGGGACGATTTCGCAAGTAATGTTGATCATTACAAAAAACCAAGCGGAGAACTAGTCCTTCTTCCTTTGCAGCAGGCAGATGAAACATTTAAACTGACATTAGCTTATAAATTTGATGTTTTTGCATCGCAGCCAATGAGCAGAGCTTATATCTATGTGGATGCTGCCACTGGAAAAATTCTTTTGACCGACGCCATCATAAAGCACGCAACCCACAACAACGTTTTAACAAAAGATCTTGATACAGAAAAAATGATTTCTGATGTCAAGGATTCAAATCTTAAAACGACGCTATCCAACCTGGTTCCTGCAAATGCGGATACGCGTTACACAGGTGCACAGTCGATAGAAACATCTTTGGCATCGTCGGGCACCAATTATATTTTGTATGACACCACAAGAGGAAGCGGTGTGCGAACATATAATTTGAAAAAGAGCACTACCATCACTAACACAGATTTTACAGATGCAGATAACAACTGGACTGCTGCAGAATTTAACAATTCGACCTTTGACAATGCAGCTTTGGACGCGCATTTCGGTGTTGAAAAAACTTATGATTACTTTAAAAATGTTCACAACAGAGACAGTTATGACAACTTAGGATCAATTCTGAGAAGTTATGTGCATTATGGGAACAATATAAATAATGCTTTTTGGTCAGGCACCTATATGCTCTACGGAGACGGCGACAGAACTTCTAACTTTAATGTGTTGACGGCGTTTGACGTAACGGCACACGAGCTTGGTCACGGCGTTTGTGCATTTACCGCAAATCTAACTTACAACCGGGAATCCGGCGCAATGAATGAGGGCCTTTCCGACATTTGGGGCGCAGTTGTGGAACACACTTATTTACCGAATAAACAGGCATTTTCCATTGGCGAAGATATCACATTATATTCTCCGTACTACCTAAGATCGATGAGCAATCCGAAATCTGCAGGACAGCCGGACACGTACCGCGGACTCAACTGGATTCCGGCAACAGTAGCTGAAGGATGCATCACACCAGGTCAAAACACGAATGATTACTGCGGCGTTCATACCAACAGCGGCGTTTTGAACCATTGGTACTATGTATTAGTTCAGGGTAAAACAGGAACTAATGATATTGGAAAATCTTATTCAGTAACCGGAATCGGATTTGAAAAAGCAGCCAAAATCGTTTACCGATTAGAAACCAATTACCTGACAGCTAACGCTACATATATGAATGCCCGAGATTATGGCATTCAGGCGGCAATCGATTTGTATGGAGCAGCTTCGGCGGAGGCTATTGCAACACAAGATGCTTTTTATGCAGTAGGTTTGGGTGCAAAATATAATCCAGTTCCGGATACTATAGCGCCGACAACGCCATTAAATCTTACTGCTTCCGAAACTACGCACGTTTCGACCTATCTCAAATGGGACGCGGCGACAGATAATTTTGCAATGGACGGATACAACATTTATAAAGATGATGTTCTTCTGACTTCAACCTACAACACTACTTATTACGTGACGGGACTTACTGCAGCCACCAGCTATAATTTTAAGATTAAAGCAAAAGACGAAGCCGGAAATTTATCCGAATTCAGTAATAATGCAGCTGTCACAACTTTAGCAACAGGAAATACTTACTGTACTTCTCAAGCCGGAAACACCAGCTTTATGAAGATCAAAAATGTAAAACTAAATACAATTGACAACACAAGTACGAGCGGAAACGGGTATGAAGATTTTTCTTACATCTCAACCAATCTGACGAAAGGAAATCAATACACGATCACTTTGACACCGGAATTCAGTTCGACAGCTTACAACTTACGTTATTACATTTATGCGGATTACAACAACAATGGTGTCTTCACAAACACAGGAGAAAATGTTGCAACGACTTCCTCTACAGGCACGGTTTCCGCTACATTTACAGTCCCTACAACAGCAGTGACAGGAAAAGTAAGGCTCAGAATTGTGGGATCCTACAACGCCGCTACTTCTTGTAATACAAACACTTACGGACAGACAGAAGATTATTCAATCAATCTTCAGAGTGAAGTCTTGGCAGTTTCTGATGTTAATAAAGGAAATCAAACTCTCATCTATCCAAATCCGGTAAAAGATTTCATCAACATTCAATCAAAAGATTCCAGTGAATTGTCTTACCAGATTTACAATACTGCAGGACAAGTGGTTGCGACAGGCAAATCATCTGACAAAAAGATTAATGCTCAAAAACTATCTTCAGGAAATTACATTTTGGAATTGACCGATAGAAACGGAGAGAAAACCACTCAGAAGTTTATTAAGAAATAATTTTAAATAACTAAACCAAAACTCCCAAGCCCGGGAGTTTTTTGTTTTAAGATAGATTATTACACACAAAAAAAGCACTCAAAAATTGAGTGCTTTGCTATATAATTCAGAAAGAATTTTTGATTAATGACCGGAATGACCGTCTTCGCCGTGAGCGTGGCCGTGCGCCAATTCTTCTTCTGTTGCCGGACGGGCATTTAGAATCTCAACATCGAAAAACAAACTCTTGCCTGCCATTGGATGATTGAGATCTACGTTTACAGTTTCTGGAGTTACTTCTACAACCATCGCCTGGAAGTTATTCCCCTGATTGTCTGCTAAAGGCAAAACAGCACCTACCGGAGGCAACTCCTGTCCTTCGAACATCGCTACAGGCAATTGTGTAACCGCTTCCGGATCTCTTTCGCCATAGCCTTCTGCCGGTGCAATCTCGAAAGAAGCCTTATCGCCGATATTCAGATTTTTAATTTCTTCTTCAAATTTCGGAATCATCATTCCAACACCGTAAAGAAATGTTAAAGCGTTTTCTGCAGAAGTTTCTTCCACAAACACTTTCTCTCCACTTTCATCATTAGTATGCAGAACGTACTTAAGCGTTACTACATGATTTTTGTCTAATGCCATTTTAAATTATTTAATATTACAATTTTTTGAAGATCTCATTCTTGATGTCTCCGCAGCAAAATTAAGCTTTTGAAAATTAAGTGATGAAATTTCAAAATAAAACTTCTTTTGAATCTTTTTCTTTTCCGAATTTTTATTGAACTTCGCAGAATGGCAAAACTCAAAACTCTCTATTTCTGTCAAAACTGCGGTGCACAATATTCGCAATGGCACGGGCAATGCAAAACCTGTGGCGAATGGAACACTCTGGTGGAAGAAATCGTTGAAAAAACCACAAAATCTGTGGCTGTAAAATCAAAATCTTCGATCATTAACATCATTGAAGTTGAAGCCATTGAGGAACCAAGAATCATCACACCTTCCGAAGAACTGAACCGTGTTTTAGGCGGCGGAATTGTCCTGGGATCTGTAACTTTGATCGGAGGAGAACCGGGAATTGGGAAGTCCACACTTCTTCTCCAATTAGCTTTGAAGATGAAGAAAAAAATACTTTATGTTTCCGGAGAAGAGAGTGCCTCTCAGATTAAAATGCGCGCCGACAGATTGGCAGAAGTCAAAAATCCGAACTGTTTTCTTTTTACAGAAACGTCGTTGGAAAAGATCATTCACGAGGCTCAGAAATTAGTGCCTGATTTTATGATTATCGATTCTATCCAGACTTTGCAATCGCAGCTGATCGAAAGTTCGCCCGGAACAGTTTCTCAAATCCGCGAATGTTCAAACGAAATCATCAAGTTTGCCAAAGAAAATAACATTCCGGTTTTCCTTGTCGGTCACATTACAAAAGACGGACAAATTGCCGGACCGAAAGTTTTGGAACATATGGTAGATGTGGTTCTTAATTTTGACGGTGACAGAAATCACCTGTTCAGATTGTTGAGAGCTAACAAAAATCGTTTTGGCTCTACGTCGGAAATTGGAATTTATGAAATGATTTCCAGTGGTTTAAAAGAAATCAAAAACCCTTCAGAAATTCTTATTACCAAGAAATTTGAGGAACTTTCCGGAAATTCAGTTGCGGTAACGCTTGAAGGCAATCGTCCGATGTTATTGGAAATTCAGGCGTTGGTATCGACAGCAGTTTACGGAACACCGCAGAGAAGTTCCACCGGTTTCGATTCCAAAAGACTGAATATGCTTTTGGCTGTTCTGGAAAAGCGAGCGGGTTTTCAACTCGGATCAAAAGATGTTTTCCTTAATATTACTGGCGGAATCAAGACAGATGATCCAGCTTTGGATCTGGCTGTAGTCGCTTCTATTTTATCCAGTAATGAAGATATTGCAATCTCCGAACATTATTGTTTTGCTGGAGAAATAGGACTTAGCGGCGAAATCCGTCCGGTTGCCCAAGTGGAACAACGGATTACCGAAGCTGAAAAATTGGGTTATGAAAAGATCTTCATTTCCAATCTTAATAAACTTCCGAAGAAAAAATTCGGAATCAAGGTTGAGGAGATCAGTAAGATTGAGGATTTTGTGGAGTCTTTATTTTAAATTAATAAAAAAAATGTGACTCAAGAATAATCCTGAGTCACAAATATTGCTGTCTTTAAGGTCTGGAATATTACTATAAAAATTTGTAGAAACTGGCTACAATACCTGCATTACTCACATTGGTTGGAGATGAGTTTGATGCACCGTCATTATGACTTAATCTGAGCCTCACGACTGTTGTCGACGCCAAAGTCAAGACATAGGAATATCTGTAACCCTGAATACCGCCATTAATGGTACCTACACCACTAACTATCGATGCAACTTTCAGATCTTTCAATGGAATTGGTGTCCCAGAATTATCTACTATGTCAGCACTCACCACATACAAATGATTGCCAGCAATAAAAACTGTGGAGTTGGTGGATGTCGGAGCAGCACCGTCGAAACTTACATCAATCTTATAAGTTCCAGCTGGTAAACTGATTGTAGAACCACCCGCAAAAGTAACACCTGGAATAGTATTAATAATTCCTGTTGTGTCAAAGGAAATAATGCTACTGGCTGTTGGTCCGCTTGCAATGACCGCTGTAGCTCCTTTTTTTTCTACTTTTAAAATCTGATCGTATTCATTATTGATGTACAGCTTTTCCCACTGAGAACCTGTCCAATAGTAATTTCCTTTCGGAAATGTTCCGCCTGTATTGTAAATCAATGATCCTTCTGCCGGAGATGCGACAGGAGAAGATGTACTGGAAAGACTGGTCAATGAATATTGCGGAATCAGGACACCTCTGTCTGTAGATGCTACATCCAATGCGGCTGATGCATCTGCGGCCGTATTGATTCCGACTTGAGCTGTCGCTAGGTTGAAGCCACAAAACACAATGGCTAAAATAAATAATTTTGAGCGTATCATAATTTTGAACTTTGAATGTGAATAAATGAATTAAGTACTGTTATTCTTCCATTATTTGGCGTATTACCGCCTACTCCATTGGAATAACTGCCACCAGAAGTGTGAGCCAGATTCAGTACAAACGAAGTCGTAGTAGCGACTGAAAAACTGAACAGAAAACCAGCAGCATGCTGTTTTGGATTTGTAGCAGCACTTGTATTAGATGTCTGATTGTCCTTGATCAAACTGCCATAGATCGTTGCCGGCGTTGTGCTGTCAACAAGTTTGGCAGCATAATTATGAAGATGTGTTTTAATAGTATTTCCAATTCCGGCAGCAGGATTCTCATCAGCAACCTGAATATTGAAGACCACCTGTACAGAATAATTACCGGGCGGAACCGTCATTACACCTGTTGCAGGCGTGTAAGAAGCTCCCGTAATACTGTTGAAAGTAGAAGTACCACCTACAACAGGCGCAAAAGTATCATTCGCCAAACCAGCAAGCATAATGGTAGAAGCTGTATTTCTCACAAGCATATTTGCTACAGAATTTTCTTTGGTTGCCAAAAGGCTCCAACTGCTGTTATTCCATATATAATATCCTTTTGGCAAAACAGAACTGGTATTGTAAACAATCAGACCTTCTACAGGATTTGCAATGGGCGTTGTATTACTCACAAGATTTGTAATATTGACTCTGGGTGGCAAAAAAGCCTTGTTTTTACTATTAGACATTTCTAACGCAGCAGAATTATCTACCGTCTGCAGATCTATCCCTACTTGTGATTTGACCGTTTGACTAAAGATCATAATCAAAATACTAATCATTATTTTTTTCATCATTATCTTAGTTTTGTTAGTTTAATAATTGTACCGCTGGCTAAAACATTAACCAAATCCTGATGTGAGGATCCTGTTTTTCTACCAATCTTCACGGTAAGTGACAAGTAATCGGTATCGTTTGAAGATGAAAAAATATGCTGAAAAGTAACCCTGTGTTCTTCCGGACTCAATCTGGATAATGTAGAACCTTCAGTTCTTTCATAATAAGAAAAAGCGCTGACCGTATTGGTACTAGGATTATAAGGCTGCACATAAAGGTCACTGTAATAACCCATATTCCAGTAAGCTCCGGAAAGTGCAGTTCCTCTGCCAGCATCCGGCGTAGGAGCAGCGATGAGGTAAGAAATTTCAATTTTATAAACACCAGGTCCCGTGATGATGTCCCAATGCGGGCCAGTTCCACTACTTGTATCATAGGGCTGCAAAACGGTCGTTCCCATTCTGAAACTTAGTCCGGGAATATATCCGGAATTAATGATCTTATAGTTGTTTGCTGCTGGACCGTTCACGAGGTAATCATCGTGTCCCTGATCACGGTTGTTTAGCTTTGCCACGTTTGCAATCAGACCAATTGTAGCAACTTTTGGCGTTTCCTTAAAATAAAGTTGTTTGTTCCAGCCACCAGTATTAGCATTAGCTGACGCGTCCCAGCTGTAAAGAGTTTTTGATAAAGTGGCTCCAGTATTGTAAATCAGCAATCCATCTTTTGGCGTTGCAGTAATAGGACCTTTGACAGCGGTACTATTAAGCGTAACTCTGGGAATCAATAAACCTTTGTTTGAACTTGTAACATCCAGGATTGCAGATGCATCGGGAAGATCTGTATTTATGCCTACTTGAGCATTGGCATTAATAAAAAACAGACCATACAGAATAAATATAAGTCGTCTCATTTGTGTGTTTTTTTTAATAAAAATAATTTTAAATTAAAGTTTGCAATAATACTAAAATTATTCGAACTTTAATATTTTTATAAAAATAATTAAAAATAATTAATAAAGCCTTAAATATTTAGTTAAATATTGAAAACAAAAAATCATTAATTACAGTTTATATTTAAAAATATAATTATGAGTGCAAAATCGACAATTATTAAATTTTTAATAATCTTACAAAAAAAATTAAATTTTTAAAAAACTGAGTGTTTGATTGCGATTAGAAGCGCTTTGCAATATATTTTTATTTTGATAACTGCTATATTTCATTTTATTAATTAACCAGCCATAAAAATTTATTAATAAACGCCACATAATTTGCAGAAAATACTCATTACCAACTAAAAAATATTAATTAGAAAAATCTTATAGTAATTATTAAGCAAAGTGCACAATCCCGCAAACATATTTTAAACACATTCGTATTTTAAGAAATGATTGTAGTAAATTAGAGTCTTAAAACCTCAAACAAAAAAAACACAGCATTTGAATTATCTTGCCCATTCCATTTTATCATTTTCCGACGGACAACTTGTTGGCAATATGATTGCGGATTTTATAAAAAATAACGAACGGGAAAACTTTCCTCCAGAAATTCAGGAAGGAATCAAACTTCATCGGGCAATCGATACTTTTACAGATGCACATCCTGCGGTTTCTGAAGCCAAAAAAATCTTCAGTCCGTTGGTAAGACTTTATTCCGGTGCCTTTGTGGATGTAGCTTTTGACTATTTTGTAGCACATCTCTACACCGAGCAGGATTTAAAAATACATTCTGCAAAAGCTTATAAAATCCTGTGGGAAAATGAAGAATGGTTGCCTGAACATTACAAAAAAATGCTCATAAGAATGGAGCACGATGACTGGCTGACTAACTACCGACAGGATCAGGGTATCAAATTCAGTATGCAAAACGTACTGCATAAGGCAAAATATCTTGAAAAGGACATTCCTGTTTTCGATGCTTTCCTACAACATAAACCTGAACTGCAGACCTGCTTTGATCAATTCTTTCCCGACATTCTTGCCGAATGCAAAAACAACTTTGGAATCATTTAGACCGCAAATCTAATACCCTAAAACCCTATTGTAAATATTCTATATTAATATACATTTATCTTTGAATTTTTAATATTTTTGCAGCTACATCATAACTGTGAGACCTACAAAAAAATTAATACTATTTCTATTTTCAATTTTGTGCACATTGACCACAGCACAAAATTACACTCCTAAAAAAATAGACAGCATTATTATCGGAACTTTCCAGCTCGCCGATAGAAATCAGGCTTTGAAAACAAGTCTTGACACTTACAGTATCTCAGAAAAGTCCGGATATTACTTAGGAAAAGCAAAGTCACTCAAAGCCATCATCAATTCGTATTTAGGACTTGGAGAGCAGCAAAAAGCTTTGGAAGCTGCAGACAAACTCCTGGATCTTGCCAGCAGCGAAAATGATGACTACCACTCTGTTCAGGCTCTGATAGCCAAAGCACTAGCTTTTTCTTACCTCGGTTTTTTTGATAAAGCTAATGAAACAAGTAGTGCCGCAGAAGTACTTTGCAAAAAAGTCAAAGACAATGATGAGTTCTACAGCTCGATGGGACAGATCTATGCAGGCCGGTCGGAAATCATGAATCTACAGTATCAGTCGCCGGAAAAAACCATTAAAAATGATCTCAAAAGCGTAGAGTTTTACAACAAAATTAAAGATCCAAAAAAGAGAAACGGCTGGCTCGCAATACAGTATTCTAGCGTAGGATACACTTATATTGATCTGGACATGCACAAAGAAGCGCTCTACTACAGCCGCAAAGCGTACCAACTTGCAAAATCAGAAAACGACTCTATAAACCAGGCTTTTGGTATGTATGGGATTGGAAACACCTATCTGGAAATGAATCAGCCGGACAGTTCCATTTATTATTACAAAAAAGCATTACCAATTTTCGAAAAAGCACAGGACATTTATAGACTGCAGTACATCTATGATGATATGGCAAACATCTATGAAAAACTGGGAGACGACAGACTTTACAGCTATTATTCCAAAAAGTCAAAAGAGCTTTACGATGTTATTAGAAAAAAAGAAAAGATAGAAACTGACCATATTTCGAAGAATATTATTGAGAGCGAAAAGACTGGCTGGTACAAAAATATGTATCTGATAATTGCAGGTATTATTCTTTTTTTCGTCGTGAAAATGTATTTTACAGTCAAGTACGTCAAAAGATTCCGACGAGAAAGACAAAGGCGGGTAAGAACGACAGTTCATCTCTTGGCAAAAGAAAAAGAGCTGGATCAATTGGAATCCAAAGTGAATGACGCTTTTGCAGAAGTACTGGAACTTGCAAAATGCAATGACTCTTCTTTCCTCAGCCGCTTCAAAGATGTCTATCCGGATTTCTATTACAGACTGAATATGGCATATCCCGAAATGACCAGTGGACAATTAAAATTTTGTGCATTTTTAAAGCTCAATTTTTCCACAAAAGAGATCGCACAATGTACACACATCTCCGTACGCAGCGTAGAAATGAAGAAAAGCAGACTTCGCAAGCAACTGAATATCTCTTCAGATATTGATCTGAATAACTGGATGATGAATTTCTAAAACTATTCACTTAAGAATTCAAGCATTGAGAATCAATATATTAACTTGATGTAGTAGACATGTTGTAGGTTAATTATTGCAGATATTATGTTAAATAGCAATCTTTGCCAATGATTGGAAAACAGTAATTCATTACTGACTAAATTTATTGCTCAACAGCGCTCGTTCAGATTCTAAAAACACACGGGAGAATGCAGATCTTAAAAGATTAATGTACAAATTCTTCAAACGATGATCAGCTGATTTTTCAAAATTCATATCAAACAGCTGATAAAAAAAACAAAGCTTTGAATCCAACAGATTCGAAGCTTTTTATTTTTCCTAATTATATATTTAAAATTTTATCGATGCTGATCTATCAAGATCTTGTTCCCATCCGGATCTGTCAATTCGATATAGGCCGGGCCTTTTGTTTTTTCGTCAGCTTGCGTTTTTAATTTAATTTGGTCACTTTTTAGTTTTTTCTGAATTTCGCGGACGTCTGTAAACGGATCCACCTCTTTCGCATTCTCGTCCCAGCCGGGATTGAAAGTCAGAATATTCCCTTCAAAATAGCCTTTGAAAATACCAATAATCGTGGTTCCGTTTTTCATAATGAGATAGTTCTGTTTCAGATCACCGCCCATTTGGGAAAAGCCAAGTTTTTCATAGAATTCCTTTGATACCTGAAGATCTTTTACATTTAGGCTAACCGAAAAAGCACCCAATGGAAGCTGAGTAGCATTTTCCTTTTTTTGCGAGAAAACATTGAGTGACATCGAAAATAATAAAAGAAAAATCAATTTTTTCATACCTATACTGATTATTATTAATGTTAAAATTGCTGATAGAGATAGCGGTCGGGATAATTCAGTTTTTCACTTTTTCTCTGGCCGTTGATGACAATATGGATGATATTCATCTGATCATCATACAGATTATAAAGAAAACTGACTGCAGTTTCTACTTTTTTCGGAACAGATAATGGCTCAGATTCCAGATAAATATTGACACTCTCGTGATCTTCTTCAAAACCTACATAATTTACCTTTACAAATTGATTATCAGCCTTTAATTTCAGATATTCTGCGGCGTAATTTTCTAATTCTTTGTTGATTTCAGCTTTGTATTTCGGATCTAGGAAATGAACTGACTTTCCGTACTTTTTGTTGAGTGCATTTTCCAGATCATCCATAAAAAAACGTCCTGTAACCTCAAAAGTCCTGGATTTTGAATTATAATTAAACTCTACCGAACCCACGTGGTAAGGATGCAACGTGAATGATAAATTATAAATGATGAATGATAAAATATAAAATATAAAAAGCTGTTTTTTCATCTCTAGAAAGTAATTGAAGTCAAAATTAATCATTATTTTCGTACGGTTTTCAGAAATTGAACGATGAAGGATTTTCTATTTTATTTGCAGCTGGGCTGGGATCACATTATTTCTTTGGATGCTTTGGATCATCAGCTATTTATTCTGGCTCTAATTGCAGCTTACAGTTTCAAAGATTTTAAACGGCTATTGATCTTGGTGACGGCTTTTACCATTGGACATTGCATTACGTTGGCTTTATCCAGCTTTGATATTATCCGCGTGAAAAGCGCTTGGATTGAGTTTTTGATTCCCTGCACAATTGTGATTACTGCTCTGGATAATATTTTGTTTAAAGGAAAACATCCTTATCAATATTATTTTGCCCTGTTTTTTGGTTTGATCCACGGAATGGGATTTGCGAACACTGCGCGAATGATGCTGGCGAAAGAACAAGGCATTACAGTACCGCTTTTAGGCTTCAATATCGGCTTGGAGTTGGGACAAATTGCGATGGTTTTGATTATCCTGATCATCTTCACGCTTGTCACGAAATTTACCAAACTAAATCAACGGGACTGGCTTCTGATCACCTCATCTGCTGCCGGAGCTGTGGCCTTGCAAATGGCTTTGGAGAGAATGCCTTTTTAAATTGTACAATGTAGAATGTACAAATTATAATGTATTTTTGACACCTAAAGATTGTAGCTGACTTGATCGGAAATCTTTTTTTTGTCGCTGAAAAAAGGCGAAGAGAAAAATATCGACGAAGTCAAATGATTACTACTCAATTCACTTCAAAACATTCCATCTGGGAATGATCGCCAGCAAGCCAAGACCGATGTACAGGAACAATACAGTCACATCCGAGTACAGAAATGTGCTGAGAAAGTAATTGTGAAGTGCAAAGTGTATGGCCACAAACACCGGGAAAAGAATCACGCCGGCTTTTCTGTAAAGTAAAATCAAAATCCAACTGACAATCACCAAAACATCTACACCAAAAGTATAGTAGAAAAAATTACCCGGAATATTGATCTTCTGATGAAGCGAATATTCGGCGTAATCGGTATTGATGCTGAGGAAAAACACCAGGATAATCAATCCGAAAAAAAGGTAATAGTCTTTGTTGTTTTTGAAGCTTCTGTCTGCTGGTTTCATCGGATAAAAATATAAAAAAAGAGCTTACGAATAAGCTCTTTCTATAGAAATTTCTATTAACTAACTATATACTAACCGCGTTTATCAAACGGTTCTTATCACTGATGAACTCTTCCATAGAGATCATACTTTCTGTTCTCATTACATCCTGGATGTCATCGATCTGATAGATGATTTTCTTAGCATCTTCTGTGTTTTTTGCTTTCATTTTGCAGAAGATATTGTATTTTCCGGATGTTACACTAGCCTCTACCACGTTTGGAATCAAAGCCAACTGCTTCAAAACTTCCTGTGTGTGGTTTGATTTTGTAAGTAAAATACCGATGAATGCAGTGAAGTTGTAATCCAACTTGCTGTAATCGATGCTAAGAGATGATCCTAAGATGATTCCTGCGTCTTCCATTTTCTTTACTCTTACGTGGATCGTTCCTGCGGACACGTCCATTTGCTTAGCAATTTCCGTAAAAGGCATTCTTGTGTTTTCTACTAAGAAATCAAGAATTTTTTTATCGATATCGTCTAATTGATAGTTCATTATTATATTGTTATTTATTTAAAATATATCTAATTTTTTTGCAAATTTAAAAAAAATTAATTTAACTAAAAACAAATATTAAAACATTAACAGCTTTTAACAAAATCATCAAATATGCTGATAATTATCATTTTAATGGCTTCTTTTTTAAGGAATCTTCTTTATTCTGCTCAACATCGGCCGAGTCTCTTTTTATTCTTTCACGTCTTTTGAAGATATATTTGAGAGAATTAAAACTTTTACTGTACACAACCCCAACGCCATAACTCTGATTCAGTGAGTTTGCCGTTCCCAGACCAAGATTGGAAGGTTTTGAATAAGCTCTGAGTAATCTGCTTCCATTATTGAGTCGGCTCCAGTCATATTCAATAGTGCCTTCAGCGGATAAGTAATTATTGGTCGTATTATCCATTTTGGTAACCGGAACTCCCAATCCTGTTTTCACCTTGATTCTCGGAGACAATGCCAGACTCACACTGGTATTGGCACGATCGGCGGTATTTGAATTGATGTCACCGCTGATATAATCAAGATTGACTTGAAATGCACTACTAATCGTGTTTAGAACCGATCCTAACTGTTTGAACAACATATTGTAACCGGTGTTGATCGCTGTATTTTGTAAGTTAAAATCCAATCCGCCGCTGTTTACCACATTAAAACTATTCAAAACCAGAACGGACCCAAACTGAATCGTCCTTTCATCCTGATTATTCATTTTGGTTGCCAAAGTTTCTCTTACTTCCGAAGAACTGTCCGGTGCAGAAACGCCAAATTCTATGTCAGGTTTCGTAAGTGTATTTGTGATTTTTGTTGACAGAACCACGTTAATCGGTTGCGTAAGAGACATTCCCAAGTATTCTCCGGCATTGGTAATTGGTCTGGTATAATTTGCGGTAATATCCAGATCCGGAGTCGTAGGGCTACCACTCCATCGGATGATGCTATTCTTTGCAATAAGAAAAGTTCTGTCAAGAATTGCCTTAGAAACGAATGTTCCGTTGTCCACCGTATAAGTGCCGTTCATCGTAATGTTTCCGCTCCGTTCCATTCTGAATTTCAAATGATCTGCATCGCCTTTTACGGCAATACTTCCTACTTCATCACCTACCAAAACATTCACCAAAGTTCCCTTGTCTACACTGATATCAAAATCCATCAGCATATTGGCACCCGATTTTTTCTTTTTTTCTACCGAGAATTTACCTTCGTCATCTCTTTTCAGGAATCTTAAAATTTTGAATTCATCAACATTAGATTTAGATGCACTGTTGAAGGTAAAAGTACTATTATTCAGAACTTTCAATCCGTCATTTGGCGTACTGATCTCCAATCCTGAAACCGGTCCGCTGACATAAATATCACCCTGACCATAAACACGTCCCCAAAAAAGATCATTATCTTCCTGACTATTATTGATCACCAAAAGGTTATCTGCCCTCATAATTAAGTTGATTCCCAACGAAGAAAGTGTCTCAAACTGAATAGATCCGGAGATATTCCCTTTAGAATTGGAACGTCCGTCTTTGATTCCGATATTATTCAAAAGCGCCAAACCTCTCGAAAGATTGATCACGGTATCATCAAAAGAATAATCTACACCCGTGAAGAGAAGTTTAAGTCCAAAGCCTTTCAAAGCGAGATCACCACTGTAGTCAATATCATTCAAAGGTCCGGAAATCTTGAGATCGCCGGTTGCTTTTCCACGGAAGTTTCCAAAGATTTCTTTCACAAACTGCTGCGCAAATGCCAGATCAAATTCATTCATTTTTGCATCCACATCCAAAACAGGTGATGATGGATTATTGTCAATAGTTCCGGTAACATCAAGTGTGTTTTTTCCTAAAAATTCTGAGGATAATGCCTGAATGCTGACATCAAAAACATTTGGTTTTTCGCTTTTGGTAATCTTCGTTTCAAGATTTCCCATTGCTTTTCCATTCATAAAAATATCATTCACATCCAGATCCACAAGAGGTTCCAGATTGTTACCCGATTTTTTTATCAGAATTGTTCCATTAGCAGTTCCTTTAATGTCCATTGGATTTTTACCGCTTCCGAAAGCTAAAAGTTTGGAAATATCCAGATTCTTAACTTCCGCATCGGCCGTGAAATCTTTTGCAGATTTGAAATCGGCACTTTTCACAAGAAGTTCACTTTCATCCGAAAAGATCCTTAGATTTTGTATTAAAAAGTCCTTTTCTTTTTTCCGATAAGTGATGGAATGATTGAGTTCCGGACTTGTATCTACACTCCACGCGACGTCATTAAGCTTTACAGTTGTTGGTTCAAATCTCAAAACATAATCTCCAGCAGGATTTGTAGTTTGGTTGATGTTGACCGCGTATTCCTTCATTTGTTTTGCCGTCTCATCTTCTAGAGTTCCCAACTTGAAAACTGTTCCGATGTGTAAAACCTGAGAATTTTCGTTGTTGGCCGAAAGTTTTACATCCTGCAAAACATTGTTGCCGTATTGCGCTCTTTTTACAGTTGCCAGTAATTGTTGATTGAGGTCAGCCGTATTGACTCTCAAACTGAGACTGTCAACCATTGCACTGTCTTTCACTTTGTTTAAGTCTGGCTGATAAGTAGCATCGGTTTCTGCCAGAAATTTTTCGGCTTCACTCAATTCTTTTTTGCCTGTTAAAACATATTTGATTTGAGACGCATCGGCATTAAGAATCAAGTCGTTTGTACTTCCAGTGTAATTTCCGGCAACCTTAGCACCGTTTTTAAGTTCCAAATCCGGAACAAAGAAAGAAACCAAACCTTGCTTCACGTCAAAATCAAAATCAAAACTTTGTCCGTTGTACGTTTTCTTTGGCGGATTGCCAACCATTATTTTATTAATACTGTTGGTCACCATATTCCCGATATCTTCCAGGTCAAACCTTCCGGATATTCTTCCAGTCACTGTTCCGGGCGCATCTACAGAAACAATTCGGTTGCCGTTTTCGAAAAATGCTTTCAGTTTAGAATCCGGAATGTGGAGTTTTTGTTTGCTTGAATTGAGTGTCAATCCTTTGATATCAGCATCAAGATTCAGGTCATTCAAATTCGTCATTGAGACTTTTCCGTTCACAAGTCCGCTTACAGAATTGGTGTCGCCTGCATTAATTCCAAAATATCTTAAATTCACATATTGAATATCCGCATTGAAATCGGCAAACAATCTTTTGGTGCTGAAATCTACAATTCCTTTGAACGTTCCTTTCGCATTTGGGTCATTAGCAACTACATTTCCGGTGAATCGTTTTTTATTAAGAACACCATCGATGGCGATATTATTTAGGTTTTTGCCCATCAGTTCGATACGAGCAACATCAGATTTAGTTTTGATGTACATCGTATTCACATCAAAACCTTCACCCTGAACATTGAATTTGCCCGAGATCAATCCAACCTGTTTATTTTTGGTTAATGCTGTGACGTTCAAATCTTTCACATCCACATAACCTCTGTATTTAGGACGTTTTGTACTGTAATCTACCAGATTGAAATCCTTCATCTTAGCCTGACCGATTCCCGTAATCACCTGTCCGCTGGCAAAGATTTGTTTTGGATTTACTTTTACAGAACCGTTGTATTTCATCCTTCCAAAATCATCCGCAATATTCCCCAGCTTCGAAGCAATGAATTTCGGTAAAGAAGCCTTCAGAGCCTTGTAAGTGAAATCCGCGGATACATTTTTACTTTCGATAAAGAATTTTTTATCAATGACGCCATTTATTTTTAATCTCTTTGTATTAAGGTTCACATCCTGCGAGCGGATCAAAAAATTATTCAAAGCAAAATCATTCAGCGGACCTGTCATCGTTCCGGAAATATTGATCGGCATGTAATTATCCCAATCGGTCACAAAATAACTGAGGTCGTAACCACTGATCTGACTTCCCGGAATGATCTTCAGATCCCAGCTTACCTTATGCCCAAAATCTGCAAATCTGGTTTCGGGATCCAGGTTCATCACCGCTTCACCTTGTAACAGCGAATGATCGGTATTGATCGTCAGATTCCCGAACTTCAAATGCTTTTTCGTGATTTCAAAGTTGGTAGAAAATGTATCTACAACATGTTCTTTTCCGTAGCGTTTTGTGATCAGGCTGAAGTTTCTAATATCAGCAAAAACATCTGCGCCTTCTACTTTCAAAGAAGTCACATTTAGGTTTACTTTTCTTGCATCCAGCCATCTTCCCGCTTCGCCCGGACTGTTTTCGTTCACGATGCTCGCAATCCCGTTGATGAGATCGATTTTCATATTCATCTTAAACTTCGGTTTCGTAGGATCAGTTGGCGTATCGGACCGGAAATTATCAACATACCGAATAAAATTACTGATGCTGTCGCCTTTGTAAGTAATCACCCGAATGACTGGATCAATGATCGTAGCTTGGTTGAATTTAAGATCTCTCGTATTGAAAGCCAACGCAAACCAATCAGATTTGGCGCGCAATTCCCTCGCTTTTACAAACTCATATTCCTTATAATCCTTAATTCTAAGGCCTTTGATCTTCACATCGCCAAAGAAATTGACCTCCACGCTTTCCACCGACATTCTCATTTTGAAATCGCTGTTCAGAAGCTTGATGGCCTCATCTGCAATGTACCGCTTGGTAATCGGAAGATTGATTGCAATGAAAAGCAGAACCACCAGTCCGATGATTCCGAAAAGTATAGAATTGACGATCCTCCAGAAAAGCGGTGTTCTTTTCTTCTTGACTGGCTGGTCAATAGCAGGATCTTCGTTTGTTGTGTTTTTATTTTCTAAATTTGCCATCTATTATGAGTGCATCTATTATTCTAGGTATCGAGTCTTCTTGTGACGACACTTCTGCAGCCATTATCAGCGGTAGCAAAATCCTGTCCAACATTGCCGCCAATCAGGCGATCCACAACGAGTATGGTGGTGTGGTTCCCGAGTTGGCATCCAGAGCGCATCAGCAAAACATCATCCCTGTGGTGGAAAAAGCATTTTCCAAAGCAAATATACAACAAAATGAGATTTGCGCGATTGGTTTTACACGCGGTCCCGGACTTCTTGGATCTCTGCTTGTTGGAACCTCTTTTGCCAAATCTCTGGCGATGAGTCTGGATGTTCCTTTGATCGAAGTGAATCATTTGCAGGCGCATATTTTGGCACATTTTATTGATGATGCCAATCCAACACCGCCGACTTTTCCATTTTTATGTTTGACGGTTTCTGGCGGTCACACGATGATTGTTTTGGTAAAAGATTATTTCGATATGGAGATCATTGGAAAAACGATAGACGATGCAGCGGGCGAAGCGTTTGACAAGATCGGAAAGATCTTCGACCTCGATTATCCGGCTGGACCAATCATCGATAAGCTGGCGAAAGAAGGAAATCCCGACGCTTTCCAGTTCAACAAACCGAGAATTGAGAATTATGATTATTCATTTAGTGGGATCAAAACTTCGGTCTTATATTTTATTCAGAAAGAAGTACGGAAGAATCCGGATTTCATTAAGGAAAATCTGAATGACCTTTGCGCTTCTGTCCAAAAATCGATCATCGAAATCCTGATGAAAAAATTGGAAAAAGCTTCTGTTGACCTTAATATAAAAGATGTTGCGATTGCCGGCGGCGTTTCTGCCAACTCAGCTTTGAGAAAGACGATGGAAATTAATCAAGAAAAACTAGGCTGGAACATTTTCATCCCAAAATTTGAATATACAACAGACAATGCTGCGATGATTGCCATCGTTGCCAAACTGAAATATGAGCGCGGCGAGTTTACGGATATCAGGACGACGGCGACGGCGAAGTATGATTTGTAGAATTTGATTTACCTTCATCCAAAAATATTAATTATTGTACTTCTAAACCCCACAAATACATTTTATAATGGAATTACTTTATACAATCAGAGGAAAATATGATAAAGACAATTACGATCATTTTTCTTGGGATAAATATAAAGATTGGTCAAGAATGCATCACCTTGACGAACTTGTTTCATTAGATGGAATGTTAAATGAATTACTTGTAGAATCTGATTATGATAACGAGGATGACTGGAACCACATTCATACATTTGTTAATTACCAGACCGGATTTTTCACAGATTTAGAATATGTTTTCAAAAGATTAATTAGATTAGAAAACTATAATTTACTTGCCGTTGTGGTTGAACCTAAGGAAAAATGCGAGTCCATCAATTTGATTGATTATGAATTCATTGGTTACGACTTATTAGATCAAGATTTTGCAATAAGTGCCTTGACAAATTGTGGAGGTTTTGATGAAACATTTTTACCATCGGAACTGAACAAAAAAGGTCTAATTGATAACTATGAAAAAGCATTTTACATCAAGGAACAATTATTAATTAATAATCCTGATGAACATCACGCAGATACAAATGTAATTGCTGTTTGGCGTCATAAAACTTTGAGTAAATAAAAATTTTAATCGGATAAAATATACTACGATAACAGCTTCAACCCAAAATAAAATCTATGAAAATATTATTAGAAGAAAAACAACTCGGAACACATTCCAAAAAGAATTCAAAATATTACTGGATTTTAGAAACCATCACGGGAAGAAATGAAGCACCGGAAGAGTCGGCAGATTTTGAACTGACAAGCTCTGAAACGGGTTATATGCAAAATATCAAAGAAGAAATTCTTGAAAAAATCAATTCTGAAAATGTTTTCAGCTTTCCTTACGAACCAAAAGAAGGCGATTTCTTGTCCATCAAAAATAACTTGCGAAAATTTGAATATCTAAATCTCATTTTCATCAACGGCAGTTGGAAAGAAGAAGTCTATTTGTGTTCTCTGCGGGAGTGTGATACAGATATCTATACGACAATAAAAACTGGTGTTGCATTTTTAAGCGAAAATGAAATAGCGTTTTAAGTAGATCACAGGTGAAACACTTTCTCAACTTTGCCAAGATTTAAAAACCGTTAAAAGGCTCATCAATTCCAAACTTTAACCATTGAATTTTAAACTATAAAACTTATTTTTGCATCAAAATAAAAAGTTATGGCTTCAGGATTCTTCGCAATCTTAGATGATATTGGTGCATTGATGGACGACATCGCAGTAACCAGCAAACTCGCAACAAAAAAAACTGCTGGAATCCTCGGCGACGATCTTGCAGTAAATGCAGAAAAAGCAACCGGTTTCCTTTCGTCCCGTGAAATCCCGGTTCTGTGGGCAATTACTAAAGGATCTTTCATCAACAAGCTGATCATTCTTCCTCTGATTTTTCTTCTGAAATGGTTGTACGAGCCGGCCATCAACTATATTTTGATTCTTGGCGGTGTCTATTTGGCTTACGAGGGAATGGAGAAGATCGTCGAATTTCTATTTCACCGCGAAAAGAAAGGTCACGAGGTAGTCGAAGAAAGCACTTTGCCAGAAGAGGACGAAAATTCGGAAAAGTCGAAGATCAGTTCGGCAATCAAGACCGATTTTATCCTTTCTTTGGAAATCGTCATTATCGCTTTGGGAACTGCGCTGGAAAAACAGCATCCTTTGATCACCCAGATCATCAGTGTTTCTTTTGTGGCTATCATCGCAACAGTTGGAGTTTACGGACTTGTCGCATTGATTGTTAGGATGGATGACGCTGGATTTTTCCTGCAAAAAAAATCCAACAACAAAGGTTTCTTCAATGGACTTGGACAGGTTCTCATCAAAGCTTTGCCAATTGTCATAAAAGTTTTGGGTGTTGTCGGAACAATTGCATTGCTTTTGGTTTCTGGCGGGATTTTTCACCATTACATCGATGCCGTTCATCATTGGGTTTCAGAAAATATTCCGGCAAACGTTCCTGAGCAGGTGACACAATTTGGATTGGGGATTGTGTTTGGACTCGCTGCGGTATTACTGATGACGGTTGGTAAAAAGATATTTTCTGCAGTGAAACCTGTTAAGAAATAATATTTGAACCACATAGACACATAGAAAATATTTTCACTATCAATAAGCAGGATAAATGGCTATTTTTGACTATATGGTTAAAATTTAAAATTAATATAAAATGAAACTTTTCTTTGGACAGATCTTCCCCGACATTATAATTGATTCTGATGAGCAGCAGCACATCGTGAAAGTCCTTAGAATGCGTGAAGGTGAAGAAATCTACCTGACCGACGGAAAAGGAAATCTTACCAAAGGAACATTGATCTTTGAAGGCAAAAAAGTGACACTCAACGTTTCCGAGGTCAAAGAAAATCTGCCTGATTTCTCACCAAAACTTCACATTGCGATTGCGCCGACAAAAAACATCGACCGCATCGAATTTTTCTTAGAAAAAGCTGTTGAGATGGGGATTTCAGAAGTTAGTTTTATCTTAACCGAACAGACCGAACGTAAAAATATCAGCATTGATAAACTGAGAAAGCAGGCAATTGGCGCTTCGAAACAAAGTCTGCGTTCTCACTTTCCAAAAATTAATGACCTTCAGAAGTTTTCTGAGTTTATGAAAAATTTAGATCCAGAAAATACATTCGTAGCGCATTGTAATGAAAACCTCAATCGAATTTCTTTAAATGATCTTCCAACAATGGAAAATTACACATTCCTGATTGGTCCGGAAGGTGATTTTTCGGATAAGGAAATTCAGCTTTTGGCGGAGAAAGGTGTCAAAGCGGTTTCATTAGGAAATCAGAGATTGAGGACAGAAACAGCTGGGATTTTTGTTGCTGCGTGGAATTATGATAAGATGTTCTAGAGCCTTTTACAATGAAAGGATAAAAGAGGAAGCAAGCGATAGGCTAATTCCCAATACTTGCTGTAATTCCAGTCTTTCCTGATAATAAATCCTTGCAAAAATCAATCCGACAATTGGCTCTAGCAATGCTAAAACTGCAAACATAAAAATGCTGATTTCTGCGATTGCAAAGTTCAAACTCAATGTTCCGATACTGTCAAGAATAATTAAAAAAGTAATTTCCCGGAGCGTTTTGGCATTTGCATTTTTGATTTCAAATTGATCTTTTTGAAAAATTGATATTGTGAAACTTACTGCAAAAACGGCTAATTCCAAAACAATGCAAAAGAAAAGAATCCCAAATTCTTTGATGTATGGAATGAACAGAAATGCGGTTGACCAAAAAATCCGAGACAAAATCGTAAACCACAATGCTTTTGATGGCTTTAATTTCTCAAAACCTTTCGAGGAATCAATCAGATAAATTCCGATCGTAATGAGAAGTGCCAAAATGAGTTTTTTACTCGATATCTCTTCACGAAAAATAAAAATACTGATGAGAATCCAAATCACTACATTCAACTTGCTGAATCCGATGACTTTGTTTGCACTGCCATATTTCAGAGACGTTACATAGAAAACCAAACCAAGAGAATTGACTGCACAAAGTCCAAATATCTCCAGAAATTTCATCATGCTAATGTTTGGAAACCTCATAATCCCATAAAAATTACAAACTGAAAAAATCACTGAAAAAATAAGAATGCATCCAATACTCCGCATGGCAATCAGCGGATATGTGCCAATAACTTCCCTTGGATTTTTCCAAAGCACGTTGGTAATTCCGTATGAAAAATGTCCGATGAAAATGATCAGAAAACCTAGCATTTCAATCTTTCAAAAATTTGATTCCAACGTTTGAAAGCAGAGATTTCGATTTCTTTTTGCAGGTTTTGGAGATAACTTTTTTTATTCACTTCGTCCAGGAAATAGCCTAAAGTAAAATATTGAATCCTGATATATGATGCGATGTCAAAAGTAAGATGCCTGTCTTTCCAATTGATTTTGAAATCATTAAAATAGTGCGTCGCTTCCCTAATTTTACACAACCCTAGAAGACTCATTATTTTGGTAACCGAGAAAAGATATTTGTACTTTTCGGGATAATACATTATCCAAATCGAATCGAAATTATCTTCATTATAACTGTCCAATAATTCTTCAGCCTGCTTATATTTTCCAATGACATTCAGAGCATCTGCAAAATGAACTTTGAAAACAATAGTCTGCAAATGGTCAAAATTTTCTTTGATTGCTAACTGCATTTGTTCTTCAATAAAATCATTTAGAACGTCAGAATTCTGCGAAAATAAAATGAAAAGCTTTGCAACAGAATATCTGGAAATTGCAAAAATATAATGATTTTCAAACTCCTTTTTCATCGTTTTAAAAGACTTCTCCAAATCCTTAAAGTCCTTTCTTACATCTGAATCATCTTCCGAAAAGAACCTGCCAAGGATGACAAAACTGTTTGCAAAAACACCGAAATGTGAAATCTTGAAAGGTTTTCGATTCCTTTCACCGTGGAGATTTCCCGAAAATATAAATCTTCGAATTGTTTTTTGAGTTTGGTTATCATCAAATCAAAAATAAGAAAAATATTGGGCAAAATTGGGAAAGATTTGAAATGCTGGTTTTTGGTAGTTTTGAATCATTAAAAAAAATAATATGCCGGAAATCAAAGACAAAAAATACGGAAAAACGCTTTTTTACATTGAGGGAAACGAAATTAAAGATAAGAAATTTGGGAAAACTCTATTCTATCTTGACAGTCCGGAATTAAGAGAAAAATCCAAATATGGAACCGTGAAATTCTATGTCGATGGGAATGAAATAAAGGAAAAAAGCAAATACGGCACTTTTCGATATTTCGTAGATGGCAAGGATGTAAAGGAGAAAACGAAATACGGCGCAGTAAGATTTAAAATAAACAATTCCGACATTACTGGAAAGACTAATTATTTTATAGACGGTGCATTGACAAGAGATCAACTGTATGGATTTTTAGCAATTATTTAATAAAATATGAATTTTAAAAATATTTTTTCTGAAATAATTAATTCAGAAAACTTCAAAGAAAAGTTAGAAAAAATCAATCAAAATTATCCAAACCTTAAACAGGAAAATTTCATCAGAAATGTTTTTCTAGAGATAATTAATGAATCTTATTCTAATTCCGAAAGGAGAGCATTCGCGGAACATCCAAGAGAAAATGGAAGAACGGATTTATCAATTGTAAATATCGCTGATCAATCTATTTTCAAAGTTGAACTGAAATTTCAGTTTACAAAAGATGACAATCATTTCCAAAATTACAACAGAGTGGTCGTCAAAGATTTTGAAACAAAAAACAGTGATTTGTTTATCCTGATTGTTTGTAGTTTCGATGTTGAAAGCAAAAGAGAATTTGATCAAACTTGGGGCATTTCCTCCAACCTACTAAGATTTCATTCCTCTGAAGAAATCTGGAAGCAGAATATAAAAGTCTGCTTTGATGGATTTTTGGAAATATCTAATTTGCAAGAATATGAAATTACAGTTTCCACACCTTATCAGACGAATTATAATTTTTACTTATTGGAGAGAAATATTGATATTAATTAAAAATTCTTAAAAAAATATGAAGACCACATTTCTCTACATCCACGGATTGGGTTCAGACAGGCATTCCAGAAAATTCCTCAATGTTAAAGAATATTTCAAAGATGAATTTGCATACGATTTTATAGAATGGAAGAATGAAAGTAATATTTATGAGCTATTGAATAAAGCTGAACTTAAACTCCAAAACACCAACAAACCCATTCTGTTTGGAGATTCTACAGGTGCCAATTTTGCATATCAACTAAGAGAAAGACTATTGGAACACGGCAAAGAATCAATTTTAATTTTGAGCAGTCCACTGCTGGACATTGATGAAAGAATTGCAGATTTCGAATTTCCTAAAGAGATTTTACCTCAGCTGAAACAATATCGAAATCCTAAAAACACTATGATAATTGCAACTCAAAGTGATAGCGTTTTGAATCAGAAATGGCTGTTTGAAAAGAATCTCGAAAATGTGCATCTAATCGAAGTTAATGACAATCATCGTTTAGAAAACTTCAAAGAAAGTCTGGAGGAAATTAGAAATTACATTAAAGAAAATCGATAAAATTTTTATCTAGAAAAAATTTTCGCTCTGATACCTCTCCAAAATCTCCTTCCCACTTTTAATAGAATTGACAGCCCAGCGGATTTTTAGTTGAAGCAATTTTTCTTCAGACAATTTATAATCAATGTCGGATTTCAGGAGTTTCTGTTTGAGTTCGTACATACAGATTGCGGCGGCGACAGAGACGTTGAAGCTCTTTGTAAAACCAAACATCGGGATTGCTAAAGTTTCATCGGCAAAATCCAACAACTCATCTGTAGTTCCCTCCCACTCGGTTCCGAAGACCAAAGCAATTGGTTCTTCAACTTTATAATCCGGGAGCATTTTTGCATTGTTCTCTGCAGAAACGGCGACGATTTTGTAACCTCGATTCTTGATGTTTTTCAGCGATTCTATCGTTCTCGGCATTTTTTCAACTTCAACCCAAGTGTCTGCACCTTTTGTGACTTTCAGATTTGGATCGAAGAAGTTATCTTTTTCCATTGCCACAACTTTGTGAAAGCCACAAGCTTCTACGCTTCTTACAATTGCAGCAGCGTTTCGGAACTGGTAGATATCTTCCATTACCGGCAACACAAAGTCGGAACTTTCCTGAGCATAATGTTCGATTTTTGAACGGCGTTCTTCGGTCAGGAATTGCTTTAGATATTCGTAGGTAGAATTTGGGTTCAAGGTTTTGGATTTAAAGTTCTGAGTTGAGGGCGTAAATTTCGGGAATTTTCTTTGTTAATCAAAACCAGAAAACATGAGGAACATTCAAGGTTTTGTGTTGATTGTTTTGAAATCTTGATTTGGACGACAAATGTTGAACTAATCTGCAACACCCTAGCCCCGATGGGAACGGCATCCTTTTTTGGCTTTATCGAGATCGTCGTTGGTATGCTAACATTTCTGAAAGCCAAAAAAGATATAGTGGACAGCGGGATTAAGCTCCTAAAAAATTTCACGATTGTAAAATGCAACTTTCAATATCTCAGTTTATTTCATAAAAAAAGCGGTAAAAAATTACCGCCTCTCTATTTATTTCTTTTTGTTCTGTTGTTGTGCCTGCTGCTGTTGCGCCTGCTCCATCATCTCTCTCATTCGCTTCTGGAACTTACCTTCTTTTTTCGGTTCCTTCTGTTTGTTTGCCTGGATCTGTGCGTGGATCTTTTTCTCATCGAGTATGAAATATTTGATGACCAGGATTATCACAATGTTGATCGCATTCGAAACGAAGTAATACCAAGATAGACCGGATGCTGAACTGTTTAAGAAGAACAGGAATGTGATCGGGAAGATGTACATCAACACTTTCATATTCGGCATTCCTTCCTGTTGTGGCTGTTGGATGTTTCCGGAAGTCATCATGGTGTAGATCAAGATCACCACTGTACAAGCTAAAGCGAAAATACTCAAATGTTCGCCTAATAACGGCACTTTGAAACCAAATTTGATCACATCATCATAAGCTGTCAAATCCGGTGCAAACCAGAAGCTTTTGCCTCGAAGGTCGATCATATTCGGGAAGAATCGGAAGAGTGCGTAGAACAAAGGAATCTGAACCAATGCCGGCAAACAACCCGCCATTTGATTCACGCCGGCTTTCCTGTAGACAGCCATCGTTTCCTGCTGTTTTTTCATTGGATCTGCATCCTTGTATTTTGCATTTACTTCGTCAATTTCCGGACGGATGACCTTCATCATTGCACTTAACTTGTGCTGTTTGAACATTACCGGAGACAAAATTAATTTGATGATAATCGTCATCAGGAAAATAACCCAACCAGCTGCAATGCCCCAAGATGAGATCAAATTGTACATCGGGATGAACGCATACCTGTTCAATGATCCGATGAATGACCAGCCTAACGGCAGAATCTCGTCGAAGTTTTTGTCGTAAGATTTAAGAAGATCGATATCCAAAGGCATAAAATACCAAGTGAAATCCTGATTCAGCTCATTTCCTGCCAAAGTCACCTGACCGTTGTAATTGAATTTCTTCAGGAATTCGCCTTCTTCAATGACTTCCTGATTTCCTTTTGATTTCGTGAATCCGTTTTTAGCTTCGATCACGGCGGAGAAAAACTGCTGTTTCACCCCGATCCAGTTTAGGGTTTCATCCGGCTCATCCATATCTGTACGAGCGTCGTAATCGTAGTCTTTATAATTGTTGAAAGCGTAAGAAAACTCGGTGTGAGTCTCTTCCTGCGATCTTCCTTTTTCTGCACCTTTTACGGTGTAATCCCAGATAAATTCAGCTTTGCCATCGTTTACCAATGTTGCCAGACCTTGTGTTTTCACCTGAAAATCAACGGTATATTTAGCCTTAAGTGTATAAACAAACTGAATGACAGCAGTTCCGATTTTTGAACTTAAGGTTACAGAATTCCCGGCAACAGTCGGTGCAAAAACAAGATCTTTTGTATTGAAGACTTTTCCTGTTTTATCTTTGAACTGGAAACCATAGCTCGCATTGTTGTTGCTGAAAAGATAAAGAGGTTTTCCTCCGAAAGCTTCATATTTATTCAGTTTCACAGAACTCAACTGTCCGCCAACACTGGAGAATTCAAGAGCTAACTCGTCATTCTGAAGATTGACTTTCTGAACGGAAGCCGGCGTAACTGTCGCTGCATTCAGGTTGGTAGCAATTGGTTTTGCTTTGGTGGTTTGCTCAGTTTTTTTGGCATCGATAGCCAATTGTTCCTGTTGGGCTTTTGCGTTTCGGTTTTGGAAATAAAACATAAAACCGATAAGAATCATAGAAAAAATACCGAAACTTATCAGCTGGCTTTTATCTAATCCGTTGTTTTGCTGCATTATAGAATTTAGTTTAAAGTTTAAGATTCTTTATTTGAAAGTCTTCGAGAGCCTCAGACTGACAGTTCAAAAATCTACATCATTTTGGTCTGCAAAAATAGGATTTATTTTTCAGATTCTGTTATAAAGACGATTAAGGAAAGAAATTACTTTTTCATAAAATAAATCCTTCAATTATTTGCCAATAATGACTTTTCTGTGTTCCGCTCCCCATTCGGAAAGACTGTTGATGATGCTTTTTAATTTCAGTCCATAATCGGTGAGCTGATACTGGACGGAAATCGGTTTTGTATCCAAAACTGTCCTTTCCAAAAGTTTGTTCATTTCCAGATCTTTCAATTCTTTGCTCAGCATTCTGTTTGAGATACCTTCTACATCATTCAGAATGTCAGAAAATCTTCTTTTGTTGTAGAAGCAGATGGAGGAAATGATGGAGATTTTCCATTTTCCGCTGAGGACGTCCATAGCGTCGTGGACTGCCATAATCTCTTTTTTGTGTTCGTTTTTAAAATCTGTGCAGGTCATAAGTTACTTTGTTACTCAAATGTTACTGTTACTTTTAGTTACAAAGTTACGAAAAGATATTTTGTTGATGTAAATTTGCATCACAATATTAAAATATATCAAAATGAATTTCACGAATAAAAACGTTATCATCACCGGTGGAACTACCGGAATCGGATTTGCAACCGCACAGGCATTCATCGATGCTGGAGCCAATGTATGGATCACCGGAAGAAATGAAGAAAATCTTCAAAATGCAGCTTCAAGAATCAACAGTTCCAATTTGAAAACAGTGGTTTCTGACACTTCAAATCTGGAAGGTATTTCAGCTTTGGAAAAAGCCATTGCAGAAAGCGGAAACAAAATAGATGTTCTTTACCTCAATGCGGGAATCGCCGTCTTCAGCTCTATCCAAGACTCGACAGAAGCTGACTTTGATGCGCAGTTCAATACCAATGTTAAAGGACCTTATTTCACTTTACAAAAATTATTGCCTTATCTGAAAGACGGCGCTTCAGTTATCTTCACATCATCTACAGTTGCGACGGCCGCGAATTTGGGATCAAGCATTTATTCCTCCACAAAGGGCGCATTGAACAAAATCGCTCAGATCGCAGCAAACGAACTGGCTGACAGAAAAATCAGAGTGAACATCGTAAGTCCTGGCGCCGTGAAAACAGAAGGATTGGAGAAAGTAACAACCAGTGAAATCAGGGATCATTTCCCTTCAATAATAGCTTTGAACAGATTAGGCGATCCTAGCGAAATTGCAAAAACAGTCTTGTTTTTAGCGTCTGATGATGCCAGCTACATCAGCGGAACGGAATTGTTGGTTGACGGTGGTTACACAACATTTGCAAGGAAATAATTAATCAACATTATTAATAAAAAAACCAGCTGCGAAAACTAATTCGCAGCTGGTTTTATATTTAAGCTAAATCTTATTTTCCTTTGATCGCAGCAGTAATAAATGCTTTGAATAATGGATGCGGCGTTGCTACCGTACTTTTGTATTCCGGATGATATTGAACACCAACGTAGAAAGGATGGTCTTTCATTTCCAAAGTCTCTACCAGTTCTGTTTCCGGATTGAAGCCTGTCGGAACCAAACCTTTTTCCTCGAAGTCTTTTTTGTAGTCACTGTTGAACTCATATCTGTGACGGTGACGTTCTGAGATGGTTTTAGCACCATAAATTTCTGCTAATTTTGAACCAGCTTTCAAAGAGCATTTCCACGCGCCGAGACGCATTGTGCCACCTTTGTCCACTACATTTTTCTGCTCTTCCATCAATGCAATTACAGGATCCGGTGTAGAAGTGTCGAATTCCATACTGTTGGCTTTGCTAAGTTCCAGGACGTTTCTGGCAAACTCGATGGTCATAATCTGCATTCCGAGACAGATTCCCAACAATGGAACTTTGTTCTCTCTTGCATATCTGGCCGCCTGGATTTTACCTTCGATTCCACGATCTCCGAAACCTGGCGCGATCAAAATACCATCAACATCTTTCAATAATTTTTCGGCACCATCAACCTCGATATCGCCGCTGTAAACCCATTTGATTTTCACTTCGGTTTCCATATCAGAACCTGCATGGATAAAAGCTTCTGCAATAGATTTGTAAGAATCCTGAAGCGAAACATATTTCCCAACCAATGCTATTTCTACGGTTTTCTTTGGATTTTTATATTTCTTAAGGAAAGTTTTCCAGTCTTTAAGATTTGGTTCTTTTCCTACCGGAAGATTTAATTCTTGTAAAACAACCTCGTCGAAATTTTGTTTCTGTAAATATAATGGTACTTCGTAGATCGTATCCATATCGATACATTCGATCACGTTTCCTAAGCCAACATTACAGAACTGAGCCAATTTTGCCTTTTGTTCTTTTGGAATGGTGTGCTCTGTTCTGCAAACTAAAACGTCAGCCTGAATCCCGCTTTCCATCAATTGACGTACGGAATGCTGGGAAGGTTTGGTTTTCAATTCACCACTTGAAGCTAAATAAGGCAGCAATGTCAAATGAATAACCATCGAATTATTTTTGCCTAATTCCCACTGCAGCTGACGAACACTCTCTATGTAAGGAAGCGATTCGATATCACCAACTGTCCCGCCGATCTCTGTAATAATGATGTCATAATCCTTTTTGGAAAGCATCTTGATCCTGCGTTTGATCTCGTTGGTAATGTGCGGAATCACCTGAACGGTTTTTCCCAGGAAGTCACCTTTACGCTCTTTTTCGATAACGGTTTGGTAGATTTTTCCTGTTGTAACATTGTTGTTTTGGGAAGTCGGACTGTCCAGAAATCTTTCGTAATGACCAAGGTCTAGATCAGTTTCTGCACCGTCTTCGGTCACATAACATTCGCCGTGTTCGTAAGGATTCAGGGTTCCCGGATCGATATTGATATAAGGGTCAAGTTTTTGGATAGTTACTTTAAAACCTCTCGATTTTAATAAAAGTCCCAAAGAAGCGGAGACTATTCCTTTACCCAGTGACGATGTCACACCTCCTGTCACAAAGATGTATTTCGTTTCTTTTTTACTCATTAGATTAGGTTTGTGCAAAGTTAAAGCATCTGGAGTTAACCTGCAATTCTGAGTCAAGAAATAAAAAGAGCGGATAGAAAATCTACCCGCTCTTTTCGATTAAACTATTAAAAACTATAACTATTCTTTGATGAATTTGAAGGACTTGATCAAGCCGTCAATGTTGGCTCTGATGATGTAAGTACCTTTGGTCAAATTAGATAATTCAATTTTGTTGTCAGATAATTTCTCTACAGATTTTACTTTCTGTCCTGCAACATTGTAAACCTCAACTTTAGAAATATCTTTTGCGCCGTTGAAGTTCAGAACATTCTTAACCGGATTTGGATAGATAGAAACATTCGCTTTGTTAATATCAGAAGCTGCAAGTGATTCTTTGACGTCCAACATATAATCTTCTGACTGTCCGAAGAATGCATCTGTATTGTCACAAGGATTTGTCATAGAAACATCCCAGTTCAGAACAACTCTCATTCTCGTTTTGCCAATAAGGGCAGTAGATGGAACAGAAATATCTCCTGTAATCTGTGCGCCGTCTGCGCCGTCAGAAGTCATTGCTCCAACTTCGTAAACTTCACCTGCATCTGTGAAACTTCCATTTTGATTCCAGTCTACGAAAACTGTTGCGTAATCATATCCGCTATTTGTATTCGCTTCCAAAACGAATGGATATTCGCTGCCTCTGTAAACTTCACCTACTTTGTCCAGATAATATTCGTTTGGTGTCACTGCATACGGATCTGAAGAATTATCAATGCCGGCAAACTGAACTTTGCTAATAGCATCTGTTCCCCATTGCGGCGCACTTGAGCAATACAAATCATTCACTGTAACCTGGAAAGAACATACGTAAACTACTTTTCCGTCTGCATCTATAAGATTATGAACAACATCTGTTTTCCCGATTGGAAATTGAGCTCCTGATTCGAAACCTGAAACCAAAACTGTAGTCAAACCAGTTGAAGATGAAGATCCGCAAACGATTGGCAATGTATAATTAACGGCTGCAGAAGTTTGAGTTACATTTGCAATCGTTGTTTCGATATTTTCCGGGCAAGTGATTCTGCAATCATTTGTTCCAAGCAAAAGATTATTAAGATTCACAATCCATCCGCCGGCAAAGAAAGGCGGAATTGTGTTGTCAAATCCACAAACGAAATTTCCATTAGGAGAGATATTCATTCCGGTTCCTAATTTCGTATCAAACGTTGTAATGTTCACGCCATTTCTAGCCAGAACATCTTTCAGGAAAATTGGTCCTGAACCTAATGATGGGTGGTAAATAATAACTTCTCTATTACCAGCATCACCAGCATATCCCAATGCAATTCCGTTTTCTGAAACAGAGGTAAAAACTGCTTTTTCAAAACCTGAAGGCGGATTGAAAGATTTGTAAATACCGGTTGTGATATCATAGATGAAAGGTTTCCCACCTTTGTAACCTACGATTTGTCCTGCATTATTGATATCTGCTGCTTCGCCTGATTCAAGATTTGCCATATCGATGTAGTGGATGGTGCCATTAGCTTCGAAATAAGCCGGCATCCAGAAAGTTCCGGTGGTCACAAGGTCTTCTCTGTCTGCAAAACCTGCTACTATTCCGCTGCTGTTGACAGCTTCGCCTCTACCATTCACGTAGTTCCCTTCACCGGAAAGTTTGGTCAATGTATTCGTTTCTGTGTCATAAAGAAAAGGCCAGCTTGTAAATCCGGTTGCACCAATTTGTCCTGTTACATACTTGCCGTTTTGTGAAATATCATTGGCATTGGCAAATGAACTGCTGCTTGGCGTTTCCCCTTCGAAATAGCCAATCGTGCTCCAGGTTCCGCCTTTTCTGTAAGCTGCGTAAGCAATACTTTCTTCTTCCGAGATTGCAACCGAAGTAGCTCCGGCAACATCACCAGCATTGTTGATACGGTTGGTAGCCTGCCCACCTTCTGTAGAGGTAGTCGTATTGGTTGTGTAATTGTAATAAGCACCGGAATGGATGGCGTTTCCGCTGTCATTGACATCATAAAAACGAGCACCCATTTCGTCGATCAATCTGAACTCCATTTGCTGTGCACTTACTGAGGACATTGTGATGCCCAATAAAAGTAGATAGACTTTTTTCATAATTCTTTTTAAATATTTAGATGTGAAATTTTTCTCAAACTTATTTCTACAATTTTATATCAAAATAATATCAATTCCTAAAGTTCTACTTCTATAATTCACGAATTTAGAAAGTATTAAAATTTTAAACGATTGACTGACAAGTATTTAAAAATAACTAAAATAACAGCAATTTTCATTAATGAAGTATTAAAAATCGTGTATTTCACAAATAAAAAAACTATTTTTGTAGTATGTTCAGAGGATTTTTTTTGTGGTTTTTATTCTTTTCCGGCGTCATTTTGACCTCGGCGCAAAGCAACCCAGAAACTCTGCAACTTCTCGATAAGGCTTACAAAAGTCTCTACGAAAATCCCGATAACGCATTTCAAATCCTTCAAAACATCGATGAGAATAAAGAATCTGAACTCATCAAAAAACGTGTTCAAATTTTAACTTCCAGAGCGTACAATTTCAAAGGAGATTACGCAAAATCCATCGAACAATCCATTAGTAAAAATCTGAAGAAAAACAGAAACGACAATGCTTCTTTCTACGCCGATTATGCCTTGGCTCAGCAATATCAATCATTGAGACTTTACAAACAATCCATCAGAATTTCGCAAAATCTGGTAGATAATGCTTCGAAGATAAAATCACAGCGTTACCCTGAAAATCTGTTGGCTTACATCTATCAATTGAATGCATCGAATCTGATGGTTCAGAAAAAATGGAAAGAAGCGGAGGAAAACCTGAAGAAAAGTAATGGGTTGTTGAAAAATTCGGATGAGGATTTTATCATTTCGATAGAAAATCAGATTTATGAAACTTTTCTCTATATTTCTCAAAATCAAATTGATAAAGCTGAGAAAACGGCGAATGAAATTCAGACAAAACTTAATAAAACACCGCAATATGTTTTCTTGAGAGCTTTCAATCTAGATAATTTGGGAAGGATTCATTTCCTTAAAAAAGATTATGAAAAATCTACAGAAAATCTGAATCAAGGTTTGGAATTGATTCAGAATAAATCCTACGATGCGCTCAAAAACAGAATCTACGATGATTTGTCTAAGAATTATTTGGCCTTAAAAAATGAAGCACTTTATCAAAAATATTATTCCATCTATAAAGAACAAACCGATAAACTCGATAAAAATAAAAAAGAAGCCATCCGGAATCTCGTCAAGCTGAACGACCAATACGAAAATCAACGCATTGAAGATTCTCACAAAAACTTCACAACGAATATTCTAATCATTTCCATCATTTGTTTGATTGGAATCGCAGCCATTATTTTCTTCAGCATTTCTGAAAAGAGAAAGACAAAATCCATCCAGAAACAAATCGATTTCGACCTGAAACAACAGGAATTCAGCAAGAAAATCGAAGAGAAAGAAATCATTAAAACAGAAAAAACCGAAACTGAAATCTCCAAAAAACCAGTCGTTATCTCCAAAGAAAAAGAAGCAGATATCTTGGCAAGACTTGAGGAATTCGAGAAATCTGAAAACTTCCTGAGCAAGGAAATGTCACTCGCCGTGCTCGCTGGACAACTGGAAACAAACACCAAATATCTGTCGGAAGTCATTAATAAATACAAAGAAAAAAATTACAACAACTACATCAACGAACTCAGAATCAACTACATCGCTTATCTCTTGAAAACCGATTCGGCTTACCTTAATTACAAAGTGAGTTATCTGGCAGAGAAAGCAGGATTCTCGTCCCACAGCGCATTTACAACCGTTTTCAAATCCGTAACCGGCATTTCGCCAAACACTTACATTCAGCAACTGACACAGAACAAAAAATGAAACGCTTCCTTTTCATATTCATCCTTTTCTCATTTACCGGAATTTTCAAATCCCAGTACAATGAAGAATTGTACAAAAAAGCGTTTTCCTATGTCTATGAAAATCCGGATAACGCGTTGGTTTTAGTTCAGAAAATGCTTAAAAAGGAAGACAATATTGATAACAAAATAAAGCTGTATCAGCTGCTTTCTCGGGTTTATATGTCCAAACGCGACTTCGACAAATCTTTGGATTGTGTTTTGAAAATGAAAGAACTCAGCAAATCAATTTCCAATCCTGAACAAAAAATAAAAATCCTAAACTCCATTGCGTTGCAGTATCAAAATATGGGACTTTACAGCAAAACGATGGAATCTCTGGACGAATATTACAAGCTTTGCCAAACCTTGCCGGACGGGAAATTCAAGACACTTTATTTAGGTTTAAATTCCGCAGTTCGAGGTTTGGTTTATAAAAACCAGGATAACAACGAGTTGGCTTTGGAGAAATTCTTCACCGCTTTGGATTACATCAAAAAAGTCGGCAATTACGAGAATTCCATCGCCAATAGCAGCGTCATTCTGTACAATGTCGGCTACAGCTATTTCTATCTAAAGAAATATAATGAGGCAGAAAAGTACTTCAGACAATCCGCAGAAGTCGCCAAAGCCGTTCACGCAGAGAGTTTGGAAGCTTTCGCCTACAAAGGTTTGTCGGAGAATTTTACCGTTCTTGGAAAACATCAGGAAGCCATTGAGCTTTTGAAAAAATCTGTCAATCTGTCCAAAAAAGTCGGCGACCTTGTCCTGAGTGAAGGAATTTACAAAGGTTTTTCGGACAATTATCTCGCACTTCAAGATTGGAACAATTATGAAGTCTACAACAAACTGTACATCGAGACCAAATTTGCAAGGGAACAAAGCGAACTCGCCTCTCTCAACAAAAGTATCGATGTGCTGAATCAGGAAAACAACAAAAAAATCGAGGAGCAAAAAGGCAGAATGAGAATCATAAGTTCCGTTATCATCGCCATTTCTGCCGCCGTATTTATTTGGTTTCTTCTTAATTTTATCAAACACAAGCGACGCAACAAATTATTAATTGAAAAGCTGAATCAAATCAACAAAATCACTAACTAAATAATGAAGAATATTTTCGACCAAAACGATACGAGCCATTTCATCAAGAGAATCAATGCGCTTACGGAAGATTCTTTCCCAAAATGGGGCGTAATGTCCGTAGACAAAATGCTGGCACACTGCAACATCACCTACGAACTCATCTACGAATCCGAAAAACACAAGAAACCAGGCCTCATCACCAAATGGATTCTGAAACGCTTCGTCAAATCAACGGTCGTGAGCGAAACACCGTACAAACACAACTCGCCAACGTCCGCAATGTTCGTGATAACAGACAACAAAAGCTTCGAGGACGAGAGAAAACGCATCATCGGATTCATCCAAAAAACCCAGCAGTTGGGAGCAGAGGCGTTCGAAGGGAAAGAAAGTTTCAACTTCGGAAAACTCACTTCTACCGAGTGGAACAATATGATGGCCAAACACCTGGACCATCATTTGCAGCAATTTGGCGTTTAGAAATATTTGGGCAGCTTTTGACTACGTCGGATAGCAATTTGTCATTATTTTTATGGCAGCTATTTCCGCCCTCCGTTCCCGCTATTTTTTGCCGGAGATTTTCATCTCAAAAGAAAGTGAAGCCATACGCAAAAAATGAGCTCCACTCAGGTCGGGCTGCAGATTCGGCATCAAAACAAGATTGGTCATCAAATTTGAACATTTCCTCTGTTTAGGAAATCTCTAAAACAGCTGCAAATCCAATCATTAACCTTATTATAAATTAATCAATAATAATGAAACTTTTCACACCTATAAAATTCAGAAACATAGAACTGAAAAACCGAATCGTAATGTCGCCAATGTGTATGTATTCTGCGCAAGAAGGCGTTGCAAATGATTTCCATTTCGTGCATTACGGAAGTCGTGCACAAGGCGGCGCAGGACTTATCATTTTAGAAGCAACAGCCGTAGAACCGCGCGGAAGAATCACCAACAAATGTCTCGGCATTTGGAACGACGAACAAGCTTTGGCTTTGAAAAAAATCGTGGATTTCGTTCACGAAAACTCGGAAAGCAAAATCGGAATCCAGTTGGCTCACGCAGGCAGGAAAGGTTCTATCTCCACAGAAACCAACCGCCAATTGGATTTGGAAGCAGGTTGGGAAACCATCGCACCAAGTCCGATTCCGTTCCATCATTCAGAAAGAACACCACACGAATTGACTGTTGAAGAAATCAAAGAATTGGTAGAAGATTTCCGAAAAGCAGCAAAAAGAGCGGTTGACGCAGGTTTTGATGTGATAGAAATCCACGGTGCGCACGGCTATTTGATTCATCAATTTTTATCTCCACTTTCCAACACAAGAACCGACGAATACGGTGGAAATCCAGAAAACAGAGCAAGATTCCTGATGGAAATTGTGGACACAGTGAATGCTGAAATCACAAACGACATCGCACTTTTCGTGAGAATCTCAGGAACAGAATACGCAGAAAACGGCTGGAACGTGAACGACAGCGCAGAACTCGCCAAAGTTTTGAAAACCAAAAATGTAGATTTGATAGACGTTTCCAGCGGTGGAAATATCAATGGCGTAACGATTCCATTAAGTCCAGGTTACCAAGTTCCATTGGCAGAAGATGTGAAGAAAATTGCAGAAATAGATACAGCTGCAGTTGGACTCATCACCACAGCAGAACAAGCCGAAGAAATCCTGGAAAGCGGACAAGCAGATTTGATTTTCCTGGCAAGAGAAATTCTGAGAAATCCATATTTTGCAGTTCAGGCAGCTTGGAAAAATGATGAGGAAAATTTCTATCCGCATCAGTATTTGAGAGCGAAACCAGCGAAGTAATGATACTTGCACAAATCTTACATTCTCTGTTTTTTATTTTTGTGAGCTATGTTTTTTATTTGAAGTATAATAATGGAGTTGTAAAACCAAGTTATATCTATTCAATTGTTTTCTGTGGTTTACTCTTTTTTGTTTTTAATTATTTTTTCAACGGATTATCAAACAAGCTATTTTTCGTCTTGCTGATATTTTCTCTTTCAATTGTGATATTGCAATTTATGAGAAACTTCGTGAATGTATTTGAAACAAGTAAAAAATTGGAGAATCGAAAACAATTAAAAGAAGACGTTGTATCTGTTCAAGATTTCGTATTCAAAAAATTATTTATCGGATTAATTTGTACTTATCAATTATTACTCATTTGGATTCCAGGAATTTTTGAGAAGATGATAGAAAATCAATAAAACAAAAAAGCCGTCCTCCGAAAAAGAACGGCCATTAACGAAAAACATATTTCATTATAGAACTGCTAAAATATCAATTATTTTCATTAATAAAAAATATTTAGAGGATTATTTTAAATTATTTCATAAATATATTTAAATATTCAGACTTAATCCGCAATCGCAGCAGCGCAAAAGCTGTAAATCATAAATTAACTTTCCTCTTCTGGAAAGTTTTTTGTTTTCTGTGCAACACTTGTCAGGATCAACAAACTTAGTTGTATCTTTCATTTACTTATATTTGTTTACAGAAAACACGCCATGGAAATATTTTTACTTTTGCTCATTTTGGTTTTTGTGATCGTCATTCACAGCAAATCGACTTCCAATCATAAAGCAACTCAGGATTCAATTCAGCAGATTCAGGAAAAATTGAATGCATTGAAGGCAGAAATTAACACCAAACCTGTTAGCAAGATCGAAACTGAAATTCCGATTATTAAAGAAGAAATCAAACCGGAAATCATTGTTCCAGTTCCAAAATCACCTCCAGTCGTAGAAGAGATCACAGAAGAAAAACAACCGGAAATTATTGAAAAACCAATTCCTGTTGTAGAAAAAAAATCTCCATCTTCAGAAATTGAAACGCCTCAAACAGAGCAAAAAGTCGCATTCTCTGTTCAAGATAGAATCAGGGCTTTGGATGGTGATTTCAGAGAAATTTCTACGCCAAAAAAATCTTGGATTGAAAACTTCAAGGAAAACAATCCGGATATTGAGAAATTCATTGGAGAAAATCTGATTAATAAAATCGGGATTCTGATCTTGGTTCTCGGAATCAGTTTCTTTGTAAAATATGCCATTGATAAAGATTGGATCAATGAGCCTGCGCGTGTAGGAATCGGTGTTTTGGCAGGTGCACTTGTAATGGGTGTTGCGCACAGACTGAAGAAAAACTATGCTGCTTTCAGTTCGGTTTTTGTGGCTGGAGCGATTAGTATTTTTTATCTCACGATTGGAATTGCATTCCACGATTATCATTTGTTCAGTCAGACGGTGGCGTTTATTATAATGGTTGTCATTACCATTTTCAGTGTATTTGTTTCCGTTTCTTATGACCGAAAAGAACTCGCAATTCTGTCTCTGATTGGCGGTTTTGCCGTTCCGTTTATGGTGAGCACGGGAGAAGGAAATTACAAAGTTCTCTTCACCTACATTGCGATTCTCAATATCGGAATGCTGATGATTGCTTATTTTAAGAAATGGAATTTGGTTACTTTACTGGCTTTTATTTTCAGTTGTCTGCTTTATTCAGCCTGGTTTGGAAAAGGTTTCTACGACGACAAGTTACCGTATCGTGGTGCTTTGTTTTTTGCTACGATTTTCTACCTTATTTTCAGCGTTGCGACGGTCATCAATAATCTCAGGAACAAAGGAACTTTTACAAAACTGGAATATTTTATCATAGTTGCCAACACCTTTTTCTATTTCGGAATGGGAATTACCATTATCGAAAACTGGAAACCGGAGTTAAAAGGTCTGTTTACGGTTGCGCTGGCTTTGTACAATCTGGTTTACGCCCTGTTTTTATACAGAAAATTCGGATTGGACAGAAATGCAATTTATCTCTTATTGGGATTGACTTTGACTTTCGTTACATTAGCCATTCCAATCCAGTTCAAAGGCAATTACATCACTTTATTCTGGGCTGGAGAAGCAGTTTTGCTTTTCTGGCTGTCTCAGAAATCAAAGATCAGCACGTTCAAACTTGGTGCAATCATCGTCCAGCTTTTGATGCTGATCAGCTTGATAATGGATTGGGAAAAATATTATTCCGGAAATTTGATGGAACTAAAACCTTTCATAAACCGAATGTTCATCACAGGAATCGTTTCCGTATTTTCATTGATTTTGAGTTATATTTTATTAAAAAAAGAAAATGATACGACTGAAATTTTCGGCTTCACATTCTATCCGGCAGATTATCGAAATATCATTTTGGGTGTTCTGATTTTGGTTGGCTATTTCACGGGAATGCTGGAAATCAGTTATCAGACAGAAGATTACATTTCCAACTACAGTTCTGGAATTTCGTTTTGTGTTTTGTATCATTTTATTTTCAGCGTTGGCTTGATTTATTTTATATTAAAGTTGAAAAGCAGACTGTGGAACAGCTTTGTCATTATTTTAGCTTCGGCCAATCTTCTATTGTACATCGCATTTTTCTTCCAATTGCCGTTCAACGAATTGAGAGAAAATTACACTTTGAATCTTTCTTCCAAATCGGCGTATTTCATTCATTATATTTTATTGATTTGTCTGGCATATTTCGGTTATGTTTTGATTAAATTCAGAAATGAAAATTCATTCTCAGCGCTTCTCAATCACAAAATTGCTTTATGGGTTTTCGCATTTTTCATCGTTTATGTTTTGAGTAATGAAGTGATGATTCACGGACTGATGTTCGGAAATGAAATCGTTTCCAGCTCAGAATTGGCAAAATTCCCTGTAATGAAAGCTGGCGAATTTAATTATGACAAGGAATTGTTTATCGATGATAAATTCGAAGCTGCGAAAGTTCAAATCATCAAAATTGGTTATCCGATTCTTTGGGGCGTTTTGTCTTTCGTTTTCCTGATTATCGGCATCAAAAAGCAGAACAAACAACTACGAATTATTGCACTTTCTCTATTAGGCATTACGATTATCAAACTTTTTTTCTACGACATCAAAAATGTTTCGGAAACCGGAAAAATCATTGCATTCATTCTGTTGGGTGTTTTGATTTTAATTATTTCATTCGTTTATCAAAAAATTAAAAAACTGGTAATTGATGAAACCAAACCGGAAATTCCTGACGAAATTGAAAAAACAAATGAAAAGAACGAACCTAAAAATCCAAACGATGAAGAAATTAATTAGTCTTTTTTCCTGTCTAATCATCGGAATTTCATCGGCTCAAAATTATCAGGGAAAAATAAACAAAGTCTCTGAAAATAGTTTGCATCAAATATTGCTGACGCCGGAAGTTCGTTCTGCATCTCAGAGTAATCTGGATTTCGTAAGGATTTTCGATTCTAAAAATAATGAAGTTCCTTATATTATTTATAATGGAAAATCGAGTAATTCCAGCTTCAAAAACTTTTCCATCATTTCAAAAACTGCAGTTCCGAATGTTGCGACATCCATTATTATTTCCAACGAAAACGCACTGAATCTTGATAATCTGACGTTTAAAATCGCCAACACAGACGTCGATAAAAAATACAGTATCAGCGGAAGCAACGATCAGAAGGAATGGTTTGGATTGGTAAGCAATAAAATCATAACTGACCTAAGCGAGGCCGGAAAAACGTCTGTAGAGCGAAATTTTTCTTTTCCATTGAATAATTACAAGTTTCTGAAATTCGATTTCATTGATAAAAATTCTTTGCCAATCAATGTTCTGGAAGCTGGTTTGGAAGAAAATTATTCCGCTGATCAATCTAAAATTGAATTACAAAACTTCACTCAAAAATTTGAAACCAATAAAAAACTTAAGCAAACAAGAGTCATAATTTCGTTTCCAAATCCACAAGTGATTGACGGAATCGGTTTCGATATTTCTTCGCCGAGTTATTATCTGCGTGACGCCAGGATTTTGATTAATAAAACAAAAATCCACAAAAGAAACACGGAGCATTTTGAAGAAAATATCAGTTCTTTTCAACTGAATTCCAAAAGTAAAAACAGATTCGAATTTCAAAGTTTTCTCGCAAAAGAATTCATTGTAGAAATTGACAATCAAGACAATCCGGTTTTGGAAATCAAAAAAATCCAGCTTTTCCAGTCGCCGGTCAGTATTTTAACCGATTTGAAAACGAATGGAAATTACACTTTAAAAATCGATTCCGCGTGGTCGGAACCGCAATATGATTTGGCCAGTTCCGGAATTGATTTTAATCAGAATTATCCCGACGCAACGCTTTCGAATTTAGAAAAACTGGATAAGTCAAAACCAAATGAACAAGCAAAAACTTTATGGCAAACGCCATTGTTTATGTGGATTTGCATTGTTTTAGCAGCTTTGCTTATCGGTTATTTTGCTTTGGGATTGATTAAGGATATGAATAAGAATTAGATTAGAAAAAAACTCAGCATATTGAAAATTTTTTCTTTTTGCTGTAGCAAGCCACGCTTATCTTATATATGAACAGAAAAGTTACGTTACACCTAGATGCGACCTTATATAAATCTAAATATATAATTTACTTTAAAAATTAAAAAAGTATATATTAAATAAATAATCTTTCATACATTCGAAAAAAAACAAATAACAATGGCAAAAAAAGTAGATATAGATGTAGCGAAAATTGAATACGAAGATCATATTAAGGAATTTGAAAAATTCGAGAAAGCTGTAATAGATCAGATTTCAGTTTTAATCAATGAAAATGACATTAAATTAGCTACTCCAATACAATCAAGAATCAAAGCATTCGCTTCACTCTCGGAAAAACACGAAAGTGGAAGATTTACAATGAAGAAAAGTATACTTGAGCTTCAAGATCTAATTGGTTTTAGAATTTTGATGCTTTTTAAGAGGGATGTTGAATCAATAGTAAGACTTATTAATGACAATTTCGAAATATTAAAGGAGTACAATACTGATGAAAAGCTTTCTGCTGATCAATTTGGTTATTCATCAAAACATTTAACAATTAAAATAAAAGATGAATGGTTAAAAGTTCCTTTGTACAAAAACCTTGGAAAATATACAGGAGAAATTCAAATTAGAACTTTATCACAACATCATTGGGCTGAAACATCAAATATTCTTCAGTATAAGGATAAAACTAGTGCACCTAGAGAAATACTTAGATCTATTGGAAGGGTTTCTGCTTTATTAGAAATGGTGGATTTAGAATACGAACGTTTATTAAATGAACGTGAGAAATATAATGAGGAAATCAAAACTGACTATAATAAATCCGAAAAGCTAAATGTTGATACGCTAAAAATAGTTTTAGATAAGAATTTACCCATCAAAAATCGGAAGGATGAAGAACCTTACAGTGAACTATTGAAAGAGATTCTAGAATTTGGAATTGATACTTCAGAAGAATTAGAAGATCTGATTGTGAGAAGGAAAGATGAAGTTATGATTGCTGAAAAGGAAGCGCTTAAGAACAATACAGTGAATCCTAGAGAAGATATTGGCGTATACTATTCATTTGCTGGCTTAATTCGCAGTGTAATGCGTTTTGAAGATGCAGAGAAATATGCGAAGATTAGAGAGAAAAAATAAAAAGAGCGGAGATTATTTTTTATTTCCGCAATTCTGATATTTGCGCTAAACAAAAAAACCTTTCCAAAATCGGAAAGGTTTTCTTTATCTAATACTGAAAATTCCTAAAAGCTTCCAGCGTCTTATCAATCTCCGCATCGCCAATTGCAGACGAAATAAACCAAGTTTCATAGCCACTTGGCGGAAGGTAGATTCCCTGTTCCAAAACCTGATGAAAAAGATTGTTGAACAAGCCAATATTGGAATTATTCACCTCATTAAAATTACTCGCAGAAGTCACATCAAAGAAAATCGACATCATACTTCCCTTTCGGTTGATTCTGTGTTTGATGCCTTTCTCATTCAGGATTTTTCCAATCTCGAAATCCAAGGTCTCTGTGGTTTTTGCTAATTTGTTATAAAATTCTGGGTCTTGTTTTATCAATTGCAACGTTTTGAGTCCAGCTCGCATTGCCAAAGGATTTCCGCTCAAAGTTCCGGCTTGGTAAACGTTTCCTCTTGGCGACAGGTAATTCATAATTTCGTTTCGTCCAGCAAACGCACCTACTGGCAATCCGCCACCAATCACTTTTCCGTAAGTCACCAAATCGGCTTTCACATTTAAAGCTTCCTGTGCGCCACCAAATGCCAATCGGAATCCCGTCATCACCTCATCAAAAATCAAAAGTGCACCATTCGCGTCACAGATTTTTCTTAGGTTTTCAAGGAAATTATTCTCCGGCAAGATGCAACCCATATTCCCGGCAATCGGTTCTACGATGATGCAGGCAATCTGTTCTGGATTCGCTTTGAAAAGGTCTTCAACTTGTTCAAAATTATTGTACTCAGCCAGCAAAGTATCTTTCGCAGTTCCTTGCGTTACACCTGGCGAATTGGGGCTTCCAAACGTTGCCATTCCACTTCCCGCCTGAATCAAAAACGAATCCGAATGTCCGTGGTAACAACCTTCGAACTTGATGATTTTCTCTCTTCCAGTAAATCCTCTTGCCAAACGAATTGCGCTCATACAAGCTTCAGTTCCGGAAGAAACCATTCTGATCTGGTCGATATTCGGGACATTTTCTACAATGTACTTTGCAATCTCAGTTTCCAATTCTGTTGGCGCTCCGAAAGAAAATCCTTTCTCAGCCTGCAATTTCAAAGCTTCCAAAACTTCGGGATGCGTGTGCCCCAAAATCGCTGGTCCCCAAGAATTGATGTAATCGATATAGTTTCTGTCGTCTTCATCGGTCAGGTAAGCACCTTTCGCAGACTTCATAAAAAGTGGAACGCCACCCACAGATTTGAATGCACGAACCGGCGAATTCACACCGCCCGGAATATATTTGTACGCTTCTTCAAAAAGCGCTGAACTTCTTTGGTATAACATTGTTGTTGATAGTTGTTGGTTGATAGTTGTTAGTTTTAAATCTAATTTCTAACATCTGGTTTCTAAATTCTAAGACCTCGGTTTCTTATTCTGAAGATAAATCAATTGTCCGGATTTTGGCTGTTCGCCTTGGTTCATCCTGTTTTTGCTGTACAGTTTTTTCTCCTTGATGGCAAATTTCTGAGCAATATCGTGCATCGTTTCGCCAGTTCCGGCTTTGTAAGTCGCTTTGTTGCCAGATGAATTTTTACCTTCCAGGAAGATAATGTCGTTTTTCGCCAGTTTAGAACTTTCCAATTCGTTGTACTTCATCAGACGTTTTTCGCTGATCCCGAATTTCTTTGATATTTCAGAAATATCAGCATCAACTGGCATTACAAAGAATTTCACACCATCATTCGGATGATTTTTCACGAGAATATTTTTCAGAAGTGCAGTTCTGGTTTTGGAATCTACAATATCAGAAACTTTCGATTGCTGATTAGCGTAAGAACCATGAGAATAATCCACTTTTATAGTCGGCGGCGTCACTTTGTCATTCTGTCTTTCCTGACTCAGCTGAGCCATAAAAACCGCGTCATTATTAAGAGAAGGATACAATTTCAAGATCGCATAATACACCTCATCTTTGCTCGTGTTATCAAACTCGTAAAGTTTATAGCGCTCAATTTTATCAATCAAAATATACGCATATCTCGGATTTGTGGCGTAACCGGCTTTCTTCAATCCGTGCGCCCAGGCTTTGTAATCTTTCGGATTAAGGTCAAAAAGTTTTGTGTAATATTTTCTGGTCGCCAGGAAAACCGAGTGGTCTTCGTACGATTGTTTCGGATCTTCATACACACGGAAACACTCATTGGGTGCGTCGTCTGTGTGGCTCATCGTCTTGCCCGTCCAGTCTTCTTTGCATTTGATTCCGAAGTGGTTTTTCCCCAGTTGTGCCAAACGGCTTTGTCCGCCGCCGGTTTCCAAAAGTCCCTGAGCCAAGGTGATGCTCGCCGGAATCTTATATTTCTCCATTTCTTCCACCGCGTACGGCGCGAATTTCTGGATGTATTGGTCTTCCGTCTTCCAGGTTTGAGATTTCACCAAGCCTAAAACACTCACAAAACCAATCACTAATAACTTTCTCATATTTATTTTTTACAAAATATTTTAATTTTTCAAGAGCTATTTGACTACGTCGAACAGTTACTTAATATTTTTTATTTGGAGCTGTTTCCCGCTATCCACTATTACTCCTCGCGCCAAGGCTAAATCCATCGCCTGCTGTGGGGTAACCGTTACTATCGGGGCTATGGGTTTCTAAATTCTTTTCAACATTTCCCTACCAAAAGAATTTTTGTCATTCCATAGAAAACCCAACGAAGTGGTATGACGGATTCACTCTAGACACAGCCATTCAACAAATTCAATCTCATAATTTAGATTCCTACGGAATGACAATATTATGGAAATTCGTTTATCTGAATTCTTCGTTTGCTTTTCAAAAACAAATTCGCGCCTTTGATGCCTTGCAATCCGCCGGTATGAAAAGCTAGAATCTTTGAACCTTTCGGGAAAAATCCTTTTTCTGCCAATTCAAAAATAGTCTTTATCAGCTTTCCTGTGTAAATCGGATCCAGCGGAATCTGATATTTCTCAAAGAACCAATTTATAAAACGGACATTCTCTTCTGATATTTTGCCATAACGGTTTTCATCAGCATTTACCAATTCGAAGTTTTCCTTTCCGCTCCATTCCAGAATTGTCTTTTCCAGCGAATCATCTCTTACAACCTTGATGCCTAAAACCTTTTGACCAGGTTCCGCAAATTTGGAAATTCCGGCAATTGTTCCGCCGGTTCCAACTGCGGTGCAAAGATAATCAAAATCTTTGGTGTCGTTTCCCAGCATATATTGCACACCTTCCACTGCCGATTCATTACTTCCACCTTCTGGAATAATCAGCGAATTTGGATATTGATTTGAAAATTCTTCCGTGATCTTTTCTTTATTCTGATAATCTTCTCTTGATACAAAATGAAAATCCATTCCGTTTTTTGAAGCTTCGGAAAGTGTTGGATTTTCGTGCCAATTGTTTTCCAATTCGTTTCCGCGGATGATTCCAATCGTCTTGATTCCAAACTCTTTTCCGAATGCAGAAACCGAAGCAATGTGGTTTGAAAATGCGCCACCAAAAGTTATTAACAAAGGATTCTCAGGTTTTGATTCCAGATATTGGTTGACGTTAAGGAACAGTTTCCAAAATTTGTTTCCGGAAATTGTTGGGTGAATGAGGTCTTCCCTTTTGATGAAAATCTTGACATCAAAATTGGTTTTGAGTACTGTGATGGGGATTTTATGTTCCGGGATTTGAAGCATCTTCAAAAGTAAAAATTTCCAATGAAAGGATGGATGATAAAAGTTAATTAGTGAAATAATTGATTGTTTTTTCCTACGCTGGAACCAAGATGTCAGTGCTTCGCACCTTTTTATTATATATTGACGGTTTCTACCAACATTTTACAACTTCGTTGCTTTAGAAAGCATAATAAGAATTTATATCTCATTTCTAATTGACACAATCTCCAAGCATAATTGATCTGTACAACGCAAAAGATAATTCTCAACTTAAAAGATAATTTTCCTAAAAAGGTCGAAGACCTGAAATCTTGGTAGAAACATTGACAACGCAAAGAGAAAGGTGCGAAGCACCGGCATATTGGTTTTTAATATTGCTTTATTTAGTAAACATCTCTGCAATCTTAAAGTTTGAAAACGAACACCGAAATAAAAATTTATTCTGATATGTTCAACTGATATGAAAACTTGATTTGGATGACAAAACCCATAGCCCCGATTGCAGCGAAAATCCTTTTTTGCATGTAGTATGATGAATATTTGCAACAAATCATGAAGCAAAAAAGATTGCAGCGGAAAGCGGGATTAAGCTCCTGAAAATTTCATAATAACAAAAAAATCCACCGAAAATGGTGGATTTTGTATGATATAATTGCTTTGAATTATTTAGTTCTTTCGATGATTTTTTTCACTGCTTTTACGACAGCTTCTGCATCGATTTCGTACTTTTTCATCAATTCTGCAGGCGTTCCAGATTCCCCGAAAGTATCGTGAACGGCTACAAATTCCTGAGGTGTTGGTCTTCTTCTGGACAACATTCCGGCGATTGATTCTCCAAGTCCGCCAAGGAAATTATGCTCCTCTGCAGAAACTAATTTTCCGGTTTTCTCTACAGACTTAAGGATGATTTCTTCGTCCAACGGTTTGATTGTGTGGATATTGATGATCTCACAAGAGATACCTTCTTTTTCCAACTCGTCTGCTGCCAACAAAGATTCCCAAACCAAATGTCCGGTTGCAACAATCGTTACATCAGTACCTTCTTGCAAAAGAATTCCTTTTCCGATCTCGAAAGGCATATCTTCCGGAATAAAAACGGGAACGACAGGACGACCAAATCTCAGATAAACTGGGCCTTCGTGCTCTGCTACGGCTAGAGTTGCGGCTTTGGTCTGATTGTAATCGCAAGGATTGATCACCGTCATCCCAGGAAGCATTTTCATCATTCCGATGTCTTCCAAAACCTGGTGTGTGGCGCCATCTTCGCCCAAAGTAACTCCGGCGTGGGAAGCTGCAATTTTTACATTTTTGTTTGAATAAGCAATTGACTGACGGATCTGATCGTAAACTCTGGATGTTGCAAAGTTGGCGAAAGTCCCAGCGAAAGGAATCTTCCCGTTGATCGTAAGACCTGCTGCCAAGCCCATCATATTGGCCTCAGCAATACCAGTCTGGAAGAATCTTTCCGGTGCTTTTTCTATAAATTTCTCCATCTTCAGAGAGCCGATCAAATCTGCGCAAAGTGCAACAACATTTGGGTTGGTGTCAGCCAATTCTGCCAAACCAGCTCCGAAGCCTGAACGTGTATCTTTTTTTTCTGTGTATGTATATTTCATTTTGATTGTAGTTATAACGGATTAATAATCAGCTGGTGCTTCAAGATACAATTGTTTGAAAGCTGTATCCAACTGCTCATCATTTGGTGCTTTTCCGTGCCAAGCGTGGCTTCCCACCATATAATCTACACCGCTTCCCATCTCTGTATGAAGTAAGATAGCGACTGGCTTTCCGTTTCCTGTTTCTGATTTTGCTTTGTTCAAAATAGCAGTTACAGCTTCCAGATCGTTACCGTTTTTTTCTTCTAAAACTATCCATCCGAATGCTTCCAGTTTTGCGTGAAGATCTCCTAACGGCAAGACATTGTCTGTATCGCCATCAATCTGTCTTCCGTTGTAATCTATTGTCGAAATGATATTGTCGACTTTCTTTGCCGCGGCATACATAAAAGCTTCCCAATTCTGACCTTCCTGCAATTCGCCATCACCTTGTAGTGTGTAAACCAAAGAATCATCTCCATCCAACTTTTTGCCTTGAGCTGCGCCTAGAGCTACAGAAAGGCCTTGACCTAATGATCCCGATGCTACTCTGATCCCTGGCAAACCTTCGTGAGTTGTCGGGTGGCCTTGCAATCTAGAGTTCAGTTTTCTGAAAGTTGCCAATTCTGCAACCGGAAAGAATCCAAATCTTGCCAGAGTACTATAAAATACCGGCGAAATATGACCATTGGAAAGGAAAAACAAATCCTCGCCTTTACCTTCCATCGTGAAAGGTAATTTGTAGTTCAAAATTTCTCCATAAAGTGCTACGAAATATTCTGTACAGCCAAGAGAACCTCCCGGATGACCGCTGTTTACAGCGTGAACCATTCTAAGAATGTCTCTTCTGATCTGCGTTGAAAGGCTTTTCAACTCTTCAATAGATTTGCTCATTGTTTAAGATTTACTTTGCTTGCGAAAATACGAATTTTTAATATGTAAATCCAAGCTGAGATCTACATAATCAATCCGACTTATGAATAATTAACAGTTTTTATCATTAAAAATATCAAAACAAAAAAACTCCAGCGTTTCCACCGGAGTTTATTTTTTATTCTTAAAGAAATTATTTCAAATTAAAGTTGAAACCTACAATTACGGCTCCTACAGTTTCTTTTCCAATACCCGGATGATCATCATAGTATCTTCTGTCATATTTTCCAGAGATACTTTGGTAACCTACATAAAGTTCACCAACAGGCATATTGTACATAAACTTTGGAAGAGCATACAAACCTCCGTTCACATTGTCATTGGTTGAGATTCCGTAACCTAAGTCTAAACCAACTGCTATAGGAGCTCCATTAAATGAATACTTACCTGAAACGGCAACCGGAATAAATCCGAAATCATCACCTTTGTAAGATGCGTTCCCATATCTGTAACTTTTTGCTACGTAATGAGAATATCCAGTGGCGATACCTAAATCAAAATTCTTAGCAAGATTCCACCTGTAGGCAGCATCAAGACCTAATGTAAAGTCAGAGTTTCCAGTGGTTGGCGCACCAATGTGAGCACCTAATTTAAAACCTTCCTGTGCTTGGGTAAACCCAAAAACTGCAATAGCTGCAGCTACAAATATCTTTTTCATAGTTTAAAAATTTATTCAGGTTCACCTTTACAAGTTCTATACCAAAATAAATTTTATTTTCTCTCTATGCTGTTGTATGCCATAATAATTTTCTTTACTACAGGGTGTCTCACAACATCTTCTTCTGTCAAATGAACGAAACCAATTTCCTCTACATCCTTCAAAATAGTCATCGATTCCTTGAGTCCTGATTGCTGATTTTTCGGTAAATCGATTTGACTTGGGTCGCCTGTGATGATGAATTTGGCATTCATTCCCATTCTGGTCAGGAACATTTTCATTTGGGAATGAGTCGTGTTTTGGGCTTCATCCAAAATTACAAAAGCTTCGTCCAGGGTTCTACCTCTCATAAATGCCAAAGGTGCGACTTCGATAATTCTTTTTTCCATATAACCTTCCAGCTTTTCGTGTGGAATCATATCTCTCAAAGCATCATAAAGAGGCTGCATATATGGATCTAATTTTTCCTTCAGATCGCCGGGAAGGAAACCGAGACTTTCTCCCGCTTCAACCGCCGGTCTTGTCAAAATAATTCTTTTCACTTCTTTATCACGGAGTGCTCTTACAGCTAATGCAACACTGGTGTAAGTTTTCCCTGTTCCCGCCGGACCAATCGCAAAGACCATATCTTTCTTCTCAGAAACTTTGACTAGTTTTTTAAGATTGGTCGTTTTCGCTTTGATGACTTTTCCGTTGACGCCTTTTACAATGATATCCTGATCGAAAACCAATTGCTTTTCAGAATCGTCCTTCAGTTTGAGAAGAGATTCCAGTTGTTTTACCTCAAGGGAATTGTGCTTGGAAATATAATCCGAAACATCATCCAGTTTTTTCTTCAGCAAATCCAAAGTTTCGCGGTTCCCCATTGCAAAAACAAAATTGTCTCTGCCTGTGATCTTAAGTGTTGGAAAACTGGATTTTATCAGATTGAAATTTTGATTCTGAACACCATAAAACGTTTTGGTGTTTATGCCTTCAAGTTCATAATTTATTTCGAACATAAATAATATTAGTGGTTAGTCTAACAAATATATGAATAGATTTGATACGATATTAGTCTTTAAAAATTGAATTATATTAAATTTGCAATAAATACATAAATATGTCAGTCATTACGCTCACTTCAGATTACGGACTTGTGGACCACCGCGTCGCAAGTATGAAAGGTAAAATCCTAAGCTGGAGCGAAGAAGTGAAAGTGGTTGACATCACGCATAATATTACGGCTTACAACCTATTACAAACGGCGTACATTGTTCGCAATGCTTATAAATTTTTCCCGGAAGGCAGTATTCACATTATTGCTGTGGATAGTTTTTATCACAAATCGAGGAAAAATATCATTGCCAAGGTAGATGGACATTATTTCATTTCGGCCGATAACGGGATCACAAATCTGATGTTTTTCGATATAAAACCGGAAGCAATTTATGAGATTACTCTTAATAACCGTTTCGATGACAAAGTGATTTTCCCGGCAACGGAAATCTTCGTTCCTGCCGCGATGCATCTTTATAAGGGCGGACTGCCGGAAGTGATAGGAAGAAAAATTAAATCCATCAAGGATGTTTCTTTCCCAAGAGCCATTTACAACGAAGCCGAAAAAATGATCGTTGGCGAAGTGATGTATATTGATAATTTCGGGAATGTGGTCTCTAATATCAGCAGGAAGTTTTTTGAAAAATATGCTTTGATCTCGGGAAAATTTACGGTTAAATTCCGGAATATTGTGTCTTCAAAAGTATCAGATCAATATACGGATCTGGTTACAGACTGGGATCGTGAGCAGGAATCTCACGGGAAATCATCGGTTATCTTCAACGATGCGGATCTTTTGGAAATTACAATTTACAAAGGCAACGTTTCGAATGGCGCCTCTTCTCTTTTCGGGATGAGCACGGGAGAAAAAATCTATGTAGAATTTGAATAAAAAAAACCGACATTGCTGTCGGTTTTTATCATTATTGATTTAATATTTTTATTGTTTGATCAAATTCTTGCTGAAAGTATCGTTAGCCGTTTTGATTTTCACAACATAATTTCCGGCTTTAAGTCTGGAAACATCGAATGTATTTTTAGATACACTTTCGGCATCAAACTGTTTTACCAATTTCCCGGAGATGTCATAAACCTCAACTGAATTAATTTTTGAAATTCCTTTCAAAGTAAATTGATTCTTAACCGGATTTGGAGACAGTGAAATATCTTTAGAATTCTTCACATCATCCACAGCCATAAATGTGCAGCTGAAATTAGCTTTGAAACCTGGTCTGGTCTGGCCAGTAAAAGATCTGAAAGTAATTGTAATTGCACCACTTTCGTGAGTAGATTCGTAAGCTGCTGGAATGGTATTTCCTGTCAATTTCGCTGCACCAGAAAATACAGGAGAAGTTGAAGTCCCATTTCTCATTGTGATATAATCCGCTTCATTCAGGTCAAATTGTGAGAATGTAATTTTGAGTTTTTGAGAAGGATCGTTTGGATAGAACGTCTTTGTCCAGGTCTCATTATTTGAATAGTTAGCATTTTCTCCACCCGTATCAGTCACGGTTTTGCCACACCAGTTGTCACCAGTCAGGATAACCAAAGATCTCTGATACAGTGGGGAACAATCTGTTCCGACTTCTACTTTATAAAATATGTTTGATGACAATCCTGTAATATCAAACACTTTTGTATTGGTTGTCCCAGATTTTACGATAGTTCCGTCCATTGTAGAAACTCTGTATTTCCAGGAAGTAGATGTATTATCTGCAATGGTAACGGTAGCCGTACTTTCGGATACATTAGTCACCGTCATATTTGTCAATGTCACATCGCAAGATTTAGAACAATCGCCGCTCATACAAGCTTTGGAATCAATTGTCTGTCTGATAAGATCTCCCGGCTGCTGTCCGAACCCGTTTGCAAAACTAATTCCTACAGAACCTACCAAATGGCAGTAACTCATAATGGTTCCTTTGGTAGTTGTCGGAAGAGGCCCATCACATCCTTCATCATTTCCAGACGCCGGTCCGCAACCGTCTATTGCTGTATTATTACCATTCCAAGCGCAAGCGTGGGTGTGAGGTGAACCTAGATTATGACCAAGCTCGTGAGTCATCGCTTCGATGTTCCAGGAATAAGTTGGAACAGCGACATTCTGGTTATTAACGCCACAGTAAGAATATTTATAAGTTCCACACAATGCGTCCACATAAGCAACACTTGTAGTAGCTGGATTTCTGATTAATTGTGCAAGATCTCCGTTAAAAGTGGTTCTTGTAGTTCTAAACTGATTAAGAATGGTACCAGGCTGTCCGGAATAAGGATCAGTTGTAGTCCAGGTAAATGTGGAGCTCATTGCAATATTTACATTCTCATTATCATATAATGTTTTGATATTATTGAATAAAGCAGTTACCCAGTTATTAACGGTAGTAACATTTGACCCATTCTGAGTGTATGGTCCATAACCAATCTCAAAATAAATTCTTACACAGTTCGCAGTCAATTTATTAGACTTCTGTTTGTAGGGATCAAAAGAAATTTTCTTTGCTGTATTTTCCGGAAGTTGGTCTGCACTACATGAGAAAGGATTTTTAGATTTCAATTTGTAATCGCTGTAAGAAACGAAATTCTGAGAATCTTTTGTTTTTCCTAAAACAATATTTCCGAATTCATTAGTAGAAGCAACGCCAACAATATCATTATCAAAGAAACTGAAAGCAACGATAGAACTGTTATCGCCTTTAATAATCCCTTGGTAGTAGACACCTGGCGTATAAGCCTTGATGCCCTTATCCGTTTCTACCTGGAAATCATTTGTAAGAATATTATTTTTAACCAATTCCACTGTCACCTCACGGTTTTCGAAAGGAAAGGTAAGTTCCATTGCCTGTGGTTTTTCATCCACAATCTTTTGCAGTTCCGCAGACTTCAACTGCATCACCGTTACATCCGATGCTTCATTTTTATAAATGTTCGCATTTTTGGAGTCTACATCTTTCGTAAAGGGGCTAAACTTTACAAAGCTTCTGTTTTTTACTTTTTGATCTGCTACTTTTTGAGCTATCGGTTTCAGATTCTGCGCAAATCCAAAAATCATCATTGAGACTGAAAATAATAGCTGTAAAATTCTCTTCATAATTATAACATTAAATTTATGATACAAAAAAAGCGTTTTTTTTCCAAAATTCACTTCAAATTGTAAATTTTAACTCTAATAATTTAATTAAAATATTATTGTCAAATCGACTTTTATATTCTCATTAGTGAAAATTATTATCAATTAGTTGCAATTATTATATATTTATTCAAAAAAAAATAGCCAGAAAACTAAATCTGGCTATTTTAATTAATAATTAATTATTATTCTTTAATCAGTTTCCTACTCAACGTTTCTGTTAGTGTTTTGATAACGATGACGTAATTACCAATTTTCAGTTTCGAAACATTGTAATCGTTTTTAGAAATTGCCGCTGCATCAAACTCTCTAATTAATTTACCGGAATTATCAAAAACTTTTACCGACTCTATCTTATTGATTCCTTCAATCCTAAAATTACTCTTAACAGGGTTTGGAGACAGTAATAAATCTTTAGAATTCTTCACGTCATCCACAGCTAAAACAGCGCAGCTAAGATTTGCTTTAAAACCTTTTGCAGTCACACCTTGATCTGATGAAAAAGTAACTGTAATTGCCCCAGTTGCATGAGTTGACTGGAATGAAGAAGGAAGTGAAGTTCCTGACATATTGCTAGCACCTGAGAAAGCAGGAGAATTAACAAGTCCGTTTCTAACTGTCAAGAAGTCATAGCCTTCTTCCAAGTCAAATTCCTGGAAAGTAATCTTCACTTTTTGATTGGCATTATCTGGATAAAAAGTTTTGGTCCAGCTTTCGCCATCTGTATAATTTGCATTCGCTCCGCCAGAATCTGTAATGGTTTTTCCACACCAGTCATCTTCTGTCAAAATAATTTGACTGCGTTGGTAAGCACTTGAACAATCAGTTCCAACTTCTACTTTATAGAATGTGTTTGGAGACAATCCGGTAATATTTACCGTTTTTGTACTTGTATTGCCAGACTTTACAACGGTTCCGTCCATTTTGATTACTCTGTATTTCCATTGAGAAGAAACATTATCCGTAATTGTTGCCGTAAGACCAGTTTTAGTAATGTTGCTTACCGCCAGCGTACTAACTGTAATAGTACAAGCAGTCACACAATCTGTTCCAAGACAAGCTTTTGAATCCACAGTCTGTCTGATTAGCGCGCCAGGCTGTTCTCCGAAACCTAAGGACATATTAATTCCAACTGAATTCAAGTGGCAATAACTCATTATTGTTCCTCCAGCGCTAGGAATTGGACCTACAAGATCACAACCTGTTTCCGGATAACCAGCTAATGCGCCACAGCCGTCAATTGGTGTAGAATCTCCATTCCAGGCACAAGCATGGGTGTGAGGAGAACCTAATGCGTGTCCCATCTCGTGGGTCATTGCCATAATAGTCCAGGAATATGTTGGAACATTGCTATACGTCATATTGATACCGGAATAGGCATATTTGTTAGTTGAACAAAGCGAGTTCAGATATGCAACACTTGTCGTCGAAGGATAATTAACCAAATGCGCCAGATCGCCGTCGAAAGTTGGTCTGTTTGTTCTGAAAGCTGCAAGATTTTGGCTGTAAGTTCCTGTATACGGATCTGCAGTTTCCCAGATAAAAATAGTTTTTAGTGACATTTTCACGCCATCATTCACATATAAAGTATTGATATTGTTATGAACTGCCGAGATCCAGTTTGTAGTCGCTGCAACAGTAGATCCATTCTGCTGGAAAGGTTTGTTGCAAATTTCATAATAAACTCTTACACAAGAATTCGTCACTAAAGGCGCTTTGGAAGAGGGTTTGTAATTGATTTTCTGTTTTTCGTTTTCCATCATCTCATCTGCAGCACAAATGAATGGATTTTTGCCAGTCAGTTTCTGATCATTATAAACCACAAAATCTTCTGAATTAATGGCTTTTCCTAAAGTTACATTTCCGATATTCGGAGCAGATGCAACGCCCACAACATCATTATCAAAGAAACTAAAAGCAACCACGGATCTGTTATCACCCTTAATGATTCCGCGATAGAAAACACCCTTCTTGTAATCCGTTACTACTTTTTTATTGGTTTCAACTTTGAAATCATTGGAATAGATGTCCACTTTTACCATTTCAACAGTCAGTTCTCTGTCTTCAAACGGGAAAGTCATTTCCACAGCTTCGGGTCTTTCTGCCAAAATTCCGGAAAGTTTTTTGCTGTCCAGTTTCAAAACTCTTGCATCTCTTGCGGCCTGTTGGTAAGAGGCTTGTTTCCCACCACTGTTATCCAAACTAAACAGACTTAGCGACTTGAATGCTACTTTCTGCGCCTGATAATCATTAACTTCTTTAGCTATTGGTCTAAGTGTTTGAGCAAACCCCAAAACACCTAAAATCAAGAACACAAACGATTGTAATCTTTTCTTCATACTTTTAATTTTATTTATTTAGTACAAAATAAGCATTTTAAATTGGAATTCTATTTTAATATTTGAATTTTAACTATTTAATGACAATACTTAAATTCAGAAAAACCTATCACTGAATAAAAGCCATCTTTAATTTGGGATTACGAGCAAAAAAAATAGTCCAAAAATTAATTTGGACTATCAACAACTGATGATAAATTATTATTCTTTAATAAGTTTTTTGCTAAATGTATCTTTATCTGTTTTGATCATTATCAAATAATTACCGGATTTCAATTTAGAAACATCGTAAATGTTTTCCAAAACCGAAGCTTTGTCAAATTCCTTGACCAGCTTTCCGGAAAGATCTAAAACTTTGACAGAAACAACTTTTGCAATACCATTGAGAACAAACTGATTTTTAACAGGATTTGGAGACAATGAAAAATCTCTGGAACCCGCAACATCATCGATACCTAATGTTGTGCAGCTCAACAAGGCTTTGAAACCTGCAGTATTAATGGTTGCATCTGACCTGAAAACCAGAGTGATTGCTCCCGTTGAATGAGTAGATTCAAAAGGACCTCTTATAAATGTTCCTGTCATATTATTCCCACCAGGAAAAACCGGAGAATCTGCATTAGGCCCATTCCTTACAGTCAGGAAATCTTTGCTTTGCTGAAGATTAAACTCCTGAATCGTGATTTTTACTTTCTGATTTGGCGAATCCGGATAGAAAGTTTTTGTCCAGAATTCGTTATCCGAGTAATTAGCAATTGCGCCCCCGGAATCCGTTATGATTTTTCCGCACCAGTCATCATCAGTTAAAACAATTTGCGACATCTGATAACTACCGGAACATGCAGTACCAACCTCTATTTTATAAAAAGTTCCAGGCAAAAGACCAGTGATCACAAAAGAATTGCTAGCAGCTTCATTACCAGATTGCAATAGTTCTCCGCTGACCGACAGAACCCTGTAGCTCCACTGAGCATCCGTAACAGATAACGCTGTATTAACATTGACAGATATAGAATTTTTAGTAGTATCACCTAAAGAAAAAACAGTTGAACCAGAAGTACAAGCATTTGTACAGTCTTGTACAAGGCAAGACTTGGAATCAACAGTTGTTCTTATCCGTGCTGATGGCTGTTCTCCAAAACCATTTGAAAAATTAATACCGATCTCGGGCATTAGGTGGCAATAACTCATAATAGTTCCTCCATTTGTGGGAAGGACATCAGATGTACATGTTAAGCCTTCACTAACAATAATAGCTGGTCTTGCAGTAGGTCCACACCAATCTATAGGTGTATTGTTTCCGTTCCAGGCACAAGAGTGTGTATGAGGCGAACCCAGCGAATGTCCCATCTCGTGAGTCATTGCCATAATAGTCCAGGAGTAAGTAGGAATATTTTCATAAGTGATATTGATTCCGGAATATGCATATCGGTAATTTCCACACAAAGAATTTAGGTATGCTACACTTGTGGTAGATGGATAATTGATCAAATGAGCAAGATCGCCATCAAAAAATTGTCTATTAATACTGAACATATAAAGATTTTCATCATAAGTACCGGTATATGGATCTGCAGTTTCCCAGATAAAAACTTTTTTCAGAGACATTTTAACACCATCATTCACGTAAAGTGTATTGATATTGTTATGTACCGCAGATATCCAGTTTACAGTATTTGCAACGCTGGAGCCATTTTCTATAAACGGCTTATTACAAATTTCATAATAGATGCGCACACAATTATTGGTTACTTCTGGTGCTTTTGAATTTTTGGGATCAAAACTTATTTTCTGTTTTTCATTTTCCATTAATTCATCGACTCCACAAATGAAAGGATTGATTCCCGTCAGTTTCTGATCGTTATAAACCACAAAATCTTCCGAATTTTTAGCTTTTCCTAAAGTTACATTTCCAATATTATGAGCAGACGCAACGCCGATCACATCATTATCAAAGAAACTAAAAGCTACTACCGACTTATTATCGCCCTTGATAATTCCTCTGTAGAACACGCCTTTTTTATAATTGTCAACTTTCTTTTTATTGGTTTCAACTTTAAATTCCGGCGAATAAATATCCACTTTTACCAATTCGACAGTTAATTCCCTGTCTTCAAACGGAAAAGTCATTTCGAGTGCTTCTGGTCTTTGCTTTAAAATATTTGAAAGTTTTTCAGTATTCAATTTCAAAACCCTGGCGTCTCTCGCAGCTAGTTGGTAAGAGGCTTGTTTTCCACTGCTTTCATCTAAAGTAAATAAACTTAGCGATTGGAAAGTGACTTTCTGAGAATGATAATCATTTACTTCTTTGGCAATGGGTCTCAGCGTTTGAGCGAAACCTAACAAACCAAGAAAAATGGCAAAAAGAAGGTGAAGTTTTGTCTTCATGTTGTTATTATTTTTTCTAAAAATAAAAATTATTATCGTAATATCAATTATATAAATGCTTTTTAAGTATTAATAATTCAAAACATGATCATTCAATTCCCTGTTTTATCTTCTGTCAATAAAAAGTATCTTTGCAAAAATTTTCTTGATGCTGTATTCCGTTATCAAAGCGATTCACATTATTTTTATGGTAAGTTACTTTGCCGGGATTTTCTATTTGGTAAGACTTTTTGTTTATTATAAGGACACGGATGAATTTGATGAAGTCAAACAGCAGATTCTGAGAAATCAATACATTTTTATGGCCGTCCGACTTTGGAATATCATTACCGTTCCTGCTGGAATTTTGATGTTAGTTTCCGGACTGACAATGATTTTTCTGAATTCTGGACTAATGAAAACGCCTTGGTTTCATTTGAAACTTACGTTCTTGGTTGGGTTGGGAACTTACCATTTCTGGTGCTGGAAAAAAGTAAAAGAACTTAAAAGACTGAATGGCAGTATTTTGCCAACAAGCAATATCAAACTCAGACAGTGTAATGAGATTGCCACCTTCATTTTATTTGCCGTAGTTTTTACAGTAATCCTCAAATATTACGTTATAGAATATTGGTGGCAGCTGCTTCTAGGATTTTTCGGAATCGTGATTTTGATAAGTTCAATTGTGAAAATCGTGAATAGAAATAAGAAAAAACAAAACTAATACCCTCAAACTCTAATACTCTCAAACTCATTTATGATTGCAATATTCAAAAAAGAACTTTGGAATTTTTTCGGAAACTGGAGCGCGTGGATCATCATCGCTGCCTTCAGTGTGATCTCTGCACTTTTCCTTTTCTTCTTCGAGAATGATTTTAATATTTTCGATATCGGAAGCGCAACGCTGCAAAGTTTTTTCGTGCTTTCACCTTGGCTTTTTATGTTCATTATTCCGGCAATCAGTATGAGAACTTTGGCTGAGGAGCAACAATCTGGAACCTTGTTTTGGCTTTTTTCTCAACCTGTGAAGGTCACGGAAATCGTTGGTGGAAAATTCCTTTCTGTTTGGCTGGTCGGGATTTTGTGTTTGCTGCCTTCATTGGTTTATTATTATACAGTTTACGTTTTGGGCGTTCCGGAAGGCAATATTGACGGCAGTATGACTTTCGGAAGTTACATTGGCTTGATCATTTTGATTGCTGCATTTTCCGCAGTCGGGATCTTGGCTTCATCAATTTCACCCAATCAAATCACGGCTTATCTTTTGGGCGTTTTCATTTGTTTTATTTCGTACTTCGGGATCGAGCAATTGGCGAGTTACAAATTGTTGGGAAGTGCAGATTATATTTTGCAGAATATTGGATTCTACCAACACTTTTTAGCGTTCACCAGAGGACAAATTGATACGAGAGATGTTTTTTACTTTCTATTCGTGATATTCCTGGGATTGGGATTGGCGAGTTGGTTTGTCTGGAAAAAGAAATAAGGAAGAGACAAGAAAAAAGAATAAAGAGAAAAGACTTTCAATTGGAACGTTGAATCTGCAGCCCGGCTTGAGTAGATCCCGATGTAAAATCGGGAGGGAACGGAAGGCGGATAAAGCTGCCCAAATCATAAAAAAAAGAAAATCCATCAACAGACAACTAACAACTGTCAACTAATTAAGATGAATAAAAAAAATAAAATCACCCTTATCATTATCACTGTTCTTCTCATCATCGGGATGAGCGGATTGGTTTATAAACGTTTCGATCTGACGGCGGAAAAACGATATACGCTTTCGGATTCTACCATCAAAGTTTTGGAAAGCGTGAACAAACCGATGACGATCGAAGTTTATCTGGATGGCGATTTCCCGGCTTCCTTCAAGCAGCTTCAGAACGAGACCAAGTTTATGCTGGACGAGTTCCGAAAGATCAATTCAAAAATCGATTACAAATTCCGTGATCCGATTGCAGAGAAAATTCCGCAGGACACGCTTGCCGGAATGGGAATGCAGCCGTCGATTCTACCAGATATGAAGGATGGAAAAGTTTCGGAAATCGTGATGTTTCCTTACGCTGCGATCAAATATAACGGTTTCGGAACTTCGGTTCCATTGATCATTCAGCAATCCGGAATTGATGCAAGTACTCAACTTAGCAAATCCATAGAAAGCCTTGAATATAATTTTGCATCGACCATAAAAAGTTTATCCGAAGAAAGAGCCAAGAATGTTGGATTCTTGGTTAATCAACAGGAGTTGGGACCGGATGAATTCCGTGGATTTATGGATGTGGCGATGGAAAATTACAATGTTGGTCCAGTGATTCCGGAAAACAAAACCGAATTGTCTTTGGCCGATGTTCCAAAGCTCAAGCAAATGGATGCGCTTGTCATCGCAAAGCCAAGAAAAGCCTTTACCGATGGAGAGAAAGTCATTCTTGACCAATACATTATGAATGGCGGAAAAACCCTCTGGATGATCGATGCTGTGAATGCCGAAATGGATACGCTTTTCCAAGCAAAGAAAATTATGGCTTATCCATTGGATCTCAATCTGACGGATTTCATGTTTAATTATGGACTAAGAATCAATCCTGCTTTGACGAAGGATATGAAAAAGTCTGCACTGATCAGGATTGTTTCTGGCGAAGTGGCTGGCAATCCGCAATACAGCAGTTTTCTTTGGCCTTATTTCCCATTGGGAATTGCGGAAACCAAGAACCCGATAACTAAAAATATCAATCCTGTAAAATTCGAATTCCCGACTTCTATTGATACCTTGGGAAGACCAAATATCAAGACCAAAGTTCTGTTCGAATCGAGCGAAAGAACCATCAGCAAAACGGTTCCTAATTATGTGGCCTTGTCCGAGATCGTTCGCGCAGACAGCATTGGCGAAATGGAACGTCCTACGCCGCCGAAGATTTTCGCTGTGGCTTTGGAAGGGAAATTCACTTCAGCTTATGCGACGAGAAGTGAGAAAAATGCCTATCCTGGCTTCAAAGCTCATAGTACAGAAAACAAAATGCTCGTAATCGCTGACGGTGATATTGCAAGAAATCAAATCTGGAAAGGAAAACCGCTGCCTTTGGGCGAAGATTTGCTTACCAAGGAACATTATGGAAATGCGCAATTCCTCAGAAATGCCCTGGATTATCTTTTGGACGACAGCAATATGATGGAACTCCGCAACAGAACCATCGAAATCCGCTTGCTGGATAGAGAACGTGTGGACGAAGAACGTTCGAAATGGCAATGGATAAACTTGCTTTTACCATTGGGGATTTTGGGAGTTTTGGGTGCTGGATTTTATTTTATCAGGAAGAAAAGATTTTCTTAATTATAAATTATGAAAAAACTAATATACTCTCTATCATTAATTTCCAGTTTCGCTTTTGCTCAAAATGTTAAAGTCACATCTAATTATGGAAGTGAAAATCGAGATATTCAGGACTTAATTAATTTTGAAAATATTTTTTTTGACACATTTAATTTTCAGTCAGAAACATTAAAAGGCAAATCTTATGTAATTGCTTTGGAAGAATTCAAAAACGGAAAATTACTCAAAACATCTACGCTTTTTGATGATGATTATTTCAAAATTGAAAAGGATAAATTAACTCTGAAATTTGCATTCAAATTAGCTGATGGAAAACTCAAAACTCAGATTTTCGGAAATGGTTTTATGAGTAAAAAATCTTACTTCAAACTATCTAATAATGAAGACGATTATGCCGTGAAAAATTTCTTCGGAAGCGCAGATGAACTGACATTGGACATCAATAAAAAGAATTATATTTTTGCGATCATTACACCAACGATCCACGAAGATGGTTCTGGCTCATATTGCGAAGTTGCCCAATCTGATACTGCGCCGGAAAAACTTGGAGAAAAATTTAAAATTCCTCATTATTTTCTGGTAACTGTCAAATTCAATTAAGAAAATGAAAAACCTTCTATTAGCTTTAATATCCGGCGTTTTGCTCGCCATTTCCTGGCCGACTTACGGGATTCCGTTTTTTATATTTTTCGCTTTCGTTCCACTTTTGATGATGGAACACAACATTGCGAAATTCAGTGATATCAAACGGAAAAGTTTGGCAATATTTGGTTTGTCCTATCTTACATTTGTCATTTGGAACGCTGTTACGACGGGTTGGCTCTACAATTCCAAACTTCCTGATGGGAGCAATTCTCTTTTGGCCGTTTTGTTTCCGATTTTGACGAACGCTTTTTTTATGTCGATCATTTTTCACTTCTACAGACTTTACAAAAGAAGTCAGGGAACCTATTTCGGATTGGTGTTTTTTGTGGTGATTTGGATGGCATTTGAGAAGTTGCACTTGGTTTGGGAATTCACCTGGCCTTGGCTGAATCTTGGAAATGTCTTCGCAGATTATCACCAATTCATCCAATGGTACGACACTTTGGGCACAACTGGCGGTAGTTTTTGGATATTGATTTGTAATGTCTTGGCATTTTATACTTTTAGAATTTGGGAAGCTGGACGCAAGAGAAAACCACTTATCAAAAATGTATCGATGCTGGCAGGTTTCATTGTTGTACCGATGTTGATTTCTTTAATTAAATATTACAATTACTCACCAAAAACGGTCGGCACTTTGAATGTGACAATGCTCCAACCTGCTTTGGACCCTTACAATGAGAAATATCACAAAGACAGTTTGACCATTGAAAGCGACCTTTTAAAAATAGCCATCGAAAATTCAAAATTTGTGGACCCAAATCCACCAGAAGATGCGAAAATAGCACCGCAAGACATCGACCTTTACCTTGCTCCAGAAACTTCTTTGCCTGGACCAGGTTCCATCAGCGAGCGCGGATTTAACAACAGTTTGCTCATTAATAATATAAAAACATTCCTTACGCAACATCCGAAATCAGTTTTTGCAGGCGGAATTTCCAGCTATTACGTTTATAAGGATGATGAGGAAAAACCTGTCACGGCAAGTTATCTTGAAAGACAAGGCATTTGGGTGGATGAATATAATTCGGCGATACAAATCATTCCGAATCAGCAACCGGAAGTTTATCACAAAGCGATGTTGGTTCCCGGCGTTGAGATTTTTCCTTACATCAATTTCTTTAAACCAATTTTGGGTAATGTGATGCTGGATTTAGGCGGAACGACTCGTTCTCTCGGCATTTCCAAAGAACGAAAAGTGTTTGCCAATCCTTATAACAAATCCGTCATCGCACCCATCATTTGCTACGAAAGTGTCTATGGTGAATACGTGACTGATTATGTGAAAAAAGGCGCCAATCTCCTAACGATTGTGACGAATGATTCTTGGTGGGGCTATTCCCAAGGACACAAACAATTATTGGCTTATGCAAAACTCCGCGCAATAGAAACCAGACGGGAAATCGCAAGAGCAGCAAACAGCGGAACCAGCGCGCACATCAATTCCCGAGGCGATATTGTAGACGATTTGCCTTATGGTGCAAAAGGTGCTTTGATGGCAAAACTGAATCTGATTGATCACGAAACTTTCTATACCAAAAGTGGCGATTTTCTTTCCAGATTATCGATGTTTGTGATTGGAGCGTTGCTGTTGTTTATCCCTGGGAGGAAGTATTTGACGAGGAAGAAATAAATATCAAGTGTACCAATTTAACAAACTACCAATTTACCAATGGGAGAATTGTTAAATTGGTAAACTTTTAAATTGTTAGATTAGGTGTTGGGCAAATATCTTTCCTTAATAACATTCAAATGATGAAGATTGTGACCAACGGTCAATTTCCCAATCGTCTCCACTTTTATCTCATTTCCATTCACGATTCCGATTAAACTTAAAGCTTCAACCGGAAGCGTTTTAAAGAATTTGATTGATAATTTTCTGGTCAGTTTAAATTCCTTAATCAAGCTTTTCAAAGTTCGTGATTCAGCGTAAGAATTATCCGCCCAAGCTTCTTCATCAAAACCTGAAACCAAAGATTGGTCATTTCTGGAAAATCTCAAAGCGCGATAAGCAAAGACTTTTTCGGTATCAATCAAATGTTGCAAAAGCGTTTTCAGAGTCCATTTTCCTTCAGCATAAGCGAAATTTCCTTGTTCTTCGGAAAGTTTTACATAAATATCCAAAGTTTGCTTCCCGGAAATTTGCAGTTCTTCAATCCAATTTTCTGATGGAACAAGGTCAAGATAACGCTGGATATATTTTTCGAAATCAGTCATAATTAATTCAAAGTTTAAGATTCAAGATTTAAAGTTTTTGGGCACGCAATGAAAATCATTAATCAATTATCATTCATCGTTTATCTTTATGATTCCACTTCCCACTCATAGAAATTCACCTCATCGTATTTTTTGAAACCTGCACTTGGATATAACTGATTTCCAATCATATTCTCCTTTCCGGTTTCGAGGTACATTCCGCACGAATTGGATGTTCTGCAAAGTTCTTTCGCTTCCTCAATCAACGCTTTGGAGTAAGCTTTTCCCCGAAATTCAGGATTCACGTAAAGGTCATTCAAAAGCCAATAACGCTTCATTCTTGTCGATGAAAACAAAGGATAAAGTTGGACAAAACCGCCTAACTTTCCTTCTTCTTCCACCACAAAAATCTCAGAATCTTCACTTTCCAATCTTTCGGATATAAACTGTTCTGCGCCGGAAATATCAGAGGTTTTGTGATAAAACATTCTGTATTCATCAAACAACTGAGCCAGTTGGGAAAGGTCGTCGATGGTTGCTTTTCTTGTATTATTCTTCATTTTCATCTAAATTTTCATCGTCATCTTCGTATTGCTCAAGATAATAAGTGAACGTGAAATCTTCCACTTCCTCCTCCACATCTTCCAAAGTTGTCAAAAGGTCTTCAAAAGTTTCCAATTGGTCCACGCTCATATTCACAAATTCGATGTGAAGCGGCAATTCCAAACCGCCCGAAATCACGTCCGAAAGAGCATCCAGATTGTCTCCGAAATATCCAGGTAATTCCAATTTGGACTTCAATTCCGTGTAAAAATCTTCGTAGTCGCCGATGTTTGAAAAATCGATCAGTATTTCTTTCATTTCTAAGTAAATTTCCAATGTTTTGTTTTTAAATATTTTTTGCAGTTATTACAAAAATCTGTCTCTTCATCTGTAGGATTTCCACCTTCCGCATCCCGCATAAAGCAGGTTTTTTCCGGACAATGCTTCAAACCTTGTGTATGACCGATTTCGTGAATGATTATTTTGTAAAATTGCTCTTTTCTTTTTGATGCATCGAGTCTGAAGGAAGATGCAACACAGGCTTTTCCAGGACGGTAACCCAATCCCATTATTCCAAAATCCTTCACATTTCCTTTGGTTGCGCTAATATCTTTTGTGGTTAAACCAACTTTTATAAAATTATTTTTTGTCTTTGAACTCAAAAATTTGATGATTGAATCCGCTCTGTATCTATTTCTAGGTTGATAAAAAGAATTTTCAGGAAAATCAATTGCCGCTAAAATTTCAACATTCGGATAGATTTTCTGAATTTGTGAAGCGATATTTCCTAAGTCATCAATCTTCATATCTTTAAAAGGCTGAAGCTGTAAAACGACTTTCTCCGAAGTTTCAACAACCTTAGATTCTTTATTTTCCTTATAAGAAACTAAAAAAAGGATAGCGAAAAATGAGTTTAATAAAAAGACTTTCATTCAAAAAATTTATTGCTTATCAAAACTTTTATAATGATTTTTCGTCAGCCAAACATCACCATCTTCAGTAAAGACAATTCGGTCTGCACCGCGGTTTCCGCAATTGTAATTCACATCAGCTTCAAAATATTGTTCGCCTTTCGAAAGTTGTTTTTCACGGTTGCTGAATTTGTCACCACCGATTGCTTTTCCTGGCAGAACATCACAAAGATTTCCTTTTGATGCAATCCAGCCTTGATTTTTAGCTTCAGATTTTGTGAGGTAATAATCAGGCAATTTGTGATTGGATTTCACGTAAGAAATAACTACAGTTTCGTCCGTCAATTCTTCTATAGAATTTTCTGAATTTGATTCTCTGTGAGTTTGGTTTTCAGATTTGGCAACTTCTGACTTTCGACTTTCTGTTTCCGTCAGATATTTATTTCGCTTCTCGATTTTGTAATTTGTGATGAGAAACATTACCGAGATTCCGGCAAAAGCACCGACGAGAAAGAATAAAAGGGTTTTTAGTTTCGGATTCATTGTGAAAAAATTCTAGGCTAAAATAATGAAAACCTCGATTCTTAAAGCATAAAAAACAAATTTTAAAAATAATTTATCCTTATCCTAATTTTTCTATATTTGGCGACAAAGATAAAAGTATGGATACTGCCACTATGGACAACCTAAAAATGATAGCTGAAACGGCAAAAGATTTTGCTGAAAAAAATATTCGCCCCAACATTATGGATTGGGACGAGAGCCAAACTTTCCCTGTAGAACTCTTCCACCAATTGGGTGAATTAGGATTTATGGGAATCGTAATTCCTGAGGAATATGGTGGTTCTGGTCTTGGTTATCAGGAATATGTGACCATTTTGGACGAGATTTCTCAAATTGACCCATCGATTGGATTATCCGTTGCGGCGCACAATTCTCTTTGTACGAATCACATTTACGAATTCGGGAACGAAGAGCAAAGAAGAAAATGGTTGCCAAACTTGGCGTCCGGGAAAGTAATCGGCGCTTGGGGATTGACGGAGCATAACACAGGTTCTGACTCTGGCGGAATGTCCACAACAGCGGTCAAAGACGGCGACGAATGGGTTATCAACGGTGCAAAAAACTTCATCACGCACGCTATTTCCGGCGATATTGCGGTAGTGATGACAAGAACTGGAGAAATTGGTGCAAAAAATAATTCCACAGCTTTTGTTTTGGAAAAAGGAATGGCAGGTTTCACTTCCGGTAGAAAAGAAAATAAATTAGGAATGCGTGCCTCGGAAACAGCAGAATTGATTTTCGACAACGTTCGCGTGCCGGATTCTCACCGATTGGGCGAAGTTGGAAGCGGTTTCAAACAAGCGATGAAGATCCTGGACGGAGGTCGTATTTCTATCGCAGCCTTGAGTTTGGGAATTGCAAGAGGTGCTTACAAAGCGGCTTTGAAATATGCTCAGGAAAGACACCAGTTCGGAAAATCGATTTCAAGTTTTCAGGCGGTTAACTTTATGTTGGCCGATATGGCGACGGAAATTGACGCTTCAGAATTGCTAATCAGAAGAGCTTCTGACCTTAAAAATGCAAAAGCAAAAATGACACGTGAAGGTGCAATGGCAAAATTATATGCTTCTGAAGCTTGCGTTAGAATTTCCAATAATGCGGTTCAGATTTTTGGTGGCTATGGTTACACGAAAGATTTTCCTGTGGAAAAATTCTACAGAGATTCTAAATTGTGTACGATTGGCGAAGGAACTTCTGAAATCCAGAGACTGGTCATTGGAAGAGACATTACATCTTAAGAATCAAAATTTTACATTTTAAATATCAAACCCTTTCAAAATTTTTTAACTTTGAAAGGGTTTTTAAATTTAATGCTATGATTAAAGAATTGTTAATCTCCGAATTTCTGCAGGAAGCCGAAAACACACGCAAAGTCCTGGAAGCGATTCCGGATTCTGCGCTTGGCTGGAAATCTTCAGAAAAAACTTGGTCCACTGCCGAGCTGGCTTCGCACGTTGCAACCATCTACGCCTGGTATCCCGAAGTCCTTTTGTCCGATGCATTTGAGTTATCCGAATTCAAATACGAAAGAGAAAATCACTCGGCTTCAGAAAATATTCTGAAAAAATTTGAAGAGAATTTTGCTCTGGCCAAAGAAGCTTTCGAAAAGCTCGACGAAAATAAACTGAACACACCTTGGACAATGACGATGAAGGAAAAAGTCCTGATTCCACCGACACCAAAGTACAACATTATCAGAACAACGCTCTTCAATCATCTATATCATCATCGTGGCGAATTGATTGTTTATCTTCGTGCGACAGGCAACAAAGTTCCAGGTTTTTACGGTCCTACTGCGGATGATAAGTTTTAAATATTTTAATTAATGAATCCCGACATCACTTCCTACAATCAGAAATTAGAGTCTGAAGACGAGAAAATAGCAATCCTTCTTTCCGAGGAAATTGGAAAACATCTTCCCGAAGCCGAAAACAAAATCTGGCATTCACATCCGGTTTGGTTTCTAGATGGAAATCCGATTGTTGGCTACAGCAAACAGAAGCGAGGAATTCGATTGATGTTCTGGAGCGGAAAATCTTTCAATGAAGAAAAACTGAATGTGGAAGGCGAAAAATTTCAGGATGCTTCTATTTTTTATAATGGTGTGAATGAAATCGACAATGACGATTTGAAACGTTGGCTGGATAAATCAAAAGAAATTCAATGGGATTATAAGAATATTGTGAAAAGGAAAGGTGTTTTGGAAAGGTTGAAATAATTTTAGTAAATCCTTCGACTCCGCTCAGGATGACAACTTTTTATTAAATCTTATAATCATAAGCGATGTCAGGCTGAGCGGAGTCGAAGCCTTTTTTTTCAACTTGATTCTGACTTTTTGAAAACTACAATTTACTATTCAAAAAACATTTTAATTTTATAAATGCTGTCTTTAAGGATGGCATTTTTTATATTTGTTAAAATTTTAGAAAATATATGGAAAAGATAGACAGCCTGAACCAAGTTGCCGAATTTCACAAAACCTTCAACGCCCCAATTCTAGACACACCTCAGATTCCTTCAAAAGAACGTGCTGAGCTGAGAGTGAGTCTTCTACAGGAAGAATTGGACGAGTTGAAAAAAGCGATTGAAGACAACGATTTGGTAGAAGTTGCCGATGCACTTTGCGACCTTCAGTATGTTTTGAGTGGTGCTGTTTTGGAGTTTGGATTGGGCGATAAATTCGTGGAATTGTTCAATGAAGTTCAGCGTTCCAATATGTCGAAAGCTTGTGATAACGAAATTCAGGCGCAGGAAACAGTAGAATTTTACAAAGCTAAAGGAACCGATGCTTACTACGAAAAATCTGGAGACAAATTCAATGTTCACCGCGTTGCAGACAACAAGGTTTTGAAGAACAAATATTATTCTGCAGCCGACTTGGCTTCACTTTTAAAATAAAAAACCGACGATGAAAAAATTTTCAATTTTATTAGGAATCATTGCTCTCATTGCACTTAATTCTTGCGCGCAACGAGTAATCGTAAACAGAGAAGTAGAATCCAAGAACGATGGCAAAATGCTTTTGGGAACGCAGAGGCTTGACCAATTCCGAAAAGAACCTTACAAAACCTGGTTTGATGAGGAATACAACCGATATCAAATTGACCAAACAAGCTTAACCGAATTAAGAAAAGAAAAACTCAATTCTTATAGTTTGGTTGTTTTTGTCGGAAGTTGGTGCGAAGACAGCCACAGAGAATTTCCGAGGTTGATAAAAATTCTGGAAACTTTGAAATACAATACCGACAAAATGCAAATCATCGCCGTGAACCGCAAAAAGGAATCTCCGGCTGGCGAAGAAGGCCTGTACAACATCACGAGAGTGCCGACAATCATCGTGAAAAAGTACGGAAAAGAAATCGGAAGAATCACAGAAATGCCCGAAACAGGATTTTTGGAGAAAGATTTGCTTAATATTTTGAAAAAAGATAATACGAGTTTATTTAAATAAAAGACAAAATATTTTTCAACCACATAGACACATAGTTGTAAGATTAAATAGGAAAACTCAAAAATTCTATTTTTCCTTTTTGTATTTCCTTTTTTCTATGTGCCTATGTGGTTTATTTTTTTAAGTAATTAAATATTGCTCATAAATTCAAAATCAATGACAAAATACACAGGCATCCTTTCTTTTATTTTCGGAATCATTCTTACGGTTTTTTTATTTCTATCGTGGAGAAGTTGCAACAAGAAAGAAGATGCGGCGCTCATCAATCAAGATTATTACCTCATCACCAATCAAATCCAGAAGATGAATAAAATGGTGGTTTTGGAACAGGATTTTTCGAGTTTCCAAACACACAAAAGTTCGGCGGCAAGCATTGCAGGATTTGATATTCTGCCCAGAGAAATGGTACTTTACACCACTGCGAAAGCACAGGTTTCCTACGATTTGAAACAAATGAAAATCGATGTGGACACGGTGAATAAAAAATTGATTTTACAAGAAATTCCCCAGCCGGAAATCAAGATTTTCCCGGATGTGAAAATTCATTTTATGGATGATTACGCGATTAACAGATTCACGCAGAAAGACATCAACGGTGTGATGGAATCTGCCAAGAAAAATATGGCAAAAAGCGTGAACCAGAACAATCTGAAGGAGCAAAGCAAAAAACAATTGAAAGATAATCTGAACGATATATTCGTTTTGGCAAAGGCATTGCATTATTCCATCGAGGATAAGACCAATACTTTTCCCGTCACAGAATTATAAAATCAATCGTTATGGAACCAGATAAAAAACAAGAAAGCAACAACTCGTCCGAACAGAAAAAACAGACCGAGGATTTCCGAGATATTCCAGCATCATCTGACAACCAAAACCCGCCTGACATTGATAAAGAAGATGTCGAAAAAGGTTCCAAGGTCAACAAGGACGGAAAAACAGACAACACAGAAAAATAGTTTTCTTTGCGAAAAATTCAACAAGCCTTTCAAAATAAATTTGAAAGGCTTGTTTATTTGGTAAAATTAACATAGATTTAATATTAGAAATCAGATGACAGAAAATCTGGTTCAGAAGTGTTCTTTTTATTTCGTCTCATCAAAACATTACAGCTATGTCTTATATTGTTGTAGGGCTTTTTCCCACTCAGCTAGAGGCTGACAAGGTCCTTTTAAAATTGGAAAACGCTGGTTACAATGACTACAATCTTTCTCATTCTCATCACGAGACTGTGCAAAATGTGGACATTGAGAAGAAAAATGGTTTTTGGAACTGGTTATTTGATGACAATCACATCGACAAAGCCCGTTTCGAATACGCAAGTATCGACCACAACACGATTACCGTCCATCTGCAGACCGAGCAGGACGCGCACATCGTAAAGGACATCCTGGACAACAATGGCGCCGTGAATGTAGAGGAGAAAGCTCAGGACCATATGACTGAAAATTTTCCGAATCACGAATATGTGATTTCCGAAAGCCGAAATGCGAAAATCATCGCGAAAGCACGAAACAATCTATTTTTTACCAACGACCGAAAACCACATCACCACCACGAGAAAAGAATTGCGGATGAGATTGACGGGTTGGGAATCACAAAATTCAAATAGTTAGCAGTTAGTTAGTTAGTTAGTTAGTTAGTTAGTTAGTTAGTTAGTTAGTTAGTAATTATTTGGGCAGCTATTCCGTCCTCCACTCCCTCCCGATTTTACATCGGGATCCGTTCAGCCCGGGCTGCGTAACCTCGGTGTTATAGCAACTTTTTTTTAAATAAATCAAACTATGGAAACCTTTCGGATGAACTGGAAGGTTTTTTTCTATGCCCAAACGTTCTATCTGGCGAAGCGCGCCCCGACTTGAGCGGATCCCGATTTAAATCGGGAGGGAACGGAAGGCGGATAAAGGCGCCCAAATCTTAAATACTGTTAAAATTTTGTCCGACAGTGGATTGTGTCATCATTTTTGTTTGGGTAAGAGAAATAAGTTTAACCACCAAAAAAATATTATTATGTCTTACACGATTATCGGGATTTTCCCAAACGAAGCAGAAAGCAGAGATGTCATCACCAAACTGGAAGAAGCAGGCTTGTACGAATATTCCCTGGCGAACGCAGAAATTGAAGCTCTGGACAAAGTTGAAACCGTAGATACGGACAGAAAAGCAAGTTTTTTTGACTGGCTGTTTGACAGAGATGTTGTAGAAACAGACCGCTACGAATATGCGAGTATCGACAGCAATAGAATCACCGTTTACGCTGAAACAGAGGATGATGCAAACGCTGCTAAGAAAATCCTGGACGAAAACGGCGCGATAGATGTGGAAGAAAAAACGAGAGGATATCTTGCAGAAAAATATCCGGACAGACACAACGAATATCCAATCCCGGAATCTACAAGAGCAAGAATCATTGCAAAAGCGAAAAACGATTTGTACTTCACAGATGACCGCGGAACAGCCTACAGACCGGAAAAAGGAATGTCAGACGAGATGGATTCCCAGGGCAGAAAAGACTAACTGAATGAATTTTAATTTTATATTTTACTGAATGAGAGCCGAATTAATTTCGGCTCTCATTTTTTTTTAGACAATCGTGGATTTCCCTAACTGGACATTCTCGTGGTTGTAGTACGACCTTTCCGAAAAACGAATGTAATCAGCGATGAAATCTCCTACTTCACTGGTCGAGTAATTGATATCTGGATTTAGGTCAATTGTCACATATCTGCTTTCGATGGCATTTTCCACGCTTTCTCTCAGTTTATTTGCGGCTTGTGTCAGTTCCAAATGGTCGAGCATCATTGCGGCACTCAGGATGGAAGCAATTGGATTGGCAATTCCTTTTCCTTTCGCTTGAGGATAAGACCCGTGAATAGGTTCGAAAAGTGCGTTGTGATTTCCAATTGACGCGGAAGGCAGCAAACCTATTGAACCACCAATGACGCTGGCTTCATCAGAAATAATATCTCCAAACATATTTTCTGTCAAAATCACATCGAATTGTTTTGGATTCAGAATCATCTGCATTGCAGCGTTATCAACAAACATAAAATCCACTTTCACATCTGGATATTCCAAAGCAATTTCTTGCACGATTTTTCTCCAAAGTCTGGATGTGTCGAGAACGTTGGCTTTGTCAATCAAGGTCAGTTTTTTCTTTCTTTTCTGAGCATCCTGAAAAGCTAAGTGAGCAATTCCTGTAATTTCTTCTTTGGAATATTTGCATACATCGTAAGCGTAATCTCCATTTTCCTCAGTGAATTTTTCTCCAAAGTAAATTCCGCTAATCAACTCGCGATAGATTTGAATATCCGTTCCTTCAACGATTTCTCTTTTCAAAGGACTTTTTTTGATTAATGATGCGTAAGTTTTGATTGGTCTGATGTTGGCGAATAATCCCAATTCTTTTCTCAATTTCAACAAACCTTGTTCTGGACGCACTTTCGCATCCGGATTGTTATCAAAAGCCGGGTCCCCGATTGCACCGAACAAAACAGCATCAGAATTTTTGCATAATTCCAAAGTTTCGTCTGGTAAAGGATTTCCTGTTTGATAAATCGCTTCCGCTCCCATCACGCCATAATCGAATTGGAAATTATATTGGTAAGCTTCGCCAATTACCTTCAAGACTTTCACACTTTCGTTGGTCACTTCCGGACCGATGCCATCGCCTGGCAAAACTGCTATTTTATAATTCTTGCTCATATACTTTCTGTGTTTTTTGTTCAAATTTCTGAATCGCTTCTTTTTTGCTCGTTAAAAAATCAATATCGTCGTAGCCGTTTATCAGGCATATTTTTTTGTAAGAATCCAACTCGAAACTTTCTGTTTTATCATTAAAAGAAATTGTCTGTTTCTCTACATCAACCGTAATTTGAGTTGAAGGATTTTGCGTAATGGTTTCCATTAAATCTTTAAGATAATCCTCAGAAACTTTCACTGGAAGCAATCCATTATTAAGTGCATTGCCTTTAAAAATATCAGCAAAATAACTTGACACAACGACCTTAAAACCATAATCCGTTAACGACCAAGCCGCGTGCTCTCTGCTGCTTCCACATCCGAAGTTATTTCCTGCAACCAGAATTTCGCCGGAATATTTAGGATTATTGAGAACGAAGTCAGGATTTGGTTCATTCGTGTGGACATTATACCGCCAATCTCTGAAAAGATTTTCCCCGAAACCTTCTTTGCTAATGCTTTTGAGGAAACGAGCGGGAATAATCTGGTCGGTATCTATATTTTCGCTCGGCAACGGAACGGCCTGAGATTTTATCAAAACTAATTTTTGCATACGTTCAATTCGATGTTCAAGATTTAATATTCAAAGTTTAAGGGTCTGTTTTAAAATTTATAAAGAATTTCTCTTTACCCAAACCCTAAAGGGAGGAAAAATGCTTTCAAAATTTCATTAAAATTGCTCCCTTTAGGGCTGGGGAAACAATTTCAATGAAATTTAAACAGGCTCTAAATTCAAGTGTTTAATTAATTCAGATTTTCAAAAGCCGGAATTCTACCCTCCACCGCCACTTTTGCGGCAGTTAGCGGACTTGCCAAAAGTGTTCTTGCGCCTTGACCTTGTCGGCCTTCGAAGTTTCTGTTGGAAGTGGAAACACAATATTCACCTTCTGGGATTTTATCGTCATTCATTGCCAGACAAGCGGAGCATCCAGGCTGACGGATTTGGAAACCTGCATCATTAAAGACTTTATCCAAACCTTCATCATAAATCTGTTTCGCTACTTTTTGTGAACCTGGAACCAGCCAAGCCACAATGTTTTCAGCTTTTTGCTTTCCTTTGACATAAGTTGCAGCAGAACGGAAATCCTCAATCCTTGCATTGGTACAACTTCCGATGAACACATAATTTACTTTGATGTCTGACGTTGATTGTCCCGCATCAAGTCCCATATATTTAAGAGCTTTTTCTTCGGATTCATTTTGAGCAGTCGGAATTTTAGAATCTATGGAAATTCCCATTCCTGGATTGGTTCCGTAAGTTATCATTGGTTGGATATCTTCTGCTGAGAATTCAAATTCCTTATCAAAAACCGCTTCAGAATCGGATTTTAAAGTTTTCCAATACTCGACTTTTTCTGTCCATTCTTCTCCTTTTGGTGCGAAGGTTTTGTCTTTTACATAGTCGAAAGTAGTTTCGTCTGGCGCAATCATTCCGCCTCGTGCTCCCATTTCGATGCTCATATTGCAAACGGTCATTCTGCCTTCCATCGACATTTCTTCGAAGACATTTCCTGCATATTCGCAGAAATATCCAGTTCCGGAATCTGTGCCGACTTTTGAAATAATATAAAGAATCACGTCCTTCGGCTGAACATCTTTATTCAGTTTTCCATTCACGGAAACCCGCATCGATTTTGGTTTGTTCATCAACAAACATTGACTTGCAAAAACCTGCGCCACCTGACTTGTCCCGATTCCAAAAGCAATTGCTCCAAAAGCGCCGTGTGTTGAAGTATGACTGTCGCCACAAACAATGCTCATTCCCGGTTGTGTAATTCCCAACTCCGGTGCGATGATGTGAACGATTCCCTGATATTGATGACCAAGTCCGTACAACTCGATGTTATTTTTTTCGCAATTCTCTGTCAGTTGCTGAACCTGCGTTCTCGATAATTCGTCCCTGATTGGCAATTCCTGTCCCAAAGTCGGAACGTTGTGGTCTGCAGTCGCCACAATCTGATTCGGCCGAAAAACTTCCAAACCTCTTGCTTCCAATTCCGCAAAAGCCTGTGGACTCGTCACTTCGTGAATCAAATGTTTGTCGATATAAATCACCTGAGGTCCATCCGGAACGGTTTCTACAACGTGTGCATCCCAAACTTTGTCAAATAGTGTTTTGCTTTGGTTCATTTTCTATCCAATTTTTTGATTAAATGATTTCATCATAAAGCTTAAATCATCATTATTAACTTCTTTTTTGGTGTCGGCGATTTTCAAGAATTCCTGATACAAAAAGTCCAACTCCACTTTTGTCACATCAAAACCGATATTTTTGAAACGATAAGCCAAAGCAGAACGCCCGCTTCTTGCGGTCAAAACGATTGAAGATTCATTGATGCCGACTTCTCGCGGGTCGATGATTTCGTAGGTTTCTCTGTTTTTGATAACGCCATCCTGATGAATTCCGGAACTGTGCGCAAATGCGTTTGCACCAACGATTGCTTTGTTTGGCTGAACCGGCATTCCCATCATTTCAGAAACCAGATAACTCATTTCGTTCAGCATTTTGGAATTGATATCGGTGAAGAAATTAAGGTCAGAATGTTGTTTTATAATCATCACGACTTCTTCCAAAGCCGTATTTCCCGCACGTTCGCCAAGTCCGTTAATCGTACATTCGATTTGTCTGGCGCCGTTGATGATTCCTGAGATTGAATTTGCGGTTGCCATTCCAAGGTCGTTGTGACAGTGGCAAGACAAGATTGCTTTGTCAATATCTTTTACATTTTCTCTCAGGTATTTGATTTTTCGGCCGTATTCTTCCGGCAGGCAATAACCCGTCGTATCAGGAATATTAAGCACAGTTGCGCCGGCTTTGATGACTTCCTCACAAACTTTTGCCAGGAAATCATTATCAGTTCTTCCTGCATCTTCTGCATAAAACTCCACATCATCTACAAAATTCTTTGCATATTTCACCGCTTCAATCGCTCGTTCCAAAACTTGCTCTCGTGTAGAATTGAATTTGAATCTGATGTGAGAATCCGAAGTTCCTATTCCGGTGTGGATTCTTGGTCTTTTTGCATATTTCAAAGCTTCCGCCGCGACTTCTATATCTTTTTTGTTGGCTCTCGTCAATCCGCAAACTTTCGCATATTTTACGATTTTCGAAATCTCCTGAACGGATTGGAAATCGCCGGGACTGGAAATGGGGAAGCCAGCTTCGATAATATCAACGCCAAGAAAATCGAGTTTCTCGGCGATTATTATTTTTTGTTCTGTATTGAGTTTACATCCGGGAACCTGCTCACCATCTCTCAACGTCGTATCAAAAATTTCAATTTTTTCCGGATTCATAATAAAGTTTTTTACCTAATTTTGATATTCAAAAGTAGAATTTGATTTATGATATCTGATTGAGACTTTCCAAAAAATACAATATTCAATTCCTTTAAAATAATTAACAACAGATTAATTATCAATTATTTATATATTTTAAATTTACAATGTCAGAATTACAGAAAGATTTTTTATTTGTGCTCATCAAGTCACTTTCGACCTCGGAAAAGCGTCAGTTTAAGTTGTATGTGAACCGACTTGGAATTAATGTCGATGCAAAATTTCTGTTACTTTTTTCTGAATTGGACAAAATGAAAGAGTATAATGAGGAAGTTATTATTGATAAAAAAATATCATCGAAACAGCAACTTTCAAATCTGAAAGCGCATCTGTATAAACAAATTCTGGTAAGCCTGAGACTGAATCCGAGTCTTCAAAACAGCAGAATCCAATTACGCGAACAGCTTGATTTTGCGACCATTCTTTATCAAAAAGGTCTTTACAAACAAGCTTTGAAAATCCTTGACAAAGCCAAACAATCCGCATTGGACTTAGATGAAAAAAGTATCGCCTCCGAAATCATCGAACTTGAAAAAGTCATTGAATCTCAATTCATTACAAGAAGTATCGATGGACGAGCGGATGAATTGATTCTGCAATCCGCCGAAATTAATAAACAAAACAGTTACGCCACTCAACTTTCCAATTTATCCTTGAAATTATACAGCGAAATGTTGACGCACGGCTACATCAAAAATGACGAAGACCGTGAGAAAATCTTGGATTTATTCGATAAAAAAGTCAAAAAAATTGACCTTAACAAACTTAATTTCACAGAGAAACTTTGGTATTTCAAAGCGCACGTTTGGAAAAATCAGCTTTTGCAGGATTACAAATACACTTTGAAATACGCCTATCAATGGGTAGAATTGTTCCACGACAATCCGGAAATGATAAAAAATCATCCGGTTTGGTACATCAAAGGAAATACTTATCTGTTCAAAATTTTGTTTCTGTATGGCAATATTAAAAGGATTGAAGAAAGTTTTGAAAAATTCAGTCGTGTTGTAAAATCGGACACTTTCATTCATAATGAGAATTCGCAGTCGTTGATTTTCCTTAATTATTATAACACCAAAATGAATCTATATTTTATCAAAGGAGATTTTTTCGGTGGCACAAAGATGATTCCTGAACTGGAACTGAAGATGGAAAAACATCGGGACAAGATAGATGAACATCATTTTCTCATTCTTTTTTTGAAAATCGCATCGATGTATTTTGGCAGTAAACAATATCAAAATACAATCAAATACGGTTTGAAAATCATTAATTCAAAAGGAAATATTCAGGAAGATTTGCTTTTCCACACAAGGATTTTAATTTTGATGGCGAAGTTTGAAGCTGGTTTTGATGACGATTATGATGACTTCGTGAAGAGCACAATCAAGTTTGTGAAAAAGATGAAAAATCCAGGCGATTTACATTTCAGAATTGTAGATTTCTTTAAGAAAATCAATGACCAAAATTCGAATGCGCAACTTTTGACTTTCAGGGAATTCGAAAAACATCTTCAGGAATCAGAAAAAAATCGATACGACAAAAGAACGCTCGTCTATATCGACATCCACGGCTGGGTAAAATCGAAAGTCAGAAATGTGGACGTCATCGAGATTATAAAAGAGAAAGTTAAGCTAAAATAATTACGATTAAAATTAAATGAAAAACATAACTCTGCTTCTAGTAATACTGATTTTATCTTCTTGCTCAGTGAGGAAAAACAATGATTTCGACTTTGAAAAGATTGCAAAAATTTCCGACAGCATAAAAATCCAGAACATTACCATCCATAATTTATTCAAATCTCAAATTTTAGCACATAAGAACGATGCGTTTGATTCCACAATAGTTGTAAAAAATGTCTATTTGCCACATCGAAAACTATGGGATAGTTGCTATGCTCAGATTTTTGGAGATGAAAATGCAACCCGTTTCAATAATGAACAAGGAATGGTAAAATGGAACAGAACACTTTTCGACAAAGATAAAATTGATTTTATTGATAAAACAAAGACTATTACTGAGATAAATATTGACAAATTAATCAAATCGAATCTTGAAAGATTCAGTCGCCTGGTTCCCTATCAACCAAACGCAAAAATCAGTCTTCTTTTTACGCCAATATCCGGAATTGGTTTTGGTGGATGTGATTCGCAACAATTTGCGTTAGAATTAAACAATAAATCGATAAACATCAGTTATACATTACAAAAGGGTTTGCCCCACGAATTAAATCATTTGGTTTATGAGAAGTTCAGAAACAATGACGTTGATAAAAATTCTGCGCTAAGCCAAACAATTGATGAAGGATTTGCTTGTTATTTCACTTATATTTTTTTTGACAAGAACATTACTGAATATGAAGCTGTTGAAAATATGTCAAAACAAGATTGGGATTGGTTTATAAAAAATGAAAAAGAAATTTTCAAAAAGACAAAATCTTATTTTTCAGATTTATCAGGTAATAATCCTTTATTGCGAAATGACAGACATAAACTTTTTCCTGAAGCTCCTAAAACTTTAAATTACTGGTTAGGATTTAGAATTGTATCAAAATACGTAGAAAAATACGGGAAAAATTCTTGGAAAGACATTTACAAATTAACCGCTAAAGAGGTTTTGGAAAAAAGTGACTACGAACAATATATTGATAAATTATAAGTATTTCCAAAGCTTTAAAAGATGGAAAGAAAGCAATTTTTCAATTTTTCACAAAATTATTAGTTAACTCCTTAATAATAAAAATCTTCACGATATAATTTTTCGTTAACCCATAATTGTTCTTTAAAAAATCACTATTTTTGCATCCTAAAAATTTCAGTCATAATGCTAAAAATTACTCTTCCTGATGGCAGCATCAGAGAATATGAAGGAGCAGTTACTCCACTACAAGTTGCACAAAGTATCAGTGACGGTTTGGCAAGAAACACCATTTCTGCCGTCGTAAACGGAAAACAGACAGAAGTAGACACCACGATAACGGAGGATTCTACAGTGCAACTACTGACGTGGAATGACGATATGGGTAAAAAAGCATTCTGGCATTCTTCTGCCCACTTGCTGGCTCAGGCTATTATGGAATTTTATCCAGAAGCCAAGTTGACAATCGGGCCTGCAATAGCTAATGGATTCTACTATGATGTAGATTTCGGCGGAGAGCCTTTGTCTGAAAAAGACTTCGAAAAACTGGAAAAGAAAATCTTAGAAAATGCTAAGAAAAATTCGACTTTCAACCTTCGCGAAGTTTCCAAAGCTGATGCATTGAAGGAATATGCAGACAATCCTTTCAAAACAGAATTGATTGAAAATCTGCCTGATGGTGAAATCACTTTCGTAACGCACGACAACTTTACAGACCTTTGTAGAGGTGGTCACATCCCATCAACAGGAATCGTAAAAGCTGTAAAAATATTGAACGCAGCCGGAGCATATTGGAGAGGTGATGAGAAAAATCCACAGCTGACCAGAGTTTACGGCGTTTCTTTCCCAAAACAAAAAGAGCTGACAGAATATCTTGAAAGACTTGAAGAAGCAAAAAGAAGAGACCACAGAAAACTGGGTAAAGAATTGGGGATTTTTGCATTCTCCGAAAAAGTAGGTGCAGGACTTCCACTTTGGTTGCCAAAAGGCGCTGCGCTTAGAAAAAAATTAGAAGAATTCCTTTCCAAAGCTCAGAAAAAACAAGGTTATGAATTCGTAATTTCTCCGCATATTGGAGCTAAAGAATTATATATCACTTCCGGACACTGGGAGAAATATGGCGAGGACAGTTTCCAGCCTATCAAAACACCAAATGAAGGGGAAGAATTTTTATTAAAACCAATGAACTGTCCGCACCACTGCGAGATTTACAAAGCGCAACAATGGTCTTACAAAGATTTGCCGAAGCGTTATGCAGAATTCGGGACAGTTTACAGATATGAGCAGTCTGGAGAATTACACGGCTTGACGAGAGTTCGTGGATTTACTCAGGATGATGCGCACCTTTTCTGTACGCCAGACCAATTGTTACAGGAATTCGAAAAAGTGATTGACCTTGTACTTTATGTTTTCGGTTCGCTTGGATTTGCTGATTTTACAGCGCAGATATCATTAAGAGACAAAGAAAACAGAGAAAAATACATCGGTTCCGATGAGAATTGGGAAAAAGCAGAAAACGCCATTGTAACTGCTGCAAAAGCAAAAGGTCTTAAAACCGTAACTGAATATGGCGAAGCCGCTTTCTATGGTCCGAAGCTCGACTTTATGGTAAAAGATGCGTTGGGAAGAAGCTGGCAGTTGGGAACAATTCAGGTAGATTACAATTTACCGGAAAGATTTGACCTTTGGTACAACGGAAGCGACAACGAGAAGCACAGACCAGTGATGATTCACAGAGCGCCGTTTGGTTCTATGGAACGTTTCATTGCGATATTGATTGAAAATACAGCGGGCGATTTCCCACTTTGGTTGAGTCCGGAACAGTTTACTATTTTGCCAATCAGTGAAAAATATTCAGATTATGCAAAAAAAGTTTCAGAATCATTGGAAATTCACGATATTTGCGGATTGATAGACGACAGAAACGAAAAAACAGGTAAGAAAATCCGTGATGCCGAATTGAAAAAGTTACCATTTATGCTTATTGTAGGTGAGAACGAAGAAAACAACGGCACAATTTCTGTAAGAAGAAGAGGCGAAGGCGATTTGGGAGAAATGAAAGTAGAAGACTTCATCTCTTATTTCAAAGAGCAGGCAAAACCGGCATTTGAATTGGGAGCAAACCAATAAGCTGACAACAAATTATTAATTTTAAAATTTAAAACCATAGCACTAAAAAGAAACAACAGCAGAGGCCCGATGAGACGTCCAGTCCAAGAAGACCTCCATCAAATTAACGGTAAAATTCGTGCAAACGAGGTACGTCTTGTTGGTGACAACGTAGAGCCGGGAGTTTACCCTTTATCAAAAGCTTTAGAAATTGCAAGAGAACAAGAATTGGATCTTGTTGTGATTTCTGATAAAGCTGAGCCTTACATTTCTCGTATTCTAGATTATAAAAAATTCTTGTACGAGCAAAAGAAAAAGACCAAAGAGCTAAAAGCAAAGCAAGTAAAAGTAGTTGTAAAAGAAATCAGATTTGGTCCTCAGACCGATGACCACGATTATGACTTCAAGAAAAAGCACGCTGAAAAGTTTTTGGAAGAAGGTTCAAAACTGAAAACTTATGTTTTCTTCAAAGGGCGTTCGATTATCTTCAAAGACCAAGGGGAAATTCTTCTTTTAAAACTTGCACAGGATCTGGAGCACGTTGGGAAAGTGGATCAGCTTCCTAAGCTTGAAGGGAAAAGAATGATTATGATGATGAGCCCTAAGAAGCCTGCTAAGTAATATTGATACCATTCAATTGATATATTAAAACCTCAAATTTGCTTTTGAGGTTTTTTGTATTTTGAATTAATAAAATCAAACGCGGATTTTACAACTACAGTTTCAGAATTTTTTTGTAATTTTGCAAACTATTATTCGTGGAGATATTCATTAATAATAAAAACAGATATTGATAACAAAACATAAAAAGCAAAACAATGCCAAAATTAAAAACGAAATCAGGTGCTAAAAAGCGTTTTGCTCTTACCGGAACCGGAAAGATCAAAAGAAAAGGTGCTTTCAAAAGCCACATCTTGACTAAAAAAGAAACTAAGCAAAAGAGAAATCTGACGCAAACTTCTTACGTTGCAGAAGTGGACAAGAAAAGCGTACTACGTCAATTAGCGTTAAGATAGTTTTTATAAATCTAATTCGGTTTATAGGAATTAAACAATTCAACAATTAACCCTGAAACGGTGCCCCTAAGAGTTCTATTCAATTAGTTCCGCCCTTTTCAAAAAAACAATTTAAATTATGCCAAGATCAGTAAATTCTGTAGCGTCCAGAGCGCGTAGAAAAAAAGTTTTAAAAAAGGCTAAAGGTTTTTTCGGTAGAAGAAAGAACGTTTGGACTGTAGCAAAAAATGCGGTAGAAAAAGCAATGTCTTATGCTTACCGTGGTAGAAAAGAGAAGAAAAGAAGTTTCAGAAGCCTTTGGGTAATGCGTATCAATGCAGGAGCTAGAGAGCACGGACTTACTTATTCTCAGTTAATCGGAGGTCTTAAGAAAAACAACATCGAGCTAAACAGAAAAGTTCTTGCAGATCTTGCAATGAATCATCCAGAAGCTTTCAAAGCTGTTGTAGACTTAGTAAAATAATTACAAATCTTTGTTATCAATATAAAATCCTGAGAAATTCTCAGGATTTTTTTTATTTTTGCTAAAAATAATTCAATAATGTTCAAAAGATCTATTCAGGTTTTCTTTCTTCTTGCTATTTCTCATTTTACAAAAGCTCAGACTTTCATTCAGGCATATCAGGACAGAGCTAATAAGGTTTCTCAGGCCAACGTCAAAACTTATCTTCAGGAGTTTGAAGCTTTGGGTATCAAAAGAACGGGGACAACACAGAACACGAATGCTTTTAACTGGATCAAAAACAAATACACTTCTTTTGGCTATGCCACTGCAAATTTTCAGGAACATTCCTGGACAGCAAATGGTGTTTCTTCCAAAAACTTGATCGTAACAAAAACCGGAACACTTTATCCTAATAAATTTGTGATTGTCTGCGGACATTTTGATTCTATCAATGGTCCCGGAACCAATGACAACGGCAGCGGAACATCAATCATATTGGAATTAGCCAGAATTTTGAAAGATGTTCCAACGGATTACTCAATCAAGTTCATTCATTTTTCCGGAGAAGAGCAAGGACTTTTGGGAAGCTCAAGATATGTTTCTCAAATCGTCAATGGGACAAGCCCAAAAATGGATATCAAAGTGGTTGTAAATCTGGATCAGGTAGGCGGATTGGCAACCAAATCCAATACTAAAATCTATTGTGACAAAGATCAAAGTGCACCTAACAGCAATAATGCTGCGGCTGCGTTGGTAGTTCAGGAACTGGCAAACTGCACCACTTTGTATTCTCCGCTTGGGGTAGATTTTGATCCCGCAGAAAGTACAGATTACGTTCCCTTCCAGCAAAACGGGGAAATTATCACCGGATTTTGGGAATATGAAGGCGGCTACAATAACCCTTTTGTTCATACGGCAAATGATCTTTATGTGAATATGGATCCTGTTTATGTTTACAATGTTGGCAAAGCTGCGGTCGGAGCCATCCAGCATTTCGCAGTTGCTTCTACCACCACTTTGGCTGTAGAAGATATTTCGACTTCAAAAATTTTGGAATCTGTGGAATTCTACCCGAATCCGGCAAAGAACATTTTGAATCTGAAAATAGCTGATCCATCAAAAGCTTTTACATTTGAAATCACAGATATGAGCGGCAGTCAGATTTTGATTAATAAAACCAATTCAAACCAGATTGACATTTCGCATTTGAAACCAGGTATTTATATGGGAACGGTACAGATGGAGAATGAGAAAATCTCTAAGAAAATTATTATCGAATAAATTGAAATCTTATTATAACAAAAATCATAAGCCTTATTATTTAAGGCTTATTTTTTTATGCTTAGATTTGTTCTTAATAAAAATTAGACTAATGTTTTTATCAAAAACTTACTTCAAAAAACTATCAATATTTTCATTGCTTGGCATTTCAGCCCTATACTTTTCGCAGGAAAAAACAGTTCAAAATATTGTTGGCTCGGAACAGGCGAATGAAAATAACTTGAAAAAACACATCACTTATTTAGCATCTGACGAATTGCAAGGTCGATTGACAGGCTCAGAAGGCGAAGCAAAAGCTGCTGACTATCTTTCATCAGAATTCAAAAAATTAGGATTGAAGCCTTATGAAGGAGAGAATTTCATTCAGAATTTTGAATATAATATCAAGTTAAATCCTCACGATGACAAGACTTCAACACCAGTCAAAGGCAAAAATGTCATCGCAGTTTTAAACAACGAAGCAGAACGAACAATCGTTATTGGTGCGCACTACGACCATTTGGGTCTTAATGAACATCACAATTCCACATCAGCAAATTCCGAAGGACAAATCCACAATGGCGCCGATGACAACGCTTCTGGATCTGCTGCTGTTCTGGAGCTGGCAAGAATGTTTTCTCAAAATAAAATCAAAGAGAAAGTCAATTATATTTTTGCTTTGTTCTCCGGCGAAGAAGACGGGTTGATGGGTTCTAAAAAAATGGCAGAAACTGTCAAAACCCAATATCCGAATACCATTTTTATGATTAATATGGATATGGTGGGAAGACTTAGCAAAGACAACAATCTGAATGTTGGCGGCGTTGGCACCTCTCCTATCTTGCCTGAATTGGTGAAAAAATACAAGCCTGAAGGTATTAATCTGGCTTTGGACGAATCGGGTATCGGACCAAGCGATCACACTTCTTTTTACCTGAAAGATATTCCGGTGCTTTTCCTGTTTACCGGAACCCACACGGATTATCACAAGCCGACTGATGATGCAGACAAGATTAACTATCCGGGAGAGAAAGTGATTACGAATTATGTTTTCAACCTTGCTAATGCCTTAGGAAACGAAAGAGAAATTCCGTTTGTGAAAACTAAAGCAGCAGCAACAAAAGAAGTTCCGAAATATAAAGTAACGCTTGGAATAATGCCCAACTACGCCGACAGCAAAGATGGAATGGGAATAGATGGCGTAATGGATGGCAGACCGGCTGCCAATGCAGGAATCCAGCAAGGTGACATCCTTACAAAAATCGGAAAATGCGAAGTCAGAGAAGTCTATTCTTACATGGATTGTCTTTCCAAAATAAAAGCCGGCGAAGAACATCCGGTAACTGTAAAGCGCAACGGCGAAGAAAAAATAATGAATGTAAAATTCTAAAAAAATTCAATCGATTTTCTTTTAGATTTATCTTTAATAAAAAACAGCAGCTACAATTATGTAAGCTGCTGTTTTTATTTTGCTTTTTTAAGCTTCGAAAATTGAATTAAAAAAAATTAATTTTTGATAAATTTCTGAACAACATCAGTTCCTTTTATTCTTAAAAGATAAACACCTTTACCAAGTTTGGAAACATTGATCACGTTGTTGTTCGCATTAATATTAGATTCAGAAACTTTACGTCCTTCCAAAGTATAAATCTCTGCTGTTTCTGTTTTTCTGAAATCCATAGAAACTGTTAAATTCTCAGTTGCAGGATTTGGATAGACGGAAACCTGATTTTTATTAATGTCCGCTACCGCCAAATCAGCACATTGATAGGTTGGAAGTGTGTAACCAGAAGTTGTCAGTTCTTCGGTAATTACCGCAACATCTGCACAGGTAAATCCGTAAGTTCCCACCATATCAATAGCAGATTGTCTTACCGCAACAGCAGCCGTCTGCTGATTGGAAGAGGAATTGGTCATACTTAGTCCTTCCAGGAAGATTCGGTCCGTTTTCTCTTTTCCAATTCTGTTATAAATCCTCATTAGTGAAGTAGCCCAGATCTGTCCGTCTCTATGGATATTTGCTGTATTACTGATGCTTGAGGTATATTTCGTAGCATAATTGGTAACACGTCCTGCCCAGCATTCATTGTGCCCATCCCAGCTGAACATCCAGTTGTATTGCGGTTCATTACTTGCCCATTGGTTGAGGCTTCTGCTGTAAGACATCGCCCAATAATCTCCGGATCCTTCTCCCAAGCCCTGCGCAGAAGAAGATTTGTTCCCCGTAATCCAATAGTGGACAGCGTGTCCAAATTCGTGCAGCACTACATCTGCATCTTCCGCATCATCCACACAACCTTCTCCAAAAGCTAATCGCTGAGAACTGGGAATGAAGTGAGAATTGTCGTCTCCCGCTAATCCGTGTGGATCGAAAAGCAGAACACCGCCATTCAAAGTTGATTTACAGTCAATTCCTAAAGTTTCATTGATGTAAGCCATACTCCTATCCAAATGATAAAATGCATTGACTGCTTCAAAGCCTTGCTCATTTCTGTTGAAAAGGAAATTTGGGGAAGCTTGTGAAAACAAACCTGTTGCAGGCGATTCAAAATCTGCAACCTGTACATATTTGCTTTTCAAGCTGTAGGTTCCATTTGTAAGCGTGATATCTGGTAATGCCACCAAACTTCTTGCAGCATCCAAACTGGCATTGGTAGCATCATTATTATCCACATAATCTCCGCCATAGGCTACGTGAGCTACAGACAACGGATCGGGATTAAAGATGTAAGCAGTTCCGGCCGCTTTCATCTCAACAGTTGGTTTTTCTTTGTTTTTTTTCTTTGGTTTGTCTTTATGATAATTGGCAATATCCAATACTCTGAGGACTTCTCCGGAATGAGCATCTACCATAATTTCCCAGTCTCCCGGTGTATCATAAGCATTAATGATGACTCTGTGAACCAGTTTGGTCTGGTTATCCTCTGTCACAAAAACATAAAGATTATTTTCCTGATAGGTAATTTCGCCTGCAATCTTAGCCGCCACTTTAGCTTTATCAAAAGCATCGGTTTTGCTGTATGTAGGTGTTGTATTGACTTGTTTTAATTTTTTGGAAACAGGAACTTCTGTACCAAATGTTACTTCGCCCTGTTTATTAAAATGCACCGCAATATCGCCTTCATAAACCGGAACGCCATTAATTTCCTGCTGAAATCTCAGTGTTTCGCCGGACAAACTTTTTCTGGAGGATTTAAATTCAAAATGATCCTGAGAAGTTGTCCCAATTTTGTTTGAATTTTTAGAGATCCAATCCTGTGCTTTGGACTCAAGAGCGTTGGTTTGTCCATACATTGTAGAAAATGTCAATGCAAAACTCGCAACCAAAAAGTTGATTTTTAAATTCATAAGTATTTTTTTAAATTGTCTTGCAAATTAATAATTTTTTACGGAATTATCAACCTTAAAATTATAAAAACACCCAATTTATTAACTATTAATAAAAATTAATTTAGATTATACATTAATTTTCTAAGATTCACAATTCCCGAATATTACGAAAAGTAAGATTGATGCGAGGTTTCATTAATCTTGCAGATTTAGCAATCCTATGCTCCCAATTGGTCTGCAAATCGCCTTTCATAATGAGCAACGAGCCGTGCTGAAGGGGCAAAGTATATTTGTTCTGATGATTGTCCTTCTTTCGAAAATCAAAATTCCTCACTTGCCCGAAACTTACCGAAGCAATCACAGGGCGATTTCCCAATTCGCTTTCCTTATCGCGATGCCAAGCCACAGAATCGTTACCGTCTCTGTAAAAATTGAGCAAAACAGAATTGAATTGATGACCCGTCAGTTTCTGGATTTTATATTTTAATCCCAAAAGTTCCGGCGTCCACGCATTCACACTGAATTCATTGCCTCCCAGATGATAAGATTTTTCATCGTCGCCGTACCAAGCAGTCAGGCGTGGTGTCAAAATTTCTCTGTCAAACATTTTTTGCGTTCGCTGTTTCCACGGAACCGTTTCTATGAGTATCTTTTCAATTTCCGTTGCTCTTTCCTCAGACAAAAAATGTTCGGTATAATCCAATAACTCAGTCGGAAATTGGTAATATTCGCCTGCATCAAACAAACTGAGTTGCATATCTGTACTGTACATTTTTAAAATTTATTTGGAATTCGAAACCTTGTTGTCCAACGCTTTGATATCTTTTCGGATTTCCAAAAACATATCTTTCAAATTATAATTATCAAAATTATCGGGCTCAAAATCCTCAGGAAAAATCCCCGACGCATATTGCCAGATTTCCACAATCTCGCTCAACGGAATCTCATAAGGCTTGTAAAAAGAATTGTCCGCCGAAACCTCGATGGCTTTTTTCTTCTGACCTTTGAATCGTTTATAGGAAATCCCGTCGTTCAAAGTCACGAAAATGTAACTTTTATTGATTTTCAAATCCTCAATATCTTCCACATATTTCCCGATGATAAACGAACCATCTTTGAAAGGAGGCATAGAATCGCCTTGCGCAGGGAAAGCCCTATATTTTCCATTCGTCAAAAATGGCAATGAAATCCTCTGAAGACTTTCAATATATTCCGGGTCGCTGTAACCTGACAAATATCCCATCGACGCCTTTTGAGGAATGATTTCGATGCTGTTGTTTCCCAAATTATCTACGATGATTGGCAGTACGATTCTGTTGTCTGGCAGATTCATCATCTCCTCCAAAGGATATTTCCGAATGTCCACCGTCAAAAGCAAATCGATGCTGATGTGAAAGAACTTTGACATCGTGATGAGCACGTCATACGGCGGTTCGGAACGGCCATCTTCGTAAGAAACGTACCTCGATCTTGTGATAATTAAAGTATCTGCCAACTCTTGTTGAGTCGTCATTTTCTTTGCTCTTAAAAACCTGATGTTATCTGAAAAAATAGACATTGTTATAATTTGTAACAACAAATATAATCATTTTGTTTTAAAATGTAACTAATTTTGTCACGTGAATCGAGCAATTGTACATATGGATTTGGATACTTTTTTTGTGTCCTGCGAAAGACTGAACCACTCAGAACTCAACGGAATTCCTCTGATAATCGGTGGTGGCGACCGTGGCGTGGTGGCTTCTTGCTCGTATGAAGCGCGAAAATTTGGGGTGCGTTCTGCGATGCCGATTAGAATGGCACTCAGACTTTGCCCAGATGCAAAAGTAGTCAAAGGCGATTATGAGAATTTTTCTAAAATGTCTCATTTGGTCACGGAAGTGATTCAGGATAAAGTGCCATTGATGGAAAAAGCGAGCATCGATGAATTTTATCTCGACCTGACCGGAATGGACAAATTTTTTGGCTGTTATCAATGGACTAAAGAAATCGCATCAGCTGTAAAAAATGAAACTGGACTTCCGATAAGTTTTGCTTTATCTAATAACAAAACCGTTTCAAAAATCGGAACCGGAGAATCAAAACCTGAAGGAAAATTTCAAATCAGAGAAACAGAAATTCAGCCTTTTTTAAATCCTTTATCTGTTAAAAAAATTCCGATGGTTGGCGATAAAACATTTCAACTTCTTTCGAGAATTGGTGTACGAACGATTCACACGCTTTCCGAAATGCCCGTTTTGGTCCTTCAACAAATGATTGGCGCGAATGGAAAAGAACTTTGGAAAAAAGCGAATGGCATTGATGAAAATCCTGTCGTTCCCTATTCCGAAAAGAAATCGATTTCCTCAGAACGGACTTTTGTGACGGATTCCATTGATGTTTTGGAAATAAAAAGGCTGATTTCCGGAATGGCGGAAAAATTAGCCTACCAATTGAGACAAGAAAAATGGCTGACTTCCACGGTCGTTATCAAAATCCGATATTCCAATTTCGATACAGAAACCAAGCAACACAAAATCGCTTACACGTCTGCCGACCACACATTATCCAGAGTGGCGCTGGAACTTTTCAACAAAGTTTATACGAGGAGAATGCGAATCAGACTCGTTGGTTTGCGCTTCACAGATTTGGTTCACGGCAATCATCAGATGAATCTTTTTGAAGATACCGAGGAACAAATGAGCCTTTATCAAACGATGGATTATCTAAAAAACCGATTCGGAAAAGACGCGCTTGGACGAGCTTCCGGTTATGATTTCGGCAAATAATTTTTTAAAATTTTAATTAAAATGTATCTCAACTGTCATTCTTATCACAGCCTTCGTTACGGCACTTTATCGGTTCAAAATCTGGTAGAGCAAGCTTTCGAACTTGGAATCAAAACATTGGTTTTGACCGATATTAATACCGTGACCGCGATTTATGATTTCAAAAAAGAATGTGAAAATGCTGGAATCAAACCGATTGCTGGTATTGAAGTGAGAAAAGAAAACAAACTCTTATATATTGCTATTGCGAAGGAATTCAGCGGAATTGGAGAAGTGAATAAAATTCTGACGGAACATAATTGCAACGGCGTTGAACTTTCTGAAACGGCACCGAATTACAATCAAGTATTTGTCATTTATCCAATTCAAAATATTCCTGAAACTCTAAAAGAGAATGAATTCATCGGAATCCGTGAAGAAGAATTGAATCTTTTGATTCGGCCAGAATTTAAAGATAAAATCAACAAAATGGTTGTTCTTCAGCCTGTCACTTTCAGCACAAAAAAGGAATATAATCTTCATAGAATCCTGAGAGCGATTGACGGAAACACTTTGATTTCAAAACTTTCTGAAGATGACATTTGCAGAAAATCGGAACACTTCAAACCTGAAATTGATTTAATAAAATCATTCGAACATTATCCTAAAATCATTAACAACACCAAAAAAATTCTCGCTGAATGTAGTTTTGAATTTATATATAAAGAACCGCGAAGCACTGAAAATAAGAATAAAAAATATTTTAAAGAATCTCTGGAGGAGGATATGAAATTGTTGAGCGAGCTTGCCTATTCGGGATTGGAAAAACGATATGGCGCAAATGATGAAGTTGCAAGGCAAAGAGTTGAAAAAGAACTCAAAGTGATTGGTGAACTTAAATTTTCGGCGTATTTTCTGATTACTTGGGACATCATTCAGTACAGCAATCGAATGGGTTTTATGCACGTAGGGCGAGGAAGTGGCGCCAATTCCATCGTCAGTTATTGCCTTGGCATTACCGACATCTGTCCGATAGAACTCGACCTGTATTTTGAAAGATTTCTAAATCTGAACCGAACTTCGCCACCCGATTTTGATATTGATTGGAGCTGGCAAAACAGAGATGCGATTATCCAATATATTTTTGACACCTACGGAAAAGACCGCGTTGCTTTCTGCGGAACCAATGTAGAATTCAAATATAAATCGATTTTTCGGGAAGTGGGGAAAGCGTTTGGGTTGCCCAAAGAGGAGCTTGACAATTTGGCTGGCAAATCGATGGAAAACCACGACCAAAACTCGATTGTAAAGTTGGTTCAAGAATATGGACAATTAATGGAAAAATTTCCGAATCAGCGGAGTATGCACGCTTGCGGAATTTTGATTTCTGAAGAACCCATCACAACTTACACGGCTTTGGAAATGCCTCCAAAAGGATTTCCAATCGCTCAGTTTGATATGAATGTTGCGGAAGACATTGGTCTGGAAAAGTTTGATATCCTTTCTCAGCGAGGACTTGGAACCATCAATGAGACCGTAGAATTAATCAAAAAGAACAGAGGCATTGAGATTGACATTCGGGACACTTCTATTTCTAAGGACGAATCTGTTTGCAATGAATATTTAGCCATTGGCAAAACAATCGGTTGTTTTTATATCGAAAGTCCGGCAATGCGTGGACTGCTGAGACGTTTGAAATGTGACAATTACAGAACTTTGGTGGCCGCTTCCTCCATCATTCGTCCTGGAGTTGCGCAAAGTGGAATGATGCGGGAATATATTTTCCGGCACAATCATCCGAATCAGTTCGAATATTTTCATCCGGTGTTTGAGGAAAACCTTAAAGAAACTTACGGCATTATGGTCTATCAGGAGGATGTGATTAAAATTGCCCAATATTTTGGGGGACTTTCTCACGCGGATGGTGACATTTTGAGACGAGCGATGAGTGGAAAGGAACGTTCAATTCAGAAATTAAATGAAGTTAAAGTCAACTTTTTTGAATCCTGTAAAAGAGAAGGACATTCCGAGCAAATGACGACGGAAGCTTTCCGGCAAATTCAATCTTTTGCAGGCTATTCTTTTTGTAAGGCACACTCGGCTTCTTATGCGGTGGAAAGTTACCAGAGTTTGTATTTGAAGGTTTATTATCCGTTGGAATTTATGGTTTCGGTCATCAATAATCAAGGTGGTTTCTATCGGACGGAAGTTTACATCCACGAAGCGAGAATGTCTGGCGCTGATGTCCAAAATCCTTGTGTGAACAACAGCGAATATCAAACGATTTTGAAAGGAAAAGAAATCTATTTGGGCTTTATGGTTTTGCAATCGCTTGAGACAAAAGTGGCTCAAATCATTTCCGAAGAACGGGAGAAAAACGGCGATTACAAATCTCTGGAAAACTTCATCAAACGCATTCCCATTGGGATTGAAACCATTCAAATCTTGATTTTCATCGGTGCTTTCAGATTTACGGGAAAGCCTAAAAACGAACTTTTAGTGGAAGCAAGATTACTATTAATCAATTATAAAATTGAGAACAGAAATATCGCTCTTTTCGATGAACCGGCCAATGACTTTAAACTTCCTGAAATGAAACGAGAACAGTTTGAAGATGCTTTTGATGAAGTTGAAATTATCGGATTTCCTGTTTCTTGCAGTCCATTTGACTTGTTACAAACCAAATTCAGAGGTAATGTTTTTGTAAAAGACTTACTGAAGTTTCATAAAAGTCAAGTGAAAATGCTGGCATATCTGATTTCCAGAAAACACGTTCCAACGAAAAAGGGTGCGATGTTTTTCGGAACTTGGGTTGACATCAATGGTGATTATTTTGATACCGCCCATTTTCCGGACAGTCTGGAAAAATATCAATTTCAGGGTGGTGGTTGTTATCTTTTGTTGGGAACGGTGGAAGTGGATTATCACTTCCCGACCATTACAATTTATAAGATGGCGAAGATGCCGATGATTCCTGACCCGCGTTATGCTTATGACAAAGAAAAGCAGTACGATGTCCACAAGCAAATCAGAGAAGATGTCAGTATGACGTCCCGAAAACCTTATCCACAGGCACACGAGATTAATTTGCCGAGGCAGAAGTTTAATTAAAATAGCATAAAATTTGCATCCCAACGATAAACTTCATCTATGAAAAGAAATCTTTGGCTAATTGCTTTCTGTTTTTTGATATCATTATGCCTCTCGTGTGAGAAATCGGAGGACAATTCTGAACTTCAAAACCAATTAATTGCATTCACAAAACTTTGTAACAAAGAGGCCAAATCAAGCGTTGATTCGCCACAGAAAATACAAAGTATCAAAGAGAAATATTTCAAGAAAATAGATTCTATCAAGACCGCAGAAAACTGGAGTGGAAAAATAACAATGCTGGATCTGGATGAAAACGAAGCTTATTCAAAAGATACGGTCATAATGCGAATCGGAATAGAAAATACCTATGACAAAGGCGATCAGGATTACTTTTCTTTTGCACAGGTAAAACCCATTTCGAAGCAAAGTGAACTGTTCAAAAAACTAAATAAAATTGAAAAAAATAGTGAAGTCAAATTCAGTGGGAAGCTGGTCTCTGCCAATTTGAATACGATGACACCTGGCTACGAGTTCAGTAACTTTTATCTCGAAACTGATTTTTCGGATATTGAGAAAAAATAAAATTTAGACAATCTCAGAACTAAGACCTTTATCTAATAATGCCTGATGCATTGGTTTCAATTTTTCCAAAGCGCCTGTTTTCACGGTGCATTTTCCTTTGTAATGAACGAGCATTGTACATTGCTCTGCCTGTTCCAAAGTGTGTTCACAGATATCGATCAAACATTCAATCACGAAATCAAAGGTGTTGACGTCGTCGTTGTAGAGGACGATCTTATAGACTTCATCTTCCATCTCCAAAACCGCTACTTCTTCTTCGTACTGGCGTTTTGGCTCGTCATAAGATTTATTATTATAGATTTTCATCTTAATAAAATTTAATTATTCAGTGATCTCGTCTGTTATATCTTCCAAAAATGGTTTGTTATATAAAAGCTCAACCAATTCCACACTTTTGTTCTGCATCTTCAGGATTTTGAAGTGGTAATATCCATAATCAAATTCCTGATTTTCTTCCGGAATATCCTGTAATTCGTTCAAGATAAAGCCTGCAAGCGTATTGTATTCCCCTTCTTCAGATGGCGGAATATTCTTCGGAAGCTGCTCATTGATCTCGTCCAATGGTTGCGTTGCTTTTACCCAATAGATATTTTCGCCCACTTTGTCTACGATCTTTTCTTCCTCGTCTTCCTCATCCTGGATCTCTCCAACCAATTCTTCCAGAATATCTTCTAGTGTAATGATTCCTTCTGTTCCACCAAACTCATCGATCACGATTGCCAAATGCTGTTTCTTTAATTGGAAAACTTTCAGAAGGTCTGATATTTTTTTGCTGCCGACCACAAAGAATGCTTCTCTCATAAAGCCCCTCAAACTTTCGTGAGTGACGTGTCCTTTGCTTTTAATATATTCTCTGATAATTTCCTTCGTGTAGAAAATCCCAATAATATTATCGATAGAGCCTTCGTAAACCGGAATTCTCGAGTATCCGCTATCCATAATTTCATTAATGATATCTTCTGGATCTTCATTGATATCGATGGACGAGATATTCTGTCTCGTGATCATGATCTGTTTTGCATTGTGATCTGTAAAATCGAATGCATTTTTGATGATCTCGTAGTTTTCTTCTTCAATTTCGCCGCTGTCTGCCGATTGTTTTACCAACAACTGCAATTCCTCGGTTGAGTGAATATCGTGTTCCGAAGCTGGAAATATTTTTATTAATTTCAGGAACGCATTGGATAATGAATTCATCAACCAGATAAATGGACGAAAGACATTATAAAAAACGTGCAATGGATAAGCGATGAAAAGCGTAGTCGCTTCTGACTTTCTGATGGCAATTGATTTAGGAACCAATTCTCCGAAGACGATGTGCATGATCGTGATCAATAAGAAACTACAAACGACAGAGATAGTGGTTACCGTTGCCGCCGCCAATTCTATATTCAAAGAATGGAATGTGGCTTCTATAATATGATGCAGTGCGCTCTCTCCTACCCAACCCAATGCAAGCGAAGCGAGTGTGATCCCCAGCTGTGTTGCTGAGAGATAGGCATCAAGATTCTTGATGATGTTCTCGGCTTGTTTGGCAACTGCATTTCCCTCAGCGGCTTTCACCTGAATTTGGGAATAACGTACTTTTACTATTGAAAATTCGGCGGCTACGAAAAAGCCATTTAGAAGAACTAAAAATAATGCTATGAGAAGTTTGATTAAACTATCAGAATCCATTTAATGTTGTATATACAATCTGTGCAAAGATAGATATTTTTTTTAACTTGGTAATTAGATGTTAGAAGTGTGATAAACCACCCCGTCAAAAATTTTTCGAATTTTTGAATCCCCTCCAAGGGAGGGGAATTTTTAAGAACAACAATGTGTTTTTATGTTGAAGTGTGTTTTATGTTGAAGCTGCAGCCCGACTTGAGTGGAGCTCTTTTTTGGAGTTGGAAAAGCGTGGGCAAAAAAAGCGGGAACGGAAGGCGGAAAAGCTGCCATAAAAAACAATAAATAGGTTTCGACGAATGTCTAAATAGCTTCCCAAATAAAATAATTCAATTGGTACAAACTGTCCTAAATAATAAAAAGCACTGAAGTTTGACCCTCAATGCTTTTTATAACTAACTACTAACTTTAACTTTATCTTTATTAACTGTTCTTGAGCGCTTCTGCTCCGGAAACAATTTCCAATATTTCGTTGGTGATGGCTGCCTGTCTTGCTTTGTTGTAGAAGATTTTTAAATCACTTCTAAGCGCGTCTGCATTGTCGGTCGCCTTGTGCATTGCTGTCATCCTTGCACCGTGTTCTGATGCTACGGAATCCAGAATGGCTTTGAAGATCTGAGTCTTGATGGATTTTGGGATCAAAACGTCAAGGATCTCTTTTCTGCCCGGTTCGAAAATATAATCTACATTGATATCTGCTGAACCAGCTTTCTCTTCTGTTGCTGATGAAATTGGCAAAACCTGCTCTGTCACTACCTCCTGCGTTGCTGCGTTGATAAACTTGTTGTAAACAACATAGACTTTATCAAATTTACCCGCTTTGAAGTCTGACATTACCTTCTCCGTCATATTTGAAACGTGATCGAAAGAAAGATTGTCGAAAAGTGAACTGTGGTTTTCGTAAACTGTTTTGTTTTTTCTCACCGCATCGAAGGCTTTTTTACCTACTGTCAAAACTTCTATCTCCCTGTTTTCGTTTGCAGAAAACTGGATGTTAAGTTCTTTGATCACAGATGAGTTGAAAGCTCCAGCCAAACCTCTGTTGGAAGTCACGGTGATGAAAAGCACTTTTTTCACTTCTCTTTCCAATGCAAATTCCGAGATGTTCTCTGCATCAGACGCCGCACTTACATTCTGTATGATCTCCTGAAGTTTTTCAGAATAAGGTCTTAGCATCACGATTGCATCTTGCGCTTTCTTCAGTTTCGCAGCGGAAACCATTTTCATAGCGCTTGTGATCTGCATCGTAGAAGATATAGATGTAATCCTGCCTCGTATTTCTTTTAAGTTTGCCATTCTTATAATTTGGTTGATAGTTGATAGTTGATAGTTGTCAGTCCAAGGAAATGTCCATCAACTGACAACTAGCAACCGACAACCAATTTTAGTTGTATTTCGCAGAAAGTTCTGTCGCTACTTGCTTCAAAACGCCAGTCAATTGATCATCAATTTTTCCGGATTTAAGAGCTGCCATTACTTCTGGATGTTTGTTTTTCAAGAAATCCACATATTCTACCTGGAATTCTTTCACCTTCTTGATAGGGATGTTTCTCAATAGATTCTCAGTTCCTGCGTAGATCATCGCTACTTGGTTTTCTACCGGAAGTGGAGAGTTCACCGGTTGCTTCAAAAGCTCCACGTTTCTTTCTCCTTTTGAGATCACCGCCATTGTAGCAGCATCCAAATCAGAACCGAATTTTGCAAACGCTTCCAATTCTTTGTATTGAGCCTGGTCAAGTTTTAATGTACCAGAAACTTTTTTCATTGATTTGATCTGTGCATTACCACCAACTCTGGATACAGAGATCCCAACGTTGATCGCCGGACGAACTCCTGAGTTGAAAAGGTCTGTCTCCAAGAAGATCTGACCATCTGTAATAGAGATTACGTTTGTTGGGATATATGCAGAAACGTCACCAGCCTGAGTTTCGATAATTGGAAGTGCTGTCAAAGATCCACCACCTTTTACGATCGGTCTTAGAGATTCTGGCAAATCGTTCATTTGAGAAGCGATCGTATCATCAGCAATTACTTTTGCCGCTCTTTCCAATAGTCTGGAGTGAAGGTAGAAAACGTCACCTGGATAAGCCTCACGTCCCGGTGGTCTTCTCAATAGTAGAGAAAGCTCACGGTAAGCAACCGCCTGTTTTGAAAGATCATCATAAACGATCAAAGCTGCACGACCAGTATCTCTGAAATACTCACCGATAGATGCACCTGCCATTGCAGAATAAACCTGCATTGGAACCGGATCAGAAGCGTTAGCCGCAACGATCACCGTGTAAGCCAAGGCACCTTTGTCCTCTAATGTCTTAACGATCTGTGCTACAGTTGAAGCTTTTTGCCCAATTGCAACATATATACAATATACTGGTTGCCCAGCATCATAAAATTCTTTTTGATTGATAATGGTATCGATAGCCACAACTGTCTTACCAGTTTGTCTATCACCAATGATCAACTCTCTTTGTCCTCTTCCTACAGGGATCATAGAGTCGATAGCAACGATACCAGTTTGAAGTGGCTCTGTTACCGGCTGACGGAAGATAACTCCCGGCGCTTTTCTTTCCAATGGCATTTCGTAAAGTTCTCCTTGGATCGGTCCTTTACCATCGATAGGATTACCTAGAGTATCTACAACTCTACCAAGCATTCCTTCACCAACTTTGATAGAAGAGATTCTGTTTGTTCTTTTTACAGTATCACCTTCTTTTACCAATTTGGACTCACCAAGAAGTGCAACCCCAACGTTATCTTCTTCAAGGTTAAGTACGATACCTTCTACACCAGCTTGGAATCTTACCAATTCTCCGTACTGCACATTTTCCAAACCGTAAACACGGGCAATACCATCACCGATGGTTAATACAGTTCCAACTTCTTCTACGTTAGATTGAGTATCGAAATTTGCTAATTGCTGCTTCAGTATCGCTGATACTTCTGCCGGATTTATTTCTGCCATTATATGGTTGTTTTTTCTTAATTAAGTTGAAATTCTTTTTTGATATTGCCCAGTTTTGTTCTTACTGATGCATCGATCTGCTGATCTCCCACTCTTAGGATATAACCTCCCAAGATCTCTGGTTTTACAATCGTTTCCAAATCATAGTTGGAAACATTGACCATTTTGGAATCCGTAATGATCTTCTGAATATTTTCTTGCGACAAAGGAGAAGCCGTTACCAAAGAGATACGTTGTGTACCTTTGATGTCTTCAACTTTATTGATGAATTCCTGAGCGATATTTCTAAGCTGAGATTCTCTGCCTTGTTTGATGACCAATCTGATGATGTTCTTCGAAACCGGAGAGAAATCTTTGAAGATCTCCAAAGCGATCGCTTCTTTCTTTTTTGCATCAATGATCGGCGTATTCACAAACTGATTCAGTTCTTTGGAAGAAGACATTATTTTCACAATATCCTTCATCTCACCGAAAACAGCATCTGTGTTACCAGACTCCTGCGTGAAGTCCAATAGACCTTGAGCGTATCTTTTAGCTACTTTAGATGTTAACATCTTTATTAGTTAAGGTTAGATTTGTTAAGAATATTTTCCACCAAAGCGTTTTGAGCGCCATCGTTGTCCAATTTCTCTTTAAGGATATTTTCAGCGATGCTTACAGACAAAGTTCCAATTTGAGTTTTGATATCTGCCATTGCAGCATTTTTCTCAGTCTGGATAGATTGTCTAGCAGCTTCGATCATTTTTTCGCCTTCAACTTTAGCGCTGTCTTTAGCTTGATTTACGATTTTATCTTTCATATCTCTAGCTTCTTTCAAGATACCATCTCTCTCAGCTCTAGCCTCACGAAGGATTCTTTCGTTATCTTCTTTCAGCTGAGCCATTTCTTGTTTAGCCAATTTAGCTTGATTAAGAGCATCGATGATAGATGTTTCTCTCTCGTCTATTGATTTAAGAATTGGTTTCCAGGCAAACTTCCCTAATAAGAAAAGCAAAGCTAAAAAAATGATGGACTGGATGATAAACAATCCTGATGAAAACTGATGAAGTAATTCCATTATATCGTTAGATTAATTTTTTTTGAAAATTTTTAAATATAAAACATTGCTACAGCCAACCGCTGTAACAATGTTTGTTTTTTGGCTTATGATGCGAACAACGCAGCGAAAGCAACACCTTCTACAAGTGCAGCAGCAATAAGCATAGCAGTTTGGATCTTTCCAGATTGCTCTGGTTGTCTAGCGATCGCTTCAAGAGCAGCAGCACCAATTTTTCCAAGACCGATACCTACACCTAGTACAATAAGACCTGCACCAATAATTCTAGGAATTTCCATAATGTATATAATTTAAAAATTGTTTTATTCTAATTTAATTAATGAGCGTGATCGTGATCGTGCTCCTCCACTGCCATTCCGATAAACAAAGCGGAAAGCATCGTGAAAATATAAGCCTGCAAAAACGCCACTAATACTTCCAGTAAATAAATAACCAATGTCAGGAACGGGAATGCAACACCTGCGATCCAGTTCTCGAAAATATAAATAGATCCGATCAACGTCATTACAACGATGTGACCTGCTGTCATATTGGCGAAAAGACGAATCATCAATGCAAATGGTTTTGTCAAAGTCCCCAACAATTCGATTGGCATCATAATAAACTTCATTGGTACAGGAACGCCCGGCATCCAGAAGATATGTTTCCAGTAATCTTTCGATCCTGAGAAAGTTGTGATCAAGTAAGTCAGGATTGCCAGGAAGAATGTAATCGCAATGTTACCAGTTACATTGATTCCGAAAGGCATTAGACCTAAAACGTTCAAGAATAGGATGAAGAAAAATACAGTTAATAAATAACCCATAAATCTCTTGTACTTATGTCCAATGTTTGGAATAGCAATATCGTCTCTAATAAAAATGATAAGTGGCTCAAGGAATTTCGCAGCTCCTGAAGGCACCAAAGATTTTTTATAAGACCTTGCCATTCCTCCGAAGATAATCAGCATTAAAACTGCTACCAAGAAAATCACCAAAACACTTTTTGTGATAGATAAATCTAAAACTCTTTTTTCAGTTGGGTGATGATCTTTATCTAAAGTCAAAGTTCCTTTTGAGTCTGTTCTGTAGATTTTTTCGTGGTGAAGCGTGTAGAATTTACCATCACTTTCTACCGGAGAACCGTGGATAAACTCGTGACCATCTACGCCTTCTGTATTACTCATGAACGTATGAAAACCTTCGTCATAAATAATTACCGGCAATGGAAAACCGATGTGGTGACCATCTTTTACCATCAATGCAACGTCGTGAGCATCCAAAATGTGATGATCCACAAATTCTTTAACTACATTTGCTCTCTCATCTTTTTCAGAAAGTGCAGGCGTTTCAGTTACAGGTTTACCGTGTTGGTTTTCAACAGTTTCGTGTTGAGCGAAAGCCGTTGCAAACGTGAATAAACTGTAAAATAAAATTGCTGTTTTCTTTAGCATCGATAGATTTTTTTTTCGTTTTGCAAAAATAGACTATTTTTTCTCTTTTGAAGAATTAATTTACTGTTTTTTGTCATAATTAATTAACTGTATTGCATAATAGGTAAGCAGCGCAGTGAGAACAAAATATGGAATGATAAAATGGAATTTGAAATTTGGAATTGCCTCAAAATGAAGCTTATTCTTGATCAGATACATCAATCCAAATTTCACCAAGATCAGTCCTATGACAGACATTCCGACGAACTGCGGGAAGGTTCTGTTGATGATCAAAAGTAGTGTTATCATCATCATAAAAATGACACTTAGGAAGAGATAAAACTTGATAATTGTGACTTCATCCAGATGGAAAACGAACTTCCAAATCGAGAAGTGAATGATAAATGTCAAGAAAAATAAGACACTGATGACGATGTTACTTTTGTTTTGCATTTTCTTCTTCTTTATTTAAAATTTCGAGTCTTTTCAATGTGGTGTATAATGAAAGACAAAGTCCGCTAAGTCCGATGACCAGAACCAAAACATTGGAGCCAGTTTCGAAATACAGATCCAACTGATGTCCGCCCCAAAATGAAATCCCGATGATGAACAGCATCTGGAAAACCACGGAAGAATATTTCCCATATTTCCGCAATGCACTCGAAGGATTGTTTTGTTTGTCTTCCAAAATTTGATTTTTGCAAAAGTAAGTATTAAAGTTTGAAGTCGGATGTCGGAAGATGGAAGTTTATGATCCGACGTTTTGAAACGGGGATTAATTTATCTAAATCGGGTTAAGATTATTATCGTAAAAATTACAAACCGCAGAGCGGTGACCTGTTAGTAGAAACCAATGACCACGACAAACAAAGCTCCGGAGGAGCGACCTGTTAAAAGCATTAGGAAAGTCAAAAATATATTTTGATGAATATCTGTGTGTAAATATATTTTGAGTTGATTAAAACATTCTGAAGAAATACTATTATAATTTCTTAATTAAAAATGAATCTGTCTAAAGGTCGCTCCTCTGGAGCTCAAATTGCATTGATCAATCGATGTCTACCGATAGGTCGCCGTTCTACGGCTTTGTACAAATTATTAAATTCTTTACCTCAAATTAAAATCATCGATTGATCCCTACCGACAGGTCGCAGTTCTACGGCTTTGTACATATTATTAAATTCTTTACCACAATTACAATTATCGATTGATCCTACCGGTCGCAGTTCTACGGCTTTGTACATATTATTAAATTCTTTACCACAATTACAATTATCGATTGATCCTACAGGTCGCAGTTCTACTGCTTTGTATATGTTATTAAATTCTTAACCCGACTGAACTTAAAAATTGTTTTAAATTTTACTCATAGTAGGCAAGAGCTGCTTTATAATGAATCTGCAGCCCGGCTTGAACGGATCCCGATGTAAAATCGGGAGGGAGCGGAAGACGGATATAGCTGCCCAAACCTTCAGGTTCGACGGAGTCAAATAAAATAAATGATAAATGATGATCGATAAGTGATGACTGAAACTATTTCCTTTGCTTAAATTTTCTTATTTTTGCAACCTTAATATATTACACAAAGTTATGTTCAACAGTTTACAAGATAAGCTAGATAAGGCGCTTCATAATATTTCCGGCCGCGGAAAGATCTCTGAGATCAACGTTGCAGAAACTGTAAAAGAAATCCGACGTGCACTCGTAGATGCCGATGTGAACTACAAAGTTGCAAAGGACCTGACGAAACGCGTGCAAGACAAAGCGCTGGGACAAAACGTTCTGACGTCTCTTACGCCGGGACAATTGATGACGAAGATCGTTCACGACGAATTGGTGGAATTGATGGGTGGAAGCCAGGAAGGCATCAACCTTTCCGGGAAACCAAGCGTTATTTTAATTGCTGGACTTCAGGGTTCTGGGAAAACGACGTTCTCTGGAAAATTGGCGAATTACCTGAAACAAAAACGTAGCAAAAAACCACTTTTGGTAGCTTGTGACGTTTACAGACCTGCGGCAATCGACCAGTTGAAAGTTCTTGGTGGACAGATCAATGTTGAAGTTTACACAGAACTTGAAAATAAAAATCCAACTTCTATCGCATCCAACGCCATCAACTATGCAAAATCAAATGGTTTTGATACGGTGATCGTGGATACGGCGGGACGTTTGGCAATTGACGAGCAGATGATGATCGAGATCAAGTCTGTTCATAGCACAATCCAGCCGAATGAAACCTTGTTTGTTGTAGATTCTATGACAGGTCAGGATGCGGTGAATACGGCGAAAGCTTTTAACGATACGCTAAACTTTGACGGTGTTGTCCTTACGAAATTGGATGGTGATACGCGAGGTGGAGCAGCTTTGACAATCCGTTCTGTTGTGGAGAAGCCAATCAAATTCATCTCGACGGGAGAAAAAATGGAAGCTTTGGATCTTTTCTACCCGGAAAGAATGGCGGACAGAATCCTTGGAATGGGAGATGTTGTTTCCTTGGTGGAAAGAGCTCAGGAGCAATTTGATGAAGAGGAAGCGAAAAAACTTCATAAGAAGATTGCTAAGAATGAATTTGGTTTTGATGATTTCTTGAAGCAGATCAATCAGATCAAAAAGATGGGTAATATGAAGGACCTGATGGGAATGATTCCAGGTGTTGGGAAAGCAATCAAAGATGTGGACATTAATGACGACGCTTTCAAACATATCGAAGCCATTATCCATTCTATGACGCCAGACGAGAGAAGAAGACCTTCTATTATTAATGTATCCAGAAAACAGAGAATTGCTAAAGGTGCCGGAAGAAAAATCGAAGACGTAAACGCATTAATGAAACAGTTTGACCAAATGGGAAAAATGATGAAAATGATGCAAGGCCCTCAAGGTAAACAAATGATGCAGATGATGAGCAAAATGCCGAATATGCCAGGAATGGGCGGTGGGTTGTTTGGGAAATAAATTTTATAAACT
>NZ_JAJSAX010000020.1 GCF_021261315.1 Epilithonimonas sp. JDS
ATTTTCCAACTTTACGATTTAAAGCAGATAATGGAAATGATTTTCCACAATGGGATATGAAATTTGGGAATGAAATTTTCCAAAATATATCAGATAAAAATCATAATTCTGACTTACCAATTCTTGCTATTACCCAAGATTATGGAGCAATCCCTAGAGATTTAATTGATTACAAAATTTCAGTTACAGATAAAAGTGTTGAGAGTTATAAAGTTGTTAAAAAAGGAGATTTCATAATTAGTTTAAGGTCTTTTCAAGGTGGAATTGAGTATTCGGATTATCAAGGAATTTGTAGTCCAGCTTACATTGTATTACGACCTACAATTACAATAGATAAAATATTTTATAAATATTATTTAAAAACTAAAAAATATATAACCCATCTTAACCGAAAATTAGAAGGAATAAGAGATGGAAAGATGATTAGCTATAAATATTTTTCTGACATTGCGCTACCTCTACCATCAATTGCTGAACAAAGCAAAATTTCTTCATTTTTATCTCTTATTGAAATTCGCATCCACACCCAAAAGAAAATAATT
>NZ_JAJSAX010000021.1 GCF_021261315.1 Epilithonimonas sp. JDS
GTCTGTTAGGCCTTCTGCGCTGCTCTCTTAAAGCGGTTGCAAAAGTAGGAACTTTTTCCGAATCTGCAAATGTTTTATGAAATTTTAAACAAACATTTAAGTATAACACTGGTTTTCAAGTCCATTAATTTTCAATGGAAATGTGGATCAGGAAAAACATCGTGGTCTTAATATAGAATCCCGCAATAGGGATAGTAATGGAAATCCTTTTTTATAACGATTTGAAAGGGGATTGTACAGGCAAATCGTTATAAAAAAGATTGTAATGGATAGCCCGGTCCGCAAAATAGCCAGGCCAGGAAAGGGCAATTTTGCGGAATTGCCCCAATTAATAGCGTCTTAAAACCTGTAACCAAACGAGATTCCGGATCGCACGCCAAGCCAATCCGAGTCCAAATCGATTACAGCGCCGTTGGCCTTCGTCTTTACATCATACTTGAATATGGAAATATCCAAGTCCTTAATATCTTCGTTTAGCTGGTTC
>NZ_JAJSAX010000022.1 GCF_021261315.1 Epilithonimonas sp. JDS
ACGCTCATCATTCATTTGATGAGCGTTTTTTTTGTATATACCGAAAGAAAATTGAATACATTATTACAACACCTTAAAAAAAATTTTGACGGTCATTCAAATAAACAGAGTATCCTCCTTACATTAATTCCAAGTCTAAAAATGGGAATGTCTTTATATTCAATATTCACGGCTCTTATATTCTGAAAAATTAAACTATGCAGTAATACAATTATCATTTAGAATATAAAAAGTAAGGTGAATTAATTAAACGAAATATTTAGTTGAAGAAAAAGAGATAAAAGAAATAAAAAAAGAGAAGCGCTGTAAGCCGGATTCTGTCGAGACTTGTTATTTATCTGCGCTTTACATCACTGCAAAACTTTAGCTGCTTACCCCTCATCAATGCCCGGGCCGGGCC
>NZ_JAJSAX010000023.1 GCF_021261315.1 Epilithonimonas sp. JDS
AGAATTGGTAGGGACACTTACACTTAACAGAAATCCGGATAATTTCTTTGCAGAAACCGAGCAGATTGCTTTCCATCCCGGACATTTGGTTCCCGGCATTGATTTCAGCAATGATCCGTTGTTGCAAGGCAGATTATTTTCTTATACCGATACGCAATTATCCAGATTAGGTTCGCCAAACTTCCACGAAATTCCGATTAACAGATCCGTAAATACCGTTCACAACAACCAGAGAGACGGCCATATGCGTCAGCAAATTGTCAAAGGAAAAGTGAGCTATGAACCCAATTCGATTGGTGGCGGCTGTCCTTTCCAGGCGATGATGAAAGACGGCGGTTTTA
>NZ_JAJSAX010000024.1 GCF_021261315.1 Epilithonimonas sp. JDS
AAAAACCGCCTTCTTTCATCATCGCCTGGAAAGGACAGCCGCCACCAATTGAATTGGGTTCATAGCTCACTTTTCCTTTGACGATTTGCTGACGCATATGGCCGTCTCTCTGATTGTTATGAACGGTATTGACGGATCTGTTGATCGGAATTTCGTGGAAGTTTGGCGAACCTAATCTGGATAATTGCGTATCTGTGTAAGAAAATAATCTGCCTTGCAACAACGGATCATTGCTGAAATCAATGCCAGGCACCAAATGTCCCGGATGGAAAGCAATCTGCTCGGTTTCCGCAAAGAAATTATCCGGATTTCTGTTAAGTGTAAGTGTCCCTACCAATTCG
>NZ_JAJSAX010000025.1 GCF_021261315.1 Epilithonimonas sp. JDS
TTGTTTGGGATGATATCATTGGAATCTCCAAACTGTGTAGCGGTCATATTGCAAGGTTTAAATTGATTTTCTTCAATGAATTTTGTAAAATGCTGACCGCTTAATTTCGTGATGATCTTTCCTAAAATATAATATCCCGTTTGGTTGTAGCTGAACCTTTCTCCGGGTTTGAATTCCATCGGCAAGGTCTTTACCAGTTCCCAGTTTTTCTCCTCAATGCCGTTGCCTAAAACCTGTTCTTTTTCGTCTATATTATTGGGCAATCCAGAAGTGTTACTGAGTAACTGTTTAAGGGTGATAG
>NZ_JAJSAX010000003.1 GCF_021261315.1 Epilithonimonas sp. JDS
GCTTTTCTACCTCTGGAAGTTCAACTGTTGGAGGAAATTTAACTATTAGCAATGTTAGCTATGCGGCAGCACATATAAATACTTCAGATAGACGTCTTAAATCATCTATAAAAAAGATGGATTATGGTCTTACTTCAGTGTTAGGTCTAGAGCCTGTCCAATATGATGTATCAATCAATCGAGAAATAAAAAATGGTAAAGCTGTAGATTCTAATACAAAACATAGTATTGGTTTTATAGCACAAGATTTATATAAAGTTATTCCAGAGGCAACCTACATACCCAAGAATGAAGAAAATGAAGCATGGGGAATTGATTATGGTCTACTTGTGCCAGTACTTACGAAAGCAATTCAGGAGCAGCAATCACAAATTAATTTGTTGAAAAAAGAGGTTCAAGAATTAAAGTCATACAATAATAAAATTAGAAACAAATAAGCATCTTGAACTGCATAATATTTATCAGATAAAAGTATATCAGTTTGGTGTATAAAATTCTTCATCTCTTAAATATCTAAACCACTAATTTCTTCCTAATACAAGAGCAAGCTCACTTATAGTAGAGTATTAAATCATATTCTGAATCATTGAGTATGTCTAGTACAAATTTAAAATCTTAAAATATATTTAAATATACATATGATAAAAAAAGTTTTAGTAGCTGTAACTATTTTTCTGCTTGGCAATGTGAGTGGACAGGTGCGAATAGTAAATAATGCTATAAATTTATCAACAACAAACAGTCCAGCATTTTTAGATGCCTCGTCAAATACTACTGTTAATTTATCCAATAATATAGGAAAGGGTCTTATATTTCCTAGAGTAGATTTATCAACACTTACTTCATTTCCATCTGTTATTGTTGGTATACCCAATTCTTTTCCAACACGTTTTGATGGGATGATTGTTTATAATACAGCAAATTCTGGTACGGCTGGGGTTGGTGCTACATTAGGTACATTAACATCAGGATTTTGGTATTATGATAATAAATCTTCAACAAATACTGGTGGAATTTGGAAATCCCTTACGTCATCAATATCCTCAGGAGATAATTTAGGTAATCACTCTGCTACTCAAAATATTGGGCTGAATTTGTACGAATTGCGTTTGAAAGACGTCAATGACAATGAAAACAGTTTAGTTTATAATACTTTAGTAAATGGTCCTAGACTTATTGGAGGCAAAGGAGGATATCTTGGAACAGCCAATGGTAATAACGCTTTGCAATGGGATAGTTACGGTAAAGTAACCATCCCTACAAATAATGGCAGGTTACGATTTTCTAGTCCTTCAAATAATAGAAACATTACGTTCTATGAAGATGCAGATAATGAACAACAATTCTATGGTTTTGGTATAAATGCGAGTGCATTACGATATCAGATATCAAGTTTATCTGGAGCGCACATTTTCTACGCTGCTACTTCAGCAACTTCCAGTGATGAACTTTTTAGAATTAACGGATACGGTAATGTAACAAGTAGGGGGTACATACAATCAGGTATTGGCTCAATTGGATTCATAAGATTAATTCAAGGCGATACTAATCATACTGGTCATTTGGGTATTTATAAAGTTGACGGTACACGTTTAGGTTATATAGGATATAATAATTCTAACTTAACGTATGTAACGGAAAATGGAGCTGATCACGTTTTTTCAGGTGGAGATTTGTATACGGATAATGAGGTATATTCAGGGATTGGTAAATGGTTTAGAATTCGAGGCGCAAATACTGGAGTTCGATGGGAAGATTACGATAGCGGATTTTATATGAATGAGAATTCTACAATTAAAATTTATAATAATAAAGCCTTATTTACAACTGGTAATGGAAGTTTTGGTGATGTGAGGGCAGGTGCACCGGGTATTGGATATGCTAGATTATCACCGGGAGGTATCTCTAATTCAGGACATTTACAGATTTTAAAATCAAATGGATCAAGAATAGGATATATAGGATATGATAACACCAATATGTACTATGCTGCGGAGGGTGGAGCTGTGCATTTATTTAATACCACAATTGTAGCTCCTCGTATTCAAGGACCATCTGACCGTCGTTTCAAGAAAAACATAGAACTTATTGATCAACCAACGGTAAGACTTCAGCAACTTAATGGTTACACTTATTCATGGAAAGACAAAAAAGAATTCCCGGATCAGACATTAGGACAAGGCAAAGACATCGGTGTAATAGCCCAAGAGGTTGAGAAAGTATTACCAGATGCAGTTATCACTAATAAAGAAGGGTACAAATCTGTCAATTATAATGCACTCATTCCATTGCTAATAGAAGCACTCAAAGAATCAAACGAAAGGATACGTGTTCTGGAAGCCCGGATGGATGTGTCGGCTGCACCACAAGCCGTAAATATTCCAGCAAAATCCTCCGGCAATCTCTCAAACAAACAGGCCGTTGTGCCACCTGCTGAAGCAAACAAAATGCACAAAGGCTTGTATGATGGACCTTCACCCGAGAAGAAATAGAACTAATGATACACATTTAAACTTTTAACCAATTACTATAATAACTGAGTGGTTGATCAATAGATTCTTTGGCAGTCGATGCAGGAAGTGTTTTTTGAGAAAATAGCATAATAAACAGTTTTTAGATACTAGCTACAGAGCAGTTTATACTAAAGAAAATAGTAAGAGAACCAAGATGGCAAAGCAAAATAAAATTACAGCATTAATGATTTTCTCTTGTGTGATAGTTTTTGCACAGAGTAATACCGCTGTGGAAAGTGGCAGCATCGGCAAGTGCTTCGTGTGGGACTATCCGTACACCATCTACAATAATTCCGGTGCCTCCCAGACTGTTGGAGATGGCATTACGGTGACGGTAGATGAGAATCGGAACATAGGATCTGTCAACCTTAGCGGAACGGGAGCGCTGGATCTTAGCGGAGCCAACGGCATTACCATGAGCGGATCCGGAACTGAAATCACCTGCCGGTGGGATCTGGAAAGCAGAGGAAGCCATACGCTGGTCAATAGCTCCACGCCTTTGGTTTTGGGAACTGTATTTACGACACCTCAGGCCGGCAATTATATGTGGATACGTAAAAATTCAGAGTGGTCTGCAACTGTATCGGGTGCTTACCTCCTTGGGGAGATCACGGTGAAAAGCGTGAAGGGGCGACAGCTGCAAACCTTTGAGCAGGATCAGCCGGGGCGTTGCGGCACTGCTCCCGGGGGATCTGGGAGTATTCCGCCGAAGTGGAACAATATCTATTTTGGCAGCATGGCCGCGGGTGATTCTATCTTCTATGTTGCCAATGTGGCAAGCAGCACAGATCCCGCTTGCAATGACACCACACTGTCATTTACTGCAGGAGGTGCATATATGCTGTATGATAACTGACAGGATAAACAGTTGCAAAATATTTAAGGTATAAGTAAAAGCATCAGCACTAATTATATATAGAATATGTTAGAAAAGACCATATTTTTCTGGAGCTTGTTTCTTGGCGGCATCATCCTTTCTGCTGCCCAGGTAAATACTGCCACAACAAATGGCAGCATCGGCAAGTGTGAAGTTTGGGATTTCCCCTATACGCTTTACAACAATGCTGGCGCCTCCCAGACCGTGAATGACGGCATAACGGTAACCGTAGACCAGAACCGCAACATTGGTGCTGTCAACCTCAGCGGTACAGGTGGAATGGATTTTAGTGGAGCTAGTGGCATTACGATGAGCGGATCCGGTACTGAAATCAACTGCCGGTGGGACATCCCGGAATTCGGACATCAGGTGGTGGTGAACAACAACGATATCGCGACCCTCAATTCGTCTGGCAATCCGTTCGTCAGCTATGATTCAGGAACTTTCTTTACCGCGCCCTATCCGGGATCCTACCGCTGGAGAATGGTCAGCGGATGGTCTGCCTATATGATTGGTGCTTACCATAGCGGAGGTTTTGGGGTTCGGAAGCAAGGCAGCGATACCTATGATCCTATTTATTTTAAGAACACATACGGAAGCTGTGGACTCGCAGGAGGAACCTATGTCGTCACCACCTGGACGTATCCCGTCGGCCCGCTGAGCTTAGGGGCAGGACAGGGCCTCTCCTACGCTGCCTCCACCGTGTATGTAGCAGGATCTTCCTGTAACAATTCGCTATTGGATTTTGTGATAGGAGCCGCTGCAATAGTATATGAAAACTAACCGGATACGCCCGACGTTCACGCCTTTACGGTTTTTGAACATTGCCGGGTGAAACAGTTACAAAGACCCCGCAGTAGGCGGCACAATCAATACCATAAAAAATATACAAGCTGCCGGCCAACGCAACACCGGTACCAAACTCAAAAAACATGAAAAAAAATATTCTTTTCTTCTTAATAAGCATCACCCTCTGCGCATACGGCCAGGCCAATACCGCGTTCTACAGCGGCAGCATCGGCAAGTGTGAAGTTTGGGATTTCCCCTATACGCTTTACAATAATGCCGGCGCCTCCCAGACCGTGAATGACGGCATAACGGTAACCGTAGACCAGAACCGCAACATCGGTGCTGTCAACCTCAGCGGTACAGGTGGAATGGATTTTAATGGAGCCAACGGCATTACGATGAGCGGAAGCGGTGGAGAGATCAATTGCCGATGGGACATCAACCGCAGCGACAGCCATACAATGACTAACAATGACAACAATCCAGATCCTCTGACCTATTTTCAGAACTGGGGAACATTTTTTACAGCACCCTATGCAGGGAGCTACGTCTGGATTCGGAGATCGGGATGGTCTGCCAGCGTATCAGGCGGTGTAAAGAATGCCGGCATCCGGGTTATTAAGAACAACAATAAAAGTACCTCGTACAGTATATTTTTCCAGAATGAAAGTGGTACGTGTGCGGCATCCGGAGCCATAGAGCCTGCGGGGTGGGAAGATTACACGGCATTTGCCATGAATCCTGGTGATACATTCCAATACGGCAGCTCCACAAGATTTTCTACAGGATCATCTTGCAGTCCCACCACGCTCAATGCGACGGTTGGAAATGCGGTACTGCTGTACGACAATTAAAGAAATAATATAAAACTATATCATCAGTGTTTTTTTTAAGTTGCGAAGGCACACGTTCTCACCAGTGAGGTGTGCCGGGCAACTTTTGATTGTGACACTAGACGTTAAGCATCGAAGATATAGATTGATATTCGGGATAAAATGGAATTTTAAGTTGAGATAGAAGGAATAATTGATAAGAAGAGACCATTTATGTTTTTAGTTGCCTGGACACATGTCCCTTTTTGGAGAAGGTGTGTCCGGCAATTTTTAAAATGATTATGGAAATTGATAGCATAATGGCCATACATCAAACAAATGGTTAATCTCTTTTTCTTATCCCTCTTCTACTATTGAAATAAATACAAATGATCAATGTATCTGTGCAACAGCTGATTGTTAAAAAATTATAATTGTTAAATGATCTTAATTGCACAAATGATGGATCAGACAGTATCATGTTGCAGGGCCCAGTGCCCTGTAATTGATACGAAAGTTTATAATAATGGTTAAGTAAAATAGATTCTGAACGCACAAATGATGGATCAATCAGGAAGTATCAATTCAGCAGGGCTTACAGCCCTGCGGCTGATACTCAAATTTGAAAAAATATGATAAACATAGATTCTGAACGCACAAATGATGAATCACCGGTCTGATCCTGCAGGGCACCTGCTCTGCCGGTAAGCCGGAAAATTTTAAAGTTAGTTAATAAAGAGAGATTCTGAAAACCACAAATGATGAATCAAAAAGGTAGCAATGCGCAGGGCAAACGCCCTGCCGCGCTACCGATTAAAGATTAAAACACAAAAACACACAATGACTGCTCAAGAAAAAATATTACCGCTCCTCCAGCGGGTCACCTCGTCCGGCAAGAAGCTGCTCTACATAGACGGCTTACGGTTCTTTGCGGTGATCAGCGTATTTCTTTTTCATTTTATAGATTATTACGATGATCAGCATGTTGGCTTTATCACGAAATACAGGTTTATCCAGGACTATCTGCAGGGAAGCGTGATGGGTGTGATCCTTTTCTTTTCAATCAGCGGCTTCCTGATTGCGATGCCTTTCTACAGCAGTTATGCCGACAGTGGTCAGAAGTTTTCCCTCAGGGATTACTACATCAGAAGGCTGACCAGGCTGGAACCGCCCTACATCATCCACCTGATCCTGCTGTTTGTACTGACGGTCTTCATACTCAAAACAAAAACTTTCAGCTGGGCGTTCCCGCATCTTCTGGCTTCGATTTTCTACAGCCACGAGATCATCTATGGTGAGATGCCGGTGCTCAATACCGTTCTGTGGACATTGGAAATTGAGATCCAATTCTACATTATGGCTCCCTTGCTGGCACTTGTTTTCAGGCTCCCCCGTTTTCCGAGGCGTATCGCATTACTCACCTTGATAAGCATTTTTATGTTCTGGAAGCCTGTGCTATTTGATTTCCCATCAGTATTGAATTACATACATTACTTCCTTACAGGCTTTTTGGCGTTGGATGTCTGTATGCAGTTTAGAGACAGGGCCGGCAAATATATTTTATTCGACGTGGCGTGTTTCTCATCACTAGCGTTGCTTTGGTTCAGTGCCATAGAGTTTGTGACAGGCGCACTGCTCTTTGTACTGCTGGTGTGCAGTCCGCGGACCAAATATTTTATAAAAATACTGGAGCATAAAATTGTTTACACGATCGGAGGCATGTGCTACTCCATTTATATGCTCCATCAGAAGGTGATATACATGGTTCATGCAGTCTTTCTGCGTCACACGCTGATCGGCAATAGCTACCTGACAGATTTTTTTGTGAGATTGTTCTACACCCTGATATTTACCTTGCTGGTAAGCGCCGTATTCTTCATCTTGGTAGAGCGGCCTACGATGAAAAAGCTCTGGTGGCGGTACAGATCCTTACGAAAGCTTGTGGCCGCCTGATATTATATTTTTACCTACACCTAAAATATTAAAAATCAAAATATAAAATGAGACATCTGAAATCACTTATGACCTCAGCACTGCTTTGCAGCGCACTGCTATGCACCGCTCAGAATATGGGCTACCTCTCCCGCACCAAAATACTGGAGCAGATGAAGGGCTACACCGGCCAGGCTAAAGCTTTAGACAGTACCAAAATTGCTTACCAGAAAGAGATAGAAGGCACAAAGAGGGCAATTGATGAAAAACTGAGCAGCCTCAGTGTTGTGTACAAGCCGTTGCCCGGTGAAGACCTTCCTACGCTGAAGCAGCGGATGAACAAGGTGGATCAAGAGAGGCTGAAGCTGCTGGAAGACGAAAACAAAATGCTGGAAAACCGCATAGCCGGATACAATAGTATACTGGAGCAGAAGTACAAAACCGATGTTGCCACCTACATAGAAAAACTGAATGCAGCCATAGAAGCATACGCCAAAAAGAACAGGCTGGATGTGGTGTGGGATACGGATACGCTGGGCAGCGCAGCTGCCTGGCTGAACAAAGCAAAGGACATTACTGCGGGTATAACCGACCTCCTGAAGTAATCCGGCACCAGACAATAAGTTAATATCTCAGCAGATGATCTACAAAACAAATAACACAAAGATGTTTCGTGAGGCATTTTACGAAAGCCTCATCGGAAAGAGCAAACAGGATATTGTGGGCATACTGGATATGCCGCGCTCACCCTATGAGTCCGATGAATGGATCTTCATTGTCGGAAAGAACTTTTTTGGGATTAACAGACGCCTGTACCTTTTTTTCACAGATGACCAGGTGTATGATTTCTTTTCCTCTACTTGGGCATAACCTGCAAATTTATAATTACTGATACCAAAAAAACTAAAAAGATGGCAAACATACTTCACAAAATCAAGGCATACCTCTACGACAACGTCCTTACAAAAGATAACCCCAATGATTACATCGCACGCACCGTAAGCGAGCGCTCGCTGAATGTGAAAGAAATCTGTGAAGCGGCAGTCAGCCGGGGCGGCGCAGATGTAGCCGCACAGACTATGGAACATGCCACAGAACTCTTTCTGAAAGAAATGGCCTACCAGTTGTGCGACGGATACTCCGTGAACACCGGCTATTTCACAGCAAGTACCAATATCCGGGGCGTGTTCGGCAGTCCCAGTGAGACATTTGACCCTGCCAAGCACAATATCCTCTTCCAGTTCAACCAGGGAGAAAAGCTAAGGGCGGAGATTGACAACATAGAGGTGAATATCCTGGGCGTGGCGGATGCTTCGGCAGTGATACTCCAGGTGAGGGATGTGAGAACAGATTCTGTGAATGACCTGCTGACCCCGGGCAAAAACCTGAAAATACTTGGCAGCAAAATAAAGGTGTGGGGCGACAGCAGATCAAACGGCGTCTTCCTGGTTGATAATACGACTCAGGATCGGATCCAGGTGGATGAGAGTGATATGGTGAACAACAATCCATCGGAACTTATCATAGTGATTCCAGAACTGCCTGCCGGCACCTACAAATTGGAAATCGTGACACAGTACGCCGGAAGCTCCCAGCTGAAAGATCCGAGGATCATCTCCTTTGACAAACTGCTAACCGTGAAATAGAAGGAATGTGCAGCGCCTAGCATCAGTCGTAATAAGTATTTAGGAAGAGCATTGCTTCGCATTAAGCAACGGATACACTTGCCGCTGCGCAATGTTGCAAACAATCTGAAGGCGATTCAAAAATAGAAAACAGGCGATGAGACATCAGTATAAAAAACAAAAGTATGAAGAGCTGACCGGGAAATCCCGTGAGGAGGTGAAGAGCGAGCTGGGTGAAGGATTTAACTTTTATCATAATGAGATATGGACTTACAACCTGAGAAAGGACTGGCTGGGAAGATGGATATATCTTCACCTACATTTTAAAGATAATAAGGTGGAGAGCTTCCACATTGGCAGAAGAAGTATTAAAAAATAATTGTTTGATAAGTGTCCCACGTCTCAAAAAAAAATACTATGCTGGATTTGAAGTATATACATATTGGATCTCTCATCGAAATGAGATATAAGGAAATGAAAATCTCTACACAGCGAACCTGTAGATTTTTGAAATGCAAGAAGGTGGATATAGAAGCGATGTTTGTTTCCCAAAGCCTGGATGCCGAAGTGCTCTTGAGGTGGAGCAAGCTTTTGGAATATGACTTCTTTAGGCTCTACTCCCAGCATCTTATTCTGTATTCACCTAAGGCTGGACGCAATTTCCAGAGCTACCAGCCGGAGCAGAAAAGCGCTCTTCCACAGTACAGGAAAAATATGTACACCAGAGAAATTATAGATTTTGTACTGGAGCAGATTGACACAGGAAAAAAGACAAAGGCACAGATAACAGAAGTTTACGGAATACCAAAAACAACACTATACAAATGGATAGCAAAATACTCCCCTCCGCAGGAATAGAATCATTAGCCGGCTTTTGTGATAAGGTGAGAGAACTGCTGGCGTCGAACCAGCTGCCGGAAGAAAAAGCAGTGGAAATAAAAATGCGGCTTTCGGAGGATCTTCAGGATTACCATTATTACCAGTCACTCATAGATCTTGTACACTCCGTTACAACGACTCCGGGAGAGACCGGCAAAATACAAAATGAATTGTTTTACTGAGTTAACATTTAAAAATACGCAGCAATGTCTATAGATAATAAAGCAGCAGCGACCAGATATATTTACTTGATAATATGTGCAGTATTAGTGACCTTGTATGGTCTTCTGACCTGCATTCTTTTCCGAATTACTCATTTGGCATTGTACATTTCCATCTTATTACTCTTAGCGCTTCTCACTTATAAGCTTGTAACGATAAAATATTTCAAGCTGGAGCTTTCAGAGGACTTAATTTCTATAAAGTACAATCACCCACTGATCAAAAGGTACAGGTCTGCGAACCTGGAGTTGCCCTGGTATAAAATCAGCTTTTGCCAGCTGGAAAAGCATTCGGTATTTAATTATATCCGTATCGGTGTTTATGGCAGATATAAGAATAAAGTGTTTATCTACAACTTGGGCATCCTGGCTTCTGAAAGCATAGATCTGATAAACGAAGGCATTTTGAAAGCAAAAGAAAACCAGAACAATCATAAACAAATTTTGAGATGAGTCATAAAGGTCCTGATTACATACGCATCTACACCGATTTAATCAATACAAAACACCCGGATAAAATAGAGTCTTGCAGATCTTTGCTCTCTAAAAAATACCTCTCTGTATTGGATATTATAAAGCTTAACAGCAAGATCTCCGGAAAAAAAAGTAAGGATTCGGAACTGTTCAATCAGCAGCATAAATCATATAATAAATCAGACATTTTTGAAATTCTGGACTATCAGAAAAAATATGGTTTGAACAACAGCCAGCTGGCTATGCATTTCAATCTCAGTCGCAACACTGTTGCGAAATGGAAAAAATTATTTATTTAATATTTATGAAGAAAACAATCTTATTCACAAGCATCTCTACAGTGAATATCCTCACGGCACAGATTATTTCTAAAGATCAAACATTCGGTACTAATGGCAAATTCACCATCACAAATTCAGTAAATTCAGTAAATGATGTTTACGGTTCAGAAATGATTCAGAATCAGGATGGGAATATATATTTCACTTCTTTGATGGGAGATAGTACAACAGGATATACAAAAACTGTACTTTCAAAGATAAGCAGCTCTGGCGTTGTAGATACCAGTTTTGGGGTAAATGGGAAGGCTGTTGTCGATTCTTATTTAAATCCAAACAGTAATTTACAGAGGCAGCCGGACGGCAAACTCCTGATAATGGGATTCCATCGGGGTACAGGAGGCGACCTGAAAACGTATGCAGATATTATCCGGTTTCTGCCAGACGGCCAATTGGATCCGACATTCGGAATTGGCGGTACTGCATCATTTGGGAATGTATCTTCTGATATTGATAAACGGTACTATGGGCTACTCCAAATGGGTGATAAAATTATTTTTTATGGAGAAGCACTTAGTGACAACAGCTATTTGCAAAAAAGAATAGTGTACAGATTGAACAGCGACGGTACGATAGACACATCATTCGGAACGGGAGGAACGATCACGACTCAGGGGCGGTTTATCTTTCTGGACAACTTTTCCAATATTGTGAGTTTTACAAGTGACACTCCTTCTAACGGTACAATCGAAAAATATAACAGAAATGGAGAGCCCATGACGACATTTGGCAACAATGGCTCTTTAACTTTGACGTTTGATCCAGGACCGATTGCATCAGCTTTTTTGGATAGCAAGAACCACCTGATATACGCCAATATGGATGGAAAGATGGGAAGAATAAGTCCAGATGGAAATTTGGATACGTCCTTTGTATTTAATTCTGCGATGCTGCCATTCCCAGTATTGATTTTCAGCATCGTCGAAAAAGATGGATATTACTACGTCGGAGGAATGAATCAGACCAATAATGAATATTTTATTTCAAAACTTGAATCAAATGGCAATATGGATTCGGTGTTCGGGTATTATGTAGAAAGTGATCCTGATTTTCATTCCATTGGCTGTCTCATTATTAATGAAGACAACATTGTAGCAAATGGAAACGGATTTATCACTAAATACATCACCAGCAACGACACAAGTTTGTCCGCAGTCAACTCAAAATCAGTAGTCAAGATTGTATTTGAGAATCCCGTAGAAGATTATTTAATCTACAGCACCAATCACGCCTTGAGTTATATCGATATTTACTCTGTAGACGGAAAATTAGTCAAAACTTTGATTAACGGTAAAAATCACGTCTCTACCCTACCCAAAGGAATTTATTATATAAAAGCGACAACTGAAAATGGCATTACCGTCACAAAAAAACTGATCAAAAAATAACAATGTTTTAGTTATTACCCTTATCGAAAGGGGATTATGTAAGATAAAACCAGATAGTCTGGTTTGACACAGGGATTCATCGTTTTCTTTACTTTCACGTGTTTATATGTACTGAAAACGATCCTGTGTCTATTTATTTAATTGAAAATATGTACAGATAAATTGACATTACTTCAAAATAATTGGTATCAGCTTATGAGTAAAGATTTAGTAAGATAAACCAGAGATTCTGGTCTGGCACAGGGCATCTATCGTTGGCTTTGTTTTTTCATTTGTGTTTTTATTAGCATTGAAAACGGCCCTGTGTCTTTTTAATAACAAAAATTATCGTTCTGCATCTTTATGCAGCATCAGAAAAAAAGGGGTATACCCGACACAGGGACACATTTCCATGATTAATTAGACTTCATAACACTATCAGTTCCCTGTGTTTTTTTATTAACACCAAAATTACAATACTTTATATTAAAGATCATTAACAGGTTTAGAAATTATATGGGTAAAAATATCTTAAGGATGCTTTAAAATAAAACCAGAGAGCCTGGTCTGGCATAGGACTAAGTCGTTTCCTTGTTTTTTAATTTGTGTTTTATAGCATTGAAACGACCCTATGTCTATTTTAAATAGACACCCACTTAAAATAGTAAAGATTGCACAACATAGATTTCGAAATGCTATTTATAGAATAATCTACCGCATAGATAATATTGCAGCAAGCAAAAAGGCACAATTACCCTTTTTTCAAATTTGCATTTTTTTAAGCTGAACACAATTTAATCTGAAAGAGAAATAAGGAAATTATAGGTATGGCACAGGGACAAGTGAAATTGATAGCAATTTTTTTCATAATATTTTTAGGGTTCTATCCCTGTGCTTTTTTAAAACAATCCCATTTTTATAGGTATAGTTGGTACCGGAGTAATGGTTTAAAGCTGGATTCACTAATCTTTGATCACATATTTTTATGAAGAAAAAAATATTGTTTGTTTACTACCAGAATATAAAACAGGGCGGAATTTCAAAAGCTATAGCAAAAATCACTGAAAATTTGGCTTATAAAGATATTGAGATAACAATATTATTCCTGATGTCTGAGCATGAGGACTTTTTTCAAATCGATAGCCGAGTAAGGAAAATATATCTAGACACGTTTGATACAACTCAGTACAGATTTGCATCAGCTCTTTATTATAAAAGATATTTTGCAGGTTTAAGTCGTAAGTTAGTAAACTACAGTTACGACTTGGGATCATTTCTTATGCTGAAAAAATGGATCAGCGAAAATCACCAGAACTATGATCAAATTATTTCCTGCTGGTATAAATTATCTACATTTCTAACTTTCACCGAAGCTAAAAAGAAAGTGATTGCCTGGGAGCATATCAACTACAAGACAGGAGGATTATTATATTACCAATGGCTTAGGAAAAGATATTCTAAGCTGAAGGGCATCATTTGCCTGACAGATGAAGCTGTCAAATTTTACAAAACGATAAATTCAAATACTGTCAAAATATCCAATATCATCGGTGATGATTATGAGAATGCTGCTATAAATTTTTCTGAGAAAGAAAATAACATATTTCTCGCCTGCAGGCTCGAACCTGAAAAAAACATTGACGAGTTTCTTGAGATCGTTAGCATGACAAAAATGCCGGAGAATTGGACGGTCAATATAGCAGGAAACGGTGCAGAGTTTCAAAAACTCACGGAAAAAACAGTTGCACTTGGATTAAAAAACGTAAAATTTCTCGGAAGCATAAATTCTGATATGATGGTGGATCACTTTAAGAAATCTAAGATTTTTTGTATGACCTCTGTGGTGGAAGGACTGCCAACAACTTTAATCGAAGCTATGTTTTGTGGCAATGTGCTGATCAGTTATGACTGTCCTACTGGTCCAGCCGAGATCATCAATAATCGAAATGGTTATCTTATTCCCCTACACGACAAATATCTTTTTAAAGAAAAATTACAGTATTTAATTTATAATGGGGAGGGATTAGAATTACTAATGCGATTATCCCTTAATGAATCCATTAATTGGGGAAAAGCTGACATTATCGAAAAGTGGAAAAAGATGCTTAGTCTGGAATTTGAAAATAGTTAAAAGTGACAAGATGTGTTTTGACAATAAAATAGCAACCTTAACATCTATTTGGATAATTGTGATAATAGTAGTTAATATTTTATCTATTTCTATCATTTGCATATTATCCAACACTAATATCACTTTATATATTGGCTTGGTTTTTCTTATGGCAATACTAGCATTTAAATTTTTGACCCTTAGATATTTCAAAATGGAAATAACAGGCGGAAATTTTTGTACGACGTATTATACACCATTTAAGAACCGAGGTGACATGATAGTTATGGAGCAGCCACTTGATAAAATAAATTTTTGTAAACTTGAAAAAAGCATCATTTCACATTATATCTGCATTGTAATATCCAGAAAAGAAAAAAATGAGATGTTTTGTTATGAGGTAGGCATTTTGTCTAAGAAAAGTATTAGGCAAATCAATGAGGTCTTTTATACTATTAATAGGAACACTTAGAATTAATAGATGCAACTTAAATTATTGATTAATTTTATACGATCTGATTTAATAAAATACCAGCAGGAAACTCTAAATGCATTCCTATGGATTTGAAGCTTCTGCAAATGATTTTGAAGGCTATCTTATGATGAAAAACGGTACTATCGAAATTCATTTTTTTTGAATTCAAAGATTTGATATCAACTGAAAATTACGGACAGATCTACATCCGGACTTCTAATATTGAGGCTCTATACAATTATTGTTTAGGTAAGAATATTAAGATCCATCCGGCAGGAAGTCTAAGCGAAAGATCTTGGGGTCAGAAGGAATTTTCACTTTTTGATCCCGACAACAATTTGATCACATTCGGACGGGCCGCAGTGTGAATCCATAAGTGACAATATTTTTACGATGTATAGACTTTATCCGATACCCCAAATTGATTGTCTGGGGATTATGTAACTTGTAACACCATAATACTGTGATTAAAAATGAAGTTTTTATAACTGTAATCTGCAACAAACTTTGTAATTCAATTTGTCGGATAATAATTATAATTTGTTGAATATCATTATACTTTCCCACTATTTATTATAAGCTTCCCATTCCATATTATTTTTCGCCCATTGTTTGGCAGAGGTTGTCGGAATTCCGTTCTTGCCATTGAAGGTATTCTCCAGCGGCCAGGAAACACCTCTTCCTGCTCCGAATACAGAACGGTACTTTTTAACAAAATTGGTAGGATCTTTTTTAAGTTCATCTGTAATCTCTTCCATATCAGAAAGCGTAAGCTCATACTTCCGGCCTGATAATGATTCTGCAATATCAGCCAGATCTCCGTAAGTGATCGTATCACCGGCGATATAGACGATCTCATTTTCAATCTGCGGTTCTGTAAAGAAAATCTCAGCGGTAAGCCGTCCAATATCATCCGGTGTGGTCAATGTAACTGCCGTATCCCATCCACCTATAGCATTGATTAATCTATTTTCCATATCTAAAATACCGAAGAACGGTTCAAAAAGATAACTGGTAAACATACCTGTAGAAATAATAACCCATTTTGTGGCACTTTGTGATCTCAAAAGCTCTCTCACATCAAGCTGCTCATCAAAAAGATCCTGCGCGCTTCCCTGCCCTATCACTTCAAAGTCCACTCCGAACTGCCAGGGAAAATATCTTTTGACACAGGCATCAATATCGCATTGGCCAACTTCAGCTGAAAACCTCCCGCGCCTGTTCCATAACCTGTACACGAAACAATAGCGTCGTAATTTCTGAAAATATCAATAAGCTCAGAAGACGTAGCTGACAGGTCGCCCGCAAGCAATTCCACACCCAATTCCCGGATCTCTCTAACATTCTTTTTCTTATCTGGATCTTCAGAGTTGATCGTTGCTTCTCTCAACAGTACGGTTACTGTGATGTTATTATAGTTTTTAGCCTTTTTTGATATATTTCGTATAATAGGCATACCTAACTCACCTGCACCCAAAATTAAAACTGATGTATTTTCCATATTAAAATAATTAAAATTTGAATCAATTATCCTAATGAATTCTTCTTGATATGCAAAATTACCACCTTCAAACCCAAAAAACAATAAGACACCTCATTGTGAGCTACGTACATCGATGTTAGTTTTTTGAGTTTTAGTCACATTAATTTTAAATGAAGGTCAAATTTTATTTTCTAAATGCATCACTATTATAAAGTTCCTTTTGACAAAAGTTTTTTCATCAGAAAAATCTATCTTTATTTGCATTAAATATACTTTATGGAAAGACTGATGACGGACGAAGAAATCGTAAATGCCTGGGACGACATTTGCAAGGTACTGAACAAAGAACAGGATCAGCTTAAACATGATATACTAAATCATGTCGGCAACAAATGGTCACTCTTTGTAATCCATGGCTTGGGAATAGATGGTAAAATGCGTTTTACAAACTTGGAGAACCACATCAAGGGTATCAGTCAACGGATGTTGACCAAATGCCTGCGCGAACTGGAGAGAGACGGGCTCATTTTACGGACCGTCCATCCCGAAGTGCCGCCAAAGGTCGAATACGAATTAACAACTTAGGCCGTGGCTTATTGGTGCAGGTTACTCCGCTTTGGTTATGGATTGCCCGTAACAGCAATGAGCTGAACCAGGCAAGAGAAAACTATACGAAATAGGCCAAAGGCCGATGGACATACCTGAAAATGTTTGTTGAACACCATCTCAGTGCTTAAATGGCTGTTCAACAAAGTACACTTTAACAACTAAACTTCCGAAAGATGATAATAATATAACTTTTTCTATAGGAGAAATAATAAAAAATTATGAAAAAATAAATGTCATCGGATTATCTATTATAAGAAATATAATTGGCTAATGTTTCACCACAAAACGCTTTTCCGCACCTCCTTTAAGGATTGTCTCCAATGCATCCGGCAGGTCTTCAATTGAAATGACCTGTACCATTTCTGATAAAAAATCCGGTTTGAAATCATCGGCAAGACAACTCCATATTTCCTCTTTAAAGGATAATGGCTGTTCCACAGAATCTATACCAATCAATCTGATCCCTCTCAAAATAAAGGGATAAATGCTCGTAGCCAGGTCCCCGGATGCCACATTACCGCAACATGTTACTGCACCTCCGTATTTGAGAGATTTGATCATTCCCGACAGTATTTTTCCGCCAACGCAATCGATACCTCCGGCGAAATCGGTGGCTGACATTGCCCGTGCATCATATTTTGCGGTAAAATCTTCCCTGGAAATCACTTCTGATGCTCCAAGTGTATTCTTTATATAATCATTGTTATTTTTTCCGGAGATTGCGACCACATCATATCCTATCCTTGCAAGGATTGCGGTAGAAATACTGCCTACGCCTCCCGTAGCACCGCTCACCACGATTTTCCCCTTATCCGGAGTCAGTCCTGATTTAATAAGATTAAATACGGAAATACCAGCTGTTAAGCCCGCAGTACCGTAACACATTGCTTCAAACGGCGTTAATCCATGAGGCAATCTGATGACCCACCCGGCAGGAACACTAATATATTGTCCGAAGCCACCCCAGGTATTCATCCCAAGGTCATATCCCGTGACAATAACAGAATCTCCCTCCTTGAATAAGCCTGACTTTGAAGAAACCACTTTTCCGGCTGCATCAATTCCCGGTATATGAGGGAATTCTCTCGTTACCCCCTTGTTTCCGGAAGCAGACAAAGCATCTTTATAATTCACGGATGAATATTCCACTTCTATCAATACCTCATTTTCAACCATTTCGCTGAATGGCACCTCTTCAACAGCGTTATTGTAAACACCTTCACTTTCTCTCACCATCAAGGCCCTGAATGTTCTGCTCATAAGAATAATTTTTAGTAAATTTGATAATTAAATTATTAATAAACAATAACTTACAAAAAGGCCATATACTGCATAAAAGTTTAGTTTATTGATTACCAGACGATAAAATTATGCCAGAGATAGAAGAAACTGAAACGGTCTGCCCATCGGATGTTTTCCTGCAGGTTATCAAAGGAAAATGTAAAACAACTATTATTGTCCTGATCAAAAAAGAAAGGAACCGCTTTACTGAGATGAAAAAAACACTTCCCACTATCAGTGAGCGGACAATCGCCAAACAATTGAAAGAACTGGAAAGCGATGGCATCATTACCCGCAAGGTTTTTAATGAAGTTCCCCTGAGGGTCGAATATTATTTGACAGAATACGGGGAAAGTATTTATCCCATTGTTCGGGAAATGCGTAAATGGGGGTATATGCATCTCCAACACTTACATAGCGTTGAATAGATTAACATTCATAGTGAAATCGAACACAATTTCAACATTTAGAAAGTAGGAAAATTTAACTTACTTTGAGGAAAGTTCTTTCCTATAAAAAGATTGAGAATACGCTCTATCATTTTTCATTGGGACAGAGAAGACCTGACTAAAACTGAAAAAAATGTCACCGACTGGAAACATTCGGTGACATTTTAATCATATCAAAAATATTTAATCTATCTGTTGATAATCAGTTTGCTGCTGAAAGTAACACCAATGCCATCACCGACTAAGATGTAATTTCCCTTAGGAAGTGCAGAAGTATGGACAGATTCTTTAGCGCTGACTACTTGTTCATCCACTTTTTTACCAGATATATCAAATATGGAAACTTTTATTTTTCCTGTGATTTGTACACCATTCATTTTAATGAATACCTCATTGCTGGCAGGGTTAGGATATATAGAAATTTTCTTATTGACACTTATTTCAGAAGTTCCCAACGAACATTCCGCAGGAACAGAAAAATCTTCTATCTGGTCTGAGATGGCATTAGGTAAAGCTCCTCTTGTTGCTCCAGCACTAGCGCTTGCTCCCAGCCCACGTTTGGCAAATGTATTCCATATCATACATTTGTTCTCACCGTTGTTCAGGTCTGCATCTGCAGCGATGATCGCATCTCTCCCAGTTATGAAACTCGGATAGCAGCCCTGTATTTTCATAGCTTCCATTACAAGTTGAACTACCTTACCGCTTCCTGAATTCGGATTATTAGCAATATCATTCGAATAACCGTATTTATCCGCAAATTTCCAGTGAAGATCCCATAACATGGTTGCCCAGATAAATCCTACACCGTGAACATCAACATAAAGACCTCCTGTGCCATCATCCAGATATTTTCCATTGGTGTCACCATACGTATAATCATTGATTGCAAAGTCAGGAGAATATTTGGCCGGCCTTATGCCTGGACCATTTGCACTTTGATTCGACACAAAGCTACCTGTAGATCTTGGTAAAGAAGCTGTAGCATTAGCCGCACCTGTTACCATCAGTGCCATAAAGTCTGACCATCCCTCACCCATCTGCTCATTAGCATACGCCGCGTTCAGACAACTGTAACCATTACCGGTACTTCGTGTAGAGATGCCGTGAGTATATTCATGCGCTATCACACCATTATCAAGACTTCCGTCAACATCAAAGGTATTGTATTTTAGATTGACGTTAACATTGACATTCTGGTTTATCTTACCTTTAATTATCTGTCCTTCTTCGTTATCAATTAAGATTCCAGGTATTGATACCGTTGCGTCAGTACCACTCATATTGATTATTGTCTGTCCAGGAGTCTGATTATAGATTATAACGCCTTTCGCACCCTTATCCTGTGCTTTTTTGAATTTGACATCAAAGTTACAGGTGCCTCGTTGAATCAGTGCAATTTTCCCTGTCAAATTTGTATTGGTCAGGTTAGTACAAGCATCTTCAGGTGTTGCCACCACAACATCGCCTGTCAATGGTGAATTCACCGGAAAGGCACCTCCAAAATCAACATTATATCCTGCTGGCGGTTTTCTGTTAATTAGATCTGATGGCGCATTGTAGCTCAACAAATAACCGTATCTCCACAGGTACATCTGCATCCTCGGAGAAAAGCCGTCGGGTGGTGTCGCAAAGTTGGCATTATTAAGAGATGCGCCATCTCTTGACTCCGATAGAACAGGGTCATAATCAGTATAAGGTTCACCTTTATCAAAGTTGCTTGACTGGAAATTACGACCAGCCTCGTCAAATCCAAATCTGTAGAAGATATCATGCATCTTGTTGGACGCATAGAATAAATTGGTGATTGAAGCATTAGTATAGGCTGTTACCGGCTGGGTCAAATCCAAGGGGAAATCAAAAAGTTTCTGCGAACCGCCATCGGCACTTGCACCAAATGCATTGGAACCATTTAGATCGGTATAAGCATAGGCATTATTTCCTCTAGTGATATTGTAAACTTCGTCACCATCATTTTGCCACCCTAATGGCGAGGCATCCAGAAACCACGGATTGGTTTCCAAAGACCGTTGCCCGAAATTAGGCGACTCTACAGGAAATGGATATACTCGGTAAGACGCATTGTCCACCAGAGCGGAGCTGTTATTTACGATTTGGAAAACAGCTTCTTTTCCCGACGTATTGTGAATGCTATCCAACTGATGTTCTGAAGAAAAAGAATGATCGTGAAACTGGCAAGATACCGTAAGGTTTGTTTTGTCAATGACAGTCCCTGTTGCTGCATCAACGATGATATCCCAGTAATTATTGGTACCCTTCTCGAAGAAATTAATAGCATAAGCCAATTGCAACTGACCTTTGTTCGTTGGGAAATAAACCAGTTTAGACACTACCGTATTATTTTTTCGTCCATCAAACGTATAGTCGCTCTTATCGCCATTTAGATTGGCCAATGATAAAATGGTAGAAAAATCCTTAGCAACATTCAATGATGGTTTGCCAGCAGGAGTACCATCTGTTATCGCTATAAAATTGTCGGACATATATTTCACGGTATTATTGCGCAAAAGGACAGAAGAAATCGCACCATAAATTGGGATGCCTTTGTAAGTTTGCTGGATGTTGACAACTTTGCCGTCAGAATCTTTTTTAGATTCGGAATGAATGATTTCAAAGGTCTTTCCGAAAGTTGTTTTACCTGAAACCAGATATTGTTCTATGATAGCCCTGTCGCTATTCTGAGCGTGCATCACGGTACCTGCAAACAGAGCGACTGCCGCTATCGTAATTTTAAATGTATGTTTGTGATTTAGTTTCATTAGATAAAAATTATTTTTTAATGATTTTCTGTGACGAGATTTTACCTTTATCATCTGTAAAATTGATGATGTAATTACCGATTGGAAGGTGGCTGATGTCAATCATCTTGGCATTCTGGTAGCTGGCAACCTTTTGACCAGCAATATTAAATACGGTTGCATCTTTGATTTCGGTTTTCAGGAAAAGATAGCCTGATGTAGGATTGGGATAAAAAGAAGTTTTTGCTTTGCCCACTATTTCTTCACTAGCCAAGATGTTACTACAGTCTGTTGCGAATACAGCTGTCGAATCTTTTTGCCAAAGTGGCTGGCTGGAGCTGTATGCTACATCATCTACCTGAATACATTTCAGATTTGGGCTTGTGTGCGCAAAGAAACCGATGGCGTTTCTGTTGTTACCGTTTTTAATGTTGATGAATCTCATTTTTTGATTTTCAATGGCATTAACATAAATCAGATCTCCGTTTTTAGAAGCATCTACTTCGGTCAGCTGAGAATAATTGGCATAGAAATATTGCAGCATAGAATGATTGGTAAGATTGATGACAGGTATCAAGGTGCCATCCATTACAAACTGTCTCAAGTAGAGTTGTTTGCTAATGTCAAGCGACGTGATAGGATTAGCCTGAATCATAAAAGTATCGAGCAGAGGATTGTTGGAAACATCAATCTGCTGAAGTTTATTAAGTCCTAAGTTAAGATAGGTCAAACGCGTATTTTTCGTCACATCAAGCGTCGATATTTGATTGGAGGCAGCATTAAGTTCGGCGAGTCTAGGGTTTTGTGTGACGTCAATGCTTGATACTTTGTTGGATGCGAAATACAAGTTGGTCAATCTCGGGCATCCTGTAACATTAAGCGCTTCGATTGCGTTGAACATAAGACTGATATATGACAATTGAGGATGTAATCCGAAGGTCAATTCTTTCAGGTAAGATGATTTGTTAATGTCGACCGCTAAGAGTTTGGAATTTTGTGACAAATCCAATTTGACAAGTTGTGAATTGGTAACCAGTACCTGGTTAATCTCTTTGTTTGCAGTTACATCTATTGTTCCCACTTTGGAACCATTAATAGTTAAAGATGTAAGATTCTTGAAATATTTTACTTCTGGGACATCTTTGATGTTTCCGGTAAATGTGAACCCCCCTTTATACGCCTCAGCTTCGGTCATCTGTATCTCGCCATCTTTATTAGTGTCAATACCGGTGTAGAGCAGGATATATTCGAGGAAATTTTCGTCTGCGAAATTGATGTTCTGTGCTTTTGCTGTCGTGAGAGCGCTACTTAACAGCATCAGCCCTATTGTTGCTAAAGTTTTTTTCATTTTACAATTATTTTAGTGGTGTTAACAGCTCCTTCTTTGGTTTTTCCAACCATAATGTAGCTTCCATTGGGAACTGATAAATATGCTTTGTTATCATTGATTTTAACATTCTGATTTAGTAGACGCCCGTTCAGATCATATAGATCATAGCTGCTATAGTCTTTTCCGCTGAAGAAGATCTCCCCACTCGTAGGATTAGGATAAACCATTGAATTTTTTTTGCTTAAATCAGAAACAGCCAAAGTAGGCAGTTCGATCTTGTAAAGCTCTTGCCCATTAGCTACGTTTAGTTTAGCAGATAGATAAAGTGCACCATTATATGATTCCATCTTGCCAAGGACAAAATTGGTATATCCTGGTCTAAGTTCTAATGTAAGCTTTGTGCCGTCCGCTGTCCCATCGCTTTCCCAAAGCCTTGCTTCGCCGGAACCATCACTTGCCAGGAAATATAGCTTACCGTTCAGTTCTGTCAAACTGCTGGGGTTAGATGCCGCAGAACCAGGGTTGATATCTTTGACCAGTCTAGTTCCTTCCTCAGTGCCATCCGTTATCCATAATTCCGTACCATTGGCTCCATTGTTGGCACTAAAAAAAACCTTGTCACCCACTTGCCTCAAATTTCCTGGGAAAGAGTTTGCTGTGCCGGGATTAATATTCTTGACCTCAACAGTACCTTCTGTTGTTCCGTCGGTTTTCCATAGCTCAAATCCCGATGTGTTAGAACCAGCGGTAAAGAACAAAGTATTTAACTGGTTGCTGTAATAGAAATTTTGAGGATTGGAAGTTGTATTAGGATTAATGGTTTTAATAAGCGAAACCGCGGTACCATCGTACATATATATCTGGGCATTGTTAACGCCTGCTAATGGGGATGCGGCCAATATAATTTTGCCATTGACAGCGCCCATCTGACCAGTTATCACAACAGGTGTGTCAATATTGTGTATAGTGTTCTCGGAAAAATACCATAATTTATTATTCAATCTGTAGAAGATCTTGTCATTAGTCTGCAAAAGATTTGCAGCTGTGGAAAGTCCTGGGCTCACTAGCTGCGCACCTTCCACACTATCATAAGAATAAAGACCTGTCGTACCGATCATGGTTAGAAAATGCAGCTTATTATTGTAATTCATAAGAGAAATCGGCAAAGAACTTGAAGTACCAGGGTTTATATCAAAGGCCAGATTTGTACCTTCCGCAGTACCATCTGTGGACCAAAGTTCATTACCGTAAGTAGGACTGCTGGCATTAAAGTAAAGCTTACTGTTGTATGTAAAAAACTCTGCCGGTGTCGACGGATTTGCGCCGGGGTTAATATCCTTGAGCAATGTAATGCTCTGTGCGCTTAGAGCGTTGGCTATAAAAAGAGTAAATACTATTTTTTTCATATTGACTTTAAAATTTTATTATTGAATGATAACTTTATTAGATGCGTGAGTTTTCTTGTCCTTAGAAGTGACTTTCAGTATATAGTTTCCTGCTTTTGAATTAAGATCGACCTTGCTGTTTTCAAAATTTCCAGCTTTGATAAGACGACCAGTTGTGTCTAACAATTCAAATGTGCCAGAAGTCATATTGCTGATTATAATTGCCCCTTTAGAAGGATTAGGATAGACATTCACTTTGGACGTCGATATATTGTTGATAGCCAAGGTTTCGTCAGGAAGATTAACCTTATATAACTCTACACCTATTTGATCAGAGGCATTTACTCTTGCAGAAACATACAAGTTATCATTATACATAGCTAATCCGAATGCTGCTGGAAGGGATGAAAGCAATTTGGTGCCGGATTCCGTGCCGTCAGATTCCCAAAGTTGTCTGACACCGCCGCTGTTATTTAGAAGGAAGTACAATTTGTTTTTAAAAACTACTAATTTCTCAGGAAATGAACCAGTTGAACCTGGCAAAATATCTTTCAGCATCTTTGTTCCCTGCTCCGTTCCGTCCGTGACCCAAAGCTCTGCACCGCTTGTAGCACCATCCGATGCAGAAAAATAGATTTTTCCATTGTACTCCGTAAAGTTTGCCACACCAGAACCTGCTGTTGCAGTAGCAGTATTAATATCCTTAACCTCAATAGTTCCTGTAACAGTTCCGTCTGACATCCATAGCTCTTGTCCATTCCCACCATTCGCCGAGAAGAAAGATTTACCAAGAGCCGGACTGTAATAGAAATTCTGCGGATAGGCAGTTCCAGAAGGATTAATGGTTTTTAAAAGATCCAGCGTATTGGTGTTCATGCTAAAAAGCTGATACCAAGTTGGGTTTGTAGCTGTCTTGTACTGTCCGTTGGCAATGATCTGTTGCCCTACATTTCCCACGAACATCACGTTCACGTTATCATCAACTATAACCGGCTGTAAACTGTCATCCAGAGTGTAAAGGCGTTGCGTATTAGGCGTCACCGTACTGTTAGTTGCCTTGAAATAAAGCTTATTGTTACTTATAAGGAAATTGGATGCAAACTTCGCAGTTGTAGAAACTGTTTTAAGACCTTCGTCATTATTGTAAGACATTAGGACACCGGAAGTGTTAGTTCCATTCACAGGAAGTGCCGCTATAAAATAAAGCCTGCCACCAAAGTTATAGAGATTTGTCGGAGAAGAAGAAGATAGACCAGGAGAAATGTCCGCCACTATTCTGGTTCCAGCTTCTGTTCCGTCACTTTCCCAAAGTTCAGTTCCTGTGACAGAACCTGTCGGACTGTAAGTAGCACTGAAATACATTTTATTATTGAACACCATAAAGTTAGACGGCGCAGAATTACTCTGACCGGGATTAATGTCCTTCACAAGTGTGAAAGTCGTCTGAGCAGATAATAGTCCGCCTAAAAGAATTGCTAAAAAGTTGATTTTTATCATATCAATAAAATTTTCTTTAAATGAAATTAAGTACAGTAAATGATTAAGAAAAATTATCTCTAAATTAAATTAATTTGTAGATATTTTATCTTATCATTGAGGATCCTAAAGTATCAATATAAACTTTAAGAACATACAGAAGCGCTGTCACATTTGCGAAAAATACTCAAATATGATAGCTTAAAATAGAAGGTAAATAATTTTAAATGAAAGACTTACATTTTAATGATAAACCTTTTCAATTCAGACGTAGTTTTTTGGAAAAACGATAGAAAAGCAGGGCTAATGACGATAAAATAACGACTAAAACAAAGATTGTAACAAAACTCCATATTACGTTATTATTACTTTTTTGGATAAAATTTGCATTATCATTAATTACAAGTCTTTCAATCATTTCGTTTTGTGATTCAGAAATTTGCAATAATGAATGGTTATATTTATCAAAATAATAAAGGTAATTTTTAGGTTTTTTTCTCAAATAACTATTCTGAGCCATCAGTCGATAATAAGCAGAAGTCAGCTCTGGATCATATTGAACAAAGTCTTTGACCTTAATAGTATTTAATAAATGACCAGCTCTATCCAAATCTTTTCTTTTCAAATAGATATCGACCAAGCCCACAGAGGCAAAATATTTATTATAACCCAATCCATCATTTTTGCTGTCCAGAACTTCGATGTAGAGATTTTCTGCATCTTTGCTTTTCCCGATTGATTCCAGACAAAATGCCTTCTGTACATCTATTAGAAGCTGATTAGTGACAGTTATATTATCTTTGGGTAACCGGTTATAAACAGACAATGCCTTGTCAAAATATTTTATAGCAAATTCACAGTTAAGTTCACTTTTGAAGACAATGCCTTTCACATTATATACATTTCCTTGCAAAAAAAGAAGATCTTTGGGCACGGATATAGCATTCATTAGATTCTCTGCCGCATCTAAATTCTTCTTGGCATCTGCATTCATATTGATTTGCTGATATTGATTTCCGAGCATCGATAAAAACCTGATCTGATTGATTTTATCGTTATTTTTCTTGGCCATCTCAATGCCGTAATTGCAATTTTTAATAACTTCGCTTATTTCTCCTAGTACCATTTGTGCATTGACCAACTTTGAAAGAGCATTGACTTTAGAAGCATAATCCTTTGCTTCATGCAACATTTTGGTCGATATGAGTGCTGATTTTTCAGGATTGGTGAAAATAAGGTCGGTCGCGTCTTTCACATTCTTATTCTTCTCTGTGTTCTGTCCAAATACAGCGAAAACCAAAAAAATCAATAATATGTTGAGTACAGCTCTCATTCGTTTACTTTTTGGAGAAATTCTGTTGGCGAAACATTCATTCTGTTTTTAAAGATCGTTGTAAAAAGGCTGTGGGAGGAAAATCCGCACTCGTCTGCAAGATAGCTAACCTTATATTTTCGGTATTCAGGCTCATTTCTGATTTTAGTAACAATGTAATCGATTCGCAGATCGTTAATGTAAGTATTGAAATTGGAATTTTTATGTTTGTTAACTACTTCGGATAGATATTTAGGATTGGTGTCGAATTGCTGAGACAAAGTCTTTAGCGATACCGTTTTTTGGATAAATTTCTGATTTTTTTCAAATTCTTCAAGCTTGTTTAATATTCGCTTTTCTGTTTTATCAGGAATGACAAAATTTTTAACCTCTGCATTTATATTTACTTCTGTTACGGGTTTTGATCTGAATTTGAGCCAGTAAATTAATAGGATAGCAATGATAAAAATCAAAATAATCAAAAAATAGATATACTGAAATACCTGTTTCTGAACCTGAAGTTTTTCCTCATTCATCCTATTGAGATGATTTACCATCATTGCTTTTGCTACAGATTTTTTTGATTCAATGGTTTGGATAATGTTAAAATAGTTAGAATTAGCCTTTTCTAAAGTTTTAAATTGATTTATTCCTGCCGAGGCTTTTGCCAGATTTCTGTAGTAATCTGCCTTAAGCTTTATATTGGAAATACCTGAGGCTGAACTTTGAAAATTTTTTAAAAAATTATAAGCTGCTTGCGGATTATGCTTTTCCAGTTCTATTTTTGCTAAAAAATTAAAAACCAATATCTCGTAATACAAATCTGGTTTAGTATTTTTTACTAAAGTCAAGGCATAATTTTTTAAAGAAACTGATTCAGTGCTCTTCTCGTCAAGGAGTTCTGCCAGCCAGATCGTACTCTGAATCAAAGCTTTGCTATTGCCCGCTTTTTCATAATCGTATGAAGCTGATCTTAACATAGATATACTTTCAGATTGAGAAAATCCATCGAAACTGTTTCTGTCAATTGCCAAATCAGGAAAAGTCCTCTGTATTGGAAATGGAGTATCTTTTATATCAAAACTGTTGTTATTTAACTTTCGACTGAAACCTAAATCCTGACAAAGTTGTGCATATAAATATTGATAATAAAAGAATATTTTTGATTTTCTGTCATCTGAAGCAATTTCTTTTAATTCAGATAATACGCCAGTAGCTTCCTCGTAATCGCCTTTTATAAGCAATGATTTTATGCGGAGAATTTGGGCATCAGCAGGTGAAATTTTGGAATAATATTTCAATAGCGGTACAAGCTTTTGACTGCTATATTGCATCTTGTCTAAAACCTCTTCTCTTAGAATTGATACATCGTTCTGGGTTTGAGAGGTAAATAATCCAATAGCACAGACGCAAAGGAGTATTGCAAATCGCTTTGCAAGTTGATTAATCTTTATTTCCTTTAGTGTTGACATTATATGAATTAACAAAAATAGGTAATAAATTTCTCTTTTCAATATAGTAAGTTTTTTACAATCTCCGATACTTGATAGATGTATAAAAGGCAGCAGAGTAAAAGTGTAGAATCTTAGGAAGTTATTTAAACTGAGTTTTTATCTTTTGACAGCTTCTCAATTATTTTAACGCAACGAGTAATACAGGAATGATTTAGCAGTTGTGTTCTATCATCGAAATCGTCAAAAAAACTTTCAAATAAGTAGCACTATTTCGTTGAAAACTATATAGATAATCAAATTAATCAAAAATATCAAGGTCCAATTATTTAATTTAATTTTACTAGAATTCAGTTGGAAATTGATTAATAACATCTTCACCCCTGTTCCAAACGAAGAAAATTATGAAGTTTATGTTTCTGAACTAAATACGTTTGCGGGAATGCTCACGCAGCCTAAACTATATTCAGAACTAAATATTCCAATTGTCGAAACACAGAGGTCTATCGACATCAGTGCTTGGAGAGGCAAAAAGATATATATTGGTATAAGACATCACAATACAAGTTGTGAAATCCCGACTACATCCTCCTATTCATCCCTTCAGATTGATGATTTAACAGTTTCAAAAGTTTTAGGATGTACCACCGCTAGTATCCACAGTCTTTATTCATTCCGACATTAGACGGCGTGATAAATACCATAGTAAGTGATGGTGCAACAGGAGAATATTCCTTGGTTCAATTAAAAGCTGGCGTTACCTATTTCTTCTCAACGTCTAATACAAGCATTTATAATACAATAGCTACAGAATCACAAGATATTTTAACTAGTGGAATTGGTGAATTGACTTACGTTTCTCTCGTAGACCAAAAAATTCGTTTTTATTCACATAAAAATACCAGCTGTGCAGGAGATCTATCTGTTTTCTTTGCGAGATATGTAAGAACTCTGACAGCTTGCGAAGAAAATAAGGTTACAGGTATTTCCAGTCAATATTTCGAACTGGGAGGTGCTACAAACCAGAGATTGGCAGTAGATATAAGTGCATCTTCCACCGGTAATTTTTCTGTATGGTTTAGAACCTATTATGACAGCGAATGCAACCACATTCAAGATTACTTTCTATAAAAACACAACGTCTAATCTTCCTGGTAATGTTTTAACAACCAAAACTCCAACTTCTGCTAAAAAAGAACTCGTAGCAGGAAACTTTTACAAATACATCTTGGTTTTCGATGCACCAGTCGTAATAGATACGGGAAAAACTTATTGGATGGAAGTCGAGACCAACGCAACAGGATGGCACTCTATCCATACTTCTCATTTCGGAAATTTTGGAGCTGGTAATAATGATCAAACTGGTGGGCAATGGGCAAGCTTGCAGGAGGTTGGTGTTGATTTCGCTTACAGCATTCTTTGTTCTGCTTACCTTGGAACCCAATGATAATCAACTGGCAACCAAAATAAAATACTATCCTAATCCGGTAATTGACGAACTGCATTTGCAAACTGATAAAAAAATCAAGGATCTCAATGTTTACAATATTGCCGGTCAGAAAATATATTAATCATCTAAAATCGCAGATAATAAACTGGATAAGAGAAAATACCCCAAAGGAATTTATATTTTAACAATTAAATTTGTACATGGAAAATATGAAACCATCAAAGTAATTAAAAAATAGATACACAGTATCTTTTCTTAAAATGTCCGGTTTATTCGGGCCTTTTTTTTATTTTAATCTCAAAATTTATAGTTAAACAAAAAAAATGATATCTTCTATATTAATTACCAAATCATTGTTTCCAAGCTGTTATAGCACAGAGCTTACTTACATTACATAGCACACCTTCAAAACGTTATCTATACCTGCCATCAAATGGCTCGAATAGAGTGCTGGCATGTTAGAAACACCGACAGTTGAAGTTTTTCACTTCTTTGTCGGTTTTTTTATTTCCTAACTATTGATAATCAAAGCGATGCTTTCAGCAAAACTGTTGATTATTTCGTTTAAAAATACTGACCATCAAAGAATTATTTATTCCAAAACATAACTTTTTCCAATTTTAGAACAATTTAAAAACGGGGAGTTAAAACAAAAAATTATGACTTCAAATAATCCTTTATGATTTCCAACACACCAAATTCATCATTTGAAAGGGCAGAAAAAGACGCAACCTTTTTCACAGAAGAATGTGCATTCTTCACAGCAAATGAATACTTTGATTTTTGCAACATGGTAATGTCATTCATATAATCGCCAAATGACATCGTTTCGGAAGGTAAAATATTCAATTTTTTCTGGAGAATTTCTAACGCTTTGCCTTTGTTGATGTTTCGGTTCATAATATCAACCCAATATTTTCCGGAAATCACGACTTCAAGGTTTTTTTTCTCAAAATTTTTGAGGTAAGGATAAAGATTTTCTTCAGATCCTTCGGGATGATATATTGCAATTTTAAACGTATTATCCTCTAATTCAGTTGTTAGGTCATCTATTTTTTGATTTTCCGTATAATATCTGGTAAAATACTTGACGAATTGTTCATCGTCACTTTCATAATAGGCTTTTTTCTTCGCTGACAATACCGTTCTTGCGCCAGGAATTTCACGAATGATTTCGATGATTTCCTTTACAAATGAGTTTTCTAATTTGTCTGCAAAAAGCTCTTCATTCTTATAAATCACATAACCTCCGTTTTCAGCAATAAAGCCGATTTCGTTTTCTATTTCTTTAAAATACTGAGTAATTCCGGGCATCTGTCTGCCACTGGCAGGAATAAAAAGGATATTTCTTTTTTTTAGTTCTTCATAGATTGCAGGAAAATCCGGACTCACTTCATAATTTGAATTTAGAAAAGTACCATCCATATCTGTGACAATCAGTTTAATATTTGTCATAAAAGTATCTTATAAAAAAGACTAAACGAATCTTTTTGATTTAATTAAAATTAAAATTTGCTGTTTAATATTATCGGCATTTATAATGTACAACCGAAAGATTTTTCAATATTTCCGCACTTTGTTCTGCCGTAATGTCACGCTGTGCTTCGGCCAGCATTTCGTAGCCAACCATAAATTTTTTGACTTCTGCATTTCGCAACAAGGGCGGATAAAAATGTATATGAAAATGCCATTCCGGATGTGGTTTTCCATCAGTTGGCGATTGATGAATTCCCGCTGAATAGGGAAATGAAATCTCAAAAAGATTATCGTATTTTATGGTTAAATCTTTTATTATCGCCGCTAAAGAAAGTTTTTCAGAGTCAGACAATTCCAAAATATTTTCAGCCTTTTTCTTGCTTATAATCATCGTTTCATAAGGCCATATTGCCCAGAACGGAACCATAGCTACAAAATCTTCATTTTCAAGAATGATTCTTTCGTTGATTTCCAACTCTCTTTTCACATAATCTTCCAAAAGAGAAGTTCCATTTTTATCAAAGTATTTTTTCAGATTTTCCTGTGTTCTCAAAACTGTAGACGGAATCGAAGATTGTGCCCAGATTTGTCCATGTGGGTGCGGATTGCTGCAACCCATCACACTTCCTTTGTTTTCAAAAATCTGAACGTGGTTGATGTAATCTTCTGCTCCCAAATCTTCGTACTGCTGCCGCCAGACATCAACTACGTTTTTAATGTCATCAACTTCCATTTCCGGTAAAGTAAGGCTGTGATTTTCCGAAAAACAAATGACTCTGTTGATGCCACGTTCCGGTTTTAATGAAAAAAAATCTGACTGTTCATCAGAAAATTCAACATTATCTTTCATCAAAGAACCAAAGTCGTTCTCAAAAACAAAAACACCTTGGTAATCAGGATTTTTATCACCGTTCACACGTACATTTCCGGAACATAAGTAACAATTCGGGTCGTGAGCAGGAAGTTTTTGTTCGGCTACTTTTTCGGTTTGTCCCTGCCAGGGTCGGTTGGCTCTTTGTGGAGATACCAGAATCCACTCATCCAAAAGCGGATTGTATCTTCTGTGAGGATGTTTTTTCTGATCAAACGACGAATTCATTACTTTTGTATTCATTAATTCCATCCGATATTTTTACACGGTACACTTTCATTTCGATTTCAAAATCTGCTTTGTATTTTTTGTTGATGTTTTCAATCACTTCATCCACATTTTCATCTTTAATAAGATTGATGCTGCATCCTCCGAAACCGCCGCCCATTATTCTTGCGCCCAAAACTCCGTATTCCTTTAAAGTTTCCTCAACCAAAAAATCGAGTTCTTTACAACTCACTTCAAACTCTGTTGAAAGTCCTGAATGTGTTTCAATTAGAAGCTGTCCTAAATATTTTACATTGCCTTCTGATAAAGCTTTTGCAGCCTTTTCTACTCTTTTTATTTCTTTCAGAAGATACAGACATCTTTTGTAAGACGTCTCTCCTATTTCAGCTCTCACATTATCAAGCATTGAAAAGCTGAAATCTCTGAATTTCTCTACTTCCGGGAATTTTTCCCATAAAACTTTTTTACCGTTATCGACATCATTTCTCCTGTCATTATAGCCGGAAGTCATATGCGTGTGTTTTACACAACTGTCAAAAAGCACAAGACTATAACCATCCAGATTAGCCTCAAAATATTGGTGCTCCAGAGAATTGCAGTCGAGCATAATTACTTTATTCTCTTTACCAAAAACGGATGCAAACTGATCCATAATTCCGCATTTTACTCCAACAAAGGTATGTTCGGATTTCTGACCGATAAGCGCCAGTTCTTTTTTGGTTAATTTTAAATCAAAAATCTGGTTGAGAATATAGGCAAATCCGCATTCTAAAGCTGCCGAAGATGATAACCCGGAACCCATCGGAATCGTACTGCTAAAAGCGATTTGCAAGCCTCCAGTGTGTTTTCCGCTTTCCTGAATGGCATTGAAAACGCCTAGCAAATAATTGACCCAAGTCTGCTCAACCGGAGTTTGTTTTTGATGAATATTAAAACTGAAAGATTCATTAAAATCTTTCGCAAAAAAAGTACAGGTTTCTGAGTCATCCACCTTTTTCACGGCAAAACAAATATGTTTGTCGATAGCAGCAGGAAGAACAAAGCCATCACTGTAATCAACGTGTTCGCCGATAATATTAATTCTTCCGGGAGCCAGAAAAAAACTTTCAGGCTTAGACTGAAAGGCATATTGAAACGCCTCTTTGGTACGATTGATTAATTTCTCCTGCATAGATGACTGCAATTTATGATTTTTTGAGTGATTGAGTTTTAAGATTCTGATATTTTCTTTAATGCAATTTGTCATTATGTAAAAATCTCATCAGCTTAGATTCCTACAGAATGACAAATGGCTATAGATATTAAAATATCTCTCTATCAACCAAAACTATTTCCTTTTCATAACTTTTTTTACAGCTTCGACAATGGATTCTGCATTAAGTCCATATTTTTCCATCAATTCAGCTGGCGTTCCACTTTCTCCGAAACTGTCGTTTACCGCAACATATTCCTGAGGTGCCAAATACTCTGTAATCAAAAGCTGCGCAACGCTGTCACCCAATCCGCCAAGTTTATTATGTTCTTCAGCTGTTACGATACAACCTGTTTTTTTAATTGATTTTAAAATCGCTTCAGAATCCAGCGGCTTAATCGTATGGATATTAATAATTTCTGCATCAATTCCTTCCGCTTCCAAGATCTCCCCAGCTTTTATGGCTTCCCAAACCAGATGTCCCGTTGCAACAATCGTCACATCTTTTCCTTCATTCACCATCCAAGCTTTTCCGATTTCGAAAGTTTGATTTTCATCCGTAAAAACGGGAATCACTGGTCTTCCGAATCTCAGATAAACAGGACCTTCGTAATCTGCAATCGCAATAGTTGCCGCCTTGGTCTGGTTGTAATCGCAAGTATTGATGACCGTCATTCCAGGAAGCATTTTCATTAATCCAATATCTTCCAAAATCTGATGTGTTGCGCCATCTTCGCCCAATGTCAATCCTGCGTGAGAAGCACAAATCTTCACATTTTTATCGGAATAAGCCACCGACTGACGAATCTGATCGTAAACTCTTCCGGTAGAAAAATTGGCAAATGTTCCTGTAAACGGAATCTTGCCTTCGATTGCCAAACCTGCTGCAATCCCAATCATATTGGCTTCTGCAATCCCGATCTGGAAGAATCTTTCAGGTGCTTTTTCAATGAATTTTTCCATCTTCAAAGAACCAATGAGGTCGGCACAAAGTGCTACAACATCTGGGTTTTTATCTGCAAGCTCTGCCAATCCGGCTCCGAATCCGCTTCTGGTATCTTTACTTTCTGTGTATGTGTATTTTTTCATTAATTCAAAATTTTAATAATCTCCCAAAGTTTCTTCTAATTGATCCAATGCTTTTGCCAGTTGCTCATCATTCGGCGCTTTCCCGTGCCACGCATGTGTTCCCATCATATAATCTACGCCGTGACCCATTCCGGTTTTGAGCAAAATACAGATTGGCTGTCCTTTTCCGGTTAGAGATTTGGCTTGATCCAAGACATTAAGAATTTCTTCAAGATCATTTCCGTTTTCTACTTCCAGAACTTTCCAGTCAAAAGCTTCGAATTTTGTTTTAAGGCTTCCCAGTGAAAGAACTTTTGAAGTTGGTCCATCAATTTGTTGTCCGTTGTAATCAATGGTTGCAATGAGATTATCAACCTTATTGTGAGATGCATACATTATAGCTTCCCAGTTTTGCCCTTCCTGCAATTCGCCATCGCCGTGAAGACTGAAAATCAGATTCTCATCTTTATCCAGTTTTTTACCAACAGCGTGACCGATTGCCACCGACAAACCCTGACCAAGAGAACCCGAAGCTATGCGGATTCCCGGCAGACCTTCGTGAGTGGTTGGATGGCCTTGTAATCTGGAATTTAGTTTTCTGAAAGTCAATAATTCTGATTTATCAAAATAACCGGCGTGCGCCAAAATGCTGTAGAAAACCGGTGAAATATGACCATTGGAAAGATAAAACGCATCTTCACCTTTGGCTTTCATATCGAAGCCTTCTTTTCTTTTCATCACGTCAAAATAAAGCGCAACTAGAAAATCTGTACAACCTAGCGAACCGCCCGGATGACCAGACTGACAAGCGTGAACCATTCTTACAATATCCCTTCTCACTTGAGAAGCGATGTTTTGGAGTTTTGAAATATCGTGAGCCATTAATTACTGCATTTTTTGTGAATCTTTGATGAACTGCTCCAATCCTGAATCTGTCAAAGGATGTTTCAACAGGGATAGAATCGGCTGAATCGGACAAGTCACGACATCGGCACCGATTTTTGCACAGTTGATGATGTGCATACTGTGTCTTACAGAAGCTGCCAAAATTTCTGTTTCGTAGCCATAGTTGTCGAAAATAAGGCGGATCTCTTCGATAAGATTTAAACTGTCTGTTGAAATATCATCTAATCTTCCCAAGAAAGGCGAAACATAGCTTGCTCCGGCTTTGGCTGCCAAAAGTGCCTGACCTGCTGAGAAAATCAAGGTACAGTTCGTCTTAATTCCTTTATTAGAAAAATATTTTAATGCTTTTACGCCGTCTTTCATCATTGGAATTTTCACAACGATATTTGGATGAATTGCTGCAAGAATCTCTCCTTCCGCAATCATTTCTTCGTAAGTTGTGGAAAGAACTTCGGCGGAAATATCGCCGTCTACAATGTCGCAAATATCTTTATAATGCTTAAGAATCGCTTCATTTCCGCTGATACCTTCTTTCGCCATCAATGATGGATTTGTAGTTACGCCATCCAGAATTCCCAGGTCATTGGCCTCTCTGATCTGGTCTAAGTTGGCAGTGTCAATAAAAAATTTCATAAATATATATTTAAGTTTTAATTTAAGTGTTAAAATTACACTTATATATTTATCCGTACAATTATTTCTCTGACAATTTTAGAGGCTTTTTAATTTAACTATCTTAAATATCAACAGAAAATCGGAAAATAATAATTTAATTGTGGTGTCCCATATTGAGTTTGATTTTCTTCAAATCTTCCAATTCGTGAACCGGTTTTTCGATATCGTTAGGAATAGGCATTTTTGAAAATGTTTGGAAATAAAGCAGACACGCATCTTTCCACCAAACCGCATCTTTTTCCTGAATCTTCAATTTCGATTGTACAAATGTAAATCTGTCTTCATCCACGTAGGTTTTTAATTTGTCCCATATTTTCTGATAATCACGGACGTTTTTAACACCTGAATCATATTTATAGGACAATTCTTCCCAAAGCGTTTTTCCGTCTTTCATTTTATAATTCCAAGGAACGTGATGGAACCAGAGAATCAGATTTTCAGGCGTTGTTTTGATGTTTCCATAAGTTTCATTTAATGGCGGAAAATAGAGTGAAACGGCATTGCTTCCGGTCTTGGTTCTGTCGAATCCTACGCCGTTTGCATCAGCTTTGTGGTAGTAAACCGGTGACCAGTCAGGTCTTCCGTTTTTGTAATCGCCCCAAGGTTCCGGACCGTAATGATGTCCTGAGGCAAAAATGTGGTGTAGTCCCAAAGGCATCATATAATCGACAGCCGTTTCCCGGGAAGAAAGCATCATTTCTGTGACCGGTTTTACGAAATCCTGATTATCGGTAAACGTCATTTTGATCCATTCATCTGCAATCTGTTCCGAAGACAAATCGTGGTTCCAGGCCAATCTTCCGAATGCGTACCAATTCGCCTGAGCAAAATGATGTCCCGTCCAATTTGTATCTTCTCCAATATTAGCTACAGCAGAAATCGCAGTGATTTTATTTTTCATTAATGTTCCGTCTGTGAGTTTTGCAATCGTAGAACCTTTGCCATAAGAATAGGTGTCGCTGTCCAAATTTTCTTTGAATAATGGTGCCAGGAAAACCACATGATTTGAGAATCCTAAATATTCCTGTGTGATCTGAAACTCTACCATTTCGGGCGTTTTCTTCAAAGCTCCAAATAATGGATTAAAAGCTTCTCTCGGTTGGAAATCTATTGGTCCGTTTTTAATTTGAATGATCACATTATCACGAAATTTCCCGTCCAGCGGAACAAACTCCAGATAAGCCTGTTTTGCACGGTCTTCATTGCTTGGACTGTAAACAAATGCGCGCCACATTACAATACCATTGTAAGGTTTCAAAGCATCTGCCATCATATTGGCACCATCTGCGTGGGTTCTTCCGTAATCCTGCGGTCCAGGTTGACCTTCGGAATTGGCTTTCACTAAAAATCCTCCAAAGTCCGGAATTAATTTATAAATTTCAGACGCCTTCCCTTTCCACCAGTTTTGTACATTTTTATTCAATGGGTCAGAATTTTCCAATCCATCCAGAACTTTTGGTGACGAGAAATTAACCGACAGATAAACCTTAATCCCGTAAGGTCTGAAAATATCTGCGAGAATTTTGACCTTTTCCAAGTAATCTCTCCTTAGCATATTTGGAGATGCATTGACGTTGTTAAGAACCACAGAATTGATTCCGATTGAGGCGTTGGCTCTTGCATATTCTTTATAACGAGGCGAAATTTTACCCGGCAAATCTTCCCATTTCCACAGCGAATGTCCTGCGTAACCGCGCTCAATTGTTCCATCCAGATTATCCCAATGGTTTAGGATTCTGACATCGTACGATGGTTTTTCTGTTATATTAAGATTTTCCAGATTTGATTTGGTTTCCTGAAGGCGAAGAATGTGATAAACGCCGTACAACAATCCAATTTCTTTACTTGATGAAATGGTTATTTTATCAGATGTGGATTTGATTGTGTAACCGTCTTTAAGGTTTTTTAAAGCTGTTTCAGTTCTTAATTCTACAGCCTGTCCTTGCCACAAATCAGTCAATTCATTTTTAGCAATGTCGAGTGTGGGATTTTTTCCTTTTGAAATGATTTTGTCTGCAGAAATTCCTTTTTTTACATTGGGGAAACGCAGCCATAATTTACTTCCGTCATCTGCGAAAATCATTAATGGAAATAATAAGAATAAGATGATATAAACTCGGAAATTTTGCATTTGGAAATATTTCAAATTGTTGTATTCTTACCATCGGTTTTTACAAATGGCTAATTATATTGAACCTTTCGGGTTATTTGGAAACATTTAACTTTAGTCTAAACCTTCAATTGTTTTGAAAGTTCCGTCATTGTTATATTCCAGTTCTACCACTTTCATACTTCTGAGCCAGGTTTTACCTTCACTCGGAACAGAATCGTGGAAAAACAGATACCATTTCCCTTTGAATTCTACGATACTGTGATGCGTGGTCCACCCTACAACAGGCGTAAGAATCACTCCTTGATATGTGAAAGGTCCGTACGGACTATCCCCGATGGCATAACATAAAAGATGGGAATCTCCTGTGGAATATGAGAAGTAATATTTGCCGTTGTACTTGTGCATCCATGAAGCTTCGAAGAATCTGTGAGGATTGCCGTGCAATAGCTCGTCTCCATTTTTGTCCAAAATCAATAAGTCTTTTGGTTCTTCGGCAAACTCCAGCATATCATTACTCAAAAGCGCAACTTTAGATGGAATTGCAGGATCATCTTCATTTGGAATTACGGCAGATTCCAATGCTTTATTATTTCTGTAACGTTGCAATTGTCCCCCCCAGATTCCTCCGAAATACATATAATATTTACCTTCGTCCTCAAAAATACAAGGATCAATGCTGTAACTTCCCAACATCGGATGTTTCTCGGGAACGAAAGGCCCGTAAGGTTTATCACTCACCGCAACACCGATTTTGAAAATGTCGTTTTTATCTTTCAGAGGAAAATACATATAATATTTACCATCTTTGTAAGCCACATCACAATCCCAAAGCTGACGACCAGACCAGGGAATATCTTTGACAGAAAGTACAACGCCATGATCCGTCACCTCCCCATTTTCAACATCATCAAGAGAAAAAACGTGGTAATCATTCATATCAAAATGGTCGCCATTGTCATTTTCTTCGATGCCACTTTCACGATCGTGAGACGGATAGATGTACAATTTACCTTCAAAAACGTGTACTGAAGGGTCTGCCATATAATCTTTTGGGAAAAGATATTTTGCTTTGTTCATTTTTTTATTTTTGATTTTAGATAATAGAATAGATAATAGAATATTTTTTTAAAACATTAAAGGTTTCTGAAATCTTGAAGGTTTGTCAGGATAGAAATTATTTTCCTTTCGTTAATTGGATAATTTTTTCTATCACAGGTTTCGCCTGATTATTACGGTCAAAAAGTAACGGATAATCGGTTCTGCCTTTTACCGGGAAATCGTTTTTCCAGGATTGGGCATCGGTAGTTCCCCACAAGGTTACTCTTCTGATTTTATCCTGATGTTTCAAAAATAATCTGAAAAAATCCAGATAACGGCTTTCCCACTCTTTTTTTACATTTTCGGGAAGTCCGGTTGTGTAAGGATTCATTTTTGCCTGATATTCCACGGTATCGGACACGTTGGCAGAAGTTCCCCAGGGAGAAGGAAGTGCGCTTATTTCCATTTCGGTGACATTGATTTTCACCCCGTTTTCTGTGTAGTCAAGAATTGCTTTTTCATATTCTGCAATTGAAGGTGTGTCGAGACCCACGTGCGTCTGCATTCCTACTCCATCGATGCGGATTCCTCTGGATTTTAAAGTCTGAACCATTTTGCTTACAGTCTTTACCTTTCCGGGATGCCACTCGTTGTAATCGTTATAGTATAATTCTGCATTCGGATCCGCTTCCTGAGCGTACTGAAATGCTAACGGAATAAATTCTTCTCCAAGAATATCATAAAATTTACTTTTACGGTAAGAACCATCTTCCATAATGGCTTCATTCACCACATCCCAGCCTTTCACACGACCTTTGTATCTCGTAACCACCGTTGTAATATGATTTTTCATTCTTTGCTTTAAAACTTCCGAAGAAACGTCTTTCCCATTTTGATCTACGAAAAACCATTTGGGCAACTGCGAATGCCAAATCAATGTGTGACCGATAATGAACATTTTGTTTTCTTCTCCAAACAACACAAATTTATCAGCGTCATCAAAAAAGAATTTGCCTTCTTCTGGTTGAAGAAACATCGATTTCATACAATTTTCTGCCACAATGGAACTGAACTGATTTTTAATAATTTCTACAGACTTTACATCCTTCTCATAAATCTGCGGAAGACTCATTGCTGTTCCGATGTAGAATTTATTTTTGAATGCATTCTTTAGGGAATCGTTGGAAGTTGCCGTGTTGACTGTCTTGCACGAGGCGGTCAAGGTTAAAATTCCTAATAATGCTATAATTTTTTTCATAATTTAATTTTTTTCAATTATTTATAATACACCGAATCTCTCGCAGCCCGGCTTGAACGGAGATCTTTTTGTGAAGCGAAGCGGAACAAAAAAGCGGGAGTGGAAGACGGAAAAGCTGCCCAAATTTTTATTATAGTACTAATCTTTCGCTTTTCGTCTTTCTTTAAGGTCGTGCTCGATTTCGATTTCCTTTTTCTTGTTGATTTCATAGAACATTAGCAGTCCACAAGCCAAAAAGAACGGAATAGATGGAAATACACTGACCAGCATTTTGGCTCCTGCAGAAACGGTTTCCGGCTGTATTACGTTAAATCCGCCTTCTGAAGAAATATAGCCATACTGACCGATGATATAAGCAACTAGTGAACTTCCAATGCTTAAACCAACCTTTAGGCCTACCATCATTGCCGAGAAAATAATTGCTGTCGCACGTCTGTTGTTTTTCCATTCTGAATAATCTGCAACATCCGCAATCATTGCCCAAAGCAAGGGCGTTCCGATTCCGTAGAAGAAACCGTGTAAAATCTGGGATAAGAACATCAATCCAACCGATTTTGGCGGATAAAATATAAATGCCAATACAAATAATGTTGAAATAAAAAGTGAAGCGATAAATGCATCTCTTTTGCCATATTTATCTGCAAACTTTTTGGAGAAAGTGATTCCAACAATCATCATAATGATTCCGCCTGCATTGAACAATCCGAAACCTGCTGAGCGAGGGTCTTCTCCGAAGAAATTCATCCCAATGGAATTGAAGAAATTGGTAATCGGCGAAATAAATTGCTGAAGTGAAGCTTCGTCTACGTAGTTGTTGAAATAGTAAACATACGAACCGCCTTTCATTGCCAATGTTATGAAAATCAATGCCGTAACCGTTAACATAATAATCCACGGCTTGTTTTTCTTTAAATCCTTCAAATCAGCGCTTAAAGTAGATTCCTGTTCCGGTTTTGGAATCACTCTTTCTTTGGTTGTGAGAAAAGTGATGAGCAACATTACCGTTCCGATAATTGCAAGCCAGGTCATCACCACCTCGATTCCGGCTGCTTTGTCACCGTGTCCCGCAGACAAAATAATCGGCAACATAAATACCTGAACGAAAAACTGTGCAAACATAACGGCAACAAAACGGTAAGATGAAATACTGTTTCTTTCACTCATATCGCCTGTGATAACGCCACTTAATGCTGCGTAAGGTAAATTATTGGCAGCATAAAGCAATAATAAAACTGAGTAAGTAACTGCCGCATAAATCATTTTCCCTTTGTAAGAAAAATCGGGTGTGCTGAATGCAAAAAGTGCCGCTGCCCCCAACGGAATTGCCGTTAATAAAATCCAAGGACGGAATTTTCCCCATTTTGTGCGGGTCCTATCTGCCAAAGCACCAATCAAAGGATTGAATACAAAACCAGCCAATAAACCTACCGTAAGGGTAATGATGGATGCATCTTCAGGTTTTAATCCGTAAATATCTGTGTAAAAATAAGCTAAATACGTCACTAAAGTCTGGAAAACCAGATTGGCGGCTAAATCTCCTAAACTGTAGCCGATTTTCTCAACGACAGATATTTTTTGAGATGAGTTGTTCATTATAATAATTGATATTTGATAAATGATTGTTGATTATTCTGTAGTGAAAGGCGATGCGGGAAGTCCTGTTTTATTTTTCAGATTTCCGTCGGGATTGTCTGCCCAATCGTACCTTACCGAAACGGGATTTGAAACGGTATCATTCCAGACAATTATTTTATTGCCTCCGATTTTTGATTTTGCCCATTCGTATTTTCCATCTTTTCCTTTGATAGTGAATCCTTTCAGTTCTGAAACCGGTGCAAAATCATCAGTTCCGGTTTTAAAGGATAGAATGATTTTATTTCCATCGGTTTTCATTGACTGATAAACAGGTCCGTCTGCAATTATATTTTTCTTGTCAGCAACTTTTAATGCCTGTAAAGCCAATCTGTCTCCGACAGCTTTTTTGTTCAGAGGATGAATATCGTTCCACTCTCCGATATTGATAATTACGGCAAGTCCGGTGTTCGGAACTTTCAGCGAAACCTGACGTTGTTGTTCTCTGAGTTCTGCCCAATTGCTTTCAACAGGCTGTGCTTTTGGTTCCATAAAATTAGCCAGCTGTACTATAAAGAAAGGCATATCTTTCTGGTTCCATTTGTTTCTCCAATCGGTAATCATTGTGGTCAGCAGATCGCCGTATTCTTTTGGTTTTCCAGTGTTGCTTTCGCCTTGATACCAAATAGCGCCTTTGATGTTATAATTGATAAGCGGATTAATCATCGAATTATACAATCCGGTTGGTTTCCAACGGATAAAAGTAGTTCCGGGCGCCATTTTTTCCATTTTAGCACCGATTTTATATTTCCATTCGGTTTTTAAATCGATTTTATGTCCGTCGATTTCTAAGTAATAAGGCTTGTCAGCAATGAACTGACCTTTTCCACTTCCATTTGAGATTCTCACAGCAATCACATTTTTCCCTTCTTTTAAAACACCTGCAGGAATATCATACCAGCGAGGAGGATATTCGTAGGTTACATTTCCTACTTTTGTTCCGTTGATGTACGTCACATCGGCATCTTTTATTCTTCCTAAATTTAAAAATGCAGCTTTTCCTGCCTGATTTTTGGTTAAATTAATTTCTTTTCTAAACCAAACCGAACCTTCGAAAGAACCTTCTTTATCTTCCCAAGAACCTGGAATATTCATTGTTTTCCAGTCAGAGTCGTTTAGATCAAAATTTTCCCAATGTTGGTTTAATCCAATATCGCTTTGGTCGAGTTCTGCATACCAAGCTTTGCTCAACGCCTGTTCGCCAGATTCCGTAGATTTTATCAAATCATCGTTCTGCCATTTTTTGGCTTCGTCCAGATATTCGGGATATTTTTTCAAAGAATTTTCATCCATCCACGCCTGAATCGGAGAACCACCCAAACTTGCGTGGATAATTCCGACAGCAACTTTATTTTTCTGACTTAATTCTTTTGCGAAAAAATAGGCAACTCCCGAAAAATTAAGAATCGTTTGAGGATTTGTCGCTTCCCATTTTCCTCCATCAAGCTCAGTCTGAGGTGATTTAAAATTATATTTTTGAGGTACTGTAAAAAATCTGATGTTTTGGTTGTTCGCATTTTTGATTTCGTCAGCATACAGCGGAGTTAGTCTGCGCATTGGCAGTTCCATATTCGATTGTCCTGAAGCCAACCAAACATCGCCGATGAGAATATCCTTCAATGTAATTTCATTGATGGTCATCGTGTAAGGACCTCCGGCTTTCTGCTCGGGAAGTGTAATTTTCCAGTTTCCGGTTGCGTCGGCGGTTGTAGTGTATTTTTTGTTGAGAAAATTAACTTCTACTTTTTCTCCGACATCGGCTTTTCCCCAGAGATTCAGCTTTTGATTACGTTGCAAAACCATTCCGTCTGAAACCAGTGCTGGAAGCGTGATTTTTGCATCAATAAGGGAAATACATAATGAGCCTACGAATAAAATTAATATTTTAAAAAAGATTCTGTTTTTCATAGCAAATTTGAGTTCTGCAGTTTATTTTTAGTTTTTATCAGGCATTTGGGTCAGCAATCTTACCTCGATGATTTTCGGTGTAAGCGATTTTTCATTTGTGTTAAATTTCACATTAAGAATTTCTTTAATAGTTTCAGATTCAGGAATAGGGATTAATAAGGATTGTGGAGAACCGCCCATTTTTCCGTCGAAATTTTTAGAAATCGCTTTTATTCCGTTGATTTCCGCATTCAATGTCCGGTTGTTATTCGCATCAAAATAAATAAGATAAAGGTATTTTGCGTTTTTATCTTTGTTTCTCATCTGGTAGCTGAACCAGCCTTTTGCCTCACGGAAATGGCGGTCTTCCATATATCCGGTGTTGGAATCTTTGCTGTCGATGAAATGGTCGGATTCCGGCTGCTGTTCGCCAAGTTGGATTTTATCGGTTGTGATATTATCGAGTTTTCTGATTTCCTCTTCTTCTTTGGCTTTCTGTTTCTGAATCATTTCGATTTTATCCTGATTCGCCTGTGGAAAATAAATAATGTAACGTTCTTCCTGAATTTTGTAAAACGGAACCAATTCTAATCCATTACTGAACTTATTCTGAGGATACAAACCTTTCAATCGGAAAGTCAAATCCTCACCATTCTCCTTCTCCAAATGGCTTAAAACCGAATCTGAACTTCCCAAAATCGTAGGGATTTCATTCAAAGGAATTTGTGGACCGTGTGCAATATGTCCGCCTCTGCTGTCATCGGCGAAAAGTCCGTCCTGATTTTCTTTTCCATATTTGGCAGCTAAAACGATAGGTCCATATTTGAAAGCAAAATAATCCGAATGGTCAGGAAGCTGCTGTGCGGAAAGGTGCATTGGCATTTTGATTTCGATAACATCTCCTTTTTTCCATTTTCTTTTGATGGTAAAATAACCTTCGGCATCAACCGAAACATTGATATTTTTACCATTGACTGAAATTGTAATTTCAGAAGCATTTGCCCATTCCGGTGCTCTTAATTTTAAATTTAAATTTGATTTTGGAGCAAGGTCAAAAACTAATTTTGTCGATGGATTTTCGGGAAAATTATTTTCCTGTTTCAGAACCAATTTCTTTTCTGACCATTTTAAAGTGGATGGAATAAACAAATTCACATACAAATCTTCGTCAGAATATGCATAAATCATTTCACCGTATTTGGCGTGATTTTCCATTACCGAACCTACGCAACACCAAAAGCTGGTTTCCGGCTGAGAATAAACCCTGTAATGACCGGGACGCATCGGTGTGAAGTAAACAAAACCTCCTTTTTCAGGATTTTGTGTGGAAAGAATATGATTATACAAAGCTCTTTCGTAATAATCTACGTAAGATGATTTTGGATTGGTTGCATACAATTCTTTGGAAAGTTTCAGCATATTATACGTATTGCAGGTTTCGGGACCTTCGATACTTTTAATCATTCCGCTGAAATCATTAATGGGATTAAAATGCTCGCTGACGCTGTTTCCTCCGATAATCGCTGATCTTTTTTGCGTGACATTGGTCCAGAAAAAATCGGCAGCATTGCTCCATTCTTTGTTATTTTCTAAATCTGCAATTCTTTTGAAACCAATCACTTTCGGAATCTGTGTATTGGCGTGGATTCCTGTGAGTTTATCTTCCTGATTCAATAACGGATTCAGAATTACAAGATGTGAAAAACGATGAGCGAGTTTTAGATATTTTGGGTTTTTTGTAATGTCGTAAACGTCGGCAAAAACTTCATTCAGACCGCCGTGTTCGCTTCGAAGCATATCCTGAATCTGTTCATCGGAAAGTCCGGCAACTTCATCAGCCATCCAATCCGTGAGCTTTATCAGCATTTTTTTTGCTTTCTCACTATCTGCATACCAATAGGCATCGCGTAAACCAGAATAAATCTTGTGAATATTATATAAAGGAACCCATCTGTCATTCAACCCGAAAGTAGCGGCACGAATGTTTCCATCAGCAATTTCTTTCCAGGCTTTTTTACCGTTCGGAACACCAGAAAGGTAGCCGTTTCCTGAAAGATTCTGGCAACGTTCCAGCTCATCAATCATATAATCCAAACGCTGCTTGACTTTTGAATCGCCTGTGGAAGCATACATCAACGCCAAAGCCGAAATGTAATGACCACCGATGTGACCGTCAAGCCCGGTATTTTCCCAATTGGGATAGTTTTCTTTTTTGGGTTTCAGTCCCGCTTCTTTCAAATAAGGTGCAAGAAGCCGATCTGCATCCATCGAAAGGATATATTTTTCATCTGCCTGCATTGCTTTGCTGAAAACACTTTCGGATAAATGAACCTTGTTGAGCGGAAAGTAGCTAACATTTTTCTTTACCTGCCCAAAAGCAAGCGAAGTAAAGCTTAAAAATAATATCAGTGATTTTTTGTTCATTAATAAATGTTATTTCTACATTTCTAAAATAAAAGAAAGTATCTATATGGCAAACAATTTTCATCATTTGGAAATAAATCTTATTGAAAAAGTATTTTGTGGCAATGAAAAAAAGCCTAAAAAAGCTTTATCTTATCATAAAAAACAAGAATAGACAAACCATAGAATATCAATTAAATAAATGTAATTTCGTCATTATCAAAATAGATAGAGTGGGTTTATAAAGAACAATAAAAATTTATATTTACACTTATCGTATTTTAAATAATATGTCGAATAAATTTTTTAACTTAAATTCAAAATAAAATTTTAACACAATTTTAACATTACATTCACGTAGGATTCATAGTAATTTTGGCAAATAAATTGGTCAAAAGATGAAAACAATTCCCCAAAACACTTCCTTAAACCCGCAAATTATTAAAAAAATGGTGATGGTGGAAAAATAAAGTGTTTAACATACATTTATTTATTTTTCATATTAAAATCTACTTTAAAACCTTTAACTTTGTATAAAATCATTTTGATGGAAGAGAATTATCTTAATTATCCCAAACATCTTGTTGCGGTAGACTGCATTATTTTCGGTTTTGACGGAGAAAATCTGAAAATTCTTCTGGTACAAAGAAATTTCGAGCCTAAAAAAGGAGAATGGTCACTGATGGGCGGATTTGTTGATGATAAAGAAAGTTCCGACCAAGCCGCAAACCGTGTCCTGAATACATTGACCGGACTTGAAAACATTTACCTTGAGCAACTGAATACTTACACCGAAATCGACCGTGAACCGACTGCGAGAATTATGTCAATCTCTTATTATGCTTTAATTAATATTCAGGATAATATTCAAATTAATGAAAAATACAGCGCCAAATGGTTTGATTTGAAAGACCGTCCGGACCTTATCTTCGACCACAATGCGATGGTAAAGGATGCTGTTTTGAGACTGAGAAGAAGAGCCACTACACGACCAATTGGTTTTGAACTACTGCCTGAAAAATTCACGATGAAAGACCTTCAGAATCTTTACGAAGCTATTTTTGACGAAAAATACGACAAGCGTAATTTTACCAGTAAAATCAATGCATTGGATGTATTGGTAAATACTAATGAGAAAGATATGAGCTCGTCTAAAAAAGGGTCTTTTCTTTACACTTTTGATGAGGAAAAATACAATAAGAAAATTGCTGAAGGTTTTATGTTTAGAATTTAATTTTTAGAAACTTCCGGTAAATTTCACTTTAATACCCAACTGAAAATTAGCAATCGTCTTGAAAATTTCGATTAAAGTTACTTGTTCTATTTTGGTCAGTTTACTAATTTCGACATAATTATCGGGATGTTTTTTATCGATATTAATTTGATTTGCCTGATTTTTTAAGCGAAGCGCCATCAAGTAATAATACGATTGATGCATTTCATTATACTGCTGCTGTGTGAAAATCCCGATTTCCGTCAGTTTTTTCATTCTTTCGCCGGTATTTTCCATTTCCAGATGGTTTTTCAATGCATAAACACGAACCAAATCCACAATTGGAGACATTGCCGTTTTAATATCGAAAACTTCTGATTTTCCGATGGTCTGGGTTTTTATTCTTTTGAAAAAAGTCAAAGGAGGTTCGTATTGCAATGCATTTTTTGCAATATGTGCAAAGAAAATTTGATTGGGCGAAACGAGTTTTTCCTTGATAAAAGTTTTCAGTTTGCGTACAATATTTTCGTCACCATAAATAAAACGAAAATCAAAAAAAGTGGAAAATTTCATTGCATTTTCCGGTACAGATTCTTCAATCCATTGGCTGTAATTTCTTTTCCAATGGGAAAGAGAATGCGTCCATTTGTGATTGCTTGCCATAAAGCCGCCTTTGCAGTATTCGAAACCAATCGTATTGAGGTCATCTGAAACTTTTTGGGCAAAATCCAGAAAATATTCCCGCACCATTTCCCTGTGTTCATTGGCTTTGTCTTCGTAGATGATTCCGTTATCTTGGTCGGTACTCAGCGTCTGCTCTTTCCTTCCTTCACTTCCGGTGACAATGAAGGCAAATTTCGCAGGTGGTTTTCCTATTTCCTTTATAACTTTTTCTATCACTTTTCCGGTAATGGTGTCGGCAATCGTAGTAATGACCTGACTGGCAATTTCGCCGTGCACTCCCCTTCCTAAAAGCTGATTGATAATATCAGGAACCTGATTCCATTTTTTGCGGAGTTCTTCGGTATTTTCTGCCTGTTTAACCGACTGGATAAACACTAGCGGACTTTGCGCCTGCTCGCTCAATAAACGGTTTCTGCTTAGAAAACCGACGTATTCTTCCTTATTTTTTACCAAAAGATACCGTGATTTGGTTTTGAACATCATCAGAACCGCTTCAAACAGATAGGCATCGCTGGAAATACTGACAATCGGATTATCCATCACTTCCGAAATAGATATTCTTGAATCCAGGCAACGTGCGATGACATTATCCCGCAGAGTAATATCTGTCGCATAACCAATAATCTCGTCACTCCACGATTTTTTGATAAAAATACAGCTCACTTTATTGGCTGCCATCATTTTAGCAACTTCAAAAACAGGTGTATTTTCCTCGCAAGAAACGATGCTTTTATAAGCAATTCCTTCGATTTTTCTGGAATACAATTGGTCGGCTGCGAAATAACTTTCCTCGAAAGTGGCGGGTGTTTTTACAAAATGAGAAAACTCCTCATCCAACATTTTTTTACCAAAATCTGAAGTGAAATAGTGGAAAAAATCTTCGTAGGCATTGCATAATTCATAAAAGTCCTTTTTGGGTAAGGTGTAAACCACGGTTCCTTTTTTGGCTATGGCAGATTTCAATGCACGAACCCGGTTCAGAACCACCGAAATTCCGCCAAAACAATATGGCGAATGATGCCTAGTCACACATCTTTTGTTTTCAGCAGCATCGAAAAAGAAAGTTTCATATTCTCCTGAAGAAATAATATCCACACCTGTCATCTCGGTCACTTCCTGACGGTATACCAACGTATCTTTGGAAAACTCAGTTTTGGTAAGGGTTTCGGAGATTTCGGCAAGAACTGTTTCAGGCAAAAGATGGAAAGGTTCCGTAATTTTTAATAGTGAAATAACTTTTTCCTGCATAATCATTATTTCATTTTATTTGTTAAAAATTTCAATTTACATTCTATTTCTTGGTGGATTTTCTGAAATTCATTTTCCGAAATCTCTCCGGAAGAATTAATTTTAAAAAAACATTTTGCCGTCATTTCAGCATCAATCATCGCATCGTGAGAGCGTTCCATTTTTTCATTGAAAAGAAATTCAAAAAGCTGGTTCAAGCGAAGATAAATGACGTTTGGATTCAAATTATAGTCTTTGCTTTTGAGCATTGTACAGTAAAAATGACTTTGTTGAAAAGGATTTTCCAGATTAGCTCTATAAAAGTCACAGCTCAGCGTATCAATATCAAACTCAATAAAATGTCCGATAATCAACGGTTGATATTGCTGAATGTCTTTCGAAAGTTTTTCTAAAATCAATTTCCGGTTTTGTCCGTTTTTGCTTAAAAATTCTTTGGTAATTCCGTGTATTTTGAATGATTTGGTACTAATTTTCAAATCATCAACATCAATATAACAATTTTGTCTTTTAATCTCGATACCGTTTTCATCATAAATAATCCACGAAACCTGAACCGCAGAAGGCCAATTATCGGTGTCAGAGTAAGGTAAATCCCAGCGTTTTGGGATGCCTGTGGTTTCGGTGTCGATAAAAAGGAGATATTTTTTCAAAACTTTATTTAAAATTATAAAATCATCAGAATATTTAACAAAAATAGGATGCCAAATATGACATCCTATTTTTAATTTATTTTAAAATTACCAGAATCTTACGTAAAGTGCGGTCAATAAAAGAACCGTCACTACAATCATAACTAAAGTTCTGTTATCTACTTTGAACATTGTCGCATCAATTGCAAAAGCTTTTGGATTCACTTTCGGACCAGATAAACTTATCATCACCATCACAACAACGGTGATAAAGAATGACCAACCCATATTAATCAAAAACGGAATTTCCGTAATCGTTTGAACTACACCGTTTTCTAATTTTTCATAAGTGAAAGCCGTGTATAGCCAAGTCTCTTTCCCGAAAATATCGACTGCAAAACTGTTGAAGAAAATCGCCAGTAAGAAACCAAGAAGAACGCCTACTAAAGCTGCAGTTCCCGTCGTTCTCTTCCAGAACATTCCTAGAAGAAACATCGCAAATACACCCGGACTGATAAATCCTGTATATTTCTGAATGAATGTAAATCCACCTTCTCCTCCGATTCCCAAAACATCGGTCCACGTAAATGCCAATGCAACGGCCATTGCGATAATAATGGCCCAACGTCCTGTTCTTACCATCTCTATTTCGGTGGCATCTGCTTTCAGGTATTTTTTGTAAATATCTAAAGTAAAAATCGTCGAAATACTGTTTACTTTTCCAGCCAAAGATGCTACGATTGCTGCGGTAAGTGCTGCAACTGCAAGTCCTTTCAACCCGGTTGGTAAAAATCCTAAAATAGCTGAATAAGCACCGTCTTTTACCCCGTTGAAACCAGGCAAATGCCCTTTTGTATATAAAACATAGGCTGCAATTCCCGGAAGCATTACAATAATCGGCATAAATAACTTCAGAAATCCTGCGAATAAAATTCCGGTTCTTGCCGTTTTCAAATCAGCTCCCAAAGCACGTTGTGTAATATATTGGTTACATCCCCAATAATTCAGGTTAACAATCCACTGACCTGCAAAATACATAGCCAATCCTGGCAGAACCACATATTTCTGAACACTCAGATTCTCCGGCATTGCTAAAGTTGTAGTGGTTGTGGTAGGTTTGTCAAGCATTAACTTGAAATGTTGTGGTGCTTCACTCATCAATGTCTGGAAACCTGCGAAAGCATTTCCTACAGCCGCTCCGTTGATTCTTTGGTCAACGATTTGCAAAGCCATATAAACCGTTGCAAAACCTCCGATAATCAAAACTGCTACCTGAATAACGTCGGTATATCCGATTACTTTCATTCCGCCTAAACCAATAAGCAAAGCCATCAGAAGCAATCCAATCATAATGATATGAAGATTATCTCCACCCAACAAAGTATCAATTGCCAAAGCTCCCAGATAAAGAATTGAAGTAAGATTTACAATTACGTACAAAAACAGCCAGAAAACAGCCATTATCAGTGAAACCGATTTGTTGTAACGGGTTTCCAGAAATTGGGGCATCGTATAAATCTTGTTTTTAAGGTAAATTGGAATGAACCAAACCGCGATAATAATCAATGCAATTGCTGCAATCCATTCGTAAGCTGCAACGGCAATACCCACGAAAAATCCTTCACCACTCATCCCGATGAACTGTTCCGCAGAAATGTTGGAAGCAATCAAACTGGCGCCAATCGCCCACCAGGTGAGTGAACCTTCTGCAAGGAAATAATCTTTACTGCCTGTAGCTGCGGACTTTTTTCTGTTGTAAATCCAGATTCCGTAACCGGCTACCACCACAAAATAAACAAGAAATATGATGATATCAATAGTCGCTAAGTTTCCCATAATTTATTTTTTAACTGAGAATTTATAAATCGTTTTAGTCTGATATTTTTGTCCCTGCTTCAATTCTGTTGAAGGGAAAGAAGCTTGGTTCGGGGAATCCGGGAAATGTTGGGTCTCTAAGCAAAAACCTGTTCTGAATTCATTTTTTCCACCGGTTTTGGTATCGAATTTACCGTCAAGAAAGTTTCCGGAGTAGAACTGAACGCCCGGCTCGTCGGTAAGAACTTCCATTACTCTTCCTGATTTAGGATGATAGACTTTGGCAATGCTTCTCATTCCGCTTCCGCTCAGAATCCAGTTGTGGTCGTAACCTTTTCCTTTTTTCAATTGGTCATCATCTGCGTTGATATCTTTTCCAATTGGTTTAGAAATGGTAAAATCAAAAGGACTTCCTTTCACCGATTTCTGTTCACCAATCGGAATCAAAGTTTCGTTTACAGGTAAGAATTTATCTGCATTGATTTGCAATTCGTGGTCGGTAATCGTTTTTGTGAAGTTTCCTGAAAGATTGAAGTACGAATGTTGAGTAAGATTAACAACAGTTGCTTTATCCGTTGTAGCTTCGTAAGCAATCTCCAAGGCATTGTCGTCTGTCAAAGTATATAAAACAGTGGTCGACAGTTTTCCGGGATAGCCTTCTTCGCCGTCTGCACTTGTGTAAGTCAGCTTCAAAGTTGGAAATTTTGCATCTTTTACAGGTTCAATATTCCAGAATTTGGTATGAAAACCTTCTTTTCCACCGTGAAGAGTGTTTGGTCCGTCATTTTTATCGATGTCGTAGGTTTTACCTTCCAAAGTGAATTTGGCATTGGCAATTCTGTTTCCGTAACGACCAATCAATGCTCCGAAATAATAAGGATTTCCATTGAAATAATCTTCAGGTTTTGTAAAGCCTAAAACGACATCTTCATATTTTCCGTTTTTATCGGGAGCCGTGAGTGAAGTGATAATGCCGCCAAAATTGATGACTTCCACCTTCATTCCATTCTTATTTGTTAAGGTGTATTTTTTAATGGAATCGCCTTTCGCTGTCACTCCGTAATCTGAAACCTGTAGATTTTCCATATTCTCTTTTTGAGGCTGATTATTGTTTTCTTTTTTATTACATCCGAAAATACATAAAAGTGCGATGATAATCAGGTTATAACTTATTTTTTTCATAGTCTGAATGATCTTCCAAGATTAACGGTAATAAATTTCATTCCAGCGAAGGGTATTCTTGAAATCACGGATTTTCGTATCTTCGTCAATGACCAAAGATTCGATTCCTGCCATTTCTGCAAAATCTTCCAACATTTCTACAGTAACGTTTTCACTGTAACAGGTGTGATGCGCTCCACCTCCCAAAATCCAAGCTTCTGCAGCAGTGAACAAATCCGGAAGTGGCTTCCAAAGCACTCTCGCAACAGGAAGTTCTGGTAATTCTTTCGTGATTTCCAATGCTTTTGTTTTGTTTATTAATAATCTGAAATGATTTCCGAAATCCATCAGAGCAGCATTCAGAGAATCGATATTTCCTCTTGAATTGAAAACCAAACGAACCGGGTCAGCTTTCCCACCAATTCCCAACGGATGTATTTCACAAGATGGTTTGTCAACTGCCAAAACAGGGTCAACTTCCAGCATATGAGAACCTAAAACAGAAGGGTTTGCAGGATTTAAATGGTATGTATAATCTTCCATAAAGGCATTTCCGCCCTTAAGACCTTGTCCCATTGTTTTCATTGCACGAACGAGTGCAGCGGTTTTCCAGTCGCCTTCTCCGGCAAAGCCGTACCCTTTTTCCATTAACCTTTGAACGGCAATTCCGGGAAGCTGTTCCAAACCGTGAAGGTCTTCAAAAGTATCCGAGAAGCCTTTGAAATCTCCGTCTTTCAAGAATTTTTCTAAACCTAATTCTATTCTTGCAGCTGCTTCGAGAGATTTTCTGTTGCTTCCACCTGCAAGAAGAGATTCCGCCATCTTGTACGACGCTTCGTACTCTTCAATCAAAGTTTTGATTTCGCCATCGCCAATGGAATTGACAACGCTTACCAAATCCCCGATTCCCCAAGTATTTACCGAAAATCCAAATTTAGTTTCTGCTTCTACTTTGTCGCCATCGGTTACAGCTACATATCTCATATTATCTCCAAAACGGGCGAATTTCGCACCTTGCCAATCGTCCCAACCTGCTGCAACACGGCTCCAGTCTCCAATTTGTTTTTGAACTCTTTCGTCTGCCCAATGTCCGACAACTACTTTTCTGTTTTTACGGAGACGACTCACCATAAATCCAAATTCACGGTCACCGTGAGCTGCCTGATTTAGGTTCATAAAATCCATATCCATCGTAGACCACGGAATATCCTGATTGAACTGAGTATGAAGATGCAACATTGGTTTTTGCAAAGCGGTCAATCCGCGAATCCACATTTTTGCAGGAGAAAACGTGTGCATCCAGGTTACAATTCCGATACAATCTTTGGCAAAATTGGAGGCTGTAAGGGTTTCGAAAATTTCTTCCGTAGTTTTTACGGTTGGTTTCAGAACAACTTTTACAGGAATGGATGAAGAGGCATTGAGTGCTTCCACGATTTTCGCTGAATGTTCGGCAACTTGAGCCAATGTTTCAGGTCCGTATAAATGCTGGCTTCCGGTGATGAACCAGATTTCTTTTGTATTGAGAGGTGTTAACATATTTTTAGTTGATGGTTGTTTTTTGATGGTTGATGGTTTTTACTGTTGCGTTGTTATTCCGAGGAACGAGGAATCTCTGTCTGTTATATTGAAACGAGATTGTTTACTACACCCTGTTTAGTTCAGAATGACAAAAATTTTATTTTAAATTTTAATTATTGTCCGTAATAGGCGTTTTTGCCGTGTTTTCGTTCGTAATGTTTTTTGATGAGCGAATCTTTCAGTCGTGGTGCATCCGGGTTGATTTGTCTCGTGCGATACGCCATTTCTGCGATGGTTTCCAAAACTTTGCTGTTGTAAACGGCTTTATCGGCATTTTTCCCCCAAGTGAACGGTCCGTGATTTCCGATAAGAACCATTTCTACTTCTTCGTAAGACAATTCTTTTTCTTTGAAGCAATTGAGAATCTGAATTCCGGTATTATACTCGTAGTTTCCTTCAATTAAATCATCGTGCATAGGTGGTGCACAAGGAATATCCGAAGTCAGATGGTCGGCGTGTGTGGTTCCGAAAATCGGAACAGCCATTTGCGCCTGCGCCCAAGCTACAGAAAAAATGGCGTGCGTATGTGAAATTCCACCAATATTTTCCCAGTTTTTGTAGAGGTAAGCGTGGGTTTTTGTGTCCGAAGAAGGTCTTAAATTTCCTTCAACCACATTGGCATCGTAATCTAAAATCACAATATCTTCAGGTGTTAAGATTTCGTACGGAACACCGCTTGGTTTAATGGCAAAGATTCCTTTTTCACGGTCAACTGCACTTACGTTTCCAAATGTGTAGACGACCAGCTTCAAGGCATCCAACTGCATATTGGCCTCGTAACATTCTCTCTTGAGTTCTTTATAGATGCTCATTTTTTATTAAATAATTTAAAGATTAAGATTCTTAAATTGCGTTGTGTTTTAGCTCTATGCCTGATTTTTATTTTCCTTGGCTTTAGCCGAAACTTAAATAGGTTTCGGCTAAAGCCAATTTGATTGTCATTTAATAAATAGGAAAAGCCCTTTCCTATTAATTTGTGTCAGCCTTGTCAAAGTTTTGGAATCTTGACAAGGCTTTTCAACAGCTAATTGCACGTAGCCCGACCTGATTTCTATCAACTATAAACTGTAAGCCTTCAACTTCTTTTTAGACTTTATATTATTTTCAGTGAAATCTGCGAGAATCTGATATTGGTTCATCAGTTCTGCATATTTTTCCACGTGTGCTGCCTGTGGGAAATATTCGGCTTCAAAATCGGAACCCATTTTTTGGCTTGCTTCCTGAACATTTGCATAAATACCTGCCGAAACTGCGGCATAAATCGCTGCGCCCAAAGCCGGAGCCTGGTCTGATGCTGCTACGACAATCGGCATATTAAGCACGTTTGCCAAGGTTTGCATAATGAACGGAGATTTTCTAGCAACACCACCTATTCCGATTACTTTTTCGATTTTCACGCCTTCTTCTTCAAAACGGTCGACAATTTTTTTAGAACCAAAACAAATGGCGTTGACTAAAGCTTTGAAAATTTGCGGTGCTTTTGTCCCGAGTGAAAGATTGCTGATAGCCGCTTTCAGTTCTTGATCGGCATCAGGCGTTCTTCTTCCATTAACCCAATCCAATGCAATAGGAACGGCTTCGGAAAGAGGGATTTTTTCAGCTTCTAAAGTAAGATTTCGAATGAGATTGTTTTCTATTTCTTCCTTTAATTGTTGTTTTTGATGTTCATTGATGATATTAGAATTCATCAAAACGTTTTGAGTTGGCCACATCAGAATGTCTTTGTACCAAGCCAACAAATCTCCGAACGCCGATTGACCAGCCTCAAGACCAATCAATCCCGGGATAACCGAACCATCTACCTGTCCGCAAATTCCTTTGACGGTTTTGTCTCCGATAATTTCGTTGGGTGCAACCATAATATCGCAGGTGGAAGTTCCCATAATTCTGATGAGTGTGTTCTCCTCCACTTTTGCACCGACTGCTCCTGAATGGGCGTCGAAAGTTCCTACGGCAATCACAGTGTTGGTTGTCAATCCTAATTTTGCAGCCCATCCTTGGTTTAAATTTCCTGCAACCTCATCGGAAGTGTAGGTTTTATCATACAATCTGTCTCGAAGTCCGGCTAAAGATGGGTCTAACTGACCGAGAAAGTCTTTAGAAGGAAGTCCGCCCCACGATTCGTGCCACATTGCTTTGTGACCTGCGGCGCAACGGCTTCTTTTGAAAGTTGATAAATCCTGATGGTCGGAAAGGAGAAACGTAATATAATCGCAATGCTCCATCCAACTGTAAGACGCATTTTTCACTTTTTCGTCTTCTCGGTTGATGTGAAGAATTTTTGCCCAAAACCATTCGGAAGAATAGATTCCGCCTTCAAATTTGGTGTAATCTTCACCGCCCCAATTTCTTGATAAATGATTAATTTCTTCCGCTTCATCAACGGATGTATGGTCTTTCCACAACACCATCATTGCATTTGGATTTTGTTCGAAACCAGGCGTTAAAGCCAATGCAATTCCTTCTTTGTTTACCGGAAGCGGCGATGAACCTGTGGTATCAATACAAATGCTGACAATATTTTCAGGTGCTACTCCACTTTCTTTTACCACATCGGAAACGGTTTTTTCTAAACCCTCGATATGGTCTAAAGGATGTTGACGGAATTGATTTTGCTCCGGCTGACAGAACTTTCCATCTTTCCATCTTTGGTAATAACTTACGGATGTTGCGAGCTCTGCTCCATTTTCTGTATCAATCAGAACTGCACGTACGGAATCTGTTCCATAATCTAATCCGATAACATATTTCTTCATTGTTTATAATGAATTTAGTTTTAATAAATGTTTATTTCTCTTATTGAGAGAATAAAACAAATATAAATTTTTATTTTAAATAAATGTAAATATTACACTTAATTTTATTTTTTCCTGTATTAATGGTATTTTGCGGTTATTTTATTTTTAAAACTACAAAAGAATTGGATGGAATCTGAACAGAAAATTTCCCTTTTTTAATCACAGAATTCTCTTCAAGAGGTTTAATATTTTCGGTTTGGAAATTATTTTCTGCAGAAAGTTGTGAAGCTGTCAAGATTATTTTGGTCAGTTTGCTTCCTAATTTTATGTTTTTTGGATTGATTTCAATTGACTTTTCCTGAGAATCTGTATTAACTATTTTGATCATTACTTCATTATTTTTACCATCTTTCACTGCGGATGCAAAGAGTTGATTTTGTCCTTTTACAGGATTCCCATTTTCAGAAATCTTAATTAAATCTGTTCCTTTATTGTTGGAAAATAATTTCTGAACGTAATAATTGGGTGTTGCATACGACTGAAGATTATTAAACCAAATTAAATCCGGTGTCCATTGCCAACCGTCTGCGTGGGCAAAAAGCGGGGCGTAAGAAGTCATCGTGACAACATCGGCATTTCTTTCAAGCCCAGTCATAAAAGCGGCTTCTGAAAGTGCGGTCTGCCAGTTATTTTTATTATCTGGTTTTACTACGCCAACCGATTGTGCCGCATATTCCCCGGCGAAAACTTTTGGTCCGGAACGGTCGTAATCATCATATCTTCCGGCATTTTTTGTAAACCATTCGGGCGAATTGTAATAATGTTCATCTACAATCTGTGCATTGAGTTTTTTGAGCTCTTTCCAGCCATATTCAAAGAATTCTCCGTCGGGCGACGGTCCGCTTCCTGAAATGATTTTAATATCCGGATATTTGGTGTGAATGGCTTTTTCAAAAATTTTGTAACGCTCGATGTAATCTTCTCCCCATTGCTCGTTTCCGACGCCAATATATTTCATATTGAATGGTTTTGGATGTCCCATTTCAGCACGGATTTTCCCCCATTTTGTATTAGAATCACCATTGGCAAACTCAATTAAATCCAGAGCATCCTGAACGTAAGGATTTAATTCCTCCAAATGAACCAATTCGCCCGTATTGAACTGGCACGCCATTCCACTGCTCAAAATCGGTAACGGCTCTGCTCCCAAATCTTCCGAAAGCTGGAAATATTCATAAAAACCCAATCCGAACGACTGATAATAATCGGGAGTCAGGCGATGCGCAAATCCTGAGCTCCATTTGTTGATGAGATATTCTCTGTCAGCGACATTTCCCAGCGTTTTTTTCCATTGATATCTTTCGGCAAGTGTTCTTCCTTCGACTATACAACCTCCGGGAAAACGCAAAAATCCTGGTTGCATGTCGTATAATTTCTGAACCAAATCTTTACGCAAACCGCCTTTTCTTCCCTTCCAAGTATCTTGTGGGAAGAGGGAAATCATATCCATATTGATGACGCCGTTTCCGGTAAAAGTGATTTGAAGTTTTGCTTTTTCAACTGTTCTTGATGGTGTGAAAACCGCATTATATTTTTGCCAGCCCTTTCCTTTGATGAGAATGGGAACTGTCGAGATTATCTTTCCGTTTTCGTCAATTAGACTTGCGTTAACTGCGGAAATATTACCTGATACTTTTTCTAAATCGAAGCCGAAATCATATCGGGAATTCTGATGAAGCCCGATTCCTCTGAAACCTTCATTCTCCAAAATATAATTTTTGTCATTGTAAATGGTGATTCTTGCATAGTTTTTATTGGTTTTGGAATTATCCGAATAAATCGTCAGAAAACCGGAATTCAAATTAGGAGAAAGTGTTTTTGTATTTTGCTGTTTCCAACCCATTAACGGTTCGTCAAATTCAAAACTTCGGTTTTTGATGAGTTCTGCATAAATACCGCCATCTGCTGCAAAATTGATGTCTTCGAAGAAAATTCCGTACATCGTTGGCTGAATTTTGATGTTGGTAGTACTTCCATCCAAATCAAAAGTAAACTTTGAGGTTTGTGCTGATGAAAATGCAACACAGGTTGAGAGAAGAAGGGTGAAGATTTTATTTTTAGTTTTCATTGATACTATTTTTTAATTGTTCAAACAGACACTTCGACTACGCTCAGTGTGACATCTCTAATACTAAATGTTTAATGGAGCATGTCAGTCTATAATTACTTGACTTTCAGCTGAACACTTTTTAATCCTGCATTATCAGAAGTTCCGCCGTAGAAAATGGTATAATCTCCGGATTTTGAAACCAAATCATCGGCTTTTTCATCATAAAATTTGAATGACTCCTGAGAAATTGTCAGTTGTATGTTTTTTGTTTCTTTAGATTTAATCAAAACTCTTTCAAAAGCTCTTAAAGTCTTCACAGGCGCTAAAACATCATTATTTCTTTTCACATACACCTGCACCACTTCCTCTCCATGACTTTCAGAAATATTTTTAACAGGAATATTTATCGTAATATTTTCACTAGAACTGATGTTGTATTTGCTCAATTTTGCATCTCCATAATTGAATTTTGAATAACTCAAACCGTGACCGAATGGATACAAAGGTTTTTCCGTCATATAGCGGTAAGTTCTTCCCTGCATATCATAATTTTCAAAACCTTGGTGCTTACTCGTTTTAGAAAGTGCATTATCCAGTTGCTCCAGATTTTTGTAAAAAGTAATCGGCAATCTTCCGGAAGGATTGTAATCTCCCGCCAAAACATCCGCAACAGCAGTTCCGCTGGATTGTCCGCCATACCAAGCATTCAGCAAAGCGTCATAATTTTTTTCTTCCTGTTCCAGACCAAGCGAACTTCCTGTACATAATACAAAAACGACAGGTTTTCCGGTTTTTCTTAATTCCGTTAATAATTCACGCTGAACTTTCGGAAGTTCTATCGAGGTTTTATCGCCACCTTTGAAACCTTCGGCGCTTACCAACATTTCTTCGCCTTCCAGACTTGGCGACAATCCGCCAGCAAAAATGATAACGTCAGCATCTTTCACTTTTTCTTTCACCGAAGCGAAATTTACAGGATCTTTTTTGTAAACTTCAAACGCAATGCTTACGTATTTTCCTTTCTGGCTGTGACGTAGTTCTATCTGATACTCTTTTCCTTTCTGCATTTTTACAGGAAATTCCGAAGGATGTCTTGCGTCAGGACCTTTTCTGGTAGCAATTTCTTTTCCGTTAACAAAAAGCGTGTAAATGTCTGATGTTGCGGCAGAAAATATCACTTCGCCGGAATAACTGCTCTTAAAAATACCCGAAATTTTTGCTGATGTATTTTCTCTGGCAACTCCTGCAGCGAGTTGTGTTCCGCCAAAACTATTATACGTGATTGAAGTATTATTGACGGAAGTATTGACCGGTTGACCTTTGAATTCATTGTTATTAAAGAATTCCACCTCCATCCCTTTTTGTCCATTTTTCTGACTGACAAAATTTTGATAGAGTGAAGTTCTTGCCGTAGGATCTGCAACTTCACTTCCCTTTTCATAAATGATTTCAGCATTTGGAAATTTGGCTTTAATTCCATCTAAAATCGTTACGATTGAAGAAGGTGTTCCGTTGTAATTTCCCAACTGCATAATTCTGTCATCAGCATTGGGACCTACAACGGCAATTTTTTTAATATTTTTATTTAAAGGCAGGATGTTTTTTTCATTTTTCATCAGTACAATAGATTTCTGAGCCATTTTCAAAGCCTGTTTCTTATGTTCATCCGAATCTACCACCGAATACGGAATTTGATTCCAATGCACGGAAGATTTGGGATCAAGCATACCTAATTCAAACCAGCCTTTCAGGATTCTGCGCATTGAAATATCGAGGTCTTTTTCGGTGATTAATCCGCTTGCCAGAGATTTATTGAGGTTATTATAAGTATCTCCACATTCCAAATCTGTGGAATGTTTTAGAGCATCTGCTGCTGCACTTTTTTCGTCGGGATGCGTTCCGTGGTATTTTTCCTGATAGAAATCTGCCAAAGCCCAACAGTCTGAAACGACCATTCCGTCATACTTCCATTTACCTCGGAGAATTTCATTAAGCAAAGTATTATTGGCACAACAAGGTTGTCCGTCGAAAGCGTTGTAAGCGCACATCACTTCTCTTACATTTCCTTCCAAAACCAGTGCTTTGAAAGCCGGAAGATAGGTCTCATACAGATCTCTTTTGGAAATTTCGGCATTGTAGGAATGTCGGTTCCATTCCGGGCCGCTGTGAACGGCGAAATGTTTGGCGCAAGCGTGGGTTTTAAAATATTTAGGATCATTTCCCTGCAAACCTTTTACCGCAGCAACACCCAAAACAGAAGTAAGATAAGGATCTTCTCCGTAAGTTTCCTGACCTCTTCCCCATCTTGGATCCCGGAAAATATTGATATTCGGAGTCCAGAATGTAAGACCTTCGTAACGTCCGGTTTTACTGGCTTCATCGAAAGATTTGTTATATTTTGCACGGGCTTCATCAGAAATCATTTCAAAGGTTTTGAGATGTTCCGGAACGTCCCAGGTCGCTGCCAAACCAATGGCTTGTGGAAAAACAGTCGCTGTTCCAGCTCTGGCGACGCCGTGAAGTGCCTCGTTCCACCATCCGTAAGCGGGAATTTCGAGTCTTGGAACTGCTTTGGAATTATCAATCATCATTCCGATTTTTTCATCAACAGTTAATAATCCGAGAAGATTCTCGATTCTCTGTTCGACAGGAAGTTTTGGATTTTGAAAGGAATGTTTGAAATTCTGTGCGGATGAAAATGCACAAATGTAGATGAATAAGGAAAGTATAATCTTTTTCATTAGGAAATATTTAAAAATGCTTTCGGAAGATGAATTTTATTTCAAACTGAAGAAATACCAATTCTACTAAAAACAAATATAACATTCTATTTTAAATAAATGTATATATTACACTTAATTATAAATTATTAAACAAAAAGTCACCAGAATGAACCGGTGACTTCCTAAAAAATAATTTGAAAAAATATGAATGAGGTTATTGTTTTATGAATTTACTCTTGATGTTTTTCCCTGATTCGGATATCTCGATAAAATATAATCCGGAAGGAAGTTTAGACACATCTATTCTGTTTTTGCCGATGTTAAGTTTTGTTTTATATGAAACTATACTTCCTTTTGCATCTATGATAGAATAAACCGCATCAGATGATCTCCAGTCAACGAAAATTTCGTTTTTGGCTGGGTTTGGATAGATCTGTACTTTAGAAGTGGACGTATTTTCTGAAGCTAGCGTCTCAAATTCTAACATTAACATCGAAGCTGAATAAATGTTTTCTTCAGAAATGTATGCACTGAAAGAAGAAACATTTTCACTTCCGCTTGCAATTTTGTAGAATCCTGTCGTTCCACTTACCGTTTTGAGCACATATCCTCCTGTGTAAGCTTTTATCGTGCTGTAATCTGCATTGAACTGATTTGAAACTATCGCTTTTGGCGTAGAAACAGATCCGGATCCTGTGAAAGTAAAGGTTCCATTTCCATTGATTAATACCGGTGTATTAGCAGGAATTTTTCCATTCGGAACAGTTGTACACAACACTTTTGATGATGAAGGCAGCATATTGTAAGCTTGTACACCCATTGGAATATTAGCTTCAAACGGAAGAACGATAACTGCATATCCATTGATTGTTTTTGTATAAGAAGCATTGGTTGCCGTAAAACTGATAGGCGCATTAAAATCACCGCCCTGATCCGACAATTCCAATGAGGCACAAACCGTTCCTGAAACAACATTTGAGTTGGCAGCTTTAGAGTTTGTAAGGAAGCCAGAACCAGCACTGACATAGAAAAGACTATTAGCATTTGCCATTTTGCTTTTCCAATTTGCAGATGTATTGATATTCGTTACGTTGTTAAAATCCAATGAGGTGTAGTATGTATTTTCATAAACATCCATCAGGTTGCTGTCGCCGTCGGAATAAACGCCGGCAAATTTCATTGCTTTTTCATTCGAAATACCAAAATAAACATCCCCGAAATTAAATGTAAGAATCGAACTGAAATTACCATTTCTGAGTCCTATAATTCCCTTGCATCCAGTTGTAAGAACAGCTCTGGAAATATCAAAAACCAAATCAAAATTGGAAGATCCTGATGATGGCAGGTTTACAGTTCCATAATTATAAGATTTCACAGCTCCTGCCTTATCAACATAATAAAGTGTGGTATTGGAAGACGTTGCCAAATTGCTTGTTGTATAACTGTTTACGTGGAAAACCAACTTGTTGTAGCGATCATCCAGACTTATGTATCCGTTAGAATCTGTCATATTGGAACTGATCAATGGTGTAGAATTATACAAAGTCGCTGTTTTACCACTCAATTGATAGGCTGTTCCGAAAGCAGAATTTGTGACTGTCTGCGTTTCTATTTTACTGTAATTCACATCCTGTCCTGTCATATTGGAAACTTCTCTGATATTACTTTTATCAAAAACAAAAGTGATAACGCTTGATGGATTCACCTGGATTGTTGGGCGAAATGTCTCAGTAAAATTCAGGTTAGAAGAACTCATATTGGTTGTTTCGTTGGTCAGAATCTTCTGAACGGATGTCGTGTAAAATGGTAAATCCACTTTCAGAGTATAAGTGTTGGCAGATGAATTGAAAACCATCAGCGTCACTTTGTCACCCGAATCATTGATATAAGCTGAACCTTGCATCGATCCCTGATCGCTCCATATTGCATCCAGTCTTTTGGAACCTGTGGTATATTTTGCAAAGTGAGAAAGTATATATCCTCTTTTAGTAATTTCGCCAGCTACGGTTCCGAATTGACCGTCTCCCATCATTCCGTAATATCTTTTTGTGGCATAATGGATCCAGGCATTTCCTCCGCCTACCAAAACATCATTTACACTTTTCGCAAAGTCAAACGCATCTGTACTCCAAGAGAAATTTCTTGTCCCGCCATTTGAGTTCCAGTTGAGCAGAAACTCCGTCATCCAGATTTCTTTATTTGTGTTAAGGAACCCTTTGTATGTAGAACCTATGCCGCCATATTGGTGTCCAGCATAGATTTCAAATTTTGGCAATACATCTGCCGCAAGAAGTGCACTGGCATAAGTATTTGACATCCCAACTGTTTCCGGCGCAATAATCCTACAGGAAATAACATCTGAATAATTCTTCAAAAAATTGGTGATCTGAGCAGGTGTATATGTGCACCCTGCATAAGTAACCACATAATCCGGTTCGTTTTGAAGGGATATTGCATACAACTCTACGCCATTGTCTCTCAGATAGACTACAAATTCATTAAGATAATTAGCAAAATCTGCATAATTTTCTTCCTTTAAAAAACCTTCCACACCATTGTAAGTCCCGGCGTCATTACCATTGGTTTTCCATTCGGCAGGTGGAGACCACGGACTTGCAAAAATGATCAATCCCAAAGATTTTGCTTTTTGTGCGGTTGCCAAAGCTGTGCTCCAGTTTGCCTTGGTCGTAGGAATATAAAGCCGCATAATGTTGTATCCGGCCTCACTATTTGTGCCCCACATTTTTTCGATTTCTGCAGGTGTCATATGGTCATAGGCAAACTGCGGGCTGCACACGAAACCACCGAAACCTGTAATTTTTTGTCTCTGTGTGGTATTGTCTATACGGACTTTTGGCGTTTGAGCACTTACCTGGCAGGTGAGTAAAACAATTGCAATGAGAGCAATTCTGCTGATTAAATTAATGATAGTTTTTTTCATAACGTAAAGTTTTATTTTTAATAATTTTTTTTGAAATCTTAAAGAATTTTCACTCACCTTTTTTTTTAAAAAAAACACAACTAAGTACCCGATGCATTTAGAAAAGCATCTTTATGGATGATGTGAAGTTTTTTGGAGTGACAGCTATAGAATCAAGTTTAGATCTTCCTAAAATTGCATAATAATCATTTTAGTCGTTCAATAAAATATAATTAGCTGATAAATTTCATACCATTTATATTAATTTTGTTATTAAATGTTATTTGATACTAATATAATAAATAATTTAACAAAACAACACATTTAATTACTGAATTAATAATTTTATAACTGCTTATCATAAAAATACATAATATTGAAATTAACAGAAATATGATTATGTTATCATTCCGTTAATGATTAGTTAATATTAAAATTAGGTGTTTGAAAGGAAATTAAAACAGCTCATATTGATATTCATCTGTCATTAGTCATTGATTATTATGATAAGCGTATTATTAATTATGTCGAAAAAAAATTATAAACAAAAAATAATAAACAATTTTACCATTGATTTTGATTGATAAATGGCTTAAAAAATAATTGATACTTGCGTAATTTGCTCCTAAGAATTAAAATTTGAGAAATCAATTAATTTTTCGTTCAATAATTGGTTTTTGTTTTCAATCAATCGGTAAAAAACAAGCTATATTTTTCAGGAAATCGAGGAGTAAATTTTATCGAAATTAAGACAAAAAACCCTTTCAGAGTTAAATTCTGAAAGGGTTGATTTAAACAAATTTCTCGCTAAAGTAACTATCTACTTTTCTGAATACTGACTTTCTGGTGCCCCCAGATAAGAAGGCTTCAGTCCCCCGGTATTAATCAATATCTTTTCCAGCACGATTCCCGGCTCCAACACTCTGAATCTTAACTTATGTTTTCCCGGTTCTGAAATCTGATGTCTGGTCATTGATCTGATAATGTGTTCTGACTGCCATTTCCCAAGTTCGCCTTTGTAATGACTATTGAAATTAATGGTTTGAGGAGTTCCGCCATCAAAGGAAATCTCGTAGCGTAATCCTTTGTTGTGATTATAATTTAAAGTCGGAGCTAGAAGAAGCTGAAATTCAAATTCGCCTTTAGACTCAAAATTTACATCATATTCCAAGTAGATATTTTCATCAGATTTTGGATAGGCATTTTGTGGAAAAGTCGTAATTCCGGATTTTGTTTTCCCGAAATCAGGAATCACTTCCCAATGGATTCTGTCCGAATTATTCATTCTTGCAAAATTTTCCGCTTCGATTGAAATGTACTTATCTTTCTCCTGGAACACTTTCTCTTTCGCAAAATTTGTTTCAGAAACATACGTTACTTCAGGCATTACATTTACTTTTCCGTCAAACCAGGCTTTGTATCCTATCTTCATCTGGTCCATCATATGCGTCCATTTTCCTCCGGCAATTTCGTTGTTATATTTATTGTCGAGGTAAGCATTTCTTTCAAAACATTCTTTTACTTTATCAGCATAAAAATTTGCTTTGAGATCATTTTTGGCTGCCAGTTCTTTGTTTTTCGCCACGGCATAATACATTTCGTACAAATTGCTGCACGCATCTATCGGGTAAAGAACCAACTGATAATAGGCGTCCTGATATTCTGCCGGAATCTGCTCTTTCAGACGTAACGCATCTATTGCCAACGCTCTGTAGTCATTGAGAACAGTCTCAAATTCATTATAATTTTCCAAGCTGAATGTTTTGCTGTCAAGTGTTTCCGGAGTTACTCTTCGGTTATATTTAGCGTAAAGGTTAATCATTCTGGCAATTTCCTTTGAATGTTTTTCGCCAAACTGTTGTGCAGACCATTTTTCGGTATATTCGAGAAGGTTTTTAGAGTTAAACTGTTTCGGATTCCACGCCATTTCTAAGAAAAAACTGATTGGAAATTCCATCGGTTTTAAATCTCCTACATTTACAACCCAAACTTTATCCACTTTATGCTCATAAGAAAGATTCATCTGCTCCCAAACTCTTTGGATCGGACTGATATTGATCCATTTTGAATTTCTCGGTCCGCCTACATAATCGAAATGATAATACATTCCGTAACCGCCCTTGTGTAAAGGTTTTGAAAGGTCCGGAAGTTTTCTCACATTACCCCAATTATCATCACAAAACAAGAGAATTACATCATCCGGAACTCTCATTCCTTTGTCATAATAATCCTGAACTTCTTTGTACAAAGCCCAAACCTGAGGCGTTTTGCTTGGATTTTTACCTGTAACATTTTGGATAATTTTGCGCTGGTCTTTTACAATGTTTTCAAGTAGAGAAATATTAGTTCCCTCTCCCATCGCTTCGTCACCGTCGCCACGCATTCCGACAGTCACGAGTTTTTCCCAGTTTTTGCTTCTCACAATTCCTGCTTTCCAGAAATCCTGCAAAACTTTAGCATTTTTTGAGTAATCCCAAACATTCGGAAGGTTATTTTTTTTGATATATCGATGCCAATCGGTCTGAGCCTGAGCCATCGGTTCGTGATGAGAAGTTCCCATTATAATACCCATTTCGTTGGCTAATGGTCCACTCAAAGCATCATCGTCGTAAAATGCTTTTCCCCACATCGCAGGCCATAGATAATTGGCTTTGGAGCGAAGAAGCAATTCAAAAACTTTTTCATAAAATTTAGAATTGACGCCGCCGAAAGTAGCTCTTGCCCAACCGCCGAGCGAAGGTTCTTCATCATTCAGAAAAATTCCGCGGTATTCTACGGCAGGTTCTCCATCGGTATAAATTCCTTTTTTGAAGTATAAATTTTCTTTTGCTTCCACCGGAACATCTGCCCAATAATGCCAGGGTGAAATGCCGATTTGCCGAGAAACTTCATAAATCCCGTAAATCGTCCCTCGTTTGTCGCTTCCTGCAATCACAATTGCTTCCGAAACTCCGGGAAAAGGATTGCTGATATTTTGGATAATGTATTTTTCACGTTTTCCGGTTAGTGCTTTTCCGTCAATTTTTTTTTGTCTGATTAAATCATCAATTACCGATTTTGTTCCGACAGTTCCAATGATGATTAAAGGAGAATTCATTCCTGAAATCTGATTCAGTATATTGGGCTGTTCACCTGTTACTTTCTGGAAATCTGTTTGGAGATTTTTGACAGCTCTCAATATTCCTGTATCAATATTATTGTTAGTAAATAATGAGATATTGACTGATTTATCTTTCAGGAGAATAGCATCATCGCTTTTTTTTGTCGTGATAAATGGTTCTGTCGCCTGTCCATTTAAACAAGCACCAAACAACAGTACAAAGAGAAATAGTATCGGTAATCTGTTCATAATCTTTATTTTGATTTGATTGAAACTTTATAGATTCTGAAAACCTATAAGGTTTAGTTTAACATTTATTAGTTGCGAATTGCACGCAGCCCGGCTTGAACGGAGCTCTTTTTGTGAGGAGGTACGACTAGCAAAAAAGCGGGAGTGGAAGACGGATTAAGCTGCCCAAATTATTCCTGTATCAATTCTTCAACACAAATCCCCCATTCGGCTGAATTTCAATTTCAAATTCTCCTTTTTTATTAATGGAAACTGATTTTGTAAAAGTGTTTCCATTTTTATCATCATTAATAAGCTCCAGATTTTTACCAGCCAACATCGGAAGATAAAGTTTAAGTTTTTTAGAAGTTTTTTCAGCATTTACACCCGCAACATACCATTTGTCATTATGTCTTCTCGCAATAACAGAATATTTCCCGGGATAACCGTCGATGAAAACCGTTTCATCCCAAAGCGTGGGTACTTCTTTTATAAAATCCAACTGTAATTTTGGAGCATCAGTCAGGTTATTCGGCATTATTCCAAACATCTGAATCGGATTCTGAAACAAAACTGCTGTCGCCAACTGAAAACCATCTGTGGTTAATCTTCTGTTCTTTTCTTTATTGGATTTCGTTAAAAATTTATTCAGAAAAGTTCCGCCAAACTCCATACTTCCTACCGTATTTCTGATGAAAGGATGTAAGGTTGCAAAAAATGCTTCCTGCTTACGGACATCTTCCGAAAAGTAAAGCATTTCCGAGGCTAAAACAGCTTCGCTTCCAGCATAATTCGGGTACATTACTTCCCAGCCTCTTGGCAAAGTAGCGCCGTGGAAAATAATCATCAGACCAAAATCATTGGCATCCGACAAAATATCTTCATACAGACGCATCGTTTCCTGCTTGTCGCCACCAAAAAAATCGACTTTCAGACCTTTTACACCGATTTCTTTCAGCCATTTCATTTCTTTTTTGCGTTCTACAGAAGTGCTCATTTTGTTTCTTGGTCCCATTGGCGCATCATTGGCGGCTCCGTTGGAATTATACCAAAGCATTACTCCCACATTTTTAGATTTGGCGTATTGAACGAGTTCTTTCATCCGGTCTTTGCCGATATTTTTATCCCAAAGCGCATCCATCAAAATGAATTCATAATTAAGTTTTGATGCCAAATCAATAAATTTGGTCTGGTCATCATAATTCATACTGTTATCCTGCCATAGAATCCAGCTCCAGGTAGATTTTCCGAATTGATATCTCTGCGAAGGTTCATAAAGAGGTTCTACAACATCAAAAGGAATGGTCGTTTCAACAATCGGTTTCAAAGAATCTCCAATCGTAATGGTTCTCCACGGAGTTTTCCCGGGCAAAGAAATTGCTGCTCCTGAACTTCCGAAACCGTTGTTTTCCTTCATATTTGGATAAGCTACTTGATAAAGATTCTTTTCTGAAGTGGTTTCAAGATGAGAAGCACAGTACAAACTGCTTATTCCGGTTTCCGAAAGTAAAATCCAGCCTTCGTTTCCGATATGAAAAAGTCCTGGGAAAACATAACCATAATCAGCTTTTATTCCTAGTTCTGCATCAGCTTTGTACCCACTTTCGTAACTTGGTGCAGTGCGTGCAAAACCTGTCATCGGCTTCATCATTGGTGAGAGAAACGTCGTAGTCTGTTGTGGAAATCTATATCCCGTAACTTCCGACTGTATCACAATACTGAGATGGTCTTTTATTGGGGGAATGTCGTATCGAAGCGCAATATTATTGTCACTTATCTGAAACTCAATTCCAATATTAAACTGGTCTGCATTAGTAAAATTGACAGTCAGTGTATTGGCTTTATACTCAACTTGTGATTTTTTGATTTTTTCGTTGCTGTATTTTTTGGAAATAATGTCTTTTTTGCTTTCAATAAACTTTAAATTTTTAGAGAAATCAGATTCATTGGTTACTAAACCCAACGGAGATTTTTCGAGCATCATTTTTCCCTGAAAATTCAAAGAATATAATGCATTTCCGTTTTCTGAAAAAACTTCAAGCTTTAACTTTCCATCCGGACTTGAAACTTCGGCAATCTGTGCTTTGACTTCCGATAAAAAACAGAAGCTTATGAATGATAGAAATATGAGTATTAATTTTTTCATTTTAAATTATTTTGAAAACATCCAATAATCGAAAAACATAATGTCTTTTTCCGCTTTACCATTGAAAACGAAATAAAGATTGTGAACGCCTTTAATCGAATTAGATAAATTGATTTTAACCGTCTCAAAGCGGTCGTCTCCGCCAGTCATCGGAACTTTTATAGTTCCTGCAAGTGGTCCGTCCAAACTGTCTAAATGAAAATCCATCGTAACACCGCTATTATGCGTAGTTCCTACTCTTGCAGAAAAAGTTGTTGCGCTATCTTTTCCAAAATCAACATTTTTTACACTTGTGTAAGCACCGTTTTTCTTTGCTTTAATGAAAACTCCAACGACTTTGTTTTGATAAGATTTTACATTCTCCGACCAGGAAATCATCTCTGCCTGATTGAATGCGTAAGGATTAACGGTTGCAATAGCTTTCGTAATACCATTGGTCATTTTGAAAGGTGAAATAGAACCGTCTTTATTAAATTCTAATTCCTGCACACTGACCGACCTTGTGAATCCACTTCCTCCCGGCAAAGCACCATTGTGATAGAAAAAGTAGGTTTTCCCTCTGAAATCAATCACGCCGGGATGATTGGTAAAAGATTTTCCCTCCGCAGGCATAATAATTCCGCCATATTTCCACGGACCTTGCGGACTTTTGCTGGTGGAATAGCCTATAAACTCGGGCAACGGACCGCCCGGCCAGAAGAGATAATAAAGATTTTTTCGTTTGTAAAGCCACGGACCCTCTTCGTATTTTGTGGGTCTTTCAGGATTTCCTTCCCGTTTTCCGAAAGATTCTTCAGTCATCGGAACTTCAACAATATCACCGGAATAGGAAATCATATCTTCATTCAGTTTCACGTATTTAAGTTTGGGATTTCCCCAATACATTTGCGCCTGACCATCATCAATGAAAACCGTCGGGTCAATATCGCCCCATTCACTCTGAACAAGCGGTTTTCCCAGCGGATCGTGAAACGGTCCAAACGGACTGTCGCCAACTGCAACTCCAATTGCCCCTTTGTTATTGGTTTTCGAAATCATTGGGACATACATAAAGAATTTCCCGTTTCGTTCAATACATTGCGCCGCCCACGCATCACGCTTTGCCCAATCGAAATCATTGTAGGAAAGAATCACACCGTGGTCTGTCCAGTTGACCATATCATTGGTGGAAAATAGCTTCCAATTGTTCATTGTAAACCACGTAGAATCGTCTTCGTCGTGACTGGTGTAAACATACAAACGATCGTTGAAAACCATCGGCGCCGGGTCGGCTGTGTAAGCAGTTTGAATGATGGGATTCTGTGCAGACAAAACTCCTGCATATCCTATAAACAGAGTACTTAACGCTGACTTTATTATATTTTTCTTCATTTTTAAATAATTAACATTCAAACATTATTTTTTCTGAAAACTCCAGTAATCGAAATTAAAAAGCTCACGACCTGCCGTGATATTTTTTCCCTGAAAGACAAAATACACATCGTGAACGCCTGAAACGGATTCTGAAATTTTGGCTGTTAAAGTTTTCCAGATGTCCCAACCTCCTGTTCTCGGTACTTCAATTTGTGCTAATTTTGTTCCTTTAACACTGTCTAAACGGACTTCCAGAATTCCTCCGTCAAGCCCGGAAGCTATTGAAGCTGAAAATGCAGAAACTCCCTGATTTCCGAAATCTACAGAACGGACTTTAATGAATCCATTCACTCGAGTTTCAGTTACATAAACTCCGGTTTTCTTATTTTCAGCGGTTTTGCATTTCTCGGACCAGGCCATCATTTCCGCTTCGTTTCTTTTATAAGGATTTACCGTTGAAACCGGATTTACGCCTTCTTTGGTCATTGCAATTTTCGGAATGCTTCCATCAGAATTATATTTGAATTCTTCAATCGCAGTCGACCTGCCATAGCTTCCTGCACCCGGCAATAATCCTGTGTGATAGAACAAGTAGGATTTCCCTTTGAAATCAATGATTCCGCCGTGGTTAGTAAAGCTGTTGGTCGGCTGATCGGTCATTATTTTGCCCTGATATTTCCAGGGACCTGTTGGTGATGAGCTTGTGGAGTAAGACAGACATTCTGTACGTCCGGTCATTCCTGCGTACATCAGATAATATTGTTTATTTCTTTTATAAAACCAAGGTCCTTCCACAAAAACATCTTCAAATTTCTCTTGCTTTTGCAAAACCTCATCACTTTTTCCGGGACGTCTGAGTCCGCCAAATGATTCCACCGACTGCGGAATTTCAGTAATTTTCCCTTCATACGAAACCATATCTTTGTTGAGCTTTACATAAAAAAGATGACCATTGCCCCAATAGAGATACGCCTGTCCGTCTTCATCTATGAAAACCGTCGGGTCGATATTATCCCAACTTCCTGTTGTAATCAGTGGTTTTCCGAGCGCATCTTTGAACGGTCCTGTCGGAGTATCTGAAACGGCAACACCAATTGCCATATCATTATTAATGGTTTGAGCACAGATGTACCAATAAAATTTGCCGTTTCGCTGTATACATTGTGATGCCCAAGCGCGGTCACGAGCCCAGCTGAAGGATTCTAAGGAAATTGGAACACCGTGGTCTGTCCAGTTGACCATATCTTCGGATGAATGTACCCTCCATTTCGTCATATAATAAAAATCGTATCCCGGAATGTCGTCTCCTGTGTAAACGTACATTCTGTCTTTGTAAACCATTGGTGCAGGATCTGGTGAAAAATGAGTCTGGATGATCGGATTCTGTGCAAAAACGGCAATGCTGAAACTGCATACAACCAGACTAATTAGTATTTTTATTTTTTTCATATTGAAATTAGTTTTCATTAAAATTCTGACAAAACAGCACGACCATCATACAGAATGTTTCTGTTGATTATTTTACCATTCAAACCGATTACACTAATATTAAATGTTCTTTTTTGTGTAATTCCATCAAAAAATCCCTGACGTGAACCTATCTTCAAAGTTTTGTTTTTTTCATTCCAAGTAAATGGAATTATGCTGTAGTTTCCTTTTTCATAATTGTAGTTATCACCTTCATCTTCATAAAGTTCAAAAGAACCGTTTTCACCGCAATAGATTTTAATCGTCATTGCTTCATTTGATTTTTCAGAAGAATACTGCATTATCGGTCCGAAAGGGATGATAGAACCAGATTTGATGAACAAAGGGATTTTGTTTTTGGAAGCATCGGCAATTAAATTTTGCCCACCCTCATAACTTTTATCCGTCCAGAAGTTGTACCACGAATTTCCTTTCGGAAGATATACCTTCCACTCTTTCGCTTCCGGCATCGTGACAGGAGCAACCAATATGGATTTTCCAAACATATACTGATACGCCTGTTTTACAGCCTCCGAATCATCTTTGAAATCCATAACCATCGGGCGCATTATTGTAGAATTATTGTGAGAAACTTCCCAAGATTGAGAATAGATGTAAGGCAATAACTGATATCGTAGATTGATTAATTCCCGCATTTCTCCTTCTACTTTATCGCCGTATTTCCAGGGTTCTGTTTCGGATTGATAGCCGTGCGTCCTGAAAATCGGACAAAATACACCCCACTGAAACCAGCGCATCAAAATATCGTGGTATTTTGGGTCTGTATATTGAGACGAACCCGGACGGAAAAAGCCACCGATATCGGTTGTCCAATATGGCATTCCGGTCAAAGAATAATTGAGTCCGGCAACAATCTGCCTTTTGTAGGTATCCCAATCCCAGCCGATGTCTCCCGACCAATTGATAGTCCCGTAACGTTGCTGACCTGGGAATGCAGACCGCGTTAATATCACTACTCTTTTATCAGGATTTGTTTTCCTTTGTCCTTCATAAACCGCCTGGCTTACGAACAAAGGATAAGTCAATCTGTAAAATTCTCCCACTCCGAAATACGTTTTCTTCCCTGCCAATGCATCATTTTCCGGTTCTGTGGCATCCATCCACCAGGAATCAACCCCGAATTTAAAAAGATTATCATTTAAAGCATTCCAATGAACATTTTGGGTTTTCGGATTATAAATATCAATCCACGGACTGTCCGGAATGTAAAGACCTTCATAATCTTTTGCCACGACGGATTTTTTATCTAAATTTTCCCATACGGATATGGAGAATTTTGAATTTAATTGATGTAGTTCTTTAATGAACTGTTCCGGGTTGGGATAATTTTGTTCATCAAATTTCGGAACGCCCCATCCGTATTTTCCCCAATACTGCCAATCCTGAACAATCACATCCATCGGCAATTTTCTTTTTCTGAATTCTTTCACGGTCTCAACAAGATGCGAGGCCGAAGTGTATCGCTCCCTGCACTGCCAATATCCAAATGCCCATTTCGGAAGCATAGGAACTTCACCTGAAAATTCTCTATAAGCTTCTATGACTTCATCCGTATCATTGCCTGTAAAAAAAACATAATCCAAAGCTTTGCTGTTTGGCGAACGGAAAGTCGTGACATTATTTGCTTCATTCAATTTTAAAGTGGGCGTATTGCTGGCTTTACAAACAACTTGTATTTGATGTTCACCAGCTTTCAACAGAATTTTTGTGCTTACAGCGGGAGGCAACCACAGATTGGATTGGTCAATGACTGGTTTTCCGTCGATTATCAATAAATGCCGGTTATCCATCTCGCCTAAATCGAGCATAAAAGTATATTCAGAATCTTTGTCTAAAGATAATTTGCCTTTGTATGAAGCCTGCTGTTGGGAAACTTTCACCGTTCCGCTGCTCGTAGTCACTTCTTTTTCTTCTCTGTTGGAATATGAATCTTTCTCAAGCACGACATTATTGTCCACAGGATTGAACCACGATAAACCGTACTGATGCCACAAAATACCATATCCTTTTGAAGAATATAGGAAAGGCAAAGCAATTTGGCTATTGACCTGAATGAGTTTCCTGCTGATATTTTTCAAATTATAATGACCGTCCTGAAACTGTCCCAGCCCAAAAAAATATTCATCAGATGTTGTTTCAAAGCCCTGTTCTGCGATGTAGCAAGGCTCGGATGAAGCGGTATTGTTTGTTAATTTTCGGCTGTTTATTGCTTCAGACAGTAACACTTTTCCTTTTTTATCAAGAAAAGTAAGCTTGGAATTTTTTTTATCAAGCAAAACGGTAACATTTCCGGATTTGAGCTTTAAAAAATCTTTATTCTCAGAACATTTGAATTTTTGAACATCCTGCCTGTTGACCAAAACGAACTCACGCTCTTCTGCCGGTAAATCTTTTATCCATTGTATTCTAACCGCATTTTTATGAATCGGATTTATTTTCAAAATACCTTCTGACAACTGCACAACCACACCATCTTGATTGATGGTATGAGTGATATAAGTTTGTCCGTTCCCCATTAAAGGAGACAGAATAAAAAGGTAAACTAAGGTTTTCCAGTTCATATTAAAATACTTTAGAATATTGTATTATTTAATTCTGAATAAACTTATAATAAGCCACACCGTGCGCCGGAATATCCAGTGGCAGACTTTCGCTTGTGGTATTCAATTTTGCCAAATCTTTTTGCCTCCATAAATCACGAACAATTTGTTTTCTGGCTATTCCCAGCTTTGAAAAATCTTTATAGGACATCTTCACTTTTTCCCTCCCGAAATTGGTGAAAGCAACTGCTTTTCCTCCGTCTTCCAGCTCTTTGACATAAACTCTGAGCTCGCCGATGGTTTGAAGACAAATACCTTGTTTCCCCAATGCATCCTGATTGACGGCAATTACCTCATCATTCGTTAAAAGATTTAATGTAAAATCATCTAATTTTTCTAAATCACAACCAATAAGCAAAGGCGCTGAAAATATGCTCCAAAGGCTGATGTGGAGATACTGCTCGTCCGGTTTCAGCCGGCTTTTATGTGGATTCCCCCAGCCTACTTCGCCCACTACAAGCATATCTGCGTCGTTCCAATTGCCTGATTTCGCAAACGGAGCGGCTTTGTCCTGCGCCAACGCAATGCTTTTGACACTTGCCCAAGTATCAGTAATATCATTGGTGGTTCTCCACGACTGCGCATCAACTTTATCGCCCCATTTCCAAACGTCTCCCATCCCGTACTGACAAAGATTGTACACAATATCTCTCGGCTGCTGACGAAGTAAATCGCCCATTATTTTGAAAGGCTTTACTCCTTTTTCCGGGTCGCCTCCGCCCTGAAATGCGAGGGAAGGAACTTTAAAAGGGTCGTTTTCCGGCAGACCATCTATCACGCCGCCATAGCTGCACCAGTCATATTTTAAATAATCAATACCCCATCTTGAATAGATTTCGGCATCTTGTTTTTCGTAACCGTAACTTCCGGCACATCCACCACAAGTCCAAGGGCCGGGCGATGAATAAATTCCCATCTTCAATCCGTTAGCGTGTACATAATCTGCAAGACCTTTCATATCCGGAAATTTTGAATTGGGAATAATAAATCCTTTTTCATCACGCATTTTGGGATGGTCTTTGGAATCCCGGTTGTACTGCCAGGAATCATCAATGTTGATGTAACTCCAACCGTGGTCTGCAAGACCGCTTTTAACCAAAGCATCGGCAGCTCGTTTTACTTTATCGGCAGAGACTTCCAGACCGAAACAATTCCAACTGTTCCAGCCCATCGTTGGCGTGAGTGCAATCCGGTCTCCGCAATTTATTTTTAATTTTTTTGAAGTTTTTCCTTTTGCATTCTGAGCCATTAATTCCACTTTATAAATTCCTTTTTTATTCAATTTTCCAGTAATAATTCCGGTTTTCTGATCTATTTTTAATCCTTTTGGAAGACCTTTTACCGAGAAAGTCATTGGTCGTTCTCCTGTTGTCGGAATTCTAAACAGAAATGGAGATTCTGGACGAACGCCAAAAACTTTTGCAGAATTGATTTTTGGCGTTGCAGAAGCTTTTGGTGTTAAAATATATTCTTCCGATGAGATTGGATTGAATGTTTTTAAGGTATTCACTCCTGTGGTTTCAAATTTTGCATCAACCCAATTGGCGTGATCGTAATAAGGACCATTGCCACCATCGGTAACCAAGAGTTCAAGTTGATTGACACCTTCTAATGAAACCGATACAGGTTTAGCTTTATCGTCAAGATGCATCAATTCACTTGACCAAATCTTTTTATTATCTCCATAAATCTCAAATTCTACTGCCGGATCCTGCCCTTTAACTTCATCATCGAGTCCTACCAATGCCGTAAAATTCTTTGCTTTCCCATCTAATTTAATCAATAGAGAACTTTCGGCGTGTGTCCCGAAACCTCTTTTGAAAACTTCTCCAGCAATAGTCAATGGTTTTCCGGCTACGGAAGTATTGATGCCCGGAGTTCCGTGACCTTGTGTGGAAACACTGAGATCGAGCTCATCAAGCCAAACTACAGTCTGAGCATTTAACCAACATCCGGTAATTAAAAAACTGAAAATAAAGAGTTTAAATCTGTACATTTTTAAAATTGATTAAGATGATTCATTGTATTTAAAAAAATATAGGATTGTCCATAACTTCACCTAGGTCTTCGACTCCGCTCAGACTGACATTGTTAAAACATTCCGATAAGCTCAATATGACAACAGCTAGTTAGAGATGTCACACTGAGCGGAGTCGAAGTGTCTGTGTACTTATTTAACTTGCACTGAATTTCCACCAATCGAAGTAGAAAAGGTCTTTGCTTCCTTTGAATACGAAATACAAATCGTGAACGCCTTTAATATTTTTTACAGGAGATTTAATGGTTTTAAAGAGGTCGCCTTCCGCTTTTCCGGTTACCTGAACAGTTCCTAATATTGGTCCGTCCACCGCATCGGTATGAATTTCTATACTTCCGCCATTCATTGAAGCAATTGATACTTCCAGGAATTTGGTTCCTTTGGAAAAATCAACGCCCTGAACTTTAAGGTAATCGCCATTGTTAATAGATGAAACCACGAGACGGTCGGTAATTTTTTTGCCGGTGTCATAAGGATTATTTCTTTCCCATTCGGTCATTTTTTCTGTTTTCAAGCCTTCGCTGTAGGCGATGGTTTCCGCTTCTACTTTTTCATAAGGATTCAGTGTTGCTATTCTTTTTACCCCTTCAGGATTCCAGAACGGTAGCTTTTGAATCGTACCATCGGCATTGTAAGTCAGTTCGCTCACACAAATGGAACGGCGCTCGTAATGCTTGCTTATGGTTTGTTTTCCGAGATTATAATTGAAGCCGAAAACATAAGATTTTCCTTTGTAATCAATGATTCCGGGATGATTTCCGTTGGAACGTTTATCGCTGTCCATAATCATTCCCTTATATTCCCAAGGACCTGTTGCCGATTTTCCCATCGCATAACCGATTCCTTCCGGACAGCACGTTGAGGCATAAGCCATATAATAATTCCCGTTTCGCTTCCACGCCCAAGGTCCTTCCTGATAATGAAATGGGTCGGGAGAACCTTTGACTTTGGCAATCGAAGGGTCTTTTACAACAGGTCCGTCAACAGAAATCATATCTTTATTGAGCTTTACGTACCATAAATTTGGATTTCCCCAATATAAGTAAGCCTGTCCATCATCATTAATGAGAACAGTAGGATCAATATCGTCGCTTGAATTTTTTACAAGCGGTTTTCCGATTGGGTCTTTGAACGGACCATACGGACTGTCGGCAACCAAAACACCGATTCCCCTCTGTCCGGGCATCGGACAATACATATAAAACTTGCCGTCTCTTTCTATGACTTGTGGAGCCCACGCTCCGTTTTCCGGGTCAGTCCATTTGAAATCCTTTAATGAAGCCACAACACCGTGATCGGTCCAGTTGACCATATCTGTTGAAGTGTATAGCAGCCAGTCTTTCATTTTAAATCCGAACGCATCATTTTCGTCGTGACTGGTGTACAAAAAAACGGTGTCTTTGTAAACCATTGGCGCAGGATCAGCCGTAAATTTGGTCTGAATGATGGGATTTTGTGCAGACAACGATAATCCTGTAAGCATTAATCCAATATTTAAAGTATATTTTAAAACTGTTTTCTTAATCATAATTCATTTTTTGAATTTAATATGTAATGATTTACTCTGTCTTGGTATTTCAAGAGTTTGATTATCATTATTTAAGAATCACTTTAATATTTTTACCTGAATAAGCCACCGTTTTTTGCTGACCATCTGGAAGAATTATGGTAAAATTTCGGTTCTCAATCATTCCTTTATATTTTCCTTTTCGAGTGTCAATAGTTAGTGTATGGGATTTGTCATTCCAATGCATTGGTATTTCTGTAAAATCTCCTTTTTCATAGTTATAATTGTCGAATTCATCTTCGTACAAAACAAAATCTGCATCTGAACCCGGATAAACTTTAATAGTAAGATTATCCCATTTTTTTTCTGTCGCATACTGAACATCCGGACCGAAAGGAATAATGCTTCCACCTTTTACATACAATGGAATACTTTGGATATTGACTGTTTTTTCGATTTCCTGTCCGCCGTTGTGCTTTGCATTGGTCCAGTAATCATACCATATAGAACTGGACGGAAGATAGACTTTGACGGTTTTATTTTGTGTAAAATCTACATCAACAGCAGAAGGTCCTTTTTGAGTTTCCTCTTTTTTATCCCAACCGGTTTGTTCGTTGGTTTTCATTATTTTTTCAGGGGTATATTGCGCATTCAGTATGGGAGCAACTAGGAAGGATTTCCCAAACATATATTCATTATTGATGTCCCAAACTTTTTTATCTTCTGCAAAATCCATTGCCAACGCTCTCATAAAACTCGACTGGTTTTTAGAAACGTCCCTAGAAACAGAATAAATATAAGGTAACATACTATATCTTAATCTGATGAATTTCTCAACAGCATCATACACTGGCTTTCCTTTTTTTCCGAATTGGTAAATCTCTCTAGGAACATCGGCTCCGTGCGAACGCATCATCGGCGTGAAGGTTCCGTATTGCAACCAACGGACATACAATTCCTGAAACATTGGATTTTTTGAACCTGAACTCTCGCTCCAGCCTTTTTTATACGTGCCGGCAAAGAAGCCGCCGATGTCAGAATTGAAATTAGGGTTTCCAGTAAGGCTAAAATTTAAACCAGCCGGAACCTGATTGCGCAAAGATTCCCAGGAAGAATTGACGTCGCCCGACCAAGTATTTGCGGCATATCTTTGTTGACCCGCAAATGCAGACCTTGTTAAAATAAAAACTCTTTTATCACTTGTCGTTGCTCGCTGATGGTCATAAACCCCACCAACAGTCATTAATGGATAAGCATTTCTTACTTTTCGGAAAGATCCCAAATAAGTTTTGGTATCCAAATCTTCAGGTTTCTGGCTAAGATGGTCAGGTTCTGTAGAATCCATCCACCAGGTGTCTACGCCAAGACTGAAAACACCCTTGTTCAGATATTTCCAGTAAATGTCTCTGGCTTCGGGATTGTAGGCATCGTAAACACGCACGCCTGAAGGATAATTCATATCAGGAGGCCAGACTTCTCTGCCAGATTCCGGCCAAGTACCAAAATTGAAAAGCATTCCTTTTTTGTCCATTTCACGATATTGATTCGTCATCGGTCCGAATGACGACCAGATGGAAACAGACAAATGCGCATTCATCCCGTGGATGTCATTGATCATTTTTTTGGCATCAGGAAAATCGGGACTGATAAAATCCATTGCATTCCACTGATAATTATTTCCCCAATATTGCCAATCCTGAATGATTCCGTCCAAAGGAACTTTCAAATCACGGTATTTTTTTACGACATCTACAATTTCATTCTGACTTTTATAACGTTCTTTGCTTTGCCAATAACCATACGTCCATAACGGAAACATCGGAACATTTCCGGTAAGGTCACGCATCTTGGCAACTACACCGTCTGCATTTCCGCCATACATAAAATAATAATCCACGCCTTCTCCCACTTCGGAAGCGAAAGATGTATTCTGAGGATTATCTGTAAACTGAGTTGGCGAATAATTATCCCAAAAAATGCCATAACCTTTTACAGACTGGAAAAAAGGCACGAAATCCCAGGTATTGTTCTGCACCATTCTGATGTCCTGATTGCGTTGGGATAATTTCCCGTTTTGAAGGATTCCCAAACCATAAATCGGTTCGTCTTTTTCCAACTGAAAAGATTGGGTTACAGAATAAGTTGGACTTCCGGCATCATTGAAAGGTTTGAAACTACTTCCGCTTTCTTTAAGAAGTTCTTCTCCGGATGTTGTTGTATAAGCAATTTCTCCGTTTTTTATATTAACTGATAATTGTAAATCATTTGTTTTTATTAATAAAATATCTTTATTTTCCGTAACAGAGAATTTTGTTTTTTGCTCTTGTTTGATAACAGAAAGGCTGTTTTTTACAAATGATTTCCTTGCAGGATATTTGATGATTCTTACTGTATGCGGTCCGTAAAACTTTACTTCCACATTTGTATTCTCAGCAGAAAAACTCAACCCCGAATCCGTTTTTTTGTAGGATTGTGCGCTGATACTCTGCTCTGCTCCGGATATTATTACAATCGTAACAATAAAAGCTTTTATGTTTATTTTTCTGAAATTCATTATTTCTATGATTATGGATTTGAATTAAATTTTAACAGCTTTAAAAACTGAAGATTAAATTTTAATTTTTAAAAAGCAATTGAGCAAACTGATACAGATTGTTTCTCCAAACCGGCCAGGTGTGACCGCCGGGATATTCGGAATAGGAATATTTAATCCCGATCTCATCAAATTTTTTATTCATCATCTGACCATTTTTGTAGGCAATGTCATCTTTTCCGCCCATTGCAATCCAGAAATTTTTAATATTTGAATTGAATTTCGCCTTATTTTCGGCAAGAAATTTATACTCATCATTCGCTACATTCTGCAACATAGGAAGCATCCATCCAGAACTGAAAACGCCCAAGTAAGAAAACATTTCAGAATTCTGAATTCCTGTATACAACGTATAAATCCCGCCCATTGACAATCCTGCCAAAGCTCTGTTTGCTGCATCTTTTTTAACCCTGAAACCCGATTCCGTAAATGGAATTACAGATTCTTTCAGTTCTTTTTCAAACATCTGAAGGTTTCTGATACCAAAATTTCCAAATCCAGCAGATCCGATATTCGCATCGGGCATTACAACAATCATCGGTTTTGCTTTTCCTTCCGCAATAAGATTGTCTAAAATTAGATTTGTTTTGCCCTGCATTGCCCATCCACTTTCATCCTCGCCACCACCGTGAAGAATGTAGAGAACCGGATAGTTTTCGTTTACATTTTTGTCGTATCCGGGTGGAGTGTAAATAAATACTCTTCTCCAAGAATTCGTGACTTTTGAGAAAAAATTCTGAATACGAATATCGCCGTGCGGAACATCTTTCAGGGCATAATAACCGTCTCCTGCAAAAGGAACTTCGATTCCGCTCGCATATCTTCCCATTCCATAAAATGATTTACTGGATGGATCAGCAACCGCTACATTATCAATCAGTAAAGAATAATAATGAAAGCCTTCGCTCAAAGAATCTGTGGTTGCCGTCCAAACACCGTCCGTTTCTTTTTTGAGGTCGTATTTTTTTCCTAGATCTATCTGAACTTTTTGCGCATCCGGAGCTTTTACTCTGAAAATTGCTTTTCTGCTGGGTAAAATCTGTGGAAACTGTGCGTTTCTGATGTTTGATTCCGCCGGACTCCCAAAAACGGTAAATTCCGAAAATTTGGTTTTGTCAACAGGTTTAAAGAGTAATTGCGAAAAGATATACAAATCATTTTTCCAGACTTTGAAATCGTGACCACCCGGTTCTATGTAAAAAATGTGCGGAATTTTATTTTCCGTTAGATAATCGCTCGTCCTTTTACTGAAAGGCATCAATCCGTCCTGGTCGCCGCAGGAAATCCAAAGCAGTTTTAATTCTTTAGCTTTGGTAGGATTCGGGAGTAACTGTTGAGGCTCTTTGGTATTCGGAGCAGATGAGAAACCTCCCACCCAAGCGAATTTGTCGATGTTTCCCAATCCGAAATTCAGGGTTTGTCCGCCACCCATTGACAGTCCGGCAATCGCACGGTTTTCCCGGTCTTTTTTTACAGGATATTTTTTTTCGATGAAAGGAATCAAATCGTTCAGCAAATCTTTTTCGAAAGTTGCAAAAGCTTCCACTTTATCTTTTGCCATAATATTTCCCGTTGCTCTGTCATCTTTCATCGCTCTGCCATTGGGCAAAACGACAATCATCGGAGTCAGTTTTCCCTGAGCATAGAGATTGTCAAGAATAATCTGAGGTATTCCGTTTTTATACCACTCTTTTTCGTCTCCGCCAATGCCGTGAAGCAGGTACAAAACCGGATATTTATTTCCTTTTTTGAAGCCCGGCGGTGTATAAATCAAAGCTTTTCTTTGAGTTCCTACCGTTGTTGATTCATATTTTATTGTATCAATTTTCCCGTGGGGAATTTCTTTCTTTTCGACATCAAAACCTTGCGGCGCCTGTTTATCAAGTGTTTGTGCAGAAATGAATATTCCTGAAAAGATAAAACCTAAAGCAAATACAACTGAATTTCTCATAATTTTTTATTTGTATTTTTTACACTTATTAATTTAGATAAAAAAATAATATCCAACGGAATTATTTTTTCTTTTTTAATTTTAATCTAAAGTTTTTATTTTATAGTTAAAGAATCTGTAATTCTGAAAAAATCGACATCCACAAAACCTCCTGTGTTTTTCGTAGCATAATTAAAAATCGCAAATTTAGAACCCATAAATAACCTTCTGTAATCAAAAATCATTTTGTAATCTTTCTCCATTTCTGTCCAGTTTTTCTGATCGGTACTGTAAGAAAAATCTGCTAAATCTTTTCCAAGATTGAAATCTGCTTCAATACGGAGGAAAATTTTATCTGATTTAATTTCGATACGTTTTTTTTCTTCTTTTTTCACTCCGGTAATCGCTTTCGTTTTATTATCCAAGCTTACTTCATTTGTTGAAAAAGTTAGAAATTTCTGGTTGCCTTCTTTTACAATTGATAACAATCCTGAATCGCCATTAAATGCACTGAATCCTGCAACATCACCGTCTTTCATTCCTTTCAAATCTAAGGCAACAACAGCACTGGATTTTGGACCTTCCATTCGTTGCGTTAAAGTATTCGGAGCAGAATAAATATTATCTACAACACGGCTCGTTCTCAGTCTCATAAAACCTTTTCTGTCTGACAAAGACCAGGCTTCATTCATAGGATTATGGTTCCATTGCCATTGGATTTTTAATTTTTTATCTGAAAATTCATCACTTTCTACGATATTATTTTTCGGTTTAAACGGCGGAAGCGGAATTTCACCTTTTAAAGGAACTCTTCCATTGTCGCCCAAAACCGGCCAATCGTTTTCCCATTTCACAGGAATTAAAATCGGGACGCGCCCTACTCCGCCTCTGTCCTGAAAAATCAATGAATACCAATTTCCGTTTTTATCATCAATCAAAGCACCTTGCCCTGCGTAAGAAAATCCTAAAAAGTTGTCTTCCAGAATCACTTTTTTCTCATAAGGTCCGGTCACTTTATCTGCTCTGTAAACTTCCTGACGGCGTTTTCCACCTCTTGGCCAGGAAATCATCATCATATAATATTTTCCGTTTCTTTTAATGATTTGATTGCCTTCCAAAAGTCCGGTTTCTGAGGAATCTTTTTCAAAAACCACCGTTCCTTCAGGATTTCCGATGACTTCTTTAAAATCAGGACTTAATTCAAAAACTTTGTTGGAAGTGAAGACATAAACCCTGTCGTCATCATCAAATAGCAACGATGCATCGTGAAAATGTCTGGTTCTTGTGATCAGTTTCCAGTTTTCTTTTTCGGGATTATCCGTTACATAGAAATAGGATTTGAAAGGCTCGTCATTCGGGGAAAACAAAACGTAATATTTCCCTTTGTGATATCGGATGGAAGATGCCCACTGTCCGCGACCGTAAACTGTTCCATTAAGCAAATCATATTTGGAATTGTCATTCAGTGTATTGAAAACATAACTTGCCATTTCCCAATGTACCAGGTCTTTGGAATGCATCACCGGAGCGCCCGGCATCAGGTGCATCGTGGTGCTTATGAGATAAAAATCATCACCGTTTCTGGTGACTGACAAATCCGGTGCATCTGCCCAAATAATGGGATTGGTAAATGATGTAGTCTGTTGTTTCTGAACAGGATTTACTTGAGCCGAAAGTAGATTCAGCCCGATAAATCCGTAAAAAGAAACTATATAAAATGGTTTATTAATTTTCAAAATTTTAATATTTTGGTGGTGATTTTAACTTTTTCTCTCGCAGATTTTACGGATTTGGCAGATAATTGTGTTAAAATCAGTTCAATCTGTTTAATCTGCGAGATTATCATTTTTATATTAATTTGGTACAATATCGTTAGTCGATGTGCTGTATAAACCAATCAAACTTCCAGTGAATCCACCTGCAACATCTGTGGATAAAATGTCTCCGGAAACCGGACCTCCAAGATTTTTGTAGGTTTTTCCATCTAAAGAGTAATTAAAATTAAGATCATCTTTTTCACCAACTACCTGTAATTTAATCGTTTTTGAAAGTGCAATTTTTTCACTGGCAATCAGTTTTGATTCTCCTTTTTCTGTTCTCTCCAAAACGATGTAAAAGTCTTTATCTTTTTTGGTAATTCCAAAAACGTAATTGAATCTTTCGCTTTGATAACAGGTAATTCCGGCCAATTCTTTTTCAGATTTCGGTTTGAAATCCAGTGTTACGGAAGTTTCAAAATCTTCGTGCTGTAATCTGTGAAATAATGCCGAGACAGGAGCTAAAGCTTTGATATTGGTTTCAAAAGGAGTTACCTTTACGCCGTTTTTGACAGTTGTAATGAAATTTTCACGAGGTCCCCGCATCGCAATCCAACGGTAATCCAGTTTTTTTTCGGTCAGTTTATCATTATACGTGAAGTTTCCATTCGGAAAAAATCCATTTTGTCCGGTTTGGTTTTTTACGCCTTCCGGTAATTTTAATTTTGGCTTCATTGGAACTAAACCGTTTTCAAAAACAGGATACTTTCCGCTCCAGTCTACAGGAAGAATGAAAGTTTCTCTTCCGTGATTCACACGTCCTTTTTCGTTGGGACGAATCGCCAGAAATACACCAAAATATTTTCCATCGGGAGTTTCCACCAGATCGGCGTGACCTGCCCAATCCACTTTATCTTTTCTGTCTTTCGGGAAATAACGCTGCGTCAAAATCGGATTATTTTGTGCAGGAACAAACGGACCTTTCGGAGAATCTGACATAAAAATAACTTCGCTGTGATTACCGCCAGTTCCGCCTTCTGCGCACATCAGAAAATATTTTCCGTTCTTTTTGTACAAATGCGGACCTTCTATCCAGATTGGTTTTTGGGAAAGATCAACACCGCCGTTTACAATAATTTTATCTGAACCCGCAATAACCTGGTCTTTTTCCAAATCATAATCCCACATTTTGATGACACGGTGACCATTGTACTTTTCAGTTCCTTTTGGCGGCGCATCATTATGAACAATATAGGCTTTACCATCATCATCAAAGAAAATTGAAGGGTCAATGCCGTCAAAATTGAGTTTCTGTACTTCGCTCCAGCCTTTTGCAGGGTCTTTGGTTTTCACGACCATATTTCCGATTCCACCAGCAATCTGTGTGGTGATCATATAAAAAGTGTCGTTGAATTTGTTATATTTGATATCCGGTGCATAAATTCCTTGGGAAACACCGCCTTTTTCTACTTTAAGCTGAGAGGGTCTGTCGAGAACGTGACCAACCTGCTTCCAGTTGACCAAATCTTTAGACGTAAAAATCGGAATGCCAGGAAACATTGAAAATGAAGAATTGACCAAGTAATAATCGTCTCCTTTTCTGGTAATACTCGGATCCGGATAACAGCCCTGAAGAATCGGAGAGTAAAACTCGTTTTCTTTTAAGGGATTGTTGGTGTAGATTTTATCATTTCCACGATAGGAAAAGTCTGAGAAAGTCTGTGCTGAAATGCTACTTAAAGAAAGTAAAGAAACTGCTGTCACCAAAGTGAGTTTATTTCTTAAAAAAATCGAATGCATTATTTTCTGTCTCATTGTTATATTTTTTAGATTATTATTTAATTTTTAATATATAAATTTTTCCTGCTTCTGTCGGAAAATCATAGATGAATCTTTCTTTCATTTTAACCTCATTCAATTTTGCTTCTGGCGATATCAAAGGCTTCTTAATAGTCGGAATTTCAAAATATGGATTTTGATTGTTTCCTGATGCCAATTTTAAGGTGTTTTTCTCTTTTAATTGCAACTCATTAGATGCACTGATTCTGCAGTTTCCACCCAGATTTGATTTGATGACAACTTCTGTAGCTTGACTGTCTTTCCAAATGATACTGACTTCAAAACCGCCGTACGTTTTAAGTCCGGAAATATTTCCGTTTTCCCATTCGTCGGGAAGTGCAGGCAGAATATCAATTCTTCCGTTTTGTGTCTGCAAAAGCATTTCGGTAATTCCGGAAGTACAGCCGAAATTTCCGTCGATCTGAAACGGAGGATGTGCATCAAACAAATTCGGGTAGGTTCCTCCATTTTTGTTCCAACCGTCTTTGTCTACCAATGTCAATTGATCTTTTATTAATTTGTTGGCGTGGTTTCCATCGAGTAATTTAGCCCAGAGATTGATTTTCCAGCCCATCGACCAGCCTGTGGAAACATCTCCACGGTGTAACAAAACGGTTTTTGAGGCATCAAAAAGTTCGGGTGTTGTGACAGGATTGATTTGATTTCCTGGAAACAAACCATATAAATGTGAAACGTGTCTGTGATTGTCTTCCGGATTGTCCCAGTCTTCCATCCATTCCTGCAATTGTCCGTATCGTCCGATTTTCATCGGTGGTAATTTGGAAATGATCGTGTTCCAAACCGTAATTTTATCCGAATCTATATTTAAAATTTGTGCCGCTTTTTTTGTTTTGCTGAACAGGTCAAACATCAACTGATTATCCATCGTATTTCCCGCTGCCAAAGCACTTCCCTTGTTTCCCAGCGGAATATTTTCGGGAGACATCGACGGACTTGCAACCAGCCATTGGTGTGTAGGTTCTTCAATCAGGAAATCCTCATAGAACTGTGTCGCAGATTTCAGAATGGGATAAATGGATTTCAGATAATTTTTGTCTCCGCTGTACAGGTATTTTTCCCAAAGATGCTGTGAAAGCCAGGCACTTCCCATTGGCCATTGTCCAGCGTTGGCGAAATCAACTACGCCTGTAATTCTCCAGATGTCGGTGTTGTGGTGTGCCACCCAGCCACGGCTTTTGTACATTACTTTTGCCGTTTCTGCTCCGGTTACGCTCAAATCTTTGACCATCTGAATCAAAGGCTCGTGCATTTCCGGCAGATTCGTTTTTTCGGCAGGCCAATAATTCATTTCCGTGTTGATGTTGATGGTGTATTTACTGTCCCAAGCCGGTTTGTTGGAGTTGTTCCAAATCCCTTGAAGATTAGCAGGCTGACCACCCGGTTGCGATGATGAAATCAGGAGATAACGACCAAACTGATAATATAATGAAACGAGCTCAGGATCGTAACTGGTGGCAAAATTCTTAACACGCAAATCCGTTGGAAATTGTGACGCAGGAGAAGTTCCGAGGTTGAAATCTACCCTTTTGAAATAATTCTGGTAAGCGTTGAGATGATTCTTAAATAAAGTATTGAAATTTTTTGTTTCTGCTTGAGTAATGTAATTTTTGCTTTTTGAAACTTCGTCGGTATTCAAAGTTTTGTAGTCTATGAAGTTGGTGGCAATCGAAATCAGAATCATCACTTCATCTGCATTGGCAACCGAAATTCTCTCTTCTGAAACAGAAGTTTTTCCACCCTTAGCAATAAATTTAGCCAATGCATTGAATTTAACCTGGCCCTGAACGCCGTCTAATGTGGAAGAAAGCCCATCCATTTGCAAGGTATTGGCATCAATCGCTTTTACATTTTTTTTCAGTTCGCTGTTGAATCCGGCATTGAAATTCAGGGCATTTTTTTTGTCTGAACTTAGTTTTATCACAATTACCTGATCCGGGACTGAAGCGAAAACTTCTCTTTTATAATGACTTCCGTTGGAGGAAAATGTGGTCGTTGTTATTGCCTTTTCAATATCCAGCTCACGGTAATACTCTTTAATATCGATGAGATTATTAAAATCAAGATTCAAATCACCGATATTCTGAAACGCCGAACCGTGAAGTGTTTTTGCTGTCAAACCCTTATTGGAAAGGATTTCGGCTCTTTTGTAATTTCCGTTAAAAAGGTAATACCGAATAGAATCCAGCACTTTGGGACCGTCAGGATTATCATTCCGGGAAGGGCCTCCCGACCAGAATGTGGCTTCATTCAGCTGAAGCTTTTCTTTTGAAGGGTCTCCAAAAACCATTGCCGCCAATCTTCCATTTCCAACAGGTAATGCTTCCACCCACTGTTTTGCGGGTTTGTCGTACCAAAGCTTGTATTTTCCTCCTTTCTGTGCAAGGGAAAATCCGCTCATGAAAATACAGATGATCACTATGCAATGTTTTAAGTTCATTTTCACTTTTAAGTATTTAAGAAATTTCAGATAGAAATTTGAGTTTTTTTCCTATTAATCAGCCAAATAATTCCCCAAGCTGCAACGTAAGAAACACCGGCAATGAAAAATATGATATTGTATCCGCCGTTGATATTTCCTGCTTTTTTGAAGGTGTCCAAGACAATTCCGATAAAAAGTGGGAAAATAATTCCTGCTGCCGAACCCAGCATTCCGCCAAATCCGATAACCGAACTTACATAATTGTTAGGTAATTTATCGCCAACAGTGGTCATCAGATTCGCCCCCCAACCTTGATGCGCCGCGGTTGCAAAAGCAATGATAATGGTAATCAGCCACATATTGTCAACATATTTTGAGAACATTACCGGAACAACCATCAAAGCAAACAAGAGCATTGTTAAACTTCTGGCTCTTCCGATTGTCCAGCCTTTTTTAATTAAAAATGAGGAAAGATAACCACCGCCGATGCTTCCAATCGTAGTTCCGCTGTAAATAATGATCAACGGAATGGAAGGCTTTGTCATATCCATTTTAAATACGTCTGAAAAATAAGCCGGCAGCCAGAACATAAAGAAATACCAAATCGGGTCGGTCAGAATTTTTCCGATGGCAAAAGACCAGGTGACTTTGTATTTTAATATTTCGGATAACGGAACTTTGGACTGCTCCTGCGTTTTTCCATCCTGGTCACTTTTGATGTATTCTAATTCTTCCTGACTTAATTTTTTAGTCTTTTCAGGAATGGTATAAAATCTCCACCAAAGGACAATCCACAATAAACCTAATGCTCCAATCCAGACGAAAGTTTCTCTCCAGCCGTATTTCGCTAAAATAATAGGTACAAGGAGTGGCGCTAAAATAGCTCCCACCGTAGCTCCTGAATTGAAAATTCCGGTTGCCAAGGCTCTTTCTTTTTTAGGAAACCATTCGGCGACTGATTTTATCGCTGCGGGAAAATTTCCGGCTTCACTGATTCCGAGGGTACTTCTTGCAATCAAAAATCCGACTGTGCTTTTTACAAAACCGTGTCCTATCGAAGCGAGACTCCAGACAATTAGGGAAACGGCGTAACCGATTTTGGTTCCTACCCTGTCGATAAATCTCCCCATCGCAAGATAACCAATCGCATAAGTCGTCGTAAATGCCATCACAATATAACTGTAATCTTTTTCGTCCCAGCTGAACTCTTTTTCAAGGACAGGTTTCAGCAAACCCATTACCTGGCGATCGAGATAATTGATCGTGGTAGCGAGGAACACCAATGACAGCATAAACCATCTGATATTATGATCTTTAGGAGCCTGCATCTAGTTTTGATTAAGTTGTTTTAATAAATTCTGAACTTTCTCAGTCAGCTGTTCTGCCTTCAAGTCTGTTTTGATGAGCGAACTTCCCAATCCGACAGCGATTGCACCACCTTTGAGCCATTCTGTAATATCTTCAACATCAGCATTGATTCCTCCGGTCGGCATAAAATGCATTCCCGGAAAAACAGGCTGAATGGATTTGATATAATTTTTGCCTAAAGCATCTGCCGGGAAAATCTTTACTAAACGAAGTCCGTTTTGAAAAGCCAGATTGACATCAGAAGGCGTGAAACAGCCGGGAATCAAATTGATGTTTTTTGCGACAGCGTGCTTTACGAGCTCTTCGCTGATGACCGGTGTAATGATAAAATCTGCTTTTGCATCGTTATAATCATACATTTCCTTTATATTTTTTACCGTTCCGATTCCTAATAAAAGTTCCGGAAATTCGGTAGCAGAGATTTCTTTTAATTTGGTAAAATTCTCCAATGCCTGAGTTCCACGGTTAGTGTATTCTATTACACGGATTCCTCCGTCGTACAAAGCTTTTACGGTATTTTTTGAAACTGCAAACGATTCATTGTAAAACAAGGGAACGATTTTCTGGTCATTTATTATCTGTAGTATTACATTCATAATTCTTCAATATTAATAGATTCATCTATCGTATTACCTATAACAAAAAGCTTTTTGAATGCGACTTTTGTAGCATCTTTTAGAATCTGTTGTGAGGCATGTCCTTTCAAAGTTCCGTGAATCAAGGCTGCCATAAAGGAATCGCCGCTTCCCACTCTTTCCTCAATTTTGTCTGAGTGATATTTCTGCGAAACCAAAAGCTTCTCGTCAGCAAATAAAGTCGCATAGTAATTAATTTGCTCAGCGCTCGTGAAACGAAAGGTATTGGCAATCATTTCCACATTCGGAAAAATCGACTGAATTTCCAAAGCTGATTTTTCTGCCTGTTTCAAAAGATTTTTATCATTAAAACTTCCATTTAGTTCGTATTCTATCGGAATATTCAAAAACTGTTGGATTGACCAGATATTTCCCATCAGAACATTCACGAAAGGCATCAGATTCTTAATTTTTTTTGAAGGATTTTTGCCCTGCCAAAGCGCTGCGCGATAATTTAAATCGAGGGAAACCGTAATGTTTTTTGACGCTGCTTCTTTCATTAAATCCAGACATTTCTGATAAGCATTTTCACTTAATGCTGGTGTGATTGTACTGATGTGAAGCCATCTTACTTTTGAAAATATTTCGTCAAAACTGAAGGTGCTAAAATCCGATTCTGTGAAAACCGATGGAAAACGGTCGTAAACCACCGCAGCATTCTGCATATCGCTGTCCGAAGACAGGTAAAAAGTTCCGATTCTACCGTTGTTTTTCTCTGCAATAATTTCGATTCCTTTATTTTTGAGTTGAGATTCTAATTGACTTCCTACAAAATTTTCCGGCAAAGCTGAAAGGAATTTCACAGGATTGTTCCATTGTGCAAGCGCAGAAGCCACGTTGTACTCTGCACCGCCTACGAAAATTTTCAGAGACTGCTCATTGAGCCAGTTTCCTTCGGAATCCGGAGCGAAATGCAAAAGCAATTCTCCGAAACATAATATTTTATTGGAAAATGAATCTTGCATTGTATTAAATTTCAAAATAATTTTTCGTGTTGTGATAACAGATGTCCTCGATAATTTTACCAACCCATTCTTCGTCATTAGGAAGAAAGCCCCTTTCCATCTCACTGCCGAACATATTGCATAAAAGTCTTCTGAAATAATCGTGTCTTGAAAACGACAGAAGACTTCGGGAATCAGTTAGCATTCCGACGAATGTGCTGATGAGACCGATATTGGAAAGTGTATTCATCTGCTTTTTCATTCCGTCTAATTGGTCGAGAAACCACCACGCTGCACCAAACTGTACTTTAGATTTAATTCCGCCTTCATTGAAATTCCCGGCAAGTGTCGCTAAAACTTCATTAAAAGTGGGATTAAGGTTATAAATAATGGTTTTGGTAAGTTGTCCGGCAGAATTCAGTTCGTCCAAAAGAACGCTCATTCTTTGTGCAAAATATTGTTCGCTGATAGCATCATAACCTGAGTTAATTCCAATTTTATTAAGCATTTCAGAATTATTATTTCTGGTTGCTCCCACGTGAAACTGCTGAACCCAGCCTTTTTCAGCGTACATTTTGCAAAGTTCTTTCAGCAGATAGCCGCACAAGGCTTCCGGATTTGGGAATGTCGGATTATTTCCTTTTAAAAATTCAGAAAATTCGGTTTCTAATTTAAGATTCCATTTTGTGGTATCAGGAAAATATTCAAACCCGTGGTCTGCGACTTTAGCTCCGATTTCTGCGAAATAATTAATTCTGGACTCAAGTGCATTTAATAAATCAGAAACTGACTGAATTGAAATTCCGCAAACATTCTCAAGCTTTTTAATGCTCAAAAGATATTGCTCCGGATTGATGATATTGATGTAAGAATCTGGGCGGAAAGCCGGTAGAACCTGAGTTTTAAAACCGCTATTTTTTAGTGCTTTATGATAAGCTAAATCATCAGCGGGGTCGTCTGTTGTGCAAAGTGCTTCTACTTTGAAATTTTGAATAATGGCTTGTGGTAAAAAGTCCGAAGTCTGCAAACTTTCATTCATCTGATGATAAATGGAATCTGCATTTTTCGGAGAAAGATATTCTTTGATTCCAAAAGGATTTTTCAGTTCCAGATGTGTCCAGTGAAATAAGGGATTACGAAGCGTATACGGTACAACTTCTGCCCATTTTTTGAACTTTTCCAAGTCTGATGCTTTGCCTGAAATGCATTGCTCATCAATCCCAAAATTCCTCATTGCTCTCCATTTGTAATGGTCGCCATCCAGCCAAATTGCTGTTGGAGAAAGGAAATTCTGATTATTTGAAATAACATCCGGTTCCAAATGATTATGATAATCAATAATCAGCATTTCTTTCGCGTAACCGAAATAGAGATTTTCTGCCTTTGCCGATTCCAGCAAAAATGATTCTCCGAAAACTTCTTTATTGCTGATGGGATGATTCATTTTTAAATTTAAAATTGATTTTGATTTTTGAGAAAAATCTTTAAAAACAAGACCTTAACTGAGTGAGAAAATCATTAAGGCCTTGCTTACTATAAGAAGAAAATAATACTCATATTAAACACCACTGAATGCGCTGAAACCACCATCGATAGGCAATAAAGCACCCGTGATAAAACTTGCGGCATCCGAACAGAGAAACAGTACAGCTCCATTTAGTTCTTCTACTTCTCCGAATCTTTGCATTGGTGTTTTAGCAATCACTTTTTTGCTTCTGTCAGTTAAAGAACCATCAGGATTCAATAGAATTGCACGGTTTTGGTCTCCGATAAAAAATCCCGGAGCAATTGCATTGACACGGATTTTATCGCCAAATTTCAATGCTACATCCGAAGCCAGCCATTGGGTAAAATTGGTAATTGCAGATTTTGCCGCTGAATAACCAGCCACTCTTGTGATTGCAGAATAAGCTGCCATTGAGGAAATATTCACGATACTTCCGCTGCCTTGATCTGCCATTACTTTCCCGAAAACATAGCTTGGATAGACGGTTCCGTTGATATTAAGATTCGTTACCTCATCCCATCCGTTCATATTCATATCGAAAAAAGACTGGTCTGGAGACAATGTTGCGGAAAGAATATTTCCTCCGGCAATGTTGAGCAGAATATCAATTTTGCCATATTTTTCGAGAATTTTTTTTGAAGCAGATTCAAGACTTTCCACATCCATTACATCGGCTTCCACAGCGAATGCATCACCACCCGATTCTATTAGTTCTTTCACACGAGCATCCAGAGTTTCCTGATTTCTTCCAAGGGCGACAACTTTTGCTCCGGCTTCGATGAAACTTTTAGCCAGACTTCCGCCCAACACACCGGAAGCTCCTGTAATGACTGCTACTTTATCTTTTATGCTGAATATTTCGTTCATTTTTTTATGATTGATAATGATGATTGATAGGATTTCATCCTATTTTTCTTTCTTTCACAGAGCTTCACCCTATTCTATTGATTGTGCCACTTCGTGGCTTATTTCTTTAAGATTTTAAATCACTTTGTACTGCAGCTATCACCCCTTCGATTTGTCCTAAAGCAAGCATTCTTCCTAAAAATGAATAGCCTGGATTGTAATCCTTGTCAATATCATCCGTCAAAAGTCTGCCGTGATCCACACGCATTGGTAAATCCGGGTTTTCTTTTTCAAAGATTTTGATTACTTCGATTAATTTTCCTCTTCCACCCAAATGATGAGCTTCGATAAAATCGCCGTTTTCAAAAACATTGGTACTTCTTAAATGAACAAATTTTGTGCGGTGGGCATATTTTTGGGCAAGTTTCGGAACATCATTTTGGAGACCAGCACTTAAAGAACCGGTGCAGAATGTGAGTCCGTTTTGTGGATTATCGACAGCGTTTAAGAGCCAATCGATATCTTCTTCTTTGGTGACGATTCTTGGTAAGCCTAATAATGAAAACGGCGGATCATCGGGATGTACACACATCTGGATTTTCCACTTTTCGCAGACAGGCATTATCTTTTCGAGAAAATATTTCATATTCTGACGGAGCTGATCTTTATCAATTCCATCATACAATGCTAATAGATTTTTGAATAATTGAACCGGATTTTTGTCGCCTTCCTTGATGTTTCCGTTAACAAAACCTTGCGTTTTTACAATGATAGAATCAATCAGATCATTATTATCTTCTTCTGTTAAAGTATTTTTTAGTTGCTCTACTTTTTGAAGAATGTCTGAATTATAATCGTTTTCCGCACCTTTTCTTTGCAGAATATGAATTTCAAAATAAGCAAATTTGACTTTATCAAAGTACAATGACGACGAGCCGTCTTCCCACTGATAAAACAAATCTGTACGAGCCCAATCAAGAACCGGCATAAAATTGTAACAAACCGTTGTTACGCCCGCCTTACCCAGATTTTCAAGACTCTTGATGTAATTTTCTATTAATTGATCTCTGTTTCCTCCTCCATATTTGATAGACTCACTAACAGCAAGACTCTCAACTACAGACCAGCGAAGACCAAAACTTTCTATATAATCTTTATAATTATTGATCGCGTCTAATGACCAAACTTCCCCGTTCGGAATATCGTGTAGTGCAGAAACAATACCTTCTACTCCAATTTGTCGAAGCATATTTAGTTTAATTTTATCATTCTTCCCAAACCAACGCCATGTTTTTTCCATACTCTTCTCTTTAGTTTTATTTATTAAACAAAGCAGGTGTAAAGGTTACACCTACTTTGTTCTTGATTGATATGAACTCAAAATTGATTAGTAACCAGGGTTTTGATATTTGGCTTTAACTTCAGCCGAAACCTCCATTGCATTTAACTGACTTGTAGGAATAGGTCTTAAATAATGGAATTTCTGAATATTACGAGTGACAGTTTGTGGCGTATGGTCTCCGTATGAAACTCCACCAATCTGATATGTAGCAGCAACTTCTCCCCATTTCTGCGTTCGAACCAAATCATACCATCTGTAAAATTCTCCATAGTATTCTCTGGAACGCTCGGCCAGGATATAATCGATTGTAATTGTCGCAGGTGTAGCTGCAACCATTGCTGCGCTGTTATCCTGAATTTTTGTAACATTTCCATTATTATCAAACCTCCATTTTCCTGCTCTTGCACGAATAACGTTAATAAGATCTCTGGCGCTTGTAGCCCCGGTTGCACCTTTCACAGCAGCCTCTGCCGCTATAAAATAAAATTCAGAAAACTTTGCCACATTGAATGGGCGCGTTAGTCCTGCATTTGGTGTTCCCAGCCCAGCACCATTATCTGTTCTGTACGTTCCTATTTTCCAAAGACCTGGATACACCATTCTGCTTATGCCATTTGGTGCTATCACATAATCGGCTCTACCAGGAAGAGTACCTGCTCCTACACCGTTTGCTCCTGCTCCCGAAGGATAAGACGGCAGTTGGGAATCATCGTCTAAGAATGATAAAATAGCACCATCCGGCTGTACAGGGAGATTATTGGCATTATACAGAACCGGGTTTGTTACGCCTGCCCGATTCCAGTTTCCGCGATATGTGGTAACAAAAGTTCCATCGTAACGTGAATCATTGGTTTTATCTGCGAAGGTATTTCTAATGATTGCAATCGGCGGTGCCATACGAACCCAAGGACGCCCTAATGGCTGAGTAGCTGCACGCTGCACAGAATTGACAATGTCGTTTGGTCCCCAAGCGGTAGTTTTGCTACTTTTAATAGCTGTGTAGTTCCATGTTTGCATCCAGGCGGCAAAATTATCCGGAGACCATGCCGCTCCCAGGCCAGCTGGGTCACCTTCATTATAATAAGCACTAGACTGTGTATGATCTGCATAAAGCATACACTCATTATTTCTGTCATTCGCACCCAGATTTACATCATAAAATGTTGGCTGAAGTGCGTACGGACTTGGGTTGGCAATTCCTGCCATCGCAATGTCGTAAGCTTGCTGAAAGTACCATTGAGCTGTATGACCATCAAGATCCGTACGTGGCGCTTCCGGATATGTTGGGATATTATTTGGATTTTGAAGCCACCATCCATAGGTAAGATAAGCTTTAGCTAAAAATAATCTTGCCACGTTTTTTGTGACACCTCCAGTGACTCTTGGTGATACCGGAAGATTGTCTATTGCTTTTTTTAGATCTGGGAAAATAGCCTTACTGTAAACTTCCGGAACGGTATTTCTGACAGAAGTTGCAGAGGCCGTAATATTGAAAGCCAGTGGCCCTGATCCCAAATCTAACGGTACACCACCATAAGTCTGTACCAAGATAAAATAATCGAATGCGCGGAAAAATCTGGCTTCAGAAACTAAAGATTCTGCAATCCCGAAGTTTGGACCTTTTTCGATGATCCCATTAGCAGTATTAATGTAAGGAAAGACAGAGTTCCAAATCATACTGGTAGGGAAAGTATCAGGATTAATATTCCCGTTTCCAGACATATCCAATTCCTTGAAATTTCCGTCGGCACTCTGTCCAAAAGTAGCCTCATCTGTGCCTGCCTGGCAGTTGCTCATGAAATAGCCATTTCCATATAACGAACGCAGATGTCTATATAATGAAGTGATTCCCTGGTTAACACCTTGCTCTGTATTAAAATATTCAACAGTATAGTTTGCTCTAGGTTCTTCATCCAGGATTTCATTACATCCTGTGAATGTTAGTGATAAAAAGATGGCTCCTAATATCACTTTTTTGTTATGTTTTATCATTACTTTGTTATTTTAAAAAGTTAAATTTAGTCCCATTAAGTAATTTCTTGTAGAAGGATTGTTTGTCCCAATGATCAATTGTCTTTGCTTGTAGCCGCTAACCGCCTGGTTCTGATCTCCAACAGAATTTGGTTCTGGATCCATCCCGGAGAATTTGTGATACGGAGAAAAAAGAACGAAAGGATTGGTAACCGTAAAATAGATTCTAAGGCTATTTAATTTTAAGTCTTTCAGGAAGTCTTTATTGACATTGTATCCTAAAGTAATGGTACGTATTTTTAGATATGAAGCATCAAACATAGCTAATGTAGATGAATATTTTGGATTATCACCACTCAGATGACGACCAGGACGAGGATAGTATGCATCTGTATTCTCTTCAGTCCAGTAATCTACATCAACATTATTTCCTCTTCCGGTTAAACGGTTAAGGTAACTTGCAGAGCCATAGAGTGAACTAATTAAAATGCCACCTTTCTGGAATGCGCCGACTGTACTTAATTCAAAATTTTTGTAAGCAAAACGCATATTGAAACCACCCTGCCAGTCTGGCGCAGTATCAAATATCTGCTGGTCTGCGGCTCCAATTGCTCTTGTTGGTGTTCCGTCAGCATTATAGCCACCTGTGTAAAGAACTTTGATAGAGCCTACGACATCGGCAGCAGTTCCCGGTTCTAAGATCCCTTGATAAGGATCTCCCGCCTGCCACAATCCAATATACTGATAATCATACAATGAGTTGATATTATGTCCAACGAACCAAAGATTATTTATATCTCTGTCAGTTCCGGACGCGAGGGCTAAGATCTTGTTTCTGTTGGTATAAAAATTCACACCGGCATCCCAAGAAAATCCGTCAGGATTGCTTATAATAGACCCATTTAAAGAGAATTCCCATCCTTTATTTTCTGTCTCTGCAACGTTTTCTGTAATAAATCCAACAGCTGAAGAAGCAGGCAAGTTTTTGTTTGTTAAGAGATCAAATGTATGGGTTTTATAGTATTCAACTGTTCCTGTTAATCTGTTGCTAAATAATGCGAAATCTACACCGTAGTTTGTCGTTTTAGAGTATTCCCAGCCCAAAGTGGGATTTGGAGCTTGACTAACATAAACACCAGTAGCATTGCTACTTCCGAAATTGTAAGGAACTACGGTTAGCGCCCCTAGTGTAGAATAAGGATTTACAGCCTGATTAGATGTTTGTCCCCATCCGGCTCTGAATTTTAAAAGATTTAGAGCACTGATATTTTTCATGAATGATTCGTTGGTAACGTTCCAACCTAGAGATATCGCAGGATAAGTATGCCATTTGTTGCCTGGAGCTAATCTCGAAGAACCGTCTGCACGTAGGGTTGCTGTCAACATATACTTATTATCAAATGTATACATAACTCTTCCCATTCCGGAAATCAGACCCGTTTGCCAGTACTGCTGATCTTCTGGTTTCACAGAGATATCTGCCTGAGGTGACTGTCCTAAATTATAGTATTGAAAGAAATCTGCAGGAACATTTTTCGCACTCATATAGGTACTGATATATCTGTTTCCTTCAGCTGAGTACAGTCCTACTGCGTTGATCTTATGCTTTCCAAAAGTTCTGTCATATGTCAACAAGTTTTCGATAACCCAGTGGTAATTCTGGTTATTTCCTCTACCTGCAGATGATACTGCTGTTGGGTTTGTATTGAATACACCTACACCGACGTAGTTACCACTATTCTGCGTACGATAATCCAAACCAACATTTAGTCTGTATTTTAGTCCGTTCAAAGGAAGATTTACTTCCCCATAAAGGTTATTGTAAGATGCAAAAGATTTGGTTTCGTCCACATATTTTTCCCCGAGACTTTGTAATCTTTCTCTTGTGTAAATCCAAGTTTGGTCTATTCCACCAGCAGTGGTCATCAAAGTTTTTAAACTGCCATCGTCCTTATATGGACTTGCAAGTGGAGAATATCCTAAAATCGCTCCCGGATTTACACCATTACCTTCCGATTCAGAGTAGTTTGTATTCGAAGTAAATCCGAATTTAAAATTTTTACCAACTTGTTGGTCTAATGCAATTCGCAAAGAGAATCTTTCATAATTCTGAAGTGGAATTAATGCATCTTGTTTGAAATAAGACAAACCAACACTGTAATTGCCACCTTCGGAACCACTCGATACACCTATGTCATGGCTCGTAATCATTGCCGGTTTGTAGTATAACTTTTGCCAATCTGTATCGTTTGTAGCTATTTCATCTCCAGTAGTAGCGTATAAGGGACCTGTTGTACCTCCAGGAGTACTAGGAGCCGGCGTTGCATACTGTCTTAATTTCAGAAATTCCGGACCGTTCATCAATGGATATCTGGAAAATAGCGTTTGAACGCCAGTGAAAGTATTATAGGTAAACCTCGGGCCCTGACCTTTTGATCCTCTGTTTGTGGTTACTAGTATTACCCCATTTGCACCTCTTGAACCATAAATTGCGGTTGCAGAAGCATCTTTTAATATATCTAAACTTTTAATATCACTTGAGCTGATATCTGACAAAGAGCCTGCAAAAGGAATCCCATCAAGAACTACCAATGGATCATTTGCATTGGCATTTGATGACAAGGATCTTGTTCCTCTGATTCGGATCTGAAATGCTGCACCTGGTTTTGTAGAGTTTTGTGAAATATCCACACCCGCAGTTCTGCCTTGCAATGCCTGTGTGATGTTCGCAGAAGGTACCTCACGCAATACATCACCTTTTACTGTTGCCACAGATCCTGTTACAGATTCTTTTCTCTGGGTTCCATATCCAATGACAACAACCTCTTCGATCTGCTTCTCTTTTGTAACAGTATCTTTTTTACTCTGTCCATAGGCCAGACCGGAAGGTAACAAAGCCATCGCAAAAAATATTGCTGCTCTGTTGGTTTTACTTAAATGAAATAGATTCATAATTTATTAATTTTAAAGTTAGTGATATAAGAAAGCTAATCTCATTAAAATAAGTAAATCAGCTTCCCTATTGTTTTTTTAGATGTACATATTCACAAGGGCTTCAAATAATTCCTGCTTGCCGCTTTTTGGCTGAGGCTCTCCTGTTGTATGCGCTATCTTTTGTAAATCCTCTAACGTTAGTTTACCTTCTTCAAAAGCTTTCCCATTTCCATTGTCAAAAGATGAATATCTTTCTGTTCTTAGTTTGTTGTAATCTGAATTTTCAAGAATATCTGCCGCTACCAATAATCCTTTTGCAAAAGCATCCATTCCGGAAACGTGTGCGATGAAAAGATCATCCGCATCTACAGAATTTCTGCGGATCTTCGCATCGAAGTTTACACCTCCGGATCCTAAACCGCCACCCGGAAGAATTACCAGCCATGCTTGTGCTAGTTCCAAATAATCTACAGGAAACTGATCCGTATCCCATCCGTTTTGGTAATCTCCTCTGTTTGCATCAATGCTTCCTAACATACCCGCATCGACTGCAGCCTGAAGTTCGTGTTCAAATGTGTGACCAGCCAATGTAGCGTGATTCACTTCCAGATTAAGTTTGAAATCTTTATCCAAACCGTAGTTCTTCAAAAATCCAATTACCGTTTCTGAATCATAATCGTATTGGTGTTTTGTAGGTTCCATCGGTTTTGGCTCAATAAGAAAAGTTCCTTGGAAACCCTGGCTTCTGGCATAATCACGAGACATTGTAAGAAAACGGGCAAGATGCTCTTTTTCACGTTTCATATCGGTATTCAGAAGACTCATATAACCTTCTCTTCCACCCCAGAAAACATAATTTTCGCCACCAAGTGCAATTGTTGCATCTATTGCATTCTTTACCTGAGTTCCTGCACAAGCTACTACATCAAAGTTTGGATTGGTAGATGCACCGTTCATATATCTCTCGTGAGTGAATACATTAGCTGTTCCCCAAAGAAGTTTGATACCGGTCTCCTGTTGCTTTTCTTTAGCGTACTCTACAACTGCCTGAAGATTTTTTTCGTAATCTCTCCAGTTATCAGCAGGATCTACAAGATCAGTATCGTGGAAGCAGTAGTATCCGAATCCCATTTTCTGCATAAATTCAAATCCTGCATCCATTTTATATTTTGCTTTGGAAACTGCATCTGTTCCATTGCTCCAAGGATGGTGGATAGTTGGTCCTCCAAATGGATCGCTACCATCTGCACATAGGGTGTGCCACCAAGCCATTGCAAAACGCATCCACTCTTTCATTGGTTTTCCCATCACAATTTTGTCCGCTTCATAATAACGGAACGCCAAAGGATTTCTACTTTCTTTACCTTCAAATTTGATCTGTTCGATACCTGGAAAAAACTCTTTTGTTTGTGTTAAAATGCTCATATTTATTTAATTTTATTTTTAATTGTCATTCATTTTTGATGTAGAATTCCTTCCCTACCGATGTTTTATACCAGTAAGTCTGTAGTAAATTCCGTTATGATTTTTGATTATAATATTTCTCTAAGATGCTCCTGCCATCTTTCGTAAGCTTCTAGGTATTGTTCTCTTTTTTCCAACTCGGGTTCAATCACTGCAATTTTTTCAAGCGAAGAAAATGCTTCTTTCGAATCTTCATAAAATCCGATTCCCATTCCTGCTGCCCTTGCAGCGCCTATTGCTCCATCTGTATCGTAAAGCTCAATAACGGCGTTGCTGACACTCGCAAGTGACTGGCGGAATATTGAACTTAAAAACATATTGGCATTGCCTGCACGAATAACATTGATATCCATTCCCATATCTCTCATAATATTCATCCCATATTCATAAGAAAATACGATGGCTTCCTGAGCGGCACGAAGAATATCACCTTTTGAATGAATATTGAAATTGATCCCGTGAATAGAACATCTGGTATCTTTGTTTTCCAGAACTCTTTCAGCACCATTTCCGAATGGTATGATACTTAATCCTTTTGAGCCAATTGGAGAAAGTGATGCAAGCTCATTCATATCACCATAGGAGGATAATGATGTTGCAAAGTTGTGCTTCAGCCAGGAATTAAGAATCCCTGTTCCATTGATGCAAAGTAAAACACCCAATCTCATCTTCTCTTCTGAATGATTGACATGAGCGAAAGTATTGACCCGGGAAAGTTTATCATAATCTATCTTATCCAGAACACCGTAGACAACGCCCGATGTACCTGCTGTAGAAGCAATCTCACCGGGATTAAATACGTTAAGTGATAATGCATTATTGGGTTGGTCACCGGCTCTGTAAGAAATTGGTGTTCCTTCTTTTAATCCCAATTCCTCAGCTGCTGCAGAAGATACTGCTGATTGGATACCAAAAGTCGGGACAATTTCAGGAAAAAAGCTTTTTGGAATTCCGTAGTAATTGATAATATCTTCTGAAATGCAGTTATTTTTAAAATCCCAGAAAATACCTTCAGAAAGTCCTTCAACTGTTATTCCTATTTCTCCGGAAAGCTTCATTGCGATATAATCTCCCGGAAGCATTATCTTATGAATTTTATTGAAAATATCCGGTTCATTTTCTTTGACCCAAGCTAATTTTGAAGCTGTAAAATTACCAGGAGAATTCAGTAACTGGGAAAGGCATTTTTCCTCCCCAATTTCTTTGAATGCTTTCTCACCATAAGGAACAGCACGGCTGTCACACCAAATAATAGACGGACGAAGAACGTTTTGATCTTTATCAACTAAAATCAATCCGTGCATCTGCCAAGTGATACCGATCCCTTTGATATCCTCTGCATCTATACCGGCGTGGGACATTACCGATTGATGTGCCAGTTTCAGATTGGTCCACCAGTCAGATGGATTCTGCTCTGCCCAACCGGGATTGATCGCCGTAATTTTCATCTCTTTTTTCGGAGAAAAATCAGAAGCCACAACCTTTCCATTAGAAGCCTCTATGAGGCAAACTTTTACAGATGAACTGCCGATATCGTATCCTAGTAAATACATATTATTAAGAAGCTTATTTTATTTAATTAATTTGTTTTGAGTCTTTTTATAGATCTTAGCGTCAAACCTGTAATATCTGGCTGCACGATGCGAGACATTAGTTTCGATCTCGTCTAATTGAATGATATAACTGAATGATGAGATCTTCTTATGAAAATTTTTAATATCAATTTTCTTTTCACTTAAAGCATTATAAAGTTGATACAGTTGTCTGATTGTAAACTTTTTTGGAAGAAGCACAAAAATGATAGAAAAGTCAGAATCGATCCATTTTTTAATTTCCATCAATGACTCTTCAATAATTTTATTATGATCAAATGGTAATCTTGGAAGTCGATCTATTGGATGCCAGTCAACAGTGTCGTATTTTGAACTATCGATCTTATGATCGATTCGGCATAATGAAAGATAGGCTACTGTAATAATTCTGTCAATATTATGCTTGTACTCTTTTCCCATCCATTTTATATCATTTTGATTACTTGCACGGTTAGGATCTGCGAAACATCTGAATTGCTTTAAAACCATCTTTTTTATACCGGTAAGTTCAAACAAAACTCTATTTGCAGCATCGTCTACATCTTCGTCACTGAAAATCAAACTGCCTGGCAATTTTTTCTGCTGCTCGAGTGGAATATCATCCACGTGGCGTTGAACCAGAAGAATATTAAGTTTATTCTCATGGTCAAAACCAAAAACAACACAATCAACAGATAAATAAGTATGGACGAAAGTTGGATTCATTTGACTGTTAACATTTACGTAACATCACAAATATAAAAATACAATTGATATAAAAAAATAAATTTTAAATTACTTACTATATATCAATAATTTACATATCTATTTATTATGATAAGTTGATATTATATATATGATAAGCTTATCGTATATATAATGATCAGTATCATTACTAAACGCTTTACATATAGTACTGGTTTGTATAACATTTTAAAATATTTATAACATTATTTATTATAAATTATGATAAGAAAAATTTAAAATTCACCACATTTTTTTTCAAAAAATTTCAAAAATAGACTCTTTTCAATTAAAAAATGTGTTTTTTACACTTAATAATTTGTCAGAATATTGAAGTAAAATACCAAATTGATCAATTGGATTTTTAAAAAGTTAATTTTTGTTTATTTAAAACTGTCTACTTCGCATTTAAATTTTAATTTATTTGAGTTAAAATCTTGCAATAATTTGAAAAATTCTGATAATCTATGTGCTTTTTCAAGTGTATCTAATACTATTATTCGGGTGTAAGTCTGTAAACGTCAAATTTTTGAATACCTTCTTGTTTGTATAATACTGCATTATTAAGTATCTTTAAGTAATATGACTGATTTTTAAGTCGTCATACAATTATCTATTATTTAGAAAAACTTGAACTAAGGCTAAATATTAAATTAGAAAGAGACTGCTCTTTTAGGAACAGTCTCTTTAATTAGCTAAAACAAATAATTATTTTTTAAAAATTTTAAAGGACTTACTTTCTCCTGAAATTTTAGCGGTTAGTATATGTTCCAGAAGTAAAATTTGATAAATTAATATCAGCTTCTTTACGGTTTATAATTTTTGAAAAAACTTTTTTTCCTGACATATCATAGACAACAACATTTTCAATTTCCTTGAAATAAGAACGCTTTAAGATATCTTTTACGGGATTCGGGTAGAATGAGATCTGTTTTTGAGAAACCTCTTTTGAATTAAGAATCTTATTAATTTTTACATTAAATACGCAGGTATCAATCACAGCGCCCTCATATATCAGATTATGTATAACAACAGTATTACCGTCCGGCAAAGCAGCACCAGACTCTAGACCTTGAATCAAAACAACTTGTGTTGATGGTGTTTCACAAACATAACTTACTATGAATACACCATCAGAACCTTCTTCAGGCGTCCAATCTGTTCCATTTCCGGTTGTAAATGCCGTAGTTCCGTTTGATAAGGAAACTTTGTCTCCCAATAGATTAATGATCCTTGCATGTTAATAGCTACCCAATATTTTCCAGAAGTCAACTCTAATGTTTGAGGCAACTTTATTATTGTTTCGTAAACTGTACCACCAACAGTACTGCCTATCACGTTTTGTGCCTCAATCGTAGGAGTGGTATAATTTATAATCAAATCTCCCGGCTTACCATTATTGTCTTTGTAGAAAGCAACAGTTGCTCCATAAGAAAATCTGATAAGATGCGGAATGATTTTGTCTATTTTAAGTGTTTTTCCTGCTGGTATAACAAAATCATTCGCAACAGTATTAACGTTTGAAGCCGACATCCAGCTTTCAAAATTATTCCCCAGATAATCTATACCACAACTTTAAGAACTCTGAGGACTGCAATTGAAAGGCAGGTTGTAATTTACTATTGCTGTATCTCCCCCAGGCGTTGTATTTGCAAGGATATCAGATGGACAAGTAAAATTACATCCGGGATACCAGAAATATTCAAAGTATAATCTTCTGCTTGTCCTGAATTATAATAATATCCTGAGGCACCTGTTGGCCAAAACATAGAATATTCAGTAGCTGGAAGCAATCTAGGAAAAAACGACACCGGATTTTTGACTATCGGCAGAATTGACCACGCCTTATTTAAACCTCCCGGTTTGGTGCCGATGCATCCGCATGAGGATGATGAGATTTTTTCCTATATCCGTTCGGGGAAGATGGTTCACCTCGACAGCACGGGTAAAAAATAACATCTGAACAATTCTTATATGATGCTGATGAATGCAGAAGTGGAGTTTCACACGAAGAAAATGCCGTGAAAGATGTAGAAATGCTTCAAATCTTTATGCGGCCTTCTGAAAATGATTTACCGCCGCAGGTTCAGTTTCATCAATTTGAAACTATTTTTAGTGAAAATAGCTGGAGATTGAGTGCCGGAAATATAACTGATTCGCCATTGAAATTAAGAGTGGAAACCAATATTTTCGACATCAGACTGCAAAAAGATAACATTGTGGAAATTCCGGAATGGAATGAAGAATTTATCAATTTTATTTACTGTTTTAACGGAGACATTAAAATCGGAAATGAGAACGTTTCAAAAGGCGACAGTGTGATTCTCAAAGAAAATTTAACTCTTGAAGCAATTACAGAAAGTGATCTGGACTTGTTTCAGATAAAAAAAGACGCTAAATACAGCGAAACGAGAATGTTCAGCGGGAATAAATTCCATTAATCATTCAATCATATAAGGATAAAAGCCTTTGAAATTTAAAAGGCTTTTCTGTTGTGCTTGTAAATGTGATGTTTTTAAGCTTCTTCCTAATCAATTAAGTCTCCAAGCATAAGGCTTATCAACTTACCTCAAGTGCTTTATCATTTTATTAGGTCCGGATCAATTCTTTGTTGCGCTAGAAATTTTCTCTTGATAAATTTTCTTACAACCCGCTTTTTCTAAAAGCTTCAATTTGTAAATCTAAATTCTGATTTTTGGTCGAAACCCTTGCATATCCTATTTTCATACTTGTTACATTAAACTCAAACTTTGAAAATTTATGAAACTTTGTTTAATGATACGAGATTTTAAGAAAGTAAATTAGAAATACAAATTTAGAAATTTCCATATAAAAATCTCAAAATACTACTGAATCCCAAAATGAAGATGAGTATAAAAATTACATTGCACAATTTTTTAAAATCCTTTCCGGATCTATTACAAAATCTGTGCTTAATTCTTAATTTGATCAATAGACAAATGAACCCAATTGGTCAATAGACATACGAAGCCAACTAAGAACATGCTATCCCAAATCTGATTATTTTTAAATATTTAAAGGCAAATCACCAACGACTCTAACCATAAATATTTAACAAACTGTGCTAGTCATTCTTGTAATTTGAATCAAATAACTTAAATCACAAGTAAAATGTTTGTAGAAGATCCTACATATTATTTAGTTCTACAATTCTTTCCAAATCTTCCACTAAATTATTCGATGTCTCTTCGGTTATGGGTCCAAGATCGAAAATTGACTTATTAGATATATTTATTTAAGACTATGAGATCAAATTGTATCAGATCACTATAATTATGAAATCACAGCCCCCTACTTAGCCCCCTATAAAAAATAAACCCTTGAATAATAGTATTTTCAAGGGTTTTATTGTGGTCCCACCTGGGCTCGAACCAGGGACAACCTGATTATGAGTCAGGGACTCTAACCAACTGAGCTATAGGACCTCGTAAATTTGGTTAAATTTTGTGTTTGCAAAAATAGCAAAATTTCTTTATCTACAAAACGTTTTAGGGTTTTTCTTGACACAATTCTATCAAGACACCGTTAGTCGATTTTGGGTGAAGGAAGACAACTAATTTGTTATCAGCACCTTGTTTCGGTTCTTCGGAGATGAAAATGAAGCCTTCTTTTTTTAATCTTTCTATCTCGGTCTGGATATTTTCTACACCGAAGGCAATATGATGGATTCCTTCTCCTTTTTTGTCGAGGAATTTGGCGATTGGACTTCCGGGGTTTGAAGCTTCCAGAAGTTCTATTTTGCTTTCGCCAAGTTCGTAAAAAGAGGTGGTAACGCCTTCTCTTTCTACAGATTCCTGTTTGTAATTTGATTTTCCCAAAAGTCGGGCAAACAAATCATCTGAATCTGAAAGAAATTTCACAGCGATGCCGAGGTGTTCTATTTTCATTGTAAATTGGTAAAATAATTATCAATAAATTTTGACAAAATATGTTTGGATGACAAAACCCCTAGCCCCGATAGTAGTGGAAATCCTTTTTTGCTTTGACTTCCCTTTCTTTCGGATGACCAAATGTGGTGCAAAAAAGATTGCAACGGATAGCGGGATTAAGCTCCAAAAAAAACTTTGTCAAATCGGATAAACTTTGGCTACGCCGAATCTTCGATTTGACAAAGTAAATTTTATTTATGAATTGAATCCTTCTATGATTTTTGTGAAATCTTCGATTTTTAGCGCGGCGCCTCCAATCAAACCGCCGTCCACGTCGGGTTGGGAGAAGATTTCTTTGGCGTTGTCTGGCTTCACACTTCCGCCGTAAAGGATGGAAACTTCGTCCGCAACTTCTTTTCCGTATTTGTCAGCAATCAGGCTTCTGATGTAGGCGTGGACTTCCTGCGCTTGCTCTGCAGTGGCTGTTTCGCCGGTTCCGATGGCCCAAACTGGTTCGTAGGCAATCACAACTTTTTTGATTTCCTCTGCGGACAAAGTGAAAAGTGCGGTTTCGGTCTGGTTTTTCACGACTTCGAAATGTCTTCCGGATTTTCTCTCCTCCAGTTTTTCGCCGTTGCAATAGATTGGTGTCAAACCTTTGTCCAAAAGGGCTTTCACTTTTCTGTTCGCGTGGCTGTCGGTCTCGCCGTGGAACGTTCTTCTCTCGGAGTGCGACACCAAACTTCCGTCTGCATCGATGGATGCCAGCATATCCACAGAAATCTCGCCTGTGTACGCGCCACTTGCATATTCTGAAACGTCCTGAGCGTACACGCCCACTTCCCCATTTTTGAAAACTTCTTTAGCAGAAGCCAGATACAACGCTGGCGGAGCGATGAAAACCTCGCAGTTGGTGGTGTTATTTTTTTTGTATTCTAAAAGCTGAGCCATCAATTCTTGTGCTTCAGCGTAGGTTTTGTTCATTTTCCAGTTTCCTGCAACAATGTTTTTTCTCATTTTGATATTATTTTAAATTCCAAAGGTTTTTCAGTAGGATGTAAAATTTGTGCTCGTCATCGCTCACTTTGTTGTCCGCTTTGATGAGGGATTTTGCGAATTGGATGAAGTCTTTTCTTTCTTGCTCGGTAGAATCTTCTTCGAAACATTTGGCGTGGAACTCGAAGTGGTCTTGCCATTGGTCAGACGTCAGTTGTGCGATGATTTCCAACTCGTCGTCCAAGTTGAGACGAAAAGGAAATTCCTCGGTCATATATTCCTGAACTTTGAGCCCTTCTTCCGGTTTTATGATTCCATCGACTGCGGACAAAATCATCAATAAGTGATAGCCAGCGATTGGTTTGTTTGATTTTCTCATTATATAAATTATTCTTTTTCTAGGTAATCTTTAGCACTTGATTTTTCCACCACTTTTCCTTTTTCCAAAACTAGTACGAAAGGATTGCTTCTCGCAATGGTTTTGATGGCAATCTCGTCCATCAGGTAATTAGGGATTTGTTTGTAAAAATTCGGCTGTGTGCTTACACCGATCACTTTGGCTTTTTCTGTCAAGGCTTTTGTTTCGGTTTTTTTGACTAATTCTACGTCTGCTTCTTTTGGTTTGTAAGTGAAAATGATGACAACTCTTGGTTCTTTCAGGATTTCGTCTGTGATGGGATTTCCTGTAGCATCTTCAATTTTGAATTTTGAAATTTCGGATTCATAGCCTTTCTTGGAAATCTCTGAGGTTGTCTTTCCTTCCTCGATTTGCCAAGTGGTGTCTTTCCAATATTCTTTATTGATGTATTCGTCTTGGTCAACTTTTTTGACCTCGTTGGTTTTTGAATTTTTTAATGAATAAAAAGTCTTGTATTCCGAAGGATTTTTATTGATTTTATCTTTTTCTAAAGCCAAATCTGTCCCAATTGCATAGGCTCGGAAATCAATCATCGGTTCGTGGAAAACACCTCTGAACATTACGAATAGCATTATCAAAACAAAAACACCCAACAAAGGTAATTTCCCGAATCTTACCTCCTCATTCTCTTCTCTTTTTCTATATAATACAGCTAAGATTATCAACAAAACCAAAAGCGTAATATCTTTCCAAAACGATTGCCAAGGCGTAAATTTCAAAGCATCTCCGAAACATCCACAATCTGTCACTACATTAAAATAAGCTGAATAGAACGTCAGAAATCCAAAGAAAACGCAAAGTGCAATCAAGGCATAAATGGTTTGCTTCAGTTTGATTTTCATTAATAACATAAACCCTAAAACCAGCTCCAGCAAAACTACAATGATTGAAAATACCAAAGCATATTTCTCCAAAAACGGCAAGTCAAAAACGATAGGCGAAAAATATTCTTCCAATTTGAAAGAAAATCCCTTGAGGTCCACCGCTTTTACAAATCCAGAGGCGATGAATATAAGTGCGACAATGTAGCGTAAAACTGCTTTCATAAGTTATGATTGATGAATGATTAAAAAAAATCTCTTAATTTTTGAACTTGATCAAACAGAAAACTGCGTAGTTGAGCATATCAAAATAGTTGGCATCTAAACCCTCCGACACCAAAGTTGCGCCGTTGTTATCTTCTATCTGTTTGGTTCTGAGCACTTTTTGATAAATCAAATCGGTGATGGATGAGATTCTCATTTCGCGCCATGCTTCGCCGTAATCGTGGTTTTTGCGTTCCATCAATTCTTTGGCTTTTTGAGCATAAAAATTATAAAGCTTCATTGTCTCGTCAGGATTTGCGTTGATCTCATCCGAAAAACCTTTTTCCAACTGAATTAATCCGATGATGGAATAATTGATGATGGCGATAAATTCGTCTTCCTCACTTTCGTCCACCATTTTCACGTCAGTCATCTGCAAAGTACGAATTCTATTGACTTTGATATAAATCTGATCTGTTATAGAACTTGGACGTAGAACGCGCCACGCAGTTCCGTAATCTTTCATTTTTTTCTCAAATAAGTCCCTGCAAACCGTGATAACGTCGTCAAACTGGGCGGATGTATTGTGCATAAATCAGTCTATTGGTTCAAAGATACAAATTTAGTTGAAAGTTGGAAGTTGATGCTTGTCAGTTTTTGAGTTTCTAAAATCATTTATTAATTATCGTCATCATTTCTTTTTGAAATCTCTATTTTTGTTAAATGAGTTTTTCTATTACAAATTCTGACATTTCCAGCTCCTTTTCCATCAATTGCAATGGCCGATTGATCGATCTTTCGAAGCCAAAATTAATGGGAATTTTGAACCTCACGCCAGATTCTTTCTCAGATGGCGGGAAATTTAATAATGAAAAAAATGCGTTAATACAAGCAGAAAATCTTCTTAAAAACGGTGCAACCTTCATCGATATTGGCGCACAATCCACGCGACCAAATGCGGAATATTTGAAGGCTGATGAGGAAATCCGAAGAATTGGAAATGTGATTTCATTAATCAAAAAAGAATTTCCGGAAAGTCTGATTTCGCTGGATACTTTTTATGCGGACGTTGTGAAGTTTGGTTTTGATAAAGGTATTGATATTGTGAATGATATCTCGGCCGGACAGTTTGATTCTGAACTTTTGGATACAGTTGCACAAACAGGATTACCTTATCTATTGATGCACATCAATCCAAGCTACGAATCGATGCACGAGAAAATTAAGTTTGATGATATAATCCTTTCAATCAACCGATTTTTCTCAGAGAAAATTTTAGAATTTAAACAAAAAGGAATCAAAGACATCATTCTAGATCCTGGTTTTGGATTTGGGAAAACTGTGGAAGATCAATATAAAATGATAGATGAATTTGAATACATTGGTTTTGGCAAATATCCCGTACTCGCAGGAATTTCAAAAAAATCATTCATCTATAAACCGCTTGGAAAAGAGCCAAATGAAGTTGAAAAGGAAACCTTAGATCTGCATTTGAAATTAATAGAAAAAGGCGCAAAAATCATCCGCCTTCACAATCCTGAAACTTTGAAAATCTGAGTATGAAAAAAATCTTTCGGTATATCAGAACCATCCTCAAAAAATCTTTTGACAACATCCGAAACGAACGTTTGAAAGAAAATCTCTTGCAGGCAGTTCCTTTCTGGGTAGGCTCTATCATTACCGGAATCATTGCAGTTTTATACGCGCAGGTTTTTGCTTTCGGAGAACATACGCTGAACAAAATCCTGGACTGGCATCTTTGGATGATCTTTATAATAGCGCCTGCCGGATTTGTGCTTTCCTGGTGGCTTGTGAAAAAATATGCACCTTTTGCAAAAGGCAGCGGCATTCCGCAAGTGATGGCAGCGGTAGATTTTGCAAATCCGAAAGACAATCATTTGATCTATAAATTATTGAGTTTTCGAATCATTATTATAAAGATCATTTCGAGTTTTGTTTTGGTATCAAGTGGCGGCGCAATCGGGCGGGAAGGACCAACGATACAGATTGCAGGATCGGTTTTCCGAAAAGTTTATGAATATTTGCCGGAATGGTGGCCAAAGATTTCGAAGAAGAATATGATTCTTACCGGTGCTGCTGCCGGACTTTCTGCAGCATTCAACACACCATTGGGCGGAATTGTTTTCGCAGTGGAGGAATTATCGAAAACACATATTAATTACTTTAAAACAGCTTTGTTTACTGCGGTTATAATTGCCGGACTTACGGCACAGTCTTTTGCAGGTTCTTATTTGTATCTCGGATATCCGAAAACTGGCAATGTCACTTTGTGGATTATGTTTCCCATTATTTTCGTCTCAGGAATTTGCGGCATTCTCAGCAGCCAGCTTTCCGTGACTATGCTGAAAATTAATCGGTTAAAGAAAAAACTTAAAACTGATCTTTCAAACGTCATCTTTCTTATTATTTGTGGATTGATCGTCGCAACCATCGCCTATTTCATCAATCGTGATATTCTTGGTTCCGGAAAAGACATTATAGAAAGAGTTCTTTTTACAGATAACAAAACTGAAGCGTGGTATGTTCCAATCCTCAGAATGCTTGGACCGGCTTTGGCTTTCACATCCGGCGGCGCGGGCGGAATCTTTGCTCCTGCACTTTCTACAGGTGCGTCTATCGGGAGTGTGTTTGCTGGCGTTATGAATTTGACAGACAATGAAACCAATGTTTTGATTCTGGCCGGAATGGTAGCTTTCCTGACAGGAATTACACGTGCACCATTTACATCAGCGATTTTGGTTCTGGAAATGACGGATCGGCATTCATTGATATTTCATTTGATGCTGGCCGGGATGATGTCGTCTATTTTTTCTGTGGTAGTAAGCCGCCATTCTCTTTATGAGTCTTTGAAAATCAATTTTATTAATGATATTAAAAATGGAAAATAGTTTTATATTATGTTAAATTGTTATTATTTTTTTAAATATTATATAAAAAATTAACACTCGTTACGTTTTTTTTCATAATTTTGAAATGAATCAAAAAAAATAAATTTTTTATTATGAAAAAAATTCTATTCTCTTTAGCAACATTAGCCGGCTTATGCGCTTCTAATGTGATGAACGCACAGTATGTTGTCTTCCAGGACAGCTTCGAAAGTTATGCGGATTTTTCGATTTCTAATGTCGGCAGCTGGACTTTACTTGATGTAGACAACAGTCCTTCGGGCGGATTTCAAGGGATCACTTTCCCGAATGGTAATGGAACTAATAAAGCTTTTCAGGTTTTTAATTCCACAACAACAACTCCTGTCTTAGAACCGACAGACGCTTCGGACTGGACTGCCAGAACAGGTGTAAAGACTATGGCTTCCTTTTATCTTGTGAGCGCAGCTTCCAACAACGATTGGTTAATCTCTCCAAAAATCACTTTGCCTTCCGATGGCGGTGCACTAAGTTTTTGGGCAAAAAGCTGTGATGCAACTTATGGCGCAGAACAGTACAGAGTTTACATCTCAACAACAGGGACTGCTGTTGCAGATTTCACTCCATTGTCAGCAGCCATTACAACGCCTTCCGATATTACCTGGCACGAATTTACATCCAGTTTGAGTGCTTATGCAGGACAGCAAGTGCACATTGCTATCCAGTGTTCATCTACTGACCAATTTGGTTTTGCTGTAGATGATTTCAAAATTACAACATCTGTTGCGCCCTCTGCTGCGCCTAGCTGTTCGACACTGACTTCTCCAGCTAATGCTGCTACGAATGTTCCTTTTACATCTACAACTTTATCTTGGGGTGTTTCTTCAGGCGCTGACTCTTATGATGTTTACCTGGATACAAATCCTAACCCGACTACACTTGTTGGTAATGTGACAAGTACAGGCTTTACAGTTCCATCTACGTTAGCTCTTAATACCACTTATTATTGGAAAGTCATTCCTAAAAATACGATTGGCGCAGCTACAGGCTGTACTGTAAATTCTTTCACAACTGCTGCGGCATCATATTGTACTGCGTCTGCAACATCTACAAGTTTTGAAAAAATATCCAATGTAACTTTTGCAAATATTAATAAGAGTTCTACATCCACAGCAGGTTATGAAGATTTCACATCTACTGTGGGAAATGTTACTGCTGGATCAACTTACACCTTCAGTGCTAGTTTCACAGGAACTTCTTATCCTGAAGATCAAGTATTGGTATGGATTGACCTAAACAATGATAAGGACTTTAATGATGCAGGTGAGCAGGTATTGGTAACACCTACCAAAACATCTCCTTGGACAGGTTCCATTACAATTCCGGCAACAGCTACAATTGGAAACACCAGAATGAGAGTAAGACTGAATGACTCCAGCTCCAGTTCTTCCAATACTACACCTTGTGGAACAGCAACTTTCGGACAGGTTGAAGATTACACACTGAACATTGGAACGCTAGCAGTTTCTGAAGTTTCCAAAAATGGTATCAAAGCTTATCCAAACCCGGTTAAGGATATCTTCAATATTGAAGCTCAAGGTAAGATCAAGTCTGTAAAAGTTTATGATGTTACTGGTAAACAATTATTAACAAAAGACTTGAATGAAGTTAAATCTCAAATTGATTTCAGCAAATTCAACGCTGGCGTTTACGTTGTAACAACTTTATTGGAAGATGGAACTTCTACTTCTACGAAAGTGATCAAAAAATAATATTTTAAAATATTAAATTTAATCCCGTCAAACTTTGACGGGATTTTTTTATGCCAACTGTTTGTAGTTTAGAAAAAAGTTGTACTTTTGCAACTCGAATTTTTAATTAATAAATTAACATTATGAACAATTACGAAACTGTTTTCATTTTAACTCCCGTTCTATCTGATGCTCAGGTGGAGGAAGCAGTGAAAAAATTTGAAGATCTATTGACTTCAAACAATTGCGAAATCGTTGCCAAAGAAAATTGGGGACTTAAGAAATTAGCTTATCCTATTCAATTGAAAAAGAATGGTTTTTACACACTGATCGAATTCAAAGGAGAAGGAACTGTAGTTGCAGATCTTGAAACTGCTTTTAAACGTGATGAGAGAGTGATCCGTTATTTAACGACTAAACTTGACAAACACGCAATCGATTATGCAGTAACAAGAAGAAGCAAAATCAAATCTGCTAAAGCTTAATTATTAACCTTTTAAAATTTTAAAATCATGGCAATAGATGATATGGCAAAACAAGCCTCTGCCGGAGGCGAATCTGAAGTAAAATTCCTTACTCCACTTGATATCAATACAAAAACTGATAAAAAGTACTGTAGATTCAAAAAATTCGGAATTAAGCACGTAGATTACAAAGATGCTGACTTCCTTTTACAATTCGTAAACGAGCAAGGTAAAATCTTACCAAGAAGATACACAGGAACTTCTCTTAAATACCAAAGAAAAGTATCTGCAGCTATCAAAAGAGCAAGACACCTTTCTTTGATGCCTTACGTAGCAGATCTTTTGAAATAAGACAAAAATAAATAAAGGAAGTAGGTTCGCCTGCTTCTTTTGTTGCTGAATAAATCAATTAATTCTAACGATTTAGATAAGAGATAAAAGATGAAAGATAAAAGATTATAAAATCTTGCTTCTTTGCTCTTTGTTCTTGGCTCTAAAACTAAAACGGACAACAACAATGGAAATTATCCTAAAACAAGATGTAGAGAACTTAGGACTTGAGTTCGATACAGTAAATGTAAAACCAGGTTACGCTCGTAACTTTTTACTACCTCAAGGTTTTGCTTTATTAGCAACGCCTAAAAACAAAGCAGCTTTGGAAGCTACTTTGGAATCCAGAAAAGAAGAAGAAGCTAAATTGGTTGCTGCTGCTAACGCTGTAGTTGAGCAATTGAAGAAGACATCTATCACTATTCCTGCAAAAGTAGGTTCTGGTGACAGATTATTCGGTTCTATCAACAATGCTGATCTTGCTGCTGCTTTGGCAAAAGCTGGTGTAACTGTTGATAAAAAATATATCAAAATTCCTGGAAACACAATCAAAAGAACTGGTACAGTGACTGCATTGATCAGACTTCACAGAAATGTAGAGTACAACTTTGATTTTGCTATCGTTTCTGATGCTCCGGTAGAAGCTCCTAAACCAGCTGCTAAAGCTAAAGTTGAAGAAGAAACTTCTTCTGAAGAAGCTTAATCAGTACTTCAAAATACAAAAAAAACCATCCCGATATTTCAGGATGGTTTTTTTATGAATTATAATCTTAAGATTTTTTAGGTTTCCAGGTTGTGAAAAATTTTTTCACCTTTTCCAAACTGTAGCCACTGCCCTCTTCCAAAACTGAGCTGTCTTGTGTATGAATTTGTTTTCCATTTTCATCCAAAACAATGAAAACTGGATAACCAAATTTCTCTCCCGGATTTCCGTAGCTGGCAAATATCTTTTCATTTTTATTTTCCGGAGACCAGTTCAAGTGATAATAAACGTAATTGTCATCAACCACTTTTTTAAGTTCCGGCGTTTGCTGCACGTAATTATTAAATCTCAAACACCAGATACACCAGTTTCCTCCAGCCTGGATAATGACATTTTTGTGAGTCTTCTTAGCTAATTTCACAGCATTCTGAATATCCAATTCTGCATTGGCCTCAGGATGATAAGGCTTAGGCAGCTTTGCTTTTTCCTCAGCCGCAGCTTTCTTTTTTGCTTCGATTTGCTCTTTTGTCAAGGTCTTTTCAGTAGATTGTGCGTTGACTGCAGAGAAAGCAAGCAGACCTCCAACAAAGAATAATTTTATAATTGATCTTTTCATTTTAATAAATATTGATTTTACAAACATCAAATTTAAGCAATTATCCCGCCATTTTTCAGTATATTTGCCAATATTCATTATACATTGAATCAATTTTTATTCAGATTATTATTACTAATTTCCCGATTACCACTGAGAGTATTATATGTATTTTCAGATATTATGTTTTTCATTAATTATTATATTGTCGGATATAGAAAGAAAGAGGTTTTGGAAAATCTTAAAAATTCTTTTCCCGATAAATCTGACAAGGAGATCAAAGATATTTCTAAAAAATTCTTTTCCAACTTTTGCGATTATTTGGCCGAGATGCTCAAAGCGTTTACCATCAGTAATGTAGAGTCAAGAGTTCGAATGCAACATCTGAATCAAGAGGTTTTTCACGATGCAAAAGCAGAAGCAAAAAATGTGATCCTACTTTCCGGCCACGTTTTCAACTGGGAATGGTTCAATGCTCTGGCGACGATTGTCCCACAGAAAGATTGTCATCCTGTTTACCGGAAAATGAGCAGTAAATTTTGGGAACAGAAAATCAAAATGATCCGAAATAGATTTAACAACAAATCTCTGGAAGCCAATGATGTGATCAAACACATTTTCAGAAATCAAAATGATGGAAATTCTATCTATATGTTTGTTGCGGATCAGACACCAAATGTACATTCAGTGAATTACGGACTAAAGTTCCTGAATCAAAAAACGCCTGCATTTGTGGGCTATGACAAGCTATCGACACGAATGGATATGGTTTTTATCTATTGTGAAATGAAAAAGGTAAAGCGTGGATTCTATCAAGTCAATTACCACAGAATTTTCCCTGACGGCGATAAATTTGTAGAACACGAGGTTGTCAAAAAATTCCATGCTCTGTTGGAAAACACTATTAAAAAACGACCCGACAACTGGCTTTGGTCTCACAGAAGATGGAAATACAAAGATGCCATTAAAACTTACGAAGATTAGATGACTGTCGCTATTGCTATATTGAATTGGAATGGAAAAAACTGGCTGGAAAAGTTTTTGCCGTCAGTAATCAAATATTCTTATGATGCGGAAATTTATGTTATTGATAATGCTTCCTCAGATGATTCTGTTCAATTTTTAAAATCAAATTTCCCATCAGTAAAAGTTATTCAGAACCAAAGTAATTCTGGTTTTGCAGCGGGCTATAATGAAGGTTTAAAATCCATCACAGCAGACATTTACTGTTTGCTGAATTCTGATGTAGAAGTTACAGATCAATGGATTTCACCAATAACTAAACTCTTTTCTGAAAATCAAAATATCGCAGCCATTCAGCCAAAAATTCTGGATTTCAATCAAAAAAACAAATTCGAATTTGCCGGTGCTGGCGGTGGTTTAATTGATAATTTAGGCTACCCATACTGCCGGGGACGTGTTTTTGAAAATATAGAATTTGATAACGGACAATATGACGATGAAACCGAAATCTTTTGGGCATCAGGCTGTTCCTTATTTATTCGTTCCGAGGATTTTTGGAAAATGAATGGTTTTGATGAGAGATTCTTTGCGCATCAGGAAGAAATCGATCTTTGCTGGAGATTAAAAAATGAAGGACGGAAAATTTATTATTGCGGAAAGTCAACAGTATATCACGTCGGCGGCGGAACTTTAAAAAAAGAAAATCCAGAAAAAACTTACCTTAATTTCCGTAATAATCTATCAATGATGCTTAAAAATCTGCCATCATCAAAAGTTTTTTTTATTCTATTTTTCAGGCTTCATCTCGACGGTTATGCGGCATTTTATCTGGCTTACAAAAATGGATGGAAATTTCTTTGGGCTGTTCTCAAAGCTCATGTTTATTTTTACATTCAACTTCCAAAGTCAATTCAGATGAGACAAAATCATCACATTGATCCTTATTATCAGACCAAATGGTTGATGTTCAAACATTTTTTAGGTTCAAAGAATAATTAATAAAATGAATTTCATAGCCTTAGATTTTGAAACTGCCACTCACGAAAAAAACTCAGCCTGCGAGCTGGGAATTTGCATCGTGGAAGATGGCGTGATCAAAGAAACTAAATCCTGGCTCATAAAACCGCCATCCTATCCATATTTCAATTATCATAATGTTGCTGTGCACGGTATCAACCCGGAAGATGTGAGGAATTCTCCAACTTTCGGAGACATTTGGTATGAGATCGAGCAATTGATGTATGGAAACTTAATGATCGCCCACAACGCTTCTTTCGACGCTGGCGTTTTGCGTGGCTGTCTGGATCATTACGGATTTTTCGCACCGAAAATTAATTATTTATGCAGTATTGGGGTTGCAAAAAAGGCGTGGAAAAATCTTAAAAGTTATGGACTGAAAAGCCTTGCGGAACATCATGAAATCAACTTTAATCACCACCGGGCGGACGCAGATGCGGAAGTTTGCGCAAAAATTTCTCTGCTAAGTTTCGAAAGATTGATGATTTCCAGAAATGAAGAAATCACGGAAGTATTTAATAAAAAGATAAAGTTTCTTTAAGAACAAATAATTATTAATCAAAATCAATTGCTCAGAACTTCCGTCACCAAATTGAATTTTGGAATACTTACATTGAACTTTTCTTTCTCAAAATTTTCAAAAACATAATGACCTTCCATATTGCCAACGCCGGACTTTAGGATCACATTTGAAAAATAACTGAACTTATCGCCGCTTTCTATGACAGGTGTCAAACCGATCACACCTGCACCTTCAACTTCCGTAAATCCAAATCCTAAATCGTAGATCACCCATTTTCGTGAAAGTAATTTCACCGGAAGACTTCCAAGATTCTCAATCTCAATATTATACCTGAAAACAAAACGGTTTTCAGAAGGATAACTGTTGAAATTATCATACTCAGTCGTCACGCTGACCCTTATTTCGGAAGTATTTTTAGAAACCATTTTTATCAGATTTAATTTGGAGATACAAATATCCCGCCGATTATTTGATTAAAAAATTATCTTTTGGTTAAATTGATTTCAATCTTAAATTTCATTTTATTCAGTCGGTTAATTTTCTTAATTTTGTGTCATCTAAAAAGTAAAAAGAAAGAAATGAATTCCTACAAAAACCCATTGGAAGAGCGCTATTCCAGTGAAGAAATGCTATTTAATTTTTCTCATAATAATAAGTTCCGTACTTGGAGAAAACTTTGGGTGGCTCTTGCTGAAATAGAAAAAGATCTAGGCCTTGAAATTTCGGATGAGCAGATCGCAGAACTGAAAGCCAATGTCGAAAATATAGATTATCAGATTGCCGCTGAATATGAGAAGAAATTCCGACACGATGTGATGGCTCACGTTCATACTTATGGTGACGTTGCGCCTTCTGCAAAGGGAATTATTCACTTGGGAGCGACTTCGGCATTTGTAGGAGACAATACTGATTTAATTCAAATCCGTGACGGACTTTTAATCATCAAGAAAAAGTTGATCAACGTGATGAAGAACCTTGCTGATTTTTCGATTCAATATAAAGACCTTCCGACATTAGGATTCACACATTTCCAACCAGCTCAGTTAACAACTGTTGGAAAAAGAGCAACACTGTGGTTACAGAGTTTGGTTCTAGACATTGAGGAACTTGATTTTTTCTTAGAAACTCTACGTTTCAGAGGCGTGAAAGGAACAACAGGAACGGCTGCAAGTTTCCTAGAGCTTTTCAATGGCGATTATTCTAAAGTAAAACATCTTGACAAAGAGTTGTCAAAAAGATTCGGATTCGAAAAAGTTTTCGGCGTTTCTGGTCAGACTTACGACAGAAAAATTGATGCTAAAGTGGTGGCTTTATTAGGAAACATCGCACAATCTGCACATAAATTTACCAACGATTTACGTTTGCTTCAAAACTTGAAAGAAGTTGAAGAACCATTCGAGAAAAACCAAATCGGTTCATCGGCAATGGCTTACAAGCGTAACCCTATGAGAAGCGAAAGAATCGGAGCACTGGCAAAATACGTGATGTCCTTGACAACGAGTTCTGCAATGGTGGCTTCAACGCAATGGTTTGAAAGAACTTTGGATGATTCAGCCAACAAGAGATTGACAATTCCACAAGCGTTTTTAGCTGTTGATGCAATCTTGTTGATTTGGAATAATATTATGAACGGAATTGTGGTTTATCCAAACAGAATCAACAAACACATCGAAGAAGAGCTTCCTTTTATGGCGACGGAATACATTATTATGGAGGAGGTAAAAGCTGGTGGCGACCGTCAGGAAATCCACGAAGTGATAAGAGTTCACTCAATGGAAGCTTCGAAAAAAGTGAAAGAAGAAGGTAAAGAAAACGATTTGATTGAAAGGATTTTGAATGATGAAACTTTGAAACTTGATAAATCAAAATTAAAAGAAGTTCTGGACCCGAAAAACTTTATCGGTTTTGCACCAATCCAAACAGAGGAATTCATTGCGAATGAAGTTCAGCCGATTTTGGATGCGAACAGCGAATTGATCGGTTTGGAATCTGACCTTAAAGTATAATCTGTGCAGCTTCGGCTGCATTTTTTTGTTATAAAATAAATCTAATAAATGATTTTAGAATGAAAGCTAAAATCTCATATCTATAAAAATGAATAAAAGAATTTTCGTAGAAAAAAGAGGAATTTTCGATGTAGAAAGTCCAAAAATTTTTGATGAAGTAAAAGCGGTAGTTCCGTCGATCCAAAGCGTAAAAGTTTACAACGTTTACGATATTTTTGAATTAAATGACGGTGAATTCGAAAAAGTGGTCAACAGCACATTTGTGGATCCTGTTACCGATATTTTAATCGAAGAAAATCCTGCGGAAGGAGTTTATTTCGCACTAGAATTTTTGCCCGGACAATACGATCAGCGTGCAGATTCTGCGCAGCAGTGTATCGCTTTACTTACTGGAAATGAGAAATCAAAAGTAAGAAGCGGTAAGCTTATGCAGTTTGAAGGCATTTCAGAAGCTGATTTGGTGAAAATCAAAGATCTTTTGATCAATAAAGTGGAATCTCAGGAAAAAGATTTATCGACACTGAATATTCCTGCAGAAGAAACGCCTTCAAAGGTTTTGGTTCACGAAAATTTCATCAGTTTTGATGATGATCAGCTGGAAGAATTCTTTAATTCTCACGGTTTTGCATTGGGATTGGATGATTTGAAATTCATTCAGGAATATTTTAAAACTGAACAGAGAAATCCTACAGAAACTGAACTGAAAGTTTTAGACACGTATTGGAGTGACCACTGCCGTCACACAACATTCGAAACAGAACTGTCAAACATTGAATTTGAAGGTCAGTTTAAACATACATTGGAAACTATTTTCAATGATTATATCGAAAAAAGAAAATTCTTAGGACGCGAATTGAAACCAATTTCCTTAATGGATTTGGCGACGGTTTGCGGAAGGTATTTCCATAAAACAGGCAATCTGGATAACTTGGTGGTTTCTGACGAAATCAACGCCTGTACCATCCAGATCGAAGCTGAATACGATGGCAAGAAAGAACCGTGGTATTTATTATTCAAGAATGAAACACACAATCACCCAACAGAAATTGAACCTTTTGGAGGTGCTTCAACGTGTTTAGGCGGGGCAATCAGAGATCCTTTGTCCGGACGTTCATTCGTTTTTCAGGCGATGAGATTGACGGGTGCTGCTGATGTTTTAGAACCTGTAAGTCACACATTGCCAGGAAAATTACCTCAAAAAACAATCACAAAACAGGCGGCAAACGGTTATTCTTCTTATGGTAACCAAATCGGTCTCGCGACTACAATGGTTTCTGAAATCTACGATGAAGGCTACAAAGCAAAAAGAATGGAAGTTGGTTTTGTGACCGGCGCCGTTCCTGTAGACTGGGTAAGACGTGAAAAGCCGGAAGCTGGCGATTCGATCATCATTTTAGGTGGTGCGACTGGTCGTGACGGTGTTGGTGGAGCAAGCGGAAGTTCGAAAGAACAGGACGAAACTTCTATCCACACGATGAGTTCTGAAGTTCAGAAAGGAAACGCTGTTGAAGAACGTAAAATCCAGAGACTATTCAGAAATCCTGAAGTAACGAGGCTGATTAAAAAATCAAACGATTTCGGTGCTGGTGGCGTTTCTGTAGCCATCGGTGAAATTGCGGATTCTTTGGAGGTTAATTTAGATGTTTTACCTTTAAAATATGAAGGTTTGAACGGAACCGAGCTTGCCATTTCTGAATCTCAGGAAAGAATGGCGGTCGTGGTTGAACCAAAAGATAAAGAACAGTTCATCAAGTTCTGTGAAGCAGAAAACATTGTGGCTGTGGAAGTTGCAAAGGTGACAGATTCAGGCAGAATGCAGATGTTCTGGAAAGGTGATAAAATTGTTGACCTTTCAAGAGAATTTCTCGATACGAACGGATGCTCTAAAAGTCAGGAAGTTAAGATTACGCATCTTAATGAAGTGAAAGAAGAAACTCAGGTTTTCAACGAAGAGAATTTCTTGAAAATCCTTGCAGATAAAAACGTTGCCTCTCAAAAAGGTTTGTTGGAAATGTTTGATTCATCAATTGGTGCGACCACGGTTGCGATGCCTTTGGGTGGAAAATATCAGCAGACTTTGATAGAAGGAAGCGCTCAGACTTTACCGATTTTGGGCGCAAAAGATATTGAAACCGTTTCTTTTGCAAGTTGGGGATTTGATGCTGAAATTTCAAAGCAAAACTCTTTATTGGGAGCTTCTTACGCAGTCGTTGAAAGCGTTGCGAAAATCGTTGCGATGGGCGGCGATTATAAAAACATCAGATTTAGTTTCCAGGAATATTTTGAGAAATTGGGTCAGAACCCTGAGAAATGGGGCAAACCTTTGGCTTCGCTTTTGGGAGCTTATGACGCGCAAATCAACTTCGGTTTAGCGGCCATTGGAGGTAAAGATTCAATGAGTGGAACATATCAGGATTTGAATGTCCCACCAACGTTGATTTCATTCGCGTGTGCTAACGGTGAGAAGAAAAACGTAATCTCTCCGGAATTTAAACAGGCAGGAAATAAACTTTATTTCTTTAACCATACACCTCAGGAAAATGGACTTCCAAACTATGAAAGTTTGAAGGCAGTTTTTGAATTGATTTTCGAAAATATAAAGGCTGGAAAAATCGTTTCAGTGAAGACTGTGAAAGAAGGTGGCGTTGCAGTTGCTTTAGCAAAAATGAGTTTCGGAAACAGATTGGGTGCTGAGATTACAGTTGATGAGAAATTATTATTAACGAAAAATATAGGTAGCTTAATCATTGAATCTAATGAAGAATTAAGCACTGTAACACTTCAATTCATCGGCGAAGTAAGGAACTCTAATATTCTTAAAATCAAAGATTCTAAATTTTCGATCGAAAAATTATTAGCAGCAAATACCAGGACATTTGAGAACCTTTTCTCAACAGTTGAAAAAGAAAAAATAACGGTTGAAATCGATGAAAAATTAAACTCGATCAACCCAAGAAATATCATCATTAAGAAACACGGAATTGCTCAGCCAAAAGTATTTGCACCGATTTTCCCGGGAACAAATTGCGAATACGATACGCTGAACGCTTTCCAAAAAGAAGGCGCAATTGTAAGCAGTTTACCATTAATCAATATCAACCACCAATTATTGGACGAAAGTATTGATGCGTGGGTAGAAGAAATCAAAACGTCACAGATTCTAGCGTTCTCAGGAGGTTTCTCTGCGGGTGATGAACCGGACGGTTCTGCTAAGTTTATCGTGAATGTTTTGAAGAACGAAAAGATGAGAAATGCCGTTCACGAATTGCTGGACAGAGACGGAATGATTATCGGAATCTGTAACGGTTTCCAGGCGTTGGTGAAGTCAGGGTTGTTGCCTTACGGAAGAATCAAGGATTTGGATGAGAACTCTCCTACTTTGGCTCACAACGCCATCAGAAGACACATTTCCCAAATGGTGAATGTGAAAGTTCTGAACGACGTATCGCCTTGGCTGAAAGGAATGAAAGACCAAGTTTTCACCATTCCAATTTCTCACGGTGAAGGTCGTTTTATGGCTTCAGAGGAAGAAATTCAGAAGTTGTATGAAAACGGGCAGATTGCGACTCAATATCTAGATTTAGATGGGAACGTTGCTCACGGAATGCCTTTCAATCCAAATAACTCTTTGTTCGGAATTGAAGGAATCACGAGTCCGTGTGGAAAAATTTACGGAAGAATGGGACATCCAGAACGTTTTGCGGAAGGTTTGATGAAAAATATTCCAACTGCGAATTATCACAACATCTTCAAAAATGGAGTCGAATACTTCAAATAAAAATAACAAGAGATCGGCTGTCATCAATGGCAGCCATTTTTCTGATTTGTCGGGATTCTACGACGAAGTTTCCGATGTCTTGATGAAAGACGAAGATTGGAAAGTCGGGACTTTGGATGGTTTTGATGATATTCTTTATGGATTTCAGGGTGAAATCATTTGGAAAGATTCTCAGAAGTCAAGAGAGGATTTAGGTTTTAATTTGACTAAAGAATTTTACGAAAACAAAATCAAACAAGGAAAACCTTTTAATATCAAATTAATTCAGCAAAAACTGGATGATTTGATTGATGGAAACGGACAAACTTTATTCGAAATTTTGGTTGAGATTTTAGAATCACATCAGAATATTACTCTCATTTTAAGATAATTAACCTCAAAATAAAATGCTTTCACTCACGAAAGCATTTTCTTTAGCACAATCTTTGAATTAATCATAAAAATCTATGTTTATGAGTGCGGGAAATATAAAAACAGTGTTGCTGAAAATATTAAAATGGCTGGGAATTACGATTGCTTCTATCCTATTTCTAATGTTCATCATTCCGATTCTTTTTCCTGGGCAGATTTCGAATCAGGTCAAAATATTCGCCAACAAACATTTGGCTGGTGAACTCGATTACAAGAAAACACATCTTAGTTTTTTCCGTCACTTCCCTTCTCTCACGGTTTCTGTGGATGATTTTCTGTTGAAAGGCTCCAAACCTTTTGAACAAGACACGCTTCTCGCGGCCAAAGAAGTTGCGGCTGGAATCAATCTTAAAAATCTGATTTTTGATGGCGAGATAAAAATTGATGAAATTTATGTGAATGACGCTGTGGCAAACGTTTTCGTCAATTCCAAAGGTCAGGCGAATTATAATGTTTATGTTTCCAAGCCTTCCGAAAAGCCGAAAGATACGACGGAAGCTGGAGCATCTATCAAATTAGATTTAATCAAACTGAAAAATTGGAATATCAAATACAATGACCACGCAGCCAATGTTTTGGTGAATGCGAAAGGTCTTAATTACACAGGAAAAGGTGGATTGAGCGAAGATATTTTCGACCTCGAAACCGACCTTGGAATCGACAAACTTGATTTTGCATTAAATAGAATTTGGTACGCCAAAGAAAAATCACTTCACGCCGATTTGATTACGAGAATCAATACCAACGCCTTGACTTTTGTCTTGAGAAAAAATGAGTTGAGAATCAATGAACTGCCTTTGAAATTCACCGGTTTTGTGAGTATTTTAAAAGATGGTTATAATTTGAATATCAATGCGGCTTCGGAAAAAACCACTATTAAAGATATGTTGTCCGTTTTGCCTCCGCAATATTTAGGTTGGGTGAAGGACACGAAAATCGAGGGAAATAGTGATTTGTTCTTTAGTTTAAAAGGCCGATTCAGCGAGCCGAAAAACCAGAAACCCGATTTGAAAGCCAGTCTGAAAGTGAGCAACGGATTCGTTTCCAACAGCAACGCGCCAGTTCCAATGAACAATCTGAATCTGGATTTGAATGTTGATTTACATTCACTTGATACGAATAAACTCCTACTCGATTTGAGGAATTTAAGTTTCGACTTAGGTAAAAACAATAAGTTCCGAGCCGTTGTGAAAACGCAGGGAATGGACGAAATGAAAATCAATGCCAACATCAAGGGCGGAATTGATTTGGCGACCTTGGATTCAGCTTTGGGATTGAAAGATATTGAACTGAAAGGCCTGTTGAATACAGATATTCAATCGAATGGGATTTTCAATCTTGACAAAAAATTATTCCCAAAAACAAAAGGTTATCTGAATCTGAAAAACGGTTGGCTGAAAACAAAATATTATCCTAATGCGATTCAGAACATCAATATTTTAGCGAATATTTATAATACAGATGGGACTTTCAAAAGTCTTGGTGTGAAACTCGACCCGTTCAAATTTGATTTTGAAGGAAATCCTGTTTTCGTAAATGCTGATTTGCAAAACTTCGAAGACTTATTGTATAAAGTCAGAGCAAAAGGCGTTTTGAATATTGGTCGAATTTATCAGGTTTTCAAGAAAGAAGGGTTTGATGTCAGTGGTTTGATAATGGCGGATTTATCTTTAAATGGTCGTCAAAGTTACGCGACAACGGGACAATACAGCAAGCTTGACAACCGAGGAAACTTAATCCTAAAAAATATCAAAGCAACTACAGAATATCTTCCGAAATCATTCTTCATCAAAGAAGGAAACTTCGAGTTTGAGAATGAAAAAATGTGGTTCAGAAAATTCTTTGCGAATTATGGTAAATCCGATTTTGCTTTGAATGGTTATCTGCTGAATACCATCAATTATTTCATCGAAAGAAAAGGAACCTTGCACGGAAAATTCCATCTCAAGTCCAATTATATTTTGATTGATGAATTTATGGCGCTGAAAGAAGGCGATAACAAAGACAAATCGCTCGCTGTGGAATATGCGAAAGAAGAAAATCCGAAAAGCAGTGGCGTCGTGATTGTTCCTACAAACCTGGACGTTTCGTTGGAAGCGAATGCCAAAAAAGTTGAATTCAAAGGACTTGGTTTGAATAATCTGGTTGGTTTGGCGTCTGTCAACAAAGGCGAAGTTTATCTTAAAAATACAACTTTCGATATTGTTGGGAGCCGAATGGGAATCGATGCGAGATATCAGAACGAATCGCCGATTACAGCCAATTACGATGTCGCTTTGAAAGTCGATAACTTCGATGTTCAGCGCGCTTACAAAGAAATCGATATGATTCGTGAAATGGCGACAGCAGCCAAAGATGTGAAAGGAATTGTGTCTTTGGATTACAAACTGAAAGGCGATTTTGATGCGAATATGAAACCGATTTATCCATCATTGGAAGGTGGCGGAAATGTCAATCTAAAAGATGTCGAAGTCAAAAACCTGAAAATGCTCTCAGCCGTCGGAAATGATATTGGTTCGAATGCCTTCAACAATCCCGATATGAAGGGCGTTGACATCAAAACAAATATCAAAAACAATTTGATTCACGTGGACCCGTTTACTTTCAAAGTGTCAGTTTTGAGACCATCTATCAGCGGGACCACAAGTTTCAATGGCCTACTCGATTTCCGAATTCGAGTTGGATTGCCACCTGGCGGTTGGATTGGTTTCCCAGTTGTAGTCACGGGAACGCACGAAAAACCTAAAATCAAAATCTTCAGCAAAACCGGACAAGGCATTCTGGAAGCGCTTTATAATACAAAATCCAATAAAGTCATCCGAGAGGAAAAACGGGCTGAGAAAAAATCCAGAGCGCAACAACGAAAAGACAAACGCGCGCAGGAAAAGAAAGCTGAAAATGCGGAGAAGCAGGTAATAAAAGATGTTAAAGAGAAATAATTTGAGAGCTCCATAAAATTATGGAGCTTTTTTATTTTAGATAACATTGATTTATTACTCAAATTTAGTTTCAAAACCTTTCTTTAAGGCTTTTAGCTCTGGTTCGGTTAATTTTCTACTATTGATTTTTTCCCACAACATCCGGGCTTTATCATAATCTTTTAATCCTTCACGACTAACAGAAGCGCCCCATAAAAGGATTGCAAAGTCTTTTTTATTGTACAGAATATCAGCGAAAGAAACGAAAGCGCCATCATATTTTTCAACTGTATCTGTAAAGTCCAGCTTTCCTCCTTTTTTCGATTCTGTAATAATATATGCTTCTACGTTATCACTTTCTAATTGTTGATTATTATTAATTTTATCTAAAACGATATTCTCTAATTCTGTAATAATGTCCTTATATTGAATGATTTCAAAATCGTTGTTATTATATATAAATTTTGTCTTATCAATTTTAGCCCTATCCTTCTCGATATTCAATATTTCTTTGGCTCGATGCTCGGTTATTTTTCCTTTTAATTGAGAGGCAATTTGAAAGTTTGATTTTGTACTTGGAATTACGAAATTATAAAAGAAAGAGCCATCTTCAGTCTTGGGAATAAGCATTGCCATTCCAATAACATTTCCTTTATCAGCAATCAAAAAATAATAAGATGGCAATTTGGTCGCAAAATTAATATAGTCTTCTGAAGTTGGGTTTTCACTAATAAAAACTGAAGACATTTTATTATCAATGTTGTCTTTCATAGAATAATAATTCGAAACGATTTCAACATTTTCAAATTTGATTTTTTCAATGTTTAAGCTGTTAAAAATGGGATTTCCATTCTTATCAGTTTGCGAGAATAATTTTGAACTTCCTAAAGCAAGGATAATTAAGGTTAGAGATAAAATATTTTTCATTAGTTTTTTAATATTAATGTTAATGGCTATTTGAGTTTCAGACATTAAAAATAGCATTTATATTAACACAATTACTAAAACAAAAATATTTTTGGTTACAAAACGAAGGTTTTCTAACCAAACAACTTCGGCAGAAGTCTCCCACAGTTTGCAACAAACACAATGACTTTTACTTTTGTCACAAAACGGTCGTTTTCAAACAAAAGTAAAAGTTGTTTTGTTACAAACACACCTGTTTATGATTTCCGCCAAAGTTGTGCAGGTTTCAAACAGACTTGCGAAGCATTTATGACGTTTTTCAGAAAATGAATTATTTGTTAACAAATTTTTTTGGTAATTCAAGAAAAGCTTTATTTTTAGGCAAAACAAAAACAATGTCATACTATCCATTAACCAGCATACCCGATTATTACTCCATAGACAGCCTATTGACCGAAGAACACAAGCTTATCCGCGAATCTGTACGCAGCTGGGTCGAAAGTTTTGTGATGCCTAAGATTGATGAAGCAGCGCAGGATCACACCGATATTCCAGGGTTGATGAAGGAATTGGGCAACATTGGGGCTTTGGGACCTTACATTCCCGAGGAATATGGCGGTCCGGGATTGGACCAGATTTCCTATGGTCTAATAATGCAGGAGTTGGAAAGAGGCGATTCGGCAGTTCGTTCGGCGGCTTCTGTACAATCTTCCTTGGTGATGTTTCCTATTTTTGAATTTGGTTCTGAAGAACAAAAAAAGAAATATTTACCAAAATTAGCATCAGGCGATTTGATCGGCTGTTTCGGTTTGACGGAACCCAATCACGGTTCTGACCCATCCTCAATGGAATCGAAATTCACAGACCAAGGTGATCATTATCTTTTGAATGGCGCTAAAATGTGGATCACGAATTCTCCAATTGCTGACATCGCCGTAATTTGGGCAAAAGGCGAAGATGGAAAAGTCCGAGGAATGATCCTGGAACGCGGAATGGAAGGCTTCACAACACCGACCACACACAACAAATGGAGTTTGAGAGCTTCCAAAACTGGAGAATTGGTTTTCAATAATGTGAAAGTTCCGAAAGAAAATATGTTGCGAAATGTTGAAGGTTTGAAAGGACCACTTTCTTGCCTTAACTCAGCGAGATATGGAATTTCGTGGGGCGTCATCGGCGCTGCTATCGACTGTTATTGTACGGCTGTACAATATTCCAAAGAGAGAAAACAGTTTGGAAAACCAATTGGCGGATTCCAACTTCAGCAAAAGAAATTGGCAGAATTCCTGACCGAAATTACAAAAGCGCAATTGTTATGTTTTCAATTAGGAAATCTTAAAAATGCACATAAAGCTTCCCCAGCACAAATCTCAATGGCGAAGAGAAATAACGTAAAAATGGCGATTGATATAGCCAGAGAATCGCGTCAGATGCTTGGCGGAATGGGAATCATGGGAGAATTTCCGATGATGCGCCACGCTGCGAATCTGGAATCTGTGATCACTTACGAAGGAACGCACGACATTCATTTGCTGATCACAGGAATGGATATTACAGGCATCAATGCCTTTGGATAAGACCAAATCAATCTTATATATTTTAACAGAAACCTGCGGAATAATTTCGTAGGTTTTTTCGTTCATAATCTATAAATATTCAAATGAGAAAATATCTTTTCCTATTTATTCTAATTTCGTATCTAAGTTTTAGCCAAAACTTCCCTACCAAACTTTCCAATGCAGCGCTTGAGTTGACCAAAGATAAAGTTGTTTATGATCCAGACTACTTCGTTTTGAAGTATCCGAACGGCGATGTTCCCGCTGACAAAGGCGTCTGCACCGATGTTGTGATTCGTGCTTACCGAAAATTGGGAATTGATCTGCAAAAGGAAGTTCACGAAGATATGGTAAAGAACTTTTCAAAATATCCAAAAAAATGGGGATTGAAAAGAGCTGATTCTAATATCGATCATCGCAGAGTTCCAAACCTGCAGGTATTTTTTGCTAAATTTGGAAAAGTGAAACCAATCACAAACAACCCCAATGATTATGTTCCTGGCGACATCGTAACTTGGGATCTGCCAAAAAATCTGACACATATCGGAATTGTAGTTAACAAGAAATCACCTGATGGAAAACGTTATCTGATTGTTCACAATATTGGCGCTGGGCAGGTTTTGCAGGATTGTTTGTTTAGCTGGACGATCACGGGACACTATTTTTATCAATGATAATCGATGAGTGATAATTGATATTTTAAATTACTTATGAATAAACTTTTTCAAATATTATTGCTGAGTTTTTGTTTCTTGGTTCAGGCTCAGAACATCAAAATTGTTCAAAAACCAATTGATTATTCTAAAGAAAAAATCAAGTTGAGTTTGGAATATATGAAGGAACATCACGGCTTGGATCAGAAAACCCCGAAGATCACACCGAAGATTATCGTATTGCATTACACAGCTGGCGGAACGGTGGAATCCAACTTCAAATATTTCAACAATCTTCATCTTGAGAATCAAAGATCGACTTTGAAAAAACAAAGTTCGCTCAATGTTTCTTCGCACTACATCATCGACAGAGACGGAACAATCTATCAATTGGTTGATCCAGAACTATTCGCCAGACACACAATTGGCCTTAATTATTGCGCCATCGGCGTCGAAAATATCGGAAGCAAAGCGCAACCTTTGACCGACAAACAAGTGGAAGCCAACGCAGAACTGGTAAGATACTTAACCAAAAAGTATGCGATTGAATACGTTATTGGACATTCTGAATATGGTGTTTTCCGAAACTCAAAACTTTGGAAAGAATCTGACCCGAAATATTTCACAGGGAAAACGGATCCAGGTGATGATTTTATGAAAAAGGTCAGAGCGAAAATGGCGGATTTGAAATTGAAAAGTCAGCCGTAATACAATTCATTCTCTCGCAGATGAGGCAAATTTTGCAGATTAATCTTGCATCTGCCATCAGCACAATCTGCGAGAGACTACCAATATTTACCAACTCACTTTCTCCTTTTCCTCAAACGGAACTTCAGGATTCAAAATTTCTGCGATCAGATTTCTGATGGAATCTTCCACTTCAGAATCTTCAATATCAATAAAATTGAGATTTTGCGGACCGTTATTCACTTCTGCGAAAGACCAGATGGCGGTTTCCACATTTTCTGGTTTAATGTTGAGGGAATTGGTGATGCAATATTTATAGATCGAAAGTTGCAAAGCTTGTTTGTAGTCGTCGTTAAAAAATAATTCCGGCAATTTTTCTTCCTTATTCTTTCCTAAACTAACAGTTAATTTTTTCGGTTTCGCCGTTTTGTAATCAATCACTCGAGTTACTCCGTCCAAGCGGTCAATTCTGTCGATGAAGCCGTAGAAGCTGATTTTGTCGGTTCGGTTTTCATCAAGATAAAAATCACAATTGATCTCTTTTTCGAGGTCGATGATCTCTAACGCCGAACCATTTTTCACCAATTCCAGATCGTACTCTACAATGTTGCGCACTACCCTTTTGGCGATTTCTTTGTGAATGAAATTCATTCCGCGTTCGTAGAATTCCGATTGATGTTTTAGTTTTTCAATCGCATCTTCTATAGATTCATCCACTTTTTGAAGTAAATCTTCTAAATCATTAATTGATAGAATTTTACCTTTGATTGGTTCGTGCAAAAACTGTAAAGCATAGTGCACCAAATTTCCATAATTTCTTTGAGAAAGCTCTTCCTCGATCTCATTGGTTTCTCTCGTTTTTAGGATTTGATTGAGGTAAAAATCAATCGGATTATAAAGATAAGTCACAAGATGTGAAGCTGAAACGCGGTTTTTCCATTCGTTCAAAAGTTGCATTACGGCTTCATTTTTCTCGATTTTCATCAGTTCCTGTGAGATTGGTTCGGAAGTATTTTCGATGACGATATGTTCGATGTTGTGTGGACTTTCCATTTCCAATTGTGTGATGAATCGGCTTTTCTCGCCTGTGTTTACACCAGAACTCAATGCATTATAAAGCAAATGAACATTCTGAGAATCCTGAATCAAACGGTAAAAGTGATAAGCGTAGATGCTATCATTTTCGAGAAAAGTATTCAGACCAAAATTCTTGCGGACATCAAACGGAATGTATGTATTTTGTGTATTTCCTAATGGCAATTTACCTTCGTTAACTGAAAGTAGGATGATATTTTTGAAGTTCAAAAGTCGCGTTTCCAAAAGTCCCATAATTTGAAATCCCGCTAACGGTTCTCCCACAAAATCAATACTTTCTGTGTTTACCAATTGATTGATGAGCACTTCTAAAGTCTCAATTTTAATATTAATTTTATAAGGCAACAACTGATTTTTGATGACTTTGAAAACCTTTTCAAAATGCGCCACATTCTCGTACTGAATATCATCCAATTCTTTGAACTTCAATTCATAACAGAATTTAATTAATAAATCCAGGAAATTCTGAGTTGATTCCGGTTTTTGAAGAAGCTGGAAATAACTGAGTTTTCCGAGCAATTCTGCCAATAGATTTTTGGAAATATAAACAATATTCCGCTCCTCGATCTTTGCAATGAAATCTTGAATGATTGCGCCATCTATTTCGTCATTTGGAAGTTCTTCCAAGATTGGTAAAACATCGGCGTAATAGTAGCTGGAAGATTTTTTCTCCTGTTGTTTTTGTAGATAAAAAAGTTTCTTGATTGCGTTGCTGAACGATAGATTCTTCAATGGAAAACCCATCGTGATGTTCACGCTTTCTACGGACGTCAAGCTGTCCAAAACCGCTGGCAGAAGATTCTCATCCAACAAGACCAAAGCAGTTTCTGACAATTCTTCTTTTGGGATTTTCTTCAGAAGTTCTGGTAAAACCTTTGCCTGAACGATGTTTCCGGAGACTTCGTAAGTTTTGATATTTTTTGGCTGAGAGAATTGGTCATCGATCCAGTTAAAATTTCTGTAAAGGTCAAATTCTTTCCACGTGATGGTTTCTCTTAGGAATTTTCCGGATTCCTGTCTTGCATCGTCAATGTAATATTTGTCGGCTTGGAAGTAGGTTTCGGCTTTGTTCCATTGCAGTAATTTTCTGACTAGTTGTTCCTCAACTCTTGATAATGCGTTAAAACCACAGAAAACAAAGTGATTTTGAGTGGACTTTGCAAAAGCTTCTAATTTTGAAAATGCTTCCTGGTAGATCATTCCTGCAGTTGCGAGGTTCTCTTTTCTCAAATCCGATTTCAGAAGTGGTAGAAAATCGTTCATTTTTCGCCAGAAATTGAGGTTTCTTTTTCTTGCATTGTCATCATCGCCAAGATCTTCGCCCCAGTTTTTGATGCGTTCTTCGTCCAACATCCATTCTAGGATTTTTTGGTCGTTTTCTGAAAACTTCATCATATCGTCCCAGTCTTTTTGCAAGGTTGGAAACCATTTGAGGAAGCCGGAAAAATCTTCGGAAGAATCTACTTTTTGATATGTTCGGTAAGCGAAAAGCCAGAGTGCAATTCCCTTGATCTCCAAATTTTCAGATAGATCTGCGATGAGTTCGTCTATCGTGACGAAGTTGGGCAAAAGGCCTTGGTATTGCTTTTCCTGCAAGATCCTTTTGATGAAGACCATTGGACGCTTTCCAGGTAAGACGATGTCCAACGTTGAAAGGTCTTTGTGATTTTCTAATAATTCTGAAATGATCCTGTGGAGAAATTGCATAAAAAAAGCCTTTTGAAGTAAAGGCTCAATTTAATTAATTTTCGTTGACTTTGAAAATATATTTGATCACTACAGTGAATTTTAATGCAAAGGCGCAAATTTTTTTTTGAAATTATTTAAAATATTTTTAGGTCGCAAAGATCTTCGACAAGCTCAGTAAATAAATAAGAATATTTCTTCTCGCAGATTTTGCAAATCTTGCTAATTTGTTGAAAGCTTTAATTGAATGACAAAACCCATAGCCCCGATTGCAGTGAAAATCCTTTTTTGCATTTTCTTCAATTTTTACCTGATGGTAATCTTGGCGCAAAAAAGATTGCAACGTAAAGCGGGATTAGCTCCTAAAAATTTCAGTTATTCTACCACCACTTTTCTTTCAAGAAAGACATTAGCACCTGCAGCGTCTTTGCCTGCGAAGAATTTGAAGTTGTAAGTTCCTGTTTTTACTGGCTGAAAATTGATTCGGCTACCGTCTACATAGGTTTCGTTGCTGCAAACGTCATTGGTTTTGTAGGCGTAATTGGCTACAGTTCTTACGGAATCGTTGGTGTAATTGTAATCGTAGCTGTAGATTCCTTCGCAGCCTTTGGTGAATGTGGAATAGACTTTTAACTCCTGTGTCACGCCCAAAGCCATCGTGTCCATCGGGATTTTGACGCTGTCGATTTTCTGTGCGTAGACGTCTGTAATCTGCTGGAAATCGTCGTTGTCTTTGCAGGATGTCGCTGCAAATGTGAACAATGAAATGACTGATAAAATAAATACTTTCTTCATAATCGTTTCCTTATTTAGTTGTTAAAATTACCTTTTGATAGATATACGACTTTTTTGGTGTCAAAGAATTCTTCCTCGAAATAATTTTTGAGCTGGAAGATTTCGCACTTGATGCCTGCCAATTCTTCGCCAAGATCGCCGCCTTTGAGATAAAGGACGCCATTGTGCTTTGGGTTGAATTGTTCTTTCTCGAATTTGCCGCGAAGCCAGGTCAGGAAAACCGGCATCTGCGTTACCGCACGGCTGACTACGAAATGAAATTTCTCCTTCAATTGTTCCGCCCGCATGTGATGCGCTGTTACGTTTTTCAACCCGAGACTTTCTGCAACGCCTTTTACAACGGTGATCTTCTTTCCGATGCTATCAACCAAAGTGAACTGAGCATTTGGGAAGAGAATAGCCAAAGGAATCCCAGGAAAACCGCCTCCAGTCCCGATGTCAAGAACTTTGGTGTTATCTGCAAACTCCATCACTTTTGCGATTCCGAGAGAGTGAAGAATATGCTTTTCGTAGAGACTGTCTGTATCTTTTCTGGAGATAACGTTGATTTTTTCATTCCAGTCTTTGTACAAGGTTTCTAATTCTGCAAACTGATCCTTCTGCTCGCTGGTGATATCGGGAAAATATTTTAAAACTAATTCTAATGACATAGAGCGAAATTATGATTTTAATAGTATTTAAACAAAAAACCATCAAAAATAATTTTGATGGCTGGAGAAAATTTATGGTTTATTTGTGTTCTTACTTTTATCTCAAAACTTTTTTGGTCAAAGTTGTGTTTCCTGATCTTGCTTTGATGATGTAAAGACCTTCTGCAAAATTAGCATTGTTGATAAAAAGTTCTTTCTTAGCATTTTTGGAACTGAAAATCAATCTTCCTAAAGCATCGTAAACATTCACCTCATCCAGATTATCGGTAGAATTAACAATGAAATTCTGTAGATCTTTGTAAATCTGAATTCCTTTTTTCACTGAATCATCTGTTCCGAGAGTTGCTGAATTTTTATAAATGATCTGGAATCTGTCTTCGAACTGCCCGGCGCTGGTGTTGAAAATGTAAGAAACTTCTTTCAGATCAACAACTTTGTTCAGGTAACTGTCTTTCAGCAAAATAGACTGATAGGAATTAAAAATACCTTCCTTGTCCGTAACACCGATTGTATAGTTTCCGGAGACTGAAGCTTTGATTCCCAATTTTACAACATCTTCATTATTAAAAGAGGCCTGTCTTGCCTGAATTCCCAATTTTTTGCTATCCAAAACGCTCCAAAAAGAATCGTTGCCGATGGAAAGTAATTCGGTGTCAAAATTAACATCAAAACCGTTAGTTGCTGTAGGAATGTAACCAATCAGGATTTCATTGTTGACATTGGTAGGCGATTTGAACTCGACCCAAAATCTGTCTTTCTGAGCAACTTTGTTATCACCATTCTTGTTATAGAAATTAGCCAGTTCTGCATATCTCATAGCATTATTAAAAACCAACGGCTGATTTTTACCGGAAGCTTTTGCCTGAACGATGAAGCCTTGTCCCAGCGCAATATAGCCATTCGGTTTTCTGTTGTTGTAGCCCAGATACGTTGCAGAAGTTCCGCCCGTTCCGTTATAAAGAGCATAATTGTTACTTGTGTAAGTACTGCCCTGCTGCGTAATAATTTGGCTGTCATTATTGGTCCAAAGATATAAGCATCCGTTGATTTTTGTGCTGTTAGCGGCAAAAAACTCATCAAATCCAATGTTTGAAGGATAAGGATTGCCAACCATATTGTAACCGTGCGCATCATTTGTATATTTCAAAATGAAAGAAACATCGCCATTTTGCGGCACTCCTTTGAATTCGAAAACCGTTCCTGTACTTGTACTGGTAATCTGAGTCGGGAAGCTGTTTTTTCCTCGTATGGCGTAACCTCTCGCCGGTTGAAAGACTGAGGTTGCACTCAATGTGATATCGTTTGCCAAGGATGTTACAAATTTGTCATTCGCTTCATTATAAACATAAAATCTGTTCCAAGGTGTTCCTGTTTCTGAACCTGTGGCTCCAACTGTATTGTAGCCGTCTGAGAACTGGTAAAGATTCTGTCCAATCACCGGTGAAGACCAGTAATTGTAACCCATTTTCGGAATCAACGCTCCTTTTTTGACTGTGATGTTTCCGACGTTTTGGGCATTTCCAACCTGTAAGATATTGGAATTGTCATCTACAACAAAATCAGCAGTTCCAGCATTATTCACGATCTGACCATTTACTTTTACAAAGCCTTCGTTTGTTATATTTAGTTTGGCACCTGCGCTTACTGTCAGACTATTGCTTTCGAAGTTACCATTCAGGCTCGTATTATAATTGGTTTCTATCACTGCATGTTTTGTGGCACTTGGCAATCCATTGCTCCAGTGCGGCGTGGCAGAATTAAGCCAAATCGTATTGTTTGGAGAATAAACTTTGTTATAAAAAATACCGCCAATCTCCGGTCCGAAACCGCCCGTAATAAACTGCATTACGAATTGAACATAATAGCTGTTGTAGACGTAAAGTCTGATGTAAATTTTCTCGCCAGGTTCCAGTTTCAAACCTGCATCAAAATTGAAATTTTGAGCTGTGTATCCAGTTGGCATTACGGCATTTCCAAGGACAGTGACATCATTTGAGAAATTAGCATTTTTAGAATATCTCAGTTCATAAGTTGCACCGTTTCCTTTTGCTGTAAAACTGAAAGTTCTAGGTTCAATGGTTTGGTTAGCGCTCGTATTATCCATCACAAACTGAATATATCTGTTGGTATCCAGATTGGTGCTATTCTCCGAAGTTTCTATATAATAAGTTCTTGGATTGGTCTCTCCTCCAACCGCAATTCCGATTCCGCCATTGCTTGTAATAGGTGTAGCACTGATGAAAGACTGAAACGGTGTTGCCGTAAAATTCGTTTTATCCCAACGGATAAGCGGAGCCGTGGTGTTAGGAACATTGTTGATATTGACAGTTGCCGTATTCGAAACGCCATATTCATTGGTGATGTAATAAGTAAAAGAATCAGCGCCCAAATAATCTTTTGTAGGAATATAATTGATCGATTTATCAGCGTTTAGACTCGTTGTTCCGTGCGAAGGCTGCGTAAAAGTCAACGTTGTAATTTTATTACTGTAGTCGTCATTTACGAGAACATTAATATTGGTATCATTATTAATTTTATTGGTAACCGTGTCATCATAAGCAATTGGAACTGTGGAACTGTATTCTACATAACCGCTGAAATATGGTCCAATATTCTGTCCGTTTTTGAACAAAATCTGCATTGCATTCCAGGTGTTGTAAACATAAATTCTCAAATATAAAACCTGTCCGTCTGTAGCAATCGGTTTTGAAAAATTAGTAAGCGAAATTTGAGACAAACCACTGTTGATGGCCGTCTGTGGTAATATTGTTGTAGGATTTGAAAAATTATTGTTCAGTGAATAATCTATTCTGATATTGGCATCACCACCCTGCGTCACGCAAAGCATATTAAACTCTGATAAATTTAACTTATAACCATTTTTTGGACTGATTGTAAACTGAATATATTTTGAAGTATCTACAGTCTGTGCATTCTTGTCCGGCCAGCCACTGGTTTGGAATGCATCATAATTGACGCCGCTTACATTTACGTTCTGAGCAAAAGTGATGTTCTGAGTAGAGGTGATGTTACTGACAAGCAAATGACTGTTTGTAAACGTCGGTGTAAAATTGGAATTATTCCATCGTGCTAAAGTTTCATTTACATTTTCGATGACATTGATGTTTACCGTAGCTTCATTTGATAATCCGGTTGCGTTGCCCGCTTTATATTTGAAGGAATCAGCACCTTTATATCCAACTGCAGGTTTGTAAGTAACGCTTGCAATTCCGTTGACAGTAACAGTTCCGTGAGCCGGCTGCTCCGTAATCGTTACATTATTAATTGTCAGAACAGAAGTATCATTGCTCAATACATTGAAGTCAACTTCATTATTCTTATAAGCGGAATAGGAATCATTGTTTGCCACCGGAACGGCAGTATTTGGATCTTGCGCCACAGTAATGCTGACAGTTGCTTCATTTGATGCGCCGGTTACATTGCTGACTTGATATTTAAAAGAATCTGCGCCTGTATAGCCTGTTGTTGGTTTGTAAGTAACAGATGAAGTTCCATTGACTGTTACAGTTCCGTGTAAAGGCTGTTGGGTAATTGCAATATTAGTGTAACTTAAATTTGACGTATCATTAGCTAAAATACTAAAGTTTGTAGTACTATTATTATAAACAGTGTAAGAATCATTATTGGCAACGGGAACGGCCGTTACAACATCAATACTTGCCGTAGCTTCATTCGATGATCCGGCAGAATTTACTGCTCTATATTTGAAAGAATCGGCACCAGAATATCCCGCTGTTGGTACGTAGGTGACATTTGTAGTTCCATTCACCGTAACTGTTCCGTGAGCAGGCTGCTGGGTGATCGTAATGCCTGTGAAAGCTGTAGCGGAGCTGTCATTTGTTAAAATATTGAGATTTGTACTCGTGTTTTTATAAACAGAAAAAGAATCATTATTTGCCACAGGAGGTGTAGGCGTGTCTACAGCAACAGTCCCTGTAATATTAGGTCCCAAGCCAGTTCCACCATTGGAAGTATATGATAAATGAAAATTATTATAAGTTTCATAAGTATACAAACGGATGTACATTGTTTTTCCGGACAAAACCGTAGGATTGGCAAAATTGCTGAGAGAAACGCTGTGCCAGTCTCCATCTGTCACCGATGTAGACAATAAAGTCTGTGGAGCCGAAAAATCACCATTTGTAGAATAACGCACTTCAAATTTTGAAGTTCCACCCTGGTTTCTGTATTTCAGATTGAGGCTTGCCAGTGTAAGTTTATAGTTGTTACCCGGTGCAATTGTGAACTGCACATATCTCGTAAGATCAATACTGCTGGCACTCGTGAGGCCTGATATCATGAAAAAACTCTGATCCCAGGTTGTTGGAGTTACGGTAACATTGGATGCACTGATAGCATCTGCAGAAACGTGACTTGCGGTCGTTGAAGTCAAATTATTTTTGGTCCATCTGGCTAATTCTGTCTGCGCAGAGAACATATTTGCAATGAACATTGCAAACAGGAAGAATAAATTTTTTTTCATTGTGTGTTGCTTAAAAAATCAACATTGCAAATTTAAACACTTGTTTAATTATCGCATCTTAACATGTGATAAGAAAACATTTTTATATAATTTTTGAAATTTTTCTGCGAATGTTATTCCTTATTTCGAACAAAATTCAAAAGGGAATGATAATTGCTATGTGAATAACAATAATGCAATATTATTGATTAAAGCGTAAAAAGCATTCAGTATTAATACTGAGTTTAGTTATAGACCGCAAAAACTACCCCTAAGGATAGTCTGTTTTAGGATGATGTCGTAGGTTTGTAGATCAGATATTGCTGATTTTCTTGAATAAATCCTTCCTGTCTTTAAGATTAAGAATGCTGTAGATATTTTTGATATGATACTTAACTGTACTTTCTGTTATGAAAAGTTTATCTGCAATTTCTTTGTTTGAAAATCCTTCTGCCATCAATTGGACAAGTTCTTTTTGTCTTTCTGTTAATTGATCGGAATTGAGAATGGATGATTTTGTGCTTTCAAATTTCACACCTAGATTTGTTTTTTGAGAATAAGAATTCAGATCTTCTTTGATCTGTTCGATCTCCTCTTTCATCTTCATCTTTTCAATTTTCAGATTTCGGCTTTTGAAAAATGAGTAAGCAATTATGAGAAGCAGAATGACTGCAATCAAAACTGCACAGATCTGCTCCCAAAAAACAGACTCATCCTCCAGAGACTCCTTTTTCTCCAAGTATTTTTTGTCGATAATATGCATTTCCGAAACGCGGTTATCAAGATCTTCCAGTTTTCGCAATGAGTCAACTCTGATGCCTACGGAATACGCCTTGCCTAGCAGATTGTTTTCTTTGTAGATTTTCTCCATTTCGGAAGCGGCGTAAGTTTCATATTTCAAAATCCCACAGCTTTTGGATATTTTCACACTTTCAGCATACAGGCTTTCTACTTTTTGTATTTGCTTTTTGAAATGATACAGCTCCATCAATTTTACGTAAACAATGGGAAGATTGCAGGAGTTTTCAGACTTGATAATCTGCAGAGCTTCATTATATTTTTTCTCAGCATTTGAGTAATCTTTATTCATCAGGAAAAGATATCCTTCCTGCATCAGGATGTAAGCGTGGTCTTCCGGAATTATTGTTGAATAGTGTCGAGCCGCAATGTTATCCATCATTTTTTTGGATTTTTGATATTCTTTATTATCAAAATAAACAAACGCATATTCATAATCCAGTTTCATCCTCAAGACATTATCTTTAGAAAGATCTTTTGCAATGGCGGCAGATTTATTGAGGTAATCTATGCACATGGCGTAGTCACTTACTCCGCGGTACGTGGAGGCCATAAAGAAAAGAACGTTAGCTTCTTCTTCTTTTGTGAGATTGCCGGAAAAGAGTAAATCGGAAAGTTTTTTTTGGGATAAAGTATGTTTTCCTTCTCTGTTATATTTGATAATTTCCTTTTCCAGGGAATTAATATTCAAATTCTGAGCGTTTAGAAAACTGACAAAAACTACTAGTAATATTGTCAAATACGGGGTAAATTTTTTATTCATGTGTGTCGCAAAAGTCTTCATCTCCATCTCACTTTCTCAGGAAGTGTGTTTTAATGAAAAATTTATTCACAAAAATAATTAATTATTAATAAAATACATGCATTTATATTTATTTTTCTCAACACGAATGGTAAGTGCAGGAATTGGATTCTAAAATCTTATGATTTTACTCAACAAAATCATCAAACACGCCTTCGGTTTTATATTAAAAAATTATATTTGTCATTAAATCTAATTATAAACAGTTTCATGAGTAAAATTTCGGACAGATTGAACAGACTGAGTTATTCTCAGACTTTCGTGATGAGCAACAAAGCGCGCGATATGAAGGCGGCAGGAATCGATGTAATCAGCTTAACTTTGGGAGAACCTGATTTCGATGTTCCTCAAAAAATTAAACAGGCAGCTTTCGACGCCATTAATGAAAATTACAGCCACTACTCGCCTGTTCCAGGATTTTTGGAACTGAGACAAGCCATTTCCGCAAAACTGAAAAGAGACAATGGCCTGGATTATAAAGCAAACCAAATCTGTGTTTCCAACGGCGCAAAACAATCTATCATCAATGTTCTCTCAGCTATCGTAAATGATGGCGATGAGGTGATTTTGCCCGCTCCTTACTGGGTAAGTTATGATGAGATGGTAAAATTGGTTGGCGGAACTTCGGTTTTCATCGAAACTTCTATTGATACAGAATTCAAATTTACCGCTGAGCAATTAGAAAAAGCAATTACACCAAAGACGAAAGCATTACTTTACAGTTCGCCTTGTAATCCTTCCGGAAGCTATTATACAAGAGAAGAACTGGAAGCAATTGCTAATGTTGTTGCAAAATATCCCCACGTAACAATCATTTCAGATGAGATCTATGAGTTCATTAATTACGAAGGTGAACACGTTTCTATCGCAAGCTTCCCTCAGGTTTATGAACAGACCGCTGTGATCAACGGAATGAGTAAAGCTTTCGCGATGACAGGCTGGAGAATCGGATATTCTGCGTGCCCGGATTGGTTGGCAAGTGCTTGTGACAAAGTTCAGGGACAAATGACAAGTGGAGCAAACACAGTAGCACAAAGAGCGTCGATCACTTCAATGCAGATGGATCCGTCGGAATTACAATATATGATCACCGAATTCCACAAAAGACGTGATTTGGTTTTTGACTTAATGAAAGACATCAAAGGTTTCAAATGCAATCTTCCAAAAAGTGCCTTCTATTTCTTCCCGGATATTTCTTACTTCATCGGAAAAAAACTGAACGGAACTGAAATTAAAGACGCGGATGACTTTGCCATGTTTTTGCTAGAAAATGCGCACGTTGGCTGCGTTGGCGGTGTAAGTTTCGGAAGTCCGGAGTGTATTCGTTTTTCTTATGCGGCTTCCGAAGAAGATTTGAGAGAAGCTATGAAGAGAATTAAGGATTGTGTAGAGCAGTTTTAATTTTCTTTAAATATATACCATAAAACATCACTTAACGTGGTGTTTTTTTTATTTCGTTAACAGAACTTTTACAAATTCTTTCCCGCCTTCGGAATTTAGATGATCCTGATCTCTAAAATAACCATCATTATCTTCGAAGACTGATTTGTGGTCAATAATTTTCAGTCCTTTTGATATCAGCAGTTTGTCTGCTCCGTAATTTTTGCTATCCAATCTTTCTAAATACGATCGTGAGACAGGAAATTTCAAACCAATCAACTCGATATGGTTTTTCTGACATAAATTAATAATTTCTCGCAGCGTTTTTTCCAGTTCTTTGCTTTTATTCTTTGCCGGAAATTGCCCTAAAACTCGATCTTCTGCCCTTTTGCCTTTTTCTTTTTCAGGCAATTCGGACCAGATCGTATTGTTGGTAGTTTTGTCTTGCTGATTAAAAATAATTTTAACTTTATCTTCCAGATAGATTCGGAATAATCCATTGACCTTCAATTGAAAAATGGGAAAATAATACTTCAAATATTTTTCTTTTATATAATTAAAATCAATCTTCGACGTATAAATAATACTTTTATCCATATTATTAATTCCGTCTCTGTATGGACTCAGCGTATGATCATCTGCAGTGATATAAATAGTTTTGACTGCATATTCATTCTCTATCAAATAAGAAACTTTCCTTTTCATATCAGCATAAGAATCACTGTTTGAGGAGAAATTATAGACATTAAACTTTTCAGAAAATTTATCCAAAGGCATCCCGTGAGAGTCCGCCAATATGAATGAATGAAAATCTTTGCTTGGGAATTCATTATAACCTTTATAATAGTTATCATTAGAAAAGACAAAAACCACAATATTAAAAAGGAGTACAATAATTACGAAATAAAATATATTAAGGAAAAATTTCTTCATACTTAATATTTTTAAAATTGAAAATAAATAAACTCCACATTCTCTCCAAAATTACCGTAAAAGTAAATCGCAAGCAGAATAATAATATAGCTGATCCATCTAATCGATTTTGAATTTACTTTTCCAATTCCCTGGATTGCATATTGATTTTCTCTTCCTTGCCATTCAATCAAAAGAAAAATCACAATTAAAATAATAGTTGAAGTGACATTTTCCATCAAATCAAATTTTGGTAAGGTGAAAAGCGAGGGTTTGAAAATGCCGGCGATGTAGCTAATAGCATGATCAATATTCACTGCCCTGAAAAATATCCAGGCGAATACTGTTAATGAAAATGTTAGAATCATCTGAACTAACTCTTTCATTGAAGGTAATAGTCTGCCTTTGGCAACAATACCGATATGATTGCGATTGGTTTTCATTATGATGGATGGCAAGATAAACAAAGCATTCAAAAATCCCCATACAATGAAAGTCCAATTGGCACCATGCCAAAATCCGCTTACAACAAAGATGATAAAAGTATTTCGAATCCGCATCCAATTCCCTCCACTGCTGCCGCCAAGGGGGATGTACAAATAATCCTTGAACCAGGATGAAAGTGAAATATGCCACCGCCTCCAAAACTCTGCGATATCTCTGGAGAAGTAAGGAAAAGCAAAATTCCGCAATAGTTCCACTCCAAATAGACGAGCTGTTCCCAGCGCAATATCAGAATAGCCGGAAAAGTCTCCATAGATTTGGAAAGTAAAAAACAAAGCTCCCAAGACCAGCGTGCTGCCACTCATATCCTCCGAGTTGTTGAATATCTGATTGGCAAATACGGCGCAATTATCCGCAATGACAATCTTTTTGAACAGACCCCACAGTATCTGTCTCAGACCATTTGCAGCTTTTGAATAATCAAAGGTTCTCTTCTTTTTGATCTGAGGAAGAAGGTGCGTTGCCCGCTCAATGGGACCTGCTACCAAGAGCGGAAAAAAGCTGACAAAAACAGCATAATCCACAAAATTCCGTTCTGCTTTTATTCTGTTTTTATAAATGTCAATCACATAAGAAAGTCCATGGAAAGTGTAAAATGAAATCCCCACCGGCAAAACAACATTTAGCATCAATGGACTAATTTCCCAACCCAAATGAGAGACACTTTGTGCAAATGAAGCTGCAAAAAAGTTGTAATATTTGAAAACGCCAAGGAAACCAAGATTTATAATAATACTCAGCCAAAACCAAAATCGCTTCTGATTTTGAGTTTTAGAATCCTGCATTTTAAGCCCCGTAATGTAATCCAATAAGGTTGAAAAAAGCAGCAGAAACATAAACCGCCAATCCCAACAAGCATAGAAAAAATAACTTGATACAAGTAACAGTGCATTTTGGAGTTTAAGATTTTTGTTCGTAAAAAACCAATAGAAAATAAAGACTACAGGCAGAAAAATCGCAAAATGAAGGGAATTAAAAAGCATTCTGGTTATCTAGGTTTTTCAAATGTTTTTGAGCACTGTATTTTAATTTGGATGCTTTTTTTTCAATAGGACGAAATTATTAAAAAAAAATATAAAAATTTGAACACCATGTAGAAATTATTGATTTTAAAATGTTTATAAAGTATTGCATGAAGCCATTTATTTGCTAATTATCTGTTTAAAATTTAGTTGAGTATTTTGACATTTTTTTATAATTCACACTTTTTTCTTTGCAATGAACATTCAGATTATATGAATAACACCGTTAGTTTCCAGACTTTCATATTGATAGATTTTATAAATCGATTATTAATATTCAATTCACAAAATCTTTGTAATTTTGCACTATCAAAAAATAACAATTTAAACTTTAATATTATGTCATTAGTAGGTAAATTATTCCCAAATGTTGCGATCGATGCAATGAGCGAAATGGGTGACGATCTTAAGATCAATGTGTTTGAAGAGGCGGTGAATAACGCGCAGAAAGTTATCTTGTTCTGGTATCCAAAAGATTTTACTTTTGTTTGCCCGACTGAATTACACGCTTTCCAAGAAGCTTTACCGGAATTTCAAAAAAGAAATACAGTTATCATCGGTGCATCTTGCGATACAAATGAAGTACATTTCGCGTGGTTGAACACACCAAAAGACAACGGCGGAATCGAAGGTGTAACTTACCCGATCCTGGCTGACACGCACAGACAATTGGCAAACATCCTTGGAATTGTAGATCAGGATTTGGATTACGATGAAGAAGGAAATGAAGTTTACACAGGTTCAAACGTAACTTACAGAGCTACTTACCTGATCGACGAAACTGGAAAAGTGTTCCACGAGTCTGTAAACGATATGCCACTTGGAAGAAATGTAAAAGAATATCTTCGTTTGATCGATGCTTACGCTCACGTTCAGAAACACGGTGAAGTTTGTCCTGCAAACTGGGAAGAAGGTAAAGAAGCAATGAATGCCAACAGAACCGGCGTTGCAGAATACTTCAGCAAAAACTAATATAACAATGTAAAAATGTAAAAGTTTAACAATGAATCAATTAATGGTAAATTGTTAAACTGCTACATTGCTAAATTTATAAAAATTATGTACATAGAACTTACAGAAGACAACTTGCAACAGATTGTAATTGAGAATGATAAAGTGATGGTTCAGTATGGTGCAACGTGGTGTGGAAACTGCAGAATTATGAAACCGAAATTCAAAAAACTGGCTTCAGAAAATGACGAGATTCCTTTCTATTACGTAGATGCAGAAAAATTGCCGGAAAGTAGAAAGCTGGCGACAGTTGACAATTTGCCAACATTCGCAGTGTTTGAAGGTGGCGCTTTGAAAAGCCAGGTTCAAACCAACAAAGCGGATAGTTTGACGACTTTATTTTCAGAGATTAAAGCTTAATAATTAATTTTTTAATCATTTAATTTTTTAATCTTTAAATCTAAAATAATGAAATTACCCATCATAAGACAGTTTTATCAAAACCAAACGCCGGAAAATCTGGAAGCGACTTTGGAAGTTTTGGAAAGTTTTTCAGAATTCCGAAATGTTTCTGAAGAAGATCTGAACGTTGCGGGAGAATTGATCACCAACATTTGCGGTGCGCTTGAAGTTCACGCAAACGTCAACAATGGAATGAGCGAAAAAGATGCGCTCAACTCATTTGCTCAAAAAGTAATGGGATCCATTGATAAATAAAAGTTAACTTTTATATTATATCGAGGCTTTAGAATCATTTTCTAAAGCCTTTTTTATTAAATTTGAATAAATCAAAAACTATGAAAGATTTTATTAAAGCACTTCCGAAAGCTGAATTGCATTTGCATATCGAAGGAAGTTTCGAACCGGAACTGATGTTCGAGATTGCCCAAAGAAACCAGATCACGATTCCTTACAAAACCATAGATGAGGTCAAAAAAGCCTATCAATTCTCTTGTCTTCAGGATTTTCTTGACATATATTATGCCGGAGCTGGCGTTCTCATCCACGAAAAAGATTTTTACGATTTAGCGATGGCCTATTATCAAAAATGCTACGAGAATAATGTGATTCACACCGAAATAATGTTTGACCCACAAACCCATACAGAACGTGGAATTACTTTTGAAACTGTTATTAGTGGTTTGCAAAAAGCAAGAACCGATGCTAAGGAAAAATGGGGAATCAATTCGTTATTCATTATGAGTTATCTGCGACATTTGTCCGAGGAATCGGCGTTTGAAACTTTGAAGCAATCACTTCCCTACAAAGATCTCATCACAGCTGTAGGATTGGATTCTTCCGAAATGGGAAATCCGCCAGTTAAATTCAAAAAAGTGTTTGAAGCATCTGTGAAAGAAGGTTACATTCCCGTTGCTCATGCCGGCGAAGAAGGTCCGACCGAATATATTTGGGAAGCCATATATATTCTGAAAGTGGCGAGAATCGATCACGGAAACAGATGTCTCGAAGATGATAATCTGGTTAATGAAATCGTCAAACGAGATTTAGCATTGACCGTTTGTCCGCTTTCCAATCTTGAGTTGAGAAACACCGATGTGATGACCAATCACCCTTTGAAAAAGCTTTTAGATAAAGGCATCAAAGCAACAGTTAATTCAGATGATCCTGCTTATTTTGGAGGTTATATGAATGCGAATTTTATTGCGGTTCAGGAGGCTTTGAATCTTTCAAAAGTAGAAATTATTACATTAGTTAAAAATTCATTCAACTATTCTTTTGCAACTGATGAGCAGAAAAAAGCTTATTTAGAAAAAGTGAATGAGGTTGTTAATGAATTTAATATTTAAAAATGAAAATTAAAAATATAATCTTCGATTTCGGAGGCGTTTTAATGGATTGGGATCCGAGGTATTTTTTCAAAACGTACTTTAATGACGTTGACAAAATGGAATGGTTTCTGAAAAACATCGCTATAGATGAATGGAATGCTGAACAAGACCGCGGAAGAACCTTAAAAGAAGGAACTGAATTTCTCATCGAAAAACATCCTGTTTGGGAAAAAGAGATTCGTGCCTATTACGACAACTGGACAACAATGTTGCGAAGTGATATTCCACAAAATGTTGAAATTCTGAGAAGGCTGAAGGGCAAATTCCATCTTTACGGACTGACGAACTGGTCTGAGGAAACCTTTCCTTTTGCTTTGAAAAACTACGATTTCTTCGAATTATTTGAAAATAAGATCGTGGTTTCCGGAACTGAAAAACTAATAAAACCGGATAAAGAGATTTTCGAAGTTTTGTTGAGTCGTTACGATCTGAAACCTGAAGAATCGATTTTCATTGATGATAATTTTAAAAATATTACCACAGCAAAATATTTAGGATTTGAAGTGGTTCATATCAAACCTGAAACGGATTTGGGAGAAGAGTTAAAAAATTTAGGAATCAATTTTTAAGAATCATCAAGCTCCTTTTATGATTTTGAAAACCATAATGCTCATAGAGTCTTTTCGCTTTGTCATTATGGTTTTCGATTTCCAGAAGCACGACTTTAAAGTTGTTTTCAACCGAATAATTTTTCACAAATTCCAAAGCTTTTTTACCCAGCGACTTTCCCTGAAATTCTGGTTTCACAAATAATTCGTCCAGAAAAAAAATCTCGCCACCAAATTCAAAACTGAAATATTTAACTAGAATAATATAACCTGCTATTTCACCTTCAAGAAGAATTTTAAAACAATCGCCATATTTTCCTTCATTAATGAATTTCTGAAAATTCTCAACCGTCAATTTCTCATCAAAAGGATAGAAATCAATGGCGTAGAAATCCTTCATCATTTGTGATAATTCAGGAATATCGGAAAGGTTTGCTTTTAAAATCTCTTGATTCATTTCTTCTTTTTTTCTCGCCAAAGCCAAGGTGCAATTGGATTTTTATCTTGCCAAAGTCCTATTCTACTTTTTCTGGCTTCACTCTCAAGTCTAGCATAAACTGGATCTTTGGAATATTTTTTAAAATGCCAGGCCATTCCCAGTTTTATCATTTCCTGATTGACATTTTGATTTTTATCATTGATGACCACTGCGATCAATCTTCGATACCTGTCATATTTTTCGCCTTTGATCGTGACGATTCTTCCAAAACAAAGATTGGACAACGCAATTTTAGCATTATTCCCAAATGGTTGTTTTCCCCTTTTCTCAGGACAATCGATGTGTGCCAAGCGGATTTTGGTCGGAACATTTTTATAAAGGATTTCCATCGTGTCGCCATCAGAAATACCAATGACTTTCGCTGAAAATGTTTTATTGGAAAGCTTCTCTGAAAGTTGAGGTTGACTAAAAAATAGAACAGAAAATAAAACTAAAAAAAAGAAGTATCGCATTCAAAAATTTAAATCTCAAATTTCTTCTTTGCCAGTTCTTTTCTGACTCTGCTCAAACTTTCGGGCGTGATTCCAAGATATGAAGCAACCATCCATTGTGGCGCTCTCAGCATTAGATTAGGATATTTTTTAAGGAAATCCATATAGCGTTCTTCCGCAGTGGTGCTGATGAGTGCATTGACACGGTTTTGCAGACTTTTGATATGGTTGAACATCAATCTCTGATTTTTCTCTGCAACGTCCGGATAGATTTTAGACAGATTTTCAAAAAAACCTTCTTTTGTGATCACCACCGTACTTTCCTCGATGGCTTCTATGTAAAATCGTGATTTCTCATTCAGCAATTGACTTGTGGTATCAGAAATGATCCAGTTTTCCGGTGCAAATTGAATCACGTGCTCTTTCCCGGCTTTATCTATAGAATACATTCTCAGAAGGCCTTTTTCTACAAAAAAAGTAGAATCCGAAATCTCTCCTTCTCTCAGGATAATTTCGTTTTTCTTCACTTCTTTGATCTCATAAAAAGTCGAACAAACCTCGAGACTGGCAATTGGAACGCCTAATATTTGTGAAAGGTGATTGCGGAAATTCTGGTATTCCATCTGTGTTAATTGTGTTTATTAAGAAATAAGTGATGATTAAATTTGATCAAGATCAATACTTTGGTGTGACGCATTGTAGAACGCTTTTCCATTTTCCAAAGCAATCAGCTGAGGACTTTGGTGCGTGACATTGAAACGGCTTTCAATCTCGTTTGAAATATCACGGTGTGCAATCAAATCCAGGAAATAGTAAGATTGCTCTTTGTCAGAATTCTCCATTTGCTTTTCGAAAGATTTCAAAACTGTTTTGCTGATAAAACAACGCGTGGAATGTTTGAAAATCAATACTTTTTGCTGAAATGATTTCTCAACTGCCAGGTCTAGATCTTTCTGGGTTTCAATCTTTTTCCAAAGACTTTTGGTCTGATCCTGTTCTTCTTTCTTTCCGAATATTTGGTCTAAAAATCCCATTGAATTAATTTGAGTAAAAATAAGATTTTCCTGTCAGAAAAGAAAATGTTTTTTTAATGGTGATGCAACAGGTGTCCGCCTAATGCCAGTGCGATTCCGCAGATTACAAGAACGATTTTTTGCCAGTCCATCTTGTGATTTTTGTTGCTTTCAAAAATGATAACTGATGAAATATGCAGAAAAATTCCGCCAACTACAGCTAAGAAATAGACCTTTAGATTCTCGTCAAAATATTTCCCAAGCAGCATTCCAAGAGGTGACGCTAATGCAAAAACTGAGACGATAATCCAAAATTTAGTAGAGAAATTCTTGCTGTGCGCCAGGAAACTTCCCAAAACAAAAGAAATTGGAATGTTATGAAAAAGAATTCCCAAAAGATAAGGCGACAACGTTTGCTTCTCGTGTGACAAAGGAATCCCTTCAATAAAAGCGTGAACGAATAAACCTGCAATCAACGCAATCGGAATGATTGAATGATCGTCGGAATCGTGATGCACGTGACCGTGTTCGAAACCTTTGGTCAAATTCTCCAGTAACATTTGGATCAAAACGCCAAGGATTACAAAAATTCCAATCTGATGTCCGCCCGTTTCATAAACTTCAGGAAAAACTTCATTAAGACAGATCGTAATCAGAAAACCTGCGCTTAAAATCAGAAGATTCTTTGCGAATTGCTGCTTGCTTCCGAAATACTTTCCGAGAAAAACACCGATCAGGACGCTTAATATGAGTAGTAAAATTATAATCATAATCTTTAGTTTGAAGATGGAAGCTGGATGTTGGAAGTCTTCACACTGCCTCCTTCTGCCTTCCGACGTTTAAACAAATTGATACAACGCTGTGAACGAGCTTCATCAAAATCATTCAGCTGATAATCGCCCCATCTTTTCAACAATTCAAAACCGAATTCTTCAGCATATTGCAATATTTTTTCAGGTCGTGTCAACTTAACTCTTTCAAAAAAATGAAACTTTTTGCCCTGATCTTCAAAATCAATTTCCTTCATAATGTATTCGCCTTCAATATGTTTTTTGATATTAAAAACAATATTCTCTCTTTCGATAGAAGCCGTTGGCGTGATAATACTTTTTACATATTCTGCATTCAGAAAATCAAGAACAAAATAACCACCATCTTTTAAAACATCAGAAACAGATTTGAAAACACTTTTGTCTTCCGCTTCAGTTTCAAAATATCCAAAACTTGTAAACAGATTGAAAACCGCATCTACAGGCTCGCTTTCAATTGGATTTCGCATATCGTGAACTTGAAACTTCAAAGTATTCGTCTCGAATTGCTTATCAAAACTGATACTTTGCTCAGAAAGGTCAAGTCCCAAAACATCATAACCTAATTTATTAAGATAAATAGAATGTCTGCCTTTTCCGCAAGCCAAATCAATTATTTTTGAATTTTTCTCAATTTTCAGGAAATCCGTTAAAAGATTCAGAAAATCTTCAGCCTCTTTGTAATCGTGATTTTTGTAAAGTATGTGATAATATGGCGTATCAAACCATTCTTCGAACCATTGCATTTTGCAAAAATAAGGATTTTTTGGATGGATGATGGAAGATTGATGATGGAAGTTATATTAAGATTGTAAATCATCCAGCTTCCAGCCTCAAACATCCAGCAAAAAACTCTATTTTTGCAGAATGGATATAGAAAATCTTCAGATACAGGTCAAAACTTTTTTCGGATTAGAACAGATTTTGGCAGAAGAAATCAAGAAATTGGGAGGTAAAAATGTGGAAGTCAAAAACCGCGCAGTCACTTGTGAAGGTGATTTAGGATTTCTTTACAAGCTTAATTATTCTTGCAGAACAGCCGTTAAAATTATCATTCCAATTATGGAATTCAAGGCTTATAATGAAAGTAAATATTACGATAAGCTTTTCAAATTTGAATGGGATGAGTTCCTGGATAAAAACCAGACTTTTGCGATAGACGCGACTGTAAATTCTGAAAGATTCCACCATTCTCAGTTTATGACTTTGAAAATGAAAGACGCCATCGTCGATTATTTTCAGGACAAACATAAGATGAGACCAAGCGTAAGCAAAGACAATCCGGACATCAAATTCCATCTTCACATTGACAGAGAATTGGTGACAATTTCCATCGACAGTTCTGGCGATCCACTTTTCAAACGTGGTTACAGAAAGGAACAGACTATTGCACCGATCAACGAAGTTTTGGCTTCGGGAATGTTGCAATTGGCGGGCTGGGACGGAAAAGGAAACTTTCTCGATCCAATGTGCGGTTCCGGAACATTATTGATAGAAGCGGCGATGATTGCGATGGATTTGCCGGCGCAGACTTTCAGAAGATATTTCGGTTTTCAGAACTGGAAAAACTATGATTCAGAATTGTTTAAAACCATCAAAGAAGTTCGACTGAATCGTGTGAAAGAATTCAACGGGAAAATTGTCGGCTACGACATTGATTCTGAAGCTTTGGACATTGCGCACATCAACATAGAATCTGCCGAAATGGAAGATGTAATCACACTTAGAAATAAAGATTTCTTCGAATCTGAAAAAGATCTGTTCCCATTGTTGATGGTTTTCAACCCGCCTTATGACGAGAGAATTTCTATTAATGATGATGATTTTTATAAGAAAATTGGTGATACTTTCAAGCAACATTATCCAAATACTTTGGCTTGGCTGATCTCTGCAGATCTTGATGCTCCGAAGAAAATTGGATTGAGACCATCAAGAAAAATAAAATTGTTCAATGGGAAACTGGAAACAAGATTCCTGCAGTATGAAATGTATGATGGTTCTAAGAAAGGGAAATATATGAATAAGGAGGAGGAATAAATGATGAATTTTCTTGATTTTCTGTTTGATTTTTTGTCTATTTTTCATTTGTTCGGAAATGGGAAAAGAGAAAAATATGCTGACAAAGAAGCACAAGAACATTTTAAAAGTTTGAAATAATTAAAACTATTTCCTTTCAGAAAAATCAAGATTTTCTCTTTTAGCAAATTCAACGGCGATAACAACAATTACATCCCTATATTCATCCAAAAAATAATGCAAATGATAGGGAAATTGTTTTATTAAGTGCATTCTAACATCTTCATAAATTACATCATTAGCGTTAGGACTTTCAGAAATGAATGATTTTGATTCTCGAATTCGAAGCAAAAACTGTTTTGCAAGATTTGCATTGATATCTCTATAATATTTTTTTGCTTTTTTGATGTCTAATTTTGCAAGTTCTGAAATTACGACTTTGTATGTTTTCATAGATCACCTTCCAATTCATCTAAAAATTCATCAAAGTCAGTCGCATTATCTGGATTTTTAAGATAATCAGTTTTTCTTTCGTTGATAAGATTTTTAGTTTCTGTGGATATTTGAAAATCATTGTCCGAATTCAGAATGATTACCTCTACTCTTTTTGCTGTAAAATTCTCTGGAAGCGTGATTTGGAAAGTATTATCTTTCACATCTACAAACTGTCTGATAGCATTCATTTTAATAAAATTTTCTATACGAAGATACAAACTAAAATTAACGTAATAAATCGAATGAAGTTTTAATCTTTCAAATCAGCTCTTAGTTTTTATAAAACTTAAAACCTTTTTCCATATTTTTGAGATTCGGTTTTAAATTACATTAATCTTTCAACTTGAATCCAACAATCTCCATCATCATCGCCATATTCAACAGAAAAGACGAATTGTTCGAGCTTCTTAATTCCTTGTCTCATCAAACCGACAAAGATTTTGAAGTGATAATCGTGGATGATGGTTCCAAAATCGCGCTTCTTCCAACCGTAGAATTATTTGAAGGACAATTGGATATTCAGTTTTTCAGAAAAGATAACTCCGGGCCTGGACTTTCCAGAAATTATGGGGCAAAAAGAGCAAAAAACGACTGGCTGGTTTTCGTAGATTCTGACGTCATCGTTGAAACAGATTACATCGAAAATATCAAGAAAAACCTTACTGAAAATCCTTGCGATGCTTTTGGTGGCGCAGACAAAGCGCACAAAGGTTTCAACCTGATGCAAAAGGCAATCTCCTACTCTATGACTTCGGTGTTTACAACTGGTGGAATCCGTGGAAAGAAAAGCGCTGTGACCAAATTTCAGCCGAGAAGTTTCAATATGGGCGTGAACAAAGAGATTTTCCTGAAAGTTGGCGGTTTCTCAGAAATGCGAATTGGCGAAGATCCGGATCTCTCGATGACACTGTGGGAAAATGGCTACACGACTATGTTCTATGACAACATTGGCGTTTATCATAAGCGAAGAACTGACTTTGGAAAATTCTCAAAACAGGTTTACCAATTCGGTTGTGCAAGACCGATTCTGAATCACAGACATCCAAAATATACCAAACTGACTTTTTGGTTTCCAGGCGTTTTTCTTTTGGGATATATGGTTGGAATTATCCATTATTTCGTCTGGGGAAATGGTTTGATTCTCGCTTTGTATGGACTTTATACTTTTCTTGTATTATTTCACGCTTTGGTTGTGACAAAGAATATCAGCATTGCATCAATGGCGGTGATCTCAACTTACATTCAGATGTTTTCTTACGGCTACGGTTTCCTGAAATCTTGGTTTCTTATCAACATTCTGAAACAATCACCACGAGAAGCTTTCCCGAAACATTTTCATTGATTTAATTAACATTTAATTATAAATAAAGATCGTTGATTGGAACATCTTTTGTGAATTTTATTTTTTAATTTAATTCATAAAACTATGTCTAAAAATATCGCTGACCAATTTGTCGAAATCCTAGTTAAAACGGGAGTTAAACGCTTATATGCTGTCACTGGTGACAGCCTTAATTTTTTAAATGACGCCATCAAACGTGAAGGATCCATCAAATGGATTCACGTGAGACACGAGGAAGTTGGCGCTTTCGCTGCTGCTGCCGAAGCTGAATTGGAAGGTCTCGCAGTTTGCGCAGGAAGCTCCGGGCCGGGTCACGTTCATCTTATTAATGGACTTTATGAGGCCAATCGAGGAAATGTTCCGGTTTTAGCCATCGCATCGACTTGTGAAAGTTCAGAGTTTGGGACTTCTTATTTCCAAGAAACTAATACGATCAAATTGTTTGATGACTGTTCGGTTTACAATCAAATTGCTACAACGCCCGAACAAGCACCAAGAATGTTGCAAGCCGCTTTGCAGCACGCGATTTCGCAAAAAGGTGTGGCAGTTTTGGGAATGCCCGGTGATCTTTTCGAAGCTGACTCCGTAAAAAACATCAGCTCAGATTTAGTTTTCAAAACGAATCCAAGAATTATCCCTTCCGAAGAAGAAACCAACTGGATTGCAGATCATCTTAATTCAGAAAAAAAAGTCGCAATCTATTGTGGAATTGGCGCTTCCGAAGCGCATTCAGAAGTGATTGCTTTGGCAGAAAAACTCAAAGCGCCAATCGGGTATTCTTTCCGTGGGAAAATGGGAATCCAACATAACAATCCTTACGAAGTGGGAATGACTGGACTTTTGGGATTGCCTTCCGCTTTTAAAGCAATGCACGAAGCGGACATTATTTTATTACTCGGAACAGATTTTCCTTATGTGAAATTTATGCCCGTTGATAAAGTGATCATTCAAATTGATGACAAGCCAGAACGTTTGGGAAGACGTGCGCAACTGACAAGAGGTTTTGCCGGAAAAATCAAAGATTCATTGGTCGATCTTTTACCATTAATCAAAATTAATGACGACAGAAAATTCCTTGATAAACAGTTAGAATTCTATCAAACAGTAAAAAATAATCTCCGATCTTATGTTGAAGATAAAGGAAAAGAAAGTCATATTTCTCCTGAATTTGTAGCCGAAACATTAAATATTAAAGCTAATAAAGACACCATTTTCACAGTTGACACCGGAATGTGCTGCGTTTGGGGTGCAAGATATTTGGAAGCAACCGGCGAGAGAAAACTATTAGGATCCTTCAGTCACGGAACAATGGCGAATGCAATGCCAATGGCGATTGGCGCACAATTATCTAGTCCTGACAAACAAGTCATTGCACTTTGTGGTGATGGCGGACTTTCTATGTTATTAGGTGATATCGCAACTATTAAACAATACAATCTTCCAATCAAAATTATCGTTTTCAACAACCGTTCTTTGGGAATGGTAAAACTGGAAATGGAAGTAAACGGCATCCCTGACAATGAAACAGATATGATCAATCCAGACTACGGTTTGCTGGCTCAGGCTTTCGGAATCAAAGGTATCAATGTGACTGATCCGGAAAAAGTGGAAGAAGCGATTGATGATGCTTTACAAACCAAAGGCCCGGTTTTGGTCAACGTTTTCACAGATCCAAATGCCTTGGCGATGCCGCCAAAAGTCGGCTGGGATCAGATGAAAGGAATGGGAATCGCAATGACTAGAATGATGCTCGACGGAAATTTCAAAGAAGTAGCGGACACGATTTCAAGCAATTACAGACACATCAAAGAAGTTCTTTAAACAGACTAAAGCCCAATTTGAGATTGGGCTTTTTTATTTTTTCATTAATAAAAAATCAACCAAAAAAAAGCTTCACACGATGTGAAGCTTTAGAAAATAATATATATAACCTTAGTTTCGGGAAACTATTTCATTGAGATCATTCTGCTGAAGCTGTCGCCGTCTTTTTCAACATTAATGATGTATGTTTCAGCATTATTCGGGTTCAGATCAAAAGTTAGATTGATCACGCCATCTTTAGCCAAATTATTTTTGCTGTAATAAGTGTTGTTTGCAGTATCATAGATTGAAACCTTTACATCGCCAACCACATCTTTCATTTGTAATTTCACAAAGTTTTTGTTGATTGTGTATTCTGGTTTGGTGATCGCAGAAATAGGAGATTTGTCAACATTTACCTGATTTTCTTTTACTGTAATTTTATATTTTTCAATTCTGTTATCAGATTCCGCTACCAGATAATAATTTCCGTCAGCCAATTTATCCAAGTTGTAAGACTTTTCTAATGAATTGCTTTTTGAAATGACTTCAGAAAAAAGTTCGTCTTTGGAATCATCATAAAAATAAAGAGATACGTTTTTCGAATTTGAGATATTGAAATTGATGCTCTTATTATTCACTGTATTGAAAGAAAGAGAAAAATCGATGTCTCTTGCAACTGCGCTTCCTGAGATTAATAAAACTCCGATAAGGAAACTTAATTTTATAAACTTTTTCATAATATTCTTTTTTGATTGTTTCAACGATACAAATGTAGATCTGAATCTAAAAAATTAATACATTCTGATTTTCACAAATATGTCCTATATTAACATAAACTAAATGTTAACTTAACATTAAAAGACAATATTGAATATATAATTTCATTTTCGTAAATTTGCATCAAGGATTACATTATGAAACATCACAGCCCTTTGTACGAAGCCGTAAAACCTAATATTGGAAGCAGTTTCACGTGTCTTTACTTTTTGAAAAATGAAAATATAAAAACACAATTCTGGCATTATCATCCGGAGATTGAGTTGATATTTGTCTGCGGCGGATCCGGAAAAAGGCAAATCGGGAGTAATATTTCCAATTTCTCGAATGGCGATTTGATTCTGATTGGCAGCAATTTACCTCACTGCGGACTGACGAATGAAAATACCAATAATGAGTACGAAGTGGTCATCCAGTTTTCAAAAAACTTTCTTGGAACGGAGTTTTGGGATGCGCCTGAAATGCAAAGAATTCTTTCGATGCTGGAAACGGCGAAAAGCGGAATTGTATTTGGCGAAACAGTGAAGAAATCACTAAGCGAAAAAATAAGAACGCTTTCAGAATTGTCTTATCTCGACAAGCTTTTGACATTCATTGAAATTCTTGACGAGCTGGCTCACACCAAAGATTTTCAAATCCTGAACGCCGGAAAGTATTATCTGCAAACACAAAAAGAGGATAATGACAGAATCAATCTCATCTTCAACCACGTGAAGGATAATTTTAAAAGCCAGATCAGTTTGGAAGAAGTCGCAGGTTTGGCAACAATGACTGTTCCTTCATTTTGCAGATATTTTAAAAAAATTACCAATAAAACATTTACTCAATTTGTGAATGAATACAGAATCACGCATTCACTGAAACTTTTGGCGGAACAGCCGATGAGCATTACGGATATTTGTTTTGAAAGTGGTTTCAATAACTTCAGTTATTTCAATAAAACTTTTAAGGAACATACACAGAAAAGTCCGTCGCAGTATCGGAAGGAGTTTAGTAATATTATGGCTTAATTAGTGTTTTCTAAAAACTTTAATTTGATTAAGCCTTATTTTAGCTTCTTCTTCATTAAATTCAGTTTTCAGTAATTGTTCAATTAATTTATAATTACCAAAACGAAGCTCTTTGATGTTTGGTCCAGTTGAAAGTAAATTGAACTCTTTACAATTATGACACTGTATTATTTTCCAAGAATAATCAGGAATTCCAACTTCTTTTTTTGTAATAAAAGTCTCCAACTTAGAATTACATTTTGTACAATCCTGAGATAGGATTTCTTTATCTTTTACTTTTCCTTTAAAAAAAGATGAGAACTTAAATAAAGTATTAAGAAGGTTTCCATAAAGCCAACCATTTAAATTGTTTTTAAATTCAACAGAAACGATTTTTGAAAGTTGGTCAAAATAATCACAAATAAACTCACGCTCTTCGGTATCAAAATCTGAACTAGAAAGACTTTCAAGATTTTGCTTTAGGATAAGTTTTAGCTGTTTTGTTCTAAGACTTAAATTTATAGCATTTATTAATTCATCAGTACATTTATTAAATAAAATTTCAAGTTTATCACTAATTTCATTTGCTGATGGATTTAGCCCTCTTTGTTCCCAAGCAGAATATGAAAACTTGTTAAGATTTTTAAATGCCTCTAATTTATCTAAAGTGATTTGTTTATCAGTCATAATATTTACTCTAAGAAATCGCCCCAAAATAAACCTTCATCTCCTCCATCGTTCCAAAACTTATTCTAGTCCATTTCCCGTTTTGCTCATAGGTTTTTCCACCTAAGATTTTCACATCCTTCAGTTTTTTGAAATAATTGTCTTTATAATTATCCAAAGAAAAATAAACGAAATTGGCAGAAGACGGAATGGTTTTGATGCCTCTTTTCTGGAATTCAGACATTGTAAAGTCTTTCACTTTTTGATTGTTATCCAAAACTTTGGAAATGAATTCCTGATCCTCCATCGCAGCAATTGCGCCAGCCATCGTCGTTACGCTGATTTCTGCGCCACTCCAGCTTTGAAGTTTTTTAAGTTCTTTGATCAATGTCGGATTTCCAATCGCGTAACCCAATCTTGCGCCGGCAAATCCGTAAAGCTTGGAAAATGTTCTCGTCACAATCAGGTTTTTATAAGTATCCACCAAATCGCTCAAAGATTTTTGGTTGGTAAATTCGATGTAAGCTTCATCAACCAAGATCGTGATATTGTCTGGAACAGACTTGATGAAAGTTTCAATTTCACTTCTTGAAAGTAAATCTCCGGTTGGATTATTTGGATTGCAGATATAGATCAGCTTTGTATCTTTTCTGATCGAGCTTTTCATTTTATCGAGATCGATTCGCTTTTGTTCATTCAAAGGAACTACAGTTTTTGACATTCCCAAAAATTCGCCAATCGGTTCAAAGATCGTAAACGATGGATCCGGAATAATGAAATGACCTTTGTCCAGTGAAACATACTTGATAATCAATTCCAACAAGAATGATGAACCTGCAGAAACCAAAAGATTCTCTTGTTTCAATTGATTCTTTTCGGCTAATTTTCCACTCAAAACATCTGCAAATTTGAAATCATACATCGATGACAGACTAAGGCTTTTTTGCATAGCTTCCAAAGCTTTCGGGGAAACGCCAAATGGATTCTCGTTGAAACAAAGTCGGATGGTTTTGTCATCGTTCTTCAGTTCATTAAAATTCGGGGTATTTTTTGCAAGGAATTCAAGTGGGGAAAGTGTGAGCGCTGCACTTCCCAGGAAAGCGGTTTTCAGCCAGTCTCGTCTGTTGATCGACATAGTGTTTGATTTATTTCCCGATAAAAATAATGATTTTTCTTCATCGATGAAAAATTAAATTCTGACGGATAAAATTTCTATCTCACCGATCAGAATTTATTCTAGAGTTTTTCAATTCTACTTTTGAGGCACAAATTAAAACAAACAAAAAATGTCTCTATTTACTCCACTCATTTGGCTTTTGGTGATGTCTCCAGTCTTTATTATCGCTTTCTTCAAATCAAAAAAAGGAAATATGAAATTCCTTCTTTTATTCTTAATTCTCTTTCTGGCAGACAATTACATTCAGATTTTAATCAAACAATATTTACCAGATTTTGGGCTCAAATTTTCTTGGTTAGGGAAATTCTTAAGCTTAGCAACTTCATTATTAGTTATTTTTTTTGTGAATCAAAATGACAGAAAAGAAATAGGCTTTACCACTTCTGCAAACTCGAAAAAACAAATCAAATTCGGTGTTTTGGTTTTCCTTGGATTTTTAATTTTTGATTTTGCCTTCAAATTTATTTTGTTTCCAAAAGGTGGAGAATTTGACCTGGAAACTTTTGCATTTCAAGCCACAATGCCAGGTTTAACGGAAGAAATACTTTTCCGTGGAATCTATCTTTGGATCTTTGACAGGGTCTTTTTACCGAATTGGCATTACAAAGGAATCAGGTTCGGTTGGTCATTTGTGATTGTCACACTTCTTTTTGGAGTTGCTCACGGCATCATTTTAACAGCAGATCACCAGTTAAAATTTGATATTATTACAATCGTCTATCTAACTTCGATCTCTTCTTTAAGTCTCGGAATTCTAAGAAAATTCACAGGCAATCTCATCTATTCAATCCTTGGTCACAACGTCATCAATGTAATGAACGCCATTATCAGAATTCTATAATTTGTCTCAAATTGTTTCTTTTAAAAAATCTCAAAAGCTTATTTTTGAAAATGCCTTTTAATACAAGCAAAATGCAAGAAAACCCTTTCCCGAAAGAACAACTGTCAAATCAAAATTTTCTGCAGGACTTTGAACGATTTTACAACAGAAGTCCGAAGATCATTTTCCATTTCCTGATGTGGTTTTTCTTTTCTGCATTACTTTTTGTCTACTATCGTTTTGATTCCAAAATCACTTTTTTTGAATGTTTCCTGATGACTTTCAGAGCGTTTGTAAGCAATGCAGTTATCTTTTATGGATTTTTTTATTTGATATTTCCAAAAATTAAGAAATTCAGAATCAACTATTTCCTGATCGTCATATCAATATTAATTCCCATAAGCATTTATGTTTGGCTGATCGTCAACAATTCTATGTTTCGCCTCTACCACTATTTTGGTTGGGAAATCAAAACTGGAAGATTCGCTGGAATGATTAAGGTTTTTGCCAATCAAAGCATTAAAGAAGTCATTGGACTTGAGGTTGTACTGTCCAACATTATGCTTGTGATCTATATTTTGTTACCGTTTTTCTTTGTGAAAATCCTCTTTGAGATTGTGAGAATTTATAATAAAACAACACAACTTCAACAGCAAAAACTGGAAGTCGAAATCCAGAATATCAATATTGAAAAAGACTTTTTGAAATCGCAACTTAATCCGCATTTCCTCTTCAACACCTTAAATAATCTTTACGGATTAAGTGTTAAAAAAGATGATTCGGCACCGGAAGTCATTTTGAATCTTTCCGAGATCATGAGTTACACACTTTACGAATCTAATTCTGAAAAAGTGTCTCTGGAAAAGGAATTGGACTTCATCAGAAATTATTTTGAGCTTGAGAAAATGCGTTATCCGAAAGATAAAAATATCCAGTTGGAAATTTTGGATGATGATCAGATTGCTGGACTTTACATCGCGCCACTTTTGACTTTTACATTCATCGAAAATGCGTTCAAATATGGCTTGAAGAATTCTGATAAACAATTCATAAATCAAAAAATTAAGATTGAAAATGATACGTTTTATTTTGTTCTCAAAAATGATTTTGATAAAACAGAAATCAAAAAAGAATTTGGTGGAATTGGATTGGAAAATATCAAAAAACGCCTTCATTTATTATATCCAAATCAACACGATTTGAAAATATCGACATTCGAAAACAGCTTTAAAGTCGAACTTAAAATCAACTTATAATCAATGGAAAAACTGCGTTGCATCGTTTTGGATGACGAACCAATCGGAAGAGAGATCATAGAAAACTTCGTGAAAGAAATTGATTTTCTGGAACTTGTGGATTCTTTTGAAGATTCCGTAAAAGCTTTGATGTTTTTGGAGAATAATAATGTTGATCTGATTTTCAGTGATATTCAAATGCCGAAGATCAATGGTTTGGATCTGGTGAAAAGTCTGGAAAAGCCGCCTGTCATTATCTTTATCACGGCTCACAGAGATTTTGCTTTGGATGGTTTTGAAACTGGAGCGACAGATTATTTGGTAAAACCAGTTCGCTTTGACCGTTTCTTGAAAGCCGTGAACAAAGCGAAAGATTATATCATTTTAAAACAAAACTCTACGGTTCATCAAGTCAATTCTGACAGGATTTTCATTAAGTCTGATGGAAAACTCACGAAAATCCTTTTAGACGAAATCCTTTATGTAGAAGCGCAAGGCGACTATTTGAAAATCGTCATCCAAAATGAGACTTACACTACTCTAGCAACTTTGAAATCGATGGATGAAGTTCTGACTTTACCAAAATTTTTCCGGGTTCAACGTTCGTTTATCATCAATCTGGAAGCCATCCGAAGTCTCAGCGGAAATATGGTGGAACTTGTGAACGGGAAAAGTATTTCTATTGCGCTTAATAAGAAAGAGGAATTGTTTCAGTTGTTGGGGATTAGGTGATTTTTTGCAATTTTATTGATTTAAATATTTTTTTAATTAAAAATTATTTTTAAATTTATAAAAGCACAAAATAAAAGATGAAAACAAAATATAATTTTAAAAAATATATATTTTCAAATAGTTACAAAATTTATGAAGTTGATAAGGAAATTGGATTCATAAAAAGAAATTACTTGTCAAACATTACTGTTGCCGAACTAAATGAAAAAAGATTTATTTATAAGGAAAAAGGATTTTTTGATAAACAGACTGAAATTATTAATTCTGATAATAAAATTGTCGGAAAAATAAATTATAGCAGCTGGAATAAAAAAGCCTTCCTAAGATTATACGGTAACGAAGTCAACTGGAAATATACGAATGTGTGGAATACAAGATGGAATATTGAAATCCCCAATGAAAAAAAAATTGAATTTTGCAGTAATGGAAATATAACGAATGATAAAATTAATGATAATGAACTGGAAATATTGTCAAGTATTTACATTTTCAATTATTATCGAAGAGCTATGATTACAGCATTATTTATAATATTAACACCTACTTTTTTAACTAGAATTTTTAGTTAAAAAAGTAGATTATCAATCACTTATTCAAAAATAATTGTCTTATTCCCATCGATAAAAACCTTGTCTTCAAAGACCAATTTCAAAGCATTAGCCAGAACATTCTTCTCAACATCTCTTCCTAACTTCGCCAAATCCTTTGCTGTTTTGGAATGCGTCACTTTGATTATATCCTGATAAATAATTGGACCTTCATCCAAATCGTTCGTCACAAAATGAGCAGTTGCTCCGATGATCTTCACGCCTCTTTCAAAAGCCTGTTTGTACGGATTGGCGCCAATAAAAGCTGGCAAAAATGAATGGTGGATATTTATAATTTTCCCTTTGAAATTCGCCACAAAATCTGAAGACAGAATTCTCATAAACTTGGACAAAACCAAATAATCAAACTCGTAATTCTTCAGTGTTTCTTTAATCAGATTTTCGTGCTCGTCTCTTGTGATATTCTCAGTCGAAATATAATGAAACGGAATCTGAAATTTCTCTGTCAATTCTCTTAGATTTTCATAATTCCCAACGACTGCAAGAATATTAAAATTAAGGTCTTTAAACTGATTTCTGATCAATAAGTCCGACAAACAATGATGTTCCTTGGTCACAAAAACAACGACATCTTTTAGTTTGTTGCTACTCAATTCTATTTCGCAATTTCCGATTTGATCTTTGAGTTGGGCAATCACTTTATTAGGGTCGGCAATTCCTGCAACTTCGGTTCTCATAAAGAACAATGACTTTTCGCTGTCCACGAATTCATCATTTTTGATGATGTTGAGACCGTTTTCGAGAAGGACCTCTGAGATTCTGTAAACCAAGCCTTTTTCGTCGGTGCAGGTAATTTTGAAAGTGAAATTCATCGTTTAGTTTTCATCAAATTTAGAAATAAAAAGTTTTTTATAATAGAGTTTCTGATTAATTAATCATTAAAATAAAACCACATAGGCACATAGAAAAAAGAGCTATTTTATCTCTTAAAAGCAAGGTCAAATAGTTTTACTGTAATCTATTCTGAAATTAATCCCACAAAAAAACTATGTGTCTATGTGGTAAAAATTTCTGTAATATTTTACTTCACTTTCTCTGCTTTATAATCGCTTTCGTTTCCTAATCTGTCAATGGCTTTGATGGCAACGGTGTTAAGATTCTTTCCATTATAAAACTTTATGATCTCCATATTTTGAATATCAGCATTCAGGATCTGAGTTCGCCATTCGTTGCCATATTTTGTGAACAGAACCCATTGGAAAACCTTTTCACCATTGGATGAATTCCAAGTTGCGGAGATGTTGCCTCCGTTATTTTTCAAGTTTAATTTTGGTTGTGAAAGTTCCTTGTTAGTCTTCAACCACGGACTTCTCGGGATCAGAACTTTGTCTTGGTAAACTCTTGTCTTCAAAGTATTCTGCATACTGTAACTTTTGGTCAAACCTGCAATGCTCCAATGGATTTCGCCAGTGTCATCTTTCAAAATCTGTCTGCTAAATTCGATTTGATTGACGATCTCCGAAGGTTTATCAGAAACTTTAATTTCTACGGTGTTGAGACCAGGCCAAAGATGTCTATTAAAATTATTCTCAGTTTTCCACCATTCCAATAATCTCGGGAAACTCTGTCCTGTGGAATTGACGGGCCAATACAACTGCGGTGCGAAATAATCCACCCAACCTTTGTTGAGCCATAGTTTTGCATCAGCATAAAGTTCATCGTATTGAGAAGAACCTTTGATTCCCGTTGGATAATCCGGTTTCCAGATGCCAAACGGACTGATCCCAAATTTCACATAATTCTTTTCGTTTTTGATCTCTTTATAAATCCGCTCCACGAAGCGATTCACATTATCTCTTCTCCAATCTGCTCTCGTAAGATTTCCGCCAGCGTTTCTGTACGCATTCCAGGTTTTAGAATCGGGAAAATCCGCACCACCGTTGTAAGTCGCGTAAGGATAAAAATAATCATCGAAGTGAACAGCGTCGATGTCGTACTTTTTCACCAATTCATTGACAACTTTAGAGACGTGATCTTGGATTACCAGACTTGCAGGATCGAACCAATACATTCCATTTCTTAATCTGTAAGTGACGTCCGAAAATTTATTGGCCAAAGACTGCGAGGTTACTTTTCCACCGTTGGAATGATGCGCTCTGTAAGGATTTAGCCAGACGTGCAATTCTATTCCGCGTTTGTGTGCTTCTTCCACCCAAAATTCCAAAGGGTCATAATAAGGATAAGGTTCTCTGCCAATTTCGCCAGTGAGAAAATACGACCAAGGCTCGTTAGAACTTTTGTACAAAGCATCTCCAGACGGACGCACTTGCAAGATCACCGCATTGAAATTATTGTTTTGAAGCATATTCAACATTTCAATCGCTTCCGATCTCTGTTGTTCTGATGTAAGATTCGTTCTGGACGGCCAGTTGATATTCGCAACTGAGGCGATCCAAGCCCCACGAAATTCTCTGTTGATCGCCGGCAGATCCACACGATAATTATCTTCAACTTTTATGTTGGTCGGAACTGATTTGATAACGGGTTTTGAAGGTGGCGTTTTGATCTTGCTAACTTGCTTTTTCTGAGGAGAACAATTGTAAATTAGAACAGAAATTAAGATCAACCAAAAAAATTGGAACTGGCGTTTATGATTCATAAAATGAAATCTAAATATGATTTTGAATTTTGAAGATCGAATATAATAAAAAAGTCCCCATTTCTGAGGACTTTAAATATTAATTAAGATTAGATTAAGACTTAGCGCCTCTTTCCACTCTTTTTCTTTCTTCTTCAGAAAGAATCTTCTTTCTCATACGGATGAAGTTAGGAGTCACCTCGATCGCTTCATCAGCTTGGATATATTCCATACATTCTTCAAGAGAGAACAAGATCTTTGGTGCAACACCTGTATCTTTATCTTTTCCAGAAGCTCTCATATTGTTCAACTGTTTAGCTTCAACGATGTTTACAACCAAGTCACCTGGCTTGTTTTGCTCACCGATCACCATACCAGCGTAGATCTCCTCGCCCGGATCAACATAGAACTTACCTCTATCTTGTAGTTTCGCAATAGAATATTCAGTTGCTGGACCTTGAGTTTTGCTGATCAATACACCATTACTTCTTCCAGGAATTGCCCCTTTGAAAGGTTTGTATTCTGTGAAACGGTGCGCCATAATAGCTTCACCAGCAGTAGCTGTCAACATCTGAGAACGCAATCCGATCAAACCTCTGGAAGGAATCTCGAATTCCATATGCTGCATCTCACCTTTAGTTTCCATAATGTGAAGATCTCCTTTTCTCTGAGTTGCCAAGTCGATAACTCTAGAAGCAAATTCTTCTGGAACATCAACAACCAAAGATTCGTAAGGCTCACATTTTTCTCCGTCGATCTCTCTCAAGATAACCTGTGGCTGACCAATTGTCATTTCGTAACCTTCTCTTCTCATCGTTTCAATCAAAACTGACAAGTGAAGAATACCTCTACCAAAAACTAGGAAAGTGTTTGCATCATCAGTCTGTTGTACTCTCAATGCCAAGTTTTTCTCTAATTCTTTGGTCAATCTTTCTTTCAGGTGATTGGAAGTTACATATTTACCATCTTTTCCGAAGAACGGTGAATTGTTGATAGAGAACGTCATATTCAACGTTGGCTCATCAATAGAAGTTCTTGGCAATGGTTCTGGATTTTCTAGATCTACGAAAGAATCTCCAATTTGGAAAGCATCGAAACCTACAACAGCACAGATATCTCCAGCTTTCACTTCCGCTACTTTTTTCTTTCCAAGACCTTCGAAAATATAAAGTTCTTTTACTTTTCCTTTCAATATTTTTCCGTCAGCTTGCGCCAATCCGATCCATTGAGCTTCTTTGATCTCACCTCTGATCACTTTTCCGATCGCGATTCTTCCTAAGAAAGAAGAATAGTCAAGGGAAACGATCTGCATCTGAAGGTTACCTTCTTCTACTTTCGGTTCTGGAACGTATTCTAAGATCCCGTCCAATAGTGGGAAAATGTTGTCAGTTTGTTCTAATGAAGTGTTGAACCAACCTTGTTTAGATGAACCGTAGAACGTTGGGAAATCCAATTGCTCCTCAGTTGCATCCAAGTTGAAGAAAAGGTCAAAAACTTGATCGTGAACTTCGTCCGGACGACAGTTTGGCTTATCTACTTTATTGATAACCACTAGAGGTCTCAATCCAAGTTCCAAAGCTTTCTGAAGTACGAATCTTGTCTGTGGCATTGGTCCTTCGAAGGCATCTACCAACAAAACAACACCATCAGCCATTTTCAATACTCTTTCTACCTCACCACCAAAATCGGCGTGACCAGGTGTATCGATAACGTTGATTTTAACGTCTTTATAAGTTACAGAGATGTTTTTTGACAAAATCGTAATCCCTCTTTCTCTCTCAAGATCGTTGTTATCCATAATCAAATCACCACTCTCCTGATTTTCACGGAAGATGTTTGTGGCGTGGATAATTTTGTCAACCAAAGTTGTTTTTCCGTGGTCAACGTGTGCGATAATCGCTATATTTCTAATATTTTGCATATCTATTTTTTACGCGTGCAAATGTAGTGAATTTTTATGGTAAGATGAACGCTCATTTAATTATTTTTAAAAATAAGCTACATTAATTAACATCTATTTAAAATTTTGTTAATCAATACATTAAATCAAACGCTTCTCAGGATCTCCTTTCCGTTGATGCTCTGCGTGAATATCAGATAACGGTTTCCGCCATCTTTCAGCTTGTATTTTTTCTTGATTTCGTCGGGTTTCAAGGGATAATTCTTGGAAATGATATTGAACTGGTCATTCTTTTTTAAATCCTTTCCATCAATCTTTTCAACTTCCAAAATCCTTCCGGGAAAGTTTTCTATTTTATGTTCCGAAGTGTAGAAATGCGTATTTGAGTGCAGTTTCTTCAATCCAAATTTTTCTGAAATAACATTGAATGCGCCCGCTTTCAGCATTGAATTGTTTGGAATATAAATGAATTTCAGGGTTTCTGAGAATTCTGACGTTGCAGTTTTTTCTTCATTAATATAAAAAGAAAATTCTGGTTCATCAGATTCCAAGTTGATACAGCTTATAGTTGTTGGTTGTTGTTTGACAGTTGATGGTTTATTTTCGATAATTAAAACCAATTCCTTTACCTCATTTCTAAAGGCGATGATTTTGATTTCATTGATGTTTTGAAGTTCCGAAACCAAATATGAAATATCGATCAATGGTGAAAGTTTCACAATGATCCTGTTTGAAATTGAGTTAAGATGTTCTTCAATTTCTAAAAGATTTGGCGAAAGATCTTCAAGCAGGAATTTCTTTTTGTTATTCTGATCCCTTCGCGCAGGATCCAAATAAACGATATCAAACTTCTCTTTATTAATTTCTAAAAATTCTTCAAGATTTTGATTGATAAAATTTGCTTTCCGGTGTAAAGTTTTCCAGTTGTGCTCAACGATTTTGATCAATTGTGGATTTTGCTCCACCAAAGTTACTTCTTCGAAATTTTGAGATAGAAAAAAAGCGTCAATTCCGAAACCTGAGGTCAAGTCGAGGAATGATTTTCCTTTTAGATCTTTGGCTTTATATTCTGCTGTGGATTGCGATGAAGCTTGTTCCAGATTGAGATTTGGCGGAAAAATAATGTTCTCATTCAATAAGAATGGAAACTTTCTCTGCGCGACTTTTTTGCCCTTGATCTGTTGAACGATCTCCTGCATCGTCACATTTGGAAACGGTGATTTTTTTAATAATAATTTATTGATGTCACTGTCAATATTTTGGTTGATGAAGGTCTGAACTTCCGTAGCAAGCAAGTTTGTAAAATCCATTTAGCTGTAGATCTTTTGAATGGTTTTGATGGAAGTGGTAATGATCTTTTTCAAAACATCGATGTTAATATCTTCCAGTTTCTTGATGTAGATGCAGGCTTTTGCAGTTTTGACTTTTCCCAATTGTGAGAATAGATTTTCCTTGTCATCAATTTCCTGATAAACATAAAGCGAGATCTGAGCAACCCGATTTGAAAGTCCGGCCAAAGGTGCGTCGCCCTCGTGACCGCTTTCATATTTGTAATGATAACTTCCAAATCCAAAATGGCCTCGCCCCACATTTTAGGTGGAAATCCTGATGTTGCCTCGAAAATTTTCACCAATTCTCTAACATCATTTTGGCGTTTTTCATCGGTGATATTATTGATGTAATCATCTACGGAAAGGTTGTTTTCGGTGGTTTTGTTTTTTGCCATCTTGAGAAGTTTTTAATTTTTAAAGATAGAAAAATTTATATTTTAACAAATCGTCTTTTTATATCGAAATTCGCAGCCCGACTTGAACGGAAATCCTTTTTTGCGTGGTATTCGAGTTCAATTAAACTGAAATCGTCTGCAAAAAAGATTGGGAGTGGAAGGCGGATAAAGCTGCCCAAAACTTAAGGTTCGACGAAGTTAAATCGTACAAATTTTAAACCGATTTCATATTATCGCCATCACGGAAATTGAGTCTTCGGAAAACGAAACCGGAAAGAATCGTGAGAGATCCGACAATCAAAAAGGTGTATCGAAACGCGTTGTGAACTTCGTTCTTAATGAAAGTCGTATCGCCTTCGAACAATTTCAAAACTATCAAACCAAACGCGATCCCGAATCCAACTGCAAACTGCTGATTGACCGAAACCAAAGAATTTCCACTGCTATTTTGATATGGTCGCAAATCGGCAATCGAAATCGTGTTCATCGATGTAAACTGGATGGAGTTGAAAAAACCTAGAACCAACAAGATCGGAATGTACCAATAAATCGAACTTTGAACCGTGGGAATTGCCAAACAGCAAATCAAAACGCCAATTACAAACGTGTTGGTCATTAAAGTTTTGCGGTAACCAAATTTATCCAAAATCCCGATCACGTAAGATTTTCCAAACATCGCCGTAAGTGCCATCGGTGCAACTATCCAACCTGAAGTTAGCGCCGATTGTCCGTATGCGATCTGGATCATCAACGGAACCAAAAGCGGAATTGAACTGATTCCCAGCCTTGTCGCAAGATTTCCTAAAATCCCAACACGGAACGTCCGAACCTGAAAAAGATTCAATGGAAAAATCGGATTATTGTCTGTTTTGGCGTGTTTGTAATAAAAGTAAAGCATCAAAAATCCCAAGACCAAAACCAAAAGAACTGGCGTGATATTTTGCGCATTTCCCAATAATTCTAATGAAACAGAAAGTAACAATGAAGCCATTGCGAAAATGAGAAACCCTTTCAAATCGAAGTCGATGACAGGCGATTTGTAATTGGGCATATATTTCAAACTCAGAATTATTCCTATCAATCCGATTGGAATATTAATTAAAAAAATCCAGTGCCAACTCAAATAATCCACCATATATCCGCCAACCAAAGGTCCCATCACTGGTCCGATCAAGGCTGGAATGATAGCGAAATTCATCGCTTTTAAAAGTTCATTTTTGTTGAAAGCCCTGATCAAAGCTAATTTCCCGACGGGCGTCATCAAACTTCCGCCAATTCCTTGGACAATTCTTGAAATCACCAATTGGGTCAAATCCTGCGATAAAGAACAAAATAAAGATCCGACAGAAAATACAGCGAGAGAAAGAATGAAAATCCTTTTTGTCCCGAACTTATCCGCCAAAAAACCGCTGACCGGCATAAACAAAGCCAAAGTCAACACATAACTAATGATCGCATTCTGCATATCCAAAGGCGATTCCTGCAGATCTCTGGCGATTGATGGTAAAGAGGTGTTCAGAATCGTGGAATCCAGCATTTGCATAAAAATGGCTGTTCCCAAAATAAAAGGAAGATATTTTTTGACCTGTTCGGTAGTCTGTATTTCGCTCATTATTTAAATTGAAAAATTAAAAGATCCGCCTGTTTCGCGGATCTGTATTTTAAACCAAAGGTTCTTGTTGACTGAGGCAGTGGAAACTTCCCAAGCCCCAAATAATATCCGTGGAATCAATGCCCACCACTTCCCTTTCTGGGAAACATTTTTGGATGATGTCCAAAGCAACTTGATCTTTATTGCAATTGTAAGTTGGAACGATCACAGATTTGTTGGCGATGTAGAAATTAGCGTAAGACGCTGGCAATCTTTGTCCATCACAATAAACCGGATCTGGCATTGGAAGTTCGATGATATTTAGAGGTCTTCCGTCCAACAATTTCATTTCTTTTAATTGACGAAGGTTGGTTTGAAGGATCTCGTAATTGTCATCTTCTTTATCGTCTTCAACAACAGTTAGAACGGTGTCTTCATTTACAAATCTGATCGTGTCATCCACGTGTCCGTCCGTATCGTCACCAATAATGCCGTCATCTACCCAAAGGACTTGTTTTTGTCCGTAATATTTTTTCAAATAATCTTCTACTTCTTCCTGAGAAAGATGTGGATTTCTATTTTCATTGAGCAGACAAGATTTGGAAGTTAAAACCGTTCCAGCACCATTGAATTCAACCGAACCACCTTCCATAATAATGCCTGGATAAAGAACTGGCAATCCTTTTTGTTCAGCAATTTTCGTTGGAATGACATCATCCAATTCAAATGGTGGATATTTTCCGCCCCACGCGTTGAAACCCCAATCAATAATTATCTTTTGAGGCTCTTCTCCGTTTTTATTAACCAAGAAAGCAGGACCGTGATCTCTGCACCAGGCGTCATTCGTTTCGTGGAAATAAAATTCGACTTTCGAAATATCTGCGCCAGCTTTGGAAATATGTTCCATTGCGAAAGCCTGCATTTCCTGATCTTTCACATTGATGCAAACGAATTCGCCTTTCGTGAGTTCAGCAATGAATTTGGCGTAAGCTGGGTAAATCAAATCAATTCTTTCTGGCCAAGATTCTTCTTTATGAGGCCAGGAAAGCCAGGTTGCCTCGTGCTCTTCCCATTCTGCGGGAAAAACATATCCATTTTCTAATGGATTGAAATCTTTATCTATTGTCATTAATCCTCGTCAATAAAACGTTTTGTAATCGGCGAATAGGTCTCAATCCTTCTGTCTCTCAAGAATGGCCAGTGCTTTCTCATATAATCTGTTTGTGCCAGGTCAACTTCCGTCACTTCCACTTCTTCTTTGTCGTGAGAAGCGAGATATAATAATTTTCCTTGAGCGTTTGTCACAAAACTTCCGCCCCAGAATTTCATAGCGCCATCTTGCTCATAGCCTACTCTATTCACAGAAACTACAGGAAGTCCGTTTGCTACCGAGTGAGAACGTTGGATGGTTTGCCAAGCGTTGTATTGGTCTTTGTTTGTTTCTTCGTCCTGAGTGGTGTCCCAGCCAATCGCTGTCGGGTAGAACATAATGTCGGCACCCATCAAAGCTGTGATTCTTGATGCTTCCGGATACCATTGGTCCCAACAGATCAGGACACCAACTTTTCCAAATTTCGTCGGGAAAATCTTATAGCCCAGATCGCCTGGCGTGAAATAGAATTTCTCGTAAAAAGCTGGATCGTCCGGAATATGCATTTTTCGGTATTTGCCGAGATAAGTTCCGTCTGCATCAATCACCGCGGTTGTATTGTGATAAAGTCCCTGAGCTCTTTTTTCGAATAATGACGCGATGATAACAACGCCCAAATCTTTTGCAACAGGAGACAAAGCGTCTGTTGAAGGTCCCGGTATCGCTTCTGCCAAGTCGAAGTTGTCATAATCTTCGACATCGCAGAAATATAAGGATGTGAAAAGCTCTTGCAAACAAACGATCTGTGCGCCTTTTGCAGCGGCCTCTCTTATTTTTTCAATGGCTTTGTCCAGGTTTTGCTGCTTGTCTGCAACGCAAGACATCTGAACAGTTCCGATTTTAACTTTTGACATTTCTAAAAATTTTTACAAAAATACTAAGATTCTAGGGAATCAAAAATCCAACCAAAAGATTTAGGCTCATATTTCAAAAAATTAATTTGTCCATTGGCAATTTCTATCCGATTAAACCTTTAAATTTAGAGTAAAATCTTACCTTTGCACCATCTTAAAACAGTACAGAGTCATGATGAATTACCACACCAGAAAATGGATCAAACCGGAAGACCTTAATCCTAATCATTCGCTTTTCGGAGGGAGATTGCTTCAATGGATTGATGAAGAGGCAGCGCTGTATGCCATTATTCAATTGGAAAATTCTAGGACAGTTACCAAATATATCTCGGAAATCAATTTTGTGAGTTCAGCAAAACAAGGCGATATCATTGAGATAGGAATCGAAGCGGTTGAATTCGGGAGATCATCGCTAACATTGAGATGCGAGGTTAGAAATAAAATGACGCACCAGAAGATCATCACCATCGAAAGACTTGTTTTCGTAGCGTTGGACGAGGATGGAAATCCGAAACCGCACGGGAAAACAACAATCGAATATGTAGAAGATAGATTGAATGTCAAAAATACATCTGAAGGAAATCAACCATTATAAAATCTATAGAATCTAATATTAGGTTCTATTTTTTTTGATAGTTGCTGAAGTATAATCCCGTTCAGATTATTTTCTTTAAATTCGTGACGTTTATAAATTGATATTTTGATATAATGAAAAGAAAAATTCTTCTATCAGCCCTACTTCTTCCGGCTGTTATGGCTTTTGGCCAGCAATACGGCGGAATGTGGATCCCAACGGAACTTAATGAAAAAGAAATGAAAAGTCTGGGGATGAAAATTTCCGCAAAAGATATTTTCAATCCGGATAAAGCGAGTATCAAAGATGCCGTGGTGCAATTTGATGGCGGTTGTACGGCTGAAGTGATTTCTCCAAAAGGACTTTTATTAACCAATCATCATTGTGGTTATGACAACATCCAGGCGCACTCTACGGTTGAGAATGACCTTCTTACCAACGGTTTCTGGGCAAAAGATATGACCGGAGAATTGCCAAATCCAGGTGTAACAGTTGATTTCATCACCGACATCAAAGAAGTTACGGCTCAGATCCTTCCAGGGACGGAAAACCTTACCGGAGCTGATCTGACTAAGAAAATCAATGAAAATATTGAGGCTTATAAAAAAGTTCAGAAAACGGAATCTTACCAGACGATTTCTGTAAGATCGATGTATTACGGGAATAAGTTTTATGCTTACGTGATCGAGACTTTTAAAGATATTCGCCTTGTCGGAGCACCGCCATCAGCGATCGGAAAATACGGTTCTGACACAGACAATTGGGTTTGGCCGAGACATACCGGAGATTTCTCGATGTTCAGAATTTATGCTGATAAAAACAACAAACCGGCTGAATATTCCAAAGACAATATTCCGTACACACCGAAACATTTCCTTCCGATTTCTGTAAAAGATAAGAAAGAGGACGATTTCACTTTTGTATTTGGTTTCCCTGGAAGAACAACGGAGTATTTGCCAGCAATTGCAGTGGAAAAGATTATGAAAGAAACCGATCCTGCAATGATTGCTGTGCGTGATGTAGCTTTGAAAACATTGGATGAGAAGATGAGAATCAATCCTGCAACGAAGATTCAGTATGCGTCTAAATATGCGAGAGTTGCCAACTATTGGAAAAAATGGATCGGCGAAGTAGAAGGTCTTAAAAAATCAAATGCGGTTGAGAAGAAAAAGCAGTACGAGCAAACTTTGATCTCAAAAAATCCAGCCATCAAGCCAACAATTGATCAGCTCAATCAAAAATATAACGAACAGGCGCCTTACAATCTTCACAAAGCTTATTATTCCGAAATTGTAAGAAATTCTGAAACTTTTACCTTGGCTGGAATCTATTCCAACTACATCCAAAGCTACGAAGCCGGAAAAATGGATGCAAAAAATCTTGAAGCTTTGAAAGCCAGACTGACGGAGCTTTACAAAGATTACGATGCGGAACTGGACGCAAAAGTGACAGCTAAAGTTTTGGCACTCTACGCTGACAAAACGCCTCCTCAGTTTTTGCCAAAAGATTTTGGACAGCTTAAAGATGTCAATAAAAATCTTGGAATGATGGAAAATGTTTCCAAAGCATCGATCATTACAGGAAGAGGAAATATGAACGGCGTGAAAGCAACGGATGTCAACAAATTCTTCACAGATCAAAAAACGCTGGTAGAAAATCTTAAAAAAGATCCATTCGTTCAGATGTACGGTTCTTTCAAAAGTTCTTATTTGGCGACAACAGATGCGAAAGTCAATGCTCTTCAAACTGATATTGATGCTTTGCAAAAGAAATTTATGGCACAGCAAATGGAAACGGATAAAGACCGCAAATTCTTCCCGGATGCCAATTCGACTTTGCGTGTGACCTACGGACAGGTGAAAGGTTCAGAGCCAAGAGATGCTGTCTCTTACGGTTACCAGACGCACTTGGCGGGCGTGATGGAAAAATATATCCCTGGAGATTATGAATTCGATTTGCCTAAAAAACTAATCAGCCTGTACAACTCCAAAGATTATGGTGTTTATAAAGATAAAACAGGCGATGTTCCAGTGAATTTTACGGCGACCAACCACACAACTGGCGGTAACTCTGGAAGTCCTGCTTTGGATGCTTACGGAAACCTAATCGGTCTCAACTTCGACAGACAATGGGAAGGCACGATGAGCGACATCAACTATGATCCAAAATTGTGCAGAAATATTATGGTAGACACCAAATATATCTTATTCGTGATTGATAAATATGCAGACTCAAAATGGCTGTTGAACGAGATGAAGATCGTGAAATAAATTAATTTCAAAATAAATACAGCTTTGCCAAAGATGATTATCTTTGGCAAAGCTTTTTCCAATGAGTTTTAAAACCAAATTTTTTAGACTTTCAAATCCAATTACTAAGACTATTTCTTTCGAGAAATTTTCTCAGAAACTGTCTTTTCACGATTTGATTTTGGTTTACCATTTGGTTTCGGATCAGGACGTGAAGCACGTCAAACATTTGTTTCATTACCGCTCTGCAAAACAATTTGAAAACGATCTTGATTTTCTTCTCAGGCATTTCGAATTTGTCGACTGGAATACTTTTTTGAAAAACAAAATTGAAAAAGTTAAAACTAAAAAACCAACCATTTTTCTGACTTTTGATGATGGCTACAGTGAGTTTTACGATGTTATCGTTCCCATTCTCAAGCGCAAAGGAATCTACGCCGTCAACTTTATCAATCCGAAATTCATTGATAATAAGGAATTGATGTGGCGAAATAAAGCCAGCTTAATCGTTTCTGAAGTCAAAGAAAACAGAGCGCTTCAAAATAAAATTTCAGAATTTCAAAATTTTGGGGATGACGTAAAAAACAATCTCAATTCGATTCTGAAAATTAATTTTAAAAATCAAAATCAGCTCAATGAAATTGCAGAATTTCTAGAAATTGATGTAGAAAATTATCTCAAAAAAAATCCGGTTTATCTTACTACAGATCAATTATTCAAATTAAGGAATGATGGTTTCGGCATCAGTTCTCACGGCTGGGATCATCCGCTTTACAATCAGCTGTCATTGTCGGAACAATTAGAAAACACGCAGAAATCTTTAGATTTTATGGATCAAAATCAATTTTTGACCGACACTTTTGCATTTCCTTTCACTGATCATTTGGTGACTAACAAATTCTTTGATTCTATTTTCAGTCATAATCCAGATTTGAAATTCACATTCGGAGCTGCAGGTCTCAAACTCGATTCTTACGCTAAAAATTTGCAGAGAATCCCGATCGAAATTGGAAATTACTCAGCAGAAGAAATTCTGAAAAATGAGATTTTCTATTACCAATTATTAAAGAAATTCAATAAAAATATGATTATCAGAAGCTGAAATGATGCTTTAAGTCCAGTCTTGCTTATCTTTGTTGAAACTATTTTTCTGTGATGAATATCGTCGGACTCAACAAGCAGCAACTCAAAGGATTTACAACTTCTGAAGATTTTCAAAAGTTTCCCTTTGCTCCGATTTCGAGTTTCAGAGAGATTTCTCACATTCACAATCCACGCGCCGGGGAAAATGACATTTTACTTTTTCTGGCTTATGATGACGATGAATTAGCAGGATATTTTGGAATCTTACCCGATGATTTAACACTGGCCAACGGCGAAAAAATTCATTTTGGCTGGCTCTCAACCTTATTTGTAAGCGAGAATTTCCGCGGGATGAATATCGCACCGCAACTTCTTTTTGCAGCAGAAAAAGCCTATTCACAAAACCTCATTGTCACAGAGTTTACTCCAAGTGCAGAAAGGCTTTACCAAAAAATCGGAATGTTCGAAGACCTGCAGACTAAGAAAGCCATCCGATATTATTTCAAATCGAATCTGGCGGAGCTTTTGCCTTCGAAAAAAGAAGTTTATGAGAAGAACAAAAAATGGCTGAAACGTTTTGATAATCTCGTGAATATTTTTATTCCTTATTTGGGCAAAAATAAAAATCACCTTTACAAAATTTCGAAAAGCACAGATCAGAATCTGGAAAAATTCATTTCCAGACAACAGAAAAATCCGATTGGAAGAGGTGCGCAAGAGTTCCATTGGATGCTGGATTTTCCGTGGCTATCCACAGAAAAAGAACAGCCCAATTATCTTTTTTCTTCCTTTTCAAAAACGTATGATATGTTTTGGGTTTCGGTTTATCAGAATCAGCAAATCGTGGCGGCAATGCTTTGCTCTGTGAGAAATGGACATTTGAAAGTGCTTTATTATTTCGGAAATTTAAATCTTACTGCAGAGATATTACCGAAAATTATCAGGAAGTACAAAATCAAAATGATGACAATCTATGACGATGCACTCAATTCTGCAATAGCAAAAACCAAAACACCGAAAGCGCTTTACAAACGACCTTTGGAACGAAAATATATGATTCACAAAGCGTTCAGAAAAAAACTGGGCAAAGATTTCGATTTTAATTTTACAGACGGAGACGGCGATTTTTCTTTTACTTAAATGATGATTAAAGAAATAGCGGCGTTAAACGACTTGGTTTTCAGACCTTTAAATTTGGAAATATCTGAACTGACTCCCGACCCGGAATGTGAAGATTATCTTGGTTTTAATTTCAAAATCAATCAAACCAAAATCAAATTCAGAAAATCAAAACTGACGCCTAAAAAAGTCGGGCAATTCGTAACGTTTTGGAAGCGAGATCCGGATGGAAAAACTGTTCCATTTGACATCAATGATGATTTCGATTGTTATATGATCTGTATTGAGGAAAATATGAATTCAGGACTTTTCATTTTTCCCAAGACCGTTTTAGAAAAGGAAAATTTGATTTCAAGCGACGTGAAAACCGGAAAACGAGGTTTCAGAATTTATGCAGACTGGCATTTCCCAAACAGCAGGCAAGCTGAGAAAACCAAACTTTGGCAAGCTGAATTCTTTATAAATTTTTCAGATAACGAAACTATGATTTGCGAAAAATTCAAAAAAATCTTCAATTCTAAAAGTCAATAGAAACTAAGATCAATACCTTATCTTTGCAGCAAATCAATATTTTATGTCATTCGAGTCGTTAGGATTATCAAGCAATATCATCAGTTCTGTCAAAAAATTAGGTTATCTGAAGCCGTTTCCAATCCAGGAGCAGGCGATTCCCGTGATTTTGCAGGGAAAAGATCTGATGGGAATTGCACAAACCGGCTCGGGAAAAACGGCTTGTTTTGTAATGCCTATCTTGGAAAAACTTCAAAATGCTGAAATTAAAAAAGATCGTAACGTTCACGTATTGATATTGGTTCCGACGCGCGAATTGGCGATTCAGATCGATGAAGTTTTCCGGGCTTTCACAGATAACTTAAAGCGTGAAATCCGAACAATGGCTGTTTACGGCGGTGTTTCCATCAATCCGCAAATGAAAGGAATGTTTGGTGTAGAAGTCTTGATTGCGACGCCAGGAAGATTGCTTGATTTGATTGACCACAATGCACTCAGTGTCTCCGGAATCCGGCATTTGGTCATCGATGAGGCGGACAAAATGTTCCAACTAGGTTTCGGCGAGGAGATGAATAAGCTTTTCGGTCTGATGCCTGTGATGAAGCAGACGACTTTGTTTTCAGCTACTTTAGACGATAAAGTTTCCGAAATGAAGGAACGCCTTTCCATCAATCCAACTTTGATCGAAGTCAAAAAAGAAGAGGTGACAATCGATGATATCGAGCAGATCGCCTACCACGTTTCTCCAGAAAATAAAGGTCCATTTTTAAGATATTTGATCAAAGAAAAGAAAGTGGAAAAAGCGTTGATCTTTGTCTCTTCTACCCGATCTGCTGACAATCTGGTAGAAAAATTAAAGAAAAACAAAATCAAAGCCGTCGCCATCCACAGCCAGAAATCACAAGGTGCGCGCCGAAACAATCTTGAAGAATTCAAAGTGAACGGTGCTCAGATTTTGGTTGCCACAGATTTAATCGGTCGTGGAATCCACATCGATGCTTTGCCTTGCGTCATTAATTACGAATTGCCCCGTTCGCCGTTAGATTACATCCACAGAATCGGAAGAACGGGTCGAGCAGGTGAAAAAGGAACAGCTATTAATATTCTGACTGATGATGAACTGCAGCATTTCCGCGTAATTCAAAAGAAAATGGGCAAGAAAGTGACTTTACAAAGAACCGGAGATATTGATCTGCACGGCTATTAGAAATTACTTCTCACAATCACATTTCTGCCGTCTGTGCCGCTTCATTTCATTATCCCAAAACGGATAAAATTTGAGCGCAAGATATATATTGGCAGCTTTAAGATGATCGTGTTTAAATAAAAGCGGAAAGGCATTTTCACTGCCCAAAATCAAAGGACCGAGTCTTACATAACCGCCAAACTGCACATTTTTATATTCAGATAAAGTAGTTGAAATCCCGTATCCAAAAGCTTCGTTTTGAATGGAATAATTTACATTCAAAAGATTGTTACGTTTAAGAGAATTTTCGAAAACCGGAACACGCTGAATCCAGTTCACATTCACAAAATGATGCACCTTGATTCGCTGGCTGTAATTGATATTAATGCTCGTCGGCAGTCCGATTTTGAAGCCGTATCCTGCAAACGATGCATTCTCATTCCCGTAAGCTTCCTGGCTCAGCAATTTCAGATATTGCTCTGGACTTTCAAATGCGACATCTTTAAAATTCGGATTATTCTGAAGCCAGATCGTATTGCCATTATTGTAAACATGATTGATGCCCTGCTTGAAATTCACAAAGCCCAAATCCAGAATATTAAGGGAAAATTTATAATTATACTCGTCTTCCCGCGGCTCTTTGTCCAACATTGCAATTCCCAAATCTAATCCCAAACCGGAACCATTCTGTCTGTAATCGTAGGTTTTAGTTTCGAAATTATAATTCGTGACGTAGCTCGCATCGATATTGTAATTGGAAGCGTAAATATTCCTGAGATCCGGATTTTCGCCAACTGCAGGCTCGCTGGAAGTGAGTTCTATATTATTGTGGCTGATGATATTTGCGGCATCAAGACCTATCTCATATTTCAGATTGAAGCCAAGAATCCAATGCTGATCTGAGTAAGGGAAAATCTCTGTTGAAGCATTCAATCCGATTTCACTCCAGTTCATCAAGTTGGTAGAAAAAGGTTTCATCTTGTAGTCCGAAGGCTGAAAAACCATTTCATTGGTATAACGCAGATAATTATCAAAATCCAAAACAGAACTTTGGGTTCTTAGACGGCTAAATAGCCCAAAAACATATTTTTTCTCCTTAATTTTTGCCGTCATAGCAAATGAAGGTCCCAAAACATCGGAAGCAACTAGAAGATTCGCTTTTTCTTTGTTAAAAAAATCAAAGACATTAGGCGTATTTTCTCCAGTGATATTTTTCTTTGGATTTGCAGATTTTATTTCTGATTTGATCAAGCCTAAAATACTCTGTTTTGAAATATAAGCGTAATCATTTTGGATAAAAAGATCCGCAGAAATAAGATTGACATCCCAGGGATTGGAGTTCAGAAATGGCTGTGTAGGCGACAAAACAGCAGAATTGATGCCGCTGTAACTGTCGTTGGAAAATGTCAAATTATTCTGAGCTGTTATTTTGCAAAAACAGAAAATCAGCAGACAAAAACCAAATAATTTTAACATCTAATTACCAAAGTCAATATAAAACTAAGATATATAGAAAATATTGTTTAAATCAATGAATGTTTGCGTAATTTTCGCTTGCTTTTTTTAACGTGCTGATTATCCGATGTTTTAATTTTCTCGGAGCCAAAACTGTGATAAAATCGCCCAATCCTAGAATCATTCTTTCCAGTTCAAAATTAAGCTGAACGCAGATTTTGAAAGTCGTTCCCGTTTCATCCTCTTCCATAATCTCCTGAGAATGATGAAAAGGCTTGGTTTTCACATAAGGCGTGTGCTTCGCAATCACTTTGAAAATAACATTTTGCGGACGTTGTGTTTCTGAAACGGTAACGCCGATCACTTCTCCAAAATATCGGTCAGAATTGAATTCTTTATCAACAAATTCCATTTTTTCTTCAATTAGAATCTCCTCAATTCTGTCCAAAGCCAATGTCATAATGCTGCCTTTGTGAAAACAGATCAGAAACCAGCGGTTGTTATATTCTTTCAGCAGTTGTGGATGAACAATGTATTGATTGGATTCTCTCGCTTTGAAACTTTTGTATTTAATATTCAAAACCTTTTTATTCAAAATACTTTCGTACAAGATGTCAATATGCTCCAACCCTTTCAACTGCTCATTTTTATCCAGATGAATGATGGATTTTTGAGTCGTCGACTGTATTGAATCTTCCAGTTTTTGAATCACTCCATTCATCTCTTTGAACATCGAAAAATCTTTGAATTGCTTCAGGATCTGCACCGCATTGTTCATCGCCTTCAAATCGTTTTCATTGACTGAGATCTGATGGATGCTGTATTCCGGATCACTGTACCGATAAAATCTTCTTTCATAAACCTCGATTGGCGCTTCGTAGCCGAACTTCTCACTTCGCATATTCTGCAGATCGAGCTGAACGGTTCGTTTGCTCACAAAAGATTCTTTGCCCTCAAATTCAAACAAAGCTTCGGAACATTCTTCCATCAGATCTTCCAAAGTATATTTTTTGTACTTGTTCTTCAGACATTTGTCCAGAGTTTTGTATCGGATCAAAGCGTTTTTGTTGGATGACATTTGAATTTATTTACAAGTTATATTAGTTATCATATTATTTTCATTTTCCACAATAACATTTTCCATTGATGTCTAATTCCTCCTAACTCCCAATTGATATCGAACTTATCTTTATTGTTTTTTATATATGGAGGTTTTGTAACTTTACTATGTAACATTGGTTTATTATCTATTACATTTTTTAAGTAATCCGGATCAAGGTCACTTTTAAGAAAATATCTAATTTCAATAATGGTTTTATCCTTTTCAGCTTTATAGATATATAAATTTAGGTCATAGATATTGTCTGAAAATTTGTTTAAGTAATTTACAGTTTCAGTTAAATTATTTTCTTTCTTATCTTTAATAAATTTGTTTCTGTTCACACGCTCAACAAAAAAATTAATCCCTGAAACTTCCTTAATATCTGATATAATGAAAACTAGATTTTGCGAAATTGTATTCCAGCAATTCTGATTAACTATTTCGATTAATTTGACTACAAAGTCAGCTATGTCTTTTTCTTTTATTTCTGCCAAATTTCTTATATAAAAATTTTCTACTTTCTCTTCAAAGCCTCACCTTCAAACGAGATCCCATCCCAACCAAACGTCATAAAGTTTCGGATATTCTGATGGTCATCACCCTCCGGATTCTGCAAAACATCTGTTCTGTAAAAGTCTCCGAACAAAGCCAAAGTATCTTCCTTAGAAAGTGCATTCAACTTTGCAAAACTGAAAACCTTGCACGAGCCATTATTCTGGTCGGCTTCATTGACCGTGTTTCCGTTTGTGAATTTCGTTGGCGTAAAATCGTAATGTTCATCGATGAATGCGATAACATCTTTAAACTGAATCTCGCCCGCAGATTTTTCTAATTGTTCAAATATCATAGTAATTTTTTATTTATTTTTTGAAATTCATTTTCCAAATTCTGCCAGACATTCTGGCTCCAAATTCTGACGTACTCAAACCCCGAATTCTTCAACACTTTTTCTTTGTGCAGATCTTCCAGATAGCCCAATTCATCGTCGTATTTTTCCTTGCTCATACATTCTACGACCACAGATCTCTTTCCTTCTTTTTCAATCAGAATATCAAATTGATAACCACCAAAGTCCATATTTTTCGACAATCTGTGATCTGGAAAATCCCTTTGCAATCGGTCAAAGATCTGGTCAATAAACAGATTGGAATTGCCATTTTCATTAGCTTGTTTTGAATATCCAAATTGATCCAAAACACTCAGGATCTCAATTCGTCCATTCTCATTTTCTTCACTCACCGCCTTGCAATAAGCCAAATACGCATAGAAAACCGCCTTCCGATTGTTGGAACCTTCCTGTTGCAAAGCATCTTTATAATTGGAAAAAATCTCTTCCGGAATCGAGTTGCAGAGGTAGATCTGTTCTTTGGCTCGCGTAATGATCACATTCAGCAACTTGTAACCTTTGGTATGATTCACAGGTCCAAAACTCTGAATGAATTTCCCACTCGCTTTCCGCCCGTAAGTCGTAGAAATAATGATAATATCTCTTTCGTCACCCTGGATGTTTTCAAGATTTTTAATGAATAATCCTGCAGATTCCAATCCTTGAATTTTCTCTTTGAAATGTTCATTTTCAGGCAAACTGGCTTTCTGCACAATCTTCCTTTTGATGTAATTCCGTTGCGAAATATTGAACGTCGCAATTCCCACCGAAGGATAACTGCCGTCTTTTTTAGGCTGAATCTTTTCCAAAATTTCCAACACTTTATCGGCTTCTTCCTTATTCGTATGGTCATCAAAAATACCATCGATTTGGAAAAACTCGATCGGTTTGTTTTCAGATTTTGTCGGAAGTGGTTTCAGTCTCGAATTGTAAAACGCGTGGTTGGAAAAGTCGATCAAATAAGGATGTTTGGAACGGTAGTGGAAATCCAGATGGTTCTTTTCATAATTATTTTCCATCGCGTAATCCAACAGCGATTCGATGTTAAGCATGGCGTTTTTGTACGTGATAACTTCGGTTTCAGATTCAATATCATCCTCGTCTTCAATGGTCCCATCAAACACTTTGCTGAAATAATTGGAAGGTGGCATTTGATGCTCGTCGCCCGCAATGATCACATTTTTCCCTTTCAAAATCGCTGGCAGATTGTCTTCCAACTTCAACTGACTGGCTTCATCAAATACAACATTATCAAAATAGAAATTCTTTCCCTGAAAAAGATTACTGCAAGCATCTGGCGTCGTCAAAATAATAGGAAAGAAATGTGTAAAAAGGTCAATATCTTTCTGAACGATTTGTCTCAGAGTCAGTCTTTTGTGATTGATACTACTTCGTTTATTATAAAGATTGGCAACAGTCACATCTTTGTTATTTTGCTCAAACTGCTTCACTGAATTCTGCTGGGCAAGGTTCCAGAAAAACTCCACAAAACTCTTCTGAGAAATTCCCAATTGCTTGATTTTTTTACTGATTTCCTCATAATTTTTCTCACTGAAATTCAGTTTTGGATCAGAACAATGATTGAGCAACAACGGATAATAAGCCGAATAAAATGTCGGTCTCCAATTACTTACCGGATACAATTTTTCCAAAATCGACTTCTGAAAATCCGAAAGCGAATAGTAAAAAGTAAACCAGCTAAACTCTTTCAACAAAGGATTCTCTGGATTGTTTCTGTAAGTTTTATAAAGATTTAAAGTGTGATCAATGTAAGTTTTGAAGTTTTGATAAGTATTCCCAAAATCCAGATTCTTCAACCAATGATCATTGGAAATTGTCTTCCGCAACTGTTGAATCTTGTGCGAGATCATTTCGGTTTCCCTTCCAGAAACAACGGGATCAAAGGCATTAAAAAAATCGATCTCTGCAAAACTTGTTTCTAACTTCGAAAGAAAACCCGACTGAATCTCCTGAACTTTCTGCCTGTAGTTAATGATCTCATTTCTGTTATTCCAAAGGTCATCAGATAAATTAATGGACGGGAAAAACGCCTTCAAACTTATTTGCTTCACCAATGAACTCAACTGCAGGAATCGCTTCTGGGTCTTGATCTTATTTTTCTTGCTTGATGAAAATAGCGCCGTCAACTTATAGAAAAAGCCATTGGTGATTTCAGGATGCAATTCCTCCGAATTTTGATGTAAAGTCGAGGTCAAAACTTCGGTTTCATTAATGTAATTGGAAACCTCCTGCAGATTCTTCCCAAAATCCTGCTTCCGCTTTTCCTCATAGATCGGTTTGAAATCACTGATCAAACGCTGAATTTCCTTCCAGGAATTCTCATAATTCTGAAAAGCCGAATCCAAATTCTGCTGACTGCTGTGGAAATTATCTTTGATCAATTTTTCAGGATTGATGAATGTCGAAGCTTCAAAGGGTTTAAAATCTTGATATAGTTCTTCCCCATTTTCCAGAACATTCTCAATGACTTTGACCTCATCTTCAGAAAAATAAAACTTCAGATCTTGCAGATTGATATTTTCTTTAGAATCCTTGTAATTCAACAGACTCCCGACAATCTCCGTCCAGTTTTTCCCTGGAATCAATTCAGAATTCAAGAGCTCGTGGACTGCATTGATCGTATCTTTATGCTGAGAGATTTCCGTCAGTTGATTTTGCAACGATTGTTCAGAATAAGGTTGTGTCAGCTTTTTAAAATCTGCCGAATCAATCGTATTTCGAACAGAATCAACCACCAATTTTCTGTCGGTAGACGCATCTTTGATCATAATGCAATAGCGTCCCAGACCCAACTTTTGCAACGCATTGTACAGCACTTCCAGCGCCGTTTGCTTTTCGCAGACCACGATGGTTTTTTGTTTATTCTCTAGGGCATTCAGCAAAACAGCGGTCAAGGTTTGACTTTTCCCCGTTCCCGGCGGACCTTGGATCAAGATCTTGGATTGAGATTTCAACGACTCCAAAATCCCTTGTTGCGATGGATCGGTTTCTACGGAAGTGATACTTTGGAAACCAGCTTTTGTGAAATGTTCCAACGGTTTGAATTCCTTCTTCAAAGTCTCATAATCATTGATGATATTCTGCTTCTGAACTTCGAAAATGGAAAAAACACCAGACTTTATAATCACGGCGTCACCTTTATTCGGAACTCGGTTTTCGTAAGACGCTTTGGCTTTGATAAAGGGGATTTCTTCATAATTATTGAGAATGAAATCCAGATTCTGCGTAATCTTCAATTGATCCAACAGGCTCTGACAGATATTCAGAAGTTCTGGCTTATCAATTTTTCCATCGGCGAGCATTTCCTCCGAGATCTGTTTGATGCTAATGCCAGAATCGCTTTGCAGATGGTTGATGAGAACCTCATTCACATAGATCGGGTCATCTTCCGTCCTACTGATCTCCCAGGTATTCATCTCATTGACGGCTTTTATTGTCACAGACCAGATCAGGATGGGCGAAGCAGAGATTTGACCGTCCATATCTTTCCGGATCAGGATCGGGAAACCAAAACCCAAAGAATTAACGCCCTTCTCAGACTGGATCACTTCATTTTGAAAGATCAGATTTTCCAGGCTGGTCGTCAGCTTATCCAGCGCGCTCAGTTGATCTTTCTCCTGGGGAACTTCCGCGATTGCAGAGTTGGGAAACAGCTCTTCATTGGTTTTCCCCTCGTCCTCCAAGAGGTAGCTGTCATTCTTAGGTTTTTCGGTCGTTTTTTGATGGATGGAGAATTTGAAATTCACATTTTTCTGCGTCAACAGATCGATGATGAAATGCTCCGGCAGACTTTTGCTGATCTCCGACAACCGCGCAAGGTCGAATTTGTATCTCGAGTTTCCGGGAATCGCATTCAGGTGAACGCCTCGCCTGTTTCCGGTTTTGAGCTTGTTTTGAAAGGCCTGAAAGATTTCCGAATTCAAATTCTCCATTGTGCTTTTAAAAAAATTTTCATTAAATGTATAAAAAATTTCAGATACGCAAAAACATTGCGCACTTACACTTTTACTTTGCAACATCAATTACAACTAACTAACTAACTAACTAACTAACTAACTAACTAACTAACTAAAACAATGACTACAATCACAGGAAACGAATTGATTGCATTAGGATTCACACCAAAGAAATGGTTTGCAGAAGCCTTGCAACACATCAACGAAAATCAATTAAGCGAAACGGAAATGTTGGACTATCTGGAACAATTCCGCGCACCAGAACCGATCCCACTCCATTCCGAGCCAAAGGAGTTCATCATCAACATCAAAGCGGAAAACGACAGCGAAAACGATAACGTGGAAAAAGTCATCAACACAATGAAGGTCTTGATGAAAACCCCAACCTTGGTCAACGGCGCCATTATGCCGGATGCTTGCCCTACAGGTCCCGAAGGTCACATCCCCGTGGGCGGTGTGGTGGTAGCGAAAAATGCCATCCATCCGGGATTTCATTCTGCAGACATCTGCTGTTCCGTGATGTTGACCGATTTTGGAAAGGCAGACCCGAAAACGGTTTTGGACACCGCGCATTCCATCACGCATTTCGGTTACGGCGGTCGAGACCGAGGTTCGCAAATGCCAATGTCGCAGGAATTGATGGATGCCTTCCGTGAGAATTTCTTTTTGAACGACGAGAGACTCATCAGCATCGCCCGTTCGCATATGGGAACGCAGGGCGACGGCAACCACTTTTTGTTCGTCGGGATTTCCAAAAATACGGGAAACACAATGTTGGTCACGCACCACGGCTCCAGAGCCCCCGGCGCAATGTTGTACGACAAAGGGATGAAGATCGCCAAGCGTTTCCGAATGGAAATTTCGCCGGAAACATTGAAGGAAAACGCCTGGATTCCCTACGAGACCGAGGAAGGAAAACAATATTGGGAAGCCTTGCAGCTCATTAGAGATTGGACGAAGGAAAACCACGAATCCATTCACAACACGGTTTTGGAAAAACTCAATATCGAAAAACAAGACCGATATTGGAACGAACATAATTTTGTTTTCAGAGATGGTGATCTGTTTTACCACGCAAAAGGCGCAACACCGTTGGACGACAAATTTTTGCCCGACATCACAGGCCCAAGGTTGATTCCTCTGAATATGGCAGAACCTGTGTTGATCGTCTCCGGGACCACCAACGGCAGAAATTTAGGTTTTGCGCCACACGGTGCGGGAAGAAATTTCAGCAGAACGCAACATAAAAAATCCCTAGCCCACAAAACCATTGATGAAGTGTTCGCCGAAGAAACGCAAGGTCTCGACATCCGTTTCTTCTCGAATGATATTGATATTTCTGAGCTTCCGAGTGCTTATAAAAGTGCGAAAAATGTGAGAGCGCAGATTGAGGAATACGGACTTTGCGAAGTTTTGGACGAAGTGATGCCTTATGGTTGTATTATGGCGGGCGATGTGGGGAAGAATGCGCCTTGGAAGAGGAAGAAGAAGTTTTAAGAAACAAAAATTCTAACACTAATTAACATTTATTAATTTTCTATAACTTTGAAAAAACTATAACTTTGAAAAAAATTAACAGGAGACAGAGAAAAAGAGATTGGAATAAAAAGTTAGCTTTAAAAAAACATCAATCAAATATAAATTTTAAGTCATATAAAAAAAGAGCTTCTAAGAGATACAATAAATCGTTTGAAGAACTTGTATCAGAATTAAAAGCATTTCAAAATGATAATGTTAAAGTTACAGCACCTTTATATTTCTCATTAATAAAGAACCCAGAAGAAACTATCGACTTTGTAAATAAAATAGAACAATTATATTTAAATAAGCAGGAAGTTTTTGTGGATTTAAAGAATATTAAATTTTTAGATCATTCAGCAATTACAATTTTGGTTTCAATATTGTTTTCATTTAAATCTAGAAATATTGGTTTTAATGGGAATTTTCCAAAAAATAAAGATTTGTCACTATTATTAATTAACTCAGATTTTTTCAAATATTTGCAAAGAGTTAATATTCCTGAAAAATTAGAATATAAAATAGGTAAACAAAATCAGTTGTTTACTCGGGCTAACAAAGAGGTCAATTCTGAATTAGGTTTAATTGTTATGGCGGAAGCTTCAAAGACTGTTTGGGGCGAACATAGAACTTGTAAAGGTTTACAAAGAACCTTGCTTGAGTTAATGCAAAACACAAACAATCACGCCGAGTTAAATGAAAAGGGCGAAAAACATTGGTGGTTATCTGTTAATCAAAATAAAAGTGAAAAGAAGGTATCTTTCATTTTTGTAGATTACGGAATTGGAATTTTTGAGAGTTTAAAAAATAAACCAGAAACTAATAAATGGTTTGGATGGCTTGACAAAATTAAAAATAAACTTGTTGTTGGAGGAAATGAAGAAATTTTCAAATTGTTATTAAATGGTGAAATGCATTTGACAGTAACTGGACAGCATTTTAGAGGTAAGGGTTTACCTGGTATAAAAGAAGTCTTAGATAGAAATCAAATTAGTAGCCTTAAAATAATTAGCAACAATGTTTTTGCTGATGTTGAAAATGATACATTCACGAAATTAAAATGCGAATTTAGCGGAACTTTTGTTTCTTGGGAACTAAATGAAAATAATCAAAATATAAAATGGGTAGTATAATAATCAATGTTAAGGATTTTTCCAAAACGCCAGGGTCTAGGTATCGTGATGAAGGAACAAAAGCTCATTCTGGGGAAGAATTTAGGGAAGACTTTTTAGAACCTTTATTTAAGAAGGTTATAAACACATCTGATACTATTTTAGTTAACCTTGATGGGACGATTGGCTATGGAACTTCTTGGCTTGAAGAAGTTTTCGGTGGCTTAACTAGAGAATATGGTAAAGATAAAGTGTTAGAAAAATTAACATTTACTTCTTATGAAGAAGAATATCTAATAGATGATATAATTCAATATATAAATGATGCTGAAAAACTCTAAGACAATCATTTATATAATTGTTGGATTTATATTAGGAATACTATTAACAATTTTATTTAAGAAATACTCATCATTTACATTTGATCAAACTATTTCATTTGAAATAAATCCCTTTGAAGTTTTCGCTATTTTAATTAATTGTTTATTAGCGCTATACATTTCCAGTACTCTTGGAAAAAAAATTGAAAATGAGAGAAGCCAGAAACATTTAATAATTTCAATGCTTGATGAATTCAGAAAAGAATTTGTTCTTAAAATTAATAATTTTATAAACAATGAAGATTTTGAAAATGAAGTTGTCAGATTTGAATTCAAGAATTTTAGACAAAAAAATCATCAAAATATGTTGCTAATAGAACAGTTGAAGCTCATAAAAACAGATGATGCAGATATTGATGTCCCAAGAGATAAAATTAATAAATTGTGGGAATTGTTTACAAATGCTCCTGAATCCGAAAATAATGTTAATAGATTAGATAGATTACAAAAAATTTATAGTCTTAGAAGTGATTTCGATAGAGCTATGATTTTAATAATATTCAAAATAAACAGCGAGAATTAATACGTACTATGAAAACAAAATCTCCGCTAAGCAAAGTCTCCCGACTTTGAGCAAAATCCACTTCTCACCCGCATAACAAAACAACCCCAAAACCCCAGCCCACCGCGCCGGGATTTCCCATTACCAATTCAACACAATATCCAATTTCTAAAAATTTTTTACCCCAAAACTCCCCCCCTGCGCAAAGTCTCCCGACTTTGAGCAAATCCCACTTCTCACCAGCGCGATCCTACTAGTTCCTTAAACCCAAAACCCCCAGCCGCCGCGCTGGGGGTTTCTCATTCATATATTCATTACAAAATAGTAATCCTTAATCAACTCTCCTGAAATTATACACTTCGAATCTCCCCCATTCCCCTTATCTCCTCCAAACTTTTCCCTTTGTAGAAATCTTCCGGATTCACGATTGGTGTGCTGATGTCCTGCAGTTTGTTGAGCTGGTGGTTTTCCGGCACTTGAATATTGCGGAGAGCGAAGAGATCATTCGGGGAGCAGTTAAGGGAAATGCAAAGGGAAGTCAGTTGTCGGAAGTTGATCTGGACGGCTTCGCCATTTAATATTTTGTCTGCCGAATAGGCGTTGATGCCTATCTTTAGGAGGTAGGCGACGGGATGAAGGATGTTTCTGGCTGCCAGGATCGGTTTCAGATGCAGGACAATGCTGCTTTGGTGAGGCGTAAGGTTGCCTCTTTTCTTTCTTATCATTGTGCGTTTTGTTTGAAGTTTAAATATAATTAAAAATATCTAATCACCTGACAACTTTATCCAATCACCTAACACATATATCCAATCACCTGATACCTTTGTCCAATCACCTGACAACTTTTTCTAATCACCTAACAACTTTATCCAATCACCTGACAAAGTCATCTAATCACCTAACAGTTTTATCTAATAAACAGACAAGCTTATCTAATAACCAAATAGAATTCAGCTAAAGATGCCGTGCGGGACATTAAGGATTGATTGAAATAGCTTTTGGTGGTGAAGAAGCTAAGGGTTGGCACTTAAGGATTGATAGTCGCCAATAGGAAGTTGATGTTTGGATTACCGATATTCGGTGACGTGGTCGGGAAATGCGTTACGTGCTTTTAGAAATAGAAGATTGGGAAGGAGGATTAATGCCTGCGTCGTATGTACTATCTATAAAAGCTACAGTACTTCACAAAAAAAAATCCCCCGAAAACTCGAGGGATTTATTATATAGATAAGAACTGATCTTATGCTTCGTTCAAAGGCTTGTGTTCTCCTGGTTGGTCTTTACCTTCAGGGTTCACTTGACTTTCCGGTCTTGGTTTTGGTGCCGGCTTTTCTGGTCTTGGCAACAATACTTTTCTGGAAAGTTTCATTTTTTTACGGTCATCATAACCCATAAATTTCACCTCAACTTGGTCACCTTCTTTGTAAGGCACTTTATCAAGACGTGCCCACTCGATTTCAGAGATATGAAGTAATCCTTCAGTACCTTTAGCAATCGCTACAAACGCTCCGAAGTCCATTACTTTTACTACTTTACCTTGGTAAACTTCACCTACAGTTGGTACAAAAGTGATCTCGTTGATCTTCGCGATAGCCTCGTTGATCTTCTCTCTACTCACACCAGAGATCTCGATTCTTCCGATCTCTCCAACTTCTTCAATGGCAATAACCGTATCCGTATCTTTCTGCATCTGCTGAATGATCTTTCCACCAGGTCCGATCACCGCACCAATGAAATCTTTAGAAATCTCAAGCATCACCATTTTCGGAGCGTGAGGTTTCACGTCTTCTCTTGGTGCAGAGATGGTTTCGTTTAATTTATCAAGGATATGCAATCTTCCGTCTCTAGCTTGTAGAAGGGCTTTCTCCATAATGTCCATAGACAATCCCTGGATCTTGATATCCATCTGGCAAGCGGTAATTCCATCTGCAGTTCCGGTTACTTTGAAATCCATATCTCCCAAGTGATCTTCATCACCCAAAATATCAGAAAGCACTGTGAATTTTCCTGTTTTGATGTCAGTTACTAATCCCATTGCGATTCCAGAAACTGGTTTCTTGATCTGAACACCCGCATCCATCAATGCTAAAGTTCCTGCACAAACAGTCGCCATAGAAGATGAACCGTTTGATTCCAAAATATCAGAAACGATACGGATCGTGTAAGGATTTTCTTCCGGGATCATATTCGCCAAAGCTCTTTGAGCCAGGTTTCCGTGACCAACTTCTCTTCTTGAAGTTCCTCTTAAAGGTCTTGCTTCACCTGTAGAGAATGGTGGGAAGTTATAGTGTAGGAAGAATCTCTCGTCATAGTTGATCATCACGCTGTCAACCATATTCGCATCTTTCACTGAACCAAGAGTTACTGCTGTCAAAGATTGAGTTTCCCCTCTTGTGAAGATGGCAGAACCGTGTGCGCCTGGCAAATAATCAATCTCACTCCAGATCGGACGAATCGTTTGAGGATCACGACCATCAAGACGGATCTTATCATTCAAGATCATCTGACGCATCGCTTCTTTCTCAACATCGTGGTAATATACTTTTACGAAAGGTGTTACTCTTTCCAATTCTTCAGCGTTATCAACATATTGAGCCAAGAACTCTTCACGCACCGCTTTGAATTTATCGCTTCTCTCTTCTTTACCAGAAGGCGATTTCGCTACTTCATATACTTTATCGTAAGTTTCTTTCCAAACTTTTTCACGGATCGCTTCGTCGTGATTCTCGTGGCTGTATTCTCTTTTCGGGAATGATTTACCAACTTTTTCAGCCAATCTCTCCTGAGCTTCAACTTGTTTTTTGATCTCAACGTGAGCGAATTGGATAGCCTCAAGCATTTCTGCCTCAGAAATCTCCTTCATCTCGCCTTCTACCATTACGATAGAATCTTTCGTTGCACCAACCATAATATCTAAGTCAGCGATCTTTAAGTCTTCTAATTTTGGATTAACAGAAAGTTTCCCGTCAATTCTTACCACTCTTACTTCAGACATTGGCCCGTTGAAAGGAATGTCCGTGATCGCGATTGCTGCAGATGCTGCAAAACCAGCCAAATCATCTGGAATGGATTGTCCATCGTAAGAGATCAAAGAGATCATCACCTGTACTTCCGCGTGGAAATTTTCAGGGAACAATGGTCTTAGAACTCTGTCCACCAAACGCATCGTCAAGATCTCCTGATCGGATGGTCTAGCTTCTCTTCTGAAAAAGTTTCCAGGGATCTTCCCACCTGCGTAGAACTTTTCTCTGTAATCTACTGTCAATGGCAAGAAATCTACGCCATCTTTTGCTTCTTTGCTGGCTACAACAGTTGCTAAAAGCATTGTTCCACCCATTTTTACTACTACAGATCCATCAGCCTGTTTTGCCAATTTCCCTGTTTCGATTGTGATCTCTCTGCCGTCTGCAAGAATGACCGTTTCTGTAATTGCTTGAGGTATACTCATAAATTGTTTTGTGTTGCACTCCGTATTGAGTGCTTTAATTAATTATATTTCGTCTAAAAATGTGGTGCAAATTTACAGTTTTTGTTTGGATTTTCTGAAATTCCATTGAAATATAGATTTTAATATTCTATTTTTACAATTCATTTAATTAAAAGAGCTTTAAAAGATCTCTTAAACCGAGGTGAAAATGTTTGTTTTCACATCCAAAATTCCACTATGAAAACCGAAACTTCTTTTCTCAAAAACCCCTTCTTTATCTCCTGGATATTGGCCTTATTGTTCTACGCATTGGAATATGCGATCAGATCTTCTCCAAGCGTGATGATCGGCGACCTCAAAGAATCCTATGGCGCGACCAGGACAGAAGTCAGCTCGATGATCAGCGCCTACTACATCAGCTACTCCATCACGAGTTTGGCGGCTGGATTATTTTTGGACAGAATGGGCGCGAGAAAACCAGTCTTTTTCGGCATCTTGGTTTTGGCAATTGGCTCATTATTATTTGGAGGTTCTCATTATGTGGTTGGATATGCAGGTAGATTGATGCAAGGCGCTGGTTCTGCAATGGCTTTTCCGGCCGCAGTTTATATCGCTGTGAAAGCTTTCTCTGGAAAGAATCTTGCCACAGCGATTGGAATAACACAAACTTTAGGAATGCTGGGAGGATCTGCTGGACAGAAATTAAGCAACACTTATTTGACCAATGGAAACAGCGTCACCAGCATTTGGATTATTTTTGGTGTCACCTCTTTGATCTTGGCTTTGCTTGCATTTTTGTTCACACCCAAAACAGAACCAGGAATTGCCAATGAAAAGCAAAAGAATTTTCTTGATAATTATAAGATCATCTTCGGAAACCCTCAAAGCTATTTATCTGGTTTGGTCTCGGGATTATTATTCGCTCCGACCACGATTTTTGCGATGATCTGGGGTGTAGATTTTCTGCAAAAAAGCAGAGGTATTTCCCACGAAAGTGCGACATTAGCTTGCGCTTTAGTTCCAATTGGTTGGGCAATTGGATGTCCGCTTTTGGGTTGGGTCGCAGATAAGATCAAGCGTAGAATTCCGGTGATCATCGGAGGTGCATTTTTGATGATTTTGAGCTTGTTACAATTAGCTTATTTACCAAGTTTAATGTCCGTTGACATTTCGCTTTTATTAATGGGAATCGGTTCTGGCGCCGCGATGATTCCTTATTCCATCATCAAAGAAGTGAATCCCGACCAAGTGAAAGGAAGCGCAACTGGAGCCATCAATTTCTTAACATTTGGTGTGACGACACTTTTAGCACCTTTGTTTTCTAAATTGTATGGTTCAAAATTGACAAAAAGTTTAGATGCCGATTCTCTATTGCAACATGCACTATTATTCTTTGTAATAGGAATTTCCTTCGCGATTGTCATTTCTATTTTCTTAAGAGAAACAGGAAATTTAAAAGCAGAAGAAGTAAATTAAATCTTTGATCTTAATATCTATTTTCGGGTGATTCTCAACAAAAGAATAATCACCAGAACAACTGAAAATATAAATCCCAAAACAGCGACCAAAGACATTTCGCCAACTCTTGGTCCGGATTCTGAAACGAAAACGATGGATGTAGCAATGATATTTGCACCCAAAACCATCGCTAAAATCAGATTAATGATACTCGATTTGATGAGTTGATTGGTCTTCTCAATATTTTTAATTTCGCTCGAAATGGTGAATTTGTTATCATCCAATTTCTGCAGAACGGAACGCAATTCTTTTGGGATTTCATCAATGTTGTCTGTGAAATTCAGCATTTTGTCCATTCCGGATTTGAACATCTTTTTCGGACTGATCTTTCTTGATAGAATTTTCTTGGTGTAAGGATGCAGACTTTGAACGATGTCCAAATCAGGATTGATGGTTCGCCCAACGCCTTCTATCAGACCAATTCCTTTGAACAACAGATAAAAATAATCCGGCATATAAAGCTGATTGTCCTTCAAAACGTCTTTCATTTTATTAATGATAATATGTGGGTCGATATTTTTCAATGACGTGCTGTGAACGAAATTCAGAACTTCTTCCACATCATTTTCGAATCGCCTGTCATCCGGGATCTCGTAACTAACCGCCATTTTCTTCAATGACCTTACTATCTTATTTGAATTTTTCGCGACAAAAGCCACAATCAGACTTTCCAAAATCTCTTTATCATTCGGCTGAATTTTCCCAACGGCACCAAAATCAATAAAAACCACTCTCCCATCTTTCTTCACCAAGATATTCCCAGCGTGTGGATCCGCGTGGAAAAATCCGTAATCCAAAATCTGAGAAACGAAAAGCCTCAAACCAACTTCCGAAATCACAACTGGATTGATGTTATTATTAAGAAGTTCCGTTTTATCCGTGACCTTGATTCCGTCAATAAACTCCATACAGAGGACATTATTATTGGAAAATTCGTCATAGACAATGGGAACGTAGGTTTCCTTATTATTTTTGAAATTTAAAGCAAACTGTTTGATGTTATTGCGTTCATTGACCAGTGAAACTTCCTCCAGCAAAGACTTTTCAAAAGTAGCAATCGCTTGTTTAAGATTTAATTTTGAAGCAATTTCGGAATACGTTGAAATTAATTTGACTAAATCTTTTATTAATAGCAAATCATCCTCAATCACACTCAGAACATCCGGTTTTTTGATCTTTAAAATCACTTCTTCTCCAGTGATCAAAGTTGCTCTGTAAACTTGTGCAATAGAAGCCGTCGCCAAAGGTTTCGAAACAATTTCAGAGAAATGTTCTTTGACCGAAATGTTGAATTCATTTTCCAGGATTTCCTCAATATTCATATCAACAACTTCTACTCTATCCTGAAGTTTTTGCAACTCCTGAATCAACTCTGGCGGAAGCAGATCTTCCCGATTACTAAAGGTTTGGCCAAGCTTTACGAAAGTCGGACCCAATTCTTCTAAAACCAATCGAATCCTCTCGTAAACTGTCCCTTTGGAAATGATTTCATCAGAATTTAGAGAATTTTCTTCTGGTTTTTTCCCCATTCTGGCAATCATATCTTTGAAGCCATACTTGCTGAGAACGGAGATCAATCTGGCGGAACGTTTAAGTTTTCGTTGTTGTTTATCGAACATAATTTATAAAAATAAAGGAGCTACAAAGTAACTCCAAAAATTATTCCCAATAACTTGAAAATATTAAACCACAAAAGTCACAAAGAAAATCTAAGATAAAACTTGGAAAAGACCAAAAAAGCAAACGTGTTAAAACATATTTCTTTTTTGAACTTTTGGTAAACTTAATAAAAAAAATAACTTTTGTGGTTTAAAGAATTTTAATCTAAGTTTTTCTTATTAAAATCTCTTTTTCTTCGGATCAAGAAAAGTTGGAAAGACCATTACATATTCTCCAAATCTCGTATTGATTCTTTCTTCAAGATTCACCAATTCACTTTCCATAAACTGATCTCTCATATCATCATTATCAAAAACCAAAAGCAAATTGGTATTTTTTCCTTCACCCAACATATCAGATCGAACTTCAGAAAGAATATATTTTTCAACATCCAGAAGATTTTCAACCATTTGATGCAGATCACTTTCCACATAGAGGTCCCATTCTTCAATTTTATTTTCGATTGTATGAAATGTAATACTTAGGATGCTCATTTTTAATATTTTTTTATGATTAATGTTGATAAATTCAGAATGCAAAAATCGTATTTTTTTTGTAAATTAGCCCGTTATAAAAAACAGAAAAACTTAAAGGGTCAGAATGTATTTTAATATTCTGATTTACAATAAATTAAAAAATATTTATGCATAAGGAAGGAGAAAGGTTAATACCGATCAACATTGTTGACGAGATGAGAACCTCTTACATCGATTATTCGATGTCAGTAATCGTATCAAGAGCTTTGCCAGATGTGAGAGACGGACTGAAACCCGTTCACAGAAGAGTTCTTTACGGTATGTACGGTCTTAATGTCTTTTCTAACAGAAAACATTTGAAATCTGCGAGAATTGTTGGAGACGTTTTAGGTAAATATCACCCACACGGCGACAGCTCGGTTTATGATGCGATGGTAAGAATGGCTCAGCCTTGGAGTTTGCGTTATCAAATGGTTGACGGACAAGGTAACTTTGGTTCTATGGACGGCGATCCACCAGCAGCAATGCGTTACACCGAAGCACGACTTAAAAAAATATCCGATGAGATCCTTGCCGATCTTGATAAAGAAACGGTTGATTTCCAAAATAACTTTGATGATAGTTTAACAGAACCTACCGTTCTTCCTACAAGGATCCCAAGTCTTTTGGTAAACGGAGCTTCCGGAATTGCAGTTGGGATGGCGACGAATATGGCGCCTCACAACCTATCCGAAAGTATTGATGCGATCTGCGCTTACATCGATGATAAAGAAATTACCATCGATGAGTTGATGAAGCACATCATTGCGCCAGATTTCCCAACAGGTGGAATTATTTATGGTTATGATGGCGTGCGTGATGCTTTCCATACAGGAAGAGGACGTATCGTTTTGAGAGCGAAGATCAACTTCGAAGAAATCGGGAACAGAAACGCGATCATTGTAACAGAAATTCCTTATCAGGTCAACAAAGCAGAGATGATAGCCAGAACTGCTGAGTTGGTAAAAGATGACAAACTCCCAGGAATCTATGAGATCCGTGATGAGTCTGACAGAAATGGTATGCGTATCGTTTACGAACTTAAGAATGACGCGATTCCAAATGTTGTCCTAAATCTATTATATAAATATACTTCTCTACAAACTTCGTTTTCAGTTAACAATATCGCCTTGGTAAAAGGACGTCCTGTACAACTGAACGTGAAAGATATGATCCTGCATTTCGTAGATCACCGTCACGAAGTGATTGTAAGAAGAACAAAATACGAACTGAGAAAAGCACAGGAAAGAGCCCACATCCTTGAAGGCTTTATGAAAGTGATCGGCACTCAGGATTCTCTTGACAGAGCGATTGCGATTATCCGTCATAGTGCAAATCCTGCAGCAGCGAAGGAAGGCTTGATCGAAGAATTTGAACTTTCTGACCTTCAGGCGCAGGCCATTCTGGATCTTCGTTTGGCTCGTCTTACGGGAATGGAATTGGACAAGATCCGTGCTGAGTACGAAGAAATTATGGCCTTAATAAAAGACTTGGAAGACATTTTGACCAATGAGCCAAGACGTTATGAGATCATCAAAGAAGAACTTCAGGAGATCAAAGAAAAATACGGCGACGAAAGACGTTCAGAGATTGATTATACTGGTGGAGAATTCTCTATTGAAGATATGATCCCGGATGAGAAAGTTGTTTTGACCATCTCTCACGCTGGTTACATCAAAAGAACACTTCTTTCCGAATATAAAGTACAGTCCAGAGGTGGCGTTGGAAATAGAGCGGCAACGACAAGAGACGAGGATTTCTTGGAATATATCGTTACAGCCACAAACCACGAATATCTATTATTCTTCACAGAAAAAGGAAAATGTTTCTGGCTAAGAGTGTTTGAAGTTCCGGAAGGTTCTAAAACTGCAAAAGGAAGGGCTGTTCAAAACTTAATTAACATAGAACAAGACGATAAGATCAAGGCTTACATCAGAACCAAAGATCTTAAGAATCAGGAATATATCAACCAAATGAATGTTGTGATGATCACGAAAAACGGAACCATCAAGAAAACATCATTAGAAGCTTACTCCAGACCGAGAACAAATGGTGTAAATGCCATCGAGATCCGTGATAATGATGCCCTATTAGGCGCAAGATTGACGGACGGAAATTCCCAGATCATGATCGCGACCAAAAACGGTAAATGTATCCGTTTCCCTGAAGAAAAAGCGAGAGCTGTCGGCAGAGGATCGATAGGTGTAAGAGGTATTTCTCTTGAAGATAGTGACGAAGTAATCGGAATGATTGTTGTTAATGACTTGGAAAATGATACAGTTTTGGTTGTATCAGAAAGAGGTTATGGAAAAAGGACAGCTGTTGAAGATTACCGAATCACAAATCGTGGTGGAAAAGGTGTCATTACTTTGAACATTACTGAAAAAACCGGAAACCTGATCGCTATTCAAAGTGTGACAGATGAAGACGGATTGATGATCATCAACAAATCTGGTGTTGCCATCAGAATGAATATGAACGAAATGCGCGTGATGGGTAGAAATACCCAAGGTGTGAAAGTTATTAACCTTAAAACCAAGGACGAAATTGCAGCGATTGCAAAAGTAGAAATGGACAGCGAAGTTGTGGAAGAAGAAGACGGAGAAGTTGCGGAAAATGACAGCAACAATCCGGAATTCAAAGTGAAACCGCAGACAGGAAACAATCAGATCAACATCGGTGATGAAGAAGAGTTGAAGAAAATTGAAGATGAAGAAGCAGCTGATAACGCTGACGATACTGACAACGCCGACGAAACCGAAGATTAAGAATAAAAAATAAAAGTTTAAAAATTAACATAATGAAAAGATTAATTTTAAGTTTAGCAGTTTTGTCTGTAGCATTAGTAAGTGCACAGAAAAAAGAAATCGCTAACGCTGTAAAAGCAGTTGATTCAGGCGATCTTGCAACTGCCAATTCAGAAATATCAAAAGCAGAAAGTATTTTTGGAGACAAAACCTATTTATTAGAACCATCTCTTCTTGAGCAGTATTATTATGTGAAAGGATTTACATTACTAAAATCCGGAAAAAATACAGAAGGTGCAGAATATCTTGCAAAAATTGCAAACCTTGGAAAAGAGGAAATCTACACAGGAAAAGATGCGGAGAAAAACAAAGTTTATTTCGTAGGAAAAGAAGCTTCTGATAAATATGGCGCAGGATTATCTTTGAAACAGGATAAGTATACGCCAGCGTTGGGAGATAAACTAAGACAATCTATCAACCCGCTTTTGCAAAAGGCAAACGAAGTCGCTACCAAAAGCTACAACGAAAAGAAATTTGATGTAGCGGGAGAAAAGTTTGCTGAGACTTATTATCTCTTCAAAGCGGCTGGACAGGATGACAAAAACTATCTTTATTATTCCGGTGTTGCTTATGCTCAAACTGCCGACAACAAAGATAAAGCCGTGACCATTCTTGATTCTTTGATCAAATCCGGATATACTGGCGTAGAAACAATATACACTGCAAAAAACAAAGCTGGAAACAAAGAAACACTTGACAAAGCTGCGTTTGACCTTTACAAAAAAACACCGGACGGTGCTGGCTACACAGAATTCAAAACTGAAACAACGCCGAGCAAGCAGGAAGAACTTTACGATCTTTTAGCTTCATTGTTATTTGCTCAGAATAAATTTGAAGAAGCTGGAAAAGTGGCTGAAGAAGGCTTGAAAAAGTTCCCAAACAACCAATCTCTTTCTCAGGTTCAAAGCAATTCTTATTTCAAAACTGGTAAAACAGACGAGTTTGTAAATAATTTGAAAGCTAAAATTGCAAAGAATCCAAATGATAAAGAAAGCATCTACAATCTAGGTGTGATGTACAGCAAAGATCCTTCAAAAGCTGCAGAAGCAGAAGCTACGTACAAAAAATTGGTAGAGATGGATCCAAAATTCCCTAATGCGCTTAATAACTTGGTATTCTCTATCATCGGAGAAGATGACGGTAAAGCTATTGAGGAATACAGAAATCTGAAAAAAGCCGGAAAGATAGATGCAGCAAACAAAGTTCTTGACCAAAGAAGAGCCAGATTCCAGAAAGCATTACCTTACGCTGAACAAATGTATCAGGCAGATCCTAACAACAAGGAAGTTGTAAGCCTTCTGAAAGGAATGTACATGACAACGCAGAACACTGCGAAATACAACGAATTCAAAGCAAAAGAAGCTGCGATAAAATAATCATAAAGAAGCCTTCGGGCTTCTTTTTTTTGCTCTTTTGCGGAGCGAACTAAAAATGTATATTTGCGTAGCATTCAAAATAATTAAACTTTAAAATAAAATTATATAATGAAATTTTTTATTGACACAGCCAACTTAGCACAAATCAAAGAAGCGCAAGATCTTGGAATCCTGGACGGCGTTACAACCAATCCTTCGCTTATGGCAAAAGAAGGAATCTCCGGCAAAGAAGCGATCAACAAGCATTATGTTGACATTTGCAATATTTCGGACGGCGACGTTTCTGCAGAAGTTCTTTCGACTACCTACGAGGAAATGATCAAAGAAGGCGACGAGCTGGCAGCACTTCACGAGAGAATTGTGGTTAAAATCCCAATGATCAAAGACGGCATCAAAGCTTTAAAATATTTTTCTGATAAAGGCGTCAAAACAAACTGTACATTGATCTTCTCCGCTGGGCAGGCACTTTTGGCAGCAAAGGCCGGCGCAACCTATGTTTCTCCGTTCTTGGGAAGATTGGATGATATTTCGGTTGACGGTCTTAATCTTATCGAAGAGATCCGTTTGATTTTTGACAATTATATGTTTGATACAGAAATCCTTGCGGCTTCTATCAGAAGTCCTATGCACATCATCAACTGTGCGAAGATAGGTGCAGATGTCATCACATCTCCACTTCCGTCAATCCTTAACCTATTGAATCATCCTTTGACAGATTCTGGATTGGCACAATTCGTTGCAGATTCTAAGAAATTAGGGTAAAATTATTTGGGCGCCTTTTTCCGCCCGATTTTACATCGAGATCCACTTAGGTCGGGGCGCGCTTCGCAAGAAAGGAAGTTGGTCTTCAATACAACTTTAGAACAAAAAAAACCGTCTCATTTATCACGAGGCGGTTTTTGTTTTATATCAATTCAATTTATTATCAAAAGAAAGTTTCTTTTAGTAGATAAAGATTCAAAGTAATAATGATTGCGCTGATCACAAAAGCAAGAATCTTGAGCCACATCTTATTGGCGAATTCTCCCATTTTCGCTTTGCTGTTGGTGAACATTACCAATGGAACAACAGCAAAACTCAATTGCATCGATAGGATCACCTGACTGAAAACCAAAAGCTCTGCTGTTCCTTTTTCTCCATAAATAATAGAAATAACCAATGCAGGAATGATGGCAATAGTTCTTGTAATCAATCGTCTAACCCAAGGCTTCAGTCTGATATTGAGGAAACCTTCCATCACGATCTGTCCGGCCAAAGTTCCTGTCAAAGTAGAATTCTGCCCCGAAGCCAATAGTGCAATTCCAAAGAAAATACTTGCTAGAGTTGTTCCGAGAAGCGGTGTTAATAGCATATAAGCATCATTAATATCCGCCACATCTTTGTTTCCTGAAGTATGAAACGTTGCGGCGGCAATAATCAAAATTGCAGCATTGATAACAAATGCCAACATTAATGAAAGACTGCTGTCGATACTTGCAAACTTCAAAGCTTCTCTTTTGCCTTCCGTAGTTCTTGGATAATTTCTGGTTTGGACAATGCTGCTATGGAGATACAGATTATGAGGCATTACAGTGGCGCCCAAAATTCCGATCGCAATGTAAAGCATTGATGGATTTGTGATGATTTCCTTTTTCGGAATTAATCCTTCCAGCAATGGAAAAATATCCGGTTTACTGAGGAAAATCTCATAAAAGAATGCGACAAAAATGATGAAAATTAATCCGCCAACAATACTTTCAATATATCTGAAACCTTTTGCCTGAAGGAATAAAATCAGGAAAACATCAATAATCGTAATCACAACGCCGACACTCAGCGGAATTCCGAACAGTAGATTAAGTGCAATCGCAGATCCTATAACTTCCGCAAGATCGCAGGCAGCAATGGCAATTTCACAAAAAATCCAAAGTACAAAATTGACCGCCGGATGAAAATGATCTTTACAAGCCTGAGCCAAGTCCCGTTCTGCTACCACACCTAACTTTACAGAAAGATGCTGCAAAAGAATAGCAAACAAGTTTGAAATTAAAATGACGGAAAGCAAAGTGTAACCAAATTGCGCTCCACCGGCAATGTCTGTCGCCCAGTTTCCAGGATCCATATAGCCTACAGCCACAAGAAGACCCGGACCCATATAAGCCAATAATTTCTTTTTAAAACTGCCGTCTTTCGGAATATTGACGCTGGAAAAAACTTCGTTTAGAGAGTTCGAACTCTTCTCTGTCCGCCAGCCTATATTATGATTTGATTGATTCAATGATTGTCATTGTTAGATTAGACTAACAAAAATAGTTATACTGTACTTAACTCGCAAGTTAACAATAAAAAAACTGCCAATTTCTTGGCAGTTTTTATGTCATTTTATTTAAAATTATTTAGCAAATCTAACCGCTAATTTTCTGTCAATTGCTCTTTCGTCATTGGATGCTGTTGCAGGAACTTCTGCAAATTCACTTCCGTAACCTTTAGCTTCCAAAACCTGAGATCCTACGCCGGCTTTTCCTAAAGCAGCTTTGATAAAATCAGCTCTTCCTTGTGATAATTTTAAGTTAGCAGCTTCATCGCCTGTCTTATCAGTATAACCTCCAACTTTGATTTTAGCATCCGGATAAGCTTTTAAAATTGCTACCAAATTATCCAACTGTCCTTGAGAACCAGCTTCTAATTCTGTAGCACTTCCGATTTTGAAATTAACGTGGTCAAAATTGTACCAGGTATCTTTTAATTTTGAGTCATTCGCAGTTTTGTAATCTCCGGACTTAAGATATGTAATCATATTATCTTCCATTCCACCTCTGTAACCTTTGAGTGCAACGCCATTCAGATCAATATCTTCATCTACTTTTGTAGGAGTTGCTGTAGCTGTAGTTGCGCTGCTATCTACAACTGTATTTGCTGAATCTGTTGTAGCAACCGGAACAACTTCCGCTTTCTTATCACATTGTTTCCAGAAGAACCAGCCTAAAAGTAATAATAAAAGCAATGGCAGTAACCATTTCCAAATACTTCCTCCACCAGAATTGTCTGATACAATTTCGTGTGTACTTCCACTTCTTGTAACATCTACTTTAGGCGCATCTGTTACGATAGGTCTGGTAGTTTCTGTCACAGTAGATCTTGGTGTCTCTGTCACAATCGGATTTTCTGTAACAGGCGTCACAGGATTAACATCTCCGATCGGCGTCTGCAAAGGTTCCGGAACAACATTCAAAGTTTCTGCCTCCGATGGTCCGAACCAACTTCCTAATCCTAAAGATGCAAAACTGAATCCGGCAGGCAGTAAGCCCGATAAAAGTCCTTTCTGATCACTCAACAGATTACCAAATGAAGAAACGTCCAAATTGTGATCAACCGCATATTTTCCTAGAGTTCCTGCAGTGGCTCCTGTTACAAGATTCAATAATGAATTGGTTGATTCAGTTTTGATGCCCGCGTAAGATGAAACAGCGTTTGTGATAGCTGCAAGTTTGTCTCCATCACCAAAGATCAGACTCAAAATCTTGGAAATTACAGAATCGCTTCCGTTCAGATTTCCTAATAGATTTGATAAAATTCCGGATGATGCTGCTTCTTTTACAGTACTGAAAAGTTCCGATTGCGTGTTGCTGTTTGCAAAACCACCAACGACAGCTGGCAAAAGTGCTGAAATAGCTTTTGAAATTCCTGATTCACTCTCTCCAAGTTGAGTTGCGGTTTGAGACACTGTTGCTGGTCCCAGTTGACCTTTGATCAGGTCGATAAGATTGGTTGACATAATAGTTTATTTTTAATGTTTGATGTTGTGTAATGTTACCAAATATTAATCCACAAATTTTCATTATGAATAATTTTAATAAAACTTTAACTATTTATGATTTAACTTTTACCTAACTCCTTAAATTATAGAATAAAAAATTCCGTCCCACTTTTTGATGAGACGGATTCATAAATTTTATAAACCTAATATTAATAAGCCTTTGCAAATACTACTCGCTGCTTCGAAGGCTTCCCAGAGATTAGAGAAACGCCATCTTCCTGCTCGTTGTTCAAAGGAATACATCTGATGGTTGCTTTGGTTTCCTGTTTGATTTGCTCTTCCTCCTCAGCGGTTCCATCCCAATGTGCGAGAATAAAACCTCCTTTTTCTACCAATACCTTTTTGAATTCTTCATAAGAATCAACTTTCGTAATATTTTCTTCTTTGAATTTTAAAGCTTTGTTGTAAATATCACTTTGAATCGTTTTTAATAATTCTTCGATATACGTATCAAGACCTTCGATAGAAACCGTTTCTTTGGTTAAATTATCTCTTCTTGCCAGTTCAACAGTTTTGTTCTCAAGATCTCTTTGTCCAAGCGCAATTCTCAATGGAACTCCTTTCAATTCATATTCCGCAAATTTCCAGCCTGGTTTGTTCTGCGTGTCATTATCAAATTTAACCGAAATACCTTTCGCTCTCAACTTACTTTGAATTTCCAAAGCCACTTCACTAATTTCTGCCAACTGATCTTCTCCTTTGAAAATCGGAACAATTACAACCTGAATTGGTGCTAAAGTTGGAGGCAGTACCAATCCAAGATCATCCGAATGCGTCATAATTAAGGCACCCATCAACCTTGTGGAAGTTCCCCAGGATGATGCCCAAGGATATTCTTGCTTTCCTTCTTTATTCGTAAATTTCACATCAAAAGCTTTCGGGAAACTTTGTCCCAGAAAATGTGAAGTTCCTGCTTGAAGTGCTTTTCCATCCTGCATCAAAGCTTCGATACAATAAGTTTCGTCTGCTCCTGCAAATCTTTCAGATGGAGTTTTGATACCTCGGAAAACCGGAATTGCCATAAAGTCTTCGGCAAATTTCGCATAAACTTCCAACATCTTTTCAGTTTCTTCCACAGCTTCATCTCTGGTTGCGTGAGCTGTGTGGCCTTCCTGCCAAAGGAATTCTGCAGTTCTTAGGAACAATCTCGTTCTCATTTCCCAACGCACAACATTTGCCCATTGGTTAATCAAAATAGGAAGATCTCTGTAAGACTGAATCCAGTTTTTATAGGTGCTCCAAATAATAGCTTCAGAAGTTGGACGAACTATCAATTCCTCCTCCAATTTAGCATCTGGATCTACAATTAATTTAGCCGGGTTATTTGGATCTGTTTTTAATCTGTAATGTGTGACAACAGCACACTCTTTGGCAAAACCTTCAGCATTTTTTTCTTCAGCTTCGAATAAGCTTTTGGGTACAAACAGCGGGAAGTAAGCATTTTGATGTCCTGTTTCCTTGAACTTTTTGTCCATTTCGTCACGCATTTTTTCCCAAATTGCATAACCATAAGGTTTGATTACCATACATCCTCTAACGCTAGAATTCTCTGCCAGATCTGCTTTAACAACCAATTCATTATACCATTTGCTATAATCTTCTGCTCTTGATGTTAATTTTGCCATATTTTTTTAAACTATTTTTTAACTTTTTTAACTTTCTCTAATCTAAATAAAAAGCCTAATTTTACGGTACTTTGTAAATAAATTACTGGTACAAATTTTGGTTTCTTTTAAGAGTACAAATATAGCAAACTTAATACTTCTCATAAAATGAAAAATATAAACATTACTCACTTCTCAAATCTGATCAAATCAAAAGCTTTGATCTTGATTGCCAGTAGTTCTCTGCTGACTTCCTGTGTGATTTACACTGGCGGTTATTCAGAAACGGACGGCGTATATTATGATCCGAACAGAGATTCTCTTCCTGCAGGTTCATATTCCAACGGAAATCAGGTTGATAATTATTATAATTACCAAGACACTTATCCAAGTATTTACGATAACAATCAGCAGAACATTCAGGATCAGCAAAATCGTTACGCATTAACCAACGATTCTGACTGGGGTGCTTATACAGGAACTGAAACCAACTACTCCAGCTTCAACAACTGGGGTTACGGTGGCTGGGGAATGGGATTCGGCTACGGCGGTTTCGGCGGCTGGGGATATCCCGGATACGGATATTATGGCTGGAACAGTCCTTTCAACTCTTGGGGTTGGGGAATGGGCTTCGGATGGGGTAATTCCTTCTACTCACCTTGGGGCTGGGGAGGCGGATTCTATGATCCATTCTGGGGATATGGCTATGGTGGCTGGGGTGGTTACTATGGCGGCGGATACTACCACCCGATCAATTACAACAGATCCGGATCCAACGGCAGACTTGGCGGTATGATTTCTCAAAACAGAAGTGGCAGCCGATTCAACGGAATTAATAACAGCGGCGGAATGAGACCAAGTAACAATGGTTTCAGAAGACAAGCTGATAATTTCCTCAACAACGGAACCAGAAATCAGGCTAATAATGGTGTAAGAAATGGAAACAGCGGCGTTAGAAATTTCCCAAACAATGGAAATGTTAGATCCTACCCTAACAATGGCGGAATCAGAAATTCATATCCTAATAATAGCGGAACCAGAACTCAAAGCTATCCAAACAACGGAGGAATAAGATCTCAGAATAATGGTGGTTTTAGAAATGAGTCTTACTCTGCACCTACAAGATCATCAAATTCTGGCGGATTTAATTCTGGCGGCGGCGGATTCAGATCTGGTGGCTCAGGCGGTGGCGGCGGAATGAGATCCGGCGGTGGCGGCGGAAGAAGATAATCATTAATTTAAAATACATTTCATATAAAAATGCTAAAAAAGACTTTATTACTGCTAAGTATTCCTGTTTCATTTGCTTATCTGCACGCTCAGGACATTTCGGTAATTACAAATACAGTTGATGTATACTCGGGAAATCCAATTAACGGAACTGCAAAATACAATGCGATGGCAGGATCTATCGGAGCGTTGGGTGGCGATATCTCATCAGCCAATGTCAATCCTGCTGGAATCGGAGTTTTCATCACAAATGACCTTAACCTGACACTCGGAGTCAATAGTAATAAGAACACCACTACCTTTGCAGGAAAGTCTCTGAACTACACCATCAACAATACTGACGTCAGCAATACTGGCGGTGTTTTGACTTTTAATCTTGGCGAGATGGGTTCCAAATGGAAATTTATAAATGTAGGAATCAACTATGCAACGCAGTCTTTAGAAAACTATTCAGAATCTGCAGGCAATGATAATATTAATATTGTAGATAATTTTTCTATTCCTGATAAAGTTCTTAATTATCGATTTTTAGGTCATGCTTATAACAGAGAAGGCAATCAGTCGAAAATGAATTTTGCGGTGGGAGCTAATTACGACAACAGGCTTTATCTAGGAGCCGGACTTAATTTTCATAACTCATTTTTGAGACAATACGATACAGCTGGTTTCTATTCGGATGATGACAAAAGCTATCTGGATTATGCTAAACAATATACACCTTACGAAGAACATTCTGATGGATTTTCTGCCAACATTGGTGTGATTGCAAAACTTAGCAATCAATTCCGTGTAGGTGCAGCTTTAGAATCTCCAACCTGGTGGAGCATCGATAGGGTTTATAATCAATATGATTTTGGACAGCCTGATGACACTTTTGGCGAAGACAGAACTTTGGTAACACCTATGAAAGCAACTTTAAGTGCGGCTTTTGTTCCAAGTAAGAACTTCGCATTGAATGTAGATTTCATCCAGGGCATTACTAAACCGAAATACAAAGAGTATGGTGATGCTGAAAGAGAACTGAATGATTTTTTCAGTGATTCTTACAAAAATGCTTCTGAAGTGCGGGTTGGTGCGGAATACAGAATTGCTGCTTTCAGACTAAGAGGAGGTTATGCTTATCAGGGAAATAGTTTTGACAATCTTTCATTATTAGCCTATAATGATAACGGCACAACATCAAACCAATCTTTCTCAAACTTAATGATTGGAAAACGAAATACATTTGGCGCTGGTTTAGGTTATGATTTCCAGGCATTCTATATTGATGCTTCTTATCAGAATATAACTTCCGAATATTCCAGTCCGTTTCTACAGGGAAGTGTGGATGCGAATACAGGTTATTTCAACGGAGGATATGATGTCAATAGTGAAGCGTTTGCTGTTTCGAAAGTAAAAAACACGAGAAGTAATTTCTTTGTGACATTAGGCTGGAAATTCTAATCTCTCAATTTTAAATAAAACAAAAGTCCTGTAATAATTAATTTACAGGACTTTTTTATTTTAGTTTTGATTCATCTCGTCTGCTTCTTCCATCAGTTTGAGATAGGTGATATATCGCGTCTCTTCTAATTCTCCGGTTTCCAATCCTTGCAGAACGGCACATTTTGGTTCGTTGATATGCATACAGTTGTGATATTTGCAACTCCTACCAGCTTGGAAGATCTCAGGAAAATAATGCTGGATTTCTTCTTTCTGAACGTCAATCATCGCAAATTCACGAACACCAGGCGTATCGATCACCGAACCTCCAAAATCCCAGAAATGCATCTGCGCAAAAGTTGTCGTGTGTTTTCCTTTGAGTTGAGATTCCGAAATTTCACCAGTTCTGATATGAAGGTCAGGTTGCATCGCATTGACCAAAGTTGATTTTCCACAACCGGAATGTCCGAAAAATACAGATGTCTTATCTTTAATCTTATCAATCAAAAAATTTAGATTCAGTTTTGTGTAGGATGAGATATTCAAAGTGTCGTAACCGATGTTTTGGTACATTGCTTCGATGTTTTCTACGATTTCTTTTTCCTCGTCATTCAAAGTATCCATTTTGTTGAATAAAATCAAGGGCTTGATGTTATAAGCTTCGCAACAAGCAAGAAAACGGTCCAAAAATCCTAATGATGTTTCAGGGAACTTCAAGGTATAAATGAAACAGGCAATATCTACATTAGATGCAATGATATGAGCTTCTTTGGAAAGGTTCACCGATTTTCTGATGAGATAGTTTTTTCTCGGAAAGATCTTGGTGATCCAGGCCACATCATCTTGCTCCAAAGAAAATTCGACTTCGTCTCCTACTGCAAGTGGATTTGTAAGTCTGGTTTTTATCAGTTTGAATTTGCCTCGGATCCTGGCTTCGTAGATAGTTTTAGATTCTGCTTCCAAAACCTGATACCAGCTTCCCGTAGATTTGATGATGATTCCTTTCAAAAAATAGATTTTAATATTTCACAAAGTTAAAGCTTTTATCGTGTTGACAAATAAAAACCCTTTCAGAGTTTGAAATCTGAAAGGGTCTTGAAATATATATTTAGCCTTGTCAAGGTTTTAAACCTTGACAAGGCTTTTTGAAGCGTAGAATCTTACGCAGCCCGGCCTGAGTGGAAATCCTTTTTTGCGTATTGATCATATCTTTTGAAACTGAAAATGTCTGCAAAAAAGATTGGGAGTGGAAGGCGGATAAAGCTGCCCAAATAAATAAAAGTTTTTTAAAACTTCAGACTGGCAATTATTTGTTGATCATAATGCCGTTCTGAACCTCGATGCTTTCTTCGTGGATCGCTTTGAAAACTTTCTCGATGAATTCTTGGGACATTCCTGTTTCGCTGGCTTTTTGATTGGCGTATTCTGTTATCACTTTCCAACGTTCTGGCTGGAAAATCGCGATGTTGTTTTCTTTTTTCAAAGTTCCAATCTTTTCGGAGATCTTCATTCTTTGGGAAAGCAACTCGATCAACTGGAAATCCATATCGCTGATGAGTGTTCTGTGTTTTCCCATCTCGTCCTCGTAACCTGAGATATCGGAGTTACGGATCTGAAGATTGCCGATCATCTCTGCCAACACTTCCGGCGTGATCTGCTGAGAAGCATCACTCCACGCGTTGTCTGGATCTTCGTGACTTTCTATGATCGCACCTTGGTAACCTACGTTGAAAGCTTCCTGCGCTACGCCAGCCAAACCTGTTCTGTTCCCACAAATGTGAGATGGATCGATGAATAATGGGATATTCGGGAACTGATTTTTGAAGTCCAAAGCAATCTGCCAGTTCGGGATGTTTCTATATTTTGTTTTTTGGTAAGTGGAAAAACCTCTGTGGATCGCACCAACATTCTCAATCCCTTGACCTAATAATCTTTCCAAAGCACCGATCCAAAGTGCCAAATCCGGATTAACGGGATTTTTTACCAAAATTGGTTTGTCTGTCCCTCTTAAAGCCTGAGCGATCTCTTGAACTGTAAATGGATTTACTGTAGAACGGGCGCCGATCCAAAGGATGTCCACATCTGCTTCCAACGCTGCGAAAACGTGATGCGCGTTTGCCACCTCAGTTGCTGTTTTGAAACCGTATTCTTCTTTTACTTTTTTCAGCCAGTTGAGACCGATCACGCCTACACCTTCGAAACCGTTTGGTTTTGTTCTTGGTTTCCAGATTCCAGCACGGAAAGCGGAGATCTGTGCACCACTTTCTTTCAGTCTTTTTGCCGTTCCAAGCATTTGAGATTCGCTTTCTGCGCTACAAGGTCCTGCGATGATCATTGGGTTTGCGAAGTCGTTTACCCAATCATTTGTCAATTCGTTTAAGTTCATATTTCTAATTTTATATATTTTAAATTAATGCAATAGTATATCTGTTATAAATTTTTATTTATAATTCTTTTCCAAAAAATGACGTTTAAAAATTTTAAATGAGATACGGACAGCTGAATGTTTCCGTAGATTTTTGAGAAAGAAATTTTTTAGCTAAACCAATAAAATCGGTAATAGGTTCTAAAATTTCTATAATAAGTTCCAAAAAAGCTAAATGATCCACCAAAATACTCGGCAGATGCAAAAGTTGAAAGATATGGAAATTGGATTGATTCCATTTATAAATGCCTTACTGGAAGGCTTTTTAGCTTGATTGGGTTAATTGATTTCCACTGTTGTCAGCGAAATCTTGAACAAATATATAAATTAATGGGAAATGAGAACTATGATTGAGCAATTAATTTTTCATTAACTGATAAATGTTGTAGTAAAATAAAATTGAGTCTATTTTGATTTTGTTTCATTTTCGATTTTCACTAGCATTTCTTTGGCGTTTGAATTATCAGGATTCAGCTCCAAAGATTTCTGATAATTCTGTTTAGAAAATGCGTATTCTTTATTATTAAAATACGCTTCGGCTAAACTGTCATATGGATTTCCAGAGTTTGGAAATTCCGAAACATAAAGTTGAAATAGTTTGATAGAAGATGCTAATGCTCCACTTCTCATCAGTTTGTAACCCAAAATATTCAGTTCGGATTCTTCAGAAAAGTTATAAGAATCGGGTTTAGTTTTTTTCAGCTCTTTGTAATAAGCAATTCCGGAATCGATGTTTTCAAAACATTTCTTCTCGATTTCTCTTCCGATTAATTTTTGACCAAACGGTTTCAAATCGTCAATTAGATTTTGGACAGCATTGTATAAATTCCCATAAGTATTTTCACCACCTTGATTTGTGATCACAGAAATACCGACGTTATAATCCGGGAAAACCCAAAACAAATTCTGCGTTCCAAAAGCGCCACCGTGTTTTCTGGCATTTCGTCCGTTGTGATTGACGGTCACTTCATCCCAAAAATAAGCGTTCCAATAATTTTTATTATTAAGCAAATCCCGTTGCGATTCCTGAACCAGCGGATTATTTTTATCCAACTCAAATTTCAGAAATGTGGTCAAATCCGTTAAATCAGACTTCAAATAACCTTGCGCGCCCCAAAGTGAATATGGCAAAAATGGCATCAAAACGCCTTTTCCGTCATAGCCATTTGCGATGGTTTCATTTTGATTGATGTGAAGTTTTGTGTTACTTAATTTTAAAGGAGAAAATATATTTTCCTTTAGCAAAGTCTCATAACTTTTTCCATAAACATTTTCAAGAATATGTGCTGTCAGTTGTAGAGTTCCATTGTTATAATTGTAGACAGTTCCTGGTAAAGTCTCTATTTTGATTAATTTCAAATCTTTGAAAAACTGCTCTTTGGTGTAAGCTTTTTCCAATTTTTCAACTTTGAAAGCTGTGCTGTCATTCCTTACTTTCATCACTTCACTTCTGTCAGGCAAATCTTTATTAAAACCAGATTTCAATGAAACCAAATCTTTAATTGTTACAGGTGTTCCATTAAATTGAAGATTTGGATAAGAACCTGAGATATATTTTCTGATGTCATCATCCAAATTGATTTTCCCATCCAGAACAGCTTTCGCTACCAATGTTCCGGTAAATAATTTGGTAACGGAAGCGATTTCAAATAATGTTGAATTGTTGGCTTTATTACCTTTCCCTTTGTCGATTTCGCCGTAATGTTTGGTATAAGTCTTTCCGTCTTTCACAATTCCGACGGAGAAAGAATTCGCTTTTGATGCTTTCAGAAATATTTCAGCCTGCGCATCCATTGCTGCGTGAATTTGCTTCTCAGTTAGAGTTTTTTGGGCAAATGCGGAAAATCCTATGAATAGCAAGATGATAAGAAGCAATTTTTTCATTTTTTGAATTTTATGGATATTTTCAGTTCTGCTATTATGACAACTTAGGAATACGCTTTATTACATCATAATATGAACATTTTCAAAATAAAAACTACGTCAAATCGAAACGCATCAAATCATCCAGATCTTTCAGCAGCGGATTGATCTCTACAAATTTTTCGAAGATCTTACGTTTGGTCAAAACTTCTTTTTTGATGGTCAAATCTGTCTGATACTCGATTTCAATTTTGAAATTGCTGACTTTATGCTTGAAATGGTTAAAGAACTCAATACTCAATCTGTCGAATTCCGACTTTGCAAATTCGGAAGAATATTTGACTGTGATCTGATGTTCATCCGTTTTTTCTAACTTGAAACTGCTGATGGCATTGTAAACAAAAGTATTGGTTCTAGCAAGATTTTTAAGGAAAATATCCCATTCTCTATCCACATCGGTCTGTGAGAAATGGTTGGAAGGCATATTTTCATCCTTGATCTCAGCAAACTCATCTTTCTTGATTTCCTCCTTTTGCTCCAAAGCCGCTTTGATGCTAAATTTGGAATTGGAAGAACTTCTGGCAATCGGTTCAGACGCTTTCTGAATCACCTTTTTAGGTTCTTCAAAAACTGATTTTACAGGTTCTGGCTTGCTTTCTGTCTGAGGTTTTGGCTCGGCAGAGACTGGTTTGGTTTCGGAAATTAAATTAGCTTCAAGAAGTGGCGCTAATATTAAGAACTTTTTTTTTTAGCTTCCAAACCTGCCGTGAGACTTGACAATTGCATCAATGCAATCTCAACTGTCAAACGTGGATTTTTGGAATTTTTATAATTGATGTCGGCGAAGTTACAAATCTCGATGCCGTCTATCAATTCCTGAGCTTTCCATTTTTGGGATTGCTCGGCAAATTTGGATTTGGTTTTTTCTCCAACTTCGATCAGGTTCAAAGTTTTTGGATTTTGAGCCATCATCAGATCGCGGAAATGATTTCCCAATCCGGCAATGAAAATATGTGGGTCGAAACCTTTTTTCACAATTTCGTCGAACGCAGTCAAAACACCTGGAATATCATTTTCCTTCGCCAAATCAGCAATTTTCAGATATTGGTCGTAATCTAAAATGTTTAAAACTTCTGCTGCTTTTTCGAGTGTAATGTTTTTCTGAGAAAAAGTACTTAATCTATCAAAAATAGATAAAGCATCTCTCAAAGCACCATCAGCTTTCTGAGCAATCAGGTAAAGCGCATCATCTTCGTAAGTGATATTTTCCTTCTCAGCAATCTTTCTTAAATGCTCCTGAATGTCCTCTATCGTGATTCTTTTGAAATCATAGATCTGACATCTGGAAAGAATAGTTGGAATGATTTTGTGTTTCTCAGTTGTTGCTAAGATGAAAATAGCGTGCGCTGGCGGTTCTTCCAAAGTTTTCAGGAACGCATTGAAAGCAGCCTGAGACAACATATGAACCTCATCAATAATATATACTTTATACTTTCCGACTTGAGGCGCAAATCTCACTTGGTCAATCAATTCACGAATATCATCAACCGAGTTGTTGGAAGCAGCATCTAATTCGTAAATATTGAATGCGAATCCGTCATCATCTGCAGCACCAGACTTTTCATTGATTTTTCTTGCTAGAATTCTGGCACAAGTCGTTTTACCAACACCTCTTGGTCCGCAGAAAAGCAGAGCCTGAGCCAATTGACTTTCGTCGATGGCGTGTTCCAAAGTATCGGTAACATGCGATTGCCCGACAACAGTGTCAAACTCTTGCGGACGGTACTTGCGTGCGGATACGATGAAATTTTCCATTGCTCAAAAGTAAGGATTAATTGTGAATTTTGGAAATGGTTTTGAAATAATTGTTTGTTGGTTTTGGATAAGATTTAAACGCAAAGAGCGCAAAGATTTCTTTGAAAGTATTGAAAATATTTTTAAGGTTCGCAAAGACGTAAAACTCATCAAAGATAAATTTCAACGGTTGGTAAATCTGAAACTAGAAAACACAATTTCAACTTTGCGAAGCGCACCCCGACTTGAGCGGAAATCCTTTTTTGCTGAGACTAATGTTCTAATTAAACGGAAATCGTCGGCAAAAAAGATTTGGAGCGGAAGGCGGAAATAGCTGCCCAGATACTTATTAGAATCCTCTCCCTAAATCCCTCTCCAAAGACGAGGGACTTTAAAGTAAAAATTATAAATTTTCTAAAATTTATTCATCTTCATCCAAAAAATCAAGCTCGTCCTCACTTTGAATATGGTCTGGTGAAATTCCAGGTGGATTAAATAGTCCCCAATTATCTACAATGTAATGTTTTGGATTGAAACCTGCCACCCAATCGATAAACAAAAGACGGAACTCTTCTATTAATTTTCTTACGAGATGATAATATTTTGCATCGGAGAAACCGAAGTGTTCCAAATTGTTACCACCGACCATTATATCGCGCGCCGCTTTCCTAATAATTGTGGCATTCTCCATTTTTATATCATACAACTTTACCGCTTCTGCTCCACAAATCTTTGCCTGAATGATCATACTATCGCCCAACAAATGTTGCTTGACAGTTTGTAAATAATCATTGTCTTCTGGAAACAAATCGGTAATGACCTTCAAAGTTTCGTAGATTTCCTGTGATTTTTTGTAAAGTGGTAGCTCAAAGCAATCCATCATATTTCAATTTTATGATCAAATATAACAAAAAAAGAGAGCAAAAATTTGCTCTCTTTTAATTTTATATCATTGAAATTTTTTACAATTCCAAAGCTTTTCTTTCGTCGCCATCCATTAGGAATTCTACCGGATTGTCGATTGCTTCTTTTACAGCTACCAAGAAACCTACGGATTCTTTACCGTCGATGATCCTGTGGTCATAAGACATTGCAACGTACATCATTGGTCTGATCACAACTTGTCCGTCCACTGCAACTGGTCTTTGGATAATGTTGTGCATTCCCAAGATCGCAGATTGTGGCGGGTTGATGATCGGCGTAGATAGCATCGATCCGAATGTTCCACCATTGGTAATAGTGAAAGTTCCACCAGTCATCTCGTCAACTGTTATCTTTCCGTCTCTTACTTTAAGAGCAAGGTCTTTGATGTTAGCTTCAACACCTCTTAGAGACATATTTTCTGCATTTCTAAGCACTGGCACCATCAAACCTTTTGGTCCTGAAACCGCGATGGAAATATCTGCGAAATCATAGTTAGTTTTGAAATCGCCGTCGATTGATGCGTTCACATCCGGATACAGTTTCAATGCTCTGGTCACCGCTTTCGTGAAAAAAGACATAAATCCAAGACCAATCCCGTGTTTTGCAGCGAATTCTTCTTTATACTGTTTTCTGATTCTGAAGATCTCAGACATATCAACCTCGTTGAAAGTCGTCAACATTGCTGTTTCATTTTTCACTGAAACCAATCTTGCAGCGATCTTTCTTCTAAGAACTGAAAGTTTTGTAGTTGATGTTCCTCTGTTTCCACCACTTGCACTTCCCATTGCAGGAACTGAAGCAGTCACAGCGTCATCTTTTGTAATTCTGCCATCTCTGCCAGAACCACTTACCTGACTTGGAGCAATTCCTTTTTCGTCAAGGATCTTCTTAGCAGCAGGAGAAGGCGTTTGAGCAGCGTAGGTTTCAGTTTTTGGAGCCTCAGCTTTTGGAGCTGGTGCTGGTTCTTCTTTTTTCTCTTCCGCTTTAGGCTCTTCTTTTGGTTTTTCTGCAGCTGGCGCAGCGCCACCGTCTGGTTTTGCAGCATCCATATCAATAAGGCAAACCACCTGGCCAACCTGAACCACTTCACCTTCTTCAGCCTTCAAAGTGATGATTCCACTTTGTTCAGCAGGAAGTTCCAAAGTTGCCTTATCAGAATCTACTTCTGCAATTGGCTGATCTTTTTCTACGTAATCACCGTCTTGTACTAACCAAGTCGCAATTTCTACTTCTGTGATAGATTCGCCCGGTGAAGGAACTTTCATTTCTAATATTGACATACTCTTTTTTGTTTTTAATTTCAGAACAATCTGTGAGGACTGTTATTCTTTATAGTTTATTAATTTTATTAAGCTGTAACTGGTCTTTTTACAGGTTCGTCGTTACATTGAAAAACAGAATTGATGATCTTCGTCTGGTTTTTCTCAAACATCTTGTGACTTCCTGGTGCAGGCGTTCCACTTGCAACTGGAGAAATCAACTGAATGTTCGTATCTCTAAAGTTTCTCAAGATGAAACTCCAGGCGCCCATATTTTCAGGTTCTTCTTGAGCCCAGATCAAGTCTTTTTTGTTATTATATTTATCAAAGATGGCTTGAACTTTTTCAAAATTTAACGGATAAACTTGCTCAAGTCTTACCAATGCTACTTTATCATCATTCAATTCTTCTTTCTTAGCAAGTAGATCATAATACAATTTACCCGTACAAAGCACCAATCTTTCCACTTTTGCAGGATCTGCTGTTGGATCGTCCAAAATTGGCTGGAAACTTCCAGTTGCAAGATCTTCTAATGGAGAAACTACTTTTGGATGTCTCAACAATGATTTTGGCGTCATGATCACCAATGGTTTTCTGAATCCGAATTTCATTTGTCTTCTCAACAAGTGGAAATAGTTAGCCGGAGAAGTGATGTTCGCAACAATGATATTCTCATTTGCAGCAAGCGTAAGGAATCTCTCTAGTCTAGCAGAAGAGTGTTCTGCACCTTGACCTTCCGATCCGTGAGGCAACATCATTACCAAACCGTCCTGGATTTTCCATTTTTCTTCAGCAGCAACCAAATATTGGTCAACAATAATCTGAGCACCATTTGTAAAATCCCCAAACTGAGCTTCCCAGATTGTCAATGTTTTAGGAGCAGCCATAGCATAACCATAGTCAAATCCTAGAACACCATATTCTGAAAGATGTGAATTATAGACATCAAATCTTTGTTCGTTGATTTGTCTTAATGGGATGTATTCTTCTTCTGTATCTTCAGTTTTTACAACGGCGTGACGGTGAGAGAACGTTCCTCTTTCCACATCTTCTCCGGAAAGTCTTACGTTATAACCTTCCGTAAGAAGTGTTGCATAAGCCAACAACTCTCCTGCTGCCCAATCCAAAGAATTATTCTCAACCATCTTCACTCTGTTTTCGAAAAGACGGGTAATTTTATTAATGAATTTTTTGTCTGCAGGAAGTGTCGATATTTTAACTGCCAGTTCCTTTAATTTTTCAATATCATAAGTTGTATCAACATTAGAATTTGAAACACAACCTTTTCCACCGAGTGGGAAATCTGTCCAGTCGTCTTTCATAAAGACGTCCATCGTATTTCTTTCGATTTCTTTTGAAGCATCAAAATTCTCATCAAGCAAAGCTTTGAATTCCTTCTCCATTTTGCTTAAAACCTCATCGGAAACAACATTTTCTTTAATCAAAAGATCTTTGTAGATTTCTCTTGGATTTTGGTGTTTTGAGATTAATTTATAGAGATTTGGCTGAGTAAATCTTGGCTCATCACCTTCGTTATGACCATATTTTCTATATCCTAAAAGATCGATATAAACGTCTTTACCAAATTTCGCACGGAAATCTGCAGCAAATCTGATGGCGTGAACAACAGCTTCCACATCATCAGCATTGATGTGCATTACTGGAGAATCTGTCACTTTTGCAATATCTGTACAGTAAACAGAAGATCTTGCATCAGTATAGTTAGTTGTAAAAGAAACCTGATTATTAACAACGATGTGAACTGTTCCGCCCGTTTTATAACCTTCCAGATTCATCATTTGAGCGATCTCATAAACAATACCTTGACCAGCAATCGCACCGTCTCCGTGGATCACGATTGGTAGAACTTTAGAATAATCGTCTTTGTATGTATTATCAACTTTGGCTCTGCAAATTCCCTCTACAAGGGCAGCTACAGTTTCCAGGTGTGATGGATTCGGCGTTAAATTAATCCTAACTTCTTCTCCGTTTGCTGTCGTGATTTTTTTAGAAGAACCCAAGTGATATTTTACGTCACCGGAGAATACATCTTCTTCAAATTCCTTCCCTTCAAATTCTGAGAAAATCTGTTTGTAAGATTTCTGGAAAACATTAGTCAAAACATTCAAACGTCCTCTGTGTGCCATTCCAAGAACAACTTCATCAACGCCCAGCTGAGAAGATCTTGTAATCAATTGATCCAAAGCCGGAATCAAAGATTCGCCACCCTCAAGAGAGAAACGCTTTTGACCAACAAATTTTGTGTGAAGATAATTTTCAAACGCCACCGCTTGGTTTAATTTGAAAAGGATTTCAGTTTTTTCCTGCGCAGAAAGGTTTGGATGGTTTTCGTTAACGTTTACCCATTCCATAATCCACTTCTTCTCCTCTACATTCTGGATGTGCATATATTCCACACCGATAGAATCACAATAGATGTTCTGAAGGTGCGTAATGATTTCCTGCAAAGTCGCAGGTCCGGGCATTCCGGTTTGTGTTGCAGAATTGAATTTTTTATTCAGATCTTCCTTAGACAATCCGAAATTTTCTATATCAAGCGTAGGGAAATAAAACCTTCTTTCTCTTACTGGATTTGTTTTGGTGAAAAGGTGACCTCTTGATCTGTAAGCTTCGATCAGATTAACAACCTTGAATTCCTTTGAAATATCTTCTGAAACCGCATTATTAGTGACAGCTTGCTGAGCATATTGAACAGGAGCAGAACTTGAAGGCGCTGCAGAAACCGAATCATCATCGCCATAGTTTTCTAAAGCGAAATCAAAACCTTGAAAAAAAGACTTCCAAGAAGGCTCGAGAGAATCGGGGTATTTTTGGTATTGCGCATACATATCATCAATTAATTGAGCATGTACAGCATTTAGAAATGAAAATTTATCCATTATTACAGATTATCTGTTAAATATTTATTATTAAATAATTGCCACCAAATTTACGAAATTTTTGTGGAATGGCATATAAAGCGGCTATTTATTCCCGTAAATATACATGATATTTATCAGATTTTCTAGCGGTAAACAGGCAGAGATAATTTTAGTTTTACATCCTGAACATCAGTGGGTTCTTCGAGAAACTCCTCCATTAGCTGCCCGTTTCTGAGTGTGTCTTTTTTCGCCTTTTTCAGCAGCTCCTGAATGTTTTTGATGCGGTTGTTGTAATTTCCCTGAAAATAGATGACATAGGTTTTGGAAGCATTCAGCGTTTGAAAATTGAAATTATTATCGCTGACAGACACTCTTTTTGAAAGTGGAACGCCGTAGAAATATGAGATTTCTTTGTCTTTTAAATTCGCTGGATTGGTCAATAAAACCGGAACTCCGATTTCATCATCTTTCTTCCCAAGATCAGATTTCACGAAGTTGAGAACCTTATTATGATTCATCAATACGTTTTTGAAAATAATTTCTTTCGTATTTCTGGTACTTACATTAACGCCTAAAAGTATTCCGCCTTCCCGGTTTTCCACCATTACACTGTCATATTTAATTGATGCCAGCTGTTGATCTTTATCCACTTTATTTCCTAAAAGCTGAAAAAGATTCTTCATACTTTTATCAATATTCTCGACAAAAAAATCTTCCGCGACAAGATTGAGAGACCTTTCCAAATAGCTTCTTTTCGGTGTGTGAATATTCCAGATCATCTTGGTTTTATTCCCAGCCGGGACGAATTTAACATCAATCAAATAAGGATTATTGCTGTCACCTTCAAAAAGCTGGTAACGCAAAGTCCTGTTGGGATTGGAATATCGGATAAACAAATCTCCGAAGTCATCATTCTTCTTATCAGAAAATTTCATAGAACTTCCCAGACCTTCGTAAGGCGTGAAAAAACTGTAGCTGATATCTTCTTTCCCATTAAAAAAGTCATTCCAGGCTGTGAAATTCTGAAGATTATTAAACTGCGGAAAAACCTTGTCTACAGGATATGCGATCTCAGAATGATGGACAAAACTCTTGCTCTCATCCACAAAAGTCATTGAGATAGAGTAAATTCCGAATAAGCAAAGAATGATAATTATAATGAACTTGAGAAGACGCATTTTTAGTTTTAAATTTTAGAATGGATAACCGATAGCAAAGTTGATCGTCGGTTTGAGTGGCTGAATTTTGCTGATGACCCATCTCTCGCCTTCCGGACGGTTTGGATCGTGCATCTTGTAAGCCAAATCTAACCTCAGATTCACATAGGCAATATTCATTCTGATTCCGAATCCGCTGCCGACACCCATCTGGCTGATGAATTTTTTGAATTTGAATTGGTCTCCAAATCCATTATCTTTCAATCCCCAAATATTTCCCGCATCGGTAAACAAAGCCGCTTCGAAAGTATCATTAAGCGGCAATCTGTATTCTAAACTGGTTGTCAGCTTCACATTGTCCATCGCGTAAGAACGAACCCTTTCGTCCAACTGAGAATCGGCTGGTCCAAGACCACCAAAAGCGACCCAGGCTCTGATGTCGTAAGCGCCACCATTGAAATACGATCTTACGAAAGGCATCTCTGTAGAATTGCCATAAGGAATCCCAATTCCTACAAACTGACGAAACGCCAGAGTATGCGGTTTTGCCCGGTCATTAAAGAAAGTAAAATATTTTCGGTAGTCAAAATCAAACTTGATGAACTGTGAAAACGGAATATTAAAAATGGTCTTGGTGTTACCATAAACCAAATAATTCTCCTCTTTTTTGGTCACGGCATTCAGGAAATTACCTGCGATTTCTACTTTACCTGTGAAAGAAAATGGATTGACGTAATCTTTTTTTCCAATCTCGTTGTAAGTGAAATTATAAATAATTGAAGAAATAATAACATCCTGAGTCTGCCGCTCCTTATTATAAATAGACTGAAGGAAATTATACAACAGATTTCTGTCAGAATTAATAAGATTGTTCACGAATGGTGTATCTGCCAAAATGATTGCCGAAACTTGATCATAGGAACCTGAATTAATTACGCCAGGATGATCTACATCGTAAAGCTTAAAAATGTTATCTCTAATCTCATTATCAGCAGGAAAATAGCTGTAATAGCCGTCTTTGTTTTGAGTTAAACTTAGTTGGGTATTAAACAATGTCAATCTGTGCTGCACTCGTCCGTCATTTACATTGGCATAATAGCTCAAACCCGTATTGAAGTTAATTCTCCCTAATCCAATATTATTTTGGACGGATGCTCCAAGATTAATACTCGTAGTTGGTGAATATCTTTTGGGAACAAGCTTCCAATAATTTTTGAACGGCACCAGCAATCTCGGAAACTGAAGAGAAGCCTGCGCAGATAATTCGTAAGCGTTGAAAAAAGCATTTGGATTTTTAGGATCTTTCGTAGTCCCGATAATTCCTGAAAAGCTCGTGACTAAGTTTTCTGCGCCTCCAAAAACATTTCTTGTTGTCAAATCTACCGACGGCGAGAAACCAAAATTCAGGATTTGGGAATAATGAATATCTGTTGCAATGTTGAACTCGTACTTTGGAAGCGGTTTCAAAACATACTCTACATCAATAATACTGTCTCTTTCTGCGGCAGTTCCCTCTTTTCTCAATTCATCAGATGCTTTCAGTATTGTGAAGTTGTTCATCGCGATCAGGTTTCTTCTGGTAAGATCCAGATTAGTCTGTTTGTAAACTTCGCCGGTTCTCAAGGTGATTGGCAGCCAAAGTGCATTAGCTCTGTAAGCGCTGTCTTTTCTGTAGATATTAATTCCCCGGATGCTGTCTTTCAGAGGAAGTTTGGTATCATTAATATTCCTCGCTACGGAAACTTTGATTCTTCCAATTGTAGCTTTCCGGTAAGGTGTATCTGCGGAATCTTTATGAATAGACATTACAACGGGCACATCTTTTCTGCTGTTCAAAGAATCTGCTACGAAGTAAATATCCTGGCTGTCATTATTAAATTTGTAGTATCCGGCCTCTTTTGCCAAATCATTAATTCTGGTGATTTCTTTTTCAAGCACGGTTTCATCAAGGATTTGGCCTTTTCTCACAAGGCTTTTGTCTAATCTGGATTCGTACAATGCTCTGATATTAGGATCCGGAATATTGTAGTAATATTCTTTTATTTTCGTCGCATCTTTGTGAGTGATGATATATTCTACTTCCGCTTTCTTTGCCGCAGAATCTTTGTCAACGGTAGTTTTCACTTCTGCATCCCAATAGCCTCGGTTGATCAATCTGTTATTGATACTTTTGACACTTTGCTTGGTTTTTGCATCACTGAAAATGACCGGCGGATTTCCAACGGTATGAAAAAAACGATTCCAAAAAAGATTTTTCCCCACATACTCCGGATGATTGTACTTCACGGCTAATGAATCCCGAAGTTTCTGATTTCTCATCTCACTTGGGTACGTCATATATTCTTTGAGGATTGTATCGTATTTGGGATTGGCAGCATTGTAGAACATCAGTCCTAGCGGCGCAATAAAGAGTGCTTTTTTATTAGGTTTCTGAGCCACCATATCCTGAAGCTCGTCGCCTAAGACTTTGCCATCTGTGTATTCAAATTTGTTTTTTGTAAGGAGAAATTCGCCGTCAGGTACTTTTTTGGTCACATTGCATGCGTACAAAATCACACTTAAAATTGCGGAGTAATAAAATATATGATATTTTTGAAAATATTTGTTACTATGCTTACTGCTCATACTATAAAGACTATACAATCTCTGGATAAAAAGAAATACAGGCAAAAATACAATTTGTTTTTAGTTGAGGGTAATAAAATTATAAAAGAACTGCCCAACTCTGACTACGAAATCGAAAACCTGTTTTCTGTTGATCCTGAAAATATTACTTTCAAAACGTTGAAAGCTGAAAAAATCTTGCCTAATGATCTGAAAAAGATTAGTTTTCTTCAACATCCGAAAGATTCGGTTGCAGTATGTAAGATTCCGGAAAGAAAAATTTTACAGGATGTGAAGATTCAAATAATTCTGGATGGCATTCAGGATCCGGGGAATTTGGGGACTATCATCAGATTGGCAGACTGGTTCGGAATAGAACAAATTGTTTGCAGCAATGACACTGTAGACATTTATAATCCAAAAGTAATTCAGGCAACGATGGGTTCTTTCCTTAGAGTTAATGTTTTTTATACAGATCTTGAAGAATATTTTAAAGACTATCAAAATCCGGTTTTCGGAACAGATATGAATGGAGAAAATATATACGAAACCACATTTCCGGAGAAATTTTCATTGGTTTTCGGTAATGAAGGAAACGGAATAAGACCTTCCACGGAAGATCTTATTACTAAAATGATTACAATCCCAAGATTCGGAAAGTCACAGTCAACAGAGAGTCTCAATGTTTCTATGTCTGCCGGAATCATTCTGGGAGAAATTTTTTCTAAAAAGTAAAATTTAGATTAATTTTTCTAAGCTGGATGCTGTTTTGTTTTTTTGATATTCATCCAGTTTTTTTCTGATAAATCTAAGGGCATAAGGTGCGAGGTAAACCAACGCCAGCCCAACTGCTTTTCTTTTCCAATTTTTATTCATCACACTTTTTTTTGCAAAATTACTTACCAGCGCTACTGTTCCCATTTTGATTGTTGTTTCCAGCAATCCGGATTTTACGCCATCATTTGCCAAATTTAGAACATTTTTTCTAGATGCAGTTTCTTTCAGTCCGGTAGATATTTCCCTCATAATATTCTGCGTATCCAGAGACAGTGATTTTTCACCCTCTTCATCCACGGTTTCTTTCAGGAATTTATCTGTAAGGCCATTTGTCATCACACTCAGGCTTTCCTTTTTACTTTTGAAAGTCAGAATATCTTCCAGCTCTCCAATTTCCTGTTTCAGAAGTCTTTTTTCACTTCGCAGTTCATCAAGATTAGTATATTTAGTTGCCATAAGTTTATTTTTTTAGAAAGTCGATAACCTGATTTGCAATGGATTTGACGATCAATTTCTTCAAGAAAAAAACAGCAATCATCACAACAAAATAAAATCCTGCAACGATAAGAAATCCGTATCCCATACTGCCAATAGACTGACCAATGAGAAAAGCAATGCCGAAGTTAAAAAGGATGATAAAAAATGAAAACGCAATTACCACGATTGATAAAAATGCGATAATACCAGCTGACAAAGAAGATTTTTCTGTAAACTGAAGTTTGATCAGATCCAGACGCTTGGTCGTATAATCTTTTATAATATCAATCATAAGAATCTTATTAAATTTAAAATTACACAATTATTTACAAAAAAAGGAATTTAAAAATTAAATTCCTTTTCGAGAATACTGAAATATAAGGCTTATTTCAAACCGTCCAATTCAGTTTCAACGTCTTTTACTACATCAGAAGTTTTGGAAACAATCTGATCTTTGTATTTATCATAACTGTCTTTTACTGTAGAAGCTACATTCTGAGCTGTTTCTTTGAAAGTTGAAGATAGAGAGTTGTATTTATCCTTCACGTTGTGAGATACTTCAGAATATTTGTCTTTCACAACTTCAGAGGTTTTACCATATTCATCGACTGCTCTGTCTTTTAGATCATTAGCTTTGTCTTTGATTTTTTTTCTGGTTTCTTTACCTTCTTCCGGAGCGTAAAGCAATCCTAAAATTACACCAGTTGCTGCTCCTGCTAACAATGCAGCTAATACTGCTGCTGAGTTTGATTTTTTTGACATTGTTATTATTTTTGAGTTAATTATAAATTCGATAATGTTATTTATAAATTTACAACTAAAATGCCAAAGAGAGAAACATCCTCTTAAAATTTTGTTAAAACTTTTTGATATAGGACAAAATCAGTGCAATTGTTTCTTCTTTATTAATATTTGTATTATCAATCAGAATAGCATCATCAGCCTGCCTTAGAGGCGAAACTTCTCTTTCACTGTCGATTTTATCTCTTGTTATTAGATTTTGCTTTACCGTTTCAATGTCTGTTTTTTCGCCTGCCAATTCCAGTTCCAGGAAACGTCTTTTGGCACGTTCATCCTGACTTGCTGTCATAAAAAATTTGTAATCTGCATCTGGTAAGACAACTGTTCCGATGTCTCTGCCATCCATTATTACACCGCCTTTTTCAGCGATATCTCTTTGGGTTTTCAATAAGAAATTTCGGACATCGGCTTCTTTTGCTACCTGACTTACATTGTCAGAAACCTGTGGAAAACGGATTTCTTTATTGATATTTTTACCATTCAGGAATAATTGGAGTTCGCCGTCAACATTCTGAAATTCAAGATTAATTTTTGGAAGATCAGTTAGTAATTTTTCGATATTAATGCTTTTGTCATCATTAATAGAATTCTGAAGTGCAAAATAGGTGATGCCTCTGTATAGCGCACCCGTATCCATATGGATGAGACCAAGATTTTTTGCAATGATTTTAGAAATGGAACTTTTCCCTGTGGATGAAAATCCGTCGATCGCGATAACCGGTTTTTTTGTCATACCACAAAATTAAAAAATTCTGAGATTTTGACATTACATAAATTAAAGATTAATGAAAATTCAACTTATAGTAAAGTAGTAGAAACTCTCAAACCTAATCTATCTTCTATTTCCTCCAAGTTCGATAAGATCCATCGTAAGACCAATCATATTGACATTGGAAGAATTATGATAACGCATATGAGAATAATCGAATCGGAAAGATGAAATCTTAATACTCAAACCTGCGGACAATCCCGTGAAACTTCTCTGATCCAAAACTGCCAATTCGCCGCCTCTTTTCACATTATATCCGAACCTAAGATTAAAAGCCTGTCCTGGAAACAATTCGGCTCCGAAAGATAAGTGGTCCAAAATTTTTCTTCCAAACTTTGTCGGCTGTCCGTTGATATCTGTCGTTGCCGAAATATTCGGCTGTTGAATATCGTGAGCTGTAATCGTAATGGCAGCAGGAAATTCATCCAAAATTTTCGTATAACCTAAATCCACTCGGAAAGGTAATTTCTCCCGAACACCATTATAGGGCTGAATCTGATAACCAAAATTCCTGAAAACCAACGCCAGCGTCTCATTGCTTTTATCAAAATAATAAGTCACACCCGCATTTGCAGTAATGGCTGAAGATGAATAAGTATCGATTTTTGAAGTTATGTAATTAACGTTCGCGCCAATAGTCCAGTTATCTTCGAATTGATAAGCATAACCAAGTCCTACAGAAGCATCCATCGCAGAGAAATCGCCATTGATGATGGAATTTTCGTCCGTTCTCGGCATAGATCCGTAATCCATATACCGCGCATTGAAGGAAACCAAATGTCCAAATTCCAAATCGCGAACGTAGCTAATGCTTCCAATCTTTGTATCAGCAAGATATGAAGCGTAGTTTACAGACAGCATATTGTCCATTTCAAGATTCATCAAAGCCGGATTGGCAGCTGTAAAATTGACATCATAATCACGGACAGAAACGGCATCGCCCAAAACGGCCTGTCTTGGAGAAATCGGAATATTCAGGAATTGATAAACCGTGGTTCCCGTCTGAGAAAAAACCACGCTAGAAATTACGATAAAAAAGAGATTGTAAAAATTCTTCAACACTGTCTTTTAGCTTTGCAAAAATAATCTATTTTGAGGCTTATCAAAATTTTTGAACGACTATCTTTTTCATTAACGTAATTCTTTTCCTTTCATTATATTTGCACAGTCAAAAATTAAAATAAATTTGAAACTTCAATCATTATTATTCTTTTTGATAAAATAAAAAGTAATTACAAAATAAATGAAATACAAAAGAATCCTTCTGAAACTAAGTGGTGAAGCACTAATGGGAGAACGCCAATACGGAATCGACAACGACAGACTGAAAGAATATGCAGTCGAAATCAAAAAAGTAGTCGACAAAGGCTGCGAAGTAGCAATCGTGATTGGTGGCGGAAATATTTTCAGAGGATTGGCTGGCGCTGCAAAAGGAATGGACAGAGTTCAGGGCGACTATATGGGAATGCTGGCAACGGTGATCAACGGAATGGCATTGCAAGGCGCTTTGGAAGATGCAGGAATCATCACAAGACTTCAATCTGCAATCGAAATGGACAAAGTGGCTGAACCATTCATCAAAAGAAAAGCGGTTCGCCATCTGGAAAAAGGAAGAGTTGTCATCTTCGGAGCGGGAACTGGAAATCCATATTTCACGACTGATACTGCGGCGACACTTAGAGCAATCGAAATTGATGCAGATGTGATCCTCAAAGGAACAAGAGTAGATGGAATCTACGACAGCGATCCTGAGAAAAATGCAGATGCTGTGAAATTCAACAGCTTGTCTTTCGACGAAGTCTTTGAGAAAAATCTGAAAGTAATGGATATGACGGCTTTCACATTAAGCCACGAAAACAAATTGCCGATCATCGTTTTTGATATGAACAAACAAGGCAACCTTGAAAGACTTATCGACGGTGAAACCATCGGAACGCTGGTTAATGTGTAAATGATAAATGATGGTTGATAGATGATTTAAAGCCTTGTTTTATTTCGAGAACCTCAGAGTAATAAGCGTAAACGAAAGGCAGAAATAGCAGTTTAAAAAAATCATTTATCACTTATCAACTATCATTGATTAAATAATATATGTGTCAATTATCAAATTTTAAATATACAATGGAAGAATTAGAACTCATTGTAGCCTCCGCAAAGCAAGAGATGGATGCTGCAATCAAGCATTTGGATCATGCGTTCCAAAAGATCAGAGCCGGACGTGCTTCTACATCTATGGTTCAGGACGTGATGGTGGAATATTACGGTGCTCCAACGCCTCTTAGTCAGGTTGCAAACGTGTCTGTAGTGGACGCAATGACGCTTTCTATCCAGCCTTGGGACAGAACGGCAATTGGTGCGATTGCAAAAGGAATTGTAAACTCAAACCTTGGATTTGCACCGTCTAACAATGGCGACGTAATTATCATCAACGTTCCGCCTTTGACTGAGGAAAGAAGACGTGAATTGGCAAAACAGGCCAAAGGTGAAACGGATCAAACGAAAGTTACGATCAGAAACGCAAGACAGGAAGGTAACAAAGAACTGAAAAGACTTGATGGAATCGCGGAAGACCTGATTAAAGGTGCTGAGAAAGACATCCAGGATCTGACAGATGCTTACGTGAAAAAGTCTGACGACGCTTACAAAACCAAAGAAGCGGAAATCTTAAAAGTTTAAGTTTCTGTTTTTTTATAAAGAATATAACCCCATTTCAGATTTTTGGAACGGGGTTTTTTAGTGGAATTCCATCAAGGTTGTAAGTTATTCATCATTAAGTTTTTCAGAATTTCAGTATTATCATAAATAACTCATTATCAATTAATTTTGTTGTAACTTGTAGAAAATTCAGGTTTCGCTTTATATTATGGAAGTGTATCGTTACTCGTGAACTAAAATAATATTTTTATGAAAACTGATCAGAAACGCTTCAAAAATAGCGATGCCATCCTCGACGAAATTTCGTCAGAAAAAACAATTAATATCGCTTACCTCATTCTGGTGCACCGCTTACCAAATCAATTCAAAAGACTCTTCGAAGCCATCTATGAAAAAGATAATCATTATCTGATCCACATCGATAAAAAAGCTGAAAAGGAACTCGGAACCGAAGTTGAGTCTTATTTGAAAGATTTCGAAAATGTTTACATCCTCAAAAGTGAAAATGTAATCTGGGGCGGCTACAGTATGGTACAGGCGGAACTGGACGGTATTAATTTCTTACTGAATATTGATGCTCATTGGGATTACTTCATCAATCTTAGCGGTCAGGATTATCCATTAAAGTCTCAAAAAATCATTCGGGAATTTCTGACTTTAAATAAGGGTAAAAATTATATTAAAGTCGCAAATCAAAAAACGATTCGTCCCGAGACGATGAACAGGATCGAAAATTACTTCGATGAAGTAGATGACAAAATCTCACCGCTGACTTACGAAAGAGAGTTTATGAAGGATGTGACACCTTACATTGGCGGACAATGGATGATGCTGTCACGAGATTGCTGCTCGTTCATCTGCACCAGTTCGGAAGTCAAAAAGTTCGAAAATTACTACAAAAACACTTTGATTGCAGACGAGTCTTTTTTCCAGACTGTTTTGATGAATACCAAATTCGCAGGACAGATCGTGAATGATGATAAAAGAGCCATCATCTGGATTCCGGATGGCGATATCAAACTTCGTCCAAAAACATTTACAGCAGATGATTTGGGATTTTTAACTGCAGGAAGTAATCTGTTTGCAAGGAAATTTGATGATAGTGTGGATAATCAGATTATCGATCTGATTAAAGTTAATTATGATGTTCCGCTATCGAAAGTAAATTTTGAATAAAATTTTTATAAGTATAATGATGAAAGCCACAGTTAATAATTGTGACTTTGTTTTTATGAATGGTATCGAAATATATTATTCTGTCGCCAGTTTCTTCACCATTCCTTTAAAAATAATTCCATGAAATGGTAAAACAGAAAACCAATAAAGTCTTCCCCATAGTCCTTTCGGTCGGAAAACCGCTTTCTGCCAAAGTTTTCCTTTGTATAATTTGAACATCAGCCACGCCTCGCCGGGAAGTTTCATCTCGGCAAACAGAATGAGTTTTCCTTCTTCCCTATTGGCATACAGCACTCGCCAAAAATCCAGTGCATCGCCTTCGTGAAGTTGCGTTGGATGTGTCCGGCCTCTTCTTAGTCCCGGTCCGCCAACCAAAACATCTAAAAATCCGCGGACTTTCCAAAGACTTTGCCCGTACCATCCATTTTTTCCACCAAGACCAAAAACCCGATTGAGACATCTCTCCCGATCGTCGTATTTATAACTTCTTATATCTTTGAAACAGCCAAAATGTGGAACTTCAATAAATTCTTTCAGAGAAGAATCATTCCTGCTGCTAATGAAACTGTCTTTCCAGCTGGATCTGATTTCATTAGCCTGAATTTTTGCCATCGTCCGATGCAAAGCCTGCTCATAAGAAAAGGGATGGACACCTGTGATCTTTTTAATCTGATCCAGACTTTCCTTGTTACAGACTACTTCTATCTTCATACTCCCAACAAGCGAACTCGCCAGATTGTATGATGTAGTTGTGATGAAATATAACCAGTAAGATGACAATTTTGGCGTCATCACAGGAAGTGTGTAGATCCTGCGTTTCAGACCTCTTTCCTTGGCGTATCCCATCAAAATCTGTTTGTAAGTTAGGACGTCATCACAGCCAATGTCAAAGCTTTGGTCATAAGCATCTGTTTTGAAAAGTGTGAAAATAAGGAAGTCAAGTACGTTGGCAATTCCGATTGGCTGACATTTGGTATTGAGCCATTTTGGAGTGACCATCACTGGTAGTTTTTCCACCAGATCGCGGACGATTTCGAAGGATGCGCTTCCCGATCCAATGATGATTCCTGCGCGTAAAACGGTAACAGGAACTTTAGAATTTTTTAATATATTTTCGACCTGAAATCGCGAATTCAAATGCTTGGAAAGTTCTTTCCCATTCACTAATCCAGAAAGATAAATAATATGTTCACAATTAGTTTTCTCGATTGCAGAGACAAAATTCTCGGCACAAATTTTCTCAGATTCTTCATAATCGTCACTGGCACTCATAGAATGCATAAGGTAATAACCACCCGAAATATCATCCGGAATATTTTTCAGCGTCTCTTTTTTAAGGAAATCGACCTCAATCACTTCTATCAAATCATCTTTAATGCCTGCAGGTTTCGAAAAACGACTGACATCACGACTGCAGCAGACTACTTTATAACCTTGTTCAGCAATCACGCTGATCATTCTTTTACCGATATATCCCGTTGCTCCGGTCAGCAGTATTTTTTTCATAATCGATAATTTGATTGGTTGACACTATACAATTAAGATGCCTAGGTAAGGCAATTGGCAATTTCAGAATTATAATGAAATGCGTTTGAAATATCTGATGCAGTTTAATTTATAAAATATTTAAATGTTAGAGAGTCTATATTTTATTTTAACCGACAGTGCAGGACAATCAATAGTCATAATTATTTTAGATTGCGTTTATAAAAGAATGTTGCCTTAGAATAGTAACTTTCCGATACAATTCAATCTTTAATATTATGAAAAAATACATTTCACTCCTTATTGTAATGCTAATGTCGATATCGTTATCGGCTCAATATAAACCGTGGACTTCCGCAAAGCAACCTTTAAAAGAAATCAAAGCTTTAAAGAAACAAATCAAAGCTCCAAAATTCAGAAAAGCAGACTATCTGATTACAGATTTCGGTGCAGTAGGTGACGGAAAAACAAAAAACACGGAAGCTTTCAAAAAAGCGATTGAAAAATGTAGCACTGAAGGAGGCGGAAGAGTTGTGGTTCCAAATGGAGTTTTCCTGACGGGTGCAATTTATCTGGAATCTAATGTAAACCTTCATTTGACCGATGGTTCAACGATTCTGTTCAGTCAGGACAGCAACGACTATCCTATCGTTTTCACACGCTGGGAAGGAATGGAATGTATGAATTATTCATCTTTGATTTATGCTTATGAAGAAGAAAACATTGCCGTGACCGGAAAAGGAACTTTGGATGGAAATTCAGATTTAGACAACTGGTGGTTCTGGTGTGGTGCTACAAAATATGGCTACAACACATCGCGTCCGGGAAGACAAAACCCTGCTAGAGCAAAACTTCACGAATATATGGCCAACAGAACACCAGCAAGAGAAAGAATTTTTGGGGACGGATGGTATTTAAGACCCAATTTCGTTCAGCCTTACAAGTCTAAAAACTTCTATATGGCAGATGTTTTGGTGAAAAATTCTCCAATGTGGAATCTGAATCCTGTTTTGTGTGAAAATGTTTTGATTGAAAGAGTAAAAGTAATCAGCCACGGACCAAACAACGACGGTTTCGACCCTGAAGCCTGTAAAAATGTCTGGATTAAAGATTCTTATTTTGATACCGGAGACGACTGTATTGCTATCAAATCAGGTAGAGACGAAGACGGAAGAGATATCGGAAGACCTGCAGAAAACCACATCATCGAAAACTGCGAAATGAAAGACGGTCACGGCGGTGTTGTAATTGGAAGTGAAATTGCGGGCGGTGCGAAAAATATTTACGCCATAGGAAACGTGATGGACAGCAAAAATCTTGACCGTGCGTTGAGAATTAAAACCAGCTCCAGCCGTGGCGGAACGATAGAAAATGTATTTTTCTACAACACAAAAGTGGGCGCTTACAAAGAAGCTGCCGTTCGTTTCAATATGCATTATGAAAAGCCGGGAAATCACATTCCGACCATCAGAAACATCTGGGTTGAGAATTTAACCGTTGATAAAGGCGGGAAATATGCCGTATTTTCTGATGCTTATGAATCTTCGCCAGTAACGGATTTCACGATGATTAATGCAAAAATGGTTGGCGTTCAGATTCCTTACAAAGTGGATTACCTGAAAAATGTGACTTTAAAAAATGTAACCGTTAACGGACAGCCATTAACTGAGTTAAAACCATAAAATGCGAAGAAAAACCATTTTCGCCGGACTTCTGGTTTTATCGGCATTCTCACTCTCCTATTCCCAATCAAAACATTGGCAGAATAATGAGCGTGAACTGCATTATAAAGAAGACAATGGCGATTTTTTACTGGTCAACGGAAAGTATAGATTCAACCGTGCTTTATATGGTGATAACCGTGCTTCGAGAGTTGAAGCGGGAGATTTGCCTGAATTCGCACTGTATCTTCCGGGAATGGGCGGGAATCTTCAGTTTGTTATTCAGAAAGGAAATTCGATTAAGAAATTAATTCAGGCTGATAAAATTGAAACACGTTACCGACCGGGAACGATGTTGTATGAAATCAAAGACCCAATTCTCGGAAACGGAATTTTAAAACTGACCGTTCTGGCACAGGCTAAGGAAGAAGGTTTGGTTTTAAAAATGGAAACTGTGAATATAGATTCTTCCACAAAAATCTATGCTGTTTACGGCGGTGCGAGCGGAACGACTTTCAGCAGAAACGGCGACATCGGCGCAGACCCGGAATCCGGATTTTATCTGTTGCCTGAATATTGTCTGAACAATCAGTTTCAGTTGAATAAAAATCAGTTTCAGCTCAATTATTTAAATAAGAAAAAAGAAACTCAAACCGTTTACGGAAGTTTTTCTGATGTCACTTCATTACAGCAAACTGATGCTGAGACTTTGGAAAAACTGGGTGAGTTTACTCAAAATAAAACAGACAAATCTCCGATAGTTTACGCTTCGTATTCTTCACAAAAACAACTAGTTTATATTCAGGTTGCGAAAGGAAATTCAAATAAGAACTTTTCAGATGAAGATTTGAAAAACATCTTTGATGAAGCGGAAAAATCCCGCTTAACATTAACGAATAGAATTCAGCTAAAAACTCCGGATGCAGATTTAAATAATTTCGGAGCCAATTTAGCGGTTGCTGCGGATGGAATTTGGGAAAGTCCGACCTTTCTTCACGGCGCCGTTGCCTGGAGAATGCGCTTGAATGCGTGGCGTGGCGCTTACACAGCCGATGCATTGAACTGGCACGACAGAGCAAAAGAACATTTTGAAAGTTATGCCAATTCGCAGGTTCTGAAACCCGATTTTGCACCTGTCGAAATGGACACGATGCGACATCTTGCCCGACACGAGGAAAAAATGGGAACTTCTGTTTTTTCAAGCGGATACATTTCCAGAAATCCGAATGACAACACAAAACCGCATCATTACGATATGAATCTGGTGTTTTTTGACCAGATGTTTTCGCACTTCAATTACACCGGAGACAAAGAATTCCTGAAGAAAATGTGGCCGACAATGGTTCTTCATATGGACTGGGAAAAACGGAATTTCAAACGTGGGGATTTGTATGATGCTTACGCGGCGATTTGGGCGAGCGATGCCCTGCAATATTCGGGTGGAAAGGTGACGCATACGTCAGCTTATAATTACAGAGCCAACCGTGAAATGGCGAAACTGGCGAAAATCATTGGTGAAAATCCTCAACCTTATGAACAGGAAGCGGATTCGATTTTAAAAGCAATGAAAAACCAGCTTTGGATAAAAGACAAAGGGTATTTCGCCGAATACAAGGATGCCTTGGGCAATCAAATCGTTCACGACAAACCGGGAATCTGGTCGATTTACCACGTTTCCGATGCGTTTATTCTGAATGAATTTGAAGATTACCAAAACTTACAGTACATTAATCATCACACACCAAAAATTCCTATTACGGTAAAAGGTGCTGATAATAAAGACTATTTTACTTTAGCAACAACAAGTTGGCAACCATACGATTGGTCGATTAACAATGTCGCTTTGGCGGAAAATTTACAGACCGCTTTGGCGTACTGGCAAGCCGGAAGAACTGAGGATGCTTATCAACTTTGGAAAGGAAATCTGGTGGAGTCGATGTATTACGGCATCAGTCCAGGAAATTTTGAACAGCTTTCTCATTACGACGCGTTTCGTGGCGAACTGTACAGAGATTTCGCTGACCCAATTGGTGTGGCATCAAGAACTTTGACGGAAGGACTTTTCGGAGTTTATCCGAATCTACTGGAAAATAAAATCAGCATCAAACCCGGTTTCCCGAAGGACTGGAATTCTGCCGAGCTGAAACTTCCGGATTGGGATTATCAGTTTACCAGAACTTCAAAAAAGACTGAATATTTATTTAAATCAAAATATCAGAATCTAGTGGCGTTGGAAATGCAGATTCCTGTAAATTATTCCAACATCAAATCGGTGAAGGTGAACGGTAAAAAAGTGGATTGGAAGATTAAACCCAATTCCATTCTGCAACCATTTGTTCAGTTTGAAACGCCAAAAGGAAAAGATTTTAAGATTGAAATCAACTATTCCGGAGAAGAACTGAAAAACGAGCAAACCGATTACATCAATTATATTTCCGAAAATCTTCAGTTGAATTTTGATTCAAAAAAGAAAATAAAAAATATCTACGACCCGCAAGGACTAATCAAAAATTCCCCTCCTTTGGAGGGGTGGATTCGACCGAAGGGAGAAGACGGGGTGGTTAATCAGGCAATTACATTAGATAATAAAGAAAGAAAAGGAACTTTCTTCATTCAGGTCGAGCAAAATGGAACAACCTGGTGGCAACCTGTGAATGTTGAAATTCGTTTTCCTTTGGAGACCAAATGGGTGAATAAACAACTTCATATTCAATCAAAATTAGCAAATCCGATTAATGGAAAACTATCTGTTAATGTTTTAAACAAAACTTTCTCGATTCAAAAAAATCAAAATACAGTTATTGAAATTCCGGCGAATGTTTTAAGCAAAGGAACAAATTCAATCGTGCTTGAGTACAACGGAATCAAACAGAATATTGAAATTACAGACTGGGAAATAGAAAACCAAGGTAAATTCAACAACATTTCATTAGCGTCAAAATACAACGAAAAAGTGACTGAAATTTTCAATCAGAAATACCTTTCGCCGAGACTGGAAGTTCCGACTTTACAGCTTCCTTGGCAGGGAATCGGAAACTGGTGTTATCCGCTAATTACCGCTCAAATCGATGACAGCGGATTGATGAGTAAAAGAAAAAATGGCAAAGTTGATTTCCTTGGAATTCCATTTTTAATTGATAAAACCGATAAAAATATTGCCTTTGTCAGTCAGTGGGATAATTATTCAGATGCTCTTGAAATTCCAATTTCAGGAAAAGGAAAGAAAATCTATTTTCTAATGGCAGGAACGACGAATCCGATGCAGTCGCAGATTGTGAACGGAAAAATTATGGTTCAGTATGTTGATGGTTCAACTTCAGAATTAGAATTGAAAAACCCGACGAATTGGTGGCCGATTGAGCAGGATTTGTTTGATGATAATTTTGCATTTGAAATTCCGGATGATAAAATTCCGTACCGTGTAAAATTGAAGACCGGAGAATTGTACAAAGGCGGAACTCTGAGCAAATATTCTAGTATCAAAGGATTTACAGACCGTCAGGTGGATGGTGGTTCTGCCACAATTCTGGATTTGCCGATTGATGCGACTAAAGAATTAAAATCAATAAAATTAACGGCTGTGAGCAATGATGTGGTGATTGGAATGATGAGTGCGACGGTTTTGAAATAAATGACGTCCTATTTTGATACGAGAAATATTGCAGCCCGACTTGAACGGAAATCCTTTTGCGAGGAGGAACGACGAACAAAAGATTGGGAGTGGAAGGCGGAAATGTCTGCCATAAAAAAAATTAACATTCGAGATAATCAATAGCTGCCCAGAATAAAATATAACATTGAACAAATTTATTTACTGAAATAAAAAGAAAAATGAAAAAAATTACAATATATCTAGGGATTTTCCTGATGGGATTTTCTTCAGTGAATGCCCAGAAAATTGACCGGAAAAAGGTCGTTCAGCGACATAATATTGTCAACACAAAAGCCGATACGCTTTCCACTTTTACGGTTGGAAACGGAAAGTTTGCCTACACGGTTGACATCACCGGAATGCAGTCGTTTCCTGAATATTACAAAAACGGTGTTTCTCTCGGAACACAGTCTGAATGGGGCTGGAACAGCTTTCCGAATAAAGAGAATTATAAATTTGAGGAAACTTTGAAGCCTTACGATTTCAATAACGACGGGAGAAAAGCTTTATACAGCGTCCAAATCAAAGAACCGGAAAGAAATAAAGGTGCTGTGGAATATTTCCGTGTGAACCAACACCGTTTGCAGTTGGGAAATATCGGGCTTGAACTGACGAAAAAAGACGGTCAGAAAGCAAAAATTTCAGACCTGACCAATGTCAATCAGAAAATTGATTTGTGGACGGGAATTATCACCAGCGAATTTTCTCTGGAAGGAACTCCGGTAAAAGTCTGGACGGCTTCTTTCCAAAATTCAGATAAAATCGGGGTGAAAATTGAATCTGATTTGGTGGCGAAAGGAAAGCTTAAAGTTTTTGCTAAATATCCACATCCGTCAGGACAGTTTTTGGATGACGCTGCATTTTACGGAAGAGAAAACGAACATACCACGAAAATTGTTTCTTCTCAGTCGACGCAGGGTTTAATTCAGCACAAATTACAAAGCACGGATTATTATACTCAATTCAATTTTACGGAAGGAAAACTTCGTGAGGCCGGAAAACACTACTTCGTTTACGAGCCTTCTTCGAAAAACAAAACCGTAGAACTAAGTGTTGAGTTTTCAGCTAAAAGTCCGAAATCTAACAGAACTTTATTCGCTGATGCAGAAAAAGAAAGTACTTCTGGCTGGAAAAACTTCTGGGAAAGCGGTGCTGCCGTTGATTTTGAAGGAAGTACAGACCCGAGAGCCAATGAGCTTGAAAGAAGAGTTGTCTTGTCAGAATACTTAACGAAAGTTCAGTGTGGTGGGAACAATCCGCCTCAGGAAACGGGTTTGACATTCAACAGCTGGTACGGGAAACCGCACACGGAAATGCATTGGTGGCACGGCGTTCACTTTGCACTTTGGGGCAGACCGGAAATTTTGGAAAAGCAACTGGATTATTATTTCAGGTCATTTGATAAAGCCAAAAAATTAGCCGAAAGACAAGGTTATAAAGGTGTCCGATGGATTAAAATGTCGGACAATGAAGGTAATGAAAGTCCCTCTTCTGTTGCTGCATTTTTGATTTGGGAACAGCCACACATCATTTATATGACCGAACTTTTGTACCGCAACAGCAAAGACAAAAAGGTTCTTGAAAAATATAAAGATTTGATTTTTGCAACGGCTGATTTTATGGCTGATTTTGCTACTTATGACAAGGAGAAAAACCGCTACAACTTAGGAAAAGGCGTAATTCCGGCTCAGGAAGTTTTCCCAGCGAAAGATACTTACAACCCTACTTACGAAGTCGCATATTGGGATTGGTCGCTGAAAATCGCTCAGCAGTGGAAAGAAAGATTGGGTGAGCCGAGAGATAAAAAATGGGATGATGTGATTAATAAACTGGCTCCGCTTCCGGTTCAGGATGGTGTCTATTTATCGACAGAATCGGCAAAAGACTCGTTCACATTTCCAAAATGGATGACCGACCACCCAGCAGTTTTAGGTGCCTTGGGAATGGTTCCTGAATCTCCGAAACTGGATAAAAAAATAATGAAAAATACCCTTGATATCGTTTGGGAAAGATGGAACTGGGAACATACCTGGGGTTGGGATTTTCCGATGACAGCAATGAACGCAGCAAGACTGGGACTTCCAAATAAAGCTTTGGATGCTTTGTTTATGAACATTCAAACCAATACCTATCTGAAAAACGGACATAACTTCCAGGACAAACGTCTTAGAATTTATCTTCCCGGAAACGGCGGTGTTTTGACAACTGTTGCGATGATGCTGGAAGGTTGGGACAGCTCTACCGGAAAATATCCGGGTTTCCCGAAAGACGGAAGCTGGAAAATAAAAGCAGAAGGTTTTAAAAAGATGCCTTAAAAAATTCATATTTTAGTTAGGAGGTCTGTCAGAAATGGCAGGCTTTTTTTGTGGTTAAAATTATTTCAAAACGATAAAAATTGCAATCTGTAAAGTGAAAAGTGATATTTCTTTTTCATTAAGCCTAAAATCATAATCGAGATAAAAGTCGATGAACACTACATCTTGAAGGATTGAAAATAATAAAAGTATATTAATGTAAATTTAGTATCTTGTGTATCATAATTGAATCAATTTTTAGAAATCAGATTTTTTAAAACTGAAGTAATATCCTACCAAAGGTCATGTCAGAAATATTCGAAGTCAATATTAACGAAAACTCCCGCGTTCCAAAATACAAACAGATTGTAGATTCTATTCTAAACGGAATTGACGGTGGAGAAATTAAAATTGGAGAAAAAATACCTTCTATTAATGAACTTAGTGAAGCTTGTTTTCTCTCAAGAGATACTGTTGAAAAAGCTTACAAGGAACTCAGAAAAAGGCAGATCATCGAGTCTGTAAAGGGAAAAGGTTATTATATTTCGAGAATTAATAAGAATGATGTCATTAATATTTTCTTTCTGATCAACAAGCCGAGCACTTACAAAATGATGATTTACGATTATTTCGTAAACGCCATCGGTACAAAAGGAAATGTTGAAATGTACATTTACCATTGCGACGAAACACTTTTCATCAATGCTTTGAAGCGAAATTTGGGCGGTTTTGATTATTATGTTGTGATGCCTCATTTCCGTGATGATCAGTCCAAACATACCAGCTCTACGCAGGAAGTGATCGATATGATTGAGAAGATTCCGAAGAATAAATTGGTAATGCTGGACAATACAAAACCAAATATTTCCGGGGAATATGGCTCTGTTTTTCAGGATTTTGCACTCGACATTTACAATGCTTTGAAGGAAGGTTTGGAGAAAATCAAAAAATATGAAAAAATAATTTTGGTCTATCCGGACAAATCCATCAATCCCTACCCTTTCCGAATTGTTCGAGGTTTTGAGAAATTTTGTAAAGAGTTTAAACTGGATTATGAAATTCTGGACGCCATCTATCCTGATATGGAACTGCAGGACAAGGATATTTTCATTACCATTCAGGAACGTGATCTGGTGAATTTGGTAAAACAAATCAGACAGAAAAATCTGAAACTAGGAGAAGATATAGGCATCATTTCCTATAATGAAACACCTTTGAAGGAATTATTGGGAATTACTGTGATCACAACAGATTTTAAAGCGATGGCTGAATCTGCGGCTTACATGGTTTTGAAAAATAAGAAAGAGCAGGTTAATAATGTTTTTAAATTTATTGAGAGAGAATCTTTATAATTGGATTTATTTAAATAAAAAAAAACGAGCTTTAAAAACCCGTTTCATTAGAATAAAATTATTAAAACAACTATATTATTTTACTCTATAATTTTTTAATTCAGTCGTTTCGTTACAACAAAGCTGCTCCATCACTTGTCTGAACTGCATTTTTAGCATCTCGATAATATGATCGCCCCCTTTTTCTCCCAAAGCTCCAACTGCGTACATAAATGTTCTTCCCATAAATGTAAATTCAGCACCACAACTTAATGCGCGGGCAACGTCCGGACCGGTTCTTACGCCGCTGTCCATCATTATTTTGATTTGATCTTTGTATTTTTCACTGATTTCTTTGACTACTGAAATTGTTGATTCTCCAGCATCCAACTGTCTTCCGCCGTGATTGGAAATGATCATTCCGTCAAATCCTAAACGTACAGATTCCGCAGCATCTTCGTCTGACGCAACGCCTTTGATGACCAATTTCCCTTTCCATTTGTCACGGATCGCTTTGATTCTGTCTGAATTTAATCTGCCGGAAAAAGTTGAATTCATGAACTGTCCGAGCTGTTTAACGCCCATATTTTTGTCCATATATTTATCCATCGTGGCAAAGCTTGGAACGCCGTGTTTCAGCATTTCCAGACACCATTGTGGTTTTACCATCGCTTGAGAAACCGTTCTCAAATTCAATTGAGGTGGCATTGCCAGACCATTTCTGATTTCTTTGGCTCGGTAACCAAAAGTCGGAACGTCGGCCAAAACTACCAAAACGTCATAGCCGGAAGCTTCGCAACGTTCTAGAATATCGTCTCGCAGCCATTCTTCTCTCGGATGATAAAGTTGATACCACGCTTTTCCTTCCGTTAATTCAGCGATTCTTTCGATACTGCTTGTCGTAACGGTACTTAAAATGAATGGAATATTATGTTTGAAAGCTGCTTTTGCTAAAATTTCGGGCGCATTTGGCCACATTAAACCTTGCAGACCAACCGGCGAAATTCCGAATGGTGCAGAATATTTAACTCCAAACAATTCGGTTTCCATATTGGCCTCTACGTAATTATCCTGAAGATATTGCGGACGAAGCAGAACATCTCTTAATTCACTTGTATTTCTATCACGGTTGATATTTTCATTACAACCGCCATCCAGATATTCAAAAGCGAAACGAGGCATTCTTTTCTTCGCTTTTTCGATCAGAAGTTCTAGCGAAGCATAATTGGTATCAAATGGAAATGACATAATTGGTTGATAGTTGATGGTTGATAGTTGATGGTTTTTTGACTAAAACTTTTAAAGAATTAATTAATGATAATTAAGAATTAAAGGTTGAAGCACTTTCATCTGATAATGTTGTTGTAGGAATGTTTCGTCGATTTTTTTGTTCGAAATTACCATTGAAGCTCCTAAAGCTGAACCAAGTGGAGAATGCGTGGACATCACATTGTAATGCTGGAAATGATGCGACATCAGTTTCATAAAAACATCGTTGTCTGTAAATCCTCCGTCAATATAAATCGTATCAATGTCTGAATTTCCTATGGCATTTTTGATCGTGTGAATCTGAAGATCCATTAATTCTATCATTAATTGATGATAAGCTTCTTCAAAAGTTGCGAACGATTTGAGATCGGTTTCGGTGATCATTTTTCGTTTTAAAATAATGCCTTCAAAACGGAAATAGACCGCTTTGTTTTTCATTAAATTTAAATATAATTCCTGATCAAACTCAACTTCTCTATGGGCACCGTATTCTTTTCCGTAATAAGCACAAAGTTTTTCGACTTGAATTCGGTATTCATTTCCCATAAAAAAACGGGAAGCTTTTACACGTTTTCCATCTATTCGCATGTAGTTTAAGCAGTTATTTTCGATGTCTTCGTCTGTTAAACTTTCATCATTAAAAGGATTCAGAGAAATGCTCCAAGTTCCTGTCGATAATAGTAAAAACGGATTTTTCTTGCTTAAAATATATGGCAGTAATGCAGAAGAACTGTCGTGAATGCCGACACCAATTTTAATTTTTTTGTTTCTGTAAGACGTGTTGATACTTGCAGAAGTTGGTACAATTGGCGGCATCAAAACATCGATTTCTTCTTCATAAACCCAATCGTGGTAATCGCCTTTGTCATAATCCCACAAATTAGTGTGACAACCGATTGACGTAAATTCCGAAACACAAATTCCGGTAAATAAATACGATAAGTATTGAGGCAAATGAAGGCTGTAACGGATTTTACTAAAAACTTCCGGATGTTTGTATTTTAACCAAAATAATTGCAAACCTGAGTTCAGCATTCCAGCTTGTGGTGATGCTGTTTCGCGGGCAATTTTTAGTTTGTCACCGTGTTTTTCGTAAAATAAATCGAGAATATCTTCGTCGATTGGTTTGGTGTAATTGTATAAAGGTGTCAGGACATTTCCCTTATGATCCAAGTGTACGAAACTTGCTCCGTAAGTGGAAAAATTGATGGCTTTTACATCGAAATTTTCATCGTCAAGGATTGCATTGAAATTATCTTTGATCCAGTTTTGAAGGGCCGCAAGATCTTCTGTCGGATAACCGTCTTCGTCCGTGGTGAGCGGTAATTCAGTATATTCCCTTACGACTTCCTTGTAATTTTTATCAAATAAAAAAAACTTTTTGTTGGTTTTTCCAATATCAAATACGATGGTAACCTTTTTTTTGGACATTCTTGCAATAAGTTAATTGTTGGATGACGTAATAAGATTTTTCAGGTTTGAAATTAAACTTATTCTGTCAAATTAATGATCATTTAAAGGAGTGTTTAGATATCAAGAAAATCATTACTTCTTACTTTATTGAAACTTAATGCTCTAAACACTTTTCCTTAAATGAAAAAAAATTGAGTGGTTTATAATAAAAACTTTCAGATCGCATGAAAGCTCGAATTATCAAAATTTAAAAGTGGATTTTACAATCCTGTTGCTTTCGCCCAGCCTCTTTCGGAAATCAAAGTTTCTCTTACTTTCAGATTTCTGTAAGCGGCGATTGGGTCTAATGCTGCGCCAGTCTGCAATCTTGCCGCTTGCAACAACGGACGAACATCCGTTCTGTAAGCGTTCTGCAAAATATCTTGTGCGCCTACAACATCATTATTTAATTGGGCAGTTTTCAAAGCTTTCTGATCAACCAAAAGTGCCTGAGCATAAGCAATTAAAATAGCTTCCAAAGATTGTAACAAATCTTCCAAAGGATCTTTGATGTTATGACTAGCATCGATCATCCAAGCTGGATAAGGATTGTTTTTGTTATTTTCAATTCCATAAACTAATTCATTGAAAATCAAGAACAAAGCATAAGGTTTGATAGAACCAACCGTCAAATCATCATCGCCATATTTACTGTCGTTGAAATGGAAACCACCTAATTTACCTTTGTACATCAAGGTTGCAACGATTTGCTCGATATTCGTATTTGGTAAATGGTGACCAAGATCAACCAGCGTGAAAGCTCTTTCGCCACAAGCGTTTGCCAGCATGAAAGATGTTCCCCAATCCTGAATTGTTGTTGAATAGAAATTGGGTTCATAAGGTTTGTACTCGATGAATAATTTCCAGTCTTCCGGCATATCCGCGTAGATTTCTTTTAAGCTTTTTTCAGTATTCGATAAAGCAGTTTGGAAGTTCAATTGTCCTGGAAAACTTGCACCATCAGCTAACCAAACGGTTAAACTTTTGGAGTCTAATTCTTTTCCAATTCTTATTACTTCTTTGTTGTGTTCAACCGCGTAAGCTCTGGAATCTTCATTAACGGAGTTCAAAGAACCGAATTTATATGATTTTTGAGCGCCTGGCTGATCCTGAAAAGTGTTGGAATTCATAGCGTCAAAAACAAGTCCGTGGGATTTTGCACTTTCTTTCAAAGCACTTACATCACTTGGAATATCCCAAGGAATGTGTAAAGAAACTGCTCCTGCAGAATGCGTCAAAGCGTGAAGCAATCCAACATCATCTAATTTTTGTTCCAAAACAGCAGGTTCGCCACCGTAAGAAAATCTCCCAAAACGAGTTCCGCCTGCGCCTAAAGCCCAACTTGGAATTGCTACTTGGAAATCGGCAATTTTGTTAACAATCTCAGAAACGTTTGCGCCTGATCTCGTAAGTTTATTTTGCAGAAAATCGAAATCTGAATTAAAGTTTTCAACGCCTACTTTGTTGTACTGATCAATAATATCTTTTCCTATTATCATGATATATCTTAAAATTTTAAAATTGAAAGCTTACCTGAAGCAAGCCTTCAATTTATTAAAATAAAAACCTTCTAAAAAATTAAATTTATCTTGGGAACGCATTCGCCATTCCGCCATCTACATTGATGATATTCCCTGTTGTTTTGTCAAGAATGGCAACACAAGCGAAAACGCCGTTTGCAATATCTTCAGGAAGAATAATTTCGTTTAATAAATTTCTTTTGGCGTAAAATGCCGGTAATTCTTCTACAGAAATTCCGTTTGCTTTTGCACGGCCTTCTGCCCACGAACCTTCCCAGATTTTACTTCCGACGATCACACCGTCAGGATTTACGACATTGACTCTGATTTTATCAGCTGCCAATTCTGCCGCCAATAATCTTGTCATGTGCTGTTGAGCCGCTTTTGCAGTTCCGTAAGCTACGTTATTTGGTCCTGCAACCAAGCCATTTTTACTGGCAATGTTGACGATATCACCTCCAAGATTTTGTTTTTTCATAATTTCAGTTCCGTTCTTTGCGATTAAGAACTGACCTTTAACCAAAACATTTTCCAGAAGATCCCAATCTTTTGTAGTCGTATCTTCCAAAGATTTAGAAATCGCCAAACCAGCAGAGTGAACCAAAATATCTACACCTCCAAACGCTAAAACAGTTTCTTTGAAAGCACTTGCAATATCTTCTTCATTCGTCACATCGCACTGAACAGCGATTGCCTGATCTTTGCTGTATTTTGCAGTAACAGCTTCCGCCGCTTCGTGATTAAGGTCTGTGAAAACTACCACTGCACCTTCCGCTACCATTTTATCAGCGATTGCCTGTCCTATTCCGCCGCCTGCGCCTGTCACGATCGCAATTTTTCTGGACAATGGTTTTTCCTTCGGCATTCTTTGAAGTTTTGCTTCTTCCAACAACCAATATTCGATGTCGAATGCTTCCTGTCTTGGCAAAGATGTGTATTGAGAAATAGCTTCTGCGCCTCTCATTACGTTGATTGCATTCACATAAAATTCGTTTGCAACACGCGTTGTCTGCTTATCTTTTGAGAAACTGAACATTCCAACGCCTGGATAAATGATGATCACCGGATTCGGGTCACGCATTGCAGGGCTGTTTGGATGCTTGCAAGTTTCGTAATATTCGTTGTACTCTTGTCTGTATTGTTCGAAAAGCGGATTTAATTTTTCAAGAATGGCTTTAGAATCAGACAAATCTTCATTCTTATCTAAAGTTAAAACCAAAGGCTGAATTTTAGTTCTCAAAAAGTGATCCGGGCAAGAAGTTCCAAGTGGAGCTAATCTTTCCAAATCATTACTGTTGATATATTCCAAAACAACTTCACTGTCTGTAAAATGACCAACCATTCTGTTTTCAGAAGACGCTAAACCTCTTAACAAAGGCATAATTTGAGCAGCTTTGTTTTTACGATCGTCGGATGGAAGAGATTCCACTTTTTGACCACCGAAAACCTGACCATTTTCTTCGATTTTTTTAGCGATGTATTCAGAAGCCATTTCGATCACTTCCAAACTGTTGATATAAGATTCGTAAGATGTATCGCCCCAAGTGAAAAGTCCGTGGCTTCCTAGGATGATTCCTCTGATTCCAGGATTATCTGCCAGACATTTTTCCAACTGTAAACCTAAATCAAAACCAGGACGCTGCCAAGGCACCCAACCCATTGTGTCTCCCCAGATTTCTTTTGTAATTGCTTCGCTGTCTTTTGCAGCAGCAACTGCAATCAAAGCATCCGGATGAAGGTGATCGATATGTTTGAAAGGTAAAAGTCCGTGAAGTGGTGTATCAATTGAAGGTGCTTTGCTGTCCAAATCGAAAATACAGTGATCGAATAAACCTACCATTCTGTCTTCGTCAGCTAAACCGCCGTACACATTTTTAAGATTTCTCAATCTTTCTGTGTACAAACCTGCGATTCCTTTTCTTGTTAAAGTTCCGATGTCGCCACCTGAACCTTTAACCCACATTACTTCAACCTCTTCATTTGTCAATGGATCTTTCTCAATAGTTTTACAGCTGGTGTTTCCTCCACCGTAATTTGTAATTCTAAGATCAGCTCCTAATATGTTTGAACGGTACAAAAACAAAGCAACCTGATCATCTCCAAAAGATGCTGCTTTCTCCTCGTCCCATAAATAATCTACGTATTTGAATGTTTTTACGTTTTCCATTTTTATTATTTCTTAATTTTTATCAAAAGTAGAATGTTCAACTTTTTATAGCATCCCGCACTGTACTGATGAATGGTTTATTTAAAATAAAATTAACATTGTTTTAAATTAAAACTCAACACATTTTTTACAAAAGCTGTATGTCATATGTTGAGTTTAATTGAAAAATTTATTTAACTATTGCTTATTGATCGTTAGTAACCAGGAAGTTGAGTCAAATTTGGATTATCCACCATTGGATGTCCTGCAGAAGCAGAAGCAAAAGGCAGCAACTCAGTTTTGTTTGGTACAAATCCGTAAAAAAGACCATCTCCGTTCCCTTCGATCCAGTCCGGATATTTTCCGCCATTTTCGGAAGAAGCGGTTGGTTTTGTATAAATGATAGCTCCAACCTGTATTACACCAGCTGTACCAGCCAAGAAACCAACCGTTTTTTTCGCATTGGTATTGAAAGTACTGCTGTATGCCTGGAACATATTGGCTGGATAGAATTTGTCATCAGCAGCTACAGTCATACCGTTTGCAGTTGCAATACCTCTTAAAGTCGTTTGATAAGCATTATAATTTGCATTATTAGTTCCGGCAGATGTAGGAACCGCAAGAACTGCTGCAATCTGAGCGGGATTAGTTAAATCTACGTAAGGGACTTGTAAAATCGGATCTCCATAGATCTGTGCATTTTTCTGGAATTTGTAGAGACGATAAACAGGTGTATTTGCATACGCGCCAGTACGATCTGAAAGATTTTTCATGGCTTGTCTTGTAGCGTATATTTCAGTCGCAATTTTATTCATTCTGGTTAAATCTGTACGTAGATTGAATTCTCCTGCAAATTCCCATTTACGCTCCTGAACAATTGCATCATCGAATGCAGACTGATTTGCAGGTGCGGGAAGATTTCCAATACCGGCGCGTGTTCTTACCTGCATTAAAGCAGCAGTTCCTGCGGCAGTAGGACCATTATTCAAATAATTTTGAGTTTCAGCATACATTAATAATACATCAGCGTATCTGAGAACAGGTACATTTAAGTTACGTGCATCTGCTGCCTGAGGAGCTACACACCAGCCCATTCTGAATTTTCCGGCCAAAATACAAGAAAATGTAGTGCCTGCATTGACCCAAGTATCCGTGGCATTTCCAGAATTCAGGAAATAAACACTGTAAGAAGTACAGGAAACATCTCTACGAGTATCGCCGGGTCTGAAAGACAAGTAATAAGTAGGTAATACAAATTGTAATGCTTTACGGGAACCGTATGTTCCACCACGTGAACCCTCCATTGCATACACTCCGAAACCTGAATTGGTATTCGGTCCGTAATTGGCAAGATGCCACAGCATTTCCGGATTACTTACTGCAAATTTTCTCTGGCAGAAGTTGTACCATAAAGCTTCGAATCCACTTTTACCACCTTGAGCCTGTACAAGACTTGCTGTCCCACCATTTATAACAGCTGAAGCTGCGTTATCTGCAATTTGGTAAAGTTCTCTTACTCTTGTATTGTCACTTCTTCGAGACATTGTACCCGGTGCTCCTGTATTAAGATCCCATCTCAGTGAATAACCCGCAGCATACAAGGCAATTCTTGCCAATAGTGCATTACCGCCAGCTTTTGTCAAACGCTCTGTGGTTCCAGTAGTTGGCAAATCATTTACAGATTCCTGCATATCTGCAATCACACGGTCATAAATACCATCACGTGGTGAACGTTTTGGGTATAATGTATTTGGGTCATTTGGATCTGCTTCTTCAAGAGGTATCCAAACTGCGGGAACATCACCATAGACTCTGATCAAATTATAATAACAAAATGCACGAATGGCTTTAACTTCTGCTAATAACGAGTTGCGTTTTTCACTTACAGGCATCTGACCTAGTCTGCTGATCGCTATATTTGTTTTTTCTATGCTGGCGTACATAGCTGCATAAATTCCTGTAACAGTATTAGGCGTTTTTGCATCGTACTGATAATTGCAGATATTATATTTGGAATTATTGGTCGTCCCATCTTCAGCAGAATGTATAACTGTGTCCCCAGCTCCCAACTGATAATACATTTCTGTTGGTATCAAACTTCTGTAACAGCCTTGCACAAACATATCTGCGGTATCTAGACTTAGAAATACTGTATCTGTACTAGCGATATTTGTCGCAGGCTGATCCAAAAAATCTTCGCTGCAAGAATTGATAAATACGCCTGCAATTAAAAAGGATGGAATGACTACCAATCTCTTTAAAAGTATAGATTTATTAATTATATTTTTCATTTTTTTAAATTTAAAAAGTTAGATTGATACCAAGAACGTAACTTCTTGAGCGTGGGAAGGAAGATGTATCATAGCCTGGCGTCACTGCAACACCACTTGCAGCAGAAACTTCCGGGTCGTAACCTGAATAACCAGTAATTGTCGCTAAGTTATTAACGGTGACGTAAATACGAGCATTTGCTACTGAAATACTTTGCAAAAATTCTCGATTCAAACTGTAACCCAGTGTCAACATTGCTATTCTCAGATAAGAGCCATCTTCTACATAATATGATGACGGATAGGTAATGTTAGCTGTATTTGTATTACTTAAGCTCCACAGGCTTGAACTTTCATTAGGATTAAGTTCTTTTAGTCTCACAAGATTGTTTGTTGCAACTCCTGTATTGGGATCAATCAGATGATAGAAATTGCTTCCAAATTCTGTAGGGACGTTCTGATAAAGAGCATACGGACTCAAACTTTGCTTTGTAGCATTATAAACATCGCCTCCAACGCTGAATTTCATAAATACTGCCAAATCAAAACCTTTGTAAGAAAAATTATTGCTGATCCCACCAATAAAGTCAGGTGTTCCGTTTCCTATTTTCACCAATTTTCTAGTGAACTGATCTCCCGCAGCATTATCCGCAGCAAATTTCATATCTCCCGGTTTAGGCGTTCCTGTTGCTGGTTTTACCACGCCTGGCTTCAAAGTAAGCGTTCCGTTGGCAGCTTGGGTAAAATCATCTGTCGTGTAAACGCCTTGATAAACATAACCGTACATATCACCTAGTTGCTCTCCTAAATTTGCATAATAAGTTACTACTCCTGCCCTATTACTTCCAACACTGAATGTTTTGAATAATTGACCCTGTTCCAAAGCTATTACTTTAGACTTATTAAAGCCAATATTTGCATCTGTTGACCATCTGAAGTCTTGAGATTTTAAATTGATGGAGTTAAGTGTAAACTCCATACCACGATTACGCATCGCACCAATATTCTGTTGCTGTCTTGTGTAGCCTGATGATACTGGCAATAAAGCATCAAGCAACATTTTGCTTACGTTGTTGTTGTACCATTCGGAGGTCAACTTGATTCTGTTATTAAATAAAGCTAGATCTATCCCGATATTGGTTGATTTCATTTCTTCCCACTGGATATATGGATTCCCCAATCTGTTACCAGTAGTGTAAACAGGATTTCCAGGGGTGTTATTAATCGGGTAATCAGTCAATGCAAGATTAGTAGTGTACAAGCTGTTTGAAATATCATCATTACCGGCAATACCATATTCTCCCCTGAATTTTAACTCGTTGATTATATTACTGAGTTTGCTGTTTTTCCAAAAACTCTCCTGAGAAAGACGCCACGCCAATGCACCTGATGGAAACAATGCTCTTTTATTTTTAGGTCCAAATTTAGAAGAACCGTCATCACGTATTGTAGCCGTCAACAAATAGCGATCGTCATAATTGTAGTTAACACGACCAAAGTATGAACTTGTACTTTTGGTAGATCGGCTTGCATCTTTGTCAGCAACTGTTGCATTTGTAATATCATCCAGTCCAAAATTAACGACAGGGAACTTAATCAGTCTCATACTGTTGCCTTCTGATTCCTGAAAGATGGATTCCTGACCGACTAAAGCAGTAAGCTTATGTTTTTCACCAAATGTTTTATTATATGTTAATGTATTTGTGATTTGATAGCGGTATGATTCGCTGTTATCTATATTTCCATTAATACCGGTATTTACAGGATCTGTAAGAAACGCACGCGAGTTTTCGTCTGCGAATGACATTGATTTACTGTTGTTCCAATTGTATGATCCGGCAGTTCTGAAGGTAAAGTTTTTGAGAAAGTCAAATTCGATCCCCGCATTTGCCAAGAATGTTCTTGAACGTTTGTTGGAAATCGATGCTCTAGTTTCGATGAATGGATTTTCTGTGTCAAAACTAGAATCTAATCCCGAATAGTCGCCAAAAGTCTGTGTGTTGAATAATTCATCCTGAGTAAATCTGGTTCCACCGGTAATAGGTTGAAGAAGTATCTTTTTCATTCCGGAGTAGGCACCGCCACCATAGGTAGAAGTTCCTGTAAACATACTCCCAAAATCTACTCTAATCCCTTTGTAAAGTTCTGAATTTACATTTACACGAAGTGAATTTCGCTTGTCGCTGAAGTTTTCCAACAATCCTTTCTGATCATTGAAATTATAACTGATGAAAGCCTGTGTTTTCTCATTTCCTACAGAAATGTTAACATTATGATTCTGAGTAACGCCGGTACCACCGAGCATTTTTTCCTGCCAGTCCAAAGCTGGTGCATTGGCATAACGGTTATTTATCCGATTGAATACACCTGTGTAAAATCCCGGAGAATCTGTACCCAAGCTATTATCGAACACGTTGCTCCACTGTGTGGCTTTACCTCCAAGCTGAGCCAATTCATATTGATATTTTACATAATCTTCCGGATTGGAAAGCATATCCAGTTTTTTGGAAAGCATATCAAAACTCATAAATGAGTTATAATTAATCGTGGTTTTTCCTTTTTTACCGCTTTTAGTCTTAATAACAATAATTCCATTAGCACCACGAGCACCATAGATCGCAATCGCTGAGGCACCTTTCAGTACATTTATACTTTCGATGTCATTTGGATTGATGATGTTCAGTGCGCCATCCAATTGGAAACCATCCACAATATATAATGGCTCAGTTCCCTGCGTGATAGAAGCACCACCACGAACGGTAACATTGGCACTAGCTCCGGGCGCACCGCCTGCCGTCACAATATTAAGACCTGCCGCCCTGCCTTGAAGCGCCTGCAAAGCATTCATCGCAGGTGTTGCCGCCAAATCTTTTGCAGAAACCGAAGAGACAGATCCTGTGAGGTCTGATTTCTTTACAGTACCGTAACCGATCACGACTACTTCTTCGATCTCTTTAGTCCTTACATTTGCAGTATCAGTTGGTGTCTGCTGTGCCAAGAGGAAACTTGATGTAAGCAAAACTGCCGGAAAGACAATTCGCTTAATATCCTTGTGTTTAATTATTAAAGACATATTATATTAATTTTTTTTTAAATTTTATTGACACTAATTTATTATGTCACCAAAGTACAGTCTTAAACAAATTCCCGCATCCTGCCTTATCCTGCAATTGTTAAAAAAAACATAAAATATATAAAATACTGTAAATCAATTAATTAAAAATTATGCTAACAATATAAGTTTAGTTTAGGTAGTAGATATTTTAATAATCTCATATTTGTGATTTGCCAAATTCTGCATAGATTTCTAATATATTTGAATTTTAGTCAAAAAAAAGCGGGAAATAAAATCTATTTCCCGCTCTTGATTTGTTTTTAATTAAAAATCATAATTAAGGATTCTGCTCATAACCAGCAATTTGTACCTGCGTTAATGGAATTTGATACAGATAATCATTTGTTGTAATCGTGTAATTATAATTAAGTGCAGCCGCTGCCTGATTGATAACCGCAACACCGATATTCCAACGTACCAAATCGTGCCAGTAAACGCCTTCACCAGCAAACTCTGATCTGCGTTCTCTCCTAAGCGCTGTTACAAAATCAGCACTTGACAATGATGTGGAAAGCGCAGGAAGACCCGCTCTCTGACGGATTCTGTTGACAAAAGGCACAGCCGCAGCCGTGTTGCCCTGCATATTGAGAACCTCAGCGTACATTAATAAAACATCTGCATATCGGATGATTGGAAAATTGATAGGCCAGTCATATCTGTTTGTGATCACTACACCCTTTTCACGGAATTTCACGAAGAAATTCTGATTATCCGGCTGTCCGTTTTGCGCGATGAAAGACGTCTTGATCGTTAATGGCAATCTCAAATCTCCCGGCTCATAAGAATTAATCAGCGATTGGGAAACGCCTAGTTCACCCGAGCTGTAAAGACTACTTTGTGCATTATAAAATGGATCGTTTACACCAAAATTTGGAGTTACATAGCTTGGTAGAAGAGATCCTTGCGAAACACCGCCACTGATATGCTGGATTTCGAAAAGATGGTATTTGTTATCATTAGCACTTTTAAATAAATCTGCATAGGTTGGCGCAAAAGTTACGAACTGACCTTCTTTCTGAATAACAGCCAGAAGATTCGCTCTCGCTTTTTCTACATAAGCATTGTTATTAAGCGGATAGCCGGCACCGGTAAGATAGATACGGCCGAGCATTGCGTGCGCTGCTGCTTTAGTAATTCTCCCTTTATTTTTAGCATCATAAGTATCTTTCAATCCTGCAATTGAAGCTTCAATCTCTGATGAAATGAAATTATAAAGTGTCGGCAAATCTGTTCTCTGTATTGTCAAAGCTTCTTCCGGACTTACAGGACGATCTATCAACGGTACTTTACCAAAAGTACGCATCAGCTCAAAATAGGCGTAAGCTCTTAGGAAACGTGTTTCGGAACGGTACTGTTCTTTAGTCGCATTATCTGCAAACGGAACGGCATCAATTCTTGAAAGGATCACATTGGCATAAGAAATCAGCTGATAGGTATCGTCCCAGATGATTCCCACCTCTTCGGTAGAGGAAGTGTCCTGGAAGCGGTTGATGGCATAATAATCTCTGTTTCCGTTTTGTGAAAGTGCTGTGTAATTATTGGATCTTACCTCGGAGGCCAAAAGATAAAGATTAACATCGTATCCACCTCTGGAGGAAGAGTTTATCATCGCAGAATAAACACCAGACAATGCCTGATTGATCTGTAATTCTGTGGTGTAGAAAGAGTTTTGTGTGATATTGTTTTCCGGCTCCAGCATTAGATCGTCTTCACAGCTCACCATTCCCAACATTAAGGTTCCTATCAGGAAAGCCTTTGTGACTGTCCTGCTGTTTACTTGTAAAAAAGATCTTTTATTATTATTCGTTTTCATTTTTTTTAAATTTAGAAGTTAAAGTTTAATCCCATCATATAAACTTTGGCATTTGGATATGCTCCATAATCGGTTCCGTCTGACTGTACAGATTCCGGGTTGTAACCACCATAGTAATTATCCTTTCTCCATACATTCTCCAAACTTACGTAAAGTCTCAGATTCGATATTCTCAATTTGCTGATCAGATCCTGAGAGAAATTGTAGCCTAATGTAATATTTTTCAGCTGGATGTAACTTGCATCATAAAGCCATCTCGTGTCCAGTAGACTTCCTGTGGTACCATCTAATCTAGGTGTTTTTCCATCACCTGGATTTTCATCTGACTGCCAACGATTTGCCCAATTTCCCATTGCATTGTTCAAAGTTCCCATTCCCGGGCGGTCTATTGCTCGTCCTAAGAGTGCATAACTGTAACCACCTTGCTGACCTTGGAAAAATACGGAAAGATCAAATCCTTTGTATGAGAAAGTGTTGGTAAAACCCCAATAGTAATCAGGCGTCGGACCTCCGATGATGTGACGGTCTTTGTCATCAATTTTACCATCGCCGTTGTAATCAAAATATTTTACATCTCCGGCAATTGCACCACTTGTTTTAGCAACACTTGTATTTGCAATATCTGCAGTGGAAAGAACGCCTATCGCTTTATAAAGATAAAAAGCATTCAGCTCTTGGCCTACCTGTATGATATTTGTGGTATTACTGAAACCTGTGTAGATTGGAGCATTATCGCTTCCCAATTGTAAAACTTTGTTATTATTGAATGCGATATTCGCAGATGTATTCCATTTAAATTCGCCCACGAAATTCTTTGTGGTGATATCCAATTCCAAACCTTTATTTTCAACAGATCCAACATTCTTCCACATTGTATTGTAACCCGTAACGGATGGAATTGGCTGTTGCAGTAGAAGGTCATTTGTTTTCTTGATATAATAATCTGCTGTGAAGTCTATCCTGTTGAATAATCCCAATTCAAAACCAAAATCTGAAGACTGTGTTTTTTCCCAGGTCAGATCAGGATTTGGAATGGTGTTCGGAATTAAACCATTGGTTAGACCGCCGCCGAATGAATAGTTTCCACCTGCCAATGTTCCGAATGCTCTGTATTCTCCAATAGAGTTATTTCCATTCTCACCCCAGCTGTATCGGAATTTCATATTGCTCAGCCAGCTCGAATCTTTAAGGAAGCTCTCCTGAGATATGTTCCACGCACCTCCAAATGCGGCGAAAGTTCCCCAAAGGTTGTTCCATCCAAATCTGGAAGATCCGTCTCTACGAATACTGGCAGACAACATATATCTTTTCTTATAATCATAGTTCACACGTCCGAACATAGAAACCAACATCCATTCTGAAGCTGTATATTCTGAGTTAAGAACCGATGCAGACTGTGTGAAATTAAACGTTTTCAGATCGTCATTAGCAAAACCTTTGTTTCTGTTGTACTGAGTGGTCACTCTGTAATTCTCCGCACTGTAACCGGCAATAGCAGCAATATTGTGATCTCCGAAAGATTTTTTGTAATTTAACAAAGCCTCTCCTAAATATCTGTTGTAATTAACCGTTCTGCGGCTAGCAATACTCACTTGTCCAGGAATATTGGTAATCAGGTCAAATGTTGGTGTGTAACCATTATTCAAATTAAAATTGTTGGTTGCACCTCCGGAAATTTTAAAATTAAGTCCCGGCAGAATATCGTATGACATATATAAACTTGATAACAATCTAAATTCATTGGTATCATTGGTCGTATTTTCCATCAACCCGATTGGACTCTGTGTAGAACCAGCCCATCTGTATCTTGTATTCTTCCAGAAGTTAGTATAAACACCCGCTGCATTTTCCGCAACCGGAACCATAGAAAGCATTTTGTGGGCAAGATTATCTTTTCCGTCCACTGTCTCTCCGTAGCTTTGTGAGTAACTTGGACGTAGTGAAACTCCTACCTTCCATCTGTCGGTAATATTAATATCAACTACAGCACTCAGATTGAATCTTCGAAAACCCGTATTGATTGCCAACCCTTCCTGATCAAAATAACCTGCAGAGATCGCATATTTTGCATTTTTGCTTCCGCCCTGTACGCCCAACTGGTAACTTTGGATCGCTGCCGGACGATAAAACTGATCCTGCCAGTCAATATTTGCCACCTGATTTGTTCCCCATCTCGGGTCAATCATATAATTGATATTGGCGAGATTATAATCATAAGTATTGGCAAGATTAAAATATCTCGCTCTCACCTCATAACTGTCTGATGCAGAATTGACAGCAGGATTGAGGGCAACCCATTTTTTGTTTGTAGCTTCCGTCACATAGTCTGTCCATTCTGAGGCAGTCATAATATCCAGTTTTTTCTCGATAGTCTGCACACCGTAATACTGAGAAAAACTAAACGCCGGTTTTCCGGATGTTCCTTTTTTCGTAGTGACTATGATAACCCCATTCGATCCTCTAGATCCGTACATTGCAGTAGAAGCAGCATCTTTTAGCACGTCAATCGATTGCACATCGTCTGGCGAAATATTCGCAATATCATCTACCACCATTCCATCCACCACATAAACCGGGGAATTATTTGCTGAGATAGAAGCAGTTCCACGAACTCTCACTTCCAGCGGTTCACCAGGTTTTCCAGTAGTTGCACGGGTTTTCACACCGGCAATCTGGCCTGTAAGAGCCTGATCAACTCTCGCAATTGGACGGTCTTTGAAACTTTTGGTATCAACTTTGCCTACAGCACCGGTAACCTCACCTTTCTTCTGAGATCCATAAGCTATGATAACGACTTCCTCTATATCTTTCGTTTTGTTGGCCTGATTTGTTTTTGTACTGTCACTGGGTTTGGTTTCCTGAGCGAATACTAAACCTGTAGTACTGATTAAAATACTCAGTGATATTATAGATTTCTTCATGGGTTAATAATTAATTTGTTAGAAAAAAGTACCATAACAGTTCAGTTGATCAATCCTTATGAAATGTACCGGAAAACAATATATGATCTTGTGCATATATTAATTTTTATTAATATTAAAATTATTATCACAATACTACATCCTTACAGATAGTTGAGCATCCTGCAATATCCTGCATCGCTAAATATTTAATTTTAATTGATATTTTATATAAAATCAAATAATTTAAATTAAATTTTACCGATTACACAACTATAATCCAAATTTATTTTTATCAAATAAAATTCAACCTGATTCGAAAAGCTGATTAATATCACATAATCAGTTTACCAATCCGGACAATTTTAAAAGTTATAAAAAAGGCACTGATGATTTTCAGTGCCTTGTTGAGATTAGTATTTTTCTATGTATTAAAAAATATTTTTAAAAATAAATGCTGCAATAATACAGGAATTGTTTCTAAAAATAAAAATGCTTTCAGCAAAAACTTTTACCTAAAATTAATCTGGTTTTTCATAAAATTCAATTTCCACGATGCCAAGCGAACGGTCTGCTTTTTTATCTTCCTGCAGTTCTTTTTTTCCGGTGATTTCTACAACGCCGCCAAACGCATCTTTCTCCGCTACATCGCCCACCAATTCTATTTTTACAGTTTTGCCTTTTGCAGGAGCTGCAAGCGGGATTGAGAAATACCCCAAAGTCTTTGGCGTCGTACCTTGATAGACAACTTTCCCATCCACAGAGATTTTAATTGGATAACTTTTATTACGCCACGAAACGAGTTTCATTTCCACTTCTGAAATCAATGCCTCTTTTTTCAAAGTATAGGTAATAAAAGCTTTGGAGATGTCGCCTTCACTCTCCCATTCGCTTAATTCATTATCATCAAAACTTAATTTTACTTTCTCTGGATTACTTCCCGCTTCAGCTTTTTCAATCTCAATTGACTGTCTTGAAATTTTATAAGAGGGCGTTGCAGGCGTTTTTCCTCTCGACAGATTGACCGGTTGGAAATCGCCGCTCTTGTAAGCCGACAAACCATCTTTTTCATTGATCTGAATTGACTTAAATTTAATTTCATCAGAAATCAAACCTTCTTCTTTTGCTTTGAGAGAAATTTCGCCTTTCACAAGCGTTGAGCGGATCAAAACGCGATTTACGCCGTTTTCTACAGGAAGGTTTTTTGAAAGAATATAATTGCCTTTCCCTTGTGCAATTCCGCCACGCCATTCTGCAGGACCATTCAACTCAAAAGAAATTAAATTATTCGCCAACGGATAGCGGTTGCCTTGCTCATCAAGCACTTCCACTTGTACCAAAACCAAATCTGCTGCGTCGGCTTTGAAACCATCTGCAGCATTCCATTTTTTTAATTTGATAGAATGTGGTTTGCCTGCGGTTTGGATTTTGTCACGGCTCAATTCCTTATTTTGATTGTCATAGCTCACGGCTTCAATCTTTCCGGGTTGGAATTTGATATTCTTGAATGTAAACCAAAATCCGTCTGATTTTTCACCAAAGCCATACGATTTTCCATTAATAAAAAGCTCAACCTTTTCGCCACTTGAAACCACAAAAATATCTTTTTGAGTATTCTCAGGATAATTCCAGTGTCCTACAATATGCGTTCTGTAATTTTCAACATCTACCCAGCCGTCCCACATCACTTGATGCGCAAAAAAACCGTCTTTGGGGATTCGCATCGCGTCTACTTCGCCGCTTCTTCTGTAATTTTCGACACCACGGTAATGTGTGTTGGTATCAGAAAAAATAATATTGACGCCACCCGAGCTCACTCTGTCTCCGGTTCCTGGTCGAACTCTGTAGTAGTCATTCCAGCGTGTTACTGTTTCTTTAGTAAAAGTATCCTGGTTTCGATTATAAACCTGTGCATCCTGCCTTTTTTCTATTTTGTTGGTAACGGTAGATCTGTAATAGGAAGTTCCGTCGCCATCTTTATGATAAGGATAGGAGTACTCGTCCCAATATTTTCTGAGCGCTTCATCTCTGCAATATTCCGTTGCCCACATAGGAATGTCCGCAGATTTGTTGATGTAAAGCATCTCACCGCCATATTCAGCAATTTGGCTGTCGAGCATTTCACGGGAACCGATGGCTCTTCCGCCAAATGGATCGTATTGATTTCGGATGGCTTTCATCACAGCCATATGGTCTTCCGAAATCGATTCGTTTCCGGATTCGTAGAAAACAATGCTCGGATTGTTTCGGTTGTAGATAATTGCATCGCGCATCAGCAAAGTTCTCTGCTGCCAGCGTCTGTCTGATACATCTTTCTCGGCATCACCAGCCGGCATTGCCTGCATCAATCCTACTCTGTCGCAGCTTTCGACATCCTGTTTCCAGGGCGTCACGTGCATCCATCGGACGAGATTGGCGTTACTTTCCACCATTAGTTTATTGGAAAAATCACTCAGCCAAGCCGGAACAGACATCCCAACCGCAGGCCACTCGTTGCTGGTTCGCTGAGCATAACCTTTCAACTGAATCACTCGGTCATTGAGGTAAACCATTCCTTTTTCAAATTTCGTTTTTCGAAATCCTGTTTTGGTCTGTACTCGGTCAATCAATTTATTATTGATATATAAATCTGTAAAAACTGTGTACAAATAACCGTAACCCCAGCTCCAGAATTCCAGATCATCGACCTGAGCTTCTGCTTGTAAAATCGTTTTTTGTCCGGGTGAAATTTGGGTTTCAGTGCCTTTTATGGTTTTTATGATTTTTCCTTTTTGATCTATAATGACAGTTTCGAATCTGACATTTTTAGGTTCTGAAAATTCATTAAACACTTCAGATTCCGCGTGGATAACGGCTGATTTATTTTTAATATCAAAATCTTTAGCATAGATATAAGTTCCGGTCGTTCCGAGATTAGAATAAAGCGGAAGCGTCTGATATACTTTTTCTTTAATATATAAATTGACATTTTTGGGAATTCCGCCATAGTTGGCGTTAAAATTTTTGTCGTTCCACTGGTATCTCTGCCCGCTTGATTTTTCTTTATAATCCCAAGCGTTGTCTATTCTTGCAGCAAACACATTGTCTTCATTTCCAAATTTCACAAAGTCCGAAATATCAAGTCCAAAAGCCATCACGCCATTTTCGTGAATCCCGACTGATTTTCCATTAATAAAAAATTCACCACCGAAACGGATTCCTTCAAATTCAAGGAAGATCTTTTTCCCTTTGGCCTGTTTCGGAAGTTTAAAATGCTTTCTGTACCAAACAATTGAGGTTGAAAGACTGTCGATTGCCACTTTAAAAGCTTCATCTTGATTGAAGGCGTGCGGAAGCGTTACTTTTTTCCAGTTTTGATCTTTGAACGAAATTTCTTTTCCATCATTCACATCGCCCACATTCAGCAGCCATTGACTGTTGAAATTGTATTTTTGAATTTCGGGATCAAATTTTATTTGTGCAGAAAGCCGTGAAGATAAACTCAAAATCATTAAAAATAAGATTGAGAATCTGATTGAAAAATATTTCATGTCGAAGATTTATTTAATTAAAAGCTGTTCCGGATTCCCAATTCGAGACCGCGAAGTTCTGCCAGACCACGAAGTCTGCCGATCGCACTGTAACCGGGATTTGATTTTTTCGCCAGATCATCCAGCATCTGGTGTCCGTGATCGGGTCGCATTGGTAAATGGTAATCCGTTCTTCCTGATAGAAGTCTTTTTTTCTGTTCGTTCAATAAGGCTTTTACGACTCTGTACATATCGACATCGCCGTCAAGATGGTCGGCTTCGAAGAAGTTTCCATCGTCGTCTCTTTTTGTAGATCTTAGATGGATGAAATTAATTTTATCGCCCAATCTTTCAATCATTCCTGCCAAATCATTATCTGGCCGTACACCGAAAGAACCTGTGCAGAAACACAACCCATTATAATAAGAATCGACTGTCTGAAGGATTTCCAGGGCGTCAGATTCTGTACTGACTATTCTTGGCAAACCTAAAATCGGAAACGGCGGATCATCGGGATGAATGGCCATTAACACTTCATTTTCTGCTGCTATTGGAATGATTTCTTTTAAAAATAATTTTAAATTTTCCCGCAATCCCTGTTCTCCAATTTCCGAATATTCATCAATCAAATCGTTGAATTTATCCAATTGATAACCTTCTTCAGCGCCTGGAAGTCCTGCAATGATGTTGTTTGAAAGTTGGGTTTTGTAAGTGTCAGACATTTGTCCGAACAAGGCTTTTGCTTTGTTTAGCTGCTCTGAACTGTAATCGTTTTCTGCGTTTTTACGTTTTAAAATAAACAATTCAAAAACTGCAAATTCCAGCTTGTCAAAACGAAGTGCTTTGCTGCCGTCGGGAAGTTGGAATTCCAAATCAGTTCTCGTCCAATCCAAAATAGGCATAAAATTGTAACAAATGGTTTTGATACCACATTGAGCCAAATTTCGAATAGACTGTTGATAATTTTCTATGTAAATTTGATAATTACCTTTTCTTTTTTTAATGTCTTCGTGAACGGGAACGCTTTCTACGACTTCCCAAATCAATCCGTTCTCCTCGATGATTTTTTTTCTGGTCAGAATTTCATCCACACTCCAGATTTCTCCGTTCGGAATATGATGTAATGCTGTCACGATTCCTGTTGCTCCCGCCATTTTGATGTAAGAAAGTGAAACCGGATCGTTCGGGCCAAACCATCTCCAGGTTTGCGTCATCCCTAATTTTGTATGATCAAACAACGCCATAAGCCGTAAATCCACCGTCCACCGGAACCGTTATACCTGTAATAAAAGCTGCATCCGAATGAGAAAGCCATAGCAAAGTGCTGTGCAGATCTTCTGGATTTCCAAATCTTCCCATCGGTGTATTTCGAAGTACTTTCTCGCCTCTTTCGGTTAGGCTGCCGTCTTCTTTCGTCAGTAAAAAACGATTTTGCTCAGTCAGGAAAAATCCCGGCGCAATGGCATTCACACGGATTTTCTCTTTAGCAAAATAAACTGCCAGCCATTGTGTAAAACTTGCAATTGCTGCTTTTGCCGCGCTGTATGCGGGAATTTTGGTCAACGGATGAAACGCTGCCACCGAAGAGATATTAATAATAGAACAATCTTTTCTGCCAATCATATCTTTCGCAAAAACCTGAATCGGTAAAAGTGTTCCCATAAAATTGAGATCCATGACAAATCGGATGGATTCTCCGGTTAATGAAAAAAAGTCTTTGTCAACAGATTTTTCAACATCAAAAACCTCGTGGGAAGTGACGCTGTCGGGATGATTTCCTCCAGCCGCATTCACTAAAATATCTGTTTTTCCGAATTTTTCATTAATTAAATTATGCGCTTCTTTGAGAGAATCCAGATTGGTTACATCGGCTCTTAAACCAATTGCCGTGCCGCCATCTGCTGTAATTTGATCCGCTAATTTTTGTGCTTTGGCTTCATCTCTACCTAAAATCACGACTTTAGCTCCATGTTTTGCAAACGTTCTGCTGAAACCAGCACCTAAAACTCCGGCGCCTCCAGTAATAACTACAACTTCATTATTAAAATCAACATTCATAAGTTCAAATATTTATTTTAAGTAAAAAACTTCTGGCAGAGCAATGCTTACCGGAGAATTATCTTCGTTCGTCTGCATCAGATCTTTCATACAATCCCACCATTTCTGCATAATTGGATGAAGTGGTAAATTTTGATAATTAATTTCATCATGACAATCCAATACACCAAACAAAACGCCTGTTTCTTCATCTAAAAAGATAGAATAATCGGCTACGCCAGAATCCTTCAAAAGATCTTTGAGTTCCGGCCAGATTTCGTCGTGGCGTTTTTTATATTCAGCTTCTGAACCTTGGTTGAGGAACATTTTGAAAGCTTTCCTTGTCATCATTATCTTAATGAATTACCGTAACCGACAATCAAAATAGAAATAAAAATCACAATCATTCCAAGTGCAATTGTGGTAATTGTTTTCTTTGAAACACCTTTCCATTCTTTGATAATGATGCCCCAAAGATTGGCAATGAAAATGATAAATGCCATATGCAGAATCCACGAACTTGGTCCGTTACCCATTTTGCTTTCTCCCATTCCGTAGAAGAAAAACTGTAAAAACCACATTGTCCCGGCAAGTGCACAGAAAATGATATTCTTTGCAACAGGTACATTTTTCTTGGTGTAATCTGTGTAAGATTTATTTTTAAATGCCAGATAAAGACAGCCAATCAGGTTGACAGCCATTCCGCCCCAAAGGACAACAACATACGTCACATTGTTTTGAAAAAGAAATTCACCATCGCCGGGATTTGCTAATTTCCAGGCTTCATTGGCGATGTTTGCCATTGGTTTACCAGCTTCCAGTCCGAAATTGAAACAGGCACTCAAAACACCTGAAATGATGGAAACAATTAATCCCAATCCAAATTTATATTCTGTTTTCACTTGAGTTCCGTGCGGATCTATTGAATCGGTCTGAAGTTCTTTTTCCTTCATCATTCCAGCTTTTCCGCTGATGATAATTCCGATGACGCAAACGAAAAGTCCAAGTAAGACAAACTGTCCCCAGGATTCTGAAAGCATCAGACCAATATTATCTTTCCCTGATTGCGGGGAAAATTCATAAAAAATTGAAGGTACCAATGATCCGAAAACCATACAAAGTCCCAAAATAATGCTGCTTCCAAGCGCAACGCCTAAATAACGAACGCCTAAACCATAAGTAAAACCGCCAATTCCCCAAAGCGCTCCGAACAAAAACGTCAGTCCTAAAATAGCTGAACTTGCATTTTGAATAATATCCCAGAAATTCGGGATTGTAAGATAGGCAGCCAGTGGTGGAACGATGATCCACGAGAATACGCCGCCAATCAGCCAATAGGTTTCCCAAGACCAGCCTTTGACTTTTTTATAAGGTAAATAAAAACTTCCCGAAGAAAATCCGCCTAAGAAATGGAAAAAAACTCCTAATAGTGCATTCATAAATATAGTATTGCTTGAATTTTAAAATTACTGATATGAGATCGACTGGGCATCTTGTAGTGTCATGCACAGCAGAAACTCAAAGATATTGGCATTTTTGGAACCTATCAAATCAATCTTTAAGATAACCATTTCTTTTTATAATATCAAGAATAAAAAGCGGCTGTACGTATTATATAAAACAGAAAATCAGAACTATTGCCCTGATTTTCTGTTTGAATATTTTCTAAAGATTCTTAATAATGTGTATGATTCACCACTGTATTTTTCAGATACATCAGATCTTTTTTTCTGTCCTTGTTTGAATAAACAGCCTTTTTACTGCCCCAAATCCGCAGACTGTTTCCGCTAAGCGTGATGACTTCCTCTGCACCTTTGCCCATAAAATCGAACATGTGAAAAACAGGATCTGGGAAGAAGAGTTTACCTTTTCCGTCATTTTCCATTTTAAATTTATACCAAAAAAGCTGCTCGTCTTTCCCATTCCAGGCACCTTTTACGAAATCTGGATTTCCGTTGATTGGATTTCCCGGCCATTTAAAAAGAAAATCTCCAGACTGATTGAACCAATACAACTGACTTGATAAATACGGCTCTCCCAACTGACGATTGCCATAAGTTCTGCCACCAACCACAACCTGCAAGCCTGGATCTTTTTTCAAAAAATGTCCGACCTGTATTTGCTGGCTGTGTTCCGCCACATTTTGCCAGATGATTTTTCCCGTCATCCCATCAGAAATATAAACACCCGCTTCACTGTTTGCCGTTACAATGTCTAAATTACCATCGCCGTTCATATCTGCAAACTTGTAGCTGTCTGCGTGATCGTGGTTATCCGGAATCAGATCAAACTTGTTCCAGATGATTTTCCCTTTCGAATCCAAAAGAAGCGAACCAACCAATACTTCATCGATTCCATCTTTATTTAAATCAATCGGATAAATGTAGTGACCGAGGTTGTCTTTTTTTCTCTTTTCGGTGTGCTGCCAAATTTGCTTTAAATGGCTGTCATAAATATTCACATTAATCGTGTTTCCCATATCTGTAAACACGGCAATATCATTGGGATCAGACTTGCTGAATTTACCAATGGCTAATCTGAAATTATTATAATCGTGTGGCAGCGGTTGTGTAGGCCATTCGGTTTTGTTTTTAATCTGACCTGTTTCGCCATCCGCAATTACGAGCCATTCTTTGCCGTCTATCAGGCGCCAATGTGCAATTTCACTTTTCCCGTCGTGGTCGAAGTCCCAAATGACGCCGGGCGCTTCAAATTCCGAACGCTGCTTTGCATATTCTTCCGGTGCTTTCCATTGCCAGAGTTCTTTACCTTCATTGTTAAAAACGTGAGCAGAAAAATCTCTTTCCAACACGAGAAAATCGGTTTTACCATCGCCGTCAACATCACCAAATTTTACAGCATTGGATTCCGGAATTTGATATTCTTTCAGCAATTTCACATCATCCGTTAATTGCTTTGGATAGATCTCTTTTTCTGTAAGAGAAGTGCTTTTGGTCAACGCCAGAACATCAAAAACAGCACCTTTGGTAATTCTGGTAATTTTGACATCATTCAAACCTTTTTTCAGTTTGAAAACGCCTCCATTTTCCCAAGCCAAATTATTTTTACCAAAGAAAACATCCGTCACTTTATCATTGACGGCTACTTTGAAAGAACTTTTTCCATTCCCAATACTCCGGACAAACAAATGGTAATCTCCTGCTTCCGGAGCATTTATTTTTGTCATAATGTTGGTTGCAGAATTGAGGATGATGCCGGTGTTATTGAACAGCCAATCCTGTTTTTGCTCGGCAGCCGTAGTCACATAATTGCCTTTCGGAATTTCATCCAAAAAATCTGAGGCAGGAATGATAATGGTAGCATTCCCCGACTGCTGCGAATGAAAAATATTAAATAAAAAAATAGCTGCCGAAAGAAATATCTTCTTTAAAACTTTCAAATCTGATGGATGGAAATTTTTTCGTTTTAAATTTATTTTTATTTTCATTGGGCAGTTATTTTTGAATTGTGATGACCTTTTATTTCAATTTATAAACCTCGCTTCCTGCAAGCAGCAAGCAACCTAAACCATAATCTTCAAAATCCGGTTCTTTGCTTACGGAAAGCGGCTGTCCGTCTTTTGGCTCTTTTCCAGTTCCCTGTACCCATCCTAAAAATCCATTGGGCTGAACTGAATCTTTTACGATAGCATTCCAGGCTTTAACCAAAACCGGAAGGTAAGTTTCTCTGTCGATCAAGCCGTTATTCACGCCGTATGCCATTCCGTACACGAAAAGTGCCGTTCCTGTGGTTTCCTTACCTCCAAAATTGGTTGGATCGTGTAAACTCACATTCCAAAAACCATCTTCTCTTTGAATCGGTAGCAATGCTGCCAACAAATCTTTGTAATCCTGCAGATATTCGTTATAATGAGGATCGGATTTTGGCGTATCTTGTAACGTACGAGCCAATGCAGCAACTACCCAACCGTTTCCACGGCTCCAGTAGCAATCTTCGCCATTTGGTTCTTTGTAAGGCGGCACAAAATCTTTGTCTCTCCACCAGATTTTATCTGCCTGATTGTAGAGTCCATTTCCGCCGTGTTTGTATTTTGTGAAAGCATACATTTCGTAGTTTCTGTCAAAATATTTTTGTTCACCCGTAATTTTCCCCAATTTTGTAAAAAGCGGCATTCCCATTTGCAATGCATCTATCCACCACCAGTCATCTACTTTATTGGTAGCCATCATACTGTCCACGGAAGCTTTAACAAATTTGATTCTCTCAGGATTTTTTCTGCCGTCGATTTCGTAAAGATCAAGGTAAGTCTGTCCACATGCCTGATTGTCAGCATTTCGCGTGTAAGTGTCACGCATCATATTCCAATTGTGATTTTGCCCCCAAGAAATGGCGTAGTCGTAATATTCTTTTTTTGGATCAACCGAATAAAGTGCCATTAATCCTTCATAATAAACGGCGCGTGTCCAAAGATTGCTTGGCCATACTTTTCTGCCGACAATATTTTTCCCAGTGTCCGGCCATTTGTTCATAAAATACTGATTGGCTCTTCTAGAAACCTCCAAAACCTCTGTCTTTTTGGGAAGTTCTACTTTACTTGCAGAAGTCTTTTGTTTAACTGAGCACGACGTCATTCCTCCGATGATCAACGCAAAAAAACTCGCTGTTAACAGTTTTTTCATAATATTTATTTTTTATTTTAAATAATTTTTGAGTTCACATTTTTTCAAATCCTTGATGCCTTTCGCCACTAATTCAGCATTCAGAACTGCGCCGGCTTCGTTGGTATGTGTATGGTCTTTTGGGAAAAAAGCTTTTACCTTTTCTGCTCCCATTTTTTGATATTCTTTGATGACCATTTGATTTAAATCAAGAAAATAAGCGCCAGTCTGCTGAGCAACTTCCTGCGCCCAACCACCATATTGATCTTTTTCAATTTTACCTTTAGCATCAAATTTATTTCTTGGAATTGGTGAAACGATGATAGGAATTGCCCCTTTGGATTTCGCCTCATTCGCAAATTTTCTCATATAATAACCATAAGTGTAAACAGTTTCGTTCACCTTACGAATGGGATTATAAATATCTTTTGACTCATCTCCAATGCCTTTGATTGTACCTCTTGCTCTCAAAGTATCATCCAATGCGCCGCCATCATTATGACCGAATTGCATCAAAACATAATCGCCTTTTTTAATGGTTTTCATAATGGAATCCCATCGGCCGTCGGTTACAAAAGTTCTGCTGCTTCTTCCGCCTTTTGCGTGATTTTGAATCTCAATTCTGTTTGAGTCTAAAAAAAGATTCATAAAATTTCCCCAGCCCCAAAGTGAGTCTGCGCCTTTACCAGAGCCATTTTGTACGGTAGAATCTCCAATGATGTAAAGCACGGGTTTATCCTGAATTTTTTGAAATGAAACGGCGAAAAACACGAACAAAGCAAAAATTGGAATGATGTATTTTGTTTTCATTATGATTTTATTTTTTTGGATTTAAAGTTTTAATATTTGGTTTTGGGATTTCCTTAATTGATTCATCAAGATAATAATCTGTGTGCGGAGGCTGATTGTATCCTACATTCTGCCAAACGATGCTTAATCTATATTGCGGATTATGCATCAAAGTGTACAGCCTGTGTTTCGTTGGAATTGTTGTAGAAAAAATTCTCAGTTCCTGATTATCGGCCGTTCTGTACATCACCTCTTCACGCCAGTCTCCGAATAAATCAGCCACCAATACCGGATTTTTTTTGGTTCCGTTATTCGATTCGCATTGAAAACTTTTAGCATCAAAGATCAGATTGGATTTTTCATTTTTCCAGTCCCATTTTGATACGTTGGTTCCGTCTAAAATTTCACTTAAAAAATCCCCGTCCCAATAAATCCCCATATTCGCTGGTGGATTTTTATTACTGATTTTTTTTCCTTTCGTGTTGTAAACTCCCTTTAATCCAGCTCCGGCTGCCCACGATTCCGAACCTTCGTGACGAGGGTCGACATTTAAAGATAAACCCCGTCCCGGTCCCTGAAATTTTCCTGCTTCACTATACACTGTGGACGGTAATTTCCATAAAACTTTTCCGGTTTTTCCATCTCTGAAATGTGCTCCCGCATCATCAAACCTCTCCTGAATATCAAAAATTTCCAGTCCCGGATTCGAAGGATCGAGATCGCCAACGTGTAAAGCATCACCGTGGCCGTAACCTGTACTATTCAGGACTTTTCCATTGTCATCAACGGTCATTGCGCCGTAAACGATTTCGTCTTTTCCATCATTATCAACATCGGCAACCGTTAAATTATGGTTTCCTTGACCTCGATATTGTTTATTTTCTTCTGAGCTTTCTGTATCAAAAAGCCATCTGAGACTGAGTTTTTTATTTTTATAATCCCAGGCTGCAATTGCGGTTCTTGTGTAATAACCTCTCGACATAATCACACTCGGCGTTTTGCCATCCAGATAAGCAACAGCTCCCAAAAATCGGTCTAGTCGGTTTCCTTTCGCGTCGCCCCAGGTTTCGGTCATTTCTTCGTCGGTTGGATTTAAACTACCAGCAAACCGTGGAACTTCATAATTTACAGTATTAATTTCCGCTCCCGTTTGCCCGTCAAAAACCGTCAAAAATTCCGGACCGGAAAGAATCATTCCGTTTTCGTTGACGTAATTTTTTGTCGGGTCACCAATGAATTTCCCTTTTCCGTCTCTGCTTCCGTCGGCGGTTTTCATTAAAATTTCAGCTTTTCCGTCCTGGTCTAAGTCGTAGACCAAAAATTGCGTGTAATGCGCACCTTCTCTAATGTTTTTCCCTAAGTTGATTTCCCACAAAAGCTTTCCGTCCATTTTATAAGCCTGAATAATTGGCGGGTCGGTTTCTCCTTTCTGGCTGTTGTCTTTTGACCTTCCTGTCTGATGAAGGATTATTTCATATTCGCCATCGCCGTCCAAATCGGCTACTGAAGCGTCGTTTGGAGTATAATCTGGTGGCGTTTTTAGAGGAATTGAAAAATAAGGTTTTTGGTTGGCTACATAGTTTGCAGAATCAATATCAACTGATTTATCCTGTGTATTTGATTTGACGAAATAGGTGTAGTTTTTTGCTTTGTCTGCTGTTTTATCTAAAAAATTGGTTTCGCTTGAAAGTGGTTTTTCGTTCAGCTTCTTGGTTGAATTATTTTCAGTTCTGTACAAATCAAAATGGGTGTCCTGAGCTTCTGTGCCGCGCAAACGCCAACTCACAAAAACGCCTGAATCTGAAGGTATGGCAACGATTCCACGTTTCAAATATTCCATTTGTCGTTGTGCTGACAGGAGTTCTGAAAAAAGAATTGCACCTAAAATAAATTTGAATTTTACATTCATAATTCTGATTTTATAAGTTTTGGCTAATGGTTGCCGTTTTCCAAAGGTTCATTTAATTGATTTCGCCCTTTCAGGGCTGTGTGAAATCTTCCTTTAATCTGTCATTGGGCTTTACCCAATGCTTTTGATGTTGCTCCTTCAGGGCTTTTAAAATTTAAAAACATTTTAAAACCGTGAATCTATCTCCTAGTTTCTATTTTTACTTTGATTCAATGAATCTCGTTTCTCGATTTCGTGCAGCCCGACTTGAGCGGAAATCCTTTTTTGCTTAGCTGCAAGTTCTATTTAAACTGAAAATCGTCTTGCAAAAAAGATTGGGAGCGGAAGGCGGAAATAGCTGCCCAAATAAATCTTCTCAAACAATTTTCAACCGATTGCACTTCACAAAAATTATTTCTTAGAAGTCTGTTTCAACAACCATTTCACCCACTCTTCAGTTCCCTGATAATTGGTGAAATCTGCAGGAAGTTTTTTGCCGTCGATATACTCGTTGTAGCACCACGGGTCGCCTAGCGCGAAAACAGTTCCTTTGCCTATTTTTGCGATGGCTGCGATGTTTTTGCCTTCCGCAGAAAGCAATTCTTTCGCTGGACTTTTCACGGAAACCGTCGCCACTTCTTTCATATATAATTTTTGTTCGGAGAAAATTTCATTACCTGCCGGAACCATCACTTTTCCCTGTTCAAATTCTCTTTTCTGCACGCGGTTGTAGCTGTCATCGTTAAAATGAATTCCAAATTCGCCAGCCAGTTTATTGAAATGTTCGAATTCTGAGTTGCCAGTATCGTTGCTCATCAGTACCAAAACGCCTCCTTTTTTCACCCAATCTATCAGGTTTTTGATGCTGGTCGGGTCAATCAGATTAGCCTTTCCGCCATATGCTTCTTTGTCAATATCGGCATCGACGATGATGTAAATATTGGCGTTTTTCAAATCTTTTTTGGACGGAGCGGTCTTCAAAGTACTGATTTCTGCACCCTGCTTTGTAAAGATTTCTCCCAGCAAAGAAAACCCGCCGTTGCTGGTGTCGTTCCACGTGTAATGCCACGACTCCAGAACTTTAGTTTCTTTATTTTCCTTTTTTTCGTTGTTGAAAAAGTTGTCTAAAACGATTTTCGGTTTCTGCTGGGCATTGGAAAAACTGAAGGTCAGCAAAGTTCCTAATGCGAATGTTTTTATGATATTTTTAGTCATAATTAATTTTTATTTTGAATAATGAATTGGAATTAATTGAATTTCGCCGTCCAGACCGGAAGGCTGAACTTTCCAGTTGGATGCGTCAAACGGCTTATAGTTAATATTCACAAAATTGATTTCGTGGTAATTTCTCCACTGGATTTTCTTCTGGTCCATATCACGGATTCGGTTCGCCATCAGGTTGCAGACTTCGATTTGGATTGTATTTTTTCCTTTCTTCAGATATTTTCCGATGTTGATTTCAAAAGGCAGACTCCAGACTATTCCGGCATCCTGACCGTTGACAATCACTTTTGCACTTTCATAGAGTTTATCGAATTTTAGAAGATAATCGTCGCCGTTTTTCTTTTTTAATTTTAAAGTTGTCGTGTACACTCCGGTTCCGGAAAAACTTTGGGTTGAAGCATCTTCTGTGAAGTAGGTCCAAGGCTGAAGTTTGTCTAAAGTTTTGGTCTTCGGAAGTTCAGGACCGCCTTCTTTGAAAGTGAGTTGCCAAGGTTGGTTTAAAAGAATCGGCGCTTCTGTTTTTTCAGCGTAATACCAATTGGGAATCGAGGTATAAATATCTTCGGTATTTTTTATAATTAAGGATTCTCCTGATTTCAACTGAACTTTTACTGAATTATTCTGAGTCTTTGCAAGTCCATAATCTCCATTTTCAGGATTCATCAATGTCACTTGTTTTCCAACAAAATTCAACGGAATATTTTGATTGATTTCCTTTGAAGTATGGTTGACGATGTAATAATATTTTCCGCCGTCGAACTGTCTTCTGACGAATTTCAATCCTGTATCGGTCAGCTTTTCTCTTTCAATTTTTAAATATTCCAAAGCTTTTGCAACATCAGAACTCAACACAATTTTTCCTTTACCGACGTTAGCAAATTTCACATTTCCAGTTTGATTTTGAAACGGAATCTGATTCCACAAAGATTTTAACTGCGTTCTTCTTTTTTCCACTTCAAAGTTTCCGGGAATATCTTTTGGTTCGTTTTGAAAGATAATTGATGCTCCGTTTTGAGCTAAATCTATTATGTTTTTTAAAGTAGATTCCGGCAGATACGTCAGTTCAGGAATAATTAAAACCTGATAAGCCGAGCCTTCCTTTGAAACCTGAATTTTCTGATTTTCCGACTTTGATTCGCCAATCATTTTATCCGAAATCATATCGAGAGAATACCCCATTTTACTGAGCTTATTCATATTTTCATACATCGGAGTCGGCACCAACCATTTTTCAATGTTATGAACTTTGAATGTCACATCTTTCCCTTTCGGACTCGCCCATTGGTCGTAAACCGGCCAGTATATCAACAATTCGTTATCCGATTTTCCGTTTTGCAAAACAGATTGCGTGCGTTCGATGTAGGAATTTAATCCTTTCAGATGTGGCCACAAACTGTTTTCAGGAATGAAATTTACCGACGCATAAAACAACCATCCCGGAAACTTCACATCTGCCGGAGTGTAAGTCGTACCGTGATAAAAAACGTGATTGATTCCCGATAAAAACACCTGCTCTACTTCCGGTTTTGCCTGTGACCAAGAGGTTTTGAAATGCTCTGTCAGCCAGGTAAAAGTTTCGTTGGAAGTTAATTTTTTGCCAGTCACATTCGCTGCCGAAGAAGCAAATTTTAACATATTAAAATCCGGCATATCTGATTTCTGAATATCCGCAGTATCTCTTTTCAACCCTGGAATTTCAAAAATCGAACTTCCAAAAGTTTCAGATTCAGGAATATCGACTGCTGCATATAAATCCAACAAATTTCCCGGCGAACCGTGTGCCTGATTGGTATTTTTTGAGTTTTTGGAATGCGCCCAGTTGGTGAAATCTTTGGTGAAATTGTTTAAAATCAATTCATTCAGAGTTTCTCTGTAATCAGATTTTACCCTTCCTGCAATTTCATTTTCCTCGTTGCTTACGAGATATTTGATGAACGGACTTAAATCATAGCCTCTTCTCTTTTTGAATTCATTTAAAAAATCCGGCGTCCAGTCGGCATTATAAACCTCATAACTGTCATTGAAAAAAGACCTGATTCCGTAGTTGGAATTTCCAAAAGCTTTGTCAAAAGTTTTCAGATAATCCTTGGTTGCGTCCGGCGAAAAGTGGTCTAAAGTGTAACCTTCGCCACCTGGCGCCGCACGTTTTACTTTTTGTAAAGTCTTACCCACAAAAACTGCGTAAACCGTCCACTTTCCTAAACCTGGTTTCCAGTTTAAAGTTCCGTCAGCATTAATTTTATCCGTTAAAACTACAGCTTCATTTTTTTCATTGTAAGCCGTGACAATATCGAGTTTTACCGTTTTTAAAGTCTTCTGTTTCTCATCTTTCAGAACGATTTTATCTGAAAATTTTTCACCCGATAAAATCGTATAGGTCTGAACAATCATTTTTGTCGCCGCATCCTGTTCGTCAACTTGCGGTCCGCCGATTGGCCAGCCTGTTCCGACTGACATATCGACGCCCATATTCAGGCTTTTTGCTTTGTTGGTTGTGAACTGGAGCATTTTCATCCACTCCGGAGAAAGGTAAGTGAGGTATTGTTTTTCGAACCCTTTTGCGCCATAAATCGGCACGATTTCCACGCCTCCGAAACCTGCTTTATTTAAAGTAGTGAGTTGTTTATCCAATCCTTTTTCGTCGACGGCATTTCCCATCCACCACCATCGGGTCCAAGGTTTTGCGGTCTCGGTTGTTTTGGGCCACGGGTTTTGTGCGGAGAGATTTCCGAAGGCAAAACAGAGGAGACTGAGACTGACTATATTTTTAATTTTCATTTTTAACTGTTTAATTAACCATAAAAGTCACAAAATATTTTGGACACATTAGTTATTTTTAGTGAGTGATTCGGCATTTTAGAAGAACACACAAGTTTTAAAAAATCAAAGATTTTTTTTGATACGTTTCTGATTTCGCCCTTTCAGGGCTTGTTTGCAATTTCTTCACTTTATCATTGGGCTTCACCCAATGCTTTTGATGATGTCCTTTCAGGACTACCAATTTCATCTAAATTATTTCTCTTAACTTCTTTCTTGCTCATACTCAGAATGAATGGGAAATATATTGAAATAACTCTCACAGAAATTTTGCTCCCTTCAGGGCTGGGGCAAACAAAATTTCGGTTCGCATCATTATATTACTTTCAATTTCCATCAGGTTTGAGAGATTCCATAAAAACAGATTCCGGCCAGTGGAAGTTTTCAACTTTATCAGGTTTATTTGGGTTAAAATTTTTATAATTTTTTGAAATATATTTCTTTAAAGGTAAATTTTGGTCGACGATAGATTTCACGACACATTTCGCCAATTCATAAGCACCATAGGTGTTGAAGTGCGTATCATCCGCCAAAGCAGTTGGTTGGTTGGGATAAGAATTTGCGGGATAATGGACGAATGCTTTCTTTGCTTTTTCCGGTCCCATCGCTTCGAATAAGGTTTTGCTTAAAGCATTCAAATCGATTAAATCAACTTTCTCTTCCTTCGCAATTTCTCTCATTGCGTCAGGAAAATTATCTAAAGTATTAACTATTTTGTTGTTTTTATCAAAAACTCTGCGGTTCATTGAAGTAACCAAAACCGGAATTGCTCCCAATTCTTTGGCTTTTAAAATCCATTCTTTTAATCTTTTTCTATAACCGGATTTTGTACTGTTGCCCGCTTTCTGGTCGTTGTGCCCGAACTGAATGAACAGATAATCTCCAGGTTTTATTTTATTCCAGATTTTATCAATTCGGTGGCGGTCTTCAAAGGCTTTGAGGGTTTCTCCGCTTTCGGCGTAGTTGGCAGTCACGACTTCATTCGGGACGAAAAAATATGGCAACATCTGTCCCCACGACGCCCAGGGTTCGTACTGCGCATCTACAACCGTGGAATCGCCGGTTATAAAAATAGTTTTCGTCATTTTGTTAGGCTGAATGATGACCGAACAAACTTTTGGTGCTTCGTCATTGAATTCAATCGTAAGCAAATTGTCCCAGTGCAGATATTTTCGTTCTCTTGGTTTCAGTTTTACAATTCCAATTTGAGTTCCGTCCTGATTTCGGATGATGCTGTCTTTGACGTGAACTGTGATTTGTTTTTCTATAATTTCACCCTTTTTTGTTTTAATATCATTCAGCATCAAACGACGGTTTTCTACACGTACTGTTGTTTCTGAACTTCCTTTAGAATCACCAAGATTTAATGTAATGTCATAGTTTCCTTCAGGAATCGCGACTGAAAAATAGAATGGTTTTTCGCTGGTAATATAATCTCCTGTCAAAGCATTTCCGCCGTTATCAACAGATTTCAGACCGGAAATATCCATAAATCCGTAACCGATTTTCTTATCAAATTTTGAGGTTGACGTGATGGGAATAAATCCGTTTTCGGTTCTGTCTTTGCCAAAATCAAACTTGAAAGTCGTCTGTTGCGCAAACAAAAACGAACCTAAAAACAGCGTCAAAAATCTTATCCAGTTCATCATTTTAATCTGTTAAAATATTTTCTTTCGGCATTGTAAACTGCTTATTTTCGTCGCCCAAATCCGGCAGACCAAAATAGAAATACAAAGTTCTTTTGAATGTTCCTTTCAAATGATTCGGCTCACTTTCTGGGCCTAAAGTTGAAGTGTCATTATTAATGTTAAACGCCAAAGCGGTTCCCAACGGCGGAATAGCATCGAGGAAAGAAATATTTCCAGTCGGCAGTTTCGGATACCCTTCTGCACCATAAATTCCGTAAAAATCAAAAAGTCTGACGAACATTTTTTCTTCTTTCGTTCCGACCGTAATTTTTCCTTCAGCAGTATTCAACTGCAACCACGAAATATCGTCAAAATAGCCTTTAAATTCAGGATAAATCCCAGGTGAAAAACCAGTTCGGGTTGAGTTCTTGAGATTTTGCCAGACGTTGTAAGTCTGTCCCTGAGTTCTGTTTTTCCAAACGTGATATGGACCTTTGCCGAGCCATTTTGCGCCGATAACATAATTTTCGGGATAGTCAAAAGTTACACCTGCAAACTGATAATCTCCGGCAAGTGAATATTCATAATTCAATTCTAAAATTCCATTCGGATTCAGTTTCCAAACGGCTTTTTTCCCGTCTTTGTATGAAATCTGAATGACTTGATTTTGTCCTTCTGCAAAAGCTTTTATGGAAGGTAATTCTGTTTTTCCATTCACGAAAACCGGTCCGTTTAGGAAGGTCATTTTTTTGCCTTTTTTATCTAAAATGACAGACTTTAACAATCCATCTTTTTTTCCAAATGAAAATTCTTTTTCGTCTGATTTCAAAATAAACAAGGAATCATTTTCGATAACTGAAACCGAAAATTTTTTAATTAATGATTTTGAAAATTGTTTTGAAATTTCATCGTTCGATATAATTTTCCAAGTCCACGTGTAAATTTCTTTTCCAAAAGAATCTGTTGCAGTCAGCATTAAAGCATCACTTTCTTTCCAATTCGCAGGAAGATTTAAATAAATACTTCCTTTTTCAGTCGGTTTAATATTCGGAGATTCTGCTTTTCCATTTTGAATCAAATCAAAACCAGATTCAGATGAAAATGGTGTTTTAAATTTCACCAATTTCCATTCAAACTGACATTCATTTAAGTTCGTAAAATGATACCGGTTTTGAACAGGAATTGTTCCATTAAAATCATTCGGTAAGGTTTTCAAATCAATTTTTACCGGACTGTAAATTTCACGGATGGCGTAAAAACTTCCCTCTTTTTCACGATGCGGACCTAGCACTCCATCGGGAGCGTTGATTGCGTTCACATCAAGTTGATTATTAAAATCGGTTCGTACCAAACCTTCGTCTGCAAAAGCCCAGAGAAAACCGCCCGCACCTTTCTTGGAATTCCAGTGAAGTTCCCAATAATCGGCCAGAGAAGTTCCACCACCGCCGTCATCCTGTGCGTGCAGAAACTCGGTTGGCATATAAATATTTTCTCCTTCGAGAATTTTTTTGGTGCTGTAATAATCTTCGTAATGATTGCAGTCAATTCGGTTGAAAGCGTTTCCAGGCTTGTGATGCGCGTGAATTACAGGACGGTTGGACAAGTCATATTTTGCATATTCTGCATCCAAATCAAAATTATGTCCGCCCTCGTTTCCGTTACTCCAAAAAATAATGGAAGGATGATTAGAATCTCTCGTAACCATCTCTCTCACGAGTTTTTTGCCAACTTCAGTGCTGTATTTCTTCTGCCATCCCGCCAATTCATCCAAAACATACAAACCTAAAGAATCACAAATTTGTAAGAACGATTTATTCGGTGGATAATGAGCGCATCGAACTGCATTCATATTCATTTCCTTGATAAGCTGAACGTCCATCAAATCGATGTTTTTGTTAACCTCTCTACCTGTTTCAGGCCACCAAACGTGACGGTTGATGCCTTTCATTTTGATTTTGGTTCCGTTGATGTAAATGCCGTCGCCTTTTCGGATTTCAATTGTTCGGAAACCGAATTTTTCCTCTGTTTGGAATATGTTTTTTCTGTTTTTATGTAAACTGAATTTCGCCTTGTATAAATTAGGCGTTTCGGCTGTCCAGAGTTTTGGATTTTTAATGGAGAATTGAATCTGTTTTAAAGTATCACCTTTTTGAACGGTCACTTGAGATTCGCCGACGAGATTATTTTTAACATCAAAAATTTCAACCTTTACATTGTTGACAGAATTGATTCCTTTTAAATGAATATTCGAACGGAAAGTCCCGTCTGCCTTGGCATCGATGGATGTTAATGAAATGTATTCTTTAGGATTGGCTTCTAAATAAACCGGACGGAAAATTCCGCCTAAAACCCAATAATCTGCCAGACGTTCTGCGTTGTTGACTGATTTGTCCGCAGAGATTTTGGAAACTTTAATTTCTAAAATATTTTCTTTTCCGAATAGTATTTTGTCGGAAATATCATATTTAAATTCATAAAAAGCGCCCTGATGAATTTCTCCGGCCAACTTTCCGTTGATTTTCACTTCGGTGTCGGTCATCGAACCTTCGAAAACGATGTTCACTGATTTTCCTTTCCAGGAATTGGGAACTTGAAATTTGTGTTTGTACAGACCTACTTCATCATTAAATTTAAAATTTTTGCCGTAGGTGACGTAATCTCTTCCATAGTTGTACGAGCCAAATCCCTGCTGTTCCCATTGTGAAGGAACCTTTATTTTATCCCAGCTTCCGGATTTCCGTCCGCCGGTTATCCAAAAATCCCACTCTTTGGTATGCTCAGAATCTGTCCCGCTCAGGAATTGGATTTCCTTAGATTGAGAATGCAGAAACTGTGAGCAAAAGCATAAAAGAACGAATATTTTGGAAAAAAAACTCATTTAGCAGAAATATCGGAATCGTCTTTTTTGTCGTAAGATTGCGTGAGAGAAGCGACTTGCGTCACATTGATATTTTTTTGCTTTAAATTCTGAATGTGATTCAGGTTTTGCATTTCAGGCTTTAGAGCTTTGATTTTGAAATTTTCAAATGTGAAATCTTTTAAGTCGAATAAATCAGATTTTTCAACAGAGAATGCCGTTTCGCAACTGATGTCGATATTTTTTATGGTGATATTGTTAGCCAAACCTTTTTTCGGTCTTTCCTCACCTTTTAAATCAAAAAATTGGTTCCAGCCTTTTACATAAAGAAATGTTTTTACATTTCCTGTGATGTTTTCAACCGTAAGATATTCGTAATGCTGAGGCGTGTCCGGACGCATTTTTAAATGTAATAATCTTGATGCATCGTTCACTTTAGAATTTCGTAAAATCACATTATAATTGTGAATCGACTCACTTCCGCAAGTTAAAACGCTGTGGCAAAATCCGAAACTGTTGTCTTCGATAAGGATGTTTCTGTTTTCGCCGTTGTTCGGATCTTTATCAGACTTTGGACCTTTTCCGCCTTTCAGAGCAATTGCATCGTCATTGACTGACATATAGCAATTTTTAATCAGAAAATTGGTACACGCATCGATGTCAACCGCGTCTGTACTCGGTGCTTTCACTGGTTCTTTCGGCGCGAGAATCGTCAGATTTAATAATTTAACGAAATCACTTTTATAATAATGCGTACTCCAGAACGGAGAATTTTTAATCGTAATTCCTTCAACCTGCACATTCTTTGAGTTTGAAACATAGATAATTCTAGGTCTCATTTCATCCATATTGGTACATTTTGGATTCCACTCGCGTCTTTTCCAAAAAGATTTCCAGAAACGAAGTCCGTTTCCATCCAAAGTTCCTTTTCCTGAAATCGTGAAACCGTCCAATCCGTCAGCATTAATTAAAGCAGGAAAATATTTTACCGTCTGACCTTCCATTCTTGTCGTAACCACCGGAAAATCGTTGATATCGTCGCTTCCTTTTAATTTTGCTCCACTTTCCAGATGCAAATGCGTTCCCTGTTTGAAGAACACCGAACTGATGAGAAATGTTCCCTTCGGCACCACCACAACTCCACCGCCATTTTTAGAAGCCAAATCAATCACTGCCTGAAGTTCTTTGGTCTGAAGAATTGTACTGTCGTTCTTCACGCCATTGGCTGTCAAGATGTATTTTTTTCCTAATTTATTGATGTCTGTTGGTTTGTTTTCTTGAAACCACTTGTCAATTTTGGTTCCATCTGGCCAAACATTCTGGCTTTTTACACTTGATGAAAATATAAATAGAGCAAAAAGAGCTAATATAAAGTTGTTTTGGAATTTCATAATTGGATTTTTTAATAAAGCTTAAAGTTTGCTTTATTTCAACTTTATAAAAATATACAATTTGGGAACTTGCGGTATCCTGCACTTGCATGTGAAACCCGGATTAAGAACAAATTAAAGTAGTGACCGGAAAATCAGAAAATACAACAAAGATTTTTTTAATTCCTAAACATCTTATTCCGTGCCGTTTTATACCTCGAAATATCTTTGAGAATTACCTCATCTTCCGGATTGAAATGTTTCAATTCATTCACAATCTCAGAATGTGTTTTTACTTTTTCGGCAATGATTTCGTAAGCAATATTTCTCGTGATAGCCTGAAGTTTCGGGTCTTTTTTGAATTCGATTTTTAAAGCCTGAAGATAAGTCATCTTCTTGTCGGCAGGCAAACCTACATACAATTCCTGAATCTTTTGGTCAAGAATTTTAACATCACTAATATTAGCAAAATAATTATTGAGACAATTGAACGCGTCCCGATTTTCGTTCCAGCCTTTCAACAAAATAGTTTGAGCTTCGGCCGGCATTTCCATTTTTTTCCGGTAGATCAATGATCCTTTGACGATTTGATAATTATTAACATAATCGTCCACAACCATTTGATAATAGGAATTTGCAGATTTGACATCATTGATTTCTCTGTACAAATCGCCCACTTTTTCTTTCTGATGAAGTTCCTTGTAAAGGTCAATAGCTTTCCTGTACTGTTTTGCTTTCTCGTAACAGATGGCTGCATCGGCTTTGTTATTCAGTTTTTTGAGATAAATCACTGCGGCTTCATTGTACAAACCGCCATTTTCCAAAGTTTTTGCGCCCCGGTAATTATCTTTGAGCAGATTCATATAAACTTTAGAAGCCTTGACGTAATTTTTTTCATCAACATATTTCTGAGCAAGTTCCTCATATTTATTTCTAAGTCTGTCAAAGATTGAAGATTCCAGGTAGAAATTTCCACTGCCACGACGTCGGTTTCGTTCCGACAAACTGCCTTTTTTTTCCTTGTCTTCCAGGCCTAGAATAACGACGAAAACAATAAAAGCAATCAGCAGGAAAATCAGCAATGTGCCAATCACACTCCAAAAATCCTTGTGAAAGAGCTGCGCCAAAATGCTGACAATTTTGAAAAATGCCAGAATGAAAAACGCTGTTGCAAATTTGTTTATAAATTTCTGCCTATTCATCTTTATCAGATTTTAAAATATTTTTGTCCTCACTGAATAATCGGTAAAGCAGAAGCATTATACAAATAACCAAAATCCATACAAACCAGTTATAGCCGAACATTTCCACCAATGGATAAAAGATGTAAACCAACATCGCCAACAAAACAACCATCAGAAAAATCTTAATTCCTGTCGGGACATTTTCGCCGCCTAAATTCAGAGATTTCTTTCTGAAAAAGTAATTGTACAATCCCACAATTCCTACAATCCCTGCAATCAGATAAAAAATTTCCAATATCGAAATATCTTTTTCAGCGTAAGGCTTGTCTTTGTTTAAGCTCTGGATTGGTGTCGCTTTATTCGGGTCAACTGGCGGATCCGGATATTCTTTTGTACCGTAAAGCCGACCCAATGAATCCTCGACCAAAACCTGTTTTTTCTTTAAAATAGTTGAAACAACTCCCTGATCGGCCGGAATTCCAGATCCCGTTTTCTTCAGTGAATCTTTGATTTTATTCTTGTACTTCGTTTCATTTTCCACTAAAAATTTAGAGATTTTTTTTCTGTAAACTTTTTTTAACGAATCAGTTGTAAGCGCTGTTTCTTCATTAAAATCAATAATCTCATCCTGAATTTCATTAATTGGCCTTCCGCCTTCTTTTAAATAATCTTCGTAGCTTTTTTCGTGCGTTTTACCAAAACTCAAGGATGCTTTCATCAGTTCATCCATCAATTCCTTTCTTTTCTGTCCGTACATCGAATCGATTTTCAGGTCGATATCCGTAACGCCGGAAGTCACTGCAATTATCGGAGGCGGAGGTTGATTTGTATTTTTGTTAATATTTTCAATTGATCCCGAAGATTGCTTTTGAGTTTCACTTTTGTTATAAGTGATGAGACCGACTCTCGCAATCAGCATTACAATAATCGCAGCTGGAATAATCCATCCTTTTTTTCCAGAACCTGCATTGTCGTTTCCAGTTGACGAAGCATTTCTATTACCAAAAATTCTGCTGAGCCAGCTGCCTCCGAATCTGTATTTCGAAAAACCATCGCCTCGGGAAGTTCCTGCAACATCCAGCGGAACTCCGAAATCTGCGGCTCTGTCGGGATACTTCTCAAGATATTGCAGATATTTTTCTATCTCTTTTTTGTTGCCTGCCATCACTTTTTTCATGTTGAAAGGCAGATCGTTCATCCATTCTTCTTCTGTTTTGGGATTTTGAAGCGATTCCAGAATTTTTTCATCATTGATTTCAACTGAAAAACTCTCAATATTCTGAGGAATTCTAATGCCTTTCGAAGCTTTTCTGACGACATCCTTACTTTTCTCAGAATCCTGTAGCAATGAAATCCAGTCAATTTCCTGATCCAGTTTTACCAATCCGAAATCCGGATGCATAATTAAATATTCATGAGTAATATTCAGCCAGTCTTCCTGAGTTATTTTAGGATAAATGGTTGTATTTTCCGGAATAAATAATTGGTTGTTTACACATTGAAAATAAGAATTCTTACCGATTTCCTTTGGAGCAATATTTTCAAAAACCAAAAGACAACCATATAAAACATTCGGTTCGTTGGACGGAATGGCGTACGCTTTTACTTGATTGATATCGATGCTTAAAAAATCCATTTCGGAAAGCCAATAATGCGGCGAGGAACTCTTGATAAGAATTCCTTTTTTAGGATAGCTGTTTTCGGAAAAAGGTTTAATAATCAGTTCCATAAGCTAAAATATGATTGATGTAAGCATCCAGATATTCCGAGTACATCTCTTCCCTTTCGCGTATTTTCAATTTTGTAGATTCATAAAGATAATATTCTGATCCGCCGAATTCCAAATTGGTTGCTAAAGCCAGAAAACCATCTTCCGCAGACGGAATGTAGAAAACCGGAATATTCTTGTTGCTGCTGGTGAAAGTCAACATTCCACGGGAATCTGCAATGATCTCGCTGCCATCTGAAAACAAAAATTTGTTCTTGTTCTGCTGCGCCGATATCTTAATCTCAGATCTGTTTCTGTACAGCGTCAGCGAATTATCCATCTTTTGAGCCAATTCATTGTTTGATATCACAATATTATTTTCTGCGTTGATCCCAATCTTATTAAAGCTATTCAAAATCTTGATATCATTATGAATCTGCTTGTTAATTTCCACCTCTACTCTTTTCTGATTTTTCTTGATGTCATTATCATTTTTCACCATTTCTACAGACAATTCGCCTTCGATATTGATTTTGAAAACGGACGGAAATTCCTCGTGGTAGAGATAAAAATTCTGATCAAAATAAACCGGTTCAAAATTCTGGGGAATGTGATGCCCTGAAACATTCAGCTCGGAATATTCCTTTGTATTAAGGTTGAGTTTGGAAAGCAGATATTTATCATTCTGGTACTGACAGAGGATAAATTGCTGCTGTCTGTTTTTGGCCAATGCAAATTTACCACGTGGTTTTACGGAGATATTTTCGATTAAAACTTCGCAGCCCCGATGTGTTTTGTAATGTTCATAATAATTTTTGTTGTAATAATTACTGGACAGATAAGTTCTTAACAATTGTTTTTTGGAACTTAAAATATAAAATTCACCTTCGTGAAGAAAGGTTGCGATTTTGTTTTTTGGCGTTGGGAAAAGGATTGGATAATTTGTTGGAACATCTGCTTTTTTACCATTTCCGGAACTGTCGTTTTCGCCTTTCGATCTAAGTTTTGGCGGATTGGACCATAATTCTTTCAGCGGAAGCACAATTTTCTGAATATGTTTCCTAGTTCCTTTGTGATGTTTGTAAAAATTAAGTTCGCCGTCTGCGGAAGTCGTTATCAGAAACTTGAGTCGATCCCGATTTTCGTGAATGACTTTTTGAAGATTTTGATTTGATAAATTTTCCTGATTTGTGATGAAAAAAACTTCGAGATCTTTCTCCGAATGCTCTTCATTGAAAAATTTCTCGAGTGCAGCTGACACTTCCAAAACCGGACTGACTTGGTTCAGATTATCGACAACTTGCTCCAATTTATCCAAATTAATAGGAATATTGGTTTCGCCCAATGCAAAAACCCGACAATCCGAATGCGCCTTTGGATGCTTGATTACGGCAATCGCAGATGCAAAAGCCAATACTTTCGGCGTTCCCCAATTTCTCAGAGACGTGTCAATCAAAATTACCCTTTCAAAAATATTTTCCTCCGGTGGAATTTCGCGCTGAATGTACAGAGCTTCATTATTCGCTACACGATTCATAAAAACATCGTCTTCATTGGCAAATTCGGACAAGAGCATCCGATGAAAATCGCCTTTGTTGGTCATATCCGAAACGCCGCCGATAGGCTGATCGCCGGCAGAAAGATGACGCATCGGGATTTTCAAACCGCTCCATATTCTTTTAATCAAACTTCCAACCTGAAACGTTTTTGGATCCTCCACCAATTGCTGAATGAAATCTTTATCGGTATCAGTCGTCGTTTCCTCGTCAACAACTTCATCTTCCAAATCTGGAAGATCAACCTCATTCCGCATTGCATTGATGATGGATTCTGTGGTTGGAAATCTATTTTGAAGAATTGCCAAAACTTTGAAATCTTTACTTACAACTCCTCTATTCAAATGAATTTTGTCTGCAGCTTCCGAAATTTTGTGCGGTCTTTTTTCAAATCGTTTTAAAATTAAATCCGAAGCTCCTGAAGAAATAATATTATGACAGTCTTTGAAAATGGTTTTTAATAAAATGATTTTGTTCTGTCCTTTTTTGAATGAACGACCAACCTGACTCAGATTTTCGAGAAAATTAATCGAAAGTTCGATTTCATTTCTGATTTCGTGCCCAACAGGATTTGTCATTTGTTTTTGCAAATGATAAAAAACGCCATCCAGATTGAGATAACCATCCTGCAAAGCGTAAAGCGCGAGAAGAAAAGAACCAAACGGCGGAAAACCCTGATCTTTTAATTCTTTCAAAATCCCAATGATATAAGCTCGGTAAGCAATTGGTTCAGCATTCGGGATCGAGATGAGATTGTGCTCGTTATATAGTGATTCATCCCGAATATCTCTGTCGGTATTCCATTCCCAGAAGTAGTTTTCGTAAGACTGGAAGTATTCTTTTAAATCCATTCTTTCGCTTTTTCTGTGAGACGGAATGAGCTTACGGAGAGTTTTCGGAAATCGTTTTTATTAATATTCAAATAACTTCCGTCTTCGTTCCATACAAGCCAGTGATCCTGATCGGTATTATATTTTCGCTGTAATAATGAACTCAGATTTTTAAACTCAAAATCGAAACCTGTTGGTAAAAGATGATTGTCTTTCGTCCAATAAGTTTTTCCCCGCAAACTCAATAATGGATTTCCTATGAATAATGCTTTATCATTAATAACAATCCATTCTATATTTTCCAATTTGAATTTTGGTAATGAAATGATTGATTCTTTAATTTCAGAAATTGAACTTACTAATGCAAAAGCCGGTTGTTCCTCTTCACTTGGTTTTAATTTAACTTCAACCTTCTCATCAATTCCGAAAAAATTGTTATTTGAACTCGGGAAAGTTAACCGCAAAGCTTTATCAATAGGCGTCCATAGCAAAGCGGTTCTCACTTTTTTCGTGGGAACCAAAGCATCTTTTCGGAACAGAAGACCTTCTCGTAATTCATATAATAAGAAATTAGGCAATTGCTGAATTTCCGCCGAAACAGACTGTTCATCAGTAAAACCTTTTAGCCAGATAACCTCATCTTCCGAAGCAATCTGAACATTTTTCCAGTCACGGATTGATCCCAGAAAATCTTCATCAATCCTGGGAATTTCTGCCCAAAATTCTTTTAAACCGTTTGAAGAATCTTTTGCCATAGATTTTCGATTTCTGTTTGGATGTACTGTTTCTGCTCAGGATTTCTAATCCAGTCGCAGCGGGTTTGCAAATATCTCAATTTATCTTTGATGACATTTTGTTCTTCAAAAGCTAAATTTCCTGCATTCCATTTTTCGACCAGAATTTTGACGTCCTTCATCACTTCTTCCGGATTGGGGATTTTGTTTTGCAAAGCTTGTGGATGCGACTTCGGATTTTCATCTTTTTCGATGGTTCGGTTGATGATTCCTTCAAGGATTTCGATTTGTTCTTCTGTATCCCAAATGTGCTTTAACACCCATAAATCCGAGAGAATTGCTTCATTTCTTCCGCAAATAAGAGCACTTGCCGCAATCAGATTTTGAAGTTTCACAGCGCGGCGGTCGGAAATGGCGATTCCGGTATTCCGAAGGTTGATAACGGTGTTTAAATAGACTTCGTAAATCGGTTTCAGATCAATGGATTTACAAAGATTTTGCAATTCTTTTATTTCGTGGGAAAGGATTTCCGGCGTTTCGGTTTCGATATTATTTTCCAGTTTTCTTCCCGCCAAAAGTACTTGCTGGAGCAAATCCGGATGAACATAATCGACATTAATCCTAATCAGAAAACGGTCGAAAAGTGCATTCAGCGCTTCATCTTCCGGAAGAACGTTGCTTGCGCCAACGAACATCAAAGCTGGAAGATTTTTAGTTTCTTTTCCTCTCTTGAAAATCTTCTCATTCAGAGCCATCAAAAGTGAATTCAGGATTGCAGAATTGGCATTGAAAATCTCATCCAGAAAAACCATCGACGCTTCCGGCATCATTCCTTCAGTATTGGTTAAAAGTTCTCCTTCTTTCAGTTTTCTGATATCAAAAGGTCCGAAAATCTCGTTCGGTTCCGTGAAACGTGTCAAGAGATATTCGAAGTTTTTGCCGTCTTTTACCGTTTTTGCCAAAGTTCTTACAATAGCGGATTTTGCTGTTCCGGGAGGTCCGTACAAAAAGGCATTTTCTCTTGCCAATAAACATATTCCCAATAAATCTACAACATCATTTTTTCCTATAAAAGTATCTTTGACGTGCGAAAGAACTTTGTTTAATTTTTCAATATTCTGAGTCATTCTTATTCTTTAGTTATCGTTTTTAATTCTCTCCAGAAAATGTCTTTGTACATTCCAAATTCACCAATTAATAATTGATTGATGTAAGGAATTTCAGCCAGTTTGTAAGCTTTCTTTTCAACGATTCTTTCGAGGTACAATTTTCTGTATGTTCTGTCTTTCAGTTCCTGTTCCCAATTGATTTTATCAAGATCGAGTTCAAATCCAATTGCCGAATAATCAAATTGAGTCAAGATATTTTCGAGCATTTTAATCAGTGGATCTTCCGCATCTGCACCTTGTAAAGCCGAAATAATCTGTGGTAAAAATCTCAGTGACAAATCTGCTGATAAAATGGCGGAAACATCTATTTTCCCTTTAAATACCGGAATTAATTTATCCAGATTCTTATCCGTATCTTTTCTTATTAAATACAATTGTGCACTTCGATACAGAACTTTTGCAGCCCAAACTGCAGTTTCGGCATCGTATTTAATCTGATCTGATACAAATTCCAATCTTTCTTTTTCAAATTCGGACTCAAGATAACTTGCAACATCCTGCTCTTCCTTTTTCGGAATATCCTGAATGGCTGCGAAAATCGTGATATGTCCATCAGTCCGAAGTCTAAAAATAGTATCTAAAAATGGGGATTTGAGTTCCGTCATCTAACAAAAATAAAATTTTTAAATGAATGAGGGACAGTTAAACGGCTATAATATGTCAAAGAAAATTAAACTTGGAGCAACATTAAGAAATTCAACAAAAAAAAACGCCGACAGATGAAACTGCCGGCGCTTATAGTTTTTACTTTTTAAAGTAAATTATTTTGGATCAATCATTTTATTTTTCATAAAATTTAAACTTCCTAAAGCCAATTCTTCTGCATCGTAAGGCGAACTTTGCCAAAGTGAAACCATTTGCTGCATTCCCGGAATCGACGACGAAAAATTTTCCAAAACGAGATTTCCATCAAAATCAATTGCTTTCAAAGCTTTGAAAAGTTGTTCGCAATCTACAGTTCCTTCGCCCAACATTCCGCGGTGAGATTCTGTGATGTGGACGTGTTTCAGTTTTTTTCCGGCAAGAATGACTGGATCATAAAAATTGTTCTCTTCGATATTCATATGAAATGTATCGAGATGCAGAAACAGATTGTCTTTTCCTGTTTTTCCAATTAAATCCAAAACATTTTCTGCCGTATTGCAAACATAGGATTCATAACGGTTTATGGGTTCGATTCCGATATTGACACCTTTTTCCTTGGCATAATCTGCAACTTTGCTCCAGACTTCGACGATGATTTCAGCTTCATCTTCAGTCAATGGGTTTCCGGAAAACACGCCAATTCCGGCATGCAAAACGCCTCCTAAAAAATCAGTTTCCAGTTCTGATGTTTTATCAATTGCCTGTTTTATCAATTGCTCGGCAACTTCAGGATGAAAAGCAATATGTGCTTCTTTGGGAAGATTGAATGAGCAGACAACATCCAGATTATTATCTTTCAATTGCTGTTTTACTTCTGTTGAATTAAATTCCATTGATGCCGGCAGAAGGATTTCAATTAAATCAAAACCTGCTTCTGCTGTTTTCTCAATTGCATATTTTCCCGCTTCGGGCGTCCAGTTTGGGGTGATCCAGGATAATAATGATGCTCCAAATTTTACTTTCATTTTTTTAATTTTTTGATTGAATTAGAAAATCCACCATTCAGTTCTCACACCAAGATAAGTCCCGAATCTCTTCGCTCCAGACTGCTCTAAAAATGGCGAATAAAGACTGTTCATCGCCTGATCATTGTACCTCGAAACTTCTGCAATGAAACGGATATGCGGTCTTGCCCAAATGCTTCTTTCTGCTGTCGGGACAATCGTGGGCGCCAAAACCAATTTGGTCATCGAAGCAGGATTTTGACTGCCATCTTTCCTGGATGCAAAATGAAGTTCTGAAAGGATATGAAACCAATTATTGAAATAATAAGTCGCTCTCAAACCTGTATTGAATTCAGATTTTTTGTTGAAAATATCTCTCTGATAATAATCGATTGCTTTGTTATTACTGTCAGATCCGCCTTTACTCATCGTAAAAACCGCATAAGCATTGGCAGACCATCTGCTGGAAATATTAAGCAAAATATGTTCAACAGCTGTCAGCGAATAGGCACCCTTATAATTTTTCGTTTCTTCATCCGGAGCGCCGTAAGTTCGCCAGGTTTGGGTATTTCCACTGTCGCCTCCGTTGGCAACTCCGCTTCCGTATCTCAATGATAATTGGTTGAATGATCCGGAAATTTTTGTTTTTAAATTGGTATTCAGTTTCGCGCCTAAAACCCAACCCTGATCCGATGGATACTGTTCTATTGAGTTTTTTCCGGATCGATCTACAGTATGAAATTCAGCGAGAAGTTTCATTTGGTGAGCTTTATTTTTGAATGGAATAATCTGCTCCAGTACGAAGACTTCCCGTTGTCTATAGATTAAATTCTTTGTTCCACTAATGACATTTGTGTAAGAATACGGCGTCGAGTTGCTCGAAGCTGTATCAATTGCTGCCGGAAAAAACATCGAGAATCTGGTATTTTTATGCCTCACGCCCCAACCAGTTGCGGAGTGGTCATCGAAGTAAAAATAATCTGCAATATGAACGTCATCATATCTCAGCCACCGCGATCCCGCCCAGACATCCCAGTCACTTCCCATAATGTTTCTGGCTTCCACAAAAACCTCTGGCAAAGCAATGATCATTCCCTGATTGGATTTTGAATCTACATTACCCAGAAAAGTACCGCCGGAATAGAAACTCAATCTTGCCTGCATATCAATTTTCGTCGTTTTGATAGTGTCGCCATTCACAACCGGAGTGAAATGAAAAGCAGGTAAAAAATCCACATAATCACCCTGATCCATTCTGCCACCAAGCGAACCCTGATTGTTCAGATTCAGCTGTCTGCCGGTTTTTCCGTCGGCGTTCGGAGAATATCCTGCGCCAATTCTGCCCGTAGTTCCAAAAGAAAAATCTTTGTTTTTGATCACAATCTGGGCGTGTGAAATCTGGCTGATGATTAATAAAAACCAAAAGCTGCACTTGAAAATATTTGTTTTCATAATCTATTTAAGCGTCTTCGGCTTGTAGAATTTTAAAGCAAATAAAAGAATGACAACATAGCAAATAATCGGAAGAAGGTAAGCGTGAGCAATATCGGTCTCAGCAATTTTCCCCATCAATGGTGGAAAGACGGCTCCACCAAACATTGCCATCACAAGGAATGATGAAGCCTGCGGAACTTTATTCCCTAACCGTTTCAGTCCAAGGCTGAAAATCGTCGGGTACATTACGCTAAGGAACAAATTCAATAATATTAAACTGATGAAAGATGCCCAGCCAAAACTTTGTGAAATAATTAAGCATAATATAATATTACAAGTTGTGAAAATCGCCAAAAGCTTGTTCGGAGCGATAAATTTCATCAGAAAAGTTCCAACGAAACGGCCGATCATCATCATTGCCATACTTAATGAAAAATAATACGAAGCTTCAATCTCAGGAAGCTGCATTTTTTCCACGCCATAATTGATAAAATAAGCCCACGTTCCGCCCTGTGCCGCAATATTGAAAAACTGGGCGACGACTGCAAATATAAAATGTCTCTGTTTCCAAAGTGGCGCGTGCGGATCTGAAACCGAAGCTTCTGCACCATTATCGCTTTCAGAAATGGTAATATCTTCTGCGTGAGGATCTTTCAGACTTGGAACTTTAATAAAACAAAAAATAATTGTTATGGTTAAAATCACAACGCCAATCCAGGTGTAAAGATCTTTGACAGAATCTAATGAATTGTTATCCAAACCAGATTTTCCAAAGATGAAAAAACCACCTAAAAGCGGACCGATAATTGCGCCCAGTCCATTGAATGACTGCGCAAAATTCACCCTTTGATCACTTGTTTTCTCGTTTCCCAAAGCTGCCACAAATGGATGCGCCACCGTTTCCAAAGTCGCCATTCCCATAGCCAGAACGAAAAGTGCAATTCTGAAAAAATTAAATGACATTTGGTTTGCAGCAGGAATGAAAAGGAAAGATCCAAGCGCAAAAAGTGACAATCCAAGGATCACACCCATTTTGTAACCAAACTTTTTCATAAACAATCCAGCCGGAATTCCCATCAAAGCGTACGCTCCGAAGATGGACAGCTGTACCAAGCCGGATTTTGATTTTGAGATATTCAAAACATTCTGAAAATGCTTATTTAAAACATCGCCCATCGTCAACGCAATTGCCCAGAAGAAGAACAATGAAATCACAAATGCCAGTACGACATAGTATTTTTTTTCTGTAAATTTTGCAGTATTCATCGTATTAAATTATATAGTTTGACCATAATGTTTTTCCCGGAACGATTCGAATTCTTCGTGAGTATAATCCGGACAAGCGCCTGATTTTGAAGTGATAAATGCGCCGAGAGAAACAGCCTGCTTCATAATCTCTTCCGGCAAACTCCCTTGAATTCTCTTTGATAAAAAGCCAGCCAGAAAGGAATCTCCACTTCCCACCGTGTCGTTAACGTCTATGGAAACAGCCGAAAAATTGTAACTCTGTTCTCCAACAAAATATCTTGCTCCTTTGCTTCCCTTTGTCAGAACAATCTCGTGAAGATCAAAATGTTTTTGGATATATTTTATGCTGCTGTCTTCATCAATGTATTTTTCGCCAAGAAATTCGATTATGGTTCTCAATTCCGCTTTGTTCATTTTTACCAGATGCGCTTTTTGAAGCAATGTTTTAATCAATTCAAAATCAATAAAAGGCGGTCTGAAATTCACATCAAACACCCGGAATTTTGAAATTTCTATCAGTTTGAGCAGCGTATTTCTTGACACTTCATTCCTTGCAATTAGACTTCCAAAAACAAAGGCTTCAGAATTTTCTATGAGTTCTTGATGAGCGGGTAAAATCTCAATATGATCCCAGGCGACGTCATTCACAATATCATAATGTGCTTCACCGTGTTCATCGAAATCGGCAATCACGGTTCCTGTTGGTTTTTCATAATCGGTTTGAATATTATCGGTAGAAATATTCCAGCTTTTAATCTGCTCCAGAAGATCCTTTCCCAATTTATCATTTCCGATTTTGCTTATCATTTGGACTTTCAAACCCATTTTATCAAGATTGTAAGCGACATTGAAAGGTGCACCACCGGCTCTGGATCCGGCGGGGAAAATATCCCAAAGGATCTCACCAAAACAGACGGCGTAGGATTTATTATTTGTATTCATATAAGGTTAAACGTTTAAGTTAATTAATAAAAAAATTATTTTGTTGAATTTTGAACAATCAGTTCAGCTGATAAAGTTATTTTTTTGGCACTGGCAGCATATTGTTTAATTTGAAGGTCCAATAATTTTACTGCTTCGTCTGCCATTTCCTCCAGCGGTTGTTTTACATAAGTTATTTTTGAAGGAAACAATTTATAGGCTTCTGTCTCATCAAATGCCACAACAGAAATATTTTCAGGAACTTTGATGTTATTCTGAACAAGGTATGACAATCCTGCAACAGCAAGTTTGTTGCTGGAAAAATAAAGTGCAATGTTCGTCGGACTGATTCCCAGCGCAGCTTTTAGTTTACTTTGAATTTCTTCTGTAATATTTTCAATCCCCACCAGAATGCTTTGAGTTTTGACATTCTCGCCGCTTTCGGAAATGGCAGTTTCAAAACCTTTCTGTCTATCCAAAAGATGCGGCAATTTGGTATCATAACCGATATAAATGATTTTGTCAAATTTCTTTTTCAGAAGAAAATCAGTGGTACTTTCCGCAATCTCTCTATTGTTTACGATGATACTTGGTATTTTAACATCTTTCAAATATCGGTCGATAGTAACGATAGGGTAATTTTTGTCAACCAGTTTCTGAAGAATATGTTCCGAACCGACAACAGGCGCTACAATCATCCCATCTACCTGCTGCTGAGAAAAAAGTTCAATCAGTTTTTCAAATTTTTCTGCATTTTCATCTGAACTTCCAATGATTAATGTATAACCTAATTTCAAAGCTTTGTCTTCCAGGTTGCGAGCGATGTGAGAATAAAATTCGTTTGAAATATCAGCAACGATCAGCCCAAGCAGTTTACTTTTATTGGTTTTCAGGCTTTTCGCTATTTTATTTGGCGTATAGTTAATCGTTTCAGCAATCTCAAAAATTTTTTTCTTGGTATTTTCACTGATTCGTTGTCCTTCTTTTCTGTTAAGAACATAAGATACCGTTGCTACGGAAACTCCGGCAATGCGCGCTATATCTTTGATGGATGTTCTTTTCATTCTAACTAATTGACAATGCAAAGTATTCCATAAAATTTTAAATAAACAATAGTCCGTTTTTTTTCGTCAATTCAGAAAAAAGTGTAATTTGGCAAATTTTTTAAAACTATTAGCACAATGAACAAACCATTGTATATCAAATACTTATATATTAATCATCTTTTAAAATGAACTATTCATTAATTAATTAGGTTTCCAATGTTAAATTTTGGTTAAACGTTTAACTCTAATTATTTTTAATTTAACTTTAATTTCTGCTACCTTTTACTGTGAAACTAAATTCACTCCCTACGCCCCATTCACTTTTTACCGAAATATTTCCACCCTGAGCTTCTATAAAATCTTTACTGATACTCAAGCCTAATCCTGTCCCTTCTTTTTGGGTACCCGGAATTCTGAAATAGCGGTTAAAAACTTTATCTCTATACTTTTCGTCGATACCAGTTCCGTAATCTCGTACAGAAAATTTCACAAGGTCTCCCTCTTTTTTCACCTCAATGTTGATGGCAGAATTTTCGTAAGAATATCTCACCGCATTAGACAACAAATTATTCAGAACCCAGCCTGTTTTTTCGCTGTCTGCCAGCACTTTTTCTATTCCGTCTTCTACCTTTACGACAAGGTTTATATTTTTTTGCTCTGCTGCAGATTTGTTTGCATTGATCGCATAATCAATGATTTGACTCACCTCAGAATTTTGTATATTCAGATTGATTGATCCACTTTCCAGCTGTGTCATATCCAACAGTTCACCGGTAATTTTCAGCAATCGGTCTGAATCTTCTTTGATTCCATTCACCAGATTTTTTTGTTCATCATTCAGATTTCCGATTTTGTCATTTTCCAATAATTGTAGTCCCATTTGGATTGATGAAATCGGCGTCTTAAACTCGTGCGAAACCGTTCCCATAAAGTTAGTCTTAGCCTGATCCAATTCTTTGAAAAGTGTAATATTCCTCAGCATAATCACTTGTCCTATGAATTGACTCTCTTTTTCTCCGGTCGGAACCACGTTGATGTCAATGATCTCTTTTTCAAAATAGCTTTCTTTTCCATCGGCGTATATTTTCATCGTTTCTGTCTTCGAATCTTTTTTCTCCTCGATGATTTCCTTGATAATATTTCTGATAAGATCATTTGTGACAGCCACATCCTGGATCAGTTTTCCTACGAAATTTTCTTTTTTAAGACCTGTAATTTTCAGCGCTTCGTCATTTACAAAAAGGACTTTTTTATTCTCATCAATTCCGATAATCGGATCGTGCATATTATCGATCAAAGTTTCAATGCGGCGTTTTCCGCGGATGATCTTATCGAGTTTGCTTTCGGAATATTCCTGAAGTTTTTCAGCCATTATGTTAAATGACATCGCCAATTGCCCAAACTCACTTTTGCTTTCAAAATGAACCCTTTCTTTATAATTCTGATTCGCAATCTGTTTAATACTTTCTGTCAGTACCTGAATTGGATTGGCAATATTGGAAGGCAGATTCACCATCAGGATAAATGCGATAATGAAGCACAACATTCCTGCAGCTGAGATGATGGCAATTGCGCTTTTCGCAGTCGCATCGGCCACACTGCTTTTATGCTCGATAGCAACCATATTGAGCTGCATCAGCTCGGCAATATCTCTTCTGATGGAGGACAGTAGTTTGGGATTGTCTGATTTTTCTTTTAATAATTGAAAATGCGTGGCTATATTTTCGGTCGCTTCCTTCTCGCCAGGTTCGGTTACGTTTTTCTTTTGTTTTTCGAGATGCCTTTCAAAAACACCATAGGCCGCAGGATCGGAATTGATCTCTTCCAAGGCCAGCAGCATATTTCTGGAATATTGCAGTGTGTTGTAATTGGCGACCAAGATATTATTGGTGTCTTTTTTCAGTTGATTGATGTACCAGCCGCTGAGCACAGAAAGCACGATGATCATTAGAAAAAGCAAGCCTACGCCAGCATTGAGTTTTGTTTTGATTTTCATTTTAATTTCAACTTAAAATTACAAGGTCAATATTTTCCTGTGATAATTTATTCAAAAGCGAATTGAAAGTATCCGTCGCAATGATGACTTTCCAAAGATTGAGATGTGGTTTCCCGATACAAACGGTTGTAATCTTCCGCTCTTCGCATTGTTCCATAATTGCTCGTGTGACATTCGTACTTTCTACCTTGATGATCTCTGCTCCCAATTCGGTGGCTAATTTAAAGTTATTAATCAAATGCCGTTGCTTGTCCAGCGCAATTTTATCTGCACTTTCTCTCGGGACCTGAACATAGAGAAGATACCATTTGCTGTTGTAATAATTGGCCAGCCTCGCTGCTTTCCTGATGACGTTCTTCGCTGTTTTTTCGTTGGAGCTGATGCACGCCAGAAATTTTTCCTTTCTAATATTCTTGATATTTGAAACTTCGGTCTCCACTTTACGTTGAACCTGGGAAGCCACTTCTTTCAGTGCCAGTTCTCGAAGCTGCAGGATATTGTCATTTTTAAAGAAATTACTGAGCGCCGAATTAATTTTTGCAGCATCGTAGATCTTTCCAGCTTTCAGTCTATCGATCAATTCTTCAGCAGTCAAATCGATGTTCACTACCTCATCGGCCTGGGCCAAAACGCTGTCCGGAATTCGTTCCTTAACTTCGATATCCGTGATGTTTTTGACATCTTCATTCAGACTTTCGATATGTTGGATGTTGACCGCGCTGATGACATTAATACCTGCATCTAGGATTTCCATCACATCTTGCCAACGTTTTTCGTTCTTGCTGCCTTCGATATTGGTGTGCGCCAATTCATCTACGATCACCACTTCTGGGCGAAGATTGATCACTGCCTGAACATCCAGTTCTTCCAGCTCTTTTCCTTTATAGAATAATTTTCTTCTCGGAATGATTGGTAATCCGTCCAGCAAAGCGTGCGTTTCCTTACGATTGTGGGTTTCGATGTATCCGATCTTCACATCGATGCCGTTTGTCAACAGCGAATGTGCTTCCTGGAGCATTCGGTATGTTTTTCCCACACCGGCACTCATCCCAATGTAGATCTTGAATTTCCCGCGTCTTGATTTTTTTATTAAATTAAGAAAATCCTGAGCTGACCTTTTTTCATCCATAACAGATTATCTATATCAAATTTAGGTAAATCCCTTGTCAAAAATTCAACAAGGGATTTGGTAATATGGAAACTATTAAAAACTTACGGCAAGCGATGTGACTGCCATAAAATTATTTTTGTTCAAATGATCATCTCGATCCAGAAAAATATCATCCTTACTGCCTAGGTTTTTCACTTCGGTACGCCAAACGAGATTTGGAAGGATCCAGTAATCTGCATTCACAGAATAGCCGAAGGTCTTGAATCCATTTTCTGTTCCCGTCGCAATGATGACGCCTTTTTCATCACTGTAATATTCGCCTCTTGCTGCAAAACTCAGCTTGTCTGTGGCTGCATATTTTGCAATGACCACAGGCGAAAACCAAACATTGTATTGCTCGCTGCCTTTCATCTTTTGCTCGGCTCCGATATCGAAACCTGTGGTCAAAGCCAACTTTTTACTCAGCTGAAAAATACCGTACAGATTGTGAAAGTACCGCATCTGCCTGATGCTGTCCGGCTTATCATTCCCAACGAAGGAACTGCTGTTTAGCGTGATCTTATCCGTCGGTTTGTACGTCAATTGGTGTCCAAAACCGACCGTCGAATTTCCATCCACACGTTGGATCCGCTGCCAGCCATTCAGAACCAAACCGCTGACCAACCATTTTCCGCTGTTGCTGGTGTAGGTAATCTTTGCGCCGCTTTCGTAGTAAGGTGAATTCTCTGCCAAAAGACTTCTTGTCAAAGTCCAGCAATCTTTGCTGATGGCACTTTCAAAACCGATGTGTGAAGCCATAATTCCGGCATCGATCCATAGATTTTTAGACTTCGAAATTTTCACACCAACATTAGCTTCATAGATATTTTTGAGGACGCCAGGTTCTGCAGCATAATTGGCATTCATATACGTTCCGGTTGCTAAAGCCAGATTGGCGCGAAGTCTTTCGATTTCGTAATTGGCTTTTACGAATCCGAGATTCAGATTGACCTCATTGTTCCGGTTGTGGCTGTAGATGAAACCCGGACGTGTGTTGTTCTGAGGATTACTGAAGTCGAATTGGTAGTAGACCTCAGCGTAAGCCGAAATTTTCAATGGTTTCACATCGTCTTCCTGTGCAAACAAAGATGCGGAAGCGCCTAACATCATCAATGCCAATAGTTTTATATTTTTCATTTTTATTAATTTCAATTTAATTATTTCAAAGCGTCTAGCGCGATATTGAGTTTTAACACATTGATTTTTTCCGTTCCGAATAATCCCAGAAAAGGTTTTTCTATATTGGAAGCTACCAGATCTTGAATTTTGTTTTCATTAAGATTCCTGATCTTCGCAATTCTTTTCACCTGCACATCAGCAGCCTGCACGGAGATATTAGGATCCAATCCACTTCCGCTGGCGGTGACGAGATCAGATGGAATCTCGGCTTTTGAAACTTCAGGATTATGTTTGATGAAGTTGTCAATTCGCTCCTGAACGGTTTTCAAATAATCGGGATTGGAAGGTCCTTTGTTGCTTCCCGCAGCTCCGGCTGCGTTATAATCTACAGCTGAAGGGCGTGACCAGAAATACTGATCTTCCGTAAATGCCTGTCCGACGTTTGTATAATATTTTTCGTTATCGATCGTGACAATCTCGCCTTTTCCGTTGTTGGGAGAAAATTGTGCGATCCCGAAAATCATGAGCGTGTAAAATCCTGAGAAAAACAGAAGACAAACCAATGTCAGTTTCAAGGCAGGAAGAATATTTTGTTTCATTTGATTTAATTTTAAAGTTCGATTTTATGTTGTGGCGTCTTTTGACACTGGATCTGCAGCCCGGCCTGAGTGGATCCCGAAGTAAAATCGGGAGGGAACGGAGGACGAATCGAGCTGCCCAAATAATTTAAATAAACAGGGACACAATCAGGTCGATGATCTTGATTCCGACAAATGGGATCAAAACGCCGCCCAGACCGTAGATCAAAAGGTTTCTTCTGAGCAATGCACTCGCACCGATCGGTTTGTAGGCCACACCTTTCAGAGCCAGTGGAATCAATACCGGAATGATGATCGCATTGAAGATAACAGCCGACAGAATGGCACTTTCCGGGGAATGAAGGTTCATAATATTCAATCCTTGCAAAGCTGGAATCGAAGCGATGAACAATGCCGGAACGATGGCGAAATACTTAGCGACATCATTCGCAATACTGAAAGTTGTTAAAGTTCCTCTTGTCATCAGCAATTGTTTTCCTATTTCCACGATCTCGATCAGTTTGGTCGGGTCGTTGTCCAGATCCACCATATTTCCGGCCTCTTTTGCCGCTTGTGTTCCGCTGTTCATCGCAACGCCGACATCGGCTTGAGCAAGTGCAGGCGCATCATTGGTTCCATCACCCATCATGGCGACCAATCGGCCTTCGGCTTGTTCTTTTTTGATGTAGTTCATCTTGTCCTCAGGTTTCGCTTCGGCTATGAAATCATCTACGCCCGCTTTTTCAGCGATATATTTGGCGGTCAAAGGATTATCGCCTGTGACCATCACGGTTTTGATTCCCATTTTTCTCAGACGTTCAAAACGCTCCTGAATGCCCGGTTTGATGATATCCTGAAGCTCCACGACACCCAATATTTTTTCGTTCTCGGAAACGACCAATGGTGTACCGCCGTTGCTGGAAATGGTTCTCACCGCTTCTTCGATTTCTTTTGGAAAAGGATTGCCTGCTTTTTCAACCAAGTTTTTGATGGAATCCGCAGCACCTTTTCTGATTCTGATGTTGTCATAGTCCACACCTGAACTTCTCGTCTCTGCTGTGAAATTGATGAATTCGGGATTTTTGATTTCATAAGTTTTAGGATCAATTCCTGCGAGTTCTATGATTGACTTTCCTTCCGGCGTTTCATCTGCCATAGAACCTAAGACTACCGCTTTCTGAAAATGTTTTTCGTCGATCCCGTTTGCAATATGGAAATGGGTCGCTTTTCTGTTTCCGATTGTGATGGTTCCGGTTTTATCAAGCAAAAGAACATCCACGTCTCCTGCAGTTTCAACCGCTTTTCCACTTTTTGTGATCACATTGGCTCTCAATGCTCTGTCCATTCCGGCAATTCCGATGGCTGATAGAAGTCCGCCGATGGTCGTTGGAATTAAGCAAACAAATAATGAAATAAAAGCAGAAATAGTGATTGGCGTATTTGCGTAATCCCCAAAAGGTTTGAGCGTCACCGTCACGATGATGAATACCAATGTGAAACCTGCCAAAAGTATAGTTAAGGCTATTTCGTTCGGTGTTTTCTGTCTGGAAGCTCCTTCTACCAAGGCGATCATTTTATCCAGAAAACTTTCGCCTGGTTCTGTGGTCACTTTGACTTTGATCCTGTCGGAAAGTACTTTTGTTCCGCCGGTCACACTGCTTTTGTCACCGCCAGATTCACGGATCACGGGTGCACTTTCTCCAGTAATCGCACTTTCGTCGATAGTTGCAAGACCTTCGATGATCTCACCATCTGAGGCAATGATGTCGCCAGGCTCACATAGGAACACATCGCCTTTTTTAAGTTGAGAGGAAGGAACAATGGTGATTTCATCATTAAAAATATCCCCCACCGGCTGAATCCATTTCGCAGGCGTTTCTTCTCTTGTTTTTCTGAGTGAATCTGCCTGCGCTTTTCCTCTTGCTTCTGCGATGCCTTCTGCAAAATTGGCGAACAGTAAGGTGATAAATAAAACAGCAGTTACGATGATATTATAGATCAAGCTTCCTTGATCTTTCTCGCCAAGCGCGATCCAGACACAAACGCCGGCCATTACCAATGTTCCAATCCACACCATGAACATTACAGGATTGCGGAACATTTTGGATGGACTTAGTTTTATAAAAGACTGTTTCAATGCTTCATTGACCAATTCGGCCTGAAACAAATTATTTTGATTTCCTTTCATTTTAATTCAATTATTTAAGTGAAAAATGTTCTGCGATAGGTCCCAAAGCCAAAGCCGGGAAGAAAGACAGCGCAGCAACAAGTGCGATAACAGCGAAGACCATCAATCCGAAAGTTGGTGTGTCGGTTTTCAACGTACCAGCACTTTCCGGGATGTATTTTTTGGCAGCAAGACTTCCGGCAATGGCCACGGGACCGATGATTGGAAGATATCTTGCCATCAGCATAACGATGCCACAGGCGATGTTCCAGAAAGGTGTATTGTCTCCAAGACCTTCAAAACCACTTCCGTTGTTGGCACTTGACGATGTGAATTCATACAGTATCTCGCTGAAGCCGTGAAAGCCAGGATTATTCAGCCAACTGGCGTAAGCTTCAGGATCATTCGCAAAAGTATAACTCGCGATCGCGGTTCCTGCCAGGATCAAAAGTGGATGCAGAAGTGCGATGATCATTGCAATCTTCATTTCTCTCGCTTCAATCTTCTTACCCAGAAATTCCGGTGTTCTTCCTACCATCAATCCGCTGATGAAAACTGCGAGAATGATAAAAATGTAGAAATTCAGGAAACCGACGCCAACTCCGCCGTAGAAACAATTGACCATCATCCCCAGTAATTGGTTCATTCCACTGAGTGGCATAAAACTGTCGTGCATAGAATTGATACTTCCTGTGGAAATGACCGTCGTCGCAATGCTCCAATAAGCTGAGGCTGCAGCACCGAAACGGACCTCTTTCCCTTCCATATTTCCCATCGATTGAGAAATTCCCATCTCGGAAATCGCAGGATTGCCATTGACTTCGGATACGACGGTCGGTATCATTAACATTAAAAATCCGATGGTCATTACACCAAAAATCGTCCAAGAAAGCTTTCTTCTTTTGATAATAAATCCCATTGCAAATATCATAGCTAAAGGAATCAACATCTGAGTGACGATCTCAACAATGTTTGTAAAGTAATTCGGATTTTCCAGAGGATGCGCAGAGTTGGGGCCAAAAAATCCACCGCCGTTGGTTCCCAAATGTTTGATCGCCACAAATGCAGCGACTGGACCGCGGCTAACTTCTACTTTATCACCTTGTAAATTGATAATTGAATCTTTGCCCTCAAAAGTCATCGGCGTTCCGTTGAATGCCAGTAATGAAGCCACTACAATTGCAATTGGAAATAGAATTCTGGTGCAGCTTCTCACAAAAAAGAAATAGAAATTCCCAAGTTTATCGGTCGTTCGTTCTTTCATTGCAAAAAACACGACAGCTGCGATTGCTATCCCGCATCCTGCGCTGATAAACTGCCACAGCATCAAGGTCAACTGTCCGAGATAGGACATTCCTGTTTCGCCGGAATAATGCTGAAGATTGGTATTTGTCACAAAACTGACTGCCGTATTAAAAGCCAAATCGCCGCTCATTGATGGATTGTTGTCCGGATTCATTGGGAGCCAGCTCATATTGGTCAAAACAAACATAGCTGCCAAAAACCACACAAGATTGATGGTCAACAAGGCGATCAGATGTTGTTTCCAGGTCATTTCTTTTTCGGGATCGATACCTGAAATTTTGTAGAATAATCGATCTACAGGATTTAACAGCTTGTCCAGCCAGGTTTTTTCGTTTCCGAAAATTTTTGAGATGTAGCGCCCGAGTGGCAGTGCAATACCGACTGCGAGGGCGAACATCAATATAATTCCTAATATTTCTTTGTCCATTTTTTAGAATCGTTTATTAATAGTTTCTTTAAAATTTAATTGATTGTTTTCATTTTAATGATGATGTAAAGGAATGCAATGACGAAAAGAGCCCAACCGATAAGTTGAAACCAATCTTTAATTTCATTTTTAATCCTTCTATCTTTCATTTCTAGAATTTTTCCGGTTTTACTAAAACGTAGCCTATGTAGCCAAAGACGGCAATGGCAATAATAAATAATGTGATCATGATCTGTTGATTAATTGGTGGTCTTTTCTTGTCTGTTCCAGATAAATGGTTTTAAAATCTGCGGGAATCTCCTGGTAGAGAAATCGCCATTGCTGTGGATTTGTTTTTCTTTTCAGGCTTTCAAATGAGCGGATGAAGATATTTTCTATCAGGTATCTCACGTATGAATTTCCGCGGTTGTAGATCCAGTTCATCCGTTTGACATTCCGGATTACCGATTGGATTTTTGTCTGTTCTAAAAGATTCTTAATGTGATCGACTGTTGTCTGCATAATTCCTGCGAAATTGTTCCGATCTGAGAGATTTGCAATATCATTCCGGATGTCTGGATAGAAAGCCTTCAGGTATTCTACCGTCTTTTTTTGATTAATTTTCTGCATTGCTCAAATTTTTTCAAAAGTTCTGATCAGCAGATAAAAGATGGAGAAAAGGGCGATTCCCAAAAGAATTAAAATCGTTGTCATAATCCTTTATATTTTAAGGTTGAATAATGGCTGCGAACACAAAAACACTGAGGATGACCGCCAAATTGATGATTAAGATTTCCAAGTTGTGTTTGGTTTTAGATCTTTTCCAGCTTTGCCAATTTCCCGATTTCATTATTTTTCGATGCATAATATTTTTTGTTTTAAAGTCCTGATTTATAGATTTGACGCAAGTAAACCTGATGCAAGCCTGTCGGCATTTTCGAAAAAATTAAATTTTTGTAGGTGTTGTCGCAGGAAAAAGTCAGGCTGTCTAGGGAATAGACGAACACATTTTCTACGGCGTTTTTCAGCGCCTGATCGCCCTTTTGGTAGAGTTCATTCATTTTTTCGAATGACCGGATCAGAATTGTGGTGTCACCTTTCCTGATAAGGTTTTTGATCTGCCTCGTAAAGACATTGATGACCATAAAGGAATTTTTAGTTTTGTAAACTTCTGCGAACTCCGCTTTGGAATCCGGAACCACTTGGATGATTTCCTGTATTGCTTCTGTGTGATTCATTTTAGTAATTGTTTTGAATCACTAATGCCAATAAATATTCCCAGCGGCAATGATTGACTATAACTCATATATAATCAATAGCTTAAAATTTAAATTAAATATTTAATCAATAAAAAAGCCTATCAAAATGATAGGCTTTTTCTCAATATGATAATGATCTTATGAAATTTTGTATTCTTCGATTTTGCGGTAAAGTGTGGCGATGCCAATTTCCAGCAATCGAGCTGCTTCTGCTTTATTTCCTTTGGTGTAATTTAAAGTTTTCTGGATTTGAATTTTCTCTGCACTGGCAAGCGAGAACGCCGACAGATTTTTGTTATCGGAAATATTGGAATTTACATTTTGAAAATCAGACGGAAGTGAAATCAATTCCAACTCGGATTCATCGGTAAGGATCACGCTTCTTTCGATAACATTCCGAAGTTCGCGGATATTTCCTTTCCAAGGATGCTGCTTTAGAGCTTCAAGATAATCCTGGCTGATAGAATTAATCTTTTTTCCAGTCTTAATAGAAAATGTTTTCAGAAAGTAATGTGCCAATTCCTCAATATCAGAAACTCTTTCCCTAAGCGATGGCAGTGAAATATTAAAAATATTAATCCTGTAAAACAAATCTTCGCGGAAGTTTCCAGCTTCAATTTCTTTTTCAAGATCTCGGTTGGTGGCGGCGATAATTCTGACATTGATCTTGGTCACTTTGTTGTCGCCAACTTTCAGAAATTCTCCGGACTCCAGAACGCGAAGCAGTTTGGCTTGCAGATCGAGTGGCATCTCTCCTATCTCATCCAGGAAAACAGTTCCATTGTTAGCCTCGTCGAAAATCCCTTTGGAATCTTTGATGGCACCTGTAAAAGCACCGGCTTTGTGCCCGAACAATTCGTTTTCCAGTAATTCTTTGCTGAATGCGGAGCAGTTGATGGCTACAAAATTCTGTTTGCTCCGATTACTAGCATTATGGATAGCCTGTGAAAAAACTTCTTTTCCTGTGCCGGTTTCGCCAGTCAGGAGAACTGTAGCGTCCGTCACAGCTACTTTTTTTCCGGAATCAATCGCAAATTTTATCTGTTTCGATTTTCCGATTATCGTATCAAAAGAATATTTGTTTCCCAATTGTTTTTCCAATTGGAGGACACGTTTGTTCAGCGCAACTTTTTCGGTGGCTTTGTAAACTAACGGAATAATCTTGTTGTTATCATCGCCTTTTGTGATGTAATCAAAAGCGCCATTTTTTATGGCCTGCACGCCATCGGGAATATTTCCGAAAGCGGTCAGCAAGATGACTTCGACCGAAGGATATTTGTCTTTGACGAATTTTGAAAATTCGACGCCGCTGCCGTCCGGAAGTTTGACATCGCAGATTACGACATCAATTTCAGAAATCTCCAGTCTTTTTTTTCCGTTTCTGAGATCGGAAGCCTGAAAAACTTCAAAGCCTTCCAGACTGATAATTCGGGAAAGTAAAGTTCTGATCTTTTCTTCGTCGTCGATAATGAGAATTCTATTCACGCTTCGAAAATTAGATGCAAAGATAAATATTAATAGATTCGATTTTAGAATAAAAGTCTATATAAAAACAACGCCAACAGAAAACTGCTGGCGTTGTTGTGACCGCGAAGGGATTCGAACCCCCAACCCTCAGAGCCGAAATCTGATATTCTATCCAGTTGAACTACGCAGCCGTTTTATAAATTATAATCGATAAGTGATGAATGATCATTTATCGATTATCATCTATCAATTATGTTAGAACGTAATCTTCACGCCGCCTACGACCTGCGCTCCCAAAACTTTGTAGCCCAAGTAATTCTGATATTTGGCGCCTAGAAGATTATTTCCGAGTGCGAAAATACTGAAATTTTTGTGAAATTTGTACTCTGCCGACAAATTTAAATCTGCATAACCGCCAACTTTTACATCTCGATTCTCTGTCTGCATGTATTGACCAGGCACAAAATCGTTAGGCGTTACCAAGAAAGCATTTGAGGTTCTGTCGGTTACGAAATACCCTTTGAAACCAAGTGTCAGCTTCTTCTCTAACATCGTGTATTTTGCACCGAGATTTAATTGAACCAAAGGCTTATAATAAACTTCTTCTAGATCATCTAATTTGTATTTCATAAAATGCAAACCTGCATCAACAGTCAAATTTTCCATTGGAAATACTTGCAAATCACCTTTTACCTCCATCAAAGTTCCATTGTCGTAAATTGAACTAAATGTATTTGCATAATCAAATCCGGGTCTTTCGGCAGAAATCCTGTTATCAAACAAACCATTATTAATGAAAAACTGTGCGTTATTCACTTTGCTGAAACCTGCGTTCACATCGTATTTGAACATTTGGTTGATGTCTCCCTTCAAACCGAAATAGAAATGGTATTTGTTTTCAGTTGGTGTCAAAAGCAGATCCGAGATCAAAAATGGATTTTCTTCCAACAGATTTCCGTAAGTATTCAGCTTCAAACCGCCATCGATTCCTCCGTAGAATTTGAATTCATCTGCGGCCGCAACCAAAACTTCCGCTCTTGGGAACCAATAGAATTTGCTACCTTTATTTTCTCCCGTAAAATCAGATAATTTAGAATTTAGAAAACTAAAATCCGACCCAATCAACAAATAAGATTCGCCTTTATAGAAAGTGACTTTTGGTGACAAAGTGAAATTAAGTTGGTTGGAATTATTTTGATTCAACAATTCGAATTTAGAATTTACTGTTTCCAGATCGATTCCTAAATCACCATTTGCCGTTATCTGATCGTTGATTGCAAAATCGTGTTTTGACAAATTCAGTTCAACATCAGCATAACTTTCTTTCGCATTAAAATGATCGCTAAGAAAATACGATCTTACTTTTACATTGTTCAAAATCTCGTTGGAATAATGGTCGTACGAAGCATTAACACTAAACGTATTGACTTTTTGCTGTAGATCCAGATCAGAATTTTCAGGCGTAAAAGCGTAGATTCCGTAGTAATTGTAATTATTAAAACCATAATTCGCATCCAGATTGAACTTGCCTTTTTCCGCATAGATATTCGCAAAAGCGCCAATTTTTGCCTGACTGCTTTTGGAATCCCAATCGTAATCTTTCTTCAATCCAGTAGTTGACAAATAGTGAACGTCCGCTCCCACTTCCACATTCTCCTGAACTTTTCCAGAAATATTCGCATCTGCCAGGAACTTTCCATAATTCCCGTAACCCAATCTGAAATAATTAGACTGAAAATCATTGTTGAATTTCGGAGAGATATCTTCGCTTTGGATCTCGGTCGTTTTGAAGTCAGAAACCGGCGGAACATTCACAATATCGTATTTCAGATTGAGAGAATCTTCCTTCTTTTTATTTTCCGGCGGATAATTTTTCTCCTGGATCACAGACGTTTTCTTCTTCTCGATCTTCTTGACTTCAGGTTCACGTTTTCTGTTCAGGATCAGTTGCTCTTCTTTGATTTGAGCTCCGATTTCCGAAATTCCGAAAGTTCCTAAAAATGCCAGAACGGCGATATATTTCAGTTTGTTCATTTATTTTTTATTTTTTAAAATTTCATCAAAACTATTTCCCCAACCCTAAAGTGAGTAATTTTGATGAAATTTTTAAAGCAATTCTCCCATTAGGATCGGTGTGAAAATTGATTTAAAAATTTGTAACCTTTATCTTTACTTCTTGATTTGCGCTTTCACCTCTTTCGCTTCCGCCACAACTTCTGGGAAATCTCCATAATTATTGATGATTTCGTCCAAAGTGTAACTCGCTTGATAATTATCTTTCAAAGCCAAATAATTCTTTGCCATTATCACCAAAGCTTTTGCGCCCCAATATTCTTCCGAAGCGTAATTATTTGCCAATTTGAAAATCGTTTCGTTGGACGATTTGAAGGCTTTTCCTTTGTTTTGATAGAAAGCTTTTGCGTAAAGAGCTTCCGCCGCAACTTCTGTATTCGAGGATTTTTCCAAAGCTGTGTAAGCTGTTTGCGCCTCTTTATCTTTCGATTGTTGCATCAGACTTCTCGCTTTTATGACTTTCGCCTGTTCCAATGTGGCTGCAGAATTTTTAGAATTCGAGATCACGGCATTAGCGAATTTTTCCGCTTCAGCAAAGTTCTTTTCGTCCGCGTAGATTTTCATTAATTCAATCGAAGCGAAGTTTTTGATATTCACATTCGTGGAGTTGGCAACTTGTTCCAGATATTTTTTCGCATCCGAAATTTTGTCTTGAGAAATGTAGATCTGAGCCAATCGAACCTGCGCATCTTGCTGATAATCATTCTGGAAATCGGCTACATTTTGCAACGGCAACATCGCTTTGTCAATTTGTTTTAGCTGATAATAACTTTCGCCCAATTCATATTGAGATTTGAAGAGATTGTCGCCACTCGGACTTTGCTCCAGATATTTCTCGTAGTAAGTAACGGCTTTAGTATAATCCTTCTTAGCAAAACTTTCTTGCGCCAGATTGAAATTGATCTCATTGATCTCTGAAGTGTCAACTTTCACATTCAAAGTTTTAGCAAATTGTTCGTAACCTGCAACGTCGCCTTTTTTCACGAAAGCAGGTTTGGAAGCCAAAACGATTTTCTCTGCAAACGCTGTATTTTTATATTGATTTGCCAAAAGCTGGAACTCAGCAATCGCCTTATCCGTTTGGTCTTGGTCGATGTAATTCTGCGCTCGGTAGATCTGGGAATTGGCTACAAGATCTTTGTCCGGACTAGATTTAATAACTTTATCGAAGTATGAATTTGAATTATTGAAATCATCATTCTGCGCATAGGCCGTTCCGATTTCGTAGTTCGCATCATCAACATATTCAGAGTTTGGATACTTTGAGATCAAGGTTTTCAGCTCATTAATTTTCGCAACCGTATCGCCTTTAAAACCGAGAGCCAAAGATTTTTGATACAAAGTGTAATCACTGGCATTTTCGGTTTTGTTATAGATCTCTAAAGCTTCATTCAATTGATTGTTAGCATAATATGTATCAGCCAAACGCAATTCCGCATCTGCTTTGAATTCCTGTTTCGGGAACCTCAAATATTCCTTAAAATATTCCTGCGCCGTAGCAAAATCCTTAGCCTTGAAATAAGCATAACCTAAATCGTAGTCCAATTGCTCACGCTCTGGGAAACCTTCTGCCGTTTCGTTCTCGAGTTTGGTATAAGTCGCGATCGCTGATTTGTAATCACCTTTTTGATAGTAAGTTTGACCCAACCAATATTGCGCTTTCTTGTAAAATTCCTTGTTTAAATTAGATTGAAGACTTTGCTTGAAATATTTTTCAGCCACATCAAAATTCCCTTTGTTGAATTCCTCAGAACCCAAAAGATAGGAAACCTCCTGCTCTATTTTCTTGGTCTCGTTCGTTTTCTGGTCGAGCTTTCCGAGCGCATCCAAAGTCGCTTTGTAATCTCCGGAATACAGATAAGATTTAACCAAAAGCGATCTCATTTCCTGCGTTTTTGCACCGCTCGGATATTTGTCAATATATCTTTGAATTACTTTTGATGAATTTTCAAATGGATTTCCCAGTTCATAACTCAATTTCGCGTATTGTTCCAAAGCCAGTTGCTGAACTTTCGGGTCATAATTCATTTGTGAAGAATTACGATAGGCCGACAAAGCTTCCTGTTTTTTTCCGGTTTCCAAATACGCATTTCCCAATTGGTAATAGGCATTCTGCGCCAACGGAGAATTGCTGTTGATCAATTGGTTGTAATAGCCAACCGCTTCATCATTTTTCTTCAGCTGAGCGGACACAAATCCCATCTCATAAAGGTCAGATTCTGAAGGTGTTTGTTCCTTATCCAAAAATAATTTCAGATGTGGATAAGCTGACTGATAATCGCCTTTCATAAAATAACTTTCACCAACTATCTTATGAATTTCCGTATCGTAACTGGTTAATTTTCCATTATTAAGAAGTTCATTTCCTTCCGAGATCGCAAGGTCATAATTCTTTTGATTGTAGTACATCTGAACATAATAAGGCTTCACAAGATGCGCATATTCCTCATTATTTTTAATCTGGTCAAAATAGATGAAGGCATTATCATTCTGCTTGTCAGCGTAATACAAATGTCCTAGCATATAAGAAATCGCAGGTTTGCTGGTCTCGTCCGCCGATTTGAAAGATTCTTCCAAAGCCTCGATCGCGCCAGCAGAGTCGCCGGTCATAAACTTGGCGTAACCCAACTTCATAATATGTTGCGTGTTTTCCTCCTTGCTCAATTGGTATTGATTGACCTTCTGCAAAGTTTCCAACGCTTTCTCAAAATCTTTTTTCGCCAAATAATAATCCGCCAACGGTCCATTGGCCTGCGCAAAATATGCAGAATTCGGATATTCTTTCATAAAAGCGTTCAAGCCTTCTTCTGCATATTGTTGCTGAAGGATCACGCCAATCACATTGCTGAAAAACGCCGAAGCTTCTTTTCTGGAATTGCTGAGATTCTTGTTGTAGAAATATTGTTTGGAATATTCGTATTGCGAAGCGTTGTAGATTTTGGTCTGGTAGAGATTATCTGCCAAACCGAAATGATAATCTTCGTTCTTTGTAAAATATTGAGATTGTTGCGCCTCGGAAATCCCGTAAAGAGATAACATCGAAGCGATTATTATTTTTTTTGAATTCATCCGAAATATATTTTCTGGAAAACTGAGTCAAAGATTTGAATCTAGGACAAAGTTCGTTTCATTTTCAACGAAAATAGCGAAAAGATATTATTTAAGGGAATTTAATTGGGAATTAATTATAATTTTTAAATAATAAATCATTAAGAATTCAATACCGTAATTATTATTACAGTCATTAGACTAATTTGAACGAATTACAACTTTCGTTTAACAATTTTTTAACAAAATCATCAATTTTCATTACATTTGTTTCTTGCATAAAAATCTAACGCTTTGATAAACTCACTTTTCAGAAGAAAACATTATACAGAAAACTCCGACAAAGGCCAATTAAACAGAGTTCTTGGAACTTGGGACATTGTATTTTTCGGGATCGCAGCCATTATTGGCGCAGGAAGTTTCAGCAGTTTGGGAGAAGCCATTTTCCGCGGCGGACCGGGCGTTATCGTTCTTTATATGATCTGTGGTTTTGCCTGCGCTTTTACAGCTTTATGTTATGCAGAATTTGCCAGCCGAATCCCGACAGCAGGAAGCGCTTACACTTATGCTTATGCAAGTTTTGGAGAATTAATTGCGTGGGTTATTGGCTGGGCTTTGATTATGGAATATTCTTTTGGTAATATTTATGTTGCATTTTCGTGGTCAGATTATTTTACCAGTTTTATGGAGAGAATCGGCGTTCATATCCCCGATTATTTCACCTGCAGTTATTCGGAAGCTAAAAAAGCCGTTCTTAATAATTCATTAAATCCTGAATTGATCAACGCCTGGAAATCGGCTCCAGTGATTGGTGGTTTGAAGATTATTTTGGATATTCCGGCCTTGGTTATCAATGGATTGATCACTTGGCTTTGCTATCAGGGCATTAAGGAAAGTAAAAATTTCAATAACTTTTTTGTGATTCTTAAACTGTTTGTAATCCTTTTGGTGATCGCAGTCGGCGTAAGCTATGTGAATACAGGAAACTGGTTTCCGACAACTTCTACAGCGCCTTCTGGTTCTTTTATGCCGAATGGATTTGCGGGTGTAATGTCCGCTGTTTCCGGTGTTTTCTTCGCTTACATAGGTTTTGATGCGATCTCAGTTTTATCCGAAGAAACTAAAAATCCGCAACGTGATCTTCCACGTGGAATGCTGATTTCATTAGGTCTTTGCACCGTAATTTATATTGTCCTGACTTTGGTCTTGACAGGTTTGGTTGATTTCAGAAAATTTGATGGCATTGGAGATCCGTTATCGTTTGTTTTTGATAAATCCAATCTCAATATGCCGTGGATGGAATTCATTGTTTCATTAATAGCAATTGTCGCCATTACAACGGTACTTTTGGTTTTCCAAATGGGACAGCCGAGAATCTGGATGGCAATGTCACGTGATGGGCTTTTGCCAAAGAAATTCCAGGAAGTGCACGCCACCAAAAAGATTCCTTCTTTCGCAACTATTGTTACCGGAATTGTCGTTGGTGTTCCCATCTTATTTACAGACAAATCTTTCATTCTGGATTTTACAAGTATCGGGACGATCTTCGCATTCGTTTTAGTTTGCGGTGGTGTCTTGCTGCTTCCAAATAAAGAAAAAATCAAAGGCAGATTTCATTTGCCGTACATCAATGGAAAGATTATTTTTCCAATAATTTTCATTGGCGGACTGGTATTTTTCTATTTTTATCAGCCAGAATTTTTCCATCAGTTGACCAACATCAGTGATCCGAAAGATGGCGAATTCCGATTGGCAATTTTGGTTTTCATTGTTTTCAATCTCGCATTATGCGTTTTAACATTTATCAAAAATCTGTCATTAATTCCGTTGATTGGGCTGAGTTCCTGCCTGTATCTATTAACCGGAATGAGCCACGAAAATTGGTTTTGGTTTGGACTGTGGTTTGCTATCGGATTGGTAATTTATTTCCTTTATGGTTATAAAAACAGCAAACTGAATAAAGAATTTCACAACGCAAATTCTTAGATCAAATTAGTTTTTGACTTATCCTAATGAAAAACTTTCTTAAAAGTAATATCTCGCAAGAATCTCTGGCTCTTTTGCTGACCCAGGCGCCTATTGCATTGTCAATGTTGATGGGCGACGATTTTATCATTCAGGTCGCCAATCCTCAAATTCTTGAACTTTGGGGAAAACCGGCAAATATCATTGGCTCCAAACTGCTTGATGCTTTACCAGAAATCAAAGATCAGCCATTCATCGATTTTTTAAAAAATGTAAAAAAAACCGGAAACCCTTACAAGGGTTATAAACAGCTGGCTTACATTGTACGAAACGGTAAAACAGAGGAATGTTATTTTGACTTTATCTACGCTCCGATTTACAATGACGACGAAAGTGAAATCATCGGCGTGAGTGTAGTTGCTACCGAAACCACAGACCAGGTGTTGGCAGAAAGAAAAGTTGCAGAAACAGAATATAAATTCGAAACGTTGATCAAAGAAGCAGATTACGCAATTGGATTATATGCAGGGAAGGATCATATTATAGAAGTTGCAAACGACAAAATCCTTAATGCCTGGGGAAAAACAAACGCCGTTATCGGAAAAAAAATCAGAGAAGGAATTCCGGAGCTGGAAGGTCAGCCTTTTTTGCAAATCCTGAAAGATGTTTATGAAACGGGAGAAACCTATTCTGCATCTGAAGATAAAGTTTTGCTCGAAAAAAATGGAAAACTGGAAACTTTCTATTATAATTTCTCCTACAAACCGCTGAAAAATGAAAATGGCGAAGTTTATGCGATTCTCAATTTTGCGACAGATGTGACAGATCTTGTGCTGGCAAAAAAACAAGTTCAGGACAACGAAGACAAATATAAAAATCTCGCAGACAGTCTTCCAATCATTATATGGACAGCTGATAAAGACGGAAATATCGACTATTATAACAAAAAATGGTACGACTATACCGGTTTTGAAGGAATAATAGATGACAGAAAAAGTGCGTCTCAAAAAATCCTTCATCCCGATGATGTTGACAAAGCAATGAAAGTCTGGAAAACCAGTCAAAAAAATAAGACCGGTTACGAAATAGAATACCAATTCAAAGACAGAGAAAAAGAAAATGGCTACCGCTGGTTTCTTGGAAAAGCTGTTCCGATCAAAAACGATCAGGGCGAAGTGATACAATGGATTGGGACATGCACAGATATAGATGAGTTCAAACAGTTTCAGCAGCAGAAAGATAATTTCCTGGGCATAGCGAGCCACGAGCTGAAAACGCCGCTTACAAGTTTAAAACTCTATTCGCAGTTTCTGGAAAAAAATCTGAAAAAACAGGATGATCACAACAATGCTGTAGTTGCTCTGAAAATGGATGAGCAAATCAACAAGCTTAATAATCTTATAAACGATCTTTTGGATGTCACCAAGATTCAAAACGGAAAGATTCTTTTGAATACTTCTGAATTTAATTTTGATGCGCTCGTAAATGAAATTGTTGAAGAGCAGCAGATGAGCACAAATCACAGAATTTATCTTGAATCCGAATCCATTGGAAATATTTTGGGCGACAGAGACAGGATTTCTCAGGTGATGAGTAATCTCATTAATAACGCTATTAAATATTCTCCAAACTCGGATAAAATACAGATCAAAAGCAAATTATTAGAGAACAACAATATCCTTTTCTGCGTGAAAGACTATGGAATCGGAATTCCTGAAAATAAAAAAGACAGGGTATTTGAGCAGTATTACAGAGTCAGCGGCACAAAGGAACATACTTTTCCGGGACTCGGATTAGGTCTTTACATCTCTTCGGAAATTATAAAAAGAAGCGGTGGCAAGATTTTTGTGAACTCTGTCGAAGGCAAAGGGTCTGATTTTTGTTTCGAGATTCCTAGAGCTAAAACCCCTAATTAATATTTACTAAATTATACAAATGTCTAAAAAAATTATAGTCGTAGATGATAGTCCTGCCATTTTGGATTCGGTTAAATTAATGCTGAACATGGAAGGCTTTGAAGTTGATAATTACGAGAAAGGTTCTGAGATGTTCAACTCACTTACAATCTCCTCAAAACCGGACGTAATACTGATGGATATGTGGTTGTCCGGCGAAGATGGCCGCGATATATGCAAAATGATAAAAGCACACCAGGATTTTAAAAATATTCCTGTAGTCATAATGTCTGCAAGCAGAGGTTTGGGAGACACCGCCATAGAAAGCGGCGCAATCGATTTCATCCCAAAACCATTTGACTTGGGCGAAATTGTAGAAAAGATAAGATATTATTCTGAACAGGCAGGATAATCACAGAATAAAAAAGCAGTTTCGATATCTATCAAAACTGCTTTTTATTATTAATTAAATTCAAATTTAAAAATCGACAGTTCCGGGATTAAGACCCGAGAAACCTGTTTCTTCAAGTGTTTTCAAAGCTTTCATATCACTTTCTGAGATTTTGAATCTTTCAAAACGCAGGTTGTTTTTGATATTTTCAGGATTCTCAGATTTCGGCAAAACTACAACGCCGGATTGCAGACAAAACTGAATGCAGAGAATTGCCGGTGAAACCCCGTATTGATCTGCAATATCTTTCAAATCTTCATCTTTCAGCAATCTTCCGGAGCCAATCGGACTCCAGGCTTCAACTACAATTCCTTCTTCTCTGCAGAATTCTACAGTTTCCGGTTGTGTGTAGCCGGGATGAAACTCAATCTGATTGACGGCTGGAATTACTTCCGCTGTTTTCAAAAGTGCTTTGAGATGCGGAACTAGAAAATTACTTACACCAATCGACTTTACGACGCCGGATTTATACAATTCTTCCATTGCTTTCCACGTTTCTGCGTTGATGGATTTCCAGTTTTCGAATTGCTTTTCGTTAGCAGGCCAATGGATCAGGAGAAGATCAAGATAATCCGTTTTAAGTTTTTTGAGAGATTGCTCTACAGACTGCTTCACACCTATGGAATTTCTGTTGCTGTTCCAGATTTTTGTGGTGAGGTACAGCTCTTTTCTGTCAATTCCGAACGCCTCAATCGCCTCTCCAATTTCTGCTTCATTACCGTAAATATCCGCTGTATCAATATGTCGATAACCCGCTTCCAAAGCCGACTTTACAGTTTCCTGAACACCTTTTGCTGTTTGCCACGTTCCAAAACCAATTTCAGGAATTTCGTTTCCATTATTTAGAATCACTTGTTTCATTGTAATCTTATTTTAATTTCAAAAGCCAAAATTAAGCCACCGACATGCAATTAAAATAATTTAGCTGATGATAAGAATCAAAAATAATTGACCATTCTGATGATATTTTATAAATTTGAGCTATGGAAAAACAGGAATTCGGATTGCTAGGGAAAAATATTTCCTATTCATTTTCAAAAAAATATTTTGAGGAAAAATTCAAAAAATTATTTTTAAAAAATCACGCTTACAATTTCTTCGACATTCCGGAAATTGAAGCTTTAAATTCGGTAACAGACAATCCAAATCTTGTCGGGATGAATGTCACAATCCCGTACAAACAGGCCATTATTCCCTTCCTTGATGAACTTAGCGACGAAGCAAAACAAATAGGAGCCGTCAATTGTGTAAGTTTTCAGAATGGCAAAAAAATCGGTTACAACACAGATGCTTTCGGATTTGAAAAAACTCTGCTTATCAACAAAAAAGATCATCACAAAAAAGCCTTAATTCTTGGAGATGGCGGCGCTGCAAAAGCCGTGCGATATATTCTTGACAAACACAATATCGAGCATCAAACCGTTTCCAGAAAATCAGAAATCAATTTTGAAAATCTATCTGAAGATTTGGTTAAAGATTCATTATTAATTATCCAAACTACACCAGTTGGCACTTTTCCAAATGTGGAAGATTGTGTACCATTTCCATACGACGCAATTTCTGATCAGCATTACGTCATCGATCTCATTTACAATCCTTCGGAAACCGCTTTTCTCAGAAAATCAGCCGAGAAAGGCGCAACAACGCTTAATGGCTTTTATATGCTGGAACAGCAGGCGGAGAAGGCTTGGGAGATTTGGAAAGGTTAATTACAGATAATCCTTAATCACTTTCCAACGCTCCAGTTTCTCCTCAAACTTCGCCGTATGAAGCGGACTTGTAGAAGGCAAAACCACAATTGGAATTTTAAAATCCTTTCCCAGAATTTTCAAAAGGTTTTTATAAGACTTTTGTCCGTTGCAAAATATCGTCCGGATTTTTGGATGAGATTCGATCAGTTCCGGAATATTATTATCAATCTCATCTTTGATTTCCGTGTCGCTGCTACCCTTTCTTTCACAGCTTTCTATGACGTCCCAGAGCGCGATATTATTTTTCTTAATTAAATTGATTCGGGTTTCATAATCTTCAGAAAATTCCTCATCAAAAAGCTGAAACATAATTCTCCAAAACTGGTTCTGCGGAAACGCATAATATTGCTGCATTTGTAAAGATTTTGCGCCAGGCATCGAGCCCAAAATCAATATTCTGGAATTGCTATCTACAATCGGCGGAAAGGAATTGATCCTGTTCATTATTTCAAATTGTCCAAAACTTTAAACAGTGCATTGCTGATGCTTCCACCTTGATAATTGTTCAAAATAATCGAAAACACATAAGTTTTCCCACTTTTTGAAGTTTGATAACCCGCAAAAGATTTGCTGTCTTTTATCGTTCCACTTTTCATTTTAATCCCGTTCTGCGTTGGAAATCCTTCGTGGAAAGCATCAAACCAATTCTGTTTTTTGGAATACAGCAACGCCTGAACCTGCGCCTTTGCCGAAACATAATTCTGGGGCGAAAGTCCGCTTCCGTCAGCGAAATTGATCATAGTAGCATTAATGCCTTTTGCTTTCCAAAAATCTTTCAGAAAATCAATTCCGGTTTCAAAACTTGGATTATTGCGTTTTTCCTTTGCTATTGTTTTGATTAATGTTTCTGCATAGAGATTAATACTTTTCCGCATCAGCCAATACACGATTTTATCCAAAGTCGGCGATTTGTATTCGAAAATTTGATTCTGAGTTGGAGCTTTCGAAACCGACTTTCCTTCCAGTTTTTCATTATAATAAGTCGTTACTTTCCCAGAAACTGAGATGCCGTTTTCGTCCAGTAACTTCTTGATTTCAGCAGCCAATTGCATTGGCGGATTTGGTGTTGCTCCGGAAACGGTAGTTACTTTTCCCGCTGGCAGCATTCCGTTGATCATTGCAGTTTCCGAATGTGGTGCCGTGAAAATCAGGCTTTGATCGGAACTTCCGCCGGTTTTCAGTTCATTGATCCAATTGACATTTTGCAGATCGTAAGAATAACTCTTGATTTGATTGCCATTGATATTAATATCAAACTGATTCTCCTTCCAGTTCACACCAAAAGTTCCCGCACCATAATAATTCCCCAGATCATTCCAGGGCCAGCCTCCAGGCGTACTTTGAAAATCAAAATAAGAATCATCCACAATTAGGTTTCCGGTAATCTTTTTGATGCCCGATTTCTTAATAGCTTCTAATAATTTCTGCTTGAATTTTTCCGGCTTATAATCTTCATAGCGCCAGCTTCCCAAAGTCGGGTCTCCATTGGAGGTGATGTAAAAATCGCCGTCCAGATTCCCATTTGAGATCTTCCCGGAATAGGAAGCAGTTGTTTTGAACTGATAATCTTTCCCTAAAGTTTCCAAAGCCGTTGCCGAAGTGAAAATCTTCTGCGTACTGGCTGTGGACAAACCTTTGTTTCCATTGTATTCATAAACCAGATTTCCATTCTCATCCGAAACATAGAACGAAAGATTTGCCGCCAAAGCATTTGAAGTTGACATCATTTCTTTCACAGATTTGTCAAGATCAGCTGAAACCGTTTGTGAAAAATAGCTTTGCGAAATGATTAATGGAATTAAAAGGAAATATTTCATTCTGATTTTTCATCAAATTTAGTAATATCGAACAAGAATAAAAAGTTGGAGCCGCAACTTTATCGTGAATCATTAATTCAAAACTTAATTGTATTTTAGAACTCTAAACCTAACAATAATGAGAGCAATCAAAATCCTGGTTTCGGGCATCATCTTATCTTCAATGCTGATGTCTTGTGAGAAGTCCAATGAGAAGATTCAGGCCGAGAATGAAATGCTGATTCGTAACTATTTCGAATTATTTAACAAACACAAGTGGAAAGCACTGTCCGAGATGTATGTGGAAAATGCAGAATTCAAAGATCCCTCTTTCGGGAACGGCATCGTAAAACAGTCCAAAGCCGAATTTGTGAAAAAATATGCTGAACTCAATCAGATTTTTCCTGATTTAAAAGATAGCATTCTGCAGATTTATCCTTCTGGAGACAAGAATATCATTGTCGAGTTTGTTTCTACGGGAACAGCGCCGGATCAATCCAAGTTCGAACTTCCCATTTCTACTATTTTCACGATTGAGAATGGAAAAATCACGAAAGATTATACGTATTACGATAATTTTGAAGAAGCAAAATAATGAGCCTTTTTGACGACCAATTCGAATTAATAGAAAATATTCTGCCCTACGACGGCATTACGTCCTACTACGGAAAAGTGTTTTCTGAGGAAGAAGCGAATGATTATTTCAACAGACTGATGACCGAAATAGAATGGAAAAGCGATGAAGCTGTGATCTTTGGAAAGCTCATCGAAACCAAACGGAAAGTCGCCTGGTACGGAAACGAACCTTTCACTTACACCTATTCCGGACGTACGAAAACAGCTTTAACCTGGAACAAAACACTTCTCGAAATCAAAGAAAAAATAGAAGCTGTAAGCGGCGAAAGTTTCAATTCATGTCTTCTGAATCTCTATCACGACGGCTCAGAAGGAATGGCCTATCACAGCGATGGCGAGAAGGATTTGAAAGAAAATGGCGCAATAAGCTCTGTCAGTTTTGGGGCTGAGCGAAAATTCAATTTCAAACATAAAACGTCGAAAGAGTTGGTTTCATTAATTCTGGAACACGGCAGTTTATTGATGATGAAAGACACGACGCAGAAATTCTGGCTGCACAGACTTCCAACCACCACGAAAATCATCAAACCAAGAATCAGCCTGACTTTCCGGACTATTGACAAATCTAAATAACAGGTTTGTACTTTCTGATAAACGTCAGACAAAGCACGAATCCGGTCAGTGCCAATCCCGCTCCTACCAGCGAAGGATAGTTGTAACTCAATCCAAACTCCAAAGGTATTCCGCCGAATAGTGCCCCGATGGAATTCCCTACATTGAAAGCTGCCTGCATAAAAGCTGCTGCCATCATCTCAGAATTCTTTGCCGAACGAAGCATAATAATATTGACAGGCGTCCCAACCGCCATTGATAGAACCCCGCAAACGAAAGTCAGAATCAACGAAGCAATTTTGTTTTCCGAGAAAAAGAATACGCCGACCAAAGCAAGAATCATCGCTGATAAAAGAATCGCAGCTGCCAAAGCCGGACGCATTCTGTCTGCCATAATAGCGCCAAGGAAATTTCCAATCACCATTCCAGCACCTGCTAAAATCATAATGTAAGCGATGAAATCTGTAGGAAATTTAGACACAGTCGTCATCAGCGGTGTGATGTAGCTGAACCACGCGAACAAACCACCAAAGCCAATCGCCGTGATGGCAATGATGTGCCAGGATTTTTGCGTTTTGAAGAACTCCAGTTCATCTTTCAGCGTAGTTGTCCGCAAACTGTCCATATACGGCAGGAGGAATTTGAGAAATATCAAGGTTAAAAGTCCGATCAAAGCAACGACGCCGAACGCATAACGCCAACTCAGCTGATGCCCGAGCCAGGTCACAAAAGGCACCATTGCGAGATTGGCAACCGTGAGTCCGGTGAACATCATCGCGATACTTTGCGCCTGTTTCCCCGGCTTTGCCAATCGGGAAGAGACAACCGCTCCAACTCCGAAAAATGCACCGTGCGGCAATCCGGACAGGAATCTAACTGCCATCATCGTGTAATAATCATTGACCAAAGCAGACAATCCGTTGAACAATGTGGAGGCGATCATCAGGAAAATAAGGATTCTTTTTGGCGGAAACTTCGCTGCGTAAGCCACCAAAATAGGCGCACCGACCACGACACCAAATGCATACGCGGAAATGAGATGACCAGCCTGAGGAATGGAGATATCCAGCGAGTGTGCAACGTCGGGCAAAAGTCCCATAATCACGAATTCTGTAGTCCCGATTGCCAATCCGCCAAGTGCCAGCGGAAATATTCTCTTATCCATTTTGCAAAAGTCCTCTTTTTTGAATAGAAAGTCAAGTTTTAGCGATTCATATTGTCGAATGGTAAGATTAAATTAAACTTATGTTTAAATTGGGTTAATAGAAAAGGTAAAGTTCTGAATGATTGACTAAACTTGTAGCTGCCATAAAAATGATTATTAATTGTGTTAATTCCGTTCCGTTTTGATTTTTCTGCTATTTTTGCATAGCTTTTTAAAATTATGCTGAATAAGGTGCTCACATTTCCGATTGTGGTTTTGATCAAGTTTTATCAACTCGCCATCTCGCCATTTTTGGGGAAGAATTGCAGGTACGATCCCACTTGTTCGCACTATACTTTGGAAGCGCTGAAAGTCCACGGACTGCTGAAGGGAAGCTGGCTGGCGATGAAACGAATTGCAAGCTGCCATCCTTGGGGAGGCGAAGGCTATGATCCGGTGCCGCCGAAAAAACATTAAAATTATTTATCAATGAACAACTTTTTTTTAAGAATTTATCTGATTCTTTTTGCCGGAATTTTCCAGTTGGTTTCTTCCCAAAGTTCTGCAAACGACCTTTCTGACGGGATTTTGAAGATCAACAACAAAGAAAATATTGCGGTGAAAATCTTCGCAACACAAAATACGACGCTTTTCTATGATGAAGCTTCCCGAAATATTCCCAATGAATTAGTCATTCTGAATGAAGACAACATCACGGCGGAATCTGCGGAACAATTGGGATCAATCCAGAATATTTTGTTGAAATATAAAGCCTTCAATTATCAATTTTTGGATAAAGATTTCAAACCTTTAGATGCGAATCTTGAGCAGAAGAATATTGAAAATTTCAAATATCTTCTTAAATCTAACAGAGTTTTAAAACCAACTGATACTGCGGAATTAGAAACAAGTTTCAAAATTTGGGATCCTGTAAAAGGCATCAAATTGGGACCTGTGATGCTGCACTTTTACAGTTTGATGTTCATCCTTGCTTTTGGATTGGGCTATTTTATTATGGCAAAAATTTTCAAGATCGATGGTGTGGACGAGAAATATCTTGAGCCATTTTTCACTTACACATTGATTGGAACCATTCTGGGAGCAAGATTGGGACACGTTATTTTTTATCAGCCGGAGCTTTTTAAAGAAGATTTCCTGAGTGTATTTTTACCAATCAGTACGAAAGGTGGTTTGCATTTTACCGGATTTTCGGGTTTGGCAAGTCACGGTGCAGCGATAATGGTAATTGCGACAACCTTATATTACAGCTATAAAATTATTAAGAAAAATCCGCTTTGGGTTTATGACAGAATCGGAATTGTAGTGGCTTCCGGAGGTGCTTTTGTGAGAATGGGAAATTTTTTCAACTCAGAAATCATCGGGAAACAAGTGGATCCAACTTCGCCTTTTGCAATCCTTTTTCCCCAGCAAAGTTCCGAATATGGCGTTACGGTTCCGAGATATCCGACGCAATTGTTCGAGGCTTTTGGATATGTCTGCTTGTTCTTTTTGCTTTGGTTCCTGTACAGAAAAACGGATAAGAAATATCAGCAAGGCTGGTTGTTCGGATTGTTCTTCATCTTGCTTTGGGCGATCAGATTCTTTGTAGAATTCCTGAAAGAACCGCAAGGCGACGAGTTTATCTCGTTTGCAGGACTTAATACCGGACAGATCCTGAGTATTCCGTTTATGGTTGCAGGAGCGGTGATTATGATTATCTCTAAGAAATATAAACTTCCGAAAGAGGAAACAGTATAAAATGAAAACTCCCAGATTTTGGGAGTTTTTTCATGAATACATTTAATATATTTTAAACTTACAAAGCTTTAATTTCATTAATAAAATCTTCCACAATCTCATCCGAAGTCGCCCAAGATGTAATCAAGCGAATTGCAGAACTTTCAGAATCTATCTTTTTCCAGACATAGAAATCAAAGTTTTGTGACAGCTTTTCAATTTGATAATTATTGAGAATCGGGAAAATCTGATTCGTAAAAGTTTCGGATAAAAACTGAAATACTTTGTCTTGAAACGCCGACTTGATCTTCATTGCCTGAACATTGGAATGTTTTGCGAGATCAAAATACAGATCATTTTTCATCAATTCCAGAAACTGAATTCCGAGCAATCTACCTTTTGCCAGCAGTGCGCCTTTTTGCTTGATGTGAAAACCGAAGTCTTCTTTTAATTTATCATTAGTAATGACAATTGCTTCACCAAGAAGTGCTCCATTTTTGGTTCCGCCGAGATAAAAAACGTCGGTTAAAGTGGCAACATCTTCCAATGTCAAATCGTTGATTTCAGACGTCAAAGATTGTCCTAATCTTGCGCCATCCAGAAAAAGGTAAAGATCATTTGATTTGCAAAATTCATACAATTCCTTTATCTCTTGTTTTTGATAAATCGTCCCAATTTCTGTGGAATTTGAAACATAAACCAACTTCTGTTTCAGCTGGTGCGGTCTGTTGGTATGAGAATCCAAAACCGATTGAATGTGTTCCGGTCTCAATTTTCCATCATCGGTCACAATCCCGTGGATTTTGTGACCAGTAGCTTCTATTGCTCCGGTTTCATTTGTGAAGATATGTCCGGTTTCAGCAGAAATTACACTTTCGTGAGGTCGAAGAATTGAGGAAATGACTAAAAGATTTGCCTGCGTTCCGCCACTGACGAAATGAATATCAGCATTTGGATCATTAATTTTATTTTTAATTAATTCTCTTGCTTCATTAGAATAGTCATCGTCGCCATAACCACTTTGCTGATTGAGGTTTGTTTTAATTAAAGCTTCTAAAATATTGGGATGACAACCTTCGGAATAATCGTTTTTAAAGGAATATTTCTTCATTTTTTCTTTCTGTTTGTTATTTAGTCATAATGAAATCTGCACTTGGCGATTTGGATTTCATTTTCTTCGTATTTATAAATTAATCGATGCTCATCATCAATTCTTCTTGACCAAAACCCAGAATATTTATGCTTCAACGGTTCAGGTTTACCGATTCCATCAAAAGGATTTCTTGCAATATCTTTTAACAGTTCATTGATTTTCTTGAGTTTTTTCTTGTCTGTACTTTGCCAATAGAGATAATCTTCCCACGATTCATCCACAAAAACGTATCTCATTATTCTTCAATTAGATCTTTTGAAAATGAGTTTTTTCCTTTCAGTTTTTCTATCGCAGAGTCCAGCCTGGCCTCATTTTTCCTGGAAGACAATTCATAATTTGTTGACATCAACGAATTGTATTCTTCTAATGACATCACTACAATTCCTTTGTCTTTTCCACGATTAATAATCAAGGTTTCAAAGTTTTTTGAGACTTTGTCGAGATAAGATTTGATGTCTTTTCTAAATTCAGAGATATTGGCAATTAACATATTTTGTATTTTATTTTGTACAAATATACGTACAATCATACAAATTTGAATAATAATTTGTTAGTCAAAAATTGATTTGCTTCTAACTTTTTCCTAATTTTGGAATATGAATTCCTTAACCGAAGAAAATTACCTGAAAGCACTTTATCATCTTGTGAATGAGAATGATGAAGTTTCCGTGAATGATCTCAGCCGACAACTAAATATCAAAATGCCGTCTGTCAACAGTATGGTCAAGAAATTTGCGGATAAAAATTGGGTAAAGTATGAATCATACAAACCCATCAAACTCACAGAATCCGGAAAAAAAGAAGCGTCGCTCATCGTGAGAAAACACCGCTTAACAGAAATGTTTTTGGTAGAAAAAATGGGATTTGGATGGGAAAATGTCCACGAGATCGCAGAACAATTGGAGCACATCCATTCCGATGCGTTCTTTGATAAAATGGATGAGATTCTGAATTACCCAAAAATGGATCCTCACGGCGAGCCAATTCCGGACAAAGATGGAAACGTCATTCAGCCCGATCACAAAAAACTGAGCAAATGCAGGGAAAACCAAACTGTAGAATTGGCCTCAGTCACAACTTCGTCAGAAGAATTTCTGAATTTTCTGAATAAGAGAGATTTAAGCTTAGGAACAAAATTGAAAATCTTGCAAATCGAAGGTTTTGACCAATCGATGTTGATTGCTTACAACGGGCGAGAAGAGAATTTCAGCAAGACGGTTTGTGAGAGATTGTTGGTGAAGTAAATTTTGATTTCAAATTAAACCCATTCAAGTTTTATAAAGATGTAATAAAAAAGAGACTCAAACCGAGTCTCTTTTAATATTTAGTTGAACATATCTTTTACTTTCTCAAAGAATGTTTTTTCTTTACCTGTTGGTTCGGCGTTCATATCGCCATTTTCCAATTGTTTTTGGAAGAATTCCTTTTGTTCTTTCGTCAGCTTTTGTGGTGTCCAGACATTGATATGAACAAACATATCGCCTTTGCCACCGTAACCTTCGATATTTGGAAGACCTTTTCCTGCCAATCTCAAGATTTTGCCAGATTGTGTTCCTTCATCCACTTTGATCTTCACTTTTCCACCCACCACGTTGATTTCCTTGGTCGTTCCCAAAGCTGCTTCTGCGAAAGAAACATACAATTCCTGATGAAGATTGTCGCCCTCACGCTTGATGGTTTTGTCCACTTCCTCTTCTACCACAACCAAAAGGTCACCCGGCGTTCCGCCAAGTGGTGCGTCGTTTCCTTTTCCTCTCACATTCAGTTGGATGCCGTCTCTTGCACCAGCTGGAATGTTGATTGTGATTTCTTCATCTTCTTTCACAAGACCTTGCGCATTGGCTCCAGCAGGGATCTTATCCGCTACTTTACCAACACCCTGGCAAGTGCCACAAGTTGTCTGCGTCTGCATCTGTCCGAACATTGTGTTCATCATTCTCACTTGAACACCGCTTCCTCCACAAGTAGGACAAGTCTTGGAAGTCACGCCTTTTGCCAACTTCATTTTTTTGACCTTGATAGTTTTCTGAGTACCAGAAATCATTTCTTCCAGGTTCAGTTTGATGCGGACACGAAGATTGGAACCTCGGGATTGCTGCTGTCTCTGCTGACCACCGCCGCCAAATCCACCGCCGAAAATATCGCCGAACTGACTGAAAATGTCTTCCATATTCATTCCGCCGCCGAAGCCACCACCGCCAAATCCGCCGCCAGCTGCACCGCCAACGCCTGCGTGACCGTATTGATCGTATCTCGCTTTCTTGTTGTCGTCGCTCAGAACTTCATACGCTTCTGCTGCTTCCTTGAATTTTTCCTCAGCCGCACTATCTCCCGGATTTTTATCCGGATGATATTTAATCGCCATTTTTCGGTAGGCTTTCTTTATTTCGTCAGCACTTGCTGATTTGCTGACTTCTAATATATCGTAATAATCGCGCTTCGCCATAATTAATAATTGATAGTTGAAATATAATTGATAAATGATGAATGATCATTGATATTACATCAGAAAATCATTTATCAATTATCTTTTATCATTAATAAACTTAGTTTCCTGTTACTACTTTTGCGAAACGGATTACTTTCTCGTGAAGCTGATATCCGGTTTCCACCACATCGATGATTTTCCCTTTAAGATCTTCTGAAGGTGAAGGAATTGAAGTTATTGCTTCGTGTAAATCTACATTGAAAGTGTCGCCTTGTTCTACGTGGATTGGTTTCAAACCTTTATCGATCAGTTTGCTTTTCAGCTTTTGATAAATTAATTCGATGCCTTTCAGCTCGGATTCGTTGCCACTTTTTGAGATTTCTTTGATGGCTCTTTCGAAGTCATCTACAACGCCCAACATAGAGGTCATCAAATCCTGAGAAGCGTACAGATAGAAATCATTTTTCTCTTTCTGAGTTCTTTTTTTATAGTTTTCGAATTCTGCATAGAGACGGATGTATCTGTCTTTCTCGTCTGCCAAAAGTTCTTCTGCAGTCGGTTTTTGTGACAGATTTTCCTGGTTTTCCGTTTCCTGATTTTCTACGGTCTGATTGTCTTGATTAAGGTTTTCCTCGTGTATATCTTTGTTTTCTTCCATAATGATAATTTTACAAGGTATCTTTTTCAATTCCTTTGCCAATCGTGGTTTTTTGACAATTAGGCAGAAATTAATGATAAATGATGGGTGATGGATGATGGATGATGGATGATGAATAATAAAACGAACTGGAAAATGTTAAGCTTTGCGCAGCTGCGTGAGCGATGGTAGTGGATATCCTTTTTGTCTTTGGCTAAATTTTCTACTGATTAACAAATATCGAAGACAAAAAGATAGTAACGGACAGCGCGACCCGAGCGAAGGGAAATGCGGCTGCGAGGGGCACGCCCAAATTTTATTTCATATGCGTAACGGTGTTTCGGAAATCGATATCGTCCAAAGTCCATTTCAGGATAGTGTCTTCCTTACCGAAAATATCGTCGAAATTGGGATCTACGGAAAAGTTGGGAACGACACCTCTGTTCTGATTTTCGAACGCGATGTTGGGGCGGATGAGGAATAATCCGATGGGAAGCGTGAGATGCGAATTGGGCAAAACCACCGTGTTATTAACACCCGCCACCGTTCCGTCATTTGCACCGCCGGTTTCTTCGCCCACGATTGTGGCGCGGTTTTCATACTTCAGTTTGGCAGAAATGATGGATGATGCTGAGAAACTAGCGCCATTTACGAGGACGTAGATTTTCCCTTTGAAGGCATTTTCCTTTGGTTTAGTTGGTCTTGATGCAAACTCGCGAAAGTAATATTTTTTGTCTTTCCTGGATGACAATAGATAATTGCCCGCAAGAAAAAACGGATAACCCGGCGCACTGAGAATACTTGTAAAAACCGACTGACCACGGAAATAATTCTGGTGCATCCCGGAAGTTTTGGAGGTCATCTCCGGCGATTTTATGAGCGTAAATTTCTCATCCGTCAAATAGGAATACAAGGTATTAATCTCAGAAAGCGAGCCGCCGAGATTGTCCCGAACGTCCAGAATTAAATAATCGGATTTGGCTTTTCTGATTTTTCTGAATGTCTGGTCATAGAACTTTTTGGCGTAAGTTGCGGAGAACGATTTGACCTTGATGTAAGCAACACTGCTGTCGGTTTTCAGGAATTTGAAACTCCTGTTGTAAGATTTAGAGGCCGCATCATAATCCTGTAACTTTTGGTCTGCGCTCACTTTTGGAAGGATTTTTTCTTCCATGACTTCTTTGGTTTCCTTCTTTTTTCTTTTGAGATGAACTTCCGTAATGACATTATCACAAGCGGTTTGAAGTTTTACGCTGTCCAGATAGCCATTTTCCAAAGTGTAATAATTGAAAAAGGTCAGATTGATAAAATACTTCTGGAAGGTTTTGTTTTCGCCGTCAGAGCTGTACAGTTTTCTGTATTTTTTGATGAGATCTGAGACTTTTTCATCATTGATTTTCAGGATTTCTGTTCCGGTTTTGATGTCACCTTCATTTTCTCTGTTTTCTTTGACAAAAATCCGGTCACCGATGATTTTATAATCCATCAGTGAAAATAATGGCTTTTTGGTTTTGAATTCCTTCTGCTCGGCCTTGGAGTATTTTTTACTTACAGATCTCAGCCTGAGATGTCCTTCATTGATACTTGCGATCACCGGTGCCAATTTGAAATAAAACTGATTTGGCGTCAAAGGTTGATTGATAGTGGTTTTGAGGCTGTCAAATTTATAATCCAATGCTTTTTTGGAAATGTACCAATACAGATTCGGGTGGAATCTCTGCAGCTTTTTATAAGTGAAATCTACATCTTTTCTGAGGTGAGCTGCAGTAATCTTCTTTTCCAGAAACAGATTATTTTTCCTGACGGAATGACAGGAAAAGACAATCATAAATATCAGAAAAGCAGCTGTTTTTTTCATTAAAGGAATTAAAAGTAGGATTTTAAATCCGGAATGTACTGATTACAAAAGCAAATTTAACATTTTATAACAAAAAGTGGTTTTAGATTTGTAATGGAGAGTCTGGTATTAAATCAACATTCAACATTATGAAAAATATAATTCTGGCCACCTCCGCCTTTCTGATTGCTCAGTTTTCTTTTGCTCAAAGCAGAGATATTACGGCTTTTACCAATCTGAAAGTCTTTGACAAAATCCCCGTACAATTGGTTGCTTCTGACGATTACAAAGCTGAAGTCAGCGGTACGATGGCAAATGAGGTAGAATTCGTAAACTCTGGCGACGAGCTAAGAATCCGAATGAAACCTACCAAATTACTGCAAGGTGATGACATCAAAATTTTGCTTTACTACACAGACATTAATGATATCCAGGCGAGTCAGGGGGCGAAAATCTGGTCTACTGATATTGTAAAATCATCAAAACTAGGACTGACTTCCAACGAAGGTTCCAATATAGACCTGAATGTGAACGCCAAAGTAATCGAAGGAAAAGTGAATACCGGTGCGGTCTTGAAATTATCAGGAAATACAGATTCCCAATCGGTAGTCGTAAATACGGGCGCAAAATATGACGGCAAAAGTCTGCAGACACAGATTACGAGTATTACAACAAATGCCGGCGGACAGGCGTCGGTCAATGCCACCGAATCTGTAACAGCCACCACAAGAGCGGGAGGCACAATCGACATCTACGGTAAACCAAAATCTAAAAATGACAAGAAGATTGCTGGTGGTAAAATCAACTATCATTAATACATATTAGAGCTTAGAAATTACACTAAAATAAATAATATCCCATCAGATGATCTGGTGGGATTTTTCTTTGAATTATAATTTAAGACACATTGTAGAAATCACGGAATCTAAAACCGGTTATGATTATATTTAATAAAACTCCAGATTTACTGTAAGGAAAATTTAGGTTTATAAGTAAAATTAACATAACAAAAAAACCTGCTTCAAAGCAGGTTCTATATTAAGATTTTAAACTTGTTTTCTTGAGGAAGACTGCCTGATACAGAGCATTGGCGTTAGCACCAGTTTCTTTTCGATCGTAATTCCTGAAAAGTTATCTTTGATACTTTCCAGAAAAACATTGCCTGATATTTTCCCCATCATTACAGGTGTCTGATCGACTGAACTGATGGATAATTCCATAAACTGCGTAAAAGGCTCATTACTGAAACCTATCACACCGATGTCCTGAGGCATTCTGAGTTTTAGATTTTTGATCTCTTTACATACACCAAGAGCAGTGAAATCTGACGCGGAGAAAATCGCATCCGGTTTTATCTTTCTTTTCCAAAGACTTTTCATCGCGTTGATACCTTCTTCGATGGAGCTTCCCGTATTAATAATATTTTCTTTAATGATCGGCATTTTGTAATCTTCCATCGCACTGATGTAACCTTTCAGACGGTTTTGGTAGATCTCCAGATTCTGATCTCCGGAAAGATGGCAGATATTTTTATAACCTTCATTAATGAGATGTTCGGTAGCCTGATAGGCACCTTTGTGATCATCAATCGTAATTGTACTGATCCCCGGAATGTCCTTTTTTCTGTCAAAAAAGATAATCGGTGTATTGGTGGTGCCGACTACTTTTTTCATATATTCCGTATCAGTCGTGTTTTTTGAAATGGAAATAAAAATACAATCCACCTGCGTGTGCAGCAGCGTGTTCAGCTGTTTCTTTTCAATCGTGGCATCGTCGTGGCTTTGGCAGATGATGACGCGGTAGCCGTGGGGAGAAAGCTCCTCCTCTATTCCACGAATGACTGACGAGAAAAAGTTGGTATTGATATAAGGAACAATGACACCCACCGTTTTGGTCTCTCCGCTTTTGAGTGCTTTGGCTAGATTGTTCTGCTTATAATCCATTTCCTTGGCCATATTCACAACCAGTTCTTTGGTCGCCTGGCTTATTCTGGGATGGTTGTTCAGCGCTCTGGAAACAGTCGCCACACTCACATTCAGTTTTTTGGAAATGTCATATATCGTGGTGTTTTTTTTTGTCATGTATTCTTTTCTGAATGATTGTAAATATATAAATAAATCACAACTGAGCCTTACTTTTTAATCCAAATCTGTATCAAAATAATCATAATTTTCTTCAACCCTCCAATTTTTTAAAATAAAGCAAATACAATTGTATAATTTTTTATTTTAACTAATGATTATTGAAAAATCAATAAGGAAAAAAGCCAACTCATCGAAATGAAGTTGGCTTTCGTATTTAAAGTTGGTTAGTTTTTGATTAATTTTCCAGTAATCTGACCCGAATTTGATTTCAAATTGTAGATGTAAATTCCGGTTTTCAAATCTTTGGTTTGAATTGTTATCGTATTAACGCCAGACTTCTGATTGGATTTCTGAATATTCTTAACGACTCTTCCATTCATATCATAAATGAAAACATTAATATCAGAAGCACTTTTCAAATCATAAGCGATTGTTACCTGATCTGTAAATGGATTTGGATATACACTTAATTTAGCATCTTTGATATTGTTCACCGCCAAAGTTCCGAAGTCAATACTTACAGAAGCAGCCGGCATCCAGTCAAATACAAATGAAGGATCTGTTTCTTTCTTGAAAACATTTTCTACCGTGAAAACCTGAGCCTGAGCCGCAGTGATTACCACACCTTCATTTCCTCTTGACACCAATTTGTCAGGCGTTGCGCCAGCTCCATATCCACCATATTCCACGAATGTAGGATTAAGACCCGCATTCATCGTTGTCCAGCCAACAGGATTCAGCATTGCAGGCGTATTGCTTCTGATGAAAGCAGATTTCGGACGATTTTGCCAAGGACGGCCAAAGTGGAAATTGCTGATAACTGTTCCATTAAAATCAGTAGTTCCAGCTGCAGGAACTGTCAGATTACAATCCAGGAACACAAATCCGTATTTTGTACTTGCTTCAGTGGAAGGCGCTGTTACTACACTATTATTACGGTTGATGTAAGTTGTACATTGATCAAAAACAACAGTCTGACGGCCGAAGATGAAATCAACATTACCTTCGATATAAGAATTCTTGAAATACGCTCTACCAATGCTGTTTCCAAGATATGTATCCTGATAACCCAAGATTCTGCAATCATAAAATGCCTGACGGTCGCCTTGCGTTTTAAGAGCTACAGCCTGTGTATTTGCATTGTTTGCTGCATTGGCATTTGAATTTACAAAAGTATTGGCAACAGTAATTTTGGAAGCTGTAAAATCATTTCCTAAGATGGCCATCGTCTGTGAAAGTGATGTTCCGTAGCCTTGTCCTGTATCAGGATTGATGGTTCCGGCAGAAACATTATTCGTGATAATCGTAGTTGCGGCATCATCTCCAATCAAAAACACATTTGATTTGGTTGATGCCAAAGTTGGTCTTTCTGTGTAAGTTCCAGGTTTGATGTGAAGAATCCATCTTCCTGTATAATTATCCGGAACGGCATCGAAAGCCGCCTGAACAGTTGCATAATCTGCAACCTTGCTGTCTTTGCTGATTGTCTTAATGACATCCGGATCTGTTGCTTTGGTCGTAACCGTTGCTACAGAACCATACGAAGTACCAGCAGAGTTAACCGCAAAAGTTCTTACATAGTACAAAGTAGACTGCTCTACACCGTAAACATAAGATGAAAAAGCGCCCAATCCTGTTCCTGTAGAAACCTTGTCTGCATTTTCCAGGGTTGGCGTACTGTTGGTTTTTGACCAGACGATTCCACGGTCTGTCACACTGGCACCGCCCCAATCGGTCACATTTCCGGAAACCACAAATGATTTGTTCGTAACCTGAGACTGTGAAGTTGTTGTAACGGTAGGCGCAACAATGCTTGCTAAAGTTGTAAAACTAATTTGTGAGCCATAAGAAGTTCCCGCAATGTTTGTAGCATAAGCACGGGCATAGTAAGTTGTTCCCGGATTCAATCCAGTCAATGAACTTACATAAGATCCTGTGGTTGCATTTTCGCTGGTTTTAGAATCATCTATTGTCGGATTCTGATTGGTGCTCCAGACAACACCGCTGGCATTAATTGCACCGCCACCATTGCTGGAAATGCTACCTCCAGAAACTGCGCTTGTTGTAGAAACGGAAGAAACAGCCGTTGTAGAAACCGTCGCAGGATTTGCAACCGCACCTTCCATAGATCCTGAGATTTTAACATTTCTCAAACCAAATTGCTTGTTAGTAGCCGCAGCCACCAAATAGGGATAAAATCTTACATAAAGTTTTTGACTTCCTGTAAGGACAACCGGCGTTGCAAGCGTAGCACTCAAAGCGGACGATCCATTATTTGGTAATTTAAGCGCCGACTGGATAGAGACTGGATTTGAGAAATCTGCATTCACGCTGTAGAATGCCTGATAATACATATTCCCTGTTCCGGATGCACCAACTAATGCGTCAATTTTATTAACCGTTAACGTTCCGCCGTTTGTAGGATTTACATCCAATTGAACATAGACATCAGGATTGAATACTGTTGTACTTCCCGTTGCGGTCCAGCTGTTTGCAGTTCCGACCAATTGCCAGAAAATCACATTACTGTCCGTAATAGCATCGCCCGTAAAATCTATTTTGGTATTGACCTGGTAAGCCACACTTGCAGCTGGATAACTGATGCTGGATTCCAGATTACCTTCCAGAGATTTTTCAGTAATATTCGTGATCAAAGGCCAGGTAACAGAGGCCGGAGTTGCTTCAAAAGCTTTTGAGGGTTTTAAAGTTCTTTTTTCAGTAGGCAGACCAGCTTCTTTGGAATTTCCATCGGAAACAGAAGTTGTAACATCGTCACTTGTTGATACTTCGAAATAAGAAACACTGGTTCCGATTCCGAAAATCATTGCAGCACTAAATAGTGCAGCCGGTAAGATTAGCGTTTTTTTCATTGTTAGTTAAAGTTAATAGTTGTGAAAATGGTTTTTAATCTTAAAATTTATTTTACAATTACCTTTTGAACGTAGGAATTATCAGCAGTTTTAACTTCGAATAGTTTCACCCCTTTTCCAATTTTTTTAAGTGAGATCGCATTGATGGTATTGTCACCTTTAGAAAGTGTTCCATTGTAAACGACCCCTTCAGATTTGCCAGACATATCCATCACTTTGATTTGAACTGGCTTGTTATTGTCTTTGGAAAAAACCTTTAGAGAAATTTGTTCAGAAGCTGGATTTGGGTAAAATGTAGTAGCTGCATTAAGTTTAGAATTCACTTCGCCCGTTGCCAAAAAAAGACAATCCGTTGGCTGCAAAAGAACAGCGCCTGCACCAGCCATTACTGTTTGTTTCACGTCTGTAGAGGCAATTTTGTTGATGGAATAAGGCGGTACGAAAGCCGTTCCGGATCCCACCATCGTTCCTGTAGCACCAGAGAACGTGTTGTCAACCAACTGTGCTGCAGTGAATTTCCCCGTTTCTAATCTGATAGGATTTTTAACACCCTCAAAATAATTGCCTTCAATCAAAAGATCTGCTTTGAAACCTGCGTAGATACAATAGTTGCTGACAGAACTATTGAAATAATTATTCAGCAAATGAACTTTTCCAAATCTAACTCTCGGCATTCTTTCCTTCACGCCAGGTCCCCACCAGCAGTACTGCATAGTGATTCTTAGTTTTCCATCATCCTGAGTAGCATCATCTCCTGATCCAAAAAGATTGGAAAAACGGTGGTCATTGCTTCCGCCAGAACCTCCAGGAATTGGTGCTTTCAGATATTGGAATTTCGTCCAGGTTACCGAGATCAGGTCAGACGCATTTTTGATATCAAGATTACCGTCAAGCGCATCTTGAAAAGTGCAATGATCTACCCAAACGCTGGTACAGTTGTCGATCGTCAAATTATCATTCCCATCCACATCATAAGCGCCAGGGCCTTCAAATGTGATATTTTTGATTAAGATATTGGAACTGTTTTTTGCATACAGAATTCCGGATCCACCGGAAGTAAGATCTACAGAAATTAATTTTGCGCCGGCTAATCCTAAGATTGATTTCCCGGTTTGATTTTGAAGCGTCAGTCGGCCGGCTGTTGGAAATGTAATTTCTCCAGAGATGTGAATTACTTTTACCGCAGCAGCATTGATTGCTGTTTTCAACTCTGCATAAGTCGTCACTACAGTCGGGGTAGCAGTTCCGCCGCCGGTCACGCCATTTTGTGATGCCCAGCCGGAGACAGGACATTGTTGTGCTTTTACATTGATCTGAAATATAGACGTTATCAGAAACGCAGACATTAAGATTATTCTTTTCATTGGATAAGTATCTATTGAAGATTAAATTGATTTTAGAATTATGATCTCAGGAAAGAATCATATTTTTTATAACAGAATGATAATTAGATAATTGAATACATTCTATTTTAGGAAAAAGGAAAAAAAAAGTTTGATGAAAACGGGTTTCATCAAACTTCTATTAATGAAAAATTTAATTCATGTAAATTTTAAATCTTCCTGGTTGGCAGTTTTTTATTTTAATAAAACTTTCACTGATTTTTCTCCAGCTTCAGATTTAAGATTTACAATGTAGATTCCTTTGTTGTTGATTTCAAAGTTAGTATCAGCAGACGCTTTCATTGTTTTAACCAAAGATCCGTTCGCGTTGAAAACATTAACCTGAGTATTTTTGGAGTCAAGATCTGCAACATAGATTTTGTTACCAGCAGAGAAAACGTTAGCTTTCATAGATTTCTGAACGTCATTCACGCCCAATACAGTTGTGCCAACGTTTGTAGCAGTAATTTTGTAAAGGTTTAGAGACTGATCACCGTAGAAATATAAGTTAGTTGCAGGACCTGCGTACTCATAAGTGTAGATTAAACCATCTGAAGAGTTAGAATAAGTTTTAGATCCAAGAACTGCAGTTCCGTTTCCGATGTAAAGTGTACGGTCTCCAGAACCTCCGTTTTTGTACCAAACAGTGATCACAGAGTTTCCGTTCACTTTTAGAACAACATAACGTTGTGTTGGCGTAGTGTTAGTTCCTGTAGAAGTGTAACCGCCTCCATTCAATTTGAAACGCTTTGATGCAGAGTATCCATCAGAGAAATTTGCAGTATTCGCTTCTACCTGTGCGAAGTTTACAACAGTTGCAGGTCCCGGAACAAGTCCAAGGTTGTTTTTTACCACCGCAGTTGTTTCACCAGCAGTTACCGGCCAGGCTGCACTAGAGAAGTCAAAAGTAGTTTGTGCTTTGAAAGAATTAACAGAAGCTACTACTGAAAAAGCTAAAAGAAGTAATGATTTTTTCATGTGTAAAATAATTTAATTAGTTGTTTTAATAATTTTATGCAATCGATTACACAAATGTTTGTAATAATTCGACGGTTCTAATATAAAATTATTATTTAATATCAAGTTATTTTTTTTTAATTTAACGTTAATTTTTTTTAACAATAGAACAAAACCCTTTATTAATGGTGCATTCAGAAGATAAAAAATTGAATAAAAAATTAAATGACTGTTTTAAAATGGCATTTTTTAAGTCAAAAATCTATGCAATCGGTTGAATCAAATTGACTAAAAACGGAGCCAATTTTGTAAAATTTGAGATTTTGAAATAATTATCAAATTCAAAATATAAATTTTAATCCTTCAACACTATCAATGTTTCGATATTAAGCAATAACAATTTAGATGCATAAAAATATTGAATCAATAAAAAACCCTGTAAACAATTTGCTCACAGGGCTTTTTTGAAAAAAAATTATGAAAATATTTACTATTCGGTTTTAATTATTTTAAAAGGACTTTCACTGATTTCTCACCAGCTTCAGACTTAAGATTTACAATATAAACACCTTTCGCATTGATCTCAAAGTTAGCGTCAGCAGAAGCTTTAGCAGATTTCACTAGAGTTCCGTTAGCTGAATAAATATTGATACTGGTGTTTTTAGATTCCAAATTAGAAACATAAATTTTGTTGCCGCTGGAGAATGCATTTGCTTTCAATCCAGATTTTACATTATCGACTGCTAAAGTTGCAGGAAGTTCTGTTGTACCAACATTTGTTGCTGTAACCTTGTAGAAATTAAGAGCCTGATCTCCTGCAAAATAGATATTTCCAGCTGCACCAGTATATTCATAAGTATAAATAATACCATCTGTGGAATTTGCGTAAACGTTTGAACCTAAAACATTTGTCCCATCACTTAAATAAAGTGTACGATTACCAGACCCACCGTTTTTGTACCAAACTTTTATTGTACTCGGACCATCAACTTTCACATAAAAGAAACGTTTGATCGGCACACCATAGTTAGCTCCACTTGTGGCATAACTAGCTCCATTCAATTTCAGACGCTTAGTTGGCTTGTAATCCGGAGTTACACCAGACTCTACAAATGTTGCGTTATTGTTTTCAATTGCACCCAAATCTGCCGTTCCCGTACCTGGAATAAATGCGATGTTTTTAACCAAGGTATTAGATCCGTAACCAGCTGCCACAACTCCATCTGTTCCACCAGTCCAAGTTGAGAAATCCCAAACAGTCTGAGCATTGATCGTAGTAGCAGAAAAGCCTGCAATCATTAAAGAAAATAATAGTTTTTTCATGATAAATTAATTTTATAGTTGTTTTAAATAATTTTTATGCAATCGATTACACAAATACATCTCTTAATCGACGGTTCTAATATAAAATTATTTTCAAATAAGCGCGCAAATTTTTAATTTATTTTTTATTTGAATATTAAATTTGATTAATATAAAATTAAAATATCCTTTATTTACTGAACAAAACCATTAAATGAATGTTTAATTAAAAATGAATTTAAGGAAAAATAATCTGCGAAAAAGTTAATTTTTGATTCCAAATTTGACGTAATCGATTGCATAAAATCAACCGAAATCTCGTCCAAAAAATGAATTATTGAGAAAAAATGAAAAAATCCTAATTTTTAAATTAGGATTTCATATTCTAAAAATGGCCAATTTCAATTTTTAATTGCCTTTTTTACTTAATTGTTTCAGCCAATCTGCGCAGACCTTTTTCCAATTGTCCGTAAGTTCTGCCTTATTATTGATTCCAATATTGTGCTCACCTTCCGGAAAAATAAACAACGCACCTTTCACGTTTTTCTGAATCATCGCCTCGTAATACAAAATACTGTTGATGACGGGAACTGCAGGGTCATTCTGAGCGTGGAAAAGAATCGTTGGTGGTGTCTTCTCCGTTACACTATTCTGCATCGAATATTCTTTAATTTTTTCCTCAGAGGCATTCTCGCCCAAAAGATTGAGTCGACTTCCTTTGTGCGCAAATTCGCCCAAGTCGATGACGGGAGAAATCAAAACAGCAAAATCTGGAATGGCGGAATAATTTTGCCAATCGCCTTTCAATTCGGTGTAATCTGTAGAAATATCACTTGCCATTGCTGCCAAATGTCCGCCAGCTGAAGTTCCCAAAACACCAATTTGGTTGGTTGAAATCCCATATTGGACTGCATTTTTTCTAATTAATTTTATCGCTGCCTGAATATCCTGCAACGGACCAATTTCTCTTTGCTTCAAATCCGGAGAAGTCGGCAATCGGTAATTGAGCACGAACGCAGAAATCCCTAAAGTGTTAAGCCATTTTGCATAGGAATAGCCGCCCAAATCGTAGGTCAAATGGTGATAACCACCGCCGGGAATGATGATGACAGCCATCTTGTTCCGTTCCTCTTTCGCAGGTAAAAATGCGACCAATTCGGGTTCCTGGATCTGTGTGATTCTTCCTTCCTTCTCCTCTATCGTTTTTAATTTCAAACCTTTGGAATTTGGCATTGTTCCTTTTTTCCAAAGCGTGATTTTTTGCTGAGCAGAGATTTGACTAACTACGAAAATGGATATAATTAAAGCTACTTTTTTCATTGATTTAAGATTTGAAACCGTTATTTTTCATCTAAACTTTTCAACCAATCAGAACAGAGTTTTTTCCAGTTCTCGCTTAGTTCGTTTTTGTTGGTAAAGGAAAATTTGTGACCGCCTTTCGGGAAAATAAACATCGCGCCCTTCACTTTATTTTTTGTCATCGCTTTGAAGTACAAAATACTGTTCATCGCAGGAACTGCCGTATCATCCTGGTTGTGAAAAAGAATTGTTGGCGGCGTTTTCTCCGTTACTCGGTTTTGCATCGAATATTCTGTGATTTTTTCCTGAGAAGCGTTTTCGCCAAGCAAACTTTTACGGCTTCCAGCGTGAGCAAATTCACCAAAATCAATTACCGGACAAAAGAGCACAGCAAAATCTGGAATTGTAGAAATACTCGCCCAATCGCCTTTCAAACCTGTGTAATCTGTCGAAATATTACTGACTGATGTGGCCAAATGTCCGCCAGCCGAAGTTCCTACAACACCCACTTGACTTGGCGAAATCCCCCATTGAGAAGCATTTTTTCTGACATATTTTATAGCTGCCTGAGCATCTTGCAAAGGCGCAATCTCTCTCTGAATCAAATCTGGAGAAGTCGGCAATCTGTAGTATAAAACAAAGGCAGAAATCCCCAAAGTGTTCATCCATTTTGCTATCTGAAAAGCACCTTCATTGTAAGTCAGTTTCGAATAACCACCGCCAGGAATGATAATCACAGACCTTTGCGACCGCTCCGCTTTCGGTGGCAAGAAGGCAAAAAGTTCGGCTTCCTGAGTTGATATTTCTGGATTCGAAGTTGGATTCTCAATTTTCAGACCTTTGGAATTTGGCATTTCACCTTTTGGCCAGAACATGATTTTTTCCTGCGCTGAGATTTGATTAATCAAAAATATCAATGCGATGAAAAGTGTCTTTTTCATAAATCTATTCATTAAAAAAGTTACCATTAAAATTAATGATAACTTATAATTAAAATTATTTAATGTACTTTTCCAAGCCTGTTTTCAAAGGCTTCAAAGCTTTCAAAGCTAGTTTTGCAACGGTCTCCGCACCTAGTTTTGACAAATGCGTATCGTCCTCTTTTCCTTTGGGATAATACTCGACTTCGCCTTCTTTGAAATGCAGGTGAAGCAATTTTGATTTTTCCGGACCAGCCGCGATTTCCATTTGTTCTGTTAATAATTGCATATCGACAAAAGGTACTTTCATATCGTCGGCTACCAATCTCACAACCAAAGGATAATTACCGTGCGTGTCCACCAAAACGCCATTCTCTGTGAAATCCCTTCTTACAATAGAGGTCATCAGAATCGGTGTTGCTCCTTTTGCTCTGGTTTCGTTGACATATCTTTCCAGATTGGCTCTGTATTGCGTGTATGGATTGGTGAACTTCGTAGAATCTTTCACTTTCTGGTCGTTGTGACCAAATTGGATGACCACAAAGTCACCTTTCTTAAGTTGTTTTTCTACTTTGTCCCATCTACCTTCTGTGCGAAAACTTTTGGAACTTCTGCCGTTCATTGCGTGGTTTTGAAGTTCGATTTCCGTGGTCAGAAATTGTGGAAGAACCTGTCCCCAGCCGTGTTCAGGATTTTTATCAGGCTTATCTTTGTTTGCCATTGTAGAATCTCCAATGAGGAACAAGGTTGGTTTTTTCTGAGCAAATATCAACACTGAAAATAGAATTGATAAGCTTAAAAGCAATTTTTTCATATTAATTAAGATTACGAGCTTATTCAAAAATGCGTTTAATTCTTCACCACAAAAGTCACAAAAGAAAAAGTTTAAAAAATACTTTTCCAAGAGGAAAAAAGAAAATTTATCATAACATTACCCTTATTTGAACTTTTGAAAGGCTTAAAAATCGTCATAACTTTTGTGACTTTTGTGGTTAAATAAAAATTAAACAAAATATAATTATTGTACAGGATTCCAGTCACCGAAAATCTTGTCGATGGTAAAATTTTTCACTTCTTTTTTGGTTAATTGATGAGACCAGGAAACTCTTTTCGAAATGTTTCCGCCTTCTCCTCTACTTCCAAACTCCGCATAGTAAACGGTTTTCTCTTTTTCCGGAAACATTGCGTCGCCTTTCCAAGGATTCCAACCTTCTGGTAAAATGTGATTTCCCATTTCTGTATTAATGAAAACTGTACGGGCAAACGAGCGCCAAGGTCTTCCAAGAAAAACCTTTGTGATGCCGTCTTTTGCAATCAATTGACAATCGAAAAAGACAAACCCGAATTTCTTCCCCTGCTGTGTCGAAGCTGCTGTGATATACGAGTCAGCCAAACTTTTGATGGTACAATTTTTAAAAATAACCGTCGCGGAACCAAAAATAAAATCCGTTGTTCCCTCGATGAAACAATTCTCAAAATATTGTCGGCTGTGATTTCCTGTTGCATAAACCGTATCTTGGCAACCCAAAATCTTTGAATCCTTAATGACAAACTTGTCGCCTTCCACGTGGAGAGAAACCGCCTGACCTTTGTTACACCAAGTATTCTGAATCGTCAAATTTGAAATTTTAACCTCATCCGCCATCACTAAAAGTGTGTAGGAATTGAAGGTCGTCATTTTCTCGTTCACAGCGTCAATTTTACCAGAATAATCATCATTAATGAGAATCGTATTCTCAGCGTTCTCGCCTTGCAACGTGACTTTGTGTTTGGAAGACGGAATGACGATTTTTTCTTTATAAGTTCCCGCTTTTATTTTGATTAAAGCTTCGCCCGGACCAAAATCCCTCAATGAATTGATTGCTTTCTGAATAGAAGTGAATTGTCCGCTTCCGTCCGATGCCACATTAACTGTGATGTAAGGTGCAGTTTGAGCAAACAGAATTTGAACAAAAGCCATCATTAATATTGATAAAATCCGCTTCATAATTTTATTTTAAAGTTTTATCTAAAAACCGAACCGTCAAATCCAAAGTTTCCGTAAACCAAGGTTCTGCCGACCAGAATGAATGTGGTGTATCTTTGATTTCGTGAAATTCTGTAGCGATGTTGTACGATTTCAGTTTCTTCATCATATCGTCTCTTCCCGCGTGGAATCGTGCCTGGGAACTGTTGATGAAAATCGTTGGTGGCGTATTTTTATCGACGAATTCCAGAGGTGAAGCTTCTTTCCAGTTTTTGAGATTGACATTTCTGTCACCATCCAACCAATAGGCTGCGTAAGTACTTTCCTCGGCTTCGGGATGAATGAAGGAAACAATGCCGTCCACATTCACAATCGCTTTGATTTTATTTTCCTTTCTTACGCCAACCAAAGTAGCGATTTGAGCACCGGCAGATTCTCCCAGAACTGCGATATTCTTTGAGTGTAATGAATATTTCTTTTTGTTTTTCTTTAAAAATTGGATTGCAGTTTCAACATCGTTGACTGCTGCAGGATATTTTGCAACATCGGCCAATCTGTAGCCAACGGCAATCGCAACATAACCTTTCGACGCCAGTTCCTGAGCCATATATTTTTCGTTTTCCTTACTTCCTGAAATCCATCCACCGCCGTGAACCATTGCAATTCCTGGATATTTTTTTGATCTATCGAGCGGATAATAGATATCTGCCTTCAAAGAAATACCATTGACGTTAGCATATTCCACATCTTTATCAACTCCGATGTTGGTCGGCGTTGGTCTATCGATAGGTGTGATGAAAGGATATTTTTTCTTATGTTTCTCGTACGTCGTTTCGTTGGTATAAGGAGTCGCATTCGGACGTGTGGTTTGTCCGAATGCAGATTTAGCTCCAAATAAGAAAAAAATAAGAAAATATAGTTTGTGAAAACCCATATTAAAATTGATTATTTGACAGCATTCTTAGCGACTTCTTTCGCTATTGTGATCTGTTCTTTTGCAACACTTTTAGGAAGTTTTACGGCTGTCGTTTTGTTTCCTAAAACCTTGATGGTTGGCTTGTTTGCAGATTCCAAAGTCAATCCAGAGATATCGACATTTTTGCTATTGTAAATGGTTGCACCAGTTCCGTCGCTGTACTTCAGTTTTACATTTTTAAGTGTGATTCCGTCTGCATCTACGATTGTAAGCGCTTTTTTGGTGTCGAAATTCGAATCTTCGATAGAGATATTTTTAAGGTTCATTTCGGATAATCCGCTCAACGCGATCGCTTCGTAGGAATTGGTAGCAGTGATATTTTTGAAGAATACATTTCTGAAGATCGGCGTTTCATCCGTCACTGGAATTTTTTTCTCGACTCTCTTCTCATCATCTGCACTTTGATCTTCCTCAATGATCGGCGAATTACCTTCGTAGAACATATTGAAGCCGATCACCTGCGCCGGAATGTTGATCATATCCACATTGCTGATCCAGATATTTTCCACAACACCGCCTCTACCTCTCGTCGTTTTGAAACGAAGTCCGATATCTGTTCCAATAAAAGTACAATCTGAAGCGTGAAGATTTCTTACACCGCCAGACATTTCGCTTCCGATCACGATTCCGCCGTGTGCGTGGTAAACTGTATTATTTTTGATGATGACATTTTCTGTCGGAACGCCTCTGTCACGTCCATCTTTATCTTTTCCGGATTTGATGCAGATCGCATCGTCACCAACGTCGAACGTATTATTATAGATCAAAACATTTTTACAAGATTCCAAATCTAATCCATCGCCATTTTGAGAATACCAAGGATTTCTCACGTTTAGATTTCTCAAGATCAAATTGCTTGACATCAATGGATGAAGGTTCCAAGCTGGCGAGTTCTGGAAAGTTGGTCCGTCCAGAAGCACTTTATCACAACTTACCAAACTTACCATCACGGGACGAAGGAAATCCTTTACTTTTTCCAGATCTGCTTTGGTTGTTAATTTCTCTGGGATATTAAAGTTTGCAGTGCTTGTAAATCCAAGTTTTGAACTTTCTGTTGGGAACCAGATCTTCTTATCATCAGACAAAACGCCACCTTTGGACAAAAGGTCTTTCCACTGTCCGTCGGTCATTTTTCCTCTTTTCACATATCGCCACGCATCGCCGCTTCCGTCAATGACGCCATTTCCTGTGATGGCAATATTGGTGGCACCTTTTGCAGAGATCGGCGATTGACAACGGGTTGTGTTAAGACCTTCAAAACTGACATCTACCAAAGGATAATCTGCAAAATCTCTACTGAAGATGATCATTGCGCCATCTTCCAAATGCAGATTGACATTGCTTTGAAGAACAATTGGACCCGTCATCCAGATTCCTCTTGGAACAATTACTTTTCCACCACCTTTTTGATTGATGCTTGTAATTGCTTTTTTGAAAGCTTCTGTATTTTTAACATTTGTTCCGGCAATGGCGCCAAAATCTTTGATGCTCACGGACCTTGCAGGAAAAGATGTTTCTGTGACAGTTGGCATTTTGAACTCCACATTTTTGTAGATATCCGCCATTTGCGTTTGTGCAAAACTGTTTGCCGAAAATAACGTTGCCAAGCTTAAGGCTAATAATTTAATCGATTTCTTCATTATTATTTAGATTTTAGAATCGAGAACCGAGATCCTGGATTTTATTTTAATTAATTTTATTTTTTAGTGATTCGGAAAAAGTCAAAATCTGCGTAACCGCCTCTTGCAACCTTTGCATCGCTCACAGAATAGATCCCGACTTTCGCGCCGATCCATTTTCCTGGTTTTGCCTGAAATTTTTCGCCAATATTGGTAAACGTCTTTCCATTTTCGCTGTAGCTGAATGTGCAGATCCCGTTTGGTTCGCTCACATTGACCTTCAGGTAAGCTTCGTTAGATTTTAATTTTATTTCATTAATAATCTTCTCCTCGCCACCTTTTTCAGCTTTGGGCGCCTTTCTCAATTGAAGATAATATCCATCTGGTTTATTGGTGATGACGAGTGAAGCGTGGTCTGTTCCCATCACCAAAAGTCCGGCAACTTTTCCTTCTTTGGCTTCCTCTGGGAATAGTTTCACTTTGGTTGTCGACACAAAGTCAGGTGCAGGGAATTTCTGCGTCAAAAGATTCGGAACATTCCAAAGATTCTTTTCACCTTCTGGAACTTTCATTGAGAACAATCTCAAATGATCTTTTCCCGGAATTTTCGCAGACCAAACCACATTTTCGTTGGCGCTCCATTGCCATTGCAATCCGATCTTATCATCATTGAATTCATCAGATTCTGCAGGCGTTTCTATAGGGAAGGGTTTACCGACGTTTGGTTTTTTATAAGTCAAAACCGGTTCACCGATCCCATTGTTATCTGTATCGATTCCCATCACAGGCCAGTCCTTTTCCCACTTCATCGGCTGCAGATGGACAAGTCTTCCGCCCGCATCCACATCCTGAAAATGGTAAAACCAATCCTCACCTTTCTGTGTGTCCACCCAAGCACCTTGATGTGGACCGTTGATCTTGGATTTCCCTTGTTCCAAAACGATTTTTTCTTCGTAAGGACCGTAAATATTTTTTGACCTTAATATCAATTGCCAACCAGTCGCCACGCCACCAGCCGGAGCAAAGATGTAATAATAGCCGTTTCTTTTATACATTTTCGGACCTTCAACTGTCGGATGCGCGTCGTGACCATCGAAAACGTGAATGCCTTTGTCCAAAACTTTGGTTCCTTCAGGATTCATTTTATTTAAGGTCAAAATACTTTTGACGCCTGCTCTGCTTCCTGCCCAACCGTGAACAAGATAAGCATCGCCATTGTCATCCCAAAACGGGCAAGAATCAATTAACCCTTTTCCTTCCATTACCAAAACGGGTTCGTCCCATTTTCCCAATGGATCTTTGGTTTTCACCATATAAATTCCAAAATCCGGGTCGCCCCAATAGATGTAGAATTCACCTTTGTGAAAACGGATACTTGGCGCCCAGACGGCATCACCTCTTCTTGGAACAGAAAAATGTTCCTTAGGCAAAACGTCCTGAATCGCATAGTTGACCAGTTTCCAATTGACCATATCTTTGGAATGCAGGATTGGCAAACCTGGTGCCTCGTTGAAGCTGGAAGCGGTCATATAATAATCGTCGCCAACACGGATTGCGTCTGGATCAGAATAATCTGAATACAAAACCGGATTTTTATAATTTCCATTTCCTAGGTCAGAAACCCAAACTTCTGAAACGTAAGGTTTCGCCTTCTGTGCATCCAAATAATTGATTGACAAGGCAAACAATGAAAGGATGATATGTTTTTTACTGATTCTCAAATTCTTATTTTTTAATTTATACAGGTTTTACACCGTAATTAATGTCTCTTCCATCGGGTTTCACCCAACGCTACTAATATTTCGCCCTTTCAGGGCTTTTTGAAATTTAATTTACTTTTCGAATTCCAAACTTGCGAGGATGAATGGTCCGGTTCCTTTTGGATCGTTGGAGCGAATCTCTTCGTTGACATAATATTCATAAGTTCCGCTTCTATATGGTTTTCCGCCTAAGCCTGCTACCGCACAACATCTGTTCAAATTGACAACGCCATTTTCATCTACAGAGATCAGATTTTTCAGGATGCCGTCGTAGCCTTTTTGAGCAACTGCTTTATAAGACTTTGGCAAGTAACCTTTGTTGACAGCCTTGATCATGGTGTAAACAAACATCGATGACGCTGAAGCTTCCGTGTAATTTCCTTTTTCGCCGCCTTTGTCCAAAACCTGATACCAAAGTCCGGTTTCCTGATCCTGAACTTTGATGATCGCATCTGTGTAAGACTTGATGTAACCAATGATCTTAGCTCTTCCCGGATGGTCTTTTGGCAAGAAATCCAAAACATCTACCATTGCCATTCCGTACCAACCCATCGCTCTTCCCCAGAAATTGGGAGAAAGTCCGGTTTCCTTGTTTGCCCAGGCCTGCTCTTTGCTCTCGTCCCAAGCGTGGTACAGCAATCCTGTTTTCGGATCTTTTAAATGTTTTTGAATCAGATCAAATTGGTTGACCACGTCGTTGTATGCTTTGTCAGCTTCCGCACCTTTGCTGAATTCTTTGGTATAATTTGCATAAAAAGGCTCACCCATGTACAGACCGTCCAGCCACATCTGGTGCGGATAGATCTTCTTGTGCCAGAAACCGCCTTCTTTGGTTCTAGGCATTGTTTCGATCTGGTAACGAAGCGTTTGAAGCGCTTTCAAATATTTTGGTTTTTTCTCTTTTCCGTAAAGATAAAGAAGGACGTTTCCACAATTCAGGTAATCGATATTGTGTTTGTCGAGTTCGTAGCTTACGATGCTTCCGTCCTCTTTTACCATCGTGTCGCCAAAGTTGCTGATGTACTCATAATATTCTTTGTTTCCTGTTTTGGCGTACAGCTGTTCTGCACCTTCCAATACTATGGCTGCCGGGTAAGCCCATCTTGGTTCTTTGTTGAAATCCAACATCCAAGCTTTTGGGAAACGGTTCATCTCGGAAAGGAGCATTCTCTCGGACCATTTCAGATTGGTTGGAACTACTTTTCTGGATTGTGACGTTTCTGTTTTGGTATTTGAAGCTGCTGCCGATTTTGTTTGAGCACAAGAAAGGAACAATCCTGAAGCGAAAGCTGCGATGGATAATACTTTAAGGGTTTGAAATTTCATATTGCTTTTATTTTTTTTTATTTTTTGAATGAACAAAAATTCTGTAAACGAAACCTTTTTTTATCTGGAAACCTGCAGCCTACTTCGACAAGCTCAGCATAAACTCATTGAGTGGATCCCGATGTAAAATCGGGAGGGAGTGGCAGACGGATTAAGCTGCCCAAATAATTCTTACCATCTTATTTTTCAAATTCCAGACTTGCCAAGATGAACGGTCCGGTTCCCTTTGCATCGTTGGAACGGATCTGCTCATTGACATAATATTCGTAGCTGCCATCACGGTAAGGTTTTCCGCCCAAACCTGCTACAGCACAACATTTGTTGAGATTGACCACGCCATTTTCATCCACTGTGATCAGATCTTTGATGATACCGTCATAACCTTTCTTCGCTGCTGCTTTGTAAGATTTTGGCAAATAACCTTTGTTGACCGACTTGATCATCGTGTAGACAAACATTGCGGAAGCCGTTGCCTCTTCATAATTGCCGTTTGCCAATGGCTTGTCCAAAACCTGATACCACAGACCTGATTTTTTGTCCTGATATTTGATCACAGCGTCTGAGAAGGATTTGATGTAGGAAATGATCCTTGCTCTTCCGGGATGATCTTTTGGTAAATAGTCCAAAACGTCGACCATCGCCATTCCGTACCAGCCCATTGCACGACCCCAGAAATTAGGAGAAAGTCCAGTCTGTTTGTCAGCCCAAGCCTGCTCTTTGCTCTCGTCCCAAGCGTGGTAAAGCAATCCCGTTTTTTTATCCAAAAGATTTTTCTGAACGGAATCAAACTGCATTACAATATCATCATAGGCTTTTGTAGCATCAGCTCCTTTCGTAAAATCTTTGGTATAATGCGTGTAGAAAGGCATTCCCATATACAGTCCATCCAACCAAACTTGATTAGGATATATTTTTTTGTGCCAGAAAGAGCCTTCATTGGTTCTGGGTTGTCCGTCGATTTGTAGACGAAGCGTTTGAAGGGCTTTCAGGTATTTTTCTTTTTTCTCTTTTTCGTAAAGATAAAGCAATACATTTCCACTATTCAAAAGGTCGATGTTGTACTTTTCCAGTTCGTAGGAAACGATGGTTCCGTCTTCTTTGACCAATTTTTCGCCGAAGCTGCTGATGTAATTGTAGTATTCTTTTTTGCCGGTATTTGCGTAGACTTGCTCAGCAGCATCTAAAACGATGGCTGCGGGATAGGTCCATTTTGGGCTTTTGCTGAAGTCGAGCATCCAGGATTCCGGGAAACGGTTCATCTCGGAAAGGAGCATTCTTTCCGACCATTTCAGGTTTGTGGGAACTACTTTTCCGGATCTTGAAGTTTCAGTTTTCGATTTTGGAGCTTCTATTGTTTTTGTCTGCGCAGAAGCCAGGAACATTCCTGAACTTAGAACTGCGAAAGTGTATATCTTTAACTTACTATTAATAAAATTCATTGGTTTGAAAATTTATAGTTGATTATTTTGGTCTAATGTTTCTAACTTTTTGTCCAGATCCTGGTAGAATTCGGTTTCTGTTTTAATGCCGTTTGGTTCTTGGGACCAAGCGCCCAGAAAGTAATAGGACACATTTTTGTTTTTCTTGAAAACCACAACGTGCGTTGATTTCGTCTGAACATATTTATCAAAACTTTCTATTGGATAGAAAACCGCCATCCCGAGATTGTCCTCTTTTTTGGCTAAAGTCTGCTGGCCGTAAGTGGCGATGTAAGCCCATCTTTTATTTTTACTAATGACCTGCTTGAACGGAATATCCTTGATGGCAACAATCCCAGTACACAAGCCGGAGATAGCATTGTTCAAAGACAAATCTACTTTTACAAAACGATCTTTGTTGAAGATTGTCAGTTTCGATTTCAAATCTACGGCATCTCCCCACGTTTTCCATCCTGTGTAATCGATTGCAGCGTAGGAACTGGTTTTGTCATTTGCTACTTTTACAAAAGTACTTTTTACCGTTTTGAATGTCTCCACAAAATCATTTTGCTCATCATATCTTCCGTAGGAACCCACACCAATTGTGCGACCAGACTTTAAAATATCCTGTCCCCAAGGTGCATCGTGGTGGTAAGATTCGAAACCGTCTTGCCCAACTTCCGGTAAAACTAAAGTATTAACTTTCTTACCAAAAATATCTGTGGCGTTTCTCCAATCGAGGTACAATCTGTAACCAACTTGATTATTTTCCAGACCAATTCCTTCGTATCTAATATAATAAGAATGATCCGTGTGTTCTGCGGGAATTTGTAATTCGGTCACATTTTTGAAATTCCCACCGACATATTGGTTACCTTCCCATTTCCCGCCTTCTTTGACTGATAATTCGGCGTATGAGAAAGGTTTGCTTCCGTCCTTTTTGATCTTCTGGATCACATCGGTCTGGGCTGAACAGCTAATGAAACTGAGCAGAATTCCAGAGTAGATGGATTTGAGGATGATGTTTTTCATTTTTATTTTTTATTTTGAACAAAAGCACTTCGACTCCGCTCAGTGTGACATTGCAAATACTACTTTTTTATTTTGAAATTCCAATTGTCTTTTCCTGACAGGATGTTTTTTACGGAATATTCTTTGGCTTCTTTTTTTGATAATTGATGAGACCATGAAACTCTTTCTTTGGAATTAGCTCCGATTCCTTTGGAGTTATATTCTCCGTAGAAAGTAGTTTTCTCAGCATCTGGCTTATTCCAATTGTGCCAGCCTTCCGATTTAATCACATTGCTAATTTCTGTATTAATGAAAACTGTTTTTGCAAATGGCCGCCAAGGTCTTCCGAGATAAACCGATTGGGATTTTGCATCGCCAGTGATTTTGCAATCGATGAAAACAAAACCATACTTTTTACCTTCCGGCGTTGAAGCTGCCGTGAGATAAGTTGCAGATTCTTTTGCGAAAATTTCACACTTCTCGAAAACTGCCGTTGCCGCTCCGAAAATGAAATCCGTAGTTCCTTCGATGTAACAATTTTTGAAATAGTGGCGAACTTCTTTTGTTTTTGAAGGATCATCCTGTTGGCCTTTCAAATATAAGGTATCCTGAAAACCTAGAAATCTGCAGTTTTCAAAAATTGCGCGGTCGCCTGTAATTAAAACAGCAACAGCCTGACCAACTTTTCCTGCATCATTTTGGAAAGTGATATTTTTTGCCGAAAAATCATTAGAAAAAATAAAAATAGTGGAAGAACCAGTCGTTCCCATTTCTTTACCTTCTGCATTTTTCTTTGAAGCAAAATCGTCATTAATAATAATCGTTTCACTAAGACTTTCGCCTTCGAAAGTAATTGGACCTTTGGTTGCCGGAACTGTTATTTTTTCCCTGTAAGTTCCTTTTTTGATAAGAATTTTAGTAGTCGTTTGAAGTCCGTTTTCGACAGCATCAATTGCTTCCTGCGCTGTTTTAAAATCTCCGCTTCCGTCTTTTGCAACTGTATAAACTTTTTCAGAATCATTGGCTCTGATGCTGAAAGAATTGATACAAATCAAAACTAAAGTGAAAGAAAAAAACAATAAAAGGTTTTTGAGGTCGGAATGCTTCATTTTTTACTAATCTATTTTAAATATACAAGTTTTCACCCCGTGCGGGATGAAAACCTGTATGAATTTAACAATTAAATAATGTGATCTGAAAACTACAGATTGACACTAAATTATGTATGGTTATTTTTTGATAATTTTTTTGGTAATTGTCCCTTTATCTGTTGTGATAGAGATGATATAATTACCTGTGTTCAAATTTCTCAAATCGATAGAATCTCCAGATACTTCCACATTGTTTTTCACAACGCTTCCTGCAAAACTGTAAACTTTTACATTAACAATCTTCTGTCCGGCTGTGTTGATATGCAGATAATCAGAAACCGGATTAGGATATAATGATACTTGAGATTTATTGATATCACTTGCAGCCATCGTTCCGTAAGACGTTTTGATGTAGTACAAGTTAGTCGTGTCACCTTTCGTGATGCTGTGCGCACCAGCTGCAACATTTTCTATTTTTACAATTCCGCCAGTCGCTGTATAATTAGTTCCATCAAATTTAACTGCTTTTGCGAAATCTGCATCGAAAACAAGTACTAAAGTAGAAGTCTGAGTTGTCGTGTAATTGATGCTTGTCGCGGATTCCATTTTGAATCTCTTAGTCAGTGTGTTTCCATCATAAGACTGAGAACCGTCTGTAGAATTCATGTTACCAGTGATGGTGTAGAATGTACTGGATTTTGGAGGATTAGCTGTTGTGAAGTTGTGAATCTCGCCACCAGTTGCCGGAGGAGGTGTAGTTCCTACAGTAATTGCTCCAGAAATTGAAACTGAAGTTCCAACAGTACCTACAGTTGCTACAGTGTAAGAAGTGCTTGCAGTTGGTGTTCCGGAGATTGTAACGGTTTTGGCAGTTGTATCTTTCGCAGCCGTCAATCCGTTTGCAGGCAATCCTGTTACAGTCACATCTGTTGCATCGCCGCCCCAAGTAAGGACAATCGGTGTGATGGCAACGCCCGTCGCTACAGTCTGGTCCTTGTTTCCGGAGGTCACTACCAAAGTCTGTGTTGTAGCAGGTGCTGTCTGTTCTGCCTGTATGTAAACCATATTAGTGGCATAGTTTGTCAGCTGAGACTTAAGACCTGTAATTACAGCATAAGATTTGTCATCTACAGCATTATTAAAAGTCCATTTAAAATCTCCACCTTGCACACGTCCGGAATACATTTTCACTCTGTCTCTCGCCGTTGAAGGATCTTCGACTACCAGATTTTTGATGTAAAGTGAAGCATCAGTATCAAAGTTGTTGTACACTTTTGCACCAACTTTAGATTTAACTGTAGCCGGAACAGTTTCTCCACGAGTTGATGCCAAGTAAGCATCAAAATCTGTAAGAGAACTGATTTTGCCAGGAATATTGAACAATGGATTTGTATCGCCATAAGCTACAAAACGCATAGAGTTTGTCGCAATATCCAGGTCTAGTGTATTGTTGAAAGCTTTGATCATTCCACCGTCTTCTCCTGAGAACGTTCCTTGATTGGCAGGATCATTCTGCTGAGTCGTTGGATTCCAAACGTCTGTTCCTTGTAGAGAGATCATCATTGGATTCTTGGCATTACGAAAATAATTTCCTTCTAAAAATAATGAAGACCCTTCTGTAGAACCAGAACCGTACTTAGCAATTCCGTCAAAATAGTTATTAAAAACGTGAGCAGAATAGAATCTAACTCTAGGATGTCTTGAATCTGAATGATCGAACCAGTTGTGGTGGTAAGAAATATAAAGACCAGTTGTTGTATTTTCACTAAGTCCCAGCAAGCTTGCTTTTCCATTGTCCCAGAAGTGGTTGTAAGAAAAAGTGTTGTAAGAACTTCCTTTGTTGTCAAGTGCGCCGTCTCCTTTGATCTGATCGGCATCGCTGCCTGCATTTCCGTAGAAAAGGTCATTGTTGTGAACCCAAATATAAGAGTTGTTTTGCTGCAAACCGATGTCATCACCTTCGCCACTGTCGCAATTCATAAAACCAAGATTGCTGATTTCAACGTTTGTTCCGTTTTTCACACGGATTCCCCAGCCGTTTGCTGTTGCATCGTCTCCGATACCTTCAACTGTAATGTAGCTGTTTGCGTTGTTGTCATTCTCAATAACGAAATCACCACCTTCCATCGTAGTAGCATCTGTAATGTTTCCTACCAAACGGAAAATGTAAGGTCTCGTATCGTATCCTTTTTTGATACCGGAAAGAATATTTTGGAATCCAACATAAGGCGTTGTTCCGCCATTTGCCTTTGTGATCACATTGAAAGGAACTGAATCTTTAGACTTCTGCGTGATGTAAAGAATGATTGCATTGTCTTTGGGTGTTCCGTCTGCTTTGTAACCTCCGGGAACTCTTCCGTTGTGGAAAGAAAAACCTGTTCTGTCCTGAGGAAGAACCGTCAATGTGCTGGTTGTGGAACCTGCACCTTCGATTCCTAAAACAACCGGCTTTACAGAAATCGTGTAAGAACCAGCTTTCAATCCTGGAATATCTGCACGGAAATAGGATCCGTAACTGCGGATCAAATAGTCATCAATCTTTTTGTCTACAACGCCTTCACCTGAGTAATACACGTTATATCTTCCAGCGTTTGCCACTGGTTGCCATTTTACAAAGGCAGTTTCTATCCAACCTTTAGAATCGTTGAATGTAACAGTTTGTCCTGATACCTGCGTGAATGCAAGCAATAAGAACACATAAAGTAATTTAATTTTATTCATCTAAAATTTATTTAATTGAGTTAATTGTGTTAGTTGTAAGGTCTAATAAATGTGAAAAATTATTATAATTAGTATTTCTTCTACGAACCTATTTTCATTAACTAATTCTAAATAATAGTGTTTAATATTTTTTGAATAAAGCCGACAATGGCCTTAGAATCAGCTCTAACAGAGCTTTAAAACCCTGCTAGAGTGAATCTTCAAAAAAAATTAAAAATATAAAAACTTAAAAATTCAAGTGGATAAGAATCCGGTTTCTAATAACCGTAATCCTGTTGCAGATTGTAATTTGACAAGATGATGTCATTATAAATCGGGAACAATTCTTTTCTGTTTGCTTCGAAATATTGAGCATAACCTTTTAATGGACTATTAATGTAATCTGCTGTTACAGCTACTCTCCAATTGACAGCTTTGTAACCCGTCGGAGTACCTGACTGAGCAGGCGTGTAATAAACATCGGCTCTACTCACACCTGCAGGCACATAAACATCTATTGCATTAAGTGCTGCCTGAGCAGTTTTTGTCTTATCATAAGGTGAGTCCTTGTAATATAAAACAGTAGGTGTATTGGTATACTGACCAGTTCCATTTTGAAATTGAGCAAGTTTTACTCTGGTTTCAGCAATTTTTGTAGCCAAAAGATTCCAACGGATCAGGTCATATTTTCTAAGACCTTCTCCTCCAAACTCCAACAATCTCTCGTGAACGATGTAATTGAAGAATCCTGTTTTATCGGTTGGGATCGTTCCTGCCTGTCCTAAGTTTCCTGCATACGCACGGTTTCTAACCTGCTGCACAGCATTCACTGCTTCTGCGGATGGCGAACCGTTGATTTCGTTATCAGCTTCTGCAAACATCAATAGGATATCTGAGTAGCGGATCATCGGCCAGTCGATTGCAAGGTTTTGTGCAGTACCGGTAATGCTGGTCCAAGACTTTCTGAATTTTCCATCTGTACAAAGAGCACCTGTTGCAAGGATTGCCTGATTTGCAGCGTTAATTTGCATAGACGCCACGGTAAGATCTCTTCTCACATCAAATTTTCCGAACTCGTAGAAATAAACCGGAAGCGCGTTTACACCGCCACTACTTGCCCAATTGGACGAAGCATCGTGTCTCATTCCGTTGTAGTAACCAATTTTACTGTCTGTAGCAGCATTACCTCCAAAAGCGCCAACTGCGAAAATCACTTCGTGTGCAGCATCTTCGGAATTATCATGCAATGCTCTGAATACTGCTTCAAAACTTGCATTCAGGCCGTGATCTCCTTTTGTGATAATATCTTTACATTCATCATAAGCGATTTTGTAGTAAACCTGAGGATTAGAACCCTGAGCCATCACTCTTGGTGATCTTCTAAGAGAATATCCTGCTCTCGCCAAAGCGATTCTTGCTCTCAATCCTTTTACAGCTGCTTTTGTAATTCTTGTATTGCTGCCTCCTGCTTCTGATCTCCAAGGCACCAAAGTAGCTGCCTTTGCAAGATCCGCAATCATTTGTTCGTAGATGACGTCTCTGTCTGTTTTTGGAAGATAAACGGTTTCCAAATCAGAAGATGGAACCAATTGCATTGGAACATCGCCCCAGTTTTTGATCAGATCATAATAGAACTGTGCTCTCAAAGTGTAAGCTTCTCCTAAATACCTGTCCATCAATTTTTTATCTGTTGTAGAACCTGTCTGGTAAACCGGAGATAAAGGAATATTTTTGATCACGAGGTTTGCTCTTTCGATTCCGGAATATAATTTTAAGAAAGGCTTGTTCAGATCCGGGTTGGAAGTACACGCACCATAAGTACTAAGTCCTCTTCTGTCGTTACAGTTATAATCTCCCGAAGTTTTGAAATCGTCTGCTGACTGCGGGAAATATAAATTGAGTCTTTGCCCGTAACCATCATCACCAATCACCTGATTGTAAACACCAATCAATGCAGTAAAAGTATCTGCTGCACTATCAAACTGCTGTTCTTCATTAGAGTTAGAAATATTTTCTGCATCCAGGAACTCGTCACAAGATGTCAATGTGAAGAATATAATTAAACAGCTTAGAATTGAAATTAATCTGTTAAGTTTCATTTTTGTTTTGAATTAAAAAGTTATATCAACACCTGTTAAGAAAAATCTGCTTCTTGGGAAAGCGGCGTAATCCACTGCTGGAGTAAGTGTACTTTTTCTTGTACTTACCTCCGGATCATAACCTGAATAACCGGTAATTGTAAAAACGTTATTTGCTGTTGCGTACAGTCTTAAATTTGTAATACCAATGGCCTTTAGCGAATCTTTGTTTAATGAATATCCAACTGTTACGTTGTTCAATCTTAGGAAAGATCCGTCTTCGATAGCGTATGAATGCAAGAAATAGTTACCTCCTGTAGGAACCCACATTGTTGTATTAGCGTTAAGCGCTGCCAAAGCTGTAGGATCTGTTACTTTCACACCATCATCGCCAAACCATCTCCATCTGTCAGCCATTTCTGCAAGCATATTCTGGTCTGTGTACTGATATTTGGTTGTAAATTCGATTTTGTTTGCGTTGTAAACCTTGTTCCCAACAGAGAAGTTGAAGAACAAACTCATATCGAAATTTTTGTATTTGAAAGTCTGGTTGAAACCTCCATAAAATTTCGGCTGTGCATTTCCTAGATCTGTTTGATCTTTTACATCGATGATGCCGTCGCCGTTCAGATCTTTCAATTTCAAATCGCCTGGCTGTGGTAATCTGTTTCCAAGCGCTACAGATGAACTTGAAGGAATTCCAGCTTTAAGTCTATAAGTATTGTTAGCAGAATTGAAATCAAAATCACTTATCTCATATCGGCCTTCGGTTACATAACCATAGAACATTCCAACTGGTTGGTTGATCTGCACTTTGAAGTCAAATAAGTTGTTTACCCATCCTGAAGGAACTAAATAATAGTCTGTTCCGGATTGTGTCAATGATCCTAAACTTTTGATCATATTTTTGTTTGCAGCAAGGTTGACATCTGTTTTCCAGGTGAAGTTTTCATTACCAACTACGATAGCGCCTAATGTAAATTCCAAACCTTTGTTCTGAGTCTTCCCGGAATTCTGATATTGGTATTCATATCCTGAAGTCTGAGGAATTTTTGCCAATAAAAGCAAATCTTTGGTATCCGTGATGTACGCGTCAATTGATCCGTAAACTCTTTTGTTGAACACGGTAAAATCCAAACCTGCATTTTTAGAAACTGTAGCTTCCCATTTGATATTTGGGTTTGGCATGATGTTTCCTGGCGCAGTACCTGTGATGATACCTACTCCGCCTGTGTATCCAAATGCACTTGATGGATTGTAGAACGTATCAAATAAGAACGATGCAATTCTGTCGTTTCCGGATTGTCCGTAGCCTAAACGAAGTTTTAAATCGTTCACAATTTTAGAATCTTTCAGGAAGTTTTCTTCTGCAATTTTCCAAGCCAAAGATGCTGACGGGAAGTTTGCCCATCTGTTATTAGGTCCAAAAGAGTTGGATCCGTCTCTTCTTACTGAGACCGTTGCGATATATTTGTTGTTATAAATATAATTTGCTCTTCCAAAAAATGAAGCTAATCTGGATGGAGGCAGTACACCTGCGTATGGAGCATCCTGGATCAATCCTGCCGGAGGTGCTGCAAGAATAATATTTGCAAACGCTTCTTTTGCAGAGAAAGATGTAGGAATATAACGGACAGTCATATCTGATTTGTTACCGTCAGTCTGTACAATCTCCTGACCCAAAAGGAAATCCAATTTGTGCTCACCTATTTTTTTCTTGTAAGCAAGTGTATTGGTATTGGTAATTCTTCTAGTCTGTGTATTTGTCAACTGCACTACAGACATATCGGAGTTGATTCTTGAAAGATACGTTTTAGGACCGGAGAACTGTTGGATATCCTGATCATTCTGCACATATCCGATTGTACTTTTGAAAGTCAAATCCTTGAAGATATTGTAAGTAATAACTCCGTTTAAGAATAAGTTGTCTGCATTATTGTATTTGATTTCGTTGTTAGAAAGCAATACAGGATTTACTAGGTTGGTAACCGCAAAATCGTCAGGTGCGAACTCATCAGATCCGCCGCCGGTATTCAGTCCATTTTCAAAAGGTCTGTAACGGATAACGTTTCTAAGTCTGTTTGTACCCTGAGAACCAGCTGTTGCAGTTCCGGCACCGTTGATAAAAGTCTGGCTGTATCTTGCCGTCAATCCAACTTTTAATTTTTTGCTGATATCAAAATCATATTTGAAGTTGGCCATATTTCTTTTATAGCCGGAATTGATCATAATTCCATCTTCCTCAACATGGTTTAATGACAATGTAAAAGCTGAAGTTGCAGATCCACCGGAGATATTCAGGTTGTGTGTAAAGTTGAAAGCTTCCTTACCGAAAACTTCTTCCTGCCAGTCTCTTTTTTGGATGGTTTTGTACTTCGCAATACCCGCATCAACTATCTGTCCCTGCTCATTTCTGATTTCCTGGTAAGATCCGTAATTTTTAATAAAATTTTCGTACTGTTGAGGATCTCCGTCTCTATTGTACAATTCGTATTGATAAAGTACAAAATCGTAAGGACTCATGACGTCCAGAGTTTTTGCAATGGTACGAACACCAGTATAACCGTTGTAGTTTACAATCGTTTTAGTGTTTTTTCTACCACTTTTTGTTGTGATTAGAACTACTCCATTAGCTCCTCTCGCTCCATAGATAGAAGTAGAAGAAGCGTCTTTCAAAACCTCGATAGATTCAATTTCTTTTGGAGAGATTAATGACAGAGCGTTGTCCATCTGAATTCCGTCAACGATGTAAAGCGGTGCGTTATCCTGTGTGATAGACGTTCCACCTCTCACCTTGATTTCCGGATCAGCTCCCGGAGATCCTTCCCCGAAAGTAACCTGAACACCGGCCATTCTACCCTGGATCGCTTCTGCAGCACTGTTTACAGGCATATCAGCAAGCTGTTCTCCTTTCACAGAAGAAATTGAGTTGGTAACATCTTTCTTTGAAACGGTTGTATAACCTACCAAAACAACTTCATCAATGTTCTTTTCCTTGTTACCATCATATTTTGCTAGAGCAACATTGATAACAGTTTTCCCATTCACTTCCACCTCCTGCTCTTCGAATCCTTTTGAACGAATGACAAGAGTTGCATTTTTAGGTACATTAAGCTCATACTGTCCAGCCTTGTTGGTCATTGTAGAGAATTTGGAATTTCTTACCGTAATTTCTACGTTCTGTACAGGCTTGTTCTGGTCGGAAGTAATTTTTCCCGAAACCTTAATTAGTTCTTGAGCTAAACCAAATGCCGGCAATAAAAAGACTGATGCGATCGTCGTTTTTATAAAAGCACTTTGAATACCTAGTTTTAAACCACTCATAGATATTTTTTAGTTTTATAATTAGTAATATTTTTTACTTATATATAGTTGTCAAAAATTTGTCTCAAAAAATGCAATCGATTGCACTTGATTTTTTAACTATTTCTTAACTCGACTAAACTAAGATTATTTTCCAATTGGCAAATAAAAAATTTGAATATTTTATTAATATTAATGTAACATAGACGAATACAAAAATGAGACAATAATCATATTTAATTGATTAACAAACACTTAAAAAATTTAAAAATTCAAAATAAAGTCCACATTAAATTTGAAATTAACATTTTTTAACATCTGAAGCCGCTGATTAAAATCATTAAATCCGAAAATTACCGGCATTTTAATTAACCAAAAATTAACTTAAGAATCCCAATTTCTGTGAAATCTAATTTTTTTCCGTCAAAAAAGCGTATTTTAAAATCGACAGCAATCCAACTAATTCTAAATTAAATACAAATATTTATATTATTGATTATCAGTTATTTAAAACTGAACAATGATTTCTTTATCTAGAATTTGAAGTTTGAGCAACCGTTTTTGGAAAATTGCACAGAATTTATCATTTACGGTAAAATTCTTAGGCTTAAAAATCTGCTGTACAAGCTATAATTAATATAAAAATAAAAATAATAAACTGATTTATAGTGTTTTAAAAATTAATTCGAAATTTCCTTTTCCAGTTAAATTTTATATTTATATTTACAAAAATTATTTGCTGTGCCAAATTGTGCAATATTCAATGCAATCGATTACACAGCGTTAATTATCTGTTCATATTAATAGACTAAAATGACTCAATCAGAATTCCGATATGCGCATCACCCAAACGATGCCAAAAATTACACAACAGAAGATCTTAGAAGAGAATTTCTTATCAACGATTTGTTCGTAGAAAACCACATCAAATTGGTTTACACAATGTACGACCGTTTGATCGTTGGTGGAATTATGCCACTTGACCAGCCTCTAAGCTTAGAAACCATCGATGAATTGAAAGCACCCTACTTCCTTGAAAGAAGAGAATTGGGAATCATCAACGTTGGCGGAAAAGGAAAAGTGACAGTAGACGGAACAGTTTACGAACTTAATAATAAAGAAGCCTTATATATAGGAAAAGGAAACCAGGAAGTGATTTTCGAATCGTCAAACGGCGAACAACCTTATTTCTATATCAATTCTGCACCGGCTCACCACGCTTTTCCAACTAAGAAAATTACAAAAGCTGAAGCGGAGATCGTAGAATTAGGCGATGCAAAATACGCGAACAGAAGAACGATCAACAAATTAATTGTGAACAGCGTTCTGGAAACTTGCCAACTACAAATGGGAATGACGGAATTGCACGAAGGAAGCGTTTGGAACACAATGCCTTCTCACACGCACACCAGAAGAATGGAAGCTTACTTCTACTTCGATTTGGACGAAGGGCAAACGGTTTCACATTTTATGGGACAGCCAACTGAGACGCGCCACATTTTCTTGAAAAACAGAGATGCAGTGATCTCTCCGGAATGGTCTATCCACTCTGGTGTTGGGACGTCCAACTACAGTTTTATCTGGGGAATGGCAGGAGAAAATATGGATTACGGCGATATGGATGCTGTAAAAACTGACGAATTAAAATAATTATGACAAATTTATTCGACTTAACAGGAAAAGTAGCTTTAATAACCGGCGGAACACACGGTCTTGGTTTGGCAATGGCAGAAGGTTTGGGATCGGCAGGTGCAGAACTTGTGGTAACAAGTACTACGCCATCCAAATTGGAAGAAGCTATCAAATATTATCAATCAAAAGGTTTCAAAGCAACAGGTTATATTTTTGATGTGACCGATGAGAAAATTGCCGCTGAAAAAGTAGCAGAAATTGAAGGGAATCACAAACAAATCGATATCCTTATCAATAATGCAGGAATCATCAAAAGAGTTCCCGCTTTGGAAATGGAGGTTTCTGAATTCCGAAAAGTAATCGATGTAGATTTGACCGGACCTTTCATTATGTCACAACTGGTGGCGAGAAATATGATCAAAAGAAGAGCCGGAAAAATCATCAACATCTGTTCTATGATGAGCGAATTGGGCCGTGACAATGTCGTGGCTTACGCTTCTGCAAAAGGCGGATTGAAAATGCTGACCAAAAATCTGGCAACAGAATGGGCAAAACACAACATCCAAGTGAACGGAATCGGTCCTGGATATTTTGCAACGTCTCAGACTGAACCAATCCGAGTGGATGGCAATCCTTTCAACGAATTCATTATCAGCAGAACGCCGGAAGGTCGTTGGGGAAATCCAGAAGATCTTGCTGGAACCGCAATTTTCTTAGCTTCCGAAGCGAGTCAATTCATCAACGGACAAATCATCTACGTTGATGGCGGAATCTTAGCAACCATCGGCAAACCTTCCAACGAATAAAAAAATTATCAAAACCTAATATATAAAGTTGGTCTTCTGACTTCTGACCTCCAACTTCTAACTTTAATATTATGAGTACACTTACAAAACCTTTCATCACAGATACATTTTTATTAAAGAACAGATTCGCTGAAGAGTTGTATTTCAATTTTGCTGAGAAACAACCAATCATCGATTATCACAACCATTTGCCTCCGAAAGAGATCGCAGAAAACCGTCAGTTTGAGAACATTACTCAAGTTTGGATTGGTGGCGACCATTACAAATGGAGAGCGATGAGAACGATGGGCGTGAACGAAAAATTCATCACCGGAGACGCTTCTGACAAAGAAAAATTCGCAGCTTGGGCAAAAACAGTTCCGAATACGTTGAGAAATCCTTTGTTTCATTGGACTCATTTGGAATTAGCCAGATATTTTGAAGTTTACGATTTGCTTAACGAGAAAAATGCAGATCAGGTTTACGAAAATGTATCTTCTCAACTTCAAACGCCGGAGAAATCTGTTCACGGCTTGTTGAAAATGAGAAATGTGGAAACGGTTTGTACCACAGAAGATCCGATTGACACTTTAGAATATCATCAGACAATCAAACAAAACAACATAGGAATCAAAGTTAGTACGGCTTTCCGCCCGGACAAGGCGATTTTGATTGACAATGAAGATTATAATGCTTATATCGATAAATTAGGCGAATCTGCAGGCATCGAAATCAAATCTTACAAGGATGTACAGGATGCGCTAATCAAAAGAATAGAATACTTTCACGCCAACGGATGCAGATTGTGTGACCACGGATTGAATAACATTTCGTTCGAAACTTTCACAGATTCAGAGATCAATACAATTTTTGAAACTAAAAGAAAAGGCGAAACCTTGACGCCTCACCAGATTGAACAATTCAAAACGGCGATTTTGTTGTTTTTGGGAGAGACTTATCATTCATTAGGTTGGGTTCAGCAGTATCACTTGGGCGCGTTGAGAAACAACAATGCAAGAATGTTGAAAGTTCTTGGACCAGACACAGGTTGGGATTCCATTGGCGATTTCACCCAGGCAGCAAATCTTTCAAGATTTCTTAATACATTAGATTCCAAGGATAAATTAACCAAAACAATCATCTACAATCTGAATCCTGCCGACAACGAAATTATGGCAACGATGATTGGAAATTTTAACGATGGTTCTGTGAAGGGAAAAGTACAATTCGGTTCTGGATGGTGGTTTTTGGACCAAAAAGACGGAATGGAAAAACAGATGAATGCGCTTTCCAATATGGGATTAATCAGCACGTTCGTCGGAATGCTGACCGATTCCAGAAGCTTCCTTTCGTTCCCAAGACACGAATATTTCAGAAGAGTTCTATGCAACTTATTAGGAAACGAGATCGAATCCGGTGAACTTCCGGAAGACATGGATCTGGTTGGAAAAATAGTTTCAGACATTTGTTATAACAATGCTAAAGATTATTTCACATTCTAAAAATCTTGATTCTCAAATCTTGAATCTTGATTCTAAAAATTAAAAATGAAAACAGAACAAGCATCAAAAATCTTCTACAAATCCGATTCTACAGAATGGGAAAAAATAGATGAATACATCGACCGCCAAATCGTTGGTTACGACGATTCTGTAATGATGGTCAACGTTCGTTTCAAAAAAGGCGGCATTGGCTACAAGCACAAACATCCGCACATTCAGGTGACTTATGTTGCAGAAGGAAAGTTTGAAGTTAATATTGGCGAAGACATTTCAATCCTGAAAAAAGGAGATTCATTCTTCGTTCCATCTAATATAGTTCATGGTGTAGAATGTATGGAAGACGGCATTTTGGTTGATGTTTTCAGCCCGCACAGAGAAGATTTTATCAAATAAATTAAAAAATAAAATCAGGCTCACTTTAGGTTGGGGAAAAACTGATTTTCAAAAAAATATAAATTAATGGGCAAAGTAGTAAGCTTTGGAGAAGTGATTATGCGTTTGTCACCTGCCAACAACAGGATGATGAAGCAAAGCAACGAGATGGAATTCTTTTTCGGAGGTACAGAACTGAATGTTGCGGCATCGCTTGCGACAATGGGTTGTGACGTAAAACACGTAAGCGTAGTTTCTGACGATTTCGTTGGAGAATCAGCGCTTTCATCCATCAAAAGTTATGGAATCAACACGACTTTTATTGCAAAAAACCAACATCCTTTAGGATTATATTTTCTTGAAGTTGGTTCATCTGTTCGAGCTTCCAGAATTGCTTACAACCGTTTGAATGGTTCTTTTGCCAATATCAATCCAAACCAAATCGACTGGGAAAAAGCTTTGGAAGGTGCAGACTATTTCCATTGGACAGGCATCTCTCCTGGAATTTCTGAAAGTGCTTACATCGCTTTGAAAAAAGGTTTGCAAACTGCCAACGAAAAAGGAATCGAGATCACAGCTGACCCAGCTTACCGTTCCAACCTTTGGAAATACGGAAAAGAAGGCTTTGAAGTATTAAAAGAATTGGTGTCCTACTCCACTATTTTTATCGGTGGCGTAAATGAGATCAACGAGATCATCGGAACAAAATTCTCTTCTGACAAAGACAGTTTCATTGAAGCTTGTAAAGAATTTCAGAAGCAAATGCCTTCCATCAAAAAGATATTTGACAAAGTCAGAGTTGGTGCCAGCGCAAGTACGCAGGAAACTCAAGGAAGAGCTTGGGCAAACGAAACTTACTTCGAATCTGAACCAATCGAAATTCTTCAAGTTGTTGATAGAATCGGAACCGGCGATGCTTTCGCTGCAGGTTTGATCTATGGTCTATTAAACTTTGATGATGAAACTGCACTTAAGTTCGGAAACGCAGCTTGTGCGATTAAACACACGGTTCCTGGCGACATCAACCATTGTAGCGCTTCCGATATTTTGGATGTGATGAATGGCGACAAGGGCGGAAGAATCAAGAGATAATTTAGAAATAATGATTATAGATACATTAGAAAACGCTTCTCAATATTTTTTGCTAAATCCATTATTTGAAAAAGCTTTCGACTATTTAAAAAACAAGAATTTAGATTCTTTAGAAGTTGGCGTTACAGAGATTCAGGAAGATCTTAAAATGATTGTTTTTGATGAAATGGCCAAAACAAAAGAAGAAAGTCTTTCCAAATTCGAATGTCATAATCAAAATATTGATATTCAAATTTGTCTGAAGGGAATAGAAAATATTGGCTGGAAACCAAGGCAAAAATGCACAAAACCAATCGGAGAATACAATGCAGAAAAAGATGTTCTTTTTTACAATGATGATCCGGATATGTTTTTCCAATTAAACGATAATCAGTTTGCTATTTTTTATCCAAATGATGTCCACGCACCAATGATTGGAAATGGCTTCATTAGAAAAATAGTTTTTAAAGTAAAAATTTAAGAAAAAATGACAAAGATTCAATTAGTTACCAATGCGATCATCAACCAAGGTCTTTTGCCTTTGTATTACAACGCAGACGAAACGGTAACTTTAGAAATATTAAAAGCACTTTACAGAGCTGGAATCCGTGCTGTAGAATATACAAGCAGAGGAGAAAACGCACTTTCGAATTTCACCAAAATGGTAGAATTGAGAAATGCCGAAATGCCGGGAATGCTTATAGGAATCGGAACGATAAAAAATTTGAAACAAGCTGAAGAATACGAAAAAGCCGGTGCAGATTTCTTTATCAGCCCAGGATTTGTACCGGAAGTTGCAGAATTTTTAATTTCCAAACATCTGCTATACAGCCCGGGTTGTATGACACCGACGGAGATCATCGCGGCGGAAGCCGCAGGTGTAACTTTCGTAAAGTTGTTCCCAGGAAACGCTTTAGGAGCAGGATTTATGAGCGCCATAAAAGATGTTTTCCCAAATCTGAAATTTATGCCAACCGGCGGTGTTGATACAACTAAAGAAAGCATCGAAAGCTGGTTCAAAGCTGGTGTTTCCGCTGTTGGAATGGGAAGCAAATTAGTGAGCAAAGAATTAATGGCGGCAAAAGATTATGCAACCATAGAAAACGAAACTTCAAAGGTTTTAGAGATCATCAAATCGATAAAAGCTTCTTAAAATAAAACACAAACCAACCAAACCAACTTAAAATGAATCAAACCATAACGCCTAAGCAGACCAACTACAGATGGGGAATTTGCGCCCTACTTTTTGCTGCAACAAGTATCAACTATCTTGACAGACAGGTACTTTCTCTGACTTGGAAAGATTTTATTCAGCCGGAGTTTCATTGGAATAATAATGATTACGGAAATATCACCGCATTATTCTCCATTTTCTACGCTGTAAGTATGTTGTTTGCAGGGAAGTTTGTAGATTTTATGGACACGAAGAAAGGTTTCCTTTGGGCAATCGGCGTTTGGTCTCTTGGTGCCTGTTTACACGCTTATTGCGGAATCGCTGCATCAGGAATTCTTACAGGAAATTGGTTTGTAGGTTTTGAAGAATCTAAAGAAATTATCAAAACTGTAGATAATGTGGCTTTGGTTGGAAGCACAAGTGTCATGCTTTTCATCTTTGCCCGTTTTGTTTTGGCTGTTGGTGAAGCAGGAAACTTCCCTGCCGCTATCAAAACGACGGCGGAATATTTCCCTAAGAAAGACAGAGCTTTAGCTACAAGTATCTTCAATGCAGGAGCGGCTGTTGGTGCCTTGTCTGCGCCTTTGATCATTCCAAGAATCGCGGAAAAATGGGGTTGGGAAATGTCATTCATCATCATCGGAATCTTAGGATTCGTATGGATGGGATTCTGGGTTTTCATTTACAAAAAACCGGAGCACAACAAAAAAATGAGCGTCTCCGAATTGCAATATATCCAGCAGGATCACGGTTTGGAAGAGGAAGCTGACAAAGACAAAAAAGTATCCTTCGCACAATGTTTCAAATACAAACAGACTTGGGCATTTGCTTTCGGAAAGTTTATGACAGACGGAGTTTGGTGGTTTTATATGTTTTGGACCCCGGCTTATCTGAGCTCAGTTTACGGCATCAAATCCAATGACGGCGTTGGTCAGGCCGCAATTTTTGTCCTTTATACAATTACATTATTATCGATTATTGGAGGTTGGCTGCCATCTTATTTCATCAATAAAAAAGGAATGGATCCGTACGCAGGAAGAATGAAAGCGATGTTGATTTTCGCATTTTTCCCACTATTAGCCTTGATTGCACAGCCTTTAGGCGTTTACAGTTTCTGGTTGCCGGTAATCATTATCGGGATTGCAGGTGCAGGTCATCAGGCCTGGTCAGCGAATATTATGTCAACTGTCGGTGATATGTTCCCGAAAAAAGCCATCGCTACAATCACCGGAATTGGTGGAATGGCTGGTGGAATCGGATCACTAATTATCAATAAAGGATCAGGTGTTTTATTCGATTTTGCAGGAACTACGCAAATGGAATTTATGGGATTCAAAGGGGAAGAAGCTGGTTACTTCATTATATTTTCAATCTGTGCCGTGGTTTACCTCATCGGTTGGGTGGTTATGAAATCATTGGTTCCGGTTTACAAACCTGTTACAGATTTATAAAATAAAAATTATGGCAGCTTAATCCGTCCTCCCCTCCCTCCCGATTTTACATCGGGATCCGCTCAAAGAGTTTATGCTGAGCTTGTCGAAGTAGGCTGCAGATTCGGTTGTAATATAAAGTTTCAACCAACTATTAAAATTTAAAGAATAAAGAAATGGAATATCAAACAAAAGAAAAACTAAACCGTGAAAACTCAGATCTGACTGAGAAACTTCCTATAAAATTTTTACAATTCGGAGAAGGTAACTTCCTTCGTGCATTCGTTGATTATCTGATCGACAAAATGAACAAAGAAGCTGGCTTCAATGCTGGTGTAGCTGTTGTACAGCCAACTCAGGGCGGACTTGTAGATATGCTGGAAGAGCAAAATAACCTTTACACACTTTTCGTAAGAGGTGTAAAAAAAGGACAAATTGTGGATGACCAAAGCGTGATTTCTGCCATCCAAAGATCACTAAGTCCTTACGCAAACTATCAGGAATACCTTGATTTAGCAAAAGGCGAAGATCTTCAGTTCATCTTATCAAACACAACAGAAGCCGGAATCGCTTTTGACGAATCCGAAACAACACTTGAAGCCGGACCGCACAAAAATTTCCCTGCAAAAGTAACTGCTTTCCTTTACGAAAGATTCAAACATTTCCAAGGTGCTGAGGACAAAGGTCTTCACATTATTCCTTGCGAATTGATCGAAAATAACGGATTAACTTTAAAAAAATATATTCTTCAATATGCTCAGCTTTGGAATCTTGAAGAAGGTTTCTCTGCGTGGGTAGAAAACAGCAACTCTTTCCACAACACTTTGGTGGACAGAATTGTTCCCGGATATCCAAGAGAAGAAAAAGACGAATACGAAGCTAAATTTGGTTATGACGACAACTTAATGGTGGTTTGCGAAGCATTCCTGCTTTGGGTAATCGAAGGTGATGACAAGTTGAGAGCTTTGATTCCTTTTGATAAAATCGATGATCAGGTTTTGATCGTTGATGACATCACACCTTACAGAACCAGAAAAGTAAGAATCCTAAACGGTGCCCACACTGCAATGTTGGCGTTTTCAATCCTTGACGGAAAAGAAACCGTGAAAGAAGCAATTGATGCGGAATTCGCTGGAAAATTCATTTCTGATACGGTTTACAACGAGATCATCCCCACTTTAGATTTGTCAAAAGAAGAATTGACGGCTTTCGCTGAGGAAGTTTTTGACAGATTCAGAAATCCATTTTTGAAGCATCAGCTTTCCAGTATTGCATTGAACTCGGTTGCGAAATTCAAAGTGAGAGTGTTGCCAAGTTTATTACAATATGTTGACGACAAAAAAGAATTGCCTGTAAACCTGACTTTCGCTCTTGCAGCATTGATCAGATTCTACCAAGGTGAATTCAATGGAAAAACGCTTCCAGTGATGGATGATGCGCCGGTTTTGGAAAGATTGAAAGAAATCTGGACAAACAATGACCTTGGAGAAGTGGTGAAAGCGACTTTATCTGAAACAAGTTTCTGGGATACAGACCTTACACAAGTTCCTGGATTGACAGAAGCTGTGACAAAAGCCTTGAAAGAAATCGATGCCAACGGAATCGAGCAAGGTTATAATAATTATATCAAATAATAATTTTTAATCATTTAGAAATTATGAAAAAAGTATTAAAAGTAAATCCAAAAGACAACGTAGTCGTTGCGCTGATGGATCTTTACGCTGGCGAAATCGTTGATCTCGACGGAACGCCTTACAATGTTTTAACGGATACAAAAGCTAAACATAAATTTGCCGGAGAGCATTTTGAAGCTGGTGATCAGATCATAATGTACGGTGTTGTGGTTGGGAAAGCCAATCAAACCATCCAAAAAGGTGAAGTGATCACGACTGAAAATGTGAAACACCAAAGTGAACCGGTTTTCAAAAAGACAGGAGATCTGGGCTGGACACCACCAAATGTAGATAAATGGAAAGATAAAACTTTCAATGGATATCACCGCTCTGACGGGCAAGTTGGAACCAAAAATGTCTGGTTATTTTTCCCATTGGTTTTTTGTGAAAACAAGAACATCGAGAAGCTGAAAGACATTTTCGAAAACGAATTGCTTCCGAAAAAAGAGGTTTCATACAAGAACTTCCTACGCTCTTTGATTGAGGAAAAAAACATTGCAGAGATAGAAGACAACTCAAGAAATGAGAACCTTCTGGACAATATCGAAGTTAAATTCATCAATCACCAAGGTGGTTGTGGCGGAATCCGTCAGGATTCAGAATTGTTGGCAAAGTTGCTTGCAGGTTATGTGAACAACCCGAATGTAGCTGGTGCAACGGTTTTGAGCTTAGGCTGTCAGAATCTTCAGGTTGATATTTTCCAGAATGCTTTGAAAGAAATGAGCCCGAATAACGACAAGGAAATCTTGATCTTCGAGCAGCAAAAAATAGGAACTACGGATCAGATGTTCCAAATGGTCATCAAAGATTCTTTCGAAGCCATCAAAAGAGCCAACAAAATTGAGCGTCAGCCTGCGCCGGTTTCCAAAATCAGCATTGGTTTGGAATGTGGTGGATCCGATGGATTCTCAGGAATATCTGCCAATCCGGCTTTAGGAATTGTTTCAGATATTTTTGCAGCGTTGGGCGGAAAAACAATCTTGGCAGAGTTCCCGGAATTGTGCGGCGTAGAGCAAGAATTGATGAACAGATGTGTGGACGAAGAAAAAGCAGATAAGTTTTTATCATTAATGAAAGCTTTTGAAAAATCTGTTGTAGACGCAGGTTCTGGATTTGATATGAATCCATCGCCAGGAAATATAAAAGATGGATTGATCACCGACGCAATGAAATCTGCAGGCGCTTCCAAAAAAGGTGGAACTGCACCGATCGTCGATGTTTTGGATTACGGCGAATATATTTCAAAACCAGGTCTGAATCTTTTGAACACACCAGGAAATGACGCCGAATGTACTACAGGATTGGTAGGAGCAGGCGCAACGGTAGTTTTGTTTACCACAGGCTTAGGAAATCCAATGGGAAATCCAATCGCACCGGTTGTGAAAATCTCTTCCAACACAGCGCTTATCGGCAGAATGTCTGATATTATCGATGTGAATGCAGGAACCGTAATCACAGGCGAAAAAAGCATTCAGGAAGTTGGAGAGGAGATCGTAGATTATATCATCGAATTGGCGAGCGGAAACGTAGAAACGAAAGCAGACCAATTGAAACAGGATGTATTTATCCCTTGGAAACGAGGGGTGTCATTATAATTTTTTTGAATTTTAAGGTTTTTATCAAAGGGCATTCTTTTCGGAGAGTGCTCTTTTTTTTGCCACAACTTAATTCCAATTCTATCGCAGAAGTTAGGATAAGTTTATTAACTAAAAACTGAAATATAAAAAAAGCCTTCAAATTAAGTTTTGAAGGCTTCATTATTTTAAAATTAAAAAGATTACTTCTTAATAAATTTCTCTTGATAAACCGATCTGTCAGTTACAATTCTCAGGATATAATTTCCTTTCAGAAGAGCACTCACATTGATCTGTCCGTTCACAAATTTAGCATTGATCTGTTTTCCGGTCACATCAAATACTGAAACTTCCAGAACTTTATCTAGCGTTTTAACATTCAAGATCTCTGTTGTTGGATTTGGATAGATGCTTAACTCCAATTTCTTGACATCCACCGTGGCAGCCAAAGAAGATGAGATCACCGTCAAAGTTTTCTCCACCACTTTTCCATTGGAATTAAAACTGATCACCAGATTTGCCGTTCCCGCGCTTTGAGGCGTCAGAACCAACTCGTCATCCGCATTTACCTCAGCTGAGATCGCTGTAGAATTGCTATTTGATTTGATAGATTTTACAATAGCAGAAGACAAATTATCTGCATCGGAAACTACCGTTTTCAGATCGATTTTTGTCACACCACTCAAAGTCGTTTCTGTTGGGAAACTAGAAGCCACAACTGGCAACGTATTGTCTGGGAAAACCGTAACAGCAGGGAACCAATAATAATCATTTAAGGTCTTTGTATTTAGCAAAGCTCCAGTGTTGTCATAGGTATGGATCCAGTTTTTTTGATAATGCGCGCCGTAACCGCTTTCTGTTGTGTTCAAGATCAATCTGTCAGAAACAGGATCTACTCGCAAAGCTGCACCGTAAGGGATTTGCTTGTAAGTGCCTTCCTGTCCTGGAATCGTGATGAAATTATCAACAAGCGTTTTTGACGTCACATCAAATTTGATGATTTTCGCACCTGACGTGAATGCATTCACCGAGTTCATCCAATACAATGCATTCTGTTGACTGCTGTAAGTAAAACTACCTGCGTTCCAAGCGCCCCAAGAACCGAAATATTGGGTCGAAGTGGAAAGCGGATATTCCGTAGTTGCGAAAGTTTTTGGATCGATGTTGATCAATTTTTGATTTTGAATGGCCCAAACACTTCCATCCTTTGCCTGAACAACCGAGTGATAAGCGCCAGAAATGGTCTTGATCAAAGTATTTGTTTTTGGGTCGATGATCAAGATTCCTGCAGATTGCTTCACGGCATAAACATACTGCGAGGTTCTGACCATATTTCCAATCTGTCCTGCGTACTGACTTCCGCCGCCAGTTCCCGTGATCAAAGTACCAACCTGTAGATTTTCGATGTCAAAAGTGTAGATTCCGTTGGATGCGCCAATGTAGCCCAATTTGTCCGTCACACCTACAAAAGAACGGCCATCTCCTCCACCGATGTTGTCGAAACTTACAATTTTTTCCATAGTGGTCGCATTTGCGATAACTAATCTTCCGCCTGGCGTGTACTGTGTATCACCGCCATCTGCTGCTTGTTTAGAGATGAAATAGAATTTGTCACCGTAAATTGTTCCAAACTGAGTCGTCGCACCGAAAGCCTGATTGTTGTTCTTTTCGCTGTAAACTCTGTAATAGATTTGGTCATTTTCTCCAACGAAATTCACGGAACCGTTGGTGTGACCGAACCATTCTTCATTCACGATAAAGTAACCTTTTGTAAAATCTGCCTGCGCCGAAAACGCTGAAACCGGCGTCAACGTTGAAGAGATGTCGTAGCTTTCCATATTCGGGTTGAAATTCCAAACATCCCAAGAACCGTTCATCAATTGTCTGCTGCTCGCTCCCAAACCAGAATATCCAAAATCTGAATCTGTCGGGTCTTTCACCCAATAAGACCAATATCCCGTGTACCAAGCAGAACCCCAATGGTCATCGGCATCTTTTGCGGTGTAATCATCAAAATCATAGGATGTCGTATTGATGATGCCATCCACAGGATACAGCGGATAAGTGTTGTTCCCACTTTTATAAAGTGCATTGGTGTCGTTCCCGTCCAGGTCAAAACCTAAACCGCCGACTGCGCTTCCAAATTGCGTTCCTTGATAAAGCAATGTGAAAAATCGCTTGTCAGTTTTTGCAATCGCTTTCAGCATATCTTCGCCGGTCGCCGTTCCGTTCCATCGGAATCCCCAAACCATAGCGTCTGGATTTTTAGAATCATTCCACTGGACCACGAAAGCCGCTTCGTTGGTTCCCGTTCCTACCCAATAGACGATGTCATCGAAATTGAAATCCGCCTTTTTGGATTGTTTTTTAATTGAGTTTCCCTGGATGTCATTTCTGGGAACACTTTGAACTGTGAACTGCGCATTCGTAAAAAATGCAAAGAACAACAGCCAAGTCAAAAGATAAAACTTTTTCATTTTTAATTGATTTAAAGAATTTTTATTGTTAATGATTATTTTAAATGTAAGTCGTAAGCGCCAGCCACTTCCGTAGAAACTTCGCCCAGCCAACCCGCTTCCTGATTGATTCCTGTATAAACTTTCACGAAATCGATTCCGGGAAGTTTGACGTAATTTCCGTTCTTGTCAACGGCCCACGAGATATCGATGTTGGAGGCTTCATCGGTATTTGGTGCGTTGTCGGCATATCCGAAGGCGTAAGATTTCCCGACCCAATAAGTTCCCGTTCCACTTTGGTCATAGTAATTGTTGGCCAATTTGGTTCCTGTAAATTGATAAGAAGCATCCGTAATCCACAATGGATAATAGCTTTGGATATGGAAAACATTTTTAGTTTTATAACCAGTACTTCCCAGATTATCAGTCCATTTGATATATTCTACGTCGTTTTCCCAATATTCATTTCCAGGAACTGGCGGTTTGGATTCGTTGGGTTTGAAGTAATTGATGTTGTAATTCTTTACCGTTGTATTTTTAAAATATTCGCTGCCTGCAATCTCGTACCATTCGTCTTCATCGGGTTTTCCGTTTTTATTTTTGTCGTAGGCAACCATTATGATTCCGGGTTCGCAAGAGCCAGCACGTTCGTCTTGAGACAAATCGCCCCAAAAAGCATTTCCTAAGATTTTAAAATCGCGGCCATTCATATTTGGAATTGTGTGGTCAAATCCGAAAGTGACATAACCACCAAATCCGCCTAACGTAATCATCGAAGAGTTAGAAGCGACCAAAGATTGTTTCGCTTTCTGAATCATATTTTCAGCCGTATTTCCAGTTAGATATTCCGGAATTTCATTGATGAATTGCCCAACGGCTGGACGGAAATCGAAGACGTTAGAAATGTACTTGCTGTAAACCGAAGTTTCTTTGTTGACAATGATTTTCGAACTGTAATTCGTCGTTGTCCCTTTCGTTTCCACCTTCAAAGTCAAAGGATAGGTTTTGGCGAATGGACTGATGAAATCCAAAGCTGAATTTTCTGAAATAATAGAATCATTGACACTCCAAGTAAAGGTTCCTGAGATGTTGGTTGGAATATTCAGAACTTTGAAGCGGTCAATTGAGTAAGATTCGGCCAAATTAAATGTACTGTCGTCATCATCGTTTTTACAGGCAACGATTGCAGTTGCAATGACTGAAAGTAAAGTAAATTTTATAAATTTATGTTTCATTTTATTTATTTTTTTAAGGTTGTTTGTCATTCCGTAGGAATCTCAGCAGTCTAGATTGACTTCGTCGAACCACTTCGTTAGGTTTCCTACGGAATGACAAAATGGCGTTTTATGTCGACTGTTGATTTTATGTTGAAATCCGCAGCCCGACTTGAGTGGATCCCGATGTAAAATCGGGAGGGAACGGAAGGCGGAAATAGCTGCCCAAATATTTATTCATAACCATTATTTATAAAGAAAAACAAAGTGCGCCGGGATGTTGCCGCCTTCGATTTTCCATTTGAATTTTCCATTTTTGTCGAAGCAATAGACAAATCCGGTGGAAACGTAATTCCGCGCATCGGTCATATAAATGTCTTCTGTGATTGGGTTCACGGCGATTCCATAGGGTGTTTTGATGGCATCTACATATTCCTGGTCGATGATTTTGTTGGAGATGACCTGCTCCGTTTTCACATCGATGATGCCGAAAGATTTGGTGTAGGCGTGCGTGTTGTAGTTGAACTCGTTGCCGTAATAATGGAGTTTGCCATTCACAATCGTCATCTCGCTGACCGCAATTTTGAAGTCTTTTTTCACCGTTCCCGTTGCTGCATCCACCAAAAACAAACTGGACGGAACGTTGTAATAATCGCCTCTGGAACTCACGTACAAATCGCCGTCGTCATCCTTTGCAATGTGATGAAGATTGATTGCCACATCGATTTTTTTGGTTTCGGTGAAAGTGTTCAAATCAACGACTGAAACGGTTCTGTCATAATTTGGGAAACGGTAACCGCCGGAGTTGGCGACGTAGAGATTGTTTCCGATGATTTGCATTTCTTCGGGTTGATAACCGACAACCACTTCCCGTTTTATCGAAAGCGAAACCGTATCAATTTCAGCGACTTTTCCGAGTGGTGCGTTGGGATTCAGAACGACAGGTCCGGCGTAGCTAGAAGCGTAAACTTTCCCATCTTTGAACGTCACATATCTGCAATTCTCAAGGTTGATGGTTTTGATTCTTTTGGCCGTTTTTGCGTCGAGAACTTCGATTTTGTTGGATACGTTGATGACTGCGTACATTTTGCTGCCGTAGATTTTGATGTCATTCCCGACGTCTCCAAGTTCCTTCACCACATCCGGATTGATGTCCGCGTAGATATTCCGGTGGTAAGTCCCAGTTGTGTAATCGAAGAAATCCAAGGTAGCTTTGTTGCTTCCCATATTGCCTTCATTGAGAAGATAAAAGCCTTTAATAGCTGTATTTTCTGGCGTCGCAAGACCTTCTTCCACTTCCGGGCGAACGATTATTTCATCTGTTCGACAGGACATCAGGCAAAGTAAAATGAGCAGAAAAAAGTTTATTTTTTTCATAATGTAAAACTTAAAATGAGTTTGAAATTCCGGCCTGGCATTGGGTAATTCAGCACGACGTCGTAATATTGATTGAAGATATTATTGACCTCGAAACTGGCTTTGAACTGGTGATTTTTCAAATTCATTTTTTTCTGGATTGATAAATCGTGCGTGTACCAAGGCTGGATGTAATTGTACTGGATGTTGTTCTGCTGACCGTCGTACCGCTCGCCGACATACATAAAACTGTAATTGAAACTCCAATCTTTGTAATCTGACATCAGGGAAAAAGTTCCGGAATGCCACGGCGTGTACGGAATTTGGTCACCAAAATAAGTTTCGTTTCTATCGGAAAAATCTCTGGCTCTTTGGAACGTGTAACTCACTAACGGTTTCAGTTTCACATTGCCGACGAGCAAGTCAGCCTGAACATTGATATCGGTTCCGATGATTTCCACTTCGCCGAGATTCAGCATCATCCAGCGAAACATATTTCCGGTTGGCGCGGCGATGATTTTGTTTTCAACTTTGTTAAAGTAGCCATCGACCTTTGCATAGAAACTTTGAAAAAACTGATTATTAAAAGACTTCTGGTACGTAAATCCAAGATTGTATTGATTGGTAAATTCCGGTTCCAGGAAAGCGTTTCCAATCATCGTGTAATACAAATCGTTGAAAGTCGGCATTCTGAAAATCCGTTTGTAGAAAGCTCTGACCGTAAAATCATTGGAATCAAAAGGCTGATAGCTGAGAAAAGCGGCGGGCGTCCACTCGGTTTTGTCTGGCGATTTGGCATTTTTCTCCACATCTTCGTGGACGAAAGTTCCCAAAACACTTCCAAGGAATTTCAGTTTTTTCCATTGGTAAGTTGTGGCAAAAGCGAGCAAAGATGTGTAGCGCGTCGGATAAGAGAAGTTGACCAAATCCGCATCCAGATTGTTGTACTGAAAGTCAAAACTGGCGCTGACATCCCAATTCTGAGTCACGGAATAGATATTAGAAGAAGACAAATAAATCTCTCTTTGGATGTATTGATTCTGGATTTTAATGGATGAAACCGTGTCGGCGTAATGCGTGAAATCGTAAGCGAATTTAGCTTTGAACTGCGTTTCTAATTTCGGAAACAACTTCTTTCTAAAATTGGTCTGAACGAAATAATTCTCGTCCACCAACTTTTGTCCACGCCCATCAAAACGGTTATTCACAATCGCTGCGGGAATTCCGCGGTCAGAAAAATAGCCGTAACCACGCACGTTCCAACTTCCATTATTCAGGGTTCCGTGAAAGCTGGTTTCGAAACGTCTGGCTTTGATATCGGAATCGAAACGCTTCGCAATCGTGTCGTAAGCAACAGCGCCATCTGGATATTTTTTGCGGTAACGAAATCTATAAATCCCGTCACTCTGTAGAAACTCAGAACTGAAACTTGCAGAAACCTTATCCGAAATTTTCTGCTCCAATCGGAAAGACGGATTGAATAAATCGATGGAACTGTTCTTGAGTCTCAGAACGAGATTTGTTTTTTTATTAAATTTAAAACTAGGTGTTTTTGGCTGAAGATAAATCGAACCTGACGAACCGAAATCCTTCGCTGGCTCGAAAATTTCAGATTTTTGCCCATTGTAAAGTGAGATTTCCTCGATGTCATCCAAAGAAAATCTCCCTAAATCGACGACACCGTTTTGCGCATTTCCAAGTTGGATTCCGTCATAGAAAACACCGACGTGCTGGCTTCCCATACTTCGGATATTGATGGTCTTAAGTCCGCCAATCCCGCCGTAATCTTTGATTTGAACACCTGAAAAATACCTCAGCGCATCGGCAACGGATTGGCTGTTGAGTCTTTCCAACTGTTCGCCAGAAAGTGTCTGCGCCGGTAAAATCTCTTTGAAATTCTTTTTGTAAACATTAACTTTGAGAATCTCAGTTTCGATAGAATCTTTTTTGGATTGGGAAAAACAGAAAGATGAGGCTGTTACAAATATTGCAACAACAGTTTTGAAAAACCGAGAAGTAAATCGTGTCACCATTAGCTCATATCGAATAATGATGACGCCAATGGATGTAAGAAAGCAAGGATAAGGCGCAGTTTGTGCTGCACAAAATCATTGTTGACTAAGCTTTATTCCACGAAAGCGTCAATTATTAAAACATTCTGGCAGGTCTCCTGACTTACTTCATTTTTGAAATCCTTCCCATTCGCCGGGGCGAACAGTGGATATAATTTTCAAAAACCTTTGTGTGAAGCTTACAGTAGCGGGTCTGCTCCGGATTTTCACCGGATTCCCTATTAAGCGCTTTTTACGGCTCACCAGATTGGCGCAAAGATATATAAAATAGGTTTAGAAAAAACTGATGTTGGTTATTTACTTGATATTTAATTTAAATAATTGATAATCAAATATATTTGAAATTAAAAACAAAAAAAGTGATAAGATACCTCACCACTTTTTAATCTTGTTGATTATTACTTTAATGAATCAAATCTGCTTTTACAAATTCAATTTTATCATTTTTAAAAGTAAAATCAAAGCTTCCGCCAATTTTACCTTCCGGAAATTCTCCTGTAAACTCAACTTCCAAATAGGCTGAGTTTTCTCTAACTCCTAATTTCCTCAATTCAGTCTGAGTCTTATAACCAATAAAATAACTCACAAAATAATCTTTAATTCCGCTATGACCGACAAATTTTCTTCCAACTGAAGGGTCATCCAAAACAGCGTTTTGATTGTAAAACTCAAGATATTTTTCGGTGTCGTAACTGTTGCCAACAGCAATCCAATCTTCGATAAACGTTTCTATATTCATTTTAAATTTAGTTATGATAAAAACCTTGTTTGAATTTTACAGGCGTCTGACTGGTTTTATTTTTAAATAACTTATTGAAAGACTGCGGATGCTCAAAACCCAATTGATAGGCAATTTCTGCTACTGAAAGCTGAGTTGTCGTAAGGTAATCTTTTGCTTTTTCAATCAGTTTTTCGTGGATAAGCTGCTGTGCATTCTGCCCTGTCAAAGACCGAAGCATATCACTTAAATATCGTGGTGAAAGGCTGAGTTCGGTTGCGAGAAACTCAACGGTTGGCAAACCTTTATTCAAACCGTGTTCTTTTTCAAAATAGACAGTTAAAAGTTCTTCAATTTTTGAAAGCAAATCATTGTTGACCGCTTTTCTGGTAATAAATTGGCGCTTGTAAAAGCGGTTGCTGTAATTGAGCAAAACCTCGATGTGCGAAATGATGACGTCCTGACTGAAATCGTCAATCGTATTATTCAATTCTTCCTTAATATTCTCAAAAACCGAAAAAACAGTCTGCTTTTCTTTGTCTGATAAAAACAAAGCTTCGTTCGCAGAATATGAAAAGAAACCAAAGCTTTTAATACGGGTTGCCAATGAATAATTTCTGAAAAACTCAGGATGAATCAGCAAAGTCAAACCCTCATATTCCATATCATCCGCACTCGTAGAAATGAGTTGATTGGGCGCGGTAAAAACCATTCCGCCTTCGTCGAAATCATAATAACCTTGTCCATATCCAATTTTGCCTTTCCTAGTTTTTTTGTAAGAAATTTTATAGAAATTGAATAGAAAATGTTGATTCAATAAGTCACTTTCTACAATCATATTGGTATTGTCAGTAAGGCTTATCAAAGGATGAACAGGCTTTCCGAAACCCAACATCTCGTGAAGTCTTGAGATAGAATCTACTTTTATAGGATTATTCATTTCTTACAAATTTAGTTGATTAAATCACCAAATGCCATCTGTTTCATTTCCTGAACGGCAGCTTCGGAACCTATTTCCAGACGGCGGTTGTATAATTGAGTGGCAAATTCGCCCGTGACATATCGCAATTGATTTTTCCCGTCTGTCGCTGCCTCGTAAACCACATCAGCAATCCATTCCACTGACTCGAAATTGTTGGGATTCATCAATGCAAATAATTTCTGCATTCCGTCCTCGTAAGCGGGATGATTGGCAACGGCTAACGATTCTCCTGCAAAATTAGTTTTAATTCCGCCCGGCGCAATGGTTTTGATGCCAACATTGTGCAAAGCTACTTCAAAAGACATACTTTCGCTCCAGCCTTCCAAAGCCCATTTTGTAGCGTGATAAAGCGAATCCAGAGGGAAAGTCAGCAATCCGCCGATAGAAGTTGTGGTGATAAATAATCCGTTTCTGTTTTTTCTGAAATAAGGAATGAAAGCCTGAGTTACACGAATCACACCAAGTAAATTGGTATCGAGTTGTTTCACGATTTGCTCGTCTGTCAACGCTTCCAAAGCGCCGATCAAACCATAACCCGCGTTGTTGAAAACCACGTCAATCGTATGAAGTTCAATCGCTTTTTTTACCGTTTCCTGAATCTGTTCTAAGTTCGTAACATCCAGCGGAAGCAGGGTTACATTTTCCAGTTGTGAAAGTTCCGTCTCCTTTTCCGGATTTCTCATTGTTGCGATGACATTCCAGCCGTTTGACTGAAATAATTTGGCTGTCGCTTTTCCTAATCCTGATGATGCGCCTGTAATGAAAATTGTTTTTTGCATTGTAATTTTATTTAAATTTTATAATACAAATGTCCACAGACGCAGTGAGGGAAATGTTGCCAAAATGAGTTTGATTGTATCCGAAATGACGAAGCGTAATTCTGCGTAAGGGATAGAAGCGGCATCCTTTTGCGTAATGAAATGGAGCAAAAGATATAGCGGATAGCCCGACCCGCTTGCGTTTTTGCCTTGCTGAAAGTTTCTTCCACAGGCTCAAAATGACAGGCAAAATGCAAAGGGATACGCCCAAAATCAATTATCAATTAAATTTAAGACCTAGTAATTTTGTTCAATTCAAATTTATTTTTACATTTGCATAATCAGTTATGTAATTAATTATGAATATATTTGAAAGAACAGGAAAAATGGCTTTGGGAAGCAGATTGCGTTTGCTGACAAGCCGATTTACAGATGATGCAACCAAGATTTATGAAATGTACAATGTTGAGAAATTCTCTCCAAAATGGTTTCCTGTTTTCTTTGTGCTGTCAGAAACGGATGAAAAAACAATTACGGAAATTGCCAAAGAAATCGGTCATTCTCAACCTTCTGTAACCAAAATCATCAAGGAAATGATAAAAGCAGGTTTGGTAAATGACCAGCTTAAATCAAGTGATAAACGCAGAAATGTAGTTGGATTAACCGAAGAAGGAAAATCTTTAGCTGAAAAAATGTTGCAGGAACAATGTGTTGATATTGATTTGGCTGTGGAAAATCTCCTTGCTGAAGCTACTTACAATCTTTGGGAAGCGGTTGCAGAATGGGAATTTTTATTGGAACAAAAATCACTACTGAAACGTGTTCAGGAACAGAAAAAAATGCGTGAAAGCAAGGATGTGGAAATCGTGGAATATAAACCGAAATATCAATCTGCTTTTAGAAACTTGAATGCAGAATGGATTTCGACTTATTTTGAAATGGAAGAAACGGATTACAAATCTTTAGACAATCCGCAGGAATATATCCTCGATAAAGGCGGAAAAATCCTTGTCGCAATCTATAAAGACGAACCTTTGGGCGTTTGTGCTTTGATAAAAATGGATGACAAAGACTATGATTTTGAAATGGCAAAAATGGCGGTTTCTCCAAAGGCTCAGGGCAAAAATATCGGTTGGCTTTTGGGTCAGGCAATTATTAATTCTGCCAAGGAGTTGGGTGCTTCAAAACTGTATTTGGAAAGCAATACGATTCTAAAACCTGCTATTAATTTGTATCAAAAAATGGGCTTCGAAAAGATTGTTGGCCGTTACACGCCTTATCAACGCTGTAACATTCAGATGGAATTGGATTTGAAAAAGTAGTAAGCTGTGGATTTTTGTTGTTCCCGGAATTGAGGTAATGTAAGGTTTTTTGAGTCAACAACCAAGCTTAATGCAAGGCATTGATGGATTCTGCAATTGCTTTTACCAAATCAACCAATCGCTCATTTGTCATTCTGTTTTCTTCGGAAAAACGGGGAACAATGTTTCTGAAATCGGAACTGTGAAATTTTAATTAATTCCAAACTCGTATCTTTGATTTTTACAAACCAATGAGTTCAATCACCATCAAAGAATTTTATCAGGATATTTTGGGAGACAGTTGTCCTGACATCAATCAATTCCTTTCTGAAAATATCAATAAAGACATTGGTCATTTCAATGTTTTTGATATTTCTGAAATCTGCAGAACAAGCACTTCAAAGACTGAAATGCCTTACAATAGGAGAACTTATTACAAAATAAGTTTGATTAATGGAAAGAATAAAGTAGAATATGCAGACAAAACTATTGAGATTGAGGATTGCGCCGTTCTTTTCGCATCGCCAAAGATTCCTTACAACTACACAAATCAGTGTTCAGAGCAATCGGGACATTTTTGTGTTTTTACCAAAGATTTTTTGCCAGCCACGAAAGTTGGTTTAGAGCTTGACCTGCTTCCGGTTTTCTCGGCTCAGAGCGATTTTATTTTTCAAATCTCGACAGAGCAGTTTCATCAATTTGAATCGATTTTCTTGAAAATGCACAAAGAAATCAAGTCTGATTATGTTTACAAATATGATCTGTTGCGAAATTATGTGATGGAATTGATTCATTTTGGACAGAAATTAAAACCGATTCTACCTGTTGAAAATAACAAAACTGCAGCTTCCAGAACCACTACTCTATTCATCGAACTATTGGAAAGACAGTTTCCTATCGAAAATATCAGCCAACTTCTTCAACTGAAAACCCCTGCAGATTTTGCGGGAATTTTGGGTGTTCACGTGAATCACCTCAACAGAGTTTTGAAAGAAACTACGGGAAAAACCACGGGCGAAATCATCGGAAGCCGCATTTTCCAGGAAGCCAAAATATTGTTGACCCAAACACAATGGAACGTTTCGGAAATCGCTTTCACATTGGGTTTTGAGGAAGTAGCTCATTTTTCAAACTTCTTCAAGAAATATAGCAAGCAGTCACCTCAACATTACCGCGAATTGCAGATTGTTTGATTTTCACAAATTTTAATTTGATTTATGCAAACCAGAGAATGCGATAATTTTTCAACTTTGCACCATTAATTAAAACAAATAAAAATGGCAAGTAAAATAGCATTAGTAACAGGCGCAAGCCGTGGATTAGGAAAAGATTCAGCTTTACAATTGGCAAAAAAAGGATTTGATATCATCTTAACTTATCAAACCAAAAAAGAAGCAGCAGACGAAGTATTAAAAGAAATTGAAACTCTTGGACAAAAAGCATTTGCTTTACCTTTAGATATCTCTACCACAACAGGTTTCGACCAATTTGTAACAGAAGTGAAAGATGTTTTGGACACTCAATTTGCTTCTGCAAAATTGGACGCATTGGTCAACAACGCTGGAATCGGAATCAACGAAAGTTTTGAAACGACGACTGAGGAAATTTTGGATGCAATGACCAATATCCACTTCAAAGGCCCGTATTTCTTAACTCAAAAACTTCTACCATTATTGAATGACGGAAGCAGCGTTGTGAACACTTCTTCAGGCTTGGCAAGATTCTCAATGCCTGGCTATTCCGCTTATGGCGCGATGAAAGCGGCAATCGATTCTCTGTCTAGATACCAGGCTTTGGAATTTGGCGCCCGAAAAATTAGAGTTAATTCGATTGCTCCAGGTGCGATTGAGACTGATTTTGGTGGCGGCGTTGTCCGTGATATTTCAGATTTAAACAAACATTTGGCTTCAGAAACTGCTTTGGGAAGAGTTGGTTTGCCGGATGATATTGGAAGCGTGGTGGCGTTTCTTTGTTCAGACGATTCCAAATGGATTAACGGTCAAAGAGTTGAAGTTTCAGGCGGTTTCAAACTTTAATGAAATTTAAAACAAATCAAAATCCCATTCGATAATTGTTGAATGGGATTTTTTTATCATTAATACTTTTTTAAAAATGTCGTCGTCTTTGAAAACAGCTGCGTTTACCAATGAAAACATCATATTAAGAGAATAATATAAAATCTGTAAGATTTTCATTAAAGCAAATGTATCAATTTGAAAATTTCTAAATACTTTATATTACTTGGCTACTTTCGGTAGTATTTTTCGAAGCCATTTTTCAACTTCATTACGAACTTTAATTTCCTTTTCGCCTTTCATTACAAATAAAATTCCGTCTCGTTCTTTTCCACCTTCTACTGAATAACCTTCCAAAACGTTACTATCAGAACATAATTCTTTCACTGTATCAAAACTGCTTCCAATTCCGTAACCCGCATTGGTATTGAATGGAATGATGGTTTTGCCTTTTAAATCAGATTGTTTCAGAAAACTCTTCATCGGTGGCGGAAGTTTCATTCCCCAAGTTGGAAAACCGATGAAGACGACGTCATATTTTTCAATGTTTTCGATCTTAGTTTTCAGAGGTGGCAAAAATCCGGATTCGTTTTCTTTCGAAACCTGGTCAACGATTGCTTTATAATTTTCAGGATATGGATTTTGAAGTTCCAGTTCTACCAAGTCTCCACCAACATTTTTTCGAATGATTTCTGCAACAGTTTTCGTATTTTTGGTTCTTGATAAATAAACAATCAGCACTTTTTTATCTTTTAATGATTCTTTTTCCGATGTTGTTTCCTGTGCTTTTGAGCAAGAGTAAAAACATAGAACTGATAATATGAATAGGACGAATTTCTGCATTGAGAATAATTTTAAATCGAATTATTATTTAATTATTTCCCAACTCTAGACTGTAAATGCTGTGGATAACGTTCCCCGACGATTTCAATCTGGCTCAGTGATTGCGCGATTTTAGATAAATCATCAGAAGAAAGTTCTAAAGATGCACCACCGATATTTTCCTCCAGTCTGTGCAGTTTTGTAGTTCCCGGAATTGGTGCGATGAACGGTTTCTGCGCCAACAGCCACGCCAAAGCAATTTGTGCGGGTGTTGCCTCTTTTTCTGCAGCTATCGTTTTCAACAAATCAACCAAAGCCTGATTTGCCTTTCTGTTTTCCTCAGAAAATCTCGGGACAATATTTCTGAAATCATTTTTGTCAAACTGCGTCTGCTCTGTCATTGCTCCCGTTAAAAATCCCTTGCCTAAAGGACTGAATGGCACAAAACCAATGCCCAGTTCTTCCAGCGTCGGAATGATTTCTTTCTCGGCATCACGGAAAAACATTGAGTATTCACTTTGTAAAGCAGAAACAGGCTGTACGGCGTGCGCTTTTCGAATGCTTTCGGCACTGGCTTCCGACAATCCGAAATGTTTTACTTTTCCTTCGTGAATCAATTCTTTTACCGCTCCTGCCACGTCTTCCATTGGAACATTCGGGTCAACTCTGTGCTGATAAAAAAGCTCGATATAATCTGTCTTCAGTCTTTTCAAGGAATCCTCTACTACTTTTCGGATTCTTTCCGGACTGCTGTCTAATCCTTTGCTGGAATCACCATCCTGAAAACCAAATTTCGTAGCGATAACCACTTCATTTCTAAAAGATTGCAAGGCTTCACCTAATAATTCTTCATTCGTAAACGGGCCGTAACATTCAGCCGTATCAAAAAAAGTAACCCCTTTTTCAAATGCTGTTCTGATTAATTTAATAGCTTCCTGTTTCTCTGTTGCAGGTCCGTAGCCAAAGCTTAAACCCATACATCCTAATCCTAAAGCCGAAACTTCCAATCCCTGGTTTCCTAATATTTTTTTTTGCATTGTATTCTTTTAATATAATTAATGATTTTCTCTGCGCTGTTCATTTTAAAATTGAATTTGAATTTTATTTTACAGCTTCTCTATATTCTTCGTCACTTACAGCTTCCAGCCAGATATTTTTATTGGTTTGAGGATTACAGGTCACGCCGATATGCGAAAACCAGCTGTCTGGCGCCGCACCGTGCCAATGTTCTACATCTGCCGGAATCTCCACGATGTCGCCCTCTTCCAATCTTCGGGCAGGCTGATTTCTTTCCTGATAATATCCCGAACCACCCACGCAAATGAGAATCTGTCCGCCAGTATGCGTGTGCCAGTTGTTGCGGCAACCCGGCTCAAAAGTCACATTCGCCATCGGTACATTTAAATGGCTATTGCTTGTCAGTGGAGCCAGATAAGATTTCCCTGAAAAATACTGTTCGAATGCACTATTACTTTCTCCTGTCGGGAAAGCGCTTATTTTTGGGATATTTTTTTCCATTTTACTTTTTATTTTATTTGATTGATTTACTTTTTCAAAGGTGCTTCCACATCAGAAAATTGCTGTACAAAGGGCGGTAATCTCTCGCCGGCGATTTTCACAGCATCAATGACCGTATTGAATTCTTTAAATTCGGTATTGGTGAATTTGATTTTATCCGCTCCGATATTGTCCAGCATATTTGACATTTGAGTTGTTCCCGGAATGGGCACAATCCACGGTTTTTGATGAAGCAGCCAAGCCAAAGATATCTGAGCAGGCGTAGCCTCTTTCTTCACGCTCCAGTCTTTCAGAACTTTCACTAATTTTAAATTTTGCTGAATATTTTCCGGAGAAAAGCGGGTTTCATTTCCGCGGATGTCGCCTTGTGCAAAATGCGTGTTTTCATCAATAGCGCCGGTCAAAAAACCTACACCCAGCGGACTCCACGGAACAAAACCAATACCCAATTCCTCACAAAGCGGGATTATTTTCTTTTCCGGACCTCGCCATAACAAGGAATATTCATTTTGAATGGCTGTCACGGGATAAATTTTATGAGCTCTTCTCACCGTTTCTACGCCAGGTTCCGAAAGTCCGTAGTGCAGAACTTTTCCCTCTTTTATTAAATCTTGAATGGCGCCAACCACATCTTCAATCGGAACTTCTGGGTCAACACGGTGTTGGTATAACAAATCGATTCTGTCGGTTTTGAGACGTTTTAACATTCCTTCAACCACTAATTTGATGTGTTCGGGCTTGCTGTTCAGTCCGGGCAGACGGTTTCCGGTTTCCTGGTCGATGTTCCAGCCGTATTTGGTTTCGATTACGATATTATTCCGAAAAGAAGATGTTGCTTCTCCCAAGATTTTCTCGCATTCGAAAGGATCGTAAGCTTCTGCGGTATCAAAAAGCGTCACGCCCTTGTCGAATGCTTTCTGAATAATTCGGTGCATCTCTTTACGGTTCGGAATCGTGGTCTGATAAGTTCGGCTCATATTCTGAACGCCCAATCCGATACTTGAAACTTCTAAAGATTTGCCCAATTTTCTACGGCTGGGAAGCGAACCATTTTCATTAGCACCGAAATCTGACGTTGCACCTTTTGCCAGATTCCCAAAGGGTAACAATGCGGTTCCTATCGTTGCAAGTCCAAGGGTTTTTAAAATATCTCTTCTATCCATTTTAATGTTTTTAAGTCTTGATTAATTTACAAATCCAATTTTCTTTCGCTCAGCCATTTGACCATATTCGGGTCTCTGTGGTCGAAAAACAGACTCGCATTGGTATCTAAAGTTGAAATCACCTGCATTTCGTCTGCGGACAATTCGAAATCAAAAATGTCAAAATTTTCAGCCATTCTTTCTTTTCGAACTGATTTTGGGATCGCCACAATACCTCTTTGAGTTAACCAACGTAAAATTACCTGAGCCACAGATTTATTATTTTTAACCGCAATCGATGTTAAAGTTTCGTTTTTAAAAATATCGTTTTTACCTTCTGCGAATGGCCCCCAGGATTCTATCTGAATATTGTTTTCCACGAGGAACTTCTGCGTTTCGACCTGCTGATGGAAAGGATGGGTTTCGATTTGATTAATAGCTGGCGCAAATCCACTGTTTGCAATCAAATCTGCAATTCTGTCGGGATGAAAATTGGAAACACCAATCGCTCTCACTTTTCCCTGAGAATACAGTTCCTGCATCGCTCTCCAAGACCCGAAAATATCGCCGTAAGGCTGGTGAATTAGATATAAATCAAGATATTCCAGCTGTAATTTATTGAGTGACTTCTCAAACGCTTTCAAAGTATTCTCATAGCCTGCATCTTGTACCCAAAGTTTTGTCGTGATAAATAATTCCTCTCTCGGAACACCGCTTTTCGTGATAGCGTTTCCCACTGCTTCTTCATTTCCATAAGATGAAGCTGTATCGATTAATCTGTATCCGGTTTCGATAGCCTCGATGACTGCTTTTTCACAGTCTGCCAAATCCGGAACCTGAAATACACCGAATCCTAAAATCGGCATTTCCACACCGTTGTTTAATGTTATGTTTTTCATCTGATAATCTTTTTATTCGATTTTGTTGATACAAATGTCGTACGAATCCAGAATGATTTTGTTATACGGATTACTGCATTGCTTACCATTATTACTGATGCCTGTTTTGACGGTCGGTTTTTCTGCGTAAGGGATAGAAGCGGCATCCTTTTTTGTTTTTCGGATGGGGAATTTAGCGTTGGCAAAAAAACAAAAAAGATATAGCAAATAGCCCGACCCTTTGCATTTTTTGGGTTGGCATTTGGAGTGGAAAAAATGCATTGGGATACGCCCAAATGATACAGATTACAGATTCTCTTACCATTATTACTGATTTGCGTGACGATGTGTAAATCATTGGTTTTGATTGTCTAATTTTGTAGAATAATTAAGTGAAAAGATGGATAGAGTTGTGAATTTCAGGACGGTAAAGGATTATAATGATTTCAATAATAATGAGACTCTGCATCCTTTGGTAACGGTTGTTGACCATTTGAAAGCATACCCGAGAGCGGCTCACAAAATGACCTTCAATGTGTACTGTGTGGTGGTGAAACAGACGATTTGCGGCGATTTGAAGTATGGAAACAACACTTATGATTATCAGGACGGAACGCTTGTTTTCTTTGCGCCCGGACAGGTTGTGGAAGTGATGAGTGATGAAGTGTACCAGCCGACGGGAATTGCTTTGGCGTTTCATCCGGATTTGCTGGTCAATACGCCTTTGGGAAAGAGAATTCACGATTTTGGATTTTTCTCTTACAATGCTAAGGAAGCGCTGCACTTGTCGGACAAAGAGAAAAAATTGATATTGGAATGTTTTGATAAGATTTCTTATGAGCTGAATCAATCTATTGATAAACACAGCAAAACATTAATTACTTCTAATATCGAATTGTTTTTGAATTATTGTACACGATTCTACGACCGACAATTTATCACAAGAGAAAATGCGAATAAAGGAATTCTGGAGAAATTTGAAGAATTGATGAATGATTATTTTTCTTCTGATAAACCTCAAAATATTGGTTTGCCTTCTGTGGCTTATTGTGCGGACGAACTGAATTTATCCGCCAATTATTTCGGAGATCTAATTAAAAAAGAAACAGGAAAATCTGCTCAGGAATATATCCAGTCCAAAGTGATTGAAGTTGCAAAAGAAAAAATTTTCGATGACAGATCTATAAGTCAGGTTGCTTATGATTTAGGATTTAAATATCCGCAGCATTTTACAAGGCTTTTTAAGCAGAAAGTTGGGGTTTCTCCATTAGAATACAGAAATCTTAATTAAATTATTTCTCCAATTTCTTAATCACCTTCAACATATCAACACCTTTTCCAAGCACAGATTTAAAGAGGTCACCTTTCTCTTTCAAGCGTTCCAAAGCATTGTGAATAGTGAAATCCGTCGGCTTCAAGCCAACTTTCACCTCATCCCATTCCAACGGCATCGAAACGGTCGCGCCTTCTTTTGGTCGAAGACTGTAAACACTGGCAAGTGTCTGTCCACGTCGGTTTTGAAGATAATCGAGGTAGATTTTGTTTTTATCACGCTTTTGAAGACTTCTTTCCAAGGTTGTCAAATCGGGCAACTTTTGCTGAACCATTTGCATTAACAAATGTCCAAAATCCTTCACTTGCTCGTAATCATATTTCGCGCCCATCGGAATATAAATGTGAATTCCTGAACTTCCCGAAGTCTTCGGAACTGCTTTGATTCCAGCCAAATCCAAAACTTCTTTGACAGCAAGAGTTGTTTCAATGACGTCTTCAAACGTATTTTTATCTGATGGGTCAAGGTCCAAAACCAAGTAATCTGGGAAATCGGCTTTCGGCAATCTACTAGTCCAAACATTCAGTTCGATGCAACCGAGATTGTTGAGATAGGCCAAAGTTTCCTTGTCGTTGCAAATGATGTAATTGATGTATTTGTCACTGCTTTCCGAAAAAACTTTTTCAATTTCAATCCAATTGGGCGTTTCATCGGATGCATCTTTTTGGTAAAAACTCAAGCCTTTGATGCCGTTCGGAAAACGATTCATAGATTGCGGACGCGCCTTGAGATGTGGCAGAATATATTTCGAAATGCTTTGATAATAATCGATGACATCGCCTTTGCTCACGTCATCATCGGGAAAATAGATTTTGTTTTGATTGGTCAGTTTCAATTCCTGTTTTCCGATTTTTTTGGTGATTTCGTTTTTGGCAGTTCTGGTTTTTGGTTCAGCTTTTTTCACAATTTCAATTTTTGATTTGTTTTCAGCATTGAATTCCACATCTTTCGGTTTCACATCCTCACGAAGTCGCAGGAAAACGGGATGACGGTAAATAAAATCTTTGGTCACTTCCGTAAATTTGATTTCCGCAACCAACTCCGGTTTCACCCAAGTCGCTTTCGCATTGGTTTTCGGCGTGATTTTGAAGACCGATTTTTCGACAATCAAAGGTTTCATTAATTGATGAAGTTCAGAAAGCGCTTTGTCGTTGAAACCTGTTCCCGTGTGACCACAAAAAACCATTTCGCCGTCCAGATATTTCCCTAGAATCAGGGAACCAAATTTATTTCGAGAGCCTTTTGGTTCGGTAAATCCGCAAATAATCGCTTCATCGGTTTGATTGATTTTAATCTTCAGCCATTCCGAGCTTCGGACGCCTTCTTTGTAAGTGCTATCGGTTTTCTTCGCAACGATTCCTTCCAAACCAAGGTCATTTGCGACTTGATAAAAATCTTTTCCATCTTTGATAATGTGGTCGTGGAATTGGACAATGTCGTTTTGAACCAAAGCTTCTTTCAGCAATTCTTTCCGTTCAAGATAAGTCAGTTCCTCTGTCGAATGTCCGTTCAGCCAAAGCAAATCGAACACCTGATAAATTAAGGCCAAATCAGGATTGTCGCCAATTCTTTGAAGCCATTGGAAGTTCGGTTTTCCCTTGTCGTCGTACGCGACAATTTCACCATCCAGAATCATCTCGTGTTCCTGAAGTTTCAGCGCATTCGCCACTTTTTTGAATTTCTGAGAAAAATCGAGACCATTTCTGGAATACAATCCGACAGAATCATTTCTTAAATCCGCAATTGCTCGATAACCATCCCATTTGATTTCGAATGCCCAATCTGAATCATCAAAAGGTTTATCAGTGGTTTTGCACAACATCGGCACAATGAATTCCGACAGTTTTTTCTCGCCGGAAAGTGCTGGTGTGTAATTTTTAAAATGCTTTATGCTTTCGGAGGCGGTATTTTTTTTTTACTGTCTTTCCCTTCGAGGTAAGCCGTTACTTTTGAGTTTTTGGATGTATGTTCTTCGGCGTTGTAATCGTCGGAAACCGCGAAATCGTCTTTATGTTTGATGAGCAGCCAAGCGTTGTCCTCTTGTGGATTTTTGATTTTGACCAATGCAAATTCGCCCTTCAATTTCTTGCCGTGAAGAATAAATTTCAGAGATTGCTTATGCAGTTCGGCGCGCATCACAAGGTCATCTGTTTTGCCTTTCACTTTTTCGATGGGTTCGTAAGTTCCTTCATCCCAAATTTCCACTTCGCCGGCACCATAATTCCCTTTTGGAATCGAGCCTTCAAAAGTTCTGTACTCATAAGGATGGTCTTCCACCATCATCGCCAATCGTTTGTCGGATGGATTCAGCGATGGTCCTTTCGGCACGGCCCAACTTTTCAAAACACCTTCCATTTCCAACCGAAAATCATAATGCAATCGCGACGCTGCGTGCCTTTGAATCACAAATTTCAGTTTTTTACCGCTAGCCTTTTCCTTTCCACTCGGTTCTGAAGTTTCTTTGAAGTTCCGTTTTTTGTTGTAATCCTCGAGTGCCATTTTGGGTTGGAGTGTTTGAGAGTTTGAGTGTTTTAGAGAATTTGATATTTGTCAGGCTGAGGTTCTCGAAGCCTTTTACTTGTACATATTCTACCCGGCTTTTTTCTTTTTGCCTTCGAGACTGGCTTTCAGCATTGCCATCAAATCGGAGGTTTTTCCTTTTGGTTCTTTTTCTTCCACCAATTTCACTTTTTTGCCTTTTGCTTTTTGCTTGATGATTTTCAGTAAATCTGCGTTGTAAGTGTCTTTGTATTTTAAAGGGTCAAAAGTGGTTGCCAAAGATTTGATTAATGACTCTGCCATTTTGAGTTCGTCCGGTTTCGGTGCTTTTCCGGTTGGGATTTTCAAATCTTCGTAGCTTCTCATTTCCTCAGGATAACGCATTCTATTGACCATCAATATTTTGTCATCGTAAGGCCGAATCAGACATAGGATTTCACGCTCTCTTAAAATAAAAGAACCGATGCCGGCCATTTTGGTTTTCATCAATGATTTTAATAATAATTTGTAGGCCGCTTCACCATTCTTTTGAGGTTCAAGGAAATATGGGGTTTCGAACAAGGCAGAATCAATTTCATCTTGTTTAACGAATTGGGCAATACTGAGAACTTTGGATTTTTCCGGACTTGCCGCCGCGAAATCTTCTTTGTCTAGAACGATATATTTGTCCTCAAGTTTGTAACCTTTGACAATATTTTCCCAAACCACTTCTTTTCCAGATTTTTCGTTGACACGTTTGAATTTGATATTACTCAAATCCTTGCTGTCCAACATATCCAAATCCAAGGTGCTGGAATCTGTCGCAGAATATAATTTGATGGGAATATTTACAAGTCCAAAGCCAATGGCTCCATTCCAGATTGCTCTCATAATTCAGTTTTAAAATTGAAATTAATAATGAAAAATTATTACTGATTCTGTTACAATAAATATTCCATCATCAAAATTTTTAAAATTTCATTATTAACAAGATTGAAATCTTTTAGCACATTATTTGTAACTGCTACAGAAATCATCACTAAAAAATAAATTATTATGTCTACAAAAGATTTAACGAACCAAGAAGCAATAGAAAAAATCAAAGAACTGTCGGAAAAAGCGAGAATCTGTATGTTTTGTACAGAGTTGGACAGATTGCCGGTCAATTCCAGACCAATGGGAATCCAGGAAGCCGATGAGAACGGAAATCTCTGGTTCATCAGCAGTGAAACAAGCAACAAAAATTTCGAGATTAAAGAAGACAAACGCGTTCAGCTTTATTTTATGAACAACAGCGATTCCGAATACCTTTCCATCTTCGGCGATGCTTACATTTATAAAGACAAATCCACCATCGAGGACAAATGGTCGCCAATGGCAAACGCCTGGTTCGACGGCAAAGATGACCCCAACGTTTCCATCATCAGAGTAGAGCCGAAAGAAACCTATTATTGGGACACGAAAGCCGGCAAATTAGTAAGCCTTCTTACTTTCGCAACTGCAGCAATCACGGGAAATAAAACCGATAATTCTGACGGAGTCGAAGGAAACGCGACTATTTAATTTTCTTAATTGACAATATAATTTCTCCAACGATAATCATTTATTGTTGGAGATTTTTTTTAGAATTAATAAAAGAAAAACAATTGGTCAGCTTTTTGAATATTCAAATAACACCAACATCATCACACTTTTGAAACTCATTACATTCACAAACAAAGGTATTTACTGTCCGCAGGGGAAATTTTATATTGATCCTTGGCGACCTGTAGATTATGCTGTTATCACGCACGGACACGCTGACCACGCCCGTTGGGGAATGAAAAAATATCTGTGTCATCATTTCACAAAACCTATTTTACATCAAAGAATTTCTCCGGATATCGAATGTCAGACCTTGCAGTATGGCGAGGTTTTAGACATTAATGGTGTCAAACTTTCAATGCATCCGGCTGGTCATATCATTGGCTCGGCGCAAATTCGTCTGGAATATAAAGGTTATGTGAGCGTGATTTCGGGTGACTACAAAGTTCAGGATGATGGTTTGAGTACACCGTTTGAGTTGGTAAAATGCAATGAATTTGTGACGGAAAGTACTTTCGGACTTCCCATTTACAATTGGCTCGAAGTTCCGGATTTAAATAAAAGACTGCAGAATTGGGTTTTAAGAAATCAGGAAAATCAGAAGACTTCTGTGTTCATCGGATATTCTTTAGGCAAAGCGCAAAGAATTATGAAAGCCGTCGAAGGAATGGGAAAAATCCACGTTCACTATTCGATTGGCAAACTGAATAAAGCCTTTGAAGAAGTCGGAATTGTGCTTCCGGATTATGAAGTTCCCGATTTCAGGGAAAGCATTAAACACGTTGCAGGCGATATTGTCATAGTTCCGCCAGCTTTGCTCGATAGCAATGTCATTAAGAAAATTCCGGATGCGGCAACAGCAATTTGCTCCGGTTGGATGCAGGTTCGCGGCGCGAGAAGGTGGCGAAGTATGGATGCCGGTTTTCCGATGAGCGACCACGCGGACTGGAAAGGATTATTGCAGGCCATTAAAGCAACTGAAGCAGAAATCGTTCACGTAACGCACGGACAGACCGAAGTTTTTTCGAAATATTTAAATGAACTCGGAATTAAATCTGATGTTGTAGAAACCTTGTATGGCGACGATGATGAAGAGGTAACTGAAAAAGAAGTTGTAAAAGATAATGATTGATTCTAAATAACCTTGGCAAGTTTGGCGACATAATTTAAGAGCAGATTTCAGATTTGAAAAAAGCTGGAGTAAATTTTAACAGCTCCGTAGGAGCGACCTGGTAATAGCAAATTATAACAAGAATGGATAAGAGCTTCGTAGGAGTAACCTTTTAATTTTTAAACATCGAATTGCTCGCAGCCCGACTTGAGTGGAAATCCTTTTTTTGCATAAAATGAAACTTCAATTAAAGACAAAACGTCTTGCAAAAAAAGATTGAGAACGGAAGGCGGATTAAGCTGCCCAAATTAAACAAAAGATAAGCAATGAAAAATTTCGCAGAACTCATCAACGCCCTCGAAAGCACAAATAAAACCAATGCTAAAATCGATGCCATTATCGATTATCTGGAGCGTGCGCCTGATGATGATAAATTGTGGTTCATCGCCCTGTTTACGGGGAAAAGACCCAAGCGAAATGTGAACACCAACTATATGAAAGAATGGGCGTTGGAAATTACCCAACTGCCATTCTGGCTTTTTCAGGAAAGTTATTCTTCAGTCGGCGATTTGGGAGAAACCATATCATTGATTCTTCCGCCACCAACTGAAAAAATAGAGATAACTTTATCTGAATGGATGAATGAAATCATCGGACTGAAAACGAAAACTGAAGCTGAGAAAAAAGAATTTGTTCTTAATTCCTGGAATGGTTTGGATTACACGGAACGATTGATTTTCAATAAATTACTTGGTGGAAGTTTTAGAATTGGGGTTTCCTCAAAGACTTTGATTAATTCTCTGACCAAGTTTTCCGGACAGGAAGCGAGCACTTTGATGCACAGTTTAATGGGAAAATGGCAACCTGATGAAGTTTCATTTCAGGAATTGATTTCGGCTGAAAATATCAATCCCGACAACTCAAAACCCTACCCTTTCTGTTTGGCTTATCCTCTTGAAAAAGAGCTGGAAGATTTGGGGAAACCTGATGAATGGTTGATTGAATATAAGTGGGACGGAATCCGTGGACAAATTATCAGACGAAACGGTGAAGTTTTTATTTGGTCGCGTGGTGAAGAATTGGTCACAGAGCAGTTTCCCGAAATTGCCGAGACCGTAAAAGCGATGAAAGGCAACTTTGTGATAGATGGAGAAATACTTGCGGTAATGGAAGGTAATGTTTTAAATTTTAATGAATTACAGAAACGTTTGAACCGTAAAACTTTAACTAAAAAAATGCTCGCTGAAATTCCGATTGAAGTTTTTGCATATGATATTCTGGAACTGGAAGGAACTGATTTAAGGGAAAAACCCATCTCCGCCAGAAGAGCGATGCTGGAGGAATTGTTATTGAATGAAGAGCCGGAAAACATTAAAATTTCTCAGGCAATTGATTTTGAAGACTGGAGCAAATTAGATTTAATCAGAGAAAATTCCAGGGAAATCAACAGTGAAGGTTTGATGCTGAAACAGAAAAATTCACACTACCATTCCGGACGGAAAAAAGGCGACTGGTGGAAATGGAAAATCAGTCCGTTGACTATTGATGCTGTTTTGATTTACGCCCAAAAAGGTAGCGGCCGACGAAGCGCCTACTACACCGATTACAGTTTTGCCGTGAAAAGTGGCGATAAATTGGTTACTATTGCCAAAGCTTATTCCGGATTGACCGATAAGGAAATAATGGAAGTCAGCAAGTTTGTGAATAAAAATGCTATTGAAAAATTCGGTCCAGTCCGTACTGTGAAAGCTGAATTGGTTTTCGAAATTGCATTTGAAGGAATTGGCTTCAGCAACCGACACAAAAGCGGTGTGGCATTGCGTTTCCCGAGAATTTTAAGATGGCGAAAAGACAAAACCGTGAACGATATTGATGATATTGAAGAGATTAAGAAACTGATACAGTAGATTTGATTTAAACCACAAAAGTCACAAAAGTTTTTGTAATTGTTTTAATTAATGAGAATCAGAAGTTCAAAAAAGCTGATGGCAAAGCCTTTTTTGAACTTTAAAAAGTATTAATTAAAACTTTTCTTTTGTGACTTTGTGTTGAAATATTTATGCAGTTAAAAAATGAGCAACTACGAAAATACCGAAGGCTTTAAAATCATTCAAAACTGGATGATGGAAAAGGGCAACTCGCCATTTAAATTTCAGGTCGATACGTGGAAGAAATTTTGCAGTGGCTACAGCGGAATGGTGGTTGCTCCAACCGGTTTTGGGAAAACGTTTTCGGTATTTTTAGCTTTGGTTTCAGATTTTCTGACGAATCCTGACCATTATAAAAAAGGGCTTAAAATGATTTGGATTACGCCATTGCGTTCCCTTTCAAAAGATATCGCCAAAGCAATGCAGGAAGCGGTTGATGAGATTGGTTTAGACTGGGCAGTCGGCGTCAGAAACGGTGATACCGACCCAAAAGTGCGTCAGCAGCAGGTAAAAAATATGCCTGAAATTCTGGTGGTCACACCTGAAAGTCTCCACTTACTTCTTGGACAGAAAAACCATCAGCAATTCTTTACCAATATCCATTGCGTTGCAGTGGATGAGTGGCACGAATTGCTCGGTTCAAAACGGGGCGTGATGGTCGAATTGGGAATTTCTCAGCTCTTTCATTATGTTCCTAAACTTAAAATCTGGGGAATTACAGCGACAATCGGAAACCTTGAAGAAGCGCAGGATGTTTTGATTCCGTATGACATTAAAAAAACAAAAATTACAGCTAAGGAACTTAAAAAAATTGATATTATCTCTGTGTTTCCGGATGAAGTCGAACTTTTGCCCTGGGCAGGACATCTCGGACAAAAACTGGCCGATAAAGTGGTTCCGATTATTTTAGAATCCAAATCGACTATCGTTTTTACGAATACCCGTAGTCAGAGTGAAATGTGGTATCAGCTTTTGCTGAATGCCTACCCAGATTTTGCCGGACAAATCGCCATTCACCACAGTTCGATTGATGCGCATCTTAGAATCTGGATTGAGGAAAATTTAAGTTCAGGAAAGCTAAAAGCCGTTGTTTCCACATCATCTTTGGATTTGGGAATTGACTTTAAACCTGTTGATACGGTCATTCAAATTGGTTCTGCGAAAGGCGTTGCGAGATTTCTGCAACGTGCCGGACGAAGTGGCCACTCCCCTTTTGAAACCTCAAAAATCTTCTGTGTTCCCACCCACTCTCTGGAACTGATTGAAGTTGCGGCTTTAAAAGAAGCTGTAAAACAGAAAGTTATCGAACCACGGGAGCCGGTGGTTTTGTGTTTCGATGTCCTTGTTCAGTTTCTGATGACTTTGGCGGTTGGTGATGGATTTTTACCGAACGAAGTTTACGAAAGAATTAAAAAAGTCTATACTTTTCAGGAAATCAGAGATGAGGAATGGAAAGCGATGATTGATTTCCTCACGATTGGAGGAAGTGCTTTAAAAAGCTATGAAGAGTATCACAAGGTTGTCGTGATGGAAGACGGTCTGCACAAAGTGACTTCCAGAAAAATTACAATGCTGCACCGGATGAATATGGGAGCGATTGTCAGCGATGCGATGCTGAAAGTGAAATTTATTTCCGGCGGTTATATCGGGATGGTTGAGGAATATTTTATTTCAAGACTGAAGAAAGAGGAGAAATTTATTCTGGCTGGTCGGGTTTTGGAAGTGGCAATGATAAAAGATATGACTGTTTTCGTGCGGGCTTCCAAAGGAAAAGCGCAGGCTCCGAGTTATCTTGGTGGACGATTGCCTTTAAGTTCAAATCTGGGTCATTTTTTAAGAGAAAAATTATCAGGAGCATTAAATCCAAAAGCTTCTGAAAAAGAACTGAAGTTTTTACATCCATTGTTAGCCAATCAGGAAAAGCGTTCGCACATTCCGAGAGAAGATGAATTTTTGATTGAATTAATTAAAAACCGCGAAGGTTATCATTTGTTTATGTATCCATTCGAAGGACGTTTGGTGCACGAAGTGATGGCGGCTTTGATTGCCTACCGGATTTCCAAACTGGCTCCGATTTCTTTTTCGATGGCGATGAATGACTACGGTTTTGAACTGTTCAGTGACAAAGAAATTCCTGTGACTGAAGATAATTTAGATAGAATTCTGACCAGAGATAATCTGATGGTTGATGTGATTTCGAGTATCAATTCAGCAGAAATGGCAAGCCGTAAATTCAGAGATATTGCGGTGATTTCGGGGATGGTCGTGCAGAATTTCCCCGGACAGCAACGTTCGAATAAAGCTTTGCAGAGTTCAGCCGGACTAATTTTCAAAGTTCTCGAAGATTACGACCCGAATCATTTTCTCGTGAGACAGGCCTATACGGAAGTTTTTAATATGCAGTTGCAGGAGCAAAGATTGGTGGAAGCTTTTAAAAGGATTGAAAAATCGAAGTTTATTTTAAAATATTCCAATAAATTTACGCCTTTAAGTTTTCCGATTAAGGTTGACAGTTTGAGACAGACTTTGACGAGTGAAAATCTCGATGCGAGAATTCAAAAATTAATTAAGCAATCCGGTAGAAATATTAAAGACGATTGAGTCGAAAGATATCCGTAAAATTGTCATTCCAAAGGAATTTTAACGTTGCCGATATTAAAAAAATTAAGTTCTTGCAGAATGAAAAATGATAAATTTAAATGAATATAGCGACTAAAGATATTACGATACATAACGAAATTTTTACCTTAACTAATCAACGCGCGCTATTCTGGGAAAAAGAAAAAGCCTTGATTTTTTCAGATTTACATATCGGAAAAACCGCTCATTTCCGGAAAAACGGAATCGCTTTGGCCAATCATATTATGAAAAATGATTTGGAGCGTTTATCTATTTTAATTGAAAATTTCCAGCCCGATAAATTTATTATCGTTGGCGATTTGTTGCACGCAGGAAATAATTCTGATGTTGACGAATTTTGCGCGTGGCAAAATCAATATCCAGAGATTAAGTTCTGTCTCGTAGAAGGCAATCACGACAAGATTTCGAAAACTTTGGAAAAGAAATTATGTTTGGATTCCAGAAGTGCTTCTTTGGAAATTGATGACATTGCTTTTGTCCACGACTTTGACCGGTCAAATCCAAAATTTCAGATTACGGGACATATTCATCCGGGTTTTGTTATTAATTCTCCTGTAAAAAGAATAAAACTCCCCTGTTTCGCCCAGACCTCAAAACAATTATTGTTGCCCGCGTTCAGCGAGTTTACGGGATTGGACACGAAAAATATTCCTAAGAAAGGAAGTTACTTTGTCTTCACCGATTCTGAAATCTATGAGATTTAATCTTTATTTTTGAAGATTAGACAACACGTCAACAGGGTCAAATTGACCAAGACTGAAAATCCATTAGATAAAATAATTGGTAATTCGTCTTTCAGGATTCCGTACCAGACCCAAAGTGAAAGTCCGGAAATCAAGACCAAGAGCATTACCACAGAAATATCTTCTACGTTTTTTTCTCTAATGACTTTGATAAGTTGTGGCATCATTGCGACCGATGTCAGGATACCTGCGATTATTCCGAGTAAGTTTTCGTCCATACTGGTCATCAATCCAAAATAAAGCCAAAAAAATAAGCTCCGAATAAATTCGGAGCTTACCATTTTCATAGGAAAAACTTTTATGCTTACGCAAGTTTTACATTAACTGCGTTTAATCCTTTTTGTCCTTTTTGTACTTCAAAAGTTACTTTGTCATTCTCACGAATGTTTCTGCTAACTAAACCTGATGAATGTACAAAGATGTCGTCTCCTCCTGCTGATGGAGAAATGAATCCGAAACCTTTTGTTTCGTTGAAAAATTTTACTGTGCCTTCTTGCATTGTAATGGTATTAAAAAATTGTTGTTATTATTATCTATTTGATAAGTTGAATGTTGATAGCGGAGTAACCTTTTGGAGACCTTTCCTTTTCGAAAGACACCTTGTTTCCTTTTTTCACCAAGTGCACACAATTGTTGCTATGGAAGAAAACGTTTTCTTTGTTACCATCCTCTGTAATAAAACCGTAACCTTTCTCGCTAAAGAATGTTACAATTCCTGTCTTCACAGCTTCTTCGGCTTCGATAGGCGCTGCACCTAGTTGGATATCATCCAAGTTTACTTCCAATCTTTCTTCTGGCGGTGTAGAAGTCAATCTTCCGTATGCATCCACATACATAAATTCTGCTTCTTTACCTTTGTCATTATTGGACTTGCGCTCTTCACGACGAATAGCCTTTTCTTTTTGTTTTGCGATTTTTTTCTTGAAATTTTCTTTTTTGGAGAAAGAATCTGCCATAAATTATTTAAGTATTATATTAATATTTTTGTTTTGGTAATGATAATGCCTTTCCACGGGCATCATTTTTTATAATTTAATAATCGAGGTCGGCAAAAAATTTTAATTCGAAAATTAAAATTTAAAGATTGGTACTGTAAGCGAAAACTGGGGAGAGAAAAATTGTGATTCTAAACTGTAACAGAAAAAGCAAGGCAGACACCTCTTTTTATAAATTATAATGCAAATATACAACAAATTTATGAAACTTTCACGTTTTCAAATAATTGATTTATAAATTAATATAAATATTAAAAATTTTTGAAAATTTATTAATAAAAAAAGACCTCAAAACAAGGATGATTTGAGGTCTTTATATTTTGTAATGGATTGATTAAGCGAACTTCATCCAATCACTGTTATCACCAATTTCGCATAATGCGCTGATGTCTTTGTGATGTTGCAGGGAAGCTAGAAGCATTACGATTTCCTGTCTCACCATTTCGATAGAGTTATCTGTCAATTGCTGGCTGAAACCTTCGTTGTTCAATTCCAAAAGGTCATTGACGGTTACAACTCTTGCGATAATTTTACCAAGATCGATCATTTTTCTCTGAGAGATTGGACTTCCAATCGTAAAATCAAATTCTTTTTTATAAAGTTTTGAAGCATTGGCTGTCAACTCGTTAATGGCAAGATAATCTCCCAAGTTATCAGTTTTCTTCTTCTTCATATCTTTCAAGATGCCTTCTGAAATCTGCGTGTAAAGCATTTCGTTGGAACCTTCGAAGATCTGGAACGGACGGCTGTCCATAATGCCGCGTCCACCGATGTGGCTCAATCTGTAACCTTTTCCGCCAGAAAGCTGTACCAACATCTGTGCAGAATCCTGCATCATATCTGTCACCAAAGCCTTCATACTGTTCGCATGAACACCGCTTCCAGAAACATCATTTTCAATGCCGCTCACTTTGCAACTCTTCGCACACATTGCTGAACAAAGCGTGAAATAAGACTGCATTTTAGCCAATTGGAACTGAACTTGGTCCAAAGCGAAAAGATTGGATGTTCCAACGATTCTTTCTTTGCAATGTGTGGTTGCCTCGTCCATCATTCTTTTTAGGAACCCCATTCCCATTCCTGGAAACTGGAATCTGCTTCTGTGAAGAACGTCCAGCATCAATTTTAATCCTGTAGATTCTGGGATCAATTTATTTTCCTGAGGAAGTTTGACATCTACTTTATTAAGACCATAAGGAATCATATACAATCCCGCGTTGTCATAATATTCTAGAACCTCGATATTTTGATTTGGTTTGTGCGTGTCTGCGATGAAGAAATCTACATCTCTTCCCAAATTGCCTTCTGCATTGGCGTTTCTGGAAGTGATCAGCCAATAATTGGCCAATCCTGTAAGACCTTGCCAGTGTTTTGTACCTTTTACATGATACTCGTTATCGATCAATTGATTTTGAGTTCTCATACTCAAGGCATCACTTCCGTAATCCGGCTCGGTGATCATCAAACCACCCATTGCGCCATAATCTAAGAAATGTTTGAAGATATCACCTTTGATAATATTGTTTCCGTATTTTGCCAAAGGCTCCAGGAAAAGTGCAATATTGATCCCAAATGTCAAAGACAAAGGCAAAGATTCATACGAAGCTGCGGAAAGAAGGCCAAGACACTCTTTTACTTTCACACCTCTACCGCCAAATTCTTTAGGGATAGCAACGGATAATGGTTTCAAATTAAAAATTTCTTTCCAGACATTGGGCGGCAAACCTCGCGAAAGGCTAAGCTGATCAATATTTTCTTTTTGAAAAAGTGAAGAAATAGAAGTTTTGAAACGTTCCAAGAATTCTGTGTAAGAATCGGTAGGTAAATCCAATGCTAGTGCATTCATATAGTTTGAGAGATAAAACGCTGTAAGCCATCATTTACAGCAAAAAAAACAGTGTGAGGCGAATGGCAATGAATCATTACGATAATTCAGCAGCTTCACAATTATAAATAATAAAACAAAGGTAAGATAATTAATTGGTTCACACTATTTTGGTAAACTTATGTTAATTTCTATGCTAAATAAGTAAAAGAAGACTGTTATAATTACAGTCTTCTTTCAATATGTTTTGTCTTATTTCCACGGATCCAAAACTACTTTTACACAGCCATCTTCCTTTTTGTGGAATATTTCATAACCTTTTGCCACCTCGTCCAGACTAAGTTTGTGCGTGATGATATCATCTAATTTTACCTGGCCTGTTTCCACATATTTCAATAATTTGTCTATGATAGCGTGCACAGGAGACTGTCCGGCTTTCAAAGTAATGCCTTTATCGAAAATCTGTCCCAGTCTGAAATTATCATAATTTACAGGATAAACACCCAATACTGAAACAATTCCTCCTCTTCTGACACCGCTCAGACAAGCATCCAGCACTTTGATGGAACCTTTTTCAAAATTCAGAACGGCTTTTGCTTTATCCAATAAGTTTCTTTCGGGTTCAAAACCAACTGCATCGATACAAAGATCTGCACCTCGTCCTTGTGTCAGATTTCTGATTTCATCAACAGTCTGTTCTGCACTTTCCCATAAGATAGTTTCGCAGCCAGTTAGTTTTTTGATTTGATCCAGTCTGTATTGTAGAGTATCAATTACTATTACCTTTTTTGCGTTGTGAAGGATCGCACTCTTAACCGACATAGATCCGACAGGACCTGCGCCGAAGACTGCAACTGTTTCTCCGCCTTTCAGATCTCCCCACATCACGCCTGTATACCCGGTTGGGAAAATATCAGTTAAGAAAAGAACCTGCTCATCTGTCAGATTTTCGGGAACTTTCCTTGGACCGAAATTAGCATAGGGAACGCGAACATACTGTGCTTGTCCGCCGCTGTAGCCGCCGTATAAATCTGTGTAACCAAACATTCCGCCACCTTTTTCAGTAAGTATTCCCCCTTCCGGACCGTAGTGATCAGGATTGCTGTTTTCACAAGCTCCGGGTAGATCGTGTTCGCAGAAATAACAGCCTCCACAAGCGATTGGAAACGGAACTACTACCCGATCGCCAATTTTGAGATGTGTGATATTTTTACCAACATCTTCGATGATTCCCATAAATTCGTGCCCCATAACCATTGGTTTTAGCTGAGGCATTCCTCCGGTGTACATATGTAGATCGCTGCCGCAAATGGCAGTTGATGTTACTTTTAGAATGATATCATTTTGATCCTCGATCGTTGGATCTTCTACTGTGTCACAGGTAATTTTACCTGGCGCATGAAAAACTGCTGCCTTCATAATTCTTAATATTTTGTGGTGAGTTGATGTTAAGCTGGATTATTTCTTTGCGTTTCCAATTCCCAGACCCTGTGGTTTGCAACGGCTTTTATAAAGGCGTCATCAGAATTTTGGTTTTGTGAAGTGACAATGGCGGGATCTTCGTGATTTTTCTTGCTCACGTTACTTGCCTTTAAGATCTCATCAGTTTCGTTTCCGAAATAGATGGCTTTACAATGTTTGTAAGCTTCATTTACAAAAAGAATTGTACCA
>NZ_JAJSAX010000004.1 GCF_021261315.1 Epilithonimonas sp. JDS
GTTTCCATTCGTTTGGAATATCAGAAACATATAAAGAAATTGGATCAGCGACTTTTAATTTTCCTTGCTCCTGTAACTGCATGATTGCCACTCCCACAAAAGCTTTTGTCATAGAGTTGATAGAGAAAGTTGTTTTTGAATTGGTGGGAACCTGATGTTCCAGATTCGCAAAACCATAACTGTCAAGCTTTTCTAATTTTCCATTTTTAATTATTGCCAACTGAAGTCCGGGGATCTTCATTTGGGTCATTTTCTCCCGGATGAAAATATCGATGCTGTCCGAATTATTTTGAGCAGACAGCAGTTGTGAAAATGTTGTTATGAATAACAACATAATGGTTTTATTTGTTGTAAATAATTTTTTCATAAGATTTTATAAATATAAACTAATCTCATGACAACTGCTGCGGCCAACTTATTACACTTGGTTGTTCCTAAATGCATTGATCATAGAAATCTTACTTACCGATCATTTTCATCTATTTATCACTTGGCATATTTCTCACTAGGAGTTGCCAAGAGGAATACAGGAGATGGTGTCAAAGAAATAGGTGACCTTATGACTGAGGATGTTGATGATCACTGAATAGAAAAAGCTTTAAAAAAGTGCTAAAACAGAAAAGATACTGATATCAAAGCTACACGTTAAATTATGATTCTCATTCCTTGATCAAATCGGGATGGTGACAAATTTTCATACAGAAGTTGACAATTTTTCCAATTTTTTAGCTGGTATATTGTTTGAAAATTTCAAAATGTGATCACATTAATTATTGTTTAACTTTTAAAAAATCGTTTATTATGTCAATCGTAAGAAACAATGGCAGTTTGCTCCCTGCAAATCCACGTACACTGTTCGATGACTTTTTTAGCCGCGAACTTTTTAACTGGGGCAACAACAATTATTCGTCAACGCTCAGTACAATTCCTTCTGTTAATATCAAGGAGGATGAGCATAATTTTGAAGTTGAAGTCGCTGCGCCGGGTATGGAAAAGCAAGATTTTCAAATAACTCTGGAAGCTAATCTGCTCACAATTTCTTCAGCTAAAAAAAATCAGACAGAAGAAAAAAATGAACATTACACCCGCAGAGAATTCAGCTACCAGTCTTTCCAGAGAACTTTCGAACTGGCACAAGATGTTGTTGATGAAGAGCATATCGAAGCTAAGTACGAAAACGGCGTTTTAAAGCTCACAATCCCAAAAACTGAGGAGGCTAAAAAGCCAGTCCGAAGGCTGATCGAGATTCAGTAATATTATATGATCTTTTACAAATTGGTTTTCCGTGAGGAAAACCAATTTTATATGTCACGATAATCAATTCATTATTAATGTTTTAAAAAATACGGTATATGAATGAACTACTCTGGTCTGTATGTTTATTAAGCCTTATCACTTTAGGGATCATATTCCTGCTCAAGAAATTCAACCAGCCTTATCTGATTGCTTACATCATTGCAGGAATAGTTCTGGGTCCTTACGTTTTAGGTGTCTTTACAAAACCTGACGAGATCGAAGTTGTCGGGGAAATCGGAATTCTCTTCCTGATGTTCTTCTTAGGAATGGAGATCAACGTACCTGATAACAGGAGTCTGCTGATAAAGCCCATCATAGCACAGAGCCTGAAAATAATTTTAAGTATGCTCTGTGCTTTGCTGGTAGGTTACATCACAGGACTTTCATCAAACAGCATCCTTCTGATCACGATTCTTTTTATGTTCAACAGCACGGCGGTCGTCAGTGAGTTTTTAAAAAAGCATCATACTTTACAAACGACGTTCGGAATTGTGATCCTCAATATGCTGATCTTCCAGGATCTGCTTTTAGCTCCCGTTCTCACAATGCTTAAAGCCTGGAATAATGAAGACTTCAATGTGACCAGCACCTTATTTCCGATTTTGTTGTGTATTGCTGTTTTTTATGTCCTGAAGAAAGTGCGTACTGTACAGGAAATTACACTTCCAAAAGCATTTAAAGCCATTGAAAATGATCACGACCTGCAGGTCTTCTTCGGCTTGCTCATCTGCCTTGGCTTTGGCCTGCTTGCAGAGGAAATCGGGTTAAGCGCGGCTTTGGGAAGCTTTATTGCCGGTGTTGTTGTAGGAAGAGTTAAAGTATTCAACTGGTTGGAGCATTCATTACTGCCCTTCAAGATCTTTTTTGTTACGCTTTTTTTTGTTTCTATAGGACTTCGTCTTGACATTCAGTATCTCTTTTCCAATTATCCTGTTATCCTCTTGGGGACATTATTCGTTTTGGTAAGCAACAGCGTTATGTCTGCCCTTATCTTCCGTTTCCTGAAACATAACTGGAAGGAAAGCTGGTATGGAGGGGCACTTCTATCGCAAACAGGAGAATTCGGAATTTTGGCATTGTCCGTTGCCTATAAAGCAGGAATTATTGAATACGGCCTGTACAAAGAAGGATTGGGAATAACGTGCCTCTCTTTATTGTTGTCTACAGTCTGGATTGCAATTCTGAATCATATTTTGAAGCGTCTCCCAGCCGAAAAGAGAGACCAATTTAAAATCACGACGTAGAGAGAGATTTAAGGATAAAATAAAATGAGCTATGGTTAATCTTCAGCGATTCCATACTCAATTCCCCATTTCTGTAACTCTTGAATGATCGGTTCCAGTTTTCTGCCTTTCTCAGTTAATGCATATTCAACAGTTGGCGGTACCGTTGCAAAGGCATTCCGGTTGACAATATCATTTTGTTCCATATTCTTCAGTTCCTTGACAAGCATTCTTGTACTGATCCCAGGGATCATCCTCTCTAATTCTTTAAAGCGTTTTTTGCCCATAATCAGTGCGTAAATAATAGACATCGACCATTTTCCTCCGATAATATCCAATATTTTCTGGAGTTCACATTTATTTTGAGGTTTTTCAATTTTTTCTTTTTCCATAATGATCTGACTTACAATAAAAGTTACACACAGGTTATTAGTGCACATTCGTGTAACTACTTGCAAAAGTAAAGTATTGGAAATAGATTTGCAACTCAATATTAAAATATAATCGATGATATATGATTCATTAAAGGGAAAAATCGCGCTGGTAACAGGCGGTACAAAAGGCATAGGCAGATCAATTGCCGACAAATTGAGTACAAGCGGGGCGACAGTAATAATAACTGCCCGTACAGAGGCTAAAGACATTTCTGAAAGCCATCATTTTATTGCCGCTGATCTTACCCAGGCAGACAGCGCAGGAGAAATTGCAAAAGAAATACTGGAAAAGTATCAAAAAATCGACATCATTGTTAATAATGCCGGAGCCAATTTAGGACCGGGAGGAGGTTACAGCACGTTGGAAGATGAAAATTGGTTTAAAGAGTGGGAACTAAATTTTATGTCAGCCGTTCGAATCAATAAAGCTTTTTTACCTGCTATGCTTAAGCAGAAAGAGGGTTCGATTATCAATATATCCACAGGAGCTGCAAGGCAGCCGATCTGGAATATGACGATGTCTTACTCATCGGCCAAGGCAGCATTGAATGCCTACAGCAAAGCGCTGGCGAGCGAAGTCGGATCAAAAGGGGTAAGAGTAAATGTGGTGTCTCCTGGAGTCATTCAAACACCACTAATGAATGAGTTTGTTAAAAATATAGCCCAGCAGTCAGGAGTTAGTTTTGAAGAGACCTTTCAAGATATTATTGATAAGGTCGGCGTGCCGATAGGAAGAATGGGGGAGCCCGGTGAAGTCGCCAACATAGTCGCTTTTCTGGCATCATCTGAATCCCAATATATCACAGGAGCTAATATTTCAGTAGATGGCGGATCATCACCTACTGTTTGATCCAGTTATTGATTATTAGTGATAAAGCATAGTCTTTATCATTTTGAACGATGAAAGCATTGATCTGACTATTCAGTCAAATCAATGCTTTTTTTATGGACCTGTGTCATTGTTTCAAAGATTGACTGCCAAATAGATGTTCCGAAATTATAAAAAATCTTTTCGGTACTACGGAAAGGTAGTGATTTTATATGATGTTCAATTTCCAACTTTACCCCAATAAAAAGTTGATCAACTGTTCAAATCATTACTAACATCAAAAATCACCGTTATGAAAATCGAAAGAACAGAATTTATTGTTTGGATGGAAAGGATCATGGAACGATTCGACATCCTTAAGGAATAAGTGTCATCAAGTCAATCCAGATTTATAGACCGGAACAGTAGACTTCAATTTCATTGACAGAAAAAGGCCACTCCCCAATATAATCTTGTTTATTGAACTTGAGGGTATTTCTTTGAGACGGTGCGTTGCAGGATAAAATTAATAGTAAGACTGAAAATAGGTTTTTCATGGTTAAAAAGTTATATAGGCAAAATTAAAAAAACTGATAGGGTCCAAATGAAACAGGTCTTGATATTTCATTGGTCGGGTAGTGGACTAAAACGGGGAATGAAATATTTTTAATTTCATCTTTAATCGTCAATTGTCTGCTTCCTACAAAAAATTCTGTCATTTTCTAAATACTCTTTACGGTTTTTCTGTCTTTGTGTTCTCTCTAAATACAAAGATTTATTTATGAAGTAATCTTATATTTTAAAAGTTTGTATGATTTTCCATTCGTTGTCTCCTTCTTGCTCAATCAATGAAATTTCTGTGAAGAAAAGCATTTCAGGAATATTTATTTTATTAATCTTACTAAAAATTTCATCTGTACACGTAGAATTTCTAGGATGCATTAAGGTAATGTGAGGTTGTGGAAATTTAATTTCAAAACCGAGATTTTTTAAAACCAACTGTCGTAAATGATGGTACCCAGGATTGATTTCATCTGCAGCGATCATCACGCCTTTACCATCTGAAAATCGAACGACCCTGTCTAAATGAATAAAGATTGAACCCAGATGAATAGATTTTAGGTTCTCCTTGATCTGATCCAAATTTTCCAATTCATGTTCACGGCAAAGTGTGACGTGGGATCCGATCAAACGAGACTGAACAGGATTATATCTTTTCCTAATGTCTGCGATGTCCTGTGATTGCTGATCATCAATGAACAGGGTCAATTGTCTTCTTATATTTAAACTCATTATGGTAAAGGGTAAATATAGTATTTAAGATCTTAATGATCTTGCGGGAAAATTATAAAATAACTTCAGTGATGAATTCATCCTGCGCCTTGTCCGAATGTGATTAAATTGTTGTCAGGGTCAAGAAGTGAAAATTCTTTCTGACCCCAAGATTTTTCGCTTATACTTCCTGCCGGATGGATATTAATATTCTTGCCTAAAAAATAGTTGTATAAAGCATCAACATCAGAAGTCCGGATATAGATCTGACCATAATTTTCTGTTGGTATCAAATCTTTGAATTCAAAAAAGTGAATTTCCAGAGTGCCATTCTTCATCATAAGATAGCCTTCAAAATCATTTGCAGAAGCTTCAAATCCTAATTGAACGTAATAGTTTCTGGTAGTTTCTTTGCTGCGCATCGGCAGTTTGGGAATTATGTTTGTCATCATATTTTTTTTTATTCAAAATTGACGATAATCTTTTAAAGCAACACTTGATCGAAATCAAAAAGAAACATTGGCTCTTACCCTGCTTAAAGTTTCAGGTCTGATCTTAAGATAGGAAGCGATCATTGTTAAAGGGAATGTCTGAATCAGCCTCGGTTTGGTCTTAAGCAAATGATTGTATTTTTCAGCAGGATTTATATTTCTGTCAAAAAAAGACATTTTTGTTTTTGTACTCAAAAGCTTATTAAATTGAAGAAATTTCTGTGATTCCTTAATGAGATGATGGAGACTATTTAATGTCAATTCTAAAACTTCGGAATGCTCAAAGGCTTTAATAGTCGATGTTGCAGGCAATTGACTGATAAGGCTTTCATGGTCGAATACCCATTCGTTTTCCATAAACAGATCAATGATAATCTGTTCATCACGCTTTTCATCGTGATAATGTTTGTAAAAAGAGCCTTTAACAATAAAAAATATGGATTTCGAAACAGTACCTTCTTTGCTTAGAACCGCATTTTTGTCCAGCTTCATTTTACAGATATTTTTATTGAATAACTGTATTTCAGCATCAGAAAAATCTGCAAATTCTGCCAGCATGGTCGATGGATTTAATATCACCAAATATATAAAAGATTTCAAATCTTCCAATAGCTAATGACCTTAGATACTTTTAATCAGCAATAAATATTTTTTTCTTGGCAATATCAATGGTCAGAACATGACCCAGCCAGTCAATGCTGGTTTTCCCTTCATAGATCAATCCATCAATAAATGCAGTATCTAAGTTCTCTACTTTGCGTAGTTTATTTGTTGTATTTATTTTTGACAGTTTTCCTACATAATAATTATTTTCTTTCTTGAAGTCGCTTTTAATAGGAACTGCTTTAAAATCTGCTTTGTTTAGTTTTAAAACTTCCATTAATTTGGAACTGAACCAAAAGGAATTTTTTCCGGCACCGCTGTCCAATAATGTTTGGATCTTCAGAGTGTCATTCAACTCTACGTAGGTGAAAATATCAATCGCTTTCCCTGCATAATCTGCTATTTGGATATCAATGCTCTTTTCCCCTTTTGTAGATTTGTTGAAAAGTATTTTTTTGTTGTTATAGTCAATTGTAATGGGTGTATTTCTGAAAGGTTGCAATGAGATCATCCCATCAATATCTCCAAATTCCAGATCAACAATCGTGTATTGCTGATCACTGAATTCTTTATTGTTGATCTCCATACTTTTGGCGTTATATAAGTCTACGTTCAGTTCTTCACCAGTTGCTCTGTGTCCGACAAAAAAATTAGGGGTCTTTTCATTTTTGATCTTATTGGAAAATTTTGTGAAAATAGCATTGAGACCTGCTCCGGTATCAAGAATGAATTTTCCTTCCACATTATTGATTTTTGCTTTGATGATAATGTGTCCGTTACTGTTGACCTCAAAAGGAATTTGCGCGTTCGTTTTAGAAGATAATAAGATGAATACTAGACAAATGCTGTAGGTGAATATTAATCTTTTCATAGTTATTTTTTATAGAGGTGAAATTAGAATATAATGTTAGGGATGATTTTTGTCGGCTAATTAAGGTTTAATCTCAGTTTTTTAGTAATTTCAAGGGCGTTTTTGAAAGATCAAATATAGCTTGAAAATAAGCTTGTCTTACAAAAGATTGTTATTTTTAGGACTAGTTCTTCAATAACTTTGATTTCAATTCAAAACCATATTTATACAAGTCTTCATAGATATCGAAAAATTTATTTTCATCGGCTTCACTTAATGAAGTGTTGAAAAATACAATCACAGCTATTTCTTTGTTTAGGTCAGAAAGCATAAATGTTCTTACGCCCGGATCAGAACCATTGTGTCCAATTCTTTTGCCTCCCATTTTTGTTGCCCAGAAAATTCCTGAATTAAGCTTATCAGGTTTGACATTGTCAGGTTTATTAGATTCTGTGAACTGAAAACGGAGCATTTCTTCTGCCAATTCTTTCTTTAGTAATCTCTTGTTATTGTATTTTCCATCATTCAGCAGGGTGATAAAAAATCTTGAAAGCTCATCTACAGAAGTCCGTACACCGCCATCTGGATAGGTTATACCTTCATACAGCGGTATTGACTTTATTTTACCGTCTTCCTTTTGATAAAGTTTGGAGTGGTTTTTTAAATTGATTTCGGACAGATTCCAACCCGAATTTTTCATCTTTAAAGGTTTGAAAATATATTTTTTACTGTATTCATTGAGTTTTTGTCCCGTTTTCAACTCAATGATATAGCCGGCAAGCCCTGCGCCTATATTGGAATAGTCACGATTTGTACCGGGTTTTGACTTTAGAAAATTCTCTTTATTGTAATGTTTACCACCTTTTACAAAATAGTTTTTCAAAAAATCACCTAAAGGTTCTGGTTTTTGACCGTTAGAAACATAAGTACTGTCGGTATAAAAAGGATATCGGTCTGCCAAACCCGAAGTATGGGTCGCCAGATGTCTCAAGGTAATTTTCTCATCGGGAAAATTGGGATTGGTGACTTTGAAAGGCAGATAATGGTTGATATCTTCATCAAGGTCGACCTTTCCTTCCTCGATCGCTTTCATGATGCAGAATCCTGTAAAAGTTTTGCTTATGGAAGCAATGTTCATAATGGTCGTGGGAGAAAAAGGAATTTTATTTTCTTTGTCTGCAAAACCATAACCGTTTGTCCAGACCAGTTTTTTGTCGATGATAATAGCGGCTCCGATGCCGATGATTCCCGCCTGATTCATTTTCTTTTCGATAAGGCTGTCAATGGAGTTCTTTTTATCATTTTTAATATGGGTACTAATTTGTGCCGACAGATTTTGGATGCAAAATAGGGCAGTCAGGCAACTGATCAGTAAAAGTTTTTTATTAAGTTTTTTCATCATATCAATGTCTTTTGATTGGTAATTGCTGAAAAATCGGCATGAATTATTTTTTTAGATTTTCAAGAGCCAGTTTAGCCATATCTTTTACCAGCTGAGTGGGAGAGTTGCAGTCACAATTGCTGAATCCAAGCACATAAATATCTTCACTTGGAATATAAACAGCCATCGATTTGAATCCGAATATACTTCCGCCGTGTTCACGAGTAGGAATTCCGCTGATATTCTTCAAATGCCAACCATAGCCGTATTCTATTTCCTGACCGTTATTGAGTTTGTACTTGGTAAAAGCTTTTGTTTCTTCTTTAGAATTTAATAGAAGGTTTTTATTTAAAGCATTCTGCCATTTCAGCATATCATCCAAAGTTGACATCAATGAACCTGAAGAAAAAGGAACGCTGAAATTAATGACTGTTTTATTGACGTAACCGGTACTTTTCTTGTGATAGCCAAATGCTCTGTTTTTGATGATTTTTCTGTCACTGGCGTAATAAGAATTAGTCATTCCAGCCTTATCAAATATATTCTTTTTGATAAAATCTTCGTATGTTTCTCCAGATGCCAACTCAATGATATAACCCAAAACCACGTATCCTGAATTATTATATTCGAATTTTTCTCCGGGAGCGAAATCCACAGGATCATTCTTAAAGAAGTCAACCATCTGTTCCGGTGTCATTTCCTTTTGAGCAATGTCCTGTAAGGTCTTCATTTTCGTAAAATCCTTGATACCGGAAGTGTGAGCCAAAAGATGATGAATGGTGATCTTATCTCCATTAGGGTATGAAGGAATATATTTGGAAACAGGATCACTTACTTTTAATTTCCCTTGCTCTTCCAACATCAGAATAGCAATTGCTGTAAACTGTTTGGTCATAGAACCGATCTGGAAAACACTGTTCGTGTTCAGTTTTGACTCCAATTCCAGATTGGCCATTCCGAAGGCTTTTTCATAGACGGGTTTCCCTTTTTTTGCAATAAGGAAAACGCCACCCGGCCCATTGGTTTCCTTAAATTCAGATTGAATTAAACTGTCAATTTTTCGATCGAAATTCTGTGCATTTACAGTAACGGAAAGCAAAACAGTCAGGCATAATAACAATAATTTTTGCATAGTGGTGTGATTTTATGCAAAGATATATTTATTTATTAATACTATGCAATACAAAGTAGTAAATTTAATATTAATTAAATCGTAAGTGATTGTCTAAAAAGAACGTTTTGCCAAAAATATCTTTGCAAAGTCTTCGAATTCCTTTTTATAACTACGTCCCAAAGGAATCGATATTTTTCCCGCCAAAATTTCCTGATTGCTGATTGCCGTGATATGGGCGGTATTGACCATAAACGAACGGTGAATTCTTATGAAGCCTTTGTTCAGCAGATTTGCTGCAAGCTCAGAGATGGTCATTTTGGGAACGATGATACATTCATTAATAAGATGAATTTTTATGTCGTTTCCATCGCTTTCAAAGTAGATGATATCTTTCAACAAGATCTTCATATTGAATCCTCCCGATTTTAAAATCACAAAATCTTCATCATTGTCTTTTTTAATAGTTCTTAATATTCGTTCTGCCGATTTAAAAAACCGTTCAAATGTAATAGGTTTCAATAAGTAATCGACGGCTTCCAACTCAAATCCTTCAACGGCATATTCACGGTAAGCGGTTGTGAAAATTGTTTTCGGTTTTTTATTTAATGACCTGAGAAATTCAATTCCGTTCAGGTCCGGCATCTGAATATCCAAATACATCAGATCGACGGATTCCTGCTGTAAGATCCTGTAAGCTTCCAGTGCATTTTTTCCTATTCCCACAACTTTCATCTCCCCAATTTTAGAAATGTGGTTTTCCAATAGCTTGATCGCTAATGGCTCATCGTCGATGATTATACAATTGATCATAATGTAAAGGAGTAGTTAGTTTTACCGAAAATCGATTTCCAAATTTTTCGATTTCCAAAGAGTGTCTATCGGTATAATATAATTCCAGTTGTTTTTTGATGTTATTCAGTCCGATTCCGATCCTTTCATCAGCTGCTTTTTCATAAAAATGGTTTTCCACTTTAAATGTAGCAAAATTACGGTCAGTAAACAGAGAGATATTAATTTCAATATCACCACTTGTTTTTTCTGCACCGTGTTTAAAAGCATTCTCAACTAAGGAGAGGTACAACAATGGGGGAATAAATGCCGGAAACTCAATGTTTTCAGACTGGTTTACGGTCAGCCGTTCATCATATCTCAATTTTTCAAGCTCAACATAATCTTTAATGATTTTTAATTCTTCAGCAGCACTGACCATCTTTTCCTGTCCTCTGGCAAGAACATAGTCCAGTATATCTGACAGCCGGCTGATCGATTGGGCCGTGGCAGCAGAATTAGAAATGGCCAAAGAATAAATATTGTTGAGTGTATTAAATAAAAAATGTGGATTAAGCTGCGATTTTAAAACCTTAAGTTCCAGTTCAGTTTTTTCTTTTTGAATTTGCAGCCGACTGTGTTTCTCATTTTTATAGCGCAGGATAAACATGATGGATACAAAAATAAAAGAACCGGAAATGATCGTGAAGATATAATGAAACAAAAGATATTTTATATCAGAGAAAATGTCAGCAATGCTGTCTTTCGGATAATCTGCAAAGAACGGTTCTGCAGCGTAAACAATGAAGATTCGATTCAGGACGCCTAAAATATACAGACTCACAAAAAGGTAAATAAAAAACAAAGTGTATCTCTTGGAATCGAAATACTTTCTGATCAGTACAAAATAGATAAAATTTGCCCCAATGATCTGAAATATCCAGTGGCAGAGATCATAGTAAAATAACGCTTTAAAATTAAGATGATCGTGCTCTCCATAATTTTTCGCAACTCCAAAAAGAAATAATGCGACCCAAAATATGATTTGATAGCCGAGTTCTTTTTTAGGTTTCAAGTTCCGGGTTTTGTTCATAATCATCAAAAATAGAAATTAAAAATGTTTCCCGATACAAGTATTTGTGAAAGAAAGAGATGATGATGCAGACGGCAATTTTTTGCGTTTGAAAGTAAAATTATTGTATATAAATTCACATGAGTGCGGTCTGCATATCATTGATTAAAATTTAATTGAATTGAATGAATTTCGCAAAAAAAATATATGCACAATATTAAATTTATCGGACTGGACCATCTCCGTGCACTCGCTATTTTATTGGTATTCCTGTACCATTACAGAATGTTTCAACATCCGTCCTGGATTGATGATATTGGATGGATAGGGTGGAGCGGTGTAGATCTGTTTTTTGTAATAAGCGGCTTTTTGATTGCCAATCAATTATTCATAGAAATAAGGGAACATCATACAATTCGGCTGAAGACTTTCTTTACCAAGAGGTTTTTCCGTATTATGCCACCTTACATTTTTACATTGTTCCTGTATTTCTGCATTCCGGCATTCCGGGAAAGGGAAGCTCTGCCTTCATTTTGGAAATTCATTTCTTTTACTCAGAATTACGGGCTGGATGTTATCAATAAAGGAACTTTTTCTCACGCCTGGTCATTATGTATAGAAGAGCAATTTTACCTGCTTCTCCCATTAATCATCTTATTTTTTATCAAAGCAAAGTCTATACATTATCTAAAATATGGAGTCCTAATTGTCATTATAGCATCCATTTTATTCCGGCATTTTTCGTGGAATGAATTCATCATTCCCAACCTTAACAGTCCCAACTTCTGGAAGGTGTGGTATATGAAGATCTATTATCCGACCTACACAAGATTTGACGGGCTTGCAATTGGTGTTTTGATAGCCTGGTTTTTTCAGTTTTCTGTAAAATTTAAAAATCTGATTGATAAAAGAGGTGTTTTTTTTCTGATTGCGGGCCTGCTTTCAGTATCTATTTCTCTTTGTTTTTGCAGAGATCAGTATTCACAGGGCGCTTCAATTTTCGGATTTACTTTTGTGGCCGTTAGTTATGGGATTTTATTGCTTGGAGCCATTTCTTCTTCTACGTTTTTGGGGAGTAAAAACAATTTTTTCACATCAAAGCTGGCGTTGTTATCCTATTCAATTTATCTGTCACACAAAGGTGTCATTCATATTGTACAGATGTTTTTGGACAGAACCATTATTTCAGTATCAGGTACTCTAGCTTTCGTTATTTGCTTTTCAGTGTGTATTCTCGTGGGTGTAGTTTATCTGTACAGCATTGAAAAACCTTCTTCTTACATTAAAAATAAAATTATAAAAACCCGGTCCCATGAAAAGAATTAATGTACTCGTATTTGTAGCAATTTTCAATCTTACGGTTGCTCAAAGCATCAAACAGGAAAAAGAGGCGATCAAGAATGTTGTTGCACAATTTAGCCAAAGTATCATCAAAAAGGATTCAGCAACTTTCCATAGTCTGTTCCATAAAGATCCTGTCAACTGGATAGGTGTTATCAGACCATGAAGCCAGAATAAGCTTCAGGAAATTGATCCCAAAAACACAAAAAACTATTTTCACGATACCTACAGAAGTTTTTTCAGGTATATTATGACAAAGGAGGAAAAGAAGGAATTGTTTGAGAATGTTCAGATCATCAATGACGATGCCGTTGCAAGTGTCATATTTGATTACACCTTTTGGTCTCATAAAAAAATGAAGAATTACGGAAAAGAACTCTGGCAGCTTATCAAAACTGATGGTCAATGGAAAATAACCAGCGTTGTATTTTCCTATGAACTGGCAGAATTTTATAAGAAATGAAAATGCTGTCAGATGTGAGAACCTTCCTGCAATCTTTAACGCTCAAGCTTGGATAAGAAAGATATCTTTGATTCGTGTTTTTCGTATTAAAAAATCAGAAACAAGTAAATTTATTATAAATTTAAAAGAATGAAATCAATAATATTGCATCTTTAGAATTTATATTATAATGTCGTAAGTTGATGCATCATCTTGTTTTACAATCATTACCTCCGGTATTTTATCTGGCAGGGATCTTTATAGCTTGTTTTTCATCTTTTCTTATTTTGGGAAAAGCAAAGAAGATCATGGCAGACTATGTTTTGGCAATTTGGTTTATGATCATAGGTATACATCTCATCTTCTTTATGTTGCTTTGGTCAGAAACATATCTGAAATTCCCTTACTTACTTGGAATTGAAATACCATTTCCATTGATCCACGGCCCTATGCTTTATCTGTATGTTCTATGCCTTACCGGTAGTGCCCCCAAAAGGCATATTTGGCTTTTTCATATTGCTCCTGTTTTCAGTATCTATTTGATCCTGATCAATTTTTTTTTGCTGCCCTCACAAGACAAGATCAATATCTATCAACAGGGAGGAGGTGCCTACAAAATGTTGAGGATCTATATAAAGGTCTTGATCGTAATATCAGGAATTGTTTACGTAGGTATGAGTATCAGCGCGATTAGAAAGTATAGAAATAAGATCTCAGGATTATATTCCAATACCGAGAAGATCAATCTGAACTGGGTCTATTATCTAATTGCAGGGATTGCATTGATATGGTTTGCTGTCATTTTAAAGAATGATCTTCTGATCTTTTCTTTGGTTACTGTTTTCATCATAGTGGCTGCGTATTTTGGGATCAGCAGGGTCGGAATTCTTGATCATCAGATTCAGGAATCAGCGGAAGTTACGGAAGATCCAATAGGTACATCTCCTTTGCCAAATTCAAAATATGAAAAAAACTTTGCAGGCGAAGAGACAATTCAGAATATCCATACAAGACTGGTTGCTCTGATGGATGTAGATAAGATCTATAAAAATCCGGAGTTAAATCTGAATTCTGTCGCAAAGCTTTTAGATGTACATCCCAATACACTTTCCCAGACCATCAATTCTATTGAAAATAAAAACTTTTATGACTTTATCAATAGCCGGCGAATTGAAGAATTCAAAAGGATCGCACTATTGTCCGGGAATGCGAAGTATACGATCTTATCACTTGCGTTGGAAAGTGGATTTAATTCAAAAACTTCGTTTAACAGGAATTTTAAAAAGTTCATGCACTCTTCACCCAGAGAATTTCTGAAAAGTCACAAGGTCGATATGGAATAAGAAGAACCAATTTCGATAAAAGTACTTAATTGATTGAATTACAGGTTTTAATAAGTTGGTGCCACCTTTCATTGTGGGACGATTGAGACCTTTTTAATTGTCATTTTTACAAAAAATTAATCCCTCGAAATGAGAAAATTATTATTTGTATTGATGGCAGTCTTGGCATTGCTTATAGGGGTCTATCCATTATTGTATGCCTTTGTAGAACATAAGCATACTTTTCTCAACTCTAAGTTACCTGAAGTATTCCATAATATGTTATGGAGAACAGCATTTTGGGTCCATATTATTTTTGGAGGACTGGCATTATTCATTGGCTGGCGTCAGTTTGGAAGTTCATTTCGAAGCAAGTATCTCCGGATACACCGGTTCCTGGGAAGGATCTATGCAATTGCTGTGGTTATTAGCTCGGTTTCCGCAATATATCTGGGGTTTTATGCCAATGGAGGAATTATATCAGCAATTGGGTTTATCTCTCTGGGATTGATTTGGCTGGTGACGACGATAAGTGGAGTAGTACAGGCAAGAAATTCCAACGTCATATTACATAAACAATTGATGACCTACAGCTATGCCTGTACATTTGCGGCCGTTACTCTTAGACTTTGGTATCCCTTTTTGAAAACCATCACAGGAGACCCTGCCGATTCTTACATTGTTGTGGCCTGGTTATGCTGGGTTCCCAATCTGCTCATTGCTTATTTTTTAAACAGAAGATCAGCACAGGTCGTGTTCAAATGACCTGACCAATTGTCAAATCAATATAATGCTTTTGAAAATATGAAAACGGATAGAAATAAAATTATTTGGTAACGGATGAATGTTCAAGGTTGCAATAAGCAGTATGGTATGCCTTTTAAAAAATATCGGCAGGTAAAAATTACAAATTAAAAAAGTAAAATAAAATAAATAAATAAAAAAACGATGGCTCAAATGTATTTAGATAAAAAAATGATGAAACGGTTTTTTAAATGGGTGAAAATGATTGGACTGGTATTGATCTTACTGGTCATAATGTTACTTCTAACGGGATTTATATTTGAAAGAATATCCAGAAACAATGCTGAAAAGATCAAGCCTGATGGCAATTTTGTGGAGGTAGAAAATCATCTCATGCATTTCTATCAGAAAGGAAACAGAGGCCTAACTGTGGTCTTTGAAACGGCATTTGATCCCGCAGGTCATCTGCAGTGGTACAACATCCAACAACAATTGCCAATTTCCTTCACCAGCATTTCATATGACAGGTCCGGAATTTTGTGGAGCGAGAGAGGTGAAAATCCAAAATCAGGTGAAGATGTGGCGAGAGAACTGCATCTTTTACTGGAGAAAGTTGACGCACCCAAACCTTACATCCTGGTAGGACATTCGTTTGGAGGGACACTGGTGCGCTTTTTTGTCAACCGTTATCCCAAGGATGTCGGAGGCGTGATCCTTGTGGACAGCCAATATCCCGACGATCAGAGATTTTTGTCTCCCGAATTATACAAAATGGTCAATCAAGGACTGCCCGGCGGTTTTCTGAAATTTGCCAATGCTTTTGGAATTGCGAGACTGATGTTCAAAGGGATGTTCCCGAATGAAAAACAATACACCTATCAGAACTCCATCATGCCGGCATTACTTTTCAAAAGTGCAGACGCAGTATTGGAGGAGCAGGACGAGATGAACTCCATCAAAAAAGAGGCATCGAAAATAAGATCCTTCGGTACTATTCCTCTTTTGGTTTTGACCGCAGCAGATAAAAAACGTTATGACGCAGCAATAAAGGACAAAAAATTAAAAACAGAGATGCTCAATGCCTGGTCTAAAATGCAAAAAGACCTTTTGCATCTTTCCACTAACAGCAAACAGATTCTGGTGCCTAAAAGTGGTCACTATATCAATCAGGAACAGCCAGAAGTTGTTGAGAAAGCCATCAATGAAATGGTGGATAAGATATCAAAACCAAAATAGTATTACTGCTAAACAGTTCTAGAAAATTCCTGATTGAATCCTAAAGGAAATTAATTCTCTGACAACCATATTGGTCTAAAAACCTATCATTTCTATTGAATGATTTCATTATTTTCGCATATACAAATCACATCATATGAGATACATAATCATTCTTCTATTTTTACTGCCGTTTAACAATTTTTTTTCTCAACAGGCAAACATCAAGAAAAAAAAGTGGCATTGGAATAATAGCAAAGTAAAACAAGATACCGTTGCAGGATACTGCCAGGTATTAAAGGTTGACAATGTACTTTATATCTCAGGCGCCGTGGCAACGGAAATTACACCTGAAGGAATCACATCATTATATGACAACCTTAAAACTTCTTTGGCCAGTTTTGGGGCAACATTCGAAAATGTGGTGAAAGAAAACCTGTATACCACAGATATAGAAGAGATGAAAAAGCTTAATCACTTCAGAAAAAAGTTTTATCAAAATGATTTTCCGGCGGCCACATGGATTCAAGTACAAAGATTGTATATGCCTACAGCGAAATTAGAAGTCGAACTGATAGCTCATCTTCCAAAAAAAGGTAAAGAGATGAGCCAATGAAATATCTGGATTCTATTCGCAAAACCTGAACAAACAAAACCAATGAAAAGTGTTGCAAAAGATCTGGTGCAGATGCAAAATAAAGACCTGACCACAAGGGAAAGATTAATGAAAGAAGGAAAGCTTTCAAGTGGTTACCATCCGGAAATGGAAAAAATACACAAAGAAAACGCTCAAAACCTGAAGAATATCATTGAGCAGATAGGGTTTCCTACGATCTCAAAAGTTGGAAAAGAAGCAAGTGATGCAGCCTGGCTGGTCATCCAGCATTCCATATCAGATCCGGAACTGATGAAAAGTGCTTACCAGTTGATGCTTGAAGATCGGGCTGACATCAATTTGAAAAACTTGGCCTATCTTTTTGACAGAATCCAGTTTTTTGAAGGCAAACCGCAGAGATTCGGAACTCAATACAACTCGGATGGAAGCATCTATCCGGTTGTCAATAAAGATGAACTTAATGAATTGCGAAAAAAATACAATTTACCGGAAATTGCTCAAAATGAAATTGATAAAATTCCATCTGTAGAAGATATAGAATCTATCGAGAATCAAAATCAGGACTATATTTTATGGCGACAAAGGGTGGGATGGAAATGAAATAGAGGATCCTCATTGAAATTTTAAAAAAATCAGTAGGATAAAAGAACTTTTATGATGTAATCACAATAAGCAATATCTTTGTATCTGATCTCGATCTCAATGATCATTTTATTTAATGGAGGACAACGAAGTATCTTATCCGGTCTATTCGCCGGCATCTGTAATGGGGATCTTCAGTAATGCACTGAAGCTGAATGCAACGGTCAATTTGATCTATCTGAAAGGCAGGTATGCTTATGGAGGCGGCAAGTCCTACGGGAACTATTATTATGATCTTTTGTTTTCAGAAGGTGATCATACTTCGATTGGGATTCGCATTTCGTCACTGCTCAGGAGCAAAATCACCAACAATGAGATCTATACCCTCAGAGGGTTTATTGAGAAAAGCATTAAAAATTCTTCGATTGAACTACGCTTTGTGGTAGATGAGATCGTTCATCAGGAAGAAAGATCAATATCTGAGGAAGAGCTGCAGAAATATGGGCTAATCCAGAAAAAACTTGAACTGGGATCGAAGGACCTTGAGACGCTCATCAGGGATCAAATGCTTAAAGATGAAAAGATCAAGGTTGCCAATATCTATGGTAATAATGCCATCGTGCAAAGGGACTTTTCAGAGGGGCTGGATGTTTCGTCACAGTATTTTAAAGTTGATAATTACAACTGCAATATTACTTCATCAACAGCGATCATTGCGATACTGAAAGAAATTACAGCTTTGGATTACGACATTGTTGCTTTGGTAAGGGGAGGAGGCGACCGTCGGAGTATGGAAACCTTTAATGACCTGAGTTTGTCTGAATTATTTATTTCAATGAAACCGATTATGGTCACTGCAATCGGCCATACGGTCGATGAAACATTATTGGATAAGCTGGCTGACAAGCGCTTTCATTTACCGCACGATTATGGTGCGGGATTGCACGCCATTGCTGAAAAGCTTTCTCACGAAAGATCGAATTCGAGGGCTCTGCTCATCAATGAGGTGAAAAAAGATGTGACCAAGCAGTTTTCAGAGCAGGTGGAGACCTTGGAAAAGCAATTGAAAAAGAAAAATGAGGAGTTTACTGAAGCCCAGAAAACATATAAGGAACAGAACGAGGCACATAATAAGACCTTTTCAGATCAGTTGAAGGTCAGAAATGAAGAATTTCAAAAACTTCAGTCCTCTTCATCGAAACAACTCGAAGAACTACAAAAGAATTTTCAGGAGCAGCAGAAGCAACGTCTCGCAGAAATGGAGAGCTACAAAAAAGAGATCGCTGTTCTGCACGAGAAGAATGTACAATCTGCCATCAATGAAAAGACTTCGTCTTTGCTGGTCAATCTGGAAACATTGAAACAGGAAAATGTCAGGTTGAATCAGGAAGTTCAACATAATAAAACTGATTATTTCAAGATCATTATCGCGTTTGTTCTGGCATTGGTCATCGGATTTGTTTTGGCAAAATTGATGTAGAATGGAAGATCTTGTGCGGTATTATTTAAGACGGCTCATTGGAAAGTACCGATGTTCATCTTTTCCATTTCTTAATCCTGAGATCTCAGCTTTCAGAGAGTCATTACCAATTCTTATATAAGAAATAACCTGTGGGAAATCGTGCATTTTATTCTCGAAGGTCAATGCAGGTCCAGAAATTTTCTTTTCCGAAAACCTGACCGGAGCGCCGCTGTTCTGATCGTTGACAGCAGGAATATAAAAGATTTTTCCGTGTTCGTTAACGAGTCGTATGGTCTCAAAAATTATGGTATCCTTATTCTTGATCATATAACTATAACCGCTTAATTCATTACGATTTATTTTTTTCCAAGTCTCGTAGATGCTTCCTTTCGAGGTTTTATGTTCCCAGGTTCCAACAAGCCATTCCGCATTTTTGATGCTGTATGTATTTTTTATGGTACAGCTGCAAAGCATTAGCAGGGCAGCAACAATAGAACAATTTCTTTTTCTTGTCATCATTTTTTTATTTTATCAAAGACGCTCAGGCAATTCATTGTTACTGAATCATCAGATCACAATGCGAAGTTGCGGTATCTTCTGCAGACAAAATTGTAAAAATGCGACACGATCATTCCCCGATAAAAAAAGAACTCATTTTCAAATGCTTTCCGTAATATTCTTTGGGTGTGACCCCAACGAATTCTTTGAAATCTTTTATGAAGTGGGCCTGATCATAATAGTCATTCTCGTAGGCCAGAGAAGTAAAGGTAGTTGATCCCTTTGTCAACAGATTATTGAGCGCTGCCTGAAGACGGATGATCTTTGATAATTTTTTGGGGCTCAATCCAATTGCCAAATGAAACTTACGTTCCAGCTGCCTTTGGTTGACATTGATTTGGCCGGAAAGTTCATTGATGGAAAGCTGTCCATTACCCGTTAAGACTTTATCTACGGTTGTTCTCACAATATTATTGATTGCATCCGCACGTTCCAGCCTGTTCAGTAAGAATATTTCGATCAGATTGATCCTTTCCTGTACCGAATGCGCATTTAATATTTTTTCCTCAATATCTTTCCCATCCCGATCGAAAAGTCTTTCTAATGGAACAGCAGTATTTTCCATTTCCTTTATCGGAATCGAAGTTAATGGCAAAAAACCATAGGGATGGAAACGGACAGAGAAGATATCCGTCTTACCTGTAGGTTCTATTTCAAGTGGACGTGTCAACTGGCCAATAACAAAACACCTTGGCTGGATCACAATATTTCCATCACCGGTGTACTGCTTATAAAGATCTCCATGATGGAAGATCATTTCCATACATCCATCTGGAATGATCGATTGCTTTTCAAGTCGATCACATCCCGAATCTTCCATTGTCCAATAGCATTTGACAAGCATCTTCAATTCTTGGTGCGGGTCAAATGTCTGGTAATTCATCGGGTTTAATTTTCCATAAAAATAAAAAAAATAGGCTAAACTTGATCTGAGAACATTGATAATTCTTTGCAATACCATTATATTTGCCCTCCAATTTAATTTTATAATATTATGAAAGAACTTATCGAAAAGATCAATGCAGAATTTGAAGCATTTTCAACTGAAGCGAATCAACAATCGGAAAAAGGAAACAAGGCAGCAGGAACAAGAGCAAGAAAATCAGCCCTTGAACTAAGCAAACTGTTTAAAGACTTTAGAAAAGTTTCAGTTGAAGAATCAAAAAAATAACATTTTCAAATAATAAACCCTTCAGTAATGAAAGGTTTATTATTGAACAGGGTAACAGTTGATCTTTCAAAATAATGTTTTAAAACCTGCATAAAAGCTATAGTCTTTATCTGAAAGGGTTTCAGCGATTTGAAAACCTACAATTGTATTGGCATATGCAATTAGTGCTATTTGTTGTCCATTTTCCTGTATAATTTGATTGATTCAAATTGAATTACAGTAAAGGTGGATATAAAACATACAGTCTTTTTCAGTCAAATCTACATTATTTGAAGGTAAATGTGGGATAGAGTTATCTTGAATAACTATTCAAAATTATACATTGAAAATATCTTTCCCGTTGACCACCGATTAATTTATTTATTCTCACAGATGGTCAGCCCCTGCGTTATAAAATCCCCGTACGAGATCTTCAGACCGATCCATTTGGGGTCATCCAACCATATCTCCTCAACCTTGCTGATAGAGGGGTCGTTATGTGAAGCTCCTTTCGCTGATCCGTTAAGAGCATAGATTTTACCATTGTTTGTTCTTCCGTAAATTTCTTTATATCCGGAACAATAAACCTCAATCTCATTGACAGAGAACGGCCATTCCCCATTATAGTCCTGTTTGGTGAATGTAAGTGTATTCTTTTTGGAAGGAGCACTGCATGATAAAATCAATAGCAAGATTGAAAACAAAGTTAAATTTTTCATCGTAAAAAATATATAGCGGTAAAAGTAATAAAGCCCTTCTATCAATTTTTACGGTTTTCCGTAGAATAAAAAAAATTCTGTTGTATCAATTATTCCGGCTGAATAATAACAAAATGAACCAATGGAAATTCCCTTTTTATATTTTCACGAATTCGTTTAATCGCCTCAGTGATATCTTCAGTATCCAGATGGTCTTCAAAATCGATGATGAGCATCAGTACAACTTCCTCGGGTGACTGGTAAGTAGATAATATATTTTTTGTTCTAACCACCGCAACATCTTTTTCAGCCAGTTTTGCAATCTTTTCCCTTGTTTCCGGCGCTATTCCTTCACCCATCAATAAGCTTCGACTCTCTCTGGCAAGGATAAAAGAAACAAATACCAGTATCAATCCGACAATGATCGAGGCAAGGCCGTCCAATTCAGGGATCTGGAAGGTATGGCTGATTCCCATCAATACCATCACTACAATCAGACCTGCCACTGCTGCACCATCTTCAAAGACCACGAGAAAGCTTGCGGGGTCTTTGCTTTTGATGATCGCATCCCACCATTTAAGACCGTTACGGGTTTTGTTAAATTCTTTGACGGCAATATGTAGAGAAGTTCCTTCGAAAATTAGTGAGAGCACCAATACGATATAGTTCCAGAAAGGGTCTTTCATCACTTCTGGTTCCAAAATATGTAAGATACCCTGATAAATGGATAATGCACCACCAAGACCAAATATCAATATGGAAACGACAAAAGACCAGAAATACAATTCCTTGCCGTAACCGAAAGGATGATATTCATCTGCCGGCTTTTTGCTCCTTTTTAATCCATACAATAATAACAGCTGATTGGTGGTGTCGACAGTAGAGTGGATCCCTTCAGAGATCATAGAAGAACTGTTGGTGAATGCTCCTGCAATAAACTTGGTTAATGCGATCAGCAGGTTGGCGGCAAGTGCACTGTAAATTGATTTTCGATTGTTGGCCATTTATGGAACTAAAGTATTAGGTAGAAAGATTATTTGACTTTTGATAGGATGTATATCATTTTACAATTTGCTCTCCATTTTTCTCTTCATTCCCGAAATAATACGTTTTCGATGCATAAAGCCCCAGTCTGCGATGGTGTTCGTGAGCTGTTGAAGAGATTTGCCATAGTCTGTGATCTGATATTCCACAGCAACAGGTGCCGTGTTCAGGACATGGCGGTCGATCAATTCATTAATTTCGAGATCTTTCAACTCACGGCTGAGCATCTTGCCGGAAATGCCTTTGACCTCTTTGAGCAATTCGGAATATCGCATCGGCTTATAGCAAAGACATGCGATAATGGACATCTTCCATTTTCCGTTTAAAATTTCCATTGTATCACTGATCGCCAATATTTTTTGACTGCAATCTTTTACCAGATCAAATTCTTGTTCCATATCATTCACTTGGTTACCCGTTTGTCACTATAACTTTTTGTCACTTGGTTACAAATATACACATTGAAGAGATAACTTTGCCCTTTCAATTTATAAATAACAAAATGGAATTAATCAAAAACCTGAAATGGCGTTATGCCGTCAAGAAATACTCAGAGAAGAAGGTCAGCGAAGATAAGGTCGACCAAATTGTTGAAGCCATCAATCTTACCGCTTCATCCTGCGGAATACAGCCGTACCGCCTGTTTGTCATCACCAATCCCGAGGTGAGGAAAAGATTGGGAGAAGGTTCATTCAATGCACAGCTCCATGCTTCTTCTCATTTACTGGTCTTTGCCGGATTCAATGAAATAACAAGTGAATATATCTTCGACTATGTCGAGATGATGGAAGACCAACGAAATTTGGAAAAAGGAGCTTTAAACGAGTTGAAGGATATGCTAATCGAATATTTCTCTGTCCAGACACCCGGACAAAATGTAATCTGGTCGGATAAACAAGCGTATATCGGTCTGGGAACGGCTTTGATCGCTGCGGCAGAGCTCAAAGTGGATGCAACGCCTATGGAAGGCTTTGATCCCAAACTATTTAATGAAGTTTTAGGTCTATCCGAAAAGGGACTTCACGCTTCAGTTATCTTATCATTAGGCTACAGGGATGAAGCGAATGATTTTCTGGCTTCCATGCCGAAAGCCCGATTACCTATTAATGAATTTTCTTTCAGAATAAGTTAATGAGCTAACCACCGAAACTTATCTTTAACTTTTAAAAATTTTGAAATTACTAAAACAGCCCTGACATTTGTCGGGGCTGTTGTGTACTTCGATGATTTGTAGCATTGTAAGTAAGTGCAATTTTAATTATTGAAACTTTTTGGATGGTTCAACGTTATTTTGATCTGAATAAAACGTCGATTTTCTTTTTAACCTTTTCGTTAGGACTCACTTTATAAAACTCTTTTAGTAAATCCAGAGTGGTGGGTTTCTTAGGATATTGATTGTGTAAAAGAAAGTTTTTAAGGGCTGTGTTTACTTGATCTTCACCGATTATCTCACTCAATTTTACCATCGCCACTGCGCCTTTAGAATATGAAATGTGGGTGTTTTCTCCCGTGACCTTGTAGAGTGGCTGAATCTCAGACAGACCTTTTTCATTGTCAAATATCTGTTGATGAACTTTTATTTTTTCCAACATTTTCTCTTTTCCGTGCATCTTTTTGTAGAGCATCATTTCGGTGTACATCGCCAAGGTTTCGGTCAGCATTACTGCGCCCTCTCTATCGTCGGGATCGATCTGGCTGTTTCCCCACCAGAGATGTGAAAGCTCGTGCCCGGCAAGTTCATTGATGACATCCTGATTCTGATCCGAATTAATATTGGCGTGAAACAGCATATCTTCCGTCATAAAAATCGATGAAGGATAAGCGGTGGCTGCAAAACCTTTCGTGAAGGAAGAAACTTCTGCAAAATTGATGGTCTTGAAAGGATATTTTCCAAAATTTTGGGTGCAGTAATCTAAAGTCAGTTTTGCATTTTCGATCAGATGATTCACATTTTCAGGGTGTTTTTCGTTATAAAAAATGTTGATTGCTATTCCTTTATAAACTGTGGTTTTTATCTGATATTTTGCGGAAGAAATGGCGAAGCGAAACGGAATATTTTCAGCTTTATATTGGAAATAGGTTCTGTTATTTTTAACAAAATGTTGAATTAAATCTCCGGTTCCTACAGCAGTCTGGTCTTTTTCTGTGGAAACGAGCATATCCAGATTGACGAAATCCTTCTTGAACACTTCCGGAGCTTCTAACTTTTTTAATTCTGATTGTTTTTCCAATTTAAATTCAGTCCGTTTTCCTTCATCTTCAATTTCATTAGTTGCTTGATAACCGAACGTTGGGAAGTACCTGCTGATTCTCATAAAAGAACCGTTTTCGATGATTGAATTAAATGAATCGTGACCATTCACTGCCGACCAATGATAGGAAATTTTAAAATCAAGACCAGCTGTTTCTCCAGGCTGTAAGGGCTGTTTCAAATAAATTTCGGTGACTTCCTGATCGATCTTTTTTGAGTCATAATTGGTATTGAAAACTGCAGATTCTATTTTCAGGTTCGGATGAAAATTGATTAAAATCTTATGAATTGGTCTGTCGGTTAGATTGATCAGTTGATATTTCCCATTAATCATATAAGAATTTTCAGATGGATAAAGCTGAATTTCTGTAATTATGTCTGTAATTGTTGGCTGTGCAAGATTTTCATAATGTTTGAAATTTTTTTCATATTGGGCTGACCGTCCTAATTTTTCATCTTCATTTTGTGGAATATAACCTTTCATAAAATGGCTTCCTGTAAAAATTCCAATTGATAATAAAATGACGGTAAAAATGATTTGTCTGACATTCCATTTTTTAGTTTTTATGAATTCATTGATTAACCATAAAAAAGCAATCATTCCGAACCCGAATAACAGTCTTTCTGCAAAAGCCGATGCATAGATTCCGTACCCATTGAAATCACTGTAAGCACCTTTGTAATCTGAGAAAATTCTTAATAACGGATAAGAAACGATCTTTTTTGAAACCGGTCCGGCGAACGTAAAACCTGCAAGAACGGAAACGGCCAAAGCGACAAATCGGTTTTTAATATTGTCATTGATCAATAACATAAAAGCAGAAAAAAGGATCAATGGAAAGGTATTAAAAAGAACTGTTCCCAGATACGCATTCCAATCGATGTGAAAGTAGTTGTAAATCAGCTGAAATGCTAATCCTTCCAAAATCAGAATCGCTGTAAGAAAGAATAATAAAATAGTGACAGAAAGAAAATGTCCGCTCAGTTTGCTTTTAGAAAAATAGGTACTTTTTTCAATAAGTGAAAATCCCGATGAATGGCTTCTCCAGTAAAGGTCGTTGATGAAATAAATGACGATCAGCATTCCAAACAAATGAAAATTTTCTGAAATCGTGGTAGACATCAGTCCTGAGCTTGCATATTTCTGAGGAAGACGGATTCCTTTTTCGATTTCGGCGTACATTTCCATCCCAACAAAGAATAAAAGCAATATAGAAACGGCGACAATAGTGATACTTTTAAAAAGGTAAATGAGGTCGATTTTCGCAAATGAAACAATAGATTTTATTGTGGCAGAAATTCCGAATACTGATTTTGTGGTTGTAAATTGTTCCAAATTAAGAGCGAAAGAAACATTTGTTATCTGGTTTTTGTTCCTGTTTTTACTTTTGTTTTGAGATAATGTTGAGAAAGAAAATATTCTGTAAGTCAATAATAAAAGAAGGATTGAAATAATCAAAAAAACGATTCTGTTGATCAATAAATATCCCGAGAACGGAACAATCAATTCATTCTTTTGCTGAGCGGATAAGGTTCTTGCTTCAAAAAAATAAGATGACATTCCAAAAGGATCAATTAATGCAGATAATTGCTGGGTTTCCAATGATTGTGGTAAGCTTCCTGCCATAAACGGTGAATTGGAAAATACGAGAATAATCATATAAAGAACGTAAAGAAACAGTCCGCCGACAACGACCAAAAGCTTTTTCTTCGTACTAAACGAGATGAAAAACAAAAAACTGCACACTACAAAACAGTTGATTCCTCCGAAAATCAAAAGAGGGTAGAAGTAATACCAAAAATGAAAATAAGGTTGGATCTCGCTTCCTGTCCGTAAATTTTGCCCGATCACAAAACCGATCATCAGAAATGTAAAACATAGAAAGGTCTGCAGAAAAAAGGTGAGAAATTTCCCTTGTAGGTAAGTTCGCTTTGAAAAAGGATAAGAGAAAATAAGAATATCAAATTTTGAATCCTGATCTTTAAAAAGAATCTGAGTGGCAAAAATGATCGCAAAAAAGATAATAACCAAACTCAACAATCCGGTCATAAAACCAATGGTGTAAGGCGAATTGAGATAAATTCCTTCTCCAACCGTAAGATTGAACTGATTGCCGCAGAAAATGCCGATCAATAATAAAATTAAGGCAACAAGATATGCTGGCCAACGTTTTACAAGACGTTTGACCTCGAATAAAAATAAGACATTCATAACTATGGTTTTTGAGTGAGCGTATGGAAATAAACGTGCTCCAATGAAGGTTTTACAGAAGAAAAATCTTGAAGCTGCTGTTCCGAGAATGCAGTGATGTACAATTCTCTTTCGATCAATTGCTGACTGATGATTCTATAATTGGATTGATAATTTTCCAACTCATCTTTTCCGATAGGTTTTGACCAGATCTTGTTTTCCAGTTCGGCAATCAGTTCGTTTGGATTTCCCTGTCTGAGAAGCTTTCCCTGATTGACAATGGCGACTTCTGAACAGAGATTTCGCACATCTTCCACCAGATGGGTCGAAAGAATAACGATCACATCACTGCTGATCTCATTAAGCAAAGAATTAAAGCGGTTTCGTTCTTCAGGATCCAAACCGGCAGTCGGTTCATCCACGATTATGATTTTTGGGTTTCCCAGCAAAGCCTGTGCAACGCCGAAACGCTGTTTCATTCCTCCGGAAAAGGTATGGACTTCCTTATTTTTAAAATCAGAAAGATTGACTTTTTCCAGCAGGTTTAAAATCTGGTTTTTTCTTTCGGAACTGTTTGTAATTCCTTTCAATATGGCAATATGCTTCAAGAGATCGTAAGCTGATACCTTGGGATAGACACCAAAGTCTTGAGGAAGAAATCCAAGATTTTGTTTGATATGATCAGTGTTTTCAGAAACATCGGTACCGTTGAAGATAATAGTTCCAGAGGTCGGTTTCTGTAAACCTACAATGGTTTTCATTAAAGATGATTTTCCGGCTCCGTTGGGTCCCAATAGACCAAACATTCCGTTTTCTATTTCAAGAGAAATATTTTTAATGGCCTGAAAACCATTTTTGTAAGTGAGGTTTAGATTGTTGATGTGTAAGGTATTCATAGGATTGATTTTAGGGTATAGAAATCCTGGCAACGTTTCCATTGCTTTCGAAATTTTGTTTGAAAATGTTTACGATAAAGCTTTTCGACCGAAAGTCGAAATCGCTTTTTTGAGATATTGGATTATTCCTCTTTATACTCCAGGATGTCTCCCGGCTGACATTCCAAAGCTTTACAGATGGCTTCCAGCGTATCAAAACGCACCCCTTTTGCTTTTCCTGTTTTAAGAACAGAGAGGTTTACAGTGCTGATTCCCAGTTTTTCTGCCAATTCTTTGCTCTGCATTTTTCGTTTGGCAAGCATAACGTCTAAGTTGATGATAATTGGCATTTTTATATAAATAGATCTTGTTCGTTTTGCAAATGTAATCCCTGTTTAAAAATATTGGCAAGGAAAAAACAGAAAATTCCTAACATAAAGTGGATGAAGACCAGTCCCCAGATGATGCTTTCTACCTCCACGAAAAAACTTGCCATAATGACGATGGGAAGCGGAACGAATATATTATATCTGTAAAATCTCTCAAGGTGTACGATATTTTCCTCGGTAAATAATTTTGACTGAAAGAAAACCCTGAACACTTTTGCTGACAACCAGAAAAAGATACCGTATGTTACTAAAACCAGTAAAAAAGAAAAGATGATATAGGGATAATTATTTTCGATGTTCAGAAATGGCTGCTCTGTAAAAGGATAATTAATATGCAGATATAAATGTTCCTTGTAGGGTGTAACAGCAAAACCTGTTAACAGGCAGAATACCGAATAGATGAATGTAAGGAGATAGCCTGCCGATAACAAAATGCACAGGTAATACAGGATCTTTGAAATGTTCTTACTCTGATTCATAGGATAATCAATTAATTTGTTAATGCAAATATATAATTAATTATCGTAAAACATTAATTAATTAAAATAATTATTCCGCTGTAAATCATTTTTCTTATCGATCTATAGTATGTAAATCATACTTCAAGGTCAAAATTTTCTGCAATCTCTAATCATAGTTTTTTAATATGAAGTAGAGTGAAGTAATTTTAACGTATTTTGATTTCTGAGATATAATCTTCTAACTTACCTGTTTTTACTACAATATCGGGTGCAATGCCCTTTCCGATCTCTTTATATTCCTTTCCGTTTCTGTCAACAACAATGCCTGTCGTCAGTTTTAAAATAGCACCGTCTGACAATCTGAACTCTGAATTGTCTGAGGTCAACCCCTGCGTATTCGCACCAATTATGGTCGAATTCTTCTGACCCACGAAAGCTGCAGTGACAAATTCTCCCGAACTTGCCGTTTTCTTGCTCACCAATATATAAGAAGGAATATTCTTATTTTTAAGGCTAATTGCTGGAACGTCAATTGTTGCGACCGTAGTGGTCTCAAAAAGCACATTATTCTTTTTGTTCTTATAATAACTAGTTTTGCCACTGCTATCTTTAGAGCCGATTACATTTTCACGGTCTAAAAATGGTTGGATTGCTTTGAACATCGGAGAAAACATACCGCCGTCGTTTTCCCGCAGATCAATGATCCAGGCTTTGGGGTTTTTAGCATCCAGCACTTTGATCTTCTTGTAAAAATCACTTACGTACATTTTCCAATCCTCCTGATTGAGATTACCTATAGCTGGCACTGAAATATAGGCAAGGTTTCCGTTGATCACACTATCTTTAGGGTATGGAAACTCCAAACCTGATTCCTGGTAGGTTCTCATATAAGCGCTGACCATTTCAGGAGGATAGAAGCCAGAGTGATGGTCATTCAAATGTTCCAGACTTTTGATGATAATGGGATACACTTCTTGTACTGTATTTTTATCCGCAGCGGAAGCAAAAGCCTCCTGCGATAACTTTTCCCAATTCACTGTTCCCTTATTGACAGAGTTCTGCTTCATTAACATGATTGCATCTTCCAGATATTTTTTTGGACTGCTTTTCTGTCCCCAGGTTGCCTGAGAGGTTAGTAGGCAGAAAATCATGGTTAAACATACTGATCTCCATCTGTTGTAACTCCTAATCTTTGTCATTGTTTTTTCTGTAAATCTAGGTAATTCGTTGCATTCTTAGAAAGCAAATATTGTAATCGAATTATCCGCGGCTAATAGTATGAGATTAGTTGTATAGAAAAACAGTCTTTTAAACCTTTACATTTCTTTTCATCTGTCTGCGTTTGTTTTCAATTCTGAGGGTTAAATTCTTAATTTATTTATAGAGCCTACATAATATTTTATATACTTGAATTTAATATGGGCAAATTTAAATGTTAGACAATGCCTGTGCGGCTACCTGATTTTCTATAGCAAATATATTCCGTTGTCTCTGCGGGAAAAAATCTTTTTGGGTATCCGGGATCGGCGATTATTTTTGGTTATAATTAGCTGAAGATGTAGCTTTGATAGTTATCCATTATAAAAATAGTTAATGCTTTGATTTCAGTTTTATGATTATTTCTTGCGCAATTTTATTTTGGGGATCTAGTTTTAAGGTGTGTTCGTAATTTTTAAGTGCAAGATTATAATTTTCAAGTTCCAGATATGTTTCTCCTAAACTGTCATAAGCATTAGCACTTGAAGGAAATAATGATACATTCAATTTAAATAATTCTAAAGCATCTTTTAGCCTTTTCTGCGAGATCAATTTGTAACCCCAAATATTTATTTCATTTTCTGTCAATATGAAATCCTTATTTTTAGATTTCAATTTCTTGGCTGTTTCGATGGTATTCTTATAGCCATTTTTATCTACAATCATTTTCAAAGATTTTGCTGAAGGTGACATTCCAAAACCATTGGCTTCTCTCATATCGGGAATAAACAATCCTGCCAATTCATCTATGAAAACATCAGGAGATCCTCCTGACAAATTGGTTAGTACGATGATGGAAAGGTCATCTTTCGGATAAACAAATACAGCTGCTCTTCCTCCACCAACAGGAGCCAATGCAGGATGTTCTGCTCTGCCGATTGTTGGCCAGCCTGCAGCATAGCCGTTGAGAAGCCTGCTAAAGCCGGCGGTTTTCCCATTATTCAATACATCAGGTTTCCAAAGTGCTTCTAAGCTGGATTGCTGTTTTAATAATTCCATATTCTGTAATGCGATGATCCATTTTGCGAGTTCGTTTGCGGTAGAACTCATCCCGGCAGCTGTTTGCAGGGGCGGCGGAAATGAGAAAAACATATTATTGAGTTTGCCTTTAGAGAACTGATAACTGTTGGCAGCATTCGGAACCAATTCTTTTGTCGCTCCAAAACCTGATCGGATGGTCATTGGCATACCCACTTTTTGCAGTTGCCCTTCGGTGATGAATTCCTGGAACGTCATTCCGCTCAGCTTATTGATGATCAGACCAAGCAAATAATAATTGGTTTGATTATACCTGAATTCTTCACCAGCCTTGAAATCGTTAGGCATAGCGATCACTTTTTTCCAGGCCGTATCAAAATTATCAGCGATCAATACGGCTTCCTCTTCGTCTACAAGATCAGGAATTCCGGAAGTGTGCGATAACAACTGCTGAACTTTCACCGACTTCCATGTCTCAGGAATATCAGTAAGGTAATCTGAGATGGGAGAATTCAGTTTTAATTTTCCTTCTTCTACCAATTGAAGGACTGCAACTCCGACAAAAGCCTTTGTTATGGAATTGATCGTGAAAACAGATTTTTGACTTACAGCAATCGAGTCCTGAATGTTGGCCAATCCGTAATAACCTGTTTTGATTATCTTACCGTGTCTGACAATGGCTAATTCTAACCCCGGAATTTTACGCTTTTGCATTTGCTTTTGGATAAATACATCAATGCTGTCTGTCTGAGAGAAAACTGAGACAGTACAGAAAGATAATATAATTGCGGCCAATGACTTTTTGAAAATGAGAATCATATATAGTTTAATTTATAGATACGGTTATTACTGGATTTTAAAGCGTCAAATATAAGAATGAAAAGACATTTGTCTACAATTAAATGTTTCAATTGTTAGCCTTTTTTAGTAACTATTTTGATGATTCAGAACCATTTTATAGATGATTTACAATTCCATTTTAGACAGTTTACCATTTCTGCAGATATAGCGCATCATTTTTTATTGAAGCTATCATAAGCAAATCAGATTTCAACGATTTTCAATGTCCTATGAGGCTACCTGATTTTCTATAGCAAATATATTCCGTTGTCCCTGCGGAAAAAAATCTTTTTGGGTATCCGGGATCAGGGATCCCAGAACCTCCGCAAAAAGATTTCAGGCTTTCATCAATGTTCTTTCTTATTGTTTTCAAGGTATTGATTGCAGTTTTCCTTGTGCCTGCCTGAATGGTGATCTGCATAGAAAAAGTCAGAAACCTCACAAGATGCAATTGCAGTTCATTGAAATTTTGATCCTTATTATTCTTTAGATATAAATATGCTTATTTGATCTTATGATCATTCAATTGATAAAATTATTTAAAGACCAGTTCTTCCGATGGAATAATAAAGTAAAGTATAGAAAAAGGTCAAAGTTTCCTTCAATCTGCAATCATGGGTTTTTGATGGCAAGTGCGGGAAAAAAAGGTCTCCGCCGTACTCGGAGCAGGAAATATGAAATTCAACATCGTCAACGAAATTAAATTGAGCTACTCAAGGAAGGGAAATTGTGAAAGGTCTATATCGTCATCAAGAGATGCGGTGGATGTTTTCAGAGCGCACTTCGATGCGGAGGAAATGGATTATAGGGAATCTTTCTTTGCACTGTATCTGGATCAGGCAAATAAGGTACTTGGAATTAAGAAAATATCCGAATGTGGAATTTCTTCGACTTTGGTGGATGTTCGCATTATTATGCAGGATGCTCTTCTTTGCAATGCCTCAGGGATCATTGTTTCCCATAATCATCCTTCAGGGAATTTAAAGCCTTCTGGATGTGATATTAAAATGACCGCAAAGATCAAAGAGGCTGCAAAAATACTAGATATGTCTTTGCTTGATCATGTGATTTTGACTTCTGATTCACATTTTTCATTTGCGGATGAAGGAATAATCTAAATAATACTGAGTGTGTTAAAAAACAACAACCATTAAAATAACTAATAAAATCATCATCATGAACAACATCGGAAATCATACGGCAGTTTCAGAAGTCAGTACTTTATTGGTACTTCATCACAGTAACAATTCTGTCGGAATTGTTCAGGCGGTCAACCCATCCGGAAATCTTATAGACATTCAGCCTGACTGCAACAAAGTGGATACGGTCATGCGGATCGATTCGTCGGAGAATTCTTTTACGGACTTCTATTCAGATTTTTATCATCAGCTCAAAGATCCCTCCGAATACTCATTTTTTAAAGTGAGGGAATTCGAGGCGCAGGAAACAGCGAGAGGTTTACAGGCGTATATTGATTGTACATCGGATGCTGAAAGACAGGATCTGAAAGCGTACGAAGTTTCTATTGAAGCGGTAGAAACTGCCAGAAATCAGAAGTCTGATGAAAGAGATTCTTCTGTTTTGAAGAATGGTTCGAGTAACGGGTCATCTATAATCCGTCATAGTTCTCAATATCGCTATCAGATTGAGGATGTGCCTTGGGACAAGATGGTGGAATTAGGTCTTGACAGGGAAAAGTTGGAAGAGATAGGGGCATTGGATGCTCTGTTGAAAGGCTATAAAACACCGATGTTGATCCCGATACTTTTTCATGATGGTGAAGCAGTAAGTAAGATTGAAGCACGGTTGCAATTGCGGATCGATGATGATGGAGAATTGATTATTCAGGTGCATCGGGTTTGTAAGAAAGTGGATTTCAGAAAGAAGTTTAAGGGGCATAAGTTCACGAAAGAGGATAGGGTCAATCTTTTGACTTCGGGGAATATGGGCAGGGTGGTAGATCTTATTGATACGGTTACAGGCGAGGTCATTTCTTCACTGATAAGTTTGGACAGGCTGACCAATGAGCTGATTTCTTTGAGGGTGGAATTTGTACGGATTCCTGATGTGCTTTGCGGTGTGAGATTGGATTTGGAACAGAAGCAGGTGCTTCGTGAGGGGAAAGCTTTGTTTATTGAAAATATGGTATCGAAGAAAGGAAAGCTTTTTTCTGCTGTTGTACAGTTCAATGCGGACAGGCAATGGGTGGAGTTTATGTTTGAGAATAAGTTTATAAGTTCTGGTTTTAGGGGAGTACAGTACTCTGAAAGGGGAATTCCTTCATATTTCAGAGGTGTTAAGCTTCGCCAATGGCAGATGGATAAGTTGAAGGCAGGAGAGATAGCTTATATTAAGGGGCTGGAGAGCAGAAAAGGGAAGACCTATCAGGGTTATATTAGTTTTGATAAGGCATTAGGGAGGATTGTGTTTTCTTTTAAGAATCTGAAGAAGAAATAGGAGACTCGTGAAGATGTTTTTGGACTCTGGAAGAAGGGAGTAAGTAAATTGATATAATTTTTTAGTAACCTGCAAGGTCGATTGACTTTGCAGGTTGCTTTGTTTGAGTTTTGAAATGAATAGGGATGATGAAAATCGGGCGGCAAAAATGCAATTCCTTCCTGTGGTCGAAAACGCATTTTTGCAGGATTTGGAGCAACCATATTGCTAAAACATTGCCTGGTAGGGCTTTTCTATGTTTTTGAAAGAAGGTTGCGGAGATTTAGAATTATAATATTTTATTTAGGTACCTGATATTGATATTAATGAAGGACGTTTTCCGCATATTCTCTTTGATTCGTAGCGGTCGGGAACAAGACTAATTATCATTTCTTTAACAATATACCTATAGTTGTTAATTTTAATTCTAATAATAAGATGTTGTGAGAAATTTCCACAAAGACATTAAAGCTCGCTGCAATTTATTGTTACACATTGCAATTATTTCCAACTGTAATTTTTTAATAAAAATAAAATAGATGTTGCGACTGCTTTTTTTGGAAATCTGAAGTTTTAAACTTTAGATCATTGGTGGGAAATAGCAGATCAAGATTTAATGTCAAGTAAGTAGCTAAACAATTGAACAGTGTGTGATTTTAAATAATGAAAAAAAATATTTCAGTCGTTATACTCTTCTTTCATTATTTTAATTTTTTCCATGAGCTCATGATCGTCTTTAGTGTGTGCTACAGAGTACATTAAATTAAATATAGGATGGGGATAACCTAATACTTTCACATTTAGGTTTTTAAAAATAGTAAGGGCCATCAGGCAAGCTTTGTATGCATTTTCCAACTCCCCATTGAAATAAAATGATTCACCAAGTTTGATGTAGTAGTGCATAAGAAAGGCATCATTCCTATTTTCATTTGGAAGTTCCTTATGGAGATTAATTGCAAGTTTAAAAAGTTTAATGGCTTCAGGGAAATTTAATACCTCATAATTCGCTAATGCCAAAACCTGACATTGAACGGACATGGAAAAATCATCATAAATATTGTGTTTCTGCCTTAGATACTGTAGATTCTCAAAACATTCTGTGAAACGATCCATCTTTCTTTGTTGGATAAACAAATGGCAGAGGTTACAAATGGATATGAACAGTTTTGGCAGGTGCTCTTCATGAAGACTTAAGATTGACACTGACTGCTCAAAATATTTAAAAGCATGATCCATATCGTCGTCAGCTGCAAGAGCGATTCCGTAATTATTGGCTATTAATCCAAGCAGCGGGTCAGTGGGGTCAAGATGGTTCTCTGCCCGTTCAAATAAGCTCGTCCACTTTTCAGTTATGTGATCTTTTCCCAGCCAGTTATAAATATGTAAAATCTCATTTTCCAATTGTAGCAAAGGTTGATAAATCGCCCCACGATGTGGTTCATTGATCACATTAAGGATTGCTTCTCCAAATTTTAAAAACCTTAATGCAAGTTTGAGATCCTGATCTGAACCTTTTTTAAGCACCTGTAAAAGGCTCCCTATATTGAAAAGCTGGCTTAAAAAAGGCAGTTCCATTACACGCTCCTGATAGATGATAGAATCCCTCAAAACTTTATGCATTGTAATTTTGGAGCCTTCCCGTTCAATTAAGCCTTTAGCATGCAATCTATTAATCGCATTCGTTAAATTTGTTCTGCTTTCAGACTTGTGTTCTTCTCCGAACCAATCAACAAGATCATTAAACTGCACATCCTCCAAGGGCAGCATTGCGAAAAAGCTCAGATAATATGCTTCAGCAGGTTCAATTCTACTTAGGCTAAATGTTTGATTTAAAATCTTTAAAATATTGAGTGATTGTCCACCATCATTGGGAATGTCTATATTGAGGTTGTGATCATCCAAGCTTAGCTTTTCAAAATGATCCAGCATAATATCCAAAGTAAGATCAAAACTATATTTAATTGTCTTGGCGACTAAGCCAATGACCAAAGTATTATATTCTACATATTTAAATAGAGATTTAAATTGCTCGTCAGTAATATCAGCACCATCTTCGAAATTGCGGTAAATCGCCTTAGATTCTTCAAAACTTAACTTTTTTACGGTTAAAGTTTTTATGTTCTCCAGTCGTAATCTTGTACCAACAATCATTTTCCAGTGCGCTAAACACTGTATTTCTGACATTTCTGCTTCGATGCTATCGTAGCTATCAACGATAAGCAAATTATTACCTGTAATCTGATTCAGTATGTTTATTATTACACCAAACCTGCCTGAAAATTCCTCGGGATTTAAAGCAGGCAAATCCAGATTTAGGGCTAACTGTTCGTGGAAATTCAAAGTGCTTACCAAGCCCGTTTCAACATTGATCCAGATAAGATGATCATAATCCTGAACATATTTTGAGACATACAGTTTTAATAGAGAAGATTTTCCCATTCCCCCATTGCCATTTACACTCACATGTTTGTTGTCTTTAAGAAGATCATGAAGATCAGATATCACGTTTTCTCGTCCAATGATCATTGATGAATTAATGAAGGGGATAGTTGTTATCAGTTGTGGAATCAGCTTCTTGCCAGTTAGCCCTTCAATTTTTTCTCCATATAGTTTTTGTATATCTATTAAACCATCGACCGTTTTCTTTATGACAGCGACATCTTTTTCGAGAACTTCAACACGAAAATGAAACAATTGAGCAAAGCGTAAATCAATGTAATGTACCATTTCATCATCATTCGATTTCATTAAGCCATCTAAAATACCTTTGTTAACTTTTCTTTTATCAGGATCTGGTAGCTGAGATATGCGATATATTTCGCTTAGAAGAACATCGAAGAGTAATTTTTTAGGTCTTTTTTCAAAAACAGGATGATCTAAATAAATATTGATATCAACAATTATTTTATCAACTGCTTCTTCGGTAGGTACTTCTTTGAAATTCCATTTTATTTTACTCACAAAATCATCAATCAAATTCTGATCATTGAGTAATTTCTGAAATAAGGATAACTTGTTTTCTAAGGCCTTTTTCTGATCATTTGAAATTGCTTTTTTTGCTAAAGATTTCTGAATCTTTGAATTGATCTGTGAAAATAAAATATCAGACACAATGTTTCCGCATTGCTGAAGGGTTTCTTCTCCAATATTGTGTTGCTCTGCGACCCATCTTTGTAACAGTTGCTCACTTTCAGAAATTTTGGTGTTTGTTATAAAGTGAAAAAAAACAGGTGTTGAACTGTTCGAATGCTCGAGATATAAGCTGAAGAAATTAAATAGTGACTTCTTTATCTCGGGTGATTTAAAACTGAAAACTGAAGAATAGCATTTGATCTGCGTAAACACTAATTGGTCACCTATCTCTGTGATATCCTCATCAACCTCGGTTTTAATGTCGTCTTCAATACCATTTACATAATGATCCAGCCATTTCAAGACAACATGCAAATACTGATAGTAAAAACCACGATTTGTTGCAATTGCATCACGATTGATCCTGATGAATTTTAGTAGATCGGCTTGAATGATATGGTTTGACAATGTTTTTAGAAACTTCAGATGTATAAATCAAACTTGCAAAAATTCTTAATATGCGTAAATATCATCAAGGTCATCAATAAAATAATTATCGTTATGGATTTCTTTTATTGGATTATCATACAATAGAAATGCTTTGATTTGAGGATCAAGAATTACAGTTTCTTTAGTAATGATATTTGATTTGACTTTTTCTCTTAATTCCATCAAAAGTCTTCCCAATGCATTTTTTCCTTTCAAGATAGACGGGTTTACTGGTGAAGCTCCCCATATTGTATCTTTTTTAGAAAATTCTACTATTGTTTTTTCACCTGTACTCAGCAGCAATTCCGAAAAAGTATCAAAGTTTTGGATCAACTTAACTTCAAGACACCACTTCATCACCTTAAACTTAACGCTATCCCAATCTTGTCTGCTAAACTGCTGGTATTTCCTGCTTACAGATTTTGCATCCATTGGATTTTTTGTTTCAATAATTTCCTTCTGAATCATTGGAAATAATGGAAATCTACATGCCTGATAAAGAATTTCTGAACTTTGGATATTAACTTCGTTTATGAACAGAGAATAACCGGGAGCCATATTAGAAAGGCCTCCAAATTTATTTTCAGTTTTAGCAAAAGTTATAATTTCTCTTGTATTATATTCTCTAATGCTCGGATTCATAGTGCTAATTTAAACATTTTTTCATTATCCTCTATTAGCCACAGGAAATAAAGGTATCCAATCGTGACCTGGAACTTGCCACCAATATACTAACGGACAATTATTTGGAATATTTCGCCATGTAAAAAAGTGAGTTCCTAACCCAATATAGCCTATTGCGGAAAATTATTTTTAAAGGCTTATAACGACGAGGAGGAAAAAATAGTTGAAGGAAAACATGAGGCACTGATCTCTGAAGAACTTTTCATGAAGGTTCAAAGGGTTCTCCATCGTAAAAGCAATAAGGATGATTTCTTACCGGCAGGAAGAATAATAAATGAAGAACGTTATCCTTTAAGAGGATTACTACTTTGTCCAAAATGCAATAGTACTCTTACAGCCAGCAGTGCTAAGGGCCGAAGCAAGCATTACTACTATTACCATTGCACAACCTCATGTGGTTTCAGGCATAATTCTGAAATCGTTAATGATCTTTTTGTCGAAGAACTATCAAAATTTAGATTCAGCATCGGTGCTGAGAAAATATTGAAAACAATTTTAGAACAGAACTTTTTAATAGTTTCAAATGGTCTAAATGATGAAAGAAAGGTTTTGCAGAATAAACTTAATGCTATCGAAGGAAGAATTGACAAAGCGAGAGATATGTATCTTGAAGATAAATTGGATGAAGAAGATTTTAAAAGGATTAAAATGAAGTATAAAGTGGAAATTGAAGATATCAACTTTAAATTAAATTCATTAAAAAATTCTGGTCATACAGATGATATTGAAAAGAAGCTGAGTAAAGCATTAAATGCCATTGTAAACATCTCTGAAAGATATAATAACGCAAGTACAATTGACAAACGCGCAATTGTTGGTTTGATATATCCTGAAAAGTTAACATTCGACGGCGAGTATTTTCAAACCACAAAAATCAACAGTTTGGCTGGTAATATTGCTTTGATTAACAAAGAGTTAGGAAATAAAAAAAACCGACAAAGAAGTGAAAAAACTTCAAATGTCGGTCTTGTGACCTTGACGGGATTATCTTCAAACACTTTTATAGATGATTTGATTCGTTTGAGCCAAATTAAACAAGAATTGCAGAGTCCATTTTTATTAAATAATTTCTTTTAGTTTTTGTCTAAAGCAATTTAATTCTAAGAATTAATAACAATCAGCAATGGAATAATTAACCTTAATTTGGCTGTGTTGGTCTTGTACCCATACCGAGAAATATCGAAACATTTAGTGCAAGATTTGGAAAGAATTTCACAAATCTATAAAGTCAAAATTTGATTTTCTTTAAAATTTATTTTTGGAAATATCGGTCTTAATAAATATAGTGAAAAGCCGTTTTAAGTAAATTGCATAAAAAAATGAACGTTGTTCAAAAATAATGTCTACATTTGCATTGTAAATTCAGTTATGAGTATAAGTGAAAGAAAACAGAAGGAAAAAGAGGCTTTGCGGCTGCTTATCCTGAATGGAGCTAAAAAATTATTTGTCGAAAAAGGAATCGAGCAGACCACCATTCGAAATATTGCAGATGCAATCGATTATAGCGTAGGGACTGTATATGTGTACTATAAGGATAAGAATGCTATTTTCCACGCATTGCATTCAATTGGGTTTCAAGAATTGAGAGGCTACTTCCAGGAGTTGGACAGTATTAAAGATCCAATGCAGAGACTTCGTAAAATGGGTATGATCTATATGAAGTTTGCGTTAGAAAATTCGGAGATGTACGATTTGATGTTTAACCTTCGTGCACCGATGGACTATCTGGAAGATCAGAAAAACGAGCTTTGGTCGGAAGGTGCCGATACTTTTGCTTACGTAAAAAAAACAGTCCGTGAATGTATGGAAAAAGGACATTTCAAAGGTCACAAAGAAGAACCGCTATCTTTCATAGTCTGGAGTGTGACGCACGGAATGTGCAGTCTTGAAATCCGTGATAGAACGAAAGGTGTAAAATTCACCAATCCTGAAACCATTCTCTCAGAAGGTTACGAAGAATATTTAAAAATTTTAGAAAAACTGTAAAAGTTTTTTTTGAACTAAATTTTGAACAACGTTCACATTATAAACAATGTATATATTAATGAAAAAATTATCATTTCTGGCTTTGTTTTTCCTCGGTTTTATCGGGTATTCTCAAAGTCATCTCGACCGGTATATCGAAATCGGTCTGGAAAATAACGAAGTCATCAAACAGAAAAACTTCGACATCAACAAAAGTCTCTATGCTTTGAAAGAGGCGAATTCCCTTTTTTACCCGACAGTGGCATTCAACAGCACATACACGATTGCAGACGGCGGAAGAACCATCGACATTCCGATCGGGGATATGCTGAATCCTGTGTACAACACATTGAATCAAATCACGAATTTCAACGCTTTTCCGCAGTTGCAGAATCAGTCGGTGTTGATCAATCCCAATAATTTATATGATGTCAAGCTTCATACAACGATGCCACTTCTGAATTATGAAATTATTTACAACAAAAGGATCAAAGCTCAGCAGACCACTATGCAAAAGATCGAACTTGAAATCTACCAGCGTGAACTGGTCAAGGAAATAAAAATTGCCTACTACAAATATCTTCAGTCGGTGGAGGGCATCAGAATTTATGAAAATGCACTGTCAATCGTGAAAGAAAATCAAAGAGTAAACAGATCGCTTTTTAAAAATGACAAGATCAACAGAACAGCTGTATTAAGAAGTGACAATGAACTTATAAGAATCGAAGCTAATCTTGAAACCGCAAAGAACACGAGCAAAAATGCCAGATCGTATTTCAATTTCCTGTTGAATCAAAAACTGGATTCAGAAGTTCTGATCGATGAAAATTTGGAATTGCCTGCTGAGATCATCGCAGAAAATACGGAAAACAGAGAAGAATTAAAACAATTAGGTCAGGCAAAAGAGATCAACGAAAATGTGCATCAATTAACAAGATCCAACTGGTTTCCAAAACTGAGCGGATTTGCAGATCTGGGATTGCAGGATTTTGATTTTAAAGTGGATAAATCTTCACGCTATTATTTCGCAGGACTAAGTCTGGAATGGAATATTTTCTCAGGCAACAAGAACAAATATAAACTCAAACAGGTTGATGAAGACAGCAAAAAGATCAGTTCACAGATCGACAATGTAAAACAGCAATTGCTGTTGCAGTTCGAAGTTTCCCAAAACAATCTGAGGTCCGCATTGGAGCAATATGAATCTGACAATAAACAGAAAGAAACCGCCAAAAAATACAATGGCGACGTGACCAAACTTTACAAAGAAGGACTGGCAATCTATATTGAATTGCTGGATGCTCAAAATCAGGTGGTCAATACTCAGCTGAATGCCAATATTTCATTGTACAATTCCTGGATTGCCTTCGCAGAGCTGGAAAGAGCCAACGCTTCATTCAATATTAAAAAATAAAATACCCACTATTATGAATAAAACAATCACAATATCACTGTTTTCCCTTTTCCTGATAACTTCCTGCAAAGAAGAAAAGAAAGAAGCCAAACCATTTGAAAATACCGATGTTATCGCTTTGAAAACCGCTTCTGTAGCATCTCTGTCAATGGCCGGAAATATCAACGCCTCCGGTCTGGTTACCACAGAGAATGAAACAACCTATTCCTTCAAGATCGGTGGCGTAGTGAGCGGGGTTTTTGTAGAAGAAGGACAGTTTTTCCGAAAAGGTCAGCTATTGGCAACATTGGATGAAACAGAGATTCGTGCAGGGCTGAATCAGTCTGACCTGAACGTTCAGAAAAATGAAAGGGATTATAAACGTGCCAACAATCTGTACAAAGACAGTGTGTACACCTTGGAACAGGTTCAGAATACCCGAACAGGTCTTGATATTGCCCGAAAACAAAAAGATGCGGTGGCTTTTAATGTAAAGTATGCAAAGATCTACGCCACAGCAGACGGTTTTGTTGCTCAAAAGGTTGTTAACAAAGGAGAGATCGTAGCTTCGGGTTCGCCTGTTTTGGTCATTAATGAAACGTCACACAACAACAATTATTTACTTAAAGTCGGTTTGACCGATACCGAATGGGCATCTACAAAGATCGGACAGAAGGCGGTAGTGACGCTGGACGGTTATCCTGATAAGAAATTTGATGCCTTCATCTTCAGAAAATCTCAATCAGCAGATTTGGCGATCGGTTCTTTTCAGGTAGAACTGAAACTGACGATGAATGACAGCAAGCCAGCCGTCGGAATGTTCGGAAAGGCGGAAATCAAAACCCACAATTCCGAAGATTTTATCGTAATTCCTTACAATTCGCTTTTGGAAGCTGATGGTAACAAAGCGTTCGTTTTTGTAGTTGAAAACAACAAAGTAAAGAAAAGACCGATCACGATTGCCAAATTTGAAAATGACAAAGTTTTCATTCAGGACGGTCTACAGAAAAGCGACAAGATCGTCATCTCAAACAGTGCCTATCTGAACGAGCAATCCACCATTAAAATCATTAAATAAGAACTGATGAAAATTACAAATTTTGCCGTAAAAAATTATCAGTTCACGCTGATTATATTTCTTCTTGTTGCAGTCGTGGGGGTTCTGACGCTCTTCACAATGCCACGTGCGGAAGATCCCGCAACAAAACCGCCTCAATATCTGATTACCGTCATCTATCCGGGGACAAGCCCGAAAGATATTGAGGAGCAGGTTGTAAAACCGATTGAAAACAAGATCTACGGATTGGAAAATATAGAAAAAATCCTGACTACTGTAGAAGATGGTGTGGCTGCTTTTCAGGTCAAATTCAAATATGGCGTTGATGTCGATAACAAATATCAGGAGATCTCCACCGAAATGAATGCCCTTAAAAACAGTGAGCTTCCAAAGGATATTTATCAGATCAAAACAGAGAAGATAAAATCATCCGATGTGAAGATCTTTCAGGTAGCTTTAGTCTCCGAAAATGCATCGGACAAATTATTACGCGATGAAGCAGATAAACTGAAAACCAGGGTTGAAAAAATCACGAACCTCAAAGATGTAAAATATGACGGGATTCCCGAGCAGGAAATACGTGTGGACCTCAATCTTGAAAAACTGGCACAGCTGAAGATCCCGTTGGATGTCGTAACAGGAAGTTTACAAAGCGAAGCAGCCGATATTCCCGGCGGTAGTATCGATATGGATACCAAGGCGTTCAACGTAAAGACGAGTGGGAAATTTAAAGATGCGGACGATGTTGCCAACACCGTGATCTACAATGCCAATGGGAAAATCGTCTATATGAAAGACGTGGCGGAAGTGGGATACAAATCGCAGGTTGTCGATCATATCACAAGAATCAACGGATTGCGTTGTATCCTGGTAACTGCAGGGATGAAAGACAATGTGAACATTGCTGATGTCCAAAAACAGTATCTACCGATAATAGATGAATTTACGAAAACCCTGCCTTCAAATATCAAGCTGGTTAAGAATTTTGACCAGGCCGATATGGTGGCCAGCCGTCTAGGTCATTTAGGGTTTGACTTTGGACTGGCTATATTTTTAGTGGTCATTACCCTGATTCCTTTGGGGGGAAGAGCATCGGTAATTGTGATGATCTCCATCCCCCTTTCATTGGCCTTAGGATTAATTGCGATGAATGCTTTAGGGTATTCCTTGAACCAGCTGAGTATTGTCGGATTGGTGGTTGCATTGGGACTGTTGGTGGATGACAGTATCGTAGTTGTCGAAAATATCGAGCGTTGGTTGCGTGAAGGGCATTCGAAAATGGAAGCTGTTCTGATGGGAACCAAACAGATCGGCGTTGCTGTTGTAGGATGTACCGCCACATTAGTCATTGCATTTCTTCCGCTGGTCTTCCTTCCCGATATGGCAGGTGATTTCATCCGAAGTCTTCCGATGGCGGTTATTACAAGTGTATTGGCTTCAATGCTTGTTGCTTTAACATTGGTTCCATTTTTAGGAAGCAGATTTTTAAAGACCCACGAACACGAAGGTGGAAATATTGTTCTTCAGTACTTGCAAAAGATATTGACCAAATCGTACAGCGGTATTATGCCGAAAGCATTGAAATTTCCTAAAATTACCATTGTCATCTCACTTCTTTTAAGTGTTCTTGCGTTTGGATTGTTTTCCGTAGCGGGATTTAAACTATTTCCTAATTCAGAAAAACCGATGTTCCTCATCAACATCAAAATGCCACTCCAGGATAATATCGTGGAAAGCAACAGGGTCACTAAGATTGTCGAAGCAGAATTGAAAAAACACAAAGAAATTATATATTACACTTCAAATGTCGGACACGGAAACCCTCAGATTTATTATAACGTGCATCCACAGGACAGAAAATCAGATTTCGCACAGATTTTCGTACAGTTGGAAAGTGAAGCTTCGCCTGTAGAAAAAACTGCTTTAATCGAAGTACTGCGTGATAAATTCAGAACGATGCCTTATGCCAAAGTGGAAGTGAAAGACTTTGAGCAGGGTACGCCTCTGGAAGCCAATATTGTGGTCAGACTATTTGGGGAAGACCAGGCTGTCTTGAGAAAACTGTCTTTCCAGGTTGAAGACATTCTGAGAAAACACAAAGGTACGGTTTACATCAACAATGAACTGAATACCAATAAGACCGATGTTAAAATAAAGATCAACAAAGAAAAAGCCAGAACTTTGGGCGTGATGACCAGTAATATCGACAGAGTGATCAGGCTTGCCGTTGCCGGTCTGACAGTCGGAGATTATATCGATGACCGTGGTGATTCCAGAAATGTGACCATTACACTGCCTAGAGACAAATTTACCAATCTTAATGCCCTGAAAAATCTGTACGTGAATAACGTTCAGGGATCACCTGTTGCGCTGAATCAGATCGCCACCATTACTTTTGAAACTGCACCTACGACGATCAACCACTTCAACAAATCACGCTTTGTGAAAGTTTCTGCGATGTCCGCAAAAGGTTATTACGCAAATGATCTGTTGGTGGATATCATTCCGAAATTAGATAAATTAAAATTACCTGAAGGCTATTATTACAAACTTGCCGGAGAGAAAGAATCGGAAGGTGATGCATTGGGAGGTAATTTCCTGTCGGTTATCGTATTGAGTACATTCTTGTTCATTGCTGTTCTGTTGTTACAGTTTAAAACATTCAAAGGGATCATCATTGTATTGTCGATCATTCCACTAGGAATTTTGGGTGGTGTACTGCTTTTAATAGCGACAGGAAACCCGATGTCATTGGTTTCCATTATTGGATTCATCGGGTTATCGGGAATACAGGTGAAAAATTCATTATTGCTGGTAGACTTTACCAATCAGTTAAGACTGGAAGGAAAGTCTATCGATGAAGCCATTGCAATTGCAGGAGAAACCCGATTTCTTCCGGTGGTTCTGACATCAGTGACAGCGATCTGTGGTCTGATTCCTTTGGCAGTGAATCCCAATCCCCAAATTGCTCCATTGGCAATCGTGTTGATTGGTGGACTCATCAGTTCTACGATTTTATCAAGAATTGTGACACCTGTGATGTACAAACTGATTCCGCCAAGTCTGGAAATGGAAAGTGGTGAAGAAAAATAATCTTAAAAACTAAATAAAAAATGGAAGAATACATATTAATCACCGGAGCCTCATCCGGAATAGGCTACCATATGGCGATTCAGCTTGCCGAGAAAAACAAAAATCTGATTTTAGTAGCAAGAAGCGAAGATAAACTGAAAAAATTACAGAAAGAACTAATCGAGTTATACAATATTTCTGCTCACTACATCGTCAAAGATCTCTCGGTTGTGGATAATGCCATTGCACTTTATGGCGAAGTTCTGGAAAGAAATCTGTTAGTTTCCGGATTGGTCAACAACGCAGGATTTGCGACCTACGGTGAATTTACCGAGACCTCTTTGGATGACGAATTGAAAATGATCGACCTGAATATCTCAAGTCTTGTAGCTCTCAATAAACTTTTCGTAAAAGATATGGTTGCAAGAAAATCAGGAAGAATTATGAATATTTCTTCTTTGATGGCATTTTTGCCATTTCCTTATTATTCGGTCTATTCAGCGACGAAAAGTTTTGTACTGGCTTTTACAGAGACACTCGCTTCGGAACTGGAAGGAACCGGCGTTGTGGTCACTACATTGTGCCCAGGACCGATTGATACTGGATTTTACAACGAAGAAATGCTCAAAGCCAATATGATGAAAAGCAATAAACCGGTTCATCCGGAGGTGGTTGCAGAAGAAGGCGTCAAACTTTTATTGAATGGCAAAGGCAAAAAAATCGTTGGTTCAATGAACTGGTTTCTCTCAAACCTTCCACGTGTGACAACGGATTCAATGATGATGAAAATCAAGAAAAAGCTCGCCAGTAAGGCTTAGTAAAACAGACCTCAACTAACGATTTCTAATAACATAAACTATTAAAATGAATAAGAAAAATATATTGATCACTGGAGCCAGTGGAGGTATCGGGCTGGAAACTGCTAAACTTTTAGCCCAAAAAGGATACTCCTTAACCTTGGTGGCAAGAAGTGGAGATAAGTTGGAAGCTATCAGACAGAGTTTACAAGATAATGATCATTCCGTATTTGTAGCGGATCTTTCCGTTGCCGAAGATGTCAATAAACTTGCATCGCATATGCAGGATAAAAAATACGATATTCTTATCAACAACGCTGGATCTGGTCTTTATGGGAAATTCGTCGATCTGCCACTTAATGAACAGATCAATAGGCTGATACTCGGGAGCAAAAAATGGAAGTCTTGAATTAAGGCAAAATTTGCGCTGATAACCGAATAGTAAAGAATAAGGATATGAAAGAATGTGTAAAAACTACAATCGATGCTCAGGATATTAAAGCATTGCAGGATACAATTTATGTCATCGGAGGTAAGTGGAAACTGCCTATAATTTACTCAATATGTAATGGGAATAAGCGTTTCAGTGATATCGAAAAGAGTATTCCCACAATTACCAAACGAATGTTATCACTAAATTTAAAGGAGCTGGAAGCCAATAAACTGATCACACGTAAAGTTGACATAGATTTCCCATCAATTATAGAATATGAGTTTACAGAGTATGCAAAGGAATATGGAGCTTTAATTACCGATATGATCGAGTGGGGAAAGAAGCATAAAAGACTGATAACCGATAAAAATTAGATTTAAATAATGATTTTAAAAGTGCAAATCTGAAAGAAGTAGCCTTTCACATTACTTCTTTCATATTTACAGTCGGTTGATCATTCTAATCAACCCCGTACAGTATTCAACAGATCGTGCGGATACCCCAAACTAATGGAGCTTAAGGCATCTAAATGTGCTAATTCTTCAGCTGTCAAATTGATTTCAGCAGCTTTAATGCTTTGCTCAAATTGATTGATATTTCGTGCTCCAAGCAAAGGAAATGCATTCTTGGATAAAGTCCATGCAAATGCAATCTGGCCAGGCGTAGCTTCATATTTTTCTGCAATTCCTACCAGTCCATCAATGATCAGTTTGGTTTTTTCATCTTCCGAATATTCAGCGTCAGTAGAATGACTGTCGCGCGAATATCCAGCTTCTTTGGAAAGAACTAAGAATTTTGAAGCATTGATCATTGACAATCAAATTTCTTCCTGAGTCCTTCACATCTATTAAGCAAAAGGCCAGACTTAAAAGCAGCCGAACTAAATGTTGTAAGTCTAAATGCGAAAACTGATTTGGCAAAAGCTGCAATGTATCCGAGCATAAGTTTGTCACCATCAATAGGTGTTAATTCAAATAAGAACAATACTTGGTTTGATCGTCCCGGTTCTATTAAAAAACGTTGGCTGCCAATTTGGCAATGTCACTTTTGAATAAAAGACAACTTAGAACAGGCTACGATTCTGCGGTTATTGAGCAGAAAAAAGCAGTCATCAATTTTAAGCTGACGTTATTGACTACAGTCGGTGGAGTTTCTGATGTGATGGAAAGCTCTGAGATACCGTAGGTGTTGTTTTTGCGTATTATTACTGCAGGAGGATAATAATGATCTTGGTTGATTAAAATCAGGAATCTTGAAAACAGTTTGTAAATTAAAACAAAAGAGGTATTGCTTTGACAAGATCCATCGATATTTTCAATGATCTGTTTAAATATGCCCATACTTGTTACTATTGAAACAATGTGATGCGTTGTAATCTAAATTTTATTTAGGTGTTATTTCTACAAATATTTTATAACTATTTTAAATAAAGAAATGAGTTATCGAAAGATAGCACCTTTTTTATTAAGTAGTAAAATAAATACGTGACGATGCACTTAAATGTATCAGATCATATTTGTATAAATGTCAGTTCTGCTATCTAAAAAAATATTAGATCAATTATCAAACAAAGAAGATTTTATTCTTGTGATTTGTCATATCTAAATATTGTAAGTTGATTTAAATCAATTTGTTGAGTTTGGGATTCTTGAAAATTCTTTGTAAGTATACACATTGTAAGGATAGATTTTCTTTGCAAGGACTTTAGCAATAACACTACTGATGAACAAAGGAAACAGCAATAGATATCCAGACGGTACTATACTGGAAATAATAAACATGGCAGTAAGAGGGGCGTGAATAGCTGCGGAAAGCATGGCAGCGGCTCCAAATAACGCAAAGTTAATAACCACAAGATGAGTACCTAAATAATGGTTGCAGAATTGGGCAAAAAATACCCCTAAAAACGCACCTGTAACAATACTCGGGGCAAATACACCGCCGTCACCGCCTGCACCGAGAGTGAGGGAAGCTGCCAATGGCTTTATAAAGATGAGCAAAACCAAAGGAATTAAATATGTGAGATTAACAATATCGGACGAACTTGATTCAAGGATTTTACCAAGCCCGTGATAACTATCACCATATAATGCCGGAAGAAAAAAGATAAATACCCCAACAGTTATGGCACCTAAATTTACACGTATGAAATTGTTGTTAATCCCACCAAAAAATGTTTTTGCGTAGATGACAATTTTTGTAAAATAAAGGGCAAATATACCTCCGATTAAACTTAGTATCACAGCAAAAGGTATGGATTGCCACCGCCAGTCCTGTACCTTAAATGTAAATAATGGGTTTGAGTCATAAAAATGCACAAATAGATGAGCTATAATCATCGAACTTATTCCACTGATCAGTAAGGTTTTATTGTATTTACGTGCAATAACTTCGAATGCAAATAGAAAACCGCCCAGCGCACTTCCAAAGAGTACGGTTACACCCGCTATAATACCTGCACATATCAGTTCCGTCTTGTAGGCCCAAGCACTATGCAAATGTTTGTATGCCTGATTACCAACTGTTGCGGTGGCAACTACTGTTGATACTTCGACTCCTGTAGATCCTCCGAAAATTACCGTTAAAAAGCCATTAGTGCAGTGCGAAGGTATTTTAAAAAAAGGAAGATGATCCTTTCTTGTTTCCAGGGTTGTATATATTTCCTTAATTCCTTTATTTTTTCTGTTCTGAAAGAGATATTTACGTAGGAAATAGATTGCTGTAATGCCTACACTTGGTAGAAAGATTAGCAATTTGTTTTCCGTGGCTATAATTTCTTCAAAGAGGTATTCCTGTACCTGTCCTGTCAAATGTTTTAAAGTATAAGATATAAGACAAGACATAATACTAACGATAATAGATATCCCGATTAATTTGACATAGCTGGATCTTATTATTTTCTTTCGGTACGCTGTATTGCCTTGCATAACTATTTTAGTTTTAAAGAAGATGTAAAGGTAACAGTTATTTTTTGAAATAGTAAAAGTTGCTTGTTACTACATACTACCTGTTTTTATTTAAACAATTCAAATGAAATTTAAATAATTCATTGATTCATAAACTGAAGGTCCACCGATCAAGACAAGGATATACTTAATTTCTTTTTTATTTATCAATACTGTTGTTTGCAACGTTGGAATTTTAGATAACTGTTAAAAATGGATGTTTTTGAAAAAATTGCACATTTAGTTAGCTTCTTTACTTTTAGTCTTGAATAATACACACTATTAAATAAAGAAAAACTAAATTAGTTGTGCAAAGAAATTGTTATGCCTAAAAACGATTCAATTATAGTAAATAGAATGGATTACAGCAGTGGGATTGCTGTTGGTATTTGGAACGTATCTACACCAGGTATTATAAAAGCACTTTCACCTCATAGGCACGACCATTATACTTGCATGCTAATTGAGGCTGATAAGCTTGAAGTTGTATTTGATTTTAAGCATTTAACAATGCCGGTGGGGACACTTTTTATCTCTCCTCCTGGACAAGTTCATCAGATTCTAGAGACTCTTAGTGCAACAGGTTATTATTTGTCTTTTGAAAGCCGTCATATCGGTAGAATGGCACAAACCAGTTTGGATAATTTATTAGAGGAAACCTTGATTATCGCTCTCTCTAATAATGAGCGGCATTGGTTTAGAACAATCTTTGAGTCAATCATGAAATTACAAGATCTGAACGATACCCCTTATAGGCAAGTTGAAAAACCATTGCTTTCAGCTTTTATTGAACAGGCAGTTTTATGCTACAAACGCCAATCATTCATTAATTCCGAAAGTGTTAGCCTACGTTCTATAAATCTCACGAAGGAATTCAGGAATCTTGTAAAATCACATTTCCGGAGTATAAAGCGTCCATCTGAATTTGCAGCAATGCTTAATATAACTGTTGGACATCTAAGCGATACAGTAAAAAAAGTTACTGGTTTATCTGCTTCCGAACATATACAGAAGGAAGTGATGAGTGAAGCGCAAAGATTGCTCTACTATACGGAAATAAGCATCAAGGAAATTTCCTATCAGCTGGGATATCAAGACACCAAATATTTCATCAGGCTGTTTAGTAAAAATGCAGGTTTTTCACCTAGTGAATATCGGAAGCAATACGCTAAATGCTCAGACCAAACCTTAGATCATTAAGATTGTTCCTTCTTTTGTCCACCTTTTACCTTAATTTGTGAGTGGCGTTGCATATGCCAATTGCTCAATTTTGTAAGACAAAAAAATTACTTCTAAAGAAAATTTAGATTTTATGATTGGACAGAATTTTGTTGAAAGCTCAGTACTCTCATTGTCGAGAACTCCCGAGGGAATAATCGACTCTTTTCTTGCTCATATGAATTCTTTCCATACGGAGACTATGCTTCGTTTCTATGAGGAAGATGCAATCTTTATTCGTGATAGTGGTCAGCCTCGTAGAGGAAGATTGGAGATTGCGCGAGAATTGGACTGCTTCTTTAAATTCGGTTTGCCAATCAAAATTACAACAAGGAATGTTTATGTATATGGTAATCTAGCATCACTAATCTTGGACTGGAGTATAGCACGTATTGCGAATAATGGTGAAAAAATATGTATTCGAGGAACATCTAATGATTATGATAAAAGAGGAACCGATGGATATTGGAGATATTGGTTTGAAAATCCCTTTGGTGTTCAAGTGCGCAGCTTATTTTAAAAAACTTTACAATATTAAATAAATCAGATATGAAAATTTTAGTAGTAGGAGGTACAGGTCTAACAGGGAGGCTTGTAACTAACAAATTGGAAAAACTTGGTCATAAAGTAGTAATCGGTTCGCCATCACAAGGTGTCGATGTCATTACTGGTGAAGGGCTTCAGGAAGCATTGACCGGAACTGAAATAGTAATCGATCTATCAAATTCATCTTCTCCCGAAGGAGAAAATGCACTTCGATTTTTTGAGACTGCGGGAAAGAATCTTGTCAAAGCAGAATTGAATGCTAGTATTAAGCATCATATCGTTCTATCAATTGTAGGAACAGATGATGCATTGGAAATCGGTTATCTCAGAGCAAAAAAACTTCAAGAGGATACTATTAAAAACTCGGGTATACCTTACACTATAATTAGGTCAACACAATTTCACGAACATGTGGAAGCCATCATCCAAGTTCAGGGAGAAGGGGATAAAGTTTTTGTTTCGAACTTAGACTATCAACCAATTGCACTTGATGATGTTGCCGAATTCATAGTACAATTCTCTTTGGAAGAACCTAAAAATAACACCATTGAAATTGCAGGACCAAGACGTGGCAAAATGGGGACTTTTGTCTCTGAGTATATTCAAATTACAGGTCAGGACAAAAAAGTGATTACAGAAAATGAAAGTAAGTATATGCATTTTGTTGTTACTAATTCACTTCTAGTTCCCGCTGGTCATTACTCCGCTGGTCAGAAACTTTTTGAGGATTGGGCACTGGAAACATTTAAAAGCTAAACTTTCAATTATAAATTTTTCTTTTGATAATTTTAAAATTTTAGTGCAGATCTTTTTGTTCTGCATTTTTAATTATAATGGTACGTCTGACTTTTAATAAATACATTTTCTAGGAAAATTTGATTAAGATAGAAGAATTGCTTTAAGCTTTTAAGTTAAAACTAAAGTCTCGTTTTTAAATTTAACAGAAGTTTAATGCAATTTAATTTACAAAGCTTTTAGAATTTATTATTGGACTTTTAAGTCTTTAATTGGCTATTTTGGTTTTATGCCATAACCGAAGAAATATAGAAACATTTGACGGACGATTTAAAAGCGTTATAAAAAAAATTAAATATCGCTGTGATATGATCTCAAACCTTAAAAAGACGTTCCATTCACTTCGAAATTAGTTGCTCAATTGACCGTCTTTTCAACTTTCATCTGTTCCCATAAATATATTTTGTTACAAGAGATTTGATTATATTCACTATTTGATTAGGATGAAATTTTAACATTGATTATTTCAAAATAAAACTTATCAATAAAAAAATTGTAAATCAACGGTTTCAGACAATTATTATTAGAAGACAAGTACACTGGCGAACAAACCAATACTGTTCTCATTATGTTTAATAGGGCCATACCATTCAAAATTACTACCTAGACCAAAGCTAAACTCTTTGTAGCTGAGTCCTGCACGCAGATAAATGTAGCTTCTGTTATGATCACCTGAGCTTGGAACAAATCCATACAAACCTTGTGCACGACCGTACCATGACCAGTTATCATTAATTTTTGGACGATATTCTATGAGTAGCATGTTTTCTGATGCCCAATCACTTGCTAGATCGATTTTTGGGTTCGCTACGATAGTAAATTCAGGTGTAGAATATGAATATATCAGACTTGCTACCGGTCTGAATCCATAAACAGGAGTATATTGCAAACCTGTTGTGACTTCTAAACCCCTTAACAATGTATAAGTAATATGCGATTGTGTCATGATGTCAGGTGTCATCTCTTTTTCCCAAGGAGCATTTCCATTGGTAATACTGAAAAAGCCAAGTTTTGGTATACTTTTAAACTTTTTATTAACCATAACCTGATAATAGATACCCCTGCTACCCAGCATCATCTCCATGTTGATAGGTGTGCTTTTGAGATCGGGTTGTTTTTCTGCAATTGTCTGAGCCTGGAAGGCTGTTGTAAGACTGATAAAAAATAAAGCTACGCCAATTCTTACTGATTTTTGCTCTTTCATAATCTTATACATTTATTTCCCAAGGTTTAGTGTTAATATGCCAGTTTTAACATGAGAAAATTATAGCGCAAAATTAGAACAGACAATAGTCGCAGAGTAGTATAAAGATGGCAAATATTAGGATAAATCGTGCAAAATTTTGTCCCGATATGCTGATGGTGAAATTCCGGTGATTTTTTAAAAAGCCTCGAAGGGCAGGAGCTATTTTTTTAATCAGTAATCATAATTTTAGCTATCAATAGTTGAACCTGATTCATCCCTTTAAGATTGAATCAGGTTCAGTTGTAAATTTAATGTTTTGGCAAATAAATTTTAAACTCCTTCCATTGAATGTATTGCTCTGCCGATTGTCTTGCGCAGGTTGTATCTGTTCGCTCTTTAAAATTAAATGTTTGATCCACGTTCAATCGTACACCGGCTCTGTATCCTAAAATAAGTTGGTATTTTCTCACGAAATTATCAGGATCATTATTAAAATTTATTCTAAGTTTTCGGTTGTGAGTACTAATCAGGGCTGTAAATTGAATTTCACGCCTGTCATCTGTTCGCCTACCTGCCATAGCCTGTTTCCTGTGGTTACATCTTTCGCCTGTTTGGGAATGGATGCAGGTCCCGGTGAACCCTTAACATGCATAAATCCGGAAGGTCCCCAGTAGGAACCATTCTTCACGATTGGATCTGTTGCCGCAAGAAGTGTAGGTAAAGCGGCTTTATCGGCCGGTTGTGAAATCAGCGGGGTAACTATTTTTTCGATCAGGAAACCACTGGTCCGCTGTAGGTTCGTAGGGGAAACGGTATACCACAAACTAAAGTAGAGCCAGAATTAATTTTTATAATCTTTTTACCTCCCTTGCTGTTTGAGGCAGCGTGGTCAACCTCCTGGAAAGAGCTTTGGCGCTGGCGTCGGATTATCCTTAGTTTTGCTTTTGTGGTTGTGTTTTTTACAGCATTATCGGTTGCAATTTTTGCCAACTATTTTATACCGGGTTTTTCCTTAGCCCTGGGTTTTTTGCTTGGTGGAATTGTATCTCCGCCTGATGCTGTTAGTGCCGGTGCTATTTTGAAATTTGTAAAAGTCCCGAAACGACTGTCTTCAATTCTTGAGGGAGAGAGTTTATTGAATGATGCATCGTCTTTGATCATTTTAAGATTTGCAATGATTGCAGCTGCAACAGGGCAGTTTGTTTGGCATGAAGCTGCAGTCAGTCTTGTCTGGATGTGTATAGGCGGTGTCGGAATCGGACTGGCAATAGCGTACATCTTTATGAATATGCACAAAATCTTACCGACTGATTCGAACATCGATATTCTAATGACTTTCATTGCGCCATTCTCAATGTATTTGGCGACAGAACAATTGAATGCTTCAGGAGTACTGGCAGTAGTTGCAGGAGGTTTATTTCTTTCATACCACAGCCATGATTTCTTAAGTGGTGCATCGCGAATAAGGACCTTAACAGTTGGGGAAAGTTTTTGTTTTCTATTGAATGGGATTGTTTTCATGTTAATAGGTTTGGATTTACCTGAAATTGTTTCAGGCTTAGGCAAAGCAGATATTTACACTTCAATTGGCTATGGTATCGCTGTCTCAGCTGTACTTGTTATTGTAAGAATCTTCGCAAGTTATGGAGCGGTGATAACAACATTAATTATGAAGAATTTCATCAGTGTTGCCGATCCGGAACCTCCCGGTTGGAAAACCCCTTTAATTATTGGCTGGACAGGGATGAGAGGGGTCGTTTCATTAGCTGCGGCACTTTCGATTCCCATGACTCTGGATGACGGAACTCCTTTTCCGCAAAGAGATATGATACTTTTCATCACATTTATTGTAATTCTTTCAACCCTATTGATACAGGGTTTGACACTTCCTGTTTTTCTTAGAAAATTTCCACCGGTCGACCGGGACTTTATAAGAACTGAAAAGGAGATCGATCAGGACATCAAGAACAGTTTGGCAAAAGTGGCAATTGATAAAATTCGTAATGATTATAGTGATAAAATAAAAAGCTTTCCGACGTTGAATGATCAATTGCAGCGGTATGAAACTCAGGCAATGAGTTCTGAGATAATTGTTAATTACGAAGAATATAAAAAGATTTATGTTGATATTCTTGATGCCCAAAGATACTGGCTTATAAATAAAAACCGAGAAGAACTTTTGTTAGATGAAGAAATTATCAGAAAACATCTTAGGTTATTGGATCTTCAGGAAGAAAGATTAAATATGAAAATCTAAGGTTTTAAAGAAAATTTATCAAGAAATTCTTGATATCATAATTCTGAGTTCAGTTCCTTAACACAATAAATATCTTATAATTAAGAAATGTCAAAACAAACGTAACTGTTATTTATTGATTGTTTAATGAGCTTGGATATACTATCGAAATGTTACTTCATTATTCCATCAAAGAAGTTAGTTATAGATAAGAATTTTTTGTACTGAATTTTTATAATTTAGTTTTTCCTGAGGAAGGCAATCTTTGACAATGATTGAACCACGAGCTTTATTTAATTAGTATTGTTGACTTATAATAGCCAAGGTAGAGAACTACAAATGGAAGTTTAAATTTCTGAATATGTATTGTATTATTGCATAATCTTGAACTTCAGAAAAAAAACTTACAACAAACGTTTTTATATATACCCATCACATAATCAATCAATATTGATTCGCTAAAAGCAGATTATATCTTGATTACCCATTCTCATTACGATCACGTTTTAGATGTTGAAACCATTGCAGAAAAGAATGATTCGGTTATCGTTTCAAACGCTGAAATCACCACTTATTATGAGAAGAAAGGTTTTAAATCTCACTTTATGAATCATGGGGGCAGCTGGAAATTTGATTTTGGAAAAGTAAAATACGTTAACGCCAGTCATTCAAGTAGTTTTTCAGATGGTAGCTATGGGGGGGAATCCTGGAGGTTTCGTGATAGAGACAGATACCATAAATATTTACATTGCAGGAGATACTGCATTAAGTTACGATATGAAATTGATCCCCCTCCGTACCAAACTGGATCTAGCCATTTTTCCAATCGGGGGCAACTTTACGATGGATGTAGAAGATGCAATAATTGCGTCAGATTTTGTGGAGTGCAATAAAATTCTGGGATATCATTATGATAGTAACCCTTACATTACCATCGATCATCAAGAATCAGTCAAAAAATTTGCAGATAGGGGAAAAGAATTGCTGCTTTTGAAAGTTGGTGAATTTTTAGAATTTCAATAATATATTGAGTTTTCAGTGGGAGGGAATGTTTAATATATTTTCTCAATCCCGGCATTCTGCTATTCATTTTTTCACAGACTACATGGAATCAATGGCGACTTGATTTGTAATTATTGTTCTTATAGGAAGTTCATTGTTTGCTCAAAGACTATGGATGAAATTCTCAAATTCCACATAAAAGTATTAAAGGTATATACAGAAATAACATAAGCCGATGATTTGGCATACAGCATTTATAAATAAAATAAGTAATGCTATCTACTAATAAACGGGCTGAGCCCATAACAATATGATAACAAAAAAAATAAGATGGCTGTCGACCTTTTTACCATTAATTTTGGTATTGTCAGGTTGCGGTAAAGATCCAAAGCCGCAGGTCAAGAAGACGCAAACCATTACGCATGGCTCTGCATGGCAATCACAGTACGATCGCATAGACCCAAAAAGATTTACCTGACAACGCTATCGAGCTATTCAGTGAGCAATGGATGGTGGTGACGGCAGAAAAAGAAAACCTATTCAACAGCATGGTCATCAGCTGGGGAGGTTTAGGTTTTATAAAGTGGCTCAGGCTGCAACTGTAAATAAAAATACTGATGAACTAATTGAATCGATTAAAAAGAAGAATGCAGATGCAAAATTTACAAAGAATATAACTAAAGATGAAATCGGAAAAACTTCTTTTTACAAAACTTTTATAAAAGTTGATCTGGGAAATAATGTTTCACAAAATTATATAATTTACAATGCAATAATAAACGGCTACAATGCGAGTTTTTGTATAATATATTTAAATGAGACACCTGAACTAATAGAATTATTAAATGCATTTACAGATTCAAAATTTAAAATTCAATAAATTAAGGCAACAATATACTTGAGTGTACCATCGAAAAAATATTATTTATCTGTACAAAAGTGTATTTTTACACATAATGACATTATCAGATATATTTAAATATATAATAACTTAAAAAAATTATTCTAAGTAATTAAAATGGTGCCAACTGTCTTCAGTGGGCGCCATTTGGCTGTTCGTGAACATCACAGGACTATATTCAAACCAATTAATATTAGATATTGATAATATTTTGAATGTATTAAATGTTGTTTAATTTACATTCATTAAAAATTGAAGCTAAAAAATATCTGTTTTTTAGCTGGGCAAATTCGGTTTGGTACTTTATCTATAAAGCAATAAAAAAAACATTGCATGGGATTATAAGGGATTAAAGTTTTAGCACCACGATTATACTTTTTCGTTGATGATTTGACCAATGAAAATGCTAAATGGAGAATCTCAATATATTTATTTCATAGCCTTTGAGCATAATTTTTTTAAACAAAATTGATAGTTTCGTAAAGCTTTGATACAATCAGGATTGAAATAGTAGTAAATTTCAGTTATTTCAAAGTCCATTTCAGTAGCCAATTATTCCGTTTCGGTAAAGATAAAAGTCAGATGTCGGCTTCTCGTTCATTTCTTTGTATTAATAAATATAAATAATTGAACCAGAATATTATGAAAAAATATTTTTTTCCAGCTGATTCCAAAAAACGAAAAACCGGAATCAGATTAGCGGGTATTGCCCTTACTGCATTGCTGCTAGTTTCAGCCTTTGCGTGGTCTGCAGGTCTTATTGGGCAACGTAATACGACCAGAACATTTTTAGAGAATACACCGGATTCATTTCCGGCAGGATACCGTCGGGCTCACGGCAAAGGTATTTGCTTTGAAGGCACTTTTCACGCTTCTGGAAATGCTGTGCCATTATCTATAGCACAGGTATTTGGACAGAAAGATGTTCCTGCAGTGGGTCGATTTTCTTTAGGTACCGGCAATCCGCACGCGCCGGATAATTCCAGCCGTACAGTAAGTATGGCTTTGATGCTGACATCTGCTGATGGCGAACAGTGGCGAATGAAATTGAATAATAAACCTTTTTTTGGCACTCGGGATGCCGTAGGATTTCTAAAACAAATTGAAGCTTTTAAGCCCGATCCTACAACAGGAAAACCTAATCCTGAAAAGGTTGCAGCTTTTCTTAAAGAATACCCTGAAGCAAAAAAGTCTATGGAATATGATGCCAAGGCACCCTGGACTAAAAGTTTTGCAGGCTCGGAATATTATGTTATCAATGCATTTCTTTTAATAGATTCCAACGGAAAAGAACATCCTGTTCGTTGGTCAATGCGTCCGCACGCTCCCTTTGTTTCGATGAGCGCAGAAGAACGAAAAAAGGCTGGCCCAAACTATTTATTTGATGAATTGAAAAAGCGACTGGAAAAAGCTCCTCTTTATTGGGATCTGGTATTGACTATCGCTGAACCCGGAGACCCTGTCAACGACCCCTCCCAACAATGGCCTGCAAACCGTAAACAAATCATTGCAGGGACTTTGGAAGTTAACCGTGTTTTTGATCAGGCAGAAGGTGGGTGCAGGGATATCAACTTTGATCCAACGCTTGTGCCGAAGGGAATTGCGTTGTCTGATGATCCTGTTTTAGCAGCAAGGGCAGGTATATATTCTCATTCGTACAATGACAGGGTAAGAGAAATCGGTTATGGCAAAGCGACCGATGCTGTAGGAAAACCTATAAAAGACAACTCTCAAAACAAATAACGATGAATAATAAAAAGCTGACTCAGATGCCTCCTTCATCTTTTAATATTACGGCGCGAATCCTACATTGGCTGATGGCCGCAATGATATTAACAATGTTATTCGTGGGAGTAGGAATGATGACATCATTAACATTAAGGCCTTGGCTGCTGGATTTGCATATACCGTTGGGAGTAGCTGTACTGCTGCTGGTAATTGTCCGTTTGATCAACCGCCTGACCAGACCCGTTCCAAAGCTTCCCGGTGAAATGCCGGGCTGGCAGAAATATATGGCTACGATACTGCATTGGGTATTTTATGCGCTGATGTTTGCACTGCCTCTTTCCGGCTGGGCACAGCTGTCAGCCGGTGGCTTCCCGGTGAGGCTTTACCCGGGTTTCCATCTTCCCGCGATATTAGAACAAAACCCAACTTCTTATGCCTTGTTGCACGATTCACACCGGATAATGGCTTGGGCGTTTTTCTTTATGATAGTCGGGCATCTTTCTGCGGCCTTGATTCACGGGTTTATTTACAGAGACAACATTCTGCAATCAATGATAGGGCAAAAAAAGCTAACTGATAAATCTGAGGAAATCTGTTCTGACCAATAAACTTAAGAAGGGCAAAATGCTATCGGTGTAAAAGTCTTTGTATATTTAAATTCTCATTTTTTAATTTATAATGAATTTTAATAATATAATTCGACTTAACAATTGAGATCTATTTTATGAAGAAAGAACAAAATGCATTTTTGAATAACCGCTGGAAACGAATATTGATTGTTTGTTTTGCCTTTTTAATGATGTACCTCATTTCATTCATCATCGATCCGTTCTCTCCTTACTGGGGCAATTTTTTTAAAAGGGATTGGACGAAAGTAAGCCGGGATCTTGCAACCTCTTTTATTTTTTGCTTTATTGTATCAGAAGTGAGCATTCTCATCAGCAACAGGTTTAACCAAAGTGTTCCCTGGACCAATTATCCTGGAAAGCGTTTTACGATTGAAATATTTCTGAATCTTTTTGTAATCCTGGCAGTACAGCTGATTATTAACTTTTTCAAATCGAGGATGAATGGAAAACCTCTGACTTTTGGATTTGGTCCGGGAGGATCCGTAGAAGAGGCAAGAGGGATGATCCAGTGGCTTGTCGTTAGTACTATTATTGCACTATTTATCGTAGGAATTCATATTGGCAATTACCTGATATCAAATTGGAAAAACGAGGCATTAAAGGCTTCAGAGCTTAAGCAGGTAGCATTGGATGCTGAGTTACAGTCATTAAAACTTCAGATAGATTCACATTTTGTATTCAATAATCTGAGTGTATTGTCTGAGACCATCCTCAAAGATCAGATGCTGGGATATGCATATGCTGAAAACTTTTCCCGTATATACCGTTACCTTCTTCTAAATGCTAAAAAAGATATTATTACGCTGGAACAGGAGCTTAAATTTTTAGAGTCTTACCGATTTCTTATTGAACACCGGTTCTCTAATGGGGTACAGTTTCATATCTCTGCAGATGAGTCATCAAAAAATCTTTATATGCCGCCTCTTACCTTGCAGCTTCTTGTCGAAAATGCGTTAAAGCACAATAAAACGAACCGAAAAGAACCACTGATCGTACGCATCAGTACTGATAATGCGCAAACATTGACAGTTGAAAATAATATGCTGCCAATTGCAAAGGTTCAAGATTCTTTTGGTATAGGATTAACCAATATAAAACGTAGGTATCAATTGCTGTCAAAACGGCCGGTTGAGATCAGTAAAGCCAATAATTGTTTCAAAGTAACCATACCACTTCTTAAACTATGATGACAAGCAGGATTTTAATTATTGAAGACGAGATTCCCAATGCAGAAAGACTTGTTCGTCTGCTTGGTAAAGTACGACCAAATGCAGAGATAGTAGCTGTTATTGAAAGCGTTGCGGAAAGTGTGGAGTGGTTTAATGAAAATGAGCAGCCCGATGTTGTGATGATGGATATCAGGCTGTCTGATGGATTAAGTTTTGAAATTTTTGAAAAAGCGGAAGTCCTTTGCCCCGTTATCTTTACCACTGCATATGACGAATATGCAGTCAAGGCGTTCAGGTATAACAGTGTTTTTTATCTTTTGAAGCCTATTGAGCAGGATGAACTGAATATGGCTATAGAAAAACTCGAAGCAAAGACGATTGTAAAAATTGATCGTACATTAATGGAAACTCTTTTAACTTCTCTGAAGCCACAAGGTTACAGGAATCGTTTTCTGATATCATATAGAGATAGTTATAAGACTGTACTCGTTGATGATATAATGTACTTTTATTCAGAATTTAAAATGACGAAAGCCAGGCTGGCTAATGGTGAGGAGGAAATAATTCCGGAAACGTTGGAAGAACTGGAACAGCAACTTGATCCCAAATTATTTTTCAGAGCCAACAGGCAGTATATTATAAACATTAATTCTATTTTACAGATCAGCAATTATTTTAAGGGTAAGCTTAAAGTAAAACTAAAAAAAAGCGATGAAGCAATTATCATAAGTCGAGAAAAATCTGCACAATTTAAATCTTGGATCGGTTACTAATCAAGAGGTTGTCATTACGAAAATAATATTATAGCAATTGAGATTTTAGCTTAATAATATATTCTAATTTATTGTAAATTAAATGTTAAAATAAAGTATGGTATATAAAATATTTCCTCGTCACGTAGTCATTTAGAATTAAAATACATTAAAATTATATTGTAAAATTCTGGTAGCCACAAATTTTAATGTAGAAAAATCGAGATATAAAAAAACTTTCATACAACTGAGTTTGCGTAAGTGCACAATAACAAAATCGGTTCTTTAAATGTTCAAGCAAGTACAGTTAATTGAGTAAATTTTAAATAGACTGTTTTTTAATGATTGTCAATAGTTTCATCGCAGCCGTTTTTCCCATTTCATAGCCGTCGTTAATGATACATTCATAGGAATCGTCCAGATATTTTGGAAGAATTCCCTCCGTTATGGCAACGACTTTAGCTTTTGGGGAAGCCGTTTTTTTATTGACAAGGGAACTGTGCAGTCCGGCAAGAGTCTCATCACTCATTACAAAGTAACCGTCGAAGTCTTCATAATCAAAGATGATACTCATTTTCTCCTTTACCATATCGGCGGAATTGCAGTAGATGATCTTGCACTTTACATCTTTGTGCTTATCGATAACCTCTGAAAAATGATTTTTACGGGTTTGTGATATTTCCAGGTTTTCATCCCCGAAAATAGCAACAATATTTTTACAGCCAGCTTCTATGAGCTTTTGGGCGGCAGTTTGCGCATAAAGCCTGTTGTCAAATATCACCTCTTCAAAGACATTTTGTGGAATGGTCTTGTCGAAAATGACCAAAGGAAGTTCCAGCTCCTTAATTTTATTGAAATGGGTGAGGTCCTTTGTCTGTCTGCTGAGAGAAATCAGGATGCCATCCACCCTTGAGTTGATACAGGTAAGCAGATTTTCCTCTTCCATTCCCAGAGATTCTTCCGAAGAAAGCACAAAAAAGTTATAGCCTTCCGAATGTAGCACGGAGGAAATCCCTTTGATAATGGAAGGAATGAAAAACATCGAAATTTCCGGGATGATAAGTCCGATAACCTTGGATGATTTCTTTCGGAAATTGATGGCGAAATCATTCGGGACATAGTTGAAGGTATCTGCAACCTCTTTTACACGCTGTTTTACAGCTGCACTGATGTCAGGGTGATTCTTAAGCGCTCGGGACACTGTAGAGGTACTTATATTGAGCATTTTTGCAATATCTTTTATAGTGATTCTTTTCATTTTGAGTTAATGGAGTATATTTTTGGGGTAATTTAGTAATGATTTACATTGTTTTAATTGTTAAAATATGTTAAATTTGAAATATTCAAAGTTAATAAAACGTTAAAATAAAATTTTGTTACCAACCGCAACCGTTTGCGCAACCGGTTGATATTAACGCAATGTTAATACAATATTCAAAACGCATTTTTGATGTGTTAAAAAAAATACTTTTAACCCATAACAAAAAAACTTCATAAAGATATGGAATCAAAGATGTTCACTAAATTACTGATTTTCGGTGCGATGAACACCGCGGCCTTTATGTTTTCGCAGAGTACTGTAAATGACACAATATCAAGAGATAAAACAATTGATGAAGTGGTGATTACAGGGAACTCTAATCCTAAAGCATCCATCAAGACCAGTACGTCTATCTCTACATTAAAAATGAAAGATATAGAAAATGCAGCTCCAAGAACTACCGCAGAGATTTTCCGTACCATTCCGGGAATCCGTTCAGAATCTTCAGGTGGGGAAGGTAATTCTAACATTACCGTGAGAGGGGTTCCTGTTTCGGCCGGTGGTTCCAGATATTTGCTGATTCAGGAAGATGGTCTTCCGGTCATGCAGTTTGGTGACATTGCTTTCGGAACTCAGGACCAGTTTACAAGATTTGACTCGTTCGTTTCAAGAGTTGAGGCACTTAGAGGAGGTTCGGCTTCGGCATTTGCGAGCAACTCTCCGGCCGGAATTATCAACTTTATTACTAAGACCGGTGAGAAAGAAGGCGGAAGCATTACCCAGCAAATGGGACTTAATTACAAAAATTACAGAACCGATTTCGATTACGGAACCAAAATAGGCGATGATACTTATATGGCAGTGGGAGGTTTCTACAGGATAGGGGATGGCCCAAGAAAAACAGGATTTAATTCCAACAACGGCGGCCAGTTCAGACTGTCTTTTCTTAAGAAATTTGAAAAAGGAAGCTTCAGGATTTATGCAAAAGTTCTGGATGACAGAACTGCAGCTTATATGCCGATGCCTGTTGGCGTTAAAGGTACAGATGCTGACCCGAAATGGTCTTCACTGCCTAACTACAACATTCTTACAGGGGCTTTGCAAACCATCAACCTGCAGCACGACAGAACTTTGGGTAATGACGGTAATATTTTTAATACTGATGTTTCAGACGGGATGCATTCTTTGTCAAAAGTTATCGGTGCTGAATTCAATTATAATCTTGGCGAAGGCTGGAAATTGGAAGAAAAAATCAGGTATGCAGCCAATGGCGGACAGTTTGTAGCACCTTTTCCGGCAAGCGTGAGCAGAGGTAGCGACTTCTTCAATACGGCTAATTTTGCCAATTTCGGAAGCGCAGTCTATGCAGGAACCAACACGCCGATTGATATGAATGCGAACTATATGAAAATCGCTCTTTTCAATGTAAAGCTGAATAACTTCAATAATTTTGTGAATGACTTTAACATCAGCAAAAAATGGGATGTTGTGAAATTCAATGCCGGGTTGTACAAATCTTCCCAGAACATCAATATGTCCTGGATGTGGAACAACTATCTGCAGGAAGTCAGCGATAAAAATGCAAGATTAATTGATGTGAAAAATACCGCTGGACAGTACATTACCGACAACGGCTTACTTAACTACGGAATGAAAGACTGGGGCAACCTGAAAAGAGACTACAATACCAAATACGATATCACCGCTCCTCACGCTCAGGTGGAAATCAATGCAACAGACAAATTAACCATCGATGCAGGCGCAAGATATGACATCGGAAAAGTATCAGGCTATTTCTCCGGAGCTACAGTCACTTACACAAGCCGTGATATGAATGGAAACGGCGTGATTGATATTTCTGAACAAATGGTCGGTTCCAATGACAACATCAATGTTCCCGTAAATTACAGATACGGAATCTTCGGATATTCAGTGGGTGCAAACTATGCTTTGAACAACAAAAATGCCGTTTTCGCAAGAGTAAGCCAGGGCGGAAGCGCATCTGCGGACAGAATCCTGTTCTCCGGTTACAATTATACCAATAATGATGACCCGGCTTTGGATGCTGTGAAAGTAAATAAGGTTAATCAGGTGGAAGCGGGATATAAATTAAGAGGTTCAGGCTATTTCCTTAATACCACTTTGTTCTATGCAGGAACCAAAGAAGCCAATTACGAAGCTACAACTCAGAGAAAAACGGATAACAAATACCAGTCTTTCGGGGTAGAATTAGATGGTTATTACAAAATTACGAAGGGATTAGATGTAAAGGCCGGTCTTACCTACACCCACGCAGAAATTAGAAATGCTATAGACCCTACTATCATCGGGAATATGCCGAGAAGAACACCGAAATTGATGTATTCAGTGAATCCTAACTTCAATGCGAACAAGTTCAATGTAGGATTCTACCTGATCGGCGCTACCAAAGCATTTACCCAGGATAACAACAAATTGTTAATGCCGGGTTACGCTATCGTAAATCCATATGTTTCTTATCAGGTGCTCAAAAACCTTTCCGTAAGTTTGAATGCTAATAATGTATTCAATACCATTGCGGTGACAGAGGCAGAAGAAGGTTCAATTGCCGGCGGAAACGGAATCGTGAGAGCAAGAACACTTCCGGGAGCCAGCTACAGCGTGAGTGTGAAATTTGATTTGTAGATAATTGATGACAGAGCAGAATATGATATTTTTAAAAATATTTTATTCTGCTTATACTCAACTTAGTTTTATTAATATGAATTTATTTTGAATCGATAAGGTAATACAGAAAACATTTAAGCCAAATTTTGATAGATTTTGGCTTCATATAAAAGTAAAAATTAGATATGTTTAAACAAGAAGCGATAGATATCATCAGGAAGGCGATTACAGAAGAAGGGATTTTGGCATCGGCGCAGCAAAGGGACAACTATGCCCGCGTCTGGGCAAGAGATTCTATGATGACAGGTTATGCCGGTATTTTGGTTAATGATGAAGAGATTCTGGCGGGCTTGGAACAATCTATCCGCACGCTTGCCAAACATCAGGCGGACAACGGGCAGATTCCGTCCAATGTTGTGAGCGGAAAAGCAAGCTACGGAACACACGTTGGCAGAACAGACGCCACCACTTGGTGGATTATTGTAACCTGCGAATATTTGAAAATTTATCAAAAAGATGACCTAAAACAATCTTTCGAAGAAAAAATACTGAAAGCACTGTCCTGCCTCAAAACCTGGGAATACAATCAGAAAGATCTTTTGTACAGTCCGTTAGGCGGCAACTGGGCAGACGAATATGTAACTTCCGGATACACGCTCTACGATAATGTTTTGCGCTACTGGGCGGTGAAAAATGCAGCCGAGATTTACCAGAACTCCGAGTTGGAAATTCAGGCAACAAACATCCGGAATTTGATTCAGGAAAATTTTTATAAGAACGATTCATCAGAACCAAAATACCACGAAACAGCTTACGCCAAAACCGATGCAAAACCTTATTTCTGGGCATCGCTTAATGCCAATGGCTACGATGACCGATTTGACCTGGCAGGAAATGCTTTGGCGATTCTCCTGGATTTCGAATTGGATCTCGAAGCTTTTACCGGATTTTTGGAAGGTCTTCATACAGAATTCGAACACTGGATGCTTCCCGTATTCTATCCCGTGATTTATCCCGGCGATTACGACTGGAAACTTCTGGAGAATAACTACAGCTACAGCTTCAAAAACCAGCCTCATCATTTTCATAATGGTGGTTCCTGGCCTATATTTTTAGGATGGCTTTGCCTGGCGCTCAACCGAAAAGACCTTAGACGGATTCCGAAAAAGATACTGGCGCAATATGAACAGCAGATGCAGGAAAAAGGCGAACATTTCCGGGAATATTATTCAACCGATAAACTTTTGCCACTTGGAACTGAAAAATTATGTTTTTCGGCTTCAGGATATCTGATGATGAGCTTGGGAAATGAAATTATAAATTAAGAAAGAATAAAATGATAGGAGACAATATAGAACTTAAAGAAAGACATCTGGCAATAGGTAAAGAAATATTTGAAGTACTGAATACAAAATTGCCATTAAAAAATAAACACAAACTCACCATAGGAATTGCAGGAGAAAGCGGAAGCGGTAAATCCGTGACCGCTTTTGCAGTTCAAAAGATTTTAAACGAAAATAATATTAAAAGCCTTGTGTGGCAGATGGATGATTATTTTAAACTTCCACCCAGGAGCAATCACGAAAACCGCATAAAATCCTTAGAAAACGTAGGGATATTTGAAGTCGATTTGGCAAAGCTTTCCATGAATATTTCAGAGTTCAAAAGCGGAAAAGCGGAAATAGAAAAACCTTTGGTACATTACATAGAGAACAGGATTGCAAGTGAAGAAATAGCAGCAGCAGATTACACGGTTGCTATTGTCGAAGGTACTTATATTTTGGAGATTGACGATTTTGATTTTAAAATTTTCATCGACAGAACGTATAGAGACACCTATGATAATCGTATGAATAGAAACCGTGACGAGAAGAGTGATTTTGTTGAACAGGTGTTGGAGATAGAACATCAGATTATTAAACAATTAAAAGCAAAGGCAGATTTGGTTCTTGGAAAGAATTACGAACTCTTGCTGAAATAAAGATGGGTTTAATTGTGCTTTACAATCTAATTAATTTATGAAAACAAAAAAAATAATTCCACATCTCGGTTTCTGGCAAATCTGGAATATGAATGTCGGATTTTTCGGCATACAATACAGTTTTGGATTGCAACAGACGGCGGTAAATCCGATATACACTTTCCTCGGTGCTCACGCAGAGCAACTTCCCATTCTGAACCTTGCCGGCCCCATCACAGGGTTGATGATTCAGCCATTGATTGGTGCCATCAGTGACAAAACCTGGAGTCCGAAATGGGGGCGCAGAAAGCCGTTTTTTCTTTTGGGGGCTATTTTTTGCAGCATTGCTTTATTTTTGTTCCCTTTCAGTTCTGCCATTTGGATGGCAGTAGGATTGCTTTGGGTTCTGGATGCTGCCAATAATACCGCGATGGAACCTTATCGTGCTTTTATTGCAGACAAACTTCCGCAGGAACAGCAGACTTTCGGATTCCAAATGCAGAGCCTGTTTGTGGGAGCGGGGATTACTCTGGCAAATCTTTCTTTGTTTATTTTTCAGAAATATCTCGGGGGCAATGCCTCAGGTGACGGTATTCCTGTTTGGGTATATTATTCTTTTTTCCTTGGATCTTTCTGTTCCATAGCCTCGGTCGTATGGTCGGTTTACAAAACGCCCGAGATTCCGCCATCCGAACAAGAACTGGAAGAACTCAGAAAGTTCAAGGAAGGAAGTACATTTTTTACACCATTCATAGAAATTTTTTCTGCAATACGGGATATGCCGAAATTACTCTGGCAGCTGGCTTTGGTCTATCTTTTCCAATGGTATGCGCTGTTCTGCTACTGGCAGTTCATCACGCCAATGCTCAAGCTGTCGCTATATGGAATTTCTGAAAGCGATGAGCAAAAAGCAGACAAAATCATCAAGCTGGCAAAAAGCGGAGTTTTTGTGGTAGAAAAAGATATGTCCTGGGCAAAAAATGTGCTTCATCTGGTGGAAGTTGCTGTGGGACAGACCGGACTAATGAATGGCTCTTACAATATTATAACAATGGTATCGGCCTTACTGCTGGTACCTTTTGCTAAAAAATTCACTTCTAAAAATACCTATATTTTCTGTCTTTGTATCACAGGATTGGGGATAATGGCATTGCCATACATTAAAAACGAATATCTTCTCCTAGTTCCGATGGTGGCTTTGGGGATTGGCTGGGCATCAATGATGGGACTTCCATATTCAATGGTTTCTCCATCAATTCCACCGGAGAAGAGAGGTGTCTATATGGGCGTCATTAACATGATGATTGTAGTACCGATGCTGATACAGACGATTTCTTTCGGATTCATTTACAAAACCTTTCTGAATGACAACCCTTCGTTGGTCATTGTTCTGACGGGATTTCTTTTCCTGATTGCTGGTGCGTGTGTGATGTTGATGAAGCCTGAAGAAAAAAAGTACGAATAGTAATTATGTAATCGAAGATCACTTAATTTTTAGATATCAAATTTACTTACTTAGAAATTATCGCAGATAGTTGGGTTTTTGAGAATTACAATTGTGTGGTATATAGTTAATAAGATAGCGATAATTATTTCCTATTTTTGTAAGTTAGTATGATAGCAATAATAAAGAAAATACCAGTAAATCTGTTGACAGAGCGCATTGTTGTTTTTCTGTGCTTATTTATTATTGCATTCTATACCCCGCAGACGCCGAACGATGTCGGAATCCTGAGAGAAGAGATCCTGGACAAGATGCAGTACGACAGTCAACAGCTGGAACCGCTGCTGAAGTATTATTCCAAAATTTCACCAGCCGACGCGCAGATTCTCCGCATTAAGTCATTATTAATCAAAGGCAATTACGAGGAAGCATTGAACAGTTTATCAGCATTAAAAAAAATTGCAACGAATGATAAAAAGTCTGAGATTTTCTTTCAATATCAATACTTGTACGCAGAACTTTGCCAGGCTTTAGGTCTAACCAGTGAGTTGAAAAACATAAGCAATGATGTTCAGAATTTTAAATTTTCAAAACAAATAATTTTTGCAGATCTGGCGATTGATAAAACCAGTTTTGAAGTATTTGCACCGTCCGAAAGAATTGCCATTCTGAAATCTGCCATTGAGAATTACAAAAAAGCAGGTAATAACAAGGCTTTGATTCAGAGTAGTATATGGCTTTCGGAATTATTGAACAAGAATAGTGCTGAATCGATGTCTGCAAGAAATTATGCCCGTGGACTAGCAAACATCAATAAATCTGGTATTTATTACGAGATTCTGGTTTTCAACTCTTTAGCTAAAATTGAATTGGAAAAGAGTAACCCAAAGGCTGCATTTGATTTTCTCAAAAATTTCCAGAGTTCGGCTTCCGGTATTTCTAATATTGGACTGAAAGCAGATTATTACAAAAATCTGGCAAAAGCCTCTGCAGGAATCAATGAATTCAATATGCTTGGTTCGGCGAATGATAAATATTTCAACATTATTCAAAACATCGAATCAAAAAAATCGGTTGCCAAAGCAATGTTGGTGAACCATATCAACAAGATGAATGAGGAAAAACTGGCAGCTCAGCAAAAGATGTTCCGGTATATCTATCTCGCAATTATTGTGATTTTCATCATCGCAATAATATTGATTTATTGGTCTGTAAAGTATAAGTCCAGGCTCGCAAAAAAAGTGCCTGCTAGTACAGAGGTCAAAAATTTCGTCATTCCGGATAAAACGGAAAAAAGGATTCTAAACAAGCTGGAAGAGTTTGAAAAAAATCAGAAATACATCCGGAAAACGGTGTCGCTCAAAACTCTGGCGCAACAGTTCGATACCAATCCGAAGTATTTGTCCGAGGTGGTTAACAAACATAAAAACTCTAATTTTAATACCTATATCAACAATCTCAGAATCGATTATATTGTTGATAAGATCAAAGAAAATCCAGAATACAGGAAATATAAGGTAAGTTATCTTGCAGACGAGTGCGGATTCTCGTCACACAGCCTTTTTACAACGATTTTTAAAAACAGGATGAACCTTTCGCCAACAGAATTTCTCCAAAAAATAAATGGATGAGAAAATTATTGAACATACTATTGATGCTTTTCGCCTTCGCAGTATTTGGACAAAAAACGGAGAACGATAAACAGTTGGACGAAGCCGCGAATCTTATTTTTACCGATCCAAAAAAATTGGTGAGCATTTCTACGAAAATACTCCTGGAAGCTAAGGATTATCCTACAAAAATTAGAGCACTTTCCAAGTTGGTCAATGCGCAGATGGTTCTGGGAGACATCAGTCAGGTCATTAGAAATTGCAATCAGGGCATTAAGATGGCCAAGGAAAATGATGATAAAATCAATCAGGTCCGTTTTCTCTCGATGCTCGGAAACCAGTATCAGCAAATCAATATGAATGCTGACGCCAAGAGAAATCTAGACGAGGCAGAGAATTTAATCAATATAATATCGTTGCCCAAAGACCTTCTATTTATTCAAGGCAATGTCTATAATGTGAAAGGTATTGTCTTCAAAAATGAGCTCAACTGTGAGTTTGCCATAAAATATTTTGACAAGGCACTGACCGTCTATGATCAGTTACCAGCTGAGGATGTGGTTGTTACAAACCGGCTTTTGATTGATATCCAGAAAGCTCACTGTTTGGAATCCATTGGGAAGACCCAAGATGCAGAAAAGCTCTACGCCGAAGTTCTGGACAGCAAAAAAGATGGATTAGGTTATAATAAATACTTTGCATCTGTGGGGCTGGTCGATATCTATTTAAAAAGAAAAGATTTGGATAGAGCTGGCCAATTACTGAAAACTATTGATGTCGATGATTTTGTTCAGTATGATGCAGAGCTTACATCTCTTTATTATCGACTGATGGCTCAGGATAGTTATTTAAGAAAAAATTACAAATTATATCTTTATTATTTTGATAAATATAATCAAGTATTATTGAAAATTTCAAAATTTCAGAATGAAACAATTGAAAGGCTTGTAATTAATGATAATGCAAATTTTATCCATAAAAATAATAAAAACGTAATATGGAATTTTATAACGATTTCGATTTTAGTCATCATTTTAACTGTTTTAACCTCGTTTTTCTACCATTTTTCAATGAAAAAAACTTTTAATTGATATTGTTTCTTGTTGAAATTTAAATCTTTCATTTATAATTATTTAGATGGTCTTTTGTGCTGTCATATTCAAGTATTTTTCTCAAATATGAAAGCTCTTTTCTATTTTTTTAAAGCTCATATTGATAATTTAGAAATCTAAAATGATGAGATAAAATATCTTTTAATCAATTTAATTGATAGATAATTTTTCTGAATCATTTTTAGAAACATTATTTATTTAAAGATAATTTATTGATATGAGAAAAATCAACTTTTTAGCAATTCTTTTAGGCGGACTTTTATCCGCCCAAACTACTTTTACTCTTATAAAGGACATTTATCCCGGCCTAAACAATTCGGCCCCCTCTAATTTTATGGTGTTTAATAATAAAATGTACTTTAGTGCCACCTATGGTCAGACAGGTTCTGCCACAGGAACTGAACTTTGGGAAACGGACGGAACAGAGACTGGTACAAAAATAGTGGCGGATATCAATCCTGGTGCACCTTCGTCATCGCCGACCAATCTTTATACCTTCGGCTACAAACTTTATTTTACAGCCGCTCTACCTGTGAATGGAGTCAGTAGTTCTGGTGTCCTGATGTCCTACGACAGCGTTGAAGGTCTTAAAACAGTTTCCACAACTGCTAAGTTTGCAACCACTTTTCTAACCAGCAACAATAAGCTTTATTTCAAGGCGACCAACAGCACGGTATCACCTAATACGCAGCGTCTTTATACTTTGGATGATAGTTTACAGCCTGTGATGGTCGATGATAATGTGACCGTGATGTTCCTAGGAAATGTGGGACAGCAGATTATCGCCAATGGTCAGTACAAAACGTCTACAAACCCAACTTGGTATCAGCTTTTTAGTTTGAACGGAAATACGCTGGATATTTTAAAAACCATTAATTCTGCAGCTACTGCTTATCCTCAGAACTTTTATTACAGTCCCGCATTAGGCAAATCGTTTTTCTCTGCAAACGGAGGTAACGGTCCGGAACTGTGGATGTCAGACGGAACTGCGGACGGAACTGTTCAGGTCAAAGATATCAATACCACTACGGCCACGGCAGGCTCCAGTGCCACAAACTTTACAGAGTACAATGGGAAAGTTTATTTTACTGCATCAGATGGGGCAACCAGCGGCAGCGAACTGTGGGTGACAGATGGCACCGAGCAGGGAACCAAAATGGTGAAGGACATCGTGCCTGGTTCCACAAGTTCATTTCCTGATAAATTGACGGTTTTCAAAAATAAACTGTATTTCCTTCTGAACAACACTGGCAATGTGAGACAACTGTGGGAATCAGACGGCACGGAAGAAGGTACCAAAGTGCTTTCAACACTTCCTGCGGCATTTGGACTAGCTGTGTATAATGACAATCTTTATGCTTCTGCCAGGGTAGATGCTGCAGACCAGATCGGTGTGGAATTTTACAAGGTCAATCTTCCTAATGAAACCCTTGCTGTAACGACTGCTTCATCATCAAAGCTTAACGTGTATCCTAATCCTTCTAAAGGCGAAATTAAGATCAGCAATGTCAATTCCGGTTCGTTTGAGTTATTCGATACGACTGGTCGCCTCATCAAAGCTGGAAAATTTGATAATAATAGTAAAATCAACCTGAATTCAAAAGCAGGAAACTACATTCTGAAGGTCACTTCTGATGATAAGAAGATGAACGCGTCGACCAAAGTTATTGTTCAATAATCAAAAAACATCATTATGAAAAAAATAGTATTTACCCTTTTTATAGCCAATGCGTTAAGCGCACAAAGCATTACTTTATTAAAAGATATCAATCCCGGTGCAAATCCATCTACTCCGGCAGAATTTTTCAATTACGGCGATAAGCTGTACTTTAATGCCAGCAATCCAACTTATGGTAATGAACTCTGGTCCACAGACGGTACCCCGGAAGGTACAAATCTCGCTTTTGATATCAACCCAGGTACTGCCAGTTCTCTACCGATTTCTTTAATGAATTACAATAATAAACTGCATTTTCTAACAGTGATTGGTACGACAGGTCTTTATTCCTATGATAACACCGAAGGTGCGAATCTTGTAAGCTCCGGACTTTCTACTGCCGCAAATCTTTTGCAGAGCAATGGAAAGATCTTTTACAGATTAAATAATAAACTATGGTACTTTTCTGATAACGCTACACACGATATCAGTACACCCATTGTCATTACCGGACAGATGGGCGCTGTCAACGGTAAAATTGTAATGGCCGCATCTCCAGCAGCAGGCGTTAACAATGCCCAGATATATATGTATGATGGCACATCGGTTTCTCTTCTTAAAACCATTAATCCTAATACAACTTCCAATCCTCAGAATTTCTTTTACAGCAGCCAATTAAATACTGTATTCTTTTCAGCAGGTTCTAGTACATCAGGATTTGAACTCTGGAAAACAGACGGAACAACGGAAGGCACTGTAGAGGTGAAAAATATTAATCCGGGCACCTCAAACTCTTTCCCTGGGAACTTCCGACAGGTTGGTGACAAGGTTTTCTTCAGTGCCAATAATGGATCCAACGGTACGGAACTTTGGATAACAGATGGCACTGGGGAAGGAACGAAACTGGTTAAAGATATCAACCCTGGTTCTGCGGCATCCAATCCCAGCAGTCTGACCGAACTGAACGGTAAGCTCTACTTTCTGGCAAATGATGGTTCCGGCGAAGCAAGGCTTTGGGAGAGTGATGGAACAGCGGATGGAACTAAGCTTACTTTGGAACTTAAACCAGGATACACCAATTTTGTTCTTGGGAAGATGGAAGCATATAACGGGGCTCTTTATCTGTCAGCGAAACTTAACGTGGCTAACGGACAGGAACTTTACAAGATAGAGTTTCCAACTCTTGCAGTCTCTGACATTAATAAAAAAAGCGAAATGGTTTATCCTAATCCTACCACTGGCGATATTTTCTTCAGCGGAAAAGACTATGTGAGCTATAACCTCTACGACCTGAACGGGCGTCTCCTGAATCAGAATGTTAAAATCAACGGTAACAAAACGCATTTATCAGTTCCTAATGGAAACTACATCCTGGTAGGTAAAACCAATGAAGGAACTGTTAACACCACTAAATTAATTGTAAAATGAAAAAAACTCTAGCAACTATAGGATTGATGCTCATTAGTGCCAGTTTCACGACAGCAAACGCACAGAACATCAATTTCGCAGACGAAAATTTCCTCGAGTATATTCTGCTCTATACCGGTATTGATACCAATAATGACGGCGAGATACAGATGACAGAAGCTGAGGCTTATACCGGAGGATTTACTCTTACCGGAAATATCAAAGACGTTCCGGAGGTTAAATACTTCAAAAACCTGACTTCACTTGTTATCAATGGTTCCAAAGTGGCCGTTGTAGATGTGACGACTAACAAAGAAATCAATCAAGTGCGGATCAACAATTCTCTCCTCACCAAACTGAACCTCTCACAAAATTCCAAACTCTTGGCAGTAGACATTAGCAAATCATCTTACTTGAAAGAATTGACCTTCGGATCGCATCCTCAATTGTCATTTATCAGCCTTATGTTCAATGCGATCGAAGCATTGAATGTTACAGGATGTCCAATGCTGACCAATTTTTACTTTGCGTCCAACAATGTCTCCAGTATTGATGTAACCAAGAACCCAAGACTTGCGGAACTAAACACAGCAGCCAATCAAATCTCGACGCTTGATGTGACGAAAAATACGCGTCTGACCTACCTCAACGTAGGCCTTAACAAACTTCAGCAGATTGATGTATCGAACAATCCTTTGCTGGATACTTTTATGATTCAGGCCAATCCTATCACATCTATTGACATCAGCAAGCAACTTTACTTAAGGCAATTTATAATGGATGGTACGCAAATACCCGTAGTCAACTTGACCGGTCATTCTATGCTGCAATATTTTTATGCTAATTATTCGCAGCTGACCGAGGTGGATGCATCTACAAACGGCGATCTGATCTATGTTAATGCGATTGAAAATCAGAAGATGAAATTCATCAACGTGAAAAACGGGAACAATAAAAACGCCATCGGTTTTTTTGCACATACCAGCCCGAATCTAAAGTGTATACAAGTGGATGATGTAGCGTACAGCTCCAGTCAGACGCTTTGGCAAATAGATTCGACAGCAGTTTTTGCAACGGATTGCAGTGCCATTATGGGCAGTCAGGAAGTAGCAAGCACATCGAAACCATCTTTTTATCCTAATCCTACATCGGGCTATCTTTTCCTGAAAAACAAGGTCAAAGATGCAACGGTATTTAATATGGCAGGGCAAAAAGTGGCGAGCTATCAAAATGCCACGATGATTGACATCAGCCATCTTCCAATCGGTAATTACATCGTCAATATTACCGATGCAACAGGCAAAATATCATCACAGAAAATCATTAAAAATTAATTTTGGTCTAATGAAACTAAATCATAAACATACATTTAAAATTACGATAGCGGCAGTCGCCCTGTTTGCGGGCACCGTGATGCAGGCTCAGAACAGCGACAAGGCTATCATAGAACAATATCTGGCAACAGGTAAAACGACTTTTAGCCAGACCTTTGACATCATTCATTCCGAGGCTAAAAAAGATTCTGACGGTAAAGTTGTAAATATACAGCAGACTTATAGAGGTATTCCTGTTTACGGTGCCATTTCGTCTGTGTTGATGCGAGGCAACACGGTGAAATATATGTCTGACAAATTTATTTCCGTATCGGATAATATTACTGCTGCCAAGCCTTCTGTGGATGTTCCCAAAGACTTCTCGGTCATTTTATCATCAGCTAATCTGAAAGGAGACAAAGGCGATTATACCTTCGAGGGACGAAAAAATAATTCGGTTTTATCTAAATTAGTTTATTTTCCAACAGAGAAAGGACAACTGCAATTGGCTTATGCTGTCAATTTCTATGAAAAAGGAACCAACAATTACTGGGACATCATTGTAGATGCAGTAACAGGTGCTATTATTGAGAAAACCAATCTCACAGTATCTTGCCAGTTTCACGACCATTCTTTTTCTTCTGAACATCAGTTGGATAGTATTCATTATAATTCTGAAAAGCCAACAGACCAACAAACTGGAGAACACAAGTCTGTACTTGTAGATAATGCCTCTTACCGTGTGTATGCATTTCCAATCGAATCACCTAATTTCGGTCAGCGCACGCTGGAAACCAGCCCGTGGTTTCTGGATGCTTCTCCACTAGGTTGGCAAAATGACGGTGACGAAATTTATAACATCACGAGAGGAAATAATGCCTACGCCTACGTAGACCTCAATGGTTCCAATGCATTTGGACCTAGTGCCGATGGAGGGGTACAGAAACTTTTTGATTTTCCACTAGATTTGAATCAGCCAGTAACTACCTATACCAATGCTTCTATTACCAATCTTTTCTACGCGTCCAACAAGATGCACGACATATTCTACAAATTTGGATTTGATGAAGCGGGGCGTAACTTTCAGTCAAATAATTTTGGAAAGGGCGAACCTTACACCGATTTCGATCCTGTTCTATCAGAGGCCAGAGACGGCTCTTCTCTTAATAATGCCAACTTTGCAACACCTCCGGACGGCTTTTCTCCAAGAATGCAGATGTACCTTTGGAGGTATGGCTATTTGCTGAGCTACAATGCACCAAGTGATTTGGTGAACAGAAAACCTGCTGCAGGCTATAATGCTGACTTTGGAGGTGCCTTTCCAATAAACTCACCATTAACCGGCGATGTTGCCATAGCTACACCTGCAGACGCTTGTACGAACTTGGACAATACCAATCTGAACGGAAAAATTGCACTTATCCAGAGAGGAACCTGCAACTTTGATGTCAAATTCAAAAAAGCACAGGACAAAGGAGCGAAAGGTGTTATCATATATAATCCTACTCCGGGTCAAACGATCATCAATATGAGTGGTACTGATACCACTGTAACAATCCCCGGAATCTTAATTGACAATGAGGAAGGAGAAATCATCAAAAGCAAAATAGACCAGAACATTAATGTAAATGTCAACCTGAAATACAATACTTTCGATGTAGATGGAAGTCTCGATAACGGTGTTATAGCACACGAATATACGCACGGCATCTCTACAAGAAGTACAGGTAACGGCTACAGCTGTCTCAATGCCGCTTATGCCAATGAGCAGATGGGAGAGGGCTGGTCCGACTTTATGGCACTAATGGTCACCGGAAAAGCTGATGCCACAGCTGCGCTGCCAAGGTCTACAGGAAGTTTCGTGGCGAATCAAGGAGCCGACGGTCCAGGAATCCGACCTGCTAAGTATTCTCCTGATTTTGCCATCAATGATTATACCTATGGAGATACAAACGGGAAATACATAGACACGGGCGGCGGTGCCCTTGCCGTAGATGTTCACGGTGTGGGTTTTATCTGGGCAACGATGCTGTGGGACCTTCATTGGAAATTTGCTGATAAGTATGGTTATTCTAATGACATCGCAAACAATCCAAACTCAGGAAGCGGAAAAGTGGTTCAACTGGTAATGGAAGCAATGAAAATACAAGGTTGCTATCCGAATTTCGTAACTGGCCGAGATGCAATCATAGCAGCGGATGCTGACCTGAACAACGGTCAAAACAAATGTATGATCTGGAGCGCATTTGCCAAACGTGGTCTTGGGGCTAATGCCAGCGCCGGCGCTACAAGAGGAGCGTTGCCTAATGCGATCTCTGACCAGATAGAAGATTTTTCTGTGCCGGCAGAGTGTTCTTTGGGGACTTCTGAAATTACAGTCAATAAGAAAATTTCTATCTATCCTAATCCGGCCAACAAGGAAGTTTTTATTAAGACCAATGGCGTACAGATTTCCGGAAAGATCAAGGTCTCTATCTATGATATGTCCGGGAAAAAGGTGGATGAACAGTTGATCAATGCTGATGAACCGGTTCTGACCTCAGCGCTTCAGAAAGGTACTTACATTCTGACCGGTGATGGTATTGGTGTTACATTCAGCAGTAAGCTGATTATTAATAAATAAAAGTTTTTCCTCAGAAATTATTAGTATGTAAAATCAATGCGACTGTAGTTTACAATTAGGAGAAGAGAAGCTGTCTCTCAAATGAGACAGCTTTTTTTTGTGGCATAATACAACTGTAAATTAGGTTTGTAATTTTAAAGATTTTCTGATCTTTATTTCTTATAACGGAACTGCTAAAAAGGAAGTTTGCTATAAAAATTCTGTAATGGGAGAGCTCAGAGTATGTAGCCTATTTTTTGGATTGTAAGAATTTTATCAAAAGTTCAGTATGAAAATAGACTACGGCAGAATATCGACCATAGATCAAAATATAGAACTTCATAGAGACTCACAACAAGTCTGGCTGCGAAAAAAGCAATGAAGATATTTTACTCTGCGCGATACGTGGAAGACCTGGACTAAAAAATAGCAAAAAGTCTCGAAAGATCTATGGCAACTCTCTATCGCTAGATTCCCGCTTTAGGAAAAGGATATCAGGTTAGGAAAGATATTTTAGGATACTTGATAATTTCTAAACAAAAGATATTATATAGTACTATTATTAAAAAAATTGGATCTCGCCTCACTAAACTCATTGATATTATCGGCAATCCAAAACCAAAGAGGTGTTACCTGTACGAGTAATCCTCTGCCTAAAGTCGTGAGTTCATATTCAACTCTCGGTGGCACTTCGGGATAAATATTTCTCGACACCAATCCGTCCCTTTCTAATTCGCGAAGGCATTTTGTCAACATTTTTTGACTGATGCCGTTAATATGATTCTGTAGATTTGAAAAACGCATTTTGCCATCTATTCCCAGAGCGTGTATGACAAAAAGTGACCATTTGTTACCAACGTGATTCAATACATCTCGTTTAAGTTCATCCTGATCTTTATTCAAAACTTTACAAATGTCGTCCCAAGCTTTTACGATCTCTTCATCTGACATCAATCTTTCCATATTCTCTTATGTTTAAATAAAATATTTTGCTTAAAGATAAATGATTCTGATGAGAAAATTGAGAATAATGAGAATTTTAGAGACTATTATTATTTGAAAATTATTTGAAATTAATGTGGCTATCAATCAAAATACTAACATATAGGTAACTAGCTGACATCATTGTACCTTATTGTTTTACAGGTTTTAACGGTTTAAATTTGTAGAAGAAAAAGGAAGTGAATTGATCAGCAATGAACGAATTTCAATTCCAATACTTAATTTTTTTACAATGAAAAATAAATCAATTTTAATTTTGGGCGCAGGCGAATTAGGAATGCCGGTGATCAGAAATATAGCAAAAAAGTCTAAAAGCTACCATAACGTTACAGTCACCGTACTGCTTAGAGAAACAACGATCAATTCTGAAGATCCTGATAAGAAAAGGAATGTCACAGAGATCCGGGAGTTAGGGGTGGAATTGCTTGCAGGCGACCTTTCCGCTTCCTCTGCTGAGCTTATCGATATTTTCAGAAATTACGACGCTGTTGTTTCATGTACAGGTTATGGAACAGGCGCAGGAGGTTTTCAGCTGAAATTGGCCAATGCCGTACTGGATGCCGGTGTCAAAAGATACTTTCCCTGGCAGTTCGGCGTGGACTTTGAGGAAATAGGACGGGGAAGTGCGCAGGACCTTTTTGATGAGCAGCTTGATGTAAGAGAGCTTTTGAGATCGCAAAGTGCCACAAGATGGGTCATCATCTCCACAGGCATGTTCACTAGTTATCTTTTTGAACCTTTCTTCGGTATTTTAGATCTGGAAAATAAGTCGATCAATGCCATTGGCGGATGGGATACGGCAGTTACATTGACGACACCGGATGATATTGGCCGTCTTACCGCTGAGATCTTCTTTACAGAACCGCAGATAGAGAATGAGATTGTCTATATTGCGGGTGATACAATAACCTACGGAGATCTTGCTGATATTGCAGAATCATTATCAGGCCAGAAGTATGAGCGTACACTTTCCGATATGGGAGAGATCACAGATGACCTTAAAAACGATCCCACCAATTTCGTTAAAAAATACCGTTCGATATTCGGAGCAGGAAAAGGTGTTTCGTGGCCATTAGAGAATACCTTCAATGGGAAGAACGGAATCCCGACAACCTCTGCCAAACAATGGGCAAAAGATAATATTGACTGGAAATCTTACAATAAGTATTAAGAACACTATAATGAGATTCAACAAATTATAATTGTTATCCGTTAAATTGAATTACAAAGTTTGTTGCAGATCACAGTTATAAAAACGTCATTTTTTAATCCCGGGATTATGTGTCACGAGTTATATCATCCTCAGACAATCAATATGAGGTATAGGACAAAGCCTATAACTCATATTGATCTGATGGATGTTTACTTCTTTACAACCCGTCGAAATAGATCTTTTTGATCTCTTTGACAGAGGCTTCCGCTCCAATTTGCTGACGTCTATCGTAAATAGCCTGTGCCTTTGTTCCTGCAAAATAACGCAACTTGTCTTTTTGGTCGGTTGCTGCTACAAAGATCACTTCCGCAATCTCATCAGGTGAAGAATCGGGTTTGATCATACTAAGCATTTTTTCTTCCGCTGAATCATAATACGGTAGTGCAGTGACATCTGAATTATGGTTAAACAGCTCCGTTTTCGTGGCGCTCGGAGCAACGGTCTTAACACCGATACCAAACATCGATAGCTCTATTGAAAGACATTCGCTCCAGCCTTCAACCGCCCATTTCGTACCATTGTAAATACTGGTGAACGGGAAGCTGGTATGTCCGCCGATGGATGTTATATTGATGAACAGTCCATTTTTATTTTCTCTGAAGTGAGGTGTAAAAGCTTGTGTTACCCGAACTGTTCCCAGAAAATTCGTTTCCACCTGTTTCACGATGTTCTCATCGGAAAAGGATTCCAACGCACCCATCAGCCCATATCCCGCATTGTTCACGACCACGTCGATCGGTCCTAGCGATAAAGCTTTTTCTACGGTCGACCTGATCTGTTCCAGGTCAGTAACATCCAAAGGCAAAAGAATAACATGGTCCAATTGATCAAGTTCCGTTTCCTTTTCGGGATCGCGCATTGTAGCGATGACCTTCCAGCCTCTTTGTTGAAATAATTTAACGGTTGACTTGCCTATTCCTGATGAGGTTCCGGTGATGAATATTGTCTTCATTTTATAAAATTTTAAATGTTCTTTTACAAAATTACTGGCAAAAAGATATACATTTGATACCTGTATACAAAAGTATACTTAAATTATTATGACGGAAAAAAAACATTATTTCCAGGAAAAGATCAACGCCATCCAGGATACTATGTTTGTCATCGGTGGCAAATGGAAGATGCCGATTATCCTTTCTATCTATCAAGGCAATACAAGATTCAATGAAATTTTAAATTCAATACCGAAGATAACCAACCGGGTTTTGTCTAAGGAATTAAAACATCTGGAAGAAAATCTATTGATCGACAGAAAGGTCACAGACGATTATCCAGTCAAGGTAGAATACACTATGACGGATTATGGATTAAGCTTACAGGAAATTGCAAAGCCCCTGGAAAAATGGGGAAGAGATCACAAGAGGAAGATCAGGGAAAAATAATCATATAGAATATAGGTGATCAAAGGTGTTTTGATCAACAACTGAAATTGATCAGAATACTCTTTGTTATATTTCTAGACGATCATCTGTTAGAGGTGAATAAACAGTATGTCTTAAAATCCCGGATACTTTTCTGGATTGATCATTTGAAAATTTCTCCTGTGTAGGGTATACTTAAAAATGACAATCAAACAGGCTGTCTAAACTTGTTTGATTTTCGTAATATATTGTTTCAATTCTGTTACAACAGACTTCGGCAGTCATTCTAATTTTGTATCATAATAAGATCAAGATATGGAAACAGACAAAGTATGGTTAGTAACGGGAGCATCCAAAGGAATGGGGCTTTCACTGGTGAGAAAACTTATCGAAAGCGGTTATAGGGTCGCTGCAACAAGCAGAAAAGCGCAGAGTTTAATGGAGGCTGTCGGAGAATTTGACAAACAGCAGTTCTTACCGCTGGAAGTAGATCTGACAAGCGGAGAATCTGTCAGCAAGGCATTTGAAAAGACTGTCGGACACTTCGGGAAAATAGACGTTTTGGTCAATAATGCGGGCTATGGCATCGGTGGTGCTGTGGAAGAATTGAACCAAAAAGAGATCAGGGACAGTTTTGACATTAACGTTATGGCTGTGATTAAGACAATGCAGTCGGTCATGCCTTACTTCAGGCAACAGAAGTCAGGAAACATCATCAATATTTCTTCAATTGCAGGATTTGCGCCGGGAATCGGCTGGGCCATTTACGCCGCAACAAAATATGCGGTAACGGGACTGTCCGAGGTCATGGCAGAAGATGTGAAAGAGTTCGGTGTTAAAGTAACGGTAGTGGCGCCGGGCGCTTTCCGCACCGAGTTTCTGGAAGAAGGCTCTCTCGTTTTCGCTGAGAATAAAGTTGAAGGATACAATGCGATTAGAGCTTCACACCAAAAATACGCTGCCATGAACGGAACGCAGGCTGGAGATCCCGACAAGCTGGCCTGTGTCCTGATCGATCTTGCTGAAAATCCGAATCCGCCGGTACGCTTGTATTTGGGAAGCGATGCCTACAACCGTGCAAAGTACAAGATAGGCTTGTTATCAGAGGAACTGGATATCAATAAGGATATTTCATTTTCTACCGATTTTTAAATGACCATCTGAATCTAAATTAATAACGCTGCCATTCGAAAGTGGCAGTGTTTTTTTTGTTTGATTTTTGTATATTTATTACATGGAGAAAATGCAGTCACTGGAAGAATTTTACCAGTCGAAATTTGACCGGGTACCTGAAAATATCCGTAACGGGGTAGGGCACTTCAATGTCTTTACCATCGATGAGTATATCGGTAAAAATGCTAAACCATTGGTCTACAGCCGGAAAGATTATTTTAAGATCACCCTGATCGTCGGCCGAAACCGGATCCATTATGCTGACAAGGTCATTGATATTCAAAAGCAGGCAATTTTTTTCACCAATCCGCAGATCCCTTACAAATTTGAATGGATCGATGGTCAGAAGGCAGGATTCTTCTGTGTGTTTACACCTTCTTTTTTTCATCATTTCGGAAACCTGAATGATTATGAAGTTTTTAAACCTGACGTGATACCGGTCTTCGAGCTGACAGATGAGCAATTGGAAAATATAAAGCAGGTTTACACGAAGATGCAGACTGAGTTGGCCTCAGATTATGCCCATAAATATGATCTGTTGAGAAACCTGGTGTTTGAATTACTCCATTATACACTTAAAATGAAACCGGCCTCAAAAGCTGAAAAACAAAAGGCTAATGCTTCTCAGCGGATCACCCATCTGTTCCTTGAGCTGTTGGAGCGTCAGTTTCCTATCGAAGATGCGAGACAGCGGATCAACTTTCGTTCACCCTCTGAATTCGCCGGTCAGCTCTCCGTTCATGTCAATCACCTCAACCGGGCCGTTAAAGAGATCACTGAAAAAACGACTTCGGAGATCATTACTGAGCGTTTATTACAGGAGGCAAAGATTTTATTGAGACATACCGAATGGAATGTTGCCGAAATTGCCTATTCACTGGGGTTCAAAGAGGCTACGCATTTTAATAATTTCTTCAAGAAAAATATGCAGATGACACCGATGCGGTTTCGTGCGATGGATTAAATAAAGGAGTAAGAATAGCGAGTAATTTGATATACTGAGTTTGTCGGATAATAAATGTTTACAGTCAATATCATTTACTTACTTTTATTTTCAGATCAATTTTTTTCTAGGCAACCCAATCTCAAATTCTTGCGGATAAGGAGCGCGAAAAGTCAAGCTCACATCTTCCCGCAGACCATTTTCAACTTCCTTCGCTTTTTCCTCATCCATTGAATATCTGGGATCAGCAATAAGTGGCATTTTTGCCATTTTTGTTATGGTAATAGTCGGGAAATGATAATCCACTTCAACGGTTCCTAATAGAAGATAAATTCCACCCTCTTTAAAAGGAAACTTCGAAAGGCTGTCCGGAAAATGAGCTGTATCAAAATAGTCGCCATTGGCATCAATCCAGGTTCCGAAATACATATCGTCTCTATTTCCATATTTATTTTTAATCGGAACGTGTTTTCTGGAAATCAGATAAGCTAACATTCTCACCTGCTTCTTATGGTACTTCAAAAGATCTTTAACCATTACATCGCCTCTGTATTTGATCTTCAATAAATCGAAAATAGAATAAGACACAGGAAAGCCCAATATTTCAATTTCGTCGAACGCATCTTCAAAAGGATCTCTTTCTATAAGAGGTAGCTGATAATCTTTTTGAGGTTCTTCAAATAAAGAAATGATCTTCGTTTTGTATTGATTTTTTGACAAAAGAAACCTTGCTTCGATCAATAGCTCGTGTTTCTGTTTGCCTGTGAATCTGAAAGCCCCGACAAAAATAAGTGTCTGTAAAGTTTCAATACCGATGTTGACTCTTTTGACAAAATCTTCTAACGATTTGTAATCACCATGTTCTTTTCGTTCCTGAGGAATAAATAGTTTAACGGCAGCTTCCAACTTCTCAATATGCATCAACCCTAAGTACACATCTGTTCCATATACCGTAGTTTGAAATTCGCTGAGGTTTACACAAGGATTATGAATTTTAGCACCAGCCATTTTGGCTTCATGGACATAGACTTCTGTTCTATAAAAGCCACCGCCATTATTAATCGCAGAGACCATAAACTCAATAGGGTAGTACGCTTTTAAATAAAGACTCTGATAGCTTTCCACCGCGTAGGAAGCTGAATGGGCTTTACAAAAAGAATACCCCGCAAAAGATTCGATCTGTCGATAGACCTCCTGAGAGAGCTGCTCAGGGTGACCTTTTTTCTTACAGGATTCGAAAAAATCATCTTTTAATTGTTGCAAAGCTGACAGTGATCTTCCTTTTCCGCTCATCGCCCTACGCAGAACATCACCATTCTCTGCGGAAACTCCGCCGTAATGAAGGGCAATTTTGATCACATCTTCCTGATATACCATAATGCCATAAGTCTCGCCCAGTTCCTTTTCAAACACTTCATGAAAATATTCAAATTGACCGGGATGATTATGGCGAAAAATATATTCACGCATCATACCGCTTTGTGCTACACCCGGACGAATGATGGAGGAGGCAGCAACCAATACTTTGTAATTGTCACATTTAAGCCTTCGTAATAATCCGCGCATTGCGGGTGATTCGATATAAAAACAACCGATGGTTTTTCCAATACTCAAAAGCTCATTACATTTTTCTTCATTCTTTGAAATCGTTGTATCTTCAATATCGACCGTAATCCCTCTCTTTTCTTCAATCAGGTTAACAGCATCTTTAATGGTGCCTAAACCTCTTTGCGAAAGGATGTCAAATTTTTCCAAGCCAATTTCTTCTGCTGTATGCATGTCGAACTGTACGATAGGAAATTCCTTTGGCGGAAATTCCAAGGCAGAATAATTGGTAATAGGTTCTTCAGAAATTAAAATCCCGCAGGAATGCATGCTCCTTTGATTAGGAAAACCGATCATCATCTGTTCATATTTATAGATCTCCTGAACAACAGCATTTTGATCATGTAATTCTTTAGGTTTTTTCGACAGCTGATCCAGTTCATCTTTAGGCAGCCCAAATACTTTTCCCAGCTCCCTGAACCTTGATTTTCTTTTAAATTCAACATTGGTTCCGCAAAATGCCACGTGATCTTTGCCGTATTTATCAAAAATGTATTCCAAAATAGCATCGCGGTTCTTCCAGCTCCAGTCGATATCAAAGTCAGGAGGTGTTTTCCTGTTGAGGTTCAAAAAGCGCTCAAAGTACAAATCCAGTTCCAAAGGGCAGATATCAGAAATACCTAAACAATAGGCAATAATACTGTTGGCTCCGCTTCCTCTTCCAACGTGCATAAACCCCATACGGTTGCTGTATTGGATAATATCCCAGGTAATCAAAAAATAACCACAGAAATTCAACTGGTCAATTACGGTCAGTTCTTTTTCAACCCGTTCAACAGCCTGCCTGTTTCGATCAGGGTATCTTCGGGCCAATCCTTCATAAGCCAGTTTTGACAGTAATTTAAAATCATTTTCCTTGCTCTTTGTAAAATGCTTTTTATTCTTGGGCGTTTTAAAATCAAAATCAAAGCTGCATTGATCAACAATAAATTTGGTGTTCTCAATGATTTCAGGGTATTCTGTAAATTGATTCAAAAGCTTTTTCTTATCGACAAAAGATTCATTGTTTCTGCAATAATCCGTTTCAGCCAGTTTTGTAAAGAGTGTATTGCCATCGATTGCACGCAGCACTTTATGAAGTTCAAATTCATCATCCGTCTTAAAAGTTACCGGATGCAGGATAACCATTTTGTGGATCAAAGATCTGAGTTCCGGCTTGACCAATAAATTCAATTCATCCTGCCTGATACCTATAAATTCGTGTTCCGATAATACTTCAGGGATATTCTGCAAAGAATAGATGACGAAACAGTTTTCCAATAAAGGATTAACTTTAGGAACCTCGATCCCGTCACAATTATAATCAGTCAAAAGCTTGTTGACCTCTGCTATCCCTTTAGGATTCTTCGCTAAGCAGATATAATTCGGTTCATTTTCAACCCTGACATCAACACCGACAATCGGCTTAATACCTTTATCCTGACACAGTTTATAAAACTGGTAAATTCCGGTTACCGTATTGATATCCGTTAATGCCAAAACTTTCAGCTTATATTCCAAAGCCATTTCGACCAGATCTTCAACAGAAATAGTCCCATAACGAAGGCTATGATATGTGTGACAGTTGAGAAACATAATGTATCTATTCTATTGAGTTAAAAAGCCCGAAGCTCTTCCTAGGCTTTTAGCACCAAAACGGTCTTTCATTTTGTCCATTGCCTGATATAATGAGATAAGCTCTTCGGTGTCTTCAAAAAGATCCATCTGATGGCTTCCGTGTACCAGCCCTGTAAACCTGACTCCGACAAGACGAATCCTCATCCTTCTCGTATATACTTTCTTAAAAAGCTCAAGGACATATTTCAGCAAGGTATGGTCTGCTGAGGTATACGGAACTTTGCATTGCTTGGTTTCCGTATCAAAGTTGGCATACCTGATTCTTACAGAAACCGTTGAGGTCAGCCATTTCTCATGTCTCAGCTGGTAGCATAGCTGTTCCACCATCCCGGAAAGAATGCTCCTGATATTCTGAACATCGATGGTGTCTTCAGCAAAAGTAGTTTCAGTAGATATAGACTTTCGTTCTGAATATTGAATCACGGGATTTAAATCAATACCATTGGCTTTTTTCCAGAGTTCCGTTCCATTCTTGCCAATCAATTCCTGAAGAACATCCACAGGCATCTTGGACAAAGTTTCAATCTTTCTTACGCCCAACCTCGACAGCAGTTCAAAAGTCACATCGCCCACCATGGGGATCTTTCGGACGGATAAAGGATTTAGAAATGGCTGTATAAATTGCGGTTTTAATTCCAGTTTTCCGGCGGGCTTAGCTTCTCCGGTTCCGATCTTTGAAACGGTTTTATTGGTTGACAATGCAAAACTAATCGGTAGTCCCGTATTTTTCTTTACAGCATTCGCAATTTCTGATGTCCATTGATAGCAGCCGAAAAATTGATCCATTCCTGAAAGATCCAGGTAAAATTCATCCACGCTGGCTTTCTCCATAACCGGAACTTTTTCCTGGATAATTTCAGTCACCTCGTGGGACATTTTGGAATAGAATTCCATATCTCCCTTGATGACCTTGGCTTCTGGACATAAACGAAGAGCCATTCTTAACGGCATTGCAGAACGAACCCCGAATTTTCTCGCTTCATAAGAGCAGGACGCCACCACACCACGATCTCCGCCACCTATGATCACAGGCTGATTCTCCAATACAGAGTCTCTTAGCCGTTCACAGGAAACAAAGAAAGTATCCAGATCCATATGTGCAATTGCTCTTTCCATTTGACAAAATTATTACGATTTGTAGCAAAAAATTGTATATTTGTTGCTATAATTTATAGCAATGTCAATTTTGTCAGAAAACATGCGGTATTTAAGGGGTAAGCTCAATCTTTCACAACAGAAGGTTGCTGATGATCTCTTAATCACCAGAGGCAGATACGGTAAATATGAAGATGATGCCGCATCACCTCCCAATGAGATTTTAATCAAAATCTCAAAATATTATAATGTCAGCATCGATTTATTACTGACTATTAATCTGACCAAATATCCTATCGATGAGATTATGGAGCTTCCAGACAACCGGATCGTTCTGCCTATCAGGGTCGATTATAATGGAAACGATCAGATCGAGATCATTCCACATAAAGCGTCTATGGGTTATCTGAACGGCTATGGTGATCCTGAATATATTGAAGGTCTTGAAACGATCTCCTTACCCTTCCTAAAAGGTGGAAAGTTCAGGGCATTTCCTGCGGACGGCGATTCAATGCCGCCCTATAAGAACGGTACCTACATCGTAGGGAAATACGTTGAAAATCTTTCGGATCTGAAAACAGACAGAACGTACGTTTTCATCACTACCAATGATGGGATCAGTTATAAGAGATTTCAGTTTCACGAAGCTGACGGCATTTGGGTAAAGGCAGACAACAGTTTCTACGAGCCTTATAAAATTCCATTACCTGACATTAAAGAGATCTGGGAATTTGCCTGTAGCATCAATACTATAGAATATGGAGCTGATGAATTTGCAGAACGCAATATTCAAAACTTTATGACAGAGATCAAGATCGATATCAAACAGATCAAAGAAAGAATGGGTGATAAGGATTGAATTCATTTGAATTAAGGAAAAAAAAAGTTATTTAAATTCGATAGTTAACAGAAACTACAATGAATCAGCTAAGTTTATTTGAAGCAGAAGAATTTTATGAATTTCCAAAAGACCTTTTGGAATACAAAGAGAACTTTGTTAGCAAAGAAGATGCTGATAAACTTAAAGATATATTGCTGAAAACAGCACCTTGGGAGCAACGTACCCAAAAGATGTATGATAAAACAGTTATAACACCCCGCCTTACTGCATGGTATGGAGGGAACGATAGTTCTTACGATTTAGATGGAAATGTTTCAGGTACTAATGCTTGGACTCCCGAACTTTATGCTTTAAAAGAAAGGATAGAAAAAGAATTTGGTTATCAGTTCAATGGTGTATTATTAAACCTGTATCGTGATAATAACGATTCGGTGGCATGGCATAGAGATAAAGAAAGCCGTTATGGAAAACGACCAGTGATTGCATCTATAAGTCTTGGACAGACCCGAAACTTTGATTTCAGAAAGAAAGATCATCATCAAAGCAAATACAGCTTACCGCTTCCTCACGGCTCACTCCTCATCATGAAGGGTGATTTACAGGAAAACTGGGAACATCGAATTGCTAAGTCTAATATTCCGATGAAAGAGCGCATTAACCTGACATTTAGGTTAATTAATGAGTTATGATATAGAATTGGATTTTTTTCATACACTTAAAGATAAAGAGTAAAAGAATTGTGTACTAATAAAGCTAGCAATTCCCAGCAAATATTAATATAAAGAATGCAATTATAAATTTGATTAGTACATTTCAAATATATAATTGCATTCTTTTAATTTTCGAAGGATTATAACATTTAAAATCCGAAAATTTTAAATATAAGTAAGTAATTAGAACTATTTTTCCTTTTCAAGATTATTTTATTTTAATTGAAAATTGATTAATTGGTAAGCGAACTTTTTTTGCCGATGATAGATAATCATTTGCAGCATCCCTGTAGCCCAGAGAAACGATAACCGATGCATGAAGGTTCTTTTCCGATAATCCTAAAACTTCGTCAAATAATTTTGGATCAAAGCCTTCCATCGGTGTTGCATCCACTTTGAGTTCTGCGGCAGCTATCAATGCTGTGCCTACACCGATATAAGCCTGTTTACTAGACCAGATGGCGTTTTGTTCCTGAGTTTGGGTGGAGAAATGGCTTATAACAGCTTCTTTCAATATATTAAGTTCTCCTTTTTCCAATCCGCGCTCTCGCTCCATCATTTCAATATATTCTGTAATATAGTCGTTTGTAATATCATTAAATGCAGCAAATACTAATAGATGAGAGGAAGCATGGATCTGTTCATTGAATGAGCCTTCAGACAATCTTTGTCTCACTTCAGGATTGGTTATAACAAACAAACGATAAGGCTGGATCCCACAGGAAGATGCACTGAGATTGATGGCTTCAATAATCTTGTCAATTTTGTCTTCGCTGATTATTTCCTCTGAATATTTTTTGGTAGCATAACGCCATTTTAAATTGTTGATCAGTTCCATTTTGATATTATATATTTAGATGGACAAAGTTATAATTTCATTGTGTACCTTTGTAACCAAGTGACAAAAAGTTATAGTGACAGCCGAGTAACCAAGTGAATGGTATGAAACAAGAATTTGATTTAATAAAAGATTGCAGCCAAAAAATATTGGCGATTAATGATACAATGGAAATTTTAAATGGAAGGTGGAAAATGTCCATTATTGCTTGTCTATGCTACAAACCAATGCGGTATTCCGAACTTCTGAAAGAGGTTAAAGGAATTTCTGGCAAGATGCTCAGTCGTGAGCTGAAGGATTTGGAAATTAATGAATTAATTGAACGCCATGTGTTATCTACAACACCTGTAGCTGTAGAATATGAAATTACCGAATATGGCAAATCACTTAAAGAATTGACCAGTGTAATAGCAGACTGGGGTCTTAATCACAGACAGCGTATTATTTCCGGAATAAAGAAATTAGGTTAAACTTTAAGAATTATTTATTGCCTTACTCCCCCCAATCAAAAAGAAGGCTTACAGGCCTTCTTTGAAAATTTAAATTTAAAATATATAAAAAGTATTTCAGTGACAAATTGGGATTTTATCATTTCATAAATCATTCATTTAGCGGCAGGAAATAATTTTCACATGAAAAATAGAAAATATAGCCAGAATCAGCTCGCTATTTCATCCTGTTCCTCTGCATCAGGCTTCTCCAATTGGTCTGCAAATAAAGATGATACAATTCTTTCAGCTGCTGTATCACAGAAATCGAGGCCTGAATAATCAGGATTTAGACCGCCGATCAGAGGCACTGCCATAATGTAGAGTCCGCTGATAATTTCACCGTATGAATTCATAGCCTGGAAATAATCATTGATTTCCAATCCTGGGATCCGTAAATAGTAATTATCGTTGTAACCTTTGTAAACTTGTCGGTTTCCCTCCGATAACAATGCAGCTGCATTTTCATTATCCTTAAAGCTTAAATAGGCTTGACTTAATAAGTTATCTTTTTTGATGCCTTCAAAAGGAAAATCTTCATAGTTAATAGGTTGCTGTCCGATGGCATCAATAAAGATGGAATAATGTTTTTCTAATATTTGCTGATTTTCGGAGGTATAATGATAAACTGCTCCGGATTCTTCATGCGGAACAACTTTGCTGTCTTTATCCACCTGGATCAGATCAATCAATCCTGCTTCGTATAGTGATATAATCTCTCTGTACGAAGATTGAGGAAGTGATGCAATGATTACGGAGATCAACGGCATCATGCTTTTTCTCAACCGCAGCATATCTTCGGCAGAAAAGTGTTTGGCAGGATAATTCATCGCATAGCTGAAGTCGGCAAGCATTTCTTTCCAGCTTATCGGCTGCTGGCGGTCAATGGATTTTTCTGCCTCCCTGTATTCTGCTTTAAAAAGATCGAAGCTGTCAACTTCTTTTCTTAACTCCAGCATGTGTTCTGCAAAATCTTCGATGTTGAGATTCTTTATTTTCTCATAGAAGTCAGGATCTTTTTCTTTCAAAGGTTGCTTAAAATTGAGATCAAATACATAGTCAAGATCAACAAAACCACCGTGGCAGCTTTTATAATCATAAATATCTTTCATGGACATCAGCCAGGAACTCGAGTAGGCTTCTCCATCCGAGTGAAACCGCAGTGCGGGCAGAAAACCTCCTGTTGAAAATAAGGTGATCTTAAAGTTTTCAGATCCCTCATGAAGTTCATAGGTGAGTTTCCCGTCTTCATGGCTTACATAAGTTCCGTTAAGCCTTGCCAGTGTTTTCACGGCATCGACTGCAGTAAGTGAGGTGCCCCTGATTGCAACATGACCATTGAGTTCCGCTGTAAATTTGGATGGAGGATAGGGGGAATCGAACCATCCCTTCACCTGTTCTTCATATTTCTTCGGCCATGAATGCCCTGTGCAGAGAATAACGATGTCTACGTAAAAAAGATCTTCAGAATTTGTTGATATTGTATATTGATTATCATTATTAAACGCTATATCATCCACCGTACAATTTGTCTTTATAACTACAGTACAGCCTTCTTTTTGGACAGTTTTGATATACCAATGAAATAAAAATTCAAGATAGTTGCCCAAGACCAACCTTGGAATCACTTGATTAACGTTAAAGACGCCGTTGGAATAAAAATCCGGAAATTCATGGGGCGGATGCTTGGTGATATAGTCTTCAAAGTTGATTTCAAAATCAGGAAGTTCTGAGGCAGAAATATTCGCCACATGTTCTTTATTAGAGCCATTCTTTCCGTAAGGCATCCCAACGCCCAGCCTGTCATTTTTTTCGAAAATGGTGATAGTATTCGGATACTGTTTATTTTCAACGATATGTTTCAGTATCATCAATGCTGCGGGTCCGCCTCCGATCAATGCGATAGATTGAGAGTATATATGTTGCATTCAGTTCAATTTACCTTTATAAATTCAAAATATATTCCAGAAAGTCAAGAGTATGATGCTTCAGAAGAATTTTAAAGTTATGGTGAAATCATACAAGGTTTTGAGAGTCTGGATTTACCTATTCTCTCCTCACTATATTAGGCATAATTTATGCAAGACCAGTAATAACATCAAAAAATAAAACTTATGAAAAATTTACTTTGGTTAGTCGCTGTTATATGTATAATAGCTTGGGTATTAGGAATGGCTGGTGTGATTCCAGGAATGGATACAGGGGGATTAATCCATACGCTTTTGGTTATTGCCATCATCGTTGTACTGTATAATATTATTTCGGGCAGAAAACCACTCGATTAGATTGATCTAAGAGATTAGCTAAACATTTGTAATGTTATTAGAGTCATAATTACTGTCTGACTTTTATGAAATAAAAATATCAAAAGCGGAAACTCCTGCTTTTGATATTTTGTTTAAAGAGATTAATTAATCACTGTAAAATAAATTTTATTAAAACAGCCGGGTATTAATTCTTTTGGTAAAGAATTTGATTTTGCTGAACCATAAAAATTATAATTATGAGCTTTGATATTTCCTTTTTTGATTTTAAAAATCTCTCATTACAAGATCAATATTCCATAGTTGATTCTTATGGTCTCATTACTAACAAAAGAGAAATAAAGGATTTAACTTTTGTCTCCTACCAGTTCCATTATTTTTCGGTAGAAATTACTTACACGTCGCATGATGAAAAAATTGCGGGGTTGAATGCCTACCAGCATAGATTTGAAAGAGCCATGTTTATATAGTTACGTAAACACATCTTTTTATAATATCATCAACTTTTATATAAGTCGCTAATATAAAAGACCAAAGTATTGCTTTGTCAGCAGAAGCAGTACCTAATAACTTCTCACAGTAAAATTAAAGCGCTACGCGATCATGCTAAAGCTTAATTTAATTATTAAACCAAAACCTTAAAACCTTCTTTTTATAAGAAGGTTTACATACGCCCGAGCTGTTTGTTTTTATACGGATCAATTTGGCCTATACTGATATCATCAAAAGCTGTTTTTATTAAAATGGCTGTTATTTAATGTCTATATGATGCACCAACAAAGAACTGTCTTTCCGCAGAATGTTGTAAGCCGTAATTGATTCCTGCATCAAATTTCAGGTCTTTCGCAGCTTCCACCTGAATAGCAGCATTAATATAATTAGAGAATTGGTGGGCTTTAAAGTCATAGGTATAATAGGTTTCAGCAATGCCATCAATATTTTTAGTCAAAGAATGGCTGAGGGTTAAGGTCTGTAAAAATTCAGTATGCATAGACGGCTGATCCTTATCTTTCAATCGGTCTGCTTCTACCTGAAATCCCAGATTCCATTCACCCGGCAGCTTGTAAAGCATTGGTACAATCAAACCTCCTTCCAGTTTACTTTCTGTATCATAATGAGAAGTCGGAAATTTAATATACGGCAGGATTGCCATAACAAAATTTCCTTTAGCATTACCAATGATATTCTGTTTAACTCTTAGATTAATATCTCCAAATCCATTTGATTTAGAAATCTCTCCTGAAGTAAAATCAGTCTGCTTCTGCATTCCATAGGTCTGAAATCCGATCTGTACCGCAGTAGAGCCGGTTACTCCGAGCTTGATATTCCCCTGATTGATCAGCAGGGTATGTGTTTTCTGTGATTCAGATGTTTCTCGTACTGATCTCATTAAATCCGTTTCATATTGAAAATGTCCCGCGTCCACAGTATAAGGAGATTCGGTCACATCCGGCCGATCGGTTTCCATGTCACGCATTTCAGCTCTTGGAACAGGATTAAATAAAGAGAATTTTTTTTGAGATTTCTGCTGTCCATAACATATGTTTGAAATAAATACCGCAGAAAAAATACATAAAGACCAATAATAATGTCGATTCATAGCTTTTTTCTCAAAGCTGTACAAAATGTGTACTAAAACTTGTTCATTTCATTAAATATGCTGTTTATTTTTAATAGTCCAAGAAAGTATATATAAGTGATAATTATTATATTTATACAATGACGAACAAAACATGTTTCAGTTAAAAAGCGGACATTATTAACAGAGAAGAAGTTGATGAATTTGAATATATTCTCCTAAAAGCTGCATCTACAGCGAACTGAGAAAATGTATGACAAGATGATGTTAAAACCACGATTAACCGCTTGGTATGGTGATGTAAAATCTTATGATTCAGCTGATCATAATACAACTTAAAGAATAATATCAATGTTCTAAGATTCTTTAATTGTTACTTGTTGATCGTACAATAATTTTTTCCTGCCATTTTCCATTCTATTCCCCAATGGTGCAGGTCAAGGATAATTTTCAAAAGTTGTGCACCTTTATCTGTGGGAGTGTAACGGATCTGCTTGGGCGTGGTGTCTTCTATATTTTCCGAAGTGACTAAATATTCATCCTTTAATTCCTTCAACCGGGTACTTAAAACCTGATCCGACAAATTGGGAAATGCTTTTTTCAGCGTACTAAATTGAGATAGCCCTTCGGCGATAGAATAAAGAATTTGCATTTTCCAGCGCAATGATATGGATGCTAAAACATCATTGACATCGCAGGCTTCAGCTAGTGTATGTAAGTTTTCAGTGTTGGACGATAATTCTTTTCTTGGTGTTGCCATATTATTTCTTTATTGCTCATTTTGGGATGAGTTATTGTCAGACTAAGGGAGCGAGGGTACTTTTGCGATGTTAATCCAACAATGTAAAATTAGAAAAAATGAAACAATTAAAAACGTTATGGACATTGCTTTTTCTATTAAGCAATCTAATCTTTTTACAAGCTCAGAAAAAAGATTACAAGGCAACATTTGTTCTTGTACACGGAGCATGGCACGGTGGGTGGTGTTGGCAGGAAGTTGACCAGGATCTATCAAAAAAGAATTATAAAGTATATACACCGACGCTGACTGGTTTGGGTGAGAGAAAACATCTTATAAATGAGTCTGTAAATATAGAGACCCATATTCAGGATATTGTCAATTTGATCGAAATGGAAGATTTAAACGACGTTTATCTTGTAGGACACAGCTATGCAGGAGCAGTAATAGAAGGTGTTGCAGACAGAATTCCTGAAAGATTGCACAAATTGATCTTTTTAGATGCTATGCTTTTTGAAAACGGCCAAAGTCCGATATCAATGCAGCCTGAAGCGGTTCGGAAGATTCAAATGGAAAATATAAGGAAGAAAGAAAATTTCAATCCTTTCGATGTCGCTCTGTTTGGAGTTACAGAACCCAAAATGGTATCATGGGTAAAGCAAAGACTTACACCACAACCTTTTCAGACTTTTTCACAAGAACTACATTTAAACCACAAATTTGGAAATGGTCTGCCCCTGGTTTATATTGCATGTACATCTCCACAATTACCGATTATGAAGGAAATGAGTGAAAAAGTAAAATCGGATAAGAAATTGAAGTGGAAGTATTTGGAGCTTGCCACAGGACATGATGCGATGCTTACCGGACCTGAGAAATTATCTGAGATGTTTGTCGGCCTCGTAGATTAAGTGTTATTTCAGTGTATGATATGTTGAAACAAAGAGGCCCACACCAGGCTTCTTTGTTCTATTATCGGAAAATCTTCTCACAAAACAGAATTTAAAAATTTAAAGTATTTAGATTGATTGGCGAGTAGGAGATTTTACTTTATAAAAAAGGTACTGTGAAATTGGTTCGCCTAATCATTAGCGGATGTGCACCAGCGGATTTTAAAGCCTTTAAGAATTTCATAATGTTCAATCTTACTGCTTACCGTTCTCAGTAATTCCATATTCCAGTCCCCATTTGTAAAGTTCGTTGATGCTGGTTTCCAACTTTCTTCCTTTGGGTGTCAATGAGTATTCCACGGTGGGCGGAACCGTTGCAAAGGCCTTACGGATGACAATACCATTTTCTTCCATATTCTTCAGTTCCTTCACCAGCATCCTGGTACTGATTCCGGGTATCATCCTCTCCAATTCCTTAAAACGCCTTTTATCAAAAATCAGTGCATAAATGATCGACATCGACCATTTTCCTCCAATAATATCCAAGATCTTTTGAAGTTCACATTTATTTTCAGGTTTTTTAATTTTTTCTTTTTCCATAAATATCTGGTTTACAATAAAAGTTACATTCAGGTTATTAATATACATTAGTGTAACTACTTGCAAAAGTAAAGTAATGGAAATAGATTTGCAACTTAATTTTAAAATACAATACAATATGTATGATTCATTAAAAGGAAAAGTCGCCTTAGTAACAGGCGGTACAAAAGGAATAGGTAAATCTATTGCTGATAAATTGAGTGCAAGCGGAGCGATCGTTGTTACAACAGCACGTGCTGAAGGAAAAGAAAATTCCAACAGACATCATTTTATTGCTGCTGATCTTACACAGGCAGATAGTGCAGAAATCATCGCAAAAGAGATTCTGGAAAAGTATGGTAAAATAGATATTATCGTTAATAATGCCGGTGCTAATTTAAGCCCGGGAGGAGGCTTTAATACATTGGAAGATGAACATTGGCTTAAGGACTGGGAACTTAATTTTATGTCAGTGGTAAGGGTTAACAAAGCCCTTTTACCTGCGATGCTTAAGCAGAAGGAAGGTACGATCATCAATATCTCGACCGGCGCTGCAAAACAACCTATTTGGGAGATGACAATGTCTTATTCATCGGCTAAAGCTGCATTAAATGCATATAGCAAGGCACTGGCAAATGAAGTAGGACCTAAAGGCATCAGAGTTAATACGGTCTCTCCCGGTGTTGTAAGAACACCACTTATGAATGAGTTTGTTGAAAATATTGCTCAACAGTCAGGATCGAGTTTTGAGGATTCTTTTCAAAATATTATTGATACGGTCGGCGTGCCCTTAGGAAGGATGGCAGAGCCTGAGGAAGTCGCCAGCATCGTAGCATTTCTAGCCTCTTCGGAAGCTCAATATATTACAGGAGCCAATATTTCTGTAGACGGCGGTTCAGCACCTACTGTTTAATGGCTGTAAATTAGTCTGATAAGGGTATAGATTTCAGCTTTGATTAAAAGAGCATTGATTTGACTGAATGTCAAATCAATGCTCTTTATTTTTATAAGCACCTACAGCCGAAATTTTATCATACGACATTTAAAAATGATAAAAAATCTTTTCGGTACTACGAAAAAGTAGTGATTTTATCTCAGCTCCAATATTCAACTTTACACCAACAGAGCTGATCAGCTGTTCATATCATTTTAACATCAAAAATCACGGTTATGAATATTGAAAGAACAGAATTTACCGCATGGATGGAAAGGATCATGGAACGATTCGACCTCCTCAAAGAACACATCGCAGCAAAACAATCCAAGTACATCGAGATTGACGGCGAACAGCTGCTCGACAACCAGGACGTCTTGCAGCTTCTTAAAATAAGTTCCAGGTCTCTTCAGAGATACCGAACCAATAAAAAGCTCCCTTATTATACCATCAGCGGTAAGCTCTACTATAAGCTGTCCGATGTGCACCAGCTCATCAGAAGCAGTCTGAACAAATAAAAAACAAGGACAATCACAGCCAAATCGATCGACACCGCTCTTATTTCAATTGGTTAACCATAAGCCGGTCTATTTTCATCCTGTTAAAATGATCAGCGATGGAAGATAACCAACCCAACATAAACAATGAAATCAAACCCGCTTCAGATACCCTATTGGTTCTGAATATCCATAACAACAGGATAGAGATGGTCAAGGGAATCGATAAAGAAGGAAATCTCCAAAAAGTACCGCCGGAAGAAAGGAAAAAGAACGACCAGCTCATCAGGGTCGATAAGCACGGAGATGTATTCTCCAACTTCTTTTCCAATTTTTACCGGCAGCTTAAAAATCCTACCCATTTCAACTTCTTCAAAGTTTCGGAGTACGATGCTGTCGATACCGCAAAGGACCTTCAGAACTATGTCGATCAGGCATCCCCTGAAGAAAAAGAAAAGCTCAAGGAATATGAAATTTTACCCAAAGATAACAACCCATTAAAAAATCAGAAAACAATGGAAAACAACACAGAAAATCAGGAATACCGTTTCCAGCCGGAGCAGATCGACTGGAAAACGATGGAAAAATTCGGGCTTACCCAGGAGAAGCTTGAAAAGATGAATGCTATGGATCCTCTATTGAGAGGCTACAAGACCAATACTTTGATCCCTATTACCATTAATCTCGGCGCTGCTGTGAGCAAAATGGACGTCAGGCTATCTTTACAGGAAGGCGATACAGGGGATATCGGCATTAAGCTTCACAGCATCCGCAGAGAACCCAATCTTAACCTCAAGTTCTTGGGACACGAGTTTAGCGAAGAAGACAAAAAGAACCTGATGGAGAGTGGCAATATGGGAAGAGTAGTGGATCTGGTCAACCCTAAGACCGATGAGATCATTCCTTCCATCATCAGCCGTGACCGCCTGACCAATGAACTGGTGGCTTACAGAGCTGAGTATATGAAGATCCCTGACGAAATCAAAGGAATCAAATTAGACGAGCATCAAAAACAAACCCTGCTAGAAGGCAAGCCTCTTTATCTCGAAGGGATGACCTCTACTAAGGGAACCAGCTTCGATGCTACCGTGCAGTTCAATGCAGATAAGCGCTATGTCGAATTCATATTTGACAACAACCAAAAGCAGCAGCAAAGCCAGTCTCAAAAAGAAAGCAATCAACCAAGCCAAAATCAAAATAAAAACAGCGAACCTCCAAGAGTTTTCAGGGATAAGGAACTGGATGACAAGCAATATGAGAAATTCAAGGCAGGTGAGACGGTGTATGTCAGCGGTTTAACCGACAGTAAAGGCAAAGAATACCAAGGCTACATCACGTTCAATAAAGAGACTGCCAAGACCGACTTCTCATTTACCAATCCTAACAAGCTCAGGGAAAAAGCCCAGCCATCAGAATCCCATAAAACCCAGACGGCGGTCAATACGGACAGCAAGACCAACGAAGCGACGAAGAACATCAAAGAACCGCTTCAGTCCAAACAGCAGGAACCTGCCAACAAGCAGCAACAGGAGCAGCAGAAAAAACCTGCCAGATCAAGAGGAAGGAAAATGTAATGTAAACTCCATTCAATTCAGAATCTTCAATCTCTCAAGTATAAATCAACCATAACCATCATCAAATCCAAAATCTATGAAAGCCATTATTGCAGAAAAACCAAGTGTTGCCAGAGAAATTGCCCAAATACTCGATGCCAACAACAGAAGAGACGGCTACTTTGAAGGAAACGGGTACTGCGTGACCTGGGCATTGGGTCATTTAGTATCATTAGGAATGCCGGAAGATTATGGCATAAGGGGCTTTGACAAAGCCTCTCTGCCTATCTTTCCCGATCCTTTCATCCTCACTCCAAGAAGAACAAAAGCAGCCAACTCAAAAAACTACAAGCCAGACCCCTCTGCCTTAAAGCAGCTTAAGATCATTAAAAATGTCTTCAGTCAATGCGCAAGCATTATCGTTGCGACCGATGCAGGAAGAGAAGGCGAGCTGATCTTCCGCTATATCTATGATCACCTCCAATGCAGCAAACCATTTGAAAGACTCTGGATCAGCTCACTCACAGAAAAAGCGATACAGGAAGGCTTTAAAAACCTTAAACCCGGTTTAGATTTCGATGGACTTTATGATGCTGCAAAAGCCAGAAGCGAAGCCGACTGGCTGGTAGGTATCAATGCTACCCAGGCATTAAGCATAGCAGCAAACGAAGATGTCTATAGCCTGGGAAGAGTTCAGACCCCGACATTAGCATTGATCTGCAAGAGATTTCAAGATAATAAAGATTTTAAACAAAGGAAATACTGGCAGATCCAATTACAACATCGCAAGGACTATTTAAATTTCGCCAGTCTTTCCAACCAGCAGTGGGAAGACAAAAAACAGGCAGAGCAGATCTTAAAAGCCATAGAGCGGGAGGGTAGAGCCACCGTAGAAGATGTTTCCATTAATAATGTAAAGGAACAGTCTCCATTATTGTTCGATCTGACAGAACTTCAGAAGGAAGCCAACCGAAAGCTGGGACTATCTGCGGATGAGGTTTTACAGACTGCGCAGAGCCTGTATGAAAAGAAGTTCATCACCTATCCCAGGACCGGAAGCAAATACATTCCCGAAGACCTTTGGTCAGAAATCCCCGAACGCATAAGAATACTCAGTCAAACCGATCCATTCAAACGAGCGATATCTACACTCAAGTTCGGCAATTTCAATAAACGCATTGTCAATGATCTCAAGGTCACGGACCATCATGGTCTTCTACCGACTACTAAAATTCCATCCGCTTTATCTGCCAGTGAAAAAGCAATTTACGAGATGATCGTTTACCGCCTACTAGAATCCTTATCAGAACACTGCTCCAAAGAAGTCAGCCACATCACCATCAAAGTCCATCATTATGAGTTCATTATCAGAGGTTCCAAAATACTCAGCAAAGGATGGCGAGCCATCAAAGGTCTATTGTCTGATGAAGCGTACCCAAACCAAGATAATACCAGCAAGAACAATAGCGATCATACCCAGACACAACAACCACAACTCATTGAACTTCCAGAATTCAAAAAAGGCGATGAACTTAAAATCTCATCAGCCGAACTCCAGGAAAAACTGACCAACCCTCCCAAACTCTACACGGAAGCTGACCTTCTTTCTGCTATGGAAAATGCAGGCAGACATATTGACGATAAGGAACAGCAAAAAGCTTTAGCCAACATCGGTATTGGTACACCTGCTACCAGAGCATCCATTATTGAAACCTTAATCACAAGAAACTACATCACTAGAAAAAGCAAAACACTGATCCCAACTGATAAAGGCCAAAAGGTCTATGATCTCATCAAAGACCAAAAGATTGCCAATGTCCAGATGACCGCAGAGTGGGAGATGACACTCCATCAAATTGAAACAAAAGAAATCGATTCAAAACAATTCATCACAGACATCAAAAACTACACTAATGAAATCACTCAAGAACTGCTATCACTCAACATTCCCCAAGAAAACATCCCAGAAATCAAATGTCCCAAATGCCAGAAGTATAATCCCATCATTAAAGACAAAATCGTTAAATGCCCGGATGAGCAATGCCAATGGATTTTATTCCGAACGATATGCGGCGTACAGCTCAGCAATGATCATATCACTTCCCTCATAAAAACAGGAAAAACACCACTCATCAAAAATATGAAGGCCAAAAGTGGGAAAAAGTTTGATGCCTTTTTGGTTCTCTCAGATAAATGCGAAACAATCTTTGAATTTCCATAAAATAGATAAAATTAAATAGTATAAAACCCGTGATAAGCTCTATCATTAAAAAAGTCCGAAGAATCATTTATTCTTCGGACTTTTTTTTAATCACTATTTACCAAGCCCTCGGTTGGCGCATTTCCAAATTTCTTCTTAAAGGCATAAGAAAAATGTGACAGGCTTTCGAAACCAAGATCGAGATAGAAAGAAGAAGGTTTTCTCTTTTTACTTTCTATAAGATGTTTTGCCTCATTCAGCCTTTTGTCTTGCAGCCATTGGCGTGGAGGCATTCCGAATGTCTTCTGAAAATCCCTTTTAAATCCTGATAAGCTTCTTCCTGTCAATTGAGCCAACTTCTCAACCGGTACATTAAAGTGAAAGTTACTTAACATAAATTTCTCAAGATCTATCTTATGATGCTCTGAAAAGTCGAACAGAAAATTTCGCAGCTCAGGAACGGCAAGCAACATTAACTTGATGCCTTCCTTTACTTTCAACAGTCCCAATTCGTCGGTCATTTCAGCACCGGAGCTTCTGGCATACGGAACAATCGACTGAAAATAACCTTGAAGAAAATCATTATTCGGAAGGGTAAGATTCGGCATTTCGGTATATTTACCATCAGCTTCCAGTTTTTCTTCCAATGCGATCTGGCGCATCAGATCCTCTTGGAGGGAGATGACGATGGTTTCATAATGCCCATTTGGTCCCGGTGTTTTGGTTAGTGTTCCCAGCTGGTTCTTATGGATCAACAATACATTGCCCGCAGAGATGTTAATATTCTGCTCCGAAGTCTCCAGAATCATCTGTCCCGAGACCTGCAATACCAGTGTGTGGTGATTCCAGACACAGGCCTTTTCCTTCCTTTCTGAAGAAAGGTAGGAATAGAATATAACACCCGGAAGAATTTCTGCTGGACTTTCCATTTATCTTTGTAGGTAAGTGCCGCCTTTTATGGCACCTATTGCAAATGTACTGTTTAATAAGTTCATTTCTTCAGACGAAAATACAATATCCATCGCAGCAATGTTTTCAGGCAGTCTTGACCTACGGCTCATACTTACCAATGGCATAATATGGTCGCCTTGCTCTTTGACCCAGGCAATGGCAAGCTGTGTCGGGGTAACATTTTTAATTCGAGCCATTTCTTTTAACACTTCAACTTTTTCAAGATTGTGGATCAGATTGTCACCTTGAAAACGGGAAAAGTGATTTCGGTGGTCATCCGCAGCAATAGGTGCTTTGAGATCACCCGTCAAAAGACCTTCCGCCGTATTGGCAAATGCTACGATACCAATCCCAAATTCTTTGGCAGTAGGCAACAGCTCAGCTTCAATCTGACGGTCTGCTAGAGAGTAACCGATTTCCAATGCACTGATTGGATAAACGCTACTGGCTTTCCGAAGCTGATCAGCATTAATTTCCGATACACCAATATGGCGTACTTTTCCTTCTTCCACCAAGCCTGCGATCGTTCCGATAATGTCCTCGATCGGAACACTTCCGTCCATCCTGCTTGGCTGGTACAGGTCGATCGTTTCAATGCCCAGGCGGGTCAGAGAGTAATTGACAAAGTTTTTGATTGCTACCGGACGAAGATCCAGTCCGATCCATTGACCATTGTGGAAGATTGCTCCGAACTTCACGCTGATAAAGGCATCATCCCGTCTTCCTTTGATCGCTTTTCCAATTAGCATTTCATTATGACCTGCACCATAAAAATCTCCTGTATTAAGGAAGTTGATTCCGTTATCCAAAGCCTGATGAATGGTTGCAATGCTTTCTTTTTCATCCGGTGTCGGCCCACCCCAGATCGAGGACATCCGCATACATCCAAGACCCAGCTTAGATACCATAGGTCCATTTTGACCCAACTGAATTTTTGTAATTTCTGACATGTAATTGATTTAATATAATAAGACAAAGATCTCCATTTATCAATCAACTAACTTTCCTTTACGGTTCAATTTATTTACCTGTACGGTTCAAAGTAAAAATAGAAAAAAGAGTTTATATGATAATTATTCTTAAACCACTATTCAGTCTGTGAGTTTAGTTTCTTTTCACGAATATATTCTTTTAGGCTATCTTAATTTTAGATAAAAAAATCTATCTCATAACATAAATTACTTGGGTAAATGTGCAACCAATTCAACTTCCAACTTAGAATCCGGCATATATAATCTTTGAACCTGTACCCATGTTGCAGCAGGGAAATCATTGCTGTAAAATTTCTTACGGACATCATTATACTTCTTTATTGCCTCAATATCAGTAGTGTACAGGTTTTCTTTGACCACGTTGTCAAACGTGGCTCCATAATTTGCCAGCACCGCTTTTAAATTATTGTAGACCGACGTAATCCCCTCTGGTGTTATATTACTGGTTACCACACCAGATATATAGATTACATTGTCCACTTTAACAGCCTGAGCGTATCCCGCAATGCTGTCCTGTGTTTTATTATTCCAATGCCATTTCTCTTTCTGAATTTTAATTTCTTGTGAAAACACGTTGCAGAAAGCTATAAAAAAGCTAATCATTAGGATATTTCTCATAGTTCATATTTCCGTACAAGTTAAGCATATCTATGTTTAAAATGTAACAAAAAAAAGCAGCCCTAAAGCTGCTAATTCCATCCATCCTAATTAATCACCTTTCTCATGTTCATGAGGTTTCAATTTCGGATGTTTAGGTTGATTGGGAGGAGTGACTCTCCTCCTTCTGTCGGGCTCACCATCTGGTTTTTTCGGTTTAGGTCCCGGCTTGATAGCTTCGATTGTGCTCATAGCAAAATGAATTGGTTAATACTTTTTTCTGATATTAAAACAGATTAATATCAACTTCAAAACTAAAACACCATTCTATAAATTCATTACGGAAAACCGTATTGACATTATTGAAATAATAGAATAAGAAACTTTCTGGGAAATAAGCCTTGATTCAATATTACCTTCTTCTCGGAGCACTTCTGGTATGCGGTCGAACATACGTACCATCCTTTCGGGTATAGCCCTTAACACTTACCGATCCTCCGGAACTTGATCCTGAATTATAGCTGGAACCTGAGCTGACTGTTGGAGAAGTATAGGTTGATGTCTTGGTATAGGTGCTGTATGTTGAATGCTGAGGATTATTTGCCCAGCCGTAATAATTTCCCCATTTAATCTTTCTGTAATTTTTCCTGTTGGGTTTTGATGACAAATAAACCTCTGTACCTCTGGGAATAACTGTTGTAGAAGTTTCGGTATTACTGCTTGAGTAGAGTGGTGTATCTTCCTGTAGTAGGACAGTGTAATAATTTGTACAGGAAATTACTGAGAGTAGTAATACGAGATAAAGTAGCGATTTTTTCATTGTAAATAAATTTTAATTTTCAAATTTAAAATTACTTTTACAGAATTTTTTACGGAAAACCATAACCCTAATTTTATAATGAGTTTTTTAATAAAATCCCACTAAAATTGCTTTGGATTCTTAATGTTTACAATTTTAGATTTGAATCAAAGGCTGGAGTTAAATTAATAAAAGGATTCTATTTTTATTAATTCTCTTTTTGTACAATATTCTCAAACATGAATCTAAAGTAGCTCAAAGCTCCGTAAGTCGGAAATTGCACACAGATAATTAATATTTTGATAAAGCAAAATATTAATTTTTTAAAAAAAAGGGTAATTTCCCTCAAAAGTTATTTTTATGTCTAAATTTATGTATATTTGCGAGGGTAAATTACTTTAAATATGAGTAAAACGGATATAAATTTATTACTTAAATCTATCTTTGATGAAGATGTAGTAGATATCAGGATTGTTTTCGATGAAAAAATAAAAGAATATAATCTGAGCAAAACAAAAGCATTAAAACTATTAAATATTGATAAAGATGTTTTTGAAGAAATTGTTAGCGGGACGGCGAAGCAACCAAATTTAATTCATATTATTAAAATTGCTGAGTTTTTAGATTTTGATGTCAATAATTTCATAAAAATAGTATTAAGCAATCAGAGTTTAGAAAATGTTGGGGCTATTGAAAAAGCCAGAAAAGCAACATTCCTAGTGAAGAATTTTGATGTCAAAGCCTTAACTAAGCTTGGTTTTTTTGAGCAATCAGATGATACAGATATTTTAGTTGGAAAAGTTTTGACGTATTTTGGATACGATTCAATTCTTGAGTTTGAAGAACAGCTCGAGGAACCCCTTTATAGCAGAGTTAAAAAGTTGCATTCTGATAAAATGAAGGATTTTTGGATAAAATCCGCGTACCAAACTTTTAAGGTTATCAATAATCAGAATCAATATAATCGTAATAAACTGAAGGAACTCATTGTTAAAATTAAGCCATATTCACAAGATGTTTCTAACGGATTATTAACTGTTTGCAGAGCACTTTATAATGTTGGAGTAACGGTAATATTTCAAAGCTATCTGTCTACAACACAGGTCAGAGGTGCTACATTTATTATGGAAGGAAAACCGTGTGTAGTGATTACAGACTTTAATAAAAATTATGCGACTTTATGGTTTACACTTCTTCATGAGTTGAACCATGTTTTATTTGATTTTGAATCCATTGAAACGAGTAGTTTTCATCTATCTGATAATTCTGATTTATTTCTGATAGAGGATAAGGCTGACACTTTTGCTCGAAATTTTTTCATGTCCGAAGATCGATTTCATTATATAAAAAAATATATAAATAATCCATATTTGGTTAATAAATTCTCTGAAGAAATCGAGGTTCATCCTGCCATAGTATATTCTTTTTTTACTTGGTATCAAAAAGATTTATACGGGAAAAACTATCATGCGGCTTTTAAGGAATTTTACCCAGACTATTCAGTCGCAGTTAGGAGGCTGAATCCAATTTCTTGGGACGAGGTCAGTTTAAAAGAAGCTAGTGAAAAAATTAAAAAAGTATTAGAACTAAAATAATAGCAAATGGAAAATAATAAAAAAACACAGCAAAGAGAAGAGTTATCTCAAGCTGATATTGAGAGATTAGAATTACTACAGGAAGCAAACCAAAAAGTAGGAAGACAGCTTTCAATCAATTCCGAGACCGGGAATGTTGAAGAATTTGATGAATTACGCAGTTTGATCAGCAAAGATTTTGAAGATCCTGAAGAAAAATATAATCTTTACTATAAGGGAATTAGAAAATTGTTGATGGATTTTTTACCGAAAGGGAAAGATTTCAAACAGGTTCGAGACATTATTTATGATGAAAAGAATGTCTTCTTAAATTTAGGAAAAAAGAAATCGGACAATAAAGGAATAAGAAAATCAGATGGACGAATGACTTACCAGCCTGTAATGAATGAAATTCTTGATATTATAGTCAAGTGGGTTTCTGAATCTCAAAATCCATTTGATATATACAGAGCATTTTATGAATTAAATGAAAAACATAATTATGGTCATGAGGTGTATGATGAGACAACAAGAAGTGTGGCAAATGCAATGTTAGAATTAGCTCAAAAATAATAAAGAGTCCCAAAAATGGGACCCTTTATTGTTTAAATTGAATAGCTTCAAAAAATTGGCTTGTCAATAAACTATATATGAAAACTAATTGAAAAACATGGTCAATATCATTAGAATTTACAATAATAATGCTTTGATAGGGATGATTTGAAATGTAAATTATTGATTAGCAATGTGTAATGAATTTGGACTTTATATTAGGCGTTCACTTGTGTTTTTTTGGTAATCGCTAGTGGTAATGAGAAATAAAATTCAATGATGATGTTTCAATGGTTAGTTATTCAGCAAACCTAGCAACATAGAATATTAGCCTATGTTTTTTTTTACAAAATTTTTAAACTCCTCTTTAAAACCCTTCGCAAAAATATTTACATTAAAAGTTTTGCGTTCATTTCCATTTTGTCCTGAAAAAAGCATTGTTTTAAAAAATTCAGAATCTAAACCTTCAAACTTACTTTTATATAAATTATTAGAGCATACCCAAGTTTCACAATTAAAAGTAATTAGACTCGAAAGTCTTCTTCTTAACCTCTTTTCATTTTCCTTGAAAAATAAATTTACAAAAGATTTAACTTTTAATTGATCTTCTTTATGGTAACCCATTAACAAAACTGATTTTCCTCTATAGGGAAATAATGAAATGAAAATTTCTGAAGTTCTGTCCATATCTTTTCCATACCTAATTATGTGATCCTGTATTTCTTGAGATGTATCATAAGTATAAATTGAATTTAGGCATAATTCAAATAATTCAATCTCTCTATGTTCAAAAACAAATGTTTCAGTATTGTTTTTTAGATCATTCCACATGGAATTAATTAAAAAAGATAAGTCACGTAGGCCAATTTTACTTTGTTCAATTGAAATTTCTACCATTCCATTTGAAACTGTATCAGGATGATTTAAAGTACATTCTTGCTGTTTAATAACTATTTCTTTAATACGATATTCATTACAAGCTGTTCTTAATGCAAATAGCAAACATGACTCATAATCATTAAAATCAATTTTATCTTTTGATTCTATTTTTTGAAATACAGAAGTATCGTGGGTATTGCAAAAACCTAAAAAAGTATATATTTTATTAATGCCTTTTCTTTTAAATCCAATATATTCTGCGTTGAAATGGTCTACAGCAGATTCCCATAGATGTTGATCATTGGATAGTGATGAAAGGATTCCATTTTTTTGCATAATATGAGAATTTATTGCTTTCTCACTACAACCAGGATACATGCATAGATTTGTCTGTTCTTTTGCTTTTTTTGCACAGTCGGTAAAAATCTTTGCTAATTCTGGGTTTTCAGTTCTCATAAAATTTTGGTATATATTAATTGGCAAAATAAAACTTGGTATTAAGTCAAAAAAAACCGTCATATTTTTTTGACGGTTTTATAAACTATTTTTTTTTGTCTTTAGGAGGGTTAGGATCTCTTCCATAGCTGTTGGGATTTTGAATTTTTCCGTCCTTACCATGAGGGACAAACTCAACCTTATCCTTTCTTGCCAGATTTTTTCCATATTCTACTGCGTCAGCTTTTTTGTCGAAGTGCTTAGAAGCTCGTTCCGCTTCTTCTCGTTTTGCATCCCAGCCTCCGTCTGGATTGGGTACAACATGTACGTCTTTCTTTTCTGCCATAACTTGTTTTTTTATAATATAAAGTTAAGGATATTTTTTTGTTTGAAACGCAGATATAAAAAGTACTATAATCATGTCCCAAGTATATCTTAATCTTATGCTTTTTATAATTCAGATTTTATTTTTCTCAGTGTAATACTTATTCTTTCCCCTTCATTTTCCTGTTCAGATAGAATTGAATGCATCCACTTCTCCTGAATTTCTTGAGTCATGTATAACAAACTGTTTGGCTCTAAAACGATTTCAAAAAGCTCGAGATTTATTTTGTTTTTAAATCTCATTATTCTTTTACCTCCTAATGAAATTATTATAATGCCAGTATTTGAATCAAGGATATCGATTTGATCCGAATGGTAACCCATTTTTGATAGATTATCGTAATAATAGTTTATGAGGCAATTATTTGGTCTGTAATCAATAATTTTTTCCAATCGATCAATAATTTTTAAAATATAATCTGGAAAATCTAAAAAATCATATTTTAAGTTACTGTAATTATAAGGCATACCAAAACTTGCAGTTTTTCTTGACTTAATACTATTATCCCAATCAGTATGATTTTTGATTTTTGTAAATAAAATATCACCTTTGTCCTCGAAATTAGATATTAAGATAATACCATCATTTAATATTTTGTAATCATTGATGTAATTCATAATAGTAAATATAATCATATTTTATAGATTTGTAGCAAATTGATTCGATGCCAGTACTTGATATTAATAAAAATGAAATAATTTATCACGACGACTTTCCTAATAATAAGCAGATTCGCCATTTAGAAGTTGGGGCAAGTATAAATTGTTTTGGAAAAAAATTTTATCCAGCGTGTTATTTAACAGATAAGGAACAGCCAGCATTTCCACATTTTTATGAAAAATTAGACTATGATGAAACAAATTCACATTTTTTAGATTTTGTTGGAGATTTTTACAACTTGAAAATAGATCGTGATTTTGACTTAGCAATTTTTTGCAATCCATATGGATTTGGTTTTAGAGGTAAAGAGAATAGTAAAAAATTTTTAAATAAATCAGGACAAGTTTTACGTAATGGTGGGGAGATTTTAGTTTTAGGAAATAGTGCTAATGCATGGTCAAAATATAGAAATGCTGAGAAGTGGTTATCGCAATTACAAAGTGAAGGAAATCTAGACTATAACTTACAATTGCTACCTTTAACTACAATCGATGAAAATCATCACTATCGTACTAACCATACTTTTCGAAAAGTAGTGGTAACGGAAACGACAATTGTTAATGAGATGTATAAAATAGTTAAAATAAATTAAGATGGATAATATTCTTCGTAATGCTCGAGAAAAATTTGAGAAAATTACTTTAACTGATAATTACCGAAGTAAAAAGTTTACCAAAAATTTTGATAAACATTTAGCTATACTTGTCGATACAACCATTCAATTAGCAGAGGAAAATAGTGTGTTAACAAATAAGCATATAGACTTTACCGACAAGATGTATTGGGAATCACAAGGGTACATTCTTGAAAAGTTAGACACTATAACCGACTCTGAGATTTTGAACGAGTTTGATAACTTAGAAGATATCTTATATGAAAGAATTAAAGTGAGTTTAGGAAATGCTTATAATGGAAGTGAAGCATTAAACCTAATGATTGATAATTCAGTACATGATACTCTTCTAGCATTAAAATTTAATTTTTTTGAAAATAAGGATAATTATTTTAATCCGTGGGAAGACGCTAAAAATATTTTAGTTGAAGATGAAGTTTTATATACTTTTTCAACAGATACAGAAAAACTAAATTCTTTAGGATTTTCTATAGTTAGTAATGATAGTGTTGATATATCTGATAAAAAAATAAATATTATTGGTAAAGGAAGCAGGAATGACTACAATTATGGCTTTGTCAGAGATCTTCTTGGTTTAAGAAATACTATAATCCAAATTCTTGATGAAAATAGTAGCTTTGGCAATAAAGCTACAACAGCGGATGAGATAATTATTAAATTACGTCGTATGGGGATAAGAAGTAATGAACTGACAGATCATAATATAAAATCTTGGCTGATTGCTCCTTTGAAAAGAAGTAATAGAATAGGTAGTGATAAGGAGGGCTATTTCATTTTAAATAATTGCCAAGACGTAAAAATATCTTATTACAGCCATTATGAAAATTTTAAAGGTTATTATAGAACTTTAGAAAAACATAGAAAATTAGCTATAAAATTCGGATGCGAAGACCCATATTTCAGTAGTCATTTAGAATTTCTCAAGCCATAATATTAATCTTTATTCTGGTCTGCGATTTTATAGCTATTGGATGATCTTTATTTATTAATACTAACGTGTTCAAACCACGCTAATATATTTAACATAAAATCCTAACTTAATAGTTAGGATTTTTCATTTATTTTAAAATTAAATAATTCTTGAGGATGAACTTCTAATCCCTTTGATAGTTCTTGTATTGTGGACATTCTTATATCAACTTCTCCTTTTTCAATCTTACTGATATTGCTATGATCGACATCACATTTTTGAGCTAATACACGATAGCTTAGGCCTAGTTTTGTCCTAAACTTTTCAACTTGCTTACCAAAAGCTATTCGAAATTCAACTCTATCCATTGAAATCAGCATTCAGAAGGCAATTTGTAAAGATTTTAACAATTATTTGTAGTTGAATTAACCTACAAATGAAAACTTTTGTTATATTTGTAAAATAGGTTACAGTAATGTAACTTTGCGATACTTCAAAGAAATACAGAAGCTATTGCTTAGAGTCTCGGTTCGAAAACTGGTAATTTTTAAATCCCTGAGATAATAAGTAAGCGGCTCACGACCTAGGCGTGGGTCTCTCTTATCTTGGGATGGGTATACCAGTGCCTCGAATCAGATATGTAGAGTACCCATGCCGTCTTTTTCCAATGCAGTTCGCTTTATCTCAACATTATAATCTAAGCCCGCTTCCTAAAACATAGTATCAGACTACACGATACAATAGGAGGGTACAACCTATTGCGGCTTTAAAAAGCTTACACGGGACACAGATTCATTCATATTAAATTCTTTCCGGTGCCTTATGGTCACTGCTTACAGAACCTCACCAGTCCTTTTTCATACCAAAGGGCATCAGGAAAGTTTTACTAAAAAAAGAATCAAAAAAACTACTCAACTTAAAACAGAAAATGTAAAAAGCCCCTTCCTGTCAGTCGCCTAAAACATCAGGAAAGAGCGTAGTTCAGTAATTAATCTTTAGAAAATTAAAAACCTTTACAAATCTATGAAAAATTCCTATTACCATATAGGAGGTATTTTCTTTGGCCTTATGCTGACCGGTGTCAGCACTCAATCAAAAGCCCAAACTCGCACAATTTCCGGTACCGTCACCTCATCTAATAAACCATTGTCGGGAGTCATTATCTCCCAAGAGGGTAGTGATCAGGTAACCATGACCGCTAATAACGGAACCTACACGATAAAGGTTTCAGCAGAAAATCCCATCCTATTGTTCAGACATCCTGATTATGCAGAAAAAAAAGTCACACTCACTAATCAGACGGTCGTTAATATCAACTTAGAACAAAAAGTAAAGGGAATCGAAGAAGTTATTCTCAACGCCGGCTACTACAAGGTTAAAGACAGAGAAAGAACCGGTAGTATCGCCAGAGTTTCAGCAAAAGAAATAGAAAATCAACCTGTCAATAACGTCCTTTCAGCTTTACAAGGACGTATGCCGGGTGTCAGTATTACACAGACTTCCAGTGTCCCCGGAGGAGGATTTGATGTGCAGATCAGGGGAAGAAACAGTTTAAGAACTTATGCCACGACGGGCTATGACGGCAACAAGCCCTTGTATATCGTCGATGGTGTTCCTTTACCTCAAGTTAATGATTTCAACACGGGGATGGCAAGTACGATACTGCCGTACAGCGAATCCAATCCTTTAAACTCCATCAATCCCGATGATATCGAATCTCTGGAAGTACTGAAAGATGCAGATGCAACTGCGATCTATGGAAGTAAGGGAGCCAATGGTGTTGTATTGATTACCACCAAGAAAGGTAAAAAAGAAAAAACTGAAGTCAATCTGAGAACAAGTTATGGAATTGGGCAGATGACCAACTTACCAAAGATGATGACTCTTAATGAGTATATCGCCGTGAGAAAACTGGCTTTTGCCAATGATGGGGTAGCCGTCCCCTCCAATGCCTATGACATCAATGGGGTCTGGAGCTCAATAAAAACCACCGACTGGCAAAAATACTTTGTGGGAAATACAGCAGAGTATTCAGATGTACAACTCGGTGTCTCCGGTGGAAGCGGCAATACACAATTCTCAATATCGGGAGGTCATAACGAAGAAACGACTGTATTCCCCGGAAATTACAGGTATACAAGAAATAATTTAGGAGTCAACCTAAACCACACCAGTGCAGACCGGAAGTTTCAGATTGGATTTAACGGGACTGCTGCGCTGCAAAACAATGTTCTGCCGCCAACTGATTTCAATTTAGTGTACGCTTCGCTAGCACCAAATGCGCCTGACCTCTATATGCCCAATGGAATGATCAACTGGGAGAGCAACACCTTTACCAATCCGATAGGACCTGCAACACAGACCTATTCAGTAAAGACCAAAAGCCTCAATGCCAACATCACTTCAAGCTATAATTTTGGAAGCGGCTTTAGTATCAACCTTAATAGCGGATACAGCACCTACAACAGTAATGACCAGAAGATTTTTCCCAAGACGACCTATAATCCATCCAGTAATATAGGCAGTAGTAATTCATCGATACGAAAAGGACAGAAGATGAACCAAAGCTGGATTTTGGAGCCTCAGCTGAATTATGAAAAACGATTGGAAAAACACCAGTTTTCAGCTTTATTAGGCGGATCATTTCAGGAACAGAAATCAGATAATTTTGTGCTATTAGGAAGGAACTTTCCGTCTGATGATATGCTTAACAATATTTCAGCGGCAGCAAGTATAACGATTCCCAGTGCCAGTGAAACCTTATACCGCTATCAGGCAGTGTATGCAAGATTTAACTACGGCTATAATAAACGCTACTTTATCAACTTAACAGGCAGACGGGATGGCTCCAGCCGGTTTGGTTCTGAGAGGAGATATGCCAATTTTGGAGCAGTGGGAGCCGCATGGTTATTCTCTGAAGAAAGTTTCTTTAAGAAAAGCTCATTGCTAAGTTTTGGAAAGCTGAGAACCAGCTACGGCGTTGCAGGGAATGACCAGATCGGAGATTATCAATACTATGATACCTATCAGTCTACCGGAGGCTCATACGGAGGTTTTTCAGGAATCGTTCCGCAACGTCTTTATAATAAAAATTTCGGTTGGGAGCTTACCCGTAAATTTGAGGCCGCGATTGAACTTGGTTTTTTTAAACAGAGGCTGAATTTCAATGCGGGGTATTATCACAACATCAGCTCCAATCAGCTGGTCGGGGTTCCAATGCCTGCCACTACAGGATTTACCAGCATACAGGCTAACTTGAATGCTACCGTAAGAAACAGGGGATTGGAAGTATCCTTAGAGTCAGTCAATATTAAAACGGACCATTGGAGGTGGACAACCAACCTCAATTTTACGCTCCCTGAAAACAAGCTGATGAGTTTTCCCAACCTCGATAAATCGACGTATGCCAATCGATTTGAGATCGGGAAATCCACAAATCTTGTCAAGCTGTACCAATATACGGGTATTAATCCTACGACCGGCCTGTATACATTTTACGATGCCAATTCTGATGGAATCATCAATACCGCAGATCGTGTTGTCAGCAAAGAAATCAAGGAGTACTGGTATGGCGGATTACAGAACAGTGTTCAGTATAAAAACTGGAGTTTAGATATCCTTTTGCAGTTTATTAGCCAAAGCCAACACAACATCAGGTCTATGTATGGAAACATAGGCTACATGGCAAATAAACCGGCTGTTTTCAATGATTATTGGACGCCTGATAATCCTGACGCTCAATTTCAAAAGCCAACTGCCGGTTACAATACAGCAGCAGTTACGGCGAGTTCACTCTACACGCTAAGTGATGCCACCGTTTCAGATATATTCACATTGAGAGTGAAGAACGCAACATTAAGCTACAGCATTCCATCACCAGACCAGTCAAAACTAAGGACTAAAGTATTTATGAGCGGACAGAACCTCTTCGTGTTTTCCAATAACAAGGATGTCAATCCCGAGTTTATGCTGGCCGGATTCAGCAGTCCACTTCGTGTGATCAGCTTCGGCCTTTCTCTAACCTATTAAACTGCATCATTATGAAAAATATACCTATTAAAAATATCATAGTAGTACATCTTTTGATTATATCATTTCTGATCTGCCACAGCTGCGACCGATTTACAGATGTCGGTTTGCCTAAAAGCCAGATCACAAGAGAAGTTGTCTTTAAAGATGATCAGTTAGCTAAATCTGCCATGGCAGGAATTTACCGTTCTCTAGAAGAACAGGGGTTTTTATCAGGCTCGTCTTCAGGTGCACAGGTTGTGCTCAGTGCCTATGTCGATGAACTACAATCTTATGCCCCTGCTGCAAGTGATGCCACGATATTTTATCAACTCAGTCATCTCCCGAGTTCCACGAAAATCAGCAGCCTGTGGGCAACCACTTACACACAGATTTATAACATCAATGCCGTGATTGAAGGGGTTGAAAACTCTGAAAATCTCAGTCCGGAAGTTAGAAACCGATTGAAGGGAGAAGGTCTTTTTCTCAGAGCACTGCTGCATCTTTACCTGGTCCAAACATACGGCCCTGTACCTTATGTAGCCACAACAAACTATGAAACCAATCAGGTGATAGGTAAAAGCAGTATCATCCAAGTGTATGCCCAATGTAAAATTGATTTACAAACGGCAAATGCACTGCTGCCCGAAACTTTAGCTATCGGAAGTAGAGTATATCCTACAAAGATGGCTGCTAATGCCGTTTTAGCACGGATAGCCTATTACGAAAAGAATTGGGATGACGCTATACAATATGCCGGTACCGTTATCAATAATACGCAATACAAAATGGAATCTGATCTGGGCAAAGTGTTTTTAAAAGACAGCTCAGGCAGTATATGGCAGTTACTGCCCTTCAGTTCAATTTACAATACCTATCAGGGCAACGTATTTATACTGAATACGGCACCGCCAACCAATGTTGCACTCCGTCAGGATTTTATTGATGAATTTGAGACGGGTGATTTACGAAAAACAACCTGGATCGGGCAAAAAACGGATTCTCAAAACAAGACTTACTACTATCCATTCAAGTACAAACAATATTCTACAAGCACGAATTCCCTGGAATATTCGGTAATTCTCAGGGTAGAAGAGCTTTATCTGATCAGAGCAGAGGCTTATCTTCAAAAAGGGCAGTACGATCTGGCTGCTTCAGATATTAATAAAATAAGAAATAGGGCGGGGCTTGCATCATTAGTAAATTCTGATCAAAATACCTTGATGAATGCTGTTATTAAAGAGAGGAGATCTGAATTGTTTACAGAATTCGTACATCGCTTCTATGATCTTAGGCAACATAATCTACTGGACCCGGTGATGGCTGTTAAGAAAACAGGATGGAAAACGCATTTTAAGCTGTTGCCACTACCGGAAAGCGAACTTCTTTTAAATCCTAATTTAAATCCGCAAAATGAAGGCTATTAAACTGTATTTAATTGGGTTGTTTTTAATTAGTGGGCTTTACTTTTCTCAGAATATTGACAGCTTGGATTCTGTGTACAAACAATATTACACCACTTCACTGTCGGCGACCAGCCCCACAGGGCAGCACGTTGTACTGAATCATAGTAATGCCTACGGTAAGAATGATGACGAACTGATTACTGTAAATACCGGCAGTAAGGCTGTACTTGAAAAGCATAATCAGTATCACTTTTTAAACGCTCATCTTCTTCTGATGCGGAATGATAAGCATATTAGGATATTAAATATAAATACCGGTCAAAGTAAAGATATTACAGGTAACTTTACGTTTGATATTTCTACTGCATCGGAACAGCTGTTACTTCATAGTGCTGCTGCCAAGGAATTGGTTTCAGTATCCTATGATGGCACTGAATTATGGAGAGAGGACAATATTAATGCATATCATTTTGATCATAAGAATATCCGGCTTATGTATACTTCAGGAACGTCTTTAGCCATAAGAAATCTTAAAAATCAAAAGACCAAAATATTTACGTTGCAAAATGATTGTCAGTGGCTGACTTATTCAGGGAATAGTATCTTTTGTGCGAACATTACGAGATCAAAAATAGAATTTTACAAAGTGGATGTGCTGTCGAATCAGTTATCGAGGCAGATTATAGATAGCCCTTCAGCATTTGAATTTACAGCGAATCTGAAAGGTTACTTGGAAGTTAGAGAAGAAACGCACTTTATCGTACCGATCTATTTAAAAAGTAAATTATATTCAAAGACCAATCCTGAGCTGCAAATCAGTTATTCAAATAGAAATAACAATGAAAATATACTCAAACATCATATGGGTATTTATAACCTGAGCAATAAAACTTGGGATTATCAGCCTGACGAAAGGCTGAAACTTCCTGTTTACAAATTTTTAAATGAGGAAGGTGATTTTATGGTTTATGATGAGAGTGAAAATATTGTAGAGGAGCAGCAAAATCCGGTTCTTGATTTAAACCTGATGCTGGATTATGGGAAAAGTTCTTACCTACTGCCTAAAAAGAGAATAAATGACGGCAATTATCTATGGGATCGTGCTACAGAGCAGTTTATTTATTTTGATTTTAAAAGGTGGAGGTATCTTCATATCAGGGGAGGAAAGGATCACGAGCTTTTCCCTTTGGAAAGTCATAGATGGGAAAACCCTAAGTATAGTGGCTTGCAGTATTCTCCATCGGATCATCCCATCAAAATTAAAGGAACATCTTCTCTAATGCTTCACAATCAGTTTGATTACTATATGGTCAATCTCAATACGCATCAAATACAAAAAATCACAGCAGGAGAAGATAAAAATATTAAATACAATATACAGATTTCTAAAGATCAATATCCTGTATCGCCGTGGAATCTCAAGTTTGCCATGCTGGACTTGGAAAAAGAATTGACATTCAAGCTTTTTAATGAGTTGACTTATGACTCCGGATTTGCGACGTATAAATATTCAAAGAATAAGATGACTTCATATAGGCAAGGTCACTATAAGGAAATGATACCTTACAGCAACGGATTTTTTTTAACCTCCCATTTTGCACTTGAACCTTTTAAATTGACAAAATTTGAAAGAGGAATATACAGCGTAGTTTATGAGTCTATGAAAGATGAGAAAAACCATTTTGAAAAATCAAAATATCAAATCTATGAATATAAAACGCAATATGGCATTTCTAATGCAGCGCTTTTGTTTCCTGTCAATTATGACCCGCGAAAGAAGTATCCGCTGATTGTCAATATTTATGAAAAAAAATCACAGGATGATCTTCTGTATTTTTGGCCACCTTACCTAAGAACCACTTTTGGCTTTCACTATATGCATTACCTAATGAATGGTTATATGGTTCTCTTGCCGGATTTACAGTATGAAATCAGTAATGTTAAAAACAGTGTGATAACTTCTTTGGAAAAAAGCATTGATATTGCGAAAACAATAGCCCCGTTAGATGATAAAAATATAGGGGTTGTAGGCTTATCATTCGGAGGTTATGAAACGGGTTTGGCGCTGACCAATTCCAGCTATTTCAAAACGGGTGTTGCTGGTGTTATGGTATCGGATCTCGTTTCTTTTTCATTAACAAATTCAGAATTTGACCTGATGCCTAATTATCGACGGAGTGAAAATCAACAGCTAAGAATGAACCGGAATTTGTTTGAAGATGATGACAAATACAGAGATAATTCTCCCATTTATCATCTGAAAAATATTGATGCACCTGTATTGATTTGGACTGGGGTAGAAGATAAAAATATTTCCCACCTTCAGTCACAGATGTTTTTTCTTGGAATAAAAAGATTACAGAAAAAAGCGGTGTTTTTGGAATATTCTAACGAGACACATAATGTACTTCTGCCATCTAACCAGTTGGACCTTAATCTTAAGATTTGGCAGTGGTTTGATTACTATTTAAAGAATAAATCACCGTCAAGTTGGATCTGTCCGATGGCAAATTAAAAATAGCTCCCTTCCGGGAGCTGTTTTTAATCAATCTTGTATAATTCGACATTGGCCGTTTCGGGATGGTCAACTTCCGGACCGCTTGTTCCGAAAACTTGCTGTCCTGTTGGCAATCCGTCTACCGTACAAATCGGGTTTAAGATTGTTTCACACATGACACTTCTGTCCCATTGGTTGGTTGCGCTATTAAAAATATAGCCTTGTCTCGCAGCTAATTTGTTGCTGCTGCTTTTCGCTTCCTGGGTAGCGAATGCAGTCCCTGTTCCTATCAGAATCAGAACTGCGGGTAAAATGAAATTTTTCATTGTAATAAAATTTGATGTTATGCCTACTCTAAATCAACAGGTTTTCGGCATTCCCTGTTCTGTCGGCCAACAGATATTATTTAAATGTATACCTTGTAATTTTGTTATCAGACAGTACATAGAAATAATGTTTTGTAGATAATATTCCTCTGATCTTATCATGCTCAGTATTCCTGATATAAAAACTGTAGAAATATTGTTTCGTTGGATTTTTATAGACGTCGATGATATAATTGTTTCTGGACACATCCCTTGATTCATTTCTGCCCCTCATAATAGACACATTGTAAAACTTATTGTCATACACAGTCTGGACCTTATTGATGACGCTTGGAGATCTGACTAATTTTTGTTGTCCGTTCTTAAGATTTTGGGTTTCAATTACCATATGAGAAAGCGAATCAATCATTCTTTTCCTTTGAATATTTTGGAAATTAAAATCCGCTGTCATCAGCTCGCTACGGTAGTAATGGGTATAAACAATTTCTCTGTTTTGATGATCCAGAGTCAAGTCCCCATCGGTGTCAAAAACACCATCTGTGTTTTTCTGTAATGCATCCGGGAAAATTTGATACTCTTTCGTTGCCGTATTTAAAATACCCAGTTCACTTTCTTTTGTTTTAACAAGCATTGTTTTAAATACATATTTTTGTGGTTCAAGCATATAGAATCTCGAAAAATAAAGTCGATTAATACCTGTCTCATACGCCATTAAAGATGGGAGTTTCCCTTCAAAAATTACCGGCACCTTTCCATCAGAGACGCTCAAATATGGATATAAGACATTAATCGTAACACTGACAAAATTATACTTATAATTATTCAATCTGATCGTGTCCAGTTTAATGGAATTAAATTCAGGTGTTATGGTTGAAAGAAGGAGTGGTGTTTTGTGGTTTGCTAAAAATAGGGAATCACCATAACTTCCTGCTAAATAATAGTTATTCATAGGAAACTTCAAGGTCTGATATTCCACTGCTAATGGTTCGATCACTTTCCTTTTGAAGGAACCTTGATGATCATCAACATTGATATCGTATACCAATACCACAGCCAATACTGGCAGGATTGTAAACAATGCAAGCCGGCTCATTAACTTTATTGTCTTTGTAACATTACTAATAATTATTGCCACGATCAATAAGAGCACACAGCATAGATTAAAAATGAGGTGTTGATTCCAATCCATTTTCTCAAGTATACCTCCACAAGAGCAGGGAATAGAATCGCTGTAATTTAATATAAGATAGATGTACATCGTAAACGCTGACATGATACCCAGAGATGCATAAAGCCCTGTTAGACGAAATTTTTGGATAACTAAAAGATACACAATTATCAGTTCAACAATAATAACGAGCAATGAAACGACGGCTGCATACGCTCCAAGCATAGGTGACTGCGCTAACTGTACCTGAAAATTCTCAAAGTCCAAAAGCTTACTGACACTTGCGTAAATAAAAAGCAGGATAAAAAAATACGAAACAGCTTTGACAAAAATTGGCTTAAAAGATTTCATTGCTTTGTTTTTATTTAATTTAACATAACTGTATAAGTCTCCATTTGATCTTCATTCCGCAGTACTCGGGCATGGGCTCACCTTTAAATAGGGTCACCGTTGTTCTGAAATTCCCCATACTCTCCCAGATGCCGCTTTCCGGACATGGTAAGCCTGTGGCTGCTGATATGGAGGTATGAGGAATCATAGGTCATAGAATTGATTAATTTTTATTCGAGATCCTCCAATTGTCTCCATCTCTTACCGGCGGATCGGGATCAACTATTTCTTCTGATGATCTTGCAGAGTCTTTTTTCATGATCGATATGTTCAGATCCTCATACGAGTTGTCATCTCGTATGAGATCTTCATCTCGGTTCGAACAGTTTTGTAAACTCATTGCAGCGATTGCTATACTAAAAATTGGGATTAACTTTTTCATTGTAATTTCTTTTGATTTGGTTATCCCGACGTCGGATTGAATTAGAATTCTGAAGCCAAAGTTATTAGCGCTGAGGCCGGAAAAAAACTGTCCTGTGGGGCAATTTTTAAATAGATACGTCTCAATTTTAAAATTGTACCATCATAAAAATGCTCCTAAAGGCGTATTTATCAATGGTCACATCATATTATGTATCGAATGGTCTTCGCTGGCTGCTAAAGGCATTTTTTAAAATCAAAATGCGTATTTTTGAGATGGTGAGGTTCTAATAATCAGTATATGAAAAAGTTAAATTACTTTCTCGTCCTGCTTTCTGCCTATTCACAATTATTATTTTCCCAGCAAAAAGAAGTACGGACTTTCAGAGAGATCAGAAGCAATTACGAAAAAATGACCATTGATGATGAGCAGGCAATACCTTTTGTGAAGGCCTACATTCAAAAAGCAAAATCTGAAAGCAAGAATTCTCAATTAATCCAGGGCTTCAGGGACGGAAGGCAATTTGATTATAACAACAAGATGAAATATGCTGACAGTGCTTTGGCAGCTAGTATCAAGTACGGCACCAAAGATGATATCAGTAAAGATTATTTAAGCAAAGGGATCATCTACTACTTTTACCAGAAAAAATATAAGCTGGCTTTAAACCAGTATATGAGAGCCTATGAATTCTCAAAAGGCTCGGATGACAGGTACCAGCATTACAAAGTAATTTACCATTTAGGTATCGTCAAGGAACATCTGGGATATTATGATGAAGCCCTTGAGCATTTTCAGGAATGTTCTCAATTTTATGAAAGGGCCATGAATCAAAAAGGTCTGCATGAAAACCTACAATTCAACAACAAGAAAGCCTATCTCAATTCACTTCATCAAATGACCGTTGTCAATCGGTACTTAAAAAATGTCTCCACAAGTGACAGTCTGAGCAAATTGGGATATAAACTGACTGAGGGTGACCGTGACTTTCTATTGGAGAACAGCTATTTTCTAAAATGTATAGGGATCTCCAAATTTTTGAAGAAAGATTATGATGGTGCGGCGTCGGATCTAAACAGGGCATTACCTGCGATCTTGAAAAGAAATGACTTTGCATGGGTATCCGTCATTTACTATTACCTTGGAAAGATCTCAGAGGCTAAGAATTTGGATGATTTTGTGATCGGCTATTACAGTAAAATCGATTCCATCTTTGTCAAAGAAGGATTTATCCTACCGGAGGTTTATAAAAGTTACAATTATCTCATCAGCTATTATAAAAACAAAGACCTCGACAAACAATTGTATTATACTGATCAGCTTCTGAAGGCGGACAGTATGATCAGCAAGGATTATCCATACTTATCAGGAAAACTTCATAAGGAGTACGACCGCAGGTCACTCATTGAGCAAAGAGAAGACATTGAGAAGGCAGGCAGGAAAAAAATGCGGATCGCCCAATTCCTGATCTTGTCGAGTACGATTACTATTATATTTTTTGTCATCCGATACCGGAAGGACCGCAGAATAAAAAAACAATATGACCTACTGCAAAAGAGAATTGAAGAAGGCTCTTATGGCATTGCCAATACTGTTGAAGAGCAATCTCAGGAATACTCCTTAAGAAAAACTTTCCTGACGCCTGAAGTAACATCTGACATTGGTGAAAGGCTGGAAAAATTCGAGAGAGAACTGCAATTTACAAAGAAAGGCATTACTCAAAATAGTATTGCTGCCAAACTTAATACCAACGCAAATTATCTATCCATCTATATCAATGAGAATAAAGGGATGAATTTCACAAGGTATATTGCAGAACTCAGGATCAATTATATAACAAACCTCTTAAACACCAATACTAAATACCTCAACTACACCATAGAAGCCTTGGCAGAAGAGTGTGGGATTGCAGCCCGTCAGAATTTTTCAAATCTTTTCTACGATATCAATGGCATCCGACCAACAGATTACATCAAAAAGCGGAAAAAAGAATTGAGAATCAGCTGAATGAGCCGTCGCTAAACGTTTTTTTGTAAATTTCTAAAAAAAGGACATGGTAACAAAAACTATTTTTAGAAAAATTGCAAAACTGCATGAAGATTTAGAGCTTAAGATCAATGAAATGTATGATGAAAATGATATGTTGAAAGTTGCAGAAAAATCTTTAATCTTAATCGATAATTCTATCAGACAATTAAAGTCTTTAGTGTCTGCTCATCATTTTGAGAATTTGGGCGAAGAAATTCATTTCTTCAAAAAGCTGAAACCAAAATTCATTTCCAAGTTCATTTATTATTCAACGGTTTTAGATGTAGAATCTCATAAGCCCAATGTCGGAAATAAAGCCTTGAAGAAATACTATGAGGCAGAGCAGAGAAAGCTCGAAAAATTTTATGCAGAACAATCTGATTTTTACAGTTATTATAGGAGGGAAGCGACTTATCTGGATCATAAAGTATTTGTCAGGGATTCCTATGATCTTAAAATGAAACTCTCATTGGGGTTCTACAATTTCGATACCAGCTTCACGACCTCTCATGATCAGCTTATTGCCAAATTTATGGCGAACGAAAAATTTGACCAGTATTTAAAAAAGCAGATTGACGGTTTATCAGATAGAGATAGCAGCAAATCTACATCGCCATTAGTCTGGTCAGCATCCAAGGTTGGACTTATTGAGCTGGTCTATGCCTTATACCATATGCGGTGCTTTAACGGCGGAAATGTTGAACTTAGCGAAGTGATCAAGTCTGTTGAAAAATCATTGGATACAGACCTTGGAAACTTCCATAAGACCATCTTTGAGATCCGAAACAGGAAGCAGGGACCGACTAAGTTTTTAAATATCGTCAGCGATAATCTTTCTCAGCATTTTCAAAATATTGAGGGGGAGTGACCTATGCTTGATAAACCAGAATTGCTTTTAAGTTTCTGGTTTATCAAGCATTATTAAATTAGGTGATTGCAAATCAGGTTACCACTCATTATTTTTTATCTATGGCATCTACTTTAATTAGTCTCATTTTAAAAATCTAATCATAAAAAAGTTTTAATAAGGAATATTACCTTTCCCTAATCGTAAAACAACTTGTCGAATCTGTGGTAAAAAGAACAAAATAACAATTACGAAAATCACACCTGTCAGCATCCAATCATAATAATCTCTTGTAGCACGAGCCAATATCTGATGACCTATCATTTGATTAATATAGGCTGAGGATAATGTTTTTGAAGTATAAATATCGCTGCCTGCGTTCATATATTGATTTTGAATATCCAGTAAGGTAGCTGGTAATTCAGGGTTGGTTTCCGTAACTGCTTCCCGAATCTTTTCACGAACTCCTGATTTTGCAAATAATTGAAGCTCGTTATTCAGTGCCAGACTAGCTGTAAACCCTGTAAACCTAGCCAATATACCAACAAGCGATGCATTGATAGCAATTGCTGGCGGTGCTGATGAAGCGGTAAACGAAACAATAGGAACAAATAAGACTCCTGTTGCCACACCATAAATAAACATCGGTAAAATGAAATCAATTGTTTCGCCTTGTACAGAAACAAATAGTATCATATAAGCGTAATAAATCGCCATGAGTCCAAAGCCAGCAATAATCATTCTTATCAGATTGTAGCCCATCAAGACAAATCTGGAGGTAATGAACATACTCACTGTAGTTCCAAAAATTACAGACGTCCATATCGGAATGGTGCTCAGTGGGTCATTTCCTAAAATTACCTCAAGATAGCCGTAAGCAAGTCCTGTACTTCCCTTAAAAATATAAAATGCAAAAAGTAATAATAGCCCAATGACAAAATTCTTTGTCTTGAAAATCTGCAAGTTGATTAATGGTCTTTTAAGTTTCAATTCTCTACTGATGAAAAGTGAAAGAATCATTAGATTAACGACACTAAGCGAAGTTATTAATGGACTACCGAACCATCCCAATTGTCGTCCGTAAACTAGAATATATCCTAAGATTAATATAAAAGACACGTAAAACAGATAACCTATCCAATCCACCTGATAAAGTGGAATCTTTTTGGTAAATCGAGCTTTACTGTTCATTGTTAGCAATAAAATAATTGTCAAAATGATGAGTATGACAATAAATCCGTAGAATAGCCAGTTAAAATCAAAGAAATGAATAACCACGCTGGTAAAAATAGAATAAAAAGGAACGGCAATCTGTATGCTGCCATATAGTATGCTAAAAGCAATCACACGTGCACGTACGGACTGTAATCTTGGGAAAATAAGTTGTAAGACGATGCTTGACATCAATGCACAGGTAATTCCTTGAAAAAACTGGCAAATAACAAATAATGTCCAATCTTTGAAATGAAAACAGATCACAGAACATATTGCATTTACAGCAATAGCAATCAGTAAATATTTCCTTGGTGCAAAATATTTTACGATCCGAAAATCAAGTGCCAGGAAAGCTACGGTAGAGCCATAGATAACGACCATACCATATTGTACATCTGTAGGCTTTATCCCATAGAAACCCATTGCTGCAACCGGACTACCATAAAAAGCGAAACTAAACAGACAGGTCATCAGGATAGCAAATATGACGGATCTCGCCACCCATTCAGATACCCAGGATTTGAAAATAGGAATTTTATGTGCTTGCATCATTAATCTTTTAAAACATAAACGTTAGCATTCATCCCGGCAGAGAGTTTCCCTAATTTTTCAGGCGTATCGGTCAGTTTAATTCTTACAGGAATCCGTTGGATGATTTTGACAAAATTACCTGTTGCATTATCCGGTGGAAGTAGCGAATAACGTGAACCTGTGGTGGGCGAAAGTGATTCGATAGTACCTTTGAATTTTTCATTCGGGAAAGCATCAACTTCTATAAACACTGCTTGTCCAATCTTAAAGTTGCCAATCTGTGTTTCTTTAAAATTTGCAATCACCCATTTTTCCTCGGCTTTGTTCAACAAAAAAGCCAAAGTTTGCCCAGCTTGTATCAATTGACCTTCCTGAATGGTCTTTTTACCAATTTGCCCATCAAAAGGTGCAGTGATAACCGTATATCGAATGTCCAATTCCTGTCTTTGAACAAGTGTTTCTTTAATTTTTATCTCTGCCTGTATAGCATTATGTTGAGCTCTGAAATCATTAAGTTTAGATTCTGCTACTTCTAAAGAAGCTTTAGCCTGATCATAATCTGACTGTGCAATGGATAAAGAAGCACTGATGTTGTCGAATTTTTGTTGTGTGGTAGATTCATCCGCCAGTAGATTTTTATAACGGTCAAATTCTTTTTGCTGTTGGTTCAATCTCGCTTTTGCTCCTGCTAATTGTGCTTTTATAACCTCAATACTTTTAAGTTGCGTTTCTTCGCTCGCCGTCAAAATCGGTAATTTAGCGTGTGAACTCATGAGTTCTGCTGATGCAGCATCTTTTTTCAGTCCATACTCGTCCAACTCAATGACAACAAGTGTATCACCTTTTTTAACAAGCTGATTGTCCTTGTAATATATTTTACTGATATAGCCACCCACTTTTGCGTTTATGGGCGACAAGTAAGCATCTACCTGAGCGTCGTTGGTCTGTTCATAGCGATATCCTTTAAAGAAATAGATAGCTCCCCAAATAATGATCCCTATGAATAATGCAATACCAAACCATTTGGTCAGGCCTACAACAATTTTATCTGTTTTATTTTTGTTCATAATAGTTGTATTAAAGAATTCCTACAATTGTCAATAGTCTGATATGGCTTACTTTTACGTTTGTCTGTGCTGTTATCAGATTGAATTTTGCTTCCAGTAAAGCATTTTCTGCCTCCAAAAGATCGGTCAGTAGCGATTCCTGGTTTAAGTAGCTACTTCTGATGACACGAACGGTCTCGGTGCTTTTGATGATATTTTGTTCAGCCGTTTCCACGCTCTCCAAAGCCTGTTGCTGCTGTAAATAAGCTTCTTTTACTTGAAGAGAGATTTCGTCCTTCTTCATCTCTGCTTTTTCTATAGCTTGATTGTTAACAACTTGGGCACGAGCAATGGTGTGTTTACTTTTGTACAGATTATCAATAGAATACTGTACTTTAATTCCTGCCTGACCAAATCCCCACAGGTCATTTGAGTATGGATAAAAGGAAATCTGTGGATAGTTGTAATTATAGTTAGCGTACAAGGAAACTTTTGGTAATCGTGTCGCCTTGATCTGCTTTATATTCAGTTCGCTCCATTTGATGTCGCTATTGACTATTTTGTATTCTGGAGATTTGTTGAAAGCAATGTCTACATAGTCATTGTAATCACCGTCTGTGATAGCGTTTAATTCAATTGTATCTTCGTATTTGATTGCTAGCCCCATATCATTTTCACGTCCCATCAGAATATTGAGCCGTTGTTTGGTGATTTCAATCTTTTTTGTAACATCAGAAAGATTAAGTTCCAGTTGAGACAATTTCACGGAGGTTCTCAGTACATCACTCTTTAATACGGTACCGTTTTTATGCAAACTTTCTATCAATCTCAATTGTTTTTTTTCTGCTTCAATCTCTGCATGAAGAAAATCATAGAAATGCAAAAACTTATACAAATCAAAATAAGCAACTGAGACATTATATTTTACACTATGCTTTTGCAGCTCAACTTCATATTGTTTTCGTGTCTCTTCTTCCTTTTTCATGGCAATGTTTCTTTTGTCTTTACCACCATTATAAAGATTAAAGTTCAAGTTGTAGCCTACTCCGTACCCGTAACCTTTTACAGGCACATCCTGTGGAGAAGAGAATAATCCATTTTCATAGATCAGAAATTTGGAGTTGAGTTTTACGTCTCCACCTACTGAAAGCTCGGGCAACAACCGATCTTTGGCTTCCAATATTTCTATTTTACTCTGCTGAAGATTTAGGTCGGATAGTTTTAGTTGTCGATTATTCGTTTCAGCCACTTTCCATATTTCTTCTAAACTTAGTAATTGTTTATTTTCTGTCTGCTGAGCGTAAATAGAAGATGCAAATAGCAGCAACAGTATGCCCAAAATCGGAACTGTTTTATATTGTTTCATTAGTTTTGTTTTTATAAATGATTGGTTTTTTTCTACTTTCTAACCATTGTTTTAGCATCTTTTTCAATTCATCAAAAGCAAAGCTTAAATCGACTATTGGCATAAAGGGACTGGAATAGGCACAAGCTAACCAGTAGCTGTTAGCTTTATCAACTTCTTCATCCGGATGAAGTGGTTTGTGTTCAAATTTTTTAGCTTGTATTTCAAGTTCAAAATACTTGTCAGTTTTTATGATTTTATGTTTCATAATGATTCTGCTATTATTAACAAAGCAAAATTATTCAACACATCAATCTGTTTTTTTATATAATTAGCCTAATATTTGTTATATTTGGCAAAGTGGAAATTCTTAACCAATTAATAAATAGTGTTGATCAACATCCTGATTCAATCCTCGTGATGCGACAACAGACGGAGCAGCGTTTGCCCTCTCATCAACACAATAAGGCTCAGTTATTATTGGTTTATGGAGGAATTGCTTATTTACAAACAGAGGCAAAAGATTTCTATATTCCGTCTAATCATTATATCTGGATACCGAAAAATTATCCTCACAATTTGATGTTTAATACACAGGATTTATATATTATTAATATTTATTTTCCAGAAAAAAAAGTGAGAGGTTTTTATGATGAATTGGGTATCTATCCCGTGAGTAAGTTGCTTGCAGAGATGCTCTCATTTAGCGAGAAATGGCAGGGTAATTATTTTAAAGGTTCATGGGAATTTGAATTTTTGACCATGCTTAAGAATGTATTATCAAAGGAAAATCTCAAAAAATTCTCCATCCAACTTCCTACAACGGACGATCAACGGCTCAATGCGATAATCGACAGTTTTAGAAATCGATTAAGTGAAGATCTAAGTTTAGATACTATTGCTCAGCAATCGGGAATGAGTGTGCGTAGTCTGACCAGATTATTTCAAACGAAATTGCATATTACTTTTGTTCAATACTTAAAAATGCTCCGGATAATCCGGGCGATGGAATTGATAAAAGATACAGATCTGAACATGACCGAGATAGCCTATGAAATAGGATATTCGAATATAGCAGCATTTAGCAATAATTTTCAGCAACTGACCAACATGAGACCTACTGAATTTAAGACCAAATAAGAAGTACGGCTATAGATTTATTAGCTATAATTTTCCCCTAAAAAGTTAATAGATCACTTAATTTAAATGATCTATTGGTGGTTGGCAAGCTATGCAATATTATCCTTAAATGGACTAACACTTATTTCTATCATCAGTTTTTCAAAAAAGAAATAGAAGCCAAATGTATTCCTGATTTTCTTAGGTTCACTTTCAAATTGTAAGTAAGTTTCTGGTTTTAACTTTTCATAAATATCCCAAACTGTTTGCTCATCCTTCTGATAAAATCCGATGTGGAAATTCTCTGGATATTCAGGCGTATTTTCTTTGTGGTTCAGTTCCTGTCCCCAAATAACTAAGGCGAAATTATTGCCGTTTTCCAGAACTGCCATTTTGCTGTTTCTATTCACAATTAAACTAAAACCCAGGTGTTTTGTAAATAAATTTACAGCTTTATCTACGTCTTGCACAACGATGTTAATGTGATTTAAATTCATTTTATTCTTATTTTGATTACAGAACAAAATTACTTTTCCGGCATCAGGCTAAATTGGATAAATCGGTCGTTTTCATTTTTATTTAAAATAATTGGTTTTACTCCTGCAAATTTTTTCACTTCCCTTATAAAATGTGATTGGTCTGCATAATCGAGTTGGGGGTAGAAATCTCCATTTTTTAGTTGTTTTAATGAGTTGGAGAAACGGATTATATTTAGATAGGATTTAAGCGTTACGCCCAACCATTTGTGGAAATAACGATTCATTTGTCTGCTACTCCAAAAAATATTTTCTTCGAGTTCTTTTACCGTAATTTCTCCTTTAGAAGCATGAATGCGTTTAAATAACTTCTTTTTTCGGTCGTCTATTTCTTTGGATAATAACGAAGAAATAACCTTTGTAGTTTTATGGTAAAATTGATTAAAATCATTCAGATCATCTCTTGAAAATCCCCAGTACCCTGTCTGAAGTGTTTTCTTGATGTTATTTAAATCTGCAAAAGATTGGTTGAAAATATATTCGGCAGCAATGGGATAAAAGCTGATTGCAAACATTGTAGATTTGGGAAATGGAGGTTTGGTGATTGGAGCAGAACATATTCCGGAAATGAAAATTTCAAAATTTCCATTTTCATCAGCTAGCAGAAATAAATCTATTTTTCCATCCGGAACTATAATGCCTTCTTTTTCTTCATCAGAGTTGTTTTTTACCATCCAAATGCTTTCCACTATATCTATTAGTGGTTCATCGGGTTTGAGACAGATATATTCTAATTTATTTCTTCGCAAATTCATCTATAATTGTTTGAGTACAAAACTATGAATTTATAGACCTACCTTATATCAGTTAAGATGAAATGCCAATAAGGCGAAGAATATCAAAAAACTATCATTATAACCTGATATTTATTACGTAGTATCTAAATGTTATCAATATTATTTTTTAAGAGAACCTTTTTTAAACAAATTTCTTAATACTCATTATGTATCCCAAATGCAGATCCTAGTGATAATTTTTGTACGCAAAAGCATCTTGTATAGAAATTTGATGAAAGCCAATACCAGTGATGCTTTTGTTGTAGCGGATAAAGATGCCGTTTTCGAAATCATTAATTGTGCGCTCAATTTTTGAAGTCAAAAATGATTTAAGTTCATCTGCTTCTTGTCGAGAAACTGATTCTGTTGGTTTTGTTCTCGATTGGTATTTTTTAAACAACTCATCTGAAATATATCCTTGTAGGGGAGAACCTATGTAAATAAGTTTTTGTTGTGTTACAATGATGTGTCCGATGTTCCAAATAATGTTGTTGTTAAAACTGACTGGAATCCTATTGAGTTGGTATAATGAATATTTGTAAAAAAAATCTAGATATAACTTTCGGCTTGTTTTTCACGTTTAAAACAGGGTTTTCATTTTTCTTTTTTGAATTTGCAAATATTCTCTTTAGCATCAAGAATAGATATGCTTGTAAAAGTCCTAACAAAAGTAAAAATTATGATTAAAGCTATAGTTTTGACAATTGGACTGTAAACAATAATTATCATTATGACACAGAAACGATGAATCTATCTTTCATGATGTGAGACCAACTTAATTTAGATAAATGTCAGGGCTTCGCTATTGAGTTAATTTACAAATTACTGCACCAAATGCTGCAAATCGGAGTCATTAGAAATTCTTTCTATTTCACTTTTTATGATCTGAAGAATATCAGTTTTAATACTTCTGTAATTTTTTTCAATTTCATGTCTCATACCGTCATTGCCGTCCTCGTCTGCAAAAGAACGAATTTCCGGTATCTTTTGATAATGCTTTTCCTCCGCTGAAAGTTTTGCAGTATCAACGACAATTTCCGAATGAAAAATCTTTTGTTCTATTCTTTCATCAAAATTATCCGAAACAGCACCTACAAAAAATCCCTGAGTCAAGGTTGAAATCTTAGATGCAGGAATCAGACTGTCTAGTTGCGTGGAGATAGATGTCGAGGTATCATTCCTGTTAATGGATATACTTTGTCTCTTCTGTAGAACCTTACCAAATCTTTCGGATAAAGCCTTTGCTGTTTCACCAACCACCTGTCCGCTGAAAATGTTTCCGACTGTGTTCTGAATGACCTTACTTTCTTTATCACCATAGTCCCGGGTAAGCTGGGAAAAATCCTGAAATCCCAAGCAAACAGAAACCTTATTGCTTCGTGCTGTTGCAATAAGGTTATCAAGACCTCTAAAATAAATGGTAGGTAACTCATCAATAATGACTGAGCTTTTCAGTTGCCCTTTTTTATTGATCAGTTTTACAATTCTTGAGTTGTAAAGCCCCAGTGCCGCAGAATAGATATTCTGACGGTCAGGGTTATTACCGACACACAATATTTTTGGTTCTTTCGGATTATTAATATCCAAAGAAAAATCGTCTCCCGTCATTACCCAATACAGTTGCGGCGATATCATCCTTGATAAGGGAATCTTTGCTGAGGCGATCTGTCCCTGCAATTGATCCTGTGCACCTCCCTGCCAGGCATCCATAAAAGGGGAGAGGTAGTTTTCCAATTCAGAATAGGATGTCAGAATGGTAAATACATCTTCATATTTTTTGTTCAGCAGCTCAATAGCGTGTGGAAAAGTACAGTACTTACCATCATCATAGATTTTCAAAAACCAGATAATAGCGGCCAGAAGAATAATTGGGGATTCCACAAAAAAGTCACCCTGCTTCTGTATCCAGCTTCTGTTAAGATTTAACATTATCGTGTATGCTGCTTCATAGGCATCCGAAATATCCGTCATAAAATCAGGATTTAATGGATTACAGCGGTGGCTTTTTCGAGGATTATCAAAGTTGATGATATAAAATTTTGGCTTTATGGTATAAGAATCGGAATGATGTAGAAGATGATTATAAGCGATTGTTGAAAGGTCATCAAATTTAAAATCATAGATATACATTGAAAAGCCCTTTTCGATATGTTGCCTAATGTAATTGTTGACTACAGCATAAGATTTTCCTGAACCGGGTGTCCCTAAAACAATGGTTGCACGAAATGGATTGACGACATTGATCCATCCTTGATGCCAGTGTCCTCGATAGTAGAATTTAGTAGGTAGATTGACTGAGTAGTCATTGTAAAGCAATCTAGTCTCCTGCTGAAAACTTTCATTTTCACTGTTGAAGACATCATCCATCAAATTGTTTTTCAATATACGGCTCATCCATATACCAGCCTGCATTAACAAAATATATCCTAGTCCGGTAGAAAGCAAATAGAGATATACAATAATGTCGTCGTGAAATTTTAGCAACCAGCCGTTCAAGAAAAATAATAGAAACCCAATTATGAGAGTTCGTATGATTTTGTTCCAGGTTATCTGCTCACTTTTTACGCCCTTTGTTCCAAGGCAGCTCAGACCTAAAAGTATGACTGCAAATAATTTGGTATATAAGGGATGTGAGAATAGACCTGAAGTCCGGTTAAAATTATGCAGCATCTTTGCAATGATGCCGATTGTCCACTGATGCTTATCAAAAAATCCATAGCAAAACCAGTAAAGATGCATCATCACAACGATAATGCTTACCGCTCTCATGAATCCCATAATTTTAGCTAATCCCCTTACGTCATCTTCTCCTTGCATTTTCTTTACATTAAATGTTAGGACTGGAAATTATTTACTAAGTAGATACTATGGTATATCTGGGAATATTTGTAAATAAATGGCGCTATTTGGCAGTCCAAACTCAAACAAAGTTGGTAGGAAGCGGTAGAAATTTATAAAGATGAAACTGATCTATATTGAACTTGGCTATGAGACTTGTATCGTTCCAAAAATACTATTGAAAAACGTTGTCAGTTTATATTAGACCTTATCTAGTTATTTCTTTTTTCTCATTTTTCTTTTCTTCATTCTGCTGGCAAATTCAATTTCTTCATAATCATTTTCATTACTTACAGGCGGAAGAATTCCACCAAAGGATTCGAAAAAAGAATCTCCGCTACTTTCAACTGCATTGAAAAGATGATGACTGTCTTGAGTAGGTTTTAGATGAAAAATATGTTGATCATTCATTTCCTTATCTCCCGTCTCACTTGGCTTATTCCATTGATCATTAAAAACATTCGCTGAACATTCCTTTCCCAAACGTGATCCATTCCAAACTGTTTTAGATGGATGGTCAATAAATGTCATTCCATAAATTCTTCCTTCATTATTTTTACGGATCACTGTATCAACTCCTTCTTTCTGTAATTTTTTTGTGAATGATTTTTCATCGTTTGAAGATTGTACTGTCAATACGATTTTTTCTTTTAGCTTTTCCCTCACAGGAAGACTTTTCATTCTTTTTATGGAAGACTCAAAGTGCCTTTCCAAAGAATCAAGACCAGCCTTTTTTCCAAACAGCGATGCTTTAAAAGGATGGCCTGTCTTTTTGCCATTCCGGTCTGTTGGAAAGTACAGTAAACCTTTTTGCAAATGACCGTGCAGTTCTCCTTCCACTTTTTCCGCAGTAATATTGAAAAGAGTGAGCAGGGCATTGTATTCCCCCAACGACTGAAATTGATATTGAGAACTAATATGTCTTACCACTGAGGCAATCTGACTTTTAATATCGCCTCTGTTATAATCGACCGCCTTAAAAATCGGGCTGTTCAACTTATTTTCTTTTTCCAGGGCAGATATTAATCCGAATTTCTCTTCCAGTTCACGGCATACTTTCATTGACCGAACCTTTTCGAATTTATCAGAGATTTTTTTACCATCCTCATCGACGCAAACAGAAACGATGTGGATATGACTTCTGTCTATATCCGTATGTTTAAATACTACGAAAGGCTGTTCGCCATAGCCCATTTCCTGCATATATTTCTGGGCGATTTCCGTATACTGCTGATCAGATACGTGATCTTTAGGATCAGGATTTAAAGAAATATGCAGCGTATGTTTTTCTGTATTTCGATTGGCTAATAAATAAGGCTCAAAAGATTTTGCGAGCTGACTTACCGTGTACTTTCCATCTGCCGTTTCAATAATTTTGTTAGTCAGCAGAATTTTTCCTTTCTCCTTCTCTATTTTCAAATTATTGTAGGACAATGTACCGAACAAATTGCTGCTTCTACCAATTTTCGCAATCATATTATTCGTCTTTCTTAAGATGTTTTTGATTAAATTCTTCAGTCAGTTGAACTACTTTTTTGAATATTTGCACCATTTCTATAGTCTGCTTTTCCAATTTAAAAAGTAAAGCCGCCGCTTTTTTCTCAGAAAAATGAGTGTATAGCAGTTTAACAATCTGATTGTAATTAATACCGACCGCACGGAACTGGCTGTGAAATGAGGTAAGCCTCATATAAAAATCAATCGTTCCTTTATCCAATTTCACAGTTTTTATCGTCTTTTCAAAGATGCAGGATGTTATAAAATGAGCTTTGACGGTCATTCCTGATCGGTCAAAAAGTTCAAGAAACCGGGAGTGTTCGACCTCATTAAAAGAGATCGTATATCTAATTTTAGCAGGATCAGCTTTTGGGCGACGACCTGTCTTTTTTGGGGCTTTTCCATTTTCATTCATAATGATCTAATTTAATTTTATAAAACAACGACTTCGGAGATTGTTTCTAGGCTCCCTGCAAGGGCAAGTTGTTTTCAGCAGCCGAAAAGGTTTCGAGATGCTGAAAACACAACTTGCCCCTTTCGGGTGAAAGGATAGTCCTATCAAATGCAATAGATCAGATGCTCCTGATGTATGCCTTGAGATTAGAAAAATAGAATATTAAAAATTTCTCAAGACCATTCCATTCTCCACTGACAAAGTAATTGACAATGCGTAAATGTGTATATGCATTAGAAAATGCCAAAAACCACCATTGCCGGCCAAAGACAACCACTATGAAACCCGACATTGTTTGATGTCGGTTATTTGTACAGGAATCTCAGCACGCGTGCTGTACGACAAAATTGTTTGAGCCCCTGAAGGCAGGCTTTTCGGATTGCCAGAAAGCCAGCAGTACTGACCACAATAAGTAAGGAATTCCATCTTGCCTGAAGTACAGAATCTGTTCACGGCAATACGCTTGACCGCCTGACTGCCTGAAAGCTGATTATAAGGCTGTACATCAGGAACGCTTTCAGGCTTGGAAGATCTTCGTACGAGCAGATTTCATTCTAGCCGGAGCGTAAGCATCCTCATATTGATTAAAACCAAAGTTTAACAATAAAATCAAAAAAAATGAAAACAAAAAAACAACCACTCATCATTGCCTTTTCGACTCAGAAAGGAGGGGTAGGAAAAAGTACTTTCACAACATTGGTCGCCAGCATACTGCATTATCGAATGGGATACAATGTTGCGGTATTCGACTGTGATTTTCCACAATACAGTTTAATGCAAATGCGGGAACGGGATTTGAAGACCGTGATGCAAAATGAGGCACTGAAAAAAATGGCTCACAGGCAGTTTACAAGCCTAAATAAAAAAGCATATCCCATTTTTCAAAGTAAGGCCGACACGGTCCTGGAAGAAATGCAGGAGTATATAAGTAATTCAGAGACGGCATCCGATGTTATTTTTCTGGATCTTCCCGGAACGGTCAATACAGCGGGTATTTTGCGAACGCTCGCCAGCGTACATTATATTTTTTCACCTGTAACTGCGGATAGGGTTGTTCTTGAAAGCACATTAAGTTTTACGGATGTACTTACGAACGTCCTGATGAAAGAAAAACAGACTGCAATTAAAAGCATACAGCTCTTCTGGAATCAGGTGGACGGAAGAGAAAAGACGCTACTGTATGAAAATTTCAGCAAGGTAATCAAAGATCTCGGACTTCAGCTTATGGAAACTTCCATAAGCGACAGCAAAAGATTCCGTAAGGAAGGGGAGACGGTTGCAAAGACGGTCTTCCGTTCAACTTTGTTACCTGCAGATCCTAGATTGATGACCTTATGCAGGCTTGACAGTTTTATGGAAGAGTTTTTAAAAATTGTCAATTTGTAGAAGTATGGAAAATGATAAGAAAAACAGCGAAGACCATGGTATAGATGAACATTACCTGATGTCCATTATGGCTGGTAGTGCGAAGAAAGAATCGCAAAAGCAGGAGTTGGAAGCCCCAAATGAAAAGCCCGTGACGAAGCAAAAAATGAAACATAAAAAAAACATTGACGTAACCTATGTCGAACAGTTTCTGAGCAAGCATTCTATGACAAAACGTGGTGATAAAAGCATTTACATCCGTGCAGAATATCACGAGCGGCTCTCAAGAATCATCCAGATCATTGCAGATGATCAGATTCCATTGTACGCATATCTCGACAATATCCTAGCTCATCACTTTGAAATGTTTGAAAAAGAGATCACCGATGATTTCAACAATAAATACCGTCCCATCTTTTAATACTTACTTATATGGAAAAAATAATCATAATAGGTCTAGTGATCATTATAGTTCTGCTATTGTTAGACAAGAAGCTTTCTATTCCTAATCCTCGAAAAAAACGCACCGATAAGTGGTTGGACGCGCCGTCTGTCATGGGAGAAACAAAGAAACCTGACAGACCATTAATGCCATATGCTTCCCATCAGCGACAGGAAGCTTCTGAAATTGTAAGTCGTGATAAGTTTGATCCAGAAACCACTGAGGAAATTTTTGACAGGTATGATCAGAAGAAAAATATAGAGGACATACTGGACAAAAACAACGCCTGGGAGGAAGAGGAAGAAGACTGGCAATATCAGGAATTATCTGAAACTGAAAGCGGGTTTGCCACAGGGGTTACCTTCGATGAATTGAGCACTGCGGGGCACATTCTTCAACAGGATGTTTTGGAGCCTGTCTTAGAACAACAAGCGGTCAATATCATTCAGAAAATTCACGGAACCGAGCTTTTCAGCCTTTTGGAAAATTCATTGGGTGATGCTTCAAAAAAGATTGCTGATCTCCTGAATAAAAGTATGCCGAATGCCGATGCTGTAATAACTTCCAACCATAAAAATGATGCAGAAGGTTTCGACATCGGGGAGTTTGTTTAAACAAATTCCCCTTTTTTAATTTATCGAATCCGAGAGAATGATAAAAGAAATTTGTCGAGATGAGATTAGAGTCATTACCCCTTCAAAACTCAAAACCAGTCTTATTTCTCCTGTCTATTTCATCCTGTGTTGATGGAAGGAGCTTATCTAGCATTTGCACTGCGCCTGCATGTATGTCCTCTATGAAAGGGCGGAGATCTTTGTTATAATCTTCAAATGCCAGCTTAGTATCTCCATTGCATTTTTTAAAGGCATCTGCCAAAGCAGTAGCCCCTATGATAGCAAGAGAACCGCCCATTCCGGCTGCCGGCGAAGCGCAATAACCCGCATCACCTACCAATGCTACACGGCCTTTCGTCCAGGATGGCATTTTTATTTGACAGAATTTATCAAAGTAAAAGGATTTTGAGTTTAATAATTCGTCTCTCATTTCTGAAGCTCTCCAATTCATTCCTTGTATATGGTCAAGAACAATCTGTTTCATTTGCTCTTGATTTCGGTAATCATAAATTATTTCCTTTTCAGGACGGAAGGTGAAAATGATGTCGGTTTTATGGTTATAAGCATACAGAGCGAGACCTTTATTTGGTTCTGCGTACATTTGATAAGTGCCTTCTTCCACCAATAATCTGTTGGCAATTGCAATACAAAAATACTGTCCTAGAAAATGAGCATACTCTGCTTCTTCTCCAAACCATATTCTCCGCACCGCAGAATGAATTCCGTCACAACCAAATACCAATTCAAATAGATTTTGAGTACCATCTTTAAAACCGACTTGAATGCCATATTCTTTTTCATCTAAAGACGCAATGCTATTATTAAAGATAAAATTAACGTCGTCTTTGATAAGATCAAAAAGCATATTAAGCAAATTATCCCTTTCAATCTCAAACTCATTATCTAACGGTTTATCCAATAAAACAATTTTTTCACTCACGTCATCAGCGTTTTTAAACTCCCATTTTTCAGGTCCTATTCTTTGCGCTTTTATTTGTTCAAAAAGACCCATCCGTTTTACTATTTCAACGGTTTCATCTTTAATATCTACAGGAGTTCCACCCATTTTAAGATCATTACCAATCTCCACTACTGTCACTTCGTAGCCCATTTTATTCATCCAATATGCAGTGGTAAGTCCTGCGAAGCTAGCACCCGATACCAGCACTTTGTTATTCTGTTCCATTTCTAAGCATTTAAATTCTAATGCAAAATTCTTAAATAAAGCAGATTGGTAAAATAAGAAGACGTGGTAAGAATTGGACTAATCGTGGTATTTGTTACGAAAGGAAAGTGCAGACATTCCTGTTGCTTTGGTAAAGAGTCTTGAAAAATAGGTATAGTCATCGTAGCCCAATTCAAATGAAATTTCTTTAATGGACTTATCGCTGTAATAAAGCATCCTTTTGGCTTCTAAAACAACTCTGTTCTGGATATGCTGCGAAACTGAAGAACCTGTTGTATTCTTTACACACTCATTCAGATAAGATGTCGAAATATTTAGCTGATCAGCGTATGCAGCCGGTCTTTTATATGTCCTGTAATTTTTTTCTAATAATTTTTTGAAATGTTGAGTGATAATTTCAAATCTTGAATGATGGGTCTCCTCCTTTTTATGATCCAAAAATTGAGAGATCAGAAATGCAACCACCATATTGCAGCTGTCTTTAAATAAAGAATAATGAAGCTTACTGTTTTTTTCAATGGAGAACTTGTGGCAAAGTTTAAATAGGTCATAAAAAACCAAATAATTTTTATCACTAAGTTCCAAAGGTGTAGTAGGTGTAATCTCTTCTAATAATTTGAGGTAATCTGGATTAAGGTGTTCATCATTTACAGACAAGGAGCAGATTGTAATATGATCAAAAGATAAAATGCGGTGTACTTGATTTGGATGCATATAAACCACACAAGGCGCAGAGATCTCATATTGATTAAAATCGATTTCTAAATGTACAGTCCCTTTTTCAAGAATGTGAAAAGTATGTCCTTCATCCCGGTGGGAATGCGTGAAATCTGATTTCTCCAGATTGATTTTGTCAATAGAAATACCTTGATGGGAATCGCTATCCATTGAATTGACAGGAATGTTATGAGTGTTTTTACGCATTGATCTTGGTTCGTATTGCTACAATATAATTTTATATGTTGTGTAACGATTCAAAGCTACAAAATAATACAAGTACTTAAAATATAGCATTACTCACATTGATGTTTATGATATTTTCTTTTTCTCGTCCAAAGCCAGTTTTTGCCAAACAGTACCGTCAAACACCAAGTTATTACTATCCAGCTTTTTCTATAACACTTTTGTCTCATCAACCCACAGAGTGTGGGCCAAAGTAACAAATAATCTGTTTCAGTTATGGAAAAACAAAGAAAGAAAATACTGCTGTCAGCTCTGACCATTTTAGCAGTAACGGGTGCTTTTGCCCAAGGCAATGGTACCGCTGGAATCAATGAGGCCACGCAGATGGTTACCTCTTATTTCGAACCAGCCACCCAACTTATTTACGCCATCGGTGCAGTCGTGGGATTGATCGGTGGGGTAAAAGTTTACAACAAGTTCAGCAGTGGTGATCCTGATACGAGTAAGACTGCTGCCAGCTGGTTTGGCGCGTGTATCTTCCTGATTGTTGCAGCGACAATCCTTCGGTCATTCTTTCTTTAAAATGATGATTATGAATACCTATCATATCAATAAAGGAATTGGAAGAACGGTAGAGTTCAAGGGACTAAAAGCACAATACCTGTTCGTTTTTGCAGGAGGTTTATTAGGATTACTCATTTGTGTGATGATTATGTATATGGCTGGGGTCAATACCTATCTGTGTCTGATTCTCGGAGGAGCCAGCAGTGGTTTGCTTATCTGGCAGACTTTCGCACTGAACGGAAAATATGGCGAGCACGGTTTGATGAAAATGGGCGCTCGAAAGAAGCATCCTAAGTACATCATCAGCCGCAAAAGTATTTACCGCTATCTGAAAACTAACAGTAAAAAAGCTTTCATATGAGAAATTCTTCCAAAGCAGCCACGTTGGAAAGTAAATTTCCCTTGCTGGCTATTGAAAATGACTGTATCATTTCAAAAGATGCCGATGTTACAGTTTGTTTTAAAGTTAGGCTTCCTGAACTGTTTACCGTTGCTTCCGCAGAGTATGAAGCTATGCATTCCGCTTGGTTTAAAGCAATCAAAACGCTTCCAGATTTTACCGTTGTCCATAAGCAGGACTGGTTTATCAAAGAGAACTACAATCCAGATTTGTCAAGAGAAGACCAAAGTTTTCTTTCAAAATCATTTGAAAGACATTTCAATGAGCGGCCATTTCTAAATCATTACTGTTATCTGTTTATTACAAAAACCAGTAAGGAGAGAATGCGGATGCAAAGCAATTTTTCATCTCTCTGCAAAGGCAAATTGATTCCGAAGGAGATCAAGGATAAAGAGGTTGTGAGCCGTTTTCTGGAAGCTGTCGATCAATTCGAAAGGATTATGAACGACAGTGGATACATCCATCTGGAAAGGATGACTGAAGACGAAATATCAGGAACTTCCGAAAGGTCAGGATTACTGGAACAGTATCTGACTTTATCCCGAGAAATCAATCCTCCATTACAGGATATCAAGTTAGGGTCAGAAGAAATGCGGATTGGCAACAACCGTATCAGCATGCACACCTTGTCAGATACGGAGGATTTGCCGGGTACTGTTTCATCGCATAGCCGTTATGAAAAGCTAAGTACAGACCGCAGTGACTGTCTCTTGTCATTTGCTTCTCCTGTGGGACTTTTGTTAAGTTGTAATCACATTTACAATCAATACCTGTTCGTAGACAACAGTGATGAAAACCTTCGTCAGTTTGAAAAATCTGCAAGGAATATGCATTCATTGGCGAGATACAGCAGGGCGAATCAGATCAATAAAGAATGGATTGAGAAATATCTGAATGAAGCTCATTCTTATGGTCTGCAATCCATCCGTGCGCATTTCAATGTGATGTCCTGGTCTGATAATCCTGCTGAGCTCAAGCAGCTGAAAAATGATACAGGGAGTGCTTTAGCCTTAATGGAATGTAAACCCCGCCATAATACCACGGATACAGCCACTCTATATTGGGCAGGAATCCCGGGCAATGCAGGAGATTTTCCAAGTGAAGAAAGTTTTTACACATTCATCGAACCGGCATTGTGTTTTTTCACCGAAGAAACCAATTACCAGGATTCACCGTCACCATTTGGGATTAAGATGGCTGACCGTCTTACCGGAAAACCCATTCATCTGGATATTTCAGATCTGCCGATGAAACAGGGGATTATCACGAACAGAAACAAGTTTATCCTCGGACCTTCTGGAAGCGGTAAATCTTTCTTCACCAACCATATGGTACGACAGTATTATGAGCAGGGCGCTCATGCACTCTTAGTCGATACAGGAAATTCCTATCAGGGATTGTGTGAACTGATTAAAGGAAAGACGAAAGGTGAGGATGGGGTGTATTTTACCTATACCGAAGATAATCCCATTGCTTTCAATCCATTCTATACTGATGACGGAGTCTTTGACATTGAAAAAAGGGAGAGTATCAAAACCCTGATTCTGACGCTTTGGAAAAGAGACGACGAACCACCAACCCGTTCCGAGGAAGTAGCATTGTCCAATGCCGTCAGCGGATATATTGAAAAGATTAAGTCCAATGAAGAGCATCCTTCTTTTAATGGCTTCTATGATTATGTCAAAGAGGATTATCAAAAAGTATTGGAGCAGAAGAAAGTCAGAGAAAAGGACTTTGATATTGCCAATTTCCTTAATGTGCTGGAACCTTACTACAGAGGCGGGGAGTATGACTATCTGCTCAATTCAGAAAAGCAGCTGGACTTGTTATCCAAACGCTTCATCGTTTTTGAAATCGATGCCATTAAAGATCATAAGATTCTGTTCCCTATTGTGACCATTATCATTATGGAAGTCTTTATCAATAAAATGCGAAGACTTAAAGGAATCAGAAAGCTGATCCTCATCGAAGAAGCTTGGAAAGCAATCGCCAAGGAGGGTATGGCAGAGTACATTAAATATCTTTTTAAGACGGTAAGAAAATTCTTTGGGGAAGCCATTGTGGTGACCCAAGAAGTCGATGACATCATCCAGTCACCCATTGTGAAGGAAAGTATTATCAACAATTCAGACTGTAAGATTCTTTTGGATCAGCGAAAGTATATGAACAAGTTCGATGACATCCAGGCAATGCTGGGATTGACTGACAAGGAAAAATCTCAGGTACTGTCGATTAATATGAACAACAATCCACGAAGACTGTACAAAGAAGTATGGATTGGACTGGGGGGAACACACTCTGCGGTCTATGCCACCGAAGTTTCTACCGAAGAATATCTGGCTTATACCACTGAAGAAACAGAAAAGATGGAAGTGATGAATCTTGCATCAGAACTTGATGGAAATGTAGAACATGCCATCAAGCGGATTTCTCTCAAGAGAATTAAATCGAATACAAAAGACCATTAAATCATTTAAAATTTTATAACAATGAAACAATTAATCATCAAAACAATGATGGTAGCATTCTTTGCTACCGTAACATTTACTAAAGCGCAATTTGTAGTGACTGATCCTGCGAACCTCGCCTCCGGAATACTGAACTCAGCCAATGAAATTGTGCAGACCTCATCGACGGTATCTAATGTGATAAAGAACTTCAATGAAGTTAAGAAAGTTTATGAACAGGGAAAGGAATATTATGATCAGCTGAAAGCTATTAATAATTTGGTGAAAGATGCCAGAAAGGTTCAACAGACTGTTCTTTTGGTAGGCGATGTTTCTGAAATGTATGTGAACAATTTCGGAAAGATGCTGAATGATCCCAACTTCAATGCTCAGGAATTAGCTTCTATTGCCAATGGTTATTCTGCACTTCTTACCGAGAGTACAGAACTCTTGAAAGAACTGAAAGAAATCATCACCTCGAATGGTCTTTCTCTGAATGATAAAGAAAGAATGGATGTTGTTGACCGAGTGTATAAGGAGGTTAAAGCTTATCATAATCTGGTAAGATACTATACCAATAAAAATATTTCGGTAAGCTATCTAAGAGCTAAAAAGCAGAACAACACCCAAAGAGTGCTGAATCTTTACGGAACTTCTAATCAAAAATACTGGTAAGATGGAACCGAACAACTTACACGAAGTCCTGCGTTCCGTCTACGAAGAAATGATGCCGATGTGTGCAGATATGGCGGCTGTAGCCAAAGGCGTTGCCGGTCTGGGAGCCCTGTTCTATGTGGCTTTAAAAGTCTGGCAATCGCTGAGCCGCGCGGAACCGATAGATTTGTTCCCGATGCTCAGACCCTTTGCCATAGGGATTTGTATTATGTTCTTTACCACATTGGTCTTAGGAAGTCTGAATGGAGTGATGAGTCCTATTGTTCAGGGCAGTCATTCCATGCTCGAAAACCAAGTTCTTGATATGAATGATTTGCAGCAGAAAAAGGATCTTTTGGAACGAGAAGCCATGCTTAGAAATCCTGAGATGGCGTATTTGATTTCAAACGAAGAATTTGACAAAAAGCTGGAAGAGTTAGGTTGGTCACCATCTGATCTGGTGACAATGTCAGGAATGTATATTGAGAGAGAAATGTTTGCGATTAAGAAAGATATCAGAGATGGTTTCCGTGAATTTCTTGAAATCCTCTTTCAATCGGCTGCATTGGTTATCGATACCATCAGAACTTTCTTTCTGATTGTACTTTCCATTTTAGGACCGATTGCCTTTGCTATTTCAGTTTGGGATGGATTTCAGAGTACATTGAGCCAATGGTTAACAAGATACATCAGTGTTTATCTATGGCTTCCGGTTGCAGATATATTCAGTGCTATTCTTGCCAAGATACAAACCTTAATCTTAGAACGGGATATCGAGATGCTCGCCGATCCCACCTTTATTCCTGATACTTCTAATACGGTTTATATCATCTACATGGTAATTGGCATCATAGGTTATTTTACTGTACCAACGGTAACGGGCTGGGTCATTCAGGCAGGAGGCGCAGGTAATTTCATGCGCAATGTAAACCAGACAGCTACGAAATCGGGCAATGTTGCTGGAGCAGCGGTTGGTTCAGCATCAGGAAATATTTCGGGAAGATTACTAAAATAAAAAATACAGTTCTATGGAATTTAAAACTTTAAGAAATATTGAGAGCAGCTTCAAGCAGATCCGACTGTTTACGTTTGTTTTTGCGGTGTTGTGTTTTGGAGTCGTAGGGGTTGTGGTATTCAAATCCTATCAGTTTGCTGAAGAACAGCGCCAGAAAATCTATGTGCTGGACAATGGTAAATCTTTAATGGTTGCCCTATCACAGGATATGTCAATCAACAGACCCGTTGAAGCAAGAGAACATGTGAGACGATTTCACGAATTATTTTTCACGATAGCACCCGATAAGAATGCCATTGAAAGCAATGTAAAGAGAGCCTTTAATCTGGCAGATCAATCAGCATTCAATTACTACAAAGACCTTCAGGAGAAAGGTTATTATAATAGAATCATTTCCGGTAATATTCAACAGAGGATTGAGGTAGATAGTGTCGTGGCGAACTTTAACAGTTATCCGTATGGCGTGAAGACTTATGCCAGACAATTTATTATCCGATCCAGTAATTTGACCATCAGGAATTTAGTGACAGACTGTTTCCTGGTTAATTCAGTACGGTCTGACAGTAATCCTCAGGGATTTACGATTGAAAAATTCAATGTGATTGAAAATAGAGATGTTGAAACCGTTGAACGCTAAATCGAATGGAATGAAAAAGTTAAGAGATAAAATTGAACATTTTGTTTTGACGACAGAGATTCATTGGAAAGCTCTTTCTGTGGAAAAACAAAGATTGCTGACCAAGGTTTTCTTTGGTGGATATTGTTTGCTGACTGTTATCGTCATAATCCATGTTATTGTTTCAACGGGTCAAAAGAGTAACACCATATCTATCGATCACATTGACGGCATTTCTACGAAGTTGGTAGAAAAAGCTTCAGAACAGAACAATCTTATAGAATCACCCATTAAAAAATAGCATATGAAAGATTTAGAGAAAATTAAATTGACAGAGAATGATCTCTCTCATAATTCAAATGACATGAGTGATAATTCCCAGGTTAAATGGGAGAAACTGAAAAAACCCATTATATACTTTTTGATGACAGCAGTTTGTTTAGGTTGCTTTTATCTGATCTTTAGACCAAAATCAGATAATAAAATTGTTGAAGAAGCTGGTTTTAATGCTGCTATTCCACAGGCAAAGGATGGTCAGTTACAGTCTGATAAGCAAAAAGCTTATGAGCAGCAGCTGTTGGAGCAAAAGAATGAGGAGAAAAGAAGTGCAATGACCACTTTGTCCGACTATTGGAATGACCAAAACGGTTTAAATTCAAAAACTAATCCATCAAGTCCAACTGTTGGTATTGGTGGGCTTCAACAGTCCGATCAGAATGCTGTAAACAGCTATCGTAATGCACAGCAAACCTTGAGTTCATTTTATGGCCGTGATGATCAGGAAGTCAATAATCTTAGGAAAGAAATTTCAAGATTAAAGAATGAAGCCATGCAGAATAATGCTGCTCCCGCAGGTCTTGGAATGAACGATCAGTTGGAGCTAATGGAAAAGTCCTATCAGATGGCAGCTAAATACCTTCCAACGAATACAAAACAGGAAGGACCAGCAGGAAAAGAAGAGCAAGAAAAACCTGCCGAAAAGAAAGTGAAGTTGACACCCGCAAAACCAGCATTTAACAGAATTGTTTCGACATTATACAGAGAGCCTTCTGACAGTGCTTTTAGTGCAGGTTTGAATCAGAACAGATTTTATGAGACACAAAATGATTCAAATCATTCAGTTCAATCTAAAAATGCAATAATGGGTGTGGTTTATGAGACCAAAACCGTAATTAATGAAAGTACATTATCCATCAGACTTTCAGAAGGAATGAAGCTGGGGCACATAGAAATTCCTTCGGGAAGCTTACTGACTGCTATATGTAAATTTCAGGGAGGGAGGCTTCAGTTAAAGATTTCTTCCATTCAATACAGAGGAAATGTCTATCCTGTAGAAATTAATGTTCACGACAATGACGGTCAATCCGGTTTATATGTTCCTTACTCACCAGAACAAACTGCCGTAAGCGATATTGTGGCCAATATGAGTCAGACTTCGGGAACCAATATTATGATGACCCAGTCTGCAGGACAGCAGGTCGCAGCAGATTTAAGCCGTGGGGTAGTACAGGGATTATCAGGCTATTTTCAAAAGAGGGTAAGACAATTGAAAGTCACAGTGAAGGCAGGGCAACAGGTCTTACTGGTACCTAAAAATAATTAATTAAAATTTTAAAAAATGAATGTACATAAGATTTACAGCAATATAATAATTCTACTCCTGCTCTTTGCAGGAAGGGCTTTTGCTCAGGATTATGATTCCAATAAAACCTATGTTTCCTTGGAAGAAGCGAAGCTGAATCCTTTCAGGATGCAAGTCACTTACAACAAAACCAGTCATTTGATATTTCCTTCACCAATACGTTATGTAGATCTGGGAAGTGAATTGTTGGTTGCTAACATAGCAGAGCCTGTAGGAAATGTTTTAAGAGTTAAATCTGCAGTCAGAGATTTCGAGGAAGAAACCAATTTTTCTGTGATTACGGAAGATGGTAAGTTTTACAGTTTTGATGTCTTTTACAGTGTTTATCCTGATGTTCTCAGCTATGATCTTTTAAAGATGCAGAGAAGCAATGAACGGCAATACTCAACCGATGTACTTTTTGAAGATCTCAGAGGAAGTTCTTCATCTCTGACAGACTTGATTATGGAAAATCTGTACAGAAAAAGCCACAAAACCGTAAAGCATATCGCCTCGCAAAGTTTTGGGATTCAGTTTTCAGTCAGAGCATTGCACGTCAATGACAGTAAATTCTATTTTACCATCGAAGTTGATAACAGCAGCAATGTAGCGTATGATATTGAACTGATCAACTTCAAAATTGTAGATAAGAAGAACTTAAAAAGAACAGTTGTTCAGGATAAGCTGCTAGAGCAGATTAGAGTTTATTTTCCGATGATGACCGCAATGCACCATTCTAACATAAAGGGTGTTTACCTATTGGAGCAATTTACTTTGTTAAAAGATCAGGTCTTAGAAATTGAGATTTTGGAAAGAAATGGCGGACGCCATCAAAAAGTTCAGCTTGAGAATAACGAGTTAATCAATGCGAAACTGATCAATAGTTTAAATTTCAAAACCAATTGAGATGAAAAAATTATTGATAACAATGCTTTTCATTTTAACAATGAATGTACAATCATTTGCACAGCAGATGATTCCAAAGCAAAAAGGATTTGAAATATCCTATTCAGTATTTCCTAAATCTCCAGAAAAGCAGAATTATGTATTTGCGGCTGGTCTTATTTCTTATGGTAAGAACGGTAGATATGTTTTTGGAAGGGCTGAATACAGCAGGAAATATTTTGAGTATAGAGACTACGATATACCGATTGATACCTATCTATTGAATGCCGGTTACAGTTTCTATTCGGTAGGTGAATCAATGCGAAATGTAAATTTGAATTTGGGAATCGGTGCTCTTGGTGGTTATGAACAGGTTAACAGGAATAAACTAATACTTCACGACGGTTCCTTACTAAACACTACAGAAAGTTTTGTATACGGATTTTCTGGTAGGCTATCTTTAGAAAGTTATCTGACTGAACACTTGGTTTTTATCGTAGATGGTCAATTACGGTTTTTACAAAATAGCCCGCTTGGAACTTTACATTCGTTGTTTGGATTAGGACTAAGGTATAATTTTTAAAATTTCTAATATGAAAAATGCAATTAATTATAAAATACTCAATCTTTTAAAGTATTCATTTATTCTGTTTTTAATGGGTATAGTTTTTCATTCATGTCAGGATAATGATTTGGAAATAAGTCAGAACTTTCCGTTCGAAGTCAAGGTGATGCCCGTTCCAAGTAAAATTAAAGAAGGTGAAACAGTAGAAATAAGAATGTCTTTAGAAACCGCTGCTAACTTTATTGAAACTAAATATAGTATCCGATATTTTCAATACGAAGGAAGCGGCAAACTTCAACATTATAATGATGTACCATATCTTCCTAATGATGAATATGTATTACCGCAAAAACAGTTCAGGCTGTATTATACATCTGAATCCGCAGAATCTCACCAATTCAGTATTTGGATTACGGATAATTTTGATAATGAACAGAAAATAGATTTTGAGTTTGATAATGTTTTATAATACTATTTGATGTGATGTTGACGGCTTGGTTTTAAACCAAGCCGTTTTGATTTTGAAGCCAATAAGAACAAAAAACCGACAGTTAATACCATCTCAAAGTTTTCAGCTTTTATTTAAAAGAGATTGCAAATAAAAAATGAATTATTTGGGATCGAAAGTTAGATTATCAGGTTTTATCTTTGAGCAAATAAAGAATTCGGTAAATGAAAGGCTTGGTGATCTAAGCTTCTGCGATTTATTTGCAGGAACAGGCGTTGTTGGAAATTTTTTCCATACAAAAGTAAAAAGTGTTTTGTTCAATGACAGAGAATATTATAGTTACATAGTCAACAAAGCATTTTACAGTAAAGTAAATGGACACAGATATCTGTCAATGTTGGAAGAACTCAATCAATTGAAAGGTATAGAGGGGTTTATTTTTGAAGAATATTCCGAGTATGGTTCAGCAGGAAGGTTGTATTTTAATGAGAGCAACGGAAAGAAAATTGATGCAATAAGAACTCGGATCGAATATTTATATTCAAGTTCTCAAATTGATAAGGATTTCTATTATCTGTTATTAGCTACTTTACTTTTAGCCGTTGATAAGGTTGCCAATACTGCATCAGTATATTGCGCTTATTTGAAAAAGCTCAAGAAAACAGCAACATATAAAGTTAAAATGATTCCCATTCAAAGAGCTTTGAAGCCTGTTGAAAATACAATATTCAATGAGGATAGCAGTGTTTTGATCAAGAAAATAAAAGGAGATATACTATACTTAGATCCTCCTTATAATGGTAGAGAATACAGTTCCTACTATCACTTATTAAATACAATTGCTTTATATGATACAAATTTTATCCCAAGAGGTAAGGCAGGATTAAGATTCTACGAAACATCAAATTTCTGTTTAAAGAAAGAGGCAGAGAATAGCTTACTTCAAATACTTACAGATTCAAATTTTAAATATATTTTTCTAAGCTATAATAATGAAGGCTTTGTTAAGCCTTCAAGGATTACAGAGATGATGTCAAGTTTAGGGGAATATGCTTGTTCTTATGTAAAATATCCTAAGTTTAAGAGTTGTAAAACGAATTCAAAGCAATACACAGAAGAGTATTTACATTGTTTAATTAAAGATTAAAACTTATTAACTCGCAACTTTTTCGAAATGAAAAGATCGAGCGATGGAACTCGAAAGTGTTGCTCCAAAAAAAATAAAAAAAGATATTTTCAACTATAGAGCGAAATTATCTTTTTTGTCATTTTTAAAATGACATATTAACTTCTCCACAACTTTTTTGAAATCTTTGCTGTGGGGCTGGCAGTTCAAATAGGTTGTGACATATTACTACGCAAAAAGACTGTTCCGACCTAAGTCGGAATTGTCTTTTTGCCGAATTTTTTTTTAGTCAATTTTCAGCGGATGAGTATTAAAGTCTTTAAGATTATGAAAGAATCCTCGGTAGGGTGTCAAACCATATCTAAATAGATTCCATAGCAGACTGCAACCCATCTGTGCCAATGAGGAGTTAATAAATAAATCCTGTTTTTCAAGTGCTTCAGCCACAGAACAGCTTGGTGTATCATCATTCTGTTCTGATTGTTTCAGTAAATCTCCGAACTCATCTGTAATAAAAGGAAGATTTTCAACAGTTATATATTTTTCCGAATTCGGCTGTCTGACTATGCCTATCGTAGAAAGTATAGCTTGTCCTCTGTCTTTGGTATTGCCGAAGTCCAGCCAATATTTAAGATTTGAATTATGATGTCTTTTGTGTTTGAGAATATCGGCAATTTCAAAACGTGCCGATACGCTATCAACACAGGAGATATAGATATTCGCTTCCACATTTTCGGGATAGTGATTTTCTCTTTCCCAATCAAATTTTTTGGTTTCTGCTTTCCAATTAGTCCCCATCCAACGATTACAACGGTTTATCAATGCAACGGATTTATACAGTCCTTTCTCAGATTCTGCAAATCTCTGTCTTCCTAAGTTGGCTGATGTAATAATATCATCATCCCAAAGGCGAACCTGCAGACCAGGATGTTCCATTTCGTTTAAGCTGTGATTCATTTCCATGAGTGCAGTCAATACTTTTGAACCTGTACCGCCTGCTCCGATAACATTCACAGTTACTGGGTTTGTGGGGTTTATCAAATGATTATCAGTAAAATGAACTTTTGTTTTTTCAGTTGTCATGTCAGTAAGTCTTTAAGGGTTTTGTTTGATTTTTTCAAGACATTTTTTGGAAATGAATTTTCTGTGTTAATCAGTTCTTTCCATAAAGTGACACAATTTCCTTTGATGGGATTGTGCCCATTCATCAAATGGCTGAAATAACTGTTAAAAAAATAGTCCTCCCAAGCTTTTGTAAATTCTTCTACAGAGATGGAACTTTTAATGTTGACATCTACAGTTCCCATGCAAACATTTCCGTTGTCATACACATTAAAAAATGGTGCGTGATACAACTTGGTCTTTTCCGTCGGTCTTCTGTCAGAAGTTAAAGCAAACAAGATTAAGCCCTGCTTGTTGGCAAACCATAGTAAGGCAGGAATTTCCGCTTGACCATTAGCAATTTCTAAATTTTCAGAGAAGAACAGGCTTTGTTTATGGCTTTTGCTGTACCAAATAACAGAACCGTTCGCACTTGGGTTAATATGCAGTATATTTTCTGTAATAACGGTTTGAGGTTTTAAAAACTCTTTGCTTTTTATCGTTTCAACAGAAAGAGCTTTTGATAAGTATTTTGCTTCATTCAGAGTCAAAGGGTGAGCATTGATTGGATTTCCACTGCTATCCATATCAAAATGTTCTACATAAGTTTCTCTGTCTCTTTCAGAAGATTGATAAAAAACTAAGGCTGATACGGGGTTATAAAGCACTCCAAAATCTTTTGTAATATTTTCCATTGGTTTAGGTTTAAAGGTCATTCATTAGGTCAATCAATTCTTCAATCAGATTAAATATCTGATGTTCAAAGTCCAGATTACTTTCACTTATGTTTGAATCAGTAAAATATTTAATGACGGCAGGTTCTTCAATCTGCCCGTATTCCTGCAGTTCATTATTGACACTTTGAAAAAGCATATTAAATAAAGCACCTTTTGCTTCGGCACAGAATGAAATGTACTTGTCCATTGTAACGGTGTTTTCTTCTTGCTCCTCTTCATCATATTCATTGAAGATGATTTTTGATTGAGCATTTTTCATGATGTTTGAGTTGGGAAACTGTATAAATAAATTGTAAGCGTTCTGCGCCAACATCAAACAGTTTTCATCTAATTCATCTTGGGCTGTAAACTGCTTTAATCTTAATTTAAAATGTTCCAAGTTCTGAACACTGAATATTTTCTTTTCAATGATGTCGCCTATCCATTCTGCATGTTTTAGTTCTAATAAAAGATTGATATTTTCTTCATCTTCATCATCTTCATTTGCCCATTGTTCAAACATTTCATACATCCAATAGAGATAACTAACTTCCTGTCTGTAATATGGGATATCAACAATATGATACAAGTAGCTGTAAACAGACAGCAGAAGACGAAAAGCTTTATTGTACTTTTTGATTTTGGATAACCTGTAAAGCGGAATTACGGGAATGTAGTAAAGCGTTGCACCTGTATTGTACCGTTCTTCACTTGTGAAATAAACCTTTCCTTTGTCCTGTATCAGCTGAATTTCTTCCCAATCTCTTACTTTGGTCTTGAGCTGATTCTGTACATTTTGAATTTCTAAAGCAATATTATAGGGAAATTCAAAATTTTCAAACTGTTCTGAATTAAGCTGATAATGTTCTTTGAGATAGGAAAGGGACTGATAAAAATCCCTTTCGAATCTTTTAGACTTTCTACAAGCCTGTCTATTTTCAGTTTCCTGTAATTTGGGAAGAAATGAACACTTTAATAAAGCATTGGAACCATTGCTATCGGTACAGATTTCCGTTGGTCTTTTCTGATTTCGTTGGCATCTTTTGGGCGGTTCATCCATTGTGCGAACTCGGCTAACTGCCTGTGCAGTTGTTTCTGTTTGGTCTGCTGTGGGACTTTGATAGTTCCCGAAATGATATTGCGTTGCATAGGTCATAATCTTGTCTTAAAGGTTATCCTTTTGTACCCATAACACTTTCAAAGGTGTATTGTAAAGTATCATCACGAATTACAGGCACAGATACTTTTGCAGTAGTTAGAATGGGGTAGGTATTGGCGTAAAAATTCATTACTGTTTCTACACTCCATTTAGGTTCGGGGTCGCTGAGTTTTATCTCCTGTCCTTTGTCAATAATAACAAAGACTCTTTCTAATTCTGTTGCGAGTAACATAGATTTAATTTTTGAGGTTATGAGGTAAATAAATTAGGGGCAAATTCTTTTTCGTAAATCTCCTGTTTTTCCAAAATCTCTTTAGAATATTCGGGATAGTCAGAGGCTTTAGGCAATGCCGACCATGCATCCTTAAATTTTGAATCATTTTCAAGTTCCTCCGCTTTTTTCATCGCATCTCTATATTTTTTATCCCTTTCGTCTTTGGCTTTCTTTTCTTTGTCAGCATTTTGCTTTTCCATTGCAGAATGTTTTTTGGCTTCTTCCAATTGCACCATAAAAGAATCCATGTTAACCATTAAGTAAGAAGCGGACTGAATGGGTTGGGTAATATTTTCAAAAAAACCATTGTCCAAATCTTCAGAAGTGCCACGCAGATTTAAAGGCGGGATTCTGTTTTTAGCTTCGTCTCCGCATTGGCTGTTGAGCAGTAATACAGAAACAATCCAATTATTGTCTGTTGCTTTCTGAATCGATATATTTAAATTGCCTGTAAACTCTATTTGGTTGATCAGGCTGAAAAAATTAGTCTTCATTACAATTGTTTTTTAAGATTGATTTTTTAGAATTACCATTATAATTAACCTTGTAGCCATTGGATTGAATAATGGTTTCAAGTAAATTTCTTGCTTTGGTAAAATCTTCATCATCTATTTTTGTCATACTTAAAAGATGAAGATTTTCGAATTCTTTGATAACACGACCGATGATAGCTAGTGCTTTGTATTCAGTCTTTTGAGATAGAATGCTCATTTTGTTTCTTTTTTAAGATGAGTAATTTTTCATAGATGTCAGTCCAATAAGCTTTCTGTCTTTTATCAAATTCTGCAAAGCTTTTATCTTGATGAGAGTAGCCTTTGAAAGTTTCCGCTTGTTTAATCGCTTTTTCCAAATCGGTTATTTCAAGACCTTTTCCGTGTAAATCCTTAATTTTCATAATAATGTTTTTTAAAGGTAACTGCCATGCAAGGCAGTTACCTCTGAGATTAATTAAGATCAAAAATATCTTTGCCCTCTTTTGCGAATCCCGTACATAATTCAAATGCTTTTTGCGATTTGATTTGCGCAGTTCCGCCCATAACAATAGATTGTAGTTTGGCTTCATCATCTTTGTAGGTCTTTACATTTTGGTAAAAACCAGTAACGGCATTGTAAGCTCCAAATAATGTCCCTTTGGTAGTTTCCATCTGCTGGGTATCGCTCATCATAGCGTAAGCAAAAGCATCATCAACAGTATTTTTAAAGACAGTTGACAGTTCGTCAAAATTCCCCTTTTGCAGATGATTTAAAGTTTCTTTGTTTGGGCAGAGTGCCAATCGAATGAGCTTTTTCATTTCAGCGTCTCCAACAGTTATTTTTGACCAATGATTAAACGTGTTTTCCAATTCATTACTTAATTTGTTTGCTAATCCCATGACTTTGTGAGCATCATCTAAACGTTGTTTTGCTCCTGCGGTATGTCTGATTCGTACCACATTACTCATGTTTTTTAGGGATGCATTTAAAGTGTTTTGGCAAACGATACGGATTGGAGTAAATGCGGCGGTAATGCTTCCGCTTCCATCATGTGAGGTTGTTAAGAAAATATATTTTTCTGTAATATCATCACCGTTTCCAACACGGATATAATCGGGAAGTTTAGCCGTAATAAAAATTCTTTCGCCATTTCCTAAAGCTCCTGCAGTCTCGTATAAAATACCGTTTCCACCGCCTACAATCGAATCAAAAAAAGAAAAGGCTTCACGGTTTTGTACAATATGATAATCTTTTCCCACTACACCTAACACGGTATTGTTATCACTACGGATATTGGCGAAGTAATTTGGAACTTCCAATTCAGAATCAATTATTTCAATTCCGTTGTCATTTTCTAAAATTCCTGAACCTTTGGTAAATAGGGGCGATTTCTCCACATCATAGTCAAGTCCTGCAAACTTAATTGCTTCCTCACTTGTCGGGTGTTCCTGCACAAGCTGTCCTAAGTTGTGCCATGCTTTTTCTTTAACAGTAAAAAATGAGTATTTCCCTGTTCTGTTGTTGAAATTTAATTGATGTGCCATGATAATGATTTTAAATGTTAATAATTGTGATTGATTTTAGAATGGTAAATCATCGTCGCCCTCGTTTTCTGCTGATTTTGATTTTGCATTTTCTTCTTTGTTTTTAGGTGTTGTACTATTACTATCCTTTTTACTACTGCTGTGGAGTTTAATCTGTGATGTAAGGAAATTCAATCCTGCGTGTGCTTCTCCGTCTTTGCCTATCCATGCAGAAGTGTAGGCTCTACCGTTTAATTCTACTAAAGCTCCTTTGGTAAGTATTTCAGCCACTTTCGGAGAAATCCAATAAGAACAGTCGAAATAGGTAGTTTGTTCAATTCTTTCGCCTTGTTTATTACGATAATTGTCATTGGTAGCAATTGAGAAATTGACTACTTGTTTTTCATTTGACAGGGTGCGTACTACCGCATCTCTTGTCAGTCTTCCGATGATGTTCATAACTGTTTGTTTTAAGATTGTACATTTTGATTTGTTTTCAATCTCTTCTCCGTCCTTTCTTACAAAGCCTTGTCGGCTTCGCTGAATATTTTTCAAAAGAAAAACCGGAAAAAAGAAAGCAGATATGAAGTGTTGACAAAGAGAAAAAACCAAAAGGAAACGGAATAATTGGAGGGTACCTTTAGGGAGGAAACCGTTTATGCCGTAGTCTTTTGCTGGGATGAGCTGAAGGATGGCAACAATACCTTAGCTGCCTTTTTACCGGTTTATTATGGAAAATGTTAATAAAACAACCGTTAATTAATCTATATTATTTACTACTATTACTTTGAAAATACACTGTAAATGCACTATATTTACAATGTTCATTTAAACCTTAACACTTATGCAGATTGGTTCTTTTAACGATTACTATGATAAGCTGACCACTATTGAGAAAAAAAACAGTCCCAAAGAAATATTTTATAAGGGGGACTTTTCTTTGTTGGAAAATGGTAGGAGAGTAGCAGTTGTTGGTTCTCGTAAGGTTTCAGATCTTGGCGTAAGAAGAGCTAGAAAGATTGCTAAATTATTAGTGCAAAATGATATAACTGTAGTAAGCGGTTTAGCTGAAGGTATTGATACTATAGCGCATAAAACGGCAATTGAATCCCAAGGACATACCATTGGTGTTATAGGAACTCCTATTGATAAATATTTTCCGGCTGAGAACAAGCAGTTACAGGATTTTATTGCTGAAAATCATTTGCTGATTTCTCAGTTTTCTGAAAATTATCCAGTAACTCCAAAAAGTTTCCCGATCAGAAATAGAACCATGGCATTGATAAGTGATGCAACGATCATTGTTGAGGCCAGTGAAAAAAGCGGTACAAAACATCAGGGATGGGAAGCGCTAAGATTGGGAAGGCAGCTTCTTATTATGGAAAATGTTCTCAATCAAAAAGTTTCATGGGCAGAAGAAATGCTAAGTTATGGTGCACAGGTTTTGACCAACGACAACTTTGAATTTCTAATTGAAAGCATTCCTTTTTTAACCACAAAAAAAGAGTATGTCTTTTGAGTTTCTTACCTTTCTGGCCTATTCTCCAAGAGGTAAGTCTGAGATTGAAATTAATTCACGCACAGTTGCCGGTTCTTGTAAAAATGGAGATGTCAGCTTCAGTACAAGATTAAGCCAAAGAATAGAAGAATCAGATTTATCAGAATATTTTGCAAACTCATCCTTAGTTCCTGTTCCAAGAAGTACTCCTCTTGTAGACGGAGCTGTTTTTCCAGCAAAAGTAATTTGTGAAACACTGGTCAAAAATGGATTAGGTGAAAGTGTTACTGTTTGTGTTGATCGTGCATATGCTATTCCTAAATCAAGCGGGCAGTTTCATGCCGACACAAGAAATACAGTTCAAACTCATCAAGATAGCTTAATCATAAGACCTGTTATTATCACCGAACCAACGATTATCTTGGTTGATGATATTCTGACATTAGGTCGCACATCTATGGCTGTTGCTCTTGAACTTCAAAAGATTTATCCGGAAAAAGAGATCAAAATTTTCTGTGCGATAAGAACAAGAGGCTGGAAGAATTTAGAAAATATTATAGATGTCAGTAGAGGCCATATGAGCCTTACAGCCAATGGCGGCGTTCAGTTACCGGACTAGGCTCATAGTACATATTATTTTAATTTGCAGGAAATTATTACCTCGAATACTGATAAACCCGCAATTGATTTGTGCAGGTGTATAATCATAGGTATTATCCGGACATCCACCGCTTTGGTTATTAGTTATGTTTATAACGAAAAGGTAAGAAATTTTTTAATTTAAAATAGAGTTGTAATCAACAGCCAAAAAAGGACTTTTACGACAATAGCTTGATCGATAATATGCTACCCATTTAAATTACAATGTTTGAGAACAATCTTCAATCACATTGTTATGAAGAAAGCTAAATCAAAAAATGAATCCCAGCAACCTGAAATTAATAAATATATTCCTTCAATACCTTTAAAAAAAATTCCTTCTGAAAAGGCGCTACAGATATTAAGGAAAGCAGGTCATGATGTAAATGAAGAACAGTCAGAAGAGATTATGGAATTTCTATACACTATAGTAAAACTTACTTTAAAAGAATTTTTTACATCTGATTGATAATTTGTACCTTAGCAGTATATCGGAAAGATGAATTTCTACTGCATCAGTTTCTATGATGCGAATCTAAAACTCAATTTTAACGAAATACTACAACTATGGTTATTGCAGATCTTTATATAAGAGTATCTACCGATGAACAGGCCGAAAAAGGTTATTCACAAAGAGATCAGGATGAAAGGTTAAGAAAATATTGTGCTAATAACAATATAGCTATCAATAGAGTGATTTTTGAAGATCATTCAGCAAAAAGCTTTAATCGCCCTGAGTGGAAAAAATATCTTCTTGAAATAAGAAAGAAAAGTCACAAAAGCAACTTAGTTCTATTTACCAAGTGGGACAGATTCAGTCGTAATACTGCAGATGCTTATCAAATGATAAGTTTGCTGCATAAAAATCACATCATCCCTCAGTCTATCGAGCAGCCATTGGATATGTCTGTTCCTGAAAACAAGCTTATGCTTGCGATTTATCTCTCCACTCCGGAGGTAGAAAATGACAGAAGGGCACTCAACACGTTTCACGGTATGCGGAGAGCAAAAAAAGAAGGCAGGCTGATGGGAATTGCTCCCTATGGATATATCAACAGAAGCCATGAAGACGGTAAAAAGTATATTGCCATCAAAGAGCCGGAAGGATCTAATATAGCTTGGGCATTTAAAGAGGTTGCAAAAGGGCATATTCCGGCAGATCATGTAAGATTGCAGATGAATAAAAGGGAGGGTGCTTCAATGTCAAGAAGTGCGTTTGCAAAAGCTATGAGAAACCCGGTTTACTGTGGTAAAATATATATTGAGGATTATAAACAGGAAGAAGCATATTACAGTGATGGAAAACATGAGCCACTGATTAGCGAACGACTGTTTAGTCAGGTGCAGCAGATTATGGACAAAAAAAGGAAGGTAGAAGGGCCAGGCGGAAGAGTATTAGGTAATGAACGTTTTCCATTACGTGGACTTTTACGTTGTCCAAGGTGTGGCAAAAATCTTACGGCAAGCGGGGCTAAAGGAAAGTCTAAAACCTATTACTATTATCATTGCCATTATAAATGCGGATTTCGTTTTGATTCAGACAGATTGAACCAACTCTTTGAATTGGAAATTTCCAAATTTGAATACAATCCTATCATAAAAGATTTGATGAAAGATATACTTTTAGATAACTACAAACAATTCACCTTTGATATAGATGCAAAGAGAAAGTCCATATTAAAAGAGATTAATGAGCTTAATGAAAAAGTAGCGAATGCAAGAGATAAATATCTTGCTGATAAGTTAGATGAAGAAGATTACAAAGAGGTGAAGAAAATAACAAAAGAACAAATTGAACAGTTGGAACAAGAGATCCAACATATTGTTTCAGAGAGTAAAGAACTTGATATAAAAACAAAAATAGAAAATGCTCTCGACTCAATGGAAAACCTGGCAAACCTTTATCAGCAGGGCGATTTACAGACAAAAAGAACTATAGGGTGTTTGATATTTCCTCAAAAAGTCGAATTTGACGGAAAAAGTTTTCAAACACCTAAAATGAATATTGTCGCTCAATGTATCTATCAGTATAACAACGGATTAGGAAATAAAAAAAACCGACATAAGAGAAAAAAATCTACAAATGTCGGTCTTGTGACCTCGACAGGATTCAAACCTGTAACCTTCTGAGCCGTAATCAGATGCGCTATTCAGTTGCGCCACGAGGCCTTGTTTAAAGGTTTGCAAATATAGTACTTTTTTGCTTTCTTTGGAAGATGAAACGCATTTTTTTACTACTAATTTTATTTCTTCTTTCAAATTCCTGCAAAAAAGAAATTGTTCAAAAATCAAATGAAAATATAACCATCTCATCACGAGTGAATTATATTGAAAATTCCGACAACCTGACTTTGACCTCAGGAAAATTCAAAAATGTTATTCCGAGCAAAAATCTGCCTTTCAAAAAAGCAATGCTGCTAAATTCTAGCTTGATTGGCTTCTTTTCTGAACTTGATTTAGAAAATAAAATCACCGGCGTCTCAAGTCCGGAATATATTTTCTCAGAAAAAATCCACCAGCTAATCAACGAAAACAAAATCCTCAACATCGGAAACGAACAAAAATACGACATCGAAAAAATCCTTTCCAACAAACCGGATGTCATTTTCACCAATTATGTTCCCAACTTCGCAAACACTTACGAAGTCTTGAAAAACAACGGAATCGAACTTATTTTCCTCGACGATTTTATGGAACAAAATCCATTAGAAAAATCAAAATACCTTTTGCTCTTCGGAAAATTATTCGGAAAAGAAAAAGAAGCGGAAAAAGCCTATCAAAACATCGAAGACAATTACAAGAAAATCCAAGCCTTAAGCAAAAATTCAAAATCAAATTCCTTGGTTCTCTGCAACGAGATGTACGGAAGCCAATGGTTTCTCCCAGGCGGAAACTCTTTCGTAGCCAAACTCATTAATGATGCCGATGGAAATTACATCCTGAAAGACAACAAAGAATCCACCTCGGTTCCACTAAGTTTCGAGGAAGTTTTCATCAAATCAAAACAGGCCAATTTTTGGATTAACATCAGTCCCCACAAAAACAGAAAAGAACTTCTAACGCTCAATCCGAATTATTCAAAAATGGACGTTTTCAATTCCGGCAAATTATATATGATAAACAACCGCGAAAAAGATCAGGCCAACGACTATTTCGAAAGTGGTGTTGTCCGTTGCGACGTGGTTTTGAGAGATTATTTCAAGATTTTTCATCCAGAAGACGTAACTTTCCAGTCAGAACCGTTGGTCTATCTCAAAGAACTTAAATAAATGCAGGAACAAAATTACAAAGTCGATTTTTTCATCGGAATCATCCTCGTGGTCGGACTTTTCATCGGGCAATCATTCGCGTACGCCATAGGTTTGGGATTATCGGCGTTATTCAATCAAGACATCAGCGAATCTGGCGGATTCAATATCTTTATGTACTGCGCGACAATGCTCACACCCGTTTTATTCTTCGACCTTCTAGTCGTTAGAAAAGAGAAAAAGAAACTCAATTTCGACTTTTCCACCAAGCCATTTCGCGTTTATTTACTCATCTTCCCAATGATGTTCGGGATGATGCTCGTCGCAGATTACACCACGCAACTTATCCCAACAGAAGGCGGAATCCTCGGTCCGATTTACGAACTCTACACCAAAGAATTCGCAAAACTCCTCAAAGACCCTGTCGCACTGGTGATTATGACCGTCATACTCGCACCAATCCTGGAAGAAATCCTTTTCCGAGGCATCATAATGAAAGGGATGATAAACAACAAAGTCGCTCCAGTCACCGCAATTATCGTCTCCGCCTTGATTTTTGGCGCTGTCCATTTCAATCCGTGGCAATTTGCGGGCGCATTTTTGCTCGGTTTGGTATTAGGTTTGGTGTACTACAAAACGAAATCTCTGCTGATGCCGATATTGTTGCACGCCTTCAATAACTTACTGTCCGCATTGATGATGATGTACTCGGATTCAGAAACTTTTTCCGGATTATTCAACGTAAACAAAGAACTTCTTCTTGTCGCCGGCGTGGTAATTTTCGCAATTCCATTTTATTTTTTCGCCATCCACAAGAATATTATTTATAAAGATTAAAATTATGGCAACTTATCCGTCTTCCGCTCCCAATCTTTTTGCCCTCGCTTTTCCAGCCACAAAAAAGGATTTCCGCTCAAGCCGGGTTGCGCTTCGCAAAGTCCAACATTTGTCATCCATTCAAACTTTTTCAAAGTTTCGAACTTTCACAAATTAAATCATAATCATTTATCAACTATCATTTATAACAACATATGGAAATCCTAATCGCCACACATAATTTACATAAAAAAGAAGAAATCCAACAAATCCTCGGACCAGAATTCATCGTGACCTCACTCACGGATTACAACCTGAACGACGAAATCATCGAGGACGGAAACACCTTTCAGGAAAACGCCCTCATCAAAGCAAAATACTGCTTCGAGAAAACCGGAAAGGGAAGTGTTGGCGACGACAGCGGATTGGTTGTGGAAGCCTTGGACGGACGACCTGGGATTTATTCCGCACGTTACGCCGGAAATCACAACTTCAAAAAGAACATCGAGAAAGTTTTGGAAGAACTGAAGGATGAACCAAACCGTCGCGCTTACTTCATCACCGTTCTATGTTTCAAAGACAACGACGGCGAACATTACTTCGAAGGCCGGGTTTACGGAAACATCACGACAGAAGTTTTTGGCGAAGATGGATTCGGTTACGACCCGATTTTCATTCCAGACGACCACAATATGACTTTCGCACAGATGTTACCGGAAGAAAAAAATAAAATCAGCCATAGAAGTGAAGCTTTGAAAAAATTCTTAGAATTCCTCAATTCCAAAGGGGGTCTTTTGTGATTTTTACGATGTTTTCGTATATTTACCCTTTTAATTTTCAATACAAGCAAGAAAATTGAGTACATATCTTACCATTTTGGGATTCAACTCCGCAATTCCAACCATCAATTCCTCTCCAACTTCTCAGTTTTTGGAAATGGAAGAACGTCATTTCCTCATCGATTGTGGCGAAGGAACTCAGGTTCAAATGCGAAAAGCAAAAGTGCGGTTTTCCAAAATCAATCATATTTTCATTTCCCATCTTCACGGCGACCATTGTTTCGGTTTGCCGGGATTGGTTGCCTCTTTCCGACTTCTGGGAAGAAAAACCCCACTGAATATCTACGGCCCAAAAGGCATCAAAAAAATGATGGATACGATTTTCGAAATTACGGAAACGTACAAAGGTTTTGAGGTCATCTATCACGAATTGGAAGGTAAAGAATCGGTAAAAATCTACGAAGACAAAAGGGTAGAGGTCTTCACCATTCCGCTCAATCACAGGATTTATTGCAACGGTTATCTCTTCAAAGAAAAACCAAAAGAGCGCCACCTGAATATGAAGGAAATCTCAAAACACAAAGAAATTGAGATTTGCGATTTCCAGAATCTGCGTTTAGGAAAAGATTTCGTTTTAGAAGATGGAAATATCATAGATAATGCATCACTGACGACTGACCCGCAACCTTCCGTTTCCTACGCATTTTGCAGTGACACAAAATACAAAGAAGACATCATCCCAATCATCGAAAACGTCGACGTCCTCTACCACGAATCCACTTTCCTGAATAACCTGAAAGAAATGGCAGATTACACCGGGCATTCTACAGCTTTGGAAGCTGCGACGATTGCCAAAAAAGCACAAGTTGGAAAACTGATTTTAGGACATTTTTCCAACCGCTACAGCGACCTCAGTGTAATGACAGACGAAGCGAGACAGATTTTCCCGAATAGTTTTCTACCAAAGGCTTTGGAGACGGTGAAGGTTGGGTAATTGCTAAATTATATCTTCAATTATAATTTCATCTTTAGTTACAATAAAACAATCAAATCCGGCTGTTTGTTTAAAAGTGTAGAATTTATTTTTCGCAGATTTTAATTCATCTAATGAATCTGATGAAATGTAATTTTTCATTTTTTGAAAATACAAATTGTGTTTTTTAGAAAATGTTGCAAAATTATCATCAATTTCGACTGTGTTAAAGATGTTCACGAAATCAAATTGTGAAAACTCTTGCCAAATTACATTGGCAAATATCATTTTTTTTGTAGGCTTTGAATGTGTTTTTATATATTATCCAAATTCTAAAGTAGTTTTCCTTTCTTGAAAATCTACATTTAAGTTATAAACAAATAAATCTCCTAATTCTCTTGTTACTTTATCACTGTACATTTTAATCTTTATTCATTAAACCACATCAATACTCACAATACAAACCGCCAACGATATACAAATCAAAGCTACAAAGAAAAGAATATCAGCAATATTTTCTAATTTGTCCGACAGCTTTTCCTTGTCTGTTCTGATGGCAAGGAAAGATAAAGTGCAACTCACCATCAAACAGAAAATCGCGCCAACGGTAAATTCATCCAAATAAGAATGATGGCTGAACTTCGTAATCTTCAGAGAAGTGATGATGACTAAACAAAATCCCAGAAGATTGGTGGAAGCATTCAGAATGTGTGGTGCGGTTTTTTTCATTGGTTCAAATTGATGATTCAAAAATATTCATTAATTCTCTGGAAAAAATATAATTGATGAATTTTTATACTTTATAAAATTATCTTATTTTTACGAAATATCAAATCAATAAAAATTTCAGTAAAAAATTTTATATTTGTCAAAATTCAAAGTTATGCAAACAACCTACATAGAAACTCAGCAAATCTCATTTCAGGATTTTAAAAACAGCATTTTGGAAGACTATCGTTTAGGTAGGATTTCCCGCGAAATGTCCTACTTGGGAAGGCGCGAAGTTTTGACCGGTAAAGCAAAATTCGGGATTTTCGGAGACGGAAAAGAGTTGCCACAGTTGGCAATGGCGAAGGTTTTCAGGAATGGTGATTTCCGTTCAGGTTATTATCGCGACCAGACTTTTGCATTGGCCATCGATGCGGTTTCTGTGGAAAGTTTCTTTGCACAATTATACGCTGACACAAGCGTGGAAAGAGAACCAGCATCTGCCGGAAGACAAATGAACGGCCATTACGCCACAAGAAGTTTGAACGCAGACGGAAGTTGGAAAAACTTAACTGAACAGAAAAATATTTCATCAGACATTTCGCCAACCGCTGGACAAATGCCGAGATTATTAGGATTGGCTCAGGCTTCCAAAGTTTATAAATCAGTAAAATTCGATGGTTCTGAGAAGTTTTCAAAAGACGGAAACGAAGTTGCCTTTGGAACGATTGGCGACGCTTCAACAGCTGAAGGTCATTTTTGGGAAACTTTGAACGCCGCTTGTGCTTTGCAAGTTCCGATGATTGTTTCGATTTGGGATGATGGCTACGGGATTTCGGTTCCGACTCAAAACCAAAGAGCGAAAGCGGATATTTCCGAAATGCTTTCTGGTTTCCAAAGAAAAGCGGACGAAAAGCAAGGTTGCGAAATCATTCAGGTGAAAGCTTGGGATTATCCGGCGTTGATGGAAGCTTATGCGAAAGCTGAGCATTACGCGAGATACGAAAGTGTTCCAGTGGTGATTCACGTGACGGAAGTGACACAACCACAAGGACATTCAACTTCTGGCTCGCACGAGCGTTACAAAAACGAAGAACGTCTGAAATGGGAATCTGAGTTCGACGGAATGTTGAAATTCCGTGAATGGATTTTGGATTACAGCATCGAGATTGAAGGAAATGAAGAATATTTGGCTTCGGTAGAAGAGTTGGATGCAATCGATTCTGAATCTAAAAAATTGGTAAAAGACGGTCAGAAAAAAGCTTGGGAATCTTACCAAAAGACAATCTCAGATTTAAAAAATCAAGTTTTACCATTTGTAGAATCCATTAAAAATCAAAATATTGAAGTTGCTCAATTAATTGAAAACTTTAATAAAATCATATCTAAAAGCAAAAGAGATGTTTTCCATTTGGTAAGACAGTCTTTATTAGTGACAAGAGCTCAAAACTCCGCTGAAAGAACTGCTTTGAAATCGAAATACGAAGAAATCTTCAAAGTTGAGAAAGATAATTATTCGTCGCATTTGTATTCTCAATCTGAGTGGAAAGCAACGAATGTAAAAGAAATCAAACCAATCTATTCTGATGCTTCCGAAGAAGTGGATGGTAGAGTTGTGGTACGAAATAACTTCGATAAAATCTTTGCAAAATATCCGCAAGCTTTGGTTTTCGGTGAAGATGCAGGAAATATCGGCGATGTAAATCAAGGTTTGGAAGGACTTCAGGAGAAATATGGTGAAGTTAGAATCGCTGACACAGGAATTCGTGAAGCAACAATTCTTGGACAAGGCATTGGAATGGCTATGCGCGGTTTGAAACCGATTGCTGAGATTCAATATTTAGACTATATTTTGTACTGTTTGCAAGGGATGAGCGATGATTTGGCAACCGTTCAATACAGAACGAAAGGTGGTCAAAAAGCACCTGTTATCATTAGAACTCGTGGACACAGATTGGAAGGCGTTTGGCATTCCGGTTCGCCAATGGCTGGAATCCTTAACCTATCAAAAGGAATTAATATTCTGGTTCCAAGAAGTCTAACGAAAGCTGCAGGTTTTTACAATACAATGCTTCAAAGTGATGAACCAGCCGTGATTGTAGAATGCTTGAATGGTTACAGATTGAAAGAAAAACAACCGGATAACTTAGGAGAATTCACGATTCCTGTCGGAAAAATCGAAGTGACCAAAGAAGGTAAAGATGTGACTTTGGTAACTTATGGTTCCACTTGGAGAATTGTTACGGAAGCAGCGAATGAATTAGAAAAATTAGGAATTTCTGCGGAAGTGATTGATGTTCAGTCGTTGATTCCATTTGATTTGACTAATGAAATTGCGGAAAGTGTGAAGAAAACAAACCGCTTGGTCGTAATCGATGAAGATGTGGAAGGAGGAACTTCAGCATTTATTCTTCAGCAGATTTTGGAAAAACAAAAAGCTTTCAAATATTTGGATTCTGAGCCGTTGACGATTTCTGCAGAGAATCACAGACCAGCTTTTGCAAGTGACGGCGATTACTTCAGCAAGCCATCTTCTGATGATATGGTTGAGAAAATCTATGCGATGTTTAATGAGAACAATCCTCAAAAATATCCACCGATTTATTAATTTATCAAAATCAAAATAAACCTAAAAAACCTTTTGAAGATTCAATTTTCAAAAGGTTATTTTTTTTAAGATCTTCTACAAAATGTTCCTCATTTCCGTGACGGATTTCAATTTTTTCAAAAGTCATTTTTCGGTACGCATAACCTTCCATAAATTCTTTGTTATCGCTCCAATACTGAAGATCCATTTTCCTCATCCAGCTGATAAAATGAACATGGGAATCCGCACGAAAACTCTTGTTTCGCTTGATTAAAGTATATTTCATGAATTAATTTTATACAAATCTAATCATAATAATCGATTATTTTTATTAATTTAAAATTAAATTTTTGATTTAACCTTTTGAAAATTATACATTTATAAATAAGAGATTAAATGACTTGATTAAAATGCCGGCATTTTTCCTTTTGTATTTTTTTAAATAAAAATTAAAACAACAGTTTAATTTTTTCGTGTAATGATAAAAATTAGAGATCAGTTGATTCTTATCATTTTTGAACAAGACATCGATAAGAATCAATATAAAAAAAACAAATTAAATTATTTTATTTTCAATAATTATTGAAAATTCAAAAATATTAATTATATTTGTACAAGAAATCAATCTTTAAAAAAATGAAACTCGACGAAGCCAAAGAAAAATACATCCAAACTTGGGGAACATTTGCCACCAGTTGGGGAATCAACCGAACAATGGCGCAGGTTCACGCTTTGCTTCTGGCAGAAGGAAAACCTTTATCAACGGATGAAGTGATGGAAATGCTCCAAATCTCACGAGGCAATGCGAATATGAATCTCCGGGCTTTGATGGATTGGGGAATTGTAAAAAAAGAGTTTGTGAAAGGGGATAGGAAGGAATATTTCATCGCTGAAAAAGATGTCTGGTTTCTTTTTAAACAAATCACGAAAGAACGCAGAAAACGAGAAATAGAACCAGTTGTAGCTTTTTTGGAAGAACTGAAAAATGTAGAAGATGATTCCGATGAAGCCAAAGAATTTATCAAACTGATGGACGATTTCGGAAACGTGACCAACAAGATCAACAATATTATGGACCTGGCTATAAAAAGCGATGACCATTGGCTGGTAGGAAAGATTACCAACTTGTTAAAATAGAAGGGACATCATTTTCCTTTTTTATTTCAAATTAAGTTTCAAAAATTACTGAAAATATAAAAATATTAATAATTATGAAAACACTTTTAAGACAAGAATTTAAAATTCAATGTATTACTGTCGGATTATTTCTATTCAGTTTTCTACTTATTAAGTTTATTGATGACGATGTAATTGCTAAAATAATTATTTCTGAATTCTTTCTCATTGCTGTTGTACAATACAGTTTTAATATTATAAAATTCATTTCGAAAGAATATGTTAAAACTGACTCAAGACGTGTGTATATTTTCCTTGCCAGCTATGTAGTGATTGGGTTTTTATTATTAATTATTTTTTCAATCTTTAATATTAATAAAGGTAGTCTTTCACTTAAAAACTTATTTGAATTGATCGTAATGTCTTGGGTAGTGATTTCTCCGATACTTATTATTCAATCTCTATTTATCAGTCATTTTGATACAGAAAACAAATTATGAAGAATCTAATATTTAAAATCATAATGTTCTTTCTTTTCAGAAACAATAAAAGAACAAAAGCCGATTTTCTGAATTTGTAATTAATTCTAAAACCCAACACAATGAAAACTCTACAAAACCACATCCTCATATACGACAACGATTGTCCAATGTGTAATGTTTATTCCAAAGGATTTATAAAAAGCGGAATGCTTGATGAGAATGGAAGGGAAGCCTTCTCAGAAATCTCTCCAGAGATCAAAAATAAGATTGATTTTCACCGTTCAAAAAACGAAATAGCATTGATCAATACTAAAGAAAATAAAGTTATTTATGGATTAGAAAGTCTTTTAACTATTATAGGAAATTCTTTCCCGACGTTAGAAAAAATTGCCATAACAAAACCTTTGTATTGGTTTTTTCAAAGACTTTATAAGTTCGTTTCTTACAACAGAAAACAAATCATTCTTCCGCAAAAGATTTGACAAAGGACAATTGCGTTCCGGATTTCAATCTCAAATACAGACTTTTTTATATTTCATTTGTTTTAATTTTTTCCGCTTATGTTTTGGGATTTTACAATCAACGTTTGTTTCCGGATTTCAAAAATAATTTTGGATTGGAGTTTTTCATTTGTTGTATGCAAATCGTTTGGCAGAGCTTGTTTATGGGAATTTATCTCAAAGACAGAATTTGGGATTATCTCGGGAATATGATGACGATCTCTTTGATTGGAACACTACTTTTAATTCCAACTTTATTCTTTCATTTTAATCAGATTTTCTATTTCATTTACTTCGGAATTGTAGTTTTCATTATGTTTTTGGAACATTTGAGACGATGCAGAATGTTGAGATTCGGGATTGTCCCGACGATTTCCTGGATGATTTTCCGACTCACTTTCGGAGCAGTTCTTTTATTAAAAATACATCTCGCAGATTAAGCAAATTAATTTGATTTTAAGTTGTAAATCTGTTCAATCAGCTTAATCTACAAGAATTAAAAATTAAACGAAATGAAATTCCTAACAGCAGAATGGCGAAAACTGGCCATCATCAATTACGAAATAGATCCAGAAGTTCTAAAACCGTATTTACCGAAAGGAACTCAACTTGATTTTCACAAAGGAAAATGCCTGGTAAGTCTCGTTGGATTTATGTTTTTGAATACAAAACTTCTTGGAATTTCCGTTCCATTTCATAAAAATTTTGAAGAAGTTAATTTGAGATTTTATGTAAAAAAATTGGAAAAAGGAATTTGGAAAAGAGGCGTTGTCTTTATCAAGGAAATTGTTCCTAAAAATGTTTTGAGTTTGGTTGCCAACACATTTTATAATGAGAATTATTGGACTTTGCCAATGTCACACTCAATTATTGAATCCGATAATGAAATTTCAGTTTCTTACAGCTGGCAAACTTCAAGACTGAATAAAATGACTTTAAAAGCTGACAATATTCAGGGAGAAATGATTGACGGTTCTGATTTCGAATTCATTACCGAACATTATTTTGGGTTTACCAAAAACGAAATTCAAACTTCTGAGTACGAAGTTAAGCATCCAAAATGGAATTTCTATGATGTCAAAAATTATGAAATAAAAGTAGATTTCAAAGAAAATTATGGAATTGATTTTATTGTTTTGAATAATGCAAAACCAATATCAATAATGCTTGCAGAAGGTTCTGAGATTGAAGTTCATACAAAGAAGAGTTTAGAATTTGCTATTTAATTTAAAATTAAACAAATGAAAATAATCATCACAGCCGGAACTGGTTTTCTGGGCAAAAACTTAGAACATTATTTCATCAACAAAAATCACAAAGTCAAAATCCTGACCCGAAATCCAAAACGTGAAAACGAAATCTTCTGGGACGCAAAAACTTTAGGAAATTGGAAAACCGAATTAGAAAACGCAGACGTGCTTATCAATCTTGCAGGAAAATCTGTGGATTGCAGATACAACGAGAAGAACAAGAAAGAAATCTATGATTCCAGGATCTATTCCACAAAAGTACTTCAGCAAGCCATTGACGAATGTCAAAATCTACCAAAAATTTGGCTGAATGCAAGTTCTGCAACAATTTACACCCATTCAGAAATCCATCTCAATACGGAGAAAAATGGAATCATCGGCGATGATTTCTCAATGAATATTTGTAAATCCTGGGAAAAAGAATTCTTCAAAGTTGAAAATCAAAATATCAGAAAAGTGGCGCTCAGAACTTCCATTGTTTTAGGAAAAAATGGCGGCGCTTTTCCAAAATTTAAACAAATCTCAAAACTCGGTTTAGGCGGAAAACAAGGTAGAGGAAATCAAATGATGAGCTGGATTCATATTGATGATTTCTGCGAAGCCGTTAACTTCATTATTGAAAATGAATACTTAAAAGGTTCAATTAATATCACAGCACCAAAACCTTTATCAAATATAGAAATGATGAAGCAACTTCGTAAGAAAATCAAAATTCCATTCGGGATTCCAAGTCCGGTTTGGTTATTGGAAATTGCAGCAATCTTCATCAAAACAGAAACTGAATTGATGCTGAAAAGCCGAAATGTTTATCCAGAAATTTTATTGGAAAATGGATTTCAGTTTCAATATAATAACTTTGAAAAAGCATTAGACAAGCTATAACTTCGACTCCGCTCAGTGTGACAAATCTAATATTTTTATTTACCGATGTCAGTCTGAGCGGAGTCGAAGACTTTCAATTCAATAACTAATTTCAAAACTTTGGAAGCTGACTTTCAAAGTTTTTTCTTAAATTTTCAAAAATATTTCCAACCTTTTTTAAACTCTTGCATCTTTCCTTATAAACGCCAGAATATGGAACACGAATTATACATAAGATGCAAAAATAAAGACCGCAATGCACAGCGGAAACTTTATGAAGAATATGCAGGTCGATTCTTCTCAACCTGCAAACGTTACCTGAAAAACGACGAAGACGCGGAAGAAGTTTTAGCGGATTCTTTCTTTCTGATTTTCACAAAACTTGACCAATTGAAGGAATTGCAGGTTTTTGATGCTTGGGCAAAGAAAATCGTTGTGAATCAATGTCTTCAGAAACTTCGCAAGAAACAACCGTTTTCGATTTCAATTGAAGAGAATTTTGTGGATTTGGCAGAAGCTGAACCAGAAAATATTTCGGAGGAAAGAGGAATTTTATCACTTCTCAATTTTCTACCCGAAGGTTGCCGTACGATTTTCAATCTGTTTGCGATGGAAGGTTATCCGCACAAAGAGATTGCGCAAATGCTTTCTATATCGGAAGGCACGTCCAAATCTCAGGTGAATTTCGCTCGCAAAAAATTGCAGGAACTGGTGAAACTTCAAACAATTAATTCTTAAAGTTTAAAAAAATGGAAAATCAAGATATCGATAAAATGTTCAGCGAAGCCGGAAAATCTGCGGAAGAAACACCGACTTTCCCAAATTTCGAAAAAGTGTGGCAAAATGTTGAAAATAAATTAGATAAAAAAGAACAGAAGAAAAGAATAATTCCACTTTGGTTGCCTTACGGAATGGTTGCTGGTTTGGCTTTGACCTTTGGCGTATTATATTTTGTGAATGATAAAGACACGAAAATAGAACCTCAAATCGCATCAAACGATTACGGAAAACCTGTCAATCAAAACAAGATATTGGAAACGCCGGAAAACGTTGAGAACATCAACAGAACTTTCAAAGAGAATTTGAAAAGTAATCCCGTGAATACTTCCGAAAATGGAAAGGAGATTTTTGCTCATCACGATGCAGAAGGTCAAAAGGAAATTTCTTTGCCTCCAATTCCCAGGTCAGAAGGAATAGCTTCTATTTCACCTCCTCAAATAGTCGTGAATGAAGTGAGAGAAGAGATTAGCGGTCCTCCAGCTGAATCAAATTATATATATTCTGAAAAATCACAAGATATCGAAGGTGTTGTTGTGACTGCAATGGGAATCAAAAGAGAGCAGAAAAGTCTGGGTTACTCATCAACAGTTGTGAATAAAAATTCGATGAATAAAAAAGAGAAATCTTATTCACCGCCAGCTCCGCCACCAGCAACGGGAAAAGTGATGACTCAAGCGTATGTTGACCAAGTTTTGAACGGACGCGTTGCTGGACTTCAGATCGCTCCTGCAAATCCTGGAAATTCGCCACAATTGATGATTCGAGGTATTGCTTCATTGACTTCGAACAATCAACCTTTGTATGTGATTGATGGGATTCCATATCAAACTGCAAATCTTGAGAATATTAATCCTAAAAAAATAAAGGATGTTCAAATTTTGAAAGATGCTGCTGCAATTTCACTCTATGGAACACGTGGAAGTAATGGTGTAATTATCATTAAAACTAAAGGTTTATCCAAAGATGAAATCAAATATTTGAATAATTCACAACCTGTTCAAAATCAGGAATCTTACGACGAGTGGAAGGAAAATCAATTCGAATCCGCAAAAGCCAATCCACTTTCGACATTTTCAATTGATATAGATAATGCGTCATATTCCAATGTTCGAAGAATGATAAATAACGGACAAAAAGTGGACAAAAATGCTGTGAGAATCGAGGAAATGATTAATTATTTCAAGTACGATTATCCTCAGCCACAAAGCAATCAGCCATTTTCCATCAATACAGAATACAATGATTCGCCTTGGAATCCAAAACATAAACTTTTGAAAATCGGTTTGCAAGGTAAAACTGTGAACGATAAAGAATTACCAGCTTCAAATTTGGTTTTCCTAATCGATGTTTCCGGTTCGATGAATGAGCAGAATAAATTGCCGTTGCTGAAAACCTCGTTCAAAATCTTGCTGGATAAACTTCGTCCACAAGATAAAGTGGCAATCGTCACTTATGCGGGAAGCGCAGGCGTAGTTTTGGAACCGACGTCTGCTAAAAATAAGGAGGAAATCCTGACAGCTTTGGAAAATCTGAGCGCTGGCGGAAGTACTGCTGGCGGTCAAGGAATTGAATTGGCTTACAAATTAGCGCAGGAAAATTTAGTTAAAAAAGGAAATAACCGTGTGATTCTCGCAACAGATGGTGATTTCAATGTTGGTGTTTCTGATAATTCTGAACTTCAAAAGTTGATTGAGGAGAAGAGAAAATCTGGAATTTACCTCACTTGTCTTGGTTTCGGAATGGGAAATTACAAGGACAATCGTCTGGAAATGCTGGCTGACAAAGGCAACGGAAATTACGCTTACATCGATAATATGCAGGAATCTAATAAATTTCTTGGGAAAGAATTTGCCGGAAGTATGTATGCGATCGCGAAAGATGTGAAGATTCAAATTGAGTTTAATCCAAAGTTTGTAAAATCTTATCGATTAATTGGTTATGAAAATCGAAAATTAAAAAATGAAGATTTTAAAAATGATAAAATCGATGCGGGAGAATTGGGAATTGGTCATACGGTGACAGCGATTTATGAAGTTATTCCGGTTGGTTCAGATTCCGAATTCAGTCCGCAAGATGTTGATTTAAAATATTCTAAGACCGATTCTAAAAATGAATTTGGAGACGAATTGGCAACGGTGAAATTCCGGTACAAAAATCCGGATGAAGATGTAAGTAAAGAATTAATTCAGACTATCAAAGATTCTAAAAATCAATTAAATAACGCTTCTCCAGATTTCAAATTTGCATCGTCTGTGGCTTGGTTTGGTTTGGTTTTAAGACAATCCGAATTCATCAAAGATAAAGACCTCGATAAAATCATCAATCTTTCAAGACAAGGAAAATCGAATGATGAGAATGGTTACCGCTCAGAATTCATCCGACTGATTGAAAGCTACAAGCAGATAAAGTAAACTTCGCAATATTAAATTTTTGAAAAGCAACTCCAAGAGTTGCTTTTTGTCATACGATGCTTTCAATAATTTTCCGTAAATTCGCTAAAATTTTTTAATCACAATGAATTACGATATTATTGTTATTGGAAGTGGACCTGGCGGTTATGTGACTGCAATCAGAGCTGCTCAATTGGGTTTCAAAACAGCCATCATCGAAAAAGAAAATCTTGGCGGAATCTGCCTCAACTGGGGTTGTATCCCAACTAAAGCGTTGTTGAAATCTGCTCACGTTTTCAATTATCTGAAGCACGCCGAAGACTATGGTCTTAACAAAGTGGAAAATCCAGGCTTCGATTTTTCAAAAGTTATCCAAAGAAGTAGAGGTGTGGCTTCGAAAATGAGCGGTGGAATTTCTTTCTTGATGAAGAAAAACAAAATCGATGTCATTATGGGAACTGCCACTGTAAAAGCGGGTAAAAAAGTGAACGTTGTAGATGCTGAAGGAAAATCAACTGAATATTCCGGAACCAACATCATTATCGCAACTGGAGCGCGTTCCAGAGAATTGCCAAACCTTCCTCAAGATGGTAAAAAAGTAATCGGATACAGACAGGCATTGTCTCTTCCTGAGCAACCAAAATCTATGATTGTTGTAGGTTCTGGCGCTATCGGAATTGAGTTTGCTGATTTTTATAACGCAATGGGAACCAAAGTGACTGTTGTAGAATTCTTGCCAAACATCGTTCCTTTGGAGGATGAAGAAGTTTCAAAACACGTGGAGAAATCTCTTAAAAAATCAGGGATTGAAATTATGACCAACGCTTCTGTAGAATCTGTGGATACTTCAGGAAACGGCGTGAAAGCTAGCGTGAAAACAGCTACTGGAAATATTACTTTGGAGGCCGACATCTTGCTTTCTGCAGTTGGAATTGCTTCAAACGTAGAAGGAATCGGACTTGAAGCAGTTGGAATCAAAACTGAAAAAGGAAAAGTTTTGGTTAACGAATGGTACGAAACTTCTGTTCCAGGATATTATGCCATTGGTGACATCATCCCAACTCAGGCTTTGGCTCACGTGGCTTCTGCAGAGGGAATCACTTGCGTTGAGAAAATCAAAGGTCTTCACGTAGAAGCTATCGATTACGGAAATATTCCAGGTTGTACCTATTGTCATCCGGAAATTGCTTCTGTTGGTTTGACTGAAAAGCAAGCGAAAGAAAAAGGTTACGAAATCAAAGTTGGTAAATTCCCATTCTCAGCATCTGGAAAAGCTACGGCTAATGGTGATGTTGATGGATTTATCAAAGTGATTTTTGATGCTAAATATGGCGAGTGGCTTGGTTGTCATATGGTTGGTGACGGTGTTACTGATATGATTGCTGAAGCTGTGGTTGCGAGAAAACTAGAAACGACAGGACACGAAGTTCTTAAATCTATCCACCCGCACCCAACAATCTCTGAAGCTGTGATGGAAGCTGTAGCTGCTGCTTACGGCGAGGTGATTCATATTTAATAAGAATAACATAATATTCATATATAAAAACCGCAGATTTTTCTGCGGTTTTTTTAATTTTACGTAATGGAAAATTCGAAAATAGGATTGGTTTTGTCCGGAGGTGGAACACGTGGATTGGCTCACGCGGGTGTTTTGAAATTTCTAAATGAGAAAAACATTAAACCAGACATTCTCTCTTGCTGTAGCGCAGGTTCCATCGTTGGCTCTCTGTATGCCGTTGGGAAATCACCGGAGGAAATTTTGGATTTTTTCCAGTCGATTTATTTTTTCAATTGGAAACATTTTACGTTCAATCAGCCGGGATTTGTTTCCTCAGCCATTTTCACAATGTATTTGACACCTATTTTCCAGGATATGACAATTGGGGATTTGCAAAAAGATGTGAGAATTGTCGCTACAGAATTAATAACAGGACAACAAAAAGTTTTCGAAAAACATTACAAAGTTGTGGATGCAATTATCGCTTCCTCTTGTATTCCCGGGATTTCTACGCCTTATTTTATTGGAGAAGAAATGTACAGCGACGGTGGAGTTCTCAATAATTTTCCTGCAGATATTATTAATAACGAATGCGATAGAATGATTGGAGTCTACGTCACGCCGCCTCAGGATGTCGAGGTTAAAGATCTTCGAACCATTAAAGCTGTAACTACAAGAGCTTACGAATTGGCTTCACATCGGACAGAGATTTTCAAATTTGCCTATTGCGATTGGTTCATTACTTCCAAAAAGTTATCGAAATATGGAATTTTCGAAAGAAAACCTCAGAATATGGAGGAGATTTTCAAAATAGGTTATGAAGAAGCCAAACGAACTTTTCTGGAAAATGAAGAAGAGTTTACCTCAATGTTTTCAAAAAAGGAATAATGGCCTGCCAGTTTTCCTCGCTGTCATCGTAGAAAGACGAAAGTGCCATAGTCCCGTGATGACCTTTGGTTTTTGCGGGGAGATAAAATTGCTTTTTGGATTTAATTGAATTATAAATAGGTTTCCATGTGGATTCTTCATTTCGCGCAGAAGAAGTATAAACTGGAATCTTCACATCTTTTGCGAATTCCGAAATATTCTTATTTTCAATTTTAAAGTATTCTCCGGGAGAATAAGCAATCAGCGCTTTGTAATCTTTCGGATACTTTGCAGCCATATAAAATCCTAATGAAGCAGAGTATGAGCTTCCCCAATAGATTATTTTTCTGGATTTTATTTTATTTTTTGCATAATCAAAAGAAGCTTCCAAATCTGGAATTACATCCTGAAAAGCGGTAGATTTTCCTTGTTTTAAAGCTTCTTTCTGAGTCAGATTTGTAACCTGATTCACAATATCGCCGGAACGAAGATCAACCGCCAGAACATTGAAACCAAGATCAACCAATCTCGGCGCAATACTTCTGAATTCTCCTTTGCTGAAGCCTGCCTGATGGTAAAGAATAATAAGCGGACCTCGTTTACTGCTGCTTGAATAGAGGTCAGCATAAACATTCAATCCATCCGAGGTTGGAAACTTTACAGTTTTATAAGTGTGATGTTTGACATTTAGAATTTCGGAAGAAGTATTATCCGAAATGGATGCAGAAGCGGAACAATTGCACAAAAAATTAAGAAGGATGATCCCAAATATGAAATTGAAATTTTTCATAACCACCTATTTAAACTATTTTCTGATTATAATTAAATATTATTTTCGATTCATCAAATATAACCGATTATTTTTAAATATTTATATTATAATATTAATTTAACTTAAACTATGATGAAATTAATTTTTCGCTCAGATTAGACGATCCTTTCTCCGCAGATTTTACAGAAACGTGCATTCTCGTCATTATCTTCGTTACCACATCTGTTACACTGAAAATTGTTTTTCTTTTGCTTCCGAAATTCCGATGTTACAATTCCGGTTGGAACCGCGATGATACTGTATCCGCAAAGCATGACAACTATGGATAATATTTTACCAATAGGAGTTCCGGGAGAAATATCACCGTAACCAACCGTGGTTATAGTCACAACTGCCCAATAAACACTTTGTGGAATGCTGCTAAATCCATTATTCCCACCTTCGATTATGTACATCAACGAGCCAATTATAACAATGAAGATTGCCATGAATAAAAGAAAAATATAAATCTTCCTTGAACTGTGTTTAAGCGCAGAAACGATGAATCGTCCATCGTGCATATAGTCAGCAAGATTAAAAATCCTGAAAATTCTCAATAACCTTAACATTCTGATAATTGCAACAAAATGCCATACCGGAAATAATAAACTGATGTAAAATGGAATTATTGAAAGGAAATCAATGATTCCTAGAGGACTAAAGATATATTCTTCCCGGTCCTTCACACAGATAATTCTCAAAATATATTCTATCGTGAATATTAAAGTGATAAAAAATTCCGCATAATAAAACTCTTTGTAATATTCCAATCTGAAAATAGGAATCGTCTCCACCATCAGCAGAGCCGTACTTATGAGAATTAATGCAAGTAAACAGATATCGAATATTTTCCCGGCTTTTGTGTGGGACAGGTAAACCGTTTCGTATATCTTCTTTCGCCATCCATCCTCTGGAATGAGGTCAAACTCTGGTTTGATTTTCATTTTAGTAAATTAAAAATTGAAGGTAATAAAATAAATCAATTCACGATGAATAAAAAAATAGACAAAAGTCTTTTTTATCAAGACAAAAGTCTTATCTTTGTGGAGTAGAAAAATAAAAATGATGAAAAAATATAAAACAACAGACACCACACATTCCGTAGCAGAGCCAGCTGCAGTCTACGGATATCAGAATTTTGACGATGGCGGCATCTTCAGAATGATAGAAATTGCAGAACGCGGTATTTCTTTCAAGCTTTTTGATAATCTTGTGAAAAAGTTCCCTTTCAGTTTTCAAGAGTGGGCTGGTTTTCTTCATATTTCTGGAAAAACATTGTCCCGTTACCAAAAAGAAGAGAAAACCTTTGACACACTGCAATCCGAGAAGATATTGCAAATAGAAATGCTCTACAAAAGAGGCGAAGAGGTTTTTGGTTCATCAGAATATTTTTTGATTTGGTTGCAAGCAGAAAATCTGGCTTTAGGCAAAACAAAACCACAAGACCTGATTGGCAGCAACTTTGGAATCTCTCTTCTAATGGATGAGCTTACGAGATTGGAGCACGGCATTTTAGCGTAATTCTTGATGATAGTTTACAGGCTTTCAAAAGAAATCTATGCCAATGACCTTTCTGGAAAAGGTGCTGAAATAGCTGGTGGACGATGGAATAGCAAAGGCAACGCGACGTTGTATACAGGGCAATCTATAGCACTGTGTGTTACCGAAATCGCAGTTCACATTCCGCTTGGCATTATTCCAAAAGATTATCGATTGGTCCATATTGAGATTCCCGATATCGAGGTTTTTGAGCCGAAGAGATTCCCTAAGGACTGGAACACTTTTCCACATCTGGACTCTACACAAAAAATGGGTGATAAATTTCTAAAGGAAAATAAATTCTTGGCGATGAAAGTTCCATCCGCGGCGGTTCAAGGGGAATTCAATTATATTATCAATCCTAGAAATGTCAATTTTAAAGATGTTAAAATCATAAAAGTGGAGAAATTCACTTTTGATGACCGATTGTTTATCAGATAAAAATTAAATTAATGAAAATCAATGAATTTATAAAGGAGTTTGAAAAATTAATTCCTATAAAACAAGCTGAGGATTTTGATAACGTCGGTTTGCTTTGCGGAAATCAAGATAGGGAAATCTCAGGAATCCTGGTTGCTCACGACGCTTTGGAATCAGTGATTGATGAAGCTATTGAAAAGAATTTCAATCTCGTGGTTTGTTTTCATCCGATTATATTTTCTGGTTTGAAGTCAATCACTGGAAAGAATTATGTTGAAAAAGCAGTTCTGAAAGCTTTGGAAAACAAAATTGCAATCTACGCGATTCACACGGCTTTTGACAATGATTATTTCGGTGTCAATTATAAAATCTGCGAAATTTTGGGTTTGAAAAATCAAAAAATATTGATGCCGAAACAAAATCAACTCAAGAAATTGCAAGTTTATGTTCCGGTTGATTCGGCTGAGAATTTGAAAAATGCTTTGTTCCAGGCTGGAGCGGGAAATATCGGTTTCTACGATGAATGCAGTTTTTCTATTAATGGAAACGGCACTTTTCGTCCGTTGGATGGTTCGAATCCAGTGACTGGAAATCTTAACGAACGAGAAAATGCGGACGAAGTTTTGGTTTCGGTGATTTTTGAAGATTTTAAGAAAAACCAAATTCTTTCTGCGATGAAACAAAATCATCCTTACGAAGAAGTGGCTTACCAATTAATATCCCTCGACAACGAAAATCATTATACTGGATTGGGACGATTCGGAGATTTGGAAAGTGAAATGGATGAGGAGGATTTCTTACAATTTGTAAAGGAAAAATTTGACCTTAATGTCATAAGACACAGTTCTTTAATTAATAAAAAAATCAAAAAAGTTGGCGTTTTGGGCGGAAGTGGAGCAAGCGGAATAAAGTCTGCATTGTCTTCAAAATGTGATGCTTACCTCACGGGCGATGTGAAATACCACGACTTTTTCTCGGCAGAAGACAAAATGCTGATCTGCGATATCGGACATTTTGAATCGGAACAATTTGTAACTCAACAATTATTTGAAATATTGTCCGAAAAATTCACTATATTTGCCATCGCAAAAACGACTAAGAAAACAAATCCTGTTAATTATTTTATATAGATATGGCTGATAAAAAAGTAAACGAAATTTCTGTTGAAGAAAAACTAAGAGCACTTTACGATTTGCAGATCATTGATTCCCGTTTGGATGAGATCCGCAATACAAGAGGCGAATTGCCAATTGAAGTAGAAGATCTTGAGATAGAAATTGAAGGTCTTAACAAAAGAGCCCAAAAATTCGAATCTGAAATTGCTGAGCAAAATGCAGAGATCAATGAGAAAAAAGATCTTATGAAAAGCGCTCAAGTATTGATTGACAAATATAAAACGCAGCAAGATAACGTTAGAAATAACAAAGAATTCGAAACTTTAGCAAAAGAAGTAGAGTACCAGGAATTGGAAATTCAATTGGCTGAAAAAAGAATCAAAGAATTTGGAGGGAAGATCGATCACAAAAAGGAAACTTTGGCTGATTTGACTGCTAAGATCGATGAGCTAAACAACCACTTGGTTCACAAGAAAAACGAGTTGGAAAACTTGGTTTCTGAAACTCAAAAAGAAGAAGATTATCTATTGGAAAAATCTAAAGAATTTGCTGAGAAGATCGACCAAAGATTATTGGTTTCTTACCAAAGGATCCGTACTGGATCTTCAACTGGTCTTGCGGTTGTAGGATTGGAAAGAGGAGCGCCAAAAGGTTCTTTCTTCACGATTCCACCACAGAAGCAAATGGAAATCGCTCAGAGAAAGAAGATCATCATCGATGAGCATTCTGGAAAGATCTTGGTAGATGATGAGTTGGTGAACGAGGAAACTGCAAAGATGGAAAGCATTATCAAATTCAACTAATCGAAATTTGATTTAAATATAAAAAGAGACCCAAATTTTCGGGTCTCTTTTTTTTTGAGAAAATGATATAAAATTACTGGATAGAAATAGATCCAGAACTACTTTCGTTTTTAGTGATCTCATTCAAGCTTCCTCTTTTGATCACACGGATATCTCCGCTGGAAGATGCGCTTGCGGTCACACTTTTACTCACGCCAATGGTGATGTCGGCAGATGATGACGTTGCTAAAACAGCACTTTCTGTCGTGAAGTTTTCCGCGTCCACATCACCAGAAGATGACGCTTGGATGTTCACACTTTCAGATTTTCCTTTGATGTCGATTCCGCCGGAAGATGAGCTTTGCATATTCAAACTTTTCGCATTGACCTCGCCTTCGTAATTTCCGCTGCTTGAGGCTTGGATATTGATATTTCCGCCATTGATGTTACCTTTTATCGTTCCAGAGCTGGAAACTTTCACATCCAGATCAGAGAAACTGAAGTTGTCTTTCAAAGAGATGCTGCCGCTGGAATTGGCTGCCAAATGGTCAAAATCCTTAGCATAAACTTTAATTTTGATTCGATCTGTAGAAATACTTTTCATAGACTCAGATTGTATTTTCACCTGTACTTTTCCACCGTTTTGTTTCACGACCACATATTTCATCAGGTCAGAAGGTGCATAAACAACGATTTTCTCATTGTTAGATTTGAAGACTTCCGCATTCAGAGAAGTCGAAATTTCCAATTCGTCAAAATTGATGTCGTAAGTTTTCTCAACCACTTCACCTTTTCCGGAGTCAGAGATCAAGTTAGAAAACATCGCATCGTTTCCGTTGGAATTGTCACCTTTGGATTGTACACAAGAAAAATTTGCCGCAGAAGCCAAAAGGACCAGAGTTAAAAGTTGTATTTTCATAAGTATAATTTTTTATAGTTTTTGATTTTATATAACTAAGACACTTGAAAACTCGATTTCATTACATCAAAAAATTATTTTTTCTCATTCTAAATAATTTTCTAAATTTACAACATTAAAAAAATAAATATTAAAGTATGAAAAATATATTGTTTGCATTTGTATTGATAGGATTATCCGTTTCAGCATTCGCACAATCCGGTCCGCCAGCAGGCGAAGCGAAAGTTGGTGAATACTACGGCCAGGATGTCTCCGCAAAAGCTGTTAAGAAAGCCATTTCTCCAGACGAACTCAATAAAGAATTGAAAGCAACACCCAAAATCGCCAAAACTTCTGTCAAAGGAAAAGTGACCGGCGTTTGCCCTAAGAAAGGCTGTTGGGTAAGCTTGGCAACAGATTCCGGCGAAACATTCTTCGTGAAGATGAAAGATTATGCCTTCTTCGTTCCGACCGCTTTGGAGGGTAAAACCGTGATTTTGGAAGGCAGCGCAGAGAGCAAAACCACTTCAGTAAAAGAATTGCAACATTATGCCGAGGACGCTAAAAAATCTCAGGCCGAGATAGATGCGATCACAGAACCAAAAACCGAAACCAGATTTTTGGCAAGCGCAATCAAGGTTGTAGAGTAATATAAAATTGCTCCCTTTAGGGTTGTGGCAACAATTTTAACACAAGCTTCAGATTTTTCTGAGGCTTTTCTATTTGGGCGTATCTCTTTGTTTTGCTTTCACGTTTAGTTTACCGAAAGACATTTTCAGCAAAGCAATACAAAGAGACCGGGCTATCCGCTACTATCTTTTTTCGCCAACGTTTTTCCCTCACCGAAAAAAGGATATCCGCTTCTATCCCTTACGCGCTGGCGCAAGATTCACGATTTGTCACAGTTAGAAAATGTTCCCAAAGAGGAAGCTTTGGCAATTGTCAAACTGCGAGATAATTCCTTTGAAACACCATCAATTCTGCTTATATTTACACTCTAAATTTTCAAAAAATGGCAGACTGGAAAATCGTCAAAGAATACGAAGATATTACCTATAAAAAATCAAATGGCGTTGCAAGAATCGCTATCAACAGACCAGAAGTCAGAAACGCTTTCCGACCAAAAACAACCTCAGAACTTTATGACGCATTCTACGACGCTTACGAGGATTCGTCCATCGGCGTTGTGCTGTTGACAGGCGAAGGCCCAAGTCCAAAAGACGGCGGACACGCATTCTGCAGCGGTGGCGACCAGAAAGCACGTGGCCATCAAGGTTATGTGGGAGAAGATGGAAGACATCGCCTAAACATTCTGGAAGTTCAGCGTTTGATTCGTTTTATGCCAAAAGCGGTGATCGCTGTGGTAAACGGTTGGGCAGTAGGCGGTGGACACTCGCTTCATGTGGTTTGCGATTTGACTTTGGCAAGTGAGGAGCACGCGATTTTCAAACAGACCGATGCTGACGTTACAAGCTTCGACGGTGGTTATGGTTCTGCTTATTTGGCAAAAATGGTTGGTCAGAAAAAAGCCAGAGAAATATTTTTCTTAGGAAGAAATTATTCAGCAAAAGAAGCAGAAGAAATGGGAATGGTAAACGCCGTAATTCCTCACGCAGAATTGGAAGACACCGCTTATGAATGGGCGCAGGAAATCCTTGCAAAATCGCCGACTTCCATTAGAATGCTGAAATTCGCAATGAATCTGACAGACGACGGAATGGTTGGACAACAGATTTTCGCAGGAGAAGCAACGCGTTTAGCCTATATGACAGAGGAAGCAAAAGAGGGTAGAAATGCCTTCCTGGAAAAACGCAAACCAGACTTTGGTGACGACCAATGGATATCGTAGCATCAACGATAGCTGATAAATGATAATTGATTTTATCTTCATTTATCATCTATCAATTATCATTTATCAATTATGAAACATTGGATACAAGCTGCGAGGCTTAGAACTTTACCACTTTCTATGAGTGGAATTATTATGGGCGCTTTCATTGCAAAATGGAGGATTTCTCACGAAGGCGGATTTTGGGATTGGCGGATTTTTGCTTTGGCACTTCTGGTCACTTTACTATATCAGGTACTTTCCAACTTCGCCAACGATTATGGCGACGGGGTGAAAGGAACAGACAAAAATAGGATAGGAGAAGCGGAACAAAGAGCAGTGGCATCAGGAAAAATCACAGCAAATCAAATGAGAAATGCGGTGATTCTACTTTCGATTTTATCATTTATAGCAACGGTTGCATTATTGTATGTCGCTTTCTATCCGGCTTACACCAGAGAATTTTGGATATTTATCGGATTGGGAATTGCCTCGATTTTGGCAGCGATTGGATATACGGTTGGAAAAAAACCTTATGGATATTTAGGTTTAGGCGATATTTTCGTGTTCATCTTTTTCGGATTGGTTTCTGTTTGCGGGAGTTATTTTCTGTTTACGAAATCTTTCAGTTGGGACGTCCTGTTCCCTGCAATTGCAGTCGGAATGTTGAGTATGGCCGTTCTTAACCTGAACAATATGAGAGACATCGTCAACGACGAATTATCAGGTAAAAAAACGTTTGCATTGAAGCTTGGTTACAAAAATGCAATGATTTACGAAATCATCTTATTGCAATTACCGATTCTTTTGATGTTGGCCTTTTTGATGTACAACGGCTTTCAGGCTCAAGGGAAATATTATCCTTTCATCGTGATGATTCTGATTTTCCCATTCATCAAATTAAGGAGAAGCATAATGGCTGTCAACGAACCAAAACTATTGGACCCATTCCTGAAACAAGTCGGAATCTTAACTTTCCTGATGGCAGTTTTGACGGCTTTTGGCCTTAATTATTTTAATTAATAAATCTAAAAAAAATGAAAATAAAATTCCTCGGACAAAACTGTTTTTTGTTCACATACAACGGAAAAACAATTCTTGCAGACCCTTTCTACAACTATCAGAAAGAAAAATCAGGATTTGACATCACCGCTCAGAAAATCGATTATGTGTTGATTACGCACGCACACGGCGACCATATTGCGGACGTAAAAGAAGTGCTTGAAAATCATCCTGATGCAACGGTAATCGGACAGCCTGAGATTTGCGGTTATTTCAAACACACCAATAATATTGATATCAATTTCGGTGGTTCTGCCAAGATTGAAGATTTGAAAATTTCTATGGTTCCTGCCTTACACACGAGCTCTTTTCCGGACGGTACTTACGGTGGACTGGCTTCTGGTTATATTTTTAGATTTGCTGACGGGAGAAACCTTTATTTGGCTGGAGATACTGGTGTGACGGCTGAGATGAGCTTGTTTCCACAGGTTTTTGGGAAATTGGATTTGTCGATTCTACCAGTTGGAAAACATTACACGATGTGTCCTAGAAAAGCGGCTTTCGCAGCATCAGAATTATTGAAAACGCCACAAGTGATTGGTTGTCATTTCGATACTTTCCCACCAATTGAAATCAATCACGAAGAAGCAAAAAAGCATTTCTCTGACAAGAATATCGAATTTACATTACCAGAATTAGGACAGGAATTTGAGTTCTAAACAAAAAAATTAAGAGATTAAGTAGTTCAAATTGAAACTGTCTTAATCTCTTAACTTTAAAAAATAAAAAATGGCAAGCTACCTAAATCACACCGCTACGACCAATTACCTTTGCTGCGTTCCCACCCTGGAGGATTCTCAGGAGCTGGTTGTTTAGGACTTGCCGGTGCAAAGATAGAAAAATTAAGAAAAAAGAAAAAGGAAAACAGAGAAAAGAAATCAAGTGGACTCTAGATTGTTGATAGTCAGTTTGAAATATTTATCTCTTTTATCAAAAATTAAAAAATTATGACAAAAAACCCTGTAACAATAGGTTTTATTTTATACGCTCTCACAATGTTGGCATTCTTCATTGTGTACTATTTCTTCGCAAACGCCAACTACTTTGAGACCACAATGCAAGTCAATGCCTTTGGGATGACGTTCTTGTATGTCTTGGCTGGCTTTGCTTCAACCTATTGGTTAAGAGGTGGCACGTTAATTACTTATCCTCAAGCTTTTAAACAAACATTTTTAACGCTTTTTACAGGCGGAATTATATCAGTATTTTCTATTTTTGCATTCCTGAATTATGTAGATACAGACGCACGGGATTTGCTCAATCACCAGTATATTCAGACAGAACTTGACAATCTGGACGAATCTTACGCTAAATTGAAAGTGGAAGCGGCCAATCAAAAAGACCGCACCAAAGTAAAAGACCTGGAAGAAAATTACACCGGCGCAAAACTGGCTAGGGAAGCAGCGTTGAAGGAAAACAGGAATTATTTTTCTTTCAAATTTATGTCCGCAGTTTTTGGTGGCTTTTTACTATTTTATCTACTTTTGTCTATTATCATCGCAGGGTTTTTGAAGAACAAAAAACGTTACGAGTAGAGATGTCTGATTTTCGAAAAAATCATTTATTAAATTCTAATTCATCATTTATAATTAATACGTATCTTTACTAAAACAATACGTAATGACAACCAAACTTACCTTGACTGTAGAAAAGTCAGTTATTGAAAAAGCTAAAAAATACGCCAAAGGTACTCAGAGAAGTCTTTCCGAAATGGTGCAAAAATATTTGGAATCATTAGGTGAACCAGAAATAATCAATGAGCCAACTCCAAAAATGAAAAAACTTCTTGAAAAAATCCCAAATAATACGCCTCAGTACACTGACGAAGAATTGGATAATATCAGGAGAGAGTATTTAGAAAAAAAATATTTATAAAAATGTTCTTCTTTTTAGATACCAACATCATTGTGGATTTGCTTCAAAAAAGAGTTCCACATTTTGATTTAGCTTCAGAAATTTTTAATTTTTCCACAAAAGAAAATATCGTACTTTTTGCTTCCTCGCACAGTATCGCGACCGTGCATTATATTTGTAAAAAGAATATTAAAGAGGCAGAATTAAGAGAGCTGATAAATGAAGTTTTGAACTTCCTAAAGATTATCCCCGTTGACGAGGAAATTCTGAGAAAATCAATTAAATCGAATCATAAAGATTTTGAAGATGCGATTCAAATTTTTTGTGCTCATCAAATTAAAAATTTAACAGGAATAATTACACGAAATATAAAAGATTTTTCCACATCCGAAATTCCTGTTTTTGCACCAGACGAAGCTTTAAATCTCATCCAAAAGAAATATCTTTGACCTTTTAAAATCTATCCTTTATATCAATGAATCTCTCCATAATCATCCCATTACTCAACGAGCAAGACTCTCTAGAAGAGCTGTTCACAAGGATTGACAACGTTTGTCAGGCCAACAAACTGTCTTACGAAGTTTGGTTCATAGATGACGGAAGCACCGACCTTTCCTGGTCCATCATCGAAAATCTGAAAATCCAACATCCTCAAATCCACGGGATTAAATTCTCCAAAAACTACGGAAAATCACAGGCACTTCACGCTGCTTTCGAAAAGGTAAATGGCGATGTCATTATTACAATGGATGCTGATTTACAAGACTTTCCAGAGGAGATTCCAGAACTTCACGAGATGGTGAAAGTAGGAAATTACGACATCGTTTCCGGTTGGAAGAAGAAGCGTTTTGATAATGTGATGACCAAAAATATTCCATCAAAATTATTCAATTCGGCGGCTAGAAAAGTGTCCGGCGTTTCGCTTCACGATTTCAACTGCGGACTGAAAGCTTATAAAAAACAAGTCGTAAAATCTATCGATGTTTACGGCGATATGCACCGTTATATTCCGGTTTTGGCAGCTAACGCAGGTTTCAGAAATATTACGGAAAAACCGGTTCAGCACCAGGCAAGACCTTATGGAACTTCGAAGTTTGGGACGGAAAGATTTGTTCGCGGATTTTTGGATTTGGTGACGCTTTGGTTTGTCAGCAGATTTGGCGGAAGACCGATGCATTTCTTTGGTGCAGCAGGAACTTTGATGTTTATTATTGGATTTTTGTCAGCCATTTGGTTGGGAATTTCAAAACTGATTGATGTCTATATTTTCAAAGTTTACGGAAATCTGATTGCGAATAATCCTTGGTTTTTCATCGCTTTGACGATGATGATTATGGGAAGTTTGCTTTTCGTAGCTGGATTCTTAGGAGAATTGATTATCAGAACGAATCGGGAACATAAGAATTATCATATTGAGGAATTAATTTAAACGAGATAATTTTTCTAATTTGGTAAATCAATAAACTTATGAAAAATCTATTTTATTTAATTCTAATTTTCACAGCGGTTTCCTGCGGAAAAGTAAAACCAAAAGGCGAAATCCAATCCAAGGATGTGGAATTGGCTGAGTTTTCAAAACTTAATCTGAAAGGGAAGTTCAGAGTTTTTTATGTGCAAAGTCCACACAATTTTGTAAATGTGGAAACTTATCCAAACGTTTTCGAAAATCTGAAAATCGAAGTTAAAGACAAAAACTTATCGATTACGGAGAAAAGTGCAACGGATAAAGTTGACTTTTATAATATTACCATCTACGGAAAAAATCCATTTGATGATATTAAAATAGCTGATTCAGTGGAACTTAATATCTCCAGCCAGATGAAAGTTGAAAATTTTTCCCTTCATTTGAAAGATAATGCTAAATTTATCGGTTCAGTGATTTCAGAAAAGTCGACCATCGAAATGCTGAATAAAGGTAGAGCTAACTTGTTGGGAAAAACAACTTTAGCAAAACTTAACATCAGAGATACAGCGAGCATTATTTCGCCGTATTGGTATATAAAAGATTTGGAAATCGAGTCCCAAAATGGAAATTATGCAGAACTGAATGTGGATGAGGAAATCAAAGGTAAAATCGGAAATACTTCAAAATTGATTTATTACGGAAATCCTTCGAAAAAATTAAAAGTCACTGAGAAAGCGACTATCGAAAACAAGAAAATTAATTAATTAATTAAACTAAAAAATAAATGTCAGATACAACACCAACTTTAGATAAAGCAAAACTTTGGCTTTCCGAAACATTTGACGAAGAAACCAGAAAAAAAGTTCAAACTTTGATTGATTCCGAATCTCCAGATCTGGAAGATTCTTTTTACAGAGAATTAGAATTCGGAACTGGCGGAATGCGCGGCATAATGGGCGTTGGGACCAATCGTTTGAATAAATATACATTAGGACAAGCGACTCAAGGTCTAGCCAATTATCTTCATCAGCAATTTTCTGGCGAGGAAATCAAAGTGGCGATTGCTTATGATGTGAGACATAATTCTAAGGAATTCGGTAAAGTGGTGGCTGATGTTTTGACGGCTAACGGAATCAAGGTTTTGTTGTTCAAAGATCATCGTCCAACACCAGAATTGTCTTTCACCGTTCGTGATAAAAAATGTAACGCTGGGATTGTTTTGACGGCTTCTCATAATCCACCAGAATATAATGGTTATAAGGTTTACTGGAATGACGGTGCGCAAATCGTTCCGCCAGATGACGAAAATATCATCAGAGAAGTTTATGCAACCAAATTCGAAAATATCAAATTTGATGGAAACGATGATTTGATCGAGTGGATCGGTGAAGAGCAAGACGATGTTTACGTTGATGCTTGTATGGAAAATTCTCTGTATCAGAATGTTGGTAGAGATAATCTTAATATCGTTTTCACATCCATCCACGGAACGACCTACACAACTGTTCCAAAAGCACTTAAAAAAGCTGGATTCACAAAAGTGGATCTCGTGCAGGAACAAATGATTCCAAGCGGAAACTTTCCAACCGTTGCTTCCCCAAATCCAGAAGAGCCAGCAGCACTTTCTATGGCGATGGACCTTGCGGAAATTACCAATGCTGATATCGTGATCGGGACAGATCCAGACGGCGACAGATTGGGAATTGCAGTGAGGAATCTTGATGGCGAAATTCAATTGTTGAATGGAAATCAATGTAATACAATTCTTACTTATTATATATTAGATCAATGGAAAAAAGCGGGAAAAATTACCGGAAAAGAATTCATTGGTTCTACGATTGTGACGTCTGATATTTTCTTTGATGTTGCTGAGAAATTCGGTGTTGACTGCAAAGTTGGATTGACCGGTTTCAAATGGATCGGGAAAATGATCCGTGATTTTGAAGGTCAGGAAAAGTTCATTTGCGGTGGCGAAGAGAGTTTCGGATTTATGACAGGAGATTTCGTGAGAGACAAGGATTCTTGCGGTTCTATCTTGACGGCTTGTGAGATCGCGGCCTGGTGTAAAGCCAACGGAACAACCGTTTATCAATATATGATCGATATCTACAAGGAAGTTGGATTGTATTATGAAGGTTTGATCAACGTAGTGAGAAAGGGAAGAAGTGGTGCAGAAGAGATTCAGGAAATGATGAAGAATTTCCGTGAAAATCCTCCAAAAGAAATTGCAGGATCATTAGTTGAAGAAGTAAAAGATTTCAAAGAACAAACTTGTTTCGTAGTTTCTAAGAATGAGAAAAAAGTAATGGACGATATTCCAAAATCTAACGTTTTGATTTACTATACCCAAGATGGAACAAAGGTTTGCGTGCGTCCTTCCGGAACGGAGCCTAAGATTAAATTCTATGTTTCTGTGAAAGATTCTATCACTTCTGAGCAAGATTTCGTAGAAAAGCTTCCTAAGTTGGAAGAGAAGATCAATAAAGTAAAACAGGATCTCAACCTGTAATTGAAAATTTTATTTGAATTAAATATTATCTAAAATATTTTAATAGAAAAGTTCTCAATTGTTAAAGTCATTTAATTTTTGGGAACTTTTTTTTGATGTAAGTTGAATTACTCAGCTACATTTAAGACCTTTGTAAAACTATAAAAAGAATAAAATCAGATTCTAAGTCTGAATAATAACATCTAAAATCAATAAAGTGAAAGTATCAAAACTCGCATCTAACCTCATTGGTTCAGAGATCATCAAAATCGGAAATGAAGTGAATGACCTGAAAGCGAAAGGTGCACAAATCTCAAACCTTACCATCGGCGATCTTAATTCCAACATCTATCCAATTCCTCAGGAGTTGAAAGACGGAATCCAGAAAGCATACAAGAATAATCTTACCAATTACCCACCAGCAAACGGTTTGCAATCTCTGAGAGCTTCCGTGAGCAATGATCTTAAAAAACGTTGGAATCTGGATTATTCAGCCAATGATATTTTGATTACAGCTGGTTCAAGACCTTTGATCTACGCCGTTTTCAAAACAATTGTGGACGAAGGTGACAAAGTGATCTACCCAATACCTTCTTGGAACAATAACCATTATGCTTATCTGACGAGTGCCAATGCAGTGGAAGTCCAAACTCAGGAATCCAATAATTTTTTGCCAACAGCCGATGATTTGAGACCACATTTGGAAGGCGCTGTTTTGCTTTGTCTATGTTCACCACTGAATCCGACTGGAACAATGTTCACAAAAGAGCAATTGTCTGACATCTGCGAGTTGGTTTTAGAAGAAAATAAAAGAAGAGGTGATGATGAGAAACCGCTTTATTTGATGTATGATCAAATCTATGCGATGCTAACTTTTGGTTCAGATCATCACGATCCAGTAAGTCTTTTTCCAGAAATGAAAGATTACACGATCTACGTTGATGGAACGTCCAAATGTTTTGCAGCGACTGGTGTTAGAGTTGGTTGGGGATTCGGGCCAAGTTTGGTGATTGATAAAATGAAAGCTTTGCTAACTCACGTTGGCGCTTGGGCTCCAAAGCCAGAGCAGGAAGCTGTTGCTGAGTTCTTGGCTGACGATTCTGCAGTAGATACTTTCTTAGAAGATTACAAAGGAAAGCTTAATAACAGTTTGAAAGAACTTCACGCTGGAATCCAAGATTTGAAAAATAATGGTTTTGCAGTTGAAAGCATTTCACCAATGGGTGCACTTTATTTGACCATCAAATTGGATTACCTCGGAAAAATTGCGCCAGACGGTAAATTAATCGAAAATTCTACAGACCTTGTTTTCTATTTGATCAATAATGCAGGAATGGCTTTGGTTCCGTTCTCCGCATTTGGAAATGACAAATCTGTGCCTTGGTTTAGAGCATCAATAGGCGGTTGTTCGCTAGATGATATCAAAGATTGCCTTCCTAAATTGAAAAAAGCGCTTGAAAATTTGAAATAATTGGAAAAAATTCGTTTTTGATTTGGAAAAATTTCTATCTTTGTAGAAAGGAAAAAGAAATGGCAACAAATAAAGAACATCGCGATTCCAACAAAAATAGAGTAGAAGAGCCAGTAGCCGCTTACGGAGCAGTCAGTTCTGTGTTCAATAGATTTGCAATAAAAGATGACTACAAACTGTTGAAAAAAGCAAGAGAAGGCTTGAAAACAGATGTATTCTATTCACTTGCTGATGCCATCAAGATGCCAGAGAAAGCTTTGGCATCTGTCATCAATCTTTCTCCAAGGACCATCAGCAATTACAGAGATCAGGAAAAAGGCTTAGACCCGATCTACAGCGAGCATCTATTAAAATTGATCAATCTTTATAGTTTTGGAAAGGAGATCTTTGGAAATTTGGATGAGTTTACATTGTGGATGAATCGTCCTTTTTGGAATTCCAATGATAAGCCGATAGATTTTATTTCCACTTCTGGAGGTGTAGATTTGATCTACGAAGAGATAGAGAAACTAGCCCAAGGTTATCCTGTATAATGCTCGTTTACAGAATTGTCCACAAAAGATATGCGGACTCTCTCTTTGCGAGTGGCTTGGAAGGAAGATGGAACTCCGAAGGTAAAAAAGTACTTTACACAGCCGAGAGTATTTCTCTTGCCTATCTGGAAACATTGGCGCATCGGAAAGGATTGGGATTCAATAAGGACTTTAAAATTATGGTAATTAAGATTCCTAGCAATGCAGAAATCCACAAAGTTGAATCTTCTGAATTATCAAAAAGTTGGCGGGATTTTAGGAATTATTCGGATTGTCAAAAGATTGGGAATGCTTGGTTTGATGCTGATGAAAAGCTTTGTTTAAAAGTACCTTCCGCGGTCGTTCCTGAAAATTGGAATGTTGTCATCAATACCTTTCATAAAGATTTCAAAAAAGTAAAACTAATTGACGTTCTCGATTTTGAGCCTGATGATAGATTGGAACAAATTATAAAACAATACAAATAATGAAAGTTATCGCAGTCATTCCTGCCCGATATAATTCAACAAGATTTCCTGGCAAAATGATGGAAATTTTGGGTAATAGAACTATTATTACAACAACGTATAAAAATGTTGTAGAGACTGGTTTGTTTGATGAAGTCTTCGTGGCTACAGATTCCGAAATTATCTTTGACGAAATTTCCAAAAACGGTGGAAAAGCCGTAATGACAGGCGAACACGAAACAGGAAGTGATAGAATTGCCGAAGCTGTTCGAAACATCGATTGTGATATTGTCATCAATGTTCAGGGTGATGAACCTTTTCTCAAGAAAGAACCTTTGAAGCAATTGATTGACGTTTTTGCCAAGGACGAAAAGAAAGAGATTTCTTTGGCTTCATTGAAAATTCAATTGAAAGAATCTGAGGAAATTCAGAATCCTAATAATGTGAAAGTGATTACTGATAATAATGGTTTTGCCTTGTACTTTAGCCGTTCTGTGATTCCTTTTCATAGGGAATTATCGTACAATGTGAAGTATTACAAACACATTGGTGTCTATGCTTTTAGGAAGAAGGCTTTGCTTAAGTTTTCGTCTCTGGAAATGACACCTATGGAAATTTCAGAAAAATTAGAGCAATTGCGTTATTTGGAAAATGGGATGAAAATTAGGCTGATAGAAACGGATTTTGTAGGAATTGGAATCGATACGCCGGAAGATCTGGAAAAAGCAAAAATGCTACTCTAACTGATTAATATCTTTTTTAGCACTTTTTAATATTTCCACAGAATCGATAACTTAATAAAAATCCTATCTTTGGATTCTTAAAAATTCTGAATGAAAAAAATAATTCTCATATTCTCCATTATATTTTCCATTTTTATTTCTGCCCAAACGGCTACAGAAATTATCGACAAAAACATCGAGAATTCTGGTGGCCTTACCAATTGGAAACTTCTGAACACGGTTCAAATCCAAGGAAGAGTTACACTTGGCGTGAATGACGAATATCCCATTAAAATCTATCAGCAACGTCCCAATCTCAGCAAAACAGCAATGGTTGTTGGCGGAAAAGAAACGCCCGTTGAAGGTTATGATGGTAAGAATGGATATGCGATGAATTATGCGCAAAACAAGCTTCAGCAGTACAATGATTACATTCCTGAAAACTTCGACAACGATTTTATCGACTGGGAAAACAAAGGTTTTGAAGCTAAATTTCTAGGGAAAGAAAAAATTAACGACCAACTTTATTTTAAGGTCGAATTGACTAAGAATGTCAACAAAACAATTTATTACTTTGATGTGAGAACTTATATGTTGTTTCGCGAGATCAAGAAAGATGAGATCCTGACCTATTCTGATTATAAAAAAGTAGGACAATTATTAATGCCCTACAGAATTGAATCGTCTTCACCTAAGAAAGACAGCGATTACGTGATGACAATCAATAAGATAGAGGTCAACAAAGAATTACCGAAAAATACTTTTAAGTTTTAAAATTGTATGGAAGCTGAGGAAATCCGCGAGTATTGCTTAAGTAAAAAGACAGTGACGGAAAGTTTTCCCTTTGACCTGGAAACCTTGGTCTTCAAAGTTGGTGGGAAGATGTTTCTTTTGATTTCCTTGGAACAACATCCGGCAACATTCTCTGCCAAAGCTGATCCTGAATGGAGCGAGGAATTACGTGAAGAATTTTCTCAGATCAACGGTGCATATCATATGAACAAAACGCATTGGAATTCGGTAGTTTGTGAAGGATTGAAACAGGATTTGATTTTTAAACTAATTGATCATTCTTACGATTTGGTCTTCAAATCTTTGATAAAGAAAATCAGAGAAGAAATCAACAATTCTTAAAACTGAAATTCCTCGGTCAATCTTTTATCAAGATCCAACTTTTCAATCAACTTTTCCAAACCTTCAAATTCAATCTCGTCGTGAAGATAATCCCTGAATTTTACAGTGATTTCTTTATCATAAATATCTTGGTCAAAATCCAGAATGTAAACTTCCGTATGTAAAGTTTGATTTTCATTATCGACTGTAGGATTCGTTCCGATGCTCAACATTCCTTTGTAGAAAGTCTTATCAATCCAAACTTCTACGATGTAAGCGCCACTTTTTGGTAGTAGTTTGTTTACGGGCACATCGATATTTGCCGTTGGATAACCAATCGTTCTGCCCAATTTTTTTCCGTGGATCACTTTTCCGGTCAAAGGATAATTGTAACCCAACATTTCGTTAGCATCTTTGATTCTGCCTTCTGCCAAAGCAATTCTGATTTTTGTAGAACTAATGTTCAAATCATTCTGTTGAACTGCTTCCAGTTGATTGACTTTAAAGTCGAGTTCGCTGGATAAAGATTTCAATAATTCAAAATTCCCGCTTTTATTTTTTCCAAAAGTATGGTCATGACCGATGATGATGTGCTTTACATTCAGTTTGTCAACCAAAACCTGTTCACAGAATTCGATTCCCGTCAGATTTCTGAACTCTTCATCAAAAGTTTTAAGGAAAATATTCTGGATTCCACTTCTTTCAAGCAATTCCAGCTTTTCTTCCAGTGTATTGAGCATTTTTACATCATCATCCGGATTAAGGAATTTTCTTGGATGTGGCCAGAAACTTAGAATAGCTGATTCCAAATCTTCATTTTTGGCAATCTCATTCAACGTATTAATAATAGATAAATGACCAAGATGAACGCCGTCAAACATTCCTAATGATAATGCCAGTGGGGTTTTGGAGTGATAATCGTTGAAATCTGTAATGATTTTCAAATGCTGAAATTTTTTGACAAAAAGTGATGCGTTTTGTCCGGGTAAAAATACACCTAAAAATGGTGTTGTCAATTGTTATGCAAATATGATAAAAATCTTTTTTTCTGACAATGCAGATATACAAAGTTTTATTATCTTTGCGCACAAGTAAAAATTTAGTAATGGCAAACCAAATTAAAGGAAAAATTTCACAAATTATTGGACCAGTTATCGATGTGGTCTTTAATGAAGTTGAACAATTACCAAACATATATGACGCTCTGGAAATCATCAAAAGCAACGGAGAAAAAGTTGTTTTGGAGGTTGAACAGCACATTGGCGAGGACGTTGTAAGATGTATCGCAATGGATGCTACAGACGGTCTTCAAAGAGGACAGGAAGTTCTTGGAACAGGTCAGCAGATCACAATGCCAGTAGGAGACGGCGTAAATGGACGTCTTTTCAATGTGGTAGGTGACGCGATCGACGGACTTCAAAACTTGTCCAAAGAAGGAGGTTTGCCAATCCACAGACCAGCACCAAAATTTGACCAGTTGACAACTTCAGCAGAAGTTCTTTTCACAGGTATCAAAGTAATCGATCTTATCGAGCCTTATGCAAAAGGAGGTAAAATTGGATTGTTTGGAGGAGCAGGTGTTGGAAAAACAGTATTGATCCAGGAATTAATTAATAATATCGCAAAAGGTCACGGTGGTCTTTCTGTATTCGCAGGAGTAGGAGAAAGAACAAGAGAAGGAAATGACCTTTTGAGAGAGATGCTAGAGTCTGGCATTATCAAATACGGAGACGAGTTTATGCACTCTATGGAAAATGGAGGTTGGGATCTTTCCAAAGTTGATCTAGAAGAAATGAAAGATTCAAAAGCAGCTTTCGTTTTCGGACAGATGAACGAACCACCAGGAGCAAGAGCTAGAGTAGCACTTTCTGGTTTGACATTGGCAGAGTATTACAGAGATGGTGGAGAAACTGGACAAGGTAGAGATGTATTGTTCTTCGTAGATAACATCTTCCGTTTTACACAGGCTGGTTCTGAGGTGTCTGCACTTCTTGGACGTATGCCTTCAGCGGTAGGATATCAGCCGACATTGGCATCTGAGATGGGTGCGATGCAGGAGAGAATTACTTCTACTAAAAATGGTTCCATTACTTCAGTACAAGCAGTTTACGTACCTGCGGATGATTTAACGGATCCAGCTCCAGCTACAACATTTGCTCACTTGGATGCAACGACTGTATTGGATAGAAAAATTGCTTCATTAGGTATTTACCCGGCGGTAGATCCTTTGGCTTCTACGTCAAGAATCTTGGCGCCTGAGATCATTGGTGAAGAACATTATAACTGTGCTCAGAGAGTGAAAGAAATTCTTCAGAGATACAAAGCATTGCAAGATATCATCGCGATCCTTGGTATGGAAGAGCTTTCTGAGGAAGACAAATTGGTAGTTTACAGAGCTAGAAAAGTTCAGAGATTCTTGTCTCAGCCTTTCCACGTTGCTGAGCAGTTTACAGGTCTTAAAGGATCCTTGGTAGACATCAAAGACACCATCAAAGGTTTCAATATGATCATCGATGGAGAATTAGATCAGTATCCAGAGTCTGCTTTCAACTTGAAAGGAACTATTGAAGAAGCTATCGCAGCAGGACAAAAATTGTTAGCAGAGAACGCTTAACAAAGGACTAGAGACTTTTAGATGAGAGATGATAGACTTTTTATTTGGTCTCATATCTCATATCTCTCAATCTTTTAATCTAATTTAAAATGAATATAAAAATTTTAACTCCGGAATTTGTGATCTTTGAAGGCGAAGTAGAATCAGTTCTTCTTCCTGGAAAAAGCGGGCAATTCCAAATCTTTAAAAATCACGCGGCAATCGTTTCTGCTTTGGTTGGTGGAAAAGTGAAGATCTATACTGACAAAGTCAATGGTTCTTTCGAAAAATATTTGACCAAAGAAACAGAAGCAAAAAGCGCTTACTCTTACGAGATCAAAAGTGGTGTTTTAGAATTCAACAATGATAAAGGAATTATTCTTTGCGAGTAATCATCCAATTCACATAGATCAAAATCCCGGAAAGCAATTTTCGGGATTTTTTTGTTTTAAGTTTCAGGGAAAATTTAATTGATCAAGAGACGAAGTCTCGATACATTGGTAGAAAAAAAATTATGTAAAAATTCAAGCGGGACGAAGTTCCGGAATATTGATAATTATTTGACTTAGACTTCATTAGGTTTGGGCAGCTATTTCCGCCTTCCACTCCCTCCCGATTTTACATCGGGATCCGTTCAAGTCGGGCTGCAGCTTCGCAAAATCGAACATTTGTCTTTCGGTTCACATTTCCATAAAATTGAAGTTCCAAAAAAAACAATTTCATATCATTTAAAAAGTCCCAAAGGGACGACCGATTCCCCAGCATAGGAATTTATTCCTATGAATTATAAACATTGAATTTTAATTAAATTTCTAAAGCGAAAGAATCACCCCATTTTCCTTCAATTGTTGCATTGGTTTTGAAAACCAGAATAATTCAAAATCTTCAAAGCTATTTTCAAAATCAGTTTTCAGTTGCAACAAACTCAATTTCTTTCCATTTTCGATGGAATTTTCATTTAGAATTCTAATTAACCAATGTGCTTTTTCTTTGTCCAATTCAATCTTTAAAATATTGGTTTTCAAATGAAACGTCAGTTGGCTCAATTCCCACGAATTTCCTTTTTTAGTTTTAACGAAATCTTCGGCAATCACATTTTTCTCAAGGAAAACAATTTTGGAATTCGGCTTAAAACTAAAATTATCTTCCTCCAAAAGCGAGTCGTGAATATAATCCGGATGAATCGTCGTCTTCGGAATTTTAAAATCAAACCAACTCTGCAACGGCATTTCAAAATTGATTCCGTGCATATAATTGAACAAGGATTTCTTCAATCCAAAACTGAATTTACTATGGTCAATTCCCGTTTTATCGGTAAAATCAATGTCATTATTAGCGAAAAAAATCTCCTGCTTCACTGGGATCACACCATATTCCTCAGGATTGATTCCGACAGGTGAGTGCGCTGTCATCGCAAACTGATGCCAAAATCCACTCTGCAAAATTCCCATTTCGAATAACTGGCGCACCATTTCCAAAGAATCCACCGTTTCCTGAATCGTCTGAGTTGGGTAGCCATACATCAAATACGCGTGAACCATTATTCCAGACTCTGTGAAATTTCTAGTCACTCTCGCGACTTGATCGACGGAAACGCCTTTGTCTATTAGTTTTAATAATCGGTCACTTGCGACTTCCAATCCACCAGAAACCGCTACACAACCTGAAATCTTCAGAAGAAAACAAAGATCTTGTGTGAAACTTTTTTCAAAACGAATATTCGTCCACCAGGTCACAACAAGATTTCTTCGCAGAATTTCCAATGCCACTTCACGCATTAAAGCTGGAGGCGCAGCTTCATCCACAAAGTGAAATCCTGTTTCGCCAGTTGTTGCAATCAGTTCTTCCATTCTATCAACCAAAATTTTGGCTGAAACTGGCTCGTAAAGTCTGATGTAATCAAGTGAAATATCGCAGAAAGTACATTTTCCCCAATAGCAACCGTGTGCCATTGTGAGCTTGTTCCATCGGCCATCGCTCCACAAACTATGCATTGGATTGGCAATCTCGATGACGGAAATATATTTGTCTAATTGCAGATCAGAATAATCTGGTGTCCCGACTTGCGCTTGTTTGTAATCGTGTTTTGTAGAATTATTTTTATAAGTAACTTCTTCATTTTCAACTAAAAAAGTTCTTTTCAGTTCTGAATTTTCAGTTTTATTATTTACACTTTTGTAAACCAACTCCAAAGGTAATTCGCCGTCATCCAAAGTAATGAAATCCACAAATTCAAAAACCCTTTTGTCTTTGACTTCACGAAGTTCAGTATTCGGAAAACCACCGCCCATAGCTGTTTTGATATGTGGATAATGTTCTTTGACAAATTTGGCACATCGAAAAGCTGAATACAAATTTCCTGGAAAAGGGACTGAAAAACAAACTAATTTCGGCTGAACCAATTCCAACTTTTCTTGAAGAATGTTCAAAGTAAAATCATCTATAAAAGTCTGATGATCATTTAATTTTGAATATAATTCATCAAAAGAATTCGCACTTTTTCCTAATCGCTCTGCATATCTGCTGAAACCAAAATCCGAATCCACATTTTCGACAATATAATCTGAAAGATCTTCCAAATACAACGTTGCCAAATGTTTCGCTTTGTCTTGCAAACCCATATTTCCGAAAGCAAATTCCATATCATCCAACTGATTGAAACGGGAAGCTTCGGGCAGAAAATTCATTGAACAAATTTGTCGCGCTAAAGTTGGATTTTTATTTTGTAGAAAAAGGATGACCTGATCGATAGTTTTGATGTATTCATCTCGTAAAGCAAAAATACGCTGAGAATTTTCTGAGATATTTTTAATATCAATTTCCTCGGAAAAAACTTTCTGAATGCCGTCTTTTGAAAACAACTGCAAGATCACTTCAATCCCCAAATCGATTTGATAGCTTGATATATTTTTGGTATTCAAGAAACCTTTGATATAAGCTGTCGCCGGATAAGGCGTGTTGAGTTGCGTGAAAGGAGGCGTGATGAGGAGAATATCTTTCAAAAGAAATTTTTTGCAAAGATAAGATTTATAAGTTTTGAATGTTGTGGCCTCACCAAGAATCGAACTTGGATCTAAAGTTTAGGAAACTTCTATTCTATCCGTTGAACTATAAGGCCAAATAGATAGTATAAAAATAACTAATTCTCATAAGTTTCAAAAGTTCCATCCTCATAGAAAAACACAATTCTTTTGACAGTTTTGTTTTTTGAATCTTGTTTTTGGGCTGATTTTTCTAATGGCTGAGAATCGGATAAAATAGTTTTTTCTGGGATTGGTTCGGAAATATTTGATTCTCGCAGTTTTTGTTTTTCTAATTTATCCTCACTTTCGGTAATGCCAAAATTCTCGTCATTGATCAAAGAAAACAAATCGGGTAATGACGGTTTTTTCTTTTCTACAATTTCTGGCTTTTCTTCAACAACAGGTTCCTGTTCTTTTGCTGAGATCAACATCTCGCCTTCACCTGTTATAAGCCAATCCCATTCGAAGTCTGGAAACGCGGTTTTTATTTTGGTAATAAAATCGAGAGAAGGTTTGTTACGTCCGGAAATAATATGAGAGATGCTCGAACGTTGTACGCCGATTTCTTCAGCGAATTCTGCAGGTGTCAATTCTGAGTATTCAATTACTTTTGTAAATCTTTCTGTAAATTCCATTTTACAAATGTAATAAAACTAAAATTAAATTCAATTACATTTGTAATTAGTGCAATTTACTTTTGTAAACTACTATGTTTAATTATAAAACTATGTAAATCAGCGTTTTATAGTATATTTAATAATCAATTGTGGAAAACTTTGATACTAACAATAACATCTGTGGAAAACTACAAATCTTTACTCAAATCAATTGTAACTGTGGATATCTTCCAATTTTTAGTTCCTGGATTTGTGTATTTATAACGAATCTCTATAAGATTGTCCGTAATTATTGGTTGGTCAAAAAGATTTTCAGCAAACAAAGATTGACTTTTCTCTAGACTACTTTCCAATCTTCCGGGCGGTAATTTGATAGTAGAAATTTTGTTGGTAACTAAATTGGTAATGAGAATTGTATTAAGATCCTTGAGAGTAACGATGAATTGGCTTTTGTCTTTTTCGCTTGTTTGATACAACGATGTACCTAATTTCTTTATAATACTTCCGGAATTTTTATCAAACAAAATATATTCAGAAGGATCACAACATCCCGAAACGGGTCTATTTTCTATCAGAAAAGTTGAGTCATATTCTTTCCAATTTGAGTAACCAAGCCTTCCTGTGAAATCCATAAGATCACTTTCCAATTCAAAAATTGTCTTCTTACTTTTCCCATTTTGAAATATTAACCTGTAAGAATTGCAATCAAATTGCCAGGATAATGTAGTGCCATTTGAAAACTTTTCTTTCTTGCAAGAGATGATTTCCTTCAGCTCAGGTTTGCTTTCACAATTACAATTCTGGCTGTAAATATGTAATGAAAACAAAAGTGCAAACAGCGTTTTCATTGAGCTCGTTTATAATATTAAGACTCGATATGACGGGTTTTCTTTTCCGGAAACATTAGTGAAATAATAATACTCAAAAACAAGATGGAGACAATCACAATTAATGAATGTGACGTTGTAAATCCGATATCATCCAGATAATGGTGGAAGATCATTTTGAGACCGATAAAAGTAAGTAATGCTGCCAAACCGACCTTCAGGAATCTGAACTTACTCACGATCCCAGCCAATACGAAGAACATTGATCTAAGTCCTATAATAGCAAAGATATTGGAGAAAAATACGATATAAGGATCTTTAGTAATCGAGAATATTGCCGGAATACTGTCTACCGCAAAGATTAAGTCTGTAAATTCTACAATAATCAACACCAGAAATAATGGTGTCATTTTTTTGATTCCATCGATTACAACAAAGAATTTATTACCGACAAATTGGTTATGAACTTTGAAATGTTTCTGGGCAAACTTTACGACAGGATGATGCTGCGGATCGACTTCATCATCTTTATTCCGTTCGATGTACATTTTGATTCCCGTATAGATAAGGAATGCGCCGAAGACGTACATAATCCATTCAAATTTCTGGATCAAAGCTGCACCTATAAATATGAACAGAAATCTCATCACAATTGCGCCAAAGATTCCCCAGAAAAGAACGCGGTGATAATTTCGTGGGGCAACACCAAATCCGCTAAAGACCAAAAGAATCACAAAGATGTTATCTATTGAAAGTGCATATTCCACCAGATAGCCAGTCAGAAATTCCAGACCCAAATTTTTATCGTACAGCATAATGCTGTGCTCCAAATTACCGGGAATAATTTTTACCGGATGCTTATGCTTGGCAACAATTTCCTGAAGCCGTTCCATACTGTCGATGCCGTGAATATGATGACCATAATAAGTCAATAATATATAGAATCCTAAAGAAAGCAGAATAATGAAGACACTCATCAATCCAGCTTGCTTCAGAGAAACTGCTGCATCTTTTTTATTGAAAATTCCCAGGTCGAGTAGGAGTAGGGTGACGATGAATATCAAAAATCCTGACAGGAATAAAATCTCGTTGCTCATTTATTAGTAATTGTAGCAAAAATAGGGAATTTATTACGATTTAGTCACTTTTACATTTGTAAAATATAGCAATTTTTCATTAAAATAATGTTTAATAATTTGACGAACAAATGGTTAAAACTGTCTAAAATTGCTATTAAAGTAAATATAAAAATAAACTTTAGTTGAATTATATAAATGACTGATATTATTTAAATTATAAAATAAAAATATTAATATATCAATCCACAAAAATATTAACAGACAAAGTGACATTTCGATTTGTTTAATAATATTACAAATGTAAATCGTGTTATTTGGGATTAAATCTTACTTTTGTGACATCTAAATTAGTACTAATGACAAACAGTTTTCCTTATTCGCAAAATCCAAATTTCCCAGAACGCTATATTTCCCCTGAAAAATTATTTTCTTACCTACAGGACAATTACAGCGATTATATAAAAGAGGTCGGAAAATCGAGTTTGGGGAAACCTATTTATATGTTGACCTTAGGAAATGGCAATATCAAAGTTGCCGCCTGGTCTCAGATGCACGGAAACGAGTCGACTGCAACTTTAGCAATGTTGGATCTTCTTACAATCTTTGAAAAGAATCCTGAGTTGCAAGACAAATTATTTTCCCTGATTCAGTTGGATTTTATCTTTATGTTGAATCCGGATGGTTCTGAAGCCTGGACCAGGAGAAATGCTTACGACATTGATATCAACAGAGATTTTATCAGAGATTCGAGCATTGAAATAAGAGTTTTGAAATCTATTGTGCTGAATGGAAATTACAGCTACTTACTAAATCTTCATGATCAACGGACGATTTTTACGACAGACGGAATTCATCCTGCGACTTTATCGTTTTTATCACCATCAGAAAATCTTGAACGAGATCTGACTGAAAACAGGAAAAAAAGTATGGCGGTGATTGCAGCGATCTATATGCAACTGAAGCAAATTCTTCCAAACCGAATTGCGAAATATACCGACGAATTTTACCCGACATCCAGCGGTGATAATTTTATGAAATCCGGAATTCCGTCCATACTATTTGAAGGTGGATTTTATGAGAATGATCTGGACAGAAAAAAAACCAGAGAATATTACACGCACGCGTTGTATTTTGCACTGAAAGCAATTTCGGTTCTAAAGGGCGATACGCTGAGCTATGAAACATATTTTGACATCCCTCAAAACAGAGAAACTCATTTTGATTTGATTTACAGAAATGTAAAACTAAATACGGAATTCGAATGCATTATGGACATTGCTGTGCAGTACAGAGAAATTCTTGACGATGATAAAAATCTGACGTATCAGCCGTATGTTGTTGAAGTTGGTGATCTGAACCATAAAAAAGGCTGGAAAGAAATTGACTGTACAGATAAAAAATTCATTTCTTTAAAAAAGTTTCCCAAACTCGATTCTTTGGTAGATTTCAAAATCGAATAATCTTAGCAAATAATAAAAACTGACTTTTTTGACTATTTTTAATCAACTGAAAATAAACACTTTACACACTCTATTTAACATAATATAAATTATAGGACTTTTTGCAATTATCGTTTGATAGTCTTTTACAGCTGTCACATTCTCTTATAAATCAATGTGGTACAATATTTTCTACGCTTATTTCAGATCAATCTTAATAATTATGAAAAACACTTTTTTAATTCTCTCAGCTGCCTTAATGATGCTTTGCTCGTGCGAGAAAAATATTGAAAAACAAATTAATGTTGAAAACAGAAAACCTGATACATTGGCCGTTTCAGAGGATCCAAATCAGATTTCAGAAAAAGAAAATGTAGATTATTGTTATATGAATGTGGTTGGAAAAGATTCTATGTTTTTGTCCTACAAAATTATGAACGGAAATGTTTCCGGTAAACTGAAATATAAAAACTTTGAAAAAGATTCCAATTTCGGCGATATTATAGGAAAAGTTGCCGGCGACACTTTGAGAGTCAATTATAAATTTACTTCTGAAGGCTCTGTAAGCGAACGGGAAATTTATTTTCTGCAAGACAGCGGCGTTTTGTTGGAAGGTATTGGTGATTATGCAGATCCAAGCGCTTCGAAGTTGGTTTATTCTTCTCCGAAAGCCATCAATTATTCCAAAGGTCAGAGATTGACACCGGCAGATTGTAAAATGATTTCAGGAAAATTAAAATGAAATTCCTAAAATCTTTACTTTACAAAATAAAACAGCAGCTAAAAAATTAGCTGCTGTTCCTTTGAAAATAATATATAACTATAAAATTATAGTCTGGATAGAATGTGCCGGCGCAGAGAGTTTTGAAGATTTTCCTTCGATCCAGAGATTGAAATCTGTATCCGCATCACCTTCATTCATCACAACCACTACCAGTTCCCCACTCTCGTTCAGGAAACTTGTGGATAACAGAAAATCTTTGTTAGTCGATGTTCCGACGCGCTGTGCATTAGGTTTTACATATTTGGAAATGTGCCCGATGTAATAATATTCGTAAGTGTAATGAAGTTCTTTCGTTTTTGTATCATAAATAATTGGTGCGAAACAGAAATTCCCAACGTGATTTGGTCCTCCTTTTTCATCTAAAAGAATATTCCAATCTGTCCAAGCAGAAGTTCCTTTGTTGAAATCATTGATCATATTTCGACCGTACAATTCGCCTAAACTTACATCGTAAATCTTTGTGAAATCAAATTGTTCTTTGCAACCTTCTGTGAAAATCAGGAATTTTTCAGGAAAAGCTCTGTGTGTTTCTGCAAGATTATCAAACAGTTGCGATTTATTATTCCAGGTTTCGTACCAATGGTAGCCAATTCCGGAAGCATATTTTGAAGTTTCAGGATCTTGTAAAGTTGTGGTTGCTCTTTGGTACATCAAATCTCTATTATGATCCCAAATGATAACTTTTTTATCCTTGTAATTATTTTTCCAAAGCGTCGGACCTAGATTTTCTTTAAGGAATTTCGCCTCTTCATCCGCTGTATACAGGCAAGATTCCCAAGTCTGAACAGCCATTGGCTCATTCTGAATCGTCAATCCCCAAACCGGAATATTTCTTTTCTCATATTCCTGAATAAATTTAACATAATAATTGGCCCAGACCTGATAATACTTGTCCAATAATTTTCCGCCTTTCAGCATATCATTATTGGTTTTCATCCAGGCTGGCGGACTCCATGGACTGAAATAAAATCTAAAATCATTCGGATCAATCGCTTTCTGAGCTAATTTAATTAATGGAATTTTGTACTGTTCATCGTGTTTTACATCAAATGAATTCAGAGATTCATCGTTGTCTTTGACGTAAGTATAAGAATCACTGGAGAAATCGCACGAGTTCATATTGGTTCGGACAATATTGTAGCCTATCCCCGATTTTCCGTAGTAAGCTTCGATAAATTCCTTCTGTTTTTCTTTCGGAATCTTGGCAAAAACCTCAGCAGAAGCATCTGTAATCGCACCACCAATTCCAATCAGTTTTTGATATTTGAAATCTGGATCTACAAAAACGCAAACATCTGTTTCTTTTGGCTGAGGAAAATCTGTAAAAACAGCATTGGCTTTCTTGGCAAATTTTTCGTTGTTTTTTTGTGAAGTAATGATCACTTTTCCTTGCTTCATTCCTTTTTTCCAGTAATTCTGGGCATTTATATTTGCTGAAAGTGACAAAGCAGCAAACAAAATAATTGACTTTTTCATTTTTATTAAGAATATTAGATGTATTTTTTTAACATCATTTTTTAGTTATTTTTTTATAAATTCTGACATAATCTATCAGAAATTTTTGTGGATATATTTTCTCATCTACACCCTCTTTTCCGCCCCAGTTCCCTCCTACTGCCTGATTCAGAATCAAATAGAAAGGCTGATCAAATGGCCAGGCTTCATAATCATTTTCAGTTTTTATGTATGTAAAATATTTTTTATCATCTACAAACATTTCGATTTTATCCGGCGTCCAGTCGGCTCTGTAAACATGAAAATTTTCGGTTGCATCTTTGACGATGATTGTATCGGTTTTTTGAGTATTAATGATGTGATTATACTTTTTCGTATGAACTGATCCGTGAACAAAACCTTCATTGTAGCCAACATGTTCCATAATGTCGATTTCACCATCGTCCGGCCATTCCTTCAGATTTTTGCTCAGCATCCAGATGGCTGGCCAGGTTCCTTTTCCTTTGGGTAATTTTGCCCTCACCTCAACAGTTCCATATTGAAATGGAAACGTATTTTTTGTAATTAATTTAGCTGAAGTGTAATCATTCTTTTCCCATTTTTCTTTTTTGGCTTCGATGATCAAAATTCCTTTTTCTACTCTGGCATTTTCCGTTCTGTCTTTGGTATAGAACTGAAGTTCATTATTTCCGAAACCATCACCGCCGACTTCAAATTCCCATTTGGAAGAATCTGGCAAACCATTGTTATTAAATTCATCCTGGAAAACGAGTTTACCTTTCTCAGAGTTTTTTTGACTCGAGCAAGCAATACTCATTATTAGAACTGATGAAAAAGCTGATAATGCTATGATTTGTTTGAACTTCATAAATTAAATTTCAGAATTAATTTAATCAAAAATTAAAAAACAAAAGTTGCTACAGATCTTGCTGGTAAAGCTGTTGCAGCGGATTTACCATTCATTTTGATATTGAAATTTTCTGTTGCATTTCCTTCATTCAGAACGATTAGAGTTGTTTTGCCATTTGGTGTTGTGAAGGCTACTGAACTTAAATTTCCTGGTTGTGTAGATGCAATTCTTTGAGAATTCTGAGGAACAAATTTAGATGCGTGAGCAATGATGTAGTAAGCCACATTTTTGGTTAAAGATTCGCTTGTACTTACCGTAACTGCGCCTTTACACTGCGTGCAGCCACCATCTGTGTGCGGATTGAAACCAGGATCATTCGCAAGATTCCACTCCAAAGCAATTTTGCTCCAGTTTCTCATTGAACCAATGATCACGTTTTTGGAATGCCACATCAAATCATCAGAAAAAGAAGAAGTTGAGCCAGTCCATTGCTCTGTAAAATAAAGATTCTTAGCAGGATAAGCCAAATGAACATTACTTAAAACAGCAATATTACCGGCATAAAGATGGAAAGCTGAACCATCAACATACTTTGAAGCTTCGGGATCTGCCAGGATTGACATTGGATATTCCGGTTTGTCACAATTGTGATCGTAAAGAACGATTTTTGTTGTGATATTAGCTGCCTGAAAAGCCGGCCCAAGACTGTTTTTGATGAATGTTGCCTGCTGAGGCGCTGTCATTAATAAACTTGGATTATTACCGGGATGCAAAGGTTCGTTTTGCGGTGTGATGGCATCAATTGTGATTCCCTGCGCTTTCATTCCCTGAATGTATTTCACAAAATATTGCGCATAAACATTGTAATATTGAGGCTGAAGACTGCCGCCGATTGAACTTCCGTTGTCCTTCATCCAAACCGGAGGCGACCAAGGTGTTGCCATAATTTTGATATTCGGATTGATGGTCAGGATTTTCTTCAGCATATCAATCAGAGCTTGATCTTTTGATAATGAGAAATTGGCCAGAGACAAATCAGTTTGTCCGGCAGGCATATCGTCATACGAAAAAACCGTACTGTTAAGATCTGAAGCGCCGATACTTAATCTGATATAATTGACTCCAATAGAATTGTCCTTATTAGAAAAAAGGTCCTGAAGTAATTCTTCCTTTTTAGTTGCCGATAATTGATTGATTACCTGCACACTTCCGCCAGTCAAGGTGTAACCAAAACCGTCGATGGTCTGATATTTCTGCGAAGCATCTACATCTAAAGTCTGATAATTATTGGAAGCATTGTTGAAGAAAATATCGCTTTGTTTCTGAAGTTTGATGGATTCATCTGCTTTTGTGAGCCAGAAACTTGCGGAAGCATAATTACCATTATCACCACTAGTCGCAGGCGGATTTGTTGAAGTTTCATCAACGGTACTGCTCTGGCAAAACAACAGCGAAAAGATGGTTAAGCCAAAGAAAAATGCTCGGTTTGGAAAAATGCGTTTTGAGTGATTGTACATTTTAATTAGATTTTAATGCTTATCAATTTTGATTTCAATTAAGAAAATTGTCACGGAATTTCAGTTCCAATACAGCTTTCTTTTTGTTGTGAATTCTCGACTGACAGCTTGTTAGAAAAAATGAAAGAGGTTTTTGAGGACCTCTTTCACCTAAGAAATATGATAAGAAAAAATTAGTTAACGCCTCGGAATTCTACATTTTTGATAGAAATCCCTTCTTTCATGTCATTCCCGCCTGATCTTATGGCAAAATAAACTGTACCATCCTGAGTCGCTGTAAAAGTACCGGTTGGATTATTTACATTCACAGAACCCTTACTTGAAATCTTACCTTCAAAAGCTGTAGTTCCGCTACCTGCCCAAGTATTGATACCTCTCAACCAAGTAGAATCATTGCCATCTCCTGTGTAATCATTGTTAGCAGTTGGTTTTGTGTAACCTACGTAGATTTCAAACCACGAATCTGAAACTCCTTTTGAGGTTACTACTGCATCTGCCATATATTTTCGTCCCTTCACAACTTGGATAGCCTGATACATCACGTTTCTGTCCCAACCTTTAGCAGTGAAAGTTGCCCATCCGTTGGCAAATGACCACAAGGCTGTATTTGAAGGATTTGGAAATGTCATTGTCCATTTTGCAACATCTGTAGCATCCAAAAACTTCCCTCCCTGGATCAGATTTCCGGAAAGCGGATCCGACTTATCAACTTTTACTGTCTGACTTGATGTTCCAGCAACAACGCCTCCTTGTCCGATAATCTGATGCTGAATCACATATGTCCCCTCATCAGGAATAAATACGTCATTGATATTTGCACCTCTCCCAAAACCGCCGCCATCTCCCAGATCCCAGTTGGAATAGAGGTAATTTTGGTTTGATGAAGTTAATTTGTAGTGATTTTCCGAAGTTTTTGTAACTGTGAATGATGCATCTGTATTGGTTGGCGTAAGCCCGTTTCCGTCGCCGTCAACTGTCTCAGGCATACATGAGGAAATGAATAATGCTGCAGATATTAAAGTTAAAACTCTTATTTTAGATATGTTCGTTTTCATAAGATTGCTGTTAGAATTATTAATATTGAGGATTTTGTTTCAACGCCGTATTCAATAGTTCTGCATAAGGAATTGGTAAAACTTCATTCTTACCTGCTACAAATCCTTTCGAAGCTAATTTTGAAGGCGCCTCACCCCATCTGATCAAGTCAAACCAACGATGTCCTTCCCCTGCTAATTCTCTTCTTCTCTCATCTTTTACTGCCTGCAACGTTACCGGAACTGAGGCCAATCCTACTCGTGAACGTACAGCATCTAGTAAAGCCTGTGCTCTACTTCCTGTTCCTCCCAAAGCTTCAGCTTCCATTAGATAACTGTCAGCTAGCCGAATGACCATATAGTTTTGACGGAAATTAAGTTCCATCGCACCTGGCAATGGAGAAATTCCCGATCTGTAAGGTGCAAATTTTTTCAGAAAGTAACCAGTATCTGCATACGCTGGAGAATAAGAGACTTTGCCTTCTGCCTGAAGTTTTTTCACATTAAGTATTGTGGCATCTGCACGAGGATCATTCTGCATGAAATTAAAAAGATCATCGGTTGCTGTATTGAAAGCCCAGCCGGAAACGATATCTGGAGCATTGCTTCCAGCGGAAAGAGTGTAAGATCTTGGCCCTGTCATTATACAGATAGAATTACCTTCGTCTCTTCCTTGACCCCAAAAATCCCAACTCGACATTCCTGCGTTCGAATAAACAGCTTCGAGAATTGATTCCGAAGTAAATTTATTATATTCTAATTTACCATCACCATTTGGATGAAGTCCCCACAAAGTATTGTAATCAGCAACAAGTTTGTAGCCATATTGGCTTGTTTGTCCAGGAGTTCCATTCACTTCTGCGAATTGTGTTGCCGCTTCAGTTTTTTTATTATCAAAAAGATAAATTTTTCCCAGGATTGCTCTAGCAGCTCCTTGCGTAATTCTCCCGTTTTCTGTGCCTGAAACTGTCATCGGTAAGTCTGATAAAACATTTGCAATATCTCCTTCTATTTGATTGTATATTTCTTGCTTAGGTGTCTGTGGAATATTCCAATAATCATCTTGAGATGTGATCTGTTTTAAAATTAACGGGATATTCCCAAACATTCTTAAAAGTTCAAAATAGTATAATGACCTAAGAACAGTTACTTCTGCCAAAATTCTTTTTTTGAAAGCCTCACTAACAGGTGCACTAGGAATTCTCTCTATTACCCAATTTGCTCTAGCAATTCCTTGGTAATAATCTTTCCAATAACTTGCTGGCATTGTGTTTGGATTTATATTATAATTACTAAACCCTTGAATTCCAGCACCATCAGTAGAACTCCCACCTCCAGAATAGAAATCATCCGATCCAGCGTTTAGAAATGTAACCATATTCTCAAATCCACCAGCATACTTCTTCATAATATCATAAACGGAGGCAGTAGCACTAAGACATTGTTCTTCGCTTTTGAAATAATTAGCATCATCAAAAGTTCCAATATTTTCTACATCCCCAATGTAATCTCCAGTACAACTTACATTACCAAGACTAAATCCGGCTAACATAACAACTGCTATACTTTTATTTATAAAATTTAAATTTTTCATTTTTTTAATTATTAAAATTGAATGTTTGCTCCAAATAAAAACGTTCTTGCTTGCGGATAGTAAGCTCTATCAATACCATATTCATTACCTCCCGCAATTTCTGGATCGTAACCAGTATATTTAGTAAATGTGAATAAATTTTCTCCTGTCACATACAATCTCACTTTGTTAGCTCCAAATTTCATTGTTGTATCTCTTGGAAGAGTATATCCTAATTGAACAAGTTTAATTCTCATATAATCTCCTTTTTGAAGATAGTAGCTGGACATTTTTGTATAGTTTCCATTAGAATCTGCTCTTGTCAACCTCGGATTTTCATTTGTCGAACCTTCCCCAGTCCAGCGGTTTAAGATTGAGGTCTGATAGTTGGCATCCAACATATCTAGTCTTCTCAGACCTTGAAGAATCTTGTTGCCTCCTTGTCCTTGAGCAAATACCATAAAATCAAAATCTTTGTAACTCATGTTTATTGTAAATCCATAAGTAAATTTAGGAAGAGAACTTCCGATATCTACTCTATCATCTTCAGTTATTTTTCCGTCTCCATTGTTATCATTCCACATAAAATCTCCTGGTTTTGCATTTGGAAGAATCATATCTCCATTGGCATTTACATAAGAATTAATCTGTTGCTGATTTTGAAAGACGCCGTTATAAGTATATCCGTAAAATGTTCCTACAGATTTTCCAACCTGAAGTCTGGATACTGTTCCCATAGAATGCAGTGAAGAAAATTCTCTCCATTCTACATCATCTTCCAATCTAAGAACTTCGTTTTTGTTTGTAGAAAAGTTACCAGTTAATGAAAGATCAAAATCTTGCCAGCTCTTTTTGTAGCCAAGTTCGAACTCCATTCCTTTGTTTTCCATATCACCAACATTAGAAAAAGGATCGATAGGTACTCCCACATACCCTGGAATCGCTACTCTACGCAAGATGTCTGTAGTTTTTTTGTAGTAATAATCGAAGCCTAGTGTGAAATTTCTCAGAAAACGGATGTCTGCTCCTATATCTGTCTGTGCGGTTTCTTCCCACTTAAGATTTGGATTTCCTAGTGTATTGGGACTATAACCAATTATTATACTAGGATTAATTTCTCCATTTGGATAATTGCTTCCCGATACTAAAGAACTTCTGTACATAAAATCATCTATAGCATCATTTCCTAGCACACCATATCCACCTCTAATCTTGAAAGTGTTGATAATTTCGTTATCCTTCCAAAAACCTTCTTTATGAACATTCCATCCTAAAGAGAACGAAGGGAAATTACCCCAATATTTCAAAAACTTGGATGATCCGTCTCTTCGAAAAGTTCCTGTCAATAAATACCTGTCCTGATAATCATAGATGAAACGTCCAAAATATGACGCTCTTCTTGTTTGTGTAGTATCCCAAGCAGATGCCGTAATATTTTTTGCATCAACGGCATAAAATGCTGCATCCTGCCAACTATCAATAGGTAAATTTGTATATGTTACACTTTGTCCGGAACCGACATTGTTTCGATAAACACCTTGCCCTATCATAATGTTAAAGTTATGATCACCTAGCTTTTTCTGATATGTCAATGTATTTTCAAAACTCCATTCAAATTTAGTTTGAGTCGTTCTGTTTAAACTGTTAAATGCAAGATTACTTAATGTTGAACTTAAATAAAATTTAGGATTGAAACCTTCACTTCCCCAATATGATTTTTTTCCATTAAGAGTTGTTTTAAAATTTAAGCCAGGTGCTAATCTTAAATCTGCGAAAACGTTACCTACAAAATCATCAGACCAACCATTTCTACCTTGTTGGGTATATCTATATGCTAAAGGATTAGACATTTCCTGATTAACCCAAGGCGAAATACCATAAGGATTACCATTTTCATCACGTATCAAAGGTTGGTTAGTTGGATAAGTGGCCGGATTTACCAAAGACCAGTCTGTAACTACTGCCGGTGTTGTCGGATCTAGATTTATAGCAGAGCTTAATGGCCCTCCAAATAATTCATTAGTTCCAATTCCTTGGCTTGCCTGGTGCGTGTATAAGAATGTTTGTCCAATAGTTAGGAAATCAAGGACTTTGTGTGTGGAGTTCAAACGTGCATTTAGCCTTTTATACTTCGAAATATCTCCCATTACTGTTCCAGTTTGATCAAAATATCCGAACGACGCATAGTAGGTAGATTTTTCATTTCCACCATTGATGCTGATCTCATGAGACTGTCTGTCTCCCGTATTGAAAATTGTATCCTGCCAATCTGTACCCTGTCCGAAAATTGATGGATTTGCGAATCTAGGCGCTTGCCCGTCATTTACAAATCCCTCATTAATTATAGTTGCGTATTGAGTAGCATTCAGAAGATCAAGCTTCCTAGCAACTTGAGAAACTCCAAAACTTCCGTTGTAGGCTAAATTAAGTGCACCTTTTTTTCCTTTTTTAGTGGTAACTAATACAACCCCTCTGGCAGCAGACACACCATAAATTGCTGATGAAGCTCCATCTTTCAAAACTTCTATACTTTCTATATCAGACTGATTAAGCCAGGCAATTCCATCAACAATAATTCCATCAACAACATACATTGGATCATTACCACCTGCTCCAAAACTAGTAAGTCCTCTAATTCTGACGGTTGCAGGAGATCCGGGCTGTCCCGAATTTGTAACAACAGAGACACCTGCAGCTCTACCTTGGAGAACTTGTTCAGGTCTACCTTGTGGTATGTCCTCGATGTCAGAAGCTTTAATACTTGCAATCGCTCCCGTCACGTTACTCTTCTTCTGAGTACCGTAACCGATGACAACAACCTCTTCAATTGTTTTCTCTTTGGAAGTGGTGTCACTTACCTGCTGTGCCGAGTAGTTTGCTGTAAAATAAAGAACAGCTGCTAATCCGAGACATTTTGAATACTTTAAGTTCATATTTTAATTAATTTTTGTTAATCTCAAACTGAGACAATAAAAGTAATTTTTTTTTCTACACCACAAAATAATTTTTTATTTTTTTTATTTTCCCTTTATTAATGGTATTTTAACACTACACCTTATCATAATTTTCGGTTATTTTTGTACTTTTGACATCACTGAAAATAGTAGTCAATGTTAAAAAAAGTTAAGGCATCATTAAATGAATGTTAATAAAAACAGGATTAAGCTGCCCTTGATGTTCAGCTTTCTCATCTTCTCGATGCTGCTCAACAGTATGGGCGTGATTATCCTTCAATTGTCCGAGAAGATTTCCTATAAGGGATTAGGCGTTTTGGAATCTTTTAAAGATATTCCAATGGCGATTATGTCTATATTTTGTGTCAATCTGATTGCAAAAACCGGCAACAAAAACGCACTCGTATTTTCCCTGCTTTTCATACTTTTGAGCTGCATTGCACTGCCATTGGTAGATACTTTTTGGTTTTTTAAAATCTGGCTGAGTATTGTTGGTGTAAGTTTCGCGTTGGCAAAGATTTCTGTTTTCAGTATTATCAAAAATAATTTTCAGGATGAACAGTTATCCAGCGCCATCAGCAGTGTAGATGCTTCTTTTATGTTCGGAATCTTCTTTGTTAATATTGGTTTTGGAACTTTGCTAACCAGTTCGTACGCCGAATATTGGAAGTTCGGATTTTGGGTGATCGCTTTGTTTAGTATTATCACTTTACTAATGTTGAGATCAGCGAGAATTGATGAAGAAAGAACTTTAAAAACAGAAAAAAAATCCGGCGAGTGGAAGTATTATTTGAAGCCAAAAATTGTGTATTTCTTTATCATCGTGTTCTTTATGGTATCAGTAGAGCAGAGTTTTAATTCCTGGTTACCTAGTTTCTTTAGGAACAATCTGAAGATCAATTCATATTTTGCTTTGCAATCATCCGCATTTTTAGCTTTATTTTCATTTTTCGGAAGATTGATTACCAGCCGATTAATATTGAGATTTCATTGGTTCAAATTTGTTTTAGTATGTCTCTGCGTTGTCTTTTTGATTTTAGGAGTTTGCCAGATCCTGATTTCAAATTTTTATAATGATTTCAAATTTTTATTAATATTCATCATTCCGCTTGTTGGATTTTTTTTGGCACCGCTGTTTCCTCTTTACAATTCTGAAATTCTTAACAAAGTTCCGAAAGAAAAAACACACTTTTTGGTATCCATAGTGGTCATCTGTTCTTCATTAGGAAGTTCGGTAGGATCGCTGTATATGGCTGTCATATTTCACAAAAATTTAAGTAATTTTTATCCTTTATTTATTTTATTACCATTATTAATTATATTTGGTCTCACATTTATTCTAAATAAAACACCGATAACCAATGACCGAAAACCACAAGAATAAACAAAACTTAAAGGAATTAATAGACACCAATGATTTCGTAGAACACGTCTCTGTAGACTGCGTGATATTCGGCTTTCACAAAGATACGCTTAAGGTTTTGCTACTGAAATACCACGATCTTGATCTTTGGTCTGTTCCGGGCGGATTTATCTTCAATGATGAAAATCTGAATGACGCTGCGGCAAGGACTTTACACGAGCGTACACACCTCTCCGACGTTTTTCTGGAGCAATTTTACACTTTCGGTGACATCAAAAGAACCGAAAATAACACACACCAGAAACTTCTTGAAAACAAAAATATTGAAGTCGACAAAAATCACTGGATCTATCAGCGTTTTATTTCTGTGGGCTACTGTGCTTTGATTGATTACACGTTGACGTACACTTTCCCGGACTCCTTCAATGAAGTTTGCCAGTGGTTCAACGTAAACGAACTGCCAAATATGGCGTTTGACCATCAGGAAATGATTGAAAAAGGCTTGCTTTACCTCAGAAAAAATATCGATTATCAAGTGATGGGAAGCAATCTTCTGCCGGACAAATTCACGATGAAAGAACTTCAGCATCTTTACGAATCAATTCTAGGCGAACCGCTCAGACGCAACAATTTCCAAAGAAAAATCCTGGGAATGAATATTTTGGAACGTCTCGAAAAACATTACAGCGGATCTGCCAACAAAGCGCCTTACCTTTACCGATTTTTGGAAGGATCAGAAATCAAACAATCAGATTTTGACAAATAAATTTCCTAATTCAGCATAAAAAAAAGACGACAAATTCTGTCGTCTTTTCTATTTGGATGATATTCTTAGAACCAATTTTAAGCTAAAACCTAAAATCTTCTACCTTAAATCTACCTCGTATTTTTCCCATCAACCTTGATTCTTTCAGCTCTGTTTGCCAATTCCCAAGCGGTTGCAAAAACCAACTGCGTTCTTTTCTGTAACAATGGATAATCTATTTTATCAGGATCATCCGTCGATTTGTGATAATCTTCGTGGATACCGTCAAAGAAAAACGCTACCGGAATATTATGCTTTGCGAAGTTGTAATGGTCGGATCTGTAGTACAATCTTTCAGTATCTTTCGGATCGTCATATTTGTAATTAAGTTCCAGCTTCACCGTTTTATCGTTCGCAGCCACATTGATTTTTTTCAATTCAGAACTCAACATTTCAGAACCGATGACATAAACGTATTGCTTTCCTCTGTTTTCCGGATCATCACGCCCGATCATATCGATATTAAGATCTGCAACGGTATTTGCTAAAGGAAAAACCGGGTGATCAGAGTAATATTCTGACCCGAAAAGTCCGTGCTCCTCCCCAGTGACATGAAGAAAAAGAATGGAACGTTTTGGTCCGTAACCTTTTTTCTTAGCTTCCTGAAACGCCTGAGCAATCTCCATTACCGCCACAGTTCCACTTCCGTCATCATCCGCACCATTGAAAACAACGCCGTTTTTAGTTCCAACGTGGTCATAATGCGCAGAAACAACAATCACTTCGTTTGGCTTCTCACTTCCTTCGATGTAAGCCATTATGTTTTCGGAATCAGGCAAAGTTTCGCCATATTTTTTCATTGCTTCCGCAGGTACTTTTTGATAATATGATCCTAAAGCTGCAGGAAATCCAATTCCGTTTTTCTTGTATTGTTCGATCATGTAAACGCCTGCTTTTTTCTGCCCGGCACTTCCGGTATCTCTACCTTCCATTTTATCGTCGGCGATTACGTATAGATTTGTTTTCAATTCTTCCAGGCTGATGCTGTTGTAAGCATCTTTGAAACCTTTGCCTTCGTAAGTGAAATTCTTGACTGTCGAGCAACTTTGCAAAAGTGCAAAACCAACAAAGAATCCGTATAGTTTTATATTTTTCATAAAGTAAATTTAATATTAAGTCGGCGTTATAAAAAGTTTGTTACAAAGTTTTTCCGAATTTCTTCTTTAAATCAATTTCTGTTTTAATGAATAAAAATAAGGTTAATAGTATGGATTCAATAATTCCAACAATATTAATGGCAGTTTGATCAGGAAATAGAATGAGTCCAATAAATCCAGTAACTAAAAGCAAAATCCCACAAATCACCATTAATTTGGATGACAATTTTTGGGCAAAATTCCACCTTTCAATATTTTGCATTGAGCTTGATGTTCTGTATCCATAAAGATAATTGATCTTTTTTGGAGGAAAAACAAACATCAGAAGCCCTGCAAACAAGAAAACCGATCCGACAAGAATCGGAACAGATATGGAATCTTCTAACATAACTCATTATTTTAAATTAATTCTCCTGTCCAAAACTCAGCAGAGTTCCATTTGGATCTATCAAAGCAAACTCAATCATTCCCCAAGGCTTTGTTTCCAATTTTCCGTTTGGATGAATTTCAACACCTTGATTTTGAATATCCTGATAAAATTTTTCAATATCATTATCGATTCTCAGATAAATCATAAAATCCGACTTTTCTGTCTGCAAAGTTTCAAATCTGAAAAAATGAATTTCCAAATCCTGATATTTCGTTATCAAATAATCGCCGTGATCAGCAACAAGTTTAAAACCTAATTTCTGATAATAATCTAACGTCTTCTCTTTTTCTATAAAGGGAAGTTTGGGTATTACAAGTGAAATCATAATCTATAAATTTTTAAGCTAATTCGTCATTCCATTCTCTGATGGTCACTTTTGCAATCAAACCTTCCTGCACAAAAGGATCGCCATTCACGAATTCCTCCGCAGCTTCTTTGTTGATAAAAATAGCCATCGCGCCTTCTCCCGGATTTGCAAAAGCGCCAGTTCCCAAAACTTTTCCAGACTTAATAAACTCTTCTTCCAACACTTCGTGACGTGGAAAAACGGCCATAAATTCATCCATCGTTTTCTCGGTGTTGTGTTCGTAAAATACTACTGCTTTCATATTTGTTTGGTTTTTTTAATATTTATTTAATAAAATCATTTTTGATCAACGATAATTTTAATAAAGTAACAAAATTTAAAATAATCATTTGATGTTAAATAAATTTTCTAATTATTTTTGAGAAAAATCCATCCTGTAAAATTTTTTCCATTTAATAAACGAAGTAAATACCAGTACGTACTGGTTGGCAAATCTCGACCTGCTTCCTTACCATTCCATTTCATCACTGAATTAGGTTTGGAAATTTCTTTATAGACCTTTTTACCATTGACATCATAAATTTCAAGTTCAGAATTGTTTAAAAATTCAGTTCCGTAAAAACTAATCTCATCATTTTTTCCATCTCCATTCGGTGAAATAAAATTTGAGATTGAAAGTAATGAAAATAACTTAGGAACTGAAGTACAGGTTTCATTTATACGGCGGATAAAAGCATTATAAACAGTTCCTTTAACCAGATTATTAAAACGATTTGATCTCTGCCAGATAACCGAATCCAAAGAATACTCGTATTCTGAAACAGCTCCTAGCAATGGTAGGATCTCAATGTAATCATCCCAAATAAGTACATCTTTTACAACAGGTGTGATATTTTTTGTATCTACCTCAATTGAATAACTACAGCCTGCAGGGTTATCAATTTGATAGACATATTTTCCAAAAGCATTGTTTTTAGGATTGAAAACACCTAAATAACCGCCATTTAATTCACTGGGACCGATCCAACTTCCAGAATTATTGGATGACTGGATGAGGGAAAACAAAGATACCTCTGCATCATCTTTGCAAAATTCAATTTCTGAATCTTTGCCAGGTATCGGAAGAATGGTAAACTCGGCGCGATAGTTTTGAGTATTATTATTTATAAAATATTTATCAGCACAAGTAGAGCTGCTTCCCAGCTCGCCAGAATATTGAAAATAAGTTTCCAAAACATATCTTGCAGGTGTTCTGCTTGTCAGATCTATTTGATACTCAAAGTTTTTATATTTAATATATTTTTTATTGGTTGTATCATAACAAGAACCAAAATTATCAGAGAACATTCCGCTTGAGCAAGTAAAAAAGTCAGTGAGTTTCAAAGGTGTAAAGATGGGCGATGCAGGTCTGCTATTGACTTCGTAGATTGTATAAAACAAATTGATTTCGCAGATTTTCGAATTATCATATAAAATACTTTTGACTTCGCCGCCACTTAAATTTAGGGTTTTGGAATTTTCATAAAATTCTCCAAGAAAAATGCCGTTAAAAAAACTTCCATTAGGACTTATTGCATCAGCTGAATTGCCATTATTAGTAATATTAAAATACTTTGTACTGGTTGTAGTACAAATATTAATACTGACAGCGGAAGCGAGATTGCCGAAAGACTGACAAAATAAATTCCCTGAAAATATGAACAATATTATTATGCTAATTTTCAGTGAAAAAGACTTCATACTTTTTCTAGATGTATTGTTCAAATTCTGTTTTTTTAATGCGCTTCCAACCAATTGTTCCCGACACCAACTTCCACCAAAAGCGGAACTGTCGTCTCAAACGCAGATTCCATTTCTTTTTTAATTAATGACATCGCAACATCTACTTCATCAATCGGCGCTTCGAAGAGCAATTCATCGTGAACCTGCAAAAGCATTTTGGTCTGAAGGTTTTGAGCTTCCAATTCTTCATCAATTTTTATCATTGCCAACTTAATAATATCGGCTGCACTTCCTTGGATCGGTGCATTCACAGCGTTTCTTTCGGCGTGCGCTTTCACTACAAAATTGCTGGAATTGATATCTTTCAAATGGCGTTTTCTACCAAGAATCGTTTGGACGTAACCTTGATCCTGTGCTTTCTTGACCTGCTCTGCCATATATTCTTTCAAACGCGGATACGATTCATAATAAGAATCGATCATCTTCTTCGCTTCGGTTCTGGAAAGTCCGGTCTGTTCGGCTAAGGCAAAAGCACCTTGACCATAAATGATCCCGAAATTCACTGTTTTCGCCTGACCTCTTTGGGTTTTGGTCACTTCTTCCAAAGGAATATCAAATAACTTCGCTGCTGTGGACACGTGAATATCCTCGTTGTTTTGGAAAGCAGCAATCATATTTTGTTCGCCGGAAATTTCAGCGATCAATCGTAATTCAATTTGAGAATAATCGGCAGAGATGATCTTTTTTCCTTCGTCAGCTACAAAAGCGCCACGGATTTGTTGTCCTCTTAAAGTTCTGATCGGGATATTTTGAAGATTCGGATTCACACTTGCCAAACGTCCTGTAGCAGCGACTGTTTGCGCAAACGTCGTATGAACACGTTCATCATTCTTATCGATTTGACTTGGCAACGCATCAACATAAGTTGATTTCAATTTTTGCAACGTTCTGTATTCCAAAATCGAAGCAATGATCTCGTGCTTCGAAGATAGTTTTTGAAGGACATCTTCCGAAGTTGCGTATTGTCCGGTTTTGGTTTTTTTCGCTTTCGGATCTAATTGCATCTTATCAAAAAGGATTTCGCCCAGCTGTTTCGGAGAGTTCATATTGAAGTTTTCTCCGGACAATTCGAAGATCTTGGATTCTAAAACTCTCAAATCATTTTCCAAATCAATACTTTCTTGCGCTAACCAATTATTATCTAGTTTTACACCTGTCAATTCGATTTTCGCAAGAACGCGCATCAACGGCATTTCTACATTGTAGAACAATTCTTCCAGATTTTCTTTGGCCAATTGTGGGGCAAACAATTCATATAATTGAAACGTCACGTCCGCATCTTCTGCAGCATAAGCTGTTTGTGTTTCTATATCAACTTCACGCAACGTCAATTGGTTTTTCCCTTTTTTACCGATGAGCGATTCGATGGAAACCGGTTTGTAATCGAGGTACATTTCTGAGAGATAATCCATTCCGTGACGACCGTCGGGATTCAGAAGGTAATGCGCGATCATTGTGTCAAAGATTTTGCCTTTGATATCTATATTGTAATTCTGAAGAACTTTTGCATCGTACTTCAGATTATGGGCAATTTTCAAAACGTCTTCAGCTTCGAAAAATGGTCGGAAAAGTTCAATCGTTTCTTGTGCTTCTTCCCTATTTTCGGAGATTGGAATATAATAAGCTAAACCTTTTTTATAAGAGAAACTCATCCCGATGAGTTCCGCTTCCAACTCGTTGAGCGAAGTGGTTTCCGTATCAAAACAAACCGCTTTTTGCTTAAGCAGATTGCTTAGAAGAATTCTCTGCGCTTTCGGATCATTGATGTATTGATAAAGATGGTCGTTGCCTTCGATGTTTGATTTTGTAGTAGTTGCCTGATCTAGCTGTTCGAAAGTGGCAAACATATCCATCATTCCGTTTTTATTCGGTGCATTGGAAGTTTCAACTTTTCCGTCATTAGGATTTTCAACTTCCATCAATTCCTCCACATATTCTTTGTTTGAGAATGCGCGGTAAAGATTTTCGTACAATCTTCGGAATTCCAATTCGTCAAAAATCTCTTTGACCTTATCGAAATCCGGCATATCGAGATCGTATTGTTCTTCGATAAATTCGATTGGCGCGTCACAAATAATGGTTGCTAATTTCTTGGAGAGAAGTCCACGTTCTGCGCTGGCTTCCACCTTCTCTTTCATTTTTCCTTTCAGCGCGTGCGTATTTGCCAAAAGATTTTCCATTGACCCAAATTCCTGGATGAATTTTCTCGCCGTCTTATCACCAACACCATCCAAACCTGGAATATTATCCACCGCATCACCCATCATTCCAAGATAATCGATGATCTGTTTCGGGTCGTTGATCTCGTATTTGGCTTTGATCTCTTCAACACCAAGAATCTCGATCTCGCTGCCTTTCATACTAGGTTTGTAGATTTTAATTTTATCTGTAACCAACTGCGCAAAATCCTTATCCGGCGTTACCATAAAGACATTGTAGCCCTGTTTCTCAGCTTTGCAGGCAATCGTTCCAATGACATCATCCGCTTCATAACCTTCCACGCCCAAGATCGGAATGTGCATTGCTGTCAAAATATCGTTGATGAAAGGCTTGGCCAAAAGAATGGGTTCCGGAGTTTCCAGACGGTTTGCTTTGTACTCTGCATAATCGTCGTGGCGGACGTTTGTTCTCCCAACATCGAAGACCACAGCCAAATGTGTTGGGCGATCTCGCTTTATTAATTCGATCAAAGAATTGGTAAAACCAAAAATGGCAGAAGTATTGATACCTTTTGTCGTAATCCTGGGATTTTTGATGAATGCAAAATAGCCACGGAAAATCATCGCGTAGGCATCTATCAGAAATAATCTTTTGTCTGTTGAAGTCATAGAAACAAAAGTAATAAAAATGTGATGATTATGTGATGAAAGGTCTAAAAATAGGCCAATTTTAATCTGTTAAAAAAATCTTAAAATTTTCATTGAATTGTTGAAAATTCATTGTAATTTTGCACTAAGCAAATGAAAACACATCTATCTTCTTTTTTTCTAACTTTCTATGTATCAACTCTCCTGATTTCGTGTGCAAATTATGGAGACACTTTGGTTTATAAGAACAAAGATTTTAAAATTTCTAAAGTAAAAACCGTTTTATATTTCAATCCTGAGATCTTCCCGGACATTACCGAAATTAAAGAGCCAACCTACTCTGCGTTCTACACCGCAACTTCTGACAAAATGAAATCCCTCGGGAATATCAAATATCTGCAGGTGGATACGCCAGTTTCTTTTGATGAAGTCGATACAAAAATGGTAAAGGAGATTTGTCTGAACAATAATGCTGATGCTGCTATCATTCCTAAAGTGAAATATTTCAAAGTTGGATTTGGGCGTTATGTATTTTCAAATCAAGTGATTGTGAGTATGAAATTATACGATTCCAAAGGACATTTCATAATGGAAACTTCTTACGACACGTACAAAGGAAATGGCAGATTGCTTGGCTCGGCTTCCAATTCTGTGATCATCGGGACAAAAGGCGCAATCAGAAAAATTCACAAAGAGCTGATCAACTAATTTTATTCTGTTCTAAACTACTTTTTATTCACATTATATTAATGTATTTCTAAAGGAATTCTATCAGATTTTAATACTTTTGCAATGCAAAATTCTAAACAATCGAGAATCCGGAAATCATACTAAATCCAGCTGACGTCGCAGAATCACTGAGCAAATTGCCAGTGAAGGAACGTCTGTTGCAATTTCTGAAATTACCGAAATCCGAAAAAGCAGATGTTTTTTCTCACTTAGATCCTGATTTCCAGGAAGAAACAATCAGAAGTATTGCAAGCCACGAGGTTTCTGACATCCTGAATGAAATGTCACCCGATGACAGAACTCAACTTTTCGAGGACTTTCCTGATGAATTAATTAAATCATCTATCAACCTTCTCAATCCGCAGGAAAGACGTGTTGCTTTGAAACTTTTAGGCTACGAAGCAGATTCTATCGCGCGTTTGATGACGCCATATTACGTTCAGATCCGTAAAGAATGGACGGTGAAACGCTGTCTGCAGCAGATTAAAAAAGTTGGAAAAAAAGTGGAAACGCTTAACTTTCTTTATGTTGTGGATGAAAAGAATATTTTAATTGATGATATCACGATCGGTTCTCTCCTGTTGGCTGATGAAGATCAATTAATTTCTGAACTTACTGATGATCATTTTGTCGCAATCACAACGACGACTTCCAAGGAAGATGCAGTTCCTTATTTTGAGAAATATGACCGAAGTGCACTTCCAATTATTACAGAAAATGGTGTTTTAGTTGGAATTGTAACAATTGATGACATCTTAGATCAAATTGAATCTCAAAATACGGAAGATATCCAAAAGTTTGGAGGTTTGGATGCCTTGGATATGCCTTACACGCAGACTTCTATTTTTGAAATGGTTAAAAAACGTGGTTTTTGGCTGATTGTACTTTTCTTTTCCGAAATGCTGACCGCTTCTGCAATGGGCTATTTCGAAGATGAAATTCAGAAAGCGGTTGTTTTGGCTTTGTTTGTTCCATTAATTATTTCGAGTGGCGGAAACACAGGTTCGCAGGCTGCAACATTGATTATACGTGCGATGGCGCTTCAGGAAATCGGTTTGAAAGATTGGTGGTACGTCATGAAAAAGGAAATCTTCACCGGAATTTTTTTGGGGAGCATTTTGGGAATTATTGGATTTATGCGGATTGCATTCTGGCAGAAAGTCGGACTCTTCGATTATGGAGAACATTGGGCTTTTGTAGGATTGAGTATCGGAATTTCTTTAATGCTGATCGTACTTTGGGGAACGATTTCGGGATCTATGGTTCCGTTTGTCCTTAAAAAATTAAAACTGGATCCTGCGACTTCTTCCGCGCCTTTTGTGGCAACACTTGTGGATGTGACGGGATTGATTATCTATTTCTCGGTTGCCGGATTATTTCTTACAGGGAAACTTCTTTAACCTTTTCGTAAAAACACTTCGACTCCGCTCAGTGTGACATTCTAATATTATACTAAATCGAAACTATCGACCAATCTTCAATCCTGGCGAAGCGCGCCCCGGCTTGAGTGGATCCCGATGTTAAATCGGGAGGGAACGGAAGACGGATAAAGGCGCCCAAATATTACTAAAAATAAAAAAGCCACCTTATAAAAAGATGGCATTTGATATTTTTGAATCTAATTCTTATTTCAATTTGTCAACGAAATTGTCTGTGTAATCCTTTTGAGAGGCAACAACAACTTTTTTTGCCTGATCTGCACCGTAAATCAAATCGATTTTCACTTTTGCAGGCTCAGTTGGTAAGTTTTTGTAGCTAAGGAAGTAATGCAAAAGACGGTTAACTTCTGCAGATGGCAACTCAGAGATGTCTCTGATGTGGCCGTAAACCTGATCTTCTACCAAAACTGCGATGATCTTGTCGTCTGCCTCACCTTTGTCAATCATCTGGAAACCTCCAATTGGAATAGCTTGCAAAAGAATGTTACCTGAAGTGAAGTTATGAGAACTCAATACGCAGATGTCCAAAGGATCGTGATCGCCTTCTGTAACGTCGGTTGCGCCAGTTGCAACGGCTAGATTTTTCACTTCTTCTTCGCAATATGTTCTTGGCACAAAACCGTACATTGCCGGGATGATGTTGGAGAATTTCTGCGGGCGATCTACTTTCAAATAGCCGCTTTCTTTGTCAACTTCGTACTTAATCGTGTCTGTAGGAACAATCTCTACGAAAACGTTTACAACTTCCGGAGCGTTGTCTCCAGCTGAAATCCCGTGCCATGGATGGGCTTTAAAATTTGGAATCATTTATTATATTAGTGTTTATATTATTTTGTTAAGTTCTTTTCTAAGATTCTCGATCGTATCAGCAATATAGTCTTCGGAATCGAGGTAACTCATCAGGAAAACAGTTTTGAAATCTTCCAGTTTTGAGTTTTCATTCAGGTCTTCGTATGTTTTGCGAAGGCTTTGAAGAATGTTGTTCTTGCTTGTGATAATGTCCTGCCAGGACGATTTTGAAATATATAACTGCTGTGAAGCGTTGTACTCGAATTCCTCTGTAATGTTTTTTTCAGTCAGGAACACAAACTCGTGTGGCTGGAGGTTTTTATCAAATTTCATGACGAGATTTGATGGTTTCAAACGCTCTAAAAACAAAGTCATTCTTTCCAAAGCCTGTAGCTTGATTTCGCTGTTGGTTTTGGTTGCCAGGAAATTGATTTCCTGCTTTTTGAGTTTCATAAAACCGTGAACAAACTGCCGTGCAAAAACCAAAAATGGCAAAGCAATGATCATCGCCGCAGCGTAAGGAAAATATTCTGAGTCAAACATATCTGAAATCGGACTGCAAAATTAAGAAATTTTTAGCCAATTTTTGATCAAATCTTTTTTAGAATTCTGAATCACGTGATATTCCTGCAAATCGGAGCCAAAACTTTTGAAGAAAACCTCGATGCCACGGATGCTTCCGCCCATAAAGTTGAAGGCTTTGGTTTCGATATTCAAATCTAAAATCCTGTCTATCAGGAAAGATGCGCCGTTATGGTTTTTCAGTTCTTCATTATTCAGAAGACCTAGAAGCGAGAAACAGTTCTCATTATTAATCAAAACTGCGACGTTTGTTAAATTTTCCTCATAATAACTTCCGAACATTTTAAGTTGCTTTTTCTTATCTAGAAACAGAAGATATTGAATGAAAAAATCCATATCACTCTCCTTTTCCAAACCTTTGAAATTATTTCTGATGAATTCCAAAATATCTTTCTGCGCGAATACTTCTCTGAACTCAAGATATTGCGCGGTCTTCACAGTTGATTTTCTCCCTTTGAAATATTTTTTGCGTCTGAGAAAAGCGTATTCCTGGACTGGAAGATAGAAATTTTTCTTTGTAACGAGTTCGGTTTCAAAGTCATTGTGGAAATTGAAACTATAATTGATGACGTTGTAATTGGTCTTTAAAAACTTAAGGAATTTTTCATCGATGATTTTATCAGACTTCCCAAAAATCCCCAATTGCTGACAGAATAAAGGCATCAAAACCACTTTGAAAAAAGTCTTTTTCACAAACGGAATCGGCATCACAGCTTCGTAATCACCAAAAACCAAAAGTTCCCAGTTTTTACTTAAGAAATCGAGTGTTTCTTTTTCACAATAGAAATTTTTCTGAGCAGAATTTTCTATGCAATTGTTATATTTCTGAAAATCAATATCTTGATACTTAATTCTTTCTATCATTATAAAATCCCTTCGTCTTTAAAACTATAATAATTATTCTGCGTCAGAATCAAGTGGTCGAGCAAATCGATGTCCAATAATTTTCCTGCGTCTTTTATTTTTTGAGTAATGTTGATATCTTCTTTACTTGGTTTCAAACTGCCAGCCGGATGGTTGTGAGCTACGATGATTTGAGTGGAAAAATGTTCCAAAGCCGTTTTGAAAACTACACGAACATCGGCGACAGAACTCGCGATTCCACCTCGGAAAAGGCAGGTTTTGTACAAGATTTTGTTTTGATGATTGAGGAAAATCGCCCAAAATTCTTCCGTCTGCAAATCTGACAAATGCGGTTGCAAAATATCGAATGCGTCTCTGCTGCTACTTATCTGCTGTCTTTCAATAACTTCTTGCTGCGATCTTCTGTTTCCTATTTCCAAAGCTGTTGCAATAGAAATCGCTTTTGCCTCACCTACACCTTTGAATTTCAGCAAATCCTGTAATGAGAGCTGACTTAGTCTGTGCCAGTTGTTTTCGACAGAATTCAATATTCTTCTTGCCAATTCCACTGCTGATTCATCCCGATTTCCGCTTCCCATAATGATGGCCAACAGTTCCGAATCTGAAACTGCCGATTTCCCTTTCAATAGGAATTTTTCTCTAGGGCGGTCGTCTTCCGCAAGGGATTTTAGGTTCAAGGTTTTTGGTTCTGAGTTTGAGAATTAATTGTAGGCGTAAATTATCAATTTTTTATCAGATTTGTCAATATGTTGCTCCAAAATTTTAAAGAAATTATCAGAAACCATCGGGCAACCGAAACTTAAACAAATCTCGTCTTTCTGCTCCACATCCGGAACGCAACTCAATCTGTGCAAAACAATGGCTCTGCTTCTTGCATTGCTATTGGTTTTGTCCAATCCATCTAATCGATAGGATAATCCAAATTGACCTTTATACTTTTCAGAAATAACATACTTTCCCAAAGATGAACAGTGCGAACCATCACTATTACTGAACTTTAAAATTCCATTCGCTTTTCCGTCTTCCGAACCGTCGCCGTGCGCCACCAATGCTTTTTGAATGATTTTCCCCGCTTTCAAATCCACCACATAAAATCTGAATTTGGAAGACGAGATTGAGAAATCAATAAGAAAAGCTTTATCCGAATTGTAATTTAATTCTTTGATAAAGGCTTTTAAATCGGTTATTTTCTGAGAAATTTTTGCTTCCGGACTTGCAAATTGAATGGATTGATTTTCCTGAGATTTGACTTCGCAGGAAATAAGGAGAAGTGAGAAAATTAAAAGTAAAAATGGTTTCAAAAGGATGTGTTTACCAAACTAAACGGGAATTTTTAAAAAATAATATTGATGTTATTCTATTAGACTTTTAAAATATCCTTTCGCATTATAAATAGAATCATTAGGTGTAAATTTGATTTCTAATTCAATTTTGCCATAAATACTATCTCCTTTTTTATAATTTGATTTGTTTAAAATCAATTTCTGTTGTTTTATGATATATGGTTCGGATCGTAAAAAATCAAAAGTAGATACAACATCTGTATATGATTCTGCTGTTGTGTAAAAATAGTTTTTATACTTCAAAACATTAATGTTTATGCCCGAAAAACCGTCTCCACTGTTGAATCTTAAAATTAGAAGATTTGGATATTTGGGGTTTAAGGTAGAATTAAAATTAGAACTTACAGTATCACTTTTATTTTCAAAGAGCGCAAAATCAGTTTTTACTTTTGCTGAATCAGAATTTATAAAAAAATTCTGAAATATTTTTTTGTCAAGAATTTTAATACCTTTTGATTTATTTATATTCTCATCATAACTTATTTTGTTCCATTTTGAAACAAAGTAAAGTACTCCTAAAACAGAAATAATAAGAATAAATAACAGTATAAGTTTAAGAATTCTTTTCACAAACTATCAATTGAATATCTATAAAACAATCTGCCCATCCTTCATTACCAGCTTTCTATCCGTACTTTCTGCCAAAACGGAGTTGTGCGTCACAATCACAAAAGTCTGATGATATTTGTCCCTCAAATCAAAAAATAATTGATGAAGCGCATCAGCATTTTTGGAATCCAAGTTTCCAGTTGGCTCGTCTGCGTAGATGATTTTTGGAGAATTAATCAAAGCTCTCGCAACTGCAACTCGCTGAGATTCACCACCCGAAAGTTGAGATGGTTTGTGGTGCAATCGGCTGGCAATATTCAAATCTTCGAACAATGAATGTGCTTTTTCCAAAACTTCTTTTTCAGAAATTCCACCAATTCTGGATGGCAAAAGAACATTTTCCAAAGCTGTAAACTCCGGCAACAACTGGTGATTTTGAAACACAAAACCAATATTCTTGTTCCTGAATTTAGACAATTCACGGTCTTTCATCTTCAGAAAACTATTGCCGTCCAAAGCGATATCGGTTCCGTATTTATCTGGATCGGAAGGATTGTCCAAGGTTCCCAAAATCTGAAGAAGCGTAGATTTTCCCGCGCCGGATTCTCCAACAATTGAAACGACTTCTCCTGCTTTTATCGTGATGTCAACGCCTTTCAGAACTTCCAGAGTTCCGTAGAATTTATGTATGTTTTTTGCTCGAATCATAGTATTGCTTTTGGCTTGTAGCGAATTGCTTTTGGCTTTTTATAATATTAATTAAAAAATATCAACCACAAAAGTCACAAAAGTTTTTTTTTGTTTTCTAAGATTTCAAAAGTTTAAAAAAGCCTAATAACAATCTAATTCTTTTTTGTTCTTTTATAGAAATTAATTCCCCTAAATCCTTTGTGACTTTTGTGGTTACAAATCAAACTCCTTTTGAATGTTTGCCTTTTTTTGTCTTAAATCTTCGTCAATTTCGCAAATTTCAGGATAAGATTTTTCTCGCCTTCATTTTTGAAAATTACTTTTGCTTTGATGTTTTGAGGGTCGGTTCCGTCCAGAAATTTCACTTCTCCTACACCGAAACGGTCGTGTCTTACCAAATCGCCAACTTCAATATCTTGTGAAGATTGCCCTGCAGGATTGATGATTTTTGCTGTCGCAACCGGTTTCAATTGTTTTGGAACTGGCGCATTGATATTGCGTTCCAGCGTTTTCTTCTCCTCTTTCTTTTTGAAAAATCGAGGTTCGGAAGGCGTGTCATCGAAGATATTGGAATCGATTCCGGAACGGTTGATGAATTTCAACTCATTCAAAGGATTGATTAATTCAATATATTTTGAATCGATTTCGCTCAAAAATCTTGATGGTTCCGCGTCGGTAATTTTTCCCCATTGGAATCTGGAAACGGCGTATGTGAAGAAAACTTCCTTCTCAGCTCTTGTCAAAGCAACGTAGAACAGACGTCTTTCTTCTTCCAATTCTTCCCTTGTGGACGAACTCATAAAACTCGGAAAAAGATTTTCTTCCAATCCAACCAAGTGAACAACAGGGAATTCCAGACCTTTGGACAAGTGAATCGTCATCAACGAAACTTTGTTCGTGTCGTCGTCCTTATCATTTTGAGTATCAGAAGACAACGCAATATTTTCCATAAAATTGGACAAACTTGGGTCGCCATCTTCAATCTGAATTTGTTCCTCGATAAAACCTTGCATCGAGTTCAGCAATTCCTGAATATTCTCGACTCTCGAAATGCCTTCAGGCGTTTGGTCTTCTTTCAGTAATTTGATGAGTCCGCTTCGTTTCGCGACTTCCATTGCGACATCGTAAACGTTATCAGTTTTCAACATCACTTGGAAAGCTTTTATCATCGCCCAGAAATCGCCAAGTTTTGTTAAAATTCCATTATTTAAGCCTAATTGTGGCGCATAGAATCCGAGATTATCCAAAACCTGCGTTGTCGGAACATTCTGAGAATCTGCAAAAACAATCAGTTTGTTTTGAGTCGTTTCACCGATTCCTCTTGCCGGAAAATTGATAATTCTCGCCAAAGCTTCAGAGTCATTTTCATTAACCAAAAGTCTTAAGTAAGCCAACAAATCTTTCACTTCTTTCCTTTGGTAGAACGACAGACCGCCGTAAACTCGATACGGAATATTCTTTTTTCTCAACGCATCTTCAAATGCTCTGGTTTGAGAATTGGTTCTGTAAAGAATTGCAAAATCGGAGAAATGGCGCTGTTGTGTATTGTGTTTTTCGAAAATATTGGCGGAGACAAAGTTAGCTTCGTCAGCATCAGAAAGGCTTCGGTAAACTTTTATCTTTTCCCCGACTTCATTTTCACTGAAAACATTTTTCTTGAATTGCTGTAAATTTTTAGAAATCACGACATTCGCCGCGTCCACGATATTTTGCGTTGAACGGTAATTTTGTTCCAATGAAACCGTGACTGCATCGGGATAATCTTTTTTGAAATTCAAGATGTTGTAAATATTCGCGCCACGGAAAGAGTAAATGGATTGTGCATCGTCTCCAACCACGCAAATATTTTCGAATTTGGAAGCCAAAGCTTTGACAATCAAATATTGAGAGTGATTCGTATCTTGGTACTCATCCACCAAAATATATCGGAATCGGTCTTGATATTTTGCTAGAACTTCTGGAAATCTCGTCAATAATTCATTGGTTTTCAATAATAAATCATCAAAATCCATCGCACCGTTTCGGAAACAGGCTTCGACATATTTTTTATAAATCTCGCCAATTAATTTCATATTCGCCTTTTCATCGGCTTCCATCAATTCCGGATTGTTGAAATAAGCGTTAACTGTGATGAGATTATTTTTATACTGAGAAATTCTCGAAAGTACTTTCTTCGCTTTATAAATATCAGAATCGATGTTCAAATCTTTGATGACCTTCTTCATCACATTCAGCGCGTCCTGCATATCGTAAATCGTGAAGTTGGACGGATAACCGAGATGGTGACCCTCGCTTCTCAAAATTCTTGCAAAAACCGAGTGAAAAGTTCCCATCCAAAGCGACTTTGCATCACTTGGACCTACGACTTTTGCGATACGCTCCTTCATTTCCTTCGCCGCTTTGTTGGTAAACGTCAGCGACAAAATATTGAAAGGGTCTACTCCATTTTTTATCAGATGGGCAATCCGCATCGTGAGAACTCGGGTCTTGCCAGAACCTGCGCCTGCCAAAACCATCAACGGTCCTTGTAATGTGGTAACTGCCTCTAGCTGAGGCTCATTCAATCCTTTCAGATAATCCATTCTATTCTCGAAATTTTAAGATAACAAAAATAGCGTTTTTTATGCAATTTTCCAGTCCATTATCATTTGATTTTGGTCGATTATGGGTAATTTTGCACTTGTAAAAAATGAATTCCCAAACCACCATCAAATCTAATAAAACCAAAACTTGAAATCAGACTATCTTAAAAACGAACTCCTCTCCTTTTTCAAATTAAAACCTTCGCCAAGAAGCTGGCACATTCCTTTTCTGGCGGGACTTGCGGTCGGTATTCCGTTGATGTTTGGCTACTTTTTGGGCGACATCAGGTCTGCGCTCACAGCGAGTCTTGCAGGATTGGTCATCATTTATATTCCCAGCAACAGTGGATTTGTCGAGACGATGATGAAGATGTTTGTCTGCTCGTTTGGGATGATTATTTCGTACAGTTTGGGCTTGGCGTTTAGTTTTAATCTTTGGATTGCGTCTTTGGTTTTCGGGATTTTATCGACGGTTGCTTACTTTGTTGCGAGATATTTTAATCTAAAACCACCTGGAAGTTTTTTCTTTATAATGATGGCCTCAATGGCAATCGGACTTCCACACGCGCCGGAATTGATTCCAAAACGTGTTGGGATTTTCACGATTGGAACATTGAGCGCTTGTCTTATCTGTTTGATTTACAGTTTGTTGATTTCAAAAAAGGAATTAAATAAAAGCGTTACAACTTTTAACATCAATCCTTATGTCAATCTCGTAGAATCCTTTATCATCGGGATTTGTATGCTGGTTTCGGTGTTTGTGGGTAAGTTTTTCAATCTTGACTATCCGTATTGGATTCCGATTTCCAGTTTGGCAGTTTTGCAAGGCGTAAATAGCTATCACATCTGGAAACGCGGTCTGCACAGAATTATCGGGACAACCATCGGACTTGGAATTGCGTGGTTGATTTTCTCGTACGTCACATCTTCTTTATGGATTTGCATTTGCATCATCACGCTTCAAATCATCGTCGAAATCTTAATCACAAGACATTACGCTTTGGCAGTGATGTTTCTCACACCAATGGGAATCTTACTCGCCGAAACCGGAAGCTCTACTTCACTTGAACCCGATTACTTATTGCAAATGAGGTTTTTAGAAATTTTAATTGGAAGCGCAATTGGTTGCATTGGCGGTTGGTTTTTGTACAATGAGAGAATCAGATTCAATTCCATCAAACATTTGAGAAGGTCAAAAGTGGTTTTAAGAAAGAGTTTCCAGAGAACGAAATAAGCTTTAATGCATCGTGGCAATGTAGGCGAAAAGACACAAAACCGTTACAACCGCAAGAACTATTATCGTATTATTAGCATCGGCCAAGTCGTTTTTGTTTTGCTTTCTTAAGTTTTTTGCCTCCGCAATCATAATTCCAAACCACGCAATTACAATTGCAAGCGCTAAAATAGCAACGTCCATTTCGCCATTGATTGCGGCGACAAACAAAATTCCAAGCGTCAAAACCGACGCAATGATTAGAATCACGACTCTTACAATACTGTGAATCAACACATTTTGCTTTGGAACGGGAAGATTTGAAATCTCCCTTTTATCTTCCTTGATATCGAACAATTCATTAAATTCTTCGTTCATATCACTTCTGTTTTTGATACAATTTGATGAAAAAAGAAGTAAGTCCTGCGTAGGCCAAGATCTGTAAAATATTGGTTACCAGATAGACATTTTCCGAAAAGCCATAGCGCTGGAACATATACGCCAATTGAATTAAAGTCAAGGTGATAAGGGAAACAACTGCTATTAAAGTGTAATTTTTCATCAATGTTATTTTAATTAAAGATTATCAATGAGTAAGTTAAGTTTTTTAGAAATTGTTTCTTTCGAATAATCGCTGAAATCAAATTTAAGGTTTTTTACTTCAGAGAACTGCGATTGCAAATCTTTTTTCTTTTCGATAATAAATTCTAAATCTGAAGGATAAGTTGTGGGAAAAATTGCCGGTTTTCCATATTTGACGGCATCGCCGATATTTCCGCTGATTTTAGTTTTTCCATAAGTTTCCTTGATTGAAAAAAATTTGGTTTCGGTTTGAATTGGGCAATATAGAATATTCGCTTTCATCATCCATTGGTCAAATATTTCTTGATTTAATTTTTCTTTAAAATATTGAATTTTAATAAATTGAGGAAGTTTATCTACAAGTTTATTTAAGGTTTCTAATTCTTGACCTGCTGCTTTTCCAAGGAATATGATTTCATAATTTTGATTAATATCTCTAAAGCTTTTCAACTTCTTAAAAAAAGAAAAATAGTCTCTTCTACTTTGAGAAACTGCGCCTGGAATGACAATTCTAATGACGTCATTTTCTAAATTTTCGGAATCAAATTGATTATAATAAATCGGAAAATATTCTAGATTATTTTTCTTCGAGATGGTTTCGTCAATACCTAAAAGATATTTCGCTCTTTGATAAACTTTGGATGATTCCAAAAGTCCCTCTTTGAGGAATAATTTGAGTCTATATCGTTGGTCTTTTTTGAAAATACTTTTGAACAATTCCCATCTCGAAGCTTTTGTAAAGTTCAGATTATGAACTACAATCGCGGTTTTACAATTCTTAACAAGCGCTTTATAAAAATTGAAATGCCGATGAACCGTTCCAATGATAATAAAATCATAGTTTTTCTTTTTCAAAACTTCCAAAAGCTCGGAATAATCTGTCAAAAACACGTTATCACCTTCCAATTTCAACAATTTGTAAATCTTCTCCGAAAAATAAAAATCCACAAAAAACTCACTTGAATTCTTTGTCAATTCAAAGAAATTATTGGCCAGTTCAGCGTGCGTATCGAGTTCTATGTAAGCGATTTTCTTCATAATCCGAAGTTTTTGAAGAACTCTTTCCAACGTAGATTTCGGATAAAATTAATTTCCTCTTTGTTCAATTCCCGCTTTTCATTTTGTTTCAAAAAAGAATTAATCGTTGTGAAAAACTCTTTCGCAGAACGATTTTTAAAAGAAGACTTAGCTGAAGAAATCATCGCCAAAGGCAAGCTCAAACCGATATTGTAAAAATACTGTCCAAGTTTTTCCGCTTTCTGGTCTTTGTATTTATAAGCTGTCGGGCGCAAATGTTTGACCCAAATATCTTTGATAGTCACCACTTCCCAACCGTGTTTTTTCGCCAGCAAAACATCCAGATTGTCCCAGCCCAAAACGGGCCGAAGTCCATTCATCGCTTCAAAACATTCTCTCCTGTAGGCCTTTATCGGACCACGAACGTGATTTTTGGAAGACAGATTTTCGAAAACCCAATCGTGATTTTTATTACTGAAATCAAAGAGATTCTCACTGGGCAATTTCAGATTTTTAATTTGTGGATTTTGCTTGTAATTTCTGATGTAAACCAAGCCGGAAACCAATCCAGCTTTAGGATTTTCCTCAAAAACTTGATTGACCTTTTCAAGATAATTTCTTGGAAAAACAATGTCTGCATCGTACTTGCAAATCACATCGAAACCTTTCCAATCCACAGATTCCAAACCCTTGTTAAAAGTCTGCACCACTTTTGCACCAGGCTGATGTTCAGAAGTTTGGAGATTTAAAAGTTGGAAGTTTGAGGTTTGAAATTGGAAGTTTTCTACGATTTCTTTGGTTTTGTCGGTAGAACCATCATTCACAACCACACAGGTAAAGTCCTGAAAACTCTGCTTTTGCAAAGATTCCAAACACGAAGCAATGCTCTGTTCTTCGTTGTGCGCAGGAATGATAATGAGAAATTTCAAATTGGTTGATAGTTGTTAGTTGATGGTTGTCAGGGTGAGGCGAAGTTATCCTGAGCTTGTCGAGGGGAAGCTTTTTAAAATTGATTTGACTTTAATTTCACTTCAAATAAAACTTCCGGCGTCTTTGGACTTTCAAATGTTGAAGTTTTATATTTTTTCTTGGTAAAAATCGCGCACATCGTATTTTGCGGATGATAAAGATTTTGATGCAATTCTTTCGGCAACGCATCCAAAATCGCTTTGAAAACTTCATATCGGATTTTCTCCGGATTATAAGCGTAGTCGTGCCAAACTACAACTGTTTCATCGTGGACCAAATGCTGAAAAACCTTTTCTGTATCGTGTTTTACCATATCATAAGAATGGTCGCCATCGATGAAAATCAAATCATATTTTTTATTCAATCCAGCAAAATCGTATGTTTTCGTATTTCCTTCCAGATGCAGGATTTTTGGATTTTTCTTAGACAAAATGCCGTGCAGTTCCGCGTATCTTTTGTTCCAGCCCATCGCTTCCATTTCTTCTTTGGAAAGGTTGAGCGTTGTACAATCATCAATTTCTTTCGCAACATTCCAAACACTTTCGCCTCGCCAGGTTCCAATCTCGAAATACGAGTTTTTTTCTTTTGCTAAGGTCTTTAACAAAGCCAAATCCGTAGAAAGTGAACCACCGTCCAAAATGCACAAATCAACATCCGCTTCAAAATTTCCACCCGAAATCTCGTCCAAAGAAACTTCCGGAAGACTTAAAAATTGAGGATAATCTTTTTGAAATTCCTGTTTTCTAATATCATTCAAATCGAGAATAATATTGAGCAAACTTGGTTCTTTGATGATGTATTGAATGGCGTTCTTTAACTTCTGAAGCTTGGTCATTGATGGTGGAAATTAATTTTTAAAATGGTCTAATTTGAGTTAGAAGCCGAAAGTTACTGATTTTTGGCAAATTATTAGGAAAAATCCCTTTATGATTCAGTGAAAAATTATACATTTCTTAATATCAGAAAATTCTTAAAAATCAATTTCCGAGGTATCTTTGCAAATTATTTTAATGATATGGATGCAACGATTGACCACTCAGAGAACACCGCAACTTCCCTGATTTCTTATATATTTTTCACTTTTATCGGTTACTTTATCATCGGGTTGTCGCTTTCCGTCTTACCGATTTTCATTCATCAAGGTTTGGGATTCAGTATGTTGGTGGCGGGAATTGTGATTAGTTTGCAGTATGTGATGACGTTTGTGATGCGCGCTTATTCCGGAAAAATCGTGGATAACAAGGGTCCGAAACCAGCAGTGTTGGCAAGTATGCTGAGTTTTTCTGCAACTGGTTTTATATTGATTGCCGCGTTTTATTTTAAGTTCTCTCCTATCACAAGTTTGATATTTTTAATTTTCACAAGATTATTAACAGGTTGTGCAGAAGGAATGATTGGCGCAAGTCCCATCAATTGGGCGATTATGACTTTTGGAGAAAAACATACGGCGAAAATCATCTCTTATAACGGCGTTGCTTGTTATGGCGCATTGGCGTTAGGTGCATCTTTGGGCGTTGTCATCATCAAACATTTTAGTTTTTACGGTCTGGGATTGCTGATTGTTATTTTAGGATTAGTCGGATATTTCATTGCAAGAACTAAAGAAAACAAAACCGGAAAAAAATCGGATGAAGAACAAAAATCATTTTGGAATGTTTTGGGAAAAGTTGCACCTTTTGGAGCCTGTCTTGCTTTGGGCGGATTGGGATTTGCCACGATATCAACATTCATCACACTTTACTACGACTTTCACCATTGGGAAAATGGCGCGCTTTGCCTGTCTGTTTTCGGGATTTTGTTCGTCGTTTCCAGGTTGATTTTCAGTAATGCCATCAACCGATTTGGCGGAATCAATGTTGCGATTGCTAGTTTGGCGGTTGAAACATTGGGTTTGACTATCATTTGTTTAGCCACACATCCTTATTTTGCTTTGATTGGAGCTGGAATTACCGGATTAGGATTTTCATTGATATTCCCAGCTTTGGGCGTGATGGCGATGAAGACTGTTTCATCTTCCAATAAAGGCTCAGCGTTGGCTGGTTACGGTTTATTCATTGATATTTCTTTGGGAATCACCGGTCCGTTGATTGGCGGCGTTGCTGATTATTTTGGTTTGGCTTATATCTTTCCTTTCAGTATTGCGATTGTTTTGATTGGATTGGGATTGGCTTATTATATGAAAATGAAATTGGCTGAATAATCATTTGATTCTGCTATTATTTAAGATTGATTATCAGAATTATTAAGTTCTATTTATAAGGAATTTTTAGTTTTTATATGTCTTCGAGAGCCTCAGACTGACAATGTTTGAGTTCCAAATTATTACATTTTCAGAACTTTATATTTGATACGGAATTTTAGTTTTTATTTGTCTTCGAGAGCCTCAGACTGAAAATGCTAATCTTTGAATAACCTTTTTAGGTCTTCGACTCCGCTCAGACTGACAATGGATTGATGTTGGAAATCTGAGTTAGGTTTGTCACACTGAGCGGAGTCGAAGTGTTTCAGGTTAGGATTGACAATCTTCTTTTCTATTGGAAGACTACTTTTACAAACAAAACCCATAGCCCCGATTGCAGTGAAAATCCTTTTTTGCGTTTACTGAAAGATCTATTTATAGGGAAATCGTCGGGCAAAAAAGATTGCAACGGAAAGCGGGAAAAAGCTCCTAATTAATCTCTCGAAAACTCGATTTTCAGAATTCGATAAAAAACACGATTTTTGCAGTCTCAAATTTTATTATGTCTTTAGAACAAGAAATCAGCAGGAGAAAAACTTTCGGGATCATCTCTCACCCCGATGCGGGAAAAACGACGCTTACAGAGAAACTTCTTCTTTTTGGAGGAGCTATCCAGGAAGCGGGCGCGGTAAAATCCAACAAGATCAAAAAAGGTGCAACCTCCGATTTTATGGAAATCGAGCGCCAGAGAGGGATTTCCGTAGCGACCTCGGTTTTGGCTTTTGAGTATAAAGGTCATAAGATCAATATTTTGGATACGCCAGGTCACAAGGATTTTGCTGAAGATACTTACAGAACTTTGACGGCCGTTGACTCCGTAATCGTTGTGATCGACGTTGCAAAAGGGGTTGAGGAACAGACAGAAAAGCTGGTTCAGGTTTGTAGAATGCGAAATATTCCGATGTTGGTTTTCATAAACAAATTGGACCGTGAAGGGAAAGATGCCTTCGATCTGCTGGATGAAGTTGAACAGAAATTGGGACTTCGTGTGACGCCACTTTCGCTGCCAATTGGTATGGGAGCGGATTTCCAAGGGATTTATAATATTTGGGAAAAGAATATCCAATTGTTTTTGGAAGAGAAAAAACAGAAAGTTGGTGAGGCAATCAAATTTGATGATATCAATGATGCTCAAATCGATGACTTGGTTGGGGTAAAAGCAGCTGCGACGCTTCGTGAGGAATTGGAATTGGTGGAATCCGTGTATCCGGAATTTGACCGAGATGACTATATGAAAGGCGATCTGCAACCGGTTTTCTTCGGCTCTGCTTTGAATAATTTTGGGGTTCGTGAGTTGCTGGATGCTTTCATCGAGATTGCGCCGAAGCCTCAGCCAAAAGAAAGTTCGACGCGAGTGGTGAAACCTGAAGAGAAAAATTTCACTGGATTTGTATTCAAGATCCACGCGAATATGGATCCGAAGCACAGAGACCGTTTGGCGTTTGTGAAGATTGTTTCCGGAACTTTCAAGAGAAATGAAAATTATTTACTCGTAAGAGAAGGCAAAAAGATGAAGTTCTCATCTCCCAACGCTTTCTTTGCGGACAAAAAAGAAGTTGTGGATGAGAGTTTCCCAGGCGATATCGTTGGACTTCACGATACAGGAAATTTCAGAATTGGTGATACTTTGACGGCTGGTGAAAAGATCAGTTTCAAAGGAATTCCGAATTTCTCTCCGGAACATTTCCGTTACATTAATAACGATGATCCATTGAAAGCAAAACAGTTGGCCAAAGGAATCGACCAATTGATGGACGAAGGTGTTGCCCAGCTTTTCACGTTGACAATGAACAACAGAAAAATCATCGGAACGGTTGGAGCGCTGCAATACGAAGTGATTCAATATCGTTTGGAGCACGAATATGGCGCCAAATGTACCTATGAGCCCATCGGAATCCACAAAGCTTGTTGGGTGGAAGCGGATGAAAGATCTGAGGAATTCCAAGAATTTGCGAGATTGAAGCAGAGATTCCTGGCGAGAGATAAATATGACCAATTGGTTTTCCTGGCAGATTCATCTTTCACGATCGTGATGACGCAGGAGAAGTTTCCGAATGTGAAGTTGCATTTTATCAGTGAGTTTGCGACAGCTGTTGATTAATAAAAATTTAAGCCTCAATTGATTGAGGCTTTTTTGTGGAAAATTTTAACAACAATTCAGAATAAAACTATCTTAAATAATCCTTTACCAATTCCAAATCCTCTTCCAAAAGAATTAGCGGAACTACAATCGGCATTTTACCTTTCTTATAAAGCAAAGCCTGAACATTTGCGCCATTGATCCTCGATTTTGTATCAATCACATTTTTATTTAGCAAATTGAAATTTAGAAATCGTTTGTTCAAATATTTTGTCTGAACACCTAATTTTCCAAGACTTTCGCTCAACTCGTGGGAATAGAAATTCCAGTCATCCATCGCTGTGAAGTAATTTTCAGCTTCCGGAGAATTTTCGTCTTTGAAGGTTTTGGTTTCTGGATCAAAAATGATGAGTCGGGTTTCTGAGATCGTTTCTATTTCTTTGGGATTAGGATTTTTTGGAGATTTATAAGATACAATTTGCATTGGATTTTCAATATCAATTCCTTTCAAAATATTCCAGCCTTCATCGATTCTTCCAAACTCATTAAGGAAAAATGTGGTGTCGCCGCGTTCTTTTCCAATTAGATAATCGTCGTATTCATCGTAATGTGCGTAGGTTTTGGTTTTCATTAATTCTGTAACGAAATCACCATCTGTATCAAATCTCGCCTGACCTTTAATCTCTCCATTTTTGAGATATAAAATAGAACCGCCATTCGCTGTGAAAAGATGCTGAACATTATTTCGTGGATTTTCAGTGCTGATATTTGAAATTTGCGTAACCGTATCTTTTGTCGTCTTAATATCTTCCGAAGTCTTAACTATTTCCTTTTTGCAGGAAAAAAAGTTCAAACTGATAATAGCTGCTAAAGTGATCTCTCGAAATTTCATTTTAAAAATCTAATGTCTGTTATCGCAATCTGTATATAAATCAGGATAAGAATTATCCAGAAACGTAATGGCAGAACACCCAAACGACTCCGAAACAAAGCCAAAAACAACAGGCGGTTTCCCTTTGAAGAGATTTCCGGACCATTGATAATCTGTATATTCTGTGCTTTCTACAAAATTGAGCGGTGTAAATTCTGCGCCTTCGCCTTTGGTGTAAGTTTTTTCTAGAACTATTTTTCCATTTTTTACAGCCACAAGTTTTCGCTCATTGATTTCGTTTTCCAGCATCAAATCCTGAAGGTAACATTCGGTTTGTCCAACTTTATATTTGTAGGATTTCCCCAATTTCAGTTTTGAGTTGATCTTTACCGGAAATTCTTTTGCTGATGATTTTTCCCATTTTACCGGATTTAATTTTTGATTGGCGAAAGGATTTTCTTTTCCAAAGTAAGCCAGAGAATAATTCGTTTTCTTCATAGATTCTTCACGGCTGACTTTTTCGTTCAACTCAAAACCAATCATATAATAATAGTCCGAAATCTCATCATCTTCGCCTGAGTACAGATTCAAATTGGCCACAGCTTTCAGATTTTTAATGGGAAATTTCTCCAGAAGATTATCCTTATAATTAAAAAGATAAAGCGTATCATTTTCCGAAAGTTTGGTTCCTTTCAACAGTTTTTGTCTGTAAAATGTTGGCAGTTCAAAATGCTTCCTTTTTGAGAAAGGAATATTTTTTTGATTCTTAATGATTTCCGGCGGAACAGTTATAGAATCGTGGTAAATATCAGACAACGAGATGAATATATCATCACGATCACCATTCTCAATCGAATACAGATCGAAAATATGAAAGTCATCAAAATTGATTTTCTTTTTAGAAACGGTATCTGTTCTCGACTCATTCTTTTGAGGAGTTGCAGTCTGGACGACTTTTTTTTCTACTTTTTCGCAGGAGAAAATAAACATTAAAACTGATAAATAAAGAATTGCTTTTGCCATCTCTGATTCTATTTACTCAAAATTATGAAGAAAAATTTTATCTTTAAGGAAATTTTTAACTTGGAAACACAAGAGATCATTCAGCGTTTTGCAATCCTTTGCATTTCTATTTGCGCCATTTATTATTTTACCAACAGAAACAGAAGGATAAGATTACATCCGCTTTTCAGTTTGGTCAGCATCTGCACATTTTTTATGTGTTTGATTTTCAAACAGGTTGAGATGAGCGTCGGCATTGGATTTGGGCTGTTTGCTGTTTTTTCAATTTTGCGTTTCCGAACTGAAAGTTTTTCGATTCAGACCGTCATCTTTTTATTCGTTTCCATCACGCTTTCAATGTTGGATATTCTTTTGCCAATCGACCATCTGGAATTTTTGCTGGGAATCAATCTCGTCATTGTACTCTGTTATGTTTATCTTAATTTTTTGGAGAAAAAAACACCGTCTTCTTCAGAAAAAAATGTCATCGAAATCATCGCATCAACAGATTTTATGAACTTAGATGAAACTGAAAAGAAATTATTTCTGTCCGAAAGAATCCAGTTCAAAACCTTCAGTTATCAGATCAAAACGATTAATTTGATCGAAAATATCGTCATCATCAAAGTTTCTTACTAATCCATATAAGCTCTCGCCTGTTTGATGTAAAGTGTTCTGTTTTCCCCAACGATTTTGAATTCGATGTCCAAAGGCATTGGTTTGTTGGCGATTTTATATTTCTTCCACAGCGTGTACATTTTGCCTTCGATCTTTGGCGAAATTTTGAATAAGGTTTCAATTTCGGAAGTTTTAAGAATCGGTTTTTTATCATTAAGGCTAGATGTTGAGCGGTAATCTACGCTTAGTTTATTATCCAGAAAATTGAAATTGTGGACATAAAATTCGTCACAAGTCACGCCAATTTCGGGTTTTACTACCGATTCTTCGCCTTTCTGAACATTAACCGTAATTCCCTGATATTCTTTACGATAAATATTTTTCGTAATCAAAACGCCATTCGCCAATTCGTCGGGAAACGAACGATGGACGAGAATTCCCATTGCGCAGGAAAGATGATCGATATTGAAAATGTCACGCTCGTGGAAAGCTCTTTCGTTCCAAAAACTTGCCCAGACGTCTAAGATTGCTTTCTCGACAGTTTTTACTGAATCGCCAAGAATCGCCGATTTCGAATCATACAAACCGGCACCATTGAAACCTGCAAGATCTTCCGCATTGGTAGAAGACCGGAATTTGAAATTTTTAAATTGATTTTGTTGGCTCAAAGTATTTGTAATCAAAGCTATAAGTTCAGGATCAACTTTTGATTTTTTGATAGTTTTTCTGATTGCTTTCAGTTTTTCGTCAATCAATCTAATGGAATCTTTCGGAAGTGCAAGAACTTCACTAATTTCTTTATCAAAATGGTTATTTTTGATATGTTCATCATAATAATAGAACGGAATTCCATAAGCAAACTCGGGTGTTTTGAAGGCTTTTACTTCCTTCTCCACGATTTTAAGAAGTCCAAGATTTGTCGCTTTTGAACCGATGATATTTTGGGGATTTGCAGGTAAAGTTTTATTAAGATCGATTAAATCTTTAACTTCAAGATTCTTAACCAAGGTAATTCTGGGCTTTGCTTTTGTGAGTTTTATTGGTTTTGATGTCAATGCAATTTTATAATTGTCATCGGTCACAATCAGTTCCACCTTTTTGTCAATCAAATTATTGATTTTAGTTTTCCCAAAAACTTCTGTATCAACGTATAAGGGAATATTTCTATTTTTTGCGAGTAAAACCAGATGACTCAACGGCGTTTGAAATTCGGTTACAATGATGGCTTTTACATTCGGGATGATTTCCGGCGTAGAATTGATGATGATGATTTCGTTTTCTTTCGGATAGAATTTTGGATTTGACTTTAAATCGTATTTCTTCAAAATCCCAATCGCACTACCTTTTTCCACGGATTGTTCGGTAAGATTTTGGAAAATAAAATCTGAATAAACAATTGGGATTTTCAGCGGTTGCTTTTGATTCAATGCAATTAGCCTTGGTGTGCTCAGATAAAATTTGACCTTAGAACCAAAAAACACATTTTTCTTGACCTGACTGAAGAAAAACTCAATCAATTTTGCATTCATTTGGTCAGACGCTGCCAATTCCAAAACCCAATCATCGGATTTTTCTATGTAATTCAAATTCCCTAAAAGAAACGCTCTGTCATTGGTCGCATTGTAACTTGCATCATTGAAGCTTCCCAAATCTTTTGAAAATCCTAAAACTTCCTCACAAAAATCGTGATGGTATTTGTATTTAATACTGTTGAAAAAATAGATTTTCTTGTCAGAATAATCATAAACCACTTTTACGGATTTGATATTGGTGAATTTATCCGTCAGCGGTTTTCCGGCCAGATTGATGAATTGCTGTTTCTGCGTGATTGAATTAACAAAATCCTTCTGAGCGAAGAAGAATGCAGAAGCCAGAAAATAAAACAGAATGATTAATTTTTTCATCAGATTAGTTTTTGTGAAATGCAATTTAGAATTTAATTCCTGAATATCTCAATTTTTCCTATTATCATATTCGATAATTTTCTTGTAAAATCTTTGTAAAATAATTTTAAACAAATGATTATCAATCTGTTAAAATAATACAAGAACAATTCATTTCATTTACAAATCAATCGCCGACAGCCTTGGTAGTTTTACATCATAAAATTATTCAAAATGAAAAAATTAATATTGACCGCAGTTATTTTGAGCACGTTAACAATGTGTAAGAAATCAGAATTAGAACAAGCCAACAACACCATCGCAAGTGCAGATTCATTAGTTGATAACATTTCCGAAAGCGTAGCAAAATTTGATTCTACTGCCAACACAATTGTTGATTCAGTCAATCTGAAAGCTAAAGATCTTATCAAAAATAAGGAAGAAATCGAAAAAGCTTTTGAAAACAACAAGAATAAAATAGATTCGATTGGTGAGAATGTTGAGAAATTCAAAAAAGAGATTGAAGATAAAAAAATCAGTTCAAATATGGATTCGATTAAAAATTCGATTAAAAAAGAGATTCCAAAACCTAAAAAAGAAACGGTAACCAAAATCATTTACAAAGAAAAACCAAAACAAAACGATCAGCCGAAAGTTGCATCAATGATGAAAAAAGGTTATATTGAAATCAATGTGGATGATATTGCGTCGGGAAAATATTTGGTTCAGGAGCAAATCAGAAAATATGACGGAACCATCAAAACTGAAAATCTGATCAGCAATGACGAATTCCAAACTTATTACATCACGGCGAAAGTGCCACTTCAGAAATTCGATTATTTGGTGGAAGAATTGGCAGATCTTGGGACAATTAAAAATAAAAATGTTGAAATTGTCGGAAGTGATTACAACCAAAACAAAATGTGCGACATAGAAATCACAATGTATGGCAACAAACTTCAGCCAGCTGATGATGATGAAAACAAAAGTTTCGGAGACAAATCCATTGATGCCGTTTCTTCCGGATGGAAAGTGATTGGAAGCATTTTGCTCTTCCTACTACCCTTCTGGCCGCTGTTTCTGCTTGCGGGAATTGGCTATTATTTCTATAAAAAGAAAAATTCAAAAACTCAAAATCCACCAGAAAATAAAGATACTAACGAAAATTCTTAAAACGAAAAAGACGCTTAATTTAAGCGTCTTTTTCTATAATAAATAGTGTAATAAAATTAGTTCATCAAGCTTTTGCTCAGATTGAGCGCATCTTGGTTTGAACCGTCATATTGCAAAGATTTTGCGATGTATTGTTTTGCTTTTTCCTTATCTGTATCCTTATCCTGGAAGGCGATAAAGAAATAAGCGTAAGCTAAATTCTGTTTGGAAGCATCCACTTCTTCCGGTTTAACTTTTGAAATATACTGCTCATAGGCAGCTTTCGCACCTGCATTGTTTTTCGCTGACTGATTGGCATATCCAATGCTGTAGTAAGCTGGTGCCCAATCCGGAATTATTGTTGTAATTTTATTCCAGATAGAGATCGCTGAGTTCCAGTCACCTGCATCCTGATAAGCCGTTGCCAATGTCACCAACGCCTGCGTATCATCAGGTTTTGCAGCCACTTGTTTCAGCAATGCATCAATCGCCGGGTTGGTTGCAGCTGTACTTTGTACTGTTGCTGCTTGTGTGGTATTGGTAGTTTGTGCGCTTATGAAACCTGTTGTCATTAATGTTAATCCAAAAAACAAGCTTTTAATTTTCATTTCCGTTCTCATAACTTTTTGTTTTAATGTTGTAATGATAACGACAACAACGATTCCATAAAATCGAAAAATTTTTAAACTTTAAACTTTTTAAGAGTTCATTAACAGAATCTAAAGCACAATTAAGAAAGTTTAAAACAATTGTTTAATTTTCATTTAATTTAGATTACTAATACACTATTGGCACAATAATTAGTACATTTACACACTAAAATAAACACAAAATGAATATTAATCTTGTAAAAAATGTGATTCAATTGCTTGAAGATTTTGATCTTCAAAATAAGAATCAAACTTACACTTCTAATATTGAAGGCTTTAAAAATTGGATTTCTGACCAAAACAATATAACGAGCGAAGAACCAATCTGGGAAGGAAAAGAAAACGGAAGATCTCCGGAAGGTGTGATCAGTACGCTACTTGTTCACCTCAACCGTTATGCAAAGACTTATTCTAAATCTGCAATTGCGGATTCTGATTTCCATACGCAGGACGAGTTCAGTTATCTGATTAATCTGAAAGCATTCGATTCTATGACCAAAATGGAACTGATTAAAAAAAATATTCAGGATAAATCGTCTGGCATTCTCATCATCAATAGATTGATAAAACAAGGCTGGATAGAACAAAGCAATTCTGAAATAGATAAGAGATCTAAAGTTCTAAAAATCACAGAATCCGGAAAATTAGCCTTGGAAAATCAAATGGAAAAAATCAGAAATGCTTCTAATATCGTCACAGGAAATCTGACTCATTCCGAAAAAATGGAGCTAATCAGAATCCTTGATAAACTGGACAAATTCCACCAACCCATTTTTGCCAAAAACATCGAAAGTCCAAAATTGATAGAAACTGTTTATCAAGAATTTGCTTTCGGGAAAAATTAGATTATGAAGAAAAAAATTGCCATCATCGGTTCCGGATTTTCAGGATTGTCTGCCGCAGCTTATTCCGCAAAGCTTGGACACGAAGTTCATGTTTTCGAAAAAAATTCCAGCGTAGGCGGACGTGCCAGAAGTTTCAATACGGAAAATGGCTACACTTTCGATATGGGTCCAAGCTGGTATTGGATGCCGGATATCATCGAAAATTTCTTTCAGGATTTTAATAAAAAAGCTTCGGATTACTACCAACTGGTTCCACTCGATCCGCAATTTGAAATGGTATTTTCAGACGGTTTGATGGCAATTCCACAAGATTTTGAAGCGATGAAAATGCTCTTTGAGAAAACTGAGAAAGGCGCAGGAAAACGCTTGGATGATTTTATGAAAGATGCGCAATTCAAGTACGAAGTTGGAATGAAGGATTATGTCACAAAACCCTGCAATTCCTGGTTTGAGTTTGTTTCTCTTAAAATAATGAAAAGCGCTTTCAGCCTGGATTTGCTAACAGATTTTAGCAAGTTTGTCCGCAAATATTTTTCTCATCCAAAGCTGATAACTTTGATGGAATTTCCGGTGATTTTTCTTGGTGCAGCACCGAAAGATATTCCGGCTCTTTATAGTTTAATGAATTACGGTGGATACAAATTAGGAACTTGGTACCCAATAGGAGGCTTCATTAAGATTATAGAATCGATGCAGCAAATTGCTGTTGAACAGGGCGTTACATTTAGTTTAGACGCAAACGTTGAGCAGATTATCATTAATGATAAAAAAGCTAAATCACTTGTCGTAAATGGCAAAAAAATTGAATTTGATTCCATTATTGCTTCGTCGGATTACGAACATACAGAAAGCAAATTGCTGCCTAAAGAATTTAGAAATTACGATGAAAATTATTGGGAAAAGAAAACATTTGCGCCGTCTTGTCTGATATTTTATCTTGGAATCAGAGAAAAAATTCCAAACCTGAAACATCATACTTTGTTCTTTGAAAATGATTTGGATCTTCATACCAGTGAAATTTATGAAGATAAAAAATGGCCTTCAAAACCCTTATTCTACGTTTGTTGTCCATCCAAAACCGATAAAAATGTAGCACCGGAAAATTGTGAAAATGTGTTTTTACTAATGCCGATTGCAACAGGAATTTCAGATTCGGAAACAGAAAGAGAAAAATATTTTCTGGAAATGATGGCGAGATTGGAAAAACACACCAAAACATCCAACCTCATCTCAAAAATCGAATATAAGAGAAGTTACTGCATCGATGATTTCAAACAGGATTACAATGCCTACGCCGGAAACGCTTACGGATTGGCAAACACGCTTACTCAGACTGCCGTTTTGAAACCATCATTAAGAAACAAAAAAGTGAAAAATCTTTTCTATACAGGACAATTGACCGTTCCCGGGCCAGGTGTTCCACCAAGTATTATTTCTGGGAAAATCGCCGCATTAGAAGCCAATAAACACTAAGTTCATTATGAAAACATTATTTGACGAACTTTCATACAAGATAAGTAAACAGACGACAAAGCAATACAGCACAAGTTTTTCGCTGGGGATTATGGCCTTGTCTTCCAAGATCCGAAATCCAATTTATGCCATTTATGGTTACGTAAGACTGGCGGACGAAATCGTTGACAGTTTCGATGGCTTCGATAAGCAGAAATTATTATCAAGATTTCGCGATGATACTTTTTTGGCGTTAGACGAGAAGATTTCTCTCAATCCAATCATGCAGTCATTTCAGGAAACGGTGGAAAAATATCAGATTGATCACGAGCTGATTAAACAATTTCTCAGAAGTATGGAGATGGATCTTCATAAAATCGATTATAATTCGGAACTTTATAAAGAATATATTTTGGGCTCGGCAGAAGTAGTCGGTTTGATGTGCCTTCATATTTTTGTTGACGGCGATAAGGAAGAATTCGAAAGACTAAAACCTTCCGCTATGATTTTAGGATCGGCTTTTCAAAAAGTGAATTTTTTGCGTGATATGAAAGACGATTATGATGTTTTGGGCAGAACCTATTTCCCCAATGTTGATATCGCTGCGTTTGATAATCAAGTAAAAGCAGAAATCGAAAAGGAAATTACTTTTGAATTCCGTGAAGCTTTGGAAGGCATTAAAAAATTGCCGGCTTCATCCAGATTTGGAGTTTACCTGGCTTACAGATATTATCTTTCATTATTCAAAAAAATTAAGAAAACATCTGCCAGCAAAATGATCAATCAGAGAATCCGGATATCAAATAGCAAAAAAATATCCCTGATGATGGGAAGTTACGTAGAATATAAAATGATGTCGATATAGAATTCTTTCTACAATCTGTCTAATGAAAATGAAAAATTAATCTTAAAAAATTGAAAATGAAACACAGACTTTATAGAGAACAGCAACTGAATTGTGATATAGAAACCGCGTGGAAATTTTTTTCTGCTGCCAACAATCTTTCTATAATCACACCTCCAGATATGAATTTCACAGTTCTTACCAAACTTCAAGATGATGAGATATACGAAGGAATGATCATAGATTACACGGTTTCTCCGCTTCTGGATATTCCGATGAAATGGCAGACCGAGATCACACAGGTAGATTCCGAAAAAAGTTTTACCGATTTCCAGCAAAAAGGACCTTACAAACTTTGGAATCATTTCCACGAATTTATCGAAAATGAAAATGGCGTTTTGATAAAAGACACAGTAGATTATGAGCTTCCAATGGGATTTCTTGGCGAAATTGCACACAGCATTTTGGTGAAGAAAAAGTTGGAAGATATTTTCAATTTCCGCCACGAGGTTTTGGAAGTGATGTTTAATAATAAGAGAAAAGTCTCATGAATTTCTTAATCATTCTGATCACATTTTTCCTGATGGAAGGCTTTACCTGGGTAGTTCACAAATATGTGATGCACGGTTTTCTATGGTCACTCCACAGAGATCACCACGATCACAGCAGCGATCCTCCTTTAGAAAAAAATGATTACTTCTTTGTTATTTTTGCCATTCCTGCAATTGCGCTGATGTACATCGGAACAATGAATAATTTTGATATTTGGTTTTATATCGGAATTGGAATTACGCTCTACGGAATGTCTTATTTTTTTGTTCATGACATTTTCATTCATCAACGAGTCAAGTTTTTAAAAGACACAAAAAATCCTTATTTACTGGCAATCAGACGTGCTCACAAACAACACCATAAGCATATAAACAAAGAGGATGGTGAATGCTTTGGATTCCTTTGGGTTCCTGTAAAATATTTCAAAATGTACTTTAATAAAGACAAAGCCTGATGATCCAATACACTTATTTGCTGATCAACTTTTTCACAGTTATCATCTGTTTTATTTTCTCTTTTCATCCCAAGATAAAGTTTAACAGGCATTTTGGCGCTTTCTTTAAAACTTCGGTATTGGTTGGTTTTGTATTTATACTTTGGGATATTTGGTTTACAAAAAATGGTGTTTGGTGGTTTAATTATAAATATCTAATTGGCTTAAAAATTTCGGAATTACCAATCGAGGAAATTCTGTTTTTCATTTGCATTCCTTTTTCCTGCGTTTTCACCTATTTCTGTTTAGATAAATTTTTCAAACTCGACTGGAAACCTACCTCTGAAAAAATATTCGTTGTGATTGCTTCAGTTCTTTTTCTGGCAATTGCACTATATTATCAGGATAGAATTTACACCTTCGTAACCTTTTTATCAGCTTCAATCAGTTTATTGACTATAAAATTTATTTTGAAAGTCAATTGGATTGGGAAAGCTTCTTTTATCTATTTAATCTTAATGCCCGGATTTCTGGCAGTCAACGGAATCCTCACAGGAACCGGCCTCGACTCGCCTATCGTGAATTATAATCCTGAAAATTTTATCGGTTTCAGGATTCTTACAATTCCGATTGAGGATGTATTTTATGGCTATGAAATGATCCTTTGGAATCTGTTTTTCTTTTATAAGTTTAAAAAAGAAGATGTTGAAAATGAGCCTATTTAAGATATGGAATTAAAAGAGATCGAGATTGGATTCTTTATTGCGATTACATTTCACAACGACACATTAGTACGAACTACTTTTTTTTAACTGTGAAATAATGATTGTGGATTTTATTTTATTGATCGATAGTCATTAAAGATAAAAAAAGGAGGCTAACCAAAATGGTGAGCCTCCTTACATTTAAAAATTAAAGTATGAAATCAATTATCTACTCGCTTTGGATCTCAATGAAGGATTTATCCAAGAGCAATTTCTTAAATTAACCGTCACTGCGAGACGTGAACTTTCGCAGCCTCCCGCTTGCGTTTGCGTAGCATAATACGTTGCACCATTTGTAAGTACTGTAGTTGCAGGAAGTACTGTGGTAGTAGTTGCATCTGCATACCATTTGATGTCTGTTCCTGTGATTACAACACTTGCTAAAGTGGTAAAGTTGGTAGCACAAATATTTTGGGTTGCAGCAGCTGTTGGCTGTCCACTGTAACCATTGACCACAATCTCTTGGGTATGTACCGTTGTGTTTCCGGATCCGTCTGTTGCCGTCCAGGTTCTGGTGATGGTAGACTGTCCTGCTGCCGGTGTATTGGCCGCAGTAGTTTCCGTTGGTACTACTGTTGCCGTTCCACAATTGTCTGCAGCCAAAAGCGTAGGTACAACCGGGATTGCGTTGCAATTCACTGTTGTATTTGCCGGTAAAGTGGCAGCAACCTGCGTATTTGCAATATGCTCAAAACTCATATCCGCAATAATATTGGTGTCCGTGTTTAAATTCGTAACAGCAGGCAGCGTATAAACAAGGACTACTGAATCTATTGGTCCCGAAATATCAATATTGACAGCCCCTTGTCTTGCGCTATCATTAAAAGCTCCTCCGAGGCCAGTAAGTGAGGCATTGGTTGTACCGTTATTTGAAACACTGACGCGTTGTGCTGTTGTGGACAAAGGTGTTATTGTTACGTTTTGCAAAACGCCATTGTTATAAGCCAAGAAAGCAATCTGTATACCTCCATCCAAATCATACATTGAGAATTTCAAGTTTTGAATCTTTTGTGGGAAAGTTAGCGTACTGGTTCTGCTGACCCAACTATTAGTGCCCAGACTCAAAGCTTTTCCGGTACTATTATAAGGTACTGGAGTGCCAGTAGGAGCAACAATTGGGACATAACTAATTGTCCCGGGAACAGACTGATTGATTGTCACCATTGCAGCGCCTGAACCGTAAGACTGTGGAAAAGTGGTACTAGCCGAAGCTGGAGCTGTTGAAGGTGCTGTATCGAAATCGATCACATCACTCACTACTTGTGTACCTGTAGATGCCACAAAAACCGGTGCTACTGTATCCTCAACAGTCACAGCAATTGAGTTTGAATTGGCAGAAGTACAGCCATTTTCTGTTTCAACTACATAATAGGTTCCCGTTGCAGTTGCTGTGTATTCCTGATTTGTTGCACCAGAAATTGCTCCGGACGCATTATACCATTGGTATGTTGTTGCTGGTGATGCCGTCAGCACGACGCTTCCGCTTGGACAAACAGTTGTTGGGCCAGCTGCCAGAATAACTGCTGTTGGTGCAACCGCATTATTCAACATTACAAAGCTTGTTGCAGGAGATACGCAAGTTGATGAAAGTTGAACTGTGAATGCATGTGTACCAGGAGCCAGATTGGTAAAGGTAGCTGTTGTTCCGGTTCCGGTGATTGTGCCTCCTCCTATCGTATCAGTGATTGTCCAAGTACCTGTAGCAGGAAGGCCACTCAGTGCTACACTTCCAGTAGGTACAGGACAAGTTGGCTGGGTTACTGCACCAACAACCGGAGCAGTTGGTTTCACTGGAACAACACTGATATCATCTACTGCAAAGTCATTACCCCAGGCACCAGCCGTTAAACTGGCTACCGCAATATCAACAATTGTTGTAGTTGCTGTAAAATTTAAGATAACTTGTCTCCATGTAGCTGGCGGATTTGCATTGGCAATAGCTCCTGACTGGGCAGAAAATAAAACCGCACCAGTTGTCGGGTGCAAAACCTGTAATCCAACATTTGGTAAACTACCGGCACTAATATCCGCACTTCTAACCCAAGCAGAATAGTTATAAGCAGTACCAACCGTTAGGCCCGTTAATCTTTTTTGATAAACCAATCTGGGCTGCCCAGTCGCGTTCACTCCCAGCATTCTGCCTGTTCCACTACGATCCGTGAATCCTGTTGTATATTCTACCGGAGTGGATTGATTTGATGCTAAATCTCCGGTGATCAGGTTTGAATTTTTGATCAAGCCATAGTATCCATAGCCCATTGCGGAATTGGGTGTTCCATTCAAAGTAGGAGCACCATTGTGATATCCACTTGAAATTGTTGGTGAAGCGTAGTTTGCCTCCGTTGTTCCAAAGTTTTCTGTAAAGCCTGTAGTACAATCTGCAGGTAATGCAAATGCTACGTCGTTCACATTACTGAACACAACATTGGTAGTAGCGTTTGCAGTTACGGTAACAGTTGCTGTCTTTGCTGCAACATCACTTGCTGCAACAGGATCGGTTGTAATGCTTTGCAATCTCCATCCTGATGGTTCAGCAGCTTCTGTAATGGTATAGGTTCCTGGTGCTAAAGCCAATAAAACTGAATTGTCATTGTGCGTTCCTGTAGCTCTGATTCGCTCATCATCTATCCAAGATCCCGTTGCCGTTCTAGTCATAATTCTGTTTGGTCTTACAGAAGTATTGCCATTATTAACATTGGTAATACCCACACTGCTCCAGAACTGATTATTTGGTCCACCAGTCACATTGAAACCATACATTCCCTGAATTTCATCAGTCCAGGTAACAGTTCCTCCAGGGGTACCGCTCATTTTTTTATATCCTGCTATTACAGTTCCATCTTCTGTGATAGCCATATCATCTGAGTTGGATGCCGTTCCCAAATTGATTGAAGATGCAGCTGTAACATCACGATAAAATATTGTAGATCCTGCAGTTGTAGTATTTCCTACGACGTAATATACATTGTTTGTTTTCGGAACAGCATCTACACGATGTGAAGGTGTATTTGCAATCACAGTCCAAACCGCAGGTAAAGCTGATGTAGTACGCTGGTAAATATTTCCGTTTTGAACCGAGGCATACTGTCTTCCACCAGAGCCAAATGGCAGCCAGTTATCCGAAACATCATACACGATGCCCGCAGGTAAATTTCCTGTAATATCAGTAGTTGTTCCATTTGCAGATATTGAATACACTCTACCCGTTGTCCCGCTTGCTGCATTGGTAGAGTAAATTGCTGAACTGCCGTTTCCTCCATCAATAGCTCTAGGCGAACCAGCCGGTGTTGCGATTGCAACCCAAGTTGCACTGTTTGTATCTCTGTAATAAATTTTAAAATTATTAAAAGTCAGATCTGTTACCGGACGAGCCAAAGCCCAAAGACGACCACTTTGAGAAGCACCCAGATCTTCACTGCTTAAGAAATCTGTCTGATCATTCAATGTAAAATTTTGATTGACAGAACCACCAGTTACATTAAAATTAAAATCTGGACTACCTTCTTCATTGGTTGCCTGATGGTGTACATAGACATATCCACAGTTAGCACCGGAAACTACAACCGATGCTGTAGAAAGTGCAGTATTGTAACAGTTTGCAGTTGCATCAAAATAGAATGCATAGTAAGTGCCTACAGTCGCATTAGCCGCCTGCGACGCTGTAAGTGCTGCCGTAGAGCGGTCTGCAGTTGTAAACCAGACAAGACTTGATACTCCTGGCGCTGTACCGGTATGAGCCGATGCTAAGTTAAAAGCTGATGATCCACAAGGAATTGAAACAGCTGAAGTAACCGGAACTTGTGAGGTTCCTGCTGTACAAACAGGAGTAACAACAAGACACGCAGGCGTCATTGTACTGGTAATAATACCTCCAGTTGTACCGGTAATGTTTGTTGCACTATTGGTAAAACCAGATGGATTAGTAGCGCAAGATGCATTCAACTGTCCCGGAATATTGGTAACATCTACTTTAATGGTTGCTACTGCGCCTGAAGCTAAAGTTAATCCGCTTAATGTTACGGTTTGACTTCCTGTCGCCGCAGTTACGGTGGCACTTCCCATTCCTGTAGTTACAATATTTGGTATTGCAGCTACTTTAATGGCACTTGGAAGATTATCTGTAAAACCTAAATTATTTAGAGTAACGACATCTGCACTGGTGTTGGTAATGGTCCAGGTGTAAGTTGCTGTTCCACCATCACTAATCGTTGTAGGAAATATGGATTTGGTTAAAGTAGCTTCTGTTGCTAAGTCTACAGAAACGAAGTAAGATCCGCTCACGAGAACATCAGAGCCTGTACTAGACTGCTGAAACCTAACATTCACAGGTGTTGAAGAAGGTGATAAGATACCCGATGCATCAAAAATATCGGCATCATATTCCCAAGATTCTGAAGAGTTATCTGAATTCGATAAAAAGTGTCCTTTACTGATCGGATTTCTTGTGGTTACATTACCGCCGGTAAAATAATCAGTACCTCCGGCAGCCTGAATATCTGCTGAAACATTATTATTGGCAGTCATTGCTACTGAACTGTTCAAAGCATTGTCAGTAGTTCCAGCAGGAGAAGGATCCAATAAGGCAGTAAGCGCTCCTGTTGTTAAACCAAAATTTAAGTAATCTTTATAATTTGCTCCTCTATCTCCATAAGTTCCGGTAACACCAGCAACAGCTTTCACAATACCAGAAGATGGTACTCTCACACCGCTTATATCAGTGTTGACAGAAGTTGCACCTGCAATACCGAAAACTTGCCAGTTGTCTGTAACAGTTACGCTTCTATATTTTGAGTTTGGATTGGTATAAACTATAATAATAGACCAACCTCCCATTACGTTAGGAGCAGGTGTTGGTTTAGCAACATAGTAACGACCTGCGCTACTCCCCGAAACACTTGTCGCGTAACCTGTACTTCCTGTTGGAATCAATGATGTGATATCAAATACATCTTGATAATAGGTGTATCCCGAACTAGTTATCGATTTAGCAGTGTGACTTAGTGAGCCCCAATTGGTACTGTTAATGGTCGTATAAGAACTTGCTCCGGGAGCTTTTAAATCAACAGAAGTCAATACTGCAGATGCTGTACGTTCAACACTTAAGAATGCTTTAACAATTGTAGATCCAACCGGTAAAATAAGGTCTGCAGATGTTGAGATCGCAGTAGATGGTGTAACGCTGGGATCCGCACGTGGAATCTTCATAGGACCCGGATCGTTGAAAGCAGGAACAACATCTGAATAATACCAAGATGTACCAATCAGTGTGCTTCCACCACGAATATTTTGCTGATATTTCAGTGTTTGTGCACCAATGTGACTTGTGAAAATTCCAAGCATTACCGTCACTAAAAACAGCGACAGCAATTTGGTTTTCAAAAATATATTTAATTTCATAATGTTTGTATTTAAGTTGTGCTTTTTTCAAGCTTTAAATAAGAATTTTGCAGTTAATCAAAACTGCTAATTTGTCTTCTCAAGTGGCTGTTTTCTCATCATCGAAAACAACCACTTTTAAAAACATTTTTTTAATTACTTTATCTTAAATACAATATTCATAAACGTTTTTTCTGTAACGACAGCAGATGGTAAAACCTGGTAAGTAAGAATGCCTGTATCGCTTACTGCAATGGTATTCGGGTCAAAAACTGTGTTATCAAAATAGATCACGAAATATTCCAGTGCAGATGCTCCAAGAACCGGAAGCGTCGTTCCTGTAGGATTTTTCAAAGAAGATCTTGTTGCTGTAGGCGTACTGGCTGTAAGACCATACTCATTGCTGTAAACGGCATAAAGATCTACCGTGAAAGTACCGGCATTGTAAGTTGTGTAAGCAGGTAGATTTGCATTCACAGTGGGTAACACCATTGACGGTGCATAGAAATAATTGAGACTTGCAACTGGCGCTAATTTAAAGACACCATTGGTATCAGAAACCACCACTCTGTCTGCCGCTGCTCCGGTCTGCATCCCTTCGAATCGGACAGGGTTCGCAGTGCTGACAACATGGAAAGTATTGGTAGGATTTGCCGTTCCTATTCCTACTTGAGCGCTAATTGAGGCGGTAGTAAGCAAAATAATTGCTGCGGTAAAGATATTTTTCATCATTTGTGTTTTTGAGTTATAATCACTTGTGTTTCTGATTATTTTAAAAAGTATTTTTTTCATCATTTGTATTTTTAATTTTTGTAATTGCTTTTATTAAATGCTATATATTTTTCTCCATTTTGCAATAGTATTTCTGCTGACTTTATATTTTTGACCTAGTTCTGTATTCGTTATTTTATTTAATCTCTGATGTTCCAAAATAGACTTGACTGTTTTTTCATCATAGCATCTAAGTTTCTGGTTATATGCTGAATTGTCATTCTTGAAAAGTTCTCTTTCTATTTCCAGGACATCCTTTACAATCTTGATATTGTTAATTTTTTCTAACAGCGAATCAGAGATCACATCATCTTTTTTCCTGAACTTGATGAGATCCAGATATATTTTGGTATAGTTTGGTTTCATTCTCATTTGTGTGTTTTTAATCTGTGTTTTGTTTTTTCATCCACTTGTAAATTGTGGTCTTCGGAATATTATACTCTGTGATGATTTCCGCTAAAGTTTTTGTTTTCGTATTTACAAGTTCTATAATATATTCTTTGATCTCTTTGGTATAGATATTTTTCCTGAACTGAATATCGTCGTTCTTTTTGATCTGCTTATTATTTTTTGTCTGGCTGATACTTGCAAAAAGCATCAGATGACTCACATAAGGCCGAAAAAAATCGTACTCAGCCAATTTGCTCCATTTAAGAAGGATTTCCGAATCCAGACTTTTTTGCTCATACATTTTTAAAATGTCACTTTCATTCATTTTAAAAAAATTACAGATTCTGTCCAGGTCTATCTCTCTATCTTCTATAACTTTTTTAATAATATTTCCGATGTGGATGTTTTTAACATTTATTTTCATAGCTGTTAGAACTTGCAGCTTTTTTACCAAAACTTTTTAATTGCTTTAATAAAATTGACTGTCAAAATTTAAAAATCATTTGTGTTTTTGATCATATACAACTTTTGAAGAATGACCGATATAAAATCGCATTTCATTTTTCACTTCGTTTAATATTTTGCAAATAAAGAGCTATAATAACATATCAACATAGCAAAGCACCTCTAAAATTACGAATTTAACGCATCGTAAAACCTTCACAAACAACTGAATTTCAATTAATTATAAATATTTATGATATTGAGATCGCACAGATGGGTTTTGACACTTTTGGCCACAGCATTACACTACTTATACATCCTTTATACATAAATTGTACATGCGAAAATTGCGATTTCCTCAAAGTCTATAGTATAAATGATGACTTTCAAGATCAGATCAACATAAGTCTTAGGATATATCTAATTTCCGTAAAACTTTATTTACCTTTGTAAAAACTCTTGAAAATGATGAAGAATATCTTGAGGATAAGCAACATACATTTAACAAAAATTGAATTATCTCTTGAAAATATTAATTTTCAGTTTAAAATAAAATATATAATCACGATTTTCACGTTGATTATTTTTTCCGATTTCTCTGCCCAGATAGGGAAAGAGATTGATGTAATCTTCAAAAAAACCCAGGAATTCCAGCATCCATCAAAATCCATAAAAATGGCTTACGAGCTATTGAGAATGGCCAGAAAAGAAAATGATCCTGATAAAATAAAATTTGCGCTTTTCACGATTGGAAATTCATATTACAGATTGGGAGAGCATTCCAAAGCGTTGGAGTATTGTAATATGGCTATAGCAGAAGATGGTAGTGATGATTATTTTTCAAAAATATATTCGACTCGGGTTAAAAGTTTTGTGCTTCTGGATCTGAATATGACCGACAAATCTCTTTTTGAGAATAAAAGAGCATTTGTAATGGCGTCCAAAATCAGGAATAAAAATACAGACGATTACTATAAATTGATCGGATTACTCTGGCGTGACAAAGGTGTTTACTATACAGATAATGATTCTATTCTGAAATACGATCAAAAAAATGTAGATGCATTTTTAAAATTAAAAAAATATTATAAAGGATCTGCCAACCTCTCAATGCCCTACAACAATGTAGGATATGATTATTTGATGATGGGAAAATTGGATTCTGCCTTAGTGAATTACAGAAAAGCAGAATTTTTTGCGAGGAAATCTAAAGATGAGTTTAATTTGGCGTTTGTCTTTCAAAGCTACGCAGAATATTATGATGAGCTGGGCACACTGGACAGTGCTATTGCCTATCGTAAGAAAAGCTTGGAAATTGCAAATAAATTTAAAGAATATAGATTAGCAAAGGTAGCGACTTTTTCCATTCGGGAACTTTATATCAAAAAAGGAGACGGTGAAAATAGTTTAAAATATGACAAGCTATATTCCAGCTTGAGCGACAGCATTGATGTGATAAGAACAAGAGAACTAAATGATGTATTGGCCATTATCGAAAAGGAAAAAGAGTTAGAAAAGAAAAAATCTGATACGCAGAAATATTGGATTATCGGCTTTTTACTATTACTAGCCTTACTTATCTCTTTGTATGCTGTCTATCAGTATCGCAAGAATAAAAAAGACTATATAAAATTTACAAAACTCATTGAAGGAATAGAAAACAAAGCATCTTCTGAAGATCAGCATGAGGCACAACAAACAGAAATCGAAAAGCAGACCTCATCCAACATATCAGATGTCAAAGAACATGAGCTGATGAAAAAACTTAATAATTTTGAGAAAAAAGAACAGTTCCTTTCTCCTGAAATCAGCTTAAGTTCGATGGCTTCAAGCTTTAATACCAATGTAAATTATCTCTCCAAAATTATCAAAAAATACAGAGACAACAATTTCAGCAGTTACATTAATGAGCTTAGAATCAATTATATCACCAGGAAACTAAAATCAAATCCGGAATATCTCAATTATAAAATTTCCTATCTCGCAGAAGAGTGCGGCTTTACCTCATATAGCTCATTCGTGAGTATTTTCAAGCAGCAGACCGGGATTACGCCTTCAAAATTTATAGACTATTTAAGGGAAGAATTGATAAAAACAAATCAAAATGACCACTGATGATTAAATACTACATCGTGTTTTTCCTTTTCTCATTTATGATTCAAACAAAAGCACAAAAATATTCTCCAAAACAAATTGACAGTCTAATAAGGTCGACAACAGCTCTGTCTGACAAGAAAAAATCTCTTGAGATCGGATTTGAAGCCTACAGACAATCCGAAAAAATTAATTACAGCTTGGGCAAATTGAGAGCTTTGAATAGCATTCTCTATGACTACCAATATCTCGGAAATGATAAAAAAACCATTGAGTATGCAAATAGATTAAGAAAAGAAGCAAAGCAGGAAAAGGATTATTACCACGAGTCAGAAGCATTGATCAGTTTATCGTACGTGTATGCCTATTCCAGTTTTTACAAAAGATGCGATGAAACTTTGGAAGAAGCAAAAGTTGTGGCCGCCAATATCAAAGGTGATCAGTATTACGAAATAATGGGGGAAATTTATCAATGTAAATCTGATCTCGAACGCCTGAAAAAAAATCTGGATCAGCAGCTGCACTATGACAGAATTGCGCTTAATACATTTTCAAAAATTGAGAAACCTAAATTAAGAGATTATTTTCTATTCGCACAATATCTTAATATTTCCATTTCCTATGTCGATGTCAAGAAAAATGATTCTGCGGTGTACTACGCCAGAGAAGCATTGACTTACTCCAAAACTGCAGATGACCCGATAAGGACGATCAATGCTACATTTGGAATGGCCGATATCTATTTTACAATTGGAAAAAAAGACAGTGCAATCCATTACTATAAAAAGGTATTGCCGCTTTTGGTCAAAACCAACAGTCCCAGTAAATTGGAGATCATCTACAACAATATGGCGACGATGTACTACCAACTGAATGATACCAAAAACTATGTTTATTACAGTAAACTGGCATCTGAAATCACAAAAAACAATCGGGCGTCAAAAGATCTTACAGTCAATCAGGTTTCTAATGACATTTTAGCAAATGAGAAAGAAGAACAGAAAGGGCAATTATTTTTGATTATCGCAGGATTTGCAGTGGTAATTTTAATTATCATATTTTTTACCGTAAAACTATTCTTCCGTTACAAAAAAGTAAAAGAACTTAAACGCACTACAGAACTCAATCTGATTGAAGAATACGAAGCGAAACTATTGGAAAAACAGGAAATAAGAAAGATTGAAAAAGAACAGATTAGCTCGTTGCATATCTCCGACGACAAAGAGCGTGAGCTGATGAAAAAACTAAGCAGTTTTGAAAAGAAAGAACAATTCCTATCGCCGGAAATCAGTTTGAGTTCTATGGCTTCCACCTTCAATACCAATGTCAATTATCTTTCTAAAATCATCAAAAAACACAGGGATCATAATTTCAGCAGTTATATTAATGAATTGAGGATCAATTATATTACAAACAAACTGAGATCAAATCCTGAATATCTAAATTACAAAATTGCGTATCTTGCGGAAGAGTGCGGCTTCACCTCATATAGCTCATTCGTGAGTATTTTCAAGCAGCAGACCGGGATTACGCCTTCAAAATTTATAGAATATCTGAATAAAGAGGATTGATTGATTGGAAATACATTCAGAGTTCAAAAAAAGGTCCTTCTTCACAAAAACAAACCCTTGAATATCAGCGTATTCAAGGGTTTTATTGTGGTCCCACCTGGGCTCGAATTTTTAGTCTGATTTTACTTTATTTAAAGGGTTTTAGAAGTGTAGTAAAACTTCGAGGAGAAAAATAGGGAATTTTAGTACCATTCAGCCATAGATTAATTGTTATTACTAACTATTTTATCTTCTAGGAGGAGAAGGCGGTGTAGAAGGCTGTCTAGGAGCAGGAGGGTTTGCTCTAGGAGGTTCGCTTTGTTTAACTACTTTTGGTGGTTGTGGTCGTGGAGGTGGTGGTACATTTCTACTCATAATTTCAATTTTATAAATATCTTCTTTTTCGTGCTGAATATAATTAATACTAAAAAAAATGATCGTTGCAAAAATAGATATAATACAATTTATCAAATGAATTTTGGATTTGTATAAGAAATAAGCCTTTGCATCATTATTATTTACATTATTTTCTACACACTCCGATAAAATTTCTTCAACATTATTCTCAACTAATATTTCCAATGTTATTTCAGGACTAAAGTCGTCCTTATTTTCATCATAATATATTTTTAATTTGTCATATTCGTTTTTAATAAAGTTGGCGCAAGGAAAAGCCTTAAAATCAAATCCACTATACATCTTATTATACGATAAAAGTACATAATATATACTTACTATCCAGAAAGATATTGTTAGTAAAATAAATATTATAAAAATACATTTTAGTACTAAATTACCTTCTAAATAATTATACTTACTGAGAAGATAATAAATTCCAGCAACCAATGCTGTAAGTATTCCAATCGGAATGTTTAAAGAATTATCTATATTATTTCTTCTCTCTTCTTCTTTGTAATACCACTCTTTAAGAAAATCGTTTCTATTTATCATCAGGATTATTCTGTAAAGCATTAAAACAATACGCTATCAAAAGACAAATTCCATTTTTTTCAATTCCAAATTTCCTTCTTTCATCAGAAACAGAATACAAATTATAAAAATAATATTCAATTTCTTCAATTTCTTCCTTTGTGTAAAGGCTAATATCTAACTTATCTCCAAAATTTTCTTTTAAATATTGGAAAACAATTTTATTATCAATTTTAGACTTCATTATTTCTAATTCTACGAAGCCTCCATTATCTACAATAGAATTTAGGTAGAAACCGAGATAGGAATATTTAACAGGATATTTCATTACAAGTTTAATTTAATGTTCAATTGGGAGAATAATTACGGACTATCAGACAACACAGAAAATTTAAAATCCATATTTTTTTTCTCGCATTTTAAAAGCTTCCATGCCTCCTTCTACTATTTCAGTAATGTGCTCTCTGATTCCCATACTCTTCAATAAATCTTTACAATCCGTAATAATGAATGAATCTTCTAAAGCACCGTTTATATAATCAAATTTATAAGGACTTTCACTATCAGTATCATTTTGACCATTTTGATTAGCAACAATAACATTTTCAGCATCTGCGTTTACTACAATATTCGGATTATGTGTTACCAAGATGATTTGTCTCTCTTTCTTTCTTAATTTTAAATATTCAACTAGTTCTCTTGAGACTGAACGATTATCAAGATTATCTTCTGGTTGGTCAATTAATATCGGACCATTATCCTTACTAAGTTTAATAATTAACTTTAGTAATACAAAACTCGCTTTACCAGTCGACATTTTATGAATATCATCATTATCAGATTTTACATCCCAATGGTCAAAAAATAAATCCGTTAAAATTTTTTTACATGCATCTCTTTCTGAATTATTACCTTTTAATATTCCAGGATTATTCTCAATTCTTTCAAAAAGTCTTTTTAAGTCGTCTCTTACGGAATTAAAATCAACCTCTGAGAGAGCCGTTTTTACAACAACATTAGCTCTTTCATATTGGTATAAATACTCAAAACCTTCATTATTAAAACCCCTTTTATCAATAAGAGATTCAACCAATTTTCTAAATTCAGGATAATTATATTTAACAGAACCAATAATATCGACTTTATCGTCTTGATCTTCCAATAAAGATATTCTAGGCTGTAATTCTTCTAAAATTTGTGAATAAAGTTTAAAGTTTTCTTCAAATTCCAAAAAAATTTTATTTTTTTGCTGATTAAGAGCAGTTTTACTATCTTCAATTTCCTTTTTAAATTGTAGAATTTCACTTAGTTTTTTTTGATCTTCTGCAATACTATTCTGAATAGATTCTACCTGCTTTTGATTCGCAAGTTTTTCATTAAGAGGTGTTAATTTATCAGCAGTACTGCTCTGTTCTTCTTCAATTCTAACTAAATGAGTCTTAAATATATTTTCCTGAATAAATTTTTCATTTTCGTCTTTACTAATTTCTCTTTCCAAGCTATTTACAGCATCTAAAGCATCATCTATAAAGTTATATTTAACTAACAAATCACTTTTAATACTTTCAATTTCGAGTGAATCAAATAGAATGCGTTTACGATTAATAAGTTCAGTGAAAAATCTTTTGGAATCGTCATTAAATTTTTTAATTTTTTCAAAATCAGAATTTACCTTACCATTTTCAATCTTCAATTGATTCATCTTTTCATTTAAACCATTATATTCTAATAATTCGTCCTCCGTAAAAGCAACACTTAGCTGCTCGAGCTTACGTTTATTAGAAGCTATACCTTCTTCCAAAGCCTTAGTATCTCCTCTTGATAAAAGTTCCTCCTCTTTTTTCTTAATGTTATCTTTCAATGAAAAATAATAATCAACGTCCTGTTCTCTTTGTTGGTCATTACTAATCGCATTATCAACAAAATCATTATACTTTTTTTTATATTCTGGAGCCTCTAATATTAAGTCTCTAATCAATTTTTTCAAAGTGTTTCCATTCTTTCGGCTTTTATCAACTAAATTGGACAGGTGATTTTGAGGGATATATTTTACACTAGGCAATATACTGGATTGACTAGGTCTATCTATAATAAGTTGTTCACTTCCAGAAAATAATTTAACTTTAAAATTAAAGCTGGTATCGCCTTCAGATAGATCATACAAATCTTTAAATTTATTATCATCAGAATCTTTATATTTTAGGATATTATTTTTCAATAGATCCTCACTAGCATTATTCGGTAGAACTTCTGCATTTAAAGTTCGAGCAATTTTATATAGTAAAATAGATTTTCCAGATGATTTCCCACCAATTATAACATTTAGGTTTTTATTAAATTTAATAACTTCTCGGGTAAATTTATTATCGGAAGATTTAAAGCATACCTCATCGATCATTAAATTATCTAATTTTTCAGATTCAGGTTCATCTATCTGAATTTTTATCCTTTCAATAGGTTCATATATTATTTGTTTTAAACCTTCAAATGTAGATTCAGCTTTTATCCAAGTAAAACAATGACCTAATTCCTTCGGCTTCGTAGCATTATCATCAACAGCAAAACCATGAGAATCACTACAATGGAGTAATCTATCATTTACCCCTTGTGCTTTAAGAGATTCTTTACCTTTATTCGCTTGTTCAACCGACGGAGAAGCAGAAAAAATAAAATGAGCTCTATTAACAACAGTTTTTTTCTCTAAAGGAGAACTATCCCATCTAAATGCTTCCCATTCGGCTTTACCTATTGCCTTAAAATACTTCCCTTTTAAGAAAGTATTTGGCTCAGCTCCTTCTCCTAGCAAGTCCTCAATCTTTCCTAATTCAAAATTTAGATTGTTAAAACCTACGTCTAAGGGACTACTCATAGACGCTCTTTTTTCTTCAGGAGTATTATCAATTATATGATTGCCTAAATCAATTAAACTTTCTCTAGTTATAACTCCGCCCCAACTTTGATAATCAGAAGCTGTAGCATCAAGATTAGCTTTCGCTCTTAATCCGCTAAGAAATTGTGATTCAATTAAATCAACTTTCAGAACACTTTCATCAGCAAAAAGGATATGATAATTTAGTCTTCCTAATTCAGCATTTCCAACAAATTCTTTTAGTCTAAATTCTATAACAGGTAAAATCAAGTCAACGCTTTGAAGACCACCGTTATTTTTATATTCAAGAACTTTTTTATATCCATCGATAAATAAATAATCATTGATTCCAAAAACTTTTATGTTTTTGTCTCTAGCTAATCTTTCTAAATCATTAAAATATCGTTCCCAGATTTCATCAGTATCTCCGCCATAGTCAGAACATAAAGTTTTAGGAGTATGGACATGTAAATCCCATTTTCGCCATTCCGAACCTCTCGTAGTTATCATAGTTAAAAGTTTTTTAGTTTTAGTTTTGTTAAAGTAAAAATAATTACTGAGACATCAATACGGATTTCCGTAATATCTTTTCAATAAAATATTATCTATTCAAAAAGTGCTAAAATCTCCCCCCATTTCTTATTATCCCACTTATATAACTCATTAATCATCAAAGTACCTCACGCAGTGCTTTCTTTTATTGAAAAATGGAAAATTTGCCAACCTGAGACTAATAAGTTTCACACTTCAACAAAAAATTAACAATAAGAAACAAAAAAAATTATTAAAAAAACTCTACTTGTAAGTTTGGTTAGGATGGGTGAGATTACACAATTACTCTACAAAAATCTCTTTTGTAAAGATTACGGGCGAAGTAATTTCATCGCAAATTATATTTATTTCAATTTCATACTTACCTTTTTTCAAAGCAGCAATTGAAATTGTGTCGGACAGGTTGAAAATTCTAGTATGTGTGATTTTTGACGTTTTAATTGTTAATATATTTTTTTCTTCGTTAATATGATATGATTTATTTAATGTAGGAATGTGGAATATCTTTGACTTAACAAATGAATTAATAGACACTCCACCATAAAATTTTTGAGAATGAAGCTTTGTGGAATTATATTCCTTTAAAGCTTTTTCTATTGGATTAATACCAACATTTGGTAAATCAGGTTCATCAAGATTATCTAACTTTTCTTTTTCTATCAAAGCTATATCTTCAGAAAATTTAAAGTCAATATAAACATCGTTAGCTTTGGCATTTCCTATGTTACAAATCTCAATATTTAGCAGAAGCGCATTATTCTTAAAGTTCTGGAAAAAATTATCCTTTTCAATAAATTCATTAATTACCTTTTTGTTTGTTATTAAATCATTATTAAAATTATCAATATCATCTTTTGTAATATATTTTAATAAATGAGTTGGAACATCGTCGAATCTAATACTCTCATATTTGCGATGTCTTATCTCATCATGTTTTAATGTAATTGGATTATTATTATTTATTTTTACTTCAAAAGCAGGTATATCATTATGGCTTATAGCTTTGTATCTTTCTAATGACTCTCTTAATTCTCTATTTTCCTTAACTAATTTTGTTATTTCTTCTGTAGCTTCAAGCGATGTGGCTAAGTTGGATTTGACCCATCCAATACGAGGAGTTTTAAAGAATATTTTTGTTAAAGCAATAGCTATTTTTTGTCCTAATTCGGCATCATTATCCCAAAAATCGCACATAGAATTATTAGTAACCTTTGTTAAAAATTTATCTAATGATTTTTGTAGTGTAATATCAGCATCTCTTTGATTTGGAGTCGTCGCTACATTTCTGCTTTTCACAAAAGAGATAATTGGAACTCCTAGTGATTTGGCGTAATCAAATTCTTTCTCTGTATAGCTCACCCCTTCATTTGTTATAGATCCATATCTATGTCCTAAAATTAACAAGTAATAATCACTATTTTCAATTGTTGATTGTATAGTGTTCCATTGCTCATCATTATCTGCGCTGAACATTTCCATTCCTATTGGAATTTGATATAAATTTAGTATAACTTTTATCGCCTCATCTCGAGCACTTACTAAATCTTTGTAAGTAGAACTTATAAAGACTTGATATTTTTTTTGGTACATAATAAAAATTACTTTCTTAATTCAATTACTTTTCTCAATGCCTCAGTTACAATATTCATTAATTGAGAAGTAGAATCTACCTCGTTTATCTTATTTTCCAAATCCATAAAAAAATCTTTCTGACTAGAATAAGGTTTAGTTTTGGATAATTTAATTAAAGCTTTAGAACTATAAGTTTTCACTTTTTGAAGTTGCTTTTCAAAACTCCCTAAATGCTTTGCGTATGTTTTTCCTTCCTCCATTGTCATAGCGTTTTGCATAAAACAAAGATCAGCTCCATTCCTTGATCCCCTAGAACAATTGAAGGCAATTTTAATTAAATTCTCATATTCAGAGGCTTTTTTATAATTATCGACATTCATATTATATTTTTTTCAAATGTATAAAGAAGGAAAAAAAACATTACTTTTTATTAGTAATAAAATCACACATATCAATTGTTAATTTTTCTATCGCTTTGCTTTCTCTTAATTTTTCCCAAGAAAATTCCTTGCTTGCAAATATTTCGCTTAGGGATCTTTTATTTTTTAAAGATCCATATTTATTATTTTTTTTAACCTCATATTCCGATTGATTTAAAATAAAACTGTTACTACTTTTCCCCATTTTATTTCTAATATCATTTAGAAATTCGCCGATATACTTTTTATGGTAGTTACTACTTTTTATATTTCCTAAAGCTTGTTTAATTTTATCTTCAACCCCCTTTCTATTTTTAGAAATAATTTTTTTATTACATAATTCAATTAATAATTCTTCCCAAACACTATTTGGTAAAAAATTCTCAATTTCTCGATGAGTTCTAATTATTTTCGAAACAAAATTATTAGATTCAATCTTTTCAATTTTTTCGAATCTCCTACCCTTTTTTGATATTACCGTGGCGTTATCACTATCAGCAACCAAAAAAATCTTATTAGACAAAGCTAAAGCCTTTATATTGTTTATTATTTCATCTTGTTCTTCTTCTTCTACATCATCAAACAAATAGTGGTCTAAATTAGTACCCGCATATTCAAAGAAAGCAAAATCAATGTCTTCCCTCGGAAATTTTTTTTGAAAATAGTCACAATAAGATTTAAGGAAAGCTTTAATATAAATTCTATCAGAAATACCTTCTACCCAAATACTACAATTTGCCATAAATACAGATGAATTATTGACACCTATATTTCTTAGGACATCATTATCACCATCGTTTACATTCTTAATAATCAATTTCTTATTTCCGTCAGATTCTAAGTTAGAAGAAAATGAATAAATAGAGATGTCATTTTTCTCAAGACTTAAATCAAGGAAATGATTAGAATGAGTAGAGATAAAATATGTCAGATTCTTTTCAGCTAAGTCCGTATTAGATATTATTTGCTCTAAAAATAGACGTTGCATTCCTGGATGAAGATTAATTTCAGGTTCATCAATAAAAACATAAGAATTATTTTCAGCCATAAATATCTTATACATCAATATTATCAAAGCTTGAATTCCATCACCCAAGTCAAATAAATCCCGGGAATGATTTTCTCCCTCAATATGAATGCTAATAATTTCTTTTGTATTATCTCCCTTTCTACTAGCATCTTTATCAAACTCAGCAATAATATCTATTGCTTTTCCATCAAAAAAATTACTACTTATAAATTTTTCAAAACTCTCAAATCGTTTTCTCGTTTCTCTTTTAGAGTTGCGGGTATTAAGTATGTCTTTATACAAATGAATTCCAGTAAAAACATTTATTTTTTCATCAAAACGATAATTTTTTATTAAAGTATGTGCAAGAATGTCATCCTCAATTTTATTGTATTCATAATCAATAATATCTCCTAACGTATTTTTTATTTCCTTTGTTTGTTGATATAATGAATGGGCTGTTCTAAGCGTAGGAATATAATAAAATAGTGTAGATTTTTCAGTTATTAATTTATTTACATCAAAATTATGAAAGTCTCCATTTTTTCCATATAAATGATTGATTTGAGTGTCTAAATCTAAATTTTTTATTAGCATTTTACCTCTCTGCGAAACTTGAGCATATCTATTACTATTCTTAATTTGTTCGTTGTAAATATTGAAAAGCATATCGTTTAAAAAAAAGAATTTATCAAAGGACATCAATTTCCTCATAAATTTACTTTTTCCACTATTATTAGTACCGATTAAGATATTTATTTTATTAATAGAGGGAAGGTATTTCAATGGTTGTATTTTATCATCTTCATCAAGCCAGTAATCATCGATATTTTGTAATAGTAGTGTCTTGGAACTCTTCATTTTTATTTTGGTATTAGTTTATTAATAAGTCAAAAATCAATTAAAATTCTCTCTCCTGAAGAATATTAATCAACCTATTTAAAGTCAAATTTCCACTTGTCTACAAAAGAGATATTTGACTTGTTGTAAATTATAATTTATTTTTTAAAAATAATCTCATTTTTTCAGCATATTGATTTATCTCGACATGATCATATCCCTTGATTTCATATTTACTTCCATTATCAAATCTACTTTCTTTATTTTCAATAGTTAATGCTAAGGGCATATCAAATAATCCCGATGGAATTAAATTGGAGGCTTCCTCCATAGCAAGTCTGGTATCATCACTTTTTAAAAACCAAATTAAATCGTCTAGAAAAGTTTTGTTAATCATTTCGCTACATTTTTTAAATTCTTCATAGGTTAGATTTTCTCTTACATACTCTGAAAATAAAAGCCCAATAAATTCCGCTTTAATATGGTCATCAGCCTTGTCTATTAGATAGATAATTTTTTCTCCAGCCTTAATTCTTTCATCTTTTGAATCATCAATTCTTTGAATTGCTTTTATCCTTTTATCTTCGGGAATATTTTTTAGCTGAAATAAAAAGCTAAGTATTTTTTTTGAAAAAATCCTATCTTGAATACTCATGAAGCCTTTATTCAAGTTTATTATGCTACCAATAAACGGAATATCCTTTAGTATTCCATCTTCTAAATTTGAATCAATAATAGCTTCCCCAAAATCCAATGTGATTTTTACAATTCCATTAGATTTTATTGATTCTACAAGGCTTTCATGTAATTTCATTTTTTATCACTGGTTTATCTTAAGATTACTCTTTAATTATTTTTTTTATCAGATTTGAAATTCTCTGTTCGGACATTTGTTCTAACAAAGGAAGCTTATCCCATTTACTGAATTCAAACATAAACCTAAGAAATTGATTCAATGTCGGGAATGTCTTTTTTGATTTTAAATATTCAAAAACAAAACTTTTCTTTATTCGATCTAAATCTATTAAACCAATTTCATTTAATGAGAACGAATTAATTATTTTTTCTCGATTAGAATCAGAAATACATCGAAGCTTGAATCTATTCTCATTCAAATTAATAAATTGTTCCGACAAATTATCATTTAACCCATTATAGTTAGAAATTGAATGTAGAGAGGGCATTACTCCTTGTACAGTAAAAAACTCTACAACAAAATCACACAAAAATAATAGATATGGCAAGGTTTCATTAGGAATAAAAATTAAATTTGAACTGCTCTTTTCATCTGGAGTATCTAAATAATTTATTATTATAGGTATTTTAATGATTTTATCTTCAAGCTCTGCACTTATACCAATATCATAGTTTGTACAACCTTCAAGTATAATTTCTCTTAAAGGCTCCTCTATACAATTTGGCAAACTCCATTCTGTATATTTAAAAGATGATGCCCTCCAGACCTGAATATAAAAATAGAGCCGAATCAATATGTTATCAGGATTAGTGAAATCATAAATTTTATCTCGCCTAATTTTTCCAAGAATTTTACGTGAAAATTCGCTTTCTATTCGTCCAAATAATCTCTCGCAATCTTTACAATAAATATTATCGACGACTAAATCGTTATCATTATTTTCAACTTCTTGATCAGATAATTCTCTTCCTTTTATCTCTACTATTTTATCAGGAAGCACTTGATTTCCTACAAATAGTTTTCTTTCACCAGATTGAGAAATACCAAACATCATCTCTTTATTTCTACCCTTTTTTCCTTGTTCATTAATACAATTACTAATTAAAGAATGGGTAAGAATATGAGAACCTGTCTCATCCGCTTCATTTTCTTTACACAATAAACACTTCATACTTTTTCAGCTTTTGCTTCAACGAATTCTGACAAGGAGAAAATCAACTCAAATGCAAGTCACTTCAGTTATAGTCTTTAATTATCTGAAACGAGATTTTCGAATCATTTCCAATCCTATTGCGTAATCCTACTTGTTATAGAGAAGCTTCATATTCAAACTAACTAGTCAATATCACATTTTATCAATAGAAAAGTGTTTCGGCAATCTTCTTGTTTCTCCTTGTCTTACTTCTTTGCATTACTCTTCTAATGATTCTTCTTTTTACTTGTTGAAAGCTATTACAATTTATATGTATTATTAAATATTGTTAAATAATTTATACTATTATATATACCTTATATAGCTAAGGCTTGAAAGTCATTTTATTTTTTGATACTATTCAATCGTTTTTTCAGAACCTTTTTAAATTCATCTGAATATGTAGGTGCTTTTTTAACTATGAATTTTTCATATAAATCGTTATACCATTTTTCGACTTCTTTATTTTTCTGTTTTAAATATGGAAATAAATGTCTACGAAAACCATCCAATTTAATTTTTTCTAAGCCTAAAAATATTAAGTATTCATTAATTGCAACTTTATCTGGTCTTCTCCCGTTAATTGCAATTGGTTTTTTGAATTGTTGATAAATAATTTCTTTTTCAATTGCAGGAGAAATCACATCAACAAATGTAAAATGATTGAATTTATTTAATAACGAGTCTCCTAAATTATTCCAATTATCCTTAATATCTTTTAATGTTCTAACTTTTTTAAATCCAGCTGGTAAAATGCCACTGGTTGTAGTTATCTTAATTTCGTAACGAATAAAAGCTTTTATTTTTTTTATTGCACTTTTAAGATTTTCTTTTCTCGGTTTATTTAAATTATCGAATACCTCTTTGGTATAAAAAGCTCTCTCCAGTTTATCATAGATAGAAACTTGATAATTGTCTCCAATAAATTTAACCCCAAAATCGTAGATATGTTTTCTTGTTATATGTTTTAAACTTCCAAAACAGGAGAAAATCCCTACCATAGGACTTTTAAAATGAAGTGTTACACCAAGTTCAACCTTTGTGACATTTGCATTCCAAAATATTCTTTTATCAAGCTCAAGTTCATTAGCCCAATATTCGATTTCTTCAACAAAATCATAATAAGTTAAATCACTAACTGCTATATCAAAATCATTTTCACTAGTTCTAGTTCTACTAAAATAATTCCTCCTAATATTCTGTTCAAACCAAAGTTTTCCAATTTCTGCATTGATATCTCTTCTGAATACTATTGAAAAATGTTTATCGTAATCGATTTGTTCTTTAGGCTCTTCAAAATCATCATCTTCTATTTTATTTTTAGTGATTTTTTGGTAAAAGCAATGTTCTTTGTCTTCACCTCTCTTGTAGAACTTACCAAACTTTTTTAAAACATTATCTGAAAGCTTAACGTCTGGAATATAAAATTTGATTACATCAACCATTCTTAGTATTTTTTAGATATTTTTCCACTTCAGATTTTTTGACCATAATTTTCCCATTCCTTCCGGACTGAGATACCTTCAATCCTGCTTTGCGATATCTATCAAATGTAGAACGGCTGATGTTATAAGAATCACAAATTTCATCGACTGTAAAAGTTTCTTGTAAGACTTTTTCCTCGAGAATGTTTTCCAGTTTTTTGACCCTTTTCTCCAGAGCCCTAATTTTTTTGACAAAGTAGTCATTACTTATTTTTGCCTTCTCAATTCTCATTAATCGTATTATTAATTTCTAATAAAACTAAGCATTTTTACACAATAAGAAAGTTCCTGGCGAAATCCGACAAAAGAAACATTAATTTAATATTAATTTTAAAATTTAAATACACATTAAAATCAAAAAAAGACACCTTCGTGCCTTATTAATAAAAAATACTAAAAATATTTAAAACCAATGATAACGAAATATTAATTTTAAAATCAATCAGTTTTATAATATTTAATTTTTTCAGTTTTCATAAAGCTTTCCAAATCTCGGAAAGTAATCTGATCCATATTATCAACGAATTCATTTATCATACTTCCCTCTACAGCTTCTTTATATAATTTCGATTTTTTTTTAATTTTATTGTCCTTATGGTCAGTGTAATACACATCTACTCTTTCCAATTTGTCAGTTTTATTACTTAATTCATACCTTGCTGTGTAAGTGACCAACATATTTTGTTCACCATAAAAAGAACTAACTGATTTTTCTGCCCCAATTAATCTTCCATCATTATTAAAATAATAAGAAAAAGACATTGCCCAATCTCCACTTTCGCTGATAGGCGTTTTCCTCGCAAAAACTACTTTATCATTTTTTGCTAAAAATTCATACACATGAAAAATCTCAAAATCGAATTCTGAATATAAATCGTCGGTTTTTATAGCGAATATCTTCCCGTTATTTTCATTTTTAGCATATGCCTTAACCTTAGTAGAATCACTTTTATAAGTATCCTCAACAAAAGCTTTTAAGTCATTTACTTCGTTACTGTAATCTGAGTGTTTTGTCTGTGAGCATGCAATAGAAAAATTTGACAGTAAAATAATTAATAATATTTTTTTCATGGTTATATTTTTATGGAATCTTCTGTAAGTTTATTTTTTTTCTTGCTATGGTAGATTTCTCCCCTCTTTCTTATTAGATTATTTTCATTGTCCAATTTTTCTTGAAATTGTGCTGAATTATTTTCATCAAATTTATTTTGGGATGCCCCATACATATCAGAATCTTCATAGTTTTGATTAGAATTTATTTTTTCGGATTCCTTATAACTATTGTCATTTCGTAATGCTCCTAAATCATTGCCTTTATTTAAGTTGGTTTTATTGTTATTCGGAATAACTTCCAAATCGCCAGCTTTGTACGAAAGAAAAGTTTTTCCAAAAAATCCGTAGGCAACAAGAAGACTTTGCTGAGATTCTGTATTAATAATTTCTATTCTTTTTAGAATTAAAAAATCTGAATCTTTAATAGAAATATCGTAACCTCTTCTTTTCAATGCATTGAAGAGAAAATTTTCAGCTTTTTCTTCACCTACTTCCTCTCCGATAAAAAAGTCTTTAAATAATTTAACAAACTGAGGTTGAGTTTCCAAAAACTTATTTATAATATCGTTTTCCATTTTACCCTTAGTAGGCTTCATATATGCCGATACACCTACGAAAACAACAACTAGAAGCAATTTCCAGATGTAATTATAATCTCCGTTAGATTTTATTTTTGAGGGCAGATAAGTGCTGTTTACAGAGTTTTTTGGAATATTTCCATTTTTTACTTCGACTGTACTTAAGTTTTTTTGACTTGGAACTGTGATGGTATTTCCAAACATCATCGCAATATCGCGTAGAATACTTAGGGCTAACTCACTGTTATTATCATCTGCAAAAGGTTTTTTTCTTCTGTTATATTCTTCATTAAACATTTGCTTTTGCTCAGAATCCAGAGAATCATATTTCTTCCGGACGAGTAGGGAAAAATCATTCATAATTATTGTTTTTATTTTTAATTCAATATTACAAACCAATTTTTGATAACTCTCACGGAATTCGTAAACACAAAAAGGCTTGAAACGTTGGTCTTTACTCGTAATCGAGGGAGTCGAAGCCCTGTACAACAAAGTAAAGCAGCGCCCAAGCCTAAACTTGAGCATTTTGCTAAACTCCTTCCTGTTGTACTTGAAATTTCGACTTTTCGATTACAGAAATCAGTTTGCTAAATGCAATATTTTTATTTTATTCTAGTCTTGTTTTATTCGTATTGTTTCTAGTTTTATTTATATACTACAAAAATATAAAATTATCCGTAACGGCTCACATCCATTACACTTCTTAAATTTTTAACATTCGAGTTCGTATATATCATAGTGTTTGCTATTCTCCTATGCCCCAAAAGCTTACTTATCAACGGAAGCGATATATTTTTATTATTTACCAAGTGCGATGCAAACGTATGCCTGCCTACGTGAAAGTTAAGGTCTTTATTAATTTTACAGCCCTCAGCAATTTTTTTTAGATTTCTATTTCCAACTTGATTAGAAATTTCTGGAAATATTTTATCGTTAGATTTTTTATTAATAATATACCTTGCAAGCAATGCTCTTATTTGCTTATTGATAGGTATATCAACAACATGTTTCGTTTTCAACATAGTTTTAGAAATAATTTTATTTTCCCAATCTATATCAGAAATCTTCAAAGAGAATAAATCTCCATACCGTAATCCAGTACAACATGATAGCAAAAACATATACTTAGTTGCTTTCATTGTAGAGCTAGTAGCTCTAAATTCTAATATTTCTAAAACCTCTTTTTCATCCAAAAATACCTCTCTATGATCCGGCGATTTTACTTTAACAGATTTTTTGCTTTTATACGGATTATCACCATTGAATAATTTATATTCAACCGCTTCGTTAATAATACATTTCAGACATTTATGGTGATTATATTCTCCGCCTTTTCCTATATTTAATTTCTTCAAATAATTATCAAACTTTTTTATGAAGTTCAAATCTATATCCGAAGCAAACAATTTAGGTTTAAAACCTTTCAAGCGTTTTCTTAAAGTTTCATACTTATAGATAGTATCTTCGGACAAGTCTGTCTTTTTCATTGTCAAGACCTCATCAAAAACAGCATAGAAATCGTTATTATCAATTCCTTTAAGAAAATTATCAATTAAAGTAAACGAGAGCGGAACACCTGATAAATCAGCTTTATTACAAAATCTTTCCAAATCATATTTTTCCTTACTTATTTTCGCATTCAGCGAACTGTAACCTTTTCCTATAGCTACCCCATTTTTTTTGTCCCAGTCTTTAGGGTTGATATTCTCATTTAACGTAATTGTCTTCTTGACAGAATTAATAATAAGTTGAAGATAGATTGGAGAGTTTCCATTCTTCAAAATCTTATCAGTTCTCAAAATCGGTTTAACAGAAAAATTATTTAACATAGTATCAGTATTTTTTAATTATTACAATTTACATATCGCAATATTTAAATAATGAGCTAAAATAGGAAAAATATTACAATTAACAAATTTAAAGCATTGAAAATCAGTAAAATAAACAAATTTTTACTATTTGGAAATAATATTTATAGAACATCATTACAGATAAGGTATAATCTTTTAGAAATTCTTGCCAATTAAAACGAATGTTAACTTTGATTAGTTAATTAAATTATGCTCTATTGTAAACAATAAGTCAAATTGTTTTTTATATTTGATGCTCAATTAATTAGTTATGCCCGATTGGTTTGAAGAACTCCCGGAACTCTGCCCGCCAAAAGATGTAAAAGAGCCTGCAGGAGAAACATATTATAGATTGGTTTCTGATTTAGATAATCCAATCGCCGAATTAGTTTCACAGAGAACTGAATTTCCCACAGCTGTATTCAAGATTGACGAATGTATTTGTCGAGCGGTATCATTGTACTTAGATAAAAAAGACTGTGAGGATATTATTAAATTTCCAAGGCATAAAAATAAATCCATTTACTCATTCAAAGTAGATAAAGACGATGGTTTAATAAAAAAGACTTTTAAAGGTAGTCATCATTCTTGGTGGAGAAGTCATAGTTTTACATTAGCTAATGAATAGAGTTTTTAACATAGCAAAAATTTTGGTGTATTATGATATACCTGAATTATTTCTTTCCATAGATAATGTGGGTTCTCATTTCCTGTCTATGTTGATAGTTGAAGATTCATTAAAGTATTTAACAATTCCTATTTCTGAGAAAAGGATTGCACAATTTGTCAGCGGGCAAGTCGACTTACTAGAGATTTATAATAAACCTGAACTCGACAGTTACTTTTTTTTAAACATTAATGAAGATGACAAATTGTATGTTGACTCATATGTAATCGGAGAAATTAAAGATGAATGGCTACCTGAGAAAGATTTTTTTCTTACTACTGCTTTTCAAGATGATTCGGTTATTGTTGAAGAAGTCATAAAAAAAGATAATGCTGTAATTCATTTAGCTTTATCAGATGAAATAAATGATTTTGGGGTTGATAGTGATGACCTAGGAGATGTCATTAAGTTATATTCTATTCTGCTTGAGAATAGTTATAAGAAAGCTCTTACAGAACATAATGTTCCACATAAAAAACAATTTATAGTCGCTGAAAATTATAAAGTGAGGGCTTTTGCATCCTCAGCTGCATCGTTCAATCTACATTTGTATTCAGATTCGCAAAAGGATTTATTTGGCACTTGTCTAATTGAATATGGATTAGAGAAAATTGATGAAATATTTTCTAAATATGAAAATGAGGATGAATTGGTTAAATCTTTAAGAAGTATAAAAGGTCATGCTGTTAGTAGTTTTACAAAAATTCTTAAAAAAATCAGCTCAGATAATTTAACGTTAAAACATAAATGGTATGCGCCTAATAGAGAATCAATCAAATTTCAAATAATTGACAAAAAAATTGCAGATAATATTCTGGAAGTTCTTTACAAAACTGAAGAACTGACAGAAGAGATAAGAGAATTTACAGGCTATTTTGTTCAAGTAGATATCTTAAAAAGAACTTGGAAGCTAAGGACTACTGATGAAAATAAAGATATTTTCGGAGAGGCAACCACAGAAGAACAACTAAGAGGCTTAACCATTGAAACTGTTCAGTACCAGATAGTATGTCAGGAGATTATTGAAGAACTTAAAGTTTCTGAAAAAGAAAAAATAAGATACGTCATAAAATCAATATTGTAATAATTTTAAATAAAAATAATAAGAAAGGACTAAATTAAATTTTAGTCCTTTTTTTAGTAGGTTTTCTAAATATGTATGCTTTTGTAAAATTATATTTATTGAATAACTTAGTTTTAGTAGCTAATATCACACAGAAAAAATTAGGGGAGAAAAATAGGGAATTTTTTTATAACGAAAGATGAATAAAAATGACGAATTAAATCTGATAAAATTACATTATAAAAAAAGAAAAACCCTCTTATACAGAGGGTTTCTTAAAATTTCAAGAAAAGTTCGATTTTCTTTGAAGTGGTCCCACCTGGAGTAAATTTGGTTTTTAACTATTTTTTATTTATTTTTACTACTGATTATCAGATAGTTACAATAAGCTTTAATAGGTTTTAATATGCATTAATTGAATTCTGTTTAAGCTTAGCCCCCCTTTCAGCCCCCTATTAAAAAATAGTTAAAATGAGATATTATTTTGAATTGAGAAAAGATAAAGTTAATCTGAACGGATTGATTCCAATGCGGTTAATAGTTAAAAATTGCAATAATAGAATCAGAAAAAACTTAACGACTAAAACGTTACTTGATGATTGGAATAATGAGCTACAGATAATTATCAATCATAAGGGAAATCCGTTTTATGAAGATTATGAAATGTTCAACGAAATTATAGCTACCGAAAAGAAAAAGGTTGAAAAAATATTTTCTTTTTTCAAGTATAATGAAATATCATTTACTGAAGCTTTATTCAACGAAAAATATGATGACAGTGAGATCAAAGTTGCAATAGGTTTTTTTGAAGCTTTTGATGAATATATCAGAGTTTCCAAGCTCACAAAAACAAAAGGAACAATCACAAAATATGGTTCTGTGAAAAATTTCCTGATCGCATTTGAAAAGAGCACAAAATTCGAGTTGAGACTGGACAATATTGATTATCAATTTGAGGAGGTTTTTATGGACTACTGCTATAATAAGAGACAAACATTGAATAACTACTATGCTAAAATTGTCAAAACATTAAAGGCATTTTTAAATTGGGCGTTCGAAAGAGGATATCACAGTTCGTTAAAGTTTAAGAAATTAGCGGCTAAAGAAGATGAAATTGAAGTTGTGTATCTCACTGCAGAAGAGCTAATGCTACTTTATAACCATAAGTTTCAAAATGCTTCCATGGAAAGAGCAAAGGATATGTATTGCCTTCTTGCTTTAACCGGACAGAGACATTCTGACATTTATGATCTAAATGATGTTTCTGTATCTGGCGACTATCTAACTTTTGCAGTTAAGAAAACTAAGACAGTACAGCATCAGGTATTTTTAACAGAACTAGCAAAGAGACTAATTGCGAAATATGAGGATACAATTTATTACCCCATCCCCAGAATATCCTCACAGAAATTAAATGAAGCAATTCAAAAATGCTGTGAAGAAATTGGTCTTACCGAGGAAGTTCAATTAACACGTTATTGCGGCTCAAAAAGATTTGACGAAACATTTAGAAAATGTGATATAATTACAAGTCACACTGGAAGAAAAACTTTCATAACCAATAGTTTATTTTTAGATATTCCAGAGAGGATTGTTAAGGCACAGACCAATTCTAAGGATGAAAAAAGTTTTAGACGATATGTTAAAATTTCAGAACAACATCATAAGCGAGAATTAGATAAATGGAATGTGCTAGCAAAAGAAAATAGTTGAGTTAAAGATAAATAGCGTAAACTTACAATATTAGTAAAATAACAATATACTATTCAGCCAAGTATATTAATACTTGTAGTATGGCCATTTACGGTACAATGAAGTAAATAACAGCCAATGTACAATCATCCCTATCGTTTTAGTGAATTTTGAATGTAATAAAATTAAAAAAAATGGCTAAATTTACTAAAGACATCTCAAAAAAAGTACCTGAAGAAAAAGTGCAGGTTGAAGTTAATATAGAAGATATTCTGTCTCCTTTGTATTTCCCACCGCCAGAAGATCAAATGCGTCAAAAAGAAGTTGCTGAAATGTTTAGTACAACAGTTCAAACAATTATAAATTGGTCTACGGCTGGAAAGATTCCTACATTCAGAGTAGGTAAAGTTCCTATCTACTCGCGTAAACTTTTAATCTACATTGCTAGAAATAATAGAAATCTTTTAAAATCATAAAATATTAGTTGCTGACTGACATTCCAAATTCTGAAAATTTTTGAAAGCATTTTATCAACAAATCATATTTGTATAAATTACTTAAAACCTTGATTAGAATATGCACCTGTGATTGACCCCAGGTGCAGTTTTCGAACAATTTTGTAGAGGATTTGGATAAAATTGCCAGTCTTTCATCGCTCAATTATTAAAATAATATTTTAAAACTCGAGTTAACAAATTTTTAGTCGTAGACATATTATCGATGTCTATATATATTTGTTAATAGCGAGTTGATATGGCATAAAGCAAATTGTAATAATTAATTAAAGAAATTAAATTATCTTTAAATTTATCAATTATTAAAACTAGTCGAATGTCGCCAAAACTACACAATGATGAAATAGAACGTCAAGCTAATAATTTATTGAATGACACTTTATCTGAGCTGTTCAGAAATAAGAACTACAAATTAATAGATAATGAATCTGGTAGAAGGGAAATCGGGACAGATTTTTACTATCAAGTAGTTGATAGAGAAACATTAATTGATGAAATATCTTTTGTTAATCAAAACAAAGGAAAAAATTCTATAGTAAAGCCAAATAAAGACACCAATTTTATTTCCTATCCTTTAAAAAGTTTGAGACATCCTTTTTCATGGTATCACAAAGTATCGGAACCATTTGTATTTACCCTTTGTGATATCATATCAAATAAAATTTATTACTATTTTATTCAAAATGATGATACTATTCCTAACAGAATAAATGAACAGAAAAATAAAAATGTAAAAAATTTTCAAGTATATATTCCGAAAGATAATGTTCTTAACGAAGAAAATTTTGACAACTTTCTTGAAGAAATAAGGATAGCTAGAGTTAAACAAGTAGAAAAATTACACGGAAATTTATTTGAATCTCATAAATCAGACTATTCTGTTTTTAGAAAGGAAACTGAGGGATTGCTCATTATAGATAAGCTATCGTACATAATTGAAAAATTTGAGTGTATAAAAGTAATTCCGAAAAATATATTGAGTGAGATAATGTATTATACTTTTGGGGAAGGCACTTATGTTGGAGATATGAGTATATCTACTGACAATGAGGATTTTTATAACTTTATTAAAAGTATTCAGGCAAATCGGAGAAAAAAATCTTATGGAGTTTCAAGTAATCTTAAACTTGTTGAAAATCAAAAGGATAAATTAAAATTAATTATAAGTTTCTTTACTGCTAATGCAATTAAACATATATTTTTTCGAGGTAGACGGCTAGAAGAAGGAAATAGGTTTTGCATCCATAACCTCTTCATTTCCGGTACTTGCAATTGTGAAAGGTGTACTTTTGAAAGACTGGATATTAAGAAAACGGAGGATCTCTTAAAACAGGATAAATCTAATTATTCCGGATATGAGAAACTAAGAAAAGCCTATGCATCCTTCTTGTTTGGAGACGTGAAAAATTCAATAGATGTACTTTTGGATATCTATAAGAATGAGGACAAAAATGAAAAACCTGTAACATACCTTACTGCAAAATTAAATCTGTTGGAGCTGAAACAGCTACCTGAAAATAGTTTTCATTTTGATGATGATATCAAAAAGAAGCTTTTTGATATCGAAGATAAGTCCGAAGAGAAATTCATTCTTGATAAAGCACAACATTTCTTAGATATTTATAAAACATTAAGGGATTTTCGATTCGTTTATAGAAATATTATTTATATAGACAATTTACTTTTTGAATTACAGAAAACAAGACTTAATGACAAACAAGGTGGTTGGACTTCTGACAATCAACTCTTTGAATTGCAAAGCAATTTTACAAGGATACATAATTTCTTTGAATTCAATTTCATTATTTTAAATCAATATCAAGAATATGAACAATTATGTCGAAAAATATTAGAAGGTTTTTTGATTATTTATACTTTGAAAAATCCTGATTATGAAAAGTACAAGTTTAATTTTCAAATTATTAAAATGTGGCTTTTCTATGTTAAGAATAAAGATGCTATTTTTTTGTTAAACAAGTACGGTATAAAAAATATTACTTTAGAGCATCCAAGCTTGATTTTAAAACAATTCAATATTTATATTGACAATTTAATAAAATCCAATGCGAGTATAGAAAGAAATAAAAGTAATTATAGAATGGTGCAACGTATCAGTAATACTTTTCAAAATTACTGCCTAGCTATTTCTCTTATTGAAATTGATGAAATTAATTTAAATATCCTATTCTCAAAAATATTACGATTTGTAAAAATTAATAAAATTGAAAGACTCTCTCCTATTGCTGATTTGACCAGAATTGTATCTGGAAAAACGCATTCAATTTCAAAAGACAACTTGTTAGCAGTTATTAAATTCGGCATCAATAATGATTTGAGAATACCTAATTCTTCACTTGTTGCAAAATATTACTTTGAAAAGGCAACCCAAGAAGAAATAATTGATGTAATAAAGCAAATGAATGGTATTTCAAACATTACGAATATTGATCTTTCTAAAAAGGATAATTATTTTAAATATTGGTATGGACTAAGCTTCTTAGATGATGAGTTACAATCTATGATTAAACAAAAAGTTATTAGAGAATTAGAAGAAAATTTTAATCCTGAATTGTTTAATACAGCTGTTATTCTTGACACTATTAAGCCTCAATTAAATGACAATTTATTGGAGAAATTCATTGAGGGAATTCCTAATATTTCTCGAAACAAAGATAGAGATCCATTTGGTTCACCAGATAATTTTTTACTTGACCAAGTGATTAATATTTTTTATAAATTAGAGTTACCATTTGAAAAATTGGAAAAATATATTGATTATAATATTTCTTCCAAACAGGAATATTACAATTGGCTCATGCACTTAGATACATTTGATTACTCAAAATTTAATCCTTATTGGTTAATAGGAAACAATCTCAAATATTATGTTAAAGCATTTAAAAAGTCCAAACCACTGCTTAGCCATCTAAAAAAATATCTAAGAAAAAATTATGACAGTGAAATTGCTAAATTTTACTTTGAGAATTTGACTTAATGAAATATCTTTGAGATTAACCCAAGTACAATTACATTTAAATTTAATTATTAATTGATATAGTCCCTATTGAAGAATAATAAATAGTTTTGTAATAATAATTCTAAATTTCAATTTCGATAGGAACTTCAATAATATTTTTTACTGTTGTGTAAAGTTCAATATCTTGTGCAGGTGTGTCAAGTGATATAATTAAAGAATACCGGGTTTCATTTTCAACTTTTTCCAGATTTTTCCTTTCACGCCACCATCCAATAATAGGGTATACAGCTATATGATTGCAAGTTGCCAAATCAGCAGCAGTTCCTTCCCAAAAGTCAGAATGCAATGAACCAGTACTACGGTTATTTACTCCTATAGCCCAACGTTGACTACCAGTATTTCCATTTACTTCTTCATTTTCTTCCCTTGCAGCAATATTGATCCGTCTTCTAAATTCATTTTCTGTTTCACCTACATTATTAACATCAAAACGTAATCCATGCGATTGATAACGATATTTATCTTTCCATCCAATTTCACCAGCCCCTGGTTCAATAAAATAAGACAATGTAATTATCAGTTTTACAGGTGTTTCACCAAGATCTAATAACAAATCTTTTGCCCAAGGCAAATTAAAGAAATGAATTTCATTAGTCTCAGGAACAGTAGTTCTTTCTTTATAACTGAAAGGCTGAATAGTTTCTTGTGCAATGTATGTCAAAGCACTTTCCTGACTGTAGAGAGCCCGATCTAAATTTGGGATACCAAAACCAAAAGTTCTTAATAAATTTCTAAAACTTGTTCTATTCCCTTCCACAACATTTAACTGAGCAATCATCGCAGTATTCCAGTCTGCAGAATGAATCATTAAACCTCTGATTGTTTCAGCCCAAGCTTCAGGATATTCATAAGCTATCTTTGCAGCAAACCACGAGGCCTGTGCTGTTGCTGCACTCGTTGCCCATATTGTATCAAAATATTTCCTTGTATTGAACTGTTTTGAAGTAGATAACAACTCCAAATTTTCATGTCCTGTAATACTATTATCTGGTGCTCTTAAAAGGTTTCCTCCTTCAAAAACCACATCTGGCCTAGACGCCCATTTTCTTTCCCAAATTATTGAAGTAGAACTATATGGTGAAAGCTGCCCTTCATCAGCAATAAGAATGTAATTCTGAAAGATAGGATCGTTTAATTGAATTTTCTCAGTATATGCCCCTACTACCAGAGCGTTCCACGCTTGGGCTGGATTTTGTACAGATGATGTATAGTTTGCATCTGGATAGTTTTGCCAAGATTCTTCGTCACTGACATTACCAGCAGAAATTATTATCAGCCTTTGATTTTGTCCTTCGCCATAAGCTAAATTATCAATTGCTCCTGACCATGAGGATGGCCTTCCTCTGTTGGTGTCTTGACTTGAAGTGACCGCCATACAATATATCAAAATCATATTTGGATTTTGAATTTCAGCTCTTGCAATGGCTTGCGCAGTTATATCACCCCATAATTCTCTCGGATTTTCGCCATGACTAGGCAGAATTTTTACTGAGCATAACTTATGTGTTAATGAGACTTGATTTTGAGAAATAAGCACTTTTTCCATCTGCCCATAACCAGCTAGTCCTGCCATCAGTGTTCCATGTCCTGCACCATCTGCGTGGTCGCTTGTTCCCCACGCGATATCAACACTTAAAGTATTTGCATCATCTATAAGCGGCTGCAGTAACTGATGTCCATTATTAACCCCTGTATCCAAAATACAGATTTTTACATTTGTATCTACAACCTCTGTTCTCTGAACCAAATCATCAACCCATACCTGTTGTTCAATACGACTTTCGTTAACCCAAAAGCCAGCTGGTTCCTGTCCAATACGGAACTCAGCTAACAAGTCACTTTGTTGCATCAGCTCTATCAACTGATCACGACTTGCATTTATTAATAGAACAGCTCGTTCAGGAAAGATAATGCTATTATTTTTTACTTCAATACCAATATTTTGAGCAGTAGTAAGAAACTTTAAAATTTGTTCCTGTTCCTTACTTTCTTTTGTATTAATATTAAGCCAAGCTTCGCACCATCTAGGATTTTCGTTTGGAATTAGCTGTGGATTATCTGTCCATAATCCCTCCAATAATGCAATGCTTACATCTTCAATACTATTAACTAAATCAGAATTAGAAGGAGTTATTTTGATTTCTATATTTGGAAAATGTCTCAAAATATCAGTTGCAAAATTTTCCTCTTGTCCAACTGGTAAATCAATTGATGCTTTAGTTCTTTGTGTACCAGCAATAACAACATCTTTTATTGTTTTTAACTGAATACTATTTCCAAGATTATTCACACTATTAATCACATTATCATGATTCACTTGGCTTGGAAATATTATAGTTGTATTATTTTTTGAGCTGTAGGAATTAATTTTACTTATAAATAATCCCTCTTTTCCATTAGGAACATAAACAGTTGCCCTTATCTGGACTTGACTTTCTCCAACCGTAATTTCTTTAACATTTAGTAGTCGAATATTATTCCTGAAATCTTCTAAACTTTTAGTAATTAAATCATGGTTAGCTGCACTTGTAAACTGAATATATGTTCCTTCTTTCGTGGAAATTTGATTAGCTGTCCTTGTAGCCTTTATTTGGTCTTTTTGTTGCCAAATCAAATCAAATTCTTGAAGTAATTTTTGACTTTGAGATGCTCTATCACGTATAGGAATGCGTGGACCTGAACCAATTTTAGATTGAGCTCTATATTTTTCACTAGTTACATTTCCCGATATGAAGATGTGCTTGTATGCCATTCAAAAAATTATTTATAATAGGCTGCATTACGGTCTTTAATTGCTTTTAAAATTAACTGATTATTCATCGGTTGTCCTTCATTTAAAATCGTCTCTTTAATAGCATCGATACAGGCAAGTGATATTTCTGCGTGGCTTAAACCATTGATATCTGGTAATAAATCTTTAAATTTTATTTTCCTTCCAAATTGAGAAAGTCTATTTTTTAACAACTCTTCTTTTTCTTCTAAGCTGGGAAGATTGTATAAAATCACATCGTCAAATCTACGGAAAAGTGCTTGGTCTAAAAGTTGTTTGTTATTGGTGATTGCAATGATAAGACTTTCAGAATTATCTCTTTCAATAAATTGAAGGAATGAGTTTAAAACTCTTCTCATCTCTCCTACATCATTATCCCTGCTTCGTTCACCTCCAATCGCATCGAATTCATCAAACAAATATACACCTTGACGTTGTTCAATTAAATCAAATACTTGGCGCAGCTTAGCACTAGTCTCTCCCATAAATTTTGTCACCATTTTATCCATTAAAATAGTGTAAAGCGGTAGATTTAATTCATTAGCAAGAATAGATGCTGTTAAGGTTTTACCTGTACCTGGAGGACCAGAAAGCAAAATTTTTCTACGATTCTCTAAATCGTGTTTACGAAGTTTGTCTCTTTGTATAAATTCAGAAATTATACGATTTATTTTCGACTTAATATCTTCAGAAGAAATTATATCAGAAAGATTGACAGCAGGTACATTTTCATGAATTAAACCCTGTAAATCAGATGAAAATACTTTAGTTTTATGTTTTACTTCTTTTGCCTTATCTATAATAGTTTTTATTTCATCAGCAACAATAGTGTGTCCCAACTTAGCTTCGTGAGCTGCAACCTGCAAAGCAATAGTTGTAAACCTTTCGGGCTCATTATTATAATGTGACTTAATTAGAGATATTATGTATTCAGCTTTTGCCATTATAGCAAAATTACACATTTTTCCGATAGAATTCCATTTGCATTTCAAAAATCAAATCAATACTATTTAAAATGTAATTTTCAACATCATATCTATGAAAACAGCATTAAACTTGTCCGAGTAATTACAGACGAACGAAAAGGAAACGGATATTCCTTGCCTCAGAAGAAGGACATATATTGAAATATTGTAAATGTGACAGTATCGAAGTCAATGAATTTATCGTGAAGACTACTCTGCTAAACTTCAATCGACCTAAGTGGAAGGAAATATTCTCCTAAATTAAAAATCAGTCATTAGGAAACTCAAAAGACATACTCTTTCTTTGTTGTTAAATAGGGAATACTTTCAATTAAAAATTCAAAGTTATCATTGGTCAGTACCTGTGCACCATAGCTGAGCATTTCTTCTGCCCATGAGATCTTATCGTTGAGGACATTTTCCATGATCAGCAATTGTCTGCCTAGACGAAGCGCTTCCCAACCTTGATGTTTTGTGCCGCTTTTCTCACTGGCCTCAATAATAATCGTAGCATCACTTATCAATGCCATTGTTCGGTTTCTAATAGGGAAACTTTTTGGTATTACGGGATAGTTTTCAGGGAACTGCGAAATCAGCAAATGATTTTCAGCAATAAAATCCTGAAGGTCTTTATTTTCAGCAGGGAAATATTTATCCAGAGGTGTTCCGATAACTCCGATGGTATGACCATCAAATTCAATGGCTGTATTATGGGCGATCGAGTCAACTCCTTCCGCTAAACCGCTAACGACAGTGATATCATTTTGAACCAATAGCTTTGCGATCTTCCTTGCTCTTCGTACACCAAGTTCAGACACCTTCCTTGAACCAACAACCGCTACCCTTCTTCCATTTTCCAATAACGAAAAGTCCCCTTTGTAAAATAACTCTTTGGGACTATTTTTCTTCTCAACAGTGGTCAGTTTGTCTTAATATTCGTTAAAAGCATTGATCTGCATAGGTGTTCAAGATTAAAATGAATAATGTAAATATAGTTTTTTTACCCTATAAATACAAATTGAAAAATATTATTAATCATGTACAGTAGTACTACAATAATTTAAAGAGAAGTCATATTTCTCATAATAAACCGGTAAAAAGGCAGCTAAGGTATATCGGTCATCCATTTATTTCTTCTCCCAGCCAAAAGACTACGGCATAAACGGTTTCCTCCCTGAAGGTACCCTCCAATTATTCCGTTTCCTTTTGGCTTTCCCCTTTGCCCGCTAAAATTATCTGCTTTCTTTTTTCCGGTTTTTCTTTTGAAAAATATTCAGCGAAGCCCAAGGGCCTTTCAGAGAAAGGACGGAGAAAAGATTGAGAACAGATCAAAATTTAAAATCTTAAAACCCTACGATTATGAACATTATCGGAAGACTGACAAGGGATGCGGAAGTGCGCAACCTGTCAAATGAAAAACAGGTAGTCAATTTCTCAATTGCTACGAATGACAACTATCGCAACAAGCAAGGCGAACGAATTGAACAGACCACGTATTTCGAATGCGCCTACTGGATATCTTCAAAAGTGGCGGACTTTTTAACAAAGGGTACTTTGGTAGAATTAAGCGGTAGAGCTTACACGTCCGCATGGTTAGGAAAAGACGGAGAACCTCATGCAGGTTTAAATTTCCACACCTCACAGATTAAAGTTCACAGCAGTAGTAAAAGAACTGAAAGTAAATCTATTGAGTCCAACAAAACAGATAAGAAAGAAACTTCTAAATCAAAATCTATAGATACCGACAAGGATGACGACCTACCATTTTAAAACTATCAAATACAATTTTATAAAATTCAAAATATCAATATCATGGCACACAATTTAAATTTCAATAACAGAACAGGAAAATATTCATTTATCAGCGTAAAGGAAAAAGCATGGCACAACCTGGGGCAGATCGTACAGGAGTACCCCACAAGTGAAGAGGCTATAAAATTTGCAGGACTTGACTACGAGGTCGAAAAGTCTCCTCTATTTACAAAAGGTGCAGGCATCATAGAAAATGACAACGGCATAGAAATGATCGATTCACAATTGGAAGTTCCCAACTACTTTGCCAATATACGAACTGATAACAACACCGTTTTAGGTGTCGTTGGAAAAGATTACCATATCGTACAAAACCGTGAAGCCTTTTCATTTTTTGATGCTATAGTAGGCAGTGGAAAAGGAATTTTATACGAGACCGCAGGAGCTTTGGGAAATGGCGAAAGAATTTTTATTACCGCCAAACTACCCGATTATATTCGTGTTGGCAACGGTGACGATATTACAGAAAAATACATTTTCCTTACCACCTCCCACGATGGAAGCGGAAGCATTACCGCCGCCTTTACCCCTGTTCGCATTGTCTGTCAAAATACCTTAAACGCTTCGCTAAAAAATATGAGCAATGTGGTGCGGATCAGACATACCGCAGGAGCAAAACAACGCTTGGAAGATGCCCACAAATTGATGGGACTAGCCAATAAATTAAGTAATGAATTGGAAAACACTTTTAATCATTGGGCAAAAATAACGGTTGGTGATGATGAAATGAAGAAGCTGATCCAATTGGCACTCTGCCCCAACAAGGAAACCTTGCAACATTTGCAGAAAGGAAATTCTGAGGAATTGTCAACTGTTTTTAAAAATACCGTTGATGATGCATTTGCCTACGCCATGATCAGCGAAAGCCAGCAAATGGATACAACCAAAGGTACTTTGTTTGGCGCTTACAATGCTGTTACAGGATATTTTCAGAATGTCAGAAATTACAAGGACAACGAAGCCAAACTTCAATCCATTGTCTTAGGAGGGACGGCACAATTAAAGTCTAAAAAGGCTTTTGACCTATGTCAAAATTTCGCCCGATTTGGCGCAGAAACTATAATCATGAATTAACAATGTTTTAAAAATTAAGTACGGGAAATTTAAGTCTCTGCCGTACAGGAGCAACACCTATGAAATTCAATATTGTCAACGAGATAAAATTAAGTTATTCAAGAAAAGGTAATTCTGAAAAAATGGTCGGTAGTTCGCGAGATGCCGTTGAGGTCTTCCGTCAGCATTTCGATCCTGATGAAATGGATTACCGAGAATCATTTTTTGCCCTATACTTAAATCAGGCTCATAAAGTTTTAGGGATAAGGAAAATTTCCGAATCGGGAATTTCTTCGACGGTTGTCGATGTTCGAATCATCATGCAGGCGGCACTCCTTTGTAATGCTTCGGCTGTTATTTTGGCACACAATCATCCTTCAGGGAATTTGAAACCTTCCGCTGAGGATCTTAAAATCACGCAGAGCATTAAAAGTGCATCCGAATTCCTAAACATTAAATTACTGGATCATTGCATTCTGACGTCAACCGGTCATTTATCATTTGCCGACGAAGGTCATCTATAAATGAATTTATATTAATTGCAAAATACACGGCAATAATTTTTATTGTCGTGTATTTTAAGATCGGGCGAAAAGACAATTCCTTCCGGTGGTCGGAAACGTCTTTTCGCAGTTTGAATAGATACAACTCCTATGATCACCTCGCTAAAGACCCAACGCTTCATAAAAGTTGTGGATCCTAAAAATCGATGTCCTATCGATAGATCGGAGTTGCTAAAATATTTCCTAATTATTTTCCTTGTTTTTATTGTAAATGTAAAAAGCGGCTTGGTTTAAAACCAAGCCGCTAGAAGTCAATTAAAAATTTTAAGATGCATTGTCAAATTCAAAATCTACTCTTCTTTCATTTCCAAAACTATCCTTGATCCAAATACTGACCTGATGGGATTCTTGAGCTTTAGATGTATAGTAAAGCCTGAATTCCTTTTGCTTCAATGGATACTCATCATTCTGGAGATATGGTGGGTCATTGTAATGTTGGAGTTGACCAGATCCTTCGTATTGAAAATAACGGAGGCTGTAAGTTGTCCCACTGAAATCGGAAGAAGTCAAGAGTGAGATCCGGATCTCCACCGTTTCATTTTCGGCTATTTTCCCAGGAACAGGCATTACTTGAACCTCAAAGGGAAAGTCCTGCTGAATCTCCAGACCCTTGTCCTCACAAGAAGTGAATACCAGACCGATCAGTAAAACCACCATCGGAAACTTGAATAATTTCAAGACATTATTGTTTATGACATTTTTCATTTATAAGTTTTTTAAAAGTTAAATCGCAATCCAAATCCAAATAGAGCTTGAAACTGACCAAGCTGACTTTTCTGCAAATAACGCAGCTGCCCATTGACCAGAAAGACCAAATGATGTGTAAGATAACTTTCCAAGGATAGTTTTCCACTTACACCGTAAATGAAATTACTGGTGGAATTAAGCATTGAGCCGTCGTATAGAATTTCAGTCCCTCTATTAATCTGCTCATATCCTACTAGCCCACCAATGCCAAGATTGACATTGAGATTTCGCATCAGATCTCCCCACATATAGAAGCTGTAGCCTCCGTTGAAAGAGAAAGTATCGATCGGGATATCGTAACGGGCATACTCGTAATACTTTCTGCTGTATTCGGCCAGTCCGAAAAGATAATTTCCATTTTTAGTGTAAGAAATAAGACCTGCACCTAAACCGTAATTTCGCTTTTCAGGAGACTTCGGAAATACCGAATATGAAATTTCGAATCCTTTTTGCTTGGGGATCATTTGCTGTGCAAAAGAATCAATACTAATGAGGACCAGCATTGCTGTCGCTAAAATTAAATGCTTCATATCAATTCGTTTTTATATTCAGTCCACTGATCAGTCTCGCATTGACAAGCTCTTTATTTTCAAGCTGGATCTTCTGATGCCTTCCGCCATTTTTTTCTAGGATCTCGATCTCCAAAACCTGATCCTTCAGCAGGGTAAACTGATCTAATAAATAAACTGCTGCTAGGTCAGAATGATGAGAAACTGTCATTGTTGGAAAATATACTCTGACAGGCTCTAACAGTTTGTCCTGAAGCACCGTTCTTTTTAAATTCTTCTTATCGACAATTTTGAAATTAATCAGGTCAATATCGTAAGACACGTTACTTCTGTTTTTAAGCTCCAAGGTGAAATAGAATTTGCTGTCATTCACGTGTAATGCCCGAACTGAAAACTGGATTCCATAGCTTTTAGAAGCGATATGCTTTATGGTTCTGTTGGTTTTCTTATACAGAGTTTGCATTATTAGCTCCGACAAAGAAGATGAACTTCCATTAAGATCTTCAAACAAGACATCCGCAGCATATTGCTTTTCAATGCTCCGTTCCTGCTTTAACAGATCATAACTGAGTGCATCCGGATAAGAACTGTAATACACATCAAAATTGTAAAACTTTCCGTCTTCAGTAATGACCGAAAAATTGGTCTCTTCTTCGAAATCCCTGACTGCCGACTTGATCCTAAGAACATTTCCGACAGGTTCTGCCTTGTTGGCGATCAGCAGATTACTCCCTAAGTCAACATATCGAATACGGGATGGAAATAACAGATGTGAGGTCTTATCATAGGTGACCTGTATTTTGTAAGGTTCTATTTTGGCCTCATCCAGTGGCAGATAGGAAGCAGTTGGATCCTGAGCCTGCGATCTGCCTGAAAAGAGCAGAAATACGATTATCAATAGATAATTGCTTTTTATTTTATTCATTTTATTGTTTTAATTGATTATAATTTTGGTACAAGAAAAACCTGATGTCCCGCTTTAACCTTTATTTTTTGTTGTCTGACCTGTTTCTGGAAATAGCCTGACAACCCCTGCAGCACACCCCTGCTCAAATCCGCTGCGATCTGCTGACCTGCCGACTGCGTCATCATAATATTGGTACCTGAAGTTTGTCCCATGCTACCCACTATATCAGTCACAGCATTTTGTTCCGGTGAGTACGGAACATACAGGCCGATCTGACCATCATTATCATAAACATTAATCTCTACAGGATAAATGCTCCCGTGATACTCGATTGATGAAATTTTCAACTGCAGTCTCCCTCCCTGGAATTTGCCACTAGCTTTCAGCAATGTTCCACTGGGAATTTCTGTACGACCTACAATCATATTTTCAGAAAGCCTGATGGGTAATAGACTTTCATTGGTTATTGTCATTGATTGCTGAACCATCCCTCGAATAGCATTCTTTGCTTGTCCTGTAGCATCGGTGTCATCTTGAATTCCGAACATTATTCTACGATCATCAAGTCCAGCAAGCAACGCGCTGTCCGATGGCTCCCTGTATAAAGAAGAGACAATATTTATGTGAGCTGATTTTACTGCTGTGAGCTGTACTTTATTTCCGGAAGGCTGCTTCACGTCGTCTTCCTCTGGTACAGGATCTTCCTGTTTATTACTTTGAGGTAGGTATTTCGCAGCCATTTGATAGGATTTTTCCATCAGCTCTAATTGATCACTGACACCAAGACTTGAAGGCGAAGTATTGTTCTGCAAAGCTTCATTCTTCAACCTGGAAATTTCTTTTCTAAGATTATTCACTTCCTGATCATCTCTATTGTAGAAGGAACTTAAGGTCTGTTGCGCATTGTGATAGCTGTTGACTGCATTCTGATCCGCTTGGGGTAAACCGTTTGGATGACCTGGCAATGGCGTCTGATCAGAATTCCGACCTATATTGTTGGTGTCACTCCAATAATCTGATAATGTCGTCATCGCATTTCTCTTTTCTTCATTTTTCTGTTCCAACAACTGCTGTTCGTAAGCCTTTTGTTTGTCAGATTGCAGTTGATCGTCCTTTGCCTGTGGTATCCCTGCATTAAAGCCTGGATTATCTGTAATTTTATTGTCCTTTGGTCTGAAAATGAGGTAAAAGCAACCGGCACAAATTGCGGCCATCAGTAAATAGATCAGGGGTTTCTTAATATGCTCCCACTTTACATTTTGGAGGCCTTGTAATCCCTGTTCTAATTGTGGTGAATCACCTTCAGTGATCTTGATTTTATTTGAATCTCTCATCGGTCGGCTTTTTAATGGTTGAACGTTCTTTGTTTTATTGTGCTGGTTTTTTCACAGTTATATGATCTGAAATGGTCATAATATGACTGATCGAAATGGTATTGGAATTATTTCCGGTTGTGTGAAAAATGCTGATAAGCATTAGCAGCGTGATAACAGCATAGCCTGCAAAAAACAGCTTGGTCAAAAACCTCTGTCGTTCCGCCGGGATCGACTTCCATTTTTTGTCTGCACTCAAAGTAAAGTGCTCTATTTTATCCCTTAATTTTTTCATTGCTCTGGATTTTAACGTTCAACGGTTTCAACATCTTTGTTTTCAATGACATTAAACTTCTCGATCGTAAATCCTTGTGGATTGCTGTCTGATCTCACTGAATTTACTAAGGAACAGTTGGTGATCAGACTTCGTATCGTCAGATTGCTGGATCGGATAATGAACTGTCTTGCAAAGGTCTTGACTGAATATGGGTAATTGTTAAAATCAGCCACAACACTGTCAACCTCTATCCTCTGCTGAATATTCCCTGAGATGATCCGGTTGTAATAGCCTTTCTCCTGCAGGTCCTTGTAGTAATCGAATGCTGACTGGTCTGCCAGATTAAAGGCTCTTTTGACATTGCTTTCAATAGCATTTTTATCGGGTGCCACGGTAAAGAACAGCTCGTGAAAACGCCTTACATGCTCCCTCGCTTCTACAGGCCTGTTGATCGACATATCCTGAGACAGCGCTACCATCAGTGATTTGCCGTTATCCAAGACGTATATCTTCTGTCGCTGATCTTCTGCAAACTGATAGGACTTGAAAACGACCACACCAACCACAGCAAAGCATAACACTGCAAAAACAAACGTAAATAAGCGGATCTGTTTGAAGCTGCTTTCTATATTTCTTAAAGTTTTGAATTCCATTGCTTAAGTATTTATTTTAATAATCTTCCTGAGATATTACCTGTGGCACTACCTGCTGCTGCCCCTGCAATATTGCCTGATTTTGTAGCGGTCTGGTTGACGTTCCTCATAAAATTACCGGCACCTCCTGCCTGAATGACCCATCCCGTAACCGTTGGAACCGTAAAGTATCCTATGACTCCGATGATCATATAGATGATGTAAACCGTATTGGAGGTATCAGGAATGAAATTCGGGTCTGCCAGCATCTCAATATCCCGCTCCAAAATGAGCGATTGAATTTTGGCCAGAATTGAACTGAAAATATCAGCCACCGGTAACCACAGATATACACTGATGTACCTGGTAAGCCATTGGGTCAACGTGGTCTGAAATCCATCCCATACTGAAATGGCAAAGGCAATCGGTCCCAAAATGGAAAGAACAATGAGAAAGAAGGTTCGGATCGTATCAATGACCAGAGCTGCGGACTGGAACAGGATCTCCAGAAACTCACGAAAACCATCCCTAATATCTTTCTTGATGTCAAAAATTTCTCTTTCGATGTACATTCCGGACATCGTCACCAGGTCTGACGGCGACCATCCCAGTTCATCAAGTTTTTTATCAAATTCCTCATCTGATATCAGATAGGCCATTTCGGGATTCCTCAGCATAGCCTCCCGCTCCAAAAGATCTTTCTTCTGTTGCAAATCGTTGAGATCTAAAACCTGATCTTCCAGCATCGAATGACTTCCCTGAACGATTGGGCTCAAAACCCCATTGATACTACCCAATACCAAAGTTGAGAAGAACATAATGCAGATACCGACGGCAAAAGGTCTGAGCATTGGAAACAGATCGATCGGTTCCGCACGACTGAGCGACTGCCATACCTTGATGGCCACATAGAACAGTGCTCCCAGCCCTGCGACACCCTTTGCCACGGCAGCCATGTCGGCACACAATGGCATCATCTCATCATAAACTGAACGAAGGACTTCGTGTAGATTGGTAGGTTCCATCTTACCAGTATTTTTGATTTGAAGTTCCGTAAAGATCCAAGACCCTTTGGGTATTGTTCTGTTTTTTTGCTCTCAAGTAGCTTACAGAGATATTCTTGTTCGTGTAGTAGCGCACCAGATTATGATATTCCTTCACTTCTTTGTAAACCCGGTCGACCACGTCCATTCTTTCTTTATCATTGAGCGAAAGTCCATTGGCTGTAATGATCTGCTGTAATTCTTTAAGAAGTTCGGTGCTTTCTGTTAGAAGCGCGGAATAGCCGTTTGCAATAGCCGTAAGCTCCTGAGCATTGAAGTTGGGATCGTTAAGCATCTTACTGAAATTGGTAACGTAGATCTCTGAGACATCGCCGACCATCAAGACGGTCTGCTGCACCTTCCTGGCATCTTTGACCAGATTGTTGATAGACTTCAGCTTGTCATAATATTCCTTGCCCTGTTCATATACTTTCTTCACTTCGTTGAAGTTCTTGACAACATTGGAAACCGTTGATGAGGTCTGCACGATCTCATTGGCAGAATTGAGGATTCCGGATGCCAGGTTGGCCGGATCGGTCACTACAAATTGTGCCTTTGCATAGTTGGCGGTAGCGAAAATGGCTACCATTGCTGTTTTAATGATTAAATTTTTCATTGTCGTAAATTTTAAATGATTGAATTATTTGTCTTTGGTCGGTTTGATTCTCTTGAGAGAGATCCTTTTGATAGCATGTTCCACATTGCCGTCAAGTTCAGAGGCCAGATTCATCACCTCCATTTTTTCAGTTTCTTCGGTGGTATAAGCAAGATATTCTTCGGTGGAAACTTCCGTCGCATAGACCGCGGAGTGTGTTCCGCCCAGTCCGATCCAGACTTCTTTGTAGAGTCTTCTCGGATCGTTGTTCATATTGATCGAAAGTACCTGAGCTTTTTCCTTATCAGTTAAGCCAAGCATCGCCTGGATGTCATCGAATTTGTTCATATACTTTCTCTGGTCCAAAAGGATCTTACAATCTGAATTGTTAATAATGCTTTCCTTGACGATCGGTGACTGGATGATGTCATCCACTTCCTGGGTTACCACGATGGCTTCCCCGAAGAACTTTCTGACCGTTTTGAACAGGTATTTGATATACTCTGCCATTCCTTCTTTGGCGATCGCTTTCCAGGCTTCTTCAATGAGAATGAGTTTTCTGATGCCCTTGAGCCTCCGCATCTTATTGATGAAAACCTCCATAATGATGATGGTCACGATCGGGAACAGGATCTTGTGGTCTTTGATCGCATCGATCTCAAACACGATGAAACGTTTCGACAAGAGGTCTAATTGCTTTTCTGAATTCAGCAGGTAATCGTATTCTCCGCCTTTGTAATATGGCTCCAATACATTAAGAAAGTTGGCAATGTCAAAGTCCTTTTCCCGGACTTTCTTTTGTTCCAGAACTTTCTGATAATCATCCTTGACATAGTCGTAAAATCCGTTGAATGACGGATGGTCATTATTTTTTTTGATCTGCTCAATGTATCCGCTCACCGCATTGGAAAGTGCTACCTCTTCTGAACGGGTCGGCGGTTCATCATCCCTCTTCCATAAAGTGAGGATCAGGGTCTTGATGCTTTCTCTTTTTTCGATATCGAAGACACCGTCATCGGTGTAAAATGGATTGAAGGCAATGGGATTGTCCTCGGTATAGGTAAAATACACACCGTCCTCCCCTTTTGTCTTTCCCTTGATGAGTTCGCACAAGCCCTGGTAAGAATTTCCGGTATCGACCAACAGTACGTGAGCACCCTGTTCATAATACTGCCTCACCATATGGTTGGTAAAGAAAGATTTTCCGCTTCCTGAAGACCCCAAAATAAACTTGTTCCGATTCGTGATGATCCCCTGTTTCATCGGAAGATCGGAGATATCCAGATGAATCGGTTTTCCGGTCAGGCGGTCGGCCATCTTGATCCCGAACGTTGAGGGTGAATCCTGATAATTGGTTTCCTCTGTAAAAAAACACAAAGCCGGCTCAATGAACGTGTAAAAGCTTTCTTCACTTGGGAAATCACCGGCGTTGCCTGGGATACCCGCCCAGTAAAGCGTTGCTGTATCCGTTGTATTATGGCGTGGCTTGCATTCCATCAACGCCAAGGCACTGCCGGTATCATTTTTCAGCTGTTTCAGTTCTGAAGGATTATCCGACCACGACATCACATTGAAATGCGCCCGGATGGATTGAAGACCATAAGAGTGTGCTTCATTGAGGTATTTCTCGATCCATTCCTTGTTGATCTGGTTCGCTCTGCTGTATCTCGCCAACGAATGCATATTCCTTGCTGACTTCTCAAATTTGGATAGATTCTCATCGCTGTTATCAATGAACAGATACTGATTGTAAATGTGATTGCAACTTAAAAGAAGACCAACCGGAGATGCGAAAGAAAGCAAGCAATCACTGCGGTCAGTACTCAGCTTTTCATAGCGGCTGTGTGATGAAACAGAACCCGGCAGATCATCTGTATCGGATAAGGTGTGCATACTGATTCGGTTGTTTCCAATACGCATTTCTTCCGATCCTAGCTTGATATCCTGCAAAGAGGGATTAGGTTCTCTTGATAAGGTCAGGTACTGTTCTAGTATTCCGGATTGTTCGGCAGTTCCTGAAATTTCATCTTCAGTCATTCTTTCTAGTTTGATGTAGCCGCTGTCATTCATAATTCTTTCAAACTGATCGATGGCTTCCAAAAAACGGCTGATCACCTCTTTGTCTTTGATCTCCTTTGGGATCAGCTTACCCTTGCAGAGGGATGAAAAGTTGCTCTGCATACGCATCCTCTCCTTACTGGTTTTCGTAATGAACAGATAGCAATAGTGGTTTAAAAATGGTCTCTCATTGAAATGTCTTTCAAAAGATTTTGACAGAAAACTTTGGTCTTCTCTGAAAAGGTCAGGGTTGTAGTTTTCCTTGATAAACCAATCTTGCTTATGCACAATAGTAAAATCTGGCAGAGTCTTGATGGCCTTAAACCATGCCGAATGCATCGCTTCATATTCAGCCGAGGCCACTGTAAACAGTTCAGGAAGTCTGACCTTAAAGCAAACCGTGACGTCCGCATCTTTTGAAATAATACAATTGTTTTCAATCGCAAGCAGCGGAAATTTACTCTCCAGGGTTGCGGCTTTGGAGGTATTTCTCATACTGATGCTTTTTGACGGTTGCTTTTCAGGTAGCGATAGATGCACTTTCGGCTGATGATATATTTTGGATGCTTTTTTTGAGCGCCTAATTTCATCAGTCCGTGTTCGCCATATCTTCCATTCAGTGAGAATGTCTGCCAGATCAGTATGGCACTACTTGCTCCGCCGATCATAAGGCAGAGATAGGTGTTGACACCAGCCATGTACATGACCATCACAAGTACGAGTATTCCCAATAATCCCCCTGCAAAAATGAACAGGTATTGTGCTTTTAATCCTTTGAACTCTACCGTTCTTCCGATGCCTTTGTTGATATGATAAGTACTCATAGTAACAAAATTTAAAGGAAGAATGAACGGAGGATCGTAGCAGCCACGATCAGAAAGATACACGCACCGAACCAGCTGGCAGCGGTCTTACTGGTATCAGGGTCACCACTGCTGAACTTGTTGTAAACCTTGACGCCTCCGATGAGTCCCACGACAGCCCCGATTGCGTAGATTAATTGGGTAGCCGGTTCAAAATAAGAGGTCACCATTTGTGTTGCCTCGTTGATCCCTGCGGTTCCGTTGCCTTGGGCAAAGACACCCGTTACTGCTAAAATGGTCAGACCTGATAGCAGTAGTTTTTTTCTTTGTTTTTTCATAATTGAAACACATCAATTTGTTATGGTGTGCCGCACTTTGCGGAACTATGGGACAAAGATGTCAGGGTCTTGGATTTATTTCAGGAGAATGGCCGTATCGGGAATAATTTGGCTGTAATATTACATTTGGGTAGTGTGTTACTAATTAATTATAAAATTCTGCGACCCTCTCTTCGAAAATTTTTCAAAGATTTTTTAATCTCCGTACAACATAAAAGTGAAATTTTATTTCACTGTAATAAAACGAATGTTCATTTTCGTACAGATATTGTCCATTAATGAACACTTCTAAAACAATTTTTCAATCCATGAAGCACATTTTCAAAGGGATAGTATGCAATAAATCTATGGTATTCCTCTTGTAATCTACACTGAAAACCTTTATGGTGCAAAAGGAAATTAACACATAAATTAAAGATTATTACAATCAATTTAAAAATGATAAGCAGAATGAAGACTTATAAATATATACTTTCTATGATGATGCTTTTATTGACGATGAATCTGAAATCGCAATCAAAAGTAGATGTGGAGTTCAATCCTAATATTGCAACTTACTCCATTGTCGAATATCTGGTGGCAAAAGAGCAGGGACGGCTTTTCTACATCGATGGAAGAACGGACATCAGCTATCTTCCGCTAGCAGATTTGGCGAACAAGGAAATAAACAAATATGATAATACCAAAATCATAAAAGCTATGCAGGATTATCTTAAAATTGCTGGCCAACAACAGGATTTGTCTTATCAGGTTTTATTAAAGCATCATATTTTTCCGGCAAAAGGATATGATTATCCAATTGAAGAAAATGATAATGAGAAAAAAGAAGCTGTAGAAAAATTTGTAGAACAATTGAGAGCGTTTTATATCGAAAGAAACCTTGGGCAATTCTTCAAAGACCAAAACAAATTTCTCGAAGGTGCAAAGAACGAGGTCAGAAAAAATATTCCGCCTTCCTATATGTCAAAAATGGAAAAATATTATGGGCAAAAGTTTCTTGCGTACAAATTTTACATTAATCCCTTTGATGTGTTGCCTTACAGCGATGTTTTCTGGCACGGCAACGGACCTTTGTTCAGGTCTGGAAAAGGACAGGTGGCGAATATGATTAGCAGCGCTTACGTTCCGCTGAAAAAGAAAAATAATATCAAAGATTATAAGGAATTTGGATTCAATCATCCGGAAACGACCAACTTTTTAATCACGCACGAGTTCGGACATTCATTTGTCAATCAGCATTTGGGTCAATACGAAGCCAGAATCAATCAGAGCGATAATCTGATGTCTGAGGCTTTTATTAATAAAATGGACGGACAAGGTTATTCTTACTGGCCATCTTGTGTGGGCGAGCATATTGTAAGAACAGGGGAAATCCGGATTGCTTTGGCCAATGGAAATTCTCAATTGGCAGAAAAATTAAGAAGTCAGCATGTCATAGAAAATTCTTTTGTACTCATTCCAGACTTTGAAAAGAAAATGGAAGAATATGAAAACGATCGAGTAAAATATAAATCATTTAAGGATTTCGTTCCTGAATTACTTACTGTTTTAGACGAAACTAGTGTCGAAAAAGTAAGAGAAAAACTGAATTTACCTAATGAAAAATACGAAATGACTTTAATGATTACTGTGCCTAAAAACAGCGGTGACGTTTATATCACAGGCAATCAAACGTCAATTGGCAGTTGGAATCCGCAGAAAATAAAACTCGATAAAACCAATGAAACAACAAGAAAAATTACGTTTAAAACCTATCCTGATCTAAGATTCAAATTTACCAGGGGAAGTTGGCAGACGGAAGGAACGATTGATGGAATCGAAGAAGGCAAAGATGTTCATTTATCCTTGGACAAAAATACAACGATTAATTATACCATTACAAAATGGAAGCAATGAATTAAAACTACAAAAGGGAGTTTGCCTAAACAAACTCCCCAATGTCGAAACCCTCAGCATTATCTTTACGCTTAAAAGAAATTTCCCCTTTTTCATTCGAAATACTTTGGATCAACAAAGCGGCAATTCGATTTGATGCATCACCTAATGAAATTTCTAAAAGATCAAAAAGCTCGGTTCCCTGAATTTTTTGAAGGATGTTGACCGCTTGCCGTTCTAAGTCTGGCTCCAGCACATTCTGCTGAAGCAGCTGTCCCGCAGTACTCAATTCCTGAAATGTAACCCCTGTTGCAAACCCACTTTCTATTTTAGAATCATCCTGGTACTGCCAGTCTTCTTCCTCGTCTTCCCAATCATTATTTTTGACCAGTATTTCGTCAAGTTCTTTTTTTGAAGCCGTATTTTCAAATGCCTCCTCCTTGGTTTCTGAATCAAAATTATTCGCTTTTAGTATGATAGATTTGTTCTGGCTATGATCAGCATCGGGTTGCTTTAACTTTCTTTCTTCTTTATTTGTTTGACCCATTATAGAGGGCACAATTGGGTGAGATTCGGCATTTTTTTCCTGCTGATGCTGATTGATATACTTCTTATCCCAAAGCAGCAGGATGATAATGAGTAGTAGTCCTAAAATGATTAATTGTTCCATAAGATGATATATTAAAAGATTGGACGGTATTTGCTGTTGAAATCGTCGGTGATCTCTTTTTCAAACGTTTCAAAATGGTACGCCAAAATATTATCGAGATAAGCATATAAAGGGATCTGATCTTCGGCAATGATCTGGATGATCCGTGAAAGTCTTTCATGATATTCAGGTCGAATATAGATACTTTTATCACCACGTTTGGTCATTGTATGATGCGTAAGAAACTGCTCAGCGTAGGTAATTTCAACGCTTTTTTTGCTTTTTATTTTTTGCTTCGTCGCCGGCTTTTCCTTTGAGGAATCCAGTTCTTGGCTGTGCGGTTCCTTCTTTGGGGTGCCAGCCATGATAGACATCAGATATTGTTCATCGATATTTTTGTCTTCGCTGTTTATTTTATCATTGTCCATCTCTTTCCAATTTTACAATTCTTAAAAATTCTTCCATAAACTGGTCTAGTCGGCATAATGTCATCAACTTAGGATCTGCCGGTAATAGTGTCGAACGGAAAACGGTTTTGGCAACCGTCTCCCCTTCTTTGCGAAATCTCTTGCTGTCTGTGATGGATGTTTTCATCAATTGAAGTCCGAGATTTTTGATGACCTTCTCATAGTTTTCATACAAAAGTGTTCTCTCCCTGCCATCGACCTGATTCCAGAAAAGATGGATGCTTTTGATTTCGGTGTGCTTTTTCTTCATCAAGATGTTGGTAAGGACATCCGTAAAACTCAAGGTGCTTTCAAGAACAACCCTATCCGCAGTTATGGGTGAAAAGATATAGTGAACATTGGCCAGTGTGCTCAAGATACCCGCAGTATTAACCGTGCCAGGGAGATCGAGAAAAACGACATCGGGAACAACTTCGGAATTAGCTACATAAGTTTCAAGTTCATCTAAAACCGTATCGGTCTTGCTCTGGAAAACGGGATAAGCTTTTTTATTGATGCTGGTGAACTGCTTATGGGCCATTTTTTTTAACACCTCATTTTGCATCACTGTTTTAAGATCCCGTTCTCTCATCTGTATCAAACTGTACTGTGGAAAATCACAATCAAATACTGCGACATTGTAACTCATCCGATAATGCAGGATACTGGCGATTAATGTTGTGAATGTGCTTTTGCCTACTCCACCTTTTTGAGTTGAAAAGGCAATGATTACTGGTTGTTTTTTTGTTTCCATTTTTTTTATTTTATAGTTGAACATTAGTTAATGGTACTTGTAGAATGGCTGATGTTGAGAATGATTGCGCTACTTCCTGCGTTCTTGAAATCTTGAACCACTGAAAGCAGATCTGACTTCAGGAATGAGGAGAATCATTCAAGCAGTCAATTTGTCTTTCTTGATGGCATCCTATACTTGCATCCGCTTGCCATTCCTGATTGACCTTTATCCGGTAGAAATTCTGGACGTCCGGAAAGCTTGAATTCCTGAATACTGGATTGCCTGCCTTCAAGGTCTCAAACAATTTTGCCATCCACCAGTCCTGCCGACATTCTGGTACAAATAAATGGCATCCGGCTGCACTCAGCTTATAAGTGGTTGTCTTTGACTTGCAATGGATTTGTTTGGCCTTATAAGCTTTAGAGAGTCTGTGAAGCATTGTAGTTTACTTTGTCAAAGCTTAGTTGACTGCTTTAAAGCTTTCGATCTTTAAACTGAGCAAGAACCTGCAATACTGAATTGAATCTATTGTATTGTGGGATTATCCTTTCACCCGAAAGGGGCAAGTTGTGTTTTGAGCATCTCGAAACGTTTTCGGATGCTCAAAACAACTTGCCCTTGCAGGGGGCAGAAGCGATCTCCGAAGTCGATGTTTTGTTAATTAATTGAATAAATGATGAGTGAACATAATGGTAAAGCACAAAAAAAGACAGGACGCCGTCCAAAGGCAGATCCTGCCAAGATCCGTTACACGATCTCATTTAATGAGGTGGAACATTCCCGATTTCTGGATCTTTTTGACCAGTCGGGAATGAACGTAAAGGCTCATTTTATAACCTCATGCATTTTTGAAAGGACGATTAAGACCATTAAAGTGGATAAGGGGACGATGGATTTTTATATGCGATTGACTTCATTTCACAGCCAGTTTCGCGCGGTAGGGGTCAATTATAATCAGATGGTCAAACTATTATATACTAATTTTTCAGAGAAAAAAGCTGCGGCTATCCTTTATAAATTGGAGAAACAGACCATAGAAATGGCAGCGATCTTTAAAAAGGTGATGCAGCTTACGGAAGAATTTAATCAGAAACATTTGAAAGATTCAGAATGAAATGATCGCAAAAATTGGAAGAAGCAGTAACTTATTTGGTACACTATCTTATAATAATTCAAAAATTGAAAAAGCAAAGGGAGAGATACTGATGACTAACAAAATGATTGAGACAGTTGACGGGAAATATTCGGTTGCTCAATTGGCGAAATCATTTGAGCCCTACCTTTTGGCGAACCGAAATACAGAAAAGCATACACTGCATATTTCTCTGAATCCTGATCCTAAAGACAAGGTTTCTGATGAGCAGTATCAAGAAATGGCGCAGCTTTATATGGGTCAGATGGGTTACGGTGATCAGCCATTTGTAGTATTTAAACATACTGATATCGACCGGAGTCATATCCATATTGTTTCCGTCTGTGTAGATGAAGATGGAAGGAAGATTTCTGATAGGTTTGAGAAGATTCGCTCGATGAGAGTCTGCCGGGAACTGGAGAAGAAATTCAATCTGATTTCGGCAGTAGAGAAAGAGATTAAGTCGAAACATCACAGTTTCAAACCGGTCGATCATAAAAGAAACGATATTAAAATTCAGATCGCCTCAGTAGTAGGAAATATCAGTTCTCAATATCAATTTCAATCCTTGGGTGAATATAATGCTTTGCTTTCGGCATTTAATATTACTGTAGAGAAAGTTGAGGGCGAATTACAAGATCAAATAAAAAGAGGATTGCTTTACTTTCCTTTAGATAATCAAGGAAAAAAAGCAGGAAATCCCTTCAAGGCATCTTTGTTCGGGAAAAAAGCAGGGATTGACGCTCTCCAAAAGCACTTCACTGCTTGTAAAAACAAAAGTAACAATCAATCTGTCAAACAAAATTTGAAAAGGTCGATTACTGAAGCTCATCATTCTTCAAAAGATGAGGAGGAATTTAAAAAGAAATTGACCAAAAAAGGAATCGATACCGTTGTTCGTAAAAATGATAATGACAGAATCTATGGGATAACTTTTATTGATCACCGGTCCCGAACAGTATGGAATGGGTCAAGATTAGGGAAAGAATTTTCCGCAAATATGTTTCACGAAAAATGGATCAGTAAGAATGGACAAAAAATAAATGACGATCATCCAACAAAGTCTGATACTAACGTATCAACTGACAATAGTATTTACCAATCGACATATCCCCTATTTGAATTTAAAAGATTTGAAGAAGGCAATTCACTGGATTTCTTGGCTGGTATTCTTCCTTCTACGCAAAACGAGGACTATGAAGAATCTGAATTTGCCGATCAAATCAGAAAAAGAAAGAAAAGACGGAGAAAAAAATAAGGATATAAATAGAAAGTCAGCTACAGCCAACAACTACCTATCTGATCATTAAACCGTTTTAAAATTAGTAGCTCAATAGATTGCATTTTTAAATAAATTAAAAATGCAAGGAGAAGATGATTTAAGAGGACTTGCCAAAATAATGGCATTTATGAGAGCGGTCAGTATTATTTTGGTTTTGATGCATTTCTATTGGTATTGCTACAGCTTTTTTGATGATCGTGGATGGACTTTAGAGCTGGTCAATAAGATCCTTCAAAACTTTGATCGGGCAACAGGATTATTTAGCAAACCATTGTATTCAAAACTTTTCACAGTTGTATTGTTGAGCCTGAGTTGCCTTGGAAACAAAGGGGTAAAGAATGAAAAGATCACGTGGAACAAGATATATGTTGCTCTAGGTTTAGGCGCCTCCTTATTCTTTTTTAGCATCATATTATTAGAGGTACCATGGTATTCTGCAACTGCTCTATATATTTTTTCAACTGGTGTAGGTTATATTTTCTTGATGGTTGCAGGTGTATGGATGAGCCGTCTTCTGAAAAATCATTTAATGGATGATGTATTCAACAATGAAAATGAAAGTTTTATGCAAGAGACAAAGCTTCTACACAATGAGTATTCCGTCAATCTGCCGACAAAGTTCTATTACCGCGGTCAATGGAAACAAGGTTGGATCAACGTTGTAAATCCGTTCAGAGCTACCATTGTGCTGGGTACGCCCGGCTCAGGAAAATCCTATGCTGTAGTCAATAATTATATCCGACAGCATATTGAAAAGGGATTCTCGATGTACATCTACGATTTTAAATTTGACGATCTTTCTACCATTGCTTATAACCATCTGTTAAATCACTGTGAAGGCTATCAAATAAAACCTAAATTTTACATCATCAACTTTGATGATCCCAGAAAAAGTCACCGGTGCAATCCATTAAATCCAAACTTTATGACGGATATCTCCGATGCCTATGAAGCAGCGTACACCATTATGCTAAATCTGAACCGGAGCTGGATCCAAAAGCAGGGAGACTTTTTTGTAGAAAGTCCCATCATTCTGTTGGCAGCGATCATCTGGTTTTTGAAGATATATAAGGGAGGCACCTACTGTACTTTTCCACACGCGATTGAGTTGCTGAATAAGAAATATGAGGATGTATTTACCATCCTGACCTCCTATTCCGAACTGGAGAACTACCTCTCCCCCTTTATGGATGCCTGGCAGGGAGGCGCACAGGATCAGCTGCAGGGTCAGATCGCTTCTGCAAAGATCCCATTGTCGCGGATGATCTCTCCACAATTATACTGGGTTATGACCGGGGATGATTTTTCTCTGGACATTAATAATCCGGGGGAACCGAAGATCTTATGTGTAGGAAATAATCCCGACCGTCAGAACATCTATTCTGCAGCGTTGGGACTTTACAATTCGCGCATAGTCAAACTGATCAACAAAAAAGGACAGTTGAAAAGTTCGGTCATCATCGATGAGCTTCCTACCATTTATTTCAGGGGACTGGACAATCTGATCGCGACGGCAAGAAGCAACAAGGTCTCCGTATGTCTAGGGTTTCAGGATTTTTCACAGTTGACAAGGGATTACGGTGATAAGGAAAGCAAAGTGATACAGAATACTGTCGGAAATATTTTCAGTGGACAGGTGGTTGGCGAGACCGCAAAGACGCTGTCCGAAAGGTTCGGTAAAGTTTTGCAGAAAAGACAAAGCATATCCATCAACAGAAATGACACCTCCACTTCCATTTCCACCCAATTGGATAGCCTGATACCTGCTTCCAAGATATCAACATTGACACAGGGATTTTTTGTCGGTGCCGTGTCCGACAATTTTGATGAGAGGATCGAGCAGAAAATATTCCATTCAGAGATTGTCGTCGATACCGATAAACTTTCTGCGGAAGAAAAGAATTATCAAAAAATTCCACAAATCCGATCCTTTACTGATGATCAGCAAACCGACCGCATGAAAGAAGAGATCGATGAGAATTACACAGCGGTCAAAGGAGACGTTCGCAGGATCATAGAAGAAGAAATGGACAGGATCTCCAATGATCCGGACTTGCAGTATCTGGTCAATAAAAATTAAAAAAAGCCTCAAATGCTCAGTTGTATTTGAGGCTTTCAAAATAAGATCACTCGCCTTCGGTATTCATAAAATGCTGATTGAGATGGTCACTTACCAAATGTAGAAACTTCGTTGGTCCCTGCTTCCTTGTCCGGATCTCAAAGATGGTCTTGTGGAAATTGCCCAGGTCTGTATCCAAAGATCTTTCAACAAACTTGATGACCTCACTGAGCTCTATATTCCCACCATTGAAACACCGCATCTGATAAAGCGCGTATACAAGTTCTATCAGACCAACCTTTGATGCAGACCACACCAATGGTGACAAGGTCTTGACCGTTGGATTGTTACCAATAGTTTCGAGCTGTTTTTTTAAATACTGATCCAATTTCTGGCTGGCTAGGAATCTCGCGATCATATGATCGTGAGAGGTGGTAAAACTCGTATCGAAATTATAGAAGCCAAAGGATAATTTCATTTTCAGATCGTAAGAGTTTCTGACAAATATCTTATGGTCCAGATAGGTAGCTTCCCTTCTGTAATAACTGTAAAACTCCGCCTGCTCCTCATAAAAGGTTCTCAGCTTCTCCTGCTCCGACTCAAAGTACTTTTTAAGAGCCTTGTTTCCTGCATTAGGTCTATGGGATTCAATGTCCAGAATTGTTGAATAATAGATAAATTTTGAAATAAACTGCGGCTTCAATGTTTTAAAGAAATAAACTTCTTCAGCGATAGTCTCAAAATTTAGCGGCGAAATCATTTCTTTTAACTTTCTAATGGATTCATCGATGATTACAAGAGATTTCTCTGCGATCTTTACCATATTGTCATCATCATCGTATACTTCGTTGATCATCAAATCCAGTTCCTCATTTAATTTTTTGATTTTTCTAAAAATAGCTTTTGTTACCATGTCCTTTTTTTAGGAATTTACAAAAAATCCTTTATTGAAGCCTGGTCAGCTCAGTCCCAATTCCTTTTTTCTGTTCCTGATATAATCGGTTGGCCGAATCCCATTGATCTCATAGAACAGATTAGAGAAATTCTGGCGGGATGCAATACCGCACTCTTTCGCTAGTGCTTCAATAGTATAGTGTAAATACATATTATTGGTATTTAGAACATTGGTAATATAATTGATCCTCAACTCCGCTATATACTTATTGAAGTTCATACCCTTATGTTCATTAATATAGACCGAAAGATAATGTGAATTGGTCGAAAGTTTTACCGCAACTTCCTTTTCGGTCAGCCCCTTCTTCAGAAACTGCTTATCCAATTCAAATTTTTTAAGCTTCTTCTTGATTTCAAGATTCATTTCCTGTGTTAAAAAAGTTTTTCTTTGTATATCTTCAGTAATCATATCTTCCTCAATATCTTTAATAATGTAATTACCATCAGATATTCTCTTCTGCAGCAGGTCATACTGTTTTTTTATTTTCCGGTCTTTGATAAAGCGTAAAACAAAAAAACTTAGGACAATAGTTCCTGAGAATATAAGGATCTTGGCTACAAGTATCTCTCTTTTACCTGCTTTTTCCAAATCATCTTTTTGTTCTATTAATGCCTTGCGGTCGTAATCTTTATGAAGTTTTGAAGACAGATATGAATAGTCTTTAGAGATCATACTTTCTGCTTTAAGAAGTTGATTGGTGTAATAAAGCTGCTTGTGCACATCTCTATTTTTATAATATTCGATCAGAAAGTTATAACTTCGATAGACCTCCGACAATATGAATTGTTGCTTTTCAAAGATTGTATCTATTTCACAATAGTAGCGGATAGCCTCACTTGAATCATTCTGAGCTTCGGCAATCTTGCCCAAATAGTAATGTATTACTGAAGCCCATGCGAAGTCATTTCGTTTCAAAATTACAGGCAGTGCCCTTTTCAGGTCCTTCTCTGCCTCAGCATACTTTTTTTGATGATATTTTGAAATGCCGATGCATTTAAGAAAGTAGCTGTTTTCAAGTGCAAACTCTTTATCATTTAAAGTCAATTGATATCCCAACAGACTTAAACTGTCGCTCTTTTTGAAGTTTTTAAGATATCTGTTGATGACGATGATTTGATGAAGACTGTTCAGATAAGCTTTTTTATAGTTGAACTGCTCATTAACGTGGACGTTGTGATTAGTTTTCAAGGAATAAAATGCGAGACAATCCTGAAAATGTTCTAATGCTTCATCATAATATCCCAAATGTTGTTTGACCATCCCCAAGTGATAGATCACTTTATGATGGTGATACTTATCCTCTGATGCTTTTGAATATTGATAAGCTTTCAGGTACTGATCCAAAGCGAGCTTATATTTTTTGTTATAGAAATAATAGATAATTCCTTTGCTTAAGTAATCTTTGCTGACGTCATCCATTGTTCCGTACTTTTTGCTGACCGCTATTGCACTGTCAGCATACATTATTTTATGATGATAGTCAAACTGCCGTCCGTCCCTATATCCCTGGATTAATTTCTGATGATTACTTGCACTTTTTGCTTCCTTGATGTACAATTTGACATAGGGCATCGCATCCTCATCATCGATCGTCATGTTTTCGTAGTGTTTTCTGATCTTATTGAAAGTGTTTTCTTTTTTTTGCTGAGAAAAGAGCAGGTGTGAAAATACAGAAAATAGGACGAGAAAGTAATTTAACTTTTTCATATACTGATTATTAGAACCTCACCATATCAAAATTAAACATTTTACGCCTAAAATATTGCAGTTTTCATTGTGATGACAGTATTATAGCAAATACATTCCGTAATACTGATCTGTAGCATCATAATGGGCCATTTATTCATGTGTCAATTTTAAAATTGTAACGTGTTTATTTTAAAATAGCATCATAGAACAATTTTTTTTGGCTGTTATGCCCTATAACTTTGACTTCAGAATTCTAATTTAATCCGGCCGGGATAACCAACTTAAATAAATTAAAATGAAAAAGTTTATCCCAATTTTTAGTATAACGGTAGCTTCAGTTTTTATCCAAAGCTGTACCCACCGAGAAGACGAGTCACAAGGACGTGCTCATCAATCAGACCATATAGAAAAAACGATCATGAAAGGAGATTCTGTAAAAACATCAGAGGAAATTGTAGATCCTGACCCGCCTGTACGAGATGGTGACAACTGGCGGATTGTTCCAAATCAATAATCAAATTGTATTTCTTATGATTCCCCATACATCCATATCAGTTGTCACAGGCTTACCATGTCCGGAAAGCGGCATTTGGGAAAGTATGGGGAATTTCAGAACGACTGTTATTTTATATAAAGGTGAGATAATGCCCCTATATTGTGGCGGGAAAATCAAATGGAGATTGATTCAAATCTGTTAAACTACATATTATTACAGCAATGAAGAATTTGCAAAATATATTTATAAACGCTGTTTCATATTTTTTCATTTTCCTGTTTGTGTATGCAAGCGTAAGCAAGTTGACCGACTATGAAATGTTTCTTATGCAGTTGGCACAATCGCCAATATTGGGAGGGTATCCTGCAATAATCGGATTTCTCGTAATTTTTGTTGAACTTGTTACTGCTATTTTGCTGATATTTCGTGGTTCTCGATTGTTAGGACTGTACGGAGCTCTCGGGATAATGTCTGTTTTTTCGGTATACATCTACTTAATAGTAAATTACAGCGAGTCCATACCGTGTTCCTGCGGCGGTATTTTGGAAAGAATGGATTGGAATACACATCTTTTATTTAATTTATTTTGTGTCATAATGGCGACTGCTGCAATTGCAACTAAACCAAAAGGAAATAAACAAAAAATACTGGGACTGTCAGCAATGATTATTTTGACACCAGGGTTACTTCTGACCTTATTTTTTTTCCTACAAACAATAGATAAACAAGGAAATTTCACCAGAAAGATAATGTCACCACTTCAAACAGAGTATAAAACAATTAGTCTGACTAATGAAAGTTATTATTTTGCTGGTAATCATGGTGATACATTATTCCTGGCGAATCGAAAAACGCCCTTACTTCTTTCAACTATAACACCCCATTTTCAGATGGTTAAGATTGATAAGATCAAACTGGACAATTACAAACATAAATTTGTAAGCGTCACCATCAATATTAAATATCCCCACTTCAGCATTTCAGATGGGAAAGTCCCGGCAGTGTTCGAAGGTAGGCTACCATCTCTGAAAGCTTATGACTGTGGAATCAATCGTCTGTATTTTTCGAGATTTTACATGTTGGAACCTAATCGTTATGTATTTAAGACAATGCTGATAAAAACCAAAGAGAATGAGTTGGGCATTTTGAATACGGCCACCAAGAAATATTCAATTTTTCCTGATGTTTTGCAATCAAAGGTCGACGGTATTTTTGATACGGATGGAGATATGGTCATCGACCGTAAAAACAAAAAGATCATATACACTCATTTTTATCGCAATGAGATCATTACGACTGATTTTGAACTTAAGGATATCCAGAGACATCAAACGGTAGACTCCCTTTCCAATTCGTCAATCGAAACAAAGACACTCAGTAATGGTCAGACTAAATTGGTCAAATCTCCAAGTGTTATTAACAGAGTCCAAACTGTATCAGGTAACAGATTTTATAATGTATCAAGAAGGAGAGGTAGAAATGAATCATTTCTAGATTTCAGAAACAAAATCACTATTGATGTATACGACACAGATTCAAAAAAATATCTTCATAGCTTTTACATTATAAACAATAATAGAACTAAGATTAAGAACATCTTATCTACAAAACATTATTTGTATGTATTGTCAGGTAACAAAATTATCAGATATGCATATAAATAGGATCTGTTGGCCAACAGAGCAGGGAACGCCGAAAACCTGTCAATTAGAGTAGGCATAACATCAAATTTTAATAAAATGAAAAATTTCTTAGTACCCGCAGTTTTAGTTCTGATAGGAACAGGAACTGCTTTTGCGACTCAAAAAGCAAAAAACAGCAATGAGAGTCTAGCCGTTAGACAAGGCTATATCTTTAATAGCTCAACCAATCAGTGGGACAAAAGTATTATGTGCCAGGAAGAGGTTGACGCTATTTGTACAGTCAACGGACTGCCATCAGGACAGCAGGTGTTTGGAACGATAGAGCCTAATCCCGACCATCCGGAAACTGCCAATGTCGAATTATACAAAATTAATTAAAAACAGCTCCCGAAAGGGAGCTTATTTTTTAGCTGATAAATCTAACGAAGTGAATGACTACTCATCTTTAATCGGACATTGCTGATATGCCCTACTCCTTTAATTTAAATTGTTCTCCGTATGTCGAATTGGACAAGCTAGAGTAAAAACTTTCTTTCGGAAGTTTTTTATGGTATTGCAGGAACAATCCAATCTGCTGGCGTCCTGTTTTTCAGATAGTAGTCAAACCATTGCCAGATTTTGACATTGAGATCCAATCTGCCAAATGGAAGAATGACGTTGTGACCCTCATTGTTATATTCGAGTAGAACAGCTTTTTTACCCTGTCTCTTCATTCCAAGAAAAAATGCCTTGGTCTGTGCAGGCGAGACATTCTTATCTTTTAATCCACTCCAAAGCAATATTGGCACTTCAATATTTTTAAGATGATAAAGCGGAGAGTTTTCCAAATATAATTTCCAGTCGTCTAAAACATTGCTTTTCATCCTCATCTGTTGGTTTTCAGTTCGCATATAATTTGGCTTTGCCATATTTTCAGATTGGCTGAGTGCGTGGGAAACAAGATCCGAAATCATAACGCCCGCCACACCTGTCTTGAAATAGTTAGAATTGGTCAATGCAAGACCAGTCTCATAGCCGCCATATGATAATCCTATGATTCCAATATTTTTTTCATCTATAGAGGCAAATAACTTCGCTGTATCAATACTTTTCACCAAAGAAGTCACAACACTGTTTTTTACATTGCCAATGTTATACTGCAGATCTGGCAGTAAAATCATATAACCATTCATCAGGTAATGCATATAGTTAAATCCAACCATTATCGTCAAATAGGGCTGTAAAAAATACAGTATGTCGTGGGATATCTCTTCATAAATATTGACAATCAAAGGATATTTCTTCTTTGGATTGTAATTGACCGGAAATAAAAGCGCCGCATTGGAAATCCCTAAGTCAGTACTGTATTGAAAAATCTGATATTTACTACCCTCAAAATCTTTCTTTTCATTCTTGAGAGATTCATAGACTATACTGTATTTTCCTTTCTCAAATTTTGTGAGTCTGAAAGGTTCCAAAGCAAAATTGGAGATCAGGTAGATTCCGTTCTTATAAGTTAGCAATTCCCTATAATGACCCTTTCGATAGAAAGTGATCTTATTGTTCTTGTGTGAATAGCTGGCAAAACCGGAATCATAGGAGACCTTATTGAACATCTTGAACAGCAAATCGTTTTCCAGATTGATCTCAGCCAATCTGATGTTCAAAGATGATTTTGGATATTTGTCCTTTGACAATTGGAGTTGGTATTTAATCTTTTCCTCCTCGCCGTTGGTGACTCTCATAAATTGGAGGGTTTTTAGGTCGAGCAAAAAATAATCATACTGGTTTGAAATCATAATGGCTGATCTCCCTTTAATTTTAATAGGATTGCTCACTGGGGATTTTACGAGACCACTGTTATGCAAGCTTTCCAAGCCTTTCACATGAGAAGGCAACAGTTCAATATTTTTTCCTGTTTTAATATTATGAGCCATCCACGTCTTATCATCGAAGTAAATAAACTGTTCTGTTTCTCGATCCCATAAATAGTTGCCATCCTCAATCCTTTTGTTAGGCAGTGTATAGGAATATTTACCATAGTCTAAGATCAGGTTTATATCATATATAGAATTTTGCTGTTCTTCCACAGTGTCATCGCCTTGATCATAGACTGCAAAGTCACCTTTGTCATTTAGAAATTTATAAACAGGAAGTTCATCCTGCATATCAGGCAGATAGTCCCATTTCTCATCTTTAATATTGTAAATTCCTAGATGATGATAAAGAACTTTGTTATTGCTGTTCTTGTTGGAATAAGTAATCCTCAAATCAGGATTTTCTTTGTTTCTTACTTTGCTTTTCAAATGCATCGGAAATATGAAATGGTCGCCTTCCCGTACTTCCAGCAAAGTAGTCAGCCTAACCGCAGACTCAAAACTTTCGGGCATCGCTATCAGCTGTTTCGTAATTTGCTCTGATCGCATATCAATAGTGTACAGCTCGATTTTTAGGGGTTCGATAGTTGCGCCATAAATGATGCCTTTTTTGGAGGACAGCCATTGGATATTATCATTGAGTTTAAAGGTCTTAGATACATGGCTTTTCAGATTCCTTACACATAAGTTGTTTCCTGTAGAATAGAAAAGTTGATTATTATTATCATCCAATTGATAGAGTCCAACATCCTGCTGTCTCCATAATATTTTTCCATTTACGGAAACAGATAGCAGCTCCTTTAAACTTGTATTGTAAAGGACTACTTGATCTGATTGCTTTGTGGTTTCAACTACATAGTTACCCGAAACTTCCTGATATTGACCGGTTTTTAAATTTAAAAACCGGCAGTTTTCATTGTTTCTCATCAGCAACAGATCATTACTTAAAAATTGAAATCTGTCATAATTTCCCAGCATTGTAGTTATGTTGTTTTTCACATCAAACAACTCGTAGTCATTCCTGCCATAGGTATTGGTGTGATTCAACACCACATATTCCCCTCCCGGACTGCCGGCCAGCATTGCCGTTTCATAATACCGACGGTAAACAGAATTTAGGCTGTCCAGATTCTGAGAATGGCAAATTCCCTGAATGAGAAAAAATAACAGAAAAAATAGTCTAGTAGCCATCATTCTGCGGATTGAGATTAGGATTTAACAACAGCTCGCTTTCGGGCAAAGGCAGAAGCTTAAAATGCGGTTTCCAGCCTGCTTTCTTGGAAAGCATCGTAACATCTGCAATGTTGTAGTGCTTCAGATCATAGAAGCGGTGCCCAAACTCTGTAAATAGCTCCGATCTTCTTTCTTTAATCAGGGCATTCATCAAAGTATTCTGATCGCTGACATTTGCTAAGGATGTCAATCCTGCACGGTTTCTTATTTTGTTGAGATCTGCAACAGCCAAGTCATACTGTCCTTTGTTAAGATAGGCTTCGGCTCTGATCAAATAGAGTTCCTCAACCCTGAGGACAACCGAATATTCCAATGAAGTTGGACTGGTGTAATACTGTTTGTATTTAAATGGATAATAATAGGTTTTATTTTGAGCGTCGGTCTTTTGTCCGATCCAGGCCGACTTCCTTCCATCGCCACTTTCAAATCCATCAATGAAATCCTGACGTAGCGCAACATTTGTCGGCGGTGCACTATTCAGGATAAATACATTCCCCTGCATGGCATTATATGTTGCGGCGAAAGGTAATAAATGCCATATACTGCCGGAGCTGTCTTTCAGAAATACCTTATTTAGATCAGATTCCATCTTATATTGGACATCTGCAATTACCTGGCTGGAATATTGGAGCGCTGAGTCCCAGTTCTTTTCGTAGTAGGCGATCCTTGCCAGAACAGCGTATGCAGCCATTTTTGTCGGATAGACCCTGTTACCGACCGGTAAGGTTGCCGGCAACAGGGATTTTGCTGCATCAAGGTCCGCTCGACAGCGTTCGAAAACTTGCCCGGCACTGATCTTACCGATGCTTTGATTCACGTGGTAATCTGTAGAGTTAACATATGGTACAGATCCGAATGTCTGAGCCAGGTATAGATGCAGGATTGCTCTGAGAAAAAGTCCTTCTCCCTTGAGACGGTTCTTAATTTCTGAACTAAGACCATCAGAACTTTCAACACCTTCAATGACCGCATTGATATTGTAAATTTGAGTATAAGTGATGGCCCAAAGATTTTTAATTTTCGCAGTATTGGCCATTTGGGCAAGCTGATAAAAAATGGCGGCATCGCTTGTTGCAGCGCCGTAAGATTGAAGTTCATCAACGTAAGCTCCCAGAATAGGCTGCGCACCAGATGAAGAGCCTGATAGGAAACCCTGATCTTCCAATGAACGGTAAATGCCTGCCATTGCTGATTTCGCCAACTGGTCATCTTTGAAGACGACTTCTCTGGTGATCTGATTTTTGGGCAGTCCTACGTCAGTAAAGCTGTCACAGCTTTTGCATAGCAGAAGCGAAACGATCAAAAGGCATAAGAGAATGATATGTTTTATTAATGTATTTTTCATAATGGTGCGGTTTAATAGGTTAATGATACTCCAAAGCTGACCACTCGCAGCGGACTGCTGTATCCTGCCAGCATAAATTCAGGGTTTCCTCCTTTGTAGTTGGTAAAAACAAAAAGATTCTGACCACTCATAAATACCCTGGCTTTCAGCTTGCCTTTGTCAGCAGATGGAATGTTGTAGGTTAACGTCGCGTTTTTGACCCTTACAGTGAATGAATCTGAAACTGTTGCATCACTAAGCATAAAAAGTGAACTTGCTGTAGCCGCCGGTGCGCTGTAACCCGCACTTGGTCTTTGGAATTCAGCATTGGGATTATCAGGTGTCCAGTAATCGTTGAATACAGCCGGCATATTCGACATATAGCCTATATTGCCGTACATGGATTTGAGATTGTACTGGCTCTGGCTGACGAATTGCAACAGCAGGTCGAAATTCCAGTTCTTGTATTGAATACTGTTCTGCAATCCCCCGTACCAGTACTCCTTGATTTCTTTGCTGACTGTACGGTCTGCTGCATTGATGATCCCGTCCTGATTCGTGTCGAAGAAAGTATACAGACCAGTGGACGGGTCGATACCTTTGTACTGGTAAAGCTTGACAAGAGAAATGGATTTGCCTATCTCGAATTTGTTGGCATAGGTCGATTTTTCAAGATCCGGAAACGATATCAGTTTATTCTCCGGCAAGGTAAAATTGAGGCTTGTTGTCCATCTCCAGTGGTCTGTCTTGATCTGGACAGACTCCAGAGAAACTTCCAGTCCCCTGTTTCTTACCGTAGCATCCAGATTCGCCTGAATACTGCTGAATCCTACAGTGGCAGGCATCGGAATTCCGACCAGCTGATTGGAACTGGTATTTTGATAGTAGCCTATGTTCAGGTTCAGCCTTTGACTGAACATCCCTAATTCTAAAGCCGCCTCAAACTTCCGGGTCAGTTCCCATCCGAAATTTTTGTTATAAAGCCGCTGCGGAACAAGGCCGGAATTTCCGCCATACGATCCGCCTGTGGATTGATAGGTGTCAAAATACTGATAGTCGCCGATCTGATCATTGCCTGCAACGCCATAGCTGGTTCTCAGCTTTCCAAAGCTTAACCAGGACTGGCCCTCGAAGAGATTTTCCTCCGAAAATAACCAAGCGGCACCAACAGCCCCAAAATTCGCATATCTCCTTTCCGAACCGAATCTGCTGGACCCGTCCCTTCTGCCTGTTAGATTTATAAAGTATCTTTTATTATAACCATAGTTGAATCTTGCATATACTGCCTGATAGCGGTATAAAGATTCATAGGCGCTTGGAATTGTAATGGTCGCTGCCGCAGCCATATTGGTCAGAAGATCGTCCGAAGGGAAATTCCTTCCCAAAATAACAATATTATCCGATTTTTGCTCCTGCAGCGATGCCCCTAATAATGCTGCAAACTGATGTTTGTCTGATCTTTTTTCGTAGTTCAGTTGCGGTTCGAGAATCCAGCTCTCGTTTAATTTCTGAGCTTTTCTTAAAGATGAGCTGCTGCTTCCGATATTGCTGGACGGATTGTACGTCGTCTTAGGAAAGATCTTCTGCTCGAAGCTGTTATAGGCACTGTAACCACTGTTCACATTGATGCTCAGCCCACTCCCGAGTTTATAACTTGAATTTAGGTTCGCATTGATGCTCTTTGTTTTGATGGAATAGGTTTGCGTGGCCGGGCCCATGGGATTGGTAAACGTGCTGTTCTCCCAGTTGATCATACCGTTAGGCATATACAGATCAGGGGCATTAGGCGCAAGAACCGTATAGATCAGATTGAAGTCTGTAGGTGGAAGAACATTATCCTGTAAAGACGCTGTACCGTTGAAACCGATCTGAAATCTTTTGTCAGCACTGGTATGGCTGATATTGACCCCAAGGTTATTTCGTTTGTAGCGGTAGCTGCCGGGAAAAACAGTGGTCTCTTCATTGTGGCCACCCGAGATTGAGAATTGTGTATTGCCACTGCCACCCGATACGCCGAGTTGGACATCCGATATCTCGGAATGGTTTCCCACAAAGTACTTCTGCCAGTCCGTCGTTTTCGTCGGATTCCATACGCCATTGATGTCGTAGGCATTGGAAGGAACTGCTACCCTGTCATTCGCAAAGGCCAGCTTCCGCATATTTGTATATTCCTCCAGACTCATCATTTTTGGCTGATTCGTCATATCTCCCAGACCATAGCTGGTTCTAAGATTGACCTCTGGTTTTTCCTTTTTTCCTTTTTTTGTGGTAATTAAAATAACACCATTGGCGCCTTTGCTTCCATAAATGGCCGTGGCATCGGCATCTTTCAGAACTTCAAGCGACTCGATGTCATCGGGGTTGATGGCATTTAAAGGATTTGTGTCATTGTAAGGAAGGACACTGGCACTCATACCGCTGTTAAAATCATTAACCTGGGGTAAGGGTACCCCATCAACAATATATAACGGTTTGTTGCCGTCATAGCCTGTCGTGGCATAGCTCCTTAAGCTGTTTCTACCTCTGATCTTGACGTCGAAACCACTTCCGGCAGTGCCGGAATTCTGAGTGATGCTGACACCCGGCATTCTGCCCTGTATGGCAGAGAGCACATTGTTGACGGGCTGGTTTTCTATGTCTTTTGCTGAAACTCTGGCGATACTACCGGTGCTTTCTTTGTCTTTGACCTTGTAGTAGCCTGCATTGAGAATAACTTCTTCTATTCCCTTTACATTTTCCTTTAAACTGATATTGATGACTTTCTGATTGTTGGCTCTGATTCGCTCTTCTGAATAATCAGCGTGTCTGAATACTAGGATGGGATTTTCTGCTGAAACCTTTAATGTATAGGTTCCGTTTTCGCTGGTAGTGGTTACCTGATCACTGCCCTGTTGGGAGATGGTTACTCCTACAAGAGGTTTATTGGATGAGGTTACGGTACCGGAAATGGTGCGTGTTTGGGCTTTTGTGTTACTGCTGACAGCGGTCAACATAAGGCCAAAGAAAATACCTCCTATCTTGTAATAGGAATTTTTCATAGATTTGTAAAAGGTTTTTTAATTGTTCAGTAATTACTAAGCTTTGCTCTTTCCCTATAGGTGTGCGAACTGATTGGAAAGGGCTTTTTTGTTTTTAGTTTTTGTAATTATAGTAGTGAATTCATTGATGGATAAAAACTTTCCTGATGCCTTTAGGTATGAAAAAGGACTGGTGAGGATCTAAAGCAGTGACCGCAAGGCACCGGAAAGAATTTGATATGAATGAAATCTGTGTCCCGTGTAAGCTATTTAAAGCCGCAATAGGTTGTACCCTCCTATTGTATCGTGTCTGATACTATTTTTAGGAAGCGGGCTTAGATTGTTATGTAAAAATATAGCGAACTGCATTGGAAAAAGACGGCATGGAACTCTACATTATCCGACTTGGGGTACTGGTATACCGTGCAACAGATAAGAGGAAGAGACCCACGCCTAGGTCGTGAGCCGCTTACTTATCCTCTCGCTGCTTTTAAAGTACCAGTTTTCAAGTCGAGATTCTAAGCAATAGCTTCTATTATTCTTTGAAGTATCGCAAAGTTACATTTCTATAACTTATTCTACAAATATAATAAAAAAATCTCAAATCGTTCGCTAAAGCGAACAGTATTTTTCATTTTAATCTCTTCTTTTGATAAAGATTTTATAAAATGCCAGATAAAGATATTCTTAATAAGAAAAACACACTCGTAAATAAGCATTTATGCAATTTTATTGAAGGTAAATTCTTACGTGACTATCGCAACCAGAAAGGGGAAATAATTTCGCAAAATGAATATGCTAAACTATGTGGAATAACCTCTTCAACTATTTCAAAATTGAAATTACCCGAAGGTTATAATATTCCCATGTCGACTATTTATAACATACTAAGACATGAACAATATTCCTTGGAGAAATTCTTTACAGAATTCGAAAATGAAAAAGGCATCAATATTCCAGATTAAAACTTTAGTAAGACCTGATTTATTTCAATATAATTTAAATTAAATAAAGAATGTCAATCAATTTTCAAGAAAATAATCCAAGCCTAAGTCGCAATGGCGATTTATCATCTTGTTTATCAAAAATAGTATTTAACATTTGAGTCTAATCCTACAATACACCAATTTTTAAAATTTCCAATATAAAGTAAATACAAAATTTTACTTAATTTTATAAGAAATGAAAGAAATGATTGTTTCATCAAAAATAATAGTCAATGAATAATATTCCGATTTACATAAAAGAATTAAATCTATCCAATATCAGAACTTTTGGAGATGTAGAACTAAAGTTAGAAAATGAAAATGGAGAGTTATCTCAGTGGACTCTTATATTAGGCGATAATGGGATAGGAAAATCTACAATTTTACAATCAATCGCGTGGGCTAAACCTCAATTACCTAACAATTCAGACGTTGGTGAGATATTAAATATAGAGAGGATTGAGCCAATTATTAGCGATGAAGAAAATTCAACTTTAGTAAAAATTGTCCGAAACAATATGAATACTGCTAAAATTAACGCAGTTTTCTTAGCAGATCGTGCTATTAATAGTTTGGCAGGCAAGAAAAAAATTAAATCTTGTGAAACAAAAATTAAAATTGGTCTTACGGCTGATCGAAATTTGGAAGAATTTGACACCCCTGTGACTACCAATTCAGAAAAATTTTTTTTAAACAATAATATAATAATTTTTGCATATAGTGCATCAAGAAAATTGGGAAATCAAAATATTACCTCTGTTGATCTTGAGGATTCTATTCCTAATTTTCTAAAAGAACAAACCGAGCTATACGACGCTGAAGAAATTTTGCACACAATTAATTATGCATCTTTGGGAGCAGATAAAAAAGATAAAATTAAATACGAACGTTTCAAAAGCAATGTAATAGATATGTTAGTATCAATTTTACCTGATTTTGAAAATGTTGAAAGTATCAATATTTCAACCCCAAAATTGGTAAATGGCATTTTACGACAGGGTCAGGTGGTGATTTCTACTAAGTATGGTGAAAGTATACCATTTTCAAGTTTTAGCTTAGGATATAAAAATGTCATTTCTTGGACTGTAGATTTAGCTTGGCGGTTATTTAATCAGTATCCAGAAAGTGATGCTCCACTCTCCGAGCCTGCAATTGTCTTAATAGATGAAATTGATCAGCATTTACATCCTCTGTGGCAAAACGAAATTATTTCTAATTTAACAAATGCTTTTCCTAATATTCAATTTATAGCAACTGCCCATAGTCCACTTATGGTTCAAGCTGCAATTAATGGGAACTATGCCGTACTACAATTTGATTCAAATGAAGGTGTAAAAATAATAAATGAACCAAAAGGAATAGATGGCTGGCGTGTAGATCAGATCTTAACGAGTGAGTTTTTTAATTTAAAAAGTTCTAGAGGACCTCAATATGATCAAATCTTCAAAGAACGTGAAAAGTTGAAAAATAAAAATAAATTGTCCAAAAGTGAAAAAGAAAAATTAAAAGATTTGACAGAAAAACTTGCGCAATATCCTACTGGTGATAATCCGGAAGAATTAGAAAACAGAGAAATTATTTCAGCTTTAGCAAAAAAAATTCGCGATAACAAAATTCCTATCAGTTTATGATCAGAATTAAAAAACCAAGTGACATACCTGCAAAATTACTAAATGAGGGAGTGGCTGAAAATAATAAAAATTGTGTTGATTATGATAAACCTGGCTCTACTTTAGATTCCACGGGATTTGATATCGGCAACAAAATATATGGTCATAGTTCAGTAAAAAAAATTTTAAAAAACTCTCAACACAATAAATGTTGTTTTTGTGAAAAAGATCAAGTTGACGAATTTGGCGCTGTAGAGCATTTTCGTCCAAAAAAGGGTTATAAAATAAACAAAAAAGATAAATTAATTCGTCCCGGATATTATTGGCTTGCATTTGATTGGGACAATCTATTTTTTGTCTGCTCCGGCTGCAATTCTACAAAATACAAGGGCAACAGATTCCCGATAGTAGATGAGAAATTGCGAGCAAAAAATCATCATGCTGATTATAAATCTGAAGAATCTTTACTTTTACATCCATCAGGAGATCATGATAAAAATCCGGAAAGACATATTACGTTCGAGGGTCCTTTGCCAAAAGAATTAACTAAATTTGGAAAAGCAACTATTGAAATTTGTGGTTTGGACAGAGATGCATTGAATAATAAACGAAAAAAATTATTAGAAGATATAGATGCGAGAATAGCCATAATTGGTTTTCACTCTGTACATAGCGCAAAGGAGATATCTAAAGCCAAAAAATATATACGAGATTGCCAGAATGATGAAGCAGAGTTTTCTTCTGCCGCAAGAGCTTATCTAAAGACTTTTAATTTTGTAACAAATTAGTTGAAAATATTTTACCAGCTTCTGTAAGTCCTTTATTTTTTGTAAATTGAACAATGGTCTCGAATTCAGTATTAATATCTTCAATTTTATATTTTAGAAAATTAATAGTTTTTGGATCAAAGGGCATTTGTAATAGGTTTTCATAGAAAAGTTTTATTGCGCTAAAAACAAAAAGCCCATGCAATACCCCTCTTACTGGTCTTTGTTCATCTCGCCAAGGTGAATAGAATGTTTCCGTTGTTTCTGGCTTTATAAGATTGATATGTTTTTCAATTAACGTAAGCTTAAGATGCATTGCTTCATGTAATATCGATTCTGCTACGCGTAAATTAGAAATTATTGATGAGCAAGAACATAAGGAAACAAAAATTGAAAACGGTATTTCAGGGTGGCTATAACTAATATCTATTTCTTCATCAACTGATTTTAAAACCTGTATTCTTCTTACCAATAAAGAAATACAACGGCTTACATCAGGTATCAAATTGAAAATATCTAAAGCTGTTTTTAATCTATCTATGGGATCACTAGTAATTACGGTGTATTCCTCAGGCTCCAATCCATGTTCTTCATAGAAAAAATTAAATGCTGAAAAATCAGGATACTCTAAATATGTTGATTCTGTTGCAGATTGTCTAGATACTATAATTGGGATTTTCTTTAATTCGAAAACATTCTTAAAATATCCACCCGAAGTACTATAATTATCAGAATTCAATCCTGACTTTGCCAACTGCAATAATTCTTCGTTTACCAAATCTGTTGTTAAATCAGTTTCCCAAATAGGAAAAGGATTATTAAGAAATTGTATTATTTTATCTTCCATCATCTCATTAGATATCTTTAAAAGTATAAACTAACGTGTATCTGGAAAAATTATAAACGGTAGAAACTGCATGATAAGATTTTGGAGAAATCTCGAATCCAAATCCAGTATTGTTTAACGGCATTATAATTTTTGAAACATCTTCTGAATTCATCGAATTAAAAAGCATTAGGTATCCTCCATTATCTTCCGTCCAACCCGAATTAATCTGAATAAGAAAACGATGTGATTCATCCTTTCCAATAAAATCGTTATGAACGCCCATCTTGTATCCGTCAATCAATTTATGTACAGTAAGACCAACTAGCTCTAAAGAATTTGTATTAAATTGTTTTTTAATACAATTAATTGTTTGAGGGTCTAACAAAGAAAAGAGCTCTTCCGGAATATCAACATTTAGCAAGCTAAACTCATATTGAGTATAAAAATCTGTTTCAGTGAAATCCCAATTATCCGTAGATTCTAACCACTCAAGTAATTTTATTTCTAATCCGTCTTTTAGTACCAAGTTTACAAAAAAGTGGTTAAATGGCTCATTTTCAATAATTACATCATCGAAATCTAATATATCATGATTATGCATTGACTTGATAAAATTTTGAAATTAATTGACTCATATTTTCTACTAAAAGTTGTTGATCAGAGCAATATACAGAAGGATTATTAAACTGAGCTCCATCTTTCCACCGATGTAAAATCATGCCGCCTCCGCAAATATCGAGTATTGGACAATCGAGACATTTCTCACTACTGGGCCTCTGCATTTGACGATACTCATTAAACTCTTTGCTGGCAATAAAATCTAATAATTTTCCGTCTTTAATATTTATTGGCTTTTTAAATTTATCTGCTCCATCAAAAGAACTCTTCAAAGTATCATTCTTCATTATAACGCCGTTAGTATCAATAATTGCTATTCCGTAATCGGTGATTCCCATTCCTTCTTTAGAAACAGTTCCACCTAATAAAACCTTTAGCATATCGTCGAGGATTCTTATGGGAAGTGGATTCTTATCGTTAAGATATACATTCAGAAGTTTAGTCATCCACTCCCCATATTCAGTAGAATTAACAGTAGCTTTCCCTAATGGAAGAATGGTATGGTTTCCATCCTTGTACAAAAAATCAACGCTTGGAGCCTCCAATTCTTTAAAAAATGAATATATTTTTTCAGCGTCAGAAGATGGATCTATGACAGCTAAAAGACCAGCATTTAGAAATTCATGGTCAGAATGAGATTTGAGAATATCGATTCCCTTAACTACTTGATCAAATGTGCCCTTATTATTGTGACCAATTCTAAATCTATCATTGATTTCCTTATATCCATCGATACTTACCGCGACACTTGTTCTATTTTTTGAACAAATATCCAGAATTTCAGAAGTAATCAAAATTCCATTTGTCTGTATGCTAATTGGATATTCTTCATTAAGAGAATCTCTTAGAAGTGAAAGCAAAAAATCCAACTTCTTTGCGCCGATCAATAAAGGCTCTCCCCCGTGTAAAACAATACTAAATTTCTGATTCTGGAAATCAGCCAATTCTGCTAACGATTTTGCAATCGCTACCATTGTGGATTCAGTCATCTGCTTTTCCATAGATGACCAATTAGAATCCCCCATGTTATATACGTAGCAATAGGAACAATTGATATTACACCTGCTCGCTAGTTTTATTAATATGGTATCAAGTTGAGGATTATGAAATATTTTATCTGCCACGGTTATGACGGTTGTGTGTTCGGTTATAAGCAGAAACATTATTCACGGCATCATTCTTTACCTCCTGCATCAATCTTTGCAAAACAGAACTGGACACTTTTGTTTCCACAGGGGAAATTTGTTTGTCAGTTTTTTGTGCAATTACATTTGACGAAATTGTTCCTGTGGAAGAATTATTTAGTTTCATAGATAGATTTATTTTCCGTAAAGGTATAAAAAAAAATAGATTTTTTTTAGCCAATATCATAACAACCTTATATTCAGATATATAAAATAAAATCTAATAAAAATTTCAAACAAATAGAATAGTTTAAATGCATACATAAGTTACTGTAAATAAGTTTTTTACTATAAAACCTCAAAAGTTTTATTATGAAAATTAGAAATGTTTTAAAAAGAAAAAATTTTGTTTAAAACATTGTTGATCCCCTTCATTTTAAACATATCTAAAAATGGTTCTTATTAATAGAAGAAGTACATCAGTATATTTGCAGATAGTTAACTGATGCAAAATTTTTAATCAAAATATTATGAGAAAAGAAGCGATCCTCATCGATTATATAGATAGAACTGATGAGATAGAATCTTATTCTTTTGAAGGCAATAAGTATGTAGTAGTAAATAACAAAAAGTGCTAAAGCATATTTGGATTTGTAAATAAATAAAATTAACAACAATGAAAAAACATTACTTTATCTCGTATTACTCCTCTCAGTAATTTCATGTACTAATTATTATACTGTCCTACTAGAGGAAGATACACCACTCTATCCCAGCATTAACAGCGAAACTTCTACCACATTTATTCCTAAAGGCATAGAAGTTTATTTATCATCAAGACCCAAAAGGAAAAATTATAGAAAGATCAAATGGGAAAATTAATGTGGATGGGCTAAAAATCCTCAGCATTCAACATACAGCAACTCTACCAAGACATCATCGTATACTTCTCCAACAGTTGTTGATTGTAGAACATTTCTTATTTTACGTATAAGAAATTTCAATACGGTTTTCCGTAAAGAATTTATAAAATGGAGGCTTACTTTTGAGGCTGATATTAATCTGTTTTGATATCATCAATAAGTATTAACCAATTCTTTTTGCTATGAGCACGATCGAAGCAATCAAGCCGGGACATAAACCGAAAAAACCAGATGGCGAGCCCGACAAAAGAAGGAGAGTCACACCTCCAAATCAACCTAAACATCCAAAACTAAAACCTCATGAACATGAGAAGGGAGATTAACAAAGGATGAATGGAATTAGCAGCTTTAGGGCTGCTTTTTTGTAACATTCCAAATATATATACTTAACTTCAACGGAAATATAAATTATGCGAAATATCTTAATGATCAGCTTTTTTTTGGCTTTCTGCAACGTGTTTTCACAAGAGAGCAAAATCCACAAAGAGAAATGGCATTGGAATAACAAATCACAGGATAGTACAACTGGCTATGCTCAGGCTGTGAAGTTTGACAATGTAGTTTATATATCGGGAGTAGTGACGAATAATATTACACCTGAAGGAATCACTTCCGTTTACAATAATTTAAAAGCGGTTCTGGCAAATTATGGAGCTACATTTGACAACGTTGTAAAAGAAAACTTATACACTACAGACATCGAGGCAATGAAAAAATACAATAATGTTCGCAAGAAATTCTACAATAATGATTTTCCAGCGGCAACTTGGGTACAGGTGCAAAGATTATATATGCCGGATTCTAAATTAGAAGTGGAATTGGTTGCACACTTACCAAAGTAGTTTACTTAGGCAGTTAAATCATTTTATGCAAAAGCTAAAATAAACTCACAAGGACACTAAAACTAATGCATATGAAAAGAGGTGAAATTTACAGCTGGATTTTGTAGGAAGATTGACGCAGGACGGAGTTGATTATATTGAGAGATTGAGACCAGAACTGAAATATACGGACTGGGGAACTCATATGTTGGAAATCAAAAAAAGATCCGGAAAACCTTAATTCTGCAAGTAGAAAATGATAATTAGCAAATCTTTTTTAGTTCTGATATCATTTGAAAAGCTATAGATACAGGATATTTGTTAACGTGCGAATAAAAGGAGAATCTCTTTTCAAGCGCAATTCTGGCCTGCTCATACTGATGTGTCGATAGTTTTTCGTCAGGATTAAAGCATTCTTCGATAATATCTTTCTTACTATAAGTCTTGCCTTTTAATGCCAGTGAATTGTAAAAATCCATAAGATCAGCTTCGATCGCATGGCCTAATGCCTTATCATTCCTATGCTCTTCAAGGATAAAAAGATCTTTAAAGATCGCAATATATTCGGAAAGTTTAATTTTTTTTCTGCTGGCAAAAATATTGGTGCCGTACTGAATTTCAAACCATTTGGACAGCGTATCATTGTCAACCTCCCACTCTTTCGCAATAAAGCTCTGACTGAATCGGATCTTCTTATCCAGGAAATTGAGAACATCTTGTGATTGATACGACAATTTTTTATTCTGTATGGATATGATGCTTAATAGGCATATTTTCTGAAAGAGGATCATCTGTATAAAAAGACTGGCATATTGATGATAGTTTGATAGAATTGTTTTTAAAGTATCATACTGCTCTATGATTGCAGAAAGATGTTTCATTTCTAAGTTGATATCAATCGAGTTATCAGGTAAGGAATTTTCCATTTGATTAAAGGCAGCATTCAGATCGTGTTGCAGTTGCCTGAAACTTTCAGGAAAAATGGGGCGGAAGGTCTTCCATTCCCCTTCTAAAAATATATTGTACAGCTCCGAGCTGTAATGGTTAAATTTCGGATCATCCATTGAACAACTTTTGGCATCCAATTTTTCCAGAAGTAGCTGATACATAAAAAAAGGTTTACCTAAAGATAAACCCTTTTTCCAATTATTTTTTAGAATTTTTACTTGCCGACTTGGTCGCTCTTGCTGCAAAACTATCCTTTTTGACTGCGCCTCCGGATTTCCTGGCTTCTGCTGACTGAATTCTAGCAGCATCCTCTTTGGTCATTGGTTTCTTTGACATAAAACTTAATTTTTAATTGTTAATAGGACAAAGATATACACCTAATAAAAAATTCAGGAAAATTTTCCCCGATAGCTAAGTATAGTGAGAATACTGAGTATCGGTATTCCGAACTTCTGTACTTTTGTCTCTATTGAAATAAGAAAAACAATAAGATCAAAATAAATGAGAAAGATAATTAAAGAAGAAAGGATTGGTAACGGTAACCATTGGCATGTGTTCAAAGTCCTCGTCTCCGAAAATGAGGAAGTCCGAGAAGTGATACATAAAAGATCGGCAGATCCTTCCGCAGCCCCAAAGATTATTGAAATTTATAAATCATTGTCTCAGTCAGCAATGGAGACTTTAGCGTTCCTTGATTTATATGATAAAAGTACCCTTGAAACTGAGGATTTAAATGCCAATCCTGATGAAGGCTATTTTGTTAGTCCGAATACAGTGCGCTCGGCTCCGCATTGCGGTTCTATATCGATGAGGATGATCAATAAAGAAAATGTCACTTATAGGGTGTTGGAATTATGCAAGGATTTTGATTTGGCTAGCCTCATTGAGGATCCGTCAAAGATTGACCGAGAGAAAATGTACAAAATTAAATTGATCGACAGCATAGCGGAACAATTTGTCTATGATCATGAGATTGAGAAAATAGAGAATTTTGAAGATTTCGTCAAAGAAATGCTGAATAATCTAATGAGTGCGGCTAAGGCTAACTTAGCGCTCTTTGTTGATGCATTTTTCTTTAAAGTTAATCCTGTTACCAATATGATGGACTATTAAATTGCTGATTTTGACGGGATCATGTATATCACTGATTCAGATACCGCCGTAAAGGATTTATTCGATGCCAATAAAGAAAATTTTCAAATGGCTCTCCATGAATTTATTGTATTCTTTGTTGCTGAGCCCAATCAAGATCATTATTTAAAGTTGCTAAGCGATTTAATATTCTAAGGAAGTATCTTTAATGATAATATTGCAAATCATATGATGTAATAATTTTACAATATCCGGATAAATATATTTCTACAACCAAAATTAAAGTATTCGGTAGCTTGTTACTCTAATAGAATTTCCACAGCAGACTGTCTACCATCTCTATACAGAAACCATGAGATGTTGATGATTTTGAGATAATCATTTTTGGCTCCAAGCTGTCTATTTTGTTTTTCGGATAAAAGTTCGGTGGTTGAAATATATTCTCCGGTACGGGGAAAGAATGGCAGGTTCCATTTGATTTCCACTGATGAATGTTTATAACATAAAAACACTTTCATATTTTTTATTTCTAAGATACTTATTTTAAAGATAAATTCAGTGATCCGGGAATTCAAATATGGCTTGGTGGTCCTCTTTCAAAACAATATAGGCACTGAACTTTTTGCCGTTTTTGGCTTTCATATTTTTGATGAGCGTTGTTTTTCTGTTGTTGATGAGTGAAGTTATTTCTTGTGTGCTTAGCTGTACACCGCAGACATTTCTGAACTGCATCCAGTTGCATTGTTCATCAGGACATTTGATGATCTTGTCTTTGATGATGAGGTGTTGCTGTTGGCATTTTGGGCATTTGAGTTCGGGAATGTTTTCTTTATGAATTGAGAGTGATAATAGTTCTTTGGTGATCTCTTTTGTATAATCTTTGATGTGGGTGATGAATTGTTTTGAATTCAGTTCGCCTTTTTCGATCTTATCCAATGCCATCTCCCACTCTGCGGTCATTTGTATATTGGCGATCTTTTGGTCTTTGACAAGGTCGAAAACTTTTAAACCTTTTTCTGTTGGTACCAGGGCTTTGCTTTTTCGGATGATGTAATTTCTGCTGAGCAGGGTTTCAATGATGGAGGCTCTGGTAGCTGGGGTGCCAATACCTATATTTAAAATGGCTTTCTGCGCTTCTTTATCTTCGATCGATCTTCCTGCATTTTCCATGGCTGATAACAGATCTGCCTCACTGTACAGTTTGGGCGGTTGGGTGGTCTTTTCCTGTAGATCTGCTCGGGAGATCTTCAGTTCATCCCCGATCTTGATTTCAGGAAGTTCAATCAGTGTTTCTTCGACATTATGGTTATTATAAGTGCTGTCGTTATTTTTGTTATTAGCGTTATGTTCTGACAGAATTCCCTTGATGGCCCGCCAGCCTTTGTGGAGTATTTTTGATCCTTTGATGCTGAATTCATAGTGGTATACTTTGAACGTAATATGGCTGACCTGTTTGGAGCAATTTTCTGAAAGCGATTCCAATAAACGGTAGGCGATCATATCGTAAATGGCTTTTTCTTTTGCGGTGAGTGCTGATGGTATTTTTGTGGTGACCAGTAATCCGTGGTGATCGGTCACCTTGAGGTCATTGACCATCTTTTTGTTAAAGTTCCCGAATTTGATTGTTGAAATGGCAGGTTTGAACTGATCGACGGTATTGAGAATTCTGACCAGTTCCGGGATTTCTGCCCAAAGGTCTGCGGGAATATATTTACTGCCGGTTCTGGGATAGGTAATGAATCTCTTTTCGTAAAGTGACTGTGCGGTCTGCAAAACCTCATCAGCCGACAGACCTAACTTTCTGTTTGCCTCCTTTTGAAGTTCTGTCAGATCAAATAGTAAGGGTGACTGCTCCTGAATTGTTTTAACGGATACATCTTCCACCGTGGCTTTGCCCTCCCGCTCTATGGATTTAAGAATCTGTTCCGTTTGCTTTTTGTCATCCCATTGTTCATTGGATTGACTGGTGAAATCCAGATATTCTTTTCGGTGCTTTAATTGGATCTTGAAGTATTTCTTCTTTGTGAAATTTTGATGGTCTTCGAATCTTTTGCAGATCAAAGCGAGTGTCGGGGTCTGTACCCTGCCTAAAGAATAGACATCTTCATTGGCGGCAATGCTCAATGCCTGGGTAGCATTGATTCCGACCAGCCAGTCGGCTTCGCTCCTGGTTTTTGCTGCCTCGTACAAACCGTCGAATGCTGAGCCTGGTTGAAGTTTTTTGAAGCCTTCCTGTATGGCTTTTTCAGTAAGGGAACTGATCCAGAGTCTTTCGAAAGGTTTTTTACATTGGAGATAGTGGTAGATGTAGCGGAAGATGAGCTCTCCTTCCCTTCCGGCATCGGTAGCTACAATAATGCTGTCGCATTGATCGATCACATTTTTAATGATCCTTAGTTGTTTGACTGCGGAAGGATCAGGCTGGTAACCTTTGTTGTTTTGCTTTTTGATGGTTCTGGGAATCAATAGGAATGGATCTGGAAAGATAGGCAAAGAGGCTTTGTCAAAGCCTCTTATACCATAATCTTCCGGCATTCCCAGAGACGCCAAATGACCTAATGCCCAGGTTACGCAGTAACCATTGCCTTCGAGGTAACCGTCTTTTCTTTCGTTGGCATTTAACAATTGTGCAATTTCTCTTGCAACACTGGGCTTTTCTGCGATAATGGCTTTCATAGGATTGGATTTATTGTGGTAGTAACTGTATTTGTTGATTAGGATAGTTGTTTAATTGTAATTAAGTAATTACATCTTACGCCCTTTCGATCTGACCAGTTTCTTCTGCTGGGCCTCCTGTTGCTTATTTGCAGGCTGCTGTTGTTTAGGCTCCAATGGTTCTTTGATGTTCTTAGTGGCTTCATTGGTCTTGCCATCGGAATTGACCGCTTTTTGGGTCTTATGGTCTTCGGATGGTTGGGCCTTTTCCTTTAATTTGTTGGGGTTGGTAAAGGAGAATTCTGTCTTTGCGGTTTCCTTATTGAAGGTAATGTAACCTTGATAGACTTTTCCTTTGCCATCTACAAGACCATCCACATAAACCGTCTGCCCTGCTTTGAACTTGTCATACTGAACTTCATCCAGCTCTTTTCCTCGGAATACTTTCGGGGCTTCCCCATCGTTCTTTTGAGCTGGCTGATTGGATTGATCCTGTTGTTGGGATTGTTGCTGGTTCTGGTTGTTGTTGAAGATGAATTCGACATAACGCTTGTCGGCATTGAACTGTACCGTGGCATCGAAAGGTTCGCCTTTTTTGGAGGTCATTCCTTCAAGATAAAGCGGTTTGCCTTCGAACAAGGTTTGTTTTTGGTGGTCATCCAGCTTGATGCCTTTGATTTCATCGGGAACCTTGATGTATTCTGCCCTGTAGGCCACAAGTTCATTGGTGAGGCGGTCACGGCTGATCACGGATGGGATGATCTCGTCGGTCTTGGGATTGACAAGGTCGACGACCCTTCCCATATTTCCGCTTTCCTTAAGGTTCTTTTTGTCTTCCTCGGTAAACTCGTGACCGAGGAACTTAAGGTTGTAGTTAGGTTCCTTCCGGATGCCGTGCAGGTTAACGGCGATCTCGCCATTGTCTGCTGTCTGTAGTGATAACCTCACATCCATTTTACTGACCGCTGTTCCCAGATCGATAGTGATAGGAATCAAATTATTAGTCTTGAATCCTCTGAGTAGAGGATCCATAGCATTCATCTTTTCAAGCTTTTCCTGATTCAGCCCGAATTTTTCCATTGTCTTCCAGTCGATCTGTTCTGGCTGAAAGCGGTACTCCTGAGTGTCTGTGTTGTTTTCCATTGTATTATGATCTTTTAATTGGTTTGTATTTTTTGGCAGCATCTCGTATGCTTTCAGTACCTCCTTATCTTCGGGAGATGCGTTATCAACATATTGCTGAAGTTCTTTTGCAGTGCTGACCGCATCGTATTCCGAGACCTTGAAGAAATTGAATTGAGATGGGTTCTTTAGCTGCCGGTAGAAATTGGAGAAGAAGTTGGAGAACAAGTCACCGTGCTTGTCAACCCGGATCCATTGTTCGTTATCCTTTATTTTTTCCGGTGGGAGCTTTTGCAGATTTCCATCTTTGTCCAAGCCTTTGACCATTTCAATCTTGTTGGTGTCTTTGTTAAGAACCAAGAGTGTGTCCGATACCGGCTTGACCTCACTGTTTTCATTTTGTGCTTTTTCTTCCATCACAACTAATTTTGATGAAGCGAAAATAAAAGCAGATATTGTCGATCTTTGTAATGTGGTTTTGGATAGGCTGCCTTGGCTTTGAATGTCTCTGGCCTGTTAAGAGCTTAAACATTCTCTGATAAGCTGATGGACATCGGACAGCTTGTAGTAAAGCTTGCCACTGATGGTATAGTACGGCAGTTTTTTGTCGGTGCGGTAGCGCTGCAATGATCTTGAACTGATCTTTAGCAGTTGCAATACGTCCTGATTGTCAAGCAATACTTCGCCGTCGATCTCAATGTATTTGGATTGGCTGGATGATACTTGTTCTTTAAGGATGTCAAATCGGTCCATGATTCTTTCCATCCATGCTATAAATTCTGTTCTTTCGGTATTCATAACGGTGATTTTTGATGTTAATAATGATTTGAACAGTTGATCAACTTTTAATATGGTAAAGTTGAAGAATGAACATCACAAAAAATCACTACCTTTTCGTAGTACCGAAAAGATTTATAAGGGATTTTTTTTTATTGTTGGAGAAAGTCTGGAATTTAGAAGCTTTTTAAAATTTAAGGAGATCAAATTTAAATACAATTATCACCTTCAGCGAAGCAGAATGGCATACTCAATTAACTTTAGTTAGTACTAGGCAAGATTTGACATAATCAATAACAAATCCCAATGTAATAAGTTGGTCGCTATAATTGTCTTTATTATAATTTACATTTATAGATATTATGAAAAAATTATTTGCAACCAATAAGACCTTTGTGTTATTAATCATTTCAACATTTTCACAACTGCTGTTTGCTCAAGGCACTTCTGACAGCATCGATGTTTTTATCAAAGAGAAAATGAGCCAAATGAAGATCCCCGGACTCCAGTTGGCAATAATTAAAGATGGAAAATTAGAAAAACTACATAGTTATGGTTTTGCGAATCTTGAACATCGGGTTGCTACCAATTCAAAAACAACGTTCTCGATTAACTCTATGACAAAAGCTTTTGTTGGAGTAGCAATCATGCAGTTACAGGAGCAAGGAAAATTAAAAATCGATAATCCAATTTCTTTATATATCTCTCATATCCCAAACGAATGGAAAG
>NZ_JAJSAX010000005.1 GCF_021261315.1 Epilithonimonas sp. JDS
AAATGCTTTCAAATGTAAAAGATTTGTAATCCTCAATCTCTAATTCATAACTTTTAAGATTTTCAATAATTAATTTAAAAATCAAAAAAATTATGACGACACAAAAAACATTTGCTCAAATCGTGGAACTATGGAAAAAAGACAAACAACTTTATGTGAAAAAGTCTAGCTTTTCGGCTTACGTCCTTTTGCTGGAAAACCATTTGTTACCTAAATTTGCGGAAGTTAGTAGTATAGAAGAAGAGGAAGTTCAGCAATTTGTTTTTCAAAAATTGGAACAGGGATTGAGCCAGAAAAGCATCAAAGATGTTCTTATCGTTTTGAAAATGGTAATGAAATTTGGGGCAAAATATAAATGGATTCAATACACGCCATTCGATATTCAATATCCAACCGTTCGAGAAAATCAGAGTATTGAAGTTTTGACGAGAACGCATCAGAAAAAAGTGATGAACTATATTCAGGAACATTTTACATTCCGGAATCTGGGCGTTTACATTTGTCTTTGTTCGGGAATGCGGATTGGGGAAATCTGCGCACTTACTTGGGAAGATATTGATACGGACAACGGGATTATCAACATCAGAAAAACCATTCAGCGAATCTACATTATCGAAGATGGAAAACGCAGAACAGAATTGCTTCTCGATACACCAAAAACCAAGAATTCAATACGTGAAGTTCCAATGAGCAGAGACCTTTTGCGAATGTTAAAGCCTTTTAAAAAAATTGTGAATCCTTTGTTTTTTGTTTTAACAAATGATGCTAAACCTACCGAGCCAAGAACTTACCGGAGTTATTATAAAAATCTGATGAAACAGCTGGAAATCCCGGAAATTAAATTCCACGGATTGCGTCATAGTTTTGCAACCCGATGTATTGAAAGCAAATGTGATTATAAAACTGTGAGTGTCCTGCTAGGACATTCCAATATCAGTACAACATTGAATCTTTATGTCCATCCAAATCTAGAACAGAAGAAAAAAGCAATAGATCAAATGTTTAAAGCATTAAAATAGTTTTAGTTATGATATTTTTTGTTAGATTTGATAAAACTATTAACAACATTGTCAGAGTTTCAAACTCTGACAATGTTTTTTAACCATAAAACTTGTAAACGCAAAAATGTCCAGCCAGCCCGAATATATTCTTGAACAAAAATTAGTAGAACAATTACAGCAGTTAGGTCATAAGCCAGTCAGGATTTGCAACGAAGCAGATTTGATTATCAATCTAAAAACCCAGCTCGAAATTCATAATAAAAAACAATTTTCCAATAAAGAATTTGAGAAGATTTTAAATCATCTTGCTAAAGGAAATGTTTTTGAAAAAGCTAAAATATTGCGTGACCAATTTCAGTTTACCAAAGACGACGGGAATTCGGAATGGATTGAATTCATCAATCAGGATAGCTGGTGTCAGAATCAATTCCAAGTCACAAATCAAATTGCTCAGGAAGGAGATTATAAAAACCGTTACGATGTCACGATTCTAGTCAACGGTTTGCCTTTGGTTCAGATAGAGCTAAAACGTCGTGGTTTGGAAATGAAAGAGGCTTTCAATCAAATCAACCGTTATCACCATCAGTCCTTCAATGCTGGAAAAGGTTTATTCAACTACGTTCAGTTGTTTGTTATCAGTAATGGCGTCAATACAAAGTATTATTCCAATAACGCCAAGCAGAGTTTTAAACAAACTTTCTTCTGGTCAGACGAGCACAATAATAATATCACACAACTTGAAGATTTTGCACAGGCATTTTTGGAGCCTTGTCACATTGCCAAGATGATTACAAAATATATTGTGTTGAATCAAACGTATAAAATTTTAATGGTTCTTCGACCGTACCAATATTATGCGGTAGAAAAAATCGTTGAAAGGGTTAGAAATACCGATAACAATGGATTTATTTGGCATGCAACGGGTTCGGGTAAAACATTGACTTCGTTCAAGGCAAGTCAGATTCTCAAAGAAATTCCTAAAGTTGAAAAGGTTGTTTTTGTGGTGGATAGGAAAGATTTGGATTATCAAACGCAAAAAGAATTTGATGCTTTTGAAAAAGACAGCGTAGATGCTACAGAAAATACGGCACATCTTGTAAAGCAACTTTCTGACAATACAAAACTCATTGTAACAACTTTACAAAAGCTGAATACCGCCATTACCAAAGAAAAGCACGGTAGAAAAATAGACCGTTTAAAAGACAAAAAAGTCGTATTCATTTTTGATGAATGCCACAGAAGCCAATTCGGGGAAACACATCAAAATATTAAGAAATATTTCCAAAAAGCACAGATGATTGGCTTTACTGGAACTCCAATTTCGGAAGTGAATTCAGTTGGAAAAATAAATGGAATTTCTGCCACTACAAATATGCTTTTCAAAGAATGTTTGCATAAATACGTCATTACAGATGCTATCAGAGATGAAAATGTTTTGAAATTCTCTGTAGAATATGTCGGCAGATACAAAGAAAAGGAAGGTAGTAATACTTACATAGATATGGAAGTTGAAGCTATTGATACTCAAGAGTTACTTGCAAGTCCAAAGCGTCTGGAGAAAATCACTGATTACATTATAACGGAACACGATAGAAAAACCCATCAGAAAACTTTCAATGCGATGTTCTGTGTCAGTAGCATAGATGTTTTGCAGAAATATTGTGACCTCTTTCAAAAGAAAAAAGAAGAGGGAAAACACAATTTGAAAATTGCAACCATCTTCAGTTATGGAACTAATGAAGAGAATAATGATGCAGACGGAAATTATCAGGAAGAAGATGTTTTGTCAATGGTTGCGGAGCCACCTGCAAAATATGGTGATTCACATAGCAGGACTGTTTTAGATCGATATATTGGTCATTATAATGAAATGTTTGGGACCAATTTTTCTACCAAAGACAGTCAGACTTTTTATAATTATTACAATGACATTGCGAAAAGAGTCAGAAACAAAGAAGTTGATTTGATTATTGTGGTCAATATGTTTTTGACAGGATTTGACAGTCCACAACTTAATACTTTATTTGTAGATAAAAACCTGAAATATCACGGATTGATTCAGGCATTTTCAAGAACTAATAGAATTATCGGAGAGAAGAAGTCGCAGGGAAATATTGTTTGTTTCCGCAATTTAAAATCTGCTACAGATGATGCTGTTACTTTATTTTCTAATAAAGAAGCTATACAGGAAATTATCATTCAACCCATTGAAGATTACATTGAACTTTTCAAAAATTGTTTAGAAAAATTAAAGTTGGTTGCGCCAGAAATTCAAAGTGTAGACACTTATCAAACCGAGCAGGAAAAATTTGAATTCGTTACAGCATTCCGAGAATTGATGCGTATTCTAAATGTTTTAAAATCCTTTACAGATTTTAGTTTTGAGCAATTAGAGATGACAGAATTTGAATTTGATGGATATAAAAGTAAGTATCTTGATATTTGGACTACAATTAAGGGAAATAAAGATGGTGGCGACAAAGTCAGTATTTTAGATGATGTTGATTTTGAATTGGAGCTCATCCATCGTGATGAAATCAATGTGAGCTATATACTTTCACTATTAGCAAATATTGCAGATATAAAAGGAATTAAACGAGAAGCGAAAATAAAAGAAATTCGTGAAATCCTATCCGGCGATGCCCAATTAAGAAGCAAAAAAGAATTAATTGAAAAATTCATAGACGAGAACTTGCCACATATTCCGGATGGCGATTCTGTAAGCGACGAATTTGATAATTTCTGGAATAAAGAAAGAACTGATGCTTTTGAGAAAATTGCAGAAGAAGAATCTCTTAATAAAGAAAAATTTCAAGAAACGATTGATAGCTTTCTTTTCACTTCCAAAATACCCAAAATGAGTGATGCCTTAAAACTCTTAGAAATAAAACCAAAACTGACCGAACGAAATAATATTGGAAAAAGAATTATTCAAAAAGTTCAGGATTTTGTGGAGGTTTTTATTGATGGGGTGGCGAGTTAAAAAGCATTTTTAATTATGATAGATTTTAATTTACTGATAGACAGGTTTTTGAAAATAATTGACACAATTGGTAATCCTAATGAAGGATATAAATATCAGGCAATTCAGCATTTTCAAGATAATTGGAATATTGACGCTGTAAATTTTCATAAAATGTTAAAGGAGTCTTTTGCAAAGAGAGAAAATCTTTTTTATCAAAACTCTTGGGGATTTATTGATAAGTGTTCATTTCATTTTCCTGATGAAGTAAGAGAAATGTTTAAAAAACTATTCAATGAAGATGAAAATCTTGAAGTTCGTGTTTTGAGTTTTCAAGTATCAGTTGAAAAACTGTTGACCAAACTAAAAGATATTCTCAAAAGAGAAAACCTAAACTCTCAACAAGACGAAAGAACAATAAGTGCTTATCTTGCTTTCAGATTTCCTGAAAAGTATATTTTGTATATGGCCACATTTTTTAATCCTTTGGTTAAAGAGTTTGATATTTTTAGAGACGAAACAAAAAAGAATTATTCAAAATTATTAGATATTCTGCCGTCCTTTAAAAAAGCCATAGAATTGCGGAGTGATTTTATAGAAAAGTATAGAATTTTTTATACAGAACCTGATTGGGACGATACTAATTTAATTATTCAAAATGTTCTCTATATTGTCTATAATAAAGGATTAGCTGGAATTTACAATGGTAGTTTTGATCATTTTGATCGAAGTAATTTAGAAAATTATTATCTTTTTTTAGATGAAATTATTTCTAAATTTCACTTAAAAAAAGGAGACAACAGAGTGGTTTATAATGTAGCAGAAAAGCAACTAAATTTTACTGTTGGGCAAAAGTATGCTTGGTGTTTAAAAAGTAAAACAAAAAACAACCCTTTTAGAGTTCTTACAAATGACCAGTTTTCTCAGCAAATCGATATTTTCAATTCAGATACAGGTAAGTTTTTAAATGATTTTAGTTTAATAAATATGCTGTCAAATGAAAGAGAAAATGTGTTTAATGCAATTGAAAATGAATTACAAAGAACTGAAAAATCAGGTTATTATAAATACAATGATGATTTTTATGAAAGATTAGCTTTTGATAAAGATTTTAGAAGTTTAGTTTTTGATAAATTATTAAAACCAATGAGCGATATCAACTATTGGATTTTCCAATGCAATCCTAACGAATATTATTTGTCAACAGCTTTGAGAGATGATGCTTTAAACTCTTGGAAAGTCAATGCTCACAAGAAAAAAATAAAGATTGGAGATAAAATTATCATTTGGTTGGGTGGCAAGAATGCTGGCGTTTATGCTTTAGCAAATGTAACTTCAGACATAAGAGCAGATATCGAAGATGATCCGAAATATTATAAAAAAACACCAAAAGCAAAAGATGATAGAGTTGCGATTGAAATAGAGTATAATCTTTATCAGGCTCCAATCCTAAAAACAGAACTAGAAAATCAATCATGGTTTGCTGATATGAACGTGGGTTTTCAAGGTACCAATTTTACCTCTTCTGAAGAACATTATAATAATATATTGGATCTAATTAATAATGATTTAAAAACTGAGAATATTATTTTAGGTATGAATTATCCTCTCAACCAAATTCTCTACGGCCCACCAGGAACCGGAAAAACTTATCATACGATTTCAAAGGCCATTGCTATTGCCAATCCCAATTTTAATCTCGATCAGAAAAGAGAAATTGTCAAGGATGAGTATGATCGTTTGGTCAAAGAAGGTCAAATCATTTTCACCACTTTTCATCAAAGTATGAGTTATGAGGATTTTATTGAGGGTATAAAACCTATAATGAAAGAGGACGAGGGAGAATTGAGCTACGAAATACAAAGCGGAATCTTCAAAGATATATGCATCAGCGCTGCAAAAAGGAATGAAATTGCAGTAATCGATAATTTTGAGGAAACTTGGCAAAAACTCATTGAAGAAGTAAAAAGACAAATAGCAGATAAAAAATTACTAAAAATTGGTTCCTGGGAATATGGTTTGTCATCTAAGGACTCACTCAAGTATTCATCTTTGAATTCACCTTCTCAATATACTTTTACGATTACCAAGCAAAATATCCTTGATGCCTATCAGAATAAACAAGCAAGACCTTCTGGAGCATTTCAAAAAGATATGGAAGACATCGTAAGATATATGAAAACCAATTTTAAGCTTTCTGAATATAATCACACTACTGAATCTTTTAAAACCCAAAATCAAATAAATAAGAATTTTGTACTTATCATTGACGAAATCAACAGAGGCAACGTCTCCCAAATCTTCGGAGAACTCATCACGTTAATAGAGGACAGCAAAAGACTAGGAAAGGAAGAAAGTCTAGAAGTAACCCTGCCTTACAGCAAAGAAAAGTTTGGCGTACCATCCAATCTTTACATTATCGGAACAATGAATACCGCTGATCGCAGCGTAGAGTCTTTGGATACAGCATTACGAAGACGTTTTTGCTTCGAAGAAATGTTGCCGGATCTTGAAGTTTTGAATGGAAAGGAAATTAGTGGCATATTTCTAAGAGAATTATTGGAAACCATCAACAAAAGGGTAGAGATATTACTGGACAGAGATCATACCATTGGACATTCTTATTTCATCAATATCAAATCTGAAGACGATCTGAAGAATACTTTTAAAAATAATATTATTCCTCTGCTACAGGAGTATTTCTATGGCGATTATGAAAAAATAGGAATGATCCTTGGAAATGGCTTTTTTGAAGACTCAGAGAAATATGATAAAAGCTTATTTGCCAGTTTTGCTACACAGAATTATCCTGATGCAGGAAATCTAATCAGGCTGAGAACCATTAATGAAAGTTTTAATATCATCACGGCTTTGGAAATTCTTTTGAAAAAAGAAAAAGCGACTAATGAATAGAATTCAGGTTTTTGAACATAGCTTTTTACCCATTGAGAGAGGTAAGTTTGAACAGCGTCATTTTGTAGCGTTGTCGAAGCTTAACGCTTTACACAATTACCAATATTTTGATCTGAAACATAATGGGGTAGTGTTTAAACAATTTGTGGGTGTGATTCAAATTGATGGATTGACTATTGAGATCTTACCAAAAGTAGATAAAAATGAAGATGACAGTGAAGCCTCAAAAAAGAAATGGCAGTCTGTCTTAATTGAAATGCTTCGTATAACCAGGAAACTTAAAATTCAGCAAGTTGGTCAGGCTAATGTGGCAAAGCAATCTATCCATTTACTCGATATTTATTTTGAATGGTTTCTGAATGAAGTGCAATTGCTCATTCGTCAGGGATTAATCAAACAATATTACAAAGAAACTGGAAATGTAAAAGCACTGAAAGGCAAACTTGAATTTGCAGGTCACATTCAGAAGAATCTTGTTCACAAAGAAAAATTCTACACCACGCATCAAGTTTATGATAAAGACCACTTGATACACCAGGTTTTAGGACAGGCTTTGGAAATTATTGCTACGTTATCGAAAGGAAGTTACCTCTACAGCAAGTGTAAAAAGGTACAACTTGATTTTCCTGAGGTGAAACCAATCAAAGCCAACGAAAATACGTTTTCGCAAATTCCCAAGTCAAGAAAGACCGCACCTTATGAAAATGCTTTAGCAATCGCAAGATTGATTATTCTCAATTATGCTCCGAATGTTTCCAGCGGTTCAGAAAAGATGCTGGCTTTGCTTTTTGATATGAACAGTCTTTGGGAAGAATATATTTTGGCTAGATTAAAACAAGCTTATCAGAATACTGAAATCACAGTATATGGACAAGATTCAAAAAATTTTTGGAATGGAATTACAATACGTCCGGATATTGTAGTGAAGAAGAATGATGAGGTTGTTTTAATTATTGATACAAAGTGGAAGAATATCGATCAATCGCTACCTTCCACCCACGACCTGAGGCAGATGTACATCTACAATGAGTATTGGAAAAGTACAAAGTCGCTTTTGTTGTATCCTTCCAATGATATTAGTTTAAAAGATTTCAAATGTTTTGAAAAAATAGAAGAGGAGGAACATCACCAATGTGCCTTAGGTAAAATCTCTATTTTTAATGAAGAAAACAAATTGGATGCAAACATAGGTGCGATGATAATATCACAAGCCCTCGGCAACCAAAAACATCCCGCTCCTCCGCAGCTCCCACAAGACTACCTATAATCTCGCTACAAACATTCCCCTCCTCCGGAGGGATGCCCAAAGGGCGAGGTGGTCAATTAGCAAACCAATCCCACAATATCCTTTAAACACTCAAAAATTTTGCTCCCTTTTTAAAGTTGCAGAAATAAAAATTTTCCAACAACCCCAAAACTATTTTTTAATAAGGATGTTTTGATGAGCATATTGACAAATGTTGTTCGCCCTAAATTTAAATTAATCAATCGCTTAAGAACATTCCCCTCCTCCGGAGGGGTGCCCAAAGGGCGGGGTGGTCAATTAGCAAACCAAATCCCACAATATCCTTTGAAACCCTAAAAATTTTGCTCCCTTTAGGGTCGGGGCAACAAAATTTTCCAACAACCCAAACTTATCCCAACAACTCCATTAATCCCATCAAAAATCCCAACTTTATAACACACCATTTTTGACAAAGTCAAACCTAAAACGCCAGCCTTTAAAAAAAAAGAACCCATACCCTCGTGTAAACAAAAAGCGCAACATCATCCAGACATTGCACTTTTCAAAAAACAGAGTAGCCTCCAACTCCCCAATCCTCAAACTTTCCAACCCTCAAAACTCCACCTAACTCACCACCACACTCCCAACATACTCAGAGATAGAAACCCTCGTCCCATCAGCATTTAGCAGACAAAGCCATACATGCACCGTCTTCCCGACAAATTTATTGAGCAGGTTCACTGTGGCGGTTGTGTCAGCTCTGGTCGCAATGTTGCGCATCAGTTTCGGACGGTTTTCATCATCAGCACAATAGAGGATGCAGATTTCATCGGTCGGCTGTGCATCGGTGCCATCGCTGTTGTCTTCCCACGTTACAGTAAAAGTAGAAGTGGTTGCAGAAGTAAGATTGTTTAGCGGAACTTCCGGCAGGTCACCTTTCGAGAACAGAATGTCCTCATTCATGCGGGTAATGGTCAGCTTTGTGAAATCAATTTGATAGGCATTCATAATATTGGTCATCGCAAGGTTGTAGCGCGACCGCATTCCGGAACGCTCTCCAAAATATTGGCTGGCAAACGATTTGTAACCGGAGATGAAAAGAGCAGATAAACTCATACGTTCTTTAACCAAAGCCTGCTTCGGAGTTGCAGGCTTATCATTCTTCTTCGGGCGGATTCTGGAGATCTCGGTTCCGAAGACATTAGCAATCACGATACGGCCGGTACGCCCTTTGGTACCGCCTAAAATGGAGTCAGTAACTTTTCCCATGATAAATAGATTTTTTTTGTTTATTGATGTAAAGTTGAAAAAAATACCAACCCGAAATTTTTATTTACCGCCTTTTACTTCATTTTACCAAACCTTACCGTACATTGCCACTTTCCGTATCCCCGCTGTATCAATTCTGTATCCGTTCTGTATCCCCACCGTATCCATTCCGCATTCCTCCCGCATCCTTCCGGTATCAATACCCTAAACTCCATTTACAAATTAAACCTCCACCCATCACCTATCATCCATCATTTATCACCCATCATCTCCAACCTAAAACCTTCCACCTGAAAAAAAAAGACAGACTCACCGCCTGCCTATAAAAATTCATAATACCTAACTAATAATTATTAGAGCTTACCTCACTTCCTAGTTCTTTGTTTTCTGACTTTCAGTTCTTTCTTTTGATTAAGTTCCAGGAGATCCTTGAGTAAATAAGGAATAAACGTTAAATACCGTCCTTTGAATGGAATAAATGACAGATAGCCATCTTCTCTGCAGTTGTACAGACTTTTTTTACAGATTTTCAATCGGGTTATCAGTTCTTCATCGGTTATGAAGAGATCCAGGCTGTGCTCGATTTTAAAAGGTTTGGCTGAAGCATTAAAACAGTTTAATGCATTTTCAAAAGCCCTAGCGTCGGCTTCTGAAAGAGGAAAAATTGTTTTCATTTAGATGTATTTTTGTTTTAATGTAAATATAATGAAATTATTAACTGTTGTACAACTAGATAGTTAGGGATTTTAAAATAACTTGATAGTACGCTTTTACTAGTAGAAAATCAACCAAAACTTTGATCAAGTTTAAGTGTAGTTAAATTACACATCTCATTATAATGATACAATATAAATTAGAAGTAAGTAATAGTTTTAAAAAATAGAAAAGTTAATTATGTGGTAGGTTGTTTGTTGGCACTGGTTGAGCCAGTCAGCTTACAGAAGTCTTCGAGAGCCTCAGACTGACAAGGCGAATTACCCAGCAAGTCCTTAAACAACTGTTGACTGAGAATCCCGAAGTTACGCTAGAAAGCCTAAACCATCAATTCAAAAACGCATTCCCCCGGATCCTCACACAACTCTCACTCCCCAAGTAAAGCGGATTCCCATGCTTCTCCGACCAGAAGCCATCTAGAGTATCCTTGTTAATACAGCGGTAAACTGCCACACCTTTGTAGATTTGGTGGTCATCTCTTTCATAACTAAAATTAACCACCAGAATCTGATCTTTAAAAAAGCCTGTCCCATTCTGAATATGATCACCAATCGTCCATTGGGCAATGATCCGGTTGTTTTCATCAAGGCTTAAAGTCAATATCCCGTAATAGGGCGCACCGCTCACTTCCTGATTGCTGCCTTCCACCGCAAAACTCCCCACCAAATCCTGTACTATCATTCCCGCTATTTTAATGCTGCAAAATTAAACAATCTCAACTTTATGATTTACCAGGAAATTTTTGCTCCGTTTAAAGTTTGCGCTAACAAAATTTAAAACAATCTCATCACTATAATCTAAAACCTAAAACCTGCTACCCAGAATGCCACCTTTAACAAACTTTTATAATTTCCGAAACCCCGATCGGCATTATATTTTCTTAACTGTTGACATATTAACACCAAAATAAAATATTATGTCAAAGCAAATTGCAATACTCGCAACCAACGGCTTCGAAGAAAGCGAATTAAGTTCTCCAAAAGAACATCTTGAAAAACAAGGCTGGACAACTCACATCATCAGCCCGAAAGTAGGAACCATAAAAGCCTGGGCAGAAAAGGACTGGGGAAAAGAATACGACGTGGACAAAACCCTGGATGAGGTGTCAGCTTCTGATTATGATGCATTGGTATTGCCAGGCGGCGTGATCAATCCCGATCAGCTGAGAACAAACCAAGCTGCTTTGTCTTTTGTACAGGATTTCTTCACACAGCACAAGCCGGTGGCTGCCATTTGTCATGGTCCTCAGATTCTGATCAGTGCGGGCGCTGTCGAGGGCAGAAAATTAACCTCTGTAGATTCCATTAGCATCGACCTTAAAAATGCCGGAGCCATCTGGGAAGACAGTGAAGTAGTGGTAGACAATGGTTTGGTAACCAGCCGTACACCGGAAGATCTGCCGGCCTTCAACGCCAAAATGGTAGAGGAAATCAACGAAGGTAAACACGAGGATCAAAACCTCTAAACGTTTTTCTGATTTAATCATATTAAGACCTGGGTTTTTGCCTGGGTCTTTTTTGTTGGATTGCTTCGAGAGCCTCAGCATGACAGGTGAGTGGGAGAGTGGGAGGGTTTTAGGGTTTTAGGGTTGGAGGGTTTGGATTGTGGTCAGGTTTGAGGTGCTTCGAGAGCCTCAGCATGACAGGTGGGTTGGAGAGTTGGAGAGTTAGAGCGTTTTAGGGTTTAGAGGGTTTTGGTAAGTTTTGGGGTATTTAAAGAATCTTTAAAACAACTCGTTATTCCAACTAGTGAATGCCACTCTGGTGGATGAGGGCTGAAGTCAAAACTCTTGTTAAACTTTTAAAAATCGGTTATTTCTAAAGTTTCAATGACTTATTTGAATTTCGAAGTATAAGGTACTTAAAGCCAGGAATTCTGTTAAACTTTATGCAATGCACTTCTATTTCAATTAAATTAATTACTTTAGCGCCCCCGTTGATTATTAGTTAATAATATTGAACTATTTTTTAACCGGACATAACAAATAATCCATTATCTGTGATTAATAAAGGTCAAATCGTAGAAATACCAGCTACATCTTCAATTTATAATGATGATGAGGGCGTCTTTTCATCAAAGAAAGATCAACTGATCCGCAAAACAGCCAAAAGAAATTACGGTCTCTTTGACGGTTTTCTGGTTGGCGAGCATCAGGGTGTTGCGCAATTTAAACTCGGACAGCGGAAGGGCATCAATGTCGGTGGAAAAGCAGCACCGCTTTACGTCATTGGAATTAATGCCGCTACCAATCAGCTTTTCGTAGGAGAGGGCGAAGACCATCCCGGACTTTGGACCGATGTTCTTTCATTTTCCACAGATCGGATTGAGCTGAATGGCTTAAATCCAAGTCCTGAGGAATCTGAACTGGGAATCGCAGTCAGCATCCATTCCCCAATTGCAGACATTGATATCATCGCTACACTTTATCTCTTTGATTCAACTTTGTTTCTGGAATTTGAAGCGCCGGTTTCAATCGCCATTCAGGATCATCCGCTGGAGATCTATTTTGACGATCATTCTGCACCCACAATTAAAATAATTAATTAAATAGAATTAAGTATGAAATTAAAATTTTCATTTTTCGCAAGTGTTATTTCATTTGTATCTTTTGCACAGTCGGCTCCGTCTTACTATTCCGGCGTCAACTTCAGCAAAACAAAAAACGAACTGAAAAATGACCTTGCAACACTTATTACAACAACGCACACGCAGACCATCAGTTATTCTGAAGGTTTGAAAAATCTGTTCAAGACAAGTGATGCAGATCCTGCAAATCCTTCCAATCTGCTTTTGATCTATGGTTCACAAGCTTCCGGAACACATCAGAGAAGCCGTCCGTACACAGGACAGTGGAATCGTGAGCACGTTTATGCTAAATCTAAAGGAACACCTAACTTGGGTGAGTCAGGTCCGGGTTCGGATGGTCACCACCTTCGTCCGGCAGACAACACGCTGAACAGTACAAGAGGAAGCCTTCTTTTTGATGACGGAACGGGCGCAACTGCTTACAAAACAAGCCGTGGCGGCTGGTACCCAGGTGAGGAGTGGAAAGGCGATGTCGCAAGAATCCTGATGTATATGTACGTGAGATACAACTCAAGATGTCTTCCTTTGAACATCACTATGAATCCTGCCACTTACTCTTCCGACTTCCCGGATATCCTTTTGAAATGGAATGTAGAAGATCCGGTTTCAGCATTCGAAATTCAAAGAAATAATGTGGTTGCAGGAATTCAGAAAAACAGAAATCCATTTATAGACAATCCTTATCTGGCAACTGTAATCTGGGGTGGCCCAGCTGCACAGAATACGTGGCCGGATACCTTCAATGGCGGAACAACTGTGGATACGGAAGTGCCGTCAACGCCTCTTAATTTAGTCTCTACAACTGCTAGTGCAACAACAGTTTCGTTGGCTTGGAGCGCCTCTTCAGATAATATTGGCGTTGCTGGATACGATATCTATGTGGACAATGTCCTTAAAACCTCTGTTTCTACAAATAGCGGAACGGTAACAGGATTGACGCAAGGCACTGAATACAGTTTCTACGTCGTTGCAAAAGATGCAGCAGGCAACAGATCCGGAAACAGCAACACAATAGTGGTAAAAACCCCAGGACCTGGAAACCCGGGAGAGGCGGAAACGACTTGTGGAACAGAAGATTTCGAAAATATACCGGCAACCAACTCTTCTTACTTAGACAGAGAATGGTCTAACAAAGGTATCGTGTGGACAGCAACTTCTGCAAGAACAGACAAGCAAATCTATATAGACGGAGATGCTAACAAAGCGATCTGCATCAGAAAAGGAAGCCTTAAATCCTCAACGATCTCTGGCGGAATCGGATCATTAACTGTGAAAACCTATCTTCCTTTTGCCGATTCAAACGGAAGCTATACTTTGAAAGTAAACGGTGTGGTGAAAGGTCAGATTCCTTACTCCAAAACTGCAACAAATGTTACCATTAGCAACATCAATGTAGAAGGAAATATCGTGATCGAACTGGTGGATGATACTACAAGCAACCGCGTATCATTTGACAACCTATCCTGGACTTGTTACACAAAACTGGCAACAGAAGACGCAGCAGCTAAAAATCAGAAATTGTCTGTCTATCCAAACCCTGTGAAGAACAACCAGTTCTACATCAGCGGCATCGATAAAAACGAAACAGTGAAGATCTACAGCCTGAATGGTCAATTGGTACAAACCATCGACAAAGTTGAGGATAAAGGAAAAGTAACATTGCATAAATTACCAAAAGGTGTTTATGTTGTGAAAACTAAAAACCAGTCTTCAAAGATTATTGTTGAATAATTTGCAGCAATAACAATTGAAATATTAAAACCCGGAAGATTTGTCTTCCGGGTTTTTTGTTGGCATTAATAGAGATTGTTATTAAGATGATTTAGGCAGCTGTTTCCGCGCTCCATTCCCTCCCGATTTTACATCGGGATACATTGGTCAGGCTGCAGATTCTACATTGATAACGTTTTATCTTAAAATTGAAGCCACTGTAAAGATTAAAGGGATAAGTTACTCACTGCTTTGTTAATTATTTATTGCCGCTGACAGGTTCTTTACACACAACAAAAGCCTGAGAATCTCTCAGGCTTTTTGTTATGATTTAATTAAAAATGATTTCTACTTCAAAGTAAACTTCACTTTAGTTTTGATATTGTCAGAAGCGTTGCCAATCAAAGCTTCAAAATCGCCAGGTTCAGCAACCCAGGCATGTTTGTCCGCATCGAAAAAACTTAAAGCGGCTTTGTCAATAATAATGCTTACTTCTTTCTCTTCTCCAGGATTCAGGAATACTTTCTCGAAACCTTTCAGTTCCTTAGTTGGTCTTGGAAGAGAAGATTTTAAATCCGAAATATAAAGCTGAGCCACTTCGGCACCTGCTTTTTTACCGGTATTTTTAACTGTAAATGTGAAAGTGATTTTATCATCCTGACCAATTGTTGTTTTATCAGCCTTAGCTTTTCCAAACTCAAATGTGGTATAACTCAACCCGTGACCAAAACTGAAAAGCGGTTTGATCTTCTTCGTATCGTGCCAGCGGTAGCCCACAAAAATACCTTCGTTATAAGTAATGTTAATCGGATTTTTCTGATCTGCACCTTTTCCGGCAGCCAGCTCTTCTTTATTCCCGGGATATTCACCCAACTGGTGCGCTGAGTTATCTTCCAATTTCACAGGGAAAGTAAACGGCAGTTTCCCGGAAGGATTTGCGTCACCGGCAAGAACTGAAGCTAACGAATTACCAGCTTCTGAACCCAGATACCAAGATTCTACAATCGCAGGAACATCCTTGATCCACGGCATGGCCACCGCATTCCCGGAAACCAAAACCACAGCAAAATTCTTATTCGCCTTTGCCAAAGCCGCAATCACATTATCCTGATTGTACGGTAAGCCGTAGCTTTTTCTGTCAACACCTTCTGCATCCTGATGATCTGCTTTGTTCAATCCGCCGACGAAGATCACAAAGTCTGATTTTTTGGCTAATTCTACCGCTTCATTCAGAATCACCTCGGCAGAACGGTCGTCTTTCAGATCCTGTCCAGATTTGACACCGTTATATTCACCGCCAGGATCGCCAACGTAACCTCTTGCAAATTTCACTTCAGCCTGTTTTCCAAATCGGGATTTGATTCCATCCAAAGGCAATGTTTCGTATTTAGCTTTCAAAGAAGAAGAACCGCCGCCGACAGTCATCATTTTGATGGCATTTTCACCAATGACAGCAATGGTTTTAACTTTATTAAGGTCAATCGGTAGTATGTTGTTTTGATTTTTTAATAATACAATTCCTTCTTCACCCACTTGCTTTGCAACCGCTTTATGATCTTCCGAACCTACATTTCCAAGAGGCTTGTTTTTGTTCATTGTGGTTTTATAGGCCAGATTCAGAAGTCTCGTAACTTTGTCGTCAAGCTCTTTGGTACCTACTTTTCCGGATTTAATCAGATTAAGATAAGGCTGAGCCAGATAATAATTGTCGTAAGCATTTTTGGTTCCGGCAGAAAGTCCGTTGGTCCAGCTTCCAAATTCCAGATCCAATCCGTTTTTGATTGCCTGTTCCGTATTATTAACTGCGCCCCAGTCTGAGACTACAACGCCTTTATAGTTCCATTCGCCTTTCAGAATATCATTCAATAAATACTGATTCTGGCTGGCGTACTGGCCTTTGTACATATCATAAGCACCCATAATCGTCCACGAGTCACCTTCCGTAACTGCAGCTTTGAAAGGTGGAAGATAGAGCTCGTACAAAGCGCGGTCATCTACTTTCACATTACTCGTATGACGGAACATCTCTTGGTTGTTCAATGCATAATGTTTAACCGAAGTCGCAACGCCATTAGATTGTACACCTTGTATGTAAGGAACCACCATTTTGGAAGTTAGGAAAGGATCTTCACCCATATATTCGAAGTTTCTTCCGTTGAGAGGTGTCCTGTAAATATTAACACCAGGTCCAAGCAAAATATCTTTTTTTCTGTATCGCGCCTCTTCGCCAAGTGCTTTCCCATAATTCCAAGACATTTTTTTGTTCCAGGTTGCAGAAAGCGCTGTCAACGCAGGGTAGGCGATGATGGAATCATTTGTCCAGCCAGCCTGGTCCCATTCGTCCCATTTCACTTCAGCACGCACACCGTGAGGACCGTCAGTTGTCCAGAATTCCGGGATTCCCAATCTTGGAACGCCAGAGGAACTGAATTTGGATTGTGCGTGCAGCATTGCCACTTTTTCTTCCAAAGTCATTCTGGAAAGCGCATCTTTTACCCGCTGTTCCACAGGTTTTGAATCATCAAGGTAAATAGGAGTTGTTTTGCTTTGTGCCGTTGAGGCTGTATATGTCAGTGTTATAAGACTAAGAAAGACAATTTTCTTTAACATAAAATATATTTAGTGGTTGTTGACAAATGTAATAAAATCTTTATTATCTCACTATGGGAAAATAAAGATTTTTTAATTAAATCAAAACTTTGCAGAGTTTCTTACTTGTGCAAAAGTAAGATTTGTTCATATTAAATTCATTTAAAACCGCAAAAAAAGACCTGAATGATTCAGGCCTAAGTATGTAAAATATCGATTTGAATTTAAGTTAATTCATTGTTACTGGATGATTCTGATCGTGTCTGGCTCATTGATATCCAGTTTGTCAATCAGTTTCTGAATGTTTTCCAAATCCTTCAAAACTTTCTGATATGATGATCGTGCATAGTCTGCGAAAGAGGCTGTGGTGTTCATATCATCAACATTTTTGAAGACATTAATTTCCGGATTCTCTACCGTGTCGTCCTTATAATTAGCCAGGCAATCTTCTATCGCTTTCTTCTTTCTTTTGCAAATGACTTTACTTTTCAATTTCTTAAGAGAACTGATCAAATAAGGACTGTCGTTGTAGGGATTCACAAAATCTGCATTTCCAGATTCTTCCTGATAAACATGGTATGTGTTTTCGTTGCTTGGCGTAAGAAAGTTTTTGTCGAAGATCATAGCGTTACGGATTTAGAATTGTGAATCAATAATGAAGTTTGTTTGAATTTTCATTATCAATTTTAAGACCAATTTCAACTTCATATCTGTACTTTGCGAATTTTATTTTCGATTATATAATTGAGGATAAGTGCCCAAATTTTTAAATCATATCATAAATCAACACATTTGAATTTGAAAGTCGATACATTTGCGTCTTTAAAATTCAAATAAATTCAAACCCAATGAAAATACTAGCATTTGGCGGAAGCAACGCCAAAGATTCAATCAATAAAAAATTAGCTGAATACGCAGCAAAACAATTTGCAGGAGCAGAAGTGGAAGTCCTTGACCTGAATGATTTCGAGATGCCACTCTTCAGCACAGACAGAGAAAAGCACGACGGAATTCCAACTTTAGCTTTGAGATTTGCTGAAAAAGTAGATTCTGCGGACTTGCTGATCATTTCTTTAGCTGAGCATAACAGTACTTATACAGTTGCTTTTAAAAATATATTTGACTGGGTTTCAAGAATCAAGGATAGAAAGCATTTTGGCGAAAAACCGGTTTTCCTTTTGGCAACTGCGCCTGGCCCTGGAGGTGGCAAGAATGTGGTAGCAGCCTTTGAAGCAAGAGCACCTTTCAGCGGCGCTAATATTTTACAAAGCTTTACATTACCAAAATTCAAAGAGAGTTTTGATGCAGAACAAGGGATTGTGAATGAGGAGAAAAAGGCGGAGTTCGAAGAAAAATTATCTATTGTTAAAAACTTTTTTGGATAAGATTTTGGAAATTGATATTAAGAATGCTTAACTTTGTCATCAAATAAGGACAATGAAAATTCAACAAGTTCATTTTGAGAAGTATCCTAATTCTTGCAAAGAGAATTACATAAACACCTCCGAACTTGTGGACTAAAATAACGGCCGATAATCTAAAAGATTGTCGGCTTTTTTATTTTAAAAATTTGAAAAAGTAAGTTTGAAATAAATCTAGTAAATTCTGATATTCTTTCAGGCCTCAAAAACCTGAAAGAGTTGATGAAGAGAAAAAAAATCAAACTAGCCACAGCGTGGCGACCGATTTATCAGCATTGGATTTCAATCTAATGAATAAGAATAAATGAAATTAAAAATCTAAAAATGAGCAATACCTATAAATCCGCCGGAGTCGATAAAGAAGAAGGCTACAAAACAGTAGATAAGATCAAATCTGCTGTTGCCGAAACCCACAACAAAAACGTTCTCAACAATCTTGGAAGCTTTGGTGCTTTCTATGAGATTGCGGGCTACAAAAATCCAGTTTTGGTCTCCGGAACCGATGGCGTTGGAACCAAGCTGAAAATTGCTTTGGACACTAAACAATACGCTTCTATCGGCATCGACTGTTTCGCAATGTGCGCAAACGATATTCTTTGCCACGGTGCAAAACCATTATTCTTTCTTGATTATCTGGCTTGTGGAAAACTCGATTCTGAGATTGCAGCAGAAATCGTTCTTGGAATGGTAAAAGCTTGTAAAGACAACAACTGCGCATTGATTGGCGGCGAAACTGCCGAGATGCCGGGAATGTACCAGCCAGGCGATTACGACGTTGCTGGATTCTGCGTCGGAATTGTAGAAAAAGACCAGATCATCGACGGTTCCAAAATCAGAGCAGGGAATAAAATCATTGTGATTCCAAGTTCTGGATTTCATTCCAATGGATTTTCATTGGTGAGAAAAATCTTCCCGGATTTCGAAGAGGAATTCGAAGGAAAACCTTTGTACGAAACACTTTTGGTTCCTACGAGATTATATTATCAAGACATTCATAAAGTGTTGGAAGAAGCGCCACTTTACGGCATCGCGCACATCACAGGAGGCGGATTGTACGAGAATGTTCCAAGAATTATTCCGGAAGGACTTTGTGCAACAATCGATGCTTCGAAAATCCAAATTCCAACCGTAATGCAGGAATTGGAAAAACGTGGCAATATTGCGAGAGAAGAGATGTTTGGAACGTTCAATATGGGCGTTGGAATGGTTCTCGTAACCGACGAAAATCACGTTGATAAAATCCTTGACCTTTTGGAAGATGCTTATTTAATGGGCGAAATCACGGAAGGAAGCGAGAAAATAAAATTATCAATCTAGCAATTTAATAATGTACCAGTTTACCAATTTGTTCAATTGTTCAATTATTAAACTGATACATTGTTACATTTATAAATGAAAAACATCACCATTTTAATTTCAGGTTCAGGAACCAATCTTCAACGGATTATTGATTGTATTGATAGCGGAGAAATCCGAAATGCAAGAATCATCCAAGTCATTGCAGACAGAGAATGCTACGGACTGGAAAGAGCTCAGAAACATCAAATCCCTAATGAATTAATCAAACGCGGAAAAGACTTTGCCGAGAATCTTGAACAAGCCATTCCTGAGAATTCAGACTTGATTGTTTTGGCAGGTTTTCTATCCATCTTAAAGCCGGAATTCTGTGAAAAATGGGAAGGCAAAATCATTAATATCCATCCGGCATTATTACCAAAATTTGGTGGAAAAGGAATGTGGGGACATCACGTTCACAATGCGGTCATTGAAGCAGGCGAGAAAGAAAGTGGAGCGACTGTTCATTATGTGACCTCAGGAATCGATGAAGGCGAAGTGATTTTGCAGGGAAAATTTGCGATTGATGAATATGATACAGCGGAAAATGTTGCTGAAAAAGTTCATCTTGTTGAGTACGATATTTTTCCAAAAGCCATTGATTTGGTTTTGAATAAGTGAAAGTATTGAGTTAAAGTTAAAAGTTTAATTTACTTCATAAAATATTTAAATATAATATCTTATGAATTTTATTTATAATTAACTTTAAATAAAGAAATGAAATCTAATAGCTCCGTCGGAGCGACCAATTAATAGAAATCCGGAGGTGAAAGAACCGGTAAATCACAGTTTGGATAAAACTGTAAAAAGTAAAATTTGAAAGAGAAGGTATGAGTAAAAAGAGAGCACTTATCAGCGTATCTGATAAAAGCGGTTTGGTGGATTTCGCAAGATTTCTCGAAGAACAGAACTACGAATTGATTTCCACGGGCGGAACATTCAAACATTTGAAAGACGCCGGATTGAACCCAATTCAAATCGATGAAGTCACAGATTTTCCGGAAATGCTGGACGGCAGAGTGAAAACCCTGCACCCGAAAGTTCACGGCGGATTGTTGGCGGTTCGTTCCAACGAGGAACATATGAAAACCGTTCAAGAGTACGAAATCGGACTGATTGATATGGTCATTGTCAATCTTTATCCGTTTTTCGAGAACGTGAACAAAGAAATTTCTCTTGACGACAAAGTAGAATTCATCGACATTGGCGGACCTTCTATGTTGCGTTCTGCGGCTAAGAATTTTAATTCAGTTGTGGTGCTTACAGATGTGAACGATTACGAAATCATCAAAAATGAAATGTCAGAAAATGGTGATTCGACCATCGAAACCAGAAAGAAATTGGCTGGAAAAGTGTTCAATCTGACTTCTGCTTATGACGCCGCGATTTCCAGAATGCTTTTGGATGAAGAATATCCAACTTACCTGAACGCTTCTTACAAAAAGGTTTCCGACCTGCGTTACGGCGAAAATCCGCATCAGTCAGCCGCTTATTACACTTCGACTTTCGAAAACGGCGCAATGAAAGATTTCGAAATTTTGGGAGGCAAGGAATTGTCTTTCAATAATTTGAGAGATATGGATTTGTGTTGGAAAGTGGTGAATGAGTTCAAGGATGAATTGGCTTGTTGTGCCGTAAAACATTCTACGCCTTGTGGTGTTGCGGTCGGAACTTCAGCTTTGGAAACTTACACCAAAACATTCGAATGCGACCCTGTTTCTATCTTCGGCGGTATCATCGGAATGAATTATAAAGTAGATGCGGCAACCGCTGAGGAACTCAACAAGACTTTCCTCGAAATCGCGATGGCAACTGACTTTGACGAAGATGCTTTGGAAATCCTTAGAAAAAAGAAAAACCTTAGAATCATAAAAATCAAAAACCAAGTGACAGACAAACAAGCTTGGGTGAAAATCGATGGCGGAATGTTGGTTCAAAGTGCCGATGACCAATTCTCAGACGATATTAAATTAGTGACAGAAACCGCTCCAACAGACGAACAAAGAAAAGCATTACTGTTCTCTCAAAGGGTGGTGAAATATGTAAAATCCAACGCAATCGTGGTTTCAAACGGTGTTCAAGCCATTGGAATCGGCGGTGGACAAGTGAATAGGATTTGGGCAACACAACAAGCGATTGAAAGAGCCAAAGAGAAGTTCGATGGCGAGTTGGTTTTGGCTTCGGATGCATTTTTCCCTTTCCGAGATGTGGTGGATTTCTGCGCGCAGGAAGGCATTAAGGCGATTATTCAACCAGGTGGAAGTATGAGAGACAATGATTCCATCGAAGCGGCGAATGAGCATCAAATCCCAATGTTGTTTACAGGAATGAGACATTTCTTGCATTGATTTTGTTTGGGCAGCTATTTCCGCCTTCCGCTCCCAATCTTTTTTGCAGACGATTTCATTCTAAATAGAACTTTAGTCTACGCAAAAAAGGATTTCCGCTCAAGTCGGGCTGCAGATTCAACGTAAATCAACGTTCTGTACAAGATATAAAGATGAGTAAAATATAAAAGTCCTTCGACTCCGTTCAGGATGACATCGATTAATTGTAACATTTATAAAATTGTCAGGCTGAGCGGAGTCGAAGCCTTTTCAAATAAAATTAACCCTTTCAAGTTTGACTTCGAAAGGGTTTTCTTTTTAATAATTAATAAAAATTAGTCTCAAAAATTATCGTTCGTTTGATGGATTTATGATTATGTTGAGATATTGATTTTCTTGTCAATTAATTTTAAATTAATGATAAAATTTCGGCGAAAAATTCATTTTGAAATCGAAATAATATTTACTTTTGGGACAAATTCTGGATATGAGTATTTTCAATGATACAAAGCTCGCATTTGCGGATAAAACGGATGCTCAGCTGAGAAAAGCGTATTGGATGTTCAAGGCAATCGAACAGCCTGCATTGACGAATATTGGCGTTTCACTGCTTAATTTTACAGTTAAGAATAATTTCCCGTTTGTGGACGGCATCGTGAAGCAAACTTTGTTCGAGCAATTTTGTGGTGGCGAGACCCGCGAGGAAAGTATGTCTGTCGTAAAACAGATGTTCAAACGTGGCGTTGGAAGCATTTTCGATTACTCCATTGAAGGAAAAGAAGAAGAGGAAGTTTTTGATGCGGTTTGCAAGGAAATAAAAGATATCATCAGATTTTCTGTTGGTAATCCGGCGATTCCATTTATCGTCTTCAAACCGACGGCTTTTGGAAGAATTGATATTTATGAAGAAGTTGGGAAAGGCAAAGAACTCACGACCAGCCAAAAAGAAGAATGGAGTAGAGTAGTGACCCGTTTCGACGAAGTCTGCAAACTCTGTTTCGAGAACAACAAAAAAGTAATGGTTGACGCCGAAGAATCCTGGATGCAAGACGCGGCCGACCAACTTTGTGAGGAAATGATGGAAAAATACAATCAGGAAAAACCCATCGTTTGGAACACCATTCAAATGTACAGAACCGGCCGTTTGGAATATATGAACGCACATCTTGAAAGAGCGAAAGGAAAAGGCTATTTCATTGGTTATAAGATTGTTCGTGGCGCTTATATGGAGAAGGAAAGAAAACGCGCCGAGGAACAAAATTACCTGGATCCAATCCAACCAACCAAACAAGCTTCCGACGATAATTACAACGCAGGAATTGATTTTGTGATGGCCAATCTCGATAAAGTTTCAGCCTTCTTCGGAACACACAACGAGAAATCCTCCGAATTAGTTATGGATAAAATGCAGGCCAACAATCTGGAGCACAACAATCCGCACATCTATTTTGGACAGCTTTACGGTATGAGTGACAACATTACATATTACTTGGCGGACAAACATTACAATGTTGCCAAATATCTACCTTACGGCCCTGTGAAAGACGTTGTTCCGTATCTTACGAGACGAGCGCAGGAAAACACTTCTGTTGCCGGACAAACCGGTCGGGAATTGGGACTGATTGATAAAGAATTGAAAAGAAGAAAATCGAAATAGAAAAATCCGCTGTGAGGCGGATTTTTTGTCTTATAAAAATCATCTTTCCCTGTATGCATTAATAATTTTATTTTCTATAATAAAATCAGTATACACTAGGTTCCATCGAATGTCTTTTGGAACTGGGTCGTTTGGCATTCTCATATCACTATTTCCAATTTGGAATATTACATCTTTTGTTTCCCAGGTTGTTAAATCCCAATAAGTAATCCAAGATTGTAAAGGATGGCTTTGTTCATAGGCTTTTTGTTGTCCATCTGCTCCAAATTTTTCCGTAAGCATCTTTGATAATTTTTCCTTTTCTTCTTTTTTAATGTATGAGATAGTGATATTCATAATAACATTATCCAATAAGGTCAAAGCAACACTGGAGTCACTTTTTAGTTGCCATATCGAAATGGGTAATTTGGCATATTTTTTAGGAAGTTTATTTACATTATTCACTGTCCATCCGTCTAGGTAATTCGGAAAATAAAGATTACCATACTTTTTAAAATTAGTAGTATCAACTTTTTGTCCAATTCTATAACCTCTAATTTCTAACTGTCCAGGATAATTATACTTCTGTCCATAAACAGTTAGAAATGATATGGAAATGATAAAAAGTATGATTATTTTTTTCATATTAATGATTTTATTATTTCTTCTCCGCCTTCACAGCCTGTCTCGCCAAAAGTTTCCAACCATTTTTAGTCTTTGACCAAACGTATAAAATATCCAGATTCACTTCGCCTGGTTCTTTTCCAAGGTCTGCCGTTTTTCCATAAAGATGATTGCGTACAATCGCTGTTTTATCAACAATCTGGATGGATTGATTCGTGTTTTCTATATTCAGGAAATTGGATTGTTTGCTGACCAATTTTTCTACAAATTCTTTCGCATCATCAATGTGACCATTAGAATGTCCGTAAGTAAGTTCAGGGAGAATTAGAGATTCTAAAACGGTTTTGTCGCCACTTATCATTGCTAGTCTCAATTTTTCTGAAGCGCTCGCAACGCTTTGTTGGTCGTTGTTTTTCTGCGCAAACATCATTGATACTGTGATGAAGCTTAATGCTACTAATAATTTCTTGATCATAATTATAATATTAATTTCTACTTCAAAGATAATGAAGTTCAGTTAGGTTTTGCTTAAGTTTTCTGATTTTGCCTTTCTTCGTTTGTTGATAAACCATACCAAAAGTCCGTATATCAGTAGTAAAAACGGAAAGGTAAATGCGTAAAGAATTACATAGCCATGTTTGGTGTGCTTTTTTCCCAAACTAAAGTTAATCAAGTCAAAAGAGAGAAAATAAATGACGTAATAAAGTATTGGAACCAAAATGATCCCTAGAATCATCACATATTTTTTTTGGTGTTTTTTCATCAATTTCAAATGGAAAAAAAACATGCCTACTAATGCAATGACAGAAATTCCGAAGGGACCAAGCGCCAGTAGAACTTTTGAAATAAATGAGGTTTTCTCGCTGACTTCAATCTTGAGATCCTCCCTGTTTTGTGGTGTGATGGTCCATTTCAAAGTATTTTTGCCTCCCTTTTCCTTGCCCAGATTTGACTTTTTGAACTCTAATTTGTCATCAAAGGTGACGCTCACTTCAATTGGTCCAAAGGATTTCCAAAATTTGGATGGCGCGATTGAATATTCCAGTTTGTAGTTTGTAACAAATCCGTAAGTATTGAACCTCATTAGTGCATCATATTCAACCTCGATAATGTTGTCGCCTTTTTCCAGATCGGCAGAGAAATAGATCAGATCATTCGGATTCACAGGTATTTCATTGGCCACATCAAACTTCACAAATGTTCCGACAACAGTCTTTTTGATGAATGAATAATTTTCTTTTTCAAAATCTAAAGGTCGAAATGCAACTGACCGGCTATTGACCGTGATGGCTTTTTTATCCAACAGATTGATCGCTATGAAGAGTAAAGGAAGTGTCTGTTTTTGTTGTGAATTGATAAGATACCTGATCTTGTAGGTCGCAAAATAATAATGGTCTACAGGTTCATATTTCAAATGGATGTCAATGGTTTCATTCGTTACAGAAGCATTTTCTGCTCCGAACAGTACAGAATGTTCCGAGCCGTCTATCCAGGGTTTTGCCATATTTGCGAAAGCCAGCAGCGGGAACAGAAGCAATAGAAGGATCATTTTTTTCATGTATTCAGTTTTTATCACTAACTAAATTTATAAATCATTACAAATTTTCGTTATTGATTTCTAAATTAATGAAAAATCCCTTTCGCAGACCAATTAATTTTCAAATATATTTTTGATCGTAAGCAAAACTGTCTATCTTTAATCTCTTAATTTTCAGACTTTGAATCCAATTCTTGATATCGTTATCCGCTCGCTTGCCGTTTACTTTTTTATGGTCATTGCCGTACGGGTTTTCGGAAAAAATCAATTGTCACAGCTCAATGCAGGCGATGTGATTTTGCTATTACTGATCAGTAATGCGGTTCAAAATGCGATGGTTGGTCCAAATAATACTTTGATTGGCGGGATTGTGGCAGCTTTGGTTTTGTTCGTTGCGAATTTTATTGTGAAGAGGTTTATCTTCAAAAGTAAGTTTGTCAAAGAATTGATAGAAGATCAGCCTTACATTTTAGTTAAAGATGGTAAATTGGTTTCATATAATCTGAAAAAAGTACAGATTTCGGAGGACGAAATCCTGGAATCGGTTCACGAACACGGAATGGAAAATATATCTGATGTAAAACTTGCAATTCTGGAAGTTGATGGAAATATCAGTGTAATGTCGATTGATAAAGACAGTCATCAGACGCATTATTCCAGGCATAAAACCAGGATTAAGAGGAAATTAAATCCATAATGATTTGAAGAATTCGTGATTGAATTAAAGTCATAAAAAGACTTCGACTCCGCTCAGTGTGACAAATTTTAACATTGTCAGTCTGAGCGGAGTCGAAGATTTTATAGGAGTATTTTTAAGCTAAGATCGTAATTCCTTTTTCCACAAGATCATAAATCGTATTCTTCGCACTATCCGGTTTCACATTCACAGCTTTCGTTCCATTGAAATGAAGACAAGTGATAAATCCCGCATTGAACGCGTCAATCGCGGTAAATTTAACACAGTAGTCCAAAGCCAGACCAACAATCTCCACCAATTGAATATCGTGGTATTTCAGATAATCTTCCAATCCGGTTTTCATAAAATGATTGTTGTCCTGGAAACCGCTGTAGCTGTCAATCTCAACATTTTTTCCTTTTTGGATGATGTGCGTTATTTTTTCACGATTCAAATCCGGATGGAATTCTGCCCCGAAAGTTCCCTGAACACAATGATCTGGCCACATAAATTGTGAAACGCCGCCAAGTGTGATCGTCTCGCCAACATTTTTTCCATTGTTGGAAGCGAAACTTTTGTGATCCGCGGGATGCCAATCCTGAGTCAGGATTATTTCGTCGTATTCGTTTTCCGTGGTCAACATATTGATGTAGGTAATGATGCTGTCCGCATCTGGAACTGCCAACGCTCCTCCTTCACAGAAATCATTCTGAACATCAACTATAATAAGTGCTTTTTTCATTTGTTAAATTTTGTTGGAAGTCAGATGATGGATGATGGAAGTTTTTTTCGATTTGAAAATCATCCATCACCCATCTTCCATCTTCTATCCTAAATAAGGATATTTGTAATCTTTTGGAGAAACAAAAGTTTCCTTGATGCTTCTTACAGAAACCCAACGCGTCAAATTCATTTTGGAACCTGCTTTGTCATTGGTTCCAGATGCTCTAGAACCACCGAAAGGCTGTTGACCAACCACCGCACCCGTAGGTTTGTCGTTGATGTAGAAGTTTCCGGAAGCGTTTTCCAAAGCCTTGTAAGCCTCGTCGATAGCATATCTGTCTTGTGCGAAAATGGAACCTGTCAAAGAATATTGCGTAGAAGTGTCAACCAGTTTTAGAGTATCTTCCCAATTTTCGTCTTCGTAAACAAAAACGGTAAGAATTGGTCCGAAGATTTCCTCAACAATACTTTCGTAATAAGGATTGATGGTTTCAATCACAGTTGGGTGAACAAACCAGCCTTTTTTATCATCATATTTTCCACCGATTACAACAGTTGCATCACTTGCCAACTCAGCTCTGTCGATGTAGCCTTTGCATTTTTCAAAAGAATTTTTGTCGATGACGGCATTCACAAAGTTTGAAGGATCTTCTGGTGAACCGATTTTGATGGTTTTCATTTGAGCTTCCATCACTGCTTTTACTTCATTCCAAAGGGATTTTGGAACATAAGCTCTAGAGGCTGCGGAACATTTCTGGCCTTGATATTCGAAAGCGCCTCTTACCAAACCAGTTGCAACCGCCTCGATATTTGCAGACGGATGAACCATTACGAAATCTTTTCCGCCAGTTTCTCCAACAATTCTTGGGTAAGATTTATAGTTGTGGATATTGTCGCCAATCATTTTCCACATTCCCTGGAATACTTTTGTAGAACCTGTAAAATGTAATCCGGCAAATTCTTTATGAGCCAAAACTTTTTCAGCCGTTTCTTTTCCGTCTGTGAAGATCATATTGATAACGCCATCAGGAAGTCCGGCTTCTTTCAATACATCCATAATGACTTTTGCAGAGTAAATTTGTTTGTCAGAAGGTTTCCAAACAACCACATTTCCCATCATCGCCATACAAGCTGGCAAGTTTCCGGAGATCGCTGTAAAGTTGAAAGGCGTCACCGCAAAACAGAAACCTTCCAACGGTCTGTACTCTACGCGATTCCAGATTCCAGCATCAGAAACTGGCTGCTCGGAATAAAGATCTGTCATAAACTCCACATTGAAACGCAAAAAATCTATGAATTCACAAGCTGCGTCGATCTCTGCCTGATGAACGTTTTTGGATTGCCCGATCATCGTTGCCGCGTTGATCACATCTCTGTAAGGTCCGGCTAGAAGATCGGCGGCTTTCAAGAAGATGGCTGCTCTGTGCTCCCAACCTAAGGCGTTCCATTTGGTTTTTGCTGCCAGTGCAGATTCAATCGCCTGATCTACGTGAGACATATCGCCTTCGTAATAGAATCCGAAATCGTGCTGATGATCCTGAGGCGAGCTCAATTGTATTTTTTTGTCTGTTTTGATATCTTTTCCACCGATTACCATTGGGATTTCGGTTTTTTCCTTCCACATTTTTTTGTAGGTAGAAATAAGGCTTTTTACCTCGTCAGAACCTGGTACATAAGAGTTTACGGGTTCGTTTTGTGCAAAAGGAACTTGAGAAATGGCTTTAGACATAAATTTAATTTTTAATTTTCACAAATTTACAACCAAAAATAATAACAGATAAATTGATAATAATTTGCATTTTTAAATATTATGTTATATATTTGAAAATAATAACAACAAAAATTTATCAATTATCACTAAAAAATTATTTTTTATTGCAGCTTTAGCATTTGGGTTTGCAAATGCACAGACAACAATTCTTGCCGAAGGTTTTGATAATTTTGCAGGATTGACAACTTGGACAGCTCTAAACAAGAGTACACCATTGGGAAGCACAACAACCGGAGTTTGGAGACAAGGTCCAGCTGACCACATTGGGTCACAAGCAGGAGGTGATACCTCTTATGCTTTTTGTAATTACAGTAGTGCTACAGGAACGGGAACAATTAGCAATTGGCTGATTACACCAGCTGTAACCATTAAGAATGGAGACATTATCTCATTTTATTCAATGAGTGGGGGAGATGGAACTTATCCTGACAGGATGGAATTAAGACTAAGTACAGCAGCAACTACGGTTTTACCTACCGGTACAGGAACGACAGGTGCAACTAGCGTAGGTTCTTTTACTACGTTGGCTCTTACAATTAATTCCGCACTGACATCCACTGGTTATCCGTTTTCTTATACCAAATATGATTATACAGTAACTGGATTGACTGGTGAGGTTGCTTCAAGAATTGCATTCAGATATTATGTTACAGGTGGTGGTACTACTGGAGATTTTTCGGATAATATCGGTGTAGATACCTTTTCAGTAACCAGACCTGTAATGGCTGTTTCTGATGTTTCTAAAACAAAATTGTCAGTGTACCCAAATCCAACTTCCGATTATTTGAAAATAAACTCTTCTGATAAAGTCATTTCAGCAGAAGTGTTTGATGTAACCGGTAAAAATATTCCGGTTAAATATGACGGAACATCTCTAGATGTAAGATCATTACCAAAAGGAACTTATTTGGTTAAACTTAAATTTGGTGCCGAAGTTAACGTTCAGAAATTCATTAAAGAATAATAATTCTTAAATATTAAACAAGAAACCTTTCATTCATTTGAAAGGTTTTTTTTATGATTAGAATCTAAGGCAGAATAAAAAAGAAGATAGCACAAAAGTGAAGAATACTTCCGCCTAAAACAAACAAATGCCAGATGGGATGGTAAAATGGCTTCTTGTCTTTAGCATAAAAATAGATTCCAAAAGTATAACACAGTCCGCCAAGAATAATGAGTGACAACGCACCTGTAGAAAGATTTTCGATCATTGGTTTAATTGCAATTATAGATGCCCAACCCATCAAAGCGTAAAGCGAAAGTGAAATCTTCTCATTGTTTCTAAGCGGAGAAAATTTGAAGATAAATCCAATCAAAGCCATTCCCCAGATCAGACCAAACATACTCCAGCCCCAAACGCCTTTCAAACCTAACAGAGCAACCGGTGTGTAAGTTCCAGCAATCAAAACGTAGATGCTGAGATGATCTATTTTCTGGCAGATCTTTTTCCATTTTAATCTATAAACCGCGTGATAAACAGTAGAAGCGGAGTAGAGCAGAATCAGACTGATCCCGAAAACCAAAGAGCAGGCAATCGCAATAGAATTTTCGCTGATAACTGAATAATAAATCATCACAGCCAAAGCCACAAATGACAAAACTACGCCCAAACCGTGCGTGATGACATTATAAAATTCTTCTTTTTTGCGGTTCTTCTTCGGCATTTCCCTAATTTTTAGGTAAAGTTAATTATTAAAGTTTTTGCCACTCTGACTGTTTTAATTTTTAACAAAAGTTTAATGGTTGAATGACCAAAATTTGATAATGATATAAGATCCGATTTTAAAAATCCTTTTTTCGCTTATAATCCTTATTTTTGCAGTCGATTATCATTTATCAATCATCATTTATCAATTATAATGAAGCCGAGTTTAGCAAAAGGAACCAGAGATTTCACCGCCAAAGAAGTTTCCAGAAGGAAATACATCATCAATGTTTTACAGAACAATTTCGAACTGTTTGGATTTCAGCCTTTGGAAACGCCAAGTTTTGAAAACCTGTCTACACTAACAGGAAAATATGGTGAAGAAGGCGACCGATTGATTTTTAAAATTCTAAATTCCGGAGACTACGCTTCAAAAACAAATGATGAAGATTGGGGAAACAAAAATTCTCAAAAATTGATTTCTCAAATCTCCGAAAAAGCCCTTCGCTACGATCTTACAGTTCCATTTGCGCGTTTCGTAGCAATGAATCAAGGACAATTGGCTTTTCCTTACAAACGTTATCAAATTCAGCCGGTTTGGCGCGCAGATCGTCCTCAGAAAGGTAGATTTAGAGAGTTTTACCAATGCGATGCAGATATCGTGGGAAGTACGAGTCTCTGGCAGGAAGTGGAGTTGCTTCAACTGTATTTCAAATCTTTCGATAATTTGAATTTAGCAGTTTCGGTTCATATTAATAATAGAAAAATTCTTTCCGGAATTGCAGAATACGCCGGCATTGCAGATCAATTGATTGATTTTACCGTTGCGCTTGATAAATTGGACAAAATAGGAAAAGACGGCGTGACAAAAGAAATGCTGGAGAAAGGAATTTCTGAAGAAGCGATTTCTAAACTGGATTTTCTTTTTAATCAAACTAATGATGCGCTAGAAAATCTCTCGAACTTAAAAGAAAAATTTGAAGGCAACGAAACCGGATTGAAAGGCGTTGAAGAATTAGAATTTGTCATCAAAAATGCTTTAGAGCTTGGAATTAATTCTCAGGATCTTGTTTTTGACATCACTCTAGCCAGAGGTTTGGATTATTACACAGGTGCAATTTTCGAAGTGAAAGCGAAGGATGTCGCAATGGGCTCCATCGGCGGCGGCGGGCGTTATGATAATCTGACAGAAGTTTTTGGAGTGAAAGACGTTCCTGGAATTGGAATTTCGTTTGGTCTGGACAGAATTTATCTCGTAATGGAAGAACTGGGAATTTTCCCGGAAGATTCTGACGTAAAAGTAAAATATCTTTTTGCGAACTATGGAGAGTCCGAATCCATCGAGGCTTTAAAATTAATCTCAAAATTGAGAGCGAAAAATATTTCTGCAGAGCTGTATCCGGAAGCTTCAAAGCTAAAAAAGCAATTCACTTATGCTGAGAAAAAAGGCATCGAAAATCTGGTTTTCCTTGGCGAACAGGAGATCAAAGACGAAACTATTACAGTTAAGAATCTGGTTTCAGGAGAGCAGCAGACTATGAAAATTGACGCGTTTCTAAATTGATTTTACATTATTCTCTGAAAATAGGCCTCGAATATTTCCAATAGAAGAGAAGTCGACATTGTCGATTTCTTTTTTTCTATTTCTGATAAAATCTGTGGGTCTGATGCCGTTAATTTCAAAAAAGAGATCGGAAAAATTCTGTCTGGATGCGATTCCACATTCTTTTGCCAGGCTGTCAATTGTGTAATTAAGATAAATATTCTTTTCGAAAAGCATACGGGTTATATATCTGATTCTAAGGTCTCCAAGATATTTGTTGAAATTCATACCTTTCTGCTCATTGATGACGTGTGAGAGATAGTTGGTATTGGTTTCCAGCTGTATTGCCAGTTTTTGAATGGTGAGTCCTTTTTGGGTAAATTGTTTTTTATCCTCAAATCTTTTGAGTTTACGCAATATATCTTCTTTTATAACTTCTGTAATGTGTGTTTTTTTATCATCGCAAACTTCGGGAGCTGGATTGACGGCGGAAATTGAACTTTCTAAACCAACATAGCTGTGGGTTCTCATCCTTTCCTGCAAAGAAAGATATTTATCAAGGGTACTTTTTTCTTTTTTATGTCTTTTGAATAATACATATACAAGAATGCCCGCTACTATTGCCAGACCAAGCAGCAGAAATCCGCCCCAAGTATTTGCTGTCTGCAATCTTCCTTTTTCTTCCATCAAAGTGTTTGTGTCATATTCCCTATGGATTTTCAGGGATAATGATGCGAAATCTCTGGAAATAATACTGTCTGCTTTCAACAGTTGAGTCGTGTAAAAAAGTTGATTTTGGGCATCTTTGTTAGCTTTGTAATGATTGATCAGAAGTTCATAATTTTCCCTCAGTTCAGGAAGGATGAATTCGTGTTTGGTGAAGATAGAATCAATTTTCTTAAAATTAGAAATTGCCAAATCCTTCTTATTCAGCGCAAGATAACTTTTTCCAATGTAAAAATAATCGACGGAAGCCCAGGCAAAATCATCTTTCATTATGCCTAGAGATTCTTCAAAATTAGTAATGGCCGCTTGATACTTGCTGTTGTTAAATTCTGAGATTCCTTTAGACTTAAGAAAATAACTGCGTTCCTGTAAAAAATTTTCGTTGTTGAAGGTTTTCAGCAGTCCAATATTGGTGAGGGAATCCAGTGCCCGAAAATCTTTTAGACCTCTGTAGCAGACAATCATCTGATGCAAACTGTTGAGATATCCCTTTTGATCATTGAAAATTTGATTTTTATGCAGGCTGGGATCGTTTGCGCCCGCTTCGAAATATTTGACGCATTCTTTGAAAAGTTCCAAAGCTTCCTCGTGATAGCCCAAATAATTTTTCACCACACCCAAGTGATAGGAAATCTTATACTTTAGATAAAGGTCGCCTGTATTTTTGGAATATTTATAGGCCATCAAATATTCGTCTAAAGCAGGTTTGTACTTTTTCAGTTTTGCATAGAAAATACTACCTTTCAGGACGTAAGCTGTGGAGATTTTATCATCACTGGCGGTTTTGTAAGCCGCATCGATGCAGCTGTCTGCATATTTTAATTTTTGACTGATGGACTTTGAAAAGTAAACTGCATCCCGATAACCCTGAAAAAGTTCAGAATCTTTGTTTTCTTTTTTCGCTTTTGCTATATATCCATTGAGATAGGAGAATGCCCTGGTGTCGTTTTCTGAATAATTTTCATATTTCTTTCGTAAAAATTCATAGTCTTTTGGTGCTTTGTCTTTAGAAAAAACAAAACTTATAGAGAGTACAAATATGAAAAATAAAAAACGCGTCATTGTAATATTATTCCTTACCATTTGTTTGCCAAAAGTACGCAAATCTTAATTATGAATGAGAATTATTTAATAGAAAAAGATTATGACCATCAAACATTGAAAAATAAAGATAAATAACTGATAATCAAATTAATCAAAATGTAGCAATTCGTGAATTAGGACGTAACAATTTCCCAATAATGACCACAATAATTTTCAAAACTCGTTTTTTGCTTATACTTTCGAGCTGTGAAATAAAATTTTAATCTTAAAAATTTAACAAAAAAATATAACAATCAATCTCATGAAAAAACTATTTACTATCGTAGCGGTGGCAGTTGTATCATTAAGTTTTACATCTTGCAGACAAGACGATGAAACTGCAGATTTCAACAGCAATACTCAAAAGGAGAGCAGCACATTTGCTAAAAATTCAGACTCTGTAAAAACCGATACTGTAAAAGTTAACGCCAGACCAGTAGATCCAGATCCACCAGTAAAAGACGGAACAAGTTGGTAATTGACAGAAAAAAAATACATTCATTCTCTGCACTTTACATTAGCCTCAATCTTTAATTAGATTGGGGTAGTGTAAAAATAAAAAGAAATACAACTGGGGATTTAGTTGAATGCAGCTTAAAGTGGCATCTGGAATTGAGATTATTAGTTCTACAAACCATTATTTGCAAACCATAAAAACTAAAGCTATGAAAAACTTAATGTATCTTTTTATTTTTGGCTTAATGTCTCTTGATGTTAATGCCCAGGTAGGAATAAACACCAGCACGCCTCGCTCTACCTTTGAAGTGCGTAAATCAGAATCCTCTGCTGTTCCGGACGGTATTATCCCACCAAGGATGACAGCAGACTCTCTAAGGTTGAAAGACAATGTTTACGGACCGGCACAGAATGGCGCTTTCGTTCATATCACAAATCCTGTGACGACAACAAGTCTCAAAACGGAAAATGTCACAAGCTCAGGATATTATATCTATGATGCGAATTACACACATTCTGATAATTCCAAAGGGGTTTGGCGTAAGATGTTCAGTGATCCAAGTGCTTTTGCAGCAAAAGGAACTTCTGGAATCACGCTGCTTTCTTTAGGAATTGATCTGTTTGGTTCAGAATTCCGGACAATTGTTTTAAACTCTGCTATCACAAAAGAGATGGGTTCAGAATTTATTACAGGCAACCAATATGTCGTTCCAGAGACTGGATTGTATTCTATCAATTATTCAATAAGATTTGGACAAGGCCTTTCAGCTCAGCTGCTTTCTAATAACAGACCGGCTGGTGTGATTGCCAAAACTTCCACTTCAAACACTGTTTCTCTTTTGGATTATTCATTATTTGGCGGTTTGTCTTTGTTGGGAGGAACATTAAGTGTATCACTTTCGCAGGCTAGTGTCAATCATATTTATAATTTGAAAGCGGGCGAAAAACTAAATTTCGGAGTTATCACGGGAGGTGTCAACCTCAATCTTCTTGGAGATATTTCTGCAGACATTGCAGTTTATAAAATCAGATAAATCAATGAACAAATTAAATAATTTAATAGTCGTAAAATTAGCTGCCATCATTTTGTCGGTATTAAGAATGTTTTTCGGCGACGGAATTTTCCGCAACAAGCTGGATTAAAGAAAAGTTTCTCTATTTTTGCACCAAATTCAATTTATGAAACCCGGTCAAACGCAAACTTTAAAAATCGCTGAAAAAATCTCATCTGGCTTTATCCTCAATGACGAAGATGGTGAAAAAGCATTCATACAGAAAATTTTTGCGGACGAATCCTGGGAAATTGGAAGTGAAGTAGAAGTTTTTGTTTATCAGGACGACGGAAGTTTAAAAGCAACTACAGAGAAAGCCAATGCAGAAGTCGGACAGTTTGCTGTAATGACTTGTGTGCAGAGTTTGCCAACCGGCGCTTTTATGGATTGGGGAATTATCAAGGATCTTTTCATTCCGTACAAACAGCAGAAATCTAAAATCCTAGAAGGAAAGCGCTATATCGTCTATGTTTATACAGATGACTTTACCGGCTTGACGACGGGAACTACCAAATTCAAACGTAATCCTCAATACGAAGATCTGCCACTAAGAAATGGCGACAAAGTGGATCTTATTATGATGAACGAATCCGAATTGGGATGGAATGTTGTCATTAATAAAGAATATATCGGACTTATCTACGCCACAGATGTTTTCAAAAAACTATATCCGCTTTCCGAAGAAACAGGTTATATCAAAACGATCCGTGAAGACGGTAAAATTGATGTCACTCTTCAGCCGCAGGGTTTCGAAAATGTAGACGAATTCAAACAAAAAATAATCGACAAGCTTAATGATAATTACGGTCTGCTTTACCTTTCCGACAAATCTTCTCCGGAAGAGATCAAAGACGAATTGCAGATGAGCAAGAAGAATTTCAAAAAAGCCATCGGCAGTCTTTATAAAGACAAGATAATTGAAATCACAGAAGACAGAATCAAACTGGTTTAATCTTAGTTAATGTCAATTATCAGTTTTCAGGAACTTAATACAATTTCGGTTTTACTTGGACTCGTTTTTGATTTGAGAAAGGAAATTCCTCAATGAAAAAGATTCTAATAAGCGGCGCAACAGGACTTGTAGGGAGAAAACTCTCACGAAAATTACACGAAAGAGGTTATCAGGTCGAGATTCTCGTCCGTTCCAAACCGGAAAATTCTGACTTCAAATCTTACATCTGGGATTACGAAAACGGCTTCCTGGAAGAAGGTGCTTTGAACGGCACCTACATCTTCATCCATCTTGCAGGCGCATCCATCAACAAGCGTTGGACAGAATCTTATAAAAAAGAGATCTATAGCAGCCGCATCAATTCTGCACAGTTCATTTACGAAGAAATGCAGAAACGGGGAATCCATCCGGAAGCATTTATTTCCTCATCTGCGGTCGGAATCTACGGACAGACAACGTCTCAACAGATTTTTTCTGAAACTGATCCGCCGGCAGAAGATTTTCTTGGCAAAGTCTGTAAAGATTGGGAGCAGAAAGCGCATCAGTTTGGAAAGTTAGGAAGCAGAGTAGTCTGCATCAGAACTTCTACAGTTCTTTCCGAAACAGGCGGCGCTTTGGAAGTTCTCAAAAAACCAATCGAAATGAATTTCGGAGCAGTTTTAGGAAGCGGCGATCAATATTTTCCATGGATTCATATCGATGATTTGCTTAATATTTATTTCAAAGCGGTGGAAGATGTCTCTATGAATGGCGCTTACAACGCAGTTGCACCAGATTTTGTAAACAACAGAGAACTGACAAAAAAAATAGCTTCTCATCTTGATAAGAAAATCTGGCTGCCAAATATCCCAAAATTTATCATCAAAACAGTTTTAGGCGAAATGTCAGTTTTGGCTTTGGAAGGAAGTAGAATTTCATCAAAAAAGATTGAAAATGCTGGTTTCAAATTCCAGTATAACAATCTTGAAAAAGCTTTGAGTGATGTAATCAATTAATTTGATTTCAGTTTGATTTTAAAATTAGTAATTTTGAAATTAAACTAATTGAATCAATGAAATACATAATTACTTTAAGAAGTTTAGTATCCTTAAGTTTTCTACTTTTTTTTCTTCCGTTTTTGAGGACTTGCTCGGAGAAATCGATTGAAAATTTACATTCAGAAGAAGTAACCGCAGTTTTAATTGTAGATTCTGCAAATAAGGTTATCGAAGGAAATGATACAATTAGAACCTTCAAGGCTCCATCAAAACAAAAAGAAACAAAATTTTTACAACAAGAAAAAGAGAATAGAATAGTAAGAATTAATAATGCTAAAAGGGAATTTACATTTAATTTTTATACACTTTTGGTGAAGACATTGTTTACGGACAAATTGCATAAGAGTTCTTTTTTTGAATCGTCGTTTTATTATTTATCAGGCTATTTTTTAGTTTTGATATCAACCATAATAATGTGGATTTCATCATTCTTAAACAAAATAAAAACAGTACAAATTTTATCGTCAATTAATTTGATTTTATTAAGTAGTTCTACAATTTTACTTTACTTTTGCGAAGCTTTAGAAGAATTGGATCAAATCAAAATTGGTTATTATTTAATCTTTATTAATTTTATTCTAATCATTATATTTTCTAGAAAAATTCTGAAAGACAATCAAACAGTTTAAAAAATCAGCAATGAAAATCACAGAAGAAACTCAGGAAAGACTGACTATTTTAGAGAAGATCGCCAATGGAATCATCTGGTGGGTAGGATCTATCCAGTCATTAGTTTTCCATACGATTTTCTTTATCGTGTGTTTTGCATTACCTATTTTTAAAATCGTTGAGTTCGAACATATGTTGTTGGTTCTCACAACAGTTGTATCTTTGGAGGCTATTTATTTAGCGATTTTCATTCAAATGTCTGTCAACAAAAGTACAGAACATATCGAGGATCTGAAGGAAGATGTAAATGAAATCCAGGAAGATATTGATGAAATCCAAGAAGACATCGAGGAAATCCAGGAAGATGTAGAGGAGATTCAGGAAGACATTGACGAGATCCAGGAAGATGTAGAGGAAATCAACGAGGATGACGACGAAGAAGACCACAGCGAACGCGCCAGAACGGTAATGTTGAAGAGCAAAGTTTCCAATAACAAAAATGATATCAAAAACCTCAAAGACAAGATCAAAGAACTGGAAGGTTTGATTGAAAGTCTGAAGAAAAAAGAGTAATTTTTATAATTCCAATTTCACAATTTTCTCCATCTGCCTCTGATTCACACTTTCCGGCATATTTCTAAAAACAAAATTCCGAAGTCTTGTGAAATTCTCCCACTGCGCCACTTTCCCAAGCGTCCAACTGGTTTCTACAATGTGATTCACTTTTGATCTTCTGATCTTTTCGAATTGATGAAAGATTTTGTTCCAGTCTTTTTCAGTTTCTAGAAGTTTTCCGATGATGTACGCATCCTCGACTGCTTGGCAACCACCTTGTCCCATATTAGGTGTTGTGGCGTGTGCTGCGTCTCCAATCAAACAAAGATTTTCTGCAGACCATTTTTCCATTGGTTTTAGGTCGATGATGTCATTCAGAATGATGTTTTCTTTCGAAGTTTTAGAGATCATTTGCAACACATCAGGATGAAATTCCGTGAAGGTTTCCATTAGGTCAATATCATCAGAATAGAATTTTTCATTCACCAAAGCATACCAATACAATGTATTTTCCTTGATCTTCACAAAGCCGAAACGTTTTCCTTTTCCCCACATTTCATAGGCGTTGTGGCTGTATTTTTCTGGGATTTCGGTGGTCAGGATTCCGCGCCAACATTTTTGTTTCGCTTCCCGAATTTTTCCAGATTTAAGAATTTCATTTCGAACCAAAGATTTTACACCATCAGCTCCAAAGACAATCTCACTTTCGATTTCTGTTTTGTCTTCAAAAATCAAATGGTAATTTTCCTTCTTCTCAATTGTTGAAAGACGTTTATCAAGGATGATATGTTCTGATATATTCTCACTCAAGACTCTTTGAAGTTCAGCTCGGTGAATCGCAATATTGCAAACCTTGTATTTGCTTTCAAGCTTCAGAACGTCGGTTTTTGAAATGGTTTTCAGCTTTTCATCAGTGATTATCAAAGCGTGCATTTTGGTTCCTGCATTTTCAATCTTTTCTTTCAAACCGAGTTTATCGAAGATCTGCATTGCATTTCCTGCCATTGCTATTCCAGCGCCTACAGGTTTTATTTCCGGCGCGCTTTCATAGATTTTGAAATCGATGTTGTGTTGCTTTAGAACATTTCCCAAAGTCAATCCGCCAATTCCGCCACCGATGATTGAGATTTTCATTATTTAACGTTTTGTTTTTTACGCTTCTTATATTTTATCCATTGAACAAGCATTGAAATAACTACAAACAAATAAAATAGAAATATGAGGTTACCAAAAAAATCAAAATTTAAATTTAAGTCATCACCTCCTTGAACGAACAATATTATGATGATAGAAATGATAGGAACGAACAATATTGTAAACAACAGGAATGGGTAATTCTTAACATTCCAATAGAAAAAAGGTATTTTTCCTCCAGTGAAATGTCCCGGATTTAGGCTATTGTTATGCCAATCTTCAAAATCTTTCTGAAAATTTTCATCTACGTCAACCTCATTCTCATCTAAGTTTAGATTATTGATGATTCGCAATATATTCGCTTTCTGTATGTCTTCGGAAAATAAAATTAAATTTTCAATATCTATAGAATGTGGAATCTCTTGCTCATTTAGAATTAAATGAACGTATTCTAAGTTAGAAGCAAATTTGAATTTTTTAATTTCAATCATCTTCAAAAATACAAAAAAAGCAAGACCAAAAAGTCTTGCTTCAATTTCATTCCGAAAAAGGAATTCTTATTTTCCAAGGTAAGATTTCAAAATCTTACTTCTTGTGTTGTGTTTCAATCTTTTGATCGCTTTTTCTTTGATCTGACGAACTCTTTCTCTCGTAAGGTCAAAAGTTTCACCGATTTCTTCAAGCGTCATTGGATGCTTTCCGTTCAATCCGAAATACAATCTTACCAAGTCAGCCTCTCTAGGAGTCAAAGTTTGAAGCGCTCTTTCGATTTCGATTTGCAGGGATTCCAACATCAAATCCTTATCCGGACTAGGCGATTCTCCCGAACGCAAAACGTCATAAAGGTTAGAATCTTCACCTTCCACAAGCGGCGCATCCATCGATAGGTGACGACCACTGTTTTTCATAGATTCCTTGATGTCTTCCTCGCTCATATCAAGAACTTCTGCCAACTCTTCCGGAGAAGGTGGTCTTTCGTTCTCTTGCTCCAGGTGAGCATAAGCTTTGTTGATCTTGTTGATAGAACCAATCTTATTCAATGGTAATCTCACAATTCTCGACTGCTCGGCCAAAGCCTGCAAAATCGACTGACGAATCCACCAAACAGCGTAGGAGATAAATTTGAAACCTCTCGTCTCATCATATCTTTTCGCCGCTTTCATTAGACCAAGATTTCCTTCGTTGATCAGATCGGGAAGAGAAAGTCCCTGATTCTGATACTGCTTGGAAACGGAAACCACGAAACGTAAGTTAGCTTTGATCAATTTTTCCAACGCAGCTCTGTCGCCAGCGCGGATTCTTTGTGCTAAATCTACCTCTTCATCGGCCGTGATCAATTCCACTTTTCCGATTTCTTGCAGATACTTGTCTAGTGATGCGGTTTCCCTGTTGGTAACCTGTTTTGTAATTTTTAATTGTCTCATATAAAAACCTCATTCTTTAGGTTGCATTATATTATACGATCAGAAACCCAAAAAGGTTACAAATATTTTATTTTCATCAGATTAATCTTCAATTTTAACGTATTTTAAAACAAATTAATAATATTTGGGCAGCTTTTTCCGCCTTCCACTCCCAATCTTTTTGCCTTCGCTTTACCAGGTTCAAAAAAGGATTTCCGTTCAAGTCGGGCTGCAGATGCGGTATAAAAACAAAACACAGTAAAAAAACACGATTTTGTCATTCCGTAGGAATCTAAACTGCTGAGATTCCTACGGAATGACAAAAATGTTTTAAAAAAAATCCGCAAAATCGCCAAAATAGGCAATAGAGTTAAAAATATCACTCATTAATATATGATTATTTCTCTGTAAATCAATTATTCTTAACAAAAATTAAGTATTCAAAATTCTCTGTATCGATTCTAATTGTTATTTTTGCCGAATGTTTAAAAATCTGATCAGAGTTTTCATCGGCTTATCACTTTTCTCCTGCGCCAAAGAACCGGTTCCAAAACCAAAAGGCGACCTGCGTTTGGAATATCCGGCCCCGAAATATCTGAACTTTTCTGCACCTTGCGATTACTCATTTGATTACTCGGATTTTGCAAAGATCAAAGATGCAAAACAAGCGTGCTGGTACAATCTCTCGTATCCTGGGATGAAAGCCAATGTTTTCATCACTTATTTTCCAATCAAAAGTGATTTTCCGCTTCACGTGAAGGAAGTTGAGAAAATGGTGTACGAACATACCATCAAAGCAAGCTCGATTGATACTAAATCTTTTGCGTATCCTGAAAAACACGTTTACGGAAATTTCTACGAACTGAATGGTCAAACTGCTTCCAACATTCAGTTTTATGTAACAGACAGCACGAGACATTTTGTGACCGGAAATTTGTATTTCAATTCACGTCCACGTCCCGATTCTTTGGCGCCGGCGGTAGATTATATCAAAAAAGACCTTTTGCATCTGATAGATTCGTTTGAATGGAAAACTAAATAAGAAACAAGAATAAAGGCAAAAGACAACAAGAATAAAAAAAATAACAATATATAGGTAATCAGCGAAAAGCCAATTGCCATTAGCAAAAACTTAAATTATGAAATTACTAGCAGTAGGAACTGTAGCATTTGATGCCATCGAAACACCTTTTGGAAAAACAGATAAAATTCTTGGTGGTGCAGCCACATACATTGGACTTGCAGCAGCAGCTTTGGACACAGACGTTAGTTTGGTTTCCGTAATCGGCGGCGATTTCCCACAGGAATACCTTGATATGATGACTTCAAAAAACATCAATGTAGACGGTGTGGAAATGGTGAAAGACGGGAAAACTTTCTTCTGGAGCGGAAAATACCACAATGACCTAAACTCCAGAGATACTTTGGTTACAGAACTGAATGTTTTGGCAGATTTTGACCCAAAAGTTCCTGAGCATTCTTCGGAAGCAGAAGTTCTTTTGTTAGGAAATCTTGATCCTGTAGTTCAGCTTTCTGTTTTGGAAAAAATGAAAACGCAGCCGAAATTGGTGATCCTTGATACAATGAATTTCTGGATGGACATCGCTTGGGACAACTTGATGAAAGTCATTGCAAAAACAGACGTTATCACTATTAATGATGAGGAAGCAAGACAACTTTCCGGAGAATATTCTTTGGTAAAAGCGGCTAAGAAAATCCACACATTAGGACCAAAATATGTGATCATCAAAAAAGGAGAACACGGCGCATTGCTTTTCCACGACGGAAAAATCTTTGCAATTCCTGCGTTGCCTTTGGAAGAAGTTTTTGATCCAACCGGCGCTGGAGACACTTTCGCAGGCGGATTTGCATCTTATCTTACCAAGAAAGAAGATTTCAGTTTTGAAAGTATGAAAACAGCGATCATCGTTGGAAGTGCAATGGCATCTTTCACGGTAGAGAAATTCGGGACAGAAAGAATAGAAAATGTTACGAAAGAAGAATTGAGCGACAGAATCAATCAGTTCAAAGAATTGACAGCATTCGAATCTGTCATCTAAAATTTAACCTTACACAAATTTATCACTCAAAAGGGTGTTATTAAATATTTCAAATGAAGAAAATTTTGTTTCCTGCAGTTTTGGCATTCGTGTCTCAAACGGCTTTTTCACAATATTTGATCGTTGGCAAAGACAGCATCTCTGTAAAAGATTACATCAAAGAAAATAAATATGGTCTGGAAAACAACGGACCGGATAAATCCGTCAATTCGACGGTAGAATTCCTTTTGTTACAGCAGTTGGCAAAAGAGAAAAAAGCAGATACGCTTAATTTCTTCGTGAATTCTGTCAATCAGAAAATGACGGAGCTGAGAGAGCAGAAGTTCTATCCAAAACCGATTATCGATCCTTTGCTTCAGGATTTTGTAAACTCCAGCAAAACGGAAACGCAGGTTCTCCTTTTCATCAAAGAAAAAAAGGCTGACGATAAAACCGATTACAAGGCACTTTATAATCAGGTAAAAGCAGGAAAAATGAAGATGGAAGATTTCCTTGCAAAGAATGCAAATCCGGAAGCTTCCAAAGCATTTTACGTCAAGCCCGGAATGTTGGATTACGAACTGTATCAGCAGGTAAAAAATGCACCGGTTAATTCTTACACCACATTCATCGACAAACCAAATGTTGTAGGTTTTGCAAAAGTTGTTGCAACAAGACCAAGCTTAGGTTATATGATTTTTGGTGTCTTGACAATTCCAAATGATGCGAATTATGAAGCTAACAAAGCAAAAATCTACAAGGAATTAGAATCAGGAAAGAAATTCCAGGCTGTGGTGAAGGAATATGGAGCCACAGAAGATGAGAAAAATTCAGGTGGCGCTGTGATGGGTTCACCTATCTTGCCGGATGATGTTTACAATGCTTTGAAAGGTCAGTTGAAAGATTTCTATACAAAAACACCAATTCTTTTTGGTGATAAATATTTTATTTTTAATATTTATAATATTGAGCCTTACGTTTTTACAGACGCCAATAGAAGCTTTTTCCAGAAAGAAATGCTGGCAACAAGTTATGGTGAAGAAGTGACTTCAAAATTAATCGATTGGCTGAAGACGCAGGATAAATTTACAGAAACGCCAGAGTTTTTGGAAATTAAAAAGTCTTATCAGGCTTATCTTAATCCAAAAAATCCTAAAGCTGTCCTTTTCTCTTACGGAAAAAACAGCGTGAACTACGAGGATTTCAAAAAAGCGATTGATGCGCAATACAAAAACTTAGAACAGATCCCAACCAATCAATGGTCCGAGCTTGTCAATTATCAGGCGCAGCAGTATATGGTTGGCGTTTATGCTAAGAATTTCCCGAATCTTCCGGATGTGAAACCAGAAATTGATGATGTCAAAAAAAATCTGTATTCTGAATACATCTTTTCCGAATATCTGAAAGACGAAGTGAAAAATAATCCGAAACTTTACACCGATTATTACAACGAAAACAAGTCGAAATTTGTCTGGGAAAAAAGAGCAGACTCCAGAGCAGCTGTCATTTCCGATCCCAAACTTCTGAAGGAAATTGAAAAAGAAATGAAAGATCCGAAGAAATGGGAAGCTCTGAAAACGAAATACAAAAATCAGGTCAACGATAAAAACCAGGTTTTGGTTCATTTTGAAGAAGGCAAGATCCAGGAATCTTCTGATATTTTCAAGAAAAATAATGTGCCTTTCAAAAAAGGAACGTTTACGACTAAGATTTCCAACAGAGATGTGGTTGTTTCCATCGATGGACTTTTGCCGGAACAGCAGATGACACAGGTGGAAGCTCAGGAAGATATGACGGATGCAGTGACAGAGAAACTGCTTCAAAAAACAATTGCCGAGCAGCGTGCTAAAACCAAAGTTGAAATTCAGCCTGCTTTTATGGCAGAACTGAATAAAAATTTTAAGAAATAATTATAACAAAAAATGAAGCAGAATTGGTTGATAATCTTAATTTTGCAGCTTAATAAATATAAATAATGTTGAAATACACGAAATGTCTTTTTTTATTGTCAGTAATGCTTTGTTTATTTAATACAAACTTATCTGCTCAAATAAAAAAAGGTCAGCTCATAGATGGGATTGCAGCCGTGATAGGCGATGAGATTGTACTGGAGTCTGACATAGAGGATCAAGCGAACTATGCAAAACAGCAAGGCGCAAATGTGGGAGATAAATGTGATTTTATGGAGAGTATCCTGAACAACAAATTGCTCATCTACGAAGCAAAAAAGGATACATTGGTAGAAAACAGATCTGCGGCTATTAAAGAAATGGCGGGTACAAAATATACTCAGATTCTTTCGCAGTTTCCAGACGAGAAAGCGATGTTGGCAGCTTACAAATTCCGTACGTCTTACGAGATGAAAACCGCAATCGAGAAAATTGATGCAGACAATTATTACGGGCAGGCAAAATATGGCAGAATCACTGAGAAAGCAGATGTGACGCCAAATGAAGTGACGGATTTTTACAACCAGTTCAAATTCCAGTTACCAAACGTAAAGGATGAAGTTGCACTGTCAAAAATCAGTATGTTTCCAAAAATTTCTGCTGCTCACAAACAGGAGATTATTGCTAAACTCAATAAGATAAAAGACGATATCAAAAAAGGTGAAAGCTTCGAAAGCCAGGCCAGAATTTATTCCGAAGATGAAGGTTCTGCAGCACTTGGCGGTATTTACAAAAATATCAATATGGGGCAGATGGTAAAGCCATTTGAAGCAGCGGCGCTTAACCTTCAGGAAGGCGAAATGTCCGATCCTGTAGAGTCAGAATTTGGATATCACTTGATTCAGCTTGTAAAAAGAAACGGAAAGAAATACGATGCAAGACATATCCTGATCAAAAGTACTCCGAATGCTGAGGAGATTGCCGCAACAAGAAAAGAATTGGACAGCATCAGAACGTTGATTATGGACAAGAAGATGACGTTTAAAGATGCAGCCTACAAGTTCTCTGATGACAAAAGCAACAAGTTTTCTGCAGGAATTATGACCAATAATCAGGATGGATCGGATAAACTAGAAAAATTAGGTCTTGATCCTACAATTTCTTATCAGATCGCAGGTCTTAAGAAAAACGACATCACAGAACCTTTCCAGCAGGAAGATCAGCAGAAGAGAAAAATGATGAGCATCATCCAGGTGAATGATATCATCGATGCGCACCAATTGGATCTTGCTACCGACTATGAAAGAATCAAGGAAATGGCACTTAACAAAAAGAAAAACGAGATTGTTGAGAAATGGGTTAATAACAAGATCCCATCAATCTTCATCTCTGTAGATAACAAATACAAGGATTGCAAATTCCACAGCAACTGGCTGAAAAGTACAGTGGTAACAGCTGCTAAATAATCTTTGATATTAAGAATAAAAAAAGGATGAGTTGTTTGCTCATCCTTTTTTGTTTTAAATTATACTAATGATTATTCCTTTTCTAAGATTTTAAAATCAGTAAATTTTCCGTCCCATTTCTCATTATAAGTTGAAAATTCAATTGATGTTATTTGTCCCACTGTAATATCGATGACATAGCTGAGACCTTCTTTCAGCCCTTTAATCTGAATATTACCACCATTGCTGAACAGCGCGTTTGTTTCATCAAATTCACCATTAAAATCAACATATTCAAGGTTAACATCCAATCCTGATGCAGTCAATTTTCGTTCGGCAACTTTCAGAAATGGAAGATGAGATTTGAATTGTGGATATTTTGCAGTGAGATTTTCCAGTAATGTAAGTTCCAGCTCGTGTAATTCTTGCATACAATGTTTTTTTAATTCTTGTCAGGTTTGATTTACAAATGTATTTTAAATAATATTAATTGTGATTAATAACTTTTATGATTTCCACCATTCTGTAAATGTCTGCGAATCATCATCCAGATTCAGTTTTGAACCGATGATTGGTGTCGAAATTTTAAAATTTTTGCCTTTGCTGTTTTCAAAGACTTTCTGCAAAGGCTCATCCCATGTATGTTGAGCCAAAGCAAATTTCCCCGAATGTACCGGCAAAACATTTTTTACATTAAGTTCTTCTGCAACTTTTATGAACTCATCAGGTAATGTATGGATATAGCGCCACTTTTCGTTGTACTGTCCGTTTTCCAGAATTGCCCAGTCAAAGGGACCAAACTTGTCTCCAATTTCTTTAAAATGAAAATCATAACCACTATCGCCGCCCAGAAATATTTTCTTGGTAGGAGTTTCCAAAACATACGAGGACCAAAGTGTGTTGTTTCTCTTAAATCTTCGACCGGAAAAATGCCGCGCTGGAGTAGAAGTAATTTTGAATCCTTGTGATATGATTTCGTCTTCATACCAATCCAGCTCTGTGATTTTGTCCTCATCAAAACCCCATTTTTCGAAATGAGAACCTACACCCAATCCACAAATGACCTGGCTGATTTTTGGTCTCAGACTTTTAACCGTTTTAAAATCCAAATGGTCATAATGATCGTGCGAAATAATCAAAAAATCAATTTCCGGGAAATCTTCTGGCATGTAGATATCCGTTCCTGCAAACGCTTTTGTTGTCCCGGGAATTGGAGATGCATTTCCACTGAAAACCGGATCTACCAAGAATCTTTTCCCATCGATCTGAAAATAATAAGATGAATGTCCCATCCAAACCAAAAAATTATCAGTAATCGGCTGTTCCTTCAGATTGATTTTTTGAGTTGGCAATTGTATTTTCGGAATTTTGTTTTCAGTTTTGTCGGTCAGGAAATCCCAAAGTACTTTTCGCATCGTGAAACCTTCTGCCAGTGATGGCGTGAAACTCAGGTTTTGAAATGTTCCGTTTTTGTAGTTTGGAGATTGCTTCATCCGGACCAGTCTTTTTCCGGAGAATTCGCCGCCAAAAACGGGAAGATTGTAAAGATAAACAGCAACAGCTGCCAAGAGAATCAGAATAGTAAGAATCATAGTTTAATCGGTCTTTTTTACGATTAATACCCAGTCGCTGTCGAGGATTTTGTAGCCCTGATCATAAACGAAAAAGTATTGCGAGCCGTTTTTGTAAGTCACTATTTGTGTGATGTGATCAAAATCAAAACCGGCGTTCTGTAACTTAAGACGATTGACTTTTGTTTTTCCTTCAAAATTATTTTCTGCGAGGATTCTGTAATTTTTGCGGAGCCTGTTGTTCACATTCCGCATGTAGTTGGTTGAGTTTTTATTTTGCTTGTTGTTGAAGGCGTTTCGGCAGGCGTCGGAGCAGAATTTCTTGTCAGATCTTCCGATAATTTTGTCACCGCATTGCGGGCAGGTTTGTGTTTCCATTTGTGTGTTTTTTATTTTTAATTAATCTTCATCACTTAAAAGCTCATCAAAATTTTTAATCTCCGACAATTTTATCAATCTGGTTCTACTGATTTTACTCACACTTTTCTTAAAAACTTCCTCACCGCTTTCTGCATTAACATTTGTATTTACATTAACGATTTTCGTTCTCGTCAAATAATTAATGCTGGTTTCTGAGTTGATGACCGGACCTCTGTTATCACTATCGTCATATCCGATAAGTTCCAAATCAGAATTTTGATATCGGAAAGTATATTCCCAATAGCCATATCTGCCGTGTGCATAATTGATGTAGAGATTTCCTTTTTTAATTTCAAAACCTAATTCCGGTGCATAATAAACGCCGCCTTCTTCGTGTTCAGAAGAGAAGCAATCGTAGTTTTTGGTCGCCAGTTCGTAGTGGCCGTTTTTGTTGAATAAAACGATAATTCCTCGTCTGTTTCTATCCAAAACACCTTGATATTCATCATTTACAAACTTACTTTTGTCTGTTCCTTTGATGATCAAAACACAATCTTCAACACCATCTTTGTTCAGATCGCCAAAAATTTTATCAAAAACCACATAAGCTTTTGGGACAAAATCAGTTGGATAATTTTTAATTTCGGTGGTGGAAACAGATTTTTCAGTTAAGTTTGGCTTGATGGCAACAGTGTCATCATTGGTGCTGACAGATTCTTTTTTAGAATTTTCGCAACTCAAATTAAGTAGTAGTGAAATAATGCCTGAGATGAATATGTGTTTTTTCATAATTGTGCTTTGAAATTTTAAGCTATTTAGTAGCCTTTTTCTTTATTAATTTTCCATTCTCATCAATCAGATCTTTTTCTAAATAATAAATATTTTTATTCTCCCGGAAAATCATTTTCTGTAAATCATTGTGATTAATACTCTCACAACCTGTTGGAATCAAAAATGTATCGACAATCTTTCTCCAGTTTCCATTAATGAAAGAATACGTTGTCATAGAATAAGTACAGCCATTCATTGGAGCCTGAAAAACTGACAGATCATCAGCGCCGTTATTATCCAGATCACCTTCATTGATGAGAGTCATTTCGCAGCAGCCGATTTTTATGGGTTTTAATTTTTTGTCGGAAAACCGAATTTCATATTCGGCAGGCGTTCCGTTTTCAATGGGATTTCCTTTTGCTTCCTTAGTTTTAGTTGCCGTTGCAACGATTGCTTTTCCGTTTCCCAAAAAATGGCCTTCAATCTCTTCACCGATTTTTTTCTTTTGAGAAGTCTGTGCGAAAGCTACAGTATTAATTAGTAAAAGGATTGGTATCAGTTTCATTTGCTTTTTGTTTAAAATTAAAATTATAAAAACTTTTCCATTTACAAACGATTACAAACGGATATAAATACTTTTCTACCGATTCGGGTTTTGTTTTTGTTGAAAATTTGCAGCAAGGAAATCGGGAAACAGACAATTTGAACGTTCCGATTTTAAAAGTTTAATAATAAAAAATTTAATGCTATGTCTTTAAGAAACAAAGTGACATTGATTGGTCACACAGGAAAGGAAGTTGAAATATTCAATTTCGAAAATGGAAACAAACAGGCAACTGTATCCATTGCAACACACGACTACTACACCAAAGCCAATGGCGAGAAAGTGGAAGAAACGCAATGGCACAATCTGGTGGCGTACGGAAAAACGGCGGAAGTTATGGAAAAGTATATGCCGAAAGGTAAAGAAATCGCCGTCGAAGGCAAGCTGACTTACAGATCTTATGATGACAAAGACGGCGTGAAAAGAATGATTACGGAAATCCGAGTGGAAGAGCTGGTGCTTTTGGGATCCAAATAATTTACATCGGAAACCTTGTCAGACTTTCAAAACCTGACAAGGTTTTTTCATTTTAAATAATACGATTATGAAAATTAAAGTTTTTAAAATCAGGATTTCGGAAGAGTTTCTGGAAGAAGATCAATTTTTGATAAATGATTTTTTGGCAAAATTTGAAGTGTTGCACACAAATTCACAATTGATTGAGGATGAAACAAATTATTGGTCTGTCTTGGTTTCATATCAGGAGAAGAAAGCAAAAGAGCCTGTCAATAAAATCACTTCTATTTCCGAGGAAGAGCTTACTGAGGAGGAAGTCATCATTTATAACAAATTGAAAGACTGGAGATCAGAAAAGGCTAAGGAATCTCAGCTGCCCTCTTACATTATTTTTCATAATGCACATTTGATGACTATTGCCAAAAACAAACCCAGCAATTTGGAAGATTTGGAACAGGTGAATGGTATAGGAAAAACTAAAATTGAAAAATACGGTGCAGAAATTATTGAAGTTTTGGAAAATGCCTGATTCTCGTTAATCTGTTCGTAATGCATAAATTTAGTTTTAATCAATGCAAGATATTAAGATAAAAATAACATTTCAGACTACCGATTTTACAATTTATCTGTTATTTTTGTTAAATGCTAAACGATCAGAAAATTGAAAAATTCCGGCAGATTGTAGAGAATAAATTTCAAATCTACAATTCACTCTTTATGAGTCTGCCGTATGATAAAATGACAAATATCGGGATGTTGCTCCCATTCCTTGCCGAAGAAAGCAGAGAAGGTTACAATGTCGGGAAATCTCCGGAAGAAATCGTGGAAGAGTTTTTCCAGAAACACACCGAACTGGAAACTGAAGATCAGAAACTGGAACTACTTTTCAAAATCATTCAATATATAGAAAGACAGGTTGTATTGTTCGACAGTATCGAGGATGCGGCTTTCCAGCAATTGCATTCCGAGACGGATGCAGGGACTGTGATGAATATGTATGACCGCGCCAATCAGGATCATGACCTCGCAGCTATCAGAAAGAAGATGGATGATTTTGCGATCAAGATTGTTTTCACGGCGCACCCAACGCAGTTTTATCCGAATGCCGTTCAGAGAATTATCCACGATTTGCGTGATGCCATCATCAACGATTCTGTGACGCAGATCGATACTTTGCTACAGCAGTTGGGTAAAACGCCTTTTGTTAATAAAGAAAAACCAACGCCGCTTGATGAAGCTTTGAGTATTATTTATTATCTGAGATATGTCTATTATCAAAGTATTGGAGAGCTTTACAGAAAAGTAAAACAGGTTTTCGGAACTTCCAACTACACGCCGAGTCCGGATATTATTCAGTTGGGATTCTGGCCTGGAGGTGACAGAGATGGAAATCCTTTCGTGACGGCTGATATTACGATGAAAGTAGCGGAGGAACTGAGAATATCAATCCTGAAAGATTATTACGGACATTTGAAAATCGTGAGAAGACGCTTGAGTTTCCGTGGTGTTTCTGACGTTTTGAAAGCTGTGAGCAAAAGAATTTATGATTCAATTTTCCAGGAGGATGTTAGGGTTTCTGCACAGGAAATCATTGCTGAACTGGATAAAGCGGAGAAGATTCTTAAGGAAGAACACAACGGACTTTTCTTCCATGTTCTAGATGATTTCAGAGATCGTGTGAAGATTTTCGGGACGCACTTTGCAACGTTGGATATCCGTCAAGACAGCAGAGTTCATCAGAATGTAATTGATGATATCTTTAAAAAAGTCATTAATGAAGATGTGGATTCGAAAACGAATGATGAGAAGATTGATCTTCTATTAAATTCCGGAGCGGTTCTGAATCCTCAGGATTTTGATGATGAGATGACTTGCGAGACTTTGAAAAGTGTTTACAACATAAAAACCATTCAGGAGAATAATGGCGAGCGCGGGATGCACCGATACATTATTTCCAATTCTGATGAAGTGAAGGATGTGATGAACGTCTATGTGATGATGAAGCTTTGCGGCTATGCAGACGAAGATATTCATATTGATATTGTTCCGCTGTTTGAAACGATGGAAGGGTTGGATAAATCCGAAAGTGTGATGAAAACTTTGTACGATCATCCGGTTTATAAAAAACATTTGGCAAGACGAAATAACAAGCAAATCATTATGCTAGGTTTCTCAGATGGTACCAAAGATGGCGGCTACCTGAAAGCGAACTGGCAGATCTATACTTCCAAAGAGAAACTGACTAAGATCTCTGAAGATAACGACGTTAAAGTCGTGTTCTTTGACGGCAGAGGCGGACCGCCAGCGAGAGGTGGTGGAAAGACCCACGATTTCTACGCATCGCAAGGGAAAACCATTGCGAACAACCAAATCGAGTTGACGATCCAGGGGCAGACAATTACGAGTGTGTTCGGGAATAAGGATCAGGCGAAGTTTAACTTTGAACAGCTGCTGACGGCGGGGATTGAGAATGATGTTTTCAAGAGTACGAAGAAAGATCTTAACGAAAAGGAAAGATCATTAATCTCGGAATTAGCGGATATCAGCTACCAGAAATATTCTGACCTGAAGGCGCACCCGATGTTTGTGCCTTACCTGCAGGAGATGAGTACGCTGGAATATTACGGAAGAACGAATATAGGCAGTCGACCAAGCAAACGTGGAGCAGGCGCAGAACTGAAGTTTGAAGACTTGAGAGCGATTCCGTTTGTGGGATCCTGGGCACAGTTGAAGCAGAATGTTCCCGGGTTCTTTGGGTTTGGGTTTGCGCTTAAAACTTTAATGGATGCTGGAAGATTTGAGGAGATCAAAGAATTGTATAAAGGTTCGGATTTCTTTAAAACATTGGTGCTGAACTCTATGATGAGTATGAATAAGACTTATTTTCCGCTGACTTATTATATGAGAAACAATCCTAAGTTTGGGGAGTTCTGGAATATTCTTTTTGCTGAATTTTCTCTGTCTAAAGAGATGATGCTGGAACTGACAGGCTACAATATCCTGATGCAGGAGGAGCCGCTGAACCGTAAGTCTGTGAAGATCCGTGAGAAGATTGTGCTTCCGCTGTTGAGTATTCAGCAGTATGCTTTGATTAAGATTCAGAAAGGGGAAGGGAACAGGGAGAGTTATGAGAAACTGGTAATGCGTTCTTTGTTTGGGAATATTAATGCGAGTAGAAATTCCGCATAGGAAGATACAAGATAAAAGTAAAAAGAATCAAGTTTTGATTTTGGTATAAATGAAACCTCTCAAGTGATTGAGAGGTTTTTTTTGGTTTTAATATTCTAAAGTATTCTTGCCGAAATTTAGAGTAGTCTTGTTGTAATTTGGAGTAGTCTTGTTGAATTTTGGAGTAGCCTTGTTGAAGTTTGGAGTAGTCTTGTTGTAATTTGAAGTAGCCTTATTGAAGTTTGGAGTAGTCTTGTTGTAATTTGGAGTGGCCTTATTGTAATTTGGAGTAGTCTTGTTGAAGTTTGGAGTAGTCTTGTTGTAAATTAGAGTAGTCTTGTTGTTAAGGTGCTAAGGAAGTCAATTAAGATTGTCATTTGTAGGGATCCAAACCTATAGAGTTTAGATCCCTACGGGATGACAAAAGTGTGTGCTGAATAATTCTATGAAAAATGAACTGTGCTTTTTTAGTGCTGAGCATCTTTTTTTTCGGAATTCGTATTATTTGTTACCGATTTTAGCCTAATTAGCGAGGCATTGTGAATTTTAGTTTTGCGAAGGCTTTGTACTCCGGGGTGTTTTTGTCCAGGATTGTGGAGATGTAGGTTTTGGCGAGGTTGAAGGTGTCTACCAGATTGTTTCCGGAGGTGTACATTATTGTGTTGCGTCTGCCTCTTGCCATGTTGAGGGGGAAGTAGGTGTCAGCTACCTGCTGGGTGGTCTGCATCATCTGGTCTTTCTCGCCCTGAAGGGTCGCAATCTGATATTCTGTTTCGTTGGGCGCATAGTCTGGCGTGTTCTGAAGCAGCTCTATCAACTGGGCAAAATTGTTGGTGCGCTGGTCATAACTCAACTGGGAAACGGAATGGCTGTTTGGCTCTGTTGCCGGTGGGATGGGTGCTGCAGGTGGGTTTTTTCTGCCGCCTTTTAGTTTTCTTGAGATGGTCATGAAATCTTCCATCTGTGCCTCGGTTACGCCTTTGGTTGTTTTGTAGGCTTTTTGAAGTTTAGTCAGTTTTTTGTTGATGGGAGAGAAGACTGCTTCTCTGGCATTGACTGCGGAAGTGTAGGGTGGCAGTGCGGCATTGATCTCTTCCTGTTGTGTAAATGCTTCGGTGTAAAGGGTCTGAAGTTTTTTCAATTCCAGATCGGGATTGCTTGGTTTGTAGAGGGCGCCGAGATCTGTAACGTAGGAATTGAATAGGTTTGCGTTGGCCACATTTTTTGCGTGACCTGTTTCGGATGTTGAACTCATTTGTATTGTTTTTAATTGTTTATTGAAACAAATATAAAATTAATATTGAATACAAATGATTGTTCGATAAAATTTTTTGTGGAAAAGATATTATGTTAAATAAAATACTTAACCCTCGCTGGGGGCGAGGGTTTGGTTATTGTGAGTTCGGATTGGAAATATCTAAATTAGCCGTATGGATTTGTAGGACGATTCCTTTTATAATTTTCTTTAATATATATTATAGCCCTTTCTAGTCTTGTTATAGCAGATTCTAAGTCTTTATTTTCAAAAGTTGCTTCTTCCGGAATTGAAGATATTACCATTTTCAAATTTCTAAAACCAAACTCTAAATCTCTCATTACCCTACCATCAATTGAATTGTTTTGATTCATTTCTTTCAAAATAATTGAAATATATTGTGGTGGAAGTATCATTTCAGGGTTACGGAGAATTTTAAATTGCTCTCTAGTCAATTCTAGAATTTCTTCCATTGCTTCATTTGCCTTATTTTCATTTACTTCACTACTATTTGTATCAGTTCTGATCGATGATTCACTTAATAGAGGATCAAGTTTAGTCTTTAATTTTTCATACCAAACATCGAAAGTTGGCTTTAATTTATTATCATCTAACTTTTCTTTGCCTAAAGCATTATTAATACTTAAAACCAATTTTAACAAATCCTTTTTTTCATATAAAGTAGATTGGAATTGTAGTAAAGGGCTTTTTTTAAGATCGGATGGTTTTAGACCGAATAGAAAGGGGGAGACATTTGATGTGCTGAATGCTTTTGATAGCGCTCCTGCCTCAAAATTTAACCACGGAGCATCAATGTTTTGAGGTGTAACACAAAGAATTCCAAATGAAGAATCTTCTAATTCTTTTGCTATATCAATACTCCATCTCACCCCTTTATCAATATCTTCCGATGAAACATATGGTTCAACTGACTGAATTACGAATGGTAACCATTCCCTTAATTCTAAGGCTACTTTATGGCTTAATTCACCAGACCAACTTAAAAATACTTTCATTGTTATTATTTTTTTTAATTTTATGGATTAATAGTAAGTAAAATTCAATTCTAAAATTTATAGTAAACTATTCATAATTATTAACAGTCGCCAACAACTCAGTTTTGAAATTATAAATATCATCCAAAGACGTAATCAGTTTTTTCTCGCCGTTGTCTTTTCCGTTGTTAAAGACTTCAACATATTTGTTTGACGAATTAAAATGTAAACGGCAGATTGGCTTGCGGTTGTTATCATCTAACAAAATCCCAAAGTAAGATTGCGTGTCTCTGAAAGCAATGCGCGACGCTGGTAATACTTCTCTTAAAATTGCTTTTATGATTTGAGAACCTTCGATTTCTTCTTCAGTTGTTATGAATTTGGGAGTTTCTACATTTTCGTCGATTGGCTGTGTTTGCTCAACTGACTTTGGAATACTTTCGTTAATGTTCAAGGCATTTTTCAATCTGAAACTAATCGATTCATTGATAGAATTTGAGAATGCTTTCTTGGTGTATTCTCGGAAAGCTACCATTCTGGATGCTGTGAGAGGTTTGTCAAAAAATCTGTTTACCAGAAGTTTTACAATCTCATCAGATGGTTCCTGAAGTTCTTTTTCAAATTCGTTTCTGATGGCTTTGATGTATTTCAACGCTTCTGCCGAATCCAGGATTTCTTCTAAGTTGTAACCTGTTTTGGAAAACTTTTCTAATATTTTTAGGCTCGAATCTTTCAAGTTAGATAAGTCCAAAGTGAAGAATGGTTTTTCGTCCATTATGTTTGGCTTCTCCAGATCTGCATAGAAATTATATTGATGCCCGTTTGTCAAGACACCAAAACGGGATTTCGAAACGTGATAATATCTGTGAAGCTGGGAATTGTGGGCATCCACTTTTTCTTTCCAATGTTTGCATTCAATGATTAAAATTGGTTCGCCATCTCTTTTGATCACGTAATCTATTTTCTCTCCTTTCTTTGTTCCGATATCGCAAATGAATTCGGGAATGACTTCTGTCGGATTGAAAATATCGTAACCCATTATCTGAATGAACGGCATTACGAAAGCGTTTTTTGTAGCTTCTTCGGTGTTGATTTGGTCTTTCAGCGAGTCAACTCTCTGATGTAATTGTTCCAGCTTTAATTTTAAGTCTGCTTCCATAGTTTGATTAGTTTAATGTGAATTTAGTTTTAAATAAATCTAAATTTATTTTCGGTAAATATAAATATTTAACAACCAAATCCTAATTATTTTATTTATGTTGTATTAAATTCCTAATTATTTAATAAATATGGTTTTAATAATGTCAAATCTATCCTAAATATTTCAAATTATTTTACGGATATCCGTATTGTTGAAAATATGTAATTGGTTCGATGCTGAAACGCTTCGACTCCGCTCAGCGTGACAGTGCTTGAGCTACTGGGCTGATTTCGTTTAAGAGAGTATGGCAAAGGTTGGTTGCGGCAAATTTCAGCCACCGTTACTTTGGGAGTTGAATTGTGAAAGTTGGTTATAAGAATTGCAGTTTGAATCTGTGTATTCTGCAGAAATCGCGAAGTGTCATTGGTTGTTTGTTTTTTCGAATATAACTGATTGGGTTTAAATAAACTAATACCGGAAAAAAGAAATTAGAACAAGTCTTGATTCTTCAAAATGCCGATGATCATTCATAAATTGGTTTGCGATGGCACAAATTCTGATAGGTAGACGGTATCAAATTACAAAACTATGGCACTAGAATTACAATTGGCACATTGCGATGCTTGCAACGGATACTATTCTTCTACAGTACTAAATCCGAGAGATCTCAACCATCCTGATATTATCGATCATTACTTCTATCACGGCGAACCGTGGTTTACGCTGGATAAAAAGACGTTTGACCATTCGGTGGATCATCAGGAGGATAACGTGCGGATTGTGGATTTTGAGGAGCACATCAAAGATGATCAAAGCTATTGCACGTGCGCCCACAAAGCGAAGTCGAGAAAAGATTATCTCTATCATCTGACTCCGAATCTGAACACACAGAAGAAAGCAATCAAAGAATATATTGATCAGGATATTTATTTCTATGATCTGTACATCACTTCCAATAATTTTCATCAGGACATCCCGACAAGGCAGGCCATCTAGCAATGATATTTGCAGAAAGTACTTCCAAATTATCATCAGCGGCGGGTTGGTATGATAATTTCAAAGTTTGATTCAACTTTAAAAGCGGATATGGAGGAAGGAAAATTTATGCAAATCCTGGGATGGGTAGCAACGGTGACGGCAATGGCGATGTACTTCTCGTACATCCCGCAGATCTCTCACAACCTCGATGGCGACAAAGGCGACTGGCTGCAGCCGCTGGTGGCAGCCATCAACTGCAGTCTGTGGGTGACTTACGGTTTTATGAAAAAGCCGAAGCGGGACTGGCCGATTGTGGTGGCGAATTCTCCCGGAATCTTTTTTGGCTTGTTCGCTTTTGCCACGGCGATTTAATTTCGGGAAATCTTTTGTAGTGGCTCAATTTGTGTAATAAGGCTAATACCAAAAATGAAATCAATATGTACAAGAAAATACTTGCAGGTCTGGGCGGCGCAATTGCCCTGAACCTTTTACACGAAATCGTGAGGCACAACTTCGACAACGTTCCGGAAGTAAATAAAGTGGGAGAGGAAGCTCTGAACAAAGCTCTGGATACAGTGGATATGAAAATCACAGATCACGATCAGCTTTACGCCGCGACACTTGCGGGAGACGTCATCAGCAATGGCATCTATTACGCTAGTACTGCGACGAGTGGTTTCAATCTTGTTTCGGGTGTGGCGGCCGGAGTAGGCGCGGTGATGCTCCCGAAAAATATGGGACTGGATGACTCGCCTGTTGCGGAGACCACTCAGAAGAAGCTGATGACCGTTGGCTATTATCTCTTCGGGGCCGTCGTCACAAAACTGATTTATGACAAAATAAAATAGAAGATCAAAAAATCTCTGGCAGGCACCAGAGATTTTTTTATTTTATGGATTCGATAAGGTCGTAATTCAATACCGCAAACATCAGAATGAAATGAACAAAATCATGTTCTACTTCTTTCCTGTTGATGAGCTTTTTCCTGTAATGATAGGAGGAAAATACTTTAATTAATTTTTGGTATTTAAACAAATTTTCTCCTCTCAGATACATATTGATGTTGCCATCTTTCTTTTTGATCAGTTGGTCGTCCAGTGTACGAACTTTGAAAAGAACTTCACATAATTTGTGATTGACGCCGTTTTTAACCGAGTATCTTTCTACGATATTAATTTTGAATGCGTCCAGTACAATGTTGTTAAAGACGATGTTAGAGCCTGCTTCCTGGGTGTTGAGCTCAAGCGAGTAATTCATGAATTTTAATTGTTCTGCAAATCTATAAAAAGGAAACGCTAAAAAAAAGTCTAGATTAATAAATTATGAATATTATTCAATTAATTTATAACAGTTTTGGCAAAAGTTTGATATGAATGTGGAAATCGTATCAGAAATCTTTTATTTGTTGGAAATTGGTAATGAAATTTGCAATTATGGCTTTTCAGTATTTTAAAAATTTTCTTCTCATGTATATTAATAGAATTGAATTTGAGAAAGAAGTTGCTTCAAGTCGATGAAATTAAACCTCAGTTCGTTTTCCACTATTTCAGAATTGAGGGCAAGATAAAATCCTTTACAATTCTCTCGGCTTGCGGATGTCCGTAACGTTTGTTGTAAGCTTTTGAAGTGATAATGTTGACGATTGGAAGATCTTTGAGCATGAGGAATTCGTTACCGCCGTTTCCTGCATTTCAATAAAAAACCTCGCTCCAACTATTTGAAACAAGGTTTGATTTTTAGAAGACTAAAAATTATTCTTTAATAAATTTCTCTATCAATTCCTGATCTCCGGTCTTAACTTTTACCAGGTAATTTCCTTTTGCAAGTTGAGAAACATTGATGTTTTTTTTAGTTTCAGTTTTGATTAATCTTCCTAAAACATCATAAATTTCAACAGATTTTATAGGCTTGTCAGATGAAATACTAAGGACATCCTTTGTTGGATTGGGATATATTTTCATCTGGGTTTTTTGAAGGTCTTTTACCGCAAGAGTCTGGTAAGTTTTGTAAAAATTAAAAATACCATAACCCATTTGTGGAGAGGTGTTTGGGTAAAGAGATGCATTTTGTCTCAGTTTATTTTTGATCTCTTCTCTTGATGTTGTTTTGAGCAATGATTGCAGCAAGCATGCAACGCCACCCGCGGCCAAAGGATTGGAAAGCGAGGTTCCGGAAGCTTGCGTTACCTGATTCCCAAATACGGTGTAAGTATCAGTTCCTCTGGCGCTTCCATCAGGTTTTACGACGCCTGCAGAGTTGGGACCGTAAGAAGAAAAAGTTGAAACATTACCCTGATTTGTCACCGCACCAATTGTGAAAACTTTCGCATTATCTGCAGGTGTTGAGATATAATGCCATGCTGCTGCTCCGCTATTACCTGCTGAAACAGTCAGGAAAATGCCTTTTTCAGCGGCAATTTGTGCACCTCTTGCGATGAATGAAGTTGTTCCGTTCATATCAGCATAGGTGTAATCATACCGGCTGTCATCAAAATCTGTGTAACCCAAAGAAGTAGAAATGACATCTACACCTTTTCTGTCAGCTTCCTCTGCTGCTTCTATCCAATAAAGTTCTTCTTCTGGGATTTCATTGGCGCCATCTTCGCTGGCGTACAGATAGAAATCGGCATCCGGAGCACTTCCCACAAATTGATTATCGAGAAATCCACCAATGGTTCCAAGACAGATTGATCCGTGTGTATTTAAAGAAGTATTATAAATGTCTGTGCTTTTATCAATGAAATTGAAACCGCCTTTGATTTGTCCGTTATCACGTAGTCTTTTATAAGCATTTCCTGTATTGACAGTAGGAAATCCGGTGTCAATTACGGCAATCGTCATTCCAGCTCCTGTAAAACCAGCCACGTGAAGTGCACGGATATTAACCTGATTAATCTGATTGAGTCCACTACCATAATTAAAAGTGGTTAAGCCATCTTTGCCAGCGAATTCCTGATTAAACTCTTTGAATTTCTCAATTTTTTCCTGTCGTTTTCCACCGTTTGGATTTTTAACAAAACTTTCCACGTGATCCACAAAACTTTGTTCAGCTAAAGTTTGAATCTGAGATGAAGTAGCATTTACCGCCACACCATTGAGCCATTTTGAATAGTCAGTCACATCAAATCCAAGATTCTGAATATTAGCAATATAACTTTGTTCAATGGGCGCATCCTGGTCTGAGAGCGCAATTCCCAAATTTGTTCTTCTGTCCAGTGATTTCTGTGTCAGCTCCGATAATGGATTAGAATAAAAAGCCGCTTTGTTGGGTTTGTCCTTGAAGAAAACAAAAACTAATTCGGTTTGAGCTGTGGCTATCAAAGAAAAGCTAACCGATAAAATTGTAAAGATTTTTCTCACGTTTCGGGAAATTTGATTTTTTAAACTGATAAATAAATGTAAATTTACAAAATAATGTTTTTGCTTTTGAAATCGGTTTCAAGAAATATTTTTGCTAATATTCATAACGGTTTTAAAAGCCTTTTAATAATAAATATTTGATTATGAAGAAAATCCAGATGGTTGATTTACAAAGCCAGTACTATAAAATAAAAAGTGAAGTTGACAATGCAGTTCTGAATGTGATGGATTCTGCGGCTTTTATAAATGGTCCGGAAGTCAAATCTTTCCAGGCAGATCTGGAAAATTATTTGGATGTAAAACATGTGATTCCCTGTGCAAACGGGACAGATGCACTTCAAATTGCTTTGATGGCTTTGGATCTTCAGGAAGGTGATGAAGTTATTACAGCAGATTTTACCTTTGCAGCAACCGTAGAAGTGATTCATTTATTAAAATTAAAATCAGTTTTAGTTGATGTTGATTATGATACTTTCACGATTGATACTGAGGCAATCAAAAAAGCAATCACGCCAAAAACTAAGGCAATTATTCCGGTTCATATTTTTGGACAATGTGCCAATATGGAAGAAATTCTGAAAATCGCTAAAGAACATAATCTTTTCGTTGTAGAAGATAATGCACAGGCAATTGGCTCCGACTTTATTTTCTCAAATGGAACGGAGAAAAAATCCGGAACGATGGGAACAATTGGAACGACATCATTTTTTCCTTCCAAAAATCTTGGCTGCTACGGCGATGGTGGCGCAATTTTCACAGACGATGATGCGTTGGCTCACAGACTCAGAGGAATTGTAAACCACGGAATGTACGAGCGTTATTATCACGATGAAGTGGGCGTTAATTCCAGATTGGACAGCGTTCAGGCAGCAGTTTTGAGAAAAAAACTCCCAAACCTGGATTCTTACAACGAAGCAAGAAGAAAAGCCGCCGATTATTATGACGAAGCTTTTGCCGGAAACGAAAACATCCTGACGCCGAAAAGAGCAGATTATTCTACGCACGTTTTTCATCAATATACATTGAGAATTACCAACGGAAAACGCAACGAACTTCAAAAATATCTTACTGAAAAAGAAATTCCTGCAATGATTTATTATCCTGTGGCGCTTAGAAAACAGAAAGCCTATTATCAGGAAAGTGATCCGGCAGATTTTGTGAATACAGATAAATTGTTGGATGAAGTGATTTCGCTGCCGATGCACACAGAACTCGATGAAGAGCAGTTGAAGTATATTGCGGATTCTGTTTTGGAGTTTTTTGATAAATAATGGAAAAAAAACTCTTCAAGAATCTATTTGTTTATGTAATAGTAATAGCAGTTAGTTCTTTTATATTTTTATTTTTTGGTTATGGACTGATTAGAGAAATAAAACACTTAGAAGCTAATCCTCGTATTGGATTTTTAATATTTGCTATTGCAGTATTTTCTGTTAATTTACTAGGTTTAATATTACTTATTAAAAAGTCAGTATTTGCTATCAGAATATTATCATTTTTATACTTGGGCTTCAGCGCAACATTTTTAATTGTATCAGTAAACAAAGTCTTTCGCAACCAAAGTTTACAAATAAATAATTCTTTAATACCTGTCTTTCTACTTATAATTCTGCCTCTATTAATGTTTTTTTTAATTAATAGATTTAAATTTATTAAACAATCCTACCAAGAAATAGAAGATATTGGAACAAATTAAAAATAAAGTTAAACTATGTCCATACTCGTAACAGGCGGCCTCGGCTACATCGGTTCTCACACAGTTGTGGAATTGATCAATAATAATTTTGAAGTCATCATTGTGGATGACCTTTCAAATTCAGAAAAATTTATTCTTAATAATATTGAAGAAATAACTGGCAGACGTCCGATTTTCTATCCATTCGATCTCAGAAGAAAAGAATTGTTGACTCAGGTTTTTGATGCTCATCAGATTGATGGTTGTATTAACTTTGCCGCCTCAAAAGCAGTAGGAGAGAGTATGGTGGAACCATTGGATTATTATGAGAACAATTTGTTTTCATTGGTAAATGTTCTTCAGGAATTCAGAAAAAGAGATATTTCAAACTTTATTTTCAGCTCTTCTTGTACTGTTTATGGGCAAGCAGACGAAATGCCGATTGACGAAAATACACCTTTGAAAGAAGCCGAATCTTCCTACGGGAAAACCAAGCAAATGGGTGAGGATATCTTGAAAGATTTCTCAAGGGCTTATCAGAAAAGAGTCACTTTACTCAGATATTTCAATCCAATTGGTGCGCATCCATCGGCTTTGTTAGGAGAATTACCAATTGGGATTCCCAATAATCTCGTTCCATATGTAATGCAGACTGCCGCAGGAATCAGAGAAAAATTGAGCATTTGGGGAGACGATTATCCAACGGAAGATGGAACGGCAGTTCGTGATTACATCTATGTTGTCGATTTGGCAAAAGCACACGTTGCTGCCCTTAAAAAATTATTGAATTCCGAAGAAGAAACTGTTCTTGATATTTATAACTTAGGAACAGGAAAAGGCTCATCAGTTTTGGAAGTAGTAAAAGCTTTCGAATTGGCTAATGATGTTGCCGTTCCATACCAGATCTGTCCAAGGAGGGAAGGTGATATCACGGTAGCTTATGCTAATGCTGACAAAGCCGAAAAGGAATTAGGCTGGAAATCCGAAACCACTTTGGAAGAAGCACTCAGGACCACTTGGGAATGGCAAAAATATTTGAAAGAAAGAACACATTAATACAATCAAAACCAATCATTACGATTGGTTTTTTTTATTTACATTTCTCAGCAAAACTGAAAATACTGTGCAAACTAACCTCAGAAAAACTCTTGGATTTGATCTTAGAAGCATTGATCATCGCTTTTGCCAAAACCGACGTTGGCAAAGGTTGCTGACTTTTGAAAAGTCCCAATTTGTTGACAAACTTCAAAGCCTTCAACCCGAAAACCTCGCCACTTCTGTCAGAGTTTTTACGCTCCAGCATTCCCGGTTTGAAGAAGGTCGTTTTCTCAAATTTCAGATTCTTGATGGCTTCCTCCAATTCACCTTTCATTCTGGAATAAAAGATTTTAGAATCCGGACTTGCGCCATAAGAAGACACCAAAACAAAATCCTCCACCTGATTTTCCTTTGCCGCTTTCGCGAAATTATATTGATAGTCGTAGTCGATTTTCCACTGGTTATCCTTGCTTCCTGCAGACTTCAAAGTCGTTCCCAGACAGGCAAACGCCACATCACCTTTCACAAGATGTTTCCATTCTTCCGGTCGGTCAAAATCTACGATGTGTGCAGTAATTTTATCATTATGAAAATCGGAACGGCGTCGAACAAAAATATCGATCTGCTCAAATTCAGGGTCGTGCGAAAGTTGATCCACAAGATCTTTCCCCGTTGCGCCAGTTGCGCCAATTACCAAAGCCTTCATAATTTTAAGATTTGATAATAAAGTTAAGCAATATTTTCGGATTTACGTTTGAGAAGATTTTAGGAAAAGAGAAGAACAAAGATTTTTGACTTTTGCAATCTTTTTATAACCACAAAAGTCGCGAAAGTTTTACTTCATTTTAAGATTATAAAAAAAAAGAAATCAGTTACTTTTGTGACTTTTGTGGTTGAACTTTTTTTTAATTCAACTGATTGCGATATTCCGCCCAAATGATCTTGAACCACTCCGTAAAATGCTCAGGATTCTCAGTGATTTCCTTTTCAAGGTCTTGGATAGAAACATAGCGGATCTCAGAAACTTCATCCAAATTCAAATCAAATTCTCCCGAGAAATTTCCCGTGAAAACGTGATCCAACTCGTGCTCCCAAAGTCCTTCACCAACATCCGCTTTGTAGATAAAATGGAATTTCTCCGTCAGCTCACAATCGATTCCCAATTCCTCTTTTGTACGTCTTTTCGCGCCGTCCAGATAAGATTCGTTTAGGCGTGGATGCGAGCAACAAGCGTTCGTCCATTGGTTTGGCGAGTGGTATTTTTTGTTGGCACGTTTCTGCAAAAGCATTTCGCCTTGGTCATTGAACAAAAAAACAGAAAATGCACGATGCAAAAGCCCATTTTCGTGTGCCTGCATTTTTTCCATTTGCCCCAAAACATCATCGTTCGGATTTACCAATACCACTTTTTCCATAGCACAAAAATAAGGATTTTAAATGTAATTATTTGGAGCTGTTTCCCGCTTTCCACTATATCTTTTTTGTTTTTAGAATGTTTTGTCATCCAAATTAGGATTTGCATAAAAACAAAAAAGGATGCCGTTGCAATCGGGGCTATGGGATTTGTCGGAAGTAGGGATTTTAAGATTTTTTATAAAGATAAACTCTTTTCTTTTCCCATTTTTTTCTATCAGAATAATACTTGCCAAATTTCACAAGTTTTCCATTATCAATTCTATAACTAAAAAGTCTGTTGCCTTTAATTAGATATTTAAGATGATATGCAAAGCCAGATTCATTCTTTAAATTGTAATTGTGATAATTTCCACTCAGCATTTCTGATATACTAAGACTGTCAGATTTACTTTCAATATCACCTTTGTTTTTAGTGAATTTTAAATAAATATTTTTATCCTTAATTCTATATTTTCCGGTTAAATCTGTATTAACTAAATCGCCTGCAAAATTGTATTCAAAAGTTGAATCCTTTTTTAGTTCAATCGTAGTTATAAAAAATCCTAAATCAGCAAAATTAGATTTGTAAATTCCGCTCACATCTTTTTTTGATGCACAAGATGCTGTTATTAAAAATAATAAAACAAAGACAAGATTCTTCAAATTATTTATTTTAAACTTACAAACTATTTTTCCATTCATTAGTAAAATCAATAAAATCCGCAACAGACAATTCCTCCGCACGGATGTCAAGAAAACGATGCGAACTCATAGCTTCAGGAATTCCAAGAACTTTTAGAGAATTGCTCATCTTCTTGCGTCGTTGTCCAAATCCAGCTTTCACGATTTGTTTGAAGAGAACTTCATTTCCTTCCAATCCAGGTTTTAGATTTCGCTTCATTCGGATAACGCCGGATTTCACTTTTGGTGGTGGATTGAACACATTTTCGTGAACCGTGAAAAGATATTCCACATCATAATAAGCCTGAACCAAAACTGACAAAATTCCGTAATCTTTTGTCCTTGGAACACCAGAAGTCCGCTCGGCAACTTCTTTCTGGAACATTCCGCTCATTTCCGGAACGTATTGGAAATTATCAATGATTTTAAACAAAATCTGAGACGAAATATTATAAGGGAAATTCCCAATCACTGCCAATTCTTCGCCACCAAAAACTGCTGGAATATCAGTCTTCAGAAAGTCGCCAACGAAATGCCGTTCTTCTAATTTTGGATAATGTTTTTTTAGATAATCGATGGACTCGTTATCGATTTCCGCAACGTAGGTTTCAACGTCTTTTTCCAGAAGGAATTTTGTAAGAACGCCCATTCCCGGACCAACTTCCAAAACTTTTTTGTAACCTTCCAAAGAAAGCGAATCTACAATGTCACGTGCGATATTCTGGTCTGTAAGAAAATGCTGACCAAGGTGTTTTTTTGCTCTAACGTCCAATTCCGATTTTTTGCAAAGATAAGGTAATTATAGTAGAATTCTTCAACCACAAAAGTCACAAAAGAAAATGTAGAAAAATATTCGCAAAGAACAAAAAAGGTTAATCTTTGAAGTTTTCTTTTGTTGACTTTTTAAAACTTAAGAAACAAAAAAAACTTTTGTGCCCTTTGTGGTTTATTCTCAATACATCTTAATTTTCACACAAGTCGGATGATTAATTTTTACAGGTTTCCCAACTTTTTTCAACATTCCGGTTTCCAGATTTCTTTTGAAAACAGTTACACTATTTGAATTAACATTCGTTACAATAATGAATTTTCCTGTTTCATCTATCGCAAAAGTTCTTGGATGTTTTCCTTTCACAGATTGATAGCCGATAGATTCCAAAGTTCCATCTTCTTTGATATTGAAAATCGCAATATTGTTTTCTTTGCCTCTGTTGCTGGCGTATAGGAATTTTCCGTCTGGCGAAATGTGAACATCGGAACTTTCAAATCCTTCTTTGATTTTGTCTGGATGTGTCGCAATCCTTTGAATTTCTTTCAGCTTGTTTTCCGAGAAATCGTAAACCGAAATCATTCCAGCCAATTCTTCAATCGAGTATGCCAATTTACCATCTTTGCTGAACGTGATATGTCTTGGTCCGCTTCCAGGTTTTGTGTTGATAAATGTACTTTGGCTGTCTATCAAAGGTTGTTTCTGATTGGTATCAAAAGGATATTGCAAGATTTTGTCGGCACCCAAATCTGCAACGAGCAAAGTCTTATAATCTGGCGAAAAAACAACAGAATGTGTGTGCGCTTTGTCCTGTCTTTTCGGGTTGACACCGCTTCCTTCTGTAAACGTAAAATGTTGCGCTATCGAATCGATTTTTCCATTTTCAAGAATTGGGAAAACTGAAATCGTTGGAATGTTATAAGTCGCATTAATGAGCCATTTTCCACTATTATCAACATTCACATAAACTGGATTTTCACCACCAGTTTTTTGTTGATTCAGGAAAGTCAATGATTTTTTGTCCGCATCAAAAGCGAAAGCACTTACTGTTCCGCTTGGCATTTTGGCGTCGGATGAGGCGTAAACATATTTTCCATCATTGGAAACTGTGATGTAGCCTGGATTGATAACATCTGAAGATGAAGCTACTTTGGTCAATTTTCCGGATTCCGTATCGAGTTCATAAACATAGACCGCTTCCGAACCTTTGTCCCAATTGTAAGAACCGAAGAAGACAAATTCTCTCTGAGAATAAAGACTTGTGAAAATTAAAAAACTTAGAAACAGACTGACTTTTTTGAAATTCATTGGGCTGGATTTAGAGGATTTCTGTCTCAGATATTTTTTTCAAATCTGATACTCAACAAATTTCCTAAAAATTCGCCTGGAAACCAAACTGAATACCAAATTTTCTAACCTCGGAAGTCGCAGAAGTATTATGATTAAGGTAATTTCCTCTCCAGTTGAAATCCAATCTCAACAATCTGAAATTCCCCCAACCGATATTCTCAATCCCGAAACCATATTCGTAGTAAGGTTTGTTTGGAGCGCTAAGGTTCAGATTTCCTGCATTCATCGAAATAGTTTCTGGTTTCAAACTTCCAATTCCTGAGCGGAAAAAGGCAACTTCACGCAATTTTAGTTTTTTTATTAAGGGAATCTGAGATAAAATCTTTCCATTGAAGTGATGTTCCAAAAACATCACGGCGTAAGAATCTGCCACGAATTCATAATAATTCATCAAAGAAAAAACACCTCTCACCAAACCGTAAGATTGATTGGCCGGCATTACATTTTGCAATGCGAGTGGGAGAGCATCGAAGTTTTTCCCAACTTCTACATTGGCAAACAATCGTCCCCAATTTCCTAATATCACCGGCTGATAATAGTAAAATTGTAATTTGTTGTAGTTATAATCAGAATTGAAAACGCCGCCCATACCTTTTGTATATTTTAAAATGATGGATGGATTAGTTGCCAAAGCTGTCATCTCGTAACGGTCTACACCATAAGTTGAGAACTTGATTCCGGGTCTGAATATCAATGTTGTGGTAAATCGGGTATCATTCAAATCATTTCTTAAAACACCTTGTCTGTAATAATTGATGTTAAACAGATTAGAATCAGCCGATTTAATATTCTGAGTGGTTGCATCCAATCTCACCTGGAAGTTTTTCCAAGGCTCGATGCTTGTAAAAATGTTGGTTTGATTCACGGAACTCATAGAGGTTGTTTCGCCACTGTTCAAAACCGAAGAAGAAGCGAATGACCTGGTCATAATTCCTTCATCCGTTGTCAATTGAACACCAAGTTGTAAGACATCTTTTCTGTAACCAGCACCGATCATAAATCGGTTTTCCTTGTTGAACATATATTTGGCCTCACCACCGAATTTCCATTTCTGATCTCGGAAACCATACGCGGTATAAGCCTGTATTCTCCACATATCATTTTTACCGTGATAGGTTCTGAATCCGCCTCTTAGACGTACACCTTCAATATCATTATAACCAAAAGACTGGAAGATATTCCCAATATCAATGCCGTTGCCAATGTGAAAATATCCGGAATTGCCAATTTCTACGATTTTTACAATCTTTTTGTACTTAGGATTTTCTTGCAGCTCATCATACATTTTATAGATGTTTTGATCACTTTCTGTCAGCGCTTCGGTTCTGTTGGCCTGCCAGTAACTTTCGTCTTTGGCCACCATCTCGTCTTCCGCTATGACAATTTTATTCAGGAATTCGTCGGTAATGCCTTTATCAAATTCGTAATCAGAATAATTGGCTGTTCGCCTTGCTATGATGGATTTCGCTTTGTCTTTATCATTTGTTACAAGATTGATCGTCGTTTCATTTCTTGTTGGGATGAATGTGGAATCATCAGGATTATCAAACTCCAGATCAGTTGAAATTTTCTTAACGAAATTGATGTTGATCTTTTTGTTGGTTTCCATTTCCACCTTCATCACATTATATTTGTCCATCGAAATATAAAGTCTGCCTTTCAGCGCAAGAGCTTCAGGGTTTTTCGGTGTGAATCTGATTTCGTAACTTCTAACGGTATTGACCTCGATCGTATCTGTGATATTATAATCAAAAACGCCGAAACCATCTGTGGAAACAGGACTTACAAAACCAATATTCAGATAATTGATTGTGTTATCATAAATATTGATGTCTTTGTACATACCTTGGACAGTTTTCGTCACGATCTGATTGTTCTTCAATCCGGAAAGTCGTGTCGCCAAAAGATCCTTACGTTCTTTTTTCGGATCATTTTTTCCATACGTTTCAAAAATACTTTCGGTGATGAAAACCGGTAAAACTGCTTTGCCGGCAATCTCGGAAGAATCATTGTATTTGAAGATGATAGAGTCCATTCCTTTGAAAGCTCTTTTCTTTGTGAAAGCGCTGTCGATATTATCCAGGCGGAAATCTATCTTTTCGTAGGTTTTGTATTTGTAATCTTTGTGGAGAAGCAATCCGTTGGATTTTTTCTTTTTCCAAACCTCGCGCATAATGGCGTAGGCAGGATTCTCCTTTTTGTTTTTGTATTTTTTAACGCCCTGGATTACGACGTTTTCGATTTCGTTTTCTTTGTCAGTCTGCGAGAAAAGCAAACCGGTAACGAAGATCAGAAAGAAAGAGAGAATAAATTTTTTATCAAGCATCGATTTCATCAAGCATTAACTATTAGTAACTGTTTTTTGTTTTAAATATTGTTTTGATGTTAAACCTATTTACCTTTTTCATAAAATATAACATTTACAGGACTGCAAACAGGAATAGATTTTCCAGTTGCGGTGAGCAATCCGGTTTTTAGATCACGTGTGAAAATATTGATTCGGTTGGTGTCCTGATTGGCAATCAACACCAATTTATTGTTTGGACTGATGGTGAAGTTTCTGGGATTTCGGCCAATGGTTTTCGTTTGCTGGATCTTTTTTACCGTTCCATCTTTTTTTCTTTTGAAAACGGTGATGTCATCTGCATCATCACGATTGGTCACGTAAACAAACCTCTCATTATTAGAAAGATGAATATCCGCCGCGCGAAAATTAAATCTAACTTTTCGGGACAACAGGGTTTCTTCCTGGATCAATTCGAGTTTACCTTCATTGAAACTTAAAACAGATAAATCACCGCTCAATTCCTGAACGAGATAAATCAATTTTCCTGTTTTATTAAACGCAATATGTCTTGGTCCAGAGCCTTTTTTCGCGTCAAATTCTCCAGCTTTTTCTAAAACCTGTTCGCCTGTTTTATTATATTTAAAGATGTAGATTTTGTCTAATCCAAGATCGGTCGCCAAAACATATTGATGATCCGGAGAAAACTGAACCTGATGAATGTGCGATTTTTCCTGACGTTTCGGATTCAAACCAACGCCTTCAAATTTAATATTCTGAAAAACCTCTGACAATTTACCATCCACATAACGTTTGAAAACATTGATGCTTCCGCCAGAATAATTGGCTGTGATGACATTCTGGTCGTCAGAGATCAGGAAAGCTGGGTCTTCGCCTTGGGTTTTCTTTTGGTCTTTTTTAATTAATTTTCCATCGGTTTCATCAATCGAAAAAGAAGTGACTGTACTTTTATCGCCATCTTCGTTGACTGAGAAAAGAAATTTTTTGTCCGGACTCAAGCTTACAAAGCTTGGATTGATGACGTTTTCTGTATGGAATTTGAGATTGTATTTGTAAGTATTCTCATCAAAATCAAAAATGTAGATGCCGCCGCTGTTACACTTATCGCTATTGGTGTAAGTTCCTACGATGATAGTATTTTGAGCTGAAAGATTGGTCATAAAAATGATTGAAAAGATACAGGTGTTCCAGAGTTTCATTCTAAAAATTGATGGCAAAAGTATATTTTTTGCGAATTTATTATATATAAAATTAAGCCAAACGATATTTGTGATAAATTAACTTTATTTGATGGGAAAAGTCTTCAAATTTGCATTAGTGGATCTGTAAATTTAATTTTGTCAAAAATCTTGCTATGACTTGGACCGAAGTTCTGAAACCGATTAAAAAAAGTTCTTATTTTACCAATCTTTGGGAGAATGTGAAACTGGAATTTAATTCTAAAAAATGCTTTCCACCACCGAAGCAGATTTTCCGTGCTTTGGAACTGACGGAATTCGATGATGTGAAAGTGGTCATCATCGGGCAAGATCCATATCATAATTATGGACAGGCCAACGGACTTTGTTTTTCTGTTTCCGAAAACGTGAAAGCGCCACCATCACTCAAAAATATTTTTATCGAATTGAAAGATGATATTGGCGTAGAAAGGAAAAGTAATGATCTGCAAGACTGGGCAAGGCAAGGTGTTCTGCTTCTGAATGCAACTTTGACCGTGCAAGCTCACGAACCAAATTCTCACAAAAATATCGGCTGGGAAACTTTTACGGATTTTATTATCAAGCAAATTTCAGATCAAAAAGAAAATGTGGTCTTCGTACTTTGGGGCGCATTTGCACAAAAAAAGGCCTCGCTGATAGACGAGACCAAACATTTTATTATACAATCCGCACATCCTTCACCGTTCTCTGTTTACAGAGGATTTTTTGGAAGTCATCCGTTTTCAAAGATCAATAATTATCTTAAGGAAAAAGGGAAAGAGACTATTGTTTGGGGATGATTAGGTTAGAGAGTTTAAGAGTTTGAGAGAAGATTTAATTTTCCTTTTCGTACTTGAAGCTGACTGTTACTGGCTCTTCTTTTCCGCCAGGCTGGGGTTTTAATTCTACCAATGTGAATTTGTAGCCTGAAAAATTAAAAGACTTAGTCACATTTTTCTGAAGAAAATCTCTTGTAGCCACTTGAAAATTCTGTTTTTGATTTCCGGAAACCGCATCAACACTGATTATAGCGATGCCTTCCCAAACACAGGTAACATCCACAGGACAGCGGCTCTCTTCCACAACTTCTCTAAACTGAATCGCTACTTTAGAATTAGGGATTTTCGCTTGTTGTTCCAAACCGATTGTGACTGTATTGTTTGCTACAGTTGCTGTTTCAGTTTGCGAAGTTTGTGTTTTGCAATTGCTCATTAATAATAAAAGCGGAATGCAGAAAATGGTTTTGATATTCATCATTTTGATTTTTAAAAGAAGATATAATAACCAACCACCAAAAACATTGCCAGTCCAACCATCAGATTGAATCCAGTTCCGTAGATGAATCCGATAAAAGCACCTTTCATAGAGTTAAATGCTTTTTTTCTGTCGTTGAAATCGTGAAGTAACTCTCCTACAAAAACCCCGATTAACATTCCAAAGAAAAATCCAAACGGAGGAAAGAAAAATAATCCTAATAAAGTTCCTACTATGGAACCAATACTTCCGTACCGTGTTCCGCCGTATTTTTTGTTTGTTTTTGCTGGGATGACGTAATTCAAAACGGTGGAAATGATCGTTAATAAAACAAATATCCAGACGTAGATCATCGGCATTTCGTTTTCCGTTCCGAATTTGAAGATTAGAAGCCCGCAAAGACTAAGTAATAATCCCGGCAATACGGGAAGAAAAGTTCCCAATAGTCCTATGAAAAGAAGTGCTAATGAGACAATGTTGATTAAGGTTGGATCCAATTTTATAATTTTATTAAAAATACAATATTCAGAGTAAAGTAGAAAATTTATTATCCTTAAATTTGCTGCTTATTATCAGACTATGAAGGACGAACTCAAAGACTACAAAGATTTTCTACAGCAGATCAGTGATGAGATTCATTTCTTTTGCAAAGATTTTTTGCCTAATGAATTTGTCTTGTCTGGTCAGATTACTTTTAAATTTATATTTTTTATAGGATTAATATTTCTGCTGGCTTTTTTGCTGAAAAATCTGATCAATTTTGTTTTCAAATTCTTCTTTAATAAAGAGAAGTTTCCTGTAATGAAGTCTATTTACAAAGCCAGAGTCACAAGCTCTGTTGCTAATATTTTAGCATTGGCATTCGGGAATTATGCATTGTTCTCCATTTTCTACAGACATCCCAAAAGTTTTGTTTTCTTAGAAAGATTGGTCGGTTTTCTCATTGTTTTGACAATTGCCAATATGGCTTTTCGTTTCATCCGCGTCTTGCAGACTTATTATGAAATTAAGAAAGATTATTATAAAATATTAGCAATCAACTCCATAACGCAGACGGTAAAGATTTTTGGAATTTTTATTTTCAGTGTCATTGCAATTTGTGTCATCTTCGGTATCGGAAGCAGCACGGTTTTGGGAAGTTTAGGAGCCATTACGGCGGTAATCGTTTTGATTTTCCGAGATACAATCTTAGGTTTTGTCACCGGAATTCACGTTGCCACTTCCAAGAATCTGAAACCTGGAGATTGGGTTGCGATCCCCAAATATAACATTGAAGGAAACATCGAAGGCATCGACCTTTTGACAACCAAGATCAAGAATTTTGATAAGACCATTTCAACCATTCCAACTTATGACCTTTTGACCACCGAAATCAAAAATTATCAGGTTATTTCAGACGAAAACACCAGAAGGATTAAGAAATCCATTATGTTTAATATGAAATCTCTGAAATTCGTTAACGACGATTTGATGGCACGTTTGAAGAAAATTAATCTCATCAAAACTTATCTTAATCTTAAGGAAAAAGAGATCAATGAAGAGAAAAATTCAATAGAAAATCCAGACGAAATTATCAACGGAACTCAGCTCACCAACATCGGTGTCTTCCGAAAATATGTTCAAAATTATCTTAATAATAACGACCAAATCGATCAGAATGAAATCATCCTGGTGAGACAACTCCAAAGTATGCCGGAAGGTTTGCCACTGGAAATCTATTGTTTCGCAACCGAGGCTGACACAGAGAAATATGAGAATATCCAGTCCGATATTTTTGATCATCTGTTATCTGCTGCCAAAGAATTTGAACTCGACGTGGTTCAGAAAGCATAATCAATTATCAATCATTATTTATCAATTATAAAAAATCATGACAAAATTAAGTGTCAACATTAATAAAATTGCAACGCTCAGAAATGCTAGAGGAGGTGATGTTCCAAGTGTAACCCAAGTAGCTGTAGATCTGGAAAGATTTGGAGCGCAGGGAATCACCATTCACCCAAGACCAGACGAGAGACATATCACCAGAAAAGACGTTTACGACCTGAAACCTTTGGTGAAAACGGAATTTAATATCGAAGGAAATCCGCACAGACCATTCATCGATATGGTTTTGGAAGTAAAACCTGAGCAAGTGACATTGGTTCCGGATGCTGATAATGCCATTACATCCAACGCTGGTTGGGATTGTGAGAAGAATCTTGATTTCTTAAAATCCGTTATTTCCGAATTCAAAAATGCTGGAATCCGAACGTCTATTTTCCTTGACCCAAATCCAGAAATGGTGAAATTTGCGGCGGAAACAGGCACAGACAGGATTGAACTTTATACAGAAGCGTACGCAACCAACTATCCTAAAGATAAAGAACAGGCCATTAAATCATACATTGACACGGCAATAGAAGCAGAGAAGTTTGGACTAGGAATCAATGCAGGACACGATTTGCGTTTGGATAATCTAAAATATTTCTCAGACAACATTCCGAATCTTTTAGAAGTTTCCATCGGTCACGCCTTGATTTCGGAATCATTGTATCTTGGTTTGGAAAATACGGTTCAGGCTTATTTGAAGCGATTGGCGAAGTGGTAAATTAGACGAACATTATTCTCCAGACTAATACTCTAATATATCAGATAGAGGTTGCTAAAGAATTATGAAAATACTAAAAACCTTCAAATTTTTAATTGTAAGTATAGTTTTTTTTAGCTGTTCAGAAAAAACTGTAGCTCAAAATACTAACGATTCGACAACAATTGATTTGTGGACTCCCATCACTCTGAAAAATTGGAATCAAACTCCAGCAATCAATAATCGTGTTGCAAATGAGGATGATGTTAAAAATGGTCTGGCTGTTTACTATATTGAAGGAGATTACAAAAATCACAAACCATACAATCTTGATCTTCCAAAATTGGCAAAATTAACAGATTTTGATACTAAACAAGAAGAATTGGTCGTCATTATTCAAATCGAAGAAACGCAAAAAGGTACAGTTGTGGGCTACAGGAATTTAACAGGCGGAAATGGGGCTGGACTAATCAGTGAATTTGAAATTTTGAATAATGAAGAAGTTGAAAAATTAATAAAATAAAATGGAAATCCTACACTCAAAAATATACGGAGAAGAAAGAACGGAAACACCACTTTTGGTATTTCACGGATTGTTCGGAATGCTGGACAATTGGGGAAGTTTCGGGAAAGAATTTGGAGAATTGATGCCAACACACGTAATCGACCTTAGAAATCACGGCCGCAGTTTTCATTCAGATTCTATGTCGCACGATGATTTGGCTAATGACATTCTGAATTATATGGAATTTCATAAAATAGAAAAAGCCAATCTTCTCGGCCATTCGCTTGGCGGAAAAGCAGTGATGCAATTCGCCATCAAATTCCCAGAAAAACTGAACAAGCTGATCGTGGTCGATATTTCTCCGAAAGCGTATCCGCCGCATCATCAGGGAATTATCAAAGCGCTTCAAACGGTGGACTTCGAAACTGTAACTTCCAGACAGGATGTTGAGAAAGTTTTGGGCGAATATATTCACGAGAAATTTGTGATTCAGTTTTTGATGAAGAATCTTTATTGGACCGAGGATAAGAAGTTAGCTTGGCGATTCAACCTTAAGACTTTGGCGGAAAAATATACGGAGTTTGTTTCCAATGCGATTAAATTTGGTGTTTTCAAAGGGTCAACTTTGTTCGTTGCCGGCGCCAATTCCAATTACATTTTGCCACAGGATGAACTGTTGATCAGACAGCAATTTCCGGATTCTAAAATCATCAAGATTGCCAACGCAGAACATTGGGTGCAGGCCAACAATCCTCTTGATTTCAACGCAGCGGTCAAAGATTTTCTTTAATCATAGATAATGACTTATTAATTCAGATCTGATAATGGTATAAGCCTTGTATTATCGGATCTGAATTAAAATTATCTTTATGAAATGGAAGTTATCGATCATCCTGATCCTTTGTTTAACGTTTTTCAAATCTCAGACTACCATTTCCGAAGTTTCGAAAATCCCGGATATAACCTATAAAACATCAGATTCCATCGACCATAAACTGGATATCTACCTTCCTGCACAATCAAACAAAAAATTTCCCGTTCTCGTCTTCCTTCACGGCGGCGGCTGGATCGGCGGAGACAAAGCATTTCCGGAAAAGTTTTATATGAATGATTTCGTTCTTAAATTTGTTCAAAATGGTTACGCCGTAGTCAGCGTCAACTATACGTTATTAGATAAGAATACAAATTTTCCAAAACCCATTGAAGATTCCAAAGAAGCAGTACGATGGATCCGGGCGAATGCTGACAAATATAATTTTGATGAGAAGAATATAGGACTTTGGGGCGCTTCCGCAGGCGCACAGATCGGGATGGTTGCGGCCTATTCGGATGACAGTCAGTTTTCGGAACACAGCAATTTTCCTGGTCAATCTGCGAAGGTCAATTATGTGATCGATTATTTCGGTCCATCTGACTTGAACAAACTTCTGAGAACCGAAGATGCTGGTTTCAAAATTTTCATTTTCAAACTGATCTTTCCGAAGATCTACACAATGCGCAACGATATGATCAGAGGTTTCACAACAAAAGATATCAAAGAACAAAAACAAGAAGCGATTGATGGTCTTAAAATCTATTCGCCGGTGACTTACATTAACCAAAATTCGGTTCCGACCTTGATGATCCACGGTAACAAAGACCGAATCGTTCCATATTCCCAATCCGAAATTCTGAAGAAAAAACTGGACGAGAATAATGTCAAAAACGAACTCATTCCCATCGATAAGGGAAATCACGGCCTAAATGAGGAACCTGGACACCAATTGATGATGGAAAAAACATTGGAGTTTATGAAACAGAACACGTATTAATTTCCTGATAGATTTCAATATCCGAATAAGAGATTTTTTATAGAATTGAATTATCTTTGTAAAAATCTTTAATGAAAAAATACCAGGAGACTATTTACAAGGTCATTTTGTTTTTTTCGGCGCTTGTCAATCTATTTTTGATAGGACTTTTATTTTTTGTTCTGAAGGATTCATTTTCCGGAGCAGGAGATTACTTCTTGGAGGGAAAAAGTTTTTGGTATTTTGTAGGGATTATCGCAGCTTATTCTATTGCAAATTCTATTTTATTAATTCAGATTTTCAAAAAAACTTCCGAAATCCAACCTCAAATTTCCGACGTAGAATGATATTGATCACAGGTGCAACAGGGATTTTAGGACGGGTAATTGCTTTGGAACTTCTCAAAAAAGGAAAGAAAGTTCGCGCCACAAAACGCAGCTCCAGTAATTTGCCGGAAGTCAAAGATTCTTATAAATTCTATACTGATCGACCACATTTTTATTTTGACCAAATAGAGTGGGTCGATATTGACTTTGATGACCAAGATTCCTTGGAAAACGCTTTGAAAGATGTGGATGAAGTGTATCATTGCGCAGCGAAGGTCAGCTTCAATCCAAATGCAGAGAAGGAATTATACCGAAATAATTCTGAAGCAACAGAGAAATTACTCTTCGCGATCGATCCAGATAAGGTCAAAAAGTTTCTTTTCGTAAGTTCCATCGCAGTTCTTGATGGTTATAATGACAAAGGTAAAATGGACGAAAACTCCGATTTTAACGAGAAGTTAGACCATTCAAATTATGCGATCTCCAAGTATCTTTCCGAAATGGAAGTCTGGCGCGCATCTGCAGAAGGTTTGAATACAATCATCATCAATCCAGGTTTGATCATCGGTTCCGGAAACTGGAATCACAGCAGCGGAAAACTCTTCAAAGAGGTGTCGAATGGCTTTACTTTTCCAGGGTCGACAGCTTATGTTGATGTGAGAGATGTCGCAAAAATTGCTGTTGAATTGATGGAAAGATCAATTTTCGGACAACGTTTCATTTTGACCTCAGAAGTTGTAAAATACAAACATATGGCGGATAAAGTTCGAAAGACTTTTGGAAAGACGCCAGCAAAATTAATATCAAATTCGATCTTAGATATTCTTCCATTTTTCTCTGTGATCTTCGGCTGGTTCATTCCAATACTGAAATTAGGAAACAGAACAAATGTTGAAACGATCAAGTCAGATTCGAAGATCACCAACAACAAAATTCGTGAGACATTGAATTACGAATTCATTCCGATAGATGAAAGTGTAGATTTCCATCTTAAAAATTATGCGCAAAGCATATCAAAATCCAATTAATGAACATTACGGAATTTCTGAACAAGAACACCAAACGATTTCCACAGAAAGCAGCTGTGGGTTTCAAAAAAGATAATGAATGGAAGGAACTGACTTGGATGAGATTCAAGCAGATGGTTTTCCGCACTGCCAACGCCTTGGTAGAGGCTGGTGTGAAGGAAAATGATAAGGTGGCGATCTACGCAGACAACTCTCCGGAATGGATCATTATGGATGTTGCCACGCTTGCAATTGGTGCGGTCACAGTTCCTGTCTATTCCACAAACGGCGCCGATCAGGTAGAATATATCATTAACCACGCAGAACCCAAAATCATTTTAACAGGCGACCAAGAGCAGTACGAGACCTGTCATCAACTATTAAGTAGAACTACTGGTGTCGAGAAGATTATCGCTGCTAAAAAGAATTTTACTTTAAAGGGGAATTCCATATTTCTATCAGACTTTATAGAGAAAGCTTCAGATAAATTCAAGATCGTTGAAAGGTCAGATGAAGATCTGGCGACCATCATTTATACATCTGGAACATCAGGAATTCCGAAAGGTGTGATGTTGACGCACGGCAATTTCCAAAAAGCATTTGACGCGCACATTGACTTTTTTGATTTCAAGGATTTTGAGAAAGAACAATCATTGGCATTTTTACCACTCAGCCACGTTTTCGAAAGATGTTGGACCTTATTCTGTTTTTCAGTAGGAGCTAAAGTCAGCTTTCTGGAGAATCCAAAATTGATTGCAAACGCTTTGCAGGAAGTGAAACCTACGACGATGTGTTCTGTTCCAAGATTCTATCAGAAAATCTATGCTGGCATCAACGAAATGCTTGTGACTGCTTCTCCAACCAAGAAAAAAATATTCGCTTGGGCGATTGAAACAGGAACTCAAGTTTCGGAAAGAAAAAGAGATCAGCGAAACGTTCCTTTTTTATTAAATCAAAAATATAAGATCGCGAACGCTTTGGTTTTCAATAAAATCAAAACAAAATTAGGTGGACGACTTTGGTTTATGCCTTGCGGTGGCGCATCTATTTCTAAAGAAGTAACGCAATTTTTCGATGCGATGGGAATTCATATCACCGTTGGTTATGGGATGACGGAAACGACCGCGACCATCACGGCTTTTCCTTTTACAAAATACAAATACGGAACGGCAGGAAAACTAATTGGCGATTCTCAAATCAAAATAGGAGAGAATGATGAAATTTTGGTGAAAGGAAGTGGTATAATGCAAGGTTACTACAAAAATCCAGAAGAAACAGCGAAGATTTTTACCGAAGATGGTTGGATGAAAACTGGTGATGCAGGCGTTTTGGATAATGAAGGAAATCTGACCATCACGGACAGGATAAAAGATCTAATGAAAACTTCCAACGGAAAATACATCGCGCCGCAACCCATTGAAAATATGTTTTCTAACAACAGTTACATCAACCAAATTCTATTGATTGCGGATGACAAACCTTTTGTTTCTGCTTTGATCGTTCCGAATTTTGAAACTTTGGAAGAGAAGGTAAAAAGTCTTGGTATCACATTCACCAACTGGAAAGAAGTTGTGGAAAACGAAAAAGTACAGACTTTCTACCAAAAACTAATTGATGACATCCAAGTGAATCTCTCTGGTTTTGAGAAAATTAAAAAGTTTATCTTGATGCCGGCCGATTTTGAGATCCAAAGTGGAGAGATCACACCCACCTTAAAAATTAAAAGAAATATTGTTCTCGAAAAATATGCAGAGAAAATCAATATGATTTATAATAAATAGAATCAAAAACCAAATCCTGTGTAATAAATAATATTGTTATGATAGTTTTTATCAAATTCTTGACGTTACAAATATTTTTAGAATTGATTAAATTTACAAGCCTTATAATAAGAATCTAATTTGAAGTTTTATAAATGAATACACAACAATTCGTAAATCGCCACATCAGCCTTAATGAGTCTGATAAAGCGGAAATGCTAAAGAAAGTAGGAGCAGCGAGTATTGAAGAACTGATCTCACAAACCATTCCGGATGCCATCAGACTGGAGAAAGATCTGGACATCTCGGAACCACTTTCGGAGTATGAGATGCTTTTACATTCCAAAGAATTGGCATCTAAAAACCTGAATTTCGACAACTATATCGGTTTTGGATACCACAATACCATTTTGCCTTCTCCGATCCAGAGAAATATCCTGGAGAATCCAAGCTGGTACACCGCTTACACGCCTTACCAAGCAGAGATTGCACAAGGAAGATTAGAAGCTTTGTTGAATTTCCAAACTGTAGTTTCTGATCTGACTGGTTTTCCGTTGGCAAATGCCTCTCTTCTTGACGAATCGACCGCTGCTGCAGAAGCAATGCATATGTTCTTCAACAATAGAACCAAGGATCAGAAAAAAGCCAATGCAACTAAGTTTTTCATCTCAGATCTAGTTCTTCCACAAACAGTTTCTGTTCTTAAAACAAAAGCGGAAGGTCTTGGTATTGATATTATTGTAGGGAATCACAGCAACCATCAGTTCAATGATTCTTACTACGGTATTCTATTGCAATATCCGGGGAAGAATGGAATCGTTTTAGATTACACAGAAAATATTACTTACTATAAAGAATTCAATCTTCAGGTAGTTGTTGCTTGTGACCCAATGGCTTTGGTTAAGCTAAAATCTCCGGCTGATATGGGCGCAGATTGTGCGGTTGGAACTTCGCAACGATTCGGTATTCCGATGGGTTATGGTGGTCCTCACGCAGCATTTTTCACTTGTAAGGAAGATTATAAAAGAGATATTCCAGGAAGGATCATTGGGGTTTCTCAGGATATGTATGGCAAACGTGCACTCAGAATGGCGCTTCAAACCAGAGAGCAGCACATCAAAAGAGAAAGAGCAACTTCCAATATTTGTACAGCTCAAGTTTTGCTTGCAGTGATGGCTGGTATGTACGCTGTTTATCACGGACCTAAAGGTTTGAATTTTATTGCTGACCAGATCCATTATAAAACCAATGCTTTAGGCGATGCGCTCAAAGTTTTGGGTTATGACATTGTAGATGAGCCAGTTTTCGATACTGTGAAATTCAGATTACACGAGGAAGAGAAATCTTCTTTGAGAATGAAAATGAGAGATCAGAAGATCAATCTTAATTACTTTTCTCAAGGTATCGTAAGTATTTCCATTAATGAAACGACGACGGTTGATAAGTTAAACCAATTGATCGAAGCATTTGCTCAATTCAAAGGGAAACAAGGTTACAAAGTGACTTTGAAGGAAGAGTATTCTATCCCAGCAGAATTGTTGAGAGAAGATAAAATCCTTGAAGAAGAAGTTTTCAACAAATACCATACTGAGACAGAATTGATGCGTTACATCAAACGTCTGGAAAGAAAAGATTTGTCTTTGACACATTCTATGATTTCTTTGGGTTCTTGTACAATGAAACTGAACGCTGCCACCCAAATGATCCCTTTATCTTGGGGAGAATGGGGAAGTGTTCACCCATTTGTTCCAACAGATCAGGCTGGCGGTTACCAAGAAATGATCAAAGAATTGGAAAAAGACCTTGCTGAAATTACTGGTTTCGCTGGAACTTCCCTTCAACCAAACTCTGGTGCGCAAGGCGAATATGCCGGACTAATGGTCATCAGAGAATATCATAAAAACAGAGGCGAAGGCCACAGAAATATCGTTCTGATTCCACAATCTGCGCACGGAACCAATCCGGCTTCTGCAGCGATGGCAGGAATGAAGATTGTGGTTGTCAAGAATCTTGAAAACGGAGAAATCGATTTTGAAGATTTCAAAGCGAAAACTGAGCAGCATTCCGAGAATTTATCTTGTATTATGATCACTTATCCATCAACGTACGGATTCTTCGATGCAAATATTAAGGAAATTACAAAACTCACACACGAACACGGAGGACAAGTCTATATGGACGGTGCAAATATGAATGCGCAGGTTGGCTACACAAGTCCTGGGAATATAGGGGCAGACGTTTGTCACCTGAATCTTCACAAGACCTTCGCCATTCCTCACGGTGGTGGTGGTCCTGGTGTTGGCCCGATCTGTGTGGCGGAGCATTTGGTTCCATTCCTACCAACCAATGCGAACATTTCAATCGGTGGAAAAGAAGCGATTGAAGGAATCTCTGCAGCACCTTACGGTTCTGGATTAATTCTTAATATCTCTTATGCTTACATCAAAATGTTGGGAACTTCAGGTTTGAAGAAAGCAACTGAGCACGCAATCCTTAATGCTAATTATTTGAAAGAAATCTTAGCTGAGCATTTCCCAATCCTTTATGCGAACGACAAAGGCAGAGTAGCACACGAATGTATCGTGGATTTCCGTCAGTTCAAAACTTTAGGAATTGAGGTGGCTGATATCGCAAAACGTTTGATGGATTATGGTTTCCACGCACCAACAGTAAGTTTTCCTGTAGCAGGAACATTGATGATAGAACCAACCGAGTCTGAAAATAAAGACGAGATCGACAGATTTGCAGAAGCATTGATCAACATCAAAAAAGAAATTGACGAGATAGCAAACGGCGATGCAGACAAAGAAAACAACGTCTTGAAAAACGCGCCTCACACCGAGCAATTGGTGATCTCAGATTCTTGGGACAAACCTTACGGCAGAGAGAAGGCAGCATATCCATTGGAGTGGGTGAGAACGCATAAATTCTTTGCTACAGTTGCAAGAATCGATGAAGCGTATGGCGACAGGAATTTGATTTGTACTTGTGAGCCGATTGAAGCTTATATGTAATTTGCAATGATGAATGATGAGTTGTGAATGACTTTGTAATTCATTAATAATATAAAAATGAAACCTCTCAAGCGATTGAGAGGTTTTTTTATTTGATTTTAATGGTCGAAGATAAATTTTAAATACTTGTTTTTTAGTGGCTTTAGCTTAATGAAATCAAGGTTTTTGGTATTTTGAATAATTCAAAATAATAAGCTGCTATAATTATTGGTATGGTAATTGGATAAACGAACGCACTCCACTAAATATCGCGGTATTTAGGAAGGTGTAGTATAATTCGTTCAATTATACTTTTATTAAGTAAAACAATTAAAATTTATTTTATATGAAATCAAAATTAGCTATTTTGTCGTTGGCCTTGGCGTGCCCGGCAGTGATGTTCTCGCAAGAAACTATGCAGACAACTTCAACTACAAACACAACTTCTATGGAAACTCCTATGAGTGCTCCTCCAAGTTTAAACAGCTGGTCTGTTTCCTTTGGTGGTGGTATTCCGTGGATGCAGAATGCAGACCTAAAATCTATCAGCAATGGTAATACACTTGTAGGCTATTCAGCATATTTCAGTATTGATAAGGCAATTTCTCATGCATTTGGTTTGAAGTTGCAGTACGATCGTGGTGAGACTAGACAAGGCTATTTTAATACTAAAGATGCAGCACCTGCCAACGCAGCAGCTAATCTTCAGGTTGCAGGAAGAACTCAGTATGATGCGATCTCATTATTGGGAGACGTTAATTTCTCAAACCTTTTGAGAAGAGTAGATAACAAATCTCCTTACAGATGGGCACTTCACGGTTATGCTGGTGTAGGTGTACTTGCTTACAGAGCTTACCAAAAGGATGAAATTGGTCAGAGAATGACGACTGAGAGAAAGCCTTTCAAATTTAATTCATTATTCGGACAGGCTGGTGCAGGTTTGAAATATAAAATCAGCAACAGAGTAGACATCGAAGGAAGATTGATGTATGTTGTAACTGGAGACGAGCAATTCGACGGTGGTGGAAACGATCAGTACAGTGCTGTAAACAGAATCAGTGCACACACTTCTGATAATTTCTTCAACACAACATTGGGTCTTACAGTTCATTTAGGTAAAAATTCTAACAGCGTAATGTGGCACGATCCATTGCAGGATATCTATTCTAAAATCGATGAGCTGAATACTAAAGTTGATAACATTAAATTGTGTAAAACAGGAGATGTTGACAATGACGGTGTTTGCGACGATTGGGACAGACAGCTTGATACGCCTGCAGGTGCAAGAGTTGACGGTGCTGGTGTAGCATTGGATGTAGATCTTGACGGCGTTATCGATCTTAATGATAAATGTGTAACGGTTCCAGGCCCGGTTGAAAATGCTGGTTGTCCTTTGACAAACGCAAACTCCGGAAACGGTACGGTATCTTCTGACGAAACTGCAATGAGCGGTATCGAATTCGATTTGAATTCTGACAGAATCTTGCCAAACAACACACCAATCCTTAACAGTGCGATCAACTATATCAACTCTACCAACGGATCTTACGTAGTTGTAGGAGCTACTGATACCAGAGGAACTGCTGAGTATAACCAGACGCTTTCTCAAAGAAGAGCAGATAACGTAAAACAATATCTGGTAACCAACGGTGCTAATTCTTCAAAATTAGAAACACAGGGAAACGGAAAAACAGATTTGAAATATCCAGAATGTGACCCGGCTTCCAAATGTCCTGAATGGAAAAATAAAGCTAATAGAAGAGTGTATTTTAAAGCAAAATAAATTTTACAATTCTATCACTGGAGACTGTCAATTTTTTTGGCAGTCTTTTTTTTGGTTAATGATCACAGGAATTGAATGCTAAAATTACTGATCAGAAGGCGTGGCTGGAATTTTGTAACCTCTAAAAAATATTAATCACTTCAAAAAATATTATGGATTTAGACTGGAATAAACTGTTTATCGGCGACCTGAATTTTAGCTTTGCTTTGGAAATCGTCATTCGTACCCTCATAATGTTCAGCATGGTTTTACTCATCCTGCGATTGTCCGGCAAAAAAGGCGTTCGGCAGCTTTCACTTTTTGAGGTGGCGATTATCATTGCACTTGGTTCTGCAGCTGGCGACCCAATGTTTACAAAAGATGTAGCCATCATTCCGTCGTTCATTGTTTTCATTTCCATCATTTTACTCTACAGAACCATCACGTTTTTTGCGATGAAGAGCGAGAAGTTTGAAAATGTCATCGAAGGCGAACCAATCTATGTGATAGAAGAAGGGATGTTTGTTTTGGGTGTCCATAAGGATCACACATTTGCCAAGGATGAGTTTTTCTCCGAGATGCGCCAGGAATCTATCGAGCACGTTGGACAAGTGAAGACTGCCATTCTGGAAACGACCGGAAATATCAGTTTTTACTATTATCAGGATGATGAAGTAGGATACGGATTGCCGGTTCTGCCAAAGCCTTACCAGAAAAAATCAAAGCAAATCAAAGATGAGAATATCTATGCCTGCACTTACTGTGGAAATACTGAGAAGCTGAAAGCCGGAAATCACCACTGCCAACGTTGCAATCAGACAGAATGGGTGACTGGCATCAATACTTTGAGACTGACTTAGAATCAGATTGCTCTTAATTTTTCTATTTTATCAGTATCATTAAATTTTTGAAAGGCTAACAATTTCAAGTTGTAATGTTAAAATTTGGACTTAATAATTATCAGTTTAAGTGAATTGTGAAATTAATTAACCATAAAATATAATGTTTTCACAAAGTCTGTTTATGGCCTCAGCGGGCACCATTATTGCAAAATGACTGGTACACTAAATAAATATTATTATGAACAACGACAAATCAATTCCGGTACTGAACGATCTTTTAAACATTACAAACGACAGAATTGCGGGCTTCGCAAAAGTGGAAGACAAGGTTTGGGAAACCCATTCCGATCTTAGATCGACTTACGACGATATGGTTTCAAGATCTACGGATATGAAAAATGATCTAATCAATCTGATCAATCTCAAAGGTGGCGAAGCAGATAACTCTACCAGCGTTTCCGGTGCATTCCACAGAGCCTGGATCGATGTGAAAAACACATTCGCTTCCGACAAAGAAGAATCGACATTGGAAAATGTAGTCTTCGGAGAGAAAGCAGCCATTGATGCCTACGAAGATGCCCTGGAAAGTGGCGATCTTTGCCCGGAAAGTACAGTTTTGGTTTCTGACCAGTTGCATCACCTGAAAGCATCTTATGCCAAGTTCGAAACTTTGGAAAGCATCAAGTAAACTTTGCAAATGACCTTTAACGTTATGTAACCTGAAAACTTACATTACTTCAATGATTAAAAAGCAAAACCTCTCAAGCGATTGAGAGGTTTTTTTCTGTTTTTGATAATGCTGAAAGATCACTGATTTTGCAATCTGACTATTTAAATTGAAACCTACTGGTCATCTCGACCAATCTTTCATTTTCCTCGCAATCAGGTATCAACGCTGTACGAAAGACAATCTCTTCCTGACTAAAGATTTTATCGACTTTGTAAAACCACAAGCTAATCTAAAAAACGCTTAATTTCATATACGAGTCAAAAATAGTGTTAGAGATTAGTCGAGTAGTATTACAGATTACCGGAGTGGTATTAAAGCTTACCCGAGCAGTATTACAGATTACCGGAGTAGTGTTACACATTAGCCGAGTAGTATTACAGGTTGTCGGAGTAGTGTTACAGAGTGCCGGAGTGGTCTTATAGAGTACTTTTTAGCTTAATTGTTTCTGTAGAGATCATTTTTGATGTCGTAAACACATTGGGGATAATCGTTGGTGAAGTAAAGCTTTTGCAATTTGCTATTGAGTTAATATGAAATGAAGCAGCGTGCTTGCTGGATTCCATAATGTTTGGTAGAAAGATAGGATGGTGGATGAAATAGGAAACCCTGGCTAGCGAGCGAGGGTTTTGTGGTTGTAGGTTGCTGGTGCGAGTATCTTGCTCGTGCTTTTCGTCTTCTTATGGAACACGAGCGGGACGCTCGCGCTAGCGGAGGGGGATTTTTTTAAATCATTGCTGTCGAGACTATTAACTAAATAAATTTATGATTGACGTAAACAGGGGTTTGAAATTTTTAAAATCTTGTGGTTCCAAATCAAATAAACTTAGCCAAATTTTGTTTTTTTTCTTATCATTAATTTTTAAATACTTTCCACCTGGGTAATCGTTTTCGCTAGCAAAAAGATTTTCAAGCAAAAAATTTTGTGGTAATAAATTTTCAACTTCAATATAACTAATAAAGTTATCCCACTCTAGACTTGCAAAGTTTTCTAATTCTTCAGGTATCGGGAGAAGCATTGCAAAAAAACAATTGTGATCGTTTCTTTTACGGTAAAAACCTTCTTTCTTATTACCATAATAATTTTCATCCCAGAAACTTTCTTTTTTAAGTAAGTGAATCTGCTCCCTACCTTCTCTATCGAAATCATAGAGTCCAATTATTTTTTTATCTTCATAACCATCATTATTTGCCACACGCATCCTCCCAGTTAATCTGCCAGCTCCTTCACTACGCCTTATTGTAAATGGAGCAGCATTCTTAAAAATTTCCTCAAAATTTGTTTTATCGAAGACAAGACCATTAATTTTCAAAAAGGCTATTTTGTATATTTGATCATAGGTATCTTCAACATATAAGATTGGTTTTCTAAATTCTTCAATTTCCTTTTCCAATGAGTCCTTACTTAAAATGGCATCTTGCAATCTCTTGTTTAGATGATTAATAACTTTTATTCTGTCATCAATTTTTAATCCTGACTCTTCAACTATTTTTCGTTGAGTACGTAGCTGATTTTGTAAGTCTTCAATAAGATATTGATCAGTTTCAAGAAAACCAATGTCTTGAAATATTTTACTTAGTATATCTTTCTGTTCTGCAGTCTTTTCTTTTTCGTCAAAACCTTCCCAAAATGTTTGTTGTATTGCTTTTTTATCAAAACCTTTATCTTTTTGATAGGTATCAATGAGCGAGCCATTTTCGGCAGTCTTATATACTCTATGAAGAGATACTCTATCTTCGTTTCCTTTTATCAGAGAAAGGAATTCTTTAGTGTGACTAGTTATAAAAATCTGTTTTTTTAAAGAATAAATATTTAAAAAGTCTTTTGCTAAACTTTCCGCATTTCGATATTCATAGGAATTTTCAGGTTCTTCAAAACCCCATATAACATTCTTTTTTTCTTTTGAAATTTCATTTAAAATTGCTGGTATAAAACGCGCTTGAATACCATCACCGCGTGAGTAAAGTGAGATGCCCTTTTCAGTTGAAACATTTATAGTCGTGAAAAAGTCAATAAGTGATTCAGGTATTGAAAATTCTGCATCAATACCAGTTTTTTCTCTAAATTCATCAAATAAATCTTTAGTGGTTCCTGTAATCTTAAAATTAATTTCTTGAGAAGTTTTTTGAAATGTATTATCTCTTTCAAAAAGTGCTGTTTGCAATTTTTTAAATAGATACTGGATAAACTGTCGATCTTTCACAGCTGGGACATAATCAAAATGTATTGAATTTAAAAATTGAGTAAGTTGACCCTGTAATGCAGCAGCCTGATTTTGTGTTGGCTCTTTTTTGTTTTTCTTAATATAAGCAGTTTGAATATTGCTAGACTGTTTGTTAAATCCATTTTTATCCCAAGTTTTTTCTACCCAAAATTTTTCAGGAGTTGTTGACTTCTCAGAAGGTATAGCTCGATCAAAATAAATTTTTACTTTGACAAATAAATCTCTTTGGGAGGCATAGGGATCATCCTTAGTTCGAGTTCTCTTTTTGTTCTCTAAATCCCTTTCACTTCGCTCTCTTTGTAAAAACGATAGGTCTTTGCGTAAATCAAATGGTTCTCCGATATTAATTTCATTATTGAAAAACAGATTTAGTACTTTTAAAACATTGGATTTTCCTACATCATTTGAACCAGAAAGTATGTTAAGATCTTTTAAATCTGTTATTTTTACAATTTTCTCGCCAAATGATCTGAAATATCTAATTTCAATTCTTTCAATTAGTCTCATGGTAATAGTTTATAATTGAGAATTTTTCTCAATTGTAAATGAATGTTTTTTGTAAGAATACAACAACTTTAAGATAAATAAAAAGTTAAATTGTTAATATTTTTGATATTTCATCATAAAATTTGTATAATGTTAATAAATAAAATAAAAAACCTTACTTTTCAGCAAGGTTTAATTTATACTAGAAAATATTAAAACCATCACAGCCTCACAGAAGCTCCCACAAAAAAATGTTTCGCAGCAGTATGTTGGATTCCGAGATTCAGTCCTGCATCCAGTTTGAAGTCTCTGGCAACATCCATCTGGATGGCGGCGTTGATGTAGTTGGAGAAATGGTGCGCTTTGAAATCGTAGGTGTAATAAGTTTCGGCAATGCCATCCAGACCTTTGATGATGGAGTGCGTGATGGTAAGGGTCTGTAGAAATTCTGTGTGCATCGCCTGCTCATCCTGATCTTTCAGACGGTCAACCTCTACCTGAAATCCGAGATGCCATTCTCCGGGAAGCTGGTACTGCATCGGAACGATCAATCCGCCTTCGAAGCGGCTGTCTTCATATTTGGAAGTCGGAAATTTTACGTAAGGCAGCAATGCCAGTGCGAATTTCCCGCCATCGTTGCCAATCAGATTCTGCTTGATTCGGAGTGTGAGATCGCCGTGACCTTCGGTGATTTCTTTTTCATCAGCGTCAAGCTCCTTTTCGCTCTGTCTGCCGTAAGTCTGGAAACCAATCTGAAGTGCTGTAGATCCCGTGATCCCGATTTTCAGATTCATCTGGTTGATGAGCAAGGTATTGGTCTTCGTGGTTTCGCTTTTCTCCCTGATGCTTCTTGCGAGGTCAGTTTCAAACTGGAAATGACCAGCATCAACAGTGTAAGGAGATTCGGTGACATCGGGACGGTCGGTTTCCATTTCCCTCATCTGCTCGCGGGGAACAGGATTAAAAAGGGAGAAATTCTTCAGCTCCTTCTGCTGACCCATTCCTTTGAAAGGTATTAGTAATCCACCGAGGACAACTGTATAGACTAAGTAATTTTTATTCATACCGATTATTTTAGCAAGTTAGATCTTTGTTATGCAATCAGTAGATTAAAAGCTGTGCCGCAAATGGTTCGACAGTAAGAATTGAGAAATATATTCGGAAATATTATCAGGATTGTGTCTGTCTGCCCGAAGTCAGCTTGGCAACAATCTCTTCCAGTTCATCGATATTAAAGGGTTTGGAGAGATAGCCGTCTGCAGAAGACCGAGAAGAAATCTTTTCAATATCATTCTTAGCCGTCACAAATATTACGGGAATAGAGTGGTAGGACTCGTGATTTTTGAGGAGTCGGGTAGCTTCTATGCCGCCAATCATTGGGATGTTGATGTCCATCAGAATCAGATCCGGTAAGAAAATGCTGACCACAGATAGAATATGATCTGCCGTCTCCGCAATCTCCACTTCATATCCAATCTCCTGAAATATGATAGAAACGACCTCAAGTGTAGCAGTATCATCATCAAAGATCAAAATTTTCTTTTTATTCATATACGCTATTTTTGTTTTGTTAATTCCCTTTATTTAAAGATGGTAAAGCCGTATTTTAACAATATTCAAAATTAAAAATAATGTAGAAGAATGTTTATGATTAGGATCATAACGGTTTCACGATGCGAAAATCCTAATCTATATTAAATGCTGTTGTTATGTCCTATTATATTTTCGATGTACAAATAGTTTGTGTAAATTCGGTGTGTCAAACTATGAATTTCAAATTATGCTGATACCAGAAGCGCTTCTTGAATCTTACGGCGCAACCACAGAACATTACAAAAAAGGCGATACCATCTTCAGTGAATTCGAGACGCCAAAGAATTATTATCAGATTATTTCCGGAAGTATCAAGCTAAACCATTACAATGAGCAGGGCAAGGAATTGATCTTTGCTATCCTGAGCGAAGGGCTGAGTGTCTGCGAAATGCTGCTGTTTATAGATCATACTTTCCCTGTGAATGCGGTTGTTTTTGAGGATGCAATGGTTTTGAGACTGTCGAAAGAAAAATTCATTCAGATGCTGGACGATCATCCAAAAGTGGCAAGAGATGTCAATAATTTCCTTGCAGAGAGGCTTTATCAAAAGTACATTATGCTGGAAAACAACTCATCCCTGTATGCAAATGTAAGAATAAAAGGGGTTTTGGATTATCACAAAAGTTTCAGCCAGGATCAGAAACCATATTCTTATTACACACCTCTCACACGTCAACAGATTGCTGCAATGACCGGCTTGAGAGTAGAAACTGTGATCAGGAATATCAAAACTTTTGAGAAAGAAGGCATCCTGAAAATTGTAAAGGGAAAGATCTACTATTAATTTGATCAGTAAAAGATCTTACGGTTTTTGATTTTGACAATATTTTCTTTTTCCATAATCTTCAGAGTTCGGATCGTTGTTTCCACACGCAATCCGGTGAGGCTTGCCATCTGCTGTCTGGTAAGCGGAATCTGAAAGGAAAAAGCGGCAGTTTCGGATTGTGAGCTTTTAAGGTAATCCATTAAGACTTTCAGTTTTGTTGCTGGATTTTTGATGGAAATAATCTGGCGCATTACAAATTTTGAAAACAGTGAGTCCGCCAGATTTTTAATCATATTGGCTTTGAGATCTGCATTGTCCTCCAGCATTTTCAGAAATTTGATTTTCGAAATCCTCAGTATTTTGCATGGCGAAATAGCGACCGCATTGGCCGGATATTTTTTGTTGATAAAAAGCAGGAATTCGCCGATGCTCTGTCCTTTTGCTGCAATATTCTGGATGGATTCTTTGCCATCTTCTGTCAGGTTATTCAGCTTCACTTCGCCTTCGATGATCTGGTAGTAATAGTTGGGTAAACTTCCTTCGGTAAAAATAAAATCGCCGGCATTGTAGTCCTTCACTTTTCCGCCCGAAGATTTTAAAATCTGTTCGTCAATATTCATATTTCTCTCTAAATAATCTCTTGTTTTTTGTTAAGTTTTACAATAATTCCGCATTAGAAAAAGCGAAATCAAAAACAGAGATTAGAGGGCAGGATAACGTATTCATAGTATAATTTTTCAGGTCAAAAATAATTAGAACTTACTATTTACAGTATGATTTGGGTCATAATGAAGGAAGGAGAATTGTGATACAAGTTGTAATCGGAAAAACCTCACGGGCAGCGAGTTTTGTGTTTCAGAATGATAAAAAATTGAATATTTTAAAATTGCTTTGGTTTCAGCTTTTTCTCTGCAGCTTCTGCGATTTCGATGATTCTTTTTTGTCTGGTTTCGGGTCTTTTGGCGAGGACAATCCATTGCAGCATCATTTTCTTGACGGACTTGCTCAGGCTTTGGAAAAATTCGGCAGCGTTTTTTCTATTTGCAAGTTCTAGAGCCAAATCTTCCGGAATATGCAATTCTTCCACACTGTCCAGGATTTCCCAAGATCCATTTTCTTTGGCTAGTTTAATGATGTCTAAACCAGCCTGTGACATTCGGTTTTCTGAGGTCAGTTTTTCTATTTTCTGCTTGTTGATTTTAGACCAAGTGCTTTTGGGTTTACGTTTCCCAAAATATTGAATGGAACTTTCATCATCCAATTTTTTCTTCAGACTGTCTATCCATCCGAAACAAAGCGCTTCATCCACCGCATCGCTCCAGCTGATGGAAGGTTTGCCGGATTTTTTTTTGTACTGAATGACCCAAATTCCATTATCACGGCTGTGATTTTCTCTGAGCCAGTCGCGCCACTGTTCGGGAGTTTCGGGGTAGAAGGTTTCTAGAGATTTTGTGGGTTTGGAAGTCATTGGAAAAAGGTAGTTGTTTTTTGTAAATATAATTAATTATAAAAAACATTTTGTGCACAAAAAAAGAAGAGAAACAAATTTGAGCTGCTTCTCTTCTTCGGTTAAATATAATTGATGTAGGATTGTCTGGGAAAGAGGACATTACTGCCCTCCTTATCAATAAATCTAATAAACTATGAATTAGGTTTATTTGATTTTTTAATATCAAACATTTTGCCAAAACGACAATCCCTAAATTAATTTATTTAGGATTTGAAATCTTTTTGCTAATCTAATTCCTGCTGTCGTATTCTAAATTACAAACGATGAACCCAAAAATTATCTTTTGGCTGCTTTTAAAATTATTCTATTTCTCTGGCCATTATCTCAGATTCTACCTTTTTCAGAATAACTGCGCAAAGTAGAAGTGCAAAGGAGGATCCGCCGCAAAGCATCAGAAAAGTGTAGTTGTTGCTTTTGATTGCAAAGTAGATGAGTAATGCTAAGGTCAGCATTGTAAAGATGCTCAGGATACTGACAACAGTCGTATACTTTTTTTGTCTCATCTTGAGTTCGACAAAAGTCAACTCTTTCAGTTTTTTATTTTCTTTAATCATTTTTGCTGTGTTTAGTTTTAGAAACCTGTGAGAGTTTCTAAGAGATTTATTCATAGCTAATATAATAAAAAAAGCTGAAGTTTTCACTCCAGCCTTAGTATAATTGCATTTTTAGTTTATCAAAAACTTAATTCGGAAGCTAAAATTACTTCTCTGTTTTCCAAAAGAGGAATGATCTGCGTAGCTGCAATTTCCTGATAATGTGTAGAATTCTTGTGAAATTCCACACTTGCCATATCGCGGTAACTTTCGTGCAGGATTAAGGTATTGGGTTCAGAATTATCCTGATAAATGTTGTAAAACAGATTGCCATCTTCACTTTTACTCTTCTCAATTAGTGATGGAATAAGTCCCAAAACGGTCTGTAATTCGCCATTTTTCACATGCCATTTGGCAAAAATGAAAATAGGTTTTGCTTGATTTTCCATAATTAATGAGTCTTGTTTAGTAAAGAAACTATTTTGTCGCCAACACTTTTCGCAGAAGCTGGATTTTGTCCTGTCACCAGATTTCCGTCTGCAATGCTGTGATCCGTCCAGGGCGTTTCTGCGTGGAAGATTGCACCTTGCTCCGACAATGCCGTTTGAAGATCAAAAGGAACATCCGCAATGGCGTAATTTGCTTCTTCTTCCGTAGTAAACGAAGTGATATTCTTTTCTTTAATCAAATACTCACCGTTGCTAAGTTTGACATTTAATAATGAAACCGGACCGTGGCAAACCGCGCCTACAACCGCACCGCGCTCGTAAGTTTCTGCAATCACTTTTTTCAGTAATTCATCGTCCGGCATATCTACCATTGGTGCCAATCCGCCCGGCGTGAAAATGGCATCGTAAACGCTGGTGTCCACATCGCTTAGTTTTGTTGCTTTCTGCATTTCTGCCCAGCCGTCGCCCGTCAGGAATTTCAGATTCTCGGGATCGCCTGCAAGATCCAATCCGTCAAGATAAGGCGTGTCACCAGTCAATGATGCAAAGTCCGTCTGGAATCCTGCGTTCTCAAATTCGGCATAAGGATGCGCGACTTCCGGCAAAAATGTTCCGGTTCTTCTATTGTTTGGACCAATGGAATTGGCGTTTGAAACGATGATTAAGATTTTCTTTTTCATATCTTATAATTTTAATTTGTTATTGATTATGATTTAAAATTGATAAGACAAAAGTAGTCTCCACACACCTCCGAAGAGAAGGAACCAAGTCACAAAAAAAGTGTGATCGTAATCACACTTTGGTTTATTTTGAATAAAGTCTGCTCAGCGTTTCGCGGCTGACACCGAGATATTCTGCAATCAGCTTTTTTGGAATCCGCTGCAATAAGTCAGGATAGAGTTTTGAAAATTCCTCATAGCGCTGTTGCGGCGTGCTGGACAGAAGAAGTTTGACTCTCTGCTGGAGTGCAATGTAGCCGTTGGTGAGTTTCATTCTGTAAAAATGTTCCATCTTATGAAGTTCCGACGCTAGTTTTTCCCTCGATTCCAATGTCGAAACTAAGACTTCGCCGGCCTCAATACATTCAATGTACATTGTTGCTTTTTTGGATTGGAAAAACGCCTGATAATCCGACATCCACCAGTTTTCTTTGGCAAATTGCAGGATGAATTCCTTGCCTTGTTCATCCAGATAAAAAACTTTGAAAATACCTGACAAAACCAGAAACTCATACTGAACATCATCGCCTTCATTAATCAGAAATTGATTTTTCAAAGTTCTTTTAGGTGTGAAAAATGGTTTGATGAATTCAAATTCATCGTCTGTTAATGAGATAATTTCTTCGAGATGTAGACGCAGTTTTTTCATTGGATTTCTTTTCTAAAGTTTTTCTTTTGTAATCCATTTTCCAACCGTTGGCGCCTGATAATTTTTCATTTGATCCAGCAAATCGTCAATATTATCGCTCACAATCAGCATATCCTGATTTACTTTTTTAAGAAAACCTTTGTCCACTGTAGTTTGGATGAATGTAATTAAGTCATCATAAAATCCGTCGATATTCAGAATCGCAATTGGCTTTTTGTGAAGACCCAGCTGAGCCCATGTCAACATTTCGAAAAACTCTTCCAATGTTCCGAAACCGCCTGGCAAAGCGATCACGCCATCGCAAAGATCATTCATTTTGGTTTTGCGTTCGTGCATTGTTTCTACCAAAATCAATTCTGTAAGATGGTCGTGGGCAATTTCTTTCGATTTTAAAAAGTTGGGTAAAACGCCGATCACCTCGCCGCCCTTTTCCAAAACGCCGTCTGCAACTGCGCCCATTAAACCGACATTTGCACCGCCATAAACCAATCCTATATTTTGTGCAGCCAAAGTTTTTCCCAGTGAATACGCTTGTGTTCTAAAAATATCGTCGGTTCCGAAGCTTGATCCGCAAAATACTGTTACTCTTTTCATTAATTTATTTTGATATTTTTTCTAATACTTTTTGATACTGGTCATCATAGTCATCATTGTCAGAATGATCATCATACACGGTTTCTCCCAAATTTTTAACTGTGTTTCCCACAAATTTATAAAACTGAATATAATCCCGTCCCGAAACAGTGTAGCTTTCGATGAGTCTGTACTCTTTATTATATTCCGGATTTTTGATGGTTTCGAAATCCTTAATTTTCGTAAAGTTCTTACTTTTTCTGTCGTAAAGGTAGAGGAAATACGTCCAGTTGCTGCGAACGTCTGAAATGTTTTGAATCAGAATATCCTTGATGCCATCGCCGTTGAAATCCCGCAATTCCATTTCGCCAACTTTGCTGTAAACCGAATCTTCAAAAATTATCTTCTTATTTTTAGCAATCACCAAATGATAATTGGGAACGTCTTCTCCAAGGTCTTTGCTTTTCTGAAGGGAAATTGAAATGTTTTCCTTGGCATAGACTTTTTCGTCATCAGCATTCTGTGCAGATATGGATAATGACAGAAAAAATAAGACGATTGAAATGAATGTTTTCATTTGTTCTTTATTTGATCCAGCCTGTTGATTTTTTCCAATCTTCCATTTCCTTTTTTCTCAGAATCAAATCTTTTGGCGGCAAATGATTTTCATTTTTTGCCTGAGCGCGAATGATTTCCGTTTGTTCTTCAACTGTATTAAGTCCGATAGATTTTCTTCGCTGATTGACTTTTTCAACATCATCAAAATCGTTTGGGCTGAGTTCTCCATTTTCGTCCCAGTCATACTGAGTTCCGTAAAGTTGTGGCTGGTTTTCAAAAGTTGCAATCCGGTCTTTCAGGTAAGCAAGATTTCTAAAATCTGCCTTTTTGTTTTTCACTTCAATTTCCAAAAGCTGTGCACACTTCTTCATAAACTCAGGATTCCCGATGGAATGCTGAATCACAAGCCAGGCTGCATAAGCGGCTGCACTGCCTAATTTCTCAACAGTTGGAAATCCAATGATGTCGATAATTTCATTTAGCTTGTCTGCGTTGTGATTGTGAAGTGCTTCCATTTCACTATTGTAGCCTTCGCCCAATTTTCCTTCTGAAATCAGTTTTTTACGAAGTTCAAGATCCGCATTTTGCAGTGTGATGATGAGTTCCGGAATGTCCTGGTGATTCATAGGTTCGAAAATTGATGACATGAAATTTAAAATAAAAAAACAGAAATGCTAAATTAATGAAAAAAGAGGAAGGCGAACGCAGCTTTGATTATTTAGAATGTCTTTTGAAAAATGCCACAATTTCCGGTAAGGACTGTTTTGGGAATTCGTGTCCGGCGCTACTTTGCTGCAACACCAATTCAGTTTGGTTTGTACCTTCAAAAATCGTTTTGTCATGATCAATTTTTCCGTCAGTGGTAATTCCGAGATTTGCTTTCACTATTGGAACGGAATTTTTCTGACTGTCAAAAGAAACTATTTTGTCATTTTTACCTATATACATCCAGACAGAGATCGGAATTGCACCCGAAATCAGATTGCCGCCTTGTGCTGATGCAGAACATATCGCTGTAATTTTATTGCCTCTTTCTTTCCAAAGTACATTCACAAATCTAGCACCATTGGAATGTCCAACTAAATAGATCTTGCTATCATCTATCTTAAAATCGGCATGAATTTCAGTAAAAACTTTATCAAAGAATTTGACATCGCGGCGTTCCAGATCATCTGTAAAAATCTGCCAGCCATTCATCGTTCCGTTTGGAGCAATTCCGGGAACTTTTCTTCCGGGTAATCCTTCCATAAAAATAACAACTGCATCTTTGTAATAATCCTGAATATTGATTCTCCTGCTGGCACAATCAGCATTTCCACCGTGACCGTGAAAAACAAAAACGACAGGTAACTTACCAGATTTTTTGTCCGAAATATAAATGATCACTTTTCTGGTAATACCATCAACATTGTAATTTTTAGTAATTTGAGAAAAAATAAAAATGCTGCAAATCAAGGAGAATAGAATGATTGTTTTTTTCATAATATGATTTGGCATTTTGATTTGTTTAACAGCAAAAAGTTAAGTAGTCGCTAAACATCCATTGAATTAGGTAAAGCAGAAGAAATCCTTTTTCTGAACCTTAAAAACTGTATCAAATTGAATAGGGAATAAACAGCTGCAAAAATCAAAAAAGTTGTTAAGAAACCAATTGAATTTTCACCAGACCAATCAACAGTCATAAAAATCATCCAAATGATATAGATAATCCCAATCATAGGTATTCCCAGAAATGTCAGCATCGAGAGATAAAAATTATTCCTGACTTTTTCGAAAAGATTAAGGAAAAGAAGCAAGGAAGAAAGCAGCATTCCGCCAAGCAAAACAAGCGAAAACCCTAAACTCAACAGAATTTCTAAAATCGCTAAAAACCATTCAAAAAAACTTTCATCACCACTGTCCGAAGTAGAAATGACGACTCTGTAAATGATAAATAATGCAAAAGCAATCAGTGCATTAACGATCCAATACCTAAATATTAATTTTTTCATTCGCTGATAATCTACTGACTTCAAAGGCTTATCATAGGCTCAGAACATTCTCCTTTTTTATACTGAAGGTTCGCTTCATCTTTTAAAGACTGAACTTTTTGCGTATTAGGTTTGTATATCAATTTAAACGTTCTGTTTTGGTAATTTTCTGCCTTATCCGGGATGAAGTTCAGTGTATTTTTTTGAATTGTGTATGTGCCGTCAATGTAACGCAGCCTTTGTGACTGTGCGTAGATTTGAGAATCTTTTTCGGTCTGACTTTTTTTTGAAGCATCATAATTATAGGTTGTGATTATAAAGCGTGCATTGCTTCCTGACAAGTTGTATTCCAGAAGATTTTCCGTCACATAAACGGAGGAGTCCTTTTGTTCCTCAGTTTTATAAACAAAGCATTTTTTAGAATCTTCTGAAGAAAGATTTTCGGATCTGTCTACCCTTGGTGGCGGAAGTAGCGTTGGCGATTTGGTAATGGCTGGTTTTTTAGTCTTTTTCTTTTGTCCGAATGCCAAGCAACTGAGCATCAAAAGGAAGATAATAAATACGTTTTTCATAGTTTTGATGATTTTAAAGTTAAATCAGCAACATTACTGCCAATATTTTAGATGTAGTTAGTTGTTATTCAGGCTTTGAGGTTGTCTGATGCAAAACCAAATATTCCCACGGCTGCAATGTCAGAATCAAAGTTTCGGAAACCGTCTGCAGCTGATCTGTAAACAGATTCATATAAATCCCGGTGTCATAAGACGTATCAAATTGCACAAGGATCGATTCTTTGCTTAGATTGATAAAAGTTAAAACCTTGTCGCCGTTCTTTTCCCGAACGAAAGAAATTGCCTGATCCATTTTGTCATTCATCAGCCTCACCATTTCGCCGCCGTAACTGCCATTCCAAAGTGCCTGGTTGTTGTGTTTTAATTCAAAAAGGGTAGTGTAGAGAGCTTCGTTTTCGTGGGATTTCCATTCAATCGGATCTTTCTCAAAAAATTCCAGCGAGCGGTCGAGTCCTACTTCTTGTCCGCTGTAGACTAATGGAATTCCGTCCATCAAAAAAGTAAAGATGGTGACTGCTTTCAATGCTTCTCCAAAGTTGCTGTACTGGTTGCCTTCCCAGGAATTTTTGTCGTGATTATCAATGAAGTTCATTCTAATTCCTGCTTTCGGAAAAATAGAGACGTGCTCTGCAATGTAAGCTTCTGTCAGCGTTTTTACACTCAAATTATTAGTAGCGATCAGGTGCAGAATATTCCAAAGTGTCCAGTTGTAAGTGGAGTCAAAAGCCTTTCTGTGAAGTTCCTTATCTTCTGCTTCTGCCAGCATGAAAATTGGTTTAATGACATCCAGTTCAGCTCTTACATTTTCCCAGAAATCAATCGGGACAAAACTCGCAATGTCGCAGCGGTAACCATCAATATCGTACTTTTCGATCCAGAATTTCATCGCATCGGTCATATACTTTCGCAATTCGGCATTTCTATAATCCAGCTCAATAATGTCGTCGTAATCGCGCCATCTTGTGGACTGAAAAGTTCCTTTCCTGGATTTCATATACCAATCGGGATGATCATTTACCATCGCATTGTCCCAGCTAGTATGATTGGCAACCCAATCCAAAATTACGTACATTCCAAAATCGTGAATGGCTGTGACAAGACTTCTGAAATCTTCCTCCGTTCCAAATTCTGCATTGATTCCCAAATAATCTTTGACCGAATAATAACTTCCAAGCGTTCCTTTCCGATGCAGCTCTCCAATTGGCTGGATCGGCATCAGCCAGATGATATCAATGCCCATCTTCTTAAGTCTGGGAAGTTGCTTTTCCACAGCTTTGAAATTTCCTTCTTCAGAAAACTGACGCACATTCAGTTCGTAAAGTGTTGCATTTTTCACCCATTCCGGCGTTGTAATCTGCACGTATGCTTTCGGCTCGTATCGCTTGTCAGTTTGCTCTTCCATAAGTTGATTTGATCATTAATGAAAATCGCAACGAATATCATACCTATTATTTAATTTACTTCCAATGAAATATTAAACTTTCCAAATTCTTAAAATGATGATGTTAGATTTTTTTTCTGAAATCTTCAATAAAGGTTTGATGTTTGCAAGGAAAATAGCGATTGGTACTACATTCTCTGCCATATAAATTAAAAATATTCTAATATGATTCCTAAAAAAATACACTACTGCTGGTTTGGCGGACAACCTAAAAATCAATTGGCAACGCACTGCATTGATTCCTGGAAAAAGATCCATCCCGATTTTGAGTTGGTAGAGTGGAACGAGAGCAACTCGCCGCTGGAAGACAACAATTATGTAAAAGAAGCTTTTGCTCAGAAAAAATGGGCTTTTGTTTCGGATTATGTGCGGTCAAAAGTAATGTACGATCACGGTGGAATCTATATGGATACGGATATGGAGCTGAAACTTCCGTTGGATGAATTTCTGAATGAGCAGGCAATTTGCGGTTTCGAAGTAAAAGGTGTTCCTTACTCAGCTTTCTGGATGGCTGAGCCAAATCACCAGCTGTCAAAAGATTTTGTGGATTATTACCAGAAGCAGGACGGTTTTGTAGAACGCATCAACACTGATATTTTCTCTGAAATGCTGGAGAAAGAATATGGCGCAGACCGATACAGCGACACGATTCAAAAATTGAAACACGGCGTCACGCTTTATCCATCAGTTTATTTTTCTCAGGATCTGCCGAAGAATTATGTGAGCCATCATTTCAGCGGTTCGTGGTTTGGAGGTGATGAAGAAAATACACACAAGAAAATGGTTAATATTTACGGACTATTGGAAAGATTAGTCAATCAGCCAGGTGCGGAAAAATCCGTTGAGAGTATTATCAATGAACATAAAATCATTGATGTGAATGACATTCTGGATTTGATTCCAAAAGATAAAATCAAAGAATATCTAGCATCCAATTAGTAAGAAAGGAGTGAAAATTAATTCACTCCTTTCTTAAATTTAATCTTAATGAAAATCCGAATTATTCCTGCTGAATCCATTCATATTTTCCATTCTTGAGATAAATCACGCCGCCGCCGCAGGATTCTGCATTATGAATGAAAATACCATCATTCGGAAGTTTAATCTTGTCTGATTCTTTTACCTGATCTTCTGAAAGGATTTCGCCATCGTCGCTGACGTTGTTGTAATAGACTTCATTTTTTGGTGCTACTTCAAAGATGCCAACCCACTCAATATCATCTATTCCCTGTCCTGCAATGTCTTTTCCCACTCCAAGAATATCCATTTTTTTGTTTCCGAATAGAATTTCCAATCCGTATTTCTGATTTTCAAGATCCTGAACGATATTCACAATATCCATCAATCCATCACCGTCCAAATCTAAAGAAATTGTGTTTGGCTTGTGCTTTTTTGAGATGATAATATGGTCATTTGCTTTCGGAGCCTGTTTCTGATTTGATAGTTGAGTAGTGTCCTTCGCCGGTTCAGCTAAATTAGAACCGTTAAATTTTTGAGTTTTTTCCTTTTGACAGCTGATAAACGTGAGGCTGGAAATCAAAAGCGCAGTTATTGTTTTGGTCATTGTTTTTTTTATTCTGAATCATTACTGAGGTAAACAAAATCTCCGGTGTTCATTTTGCCCAAAACTTCAGACTTCAAAGCGGCATTGACAATGAATAGATAACCGAGATAATGCGGTTCTTTTGGGCCGTTAGAAATAGTGCCTTCATTCTTATCAATGACGATTTTCATTGTATTTTCCTCATTGGTAAATGATGTCACATAGCGGATAATGCGGTCTTTTTTAGTCCATTCGTGGATGGTCAGTTTGTCGTTCCAGCTGCTTTTCATCGTTTTGGAAGCTCCGAATTCGGCTGTCAGCATTTTTAACAGATTTTCGGCTTGGCTTTTTGTGAGCTCATCTGCAACACATCCCAGCGCTTTGATTTTACCGTCGAATGTCGTCGCCAGATTTACTTTTTGGAAATATTGCTTTTTGAAAACACCAATTCGATCATCCATTCCCCAATTTCCCTGTCTGTATTCCAGGCCAATGGCTTTTCGTTCACTTGTAAATTGATGAGAAAAAGTACTGTCTTTTTGAAACATTATTGTTTTACGTCTGTCGCCATTAATCTCTATTTCATAAACGTTTTCGTAGGTTTTGCTTTTGTACTTTTCAGGAATGAGATCTGACAATTTTGTTGTAAAACTAAATTTTTCCAAATCCAAAGGGGCTTCTCCAATAGGTTTTACCTGTCCGTCACAACTGGTAAATGTTATCAGAAACAGAGTGAACAGAAGGTTAATATACTTTTTCATATGTTGACGGTATTAAGTTTATAATTCTCTAATTTTCACATTTTTAAATTCAAAAGGAATTTTCGTAACTGCGTTTTCATTTTCTATCAACAAATCGATATTAACAGCATCTTTTTCTGATTGTGACATTTCTCGTTTTAATTTCACAAGTTTGTAGATCGTACCTGTTTTTTTGTCATTCAAAGTCAAAGTATTAAAACCGAATTCCAGCTCATCGTTCACAATAGGTGTAATATCTTGAGTTCTACTATTTCTGTAGGCGTACATCAGGTCGTATGTTTTGTAATCAACTGGTTTTAATTCCCCATTACTGCCGGATCGTAATTTCAAATCGGGAAAAGTCTTTTCCACCAGTGAATTGTCGACAATGCCAAAGTAAGTCATATCGTTTGATGAGATGAGATTAATGTTCTTCTTTATGGCTCCCACTTTTCCTATTTTCAGGTAGGATTTATTTTTTTCTGTAGGTCTAAAATATTTCAGAGTCCCTTTAAGAGTAATTGATTTCACGTCTTTAGAAGGTATTTCAAATCTTGTTAAAACATTGGCACGCCGGTAAATATTGTCAGCCTGCTGATTATTTTTCATAATTTCACTTTGATTGGAATTGGCTGTGATGGTCTCAATTTTTATCAGATGAAATTTATCATTTGGTTTGTTGTCCAATTCCAGACTAACCTCTATAAAATCAGATGACTTGATAACGTGTGACAGGTTGATTTTTTCCTGAGAATAAAGCAAATTCTGTAAGGTAAGAAAAGAAATTATAGTAATTTTTCTCATATGTAGTAGCAGTTTTGAGTGACTTATTCCGGAATGCTGTTAATAATTATAATATGGATATTGACACTATATACAGTTATCGGAACAATTTCGTGATATTTTTGCTTTTAATAAAGAGGTATCAACTTTGCTGCCAACCACTAATAAACGCTCTCTACATTCTTGTATTTTAGTTACCTGAAGGTTTCGTTAATAATGGCTCTAGGATCACTGTTTTCAAAAAGAATTTTTCTGGGTTTGTACGGTTTCCGGTGAGTTTCGCTGGGCATATTTTCATCCATTGTGTCGATATCGGTTTGTTCAGCGATGCCTTTTATCAGATCTAAATTTAATTCAATCTGACCGCCTGCTCCCATATTAAAAGTCGAAATATGACTCAGGACAAGATCATTGCCAACGTATTTGTAAATGCTTTCTATGTTTCCAAGCGGACCTAATGCCTGTTGTGTGATGACGAGCTGACCATTTTTTTCAATTTTAATATCTTCATAATCGTAATTCAGAAAGCCGTCTTCTCTGTATTTGGGTTCAACAATACCGATGGATTTTGCGTCTAGTGCATAACTGTTATTCTTTTGTTTTAGGAGAACGATTGCTGTTCTCTGAGCCGTACTGTCCTTAGTTTTTATGAGAATAATGACTTTATCCGTCAATCCGTCAAGATTCAGATCGCCTTCTGTTTCCAGATCCGTCTCGTAATTTTTTGGAATGAAATCTTCAACGCTTTTCCCAATAGCGGGAAATTCTGTATCTCCAGAATCATCAGAAATATGAGCTTCCGGCTGCTGATTCACAGTGTCAATAATAATTTTATAAGTTGAGTCAATTGCAGTTTTAGTTCGGGTTGTGGTTTTGTTTTTTTTACAGGAAAAGATTAGACAGATAATGCAGAGAATTGCAATGGCAGATTTTGATTTCATTCCTTTATGTTTTGGTTGATGTGCAAATTGCCATCATATTTTTAAAAAATAGGGCAGCAAATATTAATCCATCTTTATTTCGAAAATCTTCGAAGCAACCTGTTTCTACACTTCATTTCCACTTCGCTTTCTATTTCCAAATCGTTGGTAAAGTGTCCACAGAATATAACTTATCACAAACGCAAATAAAACATCAATCACCAAAAACAGATAATTTGTTCTTACCAGATCCTCTGCGCTTTTGGGAGCCGGATAAACCATTCCACTGGATTCTGTATGAAAAGTCAATGGAAAACCCAGAAAATAATTACCATCAACGGGTCTTTGATCCTTAGTTGTTAAAAAGTTAAGCGCTCCAAAAATCAGGATTGTCAACAGAAAAAGAATACTGTATTTTTTCATAATTATTTTATTAACTTTTGATGGCTTTCCTTTACAACCCTTGCCTTATCGTTATTTCCGAATCTGTTTCACTTTCACATTCCTGAAATCAATCGCAGAACCTTCATAGTTTAAAGAGATTCTGCCTTCCACAGAAGTAGCTTCTGTCGCTTCGTTCACCAGCTTTCCGTTTAGATATTGGGTGATCTTGCCGTTGAGAGATTTGATGACAATAGAATTCCATTCGCCGTAAGGTTTTTCGTTCTCCAGGAATTTGGGAGACGTCACGCTTGCGCCGGGCTCTACCAATTTGCCATTGACTTTTGCCGTCACCTGATCCAGAAAGACAAAATCCCCGGTCGTATTCTCTTTGATCTGAAACTGGATCCCTTTTGGCCAAACCTTGTCCGGCGAGTCGGTCGGAATATTGTACATCACGCCGCTGTTTTTCTTACCTTTTCCTTTGTATTGCTCATCCAGATTCCATCGGTAGTCCAGCGTCAGTTCGAAGTTGGAATAGCTTTTTTTAGACATCAGATAGCCCACATTTTCGCCGTGCATTCTTATGATGCCATCCGAGAATTCGTATATTTTGGCAGGCTCCAGTTTTTCAGAACTTGTTTTGATGTAGGCATACCAGTCATTCTCTGTCCAGGTTTTTTGCTGGGTGGTGCAGGCGGATAGGAGGAGGAGGAAGGCGAGGATTAGAGTTATTTTTTTTAGCATGGAGTTAGTTTATATGATTGTATGGATAATAAAGGAATTGTATCTGAACTGTATGACATTTTAAGAGTAATTGAATTTTATATTATCCTATGAAAACAGGAATGTCACTTCCAGTAACACCTTCAAGTTTAATACTTACAACACCCATTTTATATGCAAAATGAAAATCTTTTCCAGCACCTAAAGCAGAATAAAATCCCGTAGAAAATGCAATAGCAGCTTCATCAGGTACTGAACTTCTCATGCCTATAACATACGGAATGTGTTTTGCAATTTCTGATGCTTGCGATTCAGAATAGCAAGAATTTAAAAATACACATTCCACTTTGTCAGAAAATAATTCAAATAAACTTCCTAATGCATCATTATCTAAGAGTTTTGAATTACCTAAAGTATCCTCAATTGCAATTCCATCAATATCTCCATGTCCTGAGAAATGAACAATGTTTGGCTGTCTTTCTAACATTGCTTGTTGTAAAGTTTGAGCAGTTACAGCCCATTCAGATTTAAGATCGAAGCTATCTCTTAATGTTGCCATTTTGAGACGAGCCTCTATATCTCTTACTTCCTGATCGATTCTTAATCTAACTTCGTCAATTGGACTTGCTCCAAGAAATAAAATTTTTATAACATCTAATAAAATTGGTTTTTCATCTAATTTATCTTCTAAAATTTTGATTTCTGATAAAGAAATATCATATTTTTTATGTAAAACTTGATAATCTTCTAGAAGTTTATTGTAATCAGGAACTAAAGAATTCCATCTATCTAGTAAATCAGTATATAATTCTTTGAATTTCTCTTCAGATATTACGATCTTTTCTTGATCAATAATATTAAAATCGTTAATGAATGCTATAAAACTCTCTAATGTTTGCTGAAATGTTGTTTTTATCTTAGTAATCTTAACCGGATCATCAAAATGTAAAGTGCTTAAACCAATTATAGACATTGCTTGCGTACTTGTAAATCCAAATATTGATTCAACATCCATTTTTATTCTACTCTTTAAGGCAATTAGATCTGTTTTCGGATTATTTAAATCATTCAATCTTGCCTCCAGTAATTCAATAGCGCGATTCTTCGGAATCTTTATCATCATTATTATTTATTTTGTAATTTCTTGTTATAATGGATTGTAATCTTAACCAATTAAAGTTTAGAAAGGTAAATCATCATAATCATTATTTCGATCATCCTCAACTTCAATCTTCGGGAACTTCTTTTTATAGAAAGAATTCAAAAATAATCCAACGCTTGTAAATGCGTTTATCGTTAAATAAACATACATAGAATCTTCTATTAATAAATCTTCTTTCACTTTACCGTGAAATATTGTTTTTTCACTTCTCATTTTTTCAATAGATTGACTTATTGCAATTAGAGAAGTGTTTATAGTCTTAATTTCAATAGGAAAATTTTGATCACTAATTTTAAATTCTTTAAGTATAATTTGTACTAATTTAAAAAGTGTTTCGTTTCCACTTAATTTTACACTAATCCTGTCATCTTTAATAATTTCTTTTATCAAACTCTCAAAAGCTGAATTTGCAAGACCAATTGCTAGACTAGGATCAGACTCAATATTTTTTATTGCCTTGATAAAAGTTTCATAAACATTTTCATATTCTTCTTTTATAGCATTCTTAAAAGTTGGAATTGATGGAATAAAATCGGGTGTATCAACTCCCATATCAATAGCTACTTTTAGCAAATCTGAACCATTCATAGATGCTAAAGTTGATTGTAAATCAATATTTCCATTGTTATATAAAACTATATTAAAATTTTCCCAATTGTTGAAATTATACCCGTCTTCAGACTGATGCCATTTTTTAATATATGCTAAAACTGTTTTATATGATTTGAAATGCTCCCATATTTTCTCTTCAACATTTTTCATCAACTCAATTTGATATTTTGGGGATATTAACTCTTCCATAATTGTCTAGAAATTTAGCTCCTGATTTATTTCAAATATCTAAAATATAACTCAATTAAAAAAGAAATACTTTTCAACAGTATTGATTTTCAAACTAGTAAGCTTTAATCTGATCTAATCTTCACTTATTAAGAAAATGGAAATTAATTTAACATATCTTTTGCAAAATTAATTGCTCAAAAATCTGATCATACATCAATAAAATATTTATTTTAGAAACTCAATAATATCAACATGAAAAACACAAAGATGGCAGAAAGCAAAAACAACATCATCCATCATCACCCATGGCCTTAGCGGAAAAATAGGAGATCTTATCGTATTCAGCCAAAGAGAAGGCAAAACCTACCAATTTAACAGCAATCGACCATCCTGCCAATATGACAGAAATGCCCCAAATCCTAAAAAACTAAAACCAAGCTTTGCGTATACAATGCGTATACCGACCCTATACAGATAGCCTCCAAAAATAACTGTCAAAATGACAAAAGCCACCCAAAACGGATGGCTTTTTTATTGAATTTATTTAAGGTGTTATGAGTAATCTATCTTATGGTAGCATCATACTATTTACTATTCGCTGCCTCCAATATCAGTTTCAATACTTCTTTCGGTTTAGAGATCATTACCACGTGGCTGGCATCTACTTCAATGCTTTTTGCTTTCATTCTTTTGACAAAGAAACGCTGTAAGTCCGGGTGTAGGGATTTGTCGCTTTTTGCTACTACAAACCAGCTTGGTTTTGTCTTCCAGGCAGCCTCAGTCACCGTATCTGCGAACACTTTTCCGTTGGCAGCATTCTGTGTAGCATAGACTACATCCTGCTGACTTGGAGACAGATCTTCGGCAAATACTCTTTGCACGCCTTCTCTGGTTAATGTCATATAGCCATTACTTTGAGCAAAATATTTCCCCAATTCTGTGGCTGGTGCTGTTGCAGACAAGCCAGGAAGTGTTTCACCCTTGTCAGGCGCTAACGCTGCTACATAAACCAAACCTTTCACTTTGGGATCGTTACCTGCTTCGGTAATCACGAATCCACCCCAAGAATGTCCGACCAATATCACAGGACCCGCAGCTTTGTCAATTGCTCTTTTTGTGTAAGCGACATCTTCTGCTAAGGATGATGTAGGATTTTGTACGGAAATCACATCATAACCACTTGATAACAGAGTAGGGATCACTTCACTCCAGCTGGAGCCGTCTGCAAACAGACCGTGTACGAAAATGATGGTTGGCTTCTGAGAGTTGTTTTTGTTTTGAGCATTTACGTTTGCTGCTACAAACAGGATTACAAAAGCAATCATTGATTTTAATAGTTTCATCTTAATTTTTGGTATTAAATTGTTTGTCGTTATTGACAGTACAAAGATGCGACTGATAAATGTGAAAGCTTTTGTGGATTCGTCCAATTACTTGGCAATTTGGTTCAAACGGTAATTGGTTGGCGTAGTGTGGTATTTTTCTCCGAAACTCTTGGTGAAATTAGCAAGATCATTGAAGCCGCAATCAAAAGCAATATCGCTGATGCGCTCATTGGAAACCAACAGCAATTCGGCAGCTTTCTCCAGTTTTTTGGTTTTGATGTAATTGGCAGGCGTATCGTTGTACAATTTGGCAAACTCCCTTTTGAATGATGACAGACTTAGATTATTCTCGCTCGCCAATTCTTCAATCGAGGACTGTGAATACAAGTGTGCCTCTATGATTTGTTTGAAAGTGTAAGTTGCCGGCGAAAACAATTGCGAAAGGATGACCTGTATGGCTTCGGCATTTTGTGTTTGCGAAAGCAGGAGCACAATCTCCTTTAATTTCAGGATCAGAATATCTTCATTCACAAGCGTTGGATTTTCAAAATAGAACAACAGACCTTCAATGTATTTTTGGATCAGAAAATCATTGTTAATCTTCTCGCTTGATTTATTAGAAATTGCAACTTTAGGTTTTTGAAGGATGACAGGCAATTCCCGGTCGTAGATTTTCTTCAAAATCTCAGGATGGAAAGTCACAATCACGATTTCGCAGTTACTGCCCGAACCAGAATTGTGCAGTTGTTTTCCAAAGTTGACGCAGTTTAAAAATAAAGCATAATTGGTAGGGATATTGACTTTCTCATCATCAACTTTATATTCAAATTCGCCTTCCTTAACGAAAAAGAAACAAGCTTGCTCAGCCACTTTAATATCCACCTTGAATGGCGCCTCCAACACCAACTTCTGAATCAAAGTTTTACCGAATAACTCAATTATTTTATAGTCTGTTTTCATTCTGGATCTATATTATTGTTAATTGTAAAACTATCTCCCAATCGCTTCATTCAAAAACGAATTGAATGGATAGATCTCTTTCAGAACCTTCACGGTATTCTTTACAAAGTTCTTATCCAAAACATCAGCATCAGACAAAGGATGGAAAACGGTAAACTGCTTGAACTTCAGATAATCGCCCATTTGATCTTCCTTATCAAAGCCTTGCGGGACTTTCACAAGTTTGGTTCCCTGTAATTCCAAAATGTCTTTGAAGGATTTTTTATTGAGGATTTTGAGGAATGTTTCACCATCAGAACTGATGGCTTCGCGGATGGCTTTCAGGTTCTTGGGTTCGGTCTTATAAACACCGCCTGCAAGAAAAGATTTCCCTGGTTCAAAATGAATGTAATAGCCGGCGTGGTTCAGCGTTTTTGGACCTTTCTCTACGAGTGAAGCACCGAGATTGGTTTTATAAGGCGTTTTATCTTTTGAAAATCGGGTGTCTTTATAAATTCTGAAGATACAGTTCTTAGCTTCTAATCGCTCAACACTTGCATCAAATTCTGCAACTTCGGAGATGATTTCATTCACGACATTTTCAACATTCGCTTTGGCATCCAGATAAAGTTGTTTGTTTTCATTAAACCATTCTCTGTTGTTATTGATTTCAAGGGTTGAGAGAAAGTTGAGGGTTTCTTTGTTAACTGTTGCTGGCATTGCTTTGATAATTTAGGATAAAGATATTTAATTCTAAGGTTAATTCCATAAAAAAATCCCGCTCAATGAATGGGATTTGATATTTGTAATCTTACTGTTTAATAATTTTAGAACTGTAAGTTTTGCCTGCTGTATTTTTCAGATTGATAATGTAATTACCAGATTTCAATTGGCTCAGGTTAACTTCCTCCACATTTTTGAAGTCAGCTACCTTTTGTCCAACTGTATTGTAAACTTCGATGTTGGCAACTTTTTCGCCATTTGGAAGATTAAGTTTCAAAACATCTTTCACTGGATTTGGATAAAGCTTGATATAACCTTTTGTCACCTCACTTACTGCCATCACTTCATCATTGATCTTCAGATTGTCGATGTACGCACTGCCTCCGAAATTGTCGTGAACAAAGTTGATTCCTGTAATATTAGTTTTAGCAAAATTCTCCATCGAATGAATCAGAACGCCATCAATATAGAAATCGATTTTGCTTTCTGAAGTTACAGTTTTCAGTTTGTACCATCTATTAGCTTCCCAAGTGAAATCTGCATTTTCGTAATCATAATCTTCATTTTTAACAACTTCAAGATTTCCTGTATAATTAAAAGAATAGATGGAAATCGGCATAAACTCGTCTGTCTCCACAATTCCAAAAGTCCCGAACTCAAAAGTAGAACCTTCCAATTCTGTGATGAAAACATCAAATTCTACCGTAGTAGTCTGGTAATTGTAAGGATTGTCAAACAATTTTGCCGCTCCGAAAATTGGGAACCATCCAAAATCTTCCGCAGGATCTACACTTATTTTAAGAGATTGTGTTCCTGCAGAAGCTTGCTCGTTTGAGATTGTTTGATTGGCGATTGGCTGTTCATCATTGTTAAGCGTTACTTCCCAGCCGTTTTGTCCCTGAACAGTTCCAAGATTGTAAGCCTCCGAACTTTCAAAGGAAATAGTGTTCTGAGCAAAGGCAAACGATGAAACCAGAGATAAAATCAATAAGTATTTATTCTTCATAAAGTAAAATTTTGCCAATGATAAGTAAATTTAAATTGAAATCAAACCTTTGAAAAGTTAATGATCCGCAATCATTTAAGAATGAGAAAGTTTAAGAATCAATATAATTTCTGATCTTTTTCGCAGAAGAAACTGGAGCGTTTTCCTTTTCCTGTATCTTTCCGGATGACATCTTCGCCGCATTTGGGACATTTTTTTTTGTAATAGATCTGCCAGTGTTTCTTCAACTCATCTGTTCTTTTCCATTTCAGAAAATCGAAGCTGTAGTTTCTGGCTTCTTTTAATAAATCATTTAATTTCTTCGTTGGGAGATTTGAAACCAGACTTTCCGGATGAACACCGATTCTGAAAAGCACTTCATTTTTGATAATATTCCCGACGCCGGAGAAAAGATCCTGATCCATCAGCGCATCGCAAACCATCATTGCCGGCTCTGCTTTCATTTTCTTTTTGGCATTTTTCGGATCCCAGTCATCACTCATCACATCGGCAGTCCAGTCTATGGTTTTCAAGATCTCATTATCAATCATTTTGACAGAGCAGGTGTAGAAAAACATTTTTCCTTTTTTGAATGTTAAACCCAACTGCAGGGATTTATCCGGTTTAGTCTGTTCATCTACTTCGTAAGATCCGAACATCAGCAGATGAATTCTGACACTTACGTCATCAAAAATCAAATAGGTTTGTTTGCCGTAGAGCCTGATTTCTTTAAGGATTTTTCCTACAAGTTCATCTTTATCGATCTTTGCTTTTCCGGCTGCAGAAACGACTTTTTCTCCAACATATTTCCGGAGATCTTCTTTCATCAAAACAATCGTTGGACCTTCTGGCATAATGACTTTTTTCCATAAAAACTCAAATATTATTCCGTTAAAAATAAAAATGACTTATTTTTGAAACCAATATGGATCTTAATTCAATTTTTACCAATCAGCGCACGGGAAATCATCAGCAAAATGTGGTTTCGCGAACAGATTTTCAGAGAGATTTTGACCGCATTATTTTCTCCTCAGCTTTCCGAAGACTTCAAAACAAGACGCAGGTTTTCCCTTTGCCGGGAAGTGTTTTTGTGCATAACAGATTGACGCATTCTTTGGAAGTAGCTTCTGTAGGGCGCAGTTTGGGAAGTCTTGCCGGCGAATTTGTTTCTGAACATTACAAAAGTGATATTAATGATTTGTCTAAGGATTTTTATCAGCACCAGTTGCACAATGTAATTGCGTCGGCGTGTCTTTGCCACGACATCGGGAATCCGGCTTTCGGACATTCCGGAGAAGATGCGATTGCGAGTTATTTTGAGAAGAATGAAAATCAGTTAAAATCCAAATTCAGTGAAAAAGAGTGGGGTGACTTGTTAAATTTTGAAGGAAACGCCAATGCCATCAGAGTTCTCACGCATCAGCAGCAAGGGAAAGACCAAGGTGGCGCACAGCTGACTTACACCACTTTGGCGAGCATTGCGAAATATCCTTGTGAATCAATTGCCAAGAAAAAAGGGGTGATCAATCGTAAAAAGTTTGGATTCTTTCAAAACGAAAAGCAGCAGTTTCTGGATATCGCCAAATCTACAGGAATGATTTTGGAGAATGAAGAACCTGTGATTTTTAAAAGACATCCATTCGTGTGGCTTGTAGAAGCGGCCGACGACATCTGCTACAACATCATCGATATGGAAGATGCGCACAGACTGGGAATTGTGAACACTGATGACTGTGAAAATCTCTTCCTTGATTTGATTAAATCCGTAAATCCCGACGATATCAAAAGAGTAGGAGACAAGCTGAAAATCATTACCAATAAAAACGAAAGAATCTCATATCTGAGAGCGAAAGTCATCAATTCTCTCATCAATAAAACCATTGAACTTTATAAAGCTAATTTCGATAAAATCCTGGATGGAAGTCTGGACAAAGGTATTTTGGATATCTTCAAAACAGAAAGTTCTTCACTGACCGAAATCGAGCGTTTTTCCATAGAAAAAATCTACAACCACAAAGCTGTTATTGAGATAGAAAATGCGGGCTACAATGTGATGTACGAACTTCTGAATCATTTTGTTCCATCCATTATCAAAACAAAAGATGAGCGTAAATCTTATGATAAAATGGCTTTGAAACTCATTCCTCAACAATTTATCTATGATGATGCGACAATCTATCAGAAAACACTGGGCGTTTTGGATTTTGTAACCGGAATGACGGATAATTTCGCCACTGATCTCTATAGGAAAATCAAAGGAATTGATATTGGAATGACGATGTAAAAGAATTCTTTTCTAAATAAAGTTAATACACGGCAGCACTTATCAAATGTAATATCCAATCATTGCCTTCTTTGCTTATATTAGAACTTGAACTTCCGCTTTCGAATGCAGATATGATCTTAAATTCATTATCATTAGTCTTTTTAATGTCTTTATAAGTGCTATGTGTGATATTGAAATTGGTTTTTTCATAATTCCTATTAAATATTAATATCCTTTTTGTTTTTGGGTCAATATTTTTAAGAACATTATTTTCTACAGTGTAAATATCAAATTTGAAAGGATCAGAATCTGGATCAACCTGAAATTCTTTGACAAAGATTGGTTCGATCACAGTTTTTGCATTTTCGAATTTGTGAATATAACCACCGTTTATAGTCTTGTTAAAAGCAGTCGTGTATTCATTATTGATTGATTTGTACAAAGGATTAAAGTCTTCGTTATCATTAATTCCATCATTGTCAGAATCTTTTGATTTGGGATTTAGGCCAATATATTTCTCAAATAGATCATTGTAACCGTCACCGTCAGAATCTTTCTTAATCAAATCAAGATCGATTGATAGTAATAAATTGTCTTTCAGTACTTTATAAGCTGGCAGGTCTTCGTTGGAGATTACAGGACGACTTCCTAGCCGAGTCTGCATAATGATAGAGCATTCAAGTTGAAGCTTATCATTTTTAATCATCGGAACTTTTGATGGTATTTTGATATGAATGAATTGATCTTGAGCAATACCGATAAAATAAGGAATTGTTTTATTATTTTCGTGGATCATCAGCCAAAAGCCTATTGGACTGATCGCTAAGCCATAAATATTGTTGGCAGCTGTCTCAATTTTTAAATAATTATAATTATTGTATTTCCTTAATTGAAAAGGGACTTCTCTCAGATATTGATCATTGTAAAAACCAGCATAAGAATTATTAAACAGAGAGTGGTCTTTTATCTCTTTAAACTTGATGAAACTTTCATATTTCTGATTGAGAATAGAATCGTTTGAGACGTCAAGATTCCGAAATTGAGAATTTGAAAAATTAAATAAAATAAGAAAGATAAAAACTACTAAGTTTCTCATACCAGCTCGCATCCAAAAACATCGGCGAAATGCTTTTTGATTTTCTCTTTTACTTCTTCGTAATCCACTTCCGTTTCCAGTTCTCTTTTCATTGAAGTGACCTGTTTGTCGGATATTCCGCAGGGAATGATGTAATCAAAATAGCGCATATCGGTATTGACATTCAGTGCAAAACCATGGATCGTAACCCAGCGTGACGCTTTCACACCCAAAGCGCAGATTTTTCTTGCGTAAGGTTTGCCGACATCAAACCAAACGCCTGTTTCGCCGGGAGATCTTTCGCCTTTCAAACCATATTCTGCAATCGTTCTGATGATGACCTCTTCCAGATCGCGCATATAACGGTGGATGTCTGTATAGAAATTTTCAAGATCCAAAACAGGATACCCAACAATCTGTCCAAATCCGTGATAAGTAATATCGCCGCCACGATTGACTTTGACGTAAGTTGCCTCTATTTCCCTAAGCTTGTTTTCGTTGGCCAGAAGGTTGGATTCGTGGCCGCTTTTGCCTAATGTGTAAACGTGTGGATGCTCTACAAAAAGCAAATGGTTATTGGTTTCCTTCAGATCTTCCGGATGTTCCCGGTTATGGATTTTGATATCGAGATTCTGTTTCAGTAATTCTTCCTGATAGTCCCAGCTTGGCTGATAATCTTTGACCCCGAGATCCTGAAAATTTACTTTTTTATTGATGAGCGCATTCACTTTGAAAGGAATTATTTATACAAATTTACTCATTATTTTACCAAACGGCAAGACACAAAAAACCACCCGAAGGTGGCTGCTAATAAAGAATAAAATCTGAGAATATGACTTATTTTACAATAAGCTTTTTTGTTTCTGACTGACCGCCGTAAGTGATTTTTACGAGATAAGTACCAGATGAAAGTCTGTTAAGATCCACTTCCTGAGTTGAGAATCCTGATTGGTTTGCGATAGATGTTTCATAAACTTTCTTACCCGAGAAGTCAAAGATTTCAACGTTTCCATTTTTAGACGCTGCTTCTTTTACATCAAATAAGATGTTTACTTTTTTATCTTCTTTGGTTGGATTTGGATAGATTCCGAAAGTGCCTTTTTCACCAAAATCAGCTACAGATAATTGGGCTGTAATATCCTTGTATTTGAAATACATATCCCCCGTAGAGGCACCACCGTTTGATGTGAAGTACAGTCTGTAATATTTGCTTCCTTCTTTAATATAATAAACAACATCTGTGTAAAAACCGGATGTAGGCTTCCAAGAATGACCGATTGTTGTAATATTTTTGGAGTATGCAGCCGTTGCAGGTGCTGTGAAAGTAGCAACAGCTTGGGTTTCCGGTTGTACTTTTGCAACAGTTACATTCGGACTTTGGATCACACCTGAAAGTTTGTACATCAACTGTCCGTTGTAGAAGGTGTAATATCTTGTAAACATAAGATCCCAATTGGCTTTTGCAGGTTCTAAGTTTGGAACTTTAGCGCCGGTATCGAATGAGAAATAGTTGAAAAAAGCATCATCAGTTCCGTTGGCGATAGTTCTGGTTTGCGTCGCATCCCAAGACGTACCGTTCCATTTTGCATATTTAAAAGTATAGCCTCCATAATATTCATTGATGAAAAACTTGTAGTACGTAGTTCCATACTCAAGAACAAAAACCACTTTCCCTAATACTTTGTGCGTTGCAAGATCATAAGATCCCCAGCCAAAATTGAGACCATTTGCCGGTAATAATGTAGCGGAATCAAACGAACCATCCTGGATTCTCTCTGTCTGATCAGGATTGTAAAGCGGTGCGCCCCAGTTTGATTTGTCAGCAGGTGTTACGGTGTCAAATGCCGCCGGATCTGCAGAAACCTGATAAGTCAAAACGCTTGTTGCATCATTTACCTTCACGCCAAAATCCATTGCACTGTTTCTGTAAAACGCAAGATCCCAGCCTGTCGCCGGTTGGGAAACGGTATTATTGGCAGAGAGATCAAAAAACACTCTGTTTGCGTACGAAGGTCCGGTTGTAAGATTGACCTGAGTATATCCATTTTCGTCTGTTTGTGACAATACGGTTTGATTCACTGTAAAAGCAAGCAAACTTGCCAAAAGTAGTTTTGTTTTCATTGATTGTAATTGTTTAAATCTGTTATTTAGAATTGTTCTACAAAACTAATTAATTGTTTTTAATTATTCTAAATAAGATTAAAATTTATAGTTGATATATATCATATTCACATATTTATAAAAGATCGAGACAGCAAAAAGCCTTCTAAGATGAACTTAAAAGGCTTGATATTGAAAAGTTTGAAACAGATCTAACTTATTTTTTGATAAATTTTGATTTGATAGATTGTCCGTTATTATCTTCGATAACGATGAAGTAAACACCAGTTTTCAATCCTGAAATATCAAATGTATTATTGTTGATTTTGCCTTCAATAGCGATTTGTCCGGCAGCAGAATATACTTTAGCACCAGAAAGAGCCGTGCTGGATACAAACTTCAATGAATTGTTGTCGCTTGATACTGCAAATTTAACATTAGAACTAAATGCGCTTTCCGAAACAGCAAGACTTACATTATAAATAATATTATCAAGTTGTACAGCAGTATGAGCTGCGGTTGGCGTCACTCTGATTACTAAATATGAACCGGCAGTAGGCGGGACATCTACTTTGAAATTAGAAGTTGAAAAACTTGTGATCGCTATTGGAGATCCAACTGCAGTAAATGTACCCATATTTGTAGGGTTTGAGGCAACACCAATCTGAATAGTTGCTGTCCCGGGAGAAGAAGCTACCAGACCAGCATCAAAAGAAATCGCCTTATCACCGGCTGGCGCTACAACCTGAGGTGAGATCAGATACAATGGCTGATTGGAACTGCTTCCAGGATAAGCCTGAATCACTTTGTTTGAAGCATCTGCTGCCACAACCAACATCATTGGCGATGGAGGAAAAGGTGAAGTTGGTAGAATTGCTGACCAGCCATTCTGAGGAAAAGTAGCATTTCCTGCTGTGAAATTATTAAAGTTTTCGTTGATTGTCGTTAACTGTGCATTCGCAACAACTGCGAATAGAGAAGCGGCCAAAAATAGTTTTGCTTTCATAGTAGATTTATTAAACGTAAATTGTTATTTAGAATTATTCTACAAAAGTACGAAATTGTTTTTAATGATTCTAAATAAAATCTTATCTTCGCAAAAAATTTTTCAATGAAGAAGAGAACAATGAGCCTTTTGTCAGTCGCAATTTTGAATTTTGCTTACGGTCAAAAAGACTCACTTAGTCAGAAAAGTATTGAAGAAGTTGTAGTTACGGGGCAATACAGTCCGCAGTCTATTAATAAGTCTATATACAAAGTAGAGGTCATCAACGAAGAACAGATTAAAAATATGGCGGCTACAAACGTAGCAGAAGTTCTGAATCAAAGCCTTAATATTTTGATAACACCAGACACAAAATCTGGTAATTCTACAGCAAATATTCTGGGTTTAGACGGAAATTATGTTAAAATTCTGATAGATAATATTCCGGTCGTAGGTGACACAGGTCTTGGCAGTAATATAGATCTTACGAAACTCAGTCTCAACAACATAGAAAGAATAGAAGTAGTACAGGGAAGTATGGGCGTAGAGTACGGAAATGGTGCTCTGGCTGGTGTTATTAATGTCATTACCAAGAAGTCTGCTTCAAAAAAGATCAGTCTTCGAGCGTCTGTTCAGGAAGAATCTGTGAGAGATGGTTACAATTTGAGAAAACGAGGAAAGGGCAGACATATTCAGAATCTCAGTGTGGGTTACAATTTTAATGAAAACTGGTATGCAAATCTAAGTTTTAATCACAATGATTTTATGGGCTATGCAGGCAACTCCAATGGCTATAAATATTTTGAACGTGACAACAAAAGAGGTTATGACTGGAATCCCAAAGAGCAGTACGATACCAATGCCTTAATTAAATATTCCAAAGGAAATACAGCTTTATTTTACAAACTTTCTTATCTGAATGAAAGATTTAATTTCTATAATCCGGTCGTAGATCGCGATCCATTGAATGACGGAGCGGGAGGCGTAACCTACATCAGTAAGGATCGGGAATATAATACCGAACGTTGGATTAATCAATTCAATATTCAAACTCAATTGGGAAATGTGAGATATTTGGGAGATTTTTCATACCAAAGTCAGAATCGCAAATACCACGATTACACTTATGATATTCCACAAAGAAGTATTCGGGCGGAAGATGATGAACAATCGTACTATAATACCAAAGTATTGTATTCCAGAGGGATGTTCAGTAATTTCATAGGCAGCAAAACGTTTGATTTTCAATTGGGTTACGAATTGGATCATACCGATGGCTATGCAGCCTTGATTGCATTTGAAGGTTTGGGGGATAAAGTGGTCAAAAGAAAGATTTTTACCTACGCCAATTTTATTTCTGCCGAGTGGAATGTAAATGATCGTTTTACGATAAGGCCAGGAGCGCGTCTTTCATTAAGTAACAAATTTGATAATCAATTCAATTATTCATTATCAACAAAATATAAGACGTCAGAAAATTCCAATATCCGTGGCGTTTTCGGAACTGCAAACCGTTATCCTACTTACGATGAGCTTTTTATGTATTTCGTGAATACGAATCACGATGTTCAGGGCAATCCTGATCTGGATCCTGAAACGGGATTTTCCGTAGGTGCATTTTGGGATCAGAATTTCACAACTGCCAACAATTGGAAGATTGCTTACAGCGCCAACGCATTATACCTGGATGTGAAAGACAGAATAGAATTGGTAACAATCAGTCTGCCGTCCACATTTAAATATTTGAATATCAATTCATATAAAAGTTTGCTTTTCTCTGCAAATGTAGATTTTAAAAAAGACCAGTTTGTATTCGGTTTGAGAGCCTCGGTAAATGGTATTTCCAGAGAAATGATTGATTTGGCGCAAACGTCACCGACAGATTTTAAATACAACCTTCAGGCTGGTGCATCTGCCACTTACCGCCTGGAAAAAGCGCAGACTCAGTTTGCCTTGTACTACAAATATTCCGGTGAAGAAAGACGCTACATTTCAAATGGAAACGGTTATGATTTGGGTAAAATTGGTGATTTTAATATGATGGATTTTATCATTACCCAGCCTTTTTGGAACAATCAATTTGATTTTTCTGTAGGAGTCAAAAATATATTTGATGTCACTTCTGTCAACAATTCCACTACCAATTCCGTAGGTCACGATGTTCCTACAGGCGTCAGCAATCTTTTCTACGGCAGAAGTTATGTCGCAAGATTAACCTATCAATTTTAAATAATCAGCCATGAAATTTATAAAAGTCTTAATCATTTTAATATTTGCAGTATTTCTTCAGTCTTGTTTTGCAGCAGATGAAGATCCGGTAAGTGTACCGCCAATTACAGGTCAAACATTGGAGCCTGATTTGGGAGGAGATAAACAGGGAAATCAGGTTTGGGTCGATCTTTCTGAACCTTTGGAAAGAAGCATGACGTCCAATCTGAGGACAGATTGGGAGCTTGGTTTTTATTCTGGTAATGAGTTTCGGGTTGTCATCAATGGTTCTATCATTATGGCGGTCGGCAAAATCCCGAATGCTGCTAATATTGACGCAATCACGGCATCTCAGGTTTCTTCTTTACAAAATGAAGTGATGGTGGGGAGTTTCGTAGCCTCTAATCTTCAATATGTGGATAATCCTGATGGAATGTTTTTGAATCAGACAACCGGAATAGCGCCGATCAGTTCTAATGATAATGAAAATCCCATTTATCTTGTGAATATGGGTCGTGACATCTACAATGGAACTATTTCGCCGGGTTCTGCGATCACTGGCGGAGATTACAGAGGCTGGATGCTGCTTCAAATTTCAAGATCCAATGAAGGTTATAAAATTAAGTACAAAGATTTAGCTTCTGCAAATCCCCATTCAGAATATATTGTTTCAAAAAATCCTGACTATACACTTAATTTTTTCAGTTTAAAATCTGGCAAAGAAGTTATCATTCAGCCAAAAAGAAAAAATTGGGACATCGGATTTACAGTTTTCACAAATGAGGTTTTTTACACGCCGGGAGGCTTATCAGCTGGTAGCTATGTGTATGCTGATTTTGTAATTAATAATATAACAGATGGCGTAGGCTCGTACCAGGTCGATGTTCCGTCGGGTACGAATGCTGACCAATTTTACAGCAATTTCAAAACCAGCGACATCGACGCTTCCAAATTTATTTTTAATGACCAAAGAGCAATTGGCGATCATTGGCGGACTGTCACCGGAAATAATGGTGCTCAGGTTTACGGAGACCGTTTCTACATTATAAAAGATGCGGAAGGATTTTTCTTCAAGCTAAGATTCAATAGAATGATGAATGCTAAAGGAGAACGCGGCTATCCTCAATTTGAATATGAAATTCTTTAAAATCAATAATTAAGTTATGAAAAACATAAAAATTGCAATCCTGTCAGCTCTGATTCTATCTGGTTTCTCCTGCAAAAAAGAAGATTCAAAAGTAGAAACAACACCGGAAACCCAAACTGAAGCTCCAGTTTCCAAGCAACGAATCGTGAGCATCAGCGGCGGCGTCACAGAGATTGTTGCATCGCTTGGGCACGAAAAAGAAATTGTTGGAATCGATGTGACAAGCACATATCCTGAAAATCTGAAAACGACAGCCGAAGAGCTTGGTCACGTCCGTTCGATGACAATTGAACCAATAATGGCACTTAATCCAACGCTGATCGTAGCTTCTGATAAAGACATCAATCCGGAATTGTTGACAAAAATCAAGGCTTCCGGAATCCAGACAGAACTATTCAATCAGGAATTTACTATTGATGGGACTAAAAAATTAATCGACCAGGTTGCAAAAGCTTTAGGAAATACAAATCAGCAGGTATTAAAAGATAAAATTGATGCGGATGTGAAACAAATCCAGCCAATTGCGAAAAAACCAAAAGTCCTATTTATCTACGCGAGAGGAAATATGATGATGGTCGGCGGCAAAAATACGCCAATGGCAAGCATTATCGAGATTGCCGGTGGCCAAAATGCAGCTAATGATTTCGAAGATTTCAAACCTTTGACACCGGAAGCTGTAGTGCAGTCGAATCCGGATGTTTTGTTGTTTTTCACATCTGGTCTGCAAGGTTCGGGCGGAGTAGAAGGCGCTCTGAAAATGCCTGGCGTTCCTCAAACCAATGCTGGTAAAAACAAAAAAGTGATCGCAATGGATGGCGGATTAATATCGTCTTTCGGACCAAGAGTTGGAGAAGCCGCACTGAGCCTCAACAAACAGCTGATCGAATCTACAAAATAAAATTCTCGTACAAACGACCGGTTTACAAAACGTAGGAATTCATTCCTATGAAAAAAAGAACATACGATTTGAAATCAAAAAGTCTTACATTTTACGCTATTGCAGGTATTATTTTACTAATGCTGATGATGGTTCTGTCGTTGAATATCGGCGTTTATGATTTCGGACAATCCAATTCTTATGAGGTTTTTTGGAAATTTATAACCAATGATCCATCACTTTCACTCAGCAAAAAATATATCATTTGGGACGTCAGAACTTCCAGAATTATCATGACAGTTTTGATAGGAAGTATGTTGGCCGTCTCAGGAACCACTTTGCAGGGAATGTTCAAAAATCCTTTGGCTACAGGCGAAGCAATCGGATTGACTTCCGGAGCAACTTTGCTCGCTGCTATCGCCATAGTTTTGGGACACACTTTCGAAAGCTACCTTCCCGAAATTGTTCGAAATTCGTTGGTCGGCGTTTCTGCTTTTATCGGAGCATTGTTAGCAATGATCATCGTGTACAGAATCTCGACTTCAGGCGGAAAAACAAATGTTGTGATGATGCTGCTAAGTGGCGTTGCAATCACTTCTATTGGATTTTCTATTACAGGATTTCTGATTTACATTTCAAAAGATGAACAATTAAGAGATCTCACATTTTGGAATCTAGGAAGTTTAGCCGGAGCAACCTGGACGAAAAATATCATTCTTACCATTGTTTTGATATTGTCCTACATCATCATTTTACCAAAAGGAAAAGCTTTAAACGCAATGATGCTGGGCGAAAAAGATGCAGAACATTTGGGAATCAATGTCGAAGTTTTAAAGAAACAAATTGTGGTCATCACCGCTTTGATGGTCGGAACTTGTGTCGCATTTTCCGGAACAATCGGCTTCGTAGGTTTGATTGTCCCATATATTCTGAGATTGCTTTTCCGTTCAGATTATCACTTCATTTTGCCGTTATCGGCTATTTGTGGAAGTATTCTATTATTAATTGCAGACACCTTGAGCCGAACCATTGTAGCACCTTCAGAATTGCCAATTGGAATCCTGACTTCCTTGATTGGAGGACCTGTTTTCATTGCCATTTTAATTAAATTTAAAAATACTTTAAGATGATCAAAGGGCAAAAGATCAGTTACCAAAGTCAGAAAATCAGCATTTTGAAAGATGTTGATGTTAATGTCGGTTTCGGCGAATTTCTGGCAATCGTAGGTCCAAACGGCGCAGGAAAATCGAGCCTTTTGAATTTGCTGGCCAACGAAATTAAAACTGAAAATAAAAAGAATATTCAATTCAAAGACAAAATCCTTTCCGATTGGAATCTGGAAGAATTATCAAAACATAAAGCCAAATTTTCTCAGCACAATGCGCAGGACATTCCACTTTTAGTTGCAGATGTTGTGATGATGGGCAGATATCCATATTTCAGCTCACAACCGCATTCCGAAGATTTTAAATCTGTTGAAAAAGCAATGGCGGAAACTGATGTTTTACATTTTAGAGAGCGAGAATACAATTCACTTTCGGGTGGCGAAAAGCAGCGCGTTCACTTGGCAAGAGTTTTAGCCCAATTGGATAATGAGATAGAAAACACTTTACTTTTCCTGGACGAACCGCTTAATAATCTGGATATTAAGCATCAGTACAAAACATTGGAACTGATAAAAAATTATACTAAAAATAATAACACCGCGATTGTTGTTTTGCACGATCTCAATCTGGCAGCACAATTTGCAGATCATATTTTATTAATGGAAAAAGGCGCCGTTTTATCTTACGGAACGCCCGAAAAAGTGTTTACAGCCGGCACAATTTCCAAAGCTTACAATTTCCCTTGTACGATTTGCAAACATCCTGTGAATGATAACACGATGATTTTGTTTGGCTAAAATTTAAATGATAACTATAAAATAAATCAATATGAGTACTTTAACAACCGATTTAAAAGAAAAATGGGAAGCGCTGAAAGCAGAAAATCCACATCTTAGAATAAGAAACGCGGCAGAACAATTAGGCGTGAGCGAAGCAGAATTACTGTCCACAAACATCGGCAACGGCGTTACAGTTTTGAAACCGGAATTTGCAGAGCTTCTTCAGGAAGTTTTAAAACTGGACAAAGTAATGGCCTTGACCAGAAACGACGAATGCGTTCACGAGAGAAAAGGCGTTTATTTAAATCCAGATTTCAGCAATCCTCACGGGCAGGTTTTCGTAGGCGAAGATATTGATTTGAGAATTTTTATCTCTTCCTGGAAATTTGGTTTCTCTGTGATCGAAGGTGATAGAAAAAGCCTGCAGTTCTTCGGAAAAGACGGATTGGCACTTCATAAAATCTATTTGACAAAAGACAGCAACGAAGCAGAATTTGATGCTATAACAGAAAAATATAAATCCGACCAACAATCTTCTGAAATTGTAACCGAAGCAATTCCAGGAAAACCTTCTGAAAAAGCCGATTCTGAGATTGATGTAGCGGGTTTCCAACAGGCTTGGAAAGATTTGAAAGACACGCATGATTTCTTTATGATGCTAAGAAAATTCGGCGTTACAAGAACTCAGGCTTTGAGATTGGCGCCGGAAGGTTTTGCTACAAAAATCGAAAATTCCAAAGTAGTGAATGTGTTGGAAGACGCTTCGGAAAAGCAATTGCCAATTATGGTTTTTGTTGGAAACAGAGGAATTATTCAGATCCATACAGGCGAAGTTAACAAGACGCTTTGGCATCAGCAGTGGTTCAATGTGATGGATCCTGATTTTAATCTTCACCTGGACACCACAAAAATTGCTGAGACCTGGATCACTAAGAAACCAACAGACGACGGCGAGGTGACTTCGGTGGAAGTATTCAACAAGGAAGGTGACTTTATTGTGCAGCTTTTTGGGAAAAGAAAACCTGGAAATCCGGAGCTTCAAGGCTGGAAAGATCTGGTTGCCGATCTGACAAAATAGAATTTAAATTATATATCAAACCGTTTCGAATTAATTTGAAACGGTTTTTTGTTTTCTAAGTTTTGCCATTATTCTTTCTTTAGAATATTCAGAAATTGTTTTCAAAGAATCCTGATATTTGAAGGTTCTACTTTTCATTGAATTAAAATTCATTTCCCTAATCGCCGGTCGTTGTTCATAAGAATTTTCCAAGAGAACGATCGTTTGATCATCTTTCCAGTAAGCATCTTCCACCCAATTTGATGATCCGTAAAAAGCGATTTTTTCTATTTTTTTATTTGAAATATCAACCAGATTTATTTCCTGATCAACCTCGAATCCTGGTTTGCCTTCGTCATCCAGACTCCAGTGGTAACTGTCGATATCAATATATTTTTGTCGGTTTGGGCTGTAAATTAAAAAATCAGAATAGAGCTTATCAAATTCCTTATCATAGATTCCATAGATGTTTCCAGCGATTTTGTCAAACGAATTTTCCGATTCAAATTCAAAATTATCCAAATTGAAATCGGGATCAATTTTTTTGTAATAATCGACCCAGTTGTTCAAGGTTTCATTGTTGTCGGAATGAAATTTTTGCACTCTAACTGAATCTTTCCTTTTCCCAGATTGATTTTGAAGAACAGTTTTCTTGTGATCTGTACACGAAATTAAGAACGAAAATAAAGTCAGTAAAAATATTGTTTTTTTCGCTTTAAAGTTTAGATTTTCCATAGATCACGTTATTGAAATTATTTTCATCTAGTTTATAAATCTAATCTTCTAATATTTCTTTCATTTTTAATAAATCAAATAATATAAAAAATGATATTAAAAGATTAGAAATTGCGAGTACAATTATCCATCCTTGATCTAAATAAATAAGTTTTAGCAGTGTTGCGACAACATAAATTATTAACAGATTTAAATTTAGAATTCCAGCAAATAAATAGAAAAAATTTTGTTTGTTCTCATTTTGTTTTTTTCTCATTATTATTCTGAAACTTATTACAATAATTCCTAATATTATTGCAAACATCATTGTATATAAAAAATAAGCTAAAGTTCTGAAACCTGCAAATAAACCTGGTGGTTCGGTAAAAGAATCAAAAAACATACAAATGCTCCAGAAATTAATTATTATTAATGATAATGAGAAATTTTTATATAGTTTTTCTTTCATCTTTATTAGTTTTAAATTTTTCGAATTATTAAGCAATAAAATCTTGAATTTCAAATATAATTATTCCCAATTTACTTTTTCCCATATTTGTAAAAAATTCTCAACAAATGCAGGCATTACTTTTAGAAGACGATTCCGTTTTGTCTTCAGAAATTGCACTTTTTCTGGAATCCAGATCCATAAAAACCGACAAAGCAGAAGACGGCGAAGTGTTCCTGAATCTGTTCACCGGCAAAGATTATGATATTTTCCTTCTCGATATCAATGTGCCGAAGATCAACGGATTGGAGATCTGCAAAACCATCCGCGAAACCAATTCCGAAACGCCGATTATCATCATTTCTGCCTACGACGGAATCGAGGAAAAGAAAGAAGCATTCCTTAGAGCGGCCGACGATTATTTGGTAAAACCATTTTTACTGGAGGAATTATTACTGAGAATCAATTCTCAAATGAGACGATTGACGCCAAAAACCGAAGAAGTGGAAAAGATCGTGATTGAGGATCTTGAGATTTTCCCGGAAGACAGCAAAGTGTTTCGTTCCGGCGAGGAAATCAATCTGACGGTAAAGGAATTTCAGCTATTGGTTTTATTGGCAAGAGCTAATGGACGGACGCTTTCCAAACAATATATTTCCGATGAAGTATGGAAAAACCAATTCCAATCCACCAACAATGCCATCGAAGTTTACATTAATTTCCTCAGAAAAAAAATTGATAAAAACTATAAAACCAAACTCATCCACACCAGACCAGGCTTCGGATATTACCTGAGTCCACTTTAGATTCGGTAGCAAAAATTCATCATTCATCAATTATCAATTATCATTCATCATTTATAACTCATGTCTTTAAAACGCCGGATCGCACTTAGTCTTAGTATCGCATTTTCCCTGATTTTCGGGATTATGATGTTTGTGGTCTATATTTCTTTCAACGATTTCAGGAGAGATGAGTTCAAGGAAAGATTCCAGAAACGTTTGGTTTTCACGGTCAATTTTATCGAGAAGTCCAGAGATTTTGAAAAAGAAGCGCCTATTTTCTTCGATGAAAATTCCGACAATGTTTTGCTGAATGAAAACATTATGATTTTCAATGCAGAAAAAGAGTTGGTTTACAGTACTTTAAAAGATAAAAAAATCACCTGGGACGAAACACTTCTGGAAAGACTGGATAAAGAGAAAACCGTTTATATAGAACATTCGGCACCGGAAATTTATGCGACGTTGAGGAATATCAATGGCGAAAATTACTACATTCTGACAAGTGCTCAGGACGTTACGGGAGAATCCAAGCTTGACTTTTTGAAATATATGCTGATATTTTCTTATGTCGTCAGCATTCTTCTCATCTGGTTTTTCAGTTATTACATCGTTTCGAAGTTTTTGGAACCGTTGGAGATTTTAAAATCTGATATTTCGGAAATCAGCGTTCACAGGTTGACGACGCCAGTTTTGGTCAAGAATCCGAAAGATGAAATCGGCGTTTTGGCAACGTCTTTCAATCTGATGACCAACCGGCTAAATGACGTTTTCCAATCGCAGAAAGACTTTAATTCCAGTGCGGCTCACGAGATGCGAACGCCGTTGACGAGAATGGCTTTCCAGCTAGAGAATCTGATTCAGTTAGAAAATCATTCGCCTAAAACAAAAGCGACTTTACAGCAAATGTTACTGGATGTTCATCAGTTGTCCGACCTTACGATTTCACTGCTTTTACTTTCAAAATTTGATAAGGAAGGCATTGCGACAGTTTATGAAGAAGTCCGGATCGACGAAGTGGTTTTCGACGCTTTCGAGTCTGTACACCGCAATTTCCCAGAATTCAAAATGGATTTCCAGATCGATGAAGAGAGTAGTGATGACGCAATTCTTACGGTTAAAGGTGTGAAATCTCTTCTCGAAATTACCTTTGTCAATTTGTTCAAAAATGCTGCTTTATATTCAGACAATCAGGAAGTTGATATTTCCATCAAAGAAACAGAATTCCGAATCATCGTGAATGTTTTTTCAAAAGGGACGATTATTCCGATTTCCGAAAGAGAAAAACTCTTCGAAGCCTTTATGCGAGGCAGCAATTCTCAGAACAAATCAGGTTCTGGCCTTGGTTTGCGCATTGTAAAACGCATTCTGGAATATCATAAAGCGGAGATTTCCTACAATTCACTTTCAGATCATGAGAATCTTTTCACCGTGATTTTTAATAAGTAATATTTTAATTTGGGCAGCTTTATCCGCCTTCCACTCTCAATCTTTTTACCTTTGCTTTTTCCAGCCACAAAAAAGGATTTCCGTTCAAGTCGGGCTGCAGCTTCGCAAAGTTGAAGATTCCCAATTGATCCAACTTTTGTCAATCAATTCGAATCTGCAAAATTTGTTAAAGAATATTTTATCAAAGTCTTTCATCTATCCGTCTATAATCTATTATCTCAACCACAATTAAGTTTTTTTTAAGTCTCATTTAAGTCCGTTTTAATCGAGGTAAGGCATTTTTGCAAAACCAAAACGAGATAAAAATGAATAAAATAACAACGCTGGTGTTATCCGTTTCGGCATTTGTCTGTCTATCCGGACAGCAGCAGATGTCTCTTCAGGATTGCGAATTAGCATTTCAAAAAAACAACCTTCAAGTTCTCGCCGCGCAGTACAATATCAATATGGCAGACGCCGATATTATGCAGGCCAAGATCTGGGAATTGCCACAGATCAGCGGTTACGTGAATGCTTACAATCCCGAGGACAAGCGCGCTTTCGATGTTGGCCGGGCAAAAGGTGCAGAGATCACACAGCTCATCTATCTCGGTGGTAAAAAGAAAAACGAGATCCAGTTTGCCAAATCCAACAAGGAACTTTCGCAATTGCAATTCAACCAATTGCTGGTTGATCTTAGATCTCAACTTCGGGAGACTTATTACAATCTGATCTACGAACAAAAGAAACAGATCAGCATCGATGGACAGTTGAAATATATGAATGAGCTTTTGGCAGCTTACAAAATCCAGACGGATAAAGGAAATATCTCGCTCAAGGATTATGTAAGACTTCAAAGCATTGTCATCCAATTGAACAATGATAAGATCGAGATCAACAATAATATTCTGGCATTCCAGCAGAATATGAAGATCCTGACAGGCAATTCAGACAACATTCTTCCCAACATTTCCAAGCTCGATGAGAATGATATTTTGATCTCTCAGCCTTTCGGCGATCTGGAGATCCTTAAAGAAAAAGCTTTGGTCAACAATGCCGATTATCTTTATAATCTTAGGCTGATCGAGAATAGCAAACTCTTCGCCCAATGGCAAAAATCATTGAACACACCAGATTTGAATCTTGGCGCAGAATACGATCAAAACTCTGGAACATTCAGAAATGAAATCAATTTGAAGGTCGGGATCCCCATTCCACTTTGGAAAGTGAACAAAGGAAATGTTGAAAAAGCAAAATATGCCATCCAGCAAAACGAGAAAAATTCAGAATATCAAAAACTGAATCTTGAAACGCAGGTTGAATCGGCCTATCAAACCTGGAAAAATCAGTACGACCAATATTTCGAACTGAAACCTGTGGATGTAGAAAACCTCAATACGGTTTATAACGGCATCCTCAAGAACTTTCGAAGCGGTAACATCAGCCTGATGGATTTCACAGACTTCCTGGAAAGCTACAGACAAACGGTGCTGCAGATCTACGAAATGAAAAAACAGATCATGATCTCCGCAGAGCAGCTCAATCAATTAGTACAAACCAAAATCTTTTATTAATGCAAAAAATTATTATTCCCATTATCCTCGCCATCAGTTTGATTTCCTGTTCCAAAAAGGAAGAAATTGTGAAGGAAGAGACAAAAGGTTTTGAATTGAGCCAAACAATGCTGAAATCCACAACATTTGCGAAGGTAGAAAAGAAATTCATCGAGGACGAATATAGCTTCTACGGAAAGATCTCTGCGGACAAAAATACCTATATCGATATTTTCCCTTTGGTTGGCGGAAATGTGTTAAGTGTGAACGTTGAATTAGGAGATTATGTCCACAAAGGTCAGGTCTTGGCAACTATCAGAAGTACCGAGTTGGCAGAAGTTCAGAAAGATGTCAGCGATGCGAAAACAGATTTGCTGGTCGCAGAGAACAATCTTCGTGTTTCCAAAGAAATGTACGCCGGAAAACTGAACACGGAAAAAGATATCTTGGAAGCACAAGGCGAAGTTCAAAAAGCCAAGGATGCTTTGCACCGATCCAACGCCGTGAGCACCGTTTACAATGTGAAAAGAGGAAATATCTACAGCGTAATCTCGCCGATCAATGGCTACATCGTTCATAAAGACATCAATAAAGATATGGAACTAAGAAGCGACCGAAGTGAGAATATCTTCGATGTTGCAAATACCAAAAATGTCTGGGCCATTATGAATGTCAACGAAGCGGATATTGACAAGATCAACCTTGGAATGAAAGCCCAGGTTTCCACATTGTCCTATCCCGATAAAGTATTTTTTGGAAAGATTGATAAGGTCTTCAAGATCATCGACCCAGATACCAATTCGATGCAGGCTAGGGTAGTTCTAGATAATTCTCAAGGCTTGTTGATTCCGGAAAGTAAAGCAACTATCAGAGTTTCTTCCGCAGAAAACGAAACCGCTTTGGCGATTCCATCCAGTGCCGTGATCTTCGATGACAACCGATATTTTGTAGTGGTTTACAAATCCCAAACGGATATTAAGGTGAAGGAAATCAAAATATTGAAACAAAACACAGAGAACACCTATGTTGCAAGCGGCCTTGCAGAAGGAGAAACAGTTGTGACCAACAATCAATTATTGATTTACCGCTCTCTGAATAACTAAGAGATTTCAAAGAAACCCGCAGGGTTAAATATCAGTAGCCGTAGGTGAAACCTATGGTTAATACGCATCGCTACAGATTAAATCTGTGGTCAATATTAATATGAATAATCATAAATAAAAATTGTGATTCAAAATATAAAATATGAACAAATTCATAAAAAGTATCATAGGATTTTCCCTTAAAAATAAAGCGTTCACATTCATTTGGGTAGCGATTCTGGCGGTTGCTGGTTTCATCAGTTTCAAGAATATGCCGATTGAAGCTTTCCCGGATGTGACGAACACACAGATCGTCATCATCAGCCAATGGAACGGGCGAAGTGCAGAAGAAGTAGAACGATTTGTCACCACACCAATTGAGTTGGCGATGAGTCCGGTCCAAAAGAAAACAAGCGTCCGAAGTACCACAATGTTCGGACTTTCCATCGTCAAGATCTTGTTTGAAGATGGTGTGGACGATATTTTCGCAAGGAATATGGTCAACAACCAATTGCGAACGGTCAGTTTGCCAGACGAAATAGACCCGGAAGTTCAGCCGCCTTATGGACCAACCGGAGAGATCTACCGTTACACATTGGAAAGCAAAGACCGGGATTCCAGAGACCTTTTGACACTCCAAACCTGGGTCGTCGACAGAGCTTTGCGAAGTGTTCCCGGAGTTGCCGATGTCAATGTTTTCGGAGGTCAGGACAAAGTTTTTGAATTAAGCATCGATCCGAGAAAATTGGACAAATACAACCTGACGCCAGCCGAAGTTTTGGAAGCGGTAACCAACAGCAACCTGAATGTCGGCGGTGATGTCATCGAAAAAAGCGGACAAGCTTATGTCGTTCGTGGAATTGGTTTGGTAAAATCAATTGCTGACATCGAAAATATTACAGTGCATAATGATAGCGGAAATCCAATCCTTGTCAAATATGTGGCCGATGTTCACGAAGGTTCGATGCCGAGAGTCGGACAGGCTTCTCTCAATAATGAGAATGACACGGTGGAAGGAATCGTCGTGATGCGAAAAGGCGAGAATGCGCAGGAAGTTCTGAAACTGGTTAAAGCCAAGATCGAGGAACTGAATACGAAAATCCTTCCAAAGGATGTCAAAATGAGGACTTTCTACGATCGCCAGAACTTGATGGATTTCACTACCAATACTGTGATGCACAACCTTTTGGAAGGGATCATTCTCGTAACGGTCATAGTATTGATCTTTATGGCGGATTGGCGGACTACTTTGATTGTGTCCATCATCATTCCATTGTCCTTATTGTTTGCTTTTTTCTGTCTGAAGATGGCCGGAATGAGCGCCAACTTGTTATCGCTAGGTGCGGTTGATTTCGGGATCATCATTGACGGAGCGGTCGTGATGGTCGAAGGATTATTCGTCATGTTAGACCATAAAGCGAAGAAATATGGAATGGAACGCTTCAACAAAATGGCAAAAGCTGGTTGGATTAAACAAACCGGAACCGGATTGGGGAAAGCGATCTTCTTTTCAAAATTAATTATCATCACCTCTCTTTTACCGATTTTCTCCTTCCAAAAAGTGGAAGGTAAAATGTTCTCTCCATTGGCATTCACCTTAGGTTTTGCATTGCTTGGTGCATTGATATTCACATTGACTTTAGTTCCTGTGATGTCACATTTGCTCTTAAAGAAAAATGTAAAGGAAAGACACAATCCATTCGTGGAATTCTGGGACAAATATGTGATGAAAGGTTTGAAGTTTACCTTCAGGTATAAAAAAGTCAGCCTTTTCGTTTCGACTGCAGTGTTGGCGATCACCTTATTTTCAGCGACATTCCTGGGAACCGAATTCTTACCGCAGTTGAATGAAGGTTCGCTTTGGATCACAGCAGAAATGCCGATGAGTTCGTCCTTGGACAAATCTTTGGTCACTGCCAACGCACTCAAAAAAGATATTATGAGTTTCCCGGAAGTGACCGATGTTCTGGCGCAGACGGGTAGAAGCAATGACGGAACCGACCCGAACGGATTTGGTTTCGTACAGTTCGCCGTCAGCCTTCAACCGAAAGAAGATTGGAAACGGAAAATCACCTATGATGAATTGATCGAGCAGATCGATAAAAAACTGAAGAATTACCAAGGCATCACCTTTAATTATTCTCAACCTATTTCTGATAACGTTGCTGAAGCAGTGGCGGGTTTCAAAGCGGAAAATGGTATCAAAATCTATGGTGACAATCTGCATACTTTGGACAGACTGGCGGATGAAGTTCTGGCTTCTATCAAAAATGTGGAAGGTGTGAAAGAGCCTGGGATCATCAAGAATATTGGTCAGCCAGAGATCAGTGTGGTTTTGGACAGAAGCAAAATGGCGGCGTACGGCGTGTTGCCAGCCGATGCGCAAGCGGTACTGGAAATGGCTTTTGGTGGAAAAACTGGTTCTGAAATGTTTGATGGAGAAAGAAAATTCCCAATCAGATTGCGTTATGCTCAGGAATACAGAAAGAACGAAATCGATATTGCTTCTCTAATGGTTCCAACCCAGGACGGTGCGAAGATCCCATTGAAAGAAATCAGTACAATTGAGAAAGAAAACGGTGCAGCTTTCATTTACAGAGATGATATAAAGCGTTATATTGGCGTCAAGTTCTCTATCCGTGACCGAGACCTCGGTGGAACGATTGCCGATGCGCAAAAGAAAGTAGATAAGATCAAATTGCCAGATGGATATTCGATTGGATGGACCGGACAGTTTGAGAATCAGCAAAGAGCCACCAACCGATTGACGCAGGTGGTTCCTATCAGTATCATTGGCATCTTCTTCCTTTTGTTTATCTTATTTGGGAATATGAAAGATTCACTTTTGGTCTTGGCGAATGTTCCATTTGCCCTGATCGGCGCCATCATCGCATTGCATTTGACAAATATGAATTTCGGGATCTCTGCAGGTGTTGGGATGATTGCGTTGATTGGGATCTGTATCCAAAATGGGGTGATCCTGATTTCTGAGTTCCATCAAAATGTCAAGAACGGATTATCCTTGGATTCATCCATTATGGAAGGCGTGAAAGTACGAACCCGACCAGTTGTGATGACGGCTTTGATGGCTTCGATCGGACTTCTGCCAGCTGCACTTTCCACAGGAATCGGTTCTGAATCTCAGAAACCTTTGGCGATTGTCATCATTGGTGGACTGATTACCGCAACGATATTAACCTTATTGATCTTCCCAATCATCTTCTGGATCTTCAACAGAAGGAAAAATGAAGTGATCAATTAAAACACAAATTGATTTATACTATAGTTGAGTTATAGTTGTTAGTTTCTCTCTAGTTGACGTTCTCCCGGATTATTTCGGGGGAACGTTTTTTTGTTTAATAAGAGACGTTTTGAAAACTTATTGTGACGTAGTAAAAAATGACGCGTGAAGTTGAGTGATGCCCCGCGTGAAGTTGAGGCAAAGCACGCGTGGTATTTTTGACATCCCTGCAAACCCTCTATCCATAAGACTTGGCAAAGGACATTTTTTAGTATTACTATGATCTTGGAAATTGTTGGAAAAATGTGAATTGAATCTGAAAATTTCAACCTGGCGAAGCGCACCCCGGGCTGAGTGGAGCTCTTTTTCTGTCATTGCGATGGTAGAAATTTTCAACAAACAGCTGCACGTCGATCGCAATGGCAGAAAAAAGCGGGAACGGAGCACGGATAAGGGGCCCAAATTATTTATCTTTGAAGTAAAAATAAACGATGCGGAATTTTACGGTTTTAATGTTATTGTGTCTGGGAACTTTTGCTTTTCCTCAGAAATTCTCAAAAGAAGAAAAAAATCTGATCCTCGCTGGCGACATCAAAACGGCTTTACCGATCTATCAAACCGACCAGGAGCAGCAACACAAAGTGCTGCTGAACCAGTCCGAAGAGATCTCGCCCAAAGATAAAAACCTGCCGATCCTGATTGAGAGAATGAGGCTGGCTCTCGCTGCAACTGGCGGTGGCGTTGGGATTGCGGCGCCTCAGGTCGGGATCAATAGGCGAGTGGTGCTGGTGCAACGCTTTGATAAGCCAAATGCGCCAGTGGAATATTTTATCAATCCCAAAATTACCTGGTGGTCCGAACTTCTGAACAAAAGTCCGGAAGGCGACCTGTCGATAGAGACTTTCCGTGGTGATTTCTACAGAAGCTACAGCATCCGACTGGAATATTATGACCTTAATAACAAGAAACACGAAGAAATGGTGGAAGGTTTCACTGCTGTGATTTTCCAGCACGAAATCGACCATTTGTTTGGAATTCTGATTTCTGATAAGCAGGAAAAGGAGAAGGATCTGAAGGTAAATGAAGTGAAGGTTTACAAAAAATCTAAATATTAATTTGAAAGCTATCAACCAAAAGCCATCTGCTAAAAGCCGTTTAGGTCTGGTTTTTGAATGAGAAAATCAAATCCATTAAATTATAAACTATGAACTTCATTATCCGTTTGCTGATCACTGCGATATCAGCTTTTATCCTTAGCAAAGTCCTTACAGGTGTACATTTTGACACTTTTGGCTCAACGATTATTTTTGCCATTGTACTCGGACTTCTCAACCTGATTGTAAAACCGGTTTTATCGATATTATCCTTGCCGATTACGATCCTGACGCTTGGTTTGTTTTCATTTGTTATCAATGCTTTGATTATTTTACTAACAGATTATCTGATGGACAGTATGCAGGTAGAAGGCTTCTGGTGGGCACTTTTGTTCAGTATTTTACTGTCGCTCGTCACATCAGCGTTCTCAACCATCTTCGAAAGCAAAGAGGATTAAACATAAAAAAAGAGTTTCAGTCAATTGAAACTCTTTTTTATTAAACTTTTCTCGCAGATTAAGCAAATTCCGCAGATTCAATGATCTGCCAAATCAGCTCTATCTGCGAGAATTTATTTTTATTCCATTAATGAATTCTCGGCCTTTCTCATCCCAATTTTCATTCTCCAAAAGAATTTTAACGAAAGCTGTTCCGATGATTCCACCTTGTGCTTTCTCTGTCACGTTTTCAAAATCCTTTTTATCCTTGATTCCAAAACCGATGAAAACTGGATTTGTTAAGTTTAATGAAGCCAATTTATTCAGATAATCTTCATTCTTCAAAACAGAATTTGCATTTCCTGTGGTGGAAGATGAACTCACGGCGTATAAAAATCCAGAACTTAAAGAATCCAGATATTTGATACGCTCTTCCGAAGTTTCCGGCGTTACGAGAAAAGTAAAGTTCAGATTGTATTTCTTAAAGATTTCGCCATATTGATTTTCAAAAGCGATTGGAGGAAGATCTGGAATAATCAATCCTGAAACGCCAACTTCCGCACATTTCTGACAAAAATTCTCAAATCCGAACTGCAAAACTGGATTCAGATAACCCATAAAGATCTTCGGAATCGTCACAAAATCTTTGATTTCAGCCAATTGTTCGAATAGTTTTTTGATGCTCATTCCGTTTTTCAAAGCCAACGAATGCGCATCTTGGATCACAGGTCCATCCGCAACCGGATCAGAATATGGAATCCCGATTTCCATCATATCTGCGCCGGAATCCTGGATGAGTTTCGCGATTTTTCCTGTGTCTTCCAGCTCAGGCATTCCGGCTGTGAAGTATATGTTTAGTTTTTTCATTTTTTGTTGTATTAAAGTATTACTGTAAAATGTATTCACGATTCTAAGGATTGTTAATACATTCAAACGTTCTACATTTTACAGATTTAAAGATGTTTCAAATACGTTTCCATATCTTTATCGCCACGACCGCTGAGGCAAATCACGACAATATCATCCTTGTCGAATTTCTTCTTGTCCAGAACAGCCAAAGCGTGCGCACTTTCCAGCGCTGGAATAATTCCTTCGATTTTGGTTAATTCAAAAGCAGATTTCAAAGCTTCATCATCATTAATACTGAAAAATTCAGCGCGATTCTCTCTGAAAAGATTGGCGTGCATCGGTCCAATTCCCGGATAATCCAAACCTGCGGAAATAGAATGAGGCTCAATCACTTGGCCGTCTTCCGTCTGCATCACCAAACTCTGACTTCCGTGTAGAATTCCTAAAGTTCCTAAGAAAGTTGTAGCAGCAGACTTGCCGGAATCAACGCCGAGACCGCCAGCTTCAGCAGCAATGATCTTCACACTTTCTTCATTCACATAATGATAAAAAGTACCTGCGGCATTACTTCCGCCACCAACACAGGCAATTACATAATCCGGATTTTCTCTTCCAACTTTTTCATTCAGTTGTTCTTTGATCTCCTTCGAGATCACACTTTGGAATCTCGCAACCAGATCTGGAAACGGATGCGGACCTACCACACTACCGATGATGTAATGCGTGGTCGCCGGATTATTGATCCAATCTCTCAAGGCTTCATTCACCGCGTCTTTCAAAGTTTTGGAGCCAGAAGTTGCGGGAATCACGGTTGCACCGAGCATTTTCATTCGGGCAACATTCGGCGATTGTCTTGCAATATCGACTTCGCCCATATAAACGATGCATTCCAAGCCTAACAAAGCACAAGCTGTCGCCGTTGCAACGCCGTGTTGACCAGCGCCTGTTTCTGCAATGATGCGGTTTTTCCCCAATTTCTTTGCTAGTAATGCTTGACCTAATGCGTTGTTGATCTTGTGTGCGCCGGTATGATTCAGGTCTTCTCTTTTCAGATAGATTTGAGTTTGATATTTTTCGCTGAGATTCTTAGCGAAATAGAGTGGTGTAGCACGTCCAACATAATTCTTCAGCAAATCCTGAAACTCGGTCTGGAATTCTTCGGATTCGATGATCTGGATGTATTTTTCCTGTAATTGTGCAACGTTTGGGTAAAGCATTTCTGGAACGAAAGCGCCTCCGAAATCGCCGTAGTAGCCGTTTTTATCTGGGTTTTGGTAGTTCATATTTTTTTTATTTTTTTTAGCCACAAAGTGGCGATTTAATCAAGGATAGGATGAAATCCTATCAAATTAGATTGAAAGTCAATCCCATAGATATTTTTCATCATATTCGATTTTATATTTTTGATAATAACTCACGAGTTCTTTTTTGAAATCAAAGTCTTTGTGATGCTCTCTCTGATTTTTAATATAATTTTTCACAACAAATATGTTGTTCGGACTAACTGAAAATGCGCCATAACCATCTTGCCAAAAGAAAGATTCATATTTCTTTCCTTTACTTTTTATCCATTTTGAAGAATGTGCTTTTATTTCCTGAACTAATTTCATCAATGCAATTTTCCTCGAGAGCAGGCAAAGAATATGAATGTGATTGTCGGTTCCTCCAATTTGGATTGCTGTGCTTTCAAATTGTTTACAAATCGAACCAATGTAAGCAAATAGTTCATTTTCAATAGCTTCATCTATAAAATCATTTCGATAATTCGTACTGAAAATGATGTGAATGTAATTTTTTACGAGAGATTGTGGCATAATTTCAATTTGTGTTTTAAATTTCATAGGATTTCATCCTATTCTATATTATGTCGTCCCTTTGGGACTGTTTAATAAATTTAGGAAATCTTTTATTTTATCCAAATCTTTATTTCCTGGTTCAACCTCGAATTTTGAATTAATATCTAGCGCAATTGGTTGGTGGTTGACAGCTGACAGTTGATGGATATTTTCTAGTGAAATTCCGCCACTTAAAATGTAAGGAATTGGAATTATGATTTCATTTAAAATATTCCAATCGAAGATTTTTCCTGTTCCGCCGAAAGCTTTCGAGTCTGTATCAAATAGGAGATAGTTGATGGTAGCTGGTTGTTCGTTGATGTTTTTTTGTAATTCCTCAGGCGATTGATTTCCGATTCTGATTACTTTTACCATTTTAATTTCGGGATTTAGTTTTTTTCTTAATTCTGAAATAAAATCATCATTTTCGTCGCCGTGAAGTTGGATGAAGTTTAAGTTTGCTTTTTCTGAAATTTCAATAATTCTTTCAACATTTTCGTTTACAAAAACACCAACTTTTCCTGAATGTTCAATTTCTGAAATCTGTTCTAAAGTCAAATGATTCAAAACAAATCTTGGCGATTTATTATAAAAGATAAAGCCTAAGAAATTAATTTTTAAATCAATCAATTCCTGAATCTGGTCGAGTTTGGTCAATCCGCAGACTTTGAGTTGCAATTGGTTGTTGGCTTCTTGCTTTTGGCTTTTCATCATTTTTAACTGTTAAACTTAATTTGATACATTAGAAACAAATTCCCCAAACTTCTTCCCTGGATTTTCATCTTTCATAAAATATTCGCCCATCAAAAATCCATCAAAGCCTTTTTCTTTTAGGAATCTGAAATCTTCCTCGTTATAAATCCCGCTTTCTGCAATGGATAAAATATCTTTCGGAAGTTGGTTTTTCAAATTGACAGAATGTTGCAAATCAACTTTGAAATCTTTTAAATTTCTGTTGTTGATGCCGACAAAATCGACATTTTTATTAATGTGTACAAGTTCCTCTTCTGAATGGATTTCCAACAAAACTTCGAGTTTCAATTGATTAGCCAGTTCTGTAAATTCCGAAACCTGAGTTGGAGAAAGACAAGATGCAATTAACAGAATCACATCCGCTCCAATAGCTTTTGCTTCGTAGAATTGATATTCATCGACCATAAAATCTTTTCTCAAAATTGGAATGTTGATGTGATTTCGAACGCTCAAAATATCTTCGAAACTTCCACCGAAAAAATCTTTATCTGTCAAAATCGAAACGGCGCTTGCTCCGAATTTTTCGTATTGAGAAACGACTTCCAATGGCGAAACTTTATCATTGATGATTCCTTTGCTTGGCGATTGTCTTTTGAACTCGGTGATGATTCCGGATTTGGATTTTAAGGTTTCCTTTAGCGAAAAAGTTTTCCTTCCAAAAAACTCTGAATCTTTCAGTTGTTCCAGAGAAATTTTGGATTTTGAATCTGCAACTTCCTGTTTTTTTCTTTCTATGATTTTATCGAGAATGTTCATTCTTTCTAAATATATTGTTTAAGTGTTTTAAATTTTGTTTTCAACAAATTACAATTTCAAATCTAGCCACTTTTTATTCCCAGTTCTTTCGACGGTTTCTTTGAGTGTACTTTGGATTGTATGTCCATAAAAATCTGTAACATCTGTTCCTGCTCCATTTTTTAAAAGTAATACTGCAATATCGTAATGATTATATTGAATGGCTTTTAGAAGAGGCGTTTGCTTATCATCATTCGTTTTGTTAACATCCGCGCCTTTTTGTATTAATAAGTTGACAGCGTTATAATTCTTTTCATTCCAAACTGCCTCCATCAATGCTGTATCACCATTGTCTTTCTGAATGTTGACATCCGCACCATTTTCCACAAGGTATTTTGTTATTTCGAAGTTGGTTTCCCAAACTGCCTCAGAGAGTGGGGAAATACCTCCACCACCGTCTCTTTTTTGGTTGACGTTGGCTCCTTTTTCTACCAGAAATTTCACTTTTTCTATGCAGTTTGATGAAACAGCTTCTATCAGTGGTGTTCTTCCATATTTGTTGGTGGGATTTATTTTTGCTCCTTTTTCAATTAAAAACTCCATAAGTTCTGTTGAACACGAATTTTTTCCTGAAGCACAAGAAAGTGGAGTTGTCCCGCTTTTGGAAACCGAATTTACATTTCCTCCCTTGCTAACAATCATTTTTGCAATGTCGGAAAAATCTCTTCTGCAAGCCATCATCAAAGCGTTTTCCCCGTCTTTCGGATTGATATAATTGACATTCGCACCTTTACCAATGATTGTTGAAATCACTTCCTCAGAAATGGTTTCACTGTACAAAGCATCTAACAGTACGCTTCTCCCTGTTTCTGTGCTGGAAGAATTGACGTCTATATTTTGTTCCAATAATTTTTGCACAACATCATTCCATTCATAAGCTATTGCCCATTGCAAGGTGGAAGTTCCATCTGAATCCTTGCTATCAATTGTTGCATTCGCGCCTTTTTCCAATAGAAATTTTGCCATTTCTTCGCTTCTGTTGGCACACGCTAAAAAAAGTGCAGTATGGCCAGCTTTGTTTTGAAGATTGATGTCTGCCTTGTTTTCAAGTAACAATTCTGCAATTTTTTCCTGATTGTAAAAAGTTGCTACCATCAGCATTGTCCATTCTTTATTGGAAAAATCATCTGCGTTTTTCCGACGTCCACCTCTGAAAAAACCTTCGAATTTGGAATCGACATCAACTCCTTTTTTTAATAAATCCGGAATGCCTTTAACATCTCCATTTTTAATGATTTCTATTATTTTTTCGCTCTCGGCTTTCGGGAGTTCCACAATTTTTTGGTGAATTTCTGTGGCTGGAATTGTCTTTTTCTCAGCCGTTTTGTCTTTGCAGGATGGGAATGCTTGAGCTAGAATTAAAAATAGGAGTAGTTTTCTCATTTGTGTTTTATTAAATTCTACATTTTTAATTTTCAATTAATTTCTTCAAACAATTTAACGCTTTTCCGCTTTCCAAACTGTCTTTAGCAAGTGCAAGACAATTATCATAATCACCGTATTTTTCAGTGTTCAGAAGAGCGATTGACGCATTTGCCAGAACTACAGAATTCTGTTCATCAGTTCCTTTACCTTCTAGAATATTGATGAAAATCTTGGCAGATTCTTCTTTTGTATGACCTCCAAAAATACTTTCAGGTTCGATGTTTTTGAATTTCAAATCTTCCGCTGAAAAGATTTTTTCACCCGACTTATTGAAGATTTTTGTGTCGCCCGTCAATGAAATCTCGTCATAACCATCCAAAGCGTGAACCAGCATAAATTCACTTTTCTGCTGTTGCAAAAGGTATTGATAAACTCTAGCAATCTCCAGATTCGCAACGCCAATCATCGAATATTTTGGTTTCGCAGGATTTACCAACGGGCCAAGAATATTGAAAAAAGTCTTCAATCCCAATTGTTTTCTCAATGGCGCAACGGATTTCAAAGCCGGATGAAAAAGTGGTGCGTGGATGAAACAGATGTTTCCTTTTTCCAAATCGGCTTTCAAATCTTCAGAATTATCTTTGAATTGATATCCCAACTCTTCCAAGACATTGGAAGAACCGGAAATTGAAGACGCGCCATAATTCCCTTGTTTGGCCACTTTTTGTCCAGTTCCGGCAACGATGAAACTCGCTAAAGTGGAAATGTTAAAAGTATTTTTTCCATCACCACCAGTTCCGACGATGTCAACCAAATCGTTAGTTCCCAAATCGATAGGTTTTGCCAACTGAAGTAAAGCCTCACGGAAACCAGTGAGTTCTTCGAGCGTAATGCTTCGCATCAAGAAAACGGTGATGAAAGAAATGACCTCGCTTTCATTGAATTTATTTTGTGAAATCTCAGTCAAAATCGCCTTGGCTTCGGCTCTTGTCAAAGTTTGATGGTTGAAGAGATATTGTAATATTTGTTTCATAATTTTTAGTCCGAAGTCAGAGGTCTGAAGTCGGAAGTTTTTGCGTTATATTTTTTCTTCGGACTTCGTACCTCCAGCTTCCAGCTTTAAGAAATTCTCTAAAATCTTTCTTCCGTCAGGTGTCAAGATGCTTTCCGGATGATATTGTACGGCGTGAACATCGTAGGTTTTGTGTTTCAAACTCATAATCATTCCGTTTTTGTCGACGCTTGTGATTTCGAGTTCAGCAGGGAAGTCATCAGGATTCACCGCCCAGGAATGGTATCTGCCAACTTCCAAAGTTTCTGGTAAACTGTTGAAAATAATATGCGCATTTGTCTGAATAGATTCTGTCGCAATGCCGTGATAGATTTCAGAAAGGTTAATCAAACTTCCACCAAAAGCTTCCGCAATCGCCTGTTGACCGAGGCAAACCCCAAAAATCGATTTTGTGGGCGCATATTTTTTGATTAATTCCAATAAGATTCCTGCCTCTTCCGGAATTCCAGGACCGGGAGAAAGGATGATTTTGTCGTATTTGTCGATGTCTTCCAAGGCAATTTTATCGTTGCGGAAAACGTCGACTTCTTCACCAACGATTTGTTCTATGATTTGAACGAGATTGTAAGTGAAACTATCGTAATTGTCAAACACTAATATTTTCATAATTTCTCTGCTTTTAAAACGGCTTTCTTCAAAGCTCCTAATTTGTTGTTCACTTCCTGCAATTCACTTTCGGCAACGGATTTGGCTGTGATTCCAGCGCCGGCTTGATAAAATAATGTATTGTTTTTGCTAAGGAAAGTCCGAATCATAATCGCCTGATTACAGCTTCCGTCAAAACCTACAAAACCGATACAGCCTGCGTAATAACTTCGGGAAGTTTTCTCGTGTTCATCAATGAGTTGCATCGCACGATATTTTGGTGCGCCACTCAAAGTGCCTTGTGGGAAAGTGGTCGCAATCATTTCGTAAGGGTTTTGATTTTCTTTCACATCGGCAACCACTTCAGAAACCATATGGATGACGTGGGAAAAGAAATGAATTTCCTTTAGTTTTGAAACCGCTGTATTTTTCCCGTGAATGCTCAAGTCATTTCGTGCCAAGTCAACCAACATCGTATGTTCCGCATTTTCTTTCGGGTCTTTTTTGAGTTCTTCTGCGGATTCCAAATCTTTTTCAATGTTTCCGGTTCGTTTGAAAGTTCCGGCAATCGGATGAATGATGGCTTTTCCGTTTTTGATAATCAACTGACTTTCCGGACTTGAACCAATCAATTTATAATCTCCATAATCGAAGAAAAATAGGTAAGGTGAAGGATTTATATTCCTCAAAGCCCTATAAACATTGAACTCGTCGCCTTGGAACTTCTGTTCAAATCGTCTGCTGAGAACCAACTGAAAAACGTCGCCACGGAAACAATGTTTCTTTGCAAATTCTACCGATTCCAGAAATTCTTCATCTTTTAAATTAGAAGTTTCTTCTGCCGTGATTTCAAATGGAAACACGGGTGCATTTTTTTGATTAATGAAATTCTTGATGGTTGACATTTCCGATTTTAAGCCATCAATTTTATTCTCAATTAAGAACATTTCGTCGTTGTGATGGTTAATGGCGATGACATATTGATACAATCTGTAACGCATCAACGGAATTTTATTTTCCTCAGAAAGCTCCTTGAATTTTATGTTTTCAAAGAAAGGAATCGCATCGTAACTCGTGTATCCAAAAAATCCCTGCGCACTTTTCCCAATCTCGTGGTTTGGTTTTTCGCATTCGAAAGTATTGGAAAATTCCTGAAGCAAATCGGATAATTTTTCATTCTCCAACTGGATTTTTTCTGGATTTTCCAATGGGAATTTGAATTCAGCTTCGTGATAATCTCTGATTTCAATTCCTGCAATGGCGTTTACACAAATAAACGAAAACGAATTTTCCGAGTTTTGGTTTCCTGCATTTTCCAAGAGGATTGTATCACGAAAGTTATCACGAAGTCGCAGGTAAATTCCGATTGGCGTGAAAAGGTCTGCCAATTGGGATTTTACGGTGGTTTTTATTTTTATGGTTTTACTGAATTTCATCAGATTAATTTTAGAATTTAAATAAAAAAAGACTTCAACAAAAAATGTCGAAGTCTTATTATGATTGAGTTATAGTTAGTTCAGAATTTAGAACACCGATAAGCCTTTCAGACCCGACAAAGAGTTAGAAAGCCACCACCAGATATTGTACATTGTTTTCATTGGGACAAATTTAGAAATGATTTTTAATTCTGCAACTATTTTATTGAAAAAATTCTAAACTAATTTTTATAACTATTTTACCACTTTTTGCGAAGTAACCGATTTGTTGGTTTCGATTTTCAACAAATAAGTTCCTTTTTGATAATTTCTAAAATCAACTTTATCGTGATTTCCTTCAATGGTTTTCAGTAATTTTCCATCAAGAGAATAGACTTGAACCGATTTAATGGTGTCATCCGTTTTGATAGTCAATTGGTCAACAACCGGGTTTGGATAGATTTTGACTGAAGTTTTATTGACATCATTAACAGCCAAAGTAGTCTTCGTGAAAGTAACATTATCAACTCTTAAAGATGTAGTGGTCACAACTGGTGCTGTCGTGTTTCCAAATCCAAAATAATAAACATTGTCAGAATTTGCTTTGTAGGTTTTTGTAAATTCTGTGTAGGTATTGGTAGAAATTATATCCGAACTCAAAGTTTCTATAATGTCATTTTTATCCTGACTGTTTGCCACTGCAAATTTCAGAGTTGCCGGACTTGCATCAGCACTTCCGATTGCGGAATAATATTTTACAGTTACCGTTTCATCCTTTTTCAAGTAGATAGGATAGGAAAAGATCCAGTCGTTCTTTGCAGTTGTTTTGCTTGTGTTGTTAAAAACATATCCTGTTCCGTTTTGAGCAGCAGTTTCACTTTCGCCATTCAGCCAGGTTGTAGATGCCCATCCGTCAGAGTCATATTCGCCAAAATTCTCTACAGTTTTTTCGAAATTGTATGCGTAAGGTAATTCTGATGGTGTCCAAACCGATTTTGGTCCAGCCCAACCAGATCCGCAATCTGCATTTTTCAGGAAGAACTGGTATCTTTTTCCAGACTGAAGATTGTCAAAATTCTTAGTTGTTGCAGAAGTTATTCCTTTTGAAGAAACAGAAGTTTCAAAAGTTGTCAATCCTGTATCATAATCTGAAATTCCAGAAGTTGCTGACCAGTTGATAGTTACAGAATTCGGTTTCAAATTGGAAGTTGAAAATCCATCTACTGAAGGCATCAAACAATTTGCAGATTGGCTGATGTATAAATCATCTAAAGCCAGGTAAGTCCCGCTGTTTGTGTTGTTTACAAATGCCAAATAGATCGTTTTTCCTTTGTAAGGAGAAAGATCAAGATTATGGCTCGCATAATCAAATGGTTGTTCCGCGTCCATCTGTGTAAGCGTTGTAGTGAAAGATTCCTGGTTGTTATTGGTTTCAGAAACTTTGACAGCATAAGAATCGGTGTATTCGAAATCGTAGGATTTGCCTTTCCAATAAAGGGTTGGATTTCCTTCTTGTGGAATTGTAATAGCTGGCGTAATCAACCAATCATTCGCTTGTCCTTCAGGATCATAATACGATGTGCTGAAGGCGATTTTATTGTCATAACCGTCATAAAATTTGATCCAGGCTTCTGTATTGAAATCTTGAACCTGACCCCATTCCGGAACCTGTAAACCGTCTGCATTAATCGTTTTGAATTGGGACAAAGGTGTCCCGTTGTTGTTTTCGAATCCTGCATTGAAAACCTGTGCATTGATATTGACCACTAATGACAAGGCCAATAAACTGATAATTTTTTTATTCAATTGAATATATTTTTAATTTCCAGCAAAATTAAATATTGATATCCGTATTGAATCATTCAGATTGTTAAATCTGATTCAATTTATAATGATTATGGATTGTTATTTTTTAATTATAAATAATTTAATCTAAAGAAATGGTTTCATCTCGTCCTCTATGTCACGACGGAGATTCATTAGTTTGATGGCGTATTCCTGCATTTGAATTTCCTGCTCGGTGGTTGGCGTCCATTTTGGAACTTGCACGGATTTTCCTTTTTCGTCAACGGCAACGAAAACGATGATGCAGTGCGTTTTCTTCTCGAAGGTTTTTTCTTTGATATTTCTGGAATAAACATCGATGGCGATGTGCATACTGGAAGTTCCGGTGTAAATCACGTGAGATTCCAATTTCACAATTTCACCAATTTTAATAGGTTGATAAAACCGGATTCCGCCAACGTAAACAGTGACACAATAACTTGACGACCAATTGCTTGCACAGGCGTAGCCGACTTGGTCTATCCATTTCATCACGCTTCCGCCGTGGACATTGCCTCCGAAATTGACGTCTGTAGGTTCTGAGATAAACTGGAAAGTAATTGGTTTGTTGTCCATTTTTTTTGATAATTAAATTCAAATGTAAGGTTTTTTGAAGGGATTTTGGAAATTCATATGACTACACATTCTATTTGATTTTTGTTTGCCCCGGCCCTAAAGGGAGCAAAAATAAATTAGAACTTATGGCAAAATTATTTCTTTTAGTTTCGGGGGAAAATAATTTTGATTAGAAATGGAAACTTCGATGTTGATGACAAAACTTGTTTGGACGATGAATCTGCAACCCGGCCTGAACGGAGCTCTTTTTTGTCATTGCGATTGTTGACTGGTTATACTGAATGTCTAGCGCCGTTCGCAATGGCAAAAAAAGCGGGAGTGGAGGACGGATAAGTTGCCCAAAATATGAAACTTAAATCCTTAACGAACGTTAAAGTTCTGGATGTAAATGGCAGAGGATGAGACCTTGCGTCGGGGCGTAATATAAGATATCTAAACGACATAGCCAAGATGTGGAAAATAAAACGTATTTTTGCAAAATGAAAAAAGTATTTTATCTTAAAACTTGCGATACCTGTAGAAAAATATTAGGACAATATGACACTAGAGATTGGGAGCTTCGCGAAATCAAAATCAACCCTATTACTGAGGAAGAAATTGAAGATATGTACAAATTGGCTGGTTCTTATGAAGCCCTTTTCAATAAGAAATCGAATCAGATAAAACTGCAGGAGCTTGACCCAAAGACCCTACAGGAGAAAGATTACAAAGAATTGCTACTGGACCACTACACGTTTTTGAAACGTCCAGTGTTCCTTACCGAAGACGAAATCTTCGTGGGTAGCGACAAAATAAATCTTGGTAAATTAAAAGATTATTTCCTTTCTAAGAAAGAAAATTAAGCAATAAAATTTGTACAGTAAATCAATCCGGAGCGTCATCGTTTCGGATTTTTTGGTAACCACAAAAGTCACAAAAGTAAAAAGCTTTCTTTATGTTTATCAAAAGTTTTAAAAAGATAATGTCATCTATATATTAGCTTTTTGCTCTTCGAAAGAATTTCATTTTTTTAATTTTCTTTTGTGGCTTTTGACTTCGTCGAATCTTCGATTTGTGGTTCAAAGATTTATCCAAAAAGAAATTTAGTCGTAATTTCACACAATGAAACGTTCCGGGACTGCAGATTTGCCTTTACATTACGGTCAGGTTCCGCCTTGGCTTTATGAACGGATGTCGAAACTTGGACTTGCTATTGTGGAAGTGATTCTCGCTGATTATGGCAAAGATGAAGTTCTGCGACGATTGGCAGACCCTTTTTGGTTTCAGAGTTTTGGGGCGGTGATGGGAATGGACTGGCATTCGTCCGGCATCACGACATCTGTGATGGGCGCTTTGAAACGTTCCATCAATCCGAATTCCAAATCGCTGGGAATCTACATCGCTGGCGGAAAAGGAAGATTCTCCAAAGAAACGCCGAACGAACTTCTGAAAATTGCAGATTCCACCGGACTTGACGGCACGGAACTCGTGCGATGCAGTAAACTTTCTGCGAAGGTTGATAACACAGCTATCCAGGATGGTTATCAGCTTTATCTTCATAATTTTATTTTGTCGGACCAGGGGAATTGGGCGGTTGTTCAGCAAGGAATGCACGATTCTGATGGAACGGCGAGACGTTATCACTGGCTATCTGAGAATGTCAGTTCTTTTGTGAATGAGCCTCATACGGGAATTTCCGGTGTCAATCGTGGCAATATTCTTAATCTGACCTCTGCTCAAGCGGAACAAAGCAGAAATGGGATTGTGGACATCACAAAAACCGATTCCGAGAAATGGATGCAGGATTTCCAACGCTTGATTCTGCCTGCGCATCACGAAGTTTTTGCCAGTGATGTGGATATGAAAAAGCTGGGCAATATTCTTTGGCTGGCGAGGGAAAATCAACCTGAGAATTTTGAGGAACTGCTGATGCTGAAAGGCGTTGGTCCCAGAACGATGCAGTCTCTGGCGCTTGTGAGTGAGGTGATTCACGGAGCGCCGTCGAGATTTACAGACCCTGCGCGGTTTTCGTTTGCGCACGGCGGGAAAGACGGTCATCCGTTTCCTGTGCCTACCAAAACCTACGACGAAACCATTTCTATCCTAAGAACCGGCATCGAGAAATCTAAGTTGGGAAACACCGATAAGAGCCAAGCCATCAAAAAACTTCACGAAATTGCTTTGAGAACGGAAGCGAACTTCACGCCGGATTTTAACCTTGAAGAAGTGATAGAAGAGGAGCGACAAAACTCGTGGCGGTTTGGTGGGAAAACTGTTTTTGGTGATGCGAAGCCGGGGAAGAATAATGGTATTCAGTTGAGTTTGTTTTAGTTTTATTTTTGGAGTTGTCTTTTTGCGTTTTGATTGTGAAGTATTGTAGTTGTTAAGTGTAAGATTTATTAATTTCGTATTGAATATTTTCTTAAGTTAGTTAATCTATTTACTAATAGATAAATTACAAAAAAAATATGCTACCAACTAACGAACAAATTTTAGAAGCAATTAATAAATCTGGTTATTTATTTGAACAAGAAGTTGGGACAATAATCGAAAACCAAAATTTTCATATACAAACAAACTCTGCTTTCAAAGACTTAGATGAAAATAAATCTAGGGAAATTGATGTGGTTGGATTTAAAAGATTTGTTTATGACAAAGAATTGAAAATTTCAATTGATGTAAGAATTTTATGTGAATGTAAAAATAATACTAATCCTTTTGTGTTCATCTCAAGAAAAAAAAATGAATTTGATAAAAATTATTCTCCTCCAAATTTTTTATTTCCTAAGGATGATTATCACGAACCAATACCAAATGAACCGAATTCTTATTATGTTAGGAATGGTTTTATGTTTTATAAAATTAATGAGATATTTCCCTATACTAAAAGTGAAACAAAGAGCGTACAGTTTTGTAAATTAATACCAAAAGGAAAAGAGTGGAATGCTCATCATGAGCAAATTTATGATTCTATATTGTTACCAATTACAAAATGTTTAGAATATTTCAAGAAAAAAGATAAAAAGTCGAATTCTTACGATGGGCAAAATTTTATAATTTATTTTCCAATTGTTGTTGTGAATTCAAAAATATATAATATAAATTCATCAGATCCTAATTATGAGGTAAAAGAAGTAGACTACATTTCTTTTACCAGAGAAATCGAATCTGAAAAACAAAAAAATAAATATTTGATTGACTTTGTAAATAAGGATAGTTTAAATCTTTATATAGAAAATAATATAAAATCCTTTATCAATTTACTTACAGAGAGACTAAAGTAAATAAATGTCCGATAAAATTATGGCAATATATTAAGGATTATCTTATGGAAAACATTTTCGGAATTTGATTCTTAAGTTTATTAATTAATATAATAGTAATCCCTATAAATGAAACATCAACTTGCTCCGCTTGAAAACGAGAAACTTTTTGAAGATTTAATTTGCGATTTATTCAATTTAGAATATAAAGGAATTACATTTAAAAAATTTGGAAAACAAGGTCACAATCAAAAAGGTATTGATATTTTTTCTACCGAATTTGATATTGCAATTCAATGTAAAAAAAAGGATTTATCTCGAAAACCATCAGTTATTAAGAAAGAGTTATTTGATGATATAATTACTGAAGTTGGTAAAACTCAGTCTCAAAATCTCAAGATTAAAATAAATAAATTATTTATTGCTACTACTTTTGAAGAACATCCAGATTTCGATGAATTTTGTGAAGAAATAAAAGAGCAAAATGATTGTAATTTTGAAGTATTATTTTGGGGATGGAATACAATACAAGAAAAAGTTTTAAATCATATAGAATTAATTCAAAAATATTATCCAAAATTTATAGTAAATATAGAAAGCAGTGAAGAAAGATTTCTAAAAATTCAAGAACTTAAAAAACGCGTAAAATCAGATTTTGCACCTTGGATTAACTATTCATTGGAAAATAGAAGATTTAATTCTAGAATGCTACTAAGAAATTTTAACGATACAAGCTATCCAAATCATAATGAACCCAATGATTTTAACGAATATAATTGGTTTAAGGCCGAACTTCATAGGTCATATCATCAAGGTTTAGAATTTATTATAGGAGTTCATGATATAGTTTCATTAGATGATGGAAAATGGCGATTTCTAAAACACAAAGAAGCCTGTTCAGAGTTTTATAGAGTTTTTACTATTGGTAAAATAAATTATACAGAAATAGTTGATTATGATATTGATGGGGATGAATATGATGTTTGTCCTCATATATTTTGTAAATTTATTTATCAGGGAACTCCTTTTGAAAAAATATATTATGAAGATGTTGACAGAGTGTACAATCAATTTGAAAAACAAAATCAGGTAGAATAAATGTATTTAAAACAAAACCCTCCGAAAAAATTCAGAGGGTTTATTATTTCAATCAAATTGATAATCTAGTAAGAACCTTTCGCAATAAAATGAGATGCAATTTTCTCAGTCAAAGCAATTGGATTTGGCGTGTTCACGTATTTTGTGAAACGTCTTAGTCCGGCCAACATCATTCTTTGCTCGTCGCCTTCGGAGAAAGAGACGATGCCTTCTTTGGCGTTGGTGGCGATGATGTCAACGGCTTTGTAAAGATTCAGTCTTGCCATTGATGCTTCTACAGAACCGGTGTCGAAATGTTTCTCCGCTCTCAGGATGGCAGATTCTGCCATATAGATTTGGTTCAGGATTTCGGAAGCGTTCAGGAGAAGATGCTGTTGTTTCTCGATGTCCATCATATATTTTTGAAGGGCAGAACCGGAAACCATCAGGAAAACTTTCTTCAGATTTTTGATAACTTCTTTTTCCTCAGACATATATTCTGAATAATCCGGAATATCGAAAGACGGGATTCCCATCAATTCTTTCCCTACATTTTTAGCAGGCGTCAAAAGGTCGATTTTCCCTTGCATTGTGCGTTTGATGAGCATTCCCACGGCAAGAAGTCTGTTGATTTCGTTCGTTCCTTCGTAGATTCTGGAAATCCTTGAATCTCTCCAGGCAGATTCCATTGGTGTATCTTCTGAGAAGCCCATTCCACCGAAGATTTGAATCCCTTCATCCGCTGAATGTTGCGCCAAATCCGAAACGAAAACTTTCAAGATAGAACATTCTACTGCGAATTCCTCTACGCCTTTCAATTCCGCTTCTTCGTGGTTCATTCCGCCGGCAACCAATTCCTCGATTTTGTTTTCGACATCTTTTGCACCACGGTAAGAACCAGCCTCACTCACAAAAGCGCCAGTCGCCATCTCCGCCAACTTCTTGCGAATTGCCCCGAAAGTGTTGATAGAAACGCCAAACTGCTTTCTCTCCGTAGAATAAGTCAATGAATGGTTCAGGATTCTTCTTTGCGCATCCAGACAAGCCGCCGCTAATTTGATTCGGCCAACGTTCAAGGCATTAAGAGCGATTTTGAAACCGTTGTTTCTTTCACCCAAAAGATTCTCAACAGGAATTTTCATATCATTGAAGAAAACCTGACGCGTAGATGACGCACGGATTCCCAATTTGTGTTCTTCCTCTCCGAAAGTCAGGCTCTCAGGATTTTCCAATTCTGAACGGTTGATAACGAAGCCGGTGATGTTTTTGTCATCATCAATCTTGGCAAACAATGTGAAAGTGTCTGCAAAACCAGCATTCGAAATCCACATTTTTTGTCCGTTGATGATGTAATGTTTTCCGTCTTCGGAAAGTTTGGCTCTTGTTTTTCCGCTGTTTGCATCGGAACCTGCGTCCGGCTCGGTCAAGCAGTAAGCACCAAATTTAGTTCCCGCCGCTAGGTCCGGAAGGTATTTGTTTTTCAGATATTCGCTTCCGTAAAGTAGGATTGGAAGTGTTCCAATTCCAGTGTGTGCACCATAAGCTGTTGCTAATGAGCCAGTGGTTCCGGAGATGTAATCGCAAGCCAGCATTGTGGTCACGAATCCCATTCCAAGTCCGCCGTAAGCTTCAGGAACAGCGATTCCCAAGAATCCCATTTCTCCGATTTTACGCATCACTTCTTCCGTGTAGGCGTAATCTTTTTTCTCGAAGCGTTCTTTGTTCGGAACCACTTCTTTATCTATGAATTCTTTCGCAGAATCGCGTAGCATTTTTTGTTCTTCGGAAAGTTCTTCGATGCTGAAGATTTCCTGAGCAGTGATGTCCTTTACCAGGAATTCGCCACCGTTTAATGTTTTGGTTTCAGTACTCATTTATATTATTTTTTTTGATTAAAGAATAAAGAGAAAAGATTAAAGACTTACCACTTCAATGTTTTTTGAAAGCCTGAAATCATTCTCTGTAATTCGGTGATTTTATTTTCTATTAATTTAAATTTCGATTGTTCAATATAATTCCTCCTTGAGGAAATAATTACTTGAGTTTGTAATTCATAAAGAGAACCTAGACTGATTTCTAAAAATCGGTTAAAGTCTTTTTGTGAAGTTCTGCTTGAGCCTTCTGCAATATTAGAAGCAACAGAAACTGTACATCTTCTAATTTGAGATTTCAAACCGAATTCTTCATTTTTAGGAAAACTTTCTGTAATTGCATAAATTTCATCTGCTAATTCGATGGATAATTTCCAAATATTCAGATTCTTAAAATTATGCTTCATTATTATAAGTCTTTTCTCTTTATTCTTTTCTCTCCTTGTCTAAAGAAGTTCAAAAACACTCGCCGCACCTTGACCAGTTCCTACGCACATTGTGACAACACCATATTTGCTGTTTCTGCGTTTCATTTCGTCAAGAAGTTGAACGGTCAATTTAGTTCCTGTACAACCTAGTGGATGTCCAAGTGCGATTGCGCCTCCGTTTACGTTGACGATATCTGGATTGATGTTCAGTTCTCTTAAGATTGCAACAGACTGAGAAGCAAACGCTTCATTCAACTCAAACAAATCGATGTCAGATTGTTTAAGACCTGCTTGTTCCAATGCTTTCGGAATGGCGAACATCGGCCCGATTCCCATAATTCTTGGCGGAACGCCGACGGTCGAATAGGAGAGAAGTCTCGCAACTGGCGTTAGATTTAATTCTTTGACCATTCTTTCGGACATTACCATTGTAAAAGCAGCGCCGTCAGAAGTTTGAGAAGAGTTCCCAGCCGTCACAGAACCATTCGCTGCGAAAACTGGACGAAGTTTCGCCAAAGCTTCCACCGATGTGTCAGCTCTCGGACCTTCATCTTTTTTGAAGGCGTATTCTTTGGTTTGGATTTTTTCCTTTTCGTCAAGGAAATTATATGCAACATCAATTGGAACAATCTGGTTTTCAAATTTTCCTTCCTTGATAGCTTTCATTGCTTTCTGGTGCGAGTTATAAGCAAATAGGTCCTGCTCCTCACGACTCACTTTGAATTCGTTGGCAACAGCTTCCGCCGTCAATCCCATTCCCCAATAATAATCGGGATGTTTCTTGGCCAAATCCGTGTCTGGAATTGGTTTGTAACCGCCCATCGGGATGTACGACATACTTTCTGCACCACCAGCGATGATGCATTCTGCCATTCCCGCTTTGATTTTAGCCGCTGCAATCGCAATCGATTCTGAACCTGAGGCGCAATATCTGTTCACTGTAAGACCTGGAACTTTGTCAGTGTCTAGTCCCATTAATGAAATCAGTCTCGCGACGTTAAGGCCTTGTTCTGCTTCCGGCATTGCACAACCGACAATCAAATCGTCGATGCGAGCTGGGTCAAGATTTGGAACATCTTTCATCAGATGTTGTATCACAGTTGCCGCCATATCATCTGGTCGGGTAAAACGTAAAGAACCTTTCGGCGCTTTACCAACTGCTGTTCTGTATCCTGTTACTATATATGCTTCCATTGTTTTTGTTGTATTTACGTATTAATGTAAAATGTATTTATGATTTTAAAATGTTTGAGTATTAAATTTCTGCTTCAATTTTACTAACATATTTTGGATGTGTTTGATTTCAGAGTAGATGTTATTAAAATCATCATTTTTAAAGTATCCCAAATCATTAGTAATTAATATTTGAGTTTCAAATTCGAATGATGAGCCTAAAGCTATATTCAGAAAATGCGAAAATTGAGCATTTGAATCACGACCAGCGCCTTCAGCAATGTTAGACGGAATTGAAATTAAACTTCTTCTTGCTTGAGAAGTTAATCCGAACAATTCATCTTTTGGAAAATTGTTAGAAGCCAAGTAAAATACTTTACAAAGTTTCATCGATTTTGTCCAAACTTCTAAATCTCTAAAATTGTGCATCGTTAATACATTAATACTTTTTACATTTTACAAAAAAATCTAATTTCTAAGAGGTTTTCCTGTCGTTAACATCGTCTGAATTCTCTCAAGCGTTTTTCTCTCGCCACAAAGTGAAAGGAATGCTTCTCTTTCCAAATCCAAAAGATATTGTTCGGAAACTTCTGTTGGTTCGGAGAGATTTCCGCCGGTCATTACGTAGCCTATTTTGTTAGCAATCAGTCTGTCGTGTTCTGAGGCGTAACCGCCGGCAACCATTTGGTCTGTTCCAACGTAGAACATTCCCATTGATTCTTTTCCAAGAACTTTTATTTTTTCTGGAACTGGTGGAGTGTAGCCTAATTCGTCCAAAACAATCGCCTGACGTTTTGCTTCCACAATTTGTCGGTCTTTGTTGACAACGATGATATCTTTGTCGGTCAAAATTCCCATTTGCTTGGCTTCGTGCGCAGAAGTTGCCACTTTTGCGGTTGCAATGTTCATAAAGTAATTTCGAAGATGATTGGTTTTAACATCGTCTGGAAGTGCGCCTTTCAAAGCTCTTAAGGCAAACTCTTTCGTTCCGCCACCGCCTGGAATCAAACCAACGCCAACTTCTACAAGTCCGATATAAGTTTCCGCTGCTGCAACAATTTTATCCGAATGCATCGAGAATTCGCAACCGCCACCAAGCGTCATTCCGAACGGTGCCGCGATAACTGGAATTGAGGAATATCTCAATTTCATCGATGTTTGTTGGAATAAGTTAATGGCCATATTCAGTTCGTACCAATCTTGTTCAACTGCCATCATCATTACCATCGCAAGGTTTGCGCCGACTGAGAAATTATCAGATTGGTTTCCAACAACCAAACCTCTGTAATCTTTCTCAGCAATGTCGATGGATTTATTAAGTCCTTCCAAAACGCCTCCGCCAAGAGAATTCATTTTTGAACGGAATTCGAAGTTCAGTATTCCGTCGCCAAGGTCAATTAACGCAGATTCGGAGTTGGACCAGATTGTTTTTTCTTTTCTGATATTATCAAGAATAATGAATGCATCAAGACCTGGAATTGGCTCATAAGTTTTCGTGTTTTGATTGTAGAATAACTGCTTTCCGTTTTCCAATTTATAGAAAGATTCGTTTCCGGAAGACAGCATTTCCTTAACCCAATCAGCAACTTTATAGCCTTCGCTTTCCACCAAATCAATTCCTTTTTGAATTCCTAAGAAATCCCAGTTTTCAAATGGTCCATATTTCCACGCGTAACCGGTTTTCATTGCATCATCGATAGAGTAGAACACATCGGTGATTTCCGGAACTCGCTGAGAAACATAAGCAAAAAGGGAAGCGTAATGTTTTCTAATCAATTCGCCAGCCTTGGTTTGGTCTTGCAACAAAATTGGCAAACGATTTTTCAGACTTCCTGCTTCTTTAGCCGTTTTAACGATTGGAAGTTTTGGCTGTTTCGTCGGTTCGTAACCAAGCGTTTCATAATTGAGAACGAAACGGTTGACATTTCCACCAGCATCTTTTTCTTTATAATAGAATCCTTTTTTAGCTTTATCGCCGAGGAATTTATTTTCAATCAAATGATTTAAAGTCTTGGAATCTTTCAAAGCCTGAACCATTTCGTCGTCTTTCAAATTAGCTTGAAGGCCTTTCGTCACGTTGAAAGCCGTGTCTAATCCTACCAAATCTCCCAATTTGAAAGTTCCGGTTTTTGGACGATTCAATAAATCACCTGTCAAGGAATCAGCTTCCTCAATGGTCAAACCGATTTCCTCGGTCAATTCCATAATTTTCGCCATCGAATAAACACCGATTCTGTTTCCGATAAATCCTGGCGTATCTTTACAAAGAACCGTAGTTTTTCCAAGGAATTTTTCGCCGTAAGACATAAAGAAATCCACAACAGATTTATCAGTTTTCGGACCTGGAATCACTTCGAATAATTTCAAATATCTTGGCGGATTGAAAAAGTGCGTTCCACAAAAATGCTTCTGAAAATCTTCTGACCTTCCTTCTGACATCAGATGAATCGGAATTCCTGATGTGTTGGAAGTTATCAAAGTTCCTGGTTTACGAAGTTTGTCCACTTTCTCGAACATCGATTGTTTGATGTCCAATCTCTCGACAATCACCTCAATCACCCAATCCGAATTTTTGATTTTCTCCAAATCATCTTCGAAGTTTCCAACCGTAATTCTGGAAGCAAACGATTTGTCGTAGATTGGCGAAGGATTGCTTTTCAAAGCGGTGTCAAGATGACCTTGAGCCACGCTGTTTCTCGTTTTCTTGTCGGCATTTTCTGAGTCTTTCGCAGGCATATCCAACATCAATACCTGAATCCCGTTTCCAGCCAAGTGACAGGCAATTCCGGAACCCATCACGCCGGAGCCGAGGACTGTAACGTGTTTTATTTTTCTGTTCATTTATTGAGATTTATTATTGTTTTCTATTATTAAGTTCGTTGGCGATTTTCAGAATATCATTCATCACTTCTTTGAAGACTTCAAACTTTTCCGGCTGAATCCTTTCCACAATTTTCTTATTGAAATTAAGAACAACTTCTTTTGATAAGTTTCTGGAATTGATGCCTTTATCAGTTAATTTGATGATAACTTCACGTTTATCCGTTGTGGTTTTCTCTTTATAAATATAACCGTTATCTTCCAGAAGTTTAATAATTCTAGTTAATGAAGTAGGTTCAATCGCCATTTTAGGACCAAGATTGGTACTTCTTGTTCCTTCTTTTGGATCGATTTTAAGTAATGTAAGTGCCTGAACAGCAGTTGAATTATACAGCGAAGCCTGATCCGAATACATTTTCGAGACCGCTAACCAAGCCGACTTGAGCATCAAGTCAACACTTTCGACTTTTTCTGAGTTTTTCTTTTCCATAACTGACATATTGAAGTGCTTTATACAAATATAAAAAAAATACTATGCATGCATAGTATTTTAGATTTTTAATATTTAAACAATTGATTTACAAACTTTTAAATGCTATGCAAAACTTAATATTTAAAAATTTTAATTCGACATTTAATTCTAATACTCAGTATTAATGAGGTTTTGCAGAGATTGTTTAATTTCAGTCAATGTATGATAATTGTCATAAAAATCATCCGATTTCAACTCCCATTTGTTATTTTTAAACGTCAATTTAAATTTAGTCAAATCTAAAGAGAAGCTTTTTTGAAGGAAAGAAAACATCATTTCCTTTTCCAATTTCGGTGCATCGATTTCGGGCGGATGGAAGTTTTTATTGAATTCTAAAATCTTTGGTGTAATCAATTCCGGATTATCGAGAATGATTTCTTCCGAAATTCCGCTGATAAGTTTTTTGTCTTTCAACCACCAGATTTTATCAGAAAATTCCTTTGCCAATCGCCAATCGTGGGAAGAGAAGAGAATCAGTTTATTCTCATTTTTCGCGAGATTTCTAATCAAAGATAAAATCATCAATTTATTTTCTTCATCCAGATGCGTTGTTGGTTCATCCAAAATAATAAAAGGCGAATTCTGTGCTAAAGCTCTTCCAATAAAGACTTTTTGGAGATTGCCGTCGGATAATTCGGAGAGTTTTTTATCTCGAAATTGTGTCAAGTTTAGTTTATCAATGATGTCATCGATTTCAATTTTATCCTTTTCATTCAATTTAAAATAATAAGGATAATGAATGTATTTTCCCAATGAAATCAAATCGGTAACTGTATAATTATCAGGAATTTCAGCTTTCGAAAAAACGATGGCGATTTGAGAAGCGGTTTCATTTGGATTTAATTTCTGAATCGATTTTCCGTTAATGGAAATTTCGCCACTTAAAAGCTTGTTCTGACCAAGAATAGATTTGATTAAAGTCGTTTTCCCAATCCCGTTATTTCCCATCAAAAGGCAAACTTCGCCCAATTCTAGGGAAGTGTTGATGTCAGAAATTAGTGGCTCTGAATAACCGATTGATGCGTTATTAATTTTTAGAAAACTCATCTTAAGCTTATGGATTTCTTAGATTTAAGATTATCAAAATATTTGGTAATAAAAGAAATATGATAATCGGGGTCAAACATATAAATAACCAAATATATTTTAGTTTTTTTATTTTAATTGCTGTGAAAATAGTTAGCGCTAATGAACTAAACATTGAAACTGGGAACGCAAAAAGTAAATACCAATTATGAGCTGAAGAATAAATCCAATGTTTTTCTTGATTCAGTCTATAGATGTTGGAATATTCCATAAAAGAGAAGCTCAGGATAAATAAGAAAATATTTATAATAATTAATGTTTTATATACTTGAATATTTCTCATTAGTTATTGCTTTTTAATCAACATCAACAAAATCACAGGAATCCCAAAAAACGTCGTAATAATATTAATCGGAAACTGACTCAATTCTGAAATAATTGAGAAAACCTGCATCACAAAAACTCCCAAAACAACATTCAAAATCAATTGGTGCCAAAGCTGAGCGGGATTCCAAAGCATTCTGCAAAAATTCGGAACCACAACGCCAATAAATAAAATCGGACCCAAAAAAGCCGTCACAGAAGCTGATAGAATGGATGAAGCGACAATGATGCTGATTTTCAGTTTCGATTGACTCACTCCAAAACTTTGCGCATAAGCGACTCCAAGAGAATTTCCAATCAAAGGTTTTATGGATTTGAAAGTGAAAAATAAGCCGATAATTATTAAAATGGTTAAGATTGAAATTTGAGAAAAATTAGCTTGATTATTTGCTCCGAAAGTCCATAGAATATAATTTTTCAGACTTTGACTTTCCACATAAAACTGAAGGAATGAAACAATTGCTCCAGCCAAAGCTGAAATCAGAAATCCGAAAATAATGATAAAACTTTTGTCCCGAAAACGATTTGAAAATATTAGCAAAACCATCATCAAAACAACACTTCCAAGAATTGATGACAAACTGATAAAACTATTCTGCAGGAAATCCGCAATCAAAACATCTTGCGAAAAGAAAATGTAAAATGCCACAAACAAACTGGAAACCGACGTGATTCCCAAAACATCCGGGCCAGCCAAAGGATTTTTGAAATACTCCTGCAAAAGAAAACCGCTCGTCGGAATCGCAATTCCAGCCAAAATCATTGCTAAAGCGCGATTGATTCTGAATCCTGCGATTTCAAATTGTTCCGCAGAGTCATTATAAAAATCTGAAAATGAAAGTTTTGCATAACCAATATTCAAATTGATGATGAACGAAATAATGATTCCGACAATGATAAAAAAGCAAAGAACTCCGAATTTATTTTTCAAGATTTATCTTTTAGTTTAATTTTTTCATCATCGATTTTTTCTTAATTATTTTGCAGATAAAAACTGTGTAATTTTCTGATTCAAAGCCTCTTCCGTCATAGAACCCAACGTTTCATCCACTTTATCGCCTTTTTTTATCAATGTAAAAGGAATTGCGCCACCGTCCCAAGTTTTGAAATTTTGTTTGAAAAACTCTGGTTTCAAAAGACTTCCGTCCAATAAGGTTACATTTTTTCTGATGTTAAATTCATCCGCAAAATCACTGACTTCGGTTGCCCAATCGGTTTTGTTGTCAAGACTTACAAACGTGAATTTCACAGGATGACCTTTCAATTCCTCCATCTTTTTGTGGAAAAATGGAATCTCGTGCATGCACGGTCCGCACCAAGTCGCGAAAAAATTGGTCACATACAAAGTGTCAGAATTTTTATTTTGAATGTAAGCCGACATTTTTTCAGGAGAAAACTCCACCAATTCGGCGACGTCGGCTGCGGATTTCGAAGGTTCTACGGTGATGGAATCTTCTTTCGCTTGAGCTTCGGCAACCTTCTCATCGTTCTTTTTACAAGCTAAAAAGCTGATTGACAGGAATAAATATAATATTATCTTTTTCATTTTTTTTTTTTAATTTTAATTTTTTTTACGATTGTAGAGTCATCTAAATAGATGGTTTTATCATCTTTGAATTTTGTAATAAAATAATAAGTATTACTATCAAATGCCGTGATTTCCATCTCGACTTCATCTCCGATTTTAAATCTAGATTTGTCCCTCTTCAAGTCTTTTAGGATAGATTTTATTTTGCAAGGATTACTTGCATCTCTAATAATATCCATTAAGTAATAACTATCTGCCGTCGTGTCCGTTTTTTCTGTTTCTAGTACAACGATATTTTGTTTTTTAAAATTGAAAGGTGATGTAGATGTAAGTTCGATGTTACGATAATCTTTGCATTTATTAACCAAATTTTCATTATCAAAATCGTATTGAAGCATTGGCTTTATAGCTTTTACAATTCTATCGCTCAAAGTCGGAAAATGTACTTTTAACTCTTCATCGGAAAGAATAGACGTATCAATGATTCTCCAATATTTATCGTATTCATCAAAGATTCCAACCATAGAATATTCTCTTACGATTTTACCCTTGGGCGTATCAATCAGCATTACTTTTGTAAAAGCCGATTGGTATTTATCATTGAATTTGATAGGATGACTAAAATCCTTATAATAGATATAAATGAGATTTTCGGCGTTTGATTTTGCCTTTTCCTGGTTACTTTTTATTCTTTTTACTAATCCTTCTTCATCTATTTTCATATTGTAATATAGAAACTTTGCGAACTTTGGAATGTTATTATTAATGTTATCGTTAAGGTAAAGAAATTTCATTTTGTAAACATCTGATTTCAAGATTTCTTCCCGAGACTGAGAGAATAGAAAAGAAGATGTGAGGCATAAAAATAGAATTAGTTTCGTTTTCATAATTTTATTCACAGTTGTTATTTTGATTTTTTCTTACCGTAATTTTCTTTAAATTTGATTCTTGACAATGGAGAATCAATTAACAGTAGCCAACCAACCTCAGTTTCACAGGCTAAAAATAGCTAAAAAACAACAACTGACCAAACAAGCTTTTGCGCTGGAATTAGAGATTCCTGAGGCGTTGAAATCCCAATTTCAATTTCGTGCTGGGCAATATGTGACGCTGAAATATCACTTTGATGAAAAGGAAATCCAGAACGATTATTCCTTTACTTCTGCGCCTTCCGAAGAGAGATTGGCATTGGCCATCAAAATCAATGGTGAAAATAGTTCCACCAAATTCCTTTTTGATAATTACAATATTGGCGACGAAATCTCTGTGAGCGAACCTTTGGGAAGATTTTTCCTTAATTCAAAACCGAATGAGAAACGTACAATTATCGCTTTCGCTTCAGGAATAGGCATTACGCCAATTCTCAGTCACATCAAAAATATTTTGTTTGAGGAAAAAACAACGCGGATTTTCCTTTTTTACGGAAACAAAAGTTACGAAGATATTATTCTGAAAGATGAGTTGGAAAAGCTTCAAATAGAATCTGGCGGAAGATTGGAATGTTTCTATTTCATCTCGCAGGAACCTGTAAAAGATAAATTGTTTCAAGGAAGAATAGATGAGAAAAAAGTCTCGCTTATCATCAACCAAATCCTTCATCTGGACGAGGATGACGAGGAATCAACAATCTGGGACAGCACAGATAAAGTGTTGATTTGTGGTCCAGGCGAAATGATAAAATCTGTCGCAAACGCTTGTTACAACCACGGAATTCCGAAAAAAAACATTCATTTTGAGTTGTTCGAGGCTTACAACGAGGACATCTATCCAACCGAAAAAGAATTTCCTCTCATCGAAAATGTTGAAGTTAAAATCAAATTCAATCACATCGAAAAAGATGGCATTATCTTAAAAAATAACGAACGAAAAATTCTTCAGCAATTGTTGGATTTGGGTTACAAACTGCCTTATTCCTGCAAATCCGGAATCTGTGGAAGTTGTCTTTGCTACCTGAAAAACGGAGAAGTTGATATGACGGAAGATGAATATCTGACCGATAATGAAAAACATCAGGGAAAAATCTTACCTTGTACTGCCATTGCGATGAGCAAGGAAATTTACTTGGATTTTGATATGATTTAATTATGGTTAAGGCGTTTACCAACTTTTTCAAAATAGCTTTCCGGCTTTTGGAATTCGGATTTTTGCTGATGATTTTGGCGAATTTCTGGGTTTACGCGCTTACCAGTGGAAGAACCTATAATAAAATCAGCCAAGTACCGCCGAGAGATTGCGCGTTGGTTTTGGGAACTTCTCCGAAGATGCGTTCTGGTGTTGCCAATCCTTATTTCACGGCGAGGATGGACGCTGTTGGAACGCTTTATCATCACGGAAAAATCAAAAAAATTATTGTCAGTGGAGAGAAAAGTAAAAACTATGATGAGACTCAGGCAATGACCAATTTTTTGGTTTATAATGAAGGTGTTCCGGAAGATATTATCATCAAAGATCCAAAGGGTTTTAATACGCACAAAAGTATTTTGAATTGTAAAAATACATACAAGCAGAAAAACGTAATCATCGTCTCACAAGGCTTTCACAACTTACGAGCATTGTTTTTTGCCAGAAATAACGGGATGAATGCTTTAGGTTTCGACGCTCAGGATGTGACCAAAAACGAAAGCTTTTACCGAAATCACACCCGTGAATTTTTGGCGAGAGATTTGGCCGTTTTCTATTATATTCTTGGGATTTCTCCTGAAGAATAGTTTTCATCAATTATATTCATTCGCTTGAAGATTCTTTCAAAATTTAACTTGGCAGATAGTTTGTAATCTAAATAAGTGTTACGACTAACGTAATTTTTAAAACCAAGAAATAATGAAAAATCTATTTAAAATATTAGTTCCTTCTTTTTTAGCATTGGCGATGACATCTTGTATTGCAACCACAGCTCCGGACGGTTATAATAATGGCAGTTACGGCTACAATGATAACTATTCACAAGGATATTCTGACGGTTACAGAGATGGATATTACCAGTCTCCAGACGGATTTTGGTATGCGCCAAATGTAGTTTATTTGGATTATAACAACAATTATTATAGAAACGGAGTCGTATATAATTCCAGAAGAGGTAGAAATAATGTGATTGTTTCTCCACGAAGAGCTTCATTGCAAAATAATATTTCAACCGGAACCAGAACGCAATCCCAACAGCCAATCCGAAGCGAACAAAATGGCTCACGAACTCAAAATAATATTAGAATTCAGCCAAATACAAGTGTTCAAAATGGGACCAGATCTCAATCTCAAAATAATGTGAGAGTTCAACCGAACGCAAACAGCGGGATGAGAAATCAGTCTCAAAATAACGTACGGGTTCAGCCGCAACCTCAGAATAATACAAGATCTGGCTCACAGAACAATGTAAGAGTGCAGCCGCAGCGGGCTCCGCAAGAAAATAATTCGCAGAGATCAAACGGATCACGATAATGAAAAAGCCAGTTTCGACTGGTTTTTTTTTTTTTTCTAAATTTCAAATTTTCGATATTTAAAACGAGTCCAAATGAAAATTATATTATTTTTGTAAAAATTGTAAAGATGCTCGTGATTGGAATTGCCGGTGGAACAGGTTCCGGAAAAACTACTGTTGTAAACAAAATATTGCAACAACTTAATATAGAAGGTGTTAATGTTCTTTCCCAGGATAATTATTATCACGATAATCCGAATTTGACTTTGTCTGAAAGAGAAGTCCTGAATTACGACCATCCAAAGTCCATCGATTTTGATCTGATGTTGCAGCACGTAAAAGCGCTCAAAAATCACCAAAGTATAGAACAGCCCATTTATTCTTTTGTAACGCATTCCAGAACAGGTGATCACGTGACAGTAGAGCCAAAAAATGTTTTGATTGTAGAAGGAATTTTGGTTTTGACGAATAAGGAATTACTAAAGGAATTTAATCTGAAAGTCTTTGTTCACGCGGATTCAGATGAAAGATTAATCCGAAGAATCCGAAGAGATACGCAGGAAAGAGGAAGAGATTTGCAGGAAGTTCTACATCGTTATCAAACAACTTTGAAACCGATGCATCAGGAATTCATCGAGCCTTCAAAAAATGAAGCAGATTTGATCGTTCCGAATATGAGGCAGAATTCTGTAGCGATTGATTTTCTGACGACTGTTATCAATAATTCACTTAAAAAAGTTCATTAAAAATAGACATTCGATTTTAGGTTTAAAATCGATGATTTAAAAATTTACTGTTATGAAAGAACTTATTAAAGAAATCAAGAAAAAATCGCCGACGCTGAAGTTTTTCCAGACTTATGTTTTCAACAAATATCTGTTGACGCTTGTCGGTTTTTTGGTCTGGATGATCTTTTTTGACAGCACCTCTTTTTTGGTAATCAATGAACTGAATGGTGAAATAGGGCGTTATGAAAAACAGCTTGATTTCTACAAAACAGAATATGAAAAGAACGACAAATTCTTTCGCAAACTAATGAACAACAAGGACGAAAAAGAAAAATACGCCAGAGAAAATTACTTTATGAAAAAACCAAATGAAGAGATTTTCATCTTGGTGGTCGATAGTTCTAAAATTGCAAAGAAGTAATACAAAATTTTCAGAATGAGTACATTGGAAGATTGGGAACAGCTTGTAAAAAAGCAACTCAAAACAGATGATATTTACGAAATTCTTCAAAAAGAGAATTTAGAAAATATTGATGTAAAACCATATTACCAAAACAATTCTGAATACAAAATCCTTCCGAAAATAGAAGAAAGCACACATCTTGTTGCCGAATATCAGGAAGGTTTGGAAAATCAAGCCTTCGCATTTCTCCTCAATGAGAATGTTGAAAATCTTGATGAGAAAACTATTTTCATTAATAACGCCGAGCTTTCCGAACGTATCTTGACAGAAGCATCCAACCGCTATTTTTCTTTGATTGATGTCTTTTCTGATGACCAGAAAGCTGAGATCAATGAACAGCTTGCTGGCGAATTGTTATCAAAATCATTTGAAAGAAATATTTGTATTGATGTTAGTTTACATCAAAATTCTGGCGCTTCTATTATTCAACAATTGAGTTTTGCTTTGGCGAAATCGAAGGAATTGGTGGAGAAATTTGGTACTGATATTTTAGATAAATTAATTTTCAAATTTGCAGTTGGAAGTCAATATTTCTTTGAGATTTCAAAAATAAGAGCTTTCAAATATCTTTTCAACCAGCTTTCTAAAGAGTTTGGGAAAGATTCAATTCCGTATATTTTCGTGAAAACTTCGTTAAGAAATAAATCGAAAAACGATCAAGACAACAATCTCATCCGTTCCACTTTAGAATTGGCTTCTGCAATGATTGGCGGCGCTGATGCGGTTTTCTGCAACAATTATAAAATCAAAAACCCCACGGAGCTTTCCAAAGAGATTTCGTTCAAGCAACAGATTGTTTTGGCTTACGAAAGCATTATCAATGTTTTTGAAGATGCAACTTCCGGAAGTTATTTCGTGGAAGACATCACCCAACAATTCGCTGAAAAATCCTGGAAACTATTTCTTCAAATCGAGGAAAAAGGCGGTTATCTAGAACTGTTGAAATCCGGAGAAATCCAAAAACTGATTTTCGACCAAGCAACCAAAGAACAAAGTTGGATTGAAGAAGGGAAAATCAAAATCATTGGTGTCAATCTTTATCCGAAATTGGATATTAAGAAATCAATTTCTGAACTTTATGATTCTGCTGAAATTAAACAAGTGCGTTTGGCTGAAATGTTTGAATGATGAAGAAAAACTTCCAAGATTATTTAGAATATAATCAACATTTCAATCAATCATTAATTCAAAATTATCTTGAAAACAAGTTGATTTGGGGCGAAAAAAGTAAAAGCCTTCTCAATCATATTCTTAATGCACATCAGATTTGGAATGCAAGAATCCTTAATGATAATCAATTTGAAGTGTGGCAAATCAACGCTGATGATTCATTAATAAAAATCAATTCTGAAAATTTCATCAATAGTTCCAAAATCCTTGCTGGAAGAGATATTACAGAAATAATCAATTATCAAAATTCAAAAGGAAAGATATTCGAAAACTCGATTCAGGAGATTTTCTTCCATTTTATTAATCATTCAACTTATCATCGCGGACAAATCGCAACGCTGATGAAGGAAAACGGATTGGAACCTTTGAATACTGATTATATATTCTACAAAAGGTTTTAATTTATTATAAAATTAAAATTACATTATTCTCAATTTTTAGAATTCTTAAACTCAGAATTCGTAACTCTTAACTAATTCACTATCTTTGCAAAAATTTTTAGAAATGAGCGAAGACGGAAAAAGACCAGAAAGAGACAAAAAACCTAGAAGTGCAGGTAGTAGCAGACCTTCTGGAAACTCCCGTAGCTCTGGCGAAAGAACGTCCAAAAGCAGACCATCTGCAGGAGGTGCGCGTAAACCAAAGACAACAAGAGGTGGCGACCGTAATTTTGACAGTAGAGACAAATACGAAAATGGCGATAAAAAGCCTTTCAATAAAAAGCCTTCAAACAAAAAACCATACATCCGACCAGAAACCGCTGAGGACAAAACCAAATCTTTCATCCAAAGAAGAAGACTGGAAAAGATCAGTAAAGAAGTTCATAAAGATACCATCAGACTAAATAAATATATTGCGAATTCCGGGATTTGCAGTAGAAGAGAAGCGGACGAATTGATAGCGCAAGGTCTTGTTGAAGTGAATGGAAAAGTAGTTACAGAAATGGGTTATCAGGTTCAGAAAACGGATAGAGTGGTTTTCGACAGCCAGAATATCACGCCAGAAAAACCGGTTTATGTTCTATTGAACAAACCAAAAGGTTACATCTCAACAACCAAAGACGAAAAAGCGAGAAAAACGGTGATGGATTTGACTGCAAATGCGTCGCCGTACAGAATTTTCCCAGTTGGAAGATTGGACAGACAAACGACTGGTGTTATCCTGTTGACAAACGACGGTCACATCACGAAAAAACTGACGCATCCATCTTTTGCAATGCGAAAAATCTACCACGTAACTTTGGATCGAAAACTGACGAATGACGATATGAAATTAATCGGTGAAGGAATCCGTTTGGAAGAAGGTGTTGCAGAAGTTGACAGCATTTCATTCATCGAAGGGAAACCGAAAAATGAAGTCGGAATCGAGATCCACATTGGATGGAATAGAGTAGTGCGCAGAATTTTCCAAAAGTTGGGTTATGAAGTGGAAGCGCTTGACAGAGTTATGTTTGCCGGACTTACAAAGAAAAATATCAAAAGAGGACACTGGAGAATCCTTACGGAACTGGAAGTGAATAATTTGAAAATGTTGTAATTAGCTTTTGGCTAGTTGCTTTTTGTGGTTGGCTTTTAGAACAAATAAAATATTAAAGACCGAAGAGATTCGGTCTTTTTTGTTATCTTACAATTATAATTTGTAAAATGAGTAAGATTTATATTTTAAGCGGTCTTGGCGTTGACAGAAGGGTTTTTGATCATATTGACTTTGGAAATCTGGATATTGAATTTGTTGATTGGATTGAGCCAAATGAAAATGAACATTTCGAAAATTATGCAGAAAGGATTTCGAGAAAAATCACTTCTGAAAATCCAATTTTAATTGGTTTGTCTTTTGGTGGAATGGTTGCTGTTGAAATTTCTAAAATCATTAAAACAAAAAAAATAATTCTCATTGCATCAGCAAAAAACAAATTTGAACTTCCAAAATTCAACCGGATTTCAGGGAAATTAAAACTGAATAAATTAATACCAAAATCCCTTTTTAAAAAGCAAAACTTCATCACCAATTGGCTTTTCGGAATAAAAACAGACTCTGAAAAACAACTTCTAAAATCTATTCTTAAAGATACAGATCCTAACTTCTTTTCTTGGGCAATCAATGAAATTGTGAATTGGAAAAATGAAATCAGTCCCGAAAATATAATTCACATTCACGGAAATAAAGACTTGATCATTCCTTTTAAAAATGTAAAAGCAGATTTCGTGGTTGAAGGTGGTGGTCATTTTATGACGGTGAATAAACCTGAAGAAATTCGCGAAATTATTTTTAATTCAATCAAATCATTGTTATAAAGAAACATTTTATTTACAAAAATAATGGTGTGTAATTACTTTACGATTTCATTATTGTAAAAAAGCATGCCGTTCTTATCAAATCCAATGATTGTGATTTCTCGATAAGTTGCAATATCGTTGTTGAAGAAATTGATTTTGGTATTAGAAAAATTTGGATTCCAATACAGGACTTCTCTCCAATCTCTGACATTACCTGTGTACTTTGCCTGAGAATAATCGATTGTCCGAAAGTTGGCGACCTTGTCATAAGCTTTTATTTCCACCTTATTATTAATGTTTGAGGATTTGGATATTGGCGTTTTCATATTTGCGCTACGTGTGTAGATCAGGATCGAATTTCCCACTAATCTGCTTCCCTTGATCACTTTTACCATTGCAATGCTGCTAATACTTATTGATCGTATCATATCGGCACTCACACTGATCTCATCCAGATATATTCCTGCTTCTACGCCTCGGATGACAGGCATGTAATTTCCAGGACCAACCATCATAATACTAAGACCCGCAACACGACCTTGCAACCATTGCAAGACATTGAGGGAACCAAATGCATCCTGATTGTCGTTAACAAAATCAAAAATAGTTGCATTCATACTGGAGAACATTCCGGAGGTCAGCTCATCATTCAGTTTTTTGATGGCATCACTCTTTTTCTTTACAATTTTAACTTCTTCGATAAGTGTTTCTTCGTGCTTAATTTTTTCTTCATTCTCAGCATTAATAAAAGCTTTTTCTAAGTTAGAAGGTATTTGGTAATTTTCATCAGCTTCTTTGAGATCGTATCCGGTTTGAGGAAAATTAAATTTTGTAATATTAGATTCGATCAGTGATTTTAATTTCAAGGTAAGATTGGCCTGTTGCTTATCGTTAGAATTTAGAAAATAATTCACAAAATAAGAATCCTCGAAATTCAAATTAGTGATCAATATATCGCCATCTTTATCTGTCGTGAGTTGTGATAAGACCGGTTCTCCATCATCACTTTTGAAAACTAGATTTACAGTTGTGTCTGGTAATGGACGGCTATTGAGCGCAAGTTTTGCGTTATAAGAAATATACTCATTATCAATAAGATTGTATTTAATTATAGGTTTCTGACCATTCAAAACCTTCGACCAGTCAAATCGTTTCCATTTTTCTGAAATAAGGAGCGCGTCCAATGCTACCTGATTTGCGTTTTTTGAAAAATACTGCGCCGGATTTTTTATTGGATTTTTAAAATCTTCGGTTAGAAAAAGACTGCTGACAATGTCTTCCTGCGATGAAGAATTTGAATCACTCACATCTTTTATCAAAACAGTATAATTACTAACGCTTGAATTTTCTTTAATGTCAAAAATGTTCAAAGTTCTGGGTTCATTATTGAAATTCGAATTTTCTATGATGTTAGTGTTTTCATTCAACTTACTATGATTCAAAAAGCAAAGTCTTTGCGCCACCAGATTATCTGTTGCGTTGAATATGGAAATCTGTAAAATTCCCTTTTGATCGATTTCTTTTAGCGGAATTACACTTGAAACTTGAGAATTTGTAGATGTTATTTTTGCTTTGTAAGCCAATTGATTGTTAATGGTTCCTACGATGCTGAAATTTTGTAAATTTTTCTCCAAATTAACGGCATTGATCGTGTACTCTAATCCTGATTTTACAGCAGTGATTTTGAGATTTACTCCTCTGTCCATAACGGTTGGCAACTTACTGATCTGCGAATTTCCTTCATCATCTTCCACCACAACTTTGTATGTTTTGCCAACTTGCGGCGTCATTTGAAATATTGCAATATTATCGTCAAGCGATTTAAAACTTTCTATTTTTTCATCAGGGAAATCGGAGTCTATCAAATAGCCGCTCCAGTTCTTCGTAGATTTTCCCGGAGAATATAATCTGACAGCCACTTTCGTAGAAATCTGATCTACAAATGTTCCTCCTTCTGTAAATGTGTCGATTGACCACTTTGCAGTTTGGGATAAAACTAATTTTTTCTTCGAAGCAGGATTATAAATTGGAATCGATTTGATGAAATTCCATTCGCTGTCAAAGTTTGCCATCCAATTCGTGTAAGCTCTTACAAAATATACATCTTCATTTAATGTTTTATTGATTTCGAATATTCCGGAAGCTTTACCGTCATTGATTAGAATTGTTTTTTTATCAATTAGATTTTTGCTTTGATCATAGAATTCCACGTACAAAGTCTTTGAAATGGAAGATAAACTGTATCCATCAAAAATAAATGATTGAAAACGCATCTGATCACCTGCTACATACTGTTCTTTGTCAAAAAGGATATAAACCTTTTCCTGAGAATAATTTTCCTCAAGATTTGCGATTCCAATATTTAATTTATTCTGGGCATCAATTATTAAAAAATTAAAAATCACAACAAATGCAGTAAAAATTCCTTTCATAAAATTCAGTCATTTTAGTTAAAATTCCAATCGATTTGAATTCTTTAAATTATGAATAATTTCCAAACAAAAAAACAGCATTTTAAAAATGCTGTTGAGATATATAGCTAATTGTTTTTCTAACTCTTAAGAAAATTAATCAAAATCTGATTTAATTCCTCAGCGTGCGTCACATTCAATCCGTGTGGTGCACCAGCAATCACATAGTATTGATTATTAGCTATTCCTTTTGCAGCCTGCTCGCCAGCTGTTGCTATCGGTACAACTTTGTCATCGTCTCCGTGAACGATTAATGTTGGAACAGTTATATTACTTAATTCTGGACGGAAATCCGTATTAGCCCAACTTTCTGCACACTTTATAGTGGCAATTGGAGAAGCTTGGGAAGCAATGCTCCAGTCGTAATTCAATTGTGCCTGGCTGACAGATTGAGATAAAAGTCCGTAATTATAAAAGTTTTTATGGAAACCTTCGAGGAAAGTGACGCGGTCTTTTTTCAGATTTTCAAGAATTTCATTAAGATCACTTTCCGGAACGCCATCGGGATTGTCTTCTTTCTGTTTAACCAAAGGAATAATTGACGATATCAAAGCAACTTTGTCAACATTATCAGAACCGTTGTTCGTAAGATAACGAACTACTTCTCCGCCGCCCATTGAGAATCCGACTAAAACAACGTTTTGAAGATCCAAATCTGAAATTAACTGCTCAAGGTCTGCCGTCAAACCATTGTAATCATAACCGTCCAAAGTAGGCTGAGATTTTCCAAATCCTCGTCTGTCATAAGTGATGACTCTATAGCCTGCATCTAATAATGCCCGCACCTGAGGTTCCCAGGATTTACCGCTGAGCGGCCATCCGTGAATTAAAATAACAGGTTGTCCCTGTCCGAAATCTTCGTAATAAATACTGTAGTTTTTGTCAATGTCTTTTGTGATGTAAGGCATAATGTTAAATTTTTGATATTAATATTTGAATATTTTTATCCAAACATCAGACCATAAAAAAGACTTTTCATGCGAAAAGTCTTTTTAATATTATTTTAACTTTTTACTTTACGATTTCATTATAGTAGAGTAATTTATCATTTTTATCGAAGCTGATGATAATGATCTGCCGGTTTTTCGCTTCGTCATTATTAAAGAATTTTGCTCTTGGCGCCAGCCCGCCATCTTCGGAGAGTGACGGATTCCAGTAAAGGGTTTCCCGTGTGTCTTTCGTGATTTTTTTGTAAGCATCACTTGTAATATCAGGCAATTCAAATTCGATGGATTTGTCGTAACCTTTCAAAACCAGTTTGTTGATTTTTTCTTTGTTTTTATCTTCCTCAGCTATCATATCGCCTCTTCGTGTATAGATTGCGATGGCGTTGCCAACCAAACCATCATTTTTCATCACTTTTACCATTGCAATATCACTTACCGGAAGAGAATTAATCATACTGACATCCACCGGCATCTCGTCCAAAAACAGACTTGCCTGCGAACCACGAATACTTGGAATCAAATTACCTGAACCATCCATTGTAAAGGTCAAACCGGCCGCTCTTCCCTGCAGCCACTGCAATATGTTTTGAGAAGTCTGCGCATCTTTATTTTCATTAACTAAGTCAAAAATTGTAGAATTCATGCCACTGAATTTCCCACTAGAAAGCTGCTTGTCCAATTCTGCTTTTTTATCTACTTTTTTAGCTGTCACTTTCACTTCTTCAATCAATGTTTCTTTGTTGAAGTCATCAATTCCCTTATTGTTTTTTCTGTTTTGAAGTGCTTTTGCAATTGCCGGGTCTTGTGCAGCATTTTTATCATTAATTAAACGATAATTCGTCGCTGGCAAAGCCGATTTATAAGGAATACTTGTTACCAACGGTTGGAAACTGATGTTCAGATTATCTGATTCTGAAACTTGTTTTTTGTCTTTATTAAGGTAATATGAAATGGTCAGAGGCTCGTCAAAATAAATGTTATCAAGATAAATAAAACCGTTGTCATCCGTTACAACCGGCACAAAACTTTTATCAGATTTTTCAGTTTTCAGAAGAAGATTGAGACTTTTATTCGGAATAAACCTCCCATTATTGGTGACTTTTCCTTTGAATGAAAGATTTTTTTGAGGTTTGTAGCTGAATTCCGGAGTCTTTCCTGCCAGCACAGATTCCCAGTCGAAACGTTTCCATTTTTCTGAAATTAATATTGCATCAATCGCTTCCGGATTTGAATCCTTTTCGAAATATTGAGAAGGATTGAAAATGGAATCTGTAAAATCACCAGTCAACCATTTTGCACTCAAAAGCGTATTCTCATTTTTAATTTCTCCCGGATTGTTTTCTTTGACTAAAACCGTGTAGCTTGAATGATCTCCATCCGGCTCAATATCAAAACTGTTGAACGCTCTAGGCTCGTTGTTCATTGATAAAGCTAAAGTCGGCTCATCAAGATTAATTTTTTTTGGATTGACGAAAAATAATCTTTGTGCCGCAACGTTCTGTTTCTCATCAAAGATGGTAAGGTTCAAAACTGCCGTTTCATCGTTGCTCACTTTATTTGGGATATTGCTGGACGCTTCGTTGGCGTTTGTTTTAATATTAGCTCTGTAAACCAACTGATTATTAATCGTTCCTATGATTGTGTAACCTTGAAGGCCCTGTGCGAGATTTGCACCAAGCATTTTATAATTAATACCTTTTGGATCGCTAGTCAGCTGAAGATTAATTCCTGAATTTGAAACTGCAGGTAAATTAATGGTTTGTTTTACACCTTTATTGTCTTCGACAATCGCTTTGTATGATTTTCCAGCTTTTGGATTGATCGTGAAAGTACCAACATTTTCATCAATATTCTTGAAGGTCACCAATTTCTCATTTGGTTTTTCAGAATCGATGACGTAGCCACTCCAAGCGGCCGGTGGAGTTCCTTGTGAATATAATCTCACCGCAAATTTGGTCGGGATGTTCTCGATGAAGGTTCCACTTTCGGGAAAAGCATTGGCTGTCCATTTTGTGTTTTTATCAAGAATTAATTTTGACTCAGAATTCGGATTGTAGATCGGAACCTGTTTCATAAAATTGAACTCTTCAGAAAAATTCGCCATCCAGGTCGTGTAGGCTCTTAGGAAATAGATATCTTCATTAAGGAAATCATTGAGGACAAATGTTCCGTCACCCTCACCATCTTTCAGGAAAACTGTTTTCTTGTCGACCATATTTTTGTTGTGGTCATACAATTCAACAAAAAGTGTATTTGAAATTGTCGAACGTCCATAACCATTGAAGACGAACGATTTGAAATAAATATGGTCTCCAACCACATATTTGTCTTTGTCCAGAAGTAAGTAGACTTTTTCCTGCGGATAATTTTGTTCCAGATTTTGAATCGCTTTATCTATTTTGTCCTGCGCATTCAGCTGTGACATCCCAACAACATAAAGAAAAAATAGGAAGATTTTTTTCATATCAAAAAGCGTATTATTATTGATTTTAAATTCTTTCTGCAAATTAATTAAACAAAAGAAAACCCTCAACATTTGCCGAGGGTTTTATGTAATATTTAACACGGTTTAGATGCCGTTTACAATTGTATTAAGTGTTTCTGATGGTCTCATTGCCACATCTGTCTTTTGGAAATCTGGTTTGTAGTAACCATCGATCTCTTTTGGCTGACCTTGAGAACCAATCAATTCTTCGTTGATCTTGCTTTCGTTTTCTGTCAATGCCTTAGCTACAGGCGCAAATTTAGCTGCAATCTCAGCATCTTTGGTTTGGTTTGCCAAAGCTTCTGCCCAATAAGTTGCCAAGTAGAAATGTGAACCTCTGTTGTCGATAGTCCCTAATTTTCTTCCTGGCGATTTGTCTTCTGCTAAGAATTTAGCATTTGCCTCGTCCAATGCATCAGCCAAGATTTGGGCTTTTGTATTGTTTTGAGTCTGAGCCAAATGTTCCAACGAAGCCTGCAACGCCAAGAACTCTCCAAGAGAATCCCAACGCAAGTAACCTTCCTCAATAAATTGCTCGATGTGCTTAGGCGCAGAACCTCCAGCTCCGGTTTCGAACAATCCGCCACCGTTCATCAATGGAACAATAGACAACATTTTTGCAGAAGTTCCTAATTCCAAAATAGGGAAAAGGTCGGTCAAATAATCTCTTAACACGTTTCCAGAAACGGAGATCGTATCTTTTCCTTCTCTTGCTCTTTCCAAAGTTTCGGTCATTGCATCTTTCACATCCAGGATTTTGATGTCAAGTCCAGTGGTGTCGTGATCAGCAAGATATTTCTCCACTTTTTTGATCATTTCTCTGTCGTGCGCTCTTGCTTTGTCTAGCCAGAAGATTGCTGGTGTATCAGACAATCTTGCTCTGTTGACAGCCAATTTTACCCAATCCTGAATCGGTGCATCTTTGGTCTGACACATTCTGAAGATGTCAAATTTCTCCACTTTTTGCTCAAGCAAAGTGTTTCCGTTTTCATCAAGAACTTTGATGGTTCCGTCCGCATCTGCCTGGAAAGTCTTATCGTGAGATCCGTATTCTTCAGCTTTTTGAGCCATCAATCCTACATTTGGAACAGAACCCATTGTTTTAGGGTCAAGCGCTCCGTTTTTCTTCATATCATCGATTGCCGCTTGGTAGAATCCTGCGTAAGAACGGTCTGGGATAATAGCCACTGTATCTTCTTCAGCACCAGCTTTGTCCCACATTTTTCCGCCATTTCTGATTAATGCTGCCATAGAAGCATCTACGATGATGTCAGAAGGAACGTGGAAGTTGGTAATGCCCTTGTCAGAATTTACCATCGCTACTTTTGGACCATCGTCCAAAGTTTTGTCGATGTCAGCTTTGATCTCAGCTTCTTGTGGAATTCCGGCAATTTTATCGTAAAGATTTTGCAGTCCATTGTTTGGGTTGATGTCCAATTCCTTGAACGTCTCTTTGTATTTATCAAAAACATTTTTGAAGAAAGTCTCAACGATCGCGCCGAAGATGATCGGGTCAGAAACCTTCATCATTGTCGCTTTCAGGTGCGCGGAAAGGATCACGCCTCTTTGTTTAGCTTCTTCAATTGCTTCCTGAACAAATGCTTTCAATGAATTGATATTCAAGACAGAAGAATCGATTACTTCACCAGCCTTAAGGTTTGCGAAATCTTTCAATACTTTTTCAGAACCGTCATTTCCAAAGAAAACAATTTTGAATTTTGAATCATTTTCCAAAGTTGTAGAAGTTTCTGTTCCGTAGAAATCACCTTGTTCCATATTGGCAACATCGGTTTTGCTGTCAGATGCCCAAGCACCCATTTTGTGTGGATTTGCTTTTGCATAATTTTTAACTGCTTTTGGTGCACGTCTGTCAGAATTTCCTTCTCTAAGAACAGGATTTACTGCGGATCCAAGAACTTTAGCATATTTAGCTTTGATCGCTTTTTCTTCGTCATTTTTCGGTTCAGCAGGGTAGTTTGGCAAAGCAAAACCTTTAGCTTTCAATTCTGCGATCGCTTCTTCCAATTGAGGCGCAGATGCAGAGATGTTTGGTAATTTAATAATGTTTGCTTCCGGCGTTGTAGCCAATTGTCCTAATTCCGCCAATGCATCTCCGATCTTTTGATCGTCTGATAGATACTCTGGGAAATTGGCAAGAATTCTACCAGCAAGAGAAATGTCCTTAGCAACAATGTCAACGTCTGCAACAGATGTGAAAGCCTTTACGATAGGCAAAAAAGAATGTGTTGCAAGCATCGGTGCTTCGTCCGTAAGCGTGTAAATAATTTTTGATTTTTCTGACATTATTTAGTTGATTTTATTTCGTATTGAATCACAAAAATACATATTTTATAATGATTTTTTGATAGTCAAAATATGATTTTTGTTCAAATCGGGATTAATTTTTTTCTAATTAATAGTAAAAGTTAAATTTTATTAAAGTAGAATGAATTGTTTGAGAATTCAGAAATCAACCGTTAACTTTGAAGAAATAAATTATACGAACAATGTCACAAATTACATTCAAAGGAAATCCGATCAATACCGTTGGCACTTTGCCGGAAGTTGGAACTGTCGCTCAGGAATTTACATTAATTGGTGCTGATCTTTCAGAAAAGCATTTGGCTGATTACACAGGAAAAAAGGTTCTTCTAAATATCTTCCCAAGCATCGACACTGGTGTTTGCGCAGCGTCTGCAAGAGAATTTAACAAGGAAGCTAGTTCATTGGAAAACACAGTTGTCATCAATGTTTCCAGAGATCTACCATTTGCATTGAACAGATTTTGTGCAGCTGAAGGTCTTGATAACGTGGAGATTCTTTCAGATTTCAGAGGAAATTTCGGTGAAGATTACGGCGTTACACTTAGCGATTCTCCATTGAGAGGTTTGTTGAGCAGAGCTGTAGTGGCTTTGGATGAAACCGGAAAAGTAATCTACACAGAACAAGTGCCGGAAATAGGACAGGAGCCAAATTATTCCGAAGCTGTGAATGCTTTGAAATAAATTCAAAATAAATCATTCAACATAACGGGAAATCTATTATTTTAGATTTTCCGTTTTTTTTATTTTATGGAGGTTTTAAAAAATATATACCAGCATCCTGCTTTTTCAGAAGAAGATTTGAAACTGATTTTTGATAAGCACGAAAAACTGACATTCAAAAAAGGTGAGTTTTTCCTTAAAGAAAATGAAGTTTCCAATGAGTATTTCGTTTTGGAATCAGGCGTTGTGCGATCTTTTGTTTTTGATATTGATAACAATGATATTACGATTAATTTCTTTACAGAATCGGATATTATTATAGAAGCTTCTTCAATTTTCCAAAGAATTCCGTCGATGGAGAATATTCAGGCGGAAACAGACTGCGTGGTCTGGAAGATTGATTATGATGATTTTCAGGGATTATTTTTGACCATTCCCGCCCTTGCAGAATGGGGAAGAGCGTGGATGTCTTACCAGCTTTTTTATCTTAAGCAAAGATCAGTCGAAGTGATAACTAAATCTGCAACAGAGCGTTACCTCGATTTAATTCAAGCAAAGCCTGATGTCCTGAAATTTGTGCCGTTAAAAAATATGGCTTCCTATCTTGGAATCACAGATACATCACTTAGCAGAATCCGAAAGGAAATTGTGAAAGGTTGATTCTTTAAAAATAAACTCAAAAAAAATCAGCAATACTAGAATATTGCTGATTTTTTTTTAATTTATAAACTATTTGTTTTTATGGTTTAGTAAGATCATTCGAAGCCAGTTTTCTCTGCATCTTTTTGTAAATCACATTGGACATAATAACGCTGATCTCATAAAGCAAAACCAGTGGAAGTGCAGCGGCCATCATACTCAAAACATCGGCAGGTGTGATGATTGCAGCAACTACCATGATCAAAACAATAGCGTGACGTCTGTAAGTTCGTAAGAATTTCGGGGTCAAAATCCCGATTGATGTCAGGATATAAACTGCTATCGGAAAAAGGAAAACAACGCCCATTCCCATTGTAACCTGTAGAAATAGAGTCGTGTAATCTGACAAATCAAACAACTGAACGATATTATCAGAAACTTTGAAGAGTAATCCGAAATTGATTGCAAAAGGCAGAATCAAAAAGTAACCAGTCAAAACACCAAGCATAAATAAAATCCAGACAGAATTGATGTAGAAAATAGAATTTTTCTTCTCTGCCGGCATCAAAGCTGGGCTGATGAACCTCCAGATTTCCCAAACTATGTAAGGAAAAGCCAAGACTACACCTGAAAAAATTGAAACCGCCATCATCACATTGAACTGCTGAAACAACTGCTTCTGCTGAACACTGAATTTGGCAGGCATAATAAAGCTATCAACGCCCGTCAGTTCTCTGGAAAAATGATTAACAACTTTAAAAGTGAAAAAATCACTCCTCGTGGGACCGAAAAAAATATGATCCATGACCCAATTGATATTAAATCCGACAACAATTGCCAAAACAATAATCGCTAAAATAGACCTTACCAAGTGGGATCTTAACTCTCCAATATGCCCAAGAAAGGACATTTCTTTTTCTTCACTCATTATTTATATTAATGATAATTTATTTTTGATAGATGATTCGCAAAACGAAATTAATCTTTTATCCCGATTCTTTGCTCTTGTTTCTTTAATTAATTCCCTCGTCGAGCAATTTATGTATATCAATGATGCCGTAATATCGATTTTCGTCTGTCACTACCAATTGACCGATGTTGTATTCTTTCAAAATCTGCATTGCTTCTTTTGCAAGCTTATTTTTATCGATGGTTTTAGGGTTTTTGCTGATGATATCCGAAGCTTTCGCTTTTGAAATATCATTTTGGTTCAGCAGCATTCTTCTAATATCACCATCTGTAATCACGCCAATAATTTCTCCATTTTCAACAACAACTGTGATCCCATGTTTCGACCCGCTGACAGAAATAATAACGTCCCGAATTGAAGCTTCAGAGGTAACTTCCGGTTTATTCATAGAAACGAACTGTTCTACTTTTGCTGTAAGATTTTTCCCCAGACTTCCACCAGGATGAAACTTCGCAAAATCGATTTCTTTAAAATCTTTCAGTTCCATTAGGCATACTGCTAAAGCATCTCCCAGAGCCATTTGAACGGTAGTAGAACTTGTTGGTGCAAGCTTGTTTGGACAGGCTTCTTTGTCCACGTGTGTATCCAAAACAATGTCTGCAGCTTTGGCTAGTTTACTGTCAACATTGCCAGTCATAGCAATTAAAGCAGCCGAATATTCCTTCAGAAATGGCAAAAGATTCACGATCTCAGGAGAATTTCCGGAATAAGAAATACATAAAACTACATCTTGTTTTTGGATCACACCAAGATCACCGTGAATGGCTTCAGCTGCATGCAGAAATTGCGAAGGGGTTCCTGTAGAATTAAGCGTTGCCACAATCTTATTTGCAACGTGAGCAGATTTTCCAATGCCAACAACTATCAGCTTCCCTTTAACTTCATTGATTGTTAGAACACTTTTTATAAAGCTGTCATTCAGGCGGTTCCGAAGACTTGTAAGTTCGCTTATTTCGATATCAAGCGCCTGATGAGCATTAGAGAGAATTTCTTTTGGATCCAAAATTTTAAAATGTTTTATTATTTTTTTTAATAATATTAATTTTGTATCTTCACTTCAATAATTTTAAAATCATGAAATGAAGTTTTAGGCTTCATTTTTTTATCTAAAAAAAACAAAAAATTACTATCGATAATTTGTATAACCTTTAATAATATGCAAATTTAGCAAACAATATCAAAGGATGGACACAAAAGATATCAACTTATCTGCCGAACTCAAAAAATATTTTGGATTTTCAAAATTTAAAGGCCAACAGGAACAGATCATAACAGAACTTCTTGGTGGTAAAGATATTTTTGTTCTAATGCCAACCGGCGGCGGAAAATCACTTTGTTATCAATTACCTGCGCTGATCTCTGAAGGAACTGCAATTGTAGTTTCGCCATTGATTGCCCTGATGAAAAATCAGGTGGATGCCGTGAACGGATTATCTTCCGATGAAGGCGTGGCGCACGTACTTAATTCCTCATTAAACAAAACCCAGACAAAGCAGGTGATGGATGACATCACTGCAGGAAAAACAAAATTGCTTTACGTGGCTCCAGAATCATTAATAAAAGAGGAGTACGTTGACTTTCTGAAAAACGTGCAAATCTCTTTTGTAGCGATAGACGAAGCGCACTGTATCTCGGAATGGGGACACGATTTCCGCCCGGAATACAGGAATCTGAAAGGCATTATTGATAAAATCGCAGACGTGCCTGTAATTGCGCTTACCGCCACGGCGACACCAAAAGTTCAGGACGACATTCAGAAAACTTTGGGAATGAACAATGCTTTGGTATATAAAGAAAGTTTCAATAGAGCTAATTTGTTTTACGAAATCCGTCCGAAAGTCAATGTGGATAAAGAAATTGTAAGATTCATTAATCAGCATAAGGGAAAATCAGGTATTGTCTATTGTCTCAGCAGACGAAAAGTAGAGGAATTTTCACAACTTTTACAGGTGAATGGAATCAATGCTTTGCCATATCACGCGGGACTTGATCAGAAAACAAGAGTTCTGCACCAAGATAAATTTTTGATGGAGGAAGCGGACGTTATTGTAGCAACAATCGCTTTCGGGATGGGAATTGACAAGCCGGATGTTAGATTTGTCATCCATTACGATATTCCGAAATCTTTGGAAAGCTACTATCAGGAAACTGGCCGTGCCGGAAGAGATGGCGGAGAAGGCTATTGTTTGGCATTTTATGATCCAAAAGACATCGAAAAATTAGAGAAATTCCTTGCGCAAAAACCTGTTTCCGAAAGAGAAATTGGACTTCAATTATTAAACGAAGTCGTTGGTTACGCCGAAACTTCAATGAGCAGAAGACAATATCTGCTTTATTATTTTGGAGAAATATTCGATCCTGTAAAAGGTGAAGGTGCATTGATGTGCGATAATTCTCAGAATCCTCCAACCTTAAAAGATGCAACGAATGACCTGAAAAAGGTTTTGGAAATGATAAAAGTTTTGGGCGAAAAATTTAAAACTAAGGATTTGATTTCATTAATAACCGGAAAAGAATCTGCCGTTACCAAATCTTATAAATTAGAACAGACAGAATATTTCGGTTTCGGAAAATCGGAAAGTGATAATTATTGGAAATCCATTATCAGACAAGCGACAGTACAGGATTATCTTAAAAAAGACATCGAAACTTATGGTGTTCTGAAAGTTTCTGAAAAAGGACAGGAAGTCATCAACGGAAAATCAAAAAATAAGTTTCAAATTGCTGAAGACAGAGAATATGATCTTGCCCAATCCAAAACCAAAGCGGATAATGAGCAGGTTCAAATTCAAGCAGGCGGTGGCCTGGATCAGGTTCTTTTCGGACAATTAAAGGAACTTAGAAAAACAGTTGCCAAGAAATACGGCATTCCGCCTTACACGGTTTTTATGGATCCGAGTTTGGAAGATATGACCGTTCAATATCCAATTTCTGTAGAAGAAGTCGCTAAAATTTATGGTGTTGGCGAAGGAAAAGCCAAAAAATACGGTAAAGATTTCGCTGAATTTATCAAGAAATATGTTGAAGAAAATGACATCGAAAGGACTCAGGATACAGTTATAAAACAAGTTGCCAATAAGTCCAGCCACAAGGTTTTTATCATCCAGAATACGGACAAGAAAATCGATCTCGAAGATATTGCGAAAGCAAAAAACATTTCGATGACGGATCTCCTTTCTGAAATGGAAAGCATCATTTATCAAGGAACAAAGTTGAATATCGACTATTATGTCAATGAAAATTTTGATGAAGATATCGTAGAAGAATTTATGGATTTTATGAAAAATTCTGAAAGCGACAGTATGAAAACACTACTTGCAGAATATGGCGATGACTTGACAGACGAAGAAGTGAGAATCTTACGAATCAAATTCATAAGTGATATTGCGAATTAATTTTAAATTGATGCGAAATGAATTCTGATCTAAATAATAAAAAGACTGAACTTTTGCAATGGATTTCTGATCTGCAGGATAAGGATGTTATTTTAGAATTATTGGAACTCAAAAACAATTTAAAAATTTCTTCCTCTGTAAATGAATCAAAAACAGAATATGCTTTAAAAGATGATTTTGAAGAACGATGGGCGAAAGGTTTGACAAAAGAACAATCTATCGAAAGAAGCAAAAGTAAGATTAGAGGATGGTGGGGAAAATAGTTATTTTCTCAGAGGAAGTTTCCGATTATTTAGATAATATTTCAATCATTCTGTATAAAAATCACTATTTTGGATTTTTGGAAGATGCATATCATTATGTCGAAAAAATTCACAATTATATTTATGACAATATTGATAAGCCGATTTCCAAAATTACACCCCAAGCTTTTCAAAAATTTGGGAAGTTTTACATAAAATACAAAGCCAACGAGAATACAACGTGGTATATTTTCTTTGACAGAAGGGACAAACGGTTTCTCGTTAATTACATTTTAAATAATCATACAGAGCAATTTCCGGAATTATTTTTAGAATGAAAAAATCCATCCTTTTCATATTGCCAGATCTGGAAACCGGTGGTGCAGAACGCATCATCACAACCATTGCGAATCATCTTCCCAGAGACAGATTTTCGCCTTCCATCCTGTTGCTTAGGAAAGAAGGTGCTTATCTTGATTTTCTGAAACCCGATGTTGAAATTATAGACATCCAAACACCCAGAATCCGACATTCCTTAAAACCAATTCTTCTTGAAATCAAAAGACGAAAACCAGACATTGTTTTTTCGGGTTTTGGTGAAGTGAATGCTTATCTTTCTTTATTCATCAAGCTTTTTCCGAATACAAAATTTATTGCAAGAGAAACCAATGTCGTTTCCCAGCACGTTACCAGGAAAGAAATCCGATTTTTCTATAAATTCTACAACAATTATGATAGAATCATTGCACAAAGTAATGATATGCAGACAGATTTGATCAATAATTTTGGAATCAGAAAGAATAAATTGATCAAAATCAACAATCCGGTAGATATCGATTTCATTGAAGAAAAACTTAAACTTTCTGGAAAACCTGCCGAATTTTCACCACAATATAAACACGTTGTTGCCATCGGAAATCTCTCTGCCAGAAAGGGTTTTGATAATCTGTTAAAGGTTTTTTCACGTTTGAAAAATCAAAACATTTTACTTCATATTCTTGGTGATGGAAAAGATAAAGATGTTCTTTTGCAGATGAAAGAAATGCTGGGATTGGATCACGTCATTTTTCACGGCAAGAAAAGCAATCCATATCAATATTTAAAATTTGCAGATCTTTTCATCCTGTCTTCCAGATACGAGGGTTTTCCGAATGTGCTTCTAGAAGCCGGAACTTGCGGTATTTATGCCTTAGCCAATAACTGTCCCGGCGGAATTGATGAAATTGTTTTAGACCAGATTAATGGTGAAATTGCCAACATTGAGAATTATGATGATTTTGCTGAAAGGATAAAACATTCTGTCCACAGAAACAACAACAAAGAAGACATCAAAACAGCCATCAAATCTAGATTTTCGAAAGATATTATTTTGAAAAAATATGAAGATCTGCTCTGGAATTTATAACCAAAACTGAATTGAAAATTATGAAAAGTATTTTTTTATTGGCACTAGTAAGTGTGATTTCAGTTTCCTGTAGTTCTGCAAAACCTGGAGATTCGGTTCTTAATCAGGAAGTTCCGTACAAAGTGGCAAAGAATTATTTCGTAAAAAATAATATTGATGCAGCTATTGATAATCCGAAGTTTGAAAATCAGCAGGATTTTGATCAGGTATTCGGAATGGCGACAACGATGGGCGAGAGTGGAAAACCTACAGCAATTGATTTTTCTAAAGAATTTGCAGTGGCACAAATTGAAGATCCGTCAACTCAGAAAGTTGAACTGAAACCGATTTCGATCAGAAAAAATGCCAATATTCTTGAAATTAAATACAGAAAGATCGTTGGCGAAAATCAATCGTACACCTCTCAGCCAGTGATGATATTAATAATTGACAATAAATATAATGGCGACGTTAATTTTGTTGAAGTAAAATAAAAATAAAATTCCTGAAAACTACTTCAGGAATTTTTCTTTTGCAAACTCAAAAACACGTTTGTCTATCGGCAATGGGAAAGGATTCTCGCCATCCAGAGAAAACCATTCTGTCTTTTCTATACAAGGATCTAAGATTAATAAATCTTGCTCATTCAGAATTTCAGCCAGATAATAAATCGTGATCAGCTGCTCATTTTCCCGAAATCTGGAAACCAAAAAATCGTCTTGAGTGTAGAAATGTTCTGTAACATTAATATCAAGATTCAGTTCTTCCTGAAACTCTCTTTTCAGACATTCAATCGTGCTTTCACCGAATTCCAAGCCGCCGCCTGGCAATTTAATGAGGAAATCTCCCGCATATTCTTCGTGAAGAGCAAGGATTTTATGATCTTTAATACAAAGGGCATAAACACGAATGTTGATCTTATCTATCATAGCTGTGATTTGGAATGTCTAATTTAGGGAAAATTATTTTTTCCAGGCAATCATCATCTCTCTTTTTCCCGGAGGTCCTTGTTTTTTTTCAACTTCAAAACCAAGTTCCATTAAGTTTCGTCTTACGCTTCCTTTTGACGAATAAGTGGTTAGCAAACCGCCGGATCTCATTTTTGAAGCAACGATTTCCAGCAATTCCATTTCCCAAAGATCGGGCTGGACTCTCGCACCGAAACAATCAAAATATACAAGATCTATTGGAGGAAGTTCTGTGGTTTTAAGATCGAAAAAGTCTTTTTTAAGTTTGGTAAGGAAAAAGTCTGATGTCAATTCATTTTGGATTTCCCAATCTAACTCGTGGATTTTCAGAGACAAATCTTTGACAAAATCGTTAGAAAATAATTCAGAATAAACAAGTTCTAATGCTTCTTCCAAAAAAATCGGATATTTTTCCACGCCGAAATAGTTGATTTTATTATCTCTACTTTTTTTCAAATATTCATCAATTGTTACCAAAACGTTAAGACCTGTTCCAAAACCGAGTTCTAAAATATTAATTTCGTAACTATTTATTAATTTAAGTCCATTTTCGACAAATACATGTATTGCTTCCTGCAAGGCACCGTGCTTTGAGTGGTAAGTCTCTTCTAAACCGTTGATTAATAATGTTTTACTTCCGTCTTTTGTGGTAATCAATTCTCTTTTCAAAGTATTTTTTTACAAATTTAACATAAATTTTGATTATTAAATATTTATTATATATTTGTAATACCTCAATTAAAATTTAAAAAATGATAATTCAAAAATCTACCAACCCAAGAATTTCCACATTTGATCCTAATAATTTCTCTTTCGGGAACACTTTTATAGATCATATGATAATTTGTGAATACGAGAACGGAAAATGGGGGGATCTTCAATTGATTCCTTATGGACCGATCGGTTTTACCCCAGCTATGATGGGGGTCAACTACGGGCAAGCTTGTTTTGAGGGAATGAAGGCTTATAAGGATAACGATGATCAGGTATTCCTTTTTCGTCCGGAAAAGAACTTTGAAAGGATTAACAAATCCGCAAAAAGATTGGCTATTCCTGAGATTTCCGAAGAAATGTTCATTGACGGACTGAAGGCTTTGGTAGATATTGACAGAGACTGGATTCCAAAGGGAGAAGGAATGTCATTATACATCAGACCAGTTTTATTCGCGACAGAAGAGGCACTTAAGGCAAGAATCTCAGAAAAATATATGTTTGCAATTGTTGCGACACCAGCGAAAAGTTATTACACAGCGCCGGTTTCTGTAAAAATTTCTGATCATTATTCCAGAGCTGCAAGTGGAGGTGTAGGTGCGGCAAAAGCGGCAGGAAATTACGCAGCTTCTTTCTATCCAACGCAATTGGCGATTGAAGAAGGTTATGACCAAATCATCTGGACAGACGACTGTTCTCACGAATATTTTGAGGAAAGTGGAACAATGAATGTTTTTGTAAGAATCAACGATACCATTTATACACCTAAAACTTCCGATAAAATCCTGGACGGAATCACAAGAGACAGTTTCCTGAAGCTTGCTGAAAGAAGAGGAATCGATGTAGTGGTAGGAAATGTGAAAGTGACGGACGTGATCGAAGCGCAGAAGAACGGAACTTTGAAAGAAGTTTGGGGCGTTGGAACCGCTGTTGTAACAAGTATATTTGAAGCTTTAGGCTATCAGGGAGAACACCTGGAATTACCAAAACTATCCGATGAAGAAAGTTTTGCAGCACAGCTTAAAAATGATCTTGTGAATATCCAGACCAATAATGCCGAAGATCCTTTTGGATGGAGAGTATTGGTAGAAGAAAATGTCTATAGCATATAGAATTAAATAAAAAGTAAATTGAAAAGTAAAAACCGGAAATTATCTTCCGGTTTTTGTTTTGATGGTTATTAAGTCTCTGAAAATTCTTAATTTTGCCAAAGTTTTTTGAAGATAATCTGATTTGATTTCAAAGAACCTTCTGAAATATGAAAAAAATAATTTGTATATCATCTTTGATCCTCGCATCAGCCTGTGCTAAGCAGAGTCCAACACATCAGGATACGGCAGAACAATTTATGTCCGACAGCGAGATGGAAGTTTCTAAAAACAGAACCAAAGAGCTGAATACGCTGGAAAGAACTCAAATCCAGGACTGGATCAAGTCTCAGGATGTGAAATATTATCCAATGGGAATGAACTATTGGGTCAATATTGAAGGACTTGAAAGCCTTCCTCGGAAAAATAACGGCGACAAAGTATCGTATCAGTATGATATTTACGATTTCAACAGAACCAAATTATATCAAAATCCATTAGGAAATACAGATGTCGAATTCGGTCATTTTGTAGAGATGGATGCGGTGGAAGATGTCATCAGATACCTCAAAAAAGGTGAGGAGGCAGAGATTCTTGTTCCTTCCGTCTTGGCCTATGGAACTTACGGCGACAATAAAAAAATATCCAACGATATGCCGCTCATTATCAAAGTAAAAGTATTATAACTAACGACTATATAAAAACAATGAAAAAAATTATAGCACTTTCTATAACATTATTAACATTATTAAATTGTAAAACATTGGAAATAGACAAAGAAGTTTATAAAAGTCTGCCAGACGGGCTTTATGGAAATTTTGTAACAAGCAAAGGTGAGATTTTGGTAAAATTCGAGGATGAAAAATCTCCGGTTACCGTGGCCAATTTCGTAGGTCTTGCGGAAGGTAAAATCGAAAACAAAGCAAAGAAAAAAGGTGAGCCTTTCTATGACGGAACCATCTTCCACAGAGTGATCAAGGATTTTATGATCCAGGGTGGAGATCCACAAGGAACAGGAATGGGAGATCCCGGATATAAATTTGCCGATGAGAAAAACGACCTTCAGCATACAGGAAAAGGAATCCTTTCTATGGCGAATTCCGGACCTAATACCAACGGTTCTCAGTTCTTCATTACAGAAATTGCAACACCTTGGTTGGACGGAAAACACACGATTTTTGGAAAAGTTGTAGGTGGAGAAGCGACTATCGATTCTATCGCAAACGTAGAAAAAGGACCTCAGGACAAACCGAAAACAGATGTTGTTTTGACAAAAGTGGCTGTCTTTGGAAAAGGCGACGCTTACAAACATTACGATGCTGCAAAAGTATTCTCTGAAGGTAAAGCAAAAATCGAGGAGAAAAATAAAGCATATTTAGCTAAAGCTGAAGCAGAAAAAGCTAAAAAACTTGCAGAATTTGCAGCGGCACAGGACAAATTGGTAAACGATATGAAAGCAGGAATGCAGTCGACGCCTTCAGGTTTGTTCTACAAAATTACCAAAACTACGACAGGCGCAAATCCAGCTCCGGGACAAACAGTAGCTGTACATTATGCAGGAAAACTGATCAACGGTGAGGAGTTTGATAACTCTTTCAAAAGAAATGCTCCGATTGATATTCCAATTGGCGTAGGACAGGTGATCAAAGGCTGGGACGAAGGAATCCTTCTTTTGAAAGAAGGCGAAACTGCAACATTACTGATTCCACCGGCATTAGGCTACGGAGAAAGAGGTGCAGGCGGCGTGATTCCACCAAACTCTTGGTTGGTTTTCGACGTTGAATTGGTAAGCATCCAGAAATAATCTAAGTTTAGATTTATACATAAAGAAAGGAGTGAAATTAATTTTTCACTCCTTTTTTAATTTTAATAATCAGTGTGGTCACTCCTCATTCATCTTCCTGATTTCCTCAAGACTTTTATCCTTGTAAAAATCCTGCAGTTCAACTATTGGCTGGTTGATGTCCTGCAGTCTGTGCAGCTGATGATTTTCCGGTAAGTGTGATTGCATATCGCGCAGGGCGAAAAGATCATTGGGCGTGCAGTTCAGCGAGAGGCACATCGCAGTTAATTGTCTAAAATTAACCTGAACAGCCTCGCCATTCAAAATTTTATTCACAGAATTGCTACTGATACCGATCTTTCTGAGAAAAGCGTAAGGGAAAATGACTTGTCTTGCAGTCATAATAGGTTTTAGATTCAGGACAATACTGCTCTGTCTTGGTGTAAGATCACCACGTTTTCTTCTTAACATATCTTTGTGTTTTTATTAAAACCAAGATAAGGAAAAAAAATGAAATTCTCCAATAGAAGTTCTCCATTCTCTGATAGAGGTTCTCCATTCTCCAATACAGTTTCATCTACCTACAATAGAGGTTCGTCGTTCTCTAATAGAGGTTCACCGAGATCCAATAGAGGTTTGCCGTTATCTAATAGAAGTTCGTCATTATCTAATAGAAAATCCAAAAGCTCTAATAAAGGTATTTTTTCAGAGATAGGTTGCGGAGCGGAAGCCAGACAGCAATAAAAAAGGAGCGAAAAACTAATTTCGCTCCTTTTAAATGTTCTATTTTGAATGTTATGACAACAATTGGTAAGCTTTCTTGGCTCCGGTCACACAATCGTCATAATGTTCTTCAGTAATCTTCTCATCAATAATCGACTTGAACTCCTGCCAATATGGTCCTGTGTTCTCGCCGTAAACTCCGAAGTAATTGAACTCCACATTCTCAAATTCGGGATTTCTTTTCAACTGTTTTGCGATGACATTTCCACCTAAAGTAGAGCCTTCCATCACGTACAAAGCACCAAAAGCTTCGGCTTCGTTTTCAAGATTTTGAGTGGGAACTCCGGTTTCCGTTTCGATATTCAGATTATTGAGATCAGTTTTAAGAGCGTTGATTTTACTTCTTAAATCTAATTTCAACTCAGGATAATTTTTCAGTTGATCCTGGATCTGCGGTTCGTATCGGTTGATTAATTTATAATTGTGGATCAGCAGCTTTTTGTAATCGTCCAGCGTGTAAGATTTGTCGAAGATCTTTTGTGACTGCAGTTTTGCTTCTGTATCGTCGTGTTGTTGTTTAGTTTGTTCTTTAAGAAATACTGAAATCATAATCAGGTTTTTGAAATTTTAAAATAAAGGTTGTCCCAATGCCGCTTTCGCTTTCGTAGCTGATCTCGCCGCCCATTTTCTCCATCAGATGCTGCACGATATTAAGGCCAACGCCATTGCCGTGGAAAGCTGTCGCATTACTCATTCTGCTGAAAATCTTGAACATCTTGCCGGCGTCCTGTTTATCGATCCCAATGCCGTTATCAGATATTTTGTACATCACTTCATTCTCAGAAACTTCACCAATGATTTTCACTGTTGGCTTGGAAGATTTTGAAGAATATTTGATGGCGTTTCCGATGACATTGCCGAAAACCTGATAGACCATCGTCGGATCACCCAAAACTTCCGGTGTATTTTCTATAATAATCTCAGTATGCGGCGAATCAAAACTGATTTTTGATTCTACAGCCAGTCTGTTGATCAGATCATCAACTTCAATTTTTTTGAGTTCAATCTCAGATTTTTTGATCTTGCTCAGCTCCAGTACGTTCTTGATCATATCGCTCATAGAATCCACCTGGGTCACGATATTATCAAGATATTTATGAGTATTGTCGTCGGATTGTATCAGCCTTTTCATCAGCTGCGCATTCAATTTGATGACAGTCAGAGGCGTATTCAAATCGTGAGAAATTGTGTAAGAAAAAGAATCTAACTCCTGATTCAGCTCTTTCAGCTGATTATTAAGATCAAGGATTTGTGAAGATTTGGTGTGAGAAGCCTTCAAGATCACAGAAGTGATCCATTTTGCAGATTCTATTTCTCTGGTTTTCCAAGGCAGAGCGGTATCTTTCACATATTCTTTCCACACTTCGAAAGACTTTCTTGGCGAGAATTTGATGATTTCTACACCGTCTTTTATTTCAGAAACTGTTTCTTTTTCAGGATTTCCTGCCCATTTTATTTTCTGTCCCTGTTCTTTTCGCATCCAGATCAGCATATCGGAAGTGTTGCTTCCAAGGACGCTGATAATGATACCGCAGCTTTTTTCGGAGTTGTCCAGTTCCAGTCCGCTGGTTTTGCAGAATGTGTTGGAAATGAATATATTCTCTTCGAAATTCTGATTGTTATCTTTGCTCCAGTTGATGATCTTTTCGATATCAGAATGGTTCGGAACGTTTCCGGAGGTGATGATTTCGTTGTTGATTTTGATGATCATTCCGTCTGCTTCACAAGCATTTTTAACATCATCAATACTGTTCTCGAGCGCTTTTCCAAAATTCTCTTCACTAGAAAGATTGTGACGAAGCGAAATGTTATTAAGATTAATTCTCTGATAATCTTCCAGAGTCTGCAGCGATCTGTAAGATCCATAGGCATTTGCTGCCGTTCTGGTCAAGGTTTCAACCAATAGCCGGGATTGAAGATCGAGATGTTTTGGCTCAGCATTCTGGCATGCTACCAAACCCCATAATTTCCCATTTACAATAATCGAAGTACTGAAGCTGGATTCGACTCCCGCATTTTTAAGGTACTGGCGGTGAATTGGCGATGAAGATCTTGTAACGCTGTATGTAAGGTCTATATTTTCCTTCTTTACACCGTATATAGGATAGGTTTCTCCCGAAACGTGAGAGGTAATGCGGACAGTATTTTTAAGATAAAGAGCTCTTGCCTGAGCCGGAATATCGGATTCGGGATAGTGGAGATGAAGATAGCTTTCCAAACCTGGTTTTACAGATTCTTCTACCACTTCGCCACTGCCATCATACAGAAACTGATAGATCATCGCACGGTCAAAATCGATGATGTTTTGAACTTCCTGCAACAAAAGTTTCCAGATATTCTCGTCATTGGACATTCTGAGAATATTCTGAATTGCTTTATACTCCTGATTGATCTTATGATTAGGAATTACTTTCTCGATTTCGTAAAAAGTAAAACCTTCATTGGTATGTATGGAAAGCGTGTATTGCTCTTCTTTGTAATTAATATGCTGGATTGCAAGCTCCTGACTGTCTGAGAAATTATCCCAGTTGATATCCAGCTGCAGATCATTAAAGAGTGTGTTGATGTCCTGTCCTAAAACCAAGTTGGGATTTAGTGAAAAAAGATTCAGAACATTCTCACTGTAAAAACTGATTTTAGAATCTTTGGTGCCTAATAAATAGCCATATTTTTGAACTTCTCCGCAGATATGAATCGGTTCCTGGTCGCAGTTTATATATTCCTTTGGATACATTTTTGTTCTTACTTTTTTGATAATTTTTTTTGTGATTCCAAAGTAAAAATATACTTATGTTAATGATGTAAAGATATGAATAAAAATGAATCAGATGCCAAAGTTTTTTCGGTCAACTGGTTGCTGGGTAAGTGTTTATAAGTATTTGAAAATAAATTAATTATAAATTAATTGTAACAATTCAAAATAAAAAGACGCCAATTTTGTTGACGTCTTTTAGGAAGATATAGGAGTTTCTATCTATTTCATATCGTACATCATCAATGCTGTAATGAGTTTTGGCTCAATCAAGGTACATTTTGGAGGCATTTTGATTTCTTTGTCAGAGATTTTAAGAAGATCATTGAAGCTGATCGGGTAGATGCCAAAACCGATTTTGTAATCTCCAGAATCCACTTTTTCCTTGATTTCCTCAATTCCTTTCGTGTCGGAAGTTCCTTTCAGGTAAGTAATCTTGTCGGTATGTTTTGCATTGGTAATCCCAAAGATCTTTTCGAAGATATATTTGTCTACCAAATGATGATCCAGGTCATTCTCATTTTTAAGTTCCTCACGGATGTTGTGCTTCACGTGAAGGCTGTAGAATCTGCCATCCAAATACATACTGATATGGAATTTTTGCGAAGGAAAATAAGGCGCTTCACCTTTGTCGTGAATTTGGAAATCTTCTTTTAGTTTGTCAAGAATTTCTTCATTAGACAAGCCATTCAAATCATTCAAAAGACGGTTGTAGTCATTAATTTTAATCGATTGATTGGAAACAATGAAGCTGTAAACAAAGTTGTAATGCTCCGTCCCGTGCGACCTTTTGTATTTGTCTCTTTGCTTTTTAGCATATTCTGCAACGGATCCGATTCTGTGGTGTCCGTCTGCGATGTAGAAAGAATCTATTGGATCCAAAACTTCCTTGAACTGCTGAAGTTTCAGTCGGTTATCGATTTTCCAGATCTTATGTTTCACACCTTTTTCATCTTTATAATTGATGATTGGAACATTTTTCTGCTCGTGCGTCATCAGTAATTCTACTTTGGAATTGGAATGATAGGTAAGTAGAACCGGCTCTGCCTGAAGATTAACTTTCTCCAGATAATGCGCCATTTTCATCCTGCGTTCTGTGATTGTAGATTCGTGTTTTTTGATTTTCCCATCCCAGAAATCGTCCACACTTACAAGTCCCAAAAGACCTCGGAAACTGCTTTTGTCAGGCAAAGTCTGCTCGTATAAATAATAAGAGGAATCGTCCTGAGTCAGTTTTTTCTCCTCCAAAAGTTCTTCATAGTTGGATCGGATTTTTCTGAAGTTTCTGTCAATATCTTTTGATTTGCTGACAACAGCAGGTTTGATCATCTGGATGTAGGAATTGTCCTGCTGAGATTTTTTGTTGATCTCTTCCTGAGTGAAATTATCCAAGGAATAAGTCGGAAAAATATCCACAAAATCGTGGTTCGGTCTGATTCCTTTAAAGGGTTTAAATACTGGCATATTTATATTTGATCTTTCAGTTTAATAATTTGAATGGCTAATTCTTCTCCAATTCTGTTTTGCGCGTCTATTGTGTTTCCGCCAACGTGTGGAGAAAGTGACATTCCTGCGTTCATTAATATTTCCACTTCCGGGCTCGGTTCTTTCTCGAAAACGTCTAGAGCTGCTCCTGCAAGTTTTCCATCTTCGATTGCATCGATCATAGACACTTCATTGATGACGCCGCCTCTTGCTGCATTCACGATGAAAACACCGTCTTTCATTCTTGCGAATTCGTTGGTGTCAATAATATATTGATCAGTTTTACCTGTATTCAGGCTTATGAAATCGGAATTTTCCAAAACTTCATTTAAAGTTACTGATTTTATTTCAAAATTTACAGATTGACCATCGAAGAAAGTAATTTCAACGTTGCTTGTTTTCGGCGTTCTGTTGTAAGCTAAGATTTTCATTCCCAAAGAAATACCAATCTTAATGACTTCCAATCCGATGTTTCCCATTCCGATAACACCCAATGTTTTTCCGGAAAGTTCTGAAGCATTATTAAAGGATTTTTTCAATGCATTGAAGTGGGTTTCTCCTTCCAAAGGCATCAATCTGTTGCTCTCATGAAGAAATCTTGCTAAAGAAAAGAAGTGTGCAAAAACGAGTTCTGCGACAGATTTGCAGGAAGCTTTTGGCGTGTTGATAATGTAAAGACCTTTATCAATGGCATATTCTACATCAATGTTATCCATCCCGATGCCGCCGCGTCCAACTATTTTAAGGTTTGGACATTCGTCTATCAGATTTTGTCTTACCTGCGTCGCACTTCTTACGAGGAGAACATCTACATTATTTTCATTAATGAATTTGCTGAGATGCTCCGGCGAAACACGGCTTTCCAAAACCGTGATATCGGCGTTTTTCAAAAGTTGAATCCCCGATTCGGAAATCCCATCATTGGCTAATACAATCATGTTTAATTCAAAAATGCTTTTATAATTGAGTTTCCCTGAATTGTTTGAGCTAAATTTCAAGGTGTGCTAAGATACGATATTTTCCCAAATTAACATTAACTTAACAAAAAAACGTCTTCAAATTGATGAAGACGTTTTGTATATTTTTACTTTAAATATATTATTTAAAGGGGATTTTTAATTAAATGCTTTTCATAACATCTACTAAAACCTGCACACTTTCGATCGGCATTGCGTTGTAGATGCTTGCTCTGTAACCGCCGACACTTCTGTGACCATTCAGTCCGCTGATTCCGGCTGCTTTCCAGGCTGCATCAAATGCTTCTTGCTTGGATTCGTCTGTCAAAGTGAAAGTCACATTCATAAAAGAACGGTCTTCGATGGCAGAAACACCTTGGAAGTTTGGATTGCTGTCGATTTCGTCATAAAGCAATTTGGCTTTAGCATTATTTCTCGCTTCAGCAGCTGCAATTCCTCCGTTATCTTCCAAATGTTTTAAGGTCAAATAGGACGCATAAACTGCAAAAACTGGCGGCGTGTTGGACATTGATTCTTTATCGATATGAACGGCGTAATCCAAATAAGTAGGAATTGTTCTGCCTGTTTTTCCAAGAATCGATTTTTTAACAACTACTAAGGTTGCACCAGCTGGACCCATATTTTTCTGAGCACCTGCATAAATCAAATCGAATTGAGAAAAATCCAATTCTCTACTGAAAATATCGGAAGACATATCGCAAACCAAAAGTGTATCAACTTTCGGGAATTCTTTCATTTGCGTTCCAAAAATTGTATTGTTGGAAGTGCAATGGAAATAATCGTACTCTGAACCAACTTTAAATTCTTTCGGAATGTAAGAATAGTTAGCTTCTTTGGAAGTCGCCACTACATCTACATTTCCAATCATCTTCGCTTCCTTGATTGCGCCTGCTGCCCAAGTTCCAGTGTTGGTGTAGGCCGCTTTTCCGTCAACAGAAAGAAGGTTGTAAGGAACCATCAAAAACTGAAGACTTGCGCCACCTTGCAAATACAAAACTTCATAATCATCGCCCAGATTCATCAATCTTTTCACGATAGCACGAGCGTCGTCCATTACTGCAACAAAATCTTTGCTTCTGTGAGAGATTTCCAAAAGTGATAATCCTGAACCGTTGAAATCTAGAATTGCTTCTGAAGCTTTTTGGAAAACTTCCTGTGGTAAAATACTTGGACCTGCGCTGAAATTATGTTTTTTCATTTATATAAGTGATTAGGTGTTAGGATTTAGGTTATAGAAGTATTAAAAGCTAATAGCAAAAAGCCATCAGCAATGTGCTACTCGTTGTGAAGGAATGCTTTTTTCGCCAGAAGCTGTTCTTCGGTTTCCACATTGTCTTCATCGGGAACGCAGCAGTCAACAGGGCAAACTGCAGCACACTGAGGCTCCTCGTGGAAACCTTTACATTCGGTACATTTGTCTGTTACAATGAAGTAGTAATCATCCGCAACAGGTTCCTGCGCAGCGTCTGCATTTACAGAAAGTCCCGAAGAAAGAACTACCATTCCCTTCAAATCGGTTCCTTCGGAAGCTTTCCAATCTACTGCTCCTTCATAGATGGCGGTGTTCGGACATTCCGGTTCACAGGCGCCACAATTGATACATTCATCAGTTATCTTGATAGCCATTGCTATTTTATTTTTAATTTTGTGCAAAATTACAAAAAAAAAGCCAGCTATGCTGAACGAAAACAAAATTTTGGGACTCGAAAAATTAGGAAATTTCATCAACGAATTTATTCAAAAAGATGATGAAAATTACAGTGAGAAAGAAGAGCGAATGGCTTATCTGATGAAGCGTTCTGAGATTGAAAATCCTTGGTTTACTTTGGAAAATCAACGTTATAATCTGAAACAATGGGCAGGACTTTTCACGAAAGAAAATATTGAAAACTGGTTATCAAAATATGAATTGTCGAATACACCAAAACGGGTTGGTTTGATTCTGGCCGGGAATATTCCGATTGTTGGATTTCACGATATCATTTCTGTGGTTTTGAGCAATCATATTCCAATCATCAAATTATCTTCTAAAGACAAATTGATGCTGCCATTTCTATTAGATTTATGGAAAGAATTTTCTAATAATGATATTGAATTTGAAATCGTTGATAGATTGGAAAACTTCGATGCCGTGATTGCAACCGGAAGTAATAATACAGCGAGATATCTGGAATATTATTTTAAAAATCACCTCAGTATTATTCGAAAAAACAGAACATCCATCGCTGTTTTGAAAGGTGATGAAACAGTCGAAGAACTTCAGCTTTTAGCAGATGATATTTTTCGATATTTCGGATTGGGTTGCAGAAATGTGACCAAACTTTTGCTTCCAAAAGAGATGAAAGTGGATGGTTTATTTGAAAACTTCGTCAAATATCAGGATGTCATTAATCATAATAAATACGCTAATAATTACGATTATAATCGTGCGGTTTATCTTTTAAATCAAGATCTTTTCTGGGATAATAATTTTGTGATGCTAAGAGAGGATGAGAAGTTGTTCAGTCCCTTGTCAGTAGTCAATTTTTCACGATATGAAAGTTTGGAAGATGCGAAGAAATTCGTGGAAGATAACAGAGAAGAAATCCAAGCCATAGTTGCGAAACCGGAATTAGGATTGGAGTCTATTGGTTTTGGAGAAACTCAGAATCCTTCGTTAGACACTTATGCGGATGATGTGGATACGATGGCTTTTTTGAGTGTGATCTAGCCAGTTAAATTAAACGTAAACAATAAACGGATTCGAAAGTTTCCGTTTTTTTTATTAGCAAATTAAAACCACATTTAACTTTTATTTTTACGAAAACAGCAACCATATTAATTATTATTTTTAATTTAGTTATTAAAATTTCAATATGACGAAGAATCTGATTTTTACAAAAGCGGCATTCAGTGCAATTCTCATTTTCGGTGCAGTTTCCTGTGGTAAAACCAGTAAAGATGATTCTACAGCTAATGAATTGCCAAAGAAAGATTCGATCGTAAAAGTCGATTCTGTTTCTTCTTCTGAAAAAGATTTGGCTGAAAATATTAAAAAAGTAATTACAACAAAGTATCTTAAACCTGAAGATCTTAAAGTAATCGACAGCGCCGAACGTAAGTTTTCTTATCAGGAAATTGATCTCAACAATGATGGTAAAAAAGAAGTATTCGTCAATTTTTTCACACCTTACTTTTGTGGATCCGGCGGCTGTTCCTTGGCTCTTTTAGATTCGGATCTGAATATCATTAACCGATTTACAGTGACTGAAACACCGCTTTTCATCAGTCCTGACACCAAAAACGGATGGAAAGTAATTTATACAAAAAACAGAGGACAATGGAAAGCTTTGGAATATGAAAACGGTAAATATCCCTCCAATCCTTCTGTTGTAAAAGACAGCAAAGCTGAGCCGGATGCTAAATCAATCTCAATTTTTAAAGATCGAAATCAATCCAAAATATACAACTTCTAATAAAAATAAATAATTATGAAAAATCTAACTTCTTTAGCAATATTGATTTTGCTATGCTCATTTTCTTTCACAAAAGCTCAAAAAATTGCAGACGGCGAAACGGTAGATTTGAACGGATTGGCTGTAACCTTCAGCGTCTTGAATAAGGAGTCTGTAAATGTGGGCGGAAAAAACTTTGACCGCTATAAAGTTTCTGCCAATCTGGTCAACAACTCTCAGAAAGCATACAACATCCGAATGAGCAACGCACCTCAAATTGTTACCAATACGGCGTTGGTAGAGCTTAACTGCATCAATGCAACGGGTGCAAAATTAACTTCCAAAAAACTGGATTTAAAATTAAAACCTCAAAATGTAAATGTCACTTATTGGGCTTACACAAAAGATGGCAAATATGAAAGTTCCATAATCCCAATCATCGCCTCCTATTATCTGGATATTGGCGATTCTGTAAATGACAATGCTATTTTCATTGTGCCGGCCGGAGAACAGCCAAATGTCTCTGTAAGGAAATTGCAGTAATCTTAAAAAAAAATAATCATAAAAAAGAAAAGACCGTAAAATTCATTACGGTCTTTTTCAATTCTAAAATGTAGAAGTAAATAATATCTTAAGGTTGCCCGCTTCCGCCAGCCGAACCGTAGATTTGTCCTGTTGCAAAACTCCCGTTGTTATCAGCAAATTGTACAAATATCGAAGCCAGTTCTGCAGGCTGTCCCGGTCTTCCCAATGGCGTGTCGCCACCAAATTCCACCAGTTTTTCCTGCGTTTGTCCGCCACTTACTTCAAGTGCGGTCCAGACTGGTCCCGGCGCTACACCGTTTACTCTGATGCCTTTTGGACCTAATTGTTTTGCTAATGATTTCACATAACTTGTGGTTGCTGCCTTTGTCTGTGCATAATCATAAAGATCGGCAGAAGGATCATAAGCCTGTACTGATGACAGTCCGATAATGCTGGAACCCGGTTTCAAATGAGGTAGTGCTGCTTTAATGATCCAGAACGGCGCATAGAGATTCGTTTTCATCGTTCTGTCAAAATCTTCTGTACTGATATCCAGAATCGATTGATTGCTTTTTTGATGCCCGGCATTATTGACTAAAATATCAAGTCCTCCCAATTGAATCACCGCTTCGGAAACCAATCTTTGGCAAAACGCTTCATCACGCAGATCGCCTGGAATTGCAACTGCTTTTCTGCCAGCTTTTGTGATTAGATCTACAACTTCTCTTGCATCAGATTCCTCATCCGGCAGATAATTGATCGCAACATCAGCACCTTCTCTCGCAAATGCGATAACTGCAGCACGGCCAATCCCGGAATCACCGCCTGTTACAAGGGCTTTTCGGCCAGTCAGTCTTCCTGAACCTACATAGCTTTCTTCACCGTGATCGGGAACCGGATCCATCTTGCCAGCTAATCCTGGGAATGGCTGAAACTGTTTGTTGAAAGGTGGTTTGGGATGTTTTGTAGTTGGATCTTCCAGATTGGAATTGCCTTGGCTCGTAAGAGGTTCTTCCTGAATGTTTTCCTGATTTTCCGTAGATTCTTCAGGCGTAATAATGTCTATGAGTTTGTCGAGTGCTTCTCTTCTTGTAATTTGATCGTCCATATAAATTGTGATTTGATGTTAATGTTTTGATTTAAATTTTATCTTAAGCAATCAACATTCCAAGTTGGCTTCGTACCAGATTATCCTACTTCTTTTCTAAAATTTGTGATGGTGTTAAATAATTCTTCCGCATTGACAGTCAGTTCCGAGGCTGTTAGACTGATAGGCAGATTTCCATTGGCATCTGCCAAACCATTGGTGATCATTCCGGATAGTTTCTTTTTGATTAATGGAAGATAATGATCCGAGTTCTTAACTGTCAGCGTAATCAAAGTATCGGCACCGACTTTTTCTAAATTGACATTAGTAATATCTTTCCAAAGAATCAGTCCTGCAGCTTTACTTACAGCGGTAGTTTTCGAAATAAGTCCTTCACTGCTTAGAATAACCAAAGGCGCTGAATCCCGAAGGGTAAACAATTTCCTGAAAATGATAATCGCCAGAATGATACTGAACAATCCGCTGACAGCAGCCAGCTTTGTTCCCACGTGATCATCAAACAAACCAATACTGTAGAGGAATGTGGCGATCGAAACGATTAATATTCCTGAGCAAATCAGGATTAGGTTGAGTGATTTTTTTCTGTCTCTGTAGAATTCCATTGTTATGATTTAAATGTGAAGATTTTCTGTTTAATTCCAATTAACATCCAGCTTGTTTTCCGCAGCAAAGACTTTTCCGATTTCCATCAGTTCGGTGTACATCTTTTCGAACTTTGCACCGTACTTTTGCTCTATCGAGTAGGCTAGCTCGTCTTTCCTGGCCTGATCGGCTTTTGTATCGCAGAGTTTTGCGTAGTTGGTGTATTCATTTTTATAAACAGGAATCACGAATTCATAAAGTGCAATCGACTTCTCCTTAATCGCTTTCCGGTCTTCAGAATTGGCGTTTAGCGCTTTAATGTCACTAAGCGATTTTTCCATGTATAAGATATTGTTCTGTACAAGTTTCCCGGCTTCATCACCTTTCTTTTTGCTGGATGGGATGTCCGGAAACTCGGTGGTTTCATCATTGATATGTTTTGCCAGCGTGGGCGTTGCAAAATCACCGATGGCATTCGTATTCAAAATGGCGGTACCGAAAAACCGTTCGGCCGGCTCTGCACAGGATAGCACAGACAAAGAAAATAAAATAAGCACTGCAAATGCGAAGAAGTTTGTAAAAGTTTTGCTAACGTTTTTCATAATTTTTTATTGAATTTAAAGTTTATGATTGATTTTAAACCACAGATTAATTTGGTTCCGAATGATGTAAAATGCCGATGTCTATTGGAAAAAAAGCATTTTTCTTTAAGTTGTCTCTATTAGCAAAATTTAGACCTTGGAACAGCTGCTGAGGAAGGAAATGTGTAAAGGCTTCATTCTCCGCTGTTTTAATTTTCAATCCTAATTTATCCAGATTATTAAACCTATCATCGATTTTGTATAATCATTGTATCCATCGCTGTTGGCAGGATCAGATTGTTCTAAAAAATATTAATCCAAATCATTTTCTGTATTAAAATTTTAAATATATTTGTAAGACACACAAATGATATTCTAATGATTCCAGAATCCCAATTCTGCCTTTCTGTGGCAGTGACTTTACATCAGCAAACAAGCTTTTCCAGACAAATCCGACTCAAATGTCATCCCATCCGTATGTAATTACAGGATGGTGTGAAGCCCGTTTGGGCGATGGAAATTCTTATAATTTCTTTGGTGTGTATCTAAAATATTTTATTAATCATTAAAAACCACAAACACATGGCTTTAGAAAATTTATTTAGTTTAGAGTTCACTAAGGATGAACTTGAAAAATTAGATCAGGGAATTGCTCTGATAGAAGAGGTACTTTTAGGCAAAACCACCAACCTGACCCCCGAGCAGAGACAGCAGTACGGCAGCATCGCCGAGCAAAACAAACTTTTTGTCAATATGGCCAAAAACTATATGGAACAGTACATCATGTTCGTTCCTGTTTTCCTGGACAAGGCAGAATTTGACCGCGATTTTGCAGCAAGGCAGCAGCTGGAAAGCCGATTTCAACGGATCAACTCCATAGCAGAGCAGCTTTCTGACACCAAGATCCTTCTGGATTTTGACAACTATCACAACGCCATCACGTTCTACCGAAATGTGAAATATCTGGCAGGAGAGAATATGCCCGGCACCACAGTGATCTATGAAGATATGAAACAGTTCTTCATCGCGGGAGCGCCCATCACGCCGCCCAATACGGATGTGGACAAAACCGAATAAGGGGTGGTTCGGGAGGGGGGTATCCCACGTTCCGAAGTCCCTGCAACACGTGGGGTAAGTGTCTGAAGCAGGTTCCGAATTGCCTGCAACCACTTGCATAAGTGTCCGGAACCATTTACCTAAGTGCCTCCAAGTACTTCGCAACTGCCTGAGACCACTTGCACAAGTGCCGACAGACACTTGACCAACCACCTTTTGACACTATGCAGACCACCTTTAGCCACTTGTGAAGTGGCTGGAGGTGGTTTTTTTGTGGAGAGTGATGGAAATGATAAGAGCTTATCAGTAAGAATTGGTGAATTCTTGTGAATGTGTGAGTAATTGAATTATATTTGATTAATTTATAAAAGCAAGCAAATTTTTAAATCATTGAGATTTTGGAAAGATATAATAATTTTAGGATGCAAATAAGGAAACTGAAATATTGAAAATGATAACATTAGAAAACTTAAGCTTCTCCACATTTTTAAGTGTTGAATCTGGCAAATCAATAGGGTCAGGATTTAGGCTAATCCATGAACAAATAGAGTATATTGTAACAGCTAAGCACGTTATTTATGATGAAAATACATTGCTTTCAGATACTTGGATTATATCTAGGAATTATGATAGTTTAACTAACCAATACTATGATGCAACAATTTTATTAAATAAACAAAATGTCAAAACTTTTTCTGATTTAGATATAGTATTAATTAAATTAACTGGTAGCCCAGAATATCACGTGGAAAATATAGGTGAAAATATATCTATACCAAGTCTACAAAATCTGACTGACTACGAGGGTATAACAATCGGCTCAACTATTTTTCAAGTAGGTTTTCCATATTCTTTAACATCCACAGAATTTTATGAGATAAATAGTCCTTTATTACGATATGGCATTGTTGCAGGCAAAAATATTAAGAATAAAACTTTCATTATTGATTCAATCGCATATTATGGAGTCAGCGGAGGTCCGGTTTTGCAAAAGAACGGAGATGAATTTAGTATAATTGGAATTGTTTCCAGGTTTGTGCCTTTTATAACCGAGTGGAGAAACAAACATGAAAAATCTTTATCAAGACAAGATTTCTTCAATTCAGGTTATGCAATATGCTTACCTTTGGATATAATTTTAAAAGAATTAGAGTATGCTAATCAATAGAGATAGAAATCCTATTTTTAATAGAGTTTTAAATCCTATTTTTAATAGAAAAATAAATCCAGTTTTTAATAGAGATATAAATCCTATTTTTAATAGAAAAATAAATCCAGTTTTTAACAGAGATATAAATCCAGTTTTTAACAGGGATATAAATCCAGTTTTTAACAGAGATATAAATCCTTTTTTTAATAGGAATATAAATCCAGTATTTAATAGAAATATTAATCCCTATTTTAATAGGGATATAAACCCTATTTTTAATGATAATATCAAGGGATATTATATTTTTGATGCCAATTCCAACACAGTAACACATTTCGCTATTATGATTGAAAAAATATTTATTTTCTATAACACCGAAAATGAATTCTCAATGTTTGCAGTTAAACATAATCTGAATGGCTATGTTATTTTTAGTACTTCAAACGAATTTATTGGGCATTTGGAACCAAATTCGGAAAATGGGTTTAATTACTTTGACAAAAACAATTTTTGGAAGTATTATATAAATTAATATTTTACCTATCAATTATATTATACCGATGTAATTTTGCTAGTAGCAAGAAACAAAAAAGTCAAAAGCACAGATTCAAATCCGTGCTTTTTCATTTCCACATTTCCTTCTCAATCTAACGTAACAAACCCACGCTGGCGCGAGCATCTTGCTCGTGTCCATTAATAAACAACACGAGCTAGAAGCTCGCGCTAGCGAAAATATAAAAGCACAGATCAAACCTGTGCTTTTTACATCAAATCCAAAGTAACAAACCCACGCTGGCGCGATCATCTTGCTCGTGCCCATTGAGAAGCTCACACTAGCAAAAGTACCAAAAGCACAGATTTGATCTGTGCTTTTTTACATCTCATATAAAGTAACAAACCCCAACAATTGGCAACTAATAAAATGTTGCGTAAATTACGCTCCAGAAAAAATAAAAGTATAGTATGAAGAAACTATTTATTTCAATTTCACTCTTATTTATGATGAATGCAATGGCACAGAAATTTGAAACACAAACCAAAACCGACGCTGCGGGCTACACCTACGAAACCGTAAAAAATGACCAATCCGGCGTACGCGTTTATACCCTGAAAAACGGACTCAAAGTCTATCTCGCAAAAAATGATGACGCTCCTAGAATCCAGACTTATATCCCGGTAAAAACCGGTTCTAATAATGATCCAAGCGACAATACGGGATTGGCGCACTACCTGGAACATATGGTTTTCAAAGGGACTTCTCATTTGGGAACTCAGGATTGGGCAAAGGAAAAAGCGTTGCTGACGCAGATTTCAGATCTTTACGAACAGCACAAAGCGGAAAAAGATCCGGAAAAGAAAAAAGCACTTTACAAAAAAATCGACGAAGTTTCTCAGGAAGCATCCAAATATGCAATCGCCAACGAATATGACAAGGCGATCTCATCTCTTGGCGCCACAGGAACTAATGCCCACACGTGGCTGGACGAAACGGTTTACAAAAATAATATCCCATCCAACGAACTGGAGAAATGGCTGAAAGTGGAGAAAGAACGTTTCTCAGAATTGGTTTTGAGATTGTTCCATACTGAATTGGAAGCAGTTTATGAGGAATTCAACCGTGCTCAGGACAATGATGGTCGTCTTGTAAATTACGCAATGATGGAAGCGCTTTTCCCGAAACATCCAAATGGTCAGCAGACGACTATAGGAACTTCGGAACATCTGAAAAGTCCGTCTATGGTGGCGATCCACAAATATTTCGATACTTATTACGTACCTAATAATATGGCAGTCGTTCTAGTTGGAGACTTGGATTTTGATAAGACCATCAAAATGGTCGATCAATACTTCGGAACCTTCAAATACAAAGAACTACCGATGAAGAAAATGGTGTCGGAAGAACCAATGACGAGCGTGATTTCCAGAACTGTAAAAAGTCCGTCCACGCCAAGAATGACTTTAGCCTGGAGAACAGATTCTTACGGAACGCAGGATGCGAGATTGGCGGATGTTGTGGCTGAAATTTTAAGTAATAACGGCGACGCAGGTTTGATCGATCTTAACATCAATCAAAAACAAAAAACATTGGGAGCGGGCGCTTACGAATCGGCTTTCAAAACTTACGGTGCATTTGTGTTAAGTGTCGTTCCAAAAGACGGGCAAAGCTTTGAAGATGCGAAGAAACTGTTATTAGATCAAATCGAATTGGTGAAGAAAGGACAGTTCCCGGATTGGATGCTACACGCCATTGTGAACGATATGAAAGTTCAGCGAATGAAAAACTGGGAAACGGCTGACGGATTGGCAACGACTTTATATTCAACTTACATTAACGGAAGAACCTGGGAAGAAGAGTTGGCGGAGATCAACAATTATGAAGCAATCTCCAAAGCTGATGTGGTGAAGTTTGCCAACGATTTCTTTAAGGATAATTATGTGGTGGTTTACAAGGAAAAAGGCGTGAACGACAAATTAGTTCGTGTTCAGAATCCGGGTATCACACCAATCAAACTTAACAGAGAAGCACAATCGCCGTTCCTGAAAGAGATCATCAATGCAAAATCGTCTGACATCAAACCTCAGTTCATTGATTTTAATACAGCAATCGCAACGTCAACTATTAAAGATAAAAAAGTAAGCTTCGTTAAAAATAAATATAATGAAGTGGCTCAGGTCAATTATGTGTTTCCTTTTGGAACTGATAATGACAAAGAATTGGCTTTGGGCGTAACGGTTCTTCAATACCTTGGAACGGATAAATACACTCCGGAACAACTGAAAGAAGAATTCTACAAACTGGGAATTACGAATCAATTCAGAACGACGAATGATCAGATGATCATCGCCCTGAGCGGACTTGAAAGCAATATGAAAAAAGGAGTAGAGCTGATGAACCACTGGATCAACAATGTAAAAGCGGACCAGTCCATCTACGACCAAACCGTAAAAACGATTTTGGAGTCCAGAGAGGTTGCGAAGAAAGACAAAACCAGAATTATGGCAGCTTTGACGAATTACGCCAAATACGGGAAAGAGTCCCGTATGACAGATGTGATTTCGAAAGAGCGTCTACAGAGCATCAACGTCAACGAACTGATGTCGAAAATCAAAACGCTGAACGATTATCCTTACGAAGTTTTCCTTTACGGAGAAGATCAGAAAGGTCTGGAAAAAGCGGTGAAACCTTACATTTCTGCAACAAAACTTCAGCCTGCAAAAGCAAAGGAATACACAGAGCTGGCAACTGACGGAAAAGTATATTTCACAGGCTACGATATGGTGCAGATGGAAATGTCCAAAGTGGCAAAAGCCGGAAATGTGAACCTAGCAAACTTCGGAAAGGCCAGCGTTTTCAATGAGTATTTTGGACGTGGATTATCTTCTATCGTATTCCAGGAGATTAGAGAAAGTAAGTCTTTGGCTTATTCGGCGTACGTTTCTTATGCGAATGCAACGGAGATCAACAAACCGAATTATGTGACCAACTACATCGGAACTCAAGCCAACAAATTGCCATTAGCCGTTGCTGCAATGAGCGAATTGATGGTGGAATTGCCGCAAATCCCGGCTCAGTTTGAGAACGCCAAAGGTTCAGCTTTGAAACAGATTGCATCCAACAGAATCAACAGAACCACGATTTTCTACAACCAGCTTTCCCTTAAGAAATTAGGCGTAGACCACGACATAAGAAAAGATGTTTATGCAGAAATCCAAACCTTGACATTACCGGAACTGACCAGTTTCTACAACACCGAAGTGAAGCCATTGTCTTACAACACAGCCATCATCGGGAAAAAAGAAAACCTGAATATGGATTCCATTAATAAAATGGGAACTTTTACAGAAGTGAGTTTGGAGGAGATATTTGGATATTAATTAAAGAAAAAACTTATAACCATGAAAAACTTCTTTTTAGTAATTTGCTTAGTGTCATCTCTGATTCTTCCTGCTCAGGCTGGTACTTTAGACACGACATTCGATCCCGGAAATGGTCCAGATATGAGTATCGTATCACTTGCCTTACAGCCCGACAATAAAATTTTAATTGGCGGATTTTTTACTGATTACAATGGCATTACCAGAAGGGGAGTTGCAAGACTAAATGAAAACGGAAGTCTGGATTCAAGCTTCAATCCGCTCACAGGAGCTGTGAATGAAGAATTTTTTGCAAGAATTTATAGTATTGTATTACAAACAGATCGTAAAATTTTAATAGGAGGAGAGTTTACTTCCTATGATGGGATTCCAAGAAGAGGTATTGCAAGATTAAATGAAAATGGTACTCTTGATGCCACTTTTAATCCCGAAACAGGTGCACAGAATTATCACGTTATTTTTACGATTGCGGTACAATCTGATAATAAAATTCTTATAGGTGGATATTTTACATCTTTCAATGGCGTTGTAAAAAATAATCTGGTCAGATTAAATGCAGATGGAAGTATTGATAATTCATTCAATATCGGTACTGGAGTAGACTCTGCAGTTACTGCCTTAGCTGTGCAATCCGATGGTAAGATATTAATTGGTGGAGATTTTACATCCTACAATGGAATGAGCTCGACACGAATTGCCAGACTAAATTCTGATGGTAGTCTTGATACGACCTTCGAAACCGGATCGGGAACAAATGATTCTATATCCAAGATTATCATCCAGCCAGACGGCAAAATTTTGATCAGTGGTCAACTTACTTCTTACGATGGCAATCCAAGAAACCGAATTGCCAGACTGAATCAGGACGGAACAATTGATAATACTTTTACAAATGGCAATAGTATTACACCCAACAATCATATTGAAAGTATTGTTTTACAAACAAATGGGAAAATTTTGGTTGGCGGATATATAACTAAATATAATGGAATAATCACAAGCAGTATTTTAAGATTGAATGCCGATGGTAGCTTGGATACGAGCTTCAATTCAGGAACGGGCGTAAGTAATGCTACCGTGAATTCGATAGTGCTTCAGTCAGATTCAAAAATTTTGATTGGAGGTAATTTTGATAGCTATAATGGTGTCACAAGAAACCGAATTGCTAGATTGCTATTGGGAGATGATTTGTCTGTAGAAAATGCGAATGGAACTAAAATTTCTATCTATCCAAATCCCGCAACGGATATCATAAATATCAATACCAGAGATTCTGAGATCAAGAATATCACGATTTATGATATGATTGGCAATCAGGTAATGTCTTCAAGAGCGCTCACAAAAATTAATGTGAAAGGATTACTCAAGGGAAACTATATTCTGAAAGTTGAAACAGATAAGGGAATCAAAAGTTTTAAATTTATTAAAGACTAGAAGATATTAAGACTTTAAATAAAAAAGGATGGGCGAGGGCTCATCCTTTTTTATTCTTTTGATTTGGTCTTACATTAGCCTTTCCGTTCACTATTAACTTTACTCGTTAATTCCTATTTTCTTTAACAGCCCGAATCAACTTCTCATTTCGTTTCTCAGCTCTCTCATTACTCAAAGACATTGCAGCCCAGATTGCAGCAGGAAGCCAGCCCAAAACGGTAATCTGCAAAATAAAACAGATAACAGCAGTAATGATTTTTCCCCGGAAGAAGAATGATAGAAATGGAAATATAATGGCTAGTAACATAGGTTTACAAATTTGTAGCAAGATAAATAATTTCGATTTAAAATCAGAATGTTCGGTTCGTATGAATCAATTTCCAAAATGGCGCACTTCTTGCAACTTTCTCGGAAATTTAAAATTATGAACCCAAGACTGATTAAAACCATTTTAACTTATGCAGCGCCTTTTATCATTGGATATGTCGTGAAGAAATTCGAAGAGAGACAAGCCAGAAAATCTGAAGAAAAAGCAGTTGCAAAAGCATAAGAAAGCCACCGGATCAGGTGGCTTTTTTGATGTTCAAGATTCATTATTGATTTGATAAAAATAAGCATTTATCATTGTTTAATTAAGTTTTGGCGCAGCATTTGAATTTAACTCAAAAATTTTATTACTATGAAAAAATATATGAATTTCATTCCATTGTTTTTATTAGCAGGAATGTTGACGAGCTGTGAGGCAGTCGAAACCATTTTCAAAGCCGGTATGTGGTGGGGAATCATCGTCGTAGTCGGTATAGTCGCTTTGGTATTATGGTTATTATCAAGGGGTAAAAACTAAAAAAAATCGTCCTGAAATTTAGATTTCAGGACGATTTTACTTTTATAGAAAGTCTGTTTCTAAAGATTATCCAAAACTTCTTTCAAATCTACATAGCCACCGCCGTTGTAAACATCGGTCAATCCTTCTGATTTAAAATATTCTGTCGCTTTCCCAGATCTGTTTCCCGATCTGCAGAAGAAAATCTTAGTACCGCTCAGGTTAGTAACTTCCTGTTTTCTGTCTTCCAATTCACCCAATGGGATATTTTGAGCTTCCTCGATATGTCCGTCCATTTCCAGTTCCAACGGTTCGCGAACATCAATCAGGTGATAATTTCCGGCTCTTAATACGTCTTCTATTGCCATAATTTTGATTTTTTACATTTTAATGGTAACAAAACTACAATATAAATCTTTAAAATATTCCATACTTCACGTTAAAAAATATCTAATTTTAAAACATTAATTTTGTGCTCTAAATGAGCATCAAAGAGAAATACAGCAATTTGATTAAATCCAAAGCATTGGCATTTGGGTTTCAGTCCTGCGGTATTTCCAAAGCTGATTTTCTGGAAGAGGAAGCGCCAAGGTTGGAACAATGGCTCAAAAATAATTTCCACGGCGAGATGCGCTATATGGAAAATCATTTTGATAAACGGCTGGATCCAAGATTATTGGTTGAAGGTTCAAAATCTATCATTTCTCTCAGTTATAATTATTTTCCGGAAGAACTTCAGGACAATCCTAATTTCAAATTGGCAAAATATGCTTACGGCGAAGATTACCACGATGTGATCAAGGACAAACTGAGAACATTGGTTGCGGAACTTCAGGAGGAAATAGGGGAGTTTGCGTTCCGTGTTTTTGTAGATTCGGCGCCGGTTTTGGAAAAAGCCTGGGCGAAAAAATCTGGAATTGGCTGGGTTGGGAAAAATTCTAATCTGATTACAAAGAAAAATGGTTCATTTTATTTCTTGGCAGAGATCATTTGTGATTTGGATTTAATTGAGGATTTTGAAGTCACAGATCACTGCGGAAGCTGCACCAAATGTATTGATGCCTGTCCGACTCAGGCGATTGTTTCTGATAAAATTATAGACGGCAGCAAATGTATTTCTTATGCCACCATAGAGTTGAAGGATCAGATCCCGGATTTCTTCAAGGATAAAATGGAAGACTGGATGTTTGGCTGCGACATTTGTCAGGATGTCTGTCCGTGGAACAGGTTTTCTGCACCAACTCTGGAAGAGAAATTCCGACCGAACTCTGAGATCAAGAACTTCACAAAACAAGAGTGGAAGGACATTACCCAAGAAATATTTTCCTCGGTTTTCAAAAAGTCTGCGGTGAAGAGAACTAAGTTTTCTGGCTTGAAAAGAAATCTGGATTTTCTCTCAGAATAAGATTTCTTTTAAAATCATTTTCTTTTCTGAACTCTTTTCGGGGCAACTTTTACTCTGATTTTTTGTCTTTTGTTGGATTGGCGATTTTTCGGCATATTTTGATGATTTTTCGCTATTAAATTTCAAAATAAAATTCTATAAAAGCAAGAATTATTAAAAAAAATTAACATCTTGATTTTGTTTCAATAATTTTATTACCTTTATAGTTCGCACGATTCGGGAAACCCAATAAGATGAAAAAAACATTATTTCTAACCTTAAAGATAATCGGCTTCATACTCGGAGCCGTTTTTTTGTATATTATTCTTGGACTTTTACTTCCATTAATTCCTGTATCCGCAGAGAAAACAGACGACCCAAAAGTCATCGAAGCCTACATCCTGACCAATGGCGTCCATACTGATCTGGTGGTTCCTGTAAAGACTGACTTTATAGATTGGAGTACCAAATTACCATACAGCAATACAAAATCTAAACAGGACAACTTCAAATTCATCTCGTTTGGATGGGGCGATAAGGGATTTTATCTCAACACGCCAACCTGGGCTGATCTCAAATTCTCAACAGCCTTCAAAGCTGCATTCTGGCTCAGTGAATCTGCAATGCATTGCACTTATTACAATGAAATGAAGATCGGAGAAGACTGCAAAAAGATAATGCTGACCGAGAAACAATATCAGGCTTTAATCAACTTCATTGATGACAAATTCGACAAAGATGCTTCCGGCAATTATCAATTCATAAAAACCGATGCCGTGTACGGAAACAATGATGCCTTCTACGATGCAAAAGGCAGTTACAACTTCACCTACACTTGTAACACTTGGGCAAATGACGGACTAAAAGTAGCTGGACAAAAGGCCGCATTTTGGACGCCTACGGATTTTGGGATTTTCAGACATTATAAAAATTAGTGAAATAAAGAAAAGATTTTAAACGTTATAGTTTTATAATAACCTAATAAACTATGAAGTTAAACTCTATCCTGACACTAGCACTGTATCTCTTGACTTTTACGCAGTTTCAATCGCAAGTCACTAATGAAGGAAAGCCAAAAAGCTGGGAATTAAAAAATATTCAGAAACCAAAACCAATTAATCTCCCTTCTTTTGATTTAAAATTGATTCAAAATGAAGATCAGTTAAATGATAAAAACACAGAAATTCCATTTAGATTCGGGCACAAATTTGAGGTAAATTACAGTCTTCAAAATTCCGGCGTATGGGAAAATTTAGCTAATGGGGACAGGATTTGGAGAATTCGTTTTTCTTCTGTTGGCGCGGTAAGTATGAACTTTATTCTTAAAGATTTTTTCATTCCGATAGGAGCAAAACTATTTCTATATAATGATGATGGAACCGATCTTTTAGGCGCTTACACCTTCATCCAGAATAACACGAGTAAAACATTAGGAACTTGGCTTGTAAAAGGAGATGATGTTTATATAGAATATTTCGAGCCCGCATCTCAAGCGGGAAAAGGTTCATTCACAATTAAAAATATAACACACGGCTATCGTTCCGGTGGTAATTTAAATGCATCTTCTGACTGTAATATTGATGTAAATTGCTCAATCGGAAATGATGCAGATCCCTTGAAAAATGTTTTGAAAAAATCAATCGGTTTAGTTTTGGTAGATGGAGCAGCAATGTGTTCTGGAGCATTGATAAATAACACTGCAAATGATAAAAAACCATATTTTTTAACGGCCAATCACTGCTATTCCGATCCTACAACGTGGGCTTTCAGATTTAATTGGATAAGTACAAACACCGTGTGTGGAACTACAGAAGATAGTGTGAGTAATACTGATTACCATACGATCAGTGGTGCAACTTTAAAGGCTAAAAGAGAAAGTACCGATTTTTGTCTTGTAGAAATAAATTCAGAAATTCCGGAAAATTGGGAGACGGTTTGGTCAGGTTGGGACAGAACAAAAGATATTTCTCCCTGGATTTTCGGAATACATCATCCTGCAGGAGACATTATGAAGGTGAGTAGAGGTGGAAACCCTACTTTAGAAGGCAATATGTGGACGTTTAATAATTGGGAAATGGGTTCCGCAGAAGCAGGTTCTTCCGGCTCACCTTTATATAATAGTAATGGGAAGATTATCGGTCAGCTTTGCTGTGGAGCTAGCTTCTGTAATGGGACTACATATCAAAGTGGTTACTATCAGTACGGACGATTGGATGTTTCTTGGGATGGCGGCGGAACTTTGGATGCACAGCTAAAAGACTGGTTGGATCCAATAAACTCAGGAGTATTGATTTTAGACAACTTTCCGGTACTGAATCTAGGAAATTCAGAAAGTACAGTATCAAATAATATCCGAGTTTATCCTAATCCATCCAAGGATATTTTTATAATTGATTTTGATAGTGTGAAAAATGATCTCAAGTTTGAACTATTTTCTTCCACTGGTTCATTGATTTCTAAAGGAAAATTTGGAAACAAAACGAATAAAGTTGATTTGTCTGGGAAAACAAAAGGCATGTATCTTCTAAAATTAGTGGAAGGAAAAACCGCAATCAAAACTTTTAAATTACTAAAACAATAATATCTTGATCATTTCAAAATTCACATTCCAAGACAGAAAAAACATTCCCCAAATCACATAATTTCATTAAATTTGCCAACCAAAAAGCCAACAGCAAAAAGCTGTTAGCCAAAAGCCCAAACTATGACTTCACAAGAAATAAGACAGCAATTTTTAGATTTTTTCAAAAGCAAAGAACATTTGATCGTTCCTTCTGCACCAATTGTTTTGAAAGATGACCCGACGCTGATGTTTTCCAATTCCGGAATGACACAGTTCAAGGATTATTTTTTAGGATATAAAGAACCAAAATCTTCCAGAATTGCCGACACGCAAAAATGTCTCAGAGTTTCCGGAAAACACAATGACTTGGACGATGTTGGTCGTGATACCTATCACCACACGATGTTCGAGATGTTGGGAAACTGGAGTTTTGGGGATTATTTCAAAAAAGAAGCGATTACCTGGGCTTGGGAACTGTTGACAGAAGTTTATAAAATCCCAAAAGAAAATCTTTACGTAACAATCTTTGAAGGTGACGAAAAAGAAAATCTTGAACGTGATACTGAAGCTTACGATCTTTGGAAACAATTCATTTCCGAAGATAGAATCATCAATGGAAATAAGAAAGATAATTTCTGGGAAATGGGAGCGAGCGGACCTTGTGGACCTTGTTCGGAGATTCACGTTGACTTGAGAACACCAGAAGAAAAAGCGAAAGTCTCCGGATTGGAATTGGTGAACAATGATCATCCTCAAGTTGTGGAAATCTGGAATCTCGTTTTTATGCAATTCAACAGAAAAGCAGACGGGAGTTTGGAAAATTTGCCTGCGAAACACATTGATACAGGAATGGGATTTGAGCGTCTTTGTATGGCACTTCAACAAAAAGAATCCAATTATGACACCGATGTTTTCACACCTTTGATCGCTAAGGTTGAAGATCTTTCGGGGAAAAAATATACAGGAATTTTAACGGACGAAAAAGATATTGCCATTCGTGTGGTTGTGGATCACATCCGTGCGGTTTCGTTTGCGATTGCTGACGGGCAATTGCCTTCCAACGGTGGCGCAGGTTACGTGATAAGAAGAATTTTGAGAAGAGGAATTTCTTATGCTTACAGATTTTTGGACAGAAAAGAACCTTTCCTTTTCGAATTGGTAGCTGTACTTCAAAATCAGATGGGCGCATTTTTCCCTGAGCTTCAGAAGCAAGGAACTCTAGTTACAGAAGTCATCAAAAGCGAAGAGGAATCTTTCCTTAAAACTATTGAAAACGGCTTGATCCGAGTTGAGAAATTAATTCAGCAAACAATTGCTAGCGGTCAAAAAGTATTGCCAAGCGAAGAAGTTTTTGAATTGTACGATACTTATGGTTTCCCTGATGATCTAACGAGAATTATCGCTGAGGAAAAAGGCTTAACGATTGACGAAGCTGGTTTCGAAGCGGAAATGGCAAAACAAAAACAACGTTCGAAAAAAGATTCGGCGGCAAAAGTTTACGATTGGGTTGTTTTGGAAGAAAAGCCGGAAACCTTCGTTGGTTACGATGTTTTGGAATCCGAAACTTACATTACAAGATATAGAAAAATAGAAAACAAAGACGGCGAGTTTTATCAAATCGTTTTGAGTAATTCGCCTTTCTATCCTGAAGGTGGCGGACAAGTTGGTGACAAAGGCGTTATCGAAAATGCAACCGAGAGCTTCGAAGTTTTAGAAACTAAAAAAGAAAACGGATTGATCATTTCTTTAATTAATGGACTTCCGAAAGATGCAGGCGCAATTTTCTACGCAAAAGTGAATGTTGCTGACAGAAAGAATTCTCAGGCCAATCACTCTGCAACGCACTTGTTGCACGAAGCTTTGAGAGAAGTTCTTGGAACGCACGTGGAGCAAAAAGGTTCTTATGTTGGTCCGGATTATTTGAGATTCGATTTTTCACATTTCAGTAAAATGACCGAGGAAGAATTGGCTTTGGTTGAGGAGAAAGTGAATGCGAAGATCAAAGAAAATTTAGCGCTTCAAGAGTTCAGAAATATTCCGATTCAAGAAGCTTTGGACAAAGGTGCAATGGCACTTTTCGGAGAGAAATATGGTGATAATGTAAGGATGATCCAGTTTGGAAGTTCGAAAGAATTATGTGGTGGAACGCACGTGAAAACTACGAGCGAAATTGGACATTTCAAATTAACTTCGGAAAGTTCAACTGCGGCAGGAATCAGAAGGATTGAAGCAATTTCCGGAGAAAAGTCTGATGAATATTTCAAGAATTTGGAAACTCAGGTTTCTGAGATCTCACAATTGTTAAAATCAAAAGATCTGATCAAATCAATTGAAAAATTGTTGGAGGAAAATTCAGCTTTGAAATCCGAAATCGATTCATTCAAAAAAGAAAAAGCAAAAGGCGAGATCCAAAACTGGAAAAATGATTTCGAAGATAAAAACGGAAAGAAATTATTGGTTAAGAAAACATCTCTGGACGCAGGTTCTGTGAAAGATATCGTTTTTCAACTGAAAAAAGAAACCCCAAATTCTGTCATCATCATCATCTCTGATGCTGGTGAGAAACCAATGATTACTGTTGGAGTTTCCTCAGATTTAGAAGCAACTTATCACGCTGGAAATATCATAAAAGATTTAGCAAAAGAAATCCAAGGCGGTGGCGGCGGAAATCCAGGATTTGCTACAGCTGGCGGAAAAAATCTGGCTGGGATCGAAAATGCTTATCAAAAAGCTTTGGAAATTTAAAAATTCATAATATAAAAATTTCTTAAATAAACTTTTATCTTCTCATTATTTGGAGATTAAAAAACTTACAATCAGCTGTATCGAAGCACGATACAGCTGATTTTTGTTTTAACAAAACATTATATTTTCACGTATGGTTTTGTAACTTTCTAATCAATAGTTTTGTTTCATAAAAAAAAACTATATGACTAAATTTCTACTTCTTGTTACATTATTTTTCACTGTTTTACTTTTCGGGCAAAGTCAAGTGAAGGTTTTGAACAAAGCTAACAAACAGCCTATTGAAAACGCATCCGTATACTGTGATGATAATCTTCTCGGAAAAACAAATTACGAAGGCATTTTAACTTTTAAAACAAAATGTAAAAAAGTTGAAATTCTGGCGAGCAATTTCGAAGATATTACGGTAGATGTCACGAAATCTATGGATGTAAGAATGCATCTGCTTTCAGAAAAATCGAGTAATATCGACAGAGTTGTAATCACGGACAAGAGCGATCCCAAAGCTTTGAAAATTCTGGACGAACTCAATAAAAGAGAAAAAGAAAACGCTCCAAAATCGCTTGATTCTTATGATTTTAAATCCTATTCCAAATTTTCTATTGACGTAGATAAAGATTCTGTTGACACTTATAAAAATTTTATCGCAAGCAGAAAAGATTCACTTTCAAAAGTTGAGAACAAAGAATTCAAACAAAAAGACAGCGAAAAAAAGGATTCTCTCATCAACGAGGATTTGTTGGATGCCACTTTGGTGAGTCAGATGTTTCTTTGGGAAAAGGCGACAGAATACAAATATTCCAAAAAATTCGGTGAAAAAATCAATGTTATTGATAACAGAATGTCCGGTTTCAAAAATCCAATTTATGAGGCACTCGCAATTAATATTTCTAATCTCAACCGCACGCCGCGACAGCTAAGATTTGAAAACAGAAATCTCTTTCATTATTATCTTTCAGATACTTTAGAAATTGATGGGAGAAAAACTTATGTTATAAAATTCAAGGAAATTACGGATAAAAAAAAACAGAATCCAAGAAAGTTTAATGGGAAGATCTATGTGGATGCAGAAAGTTTTGCATTGAAAAAGTTTGAAAGCATCAGTAAAAAACAAGGTCAGGGCAACATCGTTTCTGTCTGGAAACCTATCGGCAATAAGTGGTTTCTTGATTATGAAGAGATTAGGTTGAAAATGGGCGATCAAAGCTTCAAAACATCAAAAAAAGACAGCGTGAAAGCCGGAGAAAAACAAAAATACAATGAAAAAGTTTTTGGAAATTATCTGTATGTCAAAAACCGGTTTTTCGATTTTAAATTGAATGAAGAACAGAAAGCAACGGCGTTCAAAGGTTACTCTTTAGAACTGAAAAATTCTGATGGAAACCAGCTTCAGCAGTACAGAACCGACAGTCTAACAGCAAGGGAAAGCGCAACTTACATAAAAATTGACAGCTTTGTAGAAAAGCACGATTTCGAAAAGAAACTTGGTTTTCTGACGCAGCTGCTGAGAGGAAATCTGCGTTACAAAATGATCGATTTTGATGTGACAAAATTTATAAGTTATGACAAATACCAAGGTCTCAGATTGGGCGCAGGTTTGAAACTTAATGAAAAATTTAATAAAACATTTTCTCCGGATGGCTACTTTGGTTATGGTTTCAAAGATCACAATTGGAAATACGGATTTGGACTTGATGTCAAACTATCTGAAAAAAGAACCTCCGTTTTGCGTATTGATTATTTGGATGATGTCTTTGCTGCTGGCAGATTCAGCAATCATATGTGGGATATGACGATGAAGTTTTCTGATCTCAATCTGGACTGGTACAATGCTAATTTTTATAAAAGCCAAAAATTCGGAGCTTCGTTTCTTTATGATCTGTCCAATTCACTAAGCGTGAAAATAGCGGTAAATAAGGAGAAACAGAATGCTCTTTTCGATTATCAATATAAAAATATGGGAAACGGTTTTGACAATGTAAATGCCATTTTATCTTTGAAATACTCTCCGAATGACAAAAATATTATGACGCCGAGCGGAAAATACACCTTTGAAAAAGGCTTTCCACAAATATTTATGAACTTCGAAAAAGGTGTTGATGCTCTTGGTGGAGATTTGAATTATCAAAGATTTGATGCCTTGATTATCCATCAATTCAGAACGAAATTAGGAGTTACCAATTTGAAACTTTTTGGAGGCTTGTCTTCCGGAAGTGCACCAATCTGGAAAAACTTTGAAATTGCGGGTCAGAATGATAGAAATCCGGAAAGTTGGGATTCAAATATCAATACACCATCCAATTTGGGATTTGCAACAATGCCTGCCGGGACATTTTTCGCAGATCAATTTGCTGCTTTCAGAATTTCACAGAATTTACCTTTCAGATTTAAAACTTTAGGAAAAAGATATTCCAGTATTGATTTGGAATATCAGTCGGCGATTGGTACTTTCAAACACAGAACAGACCATCAGTTTGAATTTCGGGCTTTAGATCATTATTATCAGGAAGTTGGTTTGATTTGGAATCAGTTTCTGGGCAGAAGTTTTGGCGTTGGATTCTCTTATCGATTAGGATATTATCAGACGTCTAGATTTAAGGATAATTTTGGAATTAGACTTAGATTTAGTGTATTTTGATTTAAATATTAAAATGATCAATTTGTAACATTATGTAAAACAGAAAACTCCCAAAATATTGAAAGTTTTCTGTTTTATAAATTTAAATTTCGAATCTATTTCGCAAAATTCTTAGGCGAATAGAAATATAAAAATTCTTTTTTAGCATTCACAAAATCGCTCCAGTTATCGCAATCAATTTGATAGCCAACAACGCCGGAAGTCGGAAGGTTTACGATTTCGTCTGTCAAAGAATTGGCAAAATTCGAAATCCCATTGTTGTGCGAAAACAAAATCACTGAATTGACTGAGTTTTCCAGTCCTATGATCAGATTTTCAAAATTACGTTCTTTGGGATTGTAAAGCGATGCATCGACTGAATATTCTTTTTCATAAACCTCTGAAAATAATTTACACGTCTCCAATGCACGCTTAGCAGGACTTGAAATGAAGGTGTCAATATCCACTGATTTGTCCTTTAGTAAAAGTGCCATTTTGGGTGCGTTGATCATTCCCAGCTCATTGAGCGGGCGGTCAAAATCTTCAACATCTACAGGCCAATCACTCTTGGCGTGTCTCACGAGTAGTAGTGTCTTCATTAACAAATGATTAATAATAAATTAAAATTAGTAAAAAAAAATCAGTTAATATCTTTTATCAAATAATTTTTTATATGCTATTTCTCATAAGTGCTTATGGAAAAGGGCGCATCGGCATCTTCCGTACCTCTTTTTTGGTTAGGCTTGTTCGTCATATCAAACCTTAATTTTGCACCTTTTAACAGTTCAAAATGATCGATCCAGTTTTCAGAATGATCTTTTCCGTTGAATTTCATTCGATCGATATAAATATTTGAATTTGAATTTTTTGGTGCATCAATCAAAATCGATTTACCATTTTCTAAATTAATTTTGATTGATTTGAAAAGTGGTGCACCCAAAACGTATTGCGTGCTTGCAGGCGTCACAGGATAAAAACCTAAAGCTGAGAAAACATACCAGGCTGAAGTTTGTCCGTTGTCTTCATCGCCACAATAACCGTCTGGCGTGGGTTTGTACAGTTTATCCATCGCCTGTCTTACCCAATATTGCGATTTCCACGGTTGGCCGGCATAATTGTAAAGATACAACATATGTTGAATTGGCTGGTTTCCGTGGGCATATTGACCCATTCCTACAATTTGCATTTCGCGCATCTCGTGGATCACCTCTTTATAGTAATTGGTGTTGAAAGTCGGTGGCATTACAAAAACTGAATCCAGCATTTTTGCGAAGTTTTGTTTGCCGCCCATCAATTCTTTGAGTCCATTGATGTCCTGAAAAACGCTCCACGTGTAGTGCCAGCTGTTGCCTTCTGTGAAAGCATTTCCCCATTCAAAAGGATCAAAATTATCCTGAAATTCGCCGTTTTTCTTTTTGCCCCGCATCAGATTATACTTCGGGTCAAAGAGCTTTTTGTAGTTCATCGCTCTTTCTTTGTACGGCTGAAGCTCGGTTTCGGATTTTTTCAGCGCCTTTCCAAATTCATAGATTGCGTAATCATCGTACGCATATTCCAACGTTCTGGCGGCACTTTCGTCTATTCCCGTGTCAGTCGGCACATAACCAAGTTTATTATAATCCTCAACACCTTTTCTTCCTACAGCACTTATTGGACCTTCGTTATTTGCGCCGTGTTTTAAAGCCTGCCAGAGAATCTCAGCATCATACCCTCGTAAACCTTTGAGATATGCTTCGGATACTACAGACGCGGAATTGTTCCCAACCATAATATCCGCGTAACCCGGACTGCTCCATTCCGGCAGAAATCCGCCTTCCTGATAAGCGGAAATCAAACCTTTCTGCATCTCTACATTCACTGAAGGATAAACCAAATTCAGAAGCGGGTAGAGTGCACGAAATGTATCCCAAAATCCAGTTCCACCGTATAAATATCCCGGCATTACTTTGCCATTGTAAGGACTATAATGTTGGATATTTCCAGATTTATCTTTCTCATAAAGCCTTTGTGGGAAAAGGACACTGCGATACAGACAGCTGTAAAAAGTTCTGGCTTGATCAACAGTTGCGCCTTTGATTTCGATTTTATTTAAAGTCTTATTCCAGATTTCCTTTCCTTCATTTTTTACCTGATCAAATGTTTTGCCTTTGACTTCATTCAGATTAAGTTCTGCCTGATCAGCACTTATGAAGGAAGAAGCAACCTTTAAAGTGATTTGCTCACCTTTTTTCAACTGAGGAAATTTGACTAAGGCACCAACGTGATCGGCTTTGATTTCTATATTTGAATTTAAAATTTCTTTGTCGTTCCAGACATTTTGATTGATAAAATCCTTATCAAACTGAAGAACAAAATAATTTTTAAAATTCTCCATTTTGCCTCTTGCATATCTTGTGGAGTAGCCAATTATTTTTCTCTCTGCTGGAATAATTTTAACATAAGAACCTTTATCAAAAGCATCTAAAAGTACCTGAGCCTGATTGGTTTCCGGAAATGTAAAACGCATAATTGCAGCACGTTCCGTAGGGGCAATTTCTGTCCATACATCATAATCTGCCAGATAGACTTTGTAAAAATAAGGCATTACTTCTTCTGCTTTGTGAGAAAACCAGCTTGCTCTTTTTTCCTGATCTATTTCCGGTTTACCAACCATCGGAAGGATGGAAAACTGGCCGTAATCATTCATCCAAGGCGAAGGCTGATGCGTCTGTTTGAATCCCTGAATTTTCTTGGCATCATAAGTATATTGCCAGCCGTTTCCGTTTTTTCCGGTTTGCGGCGTCCAGTAATTCATTCCCCAAGGTAATCCTATTATTGGATAAGTATTTCCGTTGGATAATTCGTAAGAAGACTGCGTTCCCATCAAAGGATTCACGTAATCTACAGGACTTTTAATCCAATTGTTAATTTCCTGAGATTTGATACCAATGGAAACAATAGAGCAGAGCAGGAATAGTTTTAGGCCTTTCATTCACAATTTATTTATATCAAAAATAAAGCTTTATGAACAAAAAATACTGAATTTAAATTATTTTTTTTACCCGATTATCTTAACTCAGATTTACAGAAAACCATTGACTGTTATTATAACATTTGATAGATTAATTAAAATAAAAACAAGATAATTAACTGATTAATAAAGCAATACAGGATGGAGCAGGACGCTCTTCTTTTTCGATGTTTCTAATTTTCCAATGCAACAAATCATTAACATTCAATTAATATTAATATTATGAAAAGAAGAAAATTACCAATTAGTCAGGCTCTGAAAATTTTCATATTTACGGGACTGACATCCGCTTCTGTCGGTATGAATGCCCAGACTTTGGCTTTTCCGGAAGCTACAGGTTTCGGCAGATATACGACTGGCGCAAGAGGCGCTGCGAATCCTCAGGTTTATCTGGTAACTAACTTAAATGACAGCGGACCAGGATCTTTTCGGGACGCAGTGAGTCAGGAAGGTCGGTTCGTGATATTCAAAGTTGGTGGCATTATTAATACACTTTCTCAAATCGTCATCGCAAAAAACACCACTATTGCAGGACAGACCGCTCCGGGAGAAGGCATTGTGCTATTGGGTGCAAAAGTCACATTTACTGGAGCCAGTAACACGATTGCCCGCTACGTGCGTATCAGATATGGGAATACGACTCAAGGACAGGATACTTCCGGTCTTTCAAACGGCGCAAATATCATTCTCGATCATATGTCATTTACCTGGGGAACTGATGAAGTTTTCTCCATTAATTGGGATAATAAAGGTGAAAGTCCGGATAATATTACGATTCAAAATTCAATCATTGGCCAGGGTTTGCATCGCCACAACCACTCAGCCGGCGGATTGATGCAGCCTTCTGGCGGTAAAATAAGTTTGATCGGAAATTTATACATCTGCAACAAAACCCGTAACAATAAGATTAAAGGCATCAACGAGTTTGTAAACAATGTGGTTTATAACTGGGGAAATTACGGCAACACTTACGGACACACAGAATCTGGAGATGCGTACATTATGGGTGGAGACTCTGCAGGAAGTTCGGATGTGAATATCATTAATAATTATTTCATCGGCGGACCAAATACGCAAACTACGCTGACAACTCCTTTCAACAGAGGCAATGATAATTTTTCATTATACGGATCAGGAAATTATTTTGATAATAACAGAAATGGTGTTTTAGATGGAACATTAGTTCCGGCAGATTTATCAGGTTATCCAACAGGAGATATTTCGACCATCAAGTCAGAGCCTTATGATTATCCGATGAAAAATACGGCACTTACGGCTCAGCAAGCTTTTGACAAAGCGATTTTGAGTGTTGGCGCATCTTATCCAAGACGAGATCAGGTCGAGAATCTGATGATTTCAGACCTGTCATCTAAAGGCACAACTGCAACTTATGTTTATGTGCAGTCGGATTTAACCACAAAATTTGGTTTTACCAATGGGGGTGCTGGACATGTTTATGGTGCGCCGGCTCCGTTGGATACAGATAACGACGGAATGCCTGATGCCTGGGAAGATGCTAACGGATTGAACAAAAATGTCAATGATGCTTTGGCAGTCAGTGCTACCAATGCGCCTTATCTTAATATTGAAGTTTACATTAACGGACTCACAAGTCATACACCGCCGGATTTCATTATTCCGCCAACCAATGTCAATTTCACAAATGTAGTTTCAACGGAAGTTCCGGCTGCCAGTTCATTTACAGTTAACTGGAATGACAATGCAGATAACGAAACGAATTACATCTTGGAACGTTCAAACAACGGAACAACTTTTACGGAGCTTGCAACACTTGGTGCTAATATTACAAGCTATAATGAAACCGGATTAACACCTAATACTCAATATTATTATCGTGTAAAGGCAGTCAATGCAACAGAATCTTCGGTTTACTCCACAGTTGCATCTGTTACGACACCGCCAATTCCATCTGCTCCTACAAAAGCAGTTAATCCCAATCCTGCAAACGGAAACAATAATGTAGAACTGACCAATGGCAATCTACTTTTGAAATGGACAGGCAGTTCCAATACCACTTCTTATGCCGTTTATTTTGGAACAAATGCTACCAATCTGAGTAAAGTAGCTGATGTGGCTTACAGTGCTGCACCATCATACCAAATGACCAGCCTGAGTCCAGCCACGAATTATTACTGGAGAATCGATGCTTCTAATGCCAAAGGTGTCGCAACAGGCGATGTTTGGACTTTCAAAGCTTTGACGCCGAGTCTTGTAGGACATTGGCCATTTCAGGAAGCGCCTTTGGAAGGAGAAAAAATTGCTGACGTCACGAACTATGCCAATGAAGGCTTATTGGATGTAGCCTACGACAATGCCAACGTTAGAGTTCCAGGCAAGGAAAACAATGCAATCAACCTCGCCACAGCGCCAAGTAATATGTACATCACAAGTATTCCGGATCAGGATCATATTAGGTTTGACAGAAATTCATTTACCGTTTCTTTTTGGATGAAAGCGCCGCCAAATATGATTCCAACTTCATCAGCAACCAGTCTGTATGTATTGTGCAAAGGTTCTTTTACCAAAAATAATACAACAGGCGCCACCGGAAAACGTTTTAATGTTGAGATCAAAGGCGGACAGTTGCGTTTTGCTATTGATGATGATGTGACGAAGAAGGAAATCACTTCCAGTATCGCCAAATATTTTACAGACAATTGGGTACATGTGGTGATAATGAGAGATATTGTGTCCCATAAAATGAGAATTTATACCGATGGCGTTCTTATAACCGAAGGCGATGAAACAGCTGTCACAGGCATTGGCGAAGCAAGTGATCTGATCATCGGGAATATTGGCGAATTGGAATTTAAAGCTACCACCAATGCTCCGGCACCATACAAAGGCGCATTTGACGAACTGAAAATGTTCAATTACGCATTGACTGCATCGGAAGTTCAGAATCTTTACAATCAGGCAACATTAAGCAATGGGAATTTGATTTTTGACAAAAACAAAGGAACTGTCTATCCAAACCCTGCGAAAGACAACATCTTCATCCAGCTTCCAAACTATGAAAAATCCAATCTTACAGCCACATTAAGTGATATGAGCGGAAAAATTATTTTACAGGAAGAAATCAAATCCACCTCAAAAGGCCTTTTCAATCTGAATATTGCCAGTAAAAAGATGTCCGGAATTTATATTCTTAATGTTTCCGGTGCGAATCTGAACAGTAATTTTAAAATAATTGCCAAATAAAAATCAATTTCAATTTTTCAACAAAACCTTTTCAACTCATCTGAAAAGGTTTTGATTTTCTTAAAAATCGTTTGAATCAAAAATATTTTCGAATGAGAAAATCAATTTTTTATCAAACCTATATTTCACAAATACAATAATCCATTATATTTGCAACCCAATTAATAATTTAAACAATAAACTTATGAAAGAACTTATTGAAAAAATCAGTGCTGAATTTGAAGCGTTTTCTAATGAAGCTAATCAGCAATCAGAAAAAGGTAATAAAGCTGCTGGAACCAGAGCAAGAAAATCTGCTTTGGAATTGAGCAAATTATTCAAAGAATTCAGAAAAGTTTCAGTTGAAGAATCTAAGAAATAAAAACTGATCAATTAAAATCCCTGCAGCAATGCAGGGATTTTTTGTTAAAATACGTTTCTTCCGATTTTATTAATTTTACAGTTACAGTATATTTTAAAATCTTTAACTAATTCAATTTTCATCTAATTGTTCTTTGGCAATTTCATTTTCCACCTAAAAGAGATTGTAGAAGCTCAATATTTATAGAAGTCAATTCCGCTGGCGGCAAGATAGTTGTAGTTCTCTAAAAACCAAAAAAAAATATTTATGAATTCACAGGTGGAAACAGAGTTTCAGACGCATAACGACTCCAAGGAAACTTTTCTGGCGGACGTTCTGGAAGGCTTGAACAGCAGTCCAAAAAAATTACATTCAAAATATTTTTACGACGAGGCAGGCGACAGGCTTTTTCAACAGATTATGAATATGCCCGACTATTATCTGACCGATTGCGAGCTCGATATCTTCAAAAATAAAACTGAGCAATTAGCAAAAAGCATTCTGATCGATAATGAGCCTTTTGATTTGATAGAATTGGGAGCTGGTGATGCGATGAAATCCAGTTATCTGCTCGAACATTTGACCACAAAAAATATCGATTTCACCTATATGCCAATCGATATTTCCAGACATATTCTGGAAGAATTAAATGAAAAATTCAATATAGATTTGCCTGAATTGAATGTCATTACTTTAGAAGGCGACTATTTTGATATGCTCGACAAGGCTATGACCATTTCGAATAGGAGAAAAGTGGTTTTGTTCCTTGGTGGCAATATCGGCAATATGGATATGGGAGAATCTTACCATTTTTGCAGAGAACTGAGAAGAAAACTCAACCGTGGAGACATTCTCCTGATTGGTTTTGACTTAAAGAAAAACCCACATATAATTCTCAAGGCTTACAATGATTCTGCAGGAATTACTTCTTCATTTAACCTCAATCTTCTCATCAGAATGAACCGCGAACTGGAAGCGGATTTCGATGTTCTGAATTTCCAACATTATCAAACCTATGATCCAATATCAGGCGCTTGCAAAAGTTATCTTGTGAGTTTGACGGAACAAAATGTACATATTGGAAACCAGATTTTTCGCTTCGAAGAAAATGAATTGATCGATATGGAAATCTCACAAAAATTTTTTATCGACGATATCAACAAACTTGCACGGGATTCCAAATTTCATATCATTGATGAGATTGCAGATTCTAAAAATTGGTTTGTAGATTCGATTTGGCAAGTCTTATAATTTCTAAAATAAATTTCAATGAAAGAAAATTCCGTTCTTACGATACCAAATTCCATAACCAATTGGGCCGAGAAATATTTACAGATTCGAAATCATTCTGTTAAAATCTGCGAGCCTCTGGAAATCGAGGATTATGTGGTTCAGCCAATCGTCGATGTAAGTCCACCGAAATGGCATTTGGGTCACACGACCTGGTTTTTCGAGACTTTTGTTTTGGAACCCAATTTTCCTGGTTATCAGGTTTTTGATGCTCAATATAACTTTGTTTTCAACAGCTACTATGAAACGATTGGCGCAAGAGTTATCCGTACCGACAGAGGAAATTTGAGCCGTCCTTCCGTTTCTGACATTTATCAATACAGAAAATATGTTGATGAGCAAATGGATGCATTTCTCAAAAGCGAATATTTAACGGAAAAAATCAAACCTTTACTCGAACTTGGTCTCAATCACGAGCAACAGCATCAGGAATTGTTGTTAACAGATATCAAATATATATTAGGTCACAATCCGCTTTTTCCGGCGTATAAAAATGAAGATATTTTGAAAAAAGAACATTCTGAAATTATCGAAATGATTCACTTTGACGAAGGTGTTTACGAAATCGGTTTTCAGGGAGAAGATTTCAGTTTTGATAATGAACTGGGAAGACATAAAGTGTATCTTAATGATTTTGAAATTGCTGACCGCTTAGTTTCCAACCGAGAATATTTATTATTTATGGATGCAGGAGGCTATAATGATTTCAGACATTGGCACGCTGAAGGCTGGGATTGGGTGAAACAGAATGAAGCTAAATCTCCTCTGTACTGGCATTTGATTGACGGGCAATGGATGAATTATACTTTAAATGGACTTCAGGAATTAGATTTAAATGATGCCGTTTGTCACATCAACTTTTATGAAGCTTCAGCCCTCGCCTCCTGGAAGGGAATGCGCCTACCAACCGAAGCTGAGTGGGAAGTTGCCTCCAATCATTTTGAGTGGGGAAACCGTTGGGAGTGGACGAACTCTGCCTATTTGCCTTATCCAGGATTTAAGAAAGAAGCCGGCGCAGTAGGAGAGTATAATGGCAAATTTATGGTCAATCAAATGGTTTTGCGTGGCGCTTCAGATGCAACGCCAAGCGGACACAGCAGAAATACATACCGCAACTTCTTTCAGACTGGCTTAAAGTGGCAGTTTACTGGAATCAGACTAGCTCAATAACTGCGTATGATTACAGTAGAATCGGTTTCAAAAATTTTCAACGGAAGACCAGCAGTGGACGATATTTCTTTTCAGGCCAATGATAAAGAGATATTGGTGCTCTTGGGAACGAGTGGTTGCGGAAAAACAACCACCTTAAAAATGATTAACCGTCTGATAGAAGCTGATTCTGGAAATATTTTGATTGACGGAAAAAATATCCGTGACCAAAAAGTGGAAGAGCTGAGAATGGGAATCGGTTTTGTTATGCAGCATTCCGGTTTGTTTCCGCATTACACGATTAAGCAAAACATCGCCGTTGTTCCGGAATTATTAAAATGGAATAGGCAAAAGATTCAAAACAGAACTGAAGAACTCTTACACAAACTTCACCTTCCTGAAGATGTACTTTCCCGTTTTCCCAACGAATTAAGTGGTGGCCAACAGCAGAGAGTGGGCATTGCCCGCGCTCTGATTGCCAATTCACCAATTCTGTTGATGGACGAACCTTTCGGAGCTTTAGATAATATTACGAAGGCTGATATTCATTCGGAATTCAAATCGTTGGAAGAACTTAAAAATAAGACCATTATTCTTGTTACGCACGATGTTCAGGAAGCTTTTGAACTGGGACAAAGAATTTGTTTAATGGATAAGGGGAAAATTATTCAGACCGGCACTCCACAAGAAATATTGTATCGTCCCAAAAATGATTTTGTAAAGGATTTTTTTGCCGAAAACAGACTTTTATTGGAATACAAAGTCGCAAGTTTGAATAATGTCAAATCTTTTATCGATTCAGAAAATTTAATCAAAGAGTTTCAATTTACAGAAGATACCAGCGTCTGGAATGCGTTACAGAAATTAAGTTCTGACCATAAAAATACAGATGCTTACGAAATGTTGATTAAAGCATTCAACGAATACCGAAAATTACAAATCGTATGACGCAGCAAAATCTTTGGCAGTTCGTCATCGAGCAGCACCAAAAATTACTGACTCAGGTTGTACAGCACTTGGGCTTGACTTTTCTGTCTTTAATTTTAGCAATCATTGTCGGTTTACCACTGGGAATTTTGATTGCCCGAAAAAGAAAACTATCAAATCCTGTTCTTGGTTTTGCCGGGATTTTACAGACGATTCCAAGTATCGCTTTATTAGGTTTTATGATTCCTGCTTTTGGAATTGGGGCAACTCCGGCCATCGTCGCTTTGTTGATTTACGCCCTTTTACCGATTATAAGAAATACGTACACAGGAATTACGGGTGTAAATCCAACAGTCATCGAAGCGGCAAAAGCTATGGGAATGAACCGGAAGCAAATGCTTTTCAAAGTTGAACTTCCGCTGGCAATGCCTGTAATTATTGCTGGAATTCGCACCGCTGCAGTTATCAATGTTGGTGTGGCGACCCTAGCTTCATTTGTTGCCGCTGGTGGTTTGGGTGAATTTATTTTCGGTGGAATTTCTTTAAACAACACCAATATGATATTGGCAGGTGCCATTCCTGCAGCATTATTGGCGATTTTGCTCGACCAGACGATTGCTGTTTTGCAGAAATCCGGCTATCAGTTTTTAAAGAAATTAAAATACATCATTCCTGCTGTTTTATTGGTATTTGGAATTGTTTATTTAATGAATTCCGTTTCAGATAATAAGTTAAAAGCAGGGTTTACGCCAGAATTTATGGGAAGACAGGACGGAGATTTGGGTTTGCGTTCCGTTTATGGTTTGAATGTCAATCCTAAAGTCGTGAATGATGCCGTGATGTACAAAGCCGCTTTCGAAAATGAATTGGATTTAATCAGCGGATATTCTACAGACGGAAGAATCAAAGCGTTCGATTTGTATGTATTGGAGGATGATAAAAAGATTTTCCCACCCTATTTTGCGGCACCGATTATCAAGACGAAAACATTGGATAAATTTCCTGAGCTGGAAAAAACTCTGAACTTAGTTGCAGGAAAATTCAACGATTCGATAATGACCGATTTGAATTACCGTTCGGATTATCTTAACCAAACGCCTGAAAAAATTGCCAAGGATTTTTTAATGAAAAATAAACTGTACAGACCTTCCAGAAAAGGAAATTCGGGAACAGTTCGAATCGGTTCAAAGATTTTCGGCGAGCAGTACATTCTCACAGAAATGTATAAAATGCTGATTGAAGGCTACACTAATTATAAAGTGGAAACCAAAACCGGATTGGGTGGAACAAAAATCTGTTTCGATGCATTGATGAACGACGCCATAGATTTTTACCCTGAATATACAGGAACGGGACTTTTAGTTTTATTAAAACCATCACCAAAATCCATCAAAAACGTTTCGCAAAGCTCCGATAAAACGTATAAATTTGTAGATTCAGAATTCAGGAAACAGTATGGAATTCAATGGTTGGAACCGCTTGGTTTTAATAATTCTTATGCCCTGATGATGCGGAAAAAACAGGCAGAGGAATTGAAAGTAAAAAGCATTACTGACCTTAAAAAATACCTGGATTCAAAATAGAATTTAAATGACTGAAAAATACAATTTTGATGAAATCGTCAGCAGACACGGAACCGATTCGGTAAAGTGGGATTTGGCAAAGGACGACGTTTTGCCAATGTGGGTCGCAGATATGGATTTTAAAACGGCTCCGGAAATTACCAAAGCAATTGTGGAAAAAGTTTCTCAAGGTGTTTTTGGTTACGGTCTTGTGCCAGCTAATTTCTTTGACGCCATTATCCATTGGTGGAAAGAGATTCATCAGTTTAGTATCAAAAAAGATTGGATTCTGCCTGGTCCGGGAATGATTCCCACACTTTCCGCGATTTTGAGGACTTTTGTGAAACCTGAGGAAAATATCATTATTCAGCCGCCTGTTTACAATCATTTTTATAATTTCTTCGAAAACTGTGAATTTGGCGTGGTCGAAAATAATCTTATTTACAACAACGGAACTTACGAAATTGATTTTAATGATTTGGAATTAAAAGCATCCGATTCGAAGGCAAAAGTTCTGCTACTGTGTAATCCACATAATCCTGTAGGCAGAGTCTGGAAAAGAAATGAACTGGAAAAGATAGCGGAAATTTGCGCTAAACATCAGGTAATGGTGGTGTCAGATGAAATCCACGCTGACCTGGTTTATGAAGGTCATCAACATATTCCTTTCGCTTCCGTCGCTGAAAATTACAACTTGGAATCTGTGACTTGCGGTTCGCCCTGTAAGACATTTAATCTTGCGGGTTTGCCGATTTCGTATGTCATTTCTCAAAACGTCGGGATTTTAAATAAGATTCATAAAACTTTTGAAATTCAGGAGACGAGTTACCCAAATCCTATCGCGGCCACCGCATTGATTGCTGCTTACCAAAAGGGAAATAATTGGTTAGAAGAATTGAAAATTTATCTCAGTGAAAATTATCAGTATCTCTCAGAATTCATCAAAGAAAATATTCCGGAAATCAAAGTTCTTCCTTTAGAAGGAACCTATTTGGTCTGGTTAGACTGTCAGTCATTGAATAAAACGTCTGATGATTTGTCTAAAATTTTATTGGAAGACGAGAAACTGTGGGTAAATTCAGGAACAATGTATGGCAAAGCGGGCGAAGGATTTTTGAGAATCAATATCGGTTGTACAAAAGCAAATTTAGCTGATGGACTGAATCGACTGAAAAATTTTTATGATAAAATTCCCAAAACCTAGCCGATAGACTTTGTAGAATATTATCTATATTTTAAATATTTCTCTGTGTAAAATCATAACAGGTTTGTTAAGCAACGGTTACATTTTTGCATAATAAAAAGCAAATTTATCTTCAAAACTTAATCATTCTATATGAAAAAATATAAAGAAAATACCATCATCATAGGCGGCGGCTTTGCCGGAATAGAAATCGCCGAAAAACTTCTAAAATCTGGCTATCAATCCAATATTATTTTGATAGATAAAAATAATTACAACTTCTTTCCACCCTTACTATATCAAGTTGCTACGGGATTTTTAGATGTTTCGAACATCAGTTATCCTTTTAGGAAATTCTTTAGGAATCATCCTAATTTTTTGTTCAGAATGGGAGAGCTTTTGGAAATCAAACCACAAGAAAATAAAATTATTTTGAATAATGGCGAATTGACCTATTCGAAATTGATCATCGCCACTGGAACGGTCAGTAATTATTTCGGAAACGAAAATATTCAGAGAAATTCATTACCGATGAAAACGATAGTGGATGCCATTAGCCTGAAAAACACCATCCTCGAAAGACTGGAAAAAGCGACACAGACAGATGATCTTGAAGAGCGAAAAAAGCTGACAACTTTTGTGGTTGCAGGTGGCGGACCAACCGGTGTGGAAATCGCCGGAATGTTGAGCGAACTGAGAAAAAACATTCTTCTCAAAGATTATCCCGAGCTTAATAATGTGCCTTTCGATATTCATCTGATCGATGGTCTTCCGACTGTTTTAGCGCCTATGAGCAAAGCTTCACAGCAATATGCAACAGATTCTTTAAAAAAAATGGGAATCGATATCAAATTGGGACAACTGGTAAAGGATTATGCAGATGATATCGTTTACATAGCGGACGGAACGCAGATCAAAACCAAAAACCTGCTCTGGACAGCGGGTGTGACAGCCATTGTTTTCAAAGGAATTCCGGAAGCAAGCTACGGCAAAGGAAAACGACTGATCGTTGATGCTTATAACAAAGTGGCAGGAACGGAAAATATCTATGCACTGGGAGATACAAGTCTGATGACTGCAGATCCGGCTTTTCCCCAAGGTCATCCGCAGCTGGCACAGGTAGCTATTCAGCAGGCGGCTTTGCTGTCAAAAAACCTGAATGTAGAAGCAAAAGGAAATTCACAAAAACCATTCGTTTATAATGACAAAGGATCTATGGCGATCATCAGCAGAAATAGAGCAGTGGCTGATCTGACGGCTGGACCTTTCAAACATTTTAACGGATTTTTTGCGTGGCTGATTTGGGTTTTCGTTCATTTGTTTTCGCTGATCAATCTCAGAAATAAAATCACCACATTTTTTAACTGGATGAATGCTTATTTTACTAAAGATCAGCCTCTTCGTATGATTGTAAAATCAGATCCGCGGTATGAAAATTAAAATAAACAAACGATAATGAAATTAATTTTAAAAAATAGACCGACTAAGATTGATTCATAGAAAAATAAAATATTCCCAACTTAAATTGTAATAATTGATTATTTAAAAAAACAGATTTTATAAAGTGGTTTGTAGATGTGGAAGTTATAAATTCTGAAATTGATTTTAATATTTCAAACAGCATTAAAGACAGAGCCTTCAGGTAATTTTTTATTACATTGTTAAAAATGGGGATCAGCATATGTTCCCCATTCTTCGTATATTTGAGTGTGCAAATCAATAATAATTTGTGCATAAAAGTAGAATAATTTATAAGTAAAAATGGAAAAGTATAATTATGGAATGATCGGTCTTGGCGTGATGGGGAGAAATCTCCTGTACAATATTGCTGATAACGGATTCTCAATCGCAGGATTTGATCTTGATAAACAAAAAATCACAGAACTAGAAGAAGGTGCAACGGCCGGAACTACGGTTGCCGGTACAGATTCTCTTGAGGAATTCGTTGCCAAGCTGGAAACGCCAAGAAAAATCATTCTGATGGTGCCTGCAGGAAAACCGGTGGATGCCGTTTTAGAAAATATCAAATCTCTCCTGACCAAAAGCGATATCGTGATTGATGCCGGAAATTCTTATTTCAAAGATACTAATAGAAGGGTGGCAGATTTGGCGACGTTAGGTTTGCACTTTATGGGAATGGGCGTTTCAGGCGGTGAGAAAGGTGCAAGATTTGGTCCCAGTATTATGCCTGGCGGCGATTTGGAAGCTTTTCATTCCGTACGTCCAATGCTGGAGGCAATTGCAGCAAAAGTCAATGGTGAATCGTGTACCGCTTATATGGGAAAAGATGCCGCAGGACATTACGTGAAAATGGTTCACAACGGAATCGAGTATGCTATTATGCAATTGATAAGTGAGGCTTATGATTTGCTTCACCGTGGCGCAAACCTTAGTAAAGATCAGCTTTACGAAGTTTTCAAAGAGTGGAATAATGGAGAACTGAATTCTTTCTTAATTGAAATCACCAGAGATATTTTCCAACAAAAAGATGAAATTTCAGGTGGATTTTTGCTGGATCAAATTCTAGATAAAGCAGGATCCAAAGGAACAGGAAAGTGGACTTCTGAAGAAGCACTGGAAAATGGTGTTGCCATTCCAACCATCGATGCAGCCGTGGCATCCAGAACTTTGTCTTCTTACAAAGAGGAGCGAGTGCTGGCGTCCAAATTATATCCAAAATCAGAAATCACAGCACCAGAAAATATAGAACTATTTGTTCAGGAAGTTGGTGATGCACTTTTTCTTGCAACATTAATTAGTTATACCCAAGGTTTGTCACTTTTGGTAAAAGCATCTGAAGATTACCAGTTTCAGATTCCGTTACAAGATGTGGTGAAAATCTGGCGTGGCGGCTGTATCATCCGTTCTTCATTATTAGAAACATTCTATGAAGCTTACACGGAAGATCCAAATTTGTCTAATATTCTTCTGAATGAAAAGATTTCTGAATTGGTAAAATCAAAAGTGACTTCATTAAGAAAAACAATTGGTTTTGCAACATCTAATGGAATTTCAACGCTTGGACTGCAGACTGTTTTAGCTTATTTTGATGCTTACACAACGGAAAATTTACCAGTCAATTTGATACAGGCGCAGCGGGATTATTTTGGTGCTCATACTTATCAGAGGAAAGATCAGGAAGGTGTTTTTCATACCCAATGGGAATCTACAAATCAATAATTTTTGCATCAATGAATGAGAACAAAGCATTGCAGCCAACCAGTATTATTATATTTGGCGCAACAGGAGATTTAGCAAAAAGGAAACTTTTCCCTGCTTTTTATAATCTTTTTATAGAAGGGAGAATGCCTGAGCAATTCAATATTGTGGCGTTGGGAAGAGCAGAAAAAGATAATGATGATTTCAAGAATTATATCAAAGAAAATTTGGTTCTTTTTTCACGAAATCAAGTCTCTATCGATACAGAATGGGAAAAATTTCAGTCTCATATTACCTATTTCAGACATCAGATCGATGAAGAAAATTCTTACAAAGAACTTGACGAAAAATTAAAAACATTAGATAATGATTATGGTATAAGAGCAAACAGGTTATTTTATCTTTCTATAGCTCCCAATTTCGTATCTATTATTTCCGGACATCTCAAAAATGCAGGACTTGCACCCAATCCGGCGCAGGATCGTATTATCATAGAGAAACCGTTTGGACACGACAAAAGTTCGGCAATAGAACTTAACAGTCTGTTATCCCGAACGTTTGAAGAAGAACAGATTTACAGAATTGATCATTACTTAGGAAAAGAAACAGTTCAGAACATTTTGGCATTCAGATTTGGTAATTCGATTTTTGAACCGTTGTGGAACTGCAAATATGTAGAATCTGTGCAAATCACAGTGGCAGAAGAAGTTGGCGTAGAATCCAGAGGCGGATTTTACGAAGGAACTGGTGCGCTGAAGGATATGATTCAAAATCACTTGCTGCAAGTGCTTTGCATGATTGCAATGGAGCAACCAGCTTCCTTGGATGCAGGCGAGATCAGAGACCGCAAAGTAGATGTTCTGAAATCGATCCGAAGAATACCGCTGGATCGCGTGAGTCATTACGCAGTCCGAGGTCAATATGGAAAAGGAACACTGGACGGAAAGGATCTGAAGGCTTACCGTGAAGAAGATGGGGTAGCGCCAGATTCCAACACGGAAACTTTCGCGGCGATCAAATTCTATCTGGACAACGAGCGTTGGGAAGGCGTCCCTTTCTACGTCCGTACAGGCAAAAGGATGAAAGAAAAACATTCCTACATTACCATTCAGTTCAAACCGTTGCCGCAATCTACCTTCATCGCAGGCAAACATCCGCTTTCTCAGAATAAACTGATTATCAATATTCAGCCTTTGATGGACATCAGACTTCAGTTTATGACAAAAAAACCGGGACTTACCGTGGAACTGAAACCTGTAGAAATGGTATTTGATTATTTTTCCTGCAAGGAAGATACACCGGAAGCTTATGAGACGTTGTTGCTTGATGCGTTGGAAGGCGATCTTACATTGTTTATGCGCTCCGATCAGGTAGAAGAGGCTTGGGATGTTGTGAAAAACATACAGGAATATTGGGAAAATAATCCAGATCCCAGTTTTCCAAACTATGCTGCCGGCAGCAACGGACCAGAGCAATGTGAATTGTTGCTCCAGAGAGAAGAGCACAGCTGGGTTTAATTTTATTGTTTAATTGAAGTTAAAAATATGGGCGTTACAATTGTAGATAATTTAGATCAACTTTATAAAGAAGCAGCAGATCAATTTGTTGATTTTGCAAAAAAGGCGATTCAGGAAAAAGGAAAATTTGTAGTGGCTTTGAGTGGCGGCAGTTCTCCGAAAGCGATTTTTAAATTGCTGGCTACCACAGATTACGCAGAACAAATAGATTGGAAAAATATTTATTTCTTTTGGGTAGATGAGCGCTGGGTTCCGCTGGATGATGAGAAAAGCAATGCAAAAATGACTTTTGAAACCCTTCTGGATACAGTTCCGGTCAACAAAGACCAGATTTTTCCGATGTTCAAAGAAGGGATTTCTCCGGAAGATTTTGCAGCAGAGTATGAAAACGAGATCAGAAATGTTCTTGGTGATGAAGGCTGTTTTGATTTCATTCTCTTAGGAATGGGCGACGATGGTCACACAGCATCACTATTTCCTGGAGAAAAAATTCTTCACGAAAACAAAAAATGGGTGGACGCCTACTATCTTGCACCACAAAATATGTACAGAATTACATTGACAGCACCAATTATCAACAAAGCCGAAAATGTTCTGGTAATCACTTTTGGAGAATCAAAAAAACACGCACTGAATGAGGTTTTGAATGGCGATTACAATCCGGAGTTATATCCATTGCAGCTGATAAAACCCGAAAAAGGCGAATCGCAGTTTCTGACAGATTCGGAAACTATGAAATCAGTTTAAGATTTGATTATCAAAACATTTTACAGAATATATAAAACCCATAATATTTGAGGGTTTTTCTCGTAGATAATAATAAATTTTTTTTTTGATTTTTTTTTAAAATATAAACGTTAAATCTAAATAGTATTGATTCCGATTATTCTTTTTAAATCAACAATTTTAAAAGATTTTTTAACTGCCATTTTGTAAATTTATCTCAGGTACCAAATTATCACCAAATAAAAAGAACATTATGAATATCGATCTTACCAATAAAAATGCGCTCGTAGGTGCCGCAACTCAGGGAATAGGAGCGGGAATCGCAAATGAACTGGCAAAATGTGGCGCCAATGTGACTCTGATGGCTCGCAATGAAGAGAAACTGAAAAATTCTCTGGCTGCACTTCCTGTCATTAATGACAATCAAAAACACCAATATCTCGTTGCTGATTTTTCTGATTTTGAAAGTTTTAAAACAATCATTTCAGGTTATTTCAAAAGTAATTCTGTCGATATTCTGGTCAACAATACCAACGGTCCGGAACCTGGAATGGCTTTGAAAAAAAATGTGGACGATTTCCAGACCGCTTTTGACCTGCTCTTTAAAACGGTTTGTGAAACGACTACTTTAGCGTTGCCATATATGATTGAGCAGAAAAACGGACGTATCATCAACGTTTCCTCGTTGTCCGTAAAAGAACCAATTGATAATCTGGTGCTTTCAAACTCTATCCGTTCTGCGGTGGCAGCCTGGTCGAAGTCATTGTCTAATGAAGTGGCGCAACATTGCATTACCATCAACAATGTTTTGACCGGATATTTTGATACCGAAAGAATTCAGAAACTCATTAAAGCTGAATCTGAGCAAAGTGGAAAATCAATTGAAGAAATCAAAACAGTCAGAGAAAACAAAATCCCGATGAAAAGATTGGGCAAGCCCGAAGAATATGGTCATCTGGTTGCATTTTTAGCGTCAGATTACGCCTCGTATCTTACAGGAGCGAGTATTCCTTTGGATGGTGGATTGGCGAATGTTTATTAGAATAAAGATTTTATGATATTACAAAACTCCTGATAACAATATTTATCAGGAGTTTTTTATTGATTTAGAACACAATCATTTCACCTCAAAAACATAAGTTTTTCCTTTCTCTGTATCAAAGTCAAAAAGTTGAGTTTCTTTAACTGCGAATCCTTTCATTTGAGCTTTATCAGATTTCAATGGTGTTTTAATAGCATCAACCTGATAAAATTCATTTTGGTTTTCACCTTTTGCAAGACTAAAATTTGTTTTTGATCTTAATTGAATATCCTTTGCAATTCTAATTCTTGCATTCCCTCCCAATGTAGATTTGATGGTCACTTTTGTCAGCTTCGAATTTTTCCAATCCATATCAATTTCAAAACCACCTCTTGCCTTCAATCCTTTCACAGAGCCGTTTGGTAGAGCATCAGGAAGTGCAGGCAAAAGATAAAGATAGCCGTCATAACTTTGCAATAACATTTCTGCAATTCCGGAAGTACAGCCAAAATTTCCATCGATCTGAAACGGCGGATGCGCATCCAAAAGATTAGGATAAGTTCCTCCGGATTGTCCTTTAGTATCCATCGGAGCAGGCGTCAATTGGTCTGTAATCAATTTAAAAGCACGGTTTCCGTCCAGTAATCTTGCCCACCAATTGACTTTCCAGCCCATCGACCAACCAGTGGATTTATCACCTCGATAGACCATCGAATTTTTAGCAGCTTCAGCCAGCTCCGCATTTCTGAACGGCGAGATCTGACCTGAAGGAAAAAGCCCATACAGATGAGAAATATGTCTGTGTTTATCATCGGTTCTGTCCATATCAGTGAGCCATTCCTGCAACTGGGCGTGCTGTCCGATGTGCATTGGCGGAAGTTTTGATAAAGCACTTTTCACCTCATCAGATAGACTTTTATCTTGATTTAAAGCTTTTGAAGCATTGATGAAATTATTAAACACATCAAACAGCAACTGGTTATCCATCGTCGTTCCCGCGGTAATACTCACATTTTTAAAGTATTTATTTTCGGGAGACATTGACGGCGACACCACGAGGTATTTTTTCGACGGGTCTTGCTGTAGAACATCCAGGTAAAAAAGCGCACAGCCTTTCAAAGCTTCGTAGTTTTTCTTTAGAAATTCTTTGTCACCGGTGTATAGATAATGATTCCAGACGTGTTGGGTCAGCCACGCACCGCCCATCGGCCACATGCCGTAGAAACCGCCGTCCACAACACCCGTAATCCTCCAAAGATCAGTGTTGTGGTGCATGTTCCAGCCTCTTGCGTGGTACATTTCCTTGGCAGATTCCTGTCCGGTAACCGACAAATCCTGAATCATATCAAACAAAGGTTCGTGCATTTCGGAAAGATTAGTATTTTCCGCAGGCCAGTAGTTCATTTCCGTGTTGATGTTCACAGTATATTTGCTATCCCAGGCAGGATTCAGCTGATAATTCCAGATTCCCTGCAGGTTTGCGGGTTGCGTTCCCTGCTGTGAGGAAGAAATGAGGAGATATCTTCCGAACTGAAAATACAATGCCACCAGATCCGGGTCACTGGAATTTCCAAACTCTTTGATTCGGATGTCGGTTGTTTTCTTAGACTGTTCACTTGTTCCCAAATCTAGACTTACCCGGTTGAAATATTTTTGATATTTATCAATGTGAGCCTTGAGTTCAGCGTCGTATTTTTTATTTAAAGCTGATTTCAAATATTCTGAAACTCTGGTGTCAGGATTTCCGCTCAGGTCATTATACTTTTTAAAATTAGTAGCGATGGATATATAGATGACCACTTCGTCTGCTCCGGAAATATTGAGTTGGTCATTTGTAGAGGTTAATTTTCCACCTTTTAATATAGGAAGAGCTACGGTTTTAAAGTTAACTTTCCCTGTTTTGTTGTCTACAGAGCCACTGGTTCCGTTGATGACCAATTGGTTTTTCTCTGTGAAAATTGATTTTTTAAGATGTGGAGTAGACGCATTGATATTGAAATTGAGACTTCTTTTTTTGCTGGAAGTTAATCTGATCATAATCACATTATCTGAAAATGACGAAAAAATTTCACGTTTGAAAGTCACGCCATTGACGTCGTAGGAAACCGTACTGATGGCTTTTTCAATGTCTAACGTCCGACTGTAATTTTTAAAATTTTCGTGTCCTTTAAAATCCAAAAACAAATCGCCCATTGTTTGATAAGGCATTCCGTAATTCAAATCTTTCGGAGCAGTTCTTGGGTACGTGTTGTTGGTAAGGTTCTGCGCTTTTTCAAACTGCCCTTCGTTGATCAGTCTTCTTACTTTCTGAATGCTGTCAAACGTATTCTTAGGAACATTATTTCCAGGTTCTCCTGCCCAGATGGTCTCTTCATTCAACTGCAGATGTTCCTGTGGAGTGCCGCCAAAAACCATTGCACCCAATCTTCCGTTTCCGATTGGTAAAGCCTCGTTCCAGTTTTCTGCCGGTTTGTTGTAATTTAATTTTAAATTTTGCTGTGCCTGAACGGAGATTGAAAACACTGCTCCTACTATAAAATATACAATCCTTTTTTTAACCATTATTTAATCATTAAAGTTTAAGTTCAACATCATTCAAAAATGAAAGAATATGATCTTAAAACTACTGATTTTATCTGATATGATCACATATCTAATAATATGATAAGGTGGACACTCTTATTATTTTAATTAACTATTATTTTTTAAGTATGACAAACAGGCAGTTGTTCACTTAAATTTAATCACCATAATGCGAGTTGTGTTTCAGAAAGTTCTTCTCCCAAAAAAGGAAAAATCTCCACAATTTCAAACTGTTTTATTTTATCATTTAATTTCCTCAAAGCAATTCTATTGCAATCAAACTTAAGTGTTTCATCAGAAAAAATCTTCCGGGATATCTCAATCTGTTGAGCTGAGAGTCTCCGTCCAATACTTATATGAGCATTGCTTTTAACGTGACCTTCAACTTCTAATCTTATTTTTTTTATTAATCTTTCAAAGTCAACTTTGCTTTTATCATCGGGTAAGAAAAACGAATTTTGTCCAGAACAAATAACTTTATCAAATTCGGCAGCGAAAATTTTCTGCTCTCTTGCAATTCTAATACATTTCAAAATTATTTTGTTGAGTCTATTTTCCGTTGACCAAAATTCTTGAATTGTAATATGCGCTACAGATCGGTAACTCGAATATTTTTCGTTTGATTATAAATGCAATTTCATTTTTAATTCATCAACCTTTTCAATGATTTTATCCGGTGGGAGAATGACAATTGAATAATGATTAACGTGATTCATTTAAATTTTTTAATTGATATCCTTAATCGGAATAACAACCGAAAACTCAGTCCCCACATTTTTGGAACTCTTAACCTCTATAGAACCGCTGTGAAGTTCGATAATTTCTTTGCAAAGATACAGGCCTATGCCAAATCCTGCGATGGATCTGCTGTTCATATCTTTTACACGGTAGTAGCGATCAAAAATGCGCTGCTGATCTTCTTCGGATATTCCAATTCCCTGGTCTTGAACGGTAATTTTTAAACTGTTTTCACCAATTATTACATATTCCACGTTGATCATAGTTCCGACAGGGGAATATTTGATTGCATTTCCGATCAGATTGTGGAGTACCTGTGATATTTTTTCACGATCAGCCTGTACGATAATTGACCCTGATGGACTGAAGATAAATGTACGCGTATGATTGGTCGAAAGTACCTCATCTTCAATCTCTGAAAATAAAATTTGAAAATCAAACGGCGTTTTTTCAATGTGGAGCTGCCCGGAATCCAGTCTCGAAACATTAAGAAAACCATTGATCATGCTGTTCATATAATCCGTTTGCTTCAAACATTTTTCCAGGATATTTTGCTGTTTGGAATTTTCCGCACCAGCTTCCAGACGCTGTAAAATCTGAATATAGGCCTTGAGGGATGTAAGCGGGGTTTTAAGTTCGTGACTCACCATACCCATGAAATCATCTTTTCGCTCTTCCTCTTTTTTCTGTTTTGTTATATCCCGGAGCGTTCCGTTTAGGCTCTGCGGATTTCCCTCCTGATCGTAGAAAACTCTTCCATTGGCCTGTAGAAGTCTTATTTTTTTATCCGTTTTATTTTGAATTCTGTATTCTATATAATAATGACCATCAGAGTTTTTATCCAGTGAATTCGAGATGGCTGCAGTTACGCGGTCCCGATCCTCCGGCAATATCGCCGCCAACGCAATAGACAGATCCAAATGTTCCTCTGACGATAATCCAAACCAATTTTTCAGCAGATTATTACCCGAAAACAGATTCGTTGCAGGCTGATAGTAGAAAGTGGCAAGTTCTCCTGCATCAATAGCAAGAGCCAACATTTGCTGGTCATTTTCATTTTTTCGCCTTGCCAAAACCTGTTCTGTAATTTCTTCAATAATAATCAGAACACCCGAAATGTCGCCACGGTCGGTAAAAATTGGCTGGTAGATGGAATTAACTATGGCTTCCCGCAGTCCATCGTTATGTTTTAATTTAACCGTAAATTCAGTATTGATCTTTGGTTTGCCGCTTTCGTAGACTTTTTTAAGCCATTCGTTTACTGGTTGTCCGCGAAGTTCTGGACGTGCACTTTCATGAGCATAACCAATTACTTCGGATTCTGTACGTCCCCATATAGAAAGAATGGATGGATTGGCAATTTCAATCACGTGTTCCGGACCTTTCAGCATCGCAATTCCGACTGGTGCCTGTTCTATAATCGTCCGAATGTACTCCCTGCTATCAGCAAGCTGCTTCATTGAATTGTTAAGCTCTTCGTTAGTAGAAGTTAGCTCTTCCAGTGTCGCTGCCATTTCCTCATTAAGCGCATTTTCCCTTTCCTCTTTTTCTCTAATTTGTTGTAAGAATTCTCGGCGGGATGTTACTTCAAGGGCTGTGTTGAGGATACACCAGGTTTTATTATTTTGATCGGTCAGTGCTTTATATTCATAATCAAAGTAATCAAGCGTTTCTACGCCGTTTTTGATCAGTTTTGCAGGAGCCTCGTGCACGGAGTAAGTTTTGCCCGATCGCCAAACCTCTCGCAGTAATTCCAAAAAAGGTTGTCCCTCAAGTTCGGGAATGGCTTCCATAAGAGGTTTGCCTATGACAGATGCGTCTTTGCCCCATAAAGCCAGCATACCTTCATTTGCAAAATGTATGACCATATCTTCTCCGGAATAGATGGAAGTCGGTGCAGGAGATGATACTAATGCCTGGATGATCAGATCCTGGCTGAAACTTTTTTCTGACAAATCTTCTTGGGTAATCATATTATGACAAAGATATATAAAAGTCTCTTTATTATCCTCGAAATAGAGCCGATGAAACACTATAAACATTCAGAAAGATTATCATTAAATCTTTAAACTGGCAGAAAGCAAATATTGACTTTAAGTTAACAAAAATGATTCTTTTAACGATCAATATTTTAAGACCTTTGTAGCCTGAATTTTATTTAAGGTAAATTTTTACTTCAATTATGAAAGATATTAAACTGATAGTAACGGATATGGACGGTACATTTCTAAACTCTGAACACGAAATAAGTCCGGATTTTGCCGCGATGTATCAGGAGCTGAAGAAAAGAGATATTATGTTTGTGCCTGCCAGCGGACGACAAATGCAGGGAATCACAAAGTATTTTGGAGATATAGAATCCGAGATTGGCTTCATTGCAGAAAATGGAGGCTATATTATTTATAAAAATCAGGAACTGTTTGCCGACAAAATGGAAAACGATCTGGTTGTTGAAATTATCAAGGCAGTGCGCGAAATTCCCAAAGCCAGAGCCGTTTTATCTGCGAAGAAAAAAGCATATTACGAGACGGATGATCAGAAATTCATTGAGTTTTTCAGCCAATATTATACTAAAAATCAGAAAGTTGAGGATTTGACAGAGATTATAGATGACAGCACTTTCAAAATTGCCATCTACCACCCGGATGGATCTGAAAAAAATCTGTATCCATTTTTGAAAAAATTCGAAGAGTACAATCTTGATATTGTGGTTTCCGGCAAGCATTGGCTGGATGTGATGAACAAGAATATCAACAAAGGTATTGCCTTGAAAAAGCTGCAGCAATCACTCAATATATTGCCTGAGCAGACGATGGCTTTTGGAGACTATATGAATGATATCGAAATGCTGAAAAATTCGAAATACTCTTATGCGATGGCTAATGCTCATCCTTCCGTGAAAGAAACTGCCAGTTACGCAGCGTCTTCCAATGATAATTTTGGCGTGCTGCAGATTGTCAGAAACTATTTGGATAATAATTAATTAAAATTTTTATAAAAAAAAATAAAACCGTTATTACCAATCTAATTCCGGTTTTGCTTTATAAAAAAGTTATGGCATTTTGAAAAAAATGGAGTAGTATATATGAAAATTAAGAAACGCCGGATGGAAATGTTACAATAAATTTTGTCCCTTGATTTTCAACACTTTCAAAGTCTATGCTTCCATTCAGTTTTTTCATTATACTTTCCACAATAGACAAGCCAACACCGCTGCCAAAATATGATTTGGTATTGGACATCCGGTTGAAAATTTTAAAGACATCTTTTTTGGAAGTGTACGGAATGCCGATTCCATTGTCCTCAATTTCAAAAACCACATTGTCGTCCTGCAGATAAGACGAGATATGGATTTTCGCTTCTGAATCTTTTTTAGCAGAATATTTTACCGCATTGGTAATGATATTCTGGAAGACCTGCGTGACCATACTTTTTTCACCGCTGATCCGGAATATATTTTCGATAGTTACCTGAGCGCTGTCGTTATATGATAATTTTGCATCAGAGATTGCCTTGTCAATAATCTTTGCAGGGTCAATGTCAATGATATCATATTCCGAATATTTAAGTCTGCTCAGCTTGAGTACATTGGTCATCATATCAGACATATTATCGATTTCATTGAGAACATTATTAATGAGTTTAATATTTGTGTTCTCGGTATTGAGCTTGGCCATGATCTGCATATTGAGCTTCATTACAGTCAATGGTGTAGCCAGGTCGTGTGAAATGGTGTGCGAATAAGCATCAAGTTCCTCATTTACCTTTCCAAGTTCGGAATTGACTTTGTAAAGTTCTGCATTCAGATTGCTGATGTGAAACAGCTGTTCCTGTATCGTGCGGTCAATAATCTCTTTAACTGCAATCACCCGTTTTTTGTCTTTGGAATCCCAGGACGCAGACCGGTCTAAAATTTCTTCATTATAAACTTCGAAAGACTGTCTGGGAGAAACTACTGTGGTTTTCTCATCAAACATCCTGATAGTTTTGATCTTGTTTTCTTTTTTTCCTGCCCAGCTGATCTGTTGCTGAAATTCTCCTTTAAACCACATTAAAACATTTCCCTGATCTTTATTAATAAAAGACAGAGCGATGCCGCAGCAGCTTTTGTCCAGACCAAGCTTTTTCCCATAGGTTTTGTAAAAAGAATTATCGTAGTAGATTTGATCCTCCAGATTTGTTTTGGCCCACGCAATTATTTTTTCCAGAGTTTTACTGTTTGGAGTTCTTCCACTGGTCGTTATCTGACCATCAATTATTGCTGCAAAGCCTTCCGTTTCAGATATTTCCCGGATTTTATTAATATTTTTTGAGACAGAGTCCGCTATGTTTTGAAATGACAATAACTCAATTTTCAGATTCTGACATTTGGAAATGAGGATTTTGTCATACTCCAGAATATTGGCGGACAGAAACGAGTGGTAAGAATTGGCTGCAATGAAAGTAGCAATTTCTGCACTGATCCTGTGATCCAGATCTATATGTTTTTGATAGGTGCTGTGACACGTTACAAGTCCCCACAATTCATTGTCTATAATAATTGATATGCTGAAGCTTGACGCAATTTTTGCATTGATCAAATATTCCACATGGATTGGAGAAAGTGCACGGACGCTGGAGATGGAAAGATCAACATTTTCAAGATTGCTCAGAATCCTTACCGGCTTGTCATTAACATCACTTAAAATCCTTTTGAAGTTTTTGAGGTAAAGCGCTCTTGCCTGCGATGGAATGTCACTTTCCGGGTAATGCAGATCCAGATAACTTTCCATATTGGCATTTTTTGCCTCCGCAATGACTTTTCCGCTTTTGTCTTCATTGAACTGATAAATCATCACGCGGTCGTAGTCCGTTATTTCTTTGATTTTTTCCACCAAAAATTCCCAGATATTTCCGCCTTGTCTGAGTGAGATCAGATTTTTGATCTTTTTTACAAGAATGCTGTTGTCTTTTGCATTCAGAATACAAGCCTCCAGTTCAATATAAATGATGTCGTTGTGTCTGTAATAAGTGATGTGATGTTCTCTAGAATTAATCAATATCCGATCAATATATTTGACATCATCTTCCGCAGACGATACGACAAATACAAACTGAGGACTGCCAACTATAAAACCCAACTCACCGATGCTGTCGGCACGCTGTCCGAGAATAGAGTGGTCTAGTTCAAATAACGTTGGTACATTATCACTATAAAATTCAATGGTATTGGTTAAAGCGTTTACTCCTAACAGATAGCCAAAACTTTGAATATATCCAGGGTGGTGTATTACTATCTCATTGCACGGTACTGCCTTCATCTTTGAAACTTTGAAATGAAATCCAGGTTATCATTTGTTATAATCCCAACTTCATCGTATTGATTTTATGCTAATGTAAAAAAAATATTGGAAATATAAAACCCGGCAAGTATTATCATAGGTTGCGATGTCTCCGTTTATTTAATTTATCAGTACAGATCAACTAGCGCAGATCCTTTTTGATGACCAGATATTTCAAGTCAGTCTGGCCGGCATTGCTGATGCCATGTTCCGTATTGGGAGGACAGTATAAGCTGGTATTTGGTCCTGCTTCGACAGTCTTGCCGTCGAGATAGAACGAAGCTTTCCCCTCAAGAATGTAAAAGAATTCTTCTTCCGGATGCCGGTGTGGCGCGTGGGTAGATTTCCCAGGTGCTACAATGCTCATCTTCAGCGTGTTTTCCTGCGTGAAGTTTTTATCGGCAAACCAGTATTGATAACCTGATTTTGTTTCTTTAGCTTTTTTCAAGTCGAACACATTCACACAGTTTTCTATTGTGTAAACGGGTTGTTCCTGCTTTGCCTCGACCTTTTGACCATAAACGGACTGCTGCGTTATTATGCTGATTATTATCACCGCTATGTTCCGCGTTGTTTTTTTCATTTTATTAATATTATTATTACTAATATAAACAAAAAAAGGAGAGCTATAAAATAACTCTCCTTTACAATATTTAAATTGGTTAGTCTTTAATAATCCGTTCACTTACTTTTTTATCATTTACTGTACCTGTGACGATGTAATTTCCTTTTGGCAGATCTGCAATATTAATTTTTGTGAGGTCTTTTGCATTGTTAGATTTTACAAGCTGACCAGACATTGAATAGATCTGAACGTTTTGCACATCGTTTCCGAAGATGATTTCGTTATTTTTCACTAAAGTATTTTTAATAAAAACAGAATTTGATCCATTCACATCACCTACAGCTAATGTTTGCCCTGTAGACTGCGGAGTAGGAAACGCTGCTGTGAAATCCACATTGTTCCTGTTGGTGTCTCCGGATATTCTGGCTATAGAGTTCAGGAATGTTGGAGAAGGTGCTGCTCCGGTTCCTTCATACTGATCTGCAAGACCGTAACCAACAAAATCTATTACATTTGAAGCTGTGGGTCCAGTGACACGAGTGTTGTTGGAAGCCAAGGCAACTTTTCCGGAAGTCAGTCCTAGCTGCAGACCAACGCCCACTACAGGTCCTGATCCATCTAAGTTAAGCACCACATTGACAATCAGATTTGGGTTTAGAAGATTAATTCCGCCCAGACCATCAGAAGCTTGCTGAATTAAATAAGTCTGTCCGGCATTTAAAGTAATGGATGGTAAAGTGTGATATTGTGTAAATTGCCCTGATAGAGGTCCGTATTGGATTGTTGCTCCGGTAAGAGTCTGCGTGGTCGATCCAATATTTTTCAATTCAATGAAATCGTTGGCAAGCACAGCAGTCAATAAGCCGCCGCCAGTATAAATTTCATTGATAACAATCTGCGCATTTGATAATGCGAACGTGGACACAAGTCCGACTAAGGTAAAAATCTTTTTCATAACTTTTTATTTAAATGTTATGATAATGTTAACAATTAGAATACCATAATTAACAAAAATATAATATTATGATTGCGAATAATTAATTTATAAAATTATATGATTTAAAATTATTCACGAAATCTTCTGTACGAGGACATTCTTAAAAATTATTTGTATTCATTCTAAATTTCACTGAAAATTAGGCGCTTACATTGGCAAATCTATTGCTGTCAATTATTGTTTGGGACATAAACACGAATATTACGATCCATATAAAATCTCATTTTACTAAAAAATATTTACAAAAAAATAACCCTTGAATTTTGAAAAATTCAAGGGTTATTAATGATAGAGAATCCAGCATTAGTTTAAGCCTCG
>NZ_JAJSAX010000006.1 GCF_021261315.1 Epilithonimonas sp. JDS
GAACTTAACTGATGATATACTTAGCATTGCACCGCATAGAGTTTACCTGGTTTCACTACAGCCGAACTGTACTTGCTTTCTGTTGCACTTGTCCTACTCTCACGAATGACGGACGTTATCCGCTATGCTGCCCTATGGTGTCCGGACTTTCCTACCCAGATTGAATCTGGATCAACAAGCCACGCTTCTCTGAGGTGCAAAAGTACAAAATATTGTTTGAGTTTCTAATAGAATGCGAATGTTCTTCCTTGCGAAGCGCATCCCGGATGGAACGGCATGTTTGAGCTCATCCTGAAAATAGCTTCGGATATTAGCTTTGGCTTTTTAGGATAGCGAGTAGTGAGAGCCGGTTAAGATGCCCAAATATTTATCATATTGATATTATCTTCTATTATTTTTCGTAAAATCCTTATCTTCGTTCGCGGAATGGAGAACAAACAGAAAGCTTTTTCTAAATTAATAAAGGATAACCAGGGACTTATCATCAAAGTCTCGCGCCTTTATACCCATTCTCTGGAAGATCAGGAAGATCTTTTTCAGGAAATCGTGTTACAACTTTGGAAATCGTACGACTCATTCCAAGGTAATTCTAAAATTTCGACGTGGATGTACCGTGTGGCTTTGAATACGGCCATCACCTTATTCCGAAAGAAGACCAGACAGCCACAGACGGACGAACTTCAGGATTTCCACAGCAAAGATTTCCTTGAAGATAATGATGAAAAACAGCAGCAGATTTCGCTTTTGTACAAGGTTATCAAACTTCTGCCGGATGTCGAAAGAGCCATCGTAATGATGTACCTGGACGATGAGCCTTACAAAGAAATTGCTGAAACATTGGGAATCACAGAAGTAAATGCACGCGTAAAAATGAACAGATTGAAGAAAGTATTAAAAGAATTAATGATAAAGCATGCCTAACCAAGAAGATTTTGATATCGATTCGCTAAAGAAAACCTGGCAAGACCAGGAGATTGCTGACGGCTATGATCAGAATGAAATCGAATCTATGCTTAATAAAAAATCAAGGAATTACGTCAAGTATATTCTTTGGATCAGTATTGCAGAATTTGTAATCTTTGGATTGATTAATTTTATTGCTTTATTTTCTAACGATTTCCAGACAGATTTTACAAGTATTCTCAACAAACTTCAGATCAGAAATCAAAATGAAGTTGAATTTTCTTTGGACAGGATTTATTATTTAATGAAGATTTTCAGTTTAATCATAACCGGCGTTTTCGTTGTAATTTTTTATCTTAATTATAAAAAGATTAATGTAGAATCCAACCTGAAAAAATTTATCACGCACATTATCCATTTCAAGAAGACTGTCAATCTGTTTATATTCAGTAATATATTTTTGCTGATACTTTTCATCGGAAGTTTTACAAGCTTTATTGTTTTTACAATCAAGAAACAGAATATTCATATCGATAATCCAACGTTCTGGGGATTGATTACGGGCGTCATTTTCAGTTTGTTGATTTGTATTATTCTGATTCTGCTTTATTACAAGCTGGCTTATGGTATTTTATTGAAAAGACTTTCCAAAAACCTCACCCAGCTAGAACAAATCGATTCTGAAAAGTTTTGATAATTGTCATACATTATTGATTATCATTAGACTAAGATTTGAGACATTTTCCTTATCTTTGCACCCAATAAAAGATCTTTGAAATGCTGGGAAGAAGACAAATCCGTGAAAAAGTTGTAGAATCGCTCTATGCTTACTATCAAAACCCGATCAGGTTTGAAGTCGTTGAGAAAAATATGTTCTCAGAAATCAACAAAATCTACAATCTGTACATCTACACGCTCAACTTTATGGTTGGTCTCAAGAGTTTGACAGAGGATCAGATAGAAATCGGGAAAAACAAATACATCAAAACCACGGAGAATGAAAATCCAAATCAGAAATTGGTAAGAAATCAAGTTCTGATTCAGTTGGAAGACAATGAGGAGAGAAGAAGTTTCTCCAGCAGACATAAAGACCTCATCTGGGATTCTAATGATCCGATTCTGGTAAAAACATTCCAACGCATCAAAGCAGGAAAACGTTATCAGGATTATATGGAAGACGGAGAAATCTCTTTCGAGGACGATCAGAAATTCATTGGAAAACTTTTCCTGAGATATGTTGCAGAAAATAGTGATTTGCACGATAGATTTGAGGAAAAAGAAATGTCCTGGGCAGATGATCTTCACATTTCCAATTCTATGATTCAGAAAACCATTGGTTTTATGAAAGAAAACGAACCTTCTCACACCCTTATCAAAATGCTCAAAGATGATGAAGACGAAGAATTCGCTAGAAAGCTTTTGAGATCTTCGCTTAACAATTGGGAAGAATCTGAGAAAAAACTGCAGGAACGTCTTGTGAACTGGGAATTGGACAGAATTTCTCTACTAGACAGAATCGTCCTGATCGCAGCGATTACAGAGCTTGACAATTTCCCATTGACTGCTTCCAGAATTATCATCAATGAATATATCGATATTTCCAAAGTCTACGGAACCGAAAAATCCAATATCTTTATCAACGGTGTTTTGGACAAATACACAAAGGATACAAACCGAGTATAATTTCAAATAAATAATATTTACTTATGAAATCAATCAAAATATTAGCTATCGCAGCACTTTGCACATTGACTTTTTCTTGTAAAAAAGAGGAAAAAACTTTAGACCATATTCCAGGCGTAGATTCTGCTCAGGCAAGTACTGTGGTAGAAGCAATGTCTCAGGAATCAGTAAATCCGGAAGATGCCGCACTGGTAAAAGAAGCGCAAAGCAAACCATTGACAACAATTGCTTTCAGCGAAACTGATCATAATTTTGGCGATATCAAAAAAGGAGAAAAAGTAGAACATATCTACGAAGTAACCAATACAGGAACCAATCCACTAATCATCTCAAACGTAAAACCAGGTTGTGGATGTACAGTTCCGGATTTTACAAAGGAACCAATTTTGCCAGGTAAAAAAGGAAAAATCACTTTGCATTTCGACTCAACAAATTTTGATGGAGCAGTTAACAAAGTGGCAGACGTTTTCGTAAACGTAGAAAAAGCACCGGTAAGATTGACTTTCTCGGCTAACATTACTCAATAATAAAAATTATGCTAACAGTATTTTTACAAGCAGCAGCACCAGCACAATCTATGACTCCGACATTAATTATGATCGGTTTGATGGTTGTTGGATTTTATTTTCTGATGATTCGTCCTCAGATGAAAAAACAAAAGCAGGAAAAGAATTTCCAGGAAGCTTTGAAACCAGGTGCAAGAGTAGTGACTACTTCCGGAATGCACGGCAAGATCTTCAGCATTGCAGATGACGGTGTGGTTATCGAAACTCTAAGTGGAAAATTAAAGTTCGAAAAAGCTGCAATCTCAAAAGATTTCACAGCAGCAAGATTCCCGGAAACTTTCGGAGAAGTGAAGAAATAAGAAATTTTTCTAAATATAAAAAGGCACGTAATTATTAAATTATGTGCCCTTTTTTTGACTTATATTTTAAAAAGCTAATAGCCAAAAGCCAATTGCTATTTCGTCACATTTTCAATGAATTCCAAGATAGAATCCTTGCTCCAATCCATCGAGCTGTCTTCCTTTTTCAAAATCCTGCCATCTTTTCCAATTAAATAAGTTGTGGGAAAAGCAACCGGCAAAATTTTCGGGTCCAAAGGACTTTCAGCAATATAAACCGGAACAGTATAATTATTTTCCTTCAGGAATTTTTTCACATCTTCCTCTTGGTCCTGCATCGCGATCAGGGCGAATTCCAGTTTATCTTTTTTCAGGTCGTATAGTTTCTGTATCGTGGGCCATTCCGTTCTGCACGGCGGACACCAAGTTCCCCAAAAATTAAGGAACAAAACCTTTCCACGCAGATTTTTCAGATTCGTACTGCTCGTGTTGATGCCTTTCAAATCGATGTCCAAAACCTCGTCTGCAAGCAAAGTTTCATTATTGATCTTGGAAACCGTCGGACTCATCGCAATTTGTTCCGACACAAAATCCCTAAGTGGCTTGATGGTCATAAAAGCCAGCAAGACGATCAGTAAAATGAAGTAAACAATATTTTTTCTTAGAAAATTCATAACAATAATATTAAAAATTGGGGCGTATCCCTCGCCAACACTAGGGCCAGCCGCTCGGGTCGGGCTATCCACTACTATCTTCTACTTGCCTGGCAAGGCAAGCAGAAGGATATCCGTTACTATCCCTTACGCAGGATTCGTCTCCCGATTGAAATTTACAACAATTCCAGAAGTTCCTCTACCGTATCGAAACCTCTGTTTTTAGCATAATACGTTTGCAATTCCACATAGAATTGGTCTTTCGTGAATGCTTCCGGATTCGCTTTATGTTTATTCAGAAGTTCAGTGCCGTGTTTTGGTCTCGGTCCCCAATGTGCGATCTCATTGAAGTTTTCATCAAGGAAAATCACGATCGGAATCGACTTTCCGCCGTTTACCAAATAGTCATCAATCAAACTTGGTTCCTGGTCACGGTAAGAGATCCTGATCTCAAACTGCTCAAAAAACTTGACCACAACCGGAATCACCTGACTCGCGTCGCCGCACCAAGCTTCAGAAATGATCAATATTTTACCATTGAAATTCTTATTAGCCAAAGTCGCCACCTGCTCAGAATTTGGAAGATATTTTTCCCACATTCTGTTCATCCTCTGGATTCCCAATCGGTAATATTCTGCGTAATCAGATTCCTGCGAATTCTTTGGATTTCCCAGCCTTTCTCCAGCTTCCCTTAGATATTCTGTGTAAGAAACAGCATCGTCCCAAAATGATTTGATATCCATTATATTTTTCTGGTTTTATTAATTAAATACATATCTGCCAAAACAAATGCAGCGAGACTTTCCACAATCGGGACAGCTCTTGGAACCACACAAGGGTCGTGTCTTCCTTTGCCTTCCACAGTCACAGATTCGCCATTTTTATTGATGCTTTCCTGCGGACGAAGAATCGTAGCAACGGGTTTGAAAGCCGCACGAAAATAGATGTCCATGCCATTCGAAATTCCACCTTGGATTCCGCCGGAAAGATTGGATTGTGTTGTTCCATCTTGGTTGAAAAGGTCGTTGTGTTGCTTTCCTGTCATCTTCGCGCCACAAAATCCGCTTCCATATTCAAAACCTTTGCAAGCGTTGATATTTAGCATTGCTTTGCCTAATTCGGCGTGAAGTTTATTGAAAATCGGTTCGCCCAATCCAACGGGAACATTTTTGATAATGCAAGTTACAGTTCCGCCAATCGTATTGCCTTCTTTTTTGATTTCTTTGATTCTTTCAATCATTTTCTCGGCCGTTTCCTCATCTGGACAACGGACGATGTTGTTTTCGGTTTTAGAAAAATCTAAATCCTGATAAGGTTTTTCACAGAATATTTCGCCAACAGAAGAAACGTAAGCGTTGATTTCAATCTCGGGTAAAAGTTGTTTTGCTAATGCGCCTGCAACCACCCAATTCAAAGTTTCACGAGCAGAAGATTTTCCGCCACCACGATAATCTCGGATGCCATATTTCTGGTCATAAGTATAATCGGCGTGACTCGGGCGATATGCTTGAGCAATATGGTCGTAATCTTTGGAACGTTGGTTTTCATTTTCAACAATGAATCCAATTGGCGTTCCTGTGGATTTTCCATCAAAAATCCCGGATAAAAATCGAACTTTATCGCCTTCCTTTCTTTGTGTTACAATTGCGGATTGTCCTGGTTTTCTGCGGTCAAGCTCGAGCTGAACTTTCTCAATATCGATTTCCAGACCAGCCGGAAAATTGGTGATAATTCCGCCGTAAGCTTCTCCGTGACTTTCGCCGAACGAAGAAAGCGTCAAAAAGTTTCCTAAAACATTAAACATAAATAGAAGTTAGATGTGAGAAATTAGAGGCTAGATTTTTAAACTAAATATATTTTCTAATTGCTCCGATTTCTTTAATAAGTACAAATTTACGGATTTTAAAATGTACTGATATCTAAAATCTGACTTCTAATCTCTATTTTTACCATATGAATTCCAATAAAACTGTTCTGATTCTCGGTGCCAATTCTGATGTGGCGAAACAATGTATTTTGCAATATTTGTCGAAAGGCATTTCCATCATTGCATCTTCCAGAAATTTAGGTTCCTTGGAAAATTTCATCAATGAAAATCAATTAGATAAATCAAAAATTGAAATCAAATATTTTGACGCAACAGATTTTTCTTCTCACCAAAAATTTTATGATGAATTATCTATCAAACCAAATATCGTGGTTTATGCAGCAGGGTTTTTAGTTGAAAATCAGGAAGCTTTAAGAAACTTCGAAGGCACTTTTGAAATGATGAAGACGAATTATGTTGGCGCAGTTTCAATTTTAAATATTATTGCGACTGATATTAATAATAAAAATATTGAAAGAATCATTGGACTTTCCTCGCTTTCCGGTGTTCGTGGTCGGAAAAGCAACTTTGTTTATGGAAGCACAAAATCTGCCTTTACACAATATTTAGCTGGCCTTCGACAAGAATTGAATTCAAGGAAAATTACGGTGAATGTTCTGGTAAGCGGTTACATTAATACAAAAATCAATGCTGGTTTGGATTTGAACAAATCGTTATTAATGGAACCTGACTATGTGGCGAAACATATCGTGAATGCTGGCAATTCTTTTACCATCGTTCCCAATTGGAAATGGAAAATCATCTATTGGATTTTGAAATTGTCTCCGGAGTTTCTCGTAGCAAAGTTGCCTTAGAAATCAAACTTTAACTCATACTTTTTTGGTATGAATTGAATTTATTTCTACTTTTGTCCCTTTAATCATCGATTATGAAGTTAAAAGAGATAGGCAGAATTCGAAATTATAATTCCGAAGAATTTACTTCGAAGTTTATGAAACCCAATATTCCGGTCATTATAGAAGACTTTATCGACGCGGAAAGTCCGGCTCTCAAAAACTGGAATTATGATTATTTCAAAGAAATTGCAGGGAATAATGAAGTAGATGTCTATGGTGAAGAAATCCATTCTCTTGACAGAGCGGCGAGTAAACCATTGGCCAGAATGAAATTTTCTGAATATCTGGATTTGATAAGCCGAGAAAAAACAAAATACAGATTGTTCCTGTTCAATCTTTTGACCATCAAACCAGAACTCAAGAAAGATGTCATTTATAAAGATATTACGAAAGGCAAAGTCTTGTCTTGGCTGCCTTTTATGTTCTTCGGTGGACAAGGTTCCAATACTAGAAACCACGTTGATATCGATATGTCACACGTTTTCTTGACTCAATATCAAGGCATTAAAAAAGTTTGGTTGTTTCCGTTAAGTCAATCAGATTTGATTTATAAATTACCCTATAATTTTCACAGCATCGCTAATTTGAAAACGTCTTCTCAGAAAGAATTTCCTGGTCTGAAATATCTTGATGGATACGAAGCAGTTCTGAAACCTGGGCAAACACTTTATATGCCGTCTGGCTGGTGGCATTTTATCCAATATGAAACAGAAGGTTATTCAATCTCTGTCAGAGCTTTGCCTTTTCAATTGATAGAAAAATGGAGAGGTTTCAAAAATCTGGTAATTACACAACATTTTGATAATCTGATGCGAAAACTTTTCAAAGAACAATGGTTCGATTACAAAGTTTCCGTTGCTAAAAAAAGAGCTCAAAATGCTATTGATAGAATTGAGGGAAGACATGTTTTGGAAGATATTCCGGATATTCCAATTCACTTTTGAATCACTAACATTAACATAATAGAAAAGCCAAAGATTTCCGAATCTTTGGCTTTTTGTTTTAATTTATTTAATCCCAACTTTATCAAGATAAACTTTTTGGATGGCGAGAATGCTGTCTGGTTTTGACTTTAATTTTTTGAAATTTTCTATTATAAGTTCGTAAGAGCCTTCTCTCATTCTCGGATCAGATTCGGTGAAAAAGTCTTTGGCAGCCTGACCTTGTGCATTTACTGCATCGATATATTCCAAAGCTCCCTTATAAAAAGGCATCGCTTCCGGGCTCACCGAAGTGCCTGCAATATTCTTCAAACCTGCACTTGCGTCTTCCGAAAGCTTGATTGCATCTTTGACCTCGACGGCAGTTTCTGCAGAAGGTGCTTTTGCTAATGCGCTGGAATCTGAAAAATATTTCGATTCGAATTCGTCGAGCGCACTCATTTCCTTGAGAAATTCATTTGCTACTTTTTCATTGAGCGCAAATTCGTCGCCCTTTTTACAACCTACCAAAAGAAGAATTGGTATCAAAAAAATCGCTGCTTTTTTCATAGTTTGTCTTTTTTATAAAATTAGCAAAATTTTATATTCAAAGTATAAAAAGAGATAAAAATATTTTGCGCTTCTTTATTGCTGAGATTGATGATAAGCCATCGCAATATGAATGTCAAAATAAGAAAAACCTTCGCCTAATTCCTCTTTGATGGCTTTTAAAGATGGAATGGTTTGGGATTTTGCAATTTCGAGAATCGGTTCTATTTTGCTCATATCCATTAATTCGTCGGCTTCTATTTTTCCAGTTGCTACAAAATTTGCTAAATGATTTTGAATAGTGTTGATAGACAGATTTCTGATTTTAGCGATTTCTTCGATAGTTTTTCCGTCTTTGTACATCTCAAAAGTTGTCGCAAAAGTTCCAGATGTCTTGGGATTCGTCTTTTGGGGGTCTCGTTTTTTCTTCGGTTTTTTCTCGATGACTTTACTAGTCAAACTATGAATGTTGCAATAATCTGTAATCGGAGTCAAAAATATCTCACCATATTTTTCAATTTTAAAAGCTCCGAAACCGCTAATTTGACTTAATTCCTCTTTGGAATTTGGAAGATAAGTTGACAATTCCAGCAAAGTTGCATCAGAGAAAATGACATACGGTGGAACATTTTCTCGTTCGGCAATTTCTCGTCTTAAAGTTCTTAGTTCCGCAAACAAATCTTCATTTGCATCAAAGTCTGGAGCTGAATAATCGTTCTCAACTTCAGCAACAACGACGGCTTTGGCTTGTTCTTTTACTTTTCGGAAAGTGACTTTTTTATCTTTAAATAAAACCAATTTGCTCTCTTCATTCAGCTTTAAAACAGAAAATTCTTCATTCGATTCATTCAAAAAACCATTAATCAATAATTGTCTTATCAAGTTTTGCCAATAATTTTTATCCTGATTATTTCCAATGCCATAAGTTGGCAAACTGCGCATCGAATCTGTAATTTTCACACTTTTTGAACCTCGCAGAAAATCAATGATTAAGTTTTTTCCGTATCGTTCCTTCAACCTAAAAATCGCACTCAATAATTTTTGAGCATCAGTTGTTGCGTCCCAAGTTTCAAATTCGCTCAAGCAAAAATCGCAGGAATTGCAGTTTCCATCGTGTTTTTCGCCAAAATATTCCATCAAGTATTGTCGTCGGCATTTTTGCATTTCGGCAAAGTCGGACATTTGTTTCAGCTTTTGCAACATCAATTCAGATTGCTCTTCGTTGCCTTCTATCATTGCAAATCTTCTCAATTTTATCACATCGGCAAATGAATAAAACAAAATCGCTTCACTCGGCAAACCGTCTCGTCCAGCTCTTCCCGTTTCTTGATAGTAACTTTCAATATTTTTGGGCAAATCTGCGTGCATTACAAAACGGACATTGCTCTTGTCGATTCCCATTCCAAAGGCAATCGTCGCAACCATCACCCGAGTTTTATCCTTTAAAAAATCTTCCTGAACTTTCGCTCTTTCCATAGAAGAAAGTCCGGCGTGATAAAAAGCCGAGTTGATGCCATTTTCTCGCAAATTATTCGACATTTCTTCCGTTCCTTTTCTCGATAAACAGTAGATGATTCCCGAATCGTTCGGATGTTCATTGAGGTATTGAATGATGTTTTGGAAGACCGATTGTTTCGGCTGAACAAAATATTTGATATTCGCTCTGTCGAAAGAAGAAATTAAAACCAGCGGATTTTGAAGATTCAGTTGTTTGATGATGTCTTTCCTTGTGATTTCGTCTGCACTTGCCGTCAATGCGATGATTGGGACTTCTGGAAATTGCTTTTTAATTCCATTTAAAAACAAATAATCCGGACGAAAATCGTGACCCCAATGTGAAACACAATGCGCCTCATCTATCGCAAACAGGGAAATATTGACCTCATTCAGCAATTTTAAAAACGCACCATTATCAGCACTCAATTTTTCCGGCGCTACATATAAAAGTTTGAGCTTACCGTTTTTTAATTGGTTTAAAGTTTCATTTTGCTCATAAACACTCATCGAAGAATTGATGTACGAAGCCGAAATTCCGTTCACGCGCAACGCATCAACTTGGTCTTTCATCAAAGCAATCAAAGGCGAAATCACAATCGCAGTTCCATCCAAAACCAACGCTGGAACTTGGTAGCAAAGTGATTTACCACCGCCAGTTGGCATCAAAACAAACGTATCTTTTTTTTCAATTACATTTTGAACTGCGTTTGCTTGTTCGAGACGGAAATTGTCGTAGCCGAAATATTGTTGGAGTATTTCTAGTGGAGATTTCATAGAATTTGTGTTTTAGTAAAAATAATGAAAATCTGTTGTTTAAGTAAATTAAAAACCTCATAATTTTTTAAAACTATGAGGTCAATTATAAAGTCCTGAATTAAATTTTTTCATTTGAGCGTAAATGCTTTTTACCAAACCACTGATATTTAGAACCAAAATTACAGTTAAATATGATTAAAAATGCGAAACAACATCCATTTGTTGATGAAGAATTCTTATAATTTCTATTTTTTCTTCTTGTAAATTGATTTTGTAAAATATAAAATGAGATTTTATTCTAGTACGGAAATATCCTTTTCTTACGTTGCTATAATCCGTTCCTGATTTCGGATTTTCGGAAATATATTCAATCTCGTCCATCAGTAAATCAAAATAATAATCAGCTTGCTCCATAGACCATTCTTCAAAAGTATAGAGCCAAATATTTTCTAAATCAATCTCAGCCTGTTTACTGATTTTATAATTCATTATTCAGCAGCATATTTTTGACGTATATTTTCTTTGAAATCTTCACGATTAAAATTTACAGAAAACCCGGATTTTTCACCTTTTTTAAGTTCTTTAATTAATTCAGATTTCTTGATTTCTTCGTATTCAAACAATCGCAAAGCGGCTCTTACAACTTCACTTGTGGAAGAATACTTTCCCGTTTTTATTTGTGAATTGATAAAATTGTCGAAATAATCGCCCAGTAAAATCGAAGTATTTTTAGCCATAACTTTATCATTTAATTTCTAAAACCTAATGTACCAAGTTTTGGTATTTTTTCCAAATTTAATTGCGTAGAAATTTTTGAATATTGTTGATATTAAAAAAGCGAGAAAAAAATTCCCGCTTCTAATTTATGATTTTAAATCTAATTTAAGTTCCAGTTCTGTCAGCTGTTCCTGATGAATCGGCGCCGGCGCATCAATCATCACATCTCGCCCAGAATTATTTTTCGGGAAAGCGATGTAATCTCTAATCACCTCGTTTCCATCCAAAATCGCTACCAAACGGTCAAATCCGAACGCCAAACCTCCGTGAGGCGGAGCACCATATTTGAAGGCGTTCATCAGGAATCCGAATTGCGCTTCTGCTTCTTCTTTTGAGAATCCTAAAAGGTCAAACATTTTCGACTGCAAATCTTTATCAAAAATCCTGATAGAGCCGCCACCAATTTCGTTTCCGTTTAAAACCAAATCGTATGCGTTGGCTCTTGCTTTTCCTGGGTCGGTTTCCAACAGGTGGAAATCTTCTGTTTTTGGAGACGTGAAAGGGTGGTGCATTGCGTGGTAACGTCCGCTTTCTTCATCAAATTCCAACAACGGGAAATCTACAACCCAAAGTGGTGCAAATTCGTTTCCTTTTCTGAGTCCAAGACGGTTTCCGAGTTCCATTCTAAGAGCGGAAAGTTGCGTTCTCACTTTGTCTGCGTTTCCGGACATTACGAACATTAAATCTCCAGCTTTTGCTCCGAATTCTTCTGTGATTTTCTTTAAATCTTCTTCAGAATAGAATTTATTGACAGACGAAGTCACAACACCATCATTTTGGAATTTAATCCAAACCAATCCTGTTGCGCCAATTTGAGGGCGTTTTACCCAATCCACCAATTCGTCGATTTGTTTTCTGGTGTAATCTGCAATGCCTTCAACATTGATTCCGACTACCAATTCTGCCTCGTCGAATATTTTGAAATCTTTTCCTTTTGTTAAGTCATTCAATTCGTGAAATTCCATTCCGAAACGGATGTCCGGTTTGTCGTTTCCATATTTCTGCATCGCATCTGCGAAGGTCATTCTTGGGAAATCTCCGAATTCGTTTCCTGTAATGTCTTTCAAAAGAACTTTCGTCATTCCTTCGAAAACATTCATAATATCTTCCTGCTCTACAAACGCCATTTCGCAATCGATTTGGGTGAATTCCGGCTGTCTGTCAGCACGCAAATCCTCATCACGGAAGCATTTTACGATTTGGAAATATCGGTCCATTCCACCGACCATCAATAACTGTTTGAAAGTTTGTGGCGATTGTGGTAATGCGTAAAATTGTCCCGGATTCATTCTGCTTGGCACAACAAAATCTCTCGCGCCTTCCGGAGTAGATTTAATTAAAACCGGCGTTTCAACCTCGATGAAGCCCTCTTCGGAAAGATAATTTCTTACTTTCTGCGCCATTTTGTGACGGAAAATCAGTTTGTCTTTTACCGGATTTCTTCGGATGTCGAGGTATCTGTATTTCATTCTCAATTCTTCGCCACCGTCGGTTTCGTCTTCGATGGTGAAGGGTGGCAATTGAGATTCATTTAATATGATTAGATTTTCAACTAAGATTTCTACGTCGCCCGTTGCAATCTTTGGGTTTTTGGAAGTACGTTCGATAACGGTTCCTTCTACTTTGATGACGAACTCACGGCCGAGTTTCTTAGCGGTTTCTAAAAGTTCTTTGGAAGTTCTGTCCTCGTCCAAAACCAATTGTGTGATGCCGTAACGGTCTCGCAAATCTATCCAAATCATAAAACCTTTGTCGCGGATGGTTTGTACCCAGCCGGAAAGTGTTACTTTTTCATTCAGATTTTTCAGCGTCAGTTCGCCGTTTGTGTGTGTACGGAACATTTTTTTAGATGTTAGATGTTAGACTTTAGAGATTAGACATTTAGTCGTCTAATTTCCGAGTGCAAAGATAATAATATGAATAGAGAATACGGCAAATATGTACATAATTGTCCATTTTTGACGTAAATAATTTCAATCGGGGCGAAGCGCGTGAGGGATTTACTTCGTACAGTTCGGCTAGCGCCTCGGGTGTAGTGGATATCCTTTTTTGTGGCGGATGGAATTGGCGGATGGGAAAAAAGATATTAACGGATAGCCCGGCCCGAGTGGTTGCCCTTCGAGAACCTCAGGATGACACGCCAATGCGAGGGACACGCCCGAATTCTTGGTGGTCTCGGAAAATTGTTGTAATTTAGTGGAAATCAAATATTTAATTATTATGGGAAGAGGAGACCAAAAATCTACCAAAGGAAAAATCGCGCGAGGAAGTTATGGAAAATCCAGACTTAGAAAAGCCTCGAAAACTGTAGTAGTGGCGGAAAAGCCAGCAAAAGAAAAAGCAGAACCAAAGCTGAAGGCGACGAAAGCCAAGGCTGAAAAACCAAAGGAAACTGAAGAAAAATAAAAAAATCGGGCTCGTAAATTTTACGAGCCCGATTTGTATTTGTAGTGTAATCTTTTATTTTCCGAAAAGTCCGCCTAGTAATCCACCAAGTCCCCCTTGCTGAGATTGTTGTTGCTGATTTCCTCCGCCTAGAACACTTCCAAGAATGTCGCCCAATCCGCCTCCGGAAGATTGCGTTGCACCGCCAAGTACGCTTCCTAAAATATCACTCAAAGGATTGTTGGATGCCTGTGCTTCTTGAGCAGAACCGCCAAGGATTCCGCCAAGCAAATCTCCCAATCCACCGCCAGAAGTCACGTTGTTGGCTTGCTTTTGCTGACCAATGTAACCCATAATTACGGGCGCCAACATTGCCAAGATTGGTCCAATTTTGTCCATAGAAATTCCGGTATTTTGTGAAAGTTGGTTTTCCACAGTAGCTTTCTCGCCTCCGAAGATGTGGCTTAGGATAGAGTCGCCTTCTTGCTCTCTGTCTAGTGCTTGCGCAGGATTGTTTAAGATGCTTCCGTCGTGGTGTTTGTCAAGCGTTGCATTTAGTTTGTCTGCTTCGTCAGTGTTTTCTGATTTTTTCTTCAAATAGCTGATGACCAAAGGCGCAGCAACTATCAAAAGTGCGATGATTTGATTTTTGCTGATTCCGAATTTGTTCTCAGCTTGTTCTGCAACCTGGTTGCCTGTACTTCCTGTGATAAGGTCTAATAAACTCATAATATGTTTTTGTTTGAAATCAAAGATAAAAATTTTGATTAGATCTTCTAAATTAAATGCGATTAATTTTTAAAAATCGGAACATTGCTACACGCTTCCCCAAACATCAAAGATTTCACAAGCGGTTTCAGTTGTTCCACCAATTCCACGTAAGCATTGTTCGGAATCGATTCATCGCTACAACCCTTTACCAGCACACGTTTGTCTCGCAGTTCAGAGAAATCGTAGGTTTGAATCGCATTATGCATTAGCAAAACTTCCAAATCCTCACGGTTTCCAAAAACCACTTTTTTCGCAGGGTCTGTAACTTTGGACGTAATTAGAAAATAAGCCCACAACGGAATAATCACATCCTCAGAGCAATAGATGTAAACATAAGCGTCTCTATAAACCTCTGCATCGATGTTCGCAATTTTTTCGCGGAAGTCTTTTTCCTTCAAAATCATCCCTTCCCAAAGGAAATCCTTGATGTCGATTCCCAACCTTTTCCCCTTCGGATATAGGTCGGTAATATCAAAATTCACCAATCCGCTTCCTGCTACTTTATTTTTAATCTCGAAATCTTCTGTCATTTTTTTATAACTTTGAATAAACAAATTTAGTTTAAAAATTTTTAAAACTTAAAAATGATGACTACACTTGAACGCAAAAAATTAATTAAAGAAAAAATCGATATTTCGGATGAATCTGTTCTGGAAAAAATAGAAAAAATCCTTGAAGAAGATATTTATATTCTTTCTGACGAGCAGCTTCTTAGACTAAAAGAAGCAAAAGCCGAATATAATAAAGGAAAATTCACTTCACAGGAACTAGAAGCTAAAGAGATGGAAGAATGGTTTCGGGAGCAAGAGAAGTAATATGGTCTTTTCGGGCAAAAAAAGATAAAAGGGAAATCTTCAAATATTGGAATCTTCGAAATAAATCAACAATTTACAGTCGAAAATTAAATAATTTTTTCAATGAGAAAATGAAGCAGATTTCTATTAATCCTTTCCTTGGAAGAAGAACATCTGTCGAAAATGTAAGAACGGTTATCGTTCGCAATTGTTTGTTGATTTATGAAATTTTCGATGATGTCATCTTAGTTTCCGGAGTCTGGGAAGCTCATCAAAATCCTGACAGCTTAAGTCTTTAAAAATTATTTACTATTTATTAAAAACCAAAATCTAACCCTTGAAATATTACATTATTGCAGGAGAGGCTTCCGGCGATTTGCACGCTTCCAACCTGATGAAGGCCATCAGACAGAAAGACCAGAACGCAGAATTCCGTTTTTGGGGTGGCGATTTGATGCAGAAGCAAGGCGGAACTATGGTCAAACATTACCGCGACCTCGCGTTTATGGGTTTTCTGGAAGTGGTTCAAAATCTTGGGACCATTCTCAACAATATCAAAATTTGCAAAAAAGACATTCAGGAATACAAACCAGATATGTTGATTTTGGTAGATTATCCAGGATTCAATTTGAGGATTGCAAAGTTTGCCAAAGATTTGGGAATCAAAGTGGTTTATTATATTTCGCCACAACTTTGGGCTTGGAAAGAAGGTCGTGTGGAAACCATCCGGAAATATGTGGACGAAATGCTTGTCATTCTCCCATTCGAAAAGGATTTTTATAAGAAACACGGCATAGAAACACATTTCGTAGGTCATCCGTTGCTTGATGCGATTGAAGGCTTGCAACTTGTTGATATTCAAAAATTTAAATCAGAAAACAATCTTAACGAAAAAGAAATCATCGCCCTTTTGCCTGGTTCGAGGAAGCAGGAAGTCACAAAGATGCTGGAATTGATGTTGTCTGTAAGAAGTCATTTTACTGATTATCAGTTCGTAATAGCTGGTGCGCCGAGCTTGGAGAAAGATTTCTATGAGCAGTTTGTAGATGCTGATGTTCATTTTGTTTCCAACAAAACTTATGATTTGTTGAGATGTTCCAAAGGCGCTTTGGTAACGTCCGGAACTGCAACTTTGGAAACGGCTTTGCTCAATATCCCAGAAGTCGTCTGCTATCGAGGAAGCCGAATTTCCTACGAAATTGGAAAACGTCTCATCAAAAATATCAAATACATTTCGCTGGTCAATTTGATAATGGACAAAGAAGTGGTCACGGAATTGATTCAAAATGAATTGAATACGACTAACTTGGTCAAAGAACTCAATAAAATCCTCAATACAGAAAAACGCGAACAAGTTTTGAATGACTACGAGATTTTGCGTTCAAAATTAGGCGGAAGTGGCGCGAGCAATAATGCATCGGAAATCATCGTAAACTTGAAATAATGGATAAAATCGAAATACAACTTCAAAAAATAGAATTACTTTTATCCAAAATTGATGTGACAAATGAGAAAGTTTCCAAAGCTTCGGTTGGTTGGCATCTCGAACATTTGTTGTTGATTCTGAACAGCAGTCTGAAAGGTTTGACGATGACAAATCCTAAAGATTATAATCCGAAATTTAGTTTGAAGAAATTTGTCTTTCTGAATTTTGGAATGATTCCAAGAGGAAAAATACGAGCACCAAAACAATTCATTCCATTAGAAGTTCCAACTCGGGAAAGTATTTTGAAATTGATTAATCGGGCAAAAGAAAGATTGAAAGCTGTTGAAAATCTTCCAGAAAAATCATTTATTACACATCCTTTTTTAGGCGATTTTGATAGGAAAACAACATTTCGTTTTTTGTGGCTTCACAGCAATCACCATTTGAAAATTGTGGATGATATTTTGAAATAGAGTCTTTTTGTTTTAAAATTTTTCGCAAATTTTCCGAGACATTCAGATTTTTATAAATTTAATTTGTAGATTTATAAAAACACAAATCAAAGATGAACAAACAACCTTTGCTCATTTTAGTACTCTGTCTCATACTTGGAATTCTTCTCCAAGAGTATTTGATTTTGAGTAAATTAACTATTTTTGCTTTGCTGGTTTTCTCCAGTATTTCATTAATTTCAATCCTCATCAAATCTTCATTTTTCCAGAAGGCAAAATATTTCTTTCTAGGGTTTTTCTTTTTCTCAATAGGAATTTTCCTACATTTTCAAAATTCTCACAAGCCAGCAATTCCAACTTTAAAAGAAAAAGAAAATATTGTTTTTCAACTCAGCAAAAAACTGAATTCCAATGAAAAGAACAGAAGATATTTCGTTGAAATCTTAGCAATTCCTTCAAACGAAATTAAAGATTTCTCGCCAATCAAAACGGTTCTCAGTATTCCAAAAGAACAGGAACAATTGGATTTTAACCATTTTTATAATGCAGAAGTTTACATTCATCAGCCAGAAGAAATTAATAATAATTTTCAATTTGATTATAAAAAATATCTCGCAAGACAGGAGGTTTATCTGCAAGCCTACCTGCCAAATGAAATTCTAAAAACTCCAAAAACCGAAGTTTCTTTTTCTGATGAAATTCGACAAAAGCGTCTTGAGATTCTCAATAAAATCAATCAAACGCCACTTTCTCCAAAGATTCAGGAATTTTTGAAAGGTATTATTTTGTCAGACAGAACTGAGATGGACAAAGAAACGGTAAACGATTTCAATCAAACTGGTTTGGTGCATTTGTTGGCGATTTCCGGTTCGCATATGGTAATTATTTTTTGGATGACTTTGTTTGTTTTGAATCAAATTATTCCAGTCAAGTTTCGGAAGTTTTCAATAATTCTTAGTCTAGCTTTGATTTGGGCTTTTGCTATATTTATCGATTACGGAAGCTCTGTGATGCGGAGTTGTTTGATGATCTCTTGTTATTATGTAATGGTTTTGTTGCAACGGAAATCCGATTTGTTGCATTCTTTGGCGTTGTCGGCGTTCATTCTTTTAATTGTCGATTCTAATCAGTTTTTCGATGTCGGATTTCAATTGAGTTATGTCGCAGTTTTGGGAATTTGGTGGTTATCTGGACCGATTAAAAAATTATTTCGGAAACCAAGATATTGGCTGGAAGATTTCGTTTACAGCATTACAGCGATGACTTTTTCTGCGCAGATAGCGACTTTGCCATTGGCGATTTATTATTTCCATCAATTTTCGTTGGTGTCCATTTTCGCGAATTTGCTCATCATTCCACTTTCCGAAATTATCATTATCTCATCTTTGTTAAGGGTAATTGCCATCGCTTTTGGAATGAAATATCTCTTGATATTCCAGATTTTCGATGCGTTTATCATTTATGTTTTGAAAGCCATTCACTGGTTTTCCAGCTTTGAATCGTTGATGAATAATAATATTCCGTTAAATATTTTGGAAGTTGGAGCTTTACTTTTGGGAATCTATTTCCTGAAATTCTTAATCAAAGATTTCTTTAATTTGAAATATGTGCTACGCTTCAGCTTTTGTCTGTTATTACTTTGCGGATTGAGAATTGGTTTTAATTATTGTAATTTTGAGAAAGAAGAAGTTCTTGTTCATCATTTTTATAAAGAAAAAATCATCAGCATTAAAAAGAAAAGTCAAATTGTTTTCTGGCTTAAGGAAAATAAGAATGAAGAGAAAATTAAAGATTTTGTCATCAATCCTTATTTGGTTTCCAGGCGCATTTCCGATTACGATATCAAATACTATCCTGAAGATTCTGAAGCTTTTGTGTACGGAGGAAAGCAATATAATATAGAATGATTATAGTTTTTATAAATAAAGTTTTGCGGTTTTCATAAGAAATATGTATTTTTAGAAAAAACAAAATAAACTATGATGGATTTCTTTGATGGGATGAGCACTTTGCAACAATCCTTCTGGTGGGTAGCCATTATCGCTAGTCTCATTTTTCTGCTTCAACTTATTTTTACAATCATCGGGACCGACCTCAGCGATGGCTTGGGCGCCGACTTCGATGGGAATCTGGATGCCGTTCACGGGCCTTTCCAATTATTTTCTTTCCGGAATCTGATCAATTTTCTGATGGGATTTGGCTGGACTGGTGTAGCCTTTTTCCATAGCATTCAGAATCAGATGTTTTTAATTATTCTGGCAGCGCTTGTCGGGATTTTGTTTGTGGTCATCTTCTTTGTGGTCATTAAGCAAATCTTAAAATTGACCGAAGACAACACTTTTAATATCAATAAACTAATTGGCAAGACTGCCGAAGTCTATCTCAGAATTCCCGAGGCTAGATCTGGCAACGGAAAGATCCAGGTTTCTCTTAATGGAACCAATCACGAATTGTTGGCCATCACAGAAACGGGAGAGATCGCTTCTGGATCTTTGGTAAGGATTATCCGTGTGGAAGAAAAAGTACTAATTGTAGAAAAAATTTAATAACATATATGGAAATGATTAATGGAACATTTATTCTGATTTTGGTCGGTGTATTCGTATTATTTGTAACATTCTTGGCGCTGATCTCGCGCTACAAACGTTGTCCGTCTGACAAGATCTTGGTGATCTATGGTAAAACCGGCGGCAGCTCTGCCAAATGTATCCACGGTGGAGGTGCGTTTGTTTGGCCTGTGATCCAGGATTTTGCTTATCTCGATTTGAAGCCGATTTCTATCGAGGCCAATTTGACCAATGCCCTTTCCCGTCAAAACATTCGTGTGGATGTGCCTTGTAGATTTACAATCGCAATCTCTACAGAACCAGATACGATGGGAAATGCCGCAGAACGATTGTTGGGTCTTTCGCAGGAGCAGATCCAGGAACTTTCCAAAGATATCTTGTTTGGTCAGCTTCGTTTGGTCATTGCAACGATGACGATTGAAGAGATCAATACAGACAGAGATAAATTCTTGGATAATATCTCCAAAAACGTTGATACAGAACTTAAGAAAATAGGTCTTAAACTGATCAACGTCAACGTGACCGATATCAGAGATGAGTCAGGCTACATCGAGGCTTTGGGTAAAGAAGCTGCAGCGAAAGCAATCAACGAAGCGATTATTTCCGTAGCTGAGCAAACCAAAATCGGGGAAACCGGGAAAGCAATTGCCGACAGAGAAAAAGATACACAGATCGCTGAAACGCAAAGAGATCGTGATGTGAAGATCGCCATCACGCAAAAAGACAGAGAAGTAAGTATTGCTGCTGCTGGAAAAGATGAAGCCATCGGAAAAGCGGAAGCGGCAAAAGAAGCGAGGATCGCCACATCATTGGCCAACTCGATCGCGGTAAAAGGAGAGAATGAGGCGAAAATCACCATCGCCAATTCTGATGCCGAAAGAAGAGAAAAAGAAGCAGAAGCTTTAAGAATTGCGACTGCTGCTGAGAAAGTGCAATCTGCAAGATCTTTGGAAGAATCCTACGTTGCCGAGCAAAAAGCAGAAACTGCCAGAGCAGAAAGAGAACGCTCGACACAACAAGCCAACATCGTGGTTCCTGCAGAGATCGCCAAACAAAAAGCCATCATCGATGCACAGGCCGAAGCTGAGAAAATTAGACTTCAGGCCAAAGGTGAAGCTGACGCTATCTTTGCAAAAATGGAAGCGGAAGCAAAAGGTCTATATGAGATCTTGACCAAGCAAGCTGAAGGTTACGACAGGATCATCCAAGCGGCTGGCGGTGATACGAACAGCGCATTCCAGTTGTTATTAATTGAAAAACTACCTGAATTGGTGAAGACCCAAGTGGAAGCCGTGAAGAATATCAAGATTGATAAAGTAACCGTTTGGGATAGTGGCAACAATGCAGATGGTAACAATTCCACTGCGAATTTCGTTTCCGGAATGATGAAAACCGTGCCACCACTCAACGATCTTTTCAATATGGCTGGACTAAATCTTCCGAGTTATCTGAAAGGCGAAGAAGAAAAACAAGTGGTAGAAGTCAAAGAAGTGAAAACCGAAACGCCACCGAAAGCGGATGATGGCGCAGGGCATTCTTAATATTATTTAAAAACATCGCGTTTTCTTAAAATCAATATGATTACGCTTTCAAAAAAACTCCGCATCTCTTAATAAAGGTTGCGGAGTTTTTTATTAGAACAATAAAAATTGGCTGTAAAATAAATTCTTGGCTTGCATCATTTATAATCATTCTAACGATAAAAAATTCTAATTTTGATATGTGAAAAAATGGATTTCCATATTGCTGCTTTCTTTATATTTGGTTTCAACAACTGAGCTCAACCAGTTTTTGAAGCTGCCGGTGCTTATTGAGCATTACAACGAGCACCACAAGCTGAATCCGGAAATGACGATACTTACATTTTTCAAACTACATTACGATCATCCGGCAAAGGACGCTGATTACAAAACGGACATAAAGCTTCCGTTTATCATGCACTCCACAATTTCTCTTGTTTTTATCCTTGCCTCCAATTTTAATTTTGAGATGACAGCTAGTCATTACAAAGTTTTTAAGAACCATACATTTTCTGCTTTTGATGAAGATTTTTTTATCAAAGGGTATTTACATTCCATTTGGCAGCCACCGAGAAAGGCCTGATTTATGGGGTCTGATTTAGTCAAAATTTCAGAAACTAACATCGATAATTTGAGATCTGAATATTTTTAAAATATTCAGCATTAACTGGTTCTACACTTCAACTTAAACATAATGAAAACAATATTCGCAGCAGGACTCCTGGTTCTGTTATCCGTATTTGCAGCTGCGCAGACAAGATTTGAAACAGCAAAGAAAAATGCGTCCGAAAAAAATGAATTGATATTGCTCAATTTTTCCGGCTCCGACTGGTGTATTCCGTGTATCAAGCTACATAGAAATATTATCGAGACAGATATATTTAAACAATTATCGACTGATCATATTTTGGAGTATCTCAATGCAGATTTCCCAAGAAGCAAGAAAAATCAACCTGCCGCAGATGTTCAGAAAGAAAATGCAGCTTTGGCTGATCAATACAATCCGAAAGGTATTTTTCCATACACGGTTTTACTGGATTCTGGTGGCAAAATTCTGAAAACCTGGGAAGGTCTTCCATTGGAGAATGCAGTTGCTTTCACTAATGAGATCAGAAGTTTTTATCAAAAAAACTAAAGTGATGCTAAAGGAATTTCGCAACGCCCAAAAACTAATGGGGAATATCTTCGAAATCACGGTTGTTGCTGACAATGAAGCAATTGCTCTTGAGAATATTGAAGCCGCAGTTTCGGAAATCAGAAGGATCGAAAATCTGCTCACAACTTACAGCGGCAACAGTCAGACAAATTTGATTAATGAAAATGCGGGAATTCAATCCGTAGAGGTGGATGCAGAGGTATTTCAGCTGATCGAAAGGTGTCTCAGGATCAGCAATATTACCGATGGTTATTTCGATATTTCCTACGGCGGAATCGATAAATCTTTTTGGAATTTTGACCGTGAAATGAAGCAGCTTCCCAATCCTGAATTGGTAAAAGAACATCTGAAACTTATCAATTACAAAAACATTCTTTTGGATCCGGAAAATCAAACCGTTTTTTTGAAACAGAAAGGAATGCGAATCGGTTTTGGTGGGATTGGGAAGGGCTACGCTGCAGAGATGGCAAAAAAAATTCTTCAGCAAAGAGGTGTTGTTTCGGGCGTTGTAAACGCTTCGGGTGATCTCACAACCTGGGGATCGCAGGCCGACGGAAAACCTTGGACCATCGGAATTGCGGATCCGGACAATGCAGCTCTTCCTTTCTCTTATATGAGCATTACCAACACCTCTGTTGCCACTTCCGGCAATTATGAAAAGTTTGTAATGATAGCCGGGAAGAAATATTCACACACCATCAATCCAAAAACAGGAATGCCGGTTTCAGGAATCAAAAGCGTAACGATAATTTGTCCGAACGCAGAAGTTGCGGATGCAATGGCAACACCTGTCACCATTATGGGAATTGATACGGCAATCAGTCTCGTAAACCAGATCAACCATTTGGAATGTATTATTATCGATGATGATAATCATATTCATTCTTCCAAAAACATCAATTTCAAGTAATGTCCTGGAGAGTCTTTGACATTAAAAAACAAGTAAAAAAATCCAAATGAAAAATATATTAATAAAAGTGCTGATTGGCATTTCTGCCTTTCTTGGACTTTCATCAGCAAAATCCTGCTCTACCGTTAAGGAATACGAAAAAATCAAACTGAACGATTCAGAAATGATGCTAGGCAATCGGCCAATTGAAAAAACAGAACTCAGTTTCCAGTCTTACCGCGAGGGCTCATCCGGCGCCAATGCGGGCAAAGTAGGCGGTGGCTGCGGATGCAATTAGATTAATAATTACTAAAACATAGAATCAATTATTATGAAAAAAGTAATTATAAGCATCATCGCCCTTTTTGGATTCATCAATGCTAAGTCTCAGGAAAACAGCGTTGTTCCATCACCTAAAAAATTAAGTCTGGATGAGATCAATCTTGTCTCAAGCTACTACAAACAGGACGGAAACAATTCTGCGGTTACGGGCGGCATCGGTTCGGAAAAGCTCACAGATATTTCCAATGCAATAGATGTGGTCTTGGTGAACTATGACAAAAAATTAAGAAAGAATAAATATACTTTGGATGTCGGGATAGACCATTATACGTCTGCCTCGTCGGATATGATTGATCTTAAAGCCAATTCTTCGGCATCCCATGCAGACACGAGGATCTATCCTTCCTTAGGATGGAGCCGTGAGAACGAAACCAAAGGCAGTACAATAATGGCGGGCATTTCCTTTTCCGCTGAATACGATTATCAATCAATTGGAGCCAATATAGGAATTGCACAAAAAACGCCCAACAAAATGGGAGAATTCACGGCCAAGTTTCAGGCTTTTATGGATCAGGTAAAATTAATTGCTCCCGTAGAGCTTAGAACTGCAGGCGGCGAAAACAGTGGGACGAGTGGTAGAAATACCTATGCACTTTCACTGGCTTATTCTCAGATCATTAATCAGAATTTTCAATTGGAATTGATGACCGATGCTGTTCAGCAGACTGGATATTTGAGTTTGCCCTTCCACCGGGTTTATTTTACGGATGGATCTGTGCATCAGGAAGCTTTGCCGGATAAGCGATTTAAAATACCTTTAGGATTGAGAGCCAATTACTTCTTTGGAGATCAGATCATCGTGAGGGCTTATTACCGTTATTATACCGATGATTGGGGACTTAGATCCAGTACAGTCAGTCTAGAAACGCCCGTGAAGATCTCACCTTTTGTTTCGCTAAGTCCTTTTTACAGATATTATTCTCAAACTGGTGCCAAATATTTTTCACCCTACCAGCAGCATACGAGTTTCGATGATTTTTATACGAGCAATTATGACCTTTCAAAATTCAACAGCAGCTTTTATGGAGCGGGCATTCGCATCAACCCTAAAAATGGAATTTTCGGAGTAGAAAGACTCAGTATGCTGGAGCTCAGATATGGACATTACACCAAATCTATCGGGATGAAATCAGATATTATATCATTGAATCTAAGGTTCAAATAATTTTTTAAAATTTTAAAATGATGAACGATCAATTAGAAAAACATTATGTCATTCGAGTAGGCTGGCTTCGGGCTTCGGTTTTGGGAGCTAATGACGGTTTGCTGTCCACCACCAGTATCGTAATCGGTGTAGCGGCTGCAGACCCAAGCCGCAATGCGATTATTCTGGCAGCACTTGCCGGGATGATTGCCGGCGCAATGTCTATGGCTGCGGGAGAATACGTGTCCGTCAGCTCACAGGCTGATACGGAAACCTCAGATCTGGAGCGGGAAAAAAGGGAACTTGCGGAAATACCGGAAATTGAACTGCAGGAACTTGCCAAGATCTATGAAAAAAGAGGTGTAAGCAAAGAAACTGCTTTGCAGGTTGCAACAGAACTCACTGCGCACGATGCTTTGGCAGCGCACGCTCACGACGAGCTGGGCATCAACGAGATCACTCAGGCAAAACCGTTTCTGGCATCTGTAGCATCATTTTTTTCTTTTTTGGCTGGCGCATTGCTGCCGATGATTTTGGCAATAGTGGCTCCGGAAAAAGAAATGGTGTATTATCAATATGGATTTTCAATTATATTCCTGATGATTTTGGGCGCTATCTCTGCAAAAATTGGAGGTTCCAGTATCAAAAACTCTGTCTTGAGAATCTGTTTCTGGGGTACTGTCGCAATGGTTATCACAGCTTTGGTAGGCCATTTCTTTGGATCAGTCAATTAAGAAAAATTGGATAATTGTCAATTATTAAAAGCTTTGAATTTTAATTTAATTAATAAATCTCATCGCCGGACTTCAAAAGAGTTAAAATCCTGAATTTCTAATTCAGGATTTTGCTTTTTATTTCACTATCGGCGCTACTTTCTCTCCGAATAATTCTATCGATTTCATCATTACATCGTGCGCAGGATCACCCACATCCATATGTCCGATGAATCTGGTTAGTCCAAATAATTCTTTCATTTCAGAGATCTTATCTGCGACTTCATTTGCGCTTCCAATGAAAAGAGCACCGTCTTTGCTTCGGCCGCCTTCGTATTGGTCTTTTGTATAAGGCGCCCATCCGCGGCTTCTTCCAATCCTGTCCATCTGAGATTTGTAATTGAAAAAATATTGATCGATATCCTTTTGGTCATCACTTACGAAAGTGTGGGAATGGATGGCGATCTGCATTTTGCTCTCGTCGTGTCCGGCTCTCAAATATTCCTGTTTGTAAAAGTCGATGAGGTTTTTGAACTGTCTTGGCATTCCGCCGATGATGGCAACAATTAATGGTAATCCTAGTTTTGCAGCTCTCAAGACAGATTCCGGTGTTCCACCAACGGCAATCCAAATTGGTAATTTGCCTCCGTTGTAAGCTCTTGGATAAACGGTTTGATTTTGCATAGGCGAGCGTAATTTTCCGCTCCAGCTCACATTTTCCTCATTGTTTATTTTTAATAATAAATCAAGTTTCTCTTCAAAAAGCTGATTGTAATCCGAAAGATCATAGCCGTACAATGGGAAAGACTCAATGAAGCTTCCTCTTCCAACAAAGATTTCTGCACGTCCTTTTGAGATCAAATCGATCATTGAAAAATCTTCATAAACTTTCACAGGTTCTGATGAACTCAAAACGGTGACGCCGCTTGCCAGTTTGATATTGCTGGTAATGCTTGCCGCAGCTGCCAAAAGAATCTCTGGTGACGAAACGGCATAATCTTCACGATGGTGTTCGCCCATTGCAAAAACGTCCAGTCCAACCTGATCCATCAGTTTTGCCTGCTCCAGGATTTCGTTTAGTTTTACGCTGGCATCTCTATATTTTCCGGTTTTTGTATCCAATGCAACATCACCGAACATTCCTATTCCTAATTCCATAATAGTCTCATTTTTTGATAGAACAAATTTACGGTTTCAACTTTTCATTGGCATTGATGTAAGATAATTACGATTCTCTTTTATTAGTCTAAAAGAAAAGCCCCAGAAGAATCTGAGGCTTAACCAAAAAATTTAAAAGAAGAAAAAAGATTTATTTTACAATCACTCTTTTCACATCGCCATCCGAAGTTTTTACAAGATAGACGCCTGTAGAAAGTTTTGAAGTATCAATGGTTAAAGCATTGTTTTCTTTGCCCAATAATTTTCCTGACATATCGTACAATTCGTAATCCTTAGTTTTATTGAAATAAAGAGTATTGCCTTTGTTAACAGGATTTGGGAAGATGTTGAATGTTGCTTTCTCGGATTTCACGTCGCCTGCCGCAAGTGTTTGAGAAAGAACCACTTCGTACATCGATAACGTTCCGCTGATTTCATTGGCAACGATCACGTAACCTTTTCCTGTTGCAGAGTTTTCAGGAGCAATGTAAGTGATACCTTCCGGACCATTGTCGCCACCGTAAGCCGTCGTCATTCTGGAATGTTTGTAATCTGTGAACGTGACATTATCCGGGTCTGTCACGTTATAAACCATTACGCCGCCAGTTCTTTCTAAAGTAATAAAGGCAAAAGTATTTCCATTGATATTTCCCAGCGTTATACCTTCAGGTTCCGGTCCTTTTGCACGACTCCTTACTTTTGCGCCGTTTGCTTCATTATCTGCATTGAAGATCAAAGGATGATTGGCAGCAACGTGTCTTTCGAACTGGTCGCCGCTGTCGTAAACGATTGCTTTTGTATCGGCATTGAAGATCGAGAATGATCTTGCGCCCAATGCGTGGATTTCTTCAAATTGTGCGTCCCCGTCTGTGTTTCCGTTCACATTCGTTACCCGTAATCTTCCTAAGTTATGAGATGCTTTCAAAACTGAGGCATTTGGGAAAACTGTTGAATCTAACGCGTAGCCGTTTGCACCAACCGTAGTTCTCTCGCTGAAACCTCCAAGGTCTTTCTCATCGCCTTCGTTTGCAGTTACAATATAATTTGTATTTCCGACTTTAAAATAAGCCATTGCATCAGGATTGTAATAAGCTTTTACCGGCCAGTTTGCGATTAATATTTCACCATTGTTATCAGAAGCGTCGAAACCATTTCCTGGAAGGCTCATATCTTTTTGACCCAATCCCCAAATGTTTCCTAAAGTTTTCGTTGCCAAATTAACCTCGATTACGGCATTGTTTTCCTGACAAGAAATCCAGGCTTTCTGGCTGTCTGCGCTGATGGCGATATATTCAGGTTCAAGATCCTGAGCCAAAGTGCTGGTAGATTTTACTTTTCTCACGCCGGATGCTGCCAATGCTGCTTCCTGACCGTTAAAGCCTGTAAAAGAAAGTGTCGTCACATTAGATTGAAGAAGATTCGAAACGCCTCCGGTGATATCAATAATGCTGATCGAGCCTTCCGGATCTACGGTGTAAGCATCATTCGGTTCGCCTTCGTTGGCAGTCATCACTTTTGTTCCGTCTGGTGTGAACGTGATCATATCCGGCAGCACGCCTACAGTGACTTGCTTAATGAAATTCCCATCAATATCAAAGAAAACAACAGAACCGTTTTGTTGCGCATTAGTTCCGTTTGGCGAAGCTACCGCAATGATTCCGTTTTTCACAGCCACACTTGTGATGCCTCCGTAAGGCAGCATATTCACAGTTTTGATGATGCTCGGACTTGTGGGATTGCTGAAGTCAATAATATCAAAAACATCTGTCAGAGAACTGATCGTAAAAAGTCTTTGAGTCGCAGGATCGTGAACTACGATTTCTGTAGAACTGTTGTTATTTCCTGAAGGATCAAAGAAACCCAAATAATTCAGTTCAATCTGTTTTGATGCAACCGGAGCCTGTTTGTCATTATCAACAATATAAATGGTGGACAAAGCTTCGCCGGAAATAGTGGCGCCAACCGGATTTTCAAGACCCAAAACAAAATATTCTGCCTGCTGCTCTTCCAAAGTATCATCAATAATTGGAATGTTGATGGTAACACTTGTAGTGGACGGCGTAATATTAATTGTCTGATTTGATAAAGTAAAATCACTGCTGTTTGCTGTACTGAAAGGCGCTGGTTTCACTACCAGATTTACGGTTGCAGTCGAAGGATTTGTTACATTAATTTTAAATGCTAATGTTCCCGCATTCTCATTAACCTTAATAAAAGTTTTATCTAAAGAAATACTTGTTCCGGCAGTTGTAAAAGTGGATGAGGTTGCGGAAGTCACTGCATTATCACTTGCATCTTCAACGGTATTCGGTTTTAAGGCTAAATAATAAGTTTGATTCGGAACTAAGCCAGCCGTTGGAATTACCGTGATTTTATTATCAGCAAATGTTGTTGTGGAAGGGATTGCAGTTCCTGTAGCGTTACTTAGTCTTAATTCTACCAAATTCTGAGCATTTGCATCAGTAATGGCAGAATTGTCTATCAATCTTACATTTTCATTAAAAGTGATGGTCGGATTTGATGTGGTGGAAGCGTTTGCGATGTTGTTGGCCGGAGAGTAAGTCACTGTTGGTGCCGTTGTATCTGCATTTCCTATAGCGTCTGCATCTACTGTGAAATTATCGAATCGGTTGTTCCCGACTGTTCCGCCTGCGCCGGCAGAAAACTCGACTTTAAGCTTGAAATTTGGATTGTTGGAAACATTTGCAATCGCTGAAAAATCCAGTGTGACCAGCTTTGGATCTCCGTCTGGAGGCAAAACCAAACCGTCTGCATCATTGTCTGCAGTGTAATCGTAAGGCAGAAAAGTAGCGCCGTCCAAGGAGTAATACCACTTTTGCTTTCCTGCACCAGATCCGGATCTTCTGGTTGTAAATTTAACTACGACATTATTATAGCCTGTTGTCGGAATATTAAACTGAAGATTCCCATTAATAGGATTGTTGTATCTCAAATGTGTTCCTGCCGCATCGTTATTTCTTGAATTTAATGTACTAAAACCATTTCCTGTCGCACTCGCAATATTGATAAATGTGCTTGGGTCAGCTGTTCCGTTTTGTACGGCTGCAATTGTTCCGTTTTGTAATGTGGCAAAATCGGACGGTTTGATAATGTTCTCAACAGAAGAAGCATTGTTGAAATTCCAGTAATGGATTAAAGTTTGTCCCGAAGCAAAGCCGTGAAATAGCGCAGCAATCGGCAAAAGACCTCTGAAAAGGTATTTGTTTTTCATTTTTACTTTTATTTTAGATTGGCGTAAAGATGAAAAATATTACAGGCTCGGAACTTTAAATGAACTTTAATTATTATTTAAGAAAGCTTGTAATAATGGTAGTTTTCAGAGTGTTTTTATGCGAAATTTAATCAACAGTTATCATTAAGATAATTGACTTCGGGCGAAAAGTTATGCATCTTGCAAGTCCTTATTTTCCTTCGGTTACTTTTGTATAAATGCTGTGAACCAAACCATCTGCTACAGAGATCTTTGGAACATAGATATGTTTGATGTCTGCCCAGGTCATCACATTGTTGAAGATTGTCAAAGCAGGAACGATAACATCTGCGCGGTCTTCCCGGATTTGATAGTTGTGCATTCTTTCTTCTACAGAAAGTTTTTCCATTTCTTTCAGATATTTTTTGATGATGGAAACAGGCATTGGTTTGCCGTCTTTGGTTTTGCTCATCGAGAAAATCTTATTGATGTTCCCGCCGGATCCAATGGCGACTATCGTTTTTTTACTTTTGATTTTATCTTTGATTTCGTCTTTCATATCGTCCCAGATGGTTGGCGTTACCAATCCGTTCAATAGACGAATCGTTCCGATGTTGAAAGAATGCTCATATTGCATCTCGTTATTCTCGTAGAAAGTAAGTTCTGTAGATCCACCGCCAACATCTACATACAGGTAAGCGAAATCTTTGTCAAGGCCTTCCGCAACGTGATTTTCGTAGATCAAAGTGGCTTCTTCATCGCCGGTAATGATTTCGATATTAATGTCAGATTGCTCTTTTACAATGTCGATGATTTCCTGTCCGTTTTTTGCATCTCGCATCGCACTGGTTGCGCAGGCACGGTAATGTTCCACTTTGTAGATTTCCATCAGCTCACGGAAAATAGTCATTGTTTTGATGACCATCTGTTTTCTTTCTGCACCAATTTCGCCTTTGCTGAAGACGTCAAAACCCAATCTGAGCGGGATTCTGAGAAGATTCAGTTTTGTGAATTCTGCTTTGCCGTTGGTTTCTTTTACTTCATTAATGAGCAGTCGGGCGGCATTACTTCCTATGTCTATAGCGGCGATTATCATTTCTGGAACTTAATTAAAGATTAAATTTAAACTAAATTTTTAGTATTTCTGATTTTTGAGGTAATTATAAGTTTCAATCTGTGATCTTTTCGGAATCGTACTGTCACTTTCTACATATTCGTTTCTCATATTTTTATCCAGAATTCTTGATTTCACGTTATCAGAAAGCTGAAGATCCAAAAGTGTTTTCAGTTCTTTCTTCAGATTTTTCTGTAGAATTGGTGTTGCGGCTTCTATTCTGTAGTCCAGATTTCTGGTCATCCAGTCGGCGGAAGAGATGTACATATTTTCCGCACCTTTATTGTAGAAATACATCACTCTCGCATGTTCCAGATATTCGTCAACAATACTGATGGCGTAGATTTTCTTCTTGAATTCTTTTTGATTGATGGCGCAGTAGATTCCACGCACAATCATTTTGACTGTAACTCCGGCCTGCGCGGCTTCATAAAGTTTTTTGATCAGCGTTCTGTCACTCAGAGAATTCACCTTAATGATCATTTCAGCTTTTCTTCCTGCCTTGGCTTCATCAATTTCTTTGTCAATATGGGCAATGATTTTTTCTCTCATAAATTCCGGGCAGACCATCAGACTTTTGCAGCTTCTGAGAGTAATTGTTGGGTCAAATTTCGGTTTGTTGAGTGCCGCAAATATTTTATTAATATCTGCCATTATTGCTCTGTTGGAAGTCATTACGAGATGATCACCATAGATTTTGGCAGTCTTCTCATTGAAGTTTCCGGTGCTCACAAAACCATATTGAATTGTCTTGTTGTTCACCCTTTTTTTGATGACGCACAATTTGGCGTGCACTTTTCTGTTGTGTATGCCAAGTAGTACTTTCACGCCTTCCATCTCCAGTTTGTCCTTCCACATCAGATTGGATTCTTCATCAAATCTTGCGCGGAGTTCTAGCATCACTGTCACTTCTTTTCCGTTTCTCACCGCATTAATCAGTGCATTTACAATTTTTGAGCTGGATGCCAATCTGTAAGCTGTAATTTGAATTGATTTCACATCAGGATCCATCGCGGCTTCTCTCAAAAGATCAATTACAGAGTCATAAGAATGATATGGGAAAGTCAGAAGCACATCTTTTTTGATGATCACATCTGTCACGCGCTGTTTGTTTGCAAATTCCGGATGCATAAAAGATGTACGCTCCACAGGTTTGTGGTACGCCTTGAAAACATCAGGGAAATCCATAAAATGTCTGAAGTTGTGGATCTTCTGTCCCGGGATGATACTGTCCTTTTTCGTAAGATTAAGTTTTTTAATAAGGAACTCCAGCAGAGCTTTATCCATTTCCTTATCGAAGACAAAACGGGTTGGTTTCCCTTTCCGTCGGCTTTTGATACCTTTTTCTATTTTGTCCGCGAGCGTCGTTTTAATATCATTATCCAGATCAAATTCTGCATCCTTTGTCACTTTGAAACAATGTGCGGTGAACTCATCATAACCGAAATAAGAAAAAATGTGCGGCAGATTGTGGATAATGACATCTTCCAAAAGCATTACATCTTTCTGTTCCGGAGCTTCTGTCGGCAGCAGGACAAATCTTCCGTTGGCTGTCACGGGAAGTTCAATAATGGCATACTGACTTTCGTACTGCCATTCTTTTCTCCGCATTGCGATGCCGATAAAAAGACTTTTTTCCCGGAGATACGGCATTGGTTTGTTGTCGTGCAGAAGAACGGGGATCACATTGGATTCCACTTCCTCATCAAAATATTTGACTACAAATTCTTTTTGGGCAGCAGTAAGGTGTTTATGATCTTTAATGAAAACCTTTTCCTTCGCCATTTCGCGCTGAACATCCTTCCAGGTTTTGTCAAAATCTTCCTGCTGCTGGATGACAAGCTTGTTTATTTTTTGTAAAATTTTGGAAGGTGCGTCATAAAAAGACTCTGCCAAAACCTTTTGTTTGAAATCCATCGCCCGTTTCAAACCGGCAACTCTCACACGGAAAAACTCATCAAGGTTATTGGAAAAAATACCTAAAAATCGGATTCTAAGATGAATAGGAACACTTTTGTCCATCGCTTCCTGGAGAACTCTCGCGTTGAAGCCGAGCCAGGTGACGTCGCGCGGATTAAATTCTTGTGGCATTACTGAAGTTTTGATATTCTCAAAAGTAATAAAATTCATTGGATAAGTTTGGGTTCGCAAACTACAATCTTATAGACTTAATGAATGTTTACATAATATCAATTAAAGTTTAAATATCATCAATGACAATTTGTCACATTTTTTGACGTGGTACAAATATTGAGAATTGCTCATTGTAAATATTAATAATAACAAAAAATAACATATAAAAAAATGAGTAAAATAATCGGAATTGACTTAGGTACAACCAACTCTTGCGTTGCAGTAATGGAAGGTAAAGATGCTGTAGTTATCCCTAATGCAGAAGGAAAAAGAACGACGCCTTCTATCGTAGCGTTCATAGAAGCTGGTGAAAGAAAAGTAGGAGATCCTGCAAAAAGACAAGCGGTGACAAACCCTACAAAAACTGTATATTCTATCAAAAGATTCATCGGAACACATTTCAAAGATGACGCTTCTGAAGTTTCAAGAGTGCCTTACGCAGTGGTAAGCGGACCAAACGATACTGTAAAAGTAAAAATCGACGACAGAGAATATACACCACAGGAAATTTCTGCAATGATCCTTCAGAAAATGAAGAAAACTGCTGAAGATTATCTTGGACAGGAAGTAACAAGAGCGGTGATCACTGTTCCGGCTTACTTTAATGATGCTCAAAGACAAGCTACGAAAGAAGCAGGAGAAATCGCTGGACTTAAAGTAGAAAGAATCATCAACGAGCCTACAGCAGCAGCTTTGGCTTACGGAATGGACAAGTCTCACAAAGACCAAAAAATCGCGGTTTACGATTTAGGTGGTGGTACTTTTGACGTTTCTATCCTAGATCTAGGAGACGGTGTTTTCGAAGTATTGTCTACAAATGGTGACACGCACTTAGGTGGTGATGACTTTGATGATGTGATCATCAACTGGATGGCAGACGAATTCAAAGCTGAAGAAGGTGTAGATCTTAAAGGTGACGCGATCGCATTACAAAGATTGAAAGAAGCTGCTGAAAAAGCAAAAATCGAGTTGTCTTCTTCTCCTCAAACTGAGATCAACCTTCCATATATCACAGCTACAGCTACAGGTCCTAAACACTTGGTGAAGACTTTAACTAAAGCTAAATTCGAGCAATTATCTGCTGACTTGGTAAGAAGATCTATGGAGCCTTGTAAAAAAGCGCTTTCTGATGCAGGTCTTTCTATCAGCGATATCGACGAAGTAATTTTGGTAGGTGGTTCTACAAGAATCCCAATTATCCAGGAAGAAGTTGAGAAATTCTTCGGTAAAAAACCTTCAAAAGGTGTTAACCCGGATGAGGTTGTAGCAATTGGTGCAGCAATCCAAGGTGGCGTTTTGACTGGAGATGTGACAGACGTTCTTTTGCTAGACGTTACGCCACTTTCTTTAGGTATCGAAACTATGGGTTCTGTTTTCACTAAATTGATTGAAGCGAACACAACCATCCCAACTAAAAAATCTGAAGTATTCTCTACAGCTTCTGACAATCAGCCAGCTGTAAGCATCAGAGTAGGACAGGGTGAAAGACCAATGTTCAACGATAACAAAGAGATTGGTAGATTTGACCTAACAGATATTCCACCAGCACAAAGAGGTGTTCCTCAGATCGAAGTGACTTTCGATATCGATGCGAATGGTATCTTGAGCGTTTCTGCTAAAGATAAAGGAACTGGAAAAGAGCAATCTATCAAGATCCAGGCATCTTCAGGACTTTCTGACGAGGAAATCGAAAGAATGAAAAAAGAAGCTCAGGAAAACTCTGCAGCAGATGCGAAGAGAAAAGAAGAAGTTGAGGTTTTCAACAAAGCTGACGGATTGATCTTCCAAACTGAAAAGCAATTGAAAGAATTCGGCGATAAATTGTCTGCTGACAAAAAAGCAGCCATCGAAACTGCACACGCAGAATTGAAAACTGCTTTCGAAGCTAAAAACGGTGACGATGTGAAAGCTAAAACCGAAGCTCTAGACGCAGCTTGGATGGCGGCTTCAGAAGAAATGTACGCACAAGGTCAAGGTGCTGATGCAGGTGCTCAACAAGGTCAAGGAAATGCAAGCGGAGCAGAAGATGTTCAGGATGCAGATTTCGAAGAAGTGAAATAAGACTTTAAAGTCAATCAATATTATAAAATCCCCAAGTGAAAGCTTGGGGATTTTTTGTTATAAGGGTAATTCCTATATTAGTTTGAAAATTAATGATTAATTAGAATTTATAGTTAGTACAATTGGTATTCGCTCAGCAGAAAGGAAATTATGGTGATTTAAGATAAAAACATTAATTTTATTTTTAAAGATTGTCAAAACAGCGAATGGGCTAAAACTTTTAACCGAACAAAGAAAGGCATACTATTAGAATAATTAATGATGATTATAGCAGAGAAAAAAAATAAAATATGTTATTTGTTGTTCGCCATTCTTTTATTTGGATGTACAGAAAATACCAGTAACACGAATGATAATATTATAAATAGAAACTCTTACAAGGGCTTAGGTGTTTTTTATTATTTTGAAATTGATAGCGGAAGTCGTTATACGATGGTATTTATACCATTTCATTTCAAAGAGAATGTAAAAAATCTCAAAGGGCTATCAAAACAAAGAATATTACAAAATACTCAGAATATTATTTTTGAAAAGGGATTGGGTTTTGGCACGTTTAGTAACGAAAATGTTTTTGATGAAATATTTTCTAATTCACAGCCCTGTGAAACTAAAAAGTATTGTTTTGCTTATGTTGATTTTATAGAGAATGACCAAACAGAAATAGAAAAAAAACTTTTTGATAAAAAAGAATTATCCATTAGAATTTGTACAAATGAAGGTGTACAAATCGTAAAGTATTACCAATACGAAAATAATGGTAGAGATTTGATAAAAATAAATACACTAAAAATAATACAATAAGAACGTAAATGTAAATCCCCGAGTGAAAGCTTGGGGATTTTTTTGTGAAAGGAATAATTCCTAATTTAGATTGATAATTAAACAAATCATCAATGAAATTTTCAAAAATAATTTTAGTCGCAGCATTATTGTTAGTGCAATTTGGATTCGCTCAGGAGAAGGCAGATGTTGTTTTGAACAAAGCGTTGACTCAAGCAAAAGCAGAAAATAAAAATGTTCTATTGGTGTTTCACGCGTCGTGGTGTGGCTGGTGCAAACTGATGGAGAAGAATATGGAATTGCCAACTACAAAACTGCTTTTCGATAAAAATTATGTCACCGCTTATCTTGATGTTCAGGAACGCGGCGAAAAGAAAAGTCTGGAAAATCCCGGCGGTCAAGAATTGATGAACAAATACAAGGGCGAAACAGCAGGTCTTCCATTTTGGTTGATGCTAAGTCCGAAAGGCGAAGTTTTAGCCGATTCCTTCGATGCAAAAGGAGAAAATATAGGCTCGCCTGCAAGTCCAGAAGAAGTCGCTTCGTTTCTTGTGAAATTGGAGAAAACGTCAAAATTGAATAAGGCAGAAATCCAAACCATACAAAAGGTTTTCGTTAAGAAAAATTAATAAATATCCCGAGCGCTGACTTGGGATATTTTATTTAACAATGTCCTAATAAATTGATTAGCTTTGTTTTAATAATCAATCAAACAAAATTAAAATGAAAAATTTCAAAGTAATATTCAGTTTTATATTGTTAATGACAGGCGTTCTTGGTTTTTCTCAAACCGATGAGAAAGCAATTCAGGCACAAGTTTCGCAAATGGTTTCCGATTGGAACACGCACGAGTTCAAAAATATGGATTCTTACACAACGGAAGATGTGGAATGGGTGAATATCGTAGGAATGTGGTGGAAAGGCAGAGCTGAAGTAAAATCGGCGCATCAGGGAATTTTCGACAGAATGTTTAAAGGTGTTCCTTTTACTCAGAAAAGTTTGAAAACCCGGTTTTTGACAAAAGATGTGGCTGTTGCAACTTTGATTTCCAGTGTGGGCGAATTCTTCCCACCAGACGGTATCGACCACGGAAACAACAAGATGCCCGCGAGTGACGATATTCTGACTTTGGTTTTCGTTAAGAAAAATGAAAAATGGCTTCTTGCCTCCGGACAAAATACAGTGGTTGATGCGAGAGCAGCGAATAATAATCCTTCTAAAAAATAAAATAAATCCCAGACTTAGGTTTGGGATTTTTAATTAGAATCGGTTTTTGGTAAGCATTTTTCCACCATTTTATAGATGATTTTCAGTCGCTCTACAACTTCTTCCATATTTTTCGTGAGTCTTTTCACTTCTTGCGGGTCTTTTGATTTCAGAACTTCATCGCCACTTTTGGAGACGCATTTTTGAGTTTCAGCTTTTGAGATTTGTCCGTAAGTTGAAACTTTCATCTGGATGCACTCGCAGGATTTTTTGGCAACTTCTTCTTCGATGGTTTGAGCATTTGCAAGCGTCGATGTCATTAATAAAAAAAAGAAGGCACAATATTTTGAGAGAGGGAAAATCATAGTTTCAAAGCTTTTCTTGACGAAGATAATTATTTCTTTCGAAGCAATTCCGCAATTTTAACATTAAATCAAAATCCTTAAATTGCAATAACATCAAATCAAATCAATCAGAATCAATTAAAAAATGAAGAAAGCAAAGGCAGTAATTTTAGGATTAATAGGAGTTTTAATATGTTCTTGTCAGGAAAGCAAAGTCGAAAGTTCTGAAGTTGAAAATTCTAAAAGGTCAGAAATGATATTCGAAAAAGGCGACAAAGTTCCGAATGACAAATTTGTAGGCAGTGTTTATCAAGCGATTTTAAGTGATGAAGGAACTCGCGTCAGCAACGTCACTTTCGAGCCGAAAGGTCGCACGAATTGGCACAATCATCCTGGCGGACAAACGCTTTTGGTGACCGACGGCGTGGGCTATCATCAGGAAGAAGGAAAGCCAGTTCAAATAATTAAAAAAGGCGATGTCATCAAAATTGGGAAGAACGTAAAACACTGGCACGGCGGAACTGCAGACCAAGCGATGACGCACATTGCGGTGAGCATAGACCACGAGAAAAATCCGTCACAGTGGTTTGAGCCTGTGAGTGAGGAAGAGTATAAAGTGAAGTAATTATAAAAAATCCCTGAGTGCAAACTTGGGGACATCCATTTATAAAAACTGAATAATCTCAGAATAATTATTAGTAATGTAAGTGACAAGAAAACGATGGTCGGAACTTTCAAAGAAAATATACCAAGTCGTGTTGGGATTGGCTTTGTAGAAAATATATTTTGAACCTAAATCTATTAAGTTTTCAGGCGTATGTTTGTGAGCGAAAATTGGAAGATTGTGTTCTATAAAATCATATATTTTTTGAACATAAATTTGAGCATCACTTTCGAATCCAAAATATTCATTTTCATATAAAATCAAAATGAGTTCTTCCAGATAATCTGTAACGTTTTGAAGAAGAATAATTTCTATTTCTTCCAATCTAAAGATTTTATGAAATCAGAAGTTTTCTTTCTCCCGTCAGAAATTGTAATACCTTCTTTCCATTCCTTTTCAAAATCAAAAGATTTTCTTTTTCTGATTTTATTGATTTCTTCTATCAAAAGAGGATTTTCCAAAGACTGAACCCATTTGATGATTTCGTTTTTTTCGGCAGACAAATTCATTGTGCAAACTTTTCCTAACAAAGATAATTATTTCTTTTTTACCTTATTTTTTTTCTAAATAAAATAATTCAAAACCTATCTTTGCAAACTCAAAAGATAAAAAAATGTTTTCAAAAATCACAGTTCACAGAGTCGGGAATAAAATCAATGGAGAATCATTAACGCTTTCTCAGCAAGAGCTTCAGCTGGATGAGGATATGACAGAATTGCTGGGAAATTACTTCATCAATGCTTTCAAATCTGAGGAGCAATTTCAGTTTTACAGTGATTCTTATTTGGTCAATAATCCGGTTTACAGTTCTGTTTCAGAGATTTTTGAAGACAAAGCCAAGTTCCAATGGGAGTCTGAAAATATCGCCAAACACCTTTACGAAGCAGCGGAAAATCCGAGAGTTCAGGCAGGCGAACTGTTCGTTGTTTATTTTGAAGGCGAAGTTTTTGAATCTGCAGATGGGAAAAGTGAAAAGACAGATTCTATCGGAATTTTCAAGACTGAAAAAAGAGAAGGTTTCCTGAAAATCAATCCTCAGGACGAATCTTTTGAAATCGAAAGAGATTTCGGAATCAGCCTTTCGAAAATCGATAAAGCGGCTTTGATCTACAACAGCGAGAAAGAAAGTGGCTACGTTCTGTCCGTCATAGACAACAACAAAAATGGCGACATCTATTATTGGTTCGAGGATTTCCTGAAAGTGAAACAGCGCGACAACGAGTATTTCCACACGCAGGAAACTTTATCCGTTTATAAAGATTTCATCACGCAGAAATTGCCGGAAGAATTTGAGGTTTCAAAAGCTGACCAAGCGGATTTTTTGAATAAATCTATTAATTTCTTCAAAGAAAAAGAAGAATTTAAATATGATGATTTTGTGAAGGAAGTGTTGCAGGACGACACAGTGATAGAAAGTTTTTCCAACTTCAAATCCGATTATGAGAACGATATGCAAATTTCGATTTCAGAAGATTTTCCAATTAATAATCAGGCGGTTAAAAAGCAACAAAGGCATTTCAAATCCATCATCAAGCTCGATAAAAATTTCCATATCTATATCCACGGCGACCGCGACAAACTGGAAACCGGACAAGACGACAAAGGGAAATATTACAGATTGTATTTCGAAGAGGAGAAATAATTTTGATTTAACATAATAATTAAAATACCAAAAAGTTCTACCTTTGTGGCTATGTTGAACAGGAGAAGTAAAACTTTCAAGAATTTCATTTCGGTATTTTTTGCCGGAATGTATCTTTTTGTGGCTTTGTTTTCTTCCCAGTTGCATAGTCACGACGGCGAATCTTTCTTCAGGGATTCTGGTTTCAAAAAGACGGAGAAAACTTTCTCATCCGATATTTCCAAAGGCCAGTCCGGCGATTGTTTGGCTTGTCATTTCCTTGCAACGGGCAATTCTTTGGTTCCGGAGCAGTTTTCCTTCCATTTTGAGAACCACACACACGAGACTCAACAAACTTTTTCTGTACAGGAAAAAATATGGTCAGCGACCAAATTCACTTTTCAACTTCGCGGTCCACCCGCCATTTCATAATTTTTTAGATTCTTTTCGGATTTTTACTTTGAATTTTTAAATGATTCTTGATGGACAATTGATTCCATTTTGATGATGTTTGATAACCTTAATTATTCAATACTTAGCGATGTCATTCTGCATCGTAAAATCCAATTTTTTAACGAAACGTACTTTTCAGAATTTGAGTTTTCAATTGTTTTTTTAATTGAATATCAATATTTTGAAAGTACAAAATCTATCTATTTATAATGAAATTGATATATAGTTTACTGCTTATCTTTTGTGGATTAGCAATGACGAACGCACAGAAAACTTACACGGTTGAAGGAACTGTTCAGGATTTTCACGACAAGACGATGCTGGAAAATTCAGTGGTCAAAATCGGAGAATTTACAGCAAAAACCGATAAAAAGGGTAAGTTTTCATTCAACAGAATTCCTGCAGGAACTTATCAGCTCATTGCCAAACATCCCGCTTGCGATGATTATACTGAAAATGTAAAAATTGATAAGGATCTGCATTTGGCAATTACACTGGAACATCATATCGGCGAAATCGAAACGGTAAATCTCCACGGAAGTCACAAGACAAAAGGTTCTGTGATTATGAAAACGCTGGACAAAACCGAAATCGAAAGAAACTCTACAGAAAACCTGGGAAATCTTCTATCGAAAATTTCTGGTGTCACCGCTTTGAAGACAGGCAATAACATTTCGAAACCAGTCATTCATGGATTGTATGGAAGCCGAGTTTCTATCCTAAATAATGGTGTGAAAATGGCCGAGCAGGAATGGGGTGTAGAACACGCACCAAATGTGGATGTCAATGATTTCGAACACGTTGACGTCGTGAAAGGTGCTTCCGCGTTGAAGTATGGAAATGAAGGCGTCGGCGGTGTTGTCGTCCTCGAACCAGCCATTTTACCAAAGATAGATACGGTGATGGGAAGTGTAAGACTTTCCGGAATTTCTAACGGTAGAGGCAGTGAACTTGGTGCGAATGTCGCAAAAGTTTGGGAAAACCAGTGGTTTGTGAAAGCTGGTGGAAGTTACAAGAAAACGGGCGACCAATATGTTCCGCATCACACGTTGCAGAATACGGGAATGGAGTTCAATTCCTTCAATTTCTCATTTGGGAAACATAGTTTTTTGCAAGGTTTTGATGTCTCGTACAGCGGAACCAACCAGGAATTTGGGATTTATAGAGGTGCACACTTGGCGAGTCCGGAAGATTTTTACAACGCGGTCAATTTTGGGCAGTCTTATTATCTGGACCAGTTCACGCACGACATAGACAATCCAAAACAGGAAGTAGCGCACCATATTGCAAAACTTTCAGCTTACAGACGTTTTGCTGACTTTGGAAAACTGACTTTTCAGTACAGCTTCCAGTTGAACCGAAGAAAAGAATATGACATCAGACGAGGTGAGTTGAGCAATGTTCCATCAATGGATTTGAGATTGATCACACATTCAGCGAGTTTGGTTCATTTGATTGAACGTTCGGACTGGAGTTTGGAAAGTGGAATTTCCGGCAGTTTTCAGGATAATTTCCCGAATCCTGCGACCAAAGCGAGACGTTTGATTCCTGATTATTACAGATATGATGCAGGTGCATTTTCAGTTTTCAAATATCGATTCAATTCAAAACTGAATGCAGAAGCAGCCGTGAGATATGATTTCAGCCGTTATGACGCTTACAAATATTATGATTCGGATAAATGGAATGACAATTATGCAGACATTTTCCCTGAGTTTTTTGTGAGCGAATCCGGAAGCAGAATTTTAACAAGACCAATTCTGGATTATCATAATTTCTCAGCAAATGTCGGGTTGGATTATAAACCAATTCAGAATTTTGAAGTGAAGTTAAATCTCTCCAGAGCGGACAGAACGCCAAATGCAGCGGAACTTTTCTCAGACGGATTGCACCATTCCGCAGCGGTGATGGAAGAGGGAAATCTTAACATCAAAAAAGAAATAGTTTACAATGTGAATTTATCTTTGGCAGGGCATTTCGATGTGCTGAAAGGTCTTCACATCGAGGCAAATCCTTATGTGATGATGTCTGATAATTTCGTCAACCAGATTCCGACAAGTGTTCTGAATACGAATCGAGGGGTTTTTCCGGTTTGGACTTATCAGCAGATCAAAGCCAGAATTTATGGTTTGGATGCAGATGCAGAGCTTAATATTTTGGAAAATCTGAAATGGAAATCAGGTTTCAGTATTTTGAGAGGTGACGATCTTTCGAATGATGAACCATTGATTCTAATGATGCCGGCGAAACTTAGAAATTCAATCGAAATTAATCTCAACAAGCCTAAGAATTTCTATGTAAGTCTTGAGAATGAAAATACATTCAAACAAAATCGTTTCCCGATAAGAAATCTTCCGGTAACCTTTATTAAAGACGGTGTAGAATATAATGAAATCGTGGACTTCAGTTCTACGCCGGCGGCTTACACATTATTTAATGCTTCCATTGGAGCAGACCTATTCAAAAACCTGAATTTTAATTTCAGGATCAACAACCTATTTAACACAGAGTACCGGGAATATCTTAATAGACTTAGATATTATATGTTCGAGCCAGGAAGAAATTTCGTGGTGACTCTGAAGTACAATTTTTAATAACAACTTAAAATTTAAATCAAAATGAAAAAATTCATCAATATTACATTAGTCCTTTTAGTTTCACTTTTCATCTTCTCTTGTAGAAATGACGACGACGCAGTTCCCGAAGATGTTCACGAACACGACGAAATTGGAAAAGTGGTTTTAACCTTGACTAATAAGAATAATGCAGCGGATGTTCAAACCGTAAATGTGATCTCAGGGAAAGCAGACGGTCACTTGCATTTGCACGCTGGTGATACTTACTCGGCTGTGTTGGATTTCCAGATCAAGCACGACGATCATTACCATTCTTCTGACGAGATCGAGGAGGAGAAAGATCACCACTTCATCACTTTCGGTCCTGCCAATGCAGATATTGTTGTCTTAAGAGCAGCAAATGATATTGTGAGAACAGACGGACAAAAGCTGGGTCTTAGAACAGAATGGACTGTAAACTCTACTCAGGAAACCGGAAAAATGCAGATCAAATTGATCCACGGTCCTGCAACTGTCAATCAAAATTATCCTTCAGCTGCTAATCAGTTAGGACAAACTACTGGAGGAGAAACAGATGTGGATATTACGGTTGATGCACATTAATCTTAAATTATTTTATTGATAATAAAGATGTTCTTTTTTAGAGCATCTTTATTTTTTTATAGAGAGTTACAAGATATAATTAGTAATTGGATTTGAATATTAATATTAATTAATAATAAATATTTTGTTATTGATAAATAATTACTACATTTGTTGCTTATTCATTGGGAATTAACACAGTTCAATGAATATTTATTTGATTTATTAAATTAAATATAAACTGATGATTAATTATTTATTTAAGAATAATGTTTTTGCATTATTCCTGATTGTGCTGTCTCTTGACTGCTACTCGCAATGTGCTGGCTGCACAGTTACAAATCCCACTGCCGGCAATTACACTTTCGCAACAAACAGCGTCGCCTGTTTTACTTCCGGAACGACCACGATGAGTGATGTGGTTTTCCAGAATAATTCGAAAATATGCATTGCATCCGGCGCCACTTTGATTATTCAAAATAATATCAACTCCACCAGCGGAACCAATGTTACTTTTGAGATTGCGGGCACTTTGCAATTTAACCAAAGTCCGAACATTAATTCCAGTCTGACTGTCAATATTGCAAATGGCGGTATTCTGAGGGCAGGCTCGGGCGGAAATAACAATTTTACTTTTTCCGGAACTAATAACACTGTTTCAAATAATGGAACGATTGATGTTGGTGTTTTGGGCTTCAGTGGAAATGGGACCAACCTTGTGGACAATTACAATCTGTTCTCCATCACACAAAACATCAATATCTCTGGAACTACCACTTTCAGAAATTTTGGAACGATAAATGTCGGCGCCAGTTATAACAACAACAGCACGAGCACCTATCTCAATTGCGGAACGATCAATTCTTTGATAGGATATAACCTTGGAGGCGGTAAAATCGTAAATACAGGAACCTTCAATGTGGGAAATGGCTCGATTGATATGTCCGGAACGAGCAGGCTGGAAAATTACGGCACTTTCTATTCCAAAGGTACGATCAATGGCGCCAGTTCTTCCGTGATTTATAATGAAGGATTAATGAAAATCACAACGTGGCAGCCCAATGGTGCGACTATGAACGGGCCAACGAGCTCTTCAAAAAAAGGCTATACTTATTTTCTGAATACAGTCAATCCAAACGGTGCGAAAATAGGACCCAATCTAGACCTCACGAGATATTCTCAATACGAGGCAACGATGGTAAAAGCAGGAACTCAGGGGCAAAATGCCATTTTTAATTCTGCGCCAACTTACATTAATTCTTCCGGAACTTCAACGACTGCCGCTTTGGCAAGTGTTACCTACGACTGTGCTGGAAGCGGTAACTGCAGCGCGCCTGTAGTCACGGTTACGAATATCTGTATGAATACCGATGGGTCTTTTCCGCCCGTTGCGAATAATGATACATTTGCGATCACTGCTGGAGCGTCATCCGCAACATCTGTCCTTGCTAATGATTTGGAACAATATAATGGTGTAGCGGCAAGTACTTCCAATGTTATTCTAACACAAGTTTCTGCCTCCAGTCCAAATGTCACTCTTAATACGGCAACAGGTTTGGTGCAGGTTGGTTCTGGTGTAGCTACCGGAACTTATACAATTAATTATCAAATATGCCGCACGAGTCTGCCAAGCAGCTGCAGCACAGCGGTTGTGACTGTAAATGTAACCGGAATCAGTACGCTTACAGTTTGTTATAAACCCGGCGTCATGGCTGGAACTGCTTTATCAACTAATGCTGGAATTACCTCATTAGCAAGAGCAAATCCGGGAAGTGCAAACTGGCCGGAAGTAAGAAAAGGTGCCTGGCTGATTTTAGAATCTAAAACCAAAGGTTTGGTGCTCAATAGATTGACGACGACGCAGATTTCAGGAATTCCTTCAGCCGATGTGAAAGAAGGAATGGTAGTCTACAACACTACACTCAATTGTTTACAGATAAACACAGACGGAACAGCAGGGGGCTGGAAATGCTTTAATACGCAGACCTGTCCGGATTAATCATATATAATAACACACAAACAAAATGAAAAAATTTTATTTAATGACTTTAGCTATGGCTTTTAGTCTTGATTGCGCCCAGGTAGCTATTGGGAAAACAACATTGGAATCTGCTTCATCCTCTGTGGAGTTTGGTTCAGAAAATCGCGGGTTGGTTCTTCCGTGGACTACAAGTTCGGCAAGTGTAGTCAATGTCGTCAACGGGACTTTGATTTTTGATATTAATGAAAAAAAAACAAAAATCTACACGGCCAACACATGGAAAGATCTTACTGTAGAATCCAATGGAGCTGTGGACACTTCTTTACAAGATGGTTTGACGGAGCAGACAGGTGCGAAAATTTCTGTGGGAACAGTGACTTCAACGCCGGGGATTCTGGTTTTAGAGGATACAAACCGAGCGATGATTCTCCCAAAAGTAGCCAATGCGCATCTTAATATTATTGCGCCCACAGCCGGAATGCTCGTTTACGACACAGCAAAAAAAATGTTGTTGGTTTACAACGGAACGGTCTGGACTTTCTGGAAAGCTTCTTAAAATTTTAAATTCTGAAAACTTTATGATTTTTTATAAAAACCGCAGGTGTATTTAATTTTGAAGTTCCTTAGAATTTGACTACTTTTGCAACCTAAAAATTTCAATTAATGAACGTTACAGCTACAAACCATGACGATGTAAGTGCATTGCTTACGGTAACATTGGAAAAATCTGATTATAAAGAAAAAGTTGAAAAGCAACTACTAAACTATGCAAAAAATGCGCAGGTTCCTGGATTCAGAAAAGGAAAAGTGCCATTGAGTATGGTTAAAAAACAATATGAAGCAGGCATCGCTTTCGAAGAGATCAACAAACAGGTTTCTGAAGCTTTGAATGGCTATGTAAGTGAAAACAAACTTAGATTGGTAGGTCAGCCTGTTCCTCAGCCGGTAAACGATTTCGATCACAATGCAGAATCTTTATCTGTAGCTTTCGAAGTTGGCTATGAGCCGGAATTCACAGTTGATTTGGCTAAATATGAAGCGCCTCATTACAAAGTAGAAGCTTCTGAAAAAGAAATCTCTACAAGTGTTGAGAATATGCAAAAGCGTTTCGCAGAGAGATTACCGGAAGATAAAATTGGTAAAGATTCTTACGTAGCTTTGGAAATTGCTCAGGTTGTAGAAGAAGGTGCAGAAGGTGAACACAACCACGCTCCAAAAAACGTAACGATTTCTAAAGATCAGAAAGAAGCTTACGATTTGGTGAAAAAATTGAAAAAAGACGAATCTGTAAAAGTTTCTAAAGAAGACCTGCAAGCTAAGGAAGAATTGGCAACTCAGTTAGGATTCTCAAAAGAAGATGCAGAACACCTTCACCACAACGAAGTTGAGGTTACAGTAAAAGATATCTACGGATTGAAATTGGCTGAACTTGACCAAGAGTTGTTCGACAAAGTTTACGGTAAAGACGTAATCACAACTGAAGAAGAATTGAAAGCTAGAGTTAAAACTGAATTGGACGAATATTTCCAGCAAAATGCTGATGTTCATTTCGTAAACAAAATCCTTCAGCAAGTAAATGAAAAAGAAGAGATCAAATTACCTGAGGCTTTCTTGATCAAATGGTTGTTGTTCTCAAACCAAAACATCACTTCTGAAGAGCAGGCAAAAGAAATCCTTGAAAACGAGAAAAACATTATCAAAGGTCAGATCCTTGAAGGAAAATTGATGAACGATAATGACATCCAGTTGGATTATGCTGAAGTTCTTGGACAAGCTGAGCAGTTGGTAAGAAACCAATTGGCGATCTACGGAATCCACCACTTAGGCGACGATGAGGTTCAGAAATATGCAGCAGAAATGTTGAAAGACGAAAACCAGGTAAGACAAATCTCTTCTGAAGTTGCTATGGCAAAATTGAAAGATGTGATTTTGGAAAAATCTAAGAAAACAGAAACTGTAATCTCTCACGACGAGTTTCTTGAAGAATTGAAGAAATAATTAATTCTCAATTGTATATAAAAAGCGATCCAGATTGGGTCGCTTTTTTTATGACTGATATTTTAAAAGTTCAATGTACGGATCTCTTGTCAATCCTAACAATTTGGCAAATGCCGGTTCGGTTTTCAAGCCTTGTTTTTTTAGTTCGATGATTTTTCTCCGAAATTCATCGCCTTCTTTTTCCAGAATCTCAAACTCCTTGATCATATGCAGATAAGCATTTTGACGATCAGTCGGTTGGTCTTGAGCAAATATCTCTACAGGAAATTCTTCCATTTGGAATTTACAGATCAGAGATTCGACTTCATTGATTTCAGTTAAGTTAATGCTGAATTGTTCTTGATTCTGAAATTCCTTGATCAATAATTTCTTTAAAGTTTCAAAATCATCAGTTTCCAGAATAATATCAAGGTCACTTCCATCGATATTGATTCCAATAGGAAAAGTCCCTGCAAGAATCGGATTGTATTTCTTAAGTTTTTGAAAGATCTGATGATTCTCTAAAACCTGAAATATTCTTCTCTGAATCTCAGATCCATTTTTCAAATACTCTAAAGTTAGAAAGTCCATTGATGCTAATTATTATTTTGCCAGTCTGAGGTTTCCAAAATTTCCCCAGTTGTCAGTCTGAGGCTCTCAAAGACATATAAATTAAAAATTCAAAAACAACCTCGGATTGATCGGCTGATTATTTTTATGAACTTCATAATGAAGATGAGGCCCTGTAGATCGGCCTGTATTTCCTGATTTTGCAATGATTTGTCCGACTTTCACCCGGTCATTAGTCTCGACCAAAAGTTCTGAAAGATGACCATAAAGTGTAGCTAAACCATTACCGTGTTCTACGATCACACAATTTCCGTAACCGCCTTTCACACCAGCGAAAATTACTTTTCCGGCAGCAGCACATTTCACCGGACTTCCGTAGGCAACAGCGATATCCAGGCCTTTGTGAAACTGCATCTGGTCTTTCTCTGCCGGTGCATTGCTGGACGCATTTTTGTCTTCTTTTACGATTGCCTGACGTTTAATTACATTTCCTAAACTGTCTTTTTCCTCAGCAACATTAGTTTGAGCAGCAAGTTTGGGGTCAGCCTTCGGAGGAATTGGATTTTTTCTGATGCCGAAGTTAGAGGAAATATAGCCGTCGGTCGGAATTCCCAATGGAACTTGCTGCAATTTCTGCTCGAGATCAATCAGATATTGGCTGTAGCGGTTGCTGACTTTTGCAAGGTAAACTTCGTTTTGAAGACTGTCTTTTGCCAGATTTTCAATTCTGAGATCCGAGACGTTTTTTGATTTCAGGAATCCGTCGATGCTTCTGATGCTTTGATCTACAATCGCAAGATCTGTTTTCAGCTGAAGGTGATCGATGCTATCTTTTTCATTATTAATTTTCACAAGATTGACTGGATAAACCTTATTATCAGCACCATTATATAATTTGGCGATAATGAGAGCCTGCACAAAACAGACAATTAATAATAAAATGAGAACGATATTTTTTTTCTTTTTCGATTTCAGAAATTGGACCATCAATTAATTTTTAAAATGGACTGCAAAAGTAAGAAATTTTTATTTTTATCAATGTTAATCCTTGTTTTGAATATTAATGACTTCAATAAAAGTTAATTATTCTTAAATTATTTTAAAAAGGAAAATAGATTTATGTAAATTCACAAATTACATTAGATTTGTAATCTTGGAAAGTAATAGATATTTATAATTGAAAATGCAGATAAAGAATGACTAAGAAATCGACTAAATCATCTAAAAATGTGCGCGTTGGCGTTTTAGGAAGCGGAAGTTTTGCAACAGCCATTGTAAAAATGCTTGCAGAAAATTGTAAAACCGTGAATTGGTGCGTCCGAAACGAGTTCGTGAAAGGCGCAATTGAGCAACGTGGACACAACCCGACGTATCTTACAACAGTTTCTTTCAACTTAAAGAAATTACAAATTACTACCGATATCAATGAGTTGGTTTCCAATTCAGATGTAATTATTCTGGCAGTTCCGTCCATATATTTAGCAGAATCAATGGAGAAATTGACCTGTGAATATCAGGACAAATTATTCTGTTCTGCCATCAAAGGAATTGTTCCGAAACACAATGATATTGTTGCGCATTATTTAAAAGATCAATTCAAAATAGGATTCAAAAATCAGGCGGTGATTGCAGGCCCTTGTCACGCAGAAGAAGTAGCGATGGAAAGACTTTCTTATTTGACGGTTGCTGTGGCTCAGCAAGAAGATGCGGATGTTTTGAAAAGCATTTTGTCTTCTTATTATATCAAGGTCAATACAAGCTGCGATATTCTCGGAAACGAATATTCAGCAATTCTAAAAAATATCTACGCAATAGGAGCGGGGATTGCAAGTGGTTTGGGTTATGGAGATAACTTCATCGCGGTTTATGTTTCCAACGCAATCCGTGAAATGGAAATTTTCTTAGAATCCATTTATCCGGAGAAACGAGATGTGAATGACAGTGCATATCTTGGCGATTTAATTGTAACCGCTTATTCCTTATTCTCAAGAAACAGAAACCTTGGAAACTTAATTGGTAAAGGCTACACGGTAAAATCTGCAATACAGTCCATGAGTATGGTTGCGGAAGGATATTATGCCACAAAAGGAATCTATTCGATATGTGAAGAAAAGAAATTGAAATTGCCAATTATCAACGCTGTTTACGATATTCTTTATGAAGGCAAAAGTGCAGAAAAACAATTTGCAAAATTGACTGATAAATTGACTTAATAATTAATTAACAAAACATTACGATTTTCCATGATTTGATTGGAATAGAATTTGCGAAATTTGATAAGTCGAAAAAAATAAAACAAACACATAAATGAAATATTCAAAATTAAAACTGGCTCAGGAAGCCATCAAACACAAAGGATTTCTGCAGAAGATTCCTTCTGTGTACCGAATGTTCAAACTCTGGTATAGAGGCGAATATAAAATGAAATTCACAGACGTATTAATCCCAGCTTTGGCTTTGATCTATGTGATTTCGCCAATAGATATTATTCCCGATTTCGTACCTGTTGTAGGTGCTCTGGATGATTTAGCAATCTTGGCTTTGGCCATTCCGATGCTGATGAAAGAAGTGGATAAATTCCTGCTTTGGGAAAGCCAACTCAGAAAAGGTGGAAATTCTCAGATACAGGATGCTGAAATAGTTGAATAAAAAAATCCCGATTCAAAACTGAGTCGGGATTTTTATTTTTAAACGCTGATGACTTCTTCAATCTCCGGAGCGTGTTGCTTGATGGTGCTTTCCACACCCAGCTTCATCGTAGAACTGCTGATGCCGCAACTTGAGCAGCTTCCCAAAAGTTTTACGAATACTTTCTTCTCCTGAACGTCAACCAATTCAATATCGCCGCCGTCTTTCTGCAAAAACGGACGAATGCTTTCCAAAGCATCCATCACCTTGGTTACCAGTTCTTCCTGAATTTGATTTGTATTATTATCCATTTTATATATTTTCTTATTAACTACCCCGTCAAAATTTCTGCGAAATTCGCCACCCCTTCAGAGAAGGGGAACTTTTATTTTTTCGGAGAACAACCCGCCATTGTTGTAATTTTAACGGCTTCGGTTGCAGGTAGATTTTTGTTTCTCTCAACAAGACTTTCTACCATATTCTGAGCAGTCTTGATGTAAATCTCAGAAATCTTAGAATTTTCCTGAAGCGCCGCTGGTCTTCCAACGTCACCCGCTTCTCTGATGCTCTGAATCAATGGAATCTCTCCCAAAACCGGAATTCCCAAATCCTCGGCCATAAACTGAGCACCTTGTTTGCCAAAGATATAATATTTATTCTCAGGTAACTCTTCCGGCGTGAAATAAGCCATATTTTCTATCAATCCCAAAACCGGAATGTTGATACTTTCCATATTGAACATCGCGATTCCCTTTCTCACATCCGCCAAAGCAACGTGTTGAGGCGTACTCACAATCACCGCACCAGTCACCGGAACTTCCTGAATGATAGATAGATGAATGTCGCCAGTTCCCGGAGGAAGGTCAATCAACAAGAAATCCAATTCGCCCCAATCCGCATCACGAATCATTTGATTCAACGCTTTGGAAGCCATTGGTCCTCTCCAGACAACCGCTTGGTTGGCACCTGAGAAATATCCGATGGACAGCATTTTCACGCCGTAATTTTCAATTGGCTTCATCAGGTTTCTGCCGTTTACTTCCACAGAAATTGGTTTTTGACCTTCTGTATCAAGCATTGTCGGGACAGATGGTCCGTAGATATCCGCATCCAGCAATCCAACTTTGAAGCCCATTTTTGCCAACGTCACCGCAAGGTTCGCCGCAACCGTAGATTTTCCAACGCCACCTTTTCCGGAAGCGATGGCAATGATATTTTGAATTCCAGCGATTTGCTTTCCTTTGATTTCGTTGGTCACCGGCGTTGCTGGTAATTCCGGAGACGTGATTTTCAATTTAAGATTCACGTGCTCTCCAAATTCAGAAGCAAAAGCCTGCTTCATAGCCACTTCCAGTTTCTTTTTCTCGTGCATTGCCGGAGAGTGGGCCGTCATATCAATATAAATATCGTCTCCCATCACCTGAAAATTACTTACCAGGTCTTCCACTTCTATCTCTTTCAGGAAATCCTGAACCTTTGATTTCGTCAGCATAAAAATTTGATTCTTAATCCTGCAAATTTACGGATTTTAAAATTAATTTAGAATCAATACGATTTGTGATTTTGTCTATGTTAATGATTTTTGGCAGACGTGTTGGGTGGGAGGGTTGGAGTGTTTTAGTGTTCGAGAGATAAGCGTAACGTAAAAACTCATCAACTCTCAAACTCTCCCACACTCCAACTCATTAGGAGCCGGGAACCTGCTGTCCACTATATCTTTTTTGTCATTGCGATTGGCGTGCAGCATCTTGATTGAAGTTTTTTCCCGCAATGCCACAAAAGGATGCCGTTCCCATCAGGGCTAGGGATTTTGTCTCCAAATCACGTTTTGTCAATTAAAAACATATTTCTGTTTTCTATTGTTCTCAAAAAAAGTTTCATTTAAAAAGCCACGAAGTGGCTCAATATCAATAGCATCGGGTGAAGCCCGATGTCAATTAGAAGCCACGATTAATAAGCCCTGAAGGGGCGAAATGTTTAATCAACCGTCAAAGTCAAATTATTATCATTAGGATTCCCATTGGTATTGAGTGTGCTGTAAGGTGTGGAGAGCCAGCCATTTTTGTTCATCACAAATCGGAACTCATACGTTTTCCCTTTCTCGAATTGAGATTTCGGCAACGCCAACTCAAATGTATTGTTGTCCTTTAAAACCATTTGATAAGCCGTATTCCCAGGATTCCAATCATTGAATGAACCTGCAACAGCCATCTTCGTTATCGCTTTTACATTTAAGTCTTTAGGAATTTTGTAAATGAAAATCACGTTATCATTCTCAATCCGATAACCATAGATTTCCTTTTTGACATCAGGTTTATTAATTAAATCAAAAATAACAGATTCTTCTCTGGATAAATACGGATTGGCTAATTGTTTATCCATCAATCCTGCAATATGGTTGACTATAAAATATAAAGGCGGAAAAGCATTGTATTTGTAACCATTTGACATAAAAATGATAGACAAATTATTCTCCGGAAATAGACTGTATGCACTCACATTTCCGCCAGAAAAACCGTAAGATGTAACGTTTCCAGTTTTGGTAATTTCCCAGCCGTGTGCAAAAACATCTTGCTTGTTGGTGTAATCAAACGGTTGCCACATCAGCTTTTTCGTCTCGTTCTTCAGGAATTTGTTTTTAGCCAGATGAAGGCTCCATTGCAGAAAATCTGGAAGCGAAATCGCCAATCCGTTGCCAGGATGCGCCCTCACACCGCCAACGTGCGTCGATTTTTTGTACTGTTTGAGAGAATCATTAAACACATATTTTTGAACGCGATGCGGGATTTCCTCTAGAGAATTGGAAGAGAATATCACTTTGTTTTTAGCATCAGAAAATTGATTTTTCAAAACATAATCTTCAAATTTTTGTCCCGTAATTTTTTCGATAATCATCGCCAAAAGCATAAAATTCGTCTGGTTGTAACTGAATTGATTTCCAGTCTCGAATTCCATTTTTTCCTTTGCCAATCTTGCAAAAACTTCAGCGTTGGAAGCATCGGCAGAAATATCCTCATATCTGGCAAAATCCGGAATGCCAGATGAATGCGACAACAGATTTTTGACTTTCACATCCTGCCATTCTTTTGGAAGATGGTCAACATACTTCGATATTTTATCTTCAAGCGAAAGGTTCCCTTTTTCAATCAACTGGAAAACAGCAACATTGGTAATCAGTTTCGTCGTCGAATAAACCCTGAAAAGAGAATTTGAATCCACTTTTTTATCAGACTCCAAATTTTCTCTGCCGTAATATTTTTGAAAAATAATTTTATCATTTTTCACAACACCAACTGCCAAACCGGGAATCTCATAAGTTTTCATCACTTCGGTCAGGTAATTGTCGATGGATTTTGTCTGCTCTGTTTTTTGACAAAGTTCTAAAAATGAAAGATTTAAAAAGAATAAAATTAAGAAGGCTTGTTTCATTAGTTATCGGTTTACGACATCAAGACAATTCTGAGCTTTGATTTGTTACATCGTTTAAACACAATTTTGTCATTCTGAAAGAATCTAAACTGTTATTTTTTTCTACAACGAATTAGACTTTCTCTTGTTATGCTATCAAGTTTAGGATTACTTGCAAAGAAATTATACCTAATGGAATCTCCATTATAGATATAAAAATCGTAATATTTTATATCTGTCATCTCAGTATAACCATAACCGAGCGACAAAAGACTTGGAACAGGTTTTCTGCTACTAATAATTTCTGCTTCAGGAATTATTATTTTTTTTCCATCTTTATCAAGGTAAAAGTAATGATGGTTTATTGCTCCATCATCTTTCACAGATAATATCAAAACGCCATCATTTGGAATTTGATACGTTTTGTTATCAATATTCTGTCCACACTTTTCTTCAAAAACAATCCTTACTGGACCAGAATAATTTTTAGAAATTATAAATTCTTTACGTGTTAAGTGTGAATATAATTCCAATTTTAAAGAATTAACAGGGGAAAATAAAAGTAGTGGCAGTAATATAATTAGTATCTTGTATATTATTTTAATTTTAGAAAATATAATAATTATACAACCTAAAATGAATATGGGAATTGTAAAAACAAAATAATAAATAGAATATAAGGTTCCAATGAAGCTTAAAATAATTAATGTTATTCCAAAATATAATGAATTGAATTTCAATTGATTTGTTTATGTAATTGTACTAAAAATTATCGAAAATATTTCCTAACTCTCCAATTGCCCTTCCCACTTACTCACCGCAGACGTCGCCAAAGCATTACCCAAAACATTCGTCATACTTCTTCCCATATCGCAGAAGTGGTCGATTGGTAAAATCAACGCAATGCCTTCCACCGGAATATCAAACATTCCACACGCGGCGACAATAATTACCAGACTCGCTCTCGGAACGCCGGCAATTCCTTTACTTGTCAACATCAAAACCAAAAGCATTATGATTTGTTGTCCAAGTGGCATATCGATGCCGTAAATCTGAGCAATGAAAATCGAGGCAAATGTCATATACATCATACTTCCGTCCAGATTGAAGGAATATCCCAATGGCAAAATGAACGAAACAATCCTACTATTGCAACCAAATCTTTCCAATTCCTCTACCAACTTCGGAAAAACAGCTTCAGAACTTGTGGTGGAAAATGCAATCAACAAAGGTTCTTTGATTCTTCTCAACAATTCGAAAAGTCGGTTGCCGAGAATCATATATCCAACCAACAAAAGCACCAACCAAAGAATGCCGAGTGCAAAGAAAAAATCACGCAAATAGATGGCGTAAACTTTGAAAATCTCAAAACCATTCGTCGCCACTACCGCAGAAATCGCTCCGAAAACACCCAAAGGCGCCACCCACATAATGTAACCTACCATTTTCAAAATCGCGTGGGCAATCACGTCCAGACCTTTGATGACGGGTTTCGTATATTCTTCACCCATCGCAGAAAGGGCAATCCCGAACATTACGGAAAAAACCACGATTTGAAGAACCTCATTGGTCGCAAATGCTTCGAACAAACTTTTCGGAATGATGTGCGTCACAAAGTCTTCCATAGAAAAACCTTTGCTGTTGCTCACAATGTCAGAAGCGGACGAAACATCCTGAATCGGAAGTTGCGTCACGTGTCCAGGCTCCAGCCAATTCACCAAAACCAAACCAATCGATAACGAGACCAAAGACGCCGAGATAAACCAAAGCATCGCCTTCGTCCCAACACGACCCACCATTTTGATGTCGCCCATTTTTGCAATTCCCACAACCAAGGTCGAGAAAACCAATGGCGCAATAATCATCTGAATCAATCGGATAAAAACCGTTCCCAGCAATTTGATATTCTTAGCGAATTCCTCTTTCGATTCGAGGTAACTGGTGTGGACAATTCCTCCTAAAATAACGCCCAAAACCAATCCGATGATAATTGCGATAAACAGTTTATTCTGACCTTTCATAACTTTTATTATAAATTTTAATTTCTTAAACGCAAAGATTATTTTTTCAACTTAAAGATTTAGAGAGCAAAGAACCGAATAAATCCGTTTTCTAAGCGCTCGCTTCATTATTTGCTTTAGCAAAATCTTTGCTTCCTAAAAATTTTTTCAGCAATCGAAAACCTTTGCGTTTAAAATCACCAAGATTTCAACCAAACAATCTTAAGCGAAGCGACTTTGTGACCCTAAAGCAGTTTCAATTTCAAAAAATCCTTGTGTGCTTTGTGTTCAAATCTCAGCACCGCAAGACTCAATGTAAATTGTAACTGAACAAAACTAATATTTTTGAGAGAATATCCACTTATTTTTTAAATTAATATTAAGACAATCAGGAAATTCATCCGTTTCGTATCAATAAATATAAAATACGATTCACGCACAGTTCAAATTAGAAATCGTTCTTTGTATAAATCTGATTGTGAATGAAATCGCCCTTAATCCAAATATGAAAAGAGATGTCGAAATTGTCATTATTTCTGATGTGCATCTTGGAACTTACGGTTGCAAGGCGAAGGAATTGTTGCGTTATCTCAATTCCATTCGTCCGAAAACTTTGATTCTGAATGGCGACATCATTGATATTTGGCAGTTCAAGAAATCCTATTTCCCGAAATCTCATTTGAAAGTAGTCAAGAAATTAATCTCATTTGCAACCAAAGAATCAGAAGTTTTCTACATCACAGGCAATCACGATGAGGCTTTTCGGAACTTTACAGATTTTGAATTGGGAAAATTGAAATTGTGCAATAAACACGTTTTGAAACTTGGAGACAAAAAGGCGTGGATTTTTCACGGCGATGTTTTCGATGCTTCGGTTCAGCATTCTAAATGGATTGCGAAATTGGGCGGACAAGGTTATGATTTGTTGATTGCGTTCAACAATCTCGTGAATTGGTTTCTGGAGAAAATGGGAAAGGAGAAATATTCATTCTCAAAAAAGATAAAGAATAATGTCAAAAAAGCGGTGAAATATATCGGCGATTTTGAATTGACGGCTTCGGAATTGGCGATTGAAAATAACTTCGATTACGTGATTTGCGGACATATTCATCAACCTCAAATCCGAGAAGTGATTGGCAAAAAAGGAAAATGCACTTATCTGAATTCTGGCGATTGGGTGGAAAATCTTTCCGCTTTGGAATATCAAAATGGCGAATGGAAATTGTTCTATTATGAAGATGAAAAGCACACGTTGCTTGACGAAGAATCAGACGAATTAAAAGAAATTAATAGTGAGGAATTGATGAAAATCGTAACTCAAATGATATAAAAACACAAATTAATGAAAGTATTATATGCCTTCCAAGGCACAGGAAACGGACATCTCGCCAGAGCTCAGGAAATCATCCCGATTCTCAAAAAACACGCATTGGTAGACACTTTGATAAGCGGACATCAGACGCAATTGAAGTCAGATTTTGATATTGATTTCCGTTTTAAAGGTGTTTCTTTGCTTTATAACAAAACGGGCGGATTGTCTTATAAAAAGACATTTTTGGAAAACAATTTCTGCAAAGCGGCAAAAGTTATCAAAGATTTGGATTTATCAGCTTATGATTTGATTATCAATGATTTTGAGCCTTTGACAGGTTGGGCGGCGAAACTAAAAAATCTGCCAATTGTGGAACTCAGTCATCAGGCTTCTTTGACCTTTAAGGAAACACCAAAACCTGAGAAAAGAGATTGGTTGGGAAGTTTGATTTTGAATGGTTATGTGCCTTGCAAAAAGAAAATTGGTTTTCATTTCGAGAACTATAATTCACATATCAAAAAGCCTGTCATCAGACAAAAAATCAGAAATCTGAATCCAACCAATCAAGGTCATTACTTGGTTTATCTTCCCAGTTTTTCGGACGAAGTCATCACTAATTTCCTGACGAGAATTGATGTTCAATGGAAAGTGTTTTCAAAATATGCCAAGCAAAATCAGAAGTTCAATAATGTGGAGATTTTCCCGATTGATGAGAAAAAATACCTTGAGCTTTTCGAATCTTGTGAAGGAATTCTTTGTAACGCTGGCTTCGAAACACCTGCGGAAGCAATGTTTATGGACAAAAAATTATTCGTAATCCCAATAGAAAATCAATACGAACAGGAATGTAACGCCTTTGCGCTCGACAAAATGGGCGTTGCAAATGCGACCAAGTTGGATTCGACAAAAATCAGGAATTGGATTAATTCTGAAAATTTGATTGAGGTCAATTATCCGGATAATATTGAAAGTATTTTGACGAAAGAGGTTTTGTATTGATTGAAACCACATAGGCACATAGATATAAGTAAGTAGAAATAATATTAAGATTACATAGCTATTTGAACTTAATATTACTTCCTTTTCAAATTTGTTCTTATGTGTCTATGTGGTTTAAACTTTTTAAGATTTACTTCCACCAATTTTATTGAATTTAAATATCAAAGTCAGCATAAAATAACGGCGCAAAATCAATTCTTCCTTATCCTCCACATAATTGTCACCAATTGTTCTCGTGATGTTCTGGCGCTGATTCAGTAAATCATACACTTTGAATTTCAGCATCATCTGCTTCTTGTAAAACTGATAAGTCAAACTCGAATTCCAGAAATATGACGCTCGGTTGAAACCAGCCGAAATGTTGGAATTGTTTGCGTACCGGAAATCATTCTCCCAAAAAAGGTCTTTCTTCAGGAAATAATTGGTCGTTCCGATATTGACCGTTTGGTTGGCGATTTTCGTTTTGTCCAGACTGTAATTGGTGTAATGCGAGTAAGAATAATTGATTCCAAAAGACGAACGAACATCCATAATGTCTTTCCAGTTGAGCGTCACATTCAGCCTCGGATAAAGCGTGTAAATATCATTCGTGAATTGTGTAGCGTCCACAAATCCCTTTCTGTAGCTGTAACTTGTTGAGAATGTCGGTGCAATTCTCAATCGGTTTCCGTTCCATTTGTAACTTTTGGAAAACGAGGTGTTGAAGTTCGCGCGCTTGTTTCCGCTGATGTTCGCGTACGTGCTGAACTGTTTCCCGGACTCATCAAAGTAAGAAAAATCCACAATGTCATTATTGATATAACTGAAATTCATCGTCGCAAAAAAGTTGATTCCTCTCGCCACATCATTAGAATTATAATTGATGTTCGTCGAGTTTTGCCACGTGCTTTTCAAATCTTTATTTCCCTGAACCGTGATTAATGGATTTGAAATATCGATGAAAGGATTCAGTTCCATTGCCGATGGAATAGTGTAATTGGCATTGTTCGTAATTCTCAGGCTCTTGCTTTTTGTGAACTTATATTGCAACATCAAACTATATTCCGGCAGCACAAAATTCTTTTTGAGCGGTATATTTTCCTGATTATAAATCGAATTAAGGTCAAGTTTGGAATAATTAAGATTCGCGCCAGCACGGAAGGTCAGTTTTTCTTTGTTGAGGTTGTAATTGATTTCAGTATTTAGAAAATCATTATTTTGATTTAAAGTGTTCGATAACAACGAATTGTAGTTTGAATATTCATTTGAATTGGTGTCAAAATCATTCACGATTCTTTCATTGCTCAAATTCTGATGGTCAAAATTCATTTCCATAGAAACTGTCGCCGAATCAGAAATCGGTTCAAAATATTTGAAGTTGGCTCCGAACGTATTTCTGGAATTTTTGGTCTGAGAAAACTGATTTCGGTAATCATTATCCTCCGGCGTTTGGAAAAACAAAGTTTCCTGAAGATTGTAATTCCGGTTCACACTTTGCGCAAAGGTATTATTGATGGAAGCCGAGAGCGAACGTCTTTCATTTTTGAATCGCCTTGTCAAACCAATCGTTGGACTAAAGTTGTTGTTCTCAGAATTTCCTCTAACAGAACTTTTGCTGCTGTTCAGATTTTCGTCGTCTCGAAGCGTGAAAGTATTGCTGTCGCTGACATTATCAACCGAAGTGTTCGCAAAATTGGCAGAAATCGTAACATTTGTCAAAGAATCGATTTTAAGATTAGCATCCGTATTCGCATTGAATTTACTCGTGTCAGAATTTCCATTCCGCTCCGAGTTTTTATCGAGCTTATAATCCGGTAGAAAAGTCGTCCTAGAAGTTTTAGAATAAGTTTCCAGATTGCTGTCGTTGTACTGCAGACTGAGTTTTTCCAAATCCAGATTGTCACCAATTTTGTCCGCATAATTGATTCCTATAATCGAAGTCCGCATAATTCCGCTGTTGACGGCGCGGCCATTTACCGCCGAGTTTTTACTTCTGGTGCCACCATTGTCAAAAAAACTATCGACGGAAAATCCTGTGGTGTTGATATTATTCGAGGCCGCAATCAGAGCAATATTTCTGTCCTTCTGGAATCTCGTCATAAAAAGATTGCCTTCATAACGTTTGTTGCTTCCGTAGCCCAGACTCAGATTACTGAGATTTCCTTTGTTATTTTTTTCATCGATGTTGAAGTTGACCGTCATACTGTCGGATTTCGGCGTTCTTCCGGTGAATTCTTCTTCTCTTGTCTTCGACGTTGTGAATTGGATTTTCTTAATGATATCTGCCGGAAAAGTCTGCAAAGCAATTGTTCCATCTTTATTAAAAAATGGTTTTCCGTTGATAAGAATTTTGTTCACAGGTTTTCCATTAATGGTAATTTTCCCATCTTCATCTGTTTCTACGCCAGGAATTTCTTTTAATAATTCATCGATTTTTGCGTCTGGTTTTACTTTTAGATAGGAAGCTGTGTATTCAACCGTATCTTTTTTGATTTTGACAGGCGAAACCGTGATTTGAACTTCTTCAATACTCGTTACCAAGTCTTTTACCAATTTGATATTTCCAAGTTCTTCGTCCTTATTAATAACATCAAATTTTTTAGAATAGGTTTTAATTTTATCACCTGTAATCTGTAAAAATGAAGGTTCATTCTGAGTTGGAACTTTAAAGCTGAAATTCCCGTTTTTATTCGTTCCTGTAAAATTGATGATGGAAGAATCTTTTTGTTTGATGAGTGAAACCGTTGCGTTTTCCAAAGGCGCGTTATTGTCGTCGGTCACTTTTCCGCTTACGTTGTAAGTTTGTGCGCTTAGTCTCAGGCAGATCAGAATCAAAAGGAAAAGGAATTTTCTCATCAATAGTTTTTAATGGTTAGAAGTTAGATTGGAAATTAGACCAATGTTAAATGCCAATTGCTAAAAATAGAAAAAACCCCTGAAATTCAGAGGTTTTAATATGATTTTAAATCGTTTTGAAAATTAAGCTTTCAAATATCTTGCATAAGCATAACCTTCTTCGCCGTCAGCTGTTTTGATTTTCCACCAGTCGTCAGAAGATTGCTCTACCAAAGTTACGGTTTCACCTTTTGCAGCTTTTCCTACGATAGAAGCGTCCGTTGAAGGTTCCTGACGAATGTTTAAGTTAGAATCATCTGTTGCAACCGTCAAAGAAGCACCAGCTGCCAATCCTGAAACCTGAACATCGATGTTGATATCGGTTGCTGTGTAAGAAGAATCGATAGCGCCTAAAGCGTTCCAAACTGTGTCTTTTGAAGCGCTGTTTGCCGCTTTTCCTGTGATATACAACACGCCATCCTGCTCTTGAACAGAAAGGTCAGAAAGTCCAGCAGACTGAGCTGCAGAAACTACACTTGCGTATTTATCTTGTAAGCTCATAATTATTTAACTGTTATTTTGTTATCGTATTTACCAATTTTAAGAGCATCTACAGACTCTTTCACTTTTCTTGCGTTAGCAGCAGTGGTAGTTCCTGTCAATGTCAAAGTTCCAGCAACATCTTCAGCTTTCACACCTGGGATGTCTTTCAATGCTGTGTTTACTTTTGTTAGAACCGCAGCGTCAACCACGTTTACTTCTACTGGCGCAGCTACAGGAGCTACAGTTGCCATATCGTGAACATCTTTCACACCTTCAACTTTTTTCAAAGCATCGATAGCCGCTTGTTTGTCAGCTTCGGTTGCGAAAACACCGCTCAAGTGTGCTTTGCCTTCCTTCACTTCCACAGAAGTTCCAGGGTAAGCGGTAAGTGTTGTGGTTGCCTGTGATGTCAATTCTGCATCAGAGACTTTCTTTTTACAAGAAACAGCCGTCATTGAGACCATCAGGGCAAGAGCAGCGATTTTAATTGTTTTTCTCATAGTGATTAAATTAATTTATGTTTTTTTAAGCAGTAAAATTAATGCCAAAAGGATTTGTGTTGATTTTTCGGTCATTTAAATTTTAAACTTTCACTTATTGTAAAATTAATTTTTTTTTCGATACAGAAATTAATTTTAAATAAAATTAACAGTTTTATGAGAAGGAGATTTTTAAAATAAAAATGGGAACACAAAATGAATTGCATTCCCATCTGTATAAAAGTAGTTAAGTTATTAGAATGAAATCGTGTTCACTGTTGCAGAAGCAGACGTTGTAGTCGTGCTTTTCAAAGTTGCTCCGGTTGTAGAATAAGTTCCGCCGGTGTACAATCCCCAAGTTGTTGCGCCGCCTACAAAACTTCCGCCTGTGTAACTTCCACCGAAGTAGATTTTATACTGCGTTGATTTTGCTAAATTCGGACTTGAGAAATGGAAATAGTAAACGGCATTTTTTGGTTTAAAGGTCACCATTTCTGTTCCCGCTGCATTTTCGATGTGTAACAAAGAAGTGGCAGCCAACTGCGCCGAAGATTTGATGTACATACTGACTTGTGTAGAAGCTGCTCCCATTGCTTTTGTCATATTGGCGTTGGAACCTGCAGATATTAATGTTCCTCCGTTCATTAGGAACGTTCCGTTGTAATCGATGCCTTCTTCCGGCTGACTTGTCGGTCCGTTGACGATGGTTGTTCCGCCGGAAATTGTAATGTTTCCGTTGCTGTCAATTGCATCACTTCCTGTTACAATGTTAATTCCGCCAGTAATATATAAATGACTTCCGTCGTTTCCTTCAGTTCCACCAGAAACCGTTCCGTAAGTCGCGTTGATGCCGTCGTTAGAAGCGGTAATATTATTGACGCCGCCAGCGAAAGTAATCAATGGTGCTTCAACACCTTCTCCAACGCCAGAAGTTGCAGAAATTGCAGAAACCGTGTTTGTTCCGCCGTTGATGGTTACGGAAACATCAGAATGAATGCCGTCATCTGTTGAAGTGAGCGTATTGTTTCCATTATTAATGACAATTGCACCAGCAGCAACCAAAGTTTTTGGATGAGAATAATCTGTTCCAGAAACCAATAATCTTGCTCCAGTAGTTGTAATCTTTAAAGTTGGATTTCCTGTCGCCGTTCCGATGGTAACTTGACCGTCAGATTTGATTCCCTTTCCTGCGATTCCTGAACTGTTCGTAGTTAATGAGCCACCGCTGATAATGACGTTTGCATCGCCCGAAATCGCAGCAGAAGAATAAGAATCCGTTGCTCCGGTTGTGTTGGTGTATTTTGACCCAGCTCCGGCTGTTGTTATGTTGATTGTTCCACCAGAAATTTCGATATCGGCATCTGCAGAAATTCCTTTTGTTCCGGTCGCGGATGTTGTTCCGGTTACTGTAACGTTTCCGCTTGAGATTGTAACTTTTCCGTCCGCTTTGATTCCTGTTGGGTAAGATGGGTCGAATCCACTTCCAGAAGCATTAAGCAATGTGGCGCCTAAAAGATTCACAGTTGTGCTTCCGCCAGAGATGCTTACATTTCCATCAGCAGAAATTCCTTTGCTCGCCGTTCCGGAATTAGTCAAAACCAAAGTTCCACCAAGAATATTGATATCAGTATCAGAAGAAATCGCAGAAGATGAATAAGAATCTGCAACACCCGTTGTATTGGTGTAAGCCGCTCCGTTTCCAGCTGTTGAGATTGTAATATTTCCGCTGTTGATATTGATTTCCTTACCTGTCGAAATTCCTTTTCCGCCGTTTGCAGTTGAAGCTAAAGTCAGATTAATGGTTGCATTGCTCACAGCCAAGACGCCATCAGTTTTAATTGCAGTAGAGTAGGAAGGGTCAGATCCAGTTCCGGAAGCTGTAAGAACTGCAGCACCGGAAAGATTTGCCGTAATATTCCCGCCACTGATTGTGATGTTTCCTTTTGCGCTGATTGCTTTGGATTGCGCTCCTGTCAAAATCAAATTAATGGTTCCACCAGAAATATTGATGGTGTTACTTCCAGTTTTGATTCCCTTCACATCAGCCGAAGCTAAAGTTGAAGTGATTGAACCTCCCGAAATTGAAACTGCTGCATCGCCAGCGTCAATCGCGTCGCCAACTGCTGTCAACTTCAAAGTTCCGTTGCTCATCGTGAAACCTTCGGAATGTAATCCGTCTGAAGCTGCACCCGTTACGGTGATTGTTCCGTTTTGGATTTCGATATCTTTTGAAGTAGAAACACCGTGTTTTTTTACACCATTAATATTAAGACTTCCCGTTCCGGTTAAAATAATTTTTCCGTCGGTTTGTAACGCGCCGTTTTTGGTATTTGTAGGGCCGTCGGTCAATGAACTTGTTGTTCCGACTGGCAAAGTAAAAGTATGCGTTTGTGCGCCAGTTACGATAATTGCTGGTCCAGCTGCATTGGTCAGATTAAGATTATTAAGAACAAATTTTGCGGGTGAGGTAGAACTCATTGTCAGACTTCCGCTCGTGCTTGTTCCTAAAAGATTATATTCTAAATTGCTTGTTGCAGAAGTTGAGGTTACAGCAACCGTTCCGCCAGTCGCAGTGATGGTTACGCCGCTTGCCGAATAAGGATTGATAATCGTTGCGTTATCTGTTCCGTTGTAGATGATGTAGATTTTGTCAAGATTGACTGTGTTGTTGGTGAATGTCAAACTATCAATTACGTTTTTTCTGATATCCAAAGTGCTGGTCTGCCCGCTCAATTTGAACTTAGAATAGATGTTGTCCAATTTGATGCTGTCCACCGAAGAAATTGGTGACACGTACATCGTGTTGCCGGAATTGTGAACGACCACTTTTTGCTGAGCTTTCATCGAAAAAGAGAAAAGCATCATTACTATTAATAAGATAGATTTTCTCATTTCTTGATAAATTTAAGCGTTACACCATTTGCCTGAACCAAGTAAACACCAGCGTTCAGTTTACAAACATTGATATCTTCGTCAGATTTGTAAGTTCCTGAAACCACCAATTTTCCTTCAAGATTATAAATTTTTACATCCAGAGATTTTGCCTCAGATTTGATTCTGATGTAATCTGTGGAAGGATTTGGATAGAGTTGAAGATTGCTTTTATTAAGACCAACATTCTGAGTCGCCAAAACTTCATCAGTAAAAGTAATTTTCTGGATAATGCTGACAGGAATGCTTGTTTCCGTAGAATTGGCTTCAGTTTTTACCAAAAGATTGTCTCCCGAAAAATAAAGTTTTCCCGATGGCGAAACATTAAAGCTTTGCTCAGTTCCCGTGTAATATTTTATTTTAACGCCTGTCTGTGCGAATCCGAAAACGCCGGCAAACATTAGAAAAATAAAACACACTTTGCTGAAAAAGTGATAGTTATTGTTCATTTTTAATTATTTTAATGAACAAAAATATCTTTACTGTATTAATGAAGAAAAAAAATGCGGAGAATTAAGAAAATGTGTCGGTTTTTGGAATAATTGATAAGAATATTGAGAGAATTTTTGGATAATGATATATAAGAGCTTTGAATATTTAGTCGTGTGGGATTTTCGCTTCTCTAAATATTCCTCGCTCTGAAAATTTATTAGAAAGTATTTTATTTTTAGGAGTTAGGAAACAAGTTCGTCCGTCAATAAATTCTTTTGTTTTTGGATTCAATGTTTTTTGCTCAACGATAATTTTCTCAACTTCTTTGTTTTCATTCTGTAATAGATAAATTTCTCCTTTTTTGATTCTAAGTTCATCTAAATGAATTCCATTCATACTTTCTACATCGTTTAGGTTATAAAAGAATAAACTGTCTTTTGTCTCGGCAAATTTTTCAAAAACATATCTTTCTAATCCTCCATCTTTCTCCGAGTAACCGCGATATTGATAAATTATCGTTTCAATATGAATGTCCTTAGATAAAGATTTCTCAATATTCATCGGTTTGAAAATTGGCTTAGATTTATAATAATCGCTACCACAAGAATTATAGTAGTCGTGTGTAATTCCTACAATTTTTGTTTTATTAGGAATGTCTGAAAGATTATAAAAAGGCAATTCATTTTGCAGGTCGATTTTAAAAGTTTCAGATGAATCCAGAATAACAAATCCATTCGCATTTGAATCTCGACCTCCCCAAGCATCATACTGATATAATATTTTTGAAGTGCCTTCAATTTTTTGAGCATATAAAGTTGAAATTTTCCATTCTCCTAACTTTTCGAATCCGCAACCATAAAAACAAAAAAGTAATATTAAATATTTGAAAGATTTAATTTTCATTGATGACTAATATCTCTAATTACTTTATCCTCAAAAACTCCTTCGCCAACTCAATCATTTTCGGGTCGCCGGTGTATTTCCCTTTTTCGTCAGAAAGTTTTACGGTCGGAATCCATTCATTATTAATGCCTTTTACGCTGATGAGTTTCATCACGATGTTCATAGGTTTCAGTCCAACGTCATTCGTAAGATTAGTTCCGATTCCGAATGAAATTCCGATTCTTCCTTTGCAGTAATTGGTGATTTCTTCCACTTTTTCGAGGTTAAGTCCATCTGAGAAAATAATGTATTTGAACAATGGATTGATGCCTTGCTTCTGATAATGTGCAATCGTTTTGTCCGCAAATTCCAACGGGTCGCCGCTGTCGTGACGAACACCGTCAAACAACTTCGCAAATTTCTTATCAAACTGCTGGAAGAATACTTCCGTAGTATAAGTGTCGGAAAGTGCAACGCCTAAATCACCGCGGTAAACATCGACCCAATTTTCCAACGCGATAGAATTCGCCATCTTGAAACCGAATTCCGCTGCGTGGAACATAAACCATTCGTGCGCGTGCGTCCCAATTGGTTTTACGTTGTAAAGCATCGCCAAATGAACATTCGAAGTTCCTGTAAAAGTCGATTTTTTATCCTGAATCAAAGCGTCCATCACCAATCTGTGAACTTTGTAAGAATGCCTTCTTCGAGTACCAAACTCTGCAAACGGAACACCGAGTTCTGTAAGATGAACGGCTTTTTCCACCGTCTTTTCAATGACTTCTTCGTTGGTCTGTCTTTCCAGATGATTCATTTCGTAATGAAGCTCGCTAATCAAAGCAAGCAAAGGAACTTCCCAAAGAATCGTTCTGTACCAAAGTCCTTCGACGGAAACTTTAAGCTCGTTTCCGATTTGTTCAATTTTCACTTCCGAAGGGTCGTAATGAAAACCTTCCAGAAAATCGAGGTAGGGAAGGGCGAGATATGGACAAGTGACCTTGAGATATTTTTTTTCGTCTTTGGTGAGTTTAAGTTCTGCCATTGCGTTGACAGATTTTCTGAGTTCATCTGCAAAACCTTCCGGAAACTCGTGTTTTCCGCGGTTGATGAATTCGTATTTTACAATTTCGTTGGTGAATAATTTCACGACTGCATTTTGCATTGTGATTTTATAAAAGTCATTATCCAGAATAGAATTCAGCCGAACCTCGCGCATAAAAATATCGTTTACACAAATCTAAGGAATTTTGTTGAGGAGAATTTGGTGTAGCATATTTTTAATCATTAATACATTCTACTTTTTTACATTGTACAATTTTACAATTCTTACTTTTGCAAAAATGATTTTGAAATGGTAAAAGCGCTGATGTATTTTGTGGTCGGAACGTTAATTAGTTTTTTCCTGAGACGTCTTACAGGAAGTCCAGTGGATTTTTGGGTAGAACTTTATGTGGCCTCAGCTTTTGGGATTGGTTGGGGATTGGCTTATTTCGTAGACCACCCGGATTGGTCTTTGCCAAAGAAAATGGGGATTTCTTTTTTAGGAATTATATTTCTCGTTGTTTTGGGCTTGCTATGTTTTGACTTCGAAGTTGCCGTTTCTTCCATCCTGAAATTTTCGACCGTATTCGTAGCTTATTATATGATAGCGAGTTTCAGAGAAAGCAAATCGCTGAGGTATTAGTTGGCTGATAGCAATTTGCTTTGGTAATTTGCTTTGGTAATTTGCTTCGATACTTATAATATATTAAAAAGCCAGACTTCTCAGGAAATCTGGCTTTTTTATTTTGTTTAATGAATCATCAGGAAACTTATGAGTGCTAATCCGATAATTAAAAAAGTAAAAGCAAAGAAGTTAAACCAAAGAGTTAGAAATCCAATGATTAAACTGACTCTTTTTTTAGTATTATAAACGCGTTTGTGGGCAATGAAAAAGTAGATGATGTCATAAAAGAAAACGCAGAAAATTCCTACGTACAACAGTTTGTTGATAAATGGCACGCTACAATATTCTGAAACTTTATATAAAAGTAGGGAAGCTAATAACGATAACAATAGAAAAGAAAAGTAATGTAATGTGAAAATACCGTGGTCGAAATACCACCATCTTTTTTTGTTATGAAACAGCCATAAAATAAAGGCGAAAATTGGGAGATAAATGAAAAGTGCTTTTGGAAGATTATGAATGGTTGTCTCTATAAACCCTGTTAAGATTTCACTCTTTTTGTAGCCTTTTTTCTGTAATTCAGCCAGCTTATTATGGATTGGTCGATTAAAGAAATTATTATCAGAAATGGCAATTTCATCCTCGTCTAGTTTCTTGTCCATATCGAATGTCTCTTCAATTTCATCGATTTTTGAAGAGTCTGCAAGCATAGGAGTGTACTTGGCAATAATGATGCTGTCTTCTTTCGTCCACTTTTCTTTGGCCTTAGCATCGTTAAGCGCTTTTTGTATTTCGGCGATTTTGTTTTTTTGAGGCAACAATTTGGTTGTTCCCTTTCCCTCGAAGTTGATGTCAAATGGTGGGAATAATGCAAATAAGAAAAATGTAACGAAACTGACAAAAATATAAAGCTTCACTGGTGGAACGAAAGTTTGTCGCTTTCCTTCAAGATAAGTGCTCGTAAGTTTCCCTGGTTTGAAGAACAGATTTTTCAAAGTTCCCCAAAACTGTCCATCGTAATGTGTGAAATCTTCCACAAAATGAGTGAAGAGATAATGGAAAGGCTGTCTGGTCTGGATGTTTTGCTGTCCACAATTAGGACAATATTTTTCCTCAACTGTATGTCCGCAATTCAGGCAGTCTTTTTCTTCTCTCAGTTTTCCGTGGCTCATTTTAGAATTTTCACCAAAAATATAAAAAAGGAGTCTTATATAATAGCCTTCATATTAATTAATTTTGAACAGTGCGGTCAGAATTCGAATTAATAACTCATTAATTATTAGAAATTTAAAATCTTTTTTACGGATTAATTTTTCAGCCGAAAAAATTTTGCTACCTTTGCACACCCGTAAGGGAAAATTATGTTTAATCGTAAACGATAAATTGTGAATACATTAAGTTACAAAACAGTATCGGCAAACAAGGCTACAGCAAATAAAGAATGGGTTGTTGTAGACGCTGCTGGGCAACCGTTGGGAAGATTAGCTTCTACCGTTGCAAAGATTTTGAGAGGTAAGCACAAAACGAACTTCACACCTCACGCAGATTGCGGAGACAATGTGATCGTTTTGAACGCTGGGAAAGTTACACTTTCCGGAAACAAGTGGGCAGATAAAACTTACATCTGGCATACAGGATATCCTGGTGGTCAGAAGTTTATGACTGCAGACGAGCTTAAGAAAAAAGACGAACTGAAAGTTTTGGAAAGATCTATCAAAGGGATGCTTCCTAAAAACAGACTAGGTTCTGCTTTGTTCAAAAACCTTTATTTATATGAAGGAACAGAACACAAACACGAAGCTCAGCAGCCTAAAGTAATCAATGTTAACGAATTCAAATAATTAATATGTCTACAGTACACAAAATCGGAAGAAGAAAAACTTCTGTTGCAAGAGTTTTTGTTAAGCCAGGAACTGGCGTTATTAGCATAAACGGTAAAGATGCTAAAACTTATTTCTGTACGGATGTTTTGGTTTATAAAGTGAATCAGCCATTTTTGTTGACAGAAACTGTTGATCAATATGATCTTAAAGTGAATGTTTTCGGAGGAGGGATTACTGGACAAGCTGAGGCTATCAGACTAGGAGTTTCCAGAGCATTATGCGCAATCAATGAGGAATATCGTTTGGTTCTTAAGCCACACGGATTGCTTACAAGAGATGCAAGAATGGTTGAGAGAAAGAAATTCGGTCAGAAAAAAGCAAGAAAGAGATTCCAGTTCTCAAAACGTTAATTTCAAGATTCAAGATTTCAGACTCAAGATTCAGGACTTTATGTTTTCTTCTTGGTTCTCGATTCTTGGTTCTATTTATCAACAAAATATTGCCCGTTACGTTTAGCATCCAAACTTTACTCCCATCTAAAGTAAAGTTGATTGCGGAAAAGCGGAAAGTAAACTAACAAAAAACAAGAAAACATGGCAAAAGCAAATGTAAAAGACCTTTTAGAGGCTGGCGTACACTTCGGTCACATGACTAGAAAGTGGAATCCAAATATGGCTCCATACATTTTCATGGAGAAAAACGGTATTCACATCGTAGATTTACATAAAACAGCTGTTAAATTGGACGAGGCTTGCGTAGCTTTGGAAAAATTAACTTCTGCAGGTAAAAAAGTTCTTTTCGTAGCAACTAAAAAGCAAGCGAAAGAAGTAGTAGCAAAACACGCTGCTGAACTTAATATGCCTTATATTACAGAAAGATGGCCAGGCGGTATGCTTACAAACTTTGTAACTATCAGAAAAGCGGTTAAGAAAATGAACTCTATCGATAAAATGAAGAAAGACGGTACTTTCGAAACTTTATCCAAAAAAGAAAGACTACAAGTTGATCGTCAAAGAGCAAATCTTGAGAAAAACTTAGGTTCTATCTCAGACATGGTTCGTCTTCCTTCAGCTATTTTCGTAGTTGACATTATGAGAGAGCACATCGCAGTGACTGAAGCTAAAAAATTGGGTATCCCAGTTTTCGGTATCGTAGATACTAACTCAGATCCAAGAAAAGTGGACTTCGTAATCCCAGGAAATGATGATGCATCAAAATCTATTGATATGTTGTTGAGCGTAGTTTCAGAATCTATCAAAGAAGGTTTATCTCAAAGAAAAGCAGACAAAGAAAAATCTAAAGAAGAAGGCGAAAAAGTTTCTGCAGACGCAGATGCTGATTTCGATGCTGAATAATCAGATTTTTTATAAAATAGAAAAGCGGTTTCAAATTTTTGAGACCGCTTTTTTTTGTGCAAGATTCTAATTATTTGGGCGCCTTTATCCGCCTTCCGCTCCCAATCTTTTTTGCAGACGATATTCCATTAAGTTGAAATTATGTACACGCAAAAAAGGATTTCCGCTCAAGTCGGGGCGCAGATTTGTTAAAATATTAAGGTTTCTCAATCAATGTAGAGACAAACTATTCAAAGTTTAATCCTAAAAGCCTTGTCAAGGTTTCAAACCTTGACAAGGCTAGGTCAAGACTAAACAAAAAAACCTTCCAAAGTTTCAAACTCTGAAAGGTTTATATTTAATTAGGTTTTAAGATGTTAAGCCAAAAGCTAAAAGCAAATTGCCAACAGCAAAATCTTACCCTTTGAATTCTCCCATCGCAATGAATTTCTCCTGACGATCGTTAACCAATTTCTCTGGAGCTTGCTTAGATAATGTTTTAATGTCTTTTAAAAGGACTTTCTTCACATTTTCATAAGTAGTTACAGCGTCATAATGAGCGCCTCCTAAAGGCTCTGGAATGATGCCGTCGATCAATTCCTGTTTTAGCATATCTTCTGCTGTCAGTTTCATTGTTGTAGCGGCAGTTTCTTTATATTCCCAGCTTCTCCAAAGGATTGCAGAACAATTTTCCGGAGAGATTACAGAATACCAAGTATTCTCCATCATATAAACTTTGTTTCCAACGCCAATTCCCAACGCACCACCACTCGCACCTTCACCGATGATGATGGTGATGATTGGCACTTTAAGAGAACACATTTCGAAAATATTTCTCGCAATCGCTTCACCTTGTCCACGTTCTTCAGCTTCCAATCCAGGATAAGCTCCTGGCGTATCAATCAAAGTTACCACAGGAATATTGAATTTCTCTGCCAACTTCATCAATCTAAGAGCCTTTCTGTAACCTTCAGGATTTGACATTCCAAAACGTCTGTGCTGACGTTCTTTGGTCGTTCTTCCTTTTTGAGTCCCAATCAACATTACCGTGTTTCCGCTGATGCTGGCAATTCCGCCGATCATTGCAGGATCATCACCGAAGTTTCTGTCACCGTGGAGTTCCACAAAACTTCCTTCGTCTGCCAAACCGTTGATATAATCAAGCGTGTAAGGTCTGTCCGGATGTCTCGATAATTGAACTCTCTGCCAAGGCGTCAGATTTCCGTATATTTTTTTCTTAGTTTCTTCTATTTTGGTTTTGATCTTTTTGCAGGATTCATCTACATCAATGCCGCTTTCTGTACCCAGTTGCACACATTTTTCGTACTGATCTATCAATTCCTTTACAGGTTGTTCAAATTCTAAATATTCCATGTTTTGTTTGGATTAAACCCTCAAAAATAATGTTTTTTTTATAAATCGATTTTGAAAAAGACAATTAATTTACAGCAATTGCTTTTTCTATTCTTTTTAAAGTTTCTTCTTTCCCGATAATGTTCATAATATCCGGAACGTCAGGGCCTTTCAGTTCTCCAACTAATGCTAATCGAAGTGGCATCATCACTTTTCCCATTCCCAAAGAATGTTCTTCTGCAAAATGATGGATCGCTTCCTTCAGCATTTCAGAATCAAATTCTGAAGTTTCCAACTTGGTTGAGAAGTCTTTTAATATTGCTGAAGTTGTATCATTCCAGGCTTTCTTTAATGCTTTTTCGTCGTAAGATGTTGGCGCTTCGAAGAAGAATTTCCCATCGTTGAAAATATCAACCACGAAAGTCGCTCTTTCTTTCATTAATGAAACGATTTTCAATAATTTATCATCAGATAGATTTAATGCCTTTACTTCATCAACTTCTTTTAATAATTCTAAGACTTCTTCATTAGATTTAGTTTTAAGATATTCCTGATTGAACCATTTAGCTTTCTGCGGATCGAATCTTGCGCCCGCTTTATGAACTTTATGAAGGTCAAATTCCGCGATCATTTCGTCCATAGAAACTATTTCTCTATCGTTTGCAGGCGTCCAACCTAGCAATGCAGTCATATTAATGAACGCTTCCGGGAAATAACCAGATTCTTTGTAACCTTTCCAGATCTCATCGCTTTCCGGATCTTTGAAATTCATTGGGAAAACCGGAAAACCGAATTTAGCGCCATCTCTTTTGCTCAATTTTCCTTTGCCTTCAGGTTTTAGAATCAATGACAAGTGAGCAAACTCAGGCGCTTCCCAATTCATTGCTTCATAAAGCAAAACGTGCAAAGGCATAGATGGCAACCACTCTTCACCGCGGATAACATGAGAGATTTTCATTTCGAAATCATCCACCACATTGGCGAAATGGTAAGTTGGCATTCCATCGTTTTTGATCAAAACCTTGTCGTCAAGCGTATTGGTATTCACAGAAAAATTACCTCTGATGATATCCTGAAGATTCAAAGTTCTGTCAACCGGCATTTTGAAACGTACTACGTACGGAACGCTCGCATCCAATAATTTCTGAACTTCTTCATGAGAAAGAGAAATGCTGTTTTTAAGTTGTTGTCTTGTCTGATGATTGTAAGAGAAAACATCGCCTCTAGCTTCGAAGTCTTTACGGATTGCATCCAATTCTTCCGGCGTATCAAAAGCCAAATAAGCATAATCGGTTTTCAGGATTTGCTCTTTGTATCTGTCGTAGATGTCTCTTCTTTCAGATTGTCTGTAAGGTGCGTATGGTCCGCCAACTCTTGGGCTTTCGTCCGGGATGATGCCGCACCATTCCAAAGAATTCATAATGTAATCTTCAGCACCTTCCACGTATCTTGCCGTGTCTGTATCTTCAATTCGAAGAACAAATTCACCACCTTGGTTTTTGGCGAAAAGATAATCATATAAAGCTGTTCTCACGCCTCCAAGATGTAAAGCGCCAGTCGGGCTAGGTGCAAATCGCACTCTTACTTTTTTCATATAAAATAATTATTTTTAAAAGTCAATTTCATGACTGAAAAATTGTGGTGCAAAATTAAGAAATTCTGAGCGTTTTGACTTTTGAATTTGGTAAATCTTTTCTGAAATAGTACTTTTGCCTATTAAAATAAAACTATATGTTGGAAATAGGCGAAAGACCCTGGGGGAAATATTTTGTTTTAGCAGATGAGCCTCATTATAAATTAAAAAGAATAGAGGTAAATCCAGGACAGAAATTGTCTTATCAATTCCACTACAAAAGACAAGAACAATGGACTATTATTGAAGGTAATGCCACGATTGTCTTGGATGGAGAAGAAATTCCGTTAGCTTACGGACAAAGTATTTTTATTCCATTAGGCGCAAAACACAGAATCATGAATCTTACAGACAAACCGGTTGTCTTTATCGAAGTACAGACTGGAACTTACTTTGGTGAAGATGATATTGTGAGGTTGGAAGATGAGTATGATAGAAATTAATTTTTGGTCGAGAGTAATTTATAAGTGTTAATTTGATAAAAACTGTGTGGAAATACAATACCAATGAAAATATTACTAGATCCACAGATTTTTAATCAGCAGACTTACGGGGGTATATCAAGATATTATACAGAAGTATTTTCTATTCTTTCGAAAGAAAGTAATGTAGAGATCGTTTTGCCGCTCTATAAATCTGACAATGCTTATCTGAAAAATACCGATTTATTAATTGACAACAAACCACTCAACTTTCTGTACAGTATTTTGTCTTTATTTAAAATTAGCACAAGAACACTTAGAAAGAAAAAATCAGATAAGCTGCTACGCAGAATTTTTGAAGAGTCTTCTTATGATTTGTTTGTTCCTACTTATTACAATCCCTATTTTTTGGATAAAATAAAAGACAAACCTTTTGTCCTTACAGTTTATGATATGATTCATGAATTAATGCCGCAATATTTTGAGAATGATCCATATAACGTAGCAGAATTCAAAGCATTATTAATTACAAGAGCAACCAAGATAATAGCAGTATCAAACAATACAAAGAAAGACATACTCAAGTTTTATCCTCAAATTGATCCGAATAAAATAAAAGTTATTTACCACGGCAGTTCTATAAAAATAGAACCAAACATAAAGGTAAATTTGCCTGACAATTATATTTTATATGTCGGATCGCGTGCCAATTACAAAAATTTCGAATTTTTGGTTCAAGCTATAACTCCTTTGTTAAAAGCTAATCCAAAATTAAATCTTTTAGCAGCAGGTGGAGGAGAATTTGATGATGATGAAGTGGAATGGATCAAAAGTTTAAATATTGAAAAGCAGATAATCCAAAAAAATTTCGAAGAGAATGAACTTGGATATTTTTATAAGAATGCTAAACTTTTTGTTTTCCCCTCATTATATGAAGGCTTCGGAATTCCGGTCTTAGAATCGATGGCATCTGGTTGTCCTATAATTTTAACAAAACACGGTTCATTTCCGGAGGTTGCAGGAGAAGCGGGAATTTATTTTGACAGTAATTCTATAAAAGATCTTCAGTATAAAATTCAAATGCTGTTGGATGATAGTGGATTAAGAGCAGAATTCATTAAAAAAGGATTCGAGCAAGTAAAAAAGTACAATTGGAAAGATGCTGCAGAAAAATGTTTGAAAGTTTATCAGGAGGCAATGTCCCAAAAATAAAAGTAAAATGTCAGTTAAGTTAACAATAATCACCATAAATTATAACAATAAGGAGGGTTTACTAAAAACGTTCGACTCTATAAAAAAACAAATCTGGACTGATTTTGAATTTTTGGTCATTGATGGAGGGAGTACAGATGGAAGTAAAGAACTGATAGAGTCTAATTCACAAATCAATTATTGGGTTAGTGAAAAAGATTCCGGAGTTTATAATGCTATGAACAAAGGTATCCTGAAATCTACTGGTGAATACATCATCTTTATGAATAGTGGTGATTTTTTTTATAATGAATTTGTACTTGATAAAATAAAAAATCAATTAAACCTTAATATTGGTATTTTATATGGAGACTCGGTTTTCTTCAATGATGAAGGATATCGGAAAGTGATAAAAACTCCTAAAAATTTAACGTTTGGTTTCTTTTATGATGGCGGTCTTAATCATCAGGCAGCGTTTATAAAAAGATCTTTATTTACTGACTATTTTCTTTATAATGAAAGTTATAAAATTTGTGCAGATTGGGAGTTTTTTATAATCCTGATCTGTATTCACAATGTTTCACACAAGTATCTGAACGAGATCATTTGTTATTACGATTTTTCGGGCATTTCAGCAAAATTGGAAAATCTGCCAATTTACATTCAGGAAAGAGAGGAAACGCTGAACAAATATTTTCCAGCATTCAGGGAGGATGCAGAATTAACTAGGGAAACGCGTGCTAAAAGAGTGAAACAAGTCTTACATATTAAACAATATCCCGTGGCTTGGCGTATTTTCAAATGGATGATCAGTTTATTTCTATTATTTTTACCAAAATATCAAAATAATTCTTTACCAAAATAATATTCTTATTAAGTACTTGATAATAATAAAGTCATGTATTTTCCGTCATTTTTTTGAAATTATCTTCGTGTACAAATCTGGAGAGTAGTAATACAATCGCAGGTAAAAATAGTATTCCAAACCAATATTTGCAGCTGGATATTTGAGAAAAGATTTAAAAGACTTTCGGATTTGTTCCTTTTCCGTTTTCATTTCGTTTTTATTGGTTTGGCGAAGGATCCGCTTGAGAACCATCAGTAGTTTCCTGACAATATTTTTTGTGATCTTCGGGTCATTTTTTACTTCTGTCGTGCTTTGCCAGAATCTAAAAACATCCATTATCGATAGATAGAAATGATAAGCTGTTTCGGGAGAAAGATTATGAGATAGACTGTCACCATGCTGTATGTAGTGATAAAGCTGCCTGTTGGATTTGACAACTTTTACCGCCTTATCAAAAATCTTGAAAAGCGTTGAATAGTCTTCAAAACATTTCAGATTTTCCGGAAAATTTACATTATTAAAAAAAGCAACTTTATATAATTTGCCCCACGGATGGCTTTGTATCACATGATCTTCCAAAAGCAGCGCTAATGCTCTCTTTCCATCGATTATTTTCTCCTCAGATGTAGGTTTGGTGAAGACAATATTACCATCCGCATCTTCATAGGATGCTTCTACAATAGCAATATCCGCATTTTCTTCTATAAGTGAGTGGTACAATTCAGAGCAATAATCGGACTCCACCCAGTCATCCGAGTCCACAAAACAAATATATTCTCCCGTTGCTGTTTTTACACCTTTGTTTCTCGCTTTCGAGACGCCCGAGTTTTCCTGTTTGATGATTTTTATTCTTACATCTCTACTTTCAAAGTCTTTATAAATTGTTGAAGTTCCATCGGTAGAGCCATCATCTACAAGAATGATTTCTAAATTTGTATAAGATTGGTGAACCACAGAATTTAGGCATTTTTCCAACGACCGTTCGGCATTATAACAAGGGATGATCAGACTTATCAGTGGATGATTATTCATGAAAATTGCAACAGGCTAATACTTGAATTAAGAAAAGTTTATATCAGGAAAAATCACTTTTTTATATTTTTTCATAAAACTACAACTATTGCAAACAGCCATATTTGCCAGACGTTTTATGTTGCAATTTAAGAGAAAATATTAGGCCAAACAAATTTTTAATATCCGCTGTTTTTATCCTAAATTTGACCAGAAAACACAATCTGTTATAAGACGAAAGGCTTTTAAATAAATTTTATGAATATTGTATATTTAGTATTTGGCAATAATTTGGATAATTACCAGCAGGTTTATTTTTCAATGTACACAGCTTTGGCTCGTAAAAGTACGGAAGATAGAATCATTGTTGTTGCCGAAGATCCATCACTATTCAATTCCTTTCAGGGTAACATAGAAATAATACCAATCAACCGCGACATTATCACAGAGTGGGAAGGAAGATATAAGTTTTTCTGGCGCGTGAAAATTAAAGCACTTCAATTAGTTGCCCAAAAATATCCTTTGGATTCTATTCTGTACTTGGATGGCGACACTTTTTTCTACCAGAATATGGATGCTTTGCGTGATGGCATGAAAAACGGACAAAATTATATGCACATAAAGGAAGGAAAACTGTCCGATCTTTCTTCGAAAACTGAAAAGTTGATGTGGAAACAAATGAAGGGAAAATCCTATCAACAGACAAAAATAGATGAGAATTCTACAATGTGGAACGCAGGATTAATCGGGATTTCAAACAAACATTTCGAATGTCTGGACTTGACTTTGGGAATAAATGATGAAATGTGTGCCGATGGTGTTACAAGAAGGCTGATAGAGCAATTTGCTTTCTCTTTGGGACTGAACGAATATTCAGCTTTGCAGCCAGCAGACCACGTTGTTGGACATTATTGGGGCAATAAAAAAGAATGGAACACCATTATTGATCATTTTTTGAAAGAATGTTTCATGAAAAATTATTCCTTCGATGAAATCGTAGCTCGTGTAAAAGAAATGGATCTTACTCAAATTCCCATCCGTGTAAAGGAATCCAGCACCCAAAGAAAACTTAAAAACTTTATTGACGGTTTTTATAAGAACAGAAAACCGCTTTATATCAATAAATAAAGCTAAAGTGTACTCTAATTATTTCTTGAATCTTCTTTAAAATTAAAGAACTATTATCAGGAATTATTTTCATTTTTTAGAGTTCGATAAGTTTCGTAAACGTATAAACTTTGAAGATAACTGATTTTTAAGCCATTAATTCCGTCCAGAATTCCTAGTTTCAAAATATACGTTTTGAAAAATTTAAAGATGACTTTGCTCCATTGTACAATTGCCGAATATTTTTTTCCTTTCGATTGTAGTTCCTGTCCTTTTAATTTTCCATAAGACAACATTTTTGTCTTGAAATTTTCATAATTTTCAAAAGAATAATGAAGGAGCTTGTGTCTTAGAATTCCGGTAGTTCCATTGACTTCCGGCGTTTCGTGGACTTTTTTATTTTTGGAATAATGTGCTTTTGACTTTCTGAACAAACGGAAATTTTTGTCATTCTGAGTTCCGGAATACTTGATCTTAATTCTTCCTACAAAGAATATTCTGTAAAAATAGTAAGCATCTTTAGCACTGGGATTTTGTACTGTTGCAATGATTTCTTCCCGTAATTCCGGTGTAATTCTTTCGTCTCCATCCAAAAATAAAACCCAATCGTTGCTCGCAGCATCCAAAGCAAGATTCCGCTGTTTTGTAAAATCCTCAAATTTATTTCGAATAATTTTTACATTCGGAAATTCACTTGCAATTTCTAAAGTTTTATCTGTACTGAAGGAGTCTACGACAATAATTTCATCACAAAAGTCAAAACATTCAAGAACTTCCCGAATGTTTTTTTCTTCATTAAAAGTGATGATTAATCCGCTTATCTTCTCTTTCAGTTCCTGCATTTTATTTTTCGAATTCCAAAACCGTTTTCTCAATAATTTTCACACAATCCAACAATTGCTCTTCTGTGATAACCAAAGGCGGCGCAAGTCTGATAATATTGCCGTGCGTTGGTTTTGCCAATAATCCATTTTCTTTAAGTTTTACACAAAGATTCCAAGCTGTTTTGCTGTCTGGTGTATCATTAATCAAAATGGCATTTAATAAACCTTTACCCCGAACTTTCGTTATTAAGTCCGTTTTCTCAATCAGTTTTTCAATTTCAGAACGGAAAAGTTCTCCTAGTAGTTCTGATCTTTCTGATAAATTCTCATCTGCAACAACATCCAAAGCTGCAATTGCAACGGCGCAAGCAATTGGATTTCCACCGAACGTAGAACCGTGTTGTCCCGGTTTGATGACATTCATAATTTCGTCATTCGCCAAAACTGCGGAAACAGGATACATTCCGCCGGAAAGTGCTTTTCCTAAAATCAAAATATCAGGCTGAACGTTTTCATGATGGCAAGCGATTAGTTTCCCAGTTCTAGCGATTCCAGTTTGAACTTCGTCAGCAATGAAAAGCACGTTGTATTTTTTACAAAGTTCAGATGCGTTTTTTAAATAATTTTCATCTGGAACGTAAACGCCGGCTTCACCTTGAATCGGTTCTACTAAGAATGCCGCAATATTTGCTGAATCATTTTTCAAAGTTTCCTCCAAAGCATTCAAATCATTGTAAGGAATTTTTACAAACCCTGGTGTGAAAGGTCCGTAATTTTGGTTCGCATCTGGATCATTAGAAAAAGAAACGATCGTTGTCGTTCTTCCGTGGAAGTTATTTTCACAAACCACAATTTTTGCCGCGTTTTCGGAAATTCCTTTGACTTCATAACTCCATTTTCTGGCTAATTTTACGGCCGTTTCTACAGCCTCAGCACCAGAATTCATTGGAAGAACTTTGTCAAAACCGAAAAGTGTTGTGATCTTTTTCTCATATTCTCCAAGATTTGAATTGTAAAAAGCTCTTGAAGTCAATGCCAATTTCTTAGCTTGATTGACCAATGCTTCTACAATTTTTGGATGTGAATGTCCTTGATTGACAGCAGAGTAGGCGGAAAGAAAATCGTAATATTTCTTACCTTCAACATCCCAAACAAAAACGCCTTCACCTTTTTCTAAAACCACAGGAAGTGGATGGTAATTGTGCGCGCCATATTGGTTTTCGAGGTCGATGAAATATTGTGAGTTTTTTTCCTGAACTGCTGTTGACATAACTTTTAATTTTTGTAAAAATAATAAATTTGAATTCAATTGTGGCTAATAAAAATGCCCAACTTTTAAAGTCAGGCATTTATATCTGTATAAATAATATTTTTTAGATATGATTATCGAAACTTCTGTCCATTACAAAATCTTCCATAAACTTGGTGGTGTAATTTCCAGCTAGGAAATCTTCATTTTCCAATAATTGTCTGTGGAAAGGGATCGTAGTTTTCACACCTTCGATGTAGAATTCTTCCAATGCACGTTTCATTTTCGCAATCGATTCTTCTCTGGTTTGAGCAGTAACAATCAATTTTGCGATCATAGAATCGTAATTGGATGGAATCGTGTATCCGGAATAAACGTGAGTGTCAACTCTTACTCCGTTTCCACCAGGAATATTAAGTTCTGTAATTTTCCCCGGAGATGGTCGGAAATCAGCATAAGGATCCTCAGCATTGATTCTACACTCGATAGAATGTCTTTTCGGATAATAATTTTTTCCGCTGATTGGCGTTCCGGCAGCTAAAAGGATCTGCTCACGGATCAAGTCAAAATCAACAACTTGCTCTGTGATTGGATGCTCCACCTGGATTCTCGTATTCATTTCCATGAAGTAGAAATTCCTGTGTTTGTCCACCAAAAATTCTATCGTTCCAACACCTTCGTAAGAAATATATTCTGCCGCTTTCACAGCTGCTTCACCCATTCTTTCACGCAGATCATCTGTCATAAAAGGAGAAGGTGTTTCTTCAATTAGTTTTTGATTTCTTCTCTGGATAGAACAGTCTCTCTCGGAAAGGTGACAAGCTTTACCAAATTGGTCTCCAGCAACCTGGATCTCAATGTGTCTTGGCTCTTCGATCAGTTTTTCCATGTACATTCCGCCGTTTCCAAAAGCTGCAACAGCTTCCTGGATTGCAGAATCCCAATGTTCTTTCAAATCTTCTTCTTTCCAAACCGCTCTCATTCCTTTTCCACCGCCACCGGCAGTCGCTTTGATCATCACAGGATAACCTGTTTCTTTAGCGATTTTTTTTGCATCTTCGTAAGAATCGATCAAGCCTTCGGAACCTGGAACACAAGGGATTCCGGCTGCTTTCATGGTAGCTTTAGCCGTAGCTTTGTCTCCCATTTTTTCGATCTGTTCTGGAGTCGCTCCAATGAATTTGATGCCGTTTTTAGCACAAATTCTGGAGAAGTTTGCATTCTCAGATAAGAATCCATAACCTGGGTGAATCGCATCTGCATTGGTGATTTCTGCAGCCGCAATGATATTTGGAATTTTAAGATAAGAATCCTTACTCATCGGTGGGCCAATACAAACAGCTTCGTCGGCAAAACGCACGTGAAGACTGTCTTTGTCAGCAGTTGAATAGACCGCTACTGTTTTGATTCCCATTTCCTTGGCCGTACGCAAAATTCGCATTGCGATCTCGCCACGGTTTGCGATCAATATTTTTTTGAACATCTTTTTATAATTAAAAATTAAGAATTAAAAATTGAGATAAAGTGAAAACAATCACTTATCAATCATCATCTATCAATTATATTAAGAAGGATCTACTAAAAATAATGGTTGATCGTATTCTACTGGAGAAGCGTCTTCTACCAAGATCTTCACGATTTTTCCGCTAACTTCTGACTCTATCTGGTTGAAAAGCTTCATTGCTTCGATCACACAAACTACTTTTCCTTCTGTTACAGCATCGCCTACGTTTGCAAAAACATCTTTGTCTGGAGATGGTTTTCTGTAGAAAGTTCCGATCATTGGGGATTTGATCGTAATATATTTGCTGTCATCTGCAGCGTTTGCTGCTTCAGAATTATCGTTAGAAGCAGAAACTGGACTTGCAGCTGGTGCAGAAAAAGGAGTCTGATAAGAAACTTGTGGTGTTACATAGCTTACAGGCTCGCCTCCTAGTGGTGTTTTGATATAGATTTCGAAGTCTTTATTTTTATATTTCACTTCGGAAACTCCTGCTTTTGCTACAAATCTTACAAGATTCTGAATGTCTTTTATATCCATAAAATTTTAAATGTTTTGAACGCCAAATATAATAAAAAACCACCCAAATTAATAAAATCCGAGTGGTTTTTTATGCTAAGTATAAGATTATCAAAGATAATTCTTAGTTTTCTTCTATAGTTTCTACAGTTTTCTCTACTACAACTTTTCCTCTGTAGTATAGTTTTCCTTCGTGCCAGTGCGCTCTGTGGTATAAGTGCATTTCGCCAGACGTTGCGTCTTTAGCCAATTGAGGAACTACAGCTTTGTAGTGTGTTCTTCTTTTATCTCTTCTTGTAGACGACTGTCTTCTTTTAGGATGTGCCATTGTTAGTACTTTTTAAAAAATTCTTTCGAATTATATTGTTATTTCTTAATTGTTATCTTTTAATCTCTTCAAAGCTTCCCATCGCGGGTCCACTTGTTCCTCTTCTTCCTCGATTATTTTTGGACTGTATTTGTCTAAAAGATTCTGATATTCCTCATTGTCTTTTACAGAAGGTGCTACTTTCTTCATTGGGATTGATAGAACCACCGTTTCGTAGATCAGATTTGCAATGTTGAAATCGCTGTCTTTTCTGTTAATGGTAATCACATCCTCGTTGCTGTCATCGTATTCTTCTCCAAATTTCACAAGAACTTTCAAATCATTTTCTATGTTTTCGGAAAATTCATCATTGCTAATGTCGCAAATCAATTGAACCGTTCCTGAAACTTCGAATATGAATTCCAAAAATGTCGTGTGCTTGTCCAAAAGAACATTCACATTGATATTTGGGTTGAAAAACTCCTGTTCAGTCTCAAATAAATCAAAGAACTCCTGATTGATTTCGTAATTGAAATCGTGCTTTCCAGCTTTTAAGCCTACAAAAGCAATGTCGTAGTTTCTAAATCTGTCCATAAAAATGGTTTGCAAAAATAATTTAATTTTTTCAAATAACAAAATATTTTTTGGAAATACTTGAATTGCAAAAAATTAGTCCTCCAAAAACTTATTTTAATGTCTCAATTTTGAAGAAAGTGTTTAGCTTTCTTTTGGTAAATCTTCGTCTACTCCGTGGTTTGCGTGTGTCGCTTTCGGACGGAGGCGGTGCGCTCTCAATTCCTGATATTCGTCTCTGCTCTTGAAAATATTGATGGCTGTAAAAATAGCTTCGGAAAATGAAGTTTCGTCCGCTATATTTTTCCCCGCAATATCGTAGGCAACGCCGTGGTCCGGCGAGGTTCTGATAAAAGGCAAGCCAGCTGTATAGTTCACGCCTTCTTCATAAGCAATCGTTTTGAAAGGCGCCAAGCCTTGGTCGTGGTACATAGCCAAAACGGCGTCGAACGCTTTATATTTCTCCGGTTGGAAAAAACTGTCTGCAGGATAAGGGCCGAAAGCCATAATACCTTCATTAAACAAATCCTGAATCGCTGGCTGAATGATTTCGATTTCTTCTTTTCCGATTACGCCACCGTCACCAGCGTGAGGATTGAGTCCGAGAACCGCAATCTTAGGTTTTTCTACGCAGAAATCTTCTTTCAATGTCGCTACCAATTGCTTGATTTGTTTTTTGATATTTTCTTTGGTGATGTTGCTAGCAATCTCGGCAACCGGAATGTGGTGCGTGGAAACCGCAACCTTCAAACCTTCGCTGACCATAAACATCACGGCTTCTTTGCCTGCTTTTTCTTCGAAATAACCGGTGTGGCCTGCGTGGGCGAAACCATATTTCATCATTTCGTCTTTGTTGATTGGCGCAGTTACGAGAACGTCGATGTCTTTGTTTAATAATGCTTCTGTCGCAGAGTTCAATGAGTCGATGGCCATTTTTGTGGATTCTTCCGTTGGGACACCAAATTCTATATTGCTGTTTTCCTTGGTCAGATTCACCATATTGATTTTGCCAGACTGAGCTTCTTTCGCTTCGTTGATGTAATTGAAGTTGGTCTGAAGTTTAAAAACATTTTTCTGATACGTAAAAAGTTTTCCTGAACCAAAGATGACGGGCGTAAAAAAGTCTGTGATGGATTTATCTTTCAGAGATTTGAGGATGATTTCCGGACCGATTCCGTTGAAATCGCCGATTGAAATTCCTACTCTGATTTTATGGTGTTTGGAGCTCATTTGTTTATCTTTGACATTTATAAAGAATTTACAAAATTACAATTTTTTAGGTAGTTTTTCTTATGAAACGGATGCTAATTTGATGGCTTGTGAGGATTTGTAAAACCACATAGGCACATAGAAAATTGAAAGATTCATATTCTTAAAGATAAAATAGATTTTAAATGTAGCTATTTTATCTTAGATTTTTTTCAAAAAACTATGTTTCTATGTGGTATAACTTTTCATATTAAATAATGAAAGCATTATTTAATGTGAAAAGTTTCTACGGACGACAAATCCCATAGCCCCGATTGCAACGGCATCCTTTTTCGCTTAGACTTCGCGAAGTTCTGAATGACAAAAGGTGGAGCGAAAAAGATATAGTGGAAAGCGGGAAACAGCTCCAAATTAAAAATATTAAATAACTGTTCGACGGAGTCAATAAGCTCTTAAAAAATTTAAAATATTAAGAAAGAATGTTTACAGGAATCATTGAAGCTACGGGAAAAGTAGAAAAAATTGACAGAAACGAAAGTAATATAGATTTTACGCTGAGCGGACCGTTCACTCAGGAACTGAAAATCGACCAAAGTCTGGCTCATAACGGCTGTTGCCTTACGGTGGTTGAGATTACTGAGAATACTTATAAAGTGACAGCCATCAACGAAACGCTGGAGAAAACGAATCTTAATTTTTGGAATGTGGGCACGGAAGTCAATTTGGAACGTTGTTTGCGATTCGAAGGAAGACTGGACGGACACATCGTGCAAGGTCACGTGGACAAAACGGGAACGGTGGAAAGCATCGAAAATCAGGACGGAAGTTATTTCATCACCATCAATTACGACGAAACTACGGAATATACAACTGTTCCGCAAGGTTCGATAACGGTGAATGGAATCAGCCTGACGGTTGCTGAGAGCGGAGACGGGAAGTTTTCTGTGGCGATAATCCCATACACCTGGGAGTTCACGAATATGAAAAACCTGCAGAAAGGCGATGTGGTAAATCTGGAATTCGATATTATCGGAAAATACGTTGCCAAACTACTTAAAAAACAAAATGTCATTTAGTGATTATAAAGGTTATCGGTTAAGGAATAGGGTTTTCATCGGGTTTCTTACTATTTGTATCTTGAGTGTTGTCACTTCGGCGGCTTTGTCTTTCGTGATTCTTCGGGACAATGCGAAGAAGGTGAGCAAGACCGATATGCAAAACAAATCTCAGGCGCTGATGGCATCATTGGATTATGCACTCAGTCATTCTCAGGTTCAGACTTATGACATTCCCAAAGTTTTGGAGAATGAGATTTATGAAATTGCTGATGTTAACAAACACGACATCATCATCTATGACCTGAAAGGAAATTATCTTCTCTCCAACAAAGACCCAAATCTTGTCGAGCAAAAGAAAATGCCTGCCAATGTCCTGAATGAAATACGCAAAAATGGCAAACAATACGACGACAAATCCTATGATGAGAAATTGGACGCAAGTATTATCTCTTCTTATATGGTTCTGAAAAATAATATGCTGGAGGATATTGCATACATCTACTTCCCGTATTATCACAATGAGAGCGCCTATATGGAGGTTTTCAAGCATTACTTCTCTTATATTATTGGTGTTAATATTTTGATTATCATCTTCAGTATCTGGCTCAGCTGGATTATTTCCAATAATTTGACGGAAGCAATTATCAGATTTACATCGATGATTAGTAAGATTAATTTGTTTGACAGAAATCTGCAACCCATCAAATATTATAAGAACGATGAGCTGAATGCCTTGGTAAAAGCTTACAATAAAATGATTGCGGAGATTGCCGACCAACGCGAAAGATTGAGCTACATCGAAAAACAATCCGCCTGGCAGGAAATGGCGAAACAAGTAGCGCACGAAGTGAAAAATCCTTTGACACCAATGAAGCTGATGATGCAAAACTTCGAAAGGAAATTTGACCCGAACGACCCGAATATCAGCAATAAAGTTAAAAATTTAAGTGAAATTGTCATCGGTCAAATTGATGTCATCAGTAGAGTAGCCAGTGCGTTTTCTCAGTTTGCACAATTGCCGGAGAAGACGGATGAGGAGATTTCTTTGAATAAGGAAGTCCGAAATTCGCTGACAATCTTCAGCGACGAAAATATTTTTGTCCACGCCAATCACGATGATATCCGAATGAAAATCGACAAAGATTATCTCACGAGAATCATAACCAATCTCGTAACAAACGCCAGTCAAGCCAAATCAGATGATAGAAAATCCGTCATCAATGTTGACCTCGAGAAAATCGAAAAGCGAATCAAAATCACCGTTCAGGATAATGGCGTAGGAATTCCGACCGACAAACTCGATAGGATTTTTGACCCAAATTTCACTTCCAAAAACAGCGGAATGGGAATTGGACTCACAATGGTAAAACGAATGGTGGAAGATTACAACGGCACAATCACCGTGGTTTCCGAAGTTGACAAAGGCGCAACCTTCACGATTTCTATGCCTTCAAATATGTAATGAATGAAGCCATTCCGATTTCAACAATTTGACATTCAACAAAACGCTGATGTTTTCCGAGTTGGGACAGATGCGGTTTTGCTTGGTTCTTTGGCAAATGTTTCTGAAGCGAAGAAAGTTTTAGAAGTTGGAACTGGAACTGGAATTATTTCATTGATGATAGCTCAAAGAAATCCAGAAGCACAGATTTTAGCCATCGATATTAATTCTGAAGCGGTCAATATTTCTCAAACCAATTTCATAAATTCTCCTTTTTCTGAACGACTCAAAAGTCAACTTCAAGATTTGAAAAACTTTGATACCGAACAAAAGTTCGACTTAATCATTTCAAATCCACCTTATTTTGAAATCAATTCTTCCGAAAAAGATATTCTCGCAAGACAAAGATTAGAATTGAGTTTTTCTGATTTAATAAAAAAATCAAGTCAACTACTTTCTGGAAATGGACTTTTCACAGTTATCATTCCCATTGATTCTGAAAAGGAATTCACTGAGCTTTGTTTCAAAAATAAATTATTTATTCAAAGAAAAGTAGTTATCAAAGGCATTAAAACCTCAGAACCGAAACGTTTAGTTTTAGAATATTCATTCTCAGAATCAGAAACTCAAGTAGAAAACTTCGTCATAGAAAAATCTCCAAGAGTCTATTCCAATGAATATCTCGAACTCACAAAAGAGTTTCATCAATTCAACAAAAAACTGTAATAAAAAACCCTTTCAGAGTTTCAAACTCTGAAAGGGTTATGTTTTATGAATGAAATTCGGCTCCCTTTTAGGGTTGGGGCAAAACGAATTTTATTTCTACTCAAAAAGTTCCGCCGTATCCAAAACAGAAACTTGTCCGTTCTCGCAACGAATCGCTTCACCAGGATAATTCTGAATCATATGATAATCGTGCGTCGCCATCACAACTGCGCAATGGTTTTCTTCTGCAAGATTCTTTAGAAGCGTCATAATATCGTTGGAAGTTTCAGGGTCAAGATTCCCAGTCGGCTCATCCGCAAGGATTAATTCTGGATGATTCAGAAGTGCTCTCGCAATCGCAGCACGCTGTTGTTCACCGCCAGAAAGCTGGTGAGGCATTTTGTGCTTTTTGGTTTTCATTCCAACGCTGGACAGAACTTCGTCAATTCTTGCTTCCATTTTCAATTTGTCTTTCCAGCCTGTCGCTTGCAAGACAAATAGAAGGTTTTTCTCGATATTTCTGTCTGGCAAAAGCTGAAAATCCTGGAAAACGATGCCCAATTTTCTTCTCAAGTTTGGAACTTCGGATTGCTTCAGTTTTTTCAAATCGAATCCGGCAACCTGTCCGCTTCCGCCTTGTAGAGGCAATTGTCCGTAAAGCACTTTCAAAAGAGAACTCTTTCCAGAACCGGTTTTTCCGATAAGGTAGCAGAATTTCCCTTTCTTGATATGAAGGTCAACATCATTCAGGACTGTGAAGTTTTTTTGAACAATCTTGGCGTTGCTCAAATCTATAATATCTACTCCCGGGTCGTTTCTATGCGGCATAATTGCAATAATTGATAAGTTATAACTGATAAATGATTAAACAAATTATCAATTCAAAAATAACAAAAACATATTGTAATGCTTCTATTTTTGGGAAATTTTAACAACAAAAAATGTCTGAAACAATGTCCAGACACTTTTTGTATATGATAATTTTTGAAGAAATTATCTCTTAGCGCGAGATGCACTAACAGTTAAGCTCTTTCTGCCTTTCGCTCTTCTAGCTGCCAACACTCGTCTTCCGTTTGGTGTAGACATTCTTTCACGGAAACCGTGTTTGTTTCTTCTTTTTCTCTCAGATGGTTGGAATGTTCTTTTACTCATCACTAATATATTTAGTTCGTAATTACTATTAAATTTTCAGATTGCAAATATACAGCTTTTATTTTGCTCCACAAGTATTTGAAAACTTTTTTACAATAATTTTCAACAACTTAGAATTTGAATTATTTGGGCAGCTTTATCCGCCTTCCGTTCCCGCTTTTTTTGCCAAGCCTTTCCCAATCCAAAAAAGAGCTCCACTCAAGTCGGGCTGCGAGTTTTCACTGTAAAACAAGATTGGGTTATAACCACGAAGTTTGTCATTCCGTAGGAATCTCAACAGTCGAGATTCTTTCAGAATGACAAAATTACGGTTTAATATAATTTTTAAATTTGTCTTAGTTAAAAACAAACGATGATAACATCAAAAGAAAATTCCGAACATTACATTTGGGGAAATAATTGTGACAGCTGGGTTTTATTAAACTCAGAAAACCTTTCTGTTAAACAGGAAATGATGCCTCCAAAAACAAAAGAACAACTTCATTTTCACAGAAATGCACAACAGTTTTTCTTTATTCTCAAAGGAAAAGCAAAATTTCACAAAGACGAAAATGTTTTCGAAGTATCAGAAAATTCGGGTTTTCACATTTTGCCAAATCAAATTCATCTGATAGAAAATGACACAGAAAATGATTTGGAATTCTTGGTAATATCCAATCCTTCCACAAATAATGATAGATTTGCAGTAGAAAAATAAAAGATGAAATCTCTATACAATCTTTTCGTCCGCCTGATGATTTTCGCGATGAAAGTCTTTTCACTCGTCAATTCCAAAACCAAAAAGGGAATCCGAGGTAGAAAACAGTCTTTGGGAATTGTAAGAAATGCTTTTGCTCCCGAGGATAAAGTACTTTGGATGCACGCCTCCAGCCTAGGCGAGTACGAGCAAGGTCTGCCAGTTCTCGAAAAATTAAAAGAACAATTCCCGGATTATAAAGTTTTAATCACGTTCTTCTCGCCATCTGGTTACGAAAATGTGAAGAAGAAAAAACACATAGCGGACGCGATTTGTTATTTGCCATTTGATAAAACGAAGGACGTTCAGAAATTTGTCTCCAGCTTCGATTGTCAGATTTTTTTCACCGTTAAATACGATTATTGGTACAATCTCTTAAGCACTTTGAAAAATCGAGGAACAAAACTTTACGTCATTTCCGCACTGTTTTACGAACATCAAATCTTCTTCGAGAACTACGGAAAATGGTTTGCAAAACAACTAAAAAATAACATCGATTGGTTTTTTCATCAGACCATCAAATCTTCTGCGTTGGCGAAAAATATTGGTTTGGTCAATTCCTCCGTTTCCGGCGACACGAGATTTGACCGCGTGAAGCAATTCTTGGACAGAGACAATCATCTGGATTTCATAGAAGATTTCAAAGGCAGTCAGAAACTAATTGTCTTCGGAAGTTCGTGGCAAACTGAGGAAGATATCGCTCAGCTTTTGGTAAAAAAACTGCCCGAAACCAAGTTCGCCATCGCACCTCACGATTTGCATCGCGTTCCGCATTTGTTAAAATTATTTCCAAATGCAATTCTATACAGCTCGCTTTCCAATTCTCCAACGCTTCAAACTTCGAATTATCAAATTCTGATCATCGACAGCATTGGAAAACTCTCCAAATTGTATTCTTATGCAGATTTGGCGGTTGTTGGCGGCGGATTTCATTCGGCGGGATTGCATAATATTTTGGAAGCGGCGGTTTATTCGGTTCCCGTAATTTTCGGAAATCAGTATCAGAAAAATCCGGAGGCAGATGATTTGGTTACAGCAAAAGGCGGGAAGCATTTTGACGATTTTGTGACTGCGGCCGCATTCATCGAGGAAGTGATGAAAAAAGATTTGTCAGCCGAAGATGGCGAAGTTTCTTACCTGAAAGAAATGTCTAAAAATGCAGGAGATTTTGTGAAGTCTCAGCCAAATTCTACGGAGATTATTTTGAGGAAAATCTTACAACAAGATGAAAATTGAATTTGTTTTTAAATTATTTAAAATATTTTCAACTGCTCCGAAGGAGTAAAATGTTTGTAGGGAAAATGAAGTAATCGTAATTAGAGCTCCAGCGGAGTTCAATCTTGTAGCAGTAATTAATATGTCGCACCTACGGAGCTTCGCCAGTTTCAGTTAAGGGATTTCTACAAACGTTTAGCTCCTCTGGAGCGATTTGATGTTAAATTAATTTAAATTAATCTACCTCAAAAATCCCTCACTCTTAATTCCTTTCACAATCAATTCAAAATGGTCGGGAATATTTTCGCATTTCAGCCAATTGAAATCTAAACCATTGTTGATACACAATTTCTGTAAATAAAGATTGTTGTCGATTTTCTCGTAAAGCTTGTCAAGGAATTCATCAATTTCCATCCAGTAATCTTCGTCCAGTTTTTTGGTCAAAGTCAGGGCTTTGAAGATTTTGTTGATGAGATAAATATAAAGTTTGTAAACATTATCAAATCTTTGTGTTCCAAGTTTCTCGTTGTATTCTAAGATTTCATTAATTAAAAATAAATTCAAAGAAACGTCGCCAAATTTGTCGGTTGTGATTTTCACGTGTTCCGTAATTTCAGCGCTAATTTTCCTGATGAGAACGAGGAAATATTTTTGATTCGCAATATATTTTGAAGCCAACGAGACTTTCTCACGGATGTTTTCTTCCATCGCATCTCGTTTATCATCAACCGCTTCCAGGTCAATCAATTCGAAATAAAGTTTCTTGGAAAGCAATTTGTCTTTCTTCAACAATCGGAAAATCAATTTGTCTTTTTCGGCTGGGGAAAATTCGCTCAAAGCCTGCTTAAATTCTTTTGAATATTCCATTAATTGAAGATTTTTGAATATTTGATAAAACCGTTAAACGCCCAATTCGCTGTGTAGTACAACGATTTTACAGTCGAAAATTTCATATAATCTTTGTAAACCAAATATTGGTCTTTCATAATGTTTGATTTATTTCGGGAAACGCTGTTGGCGAGCATTCGGTATTTTGATAAAGTTTTTTTCAAAGGTTTTCCTTGCGGGATTTTCATTAAAAGCTCCAGCCACATCACGTGATCTTCGCGTTTTGTGCCTTCCGGAAAATAGAATTTTCCAACTCGTTTGGAATCGTACATTGATGCAAGCAAAGACAATCTGCAGGTTTTCAAAAGATTATTAAAATTGACAATTGTGTCTGCTTCGAAATCGCCTAAAACAGGATTCAGATTTTCGTCACAACGTGAATAGGTGGAGTAGGCTAATTCAGCATTTTCAGATTTCATAAAGTTGACCATTTCTTCGAGGAAATTGGGTTCCCAAAAATCGTCAGAGTCCAGAAAAGTGATGAATCTTCCGGTTGCATTTTCCAAAGAAATATTTCTTGCGTGTCCGGCGCCGCCATTTTTCTCCGCTTTGAAAATTTTGATTCTCGAGTCGTTTTGTTTTTCCAGAATTTCTACTGAATTGTCTGTCGAGCAATCATCAGTAATCAGCCATTCCCAATCTTTGAAAGTTTGATTGAGGACAGAAGCGATGGTTTCTTCCAGATATTTTGAAGAATTGTAACTCGGTGTGATGATTGAGATTTCCGGCACTTGCTATTTTTTACAAAGATAAAACTATTTCAGAAGGGCATAAAATTTGAAGCAAAAACATTATCAAAAACACAAATTTTACGCTATGAACTGAAATATACTTCAACCAAAAACCAAATATTATGAAAAGGTATGTTTTAGTATTTCCAGTTTTGGCAAGTCTATTTTTCGGTATTCAGTCTTGCTCATCAGATTCAGAAGATATGACGGAAACGCCCGTCGAAACCGTTGCCGACACTTGGCAGGAACATTGGTACGATCACAATCACCTCGTCAAAAATGTTTACAAAGATAATTCAATAGCTGTCTATCACGACAGCGATATGCCTGCAATCACCTGGCCAAACGATTATCTCAAAAAAGTCTGGGATTATTCAAATGCCAATTACGGCACACTCTACGGCAACAGCGAGGACAAAAAACTCTATGCCATCTTCCACGGTGATAAATATGGCGGTGGCCACGCATCCTATTATTATGATGGTTCTCACGATTTTAGAAATGTGATAGATGTTGGTCTGGTCAAAGCTAATTGGAATGGCGGACCTACCGGAAACACTTTGGATATTCTGACCCACGAGGTTGGGCATATTGTAGAAAGTGCCTCGTTCAATACCAGAACTTCTCCGGCTTACACAGTTTGGAAAGACAGCAAATGGGCGGAAATCTATATTTATGATATTTACAAAAATCTGGGTTTGACTGCAGAACTGCAGAGGTGGACAACCTTGATGAATGCTAACACCGATGATTTTCCGCGAGCTAATACACACTGGTTCAAGGATTGGTTTTTCCCAATTTATAATAATTACGGCGGAACACAGGTTTTGAGTAAATTCTTTAAAGTAATGTCTCAAAATTTCCCGAAAGATGCCAACGGAAAATACACCCGTGAAATGAACTGGGGAGAATTTATCCATTTTTGGAGTGGCGCTGCAGGGACGAATTTGAAAAATCTGGCGACAAACGCTTTCGGATGGACAGCAACAATGGATGCTCATTTCAACAAAGCAAAAACAGATTTTCCTGCGATTGTCTATTAATTTTAAAATTTAATCTAAAAAATTCCGAACTTGTAGAAATAAGGTCGGAATTTTTTTATAAAATCACTAAGTTTGTGCTTAGAAAATTTTCAAATACTTATAAATTAGCAATTCAATAAGAATGTTTTACGACCATCAGCAGATAGAAAAAAAGTGGCAGAAATACTGGGAAGACAACCAAACTTACAAGACTTCCGACTCAACCGATAAACCGAAATTCTACGTCCTCGATATGTTTCCGTACCCATCCGGAGCTGGACTTCACGTGGGTCATCCGCTGGGATACATCGCGTCGGATATCTATGCGAGATTCAAAAGACATCAGGGTTTCAACGTTTTACATCCTGTTGGTTATGACAGTTTTGGACTTCCTGCTGAGCAATATGCAATCCAGACCGGAACGCATCCAGCGATTACAACGGAACAAAATATTACGAGATACGAGGAGCAATTAAGAAAAATCGGGTTTTCATTTGACTGGAGAAGGGAAGTGAGAACTTCCGACGCTTCTTATTATAAATGGACGCAATGGATTTTCATTCAGTTGTTTCATTCTTGGTATAATAAAGATGCGGACAAGGCAGAATCTATCGAGACTTTAATCAAACATTTTGAAGAAAAAGGAACGGAAGGTTTGAACGCCAATCAAAATGAGGAATTAACTTTCACTTCAGAGGAATGGAAAAGTAAATCTGAAATTGAGAAAGAAGAAATATTATTGAATTATCGTCTGGCTTTCCGTGCGGAAACGACTGTAAACTGGTGTCCAGCATTGGGAACCGTTTTGGCGAACGACGAAATAAAAGACGGAAAATCTGAAAGAGGCGGTTACCCTGTTTTCCAAAAGAAAATGATGCAGTGGAGTATGAGAATCTCTGCTTATTCTGAAAGATTGTTACAAGGTTTGAAAACTTTGGACTGGCCACAACCTTTGAAAGATGCTCAGGAATATTGGATTGGAAAATCTCAGGGTGCGCAGGTAAGATTTTTGGTTGATGGTTCTCAGTTGATAGTTGTTGGGAAAGAAGCCAACAACCAGCAACCAACAACCAACAACTTTATAGAAGTTTTCACTACAAGACCTGATACCATTTTCGGAGCAACCTTTATGGTTTTGGCGCCGGAAAATCCTTTGGTTCAGACTTTAACAACTCCAGAACAAAAAGCTGAGGTTGATAATTATATAGAAGAAACTTCCAAAAAAACAGAACGTGATAGAATGGCCGACGTGAAAAACGTGAGTGGTGCTTTCACGGGAAGTTATGCTATTAATCCATTTACCGGGAAAAATATTCCGGTTTATATTTCGGATTATGTGTTGATGGGTTACGGAACTGGCGCTGTAATGGCTGTTCCGGCGCACGACGAGCGTGACCACAGATTTGCGAAGAAATTTAATTTGGAAATCATCAAGGTTGTAGAATCTGATGTGGATGTTCAGGAAGAAGCTTATGATTCTAAAGATTCAGTTTGTGTGAATTCTGATTTCTTGAATGGTCTTAATTATAAGGATGCGAAATCAAAAATAATCGCTGAAATCGAAAACAAAAGCATTGGTCACGGAACGACGAATTACAGACAGCGTGATGCGATTTTCTCCAGACAAAGATATTGGGGCGAGCCGGTTCCTATCTATTATAAGGATGGAATGCCGTACACTTTGCCAAATTCCGCTTTGCCTTTGGAACTTCCTGAGGTTGAAAAATATTTACCGACAGAAGATGGCGACCCACCATTAGGAAATGCAAAAACATTTGCCTGGGACGAGGCGAATCAAAAAGTGGTTGACACAGATTTGATTGATGATAAAACCGTCTTCCCATTAGAATTATCCACAATGCCAGGTTGGGCAGGAAGTTCCTGGTATTTCCTTAGATATATGGACCCGAATGATGACGCAGTTTTTGCTAAAAAGGAACTGACCGATTATTGGGGGCAAGTCGATTTGTACATCGGTGGTAGCGAGCACGCAACTGGACATTTATTATATTCCCGTTTTTGGAATATGTTCTTGAAGGACAGAGGTTACATTGAACAAAATGAACCTTTCCAAAAGTTGATTAATCAAGGAATGATTTTGGGGATGAGTGCGTTTGTTTATAGAATTGACGGAACGAATCAATATGTTTCCAAAAATTTGATTGGTGAACATAAAACTCAAGCCATTCACGTTGATGTCTCTTTATTAAAAGGAACAACTGACGAATTGGAAACTGAAGCTTTCAAAGCTTGGAGACCAGATTATGCGGATGCGGAATTTATTTTGGAAGATGGAAAATACATCACAGGTCGTGAAGTTGAAAAAATGTCCAAATCAAAATACAACGTCGTCAACCCAGATGACATATGTAATGAATATGGCGCAGATGGTTTGAGATTGTACGAAATGTTCCTTGGTCCATTAGAACAATCCAAACCCTGGAACACGCAAGGTCTTAGTGGTGTTTATGGTTTCTTGAAGAAGTTCTGGAACTTGTATTTCAACGGCGATACGTTTGAAGTTTCTGATGAGGAGCCAACAAAAGCGGAATTCAAGATTTTACATACTTTAATCAAGAAAGTGCTTTTTGATATTGAGAATTTTTCTTTCAATACTTCGGTGTCGTCATTTATGATAGCAGTCAACGAGTTACAGAAATTGAAATGCAATAAGAGAGCGATTCTGGAGCCATTGGCAATAATAATCTCGCCTTATGCGCCACACATCTGCGAAGAGGTATGGAATTTGCTGGGAAATAATTCGTCTATAGAATTCGAGAAGTTTCCAATTCTTGATGAAGCTTATCTTGTAGAAGATGAGATAGATTACCCAGTAAGTTTTAACGGAAAGATGAAATTCAAGATTAAATTAGCCGCTGACCTTGGAAAAGAGGAGGTGGAAAAAATTATTTTGGAAAATGAGGATGCAAAAAGACACTTAGAAGGAAAAACGGTGAAAAATTTCATCTTTGTTCCCAAGAAAATCATTAATATTGTGTCATAAGTAAGCAATGAAAAAGGGCTTTTTAAAACTTTAACAAAAATTTATAATATATCTGAATCGATATTATTGAATCAATTAAAATAAAAATATTGCTTAATTTTTAGTTTTATTTTCTAATGATTGGGTAAATAGATAATAAATTCATAAAATATCAGTTTAATTTTAATAATATAAGAACGCGGTCTCGATTGCATTGATAAAAAAAAAAAAAAGTAACATTATTTAGTTTGCATTTTTAAATAATTTGACTTTATTTTACAGAATAAAATTTAACAATTATAATTTAGTTTTAATATGGAAATGAATGTTTCAAACACGGATGAGCAAGTAATTGCTAAGAAAAAAGGAGGTCTTAATCCTGCGGTAATTATTCCTATTTTATTAGTAATAGGTATTGCCATTTATTTATTTGTTTGTGGTAACCCATCAAACTTTACTGCTGATCCACGTATTGATGGTGCAGCTTCAGTTGCTTTCGCAGATATCGAAAGTAAGGAGTTACATCCACACGGTTTAGGAATGGTTTATATGGGAGGATTTATCGTACCTATCCTTATTACATTCATGATCACAGTTATTGTATTTGCTATCGAGCGTGCATTCGTTTTGAGCAAAGCAGCTGGAAATGGTAGCGTTGATAATTTTGTTTTGAAAATTAGAAGCTTGCTAAACCAAAACAAAGTTGACGAAGCTCTAGAAGAGTGTGACAGACAGCAAGGATCTGTAGGTAATGTAGTAAAAGAAGGTCTTACGACTTACAAAGCATTAGCTAAAGATACTACACTAGACAAAGAACAAAAAATGGCTGCGCTTACAAAAGCAATCGAAGAAGCTACTACGCTTGAAATGCCAATGCTTGAGAAAAACATGATGATCCTTTCTACACTGGGTACAGTTGCAACTTTGGTAGCACTACTTGGAACGGTAATCGGGATGATCAGAGCATTTGCTGCCCTAGGTGGTGGAGGTGGAACACCTGATGCTGCTGCATTGTCAATCGGTATCTCTGAAGCATTGATGAATACAGCTTTAGGTATTGGTACTTCTGCAATCGCAATTATCCTTTATAACTTCTTTACGTCTAAAATTGACGGATTGACTTACAAGATCGATGAGATCTCTATGAGCATCCAACAGTCTTTTGCTGAGTTTCACTAAGAAATTCCTAAAAGATAAATTTTCGAAAGTGTAATTCTGAATTATATTTTCAAGTTCATAAATTAGTTAACAAAGACATTTATAATAATGGCGAGAATTAAACCAAAAAGACATGGAGTAGTTACGGACATGACCGCAATGTGTGATGTTGCGTTCCTACTACTTACATTCTTTATATTAACCACACAGTTCAAGAAACCGGATGTGGAGTCAATAAAACCGCCTTCTTCTATATCAGAGAAATTACTTCCTGATGCAAGTCTTATGACGATAAATGTTACGCCAGCTGGGACATTCTATTTCCAACCTGTAGAAAACGGGACAGAAAGAATTCAGCTTCTTGATAAAATGGCTGCGAAGTACAAACTTCCTGCATTTTCTAACCAAGAAAAAGTAGCATTTACGAAAGTACAAGCGGTAGGAGTACCAATCGGACAGCTAAAAAGTTATTTGAATCTTCCAGAAGATAAACAGAAAGCTTTCAAAGCAACAACAGGTATTCCAATGGATAGTACAAACAAACAATTGATCGACTGGGTTCAGCAGAGTTTAGCCGTTAATCCTAACTATAAGTTAGCAATTAAGGGAGACGTAACGACGAAGTATCCAAAAGTAAAAGGTTTGTTTGAAGGTTTAAGAGATATTGATTTTCTTAAATTCTGGTTGATCACATCACAAGAAAAATCTAATTAATTCTATTAGAAATGGCAGAAGTTCAAGTAAAAGAGGATAGCGGGAAAGGCGGCAAGGTCCGTTCGAAGAAGCAGAACACCCGCGTAGATATGACGCCGATGGTAGATTTAGGATTTCTTTTGATAACATTCTTTATGTTTACCACAACGTTTAGTAAACCAAATGTAATGGATCTAGGTCTTCCGGCAAAACCGAAAGAAAACCAGAAACCACCAGATACAGAGATTAAATTGAGTAATTCACTTTCTTTAATTATTGGAAAAGACAATAAGATTTTTTACCATCAGCAAGATCAGCAAGGTCTTAATGATCAAACTCTTATCGAAACCAATTTTGACAGAGAAGGTATTACAAAAGTAATAGAGCAGGCAAAAGCTAGAGCAGCAGATAAAGACAAATTCACAGTAATTATCAAGCCAACAGACGATGCAGTATATAAAAACTTTGTAGACATTCTAGATGAGATGGCTATCACCAAGAACGAAAGATATGGGGTTACCGATATCAAACCTTGGGAAGAGGCTATTTACAAAAAGAAAGTAGGAGAATAATTCCACTACAAGTAACATATTAATAATATAAAAATGGCAGAAGATAATTTGAAGTACAATCCTACTCTTGATGAGATTGTATTTGAAAATAGAAATAAAGAATATGGAGCTTACGACCTAAGATCTGCATATTCGAGATTGCTTACAAAGTCTTTTTTGATTGGAACCGCTTTCTTTCTTCTTCTTGCAGTTTCACCGCTTATTTATCTTAAGATTCAGCAAATGAATGCTAAAGATGCTGTAGAGGTAGATGCAAATTTGGTAGAAATTTTAGAGGATGAGCCAATCATAGAGCAACCTAAAGAAGAAGAACCACCGCCACCACCTCCTCCAAAAGAAGAGGAAAAGCAGGAAGTTATTCAGAATGTTGTTCCGGAACCTAAAAAGGCTCCAAAGATTGAGACACCACCGCCACCAATTACAAAACAGTTGGAGACGACAACAGGACTTCAAAATCAGGAAGGTGTGAAAACTCCGGTTTATGCACCACCTCCACCACCTGTAACAGGTAAAGGAGTTGCTGCTGAGGTTAAACCCGTAACCAATGAGGTTTACGAATCTGTAGATCAAAATGCAGAATTCCCTGGTGGTACCAACTCGTTCAGAACTAAATTCAGTAACAATTTTGATTCTGGAAGTTTGGAAGGAGAAGGTACTTTGAAAACTGAGATCACATTCGTTGTGGAAAAAGACGGTTCGTTAACGCAAGTTAAAGCAACCGGACCTAACTCAGATTTCAACAGAGAAGCTGAATCTACAGTAAAAGGTATCAAAACAAAATGGACTCCAGGTAAAGTCAATGGACAGCCTGTAAGATCTAGATTCAGATTCCCTGTTACAATGAATTTCCAATAAGGATTTAATTTGTAACATATTATATAAAAGAGAAGTTATTATAACTTCTCTTTTTTTTTATTAAATTTGTTTTATGTTTAACTGGCTTTCTTTGATAACCGGACTTTTCTACATTGTTTTAGGAATCGTTGTTATCGTATATAAATTCTTCATCGTTATTTTAGAACCTAATGTGGCTTATCCATTAGGCGGATTGCTGATAGCTTACGGTATTTTCCGTATCGTTAGAGCTATTATGTCACTTAAAAATAATAATCAATAAAATGAAAAAAATCCTTTTTCTATTCATAGCAGCTTTTGCTATTGTTTTTTCGTGCTCCAAAGAAAAGCCTAAAGATATTGATACACCCAGCAAAGGCGAAATAACAGTTGAAGCAGACGAGTCATTCAAAAGTGTGGTGGAAGCTTTGGCGGAAAGATATACTGCGCTTAATCCTGGTACAAAGATCAATGTGGTAATAAAAAAGGAAGATCTAGGATTATTAGATGTTTTGGATAGAAAAGTGCGTATAGCAGTAATGTCCAGAGAACTTTCCAAAGAGGAAAAAGAAGCTTATGATAAGAAAATAGATTTGCCGTGGCTTCCCGGTAAATTTGCGGCAGATGCAGTTTTGTTCGTGGTTCCGAAAGATTCACCTTTAGAATCAATTTCGATGGAAGAGATTTACAGCGAATTAAATTCAGACAAAAAAAGATTGATCTTCGACGGAACAAATGCCAGCAATCTGAATTTCATTGCTCAAAAATTCAAAAAGAATCCGTCAGATCTTAAGTTTTCTATAATTAATGGAAATGAGAATGTGGCTGAGCAGCTGAAGAATTATCCGGACAAAATTGGAGTTATCAGTTATAATACAATCAGCCGGCCATTTGGAAAGGAAGCAGAAAAACTTAGAAGCGAACTAAAAGTGCTGAAAGTAATTAAGGATAATAAGGCATATGATGTTTCCAATGAGAATTTGAAGGAGATGACTTATCCGTTTACCAGAGTTCTGTATTTCATTTCCAACGAGGCATATTATGGCTTGGGGAATGGATTCATCAGATTTTCTTGCCAGCAACTTGGACAGATTGTTGTTGAGAAAGAAGGACTTCAGCCTTACAATATTTTCAAAAGAGAAGTTCGAATGAAATAATTTAATTTTTAATATTTATTTAACAGAATAATCAAAGTTTAATTTATATTTTGGTCTAAATATTGTCGATAAAACCAAAATTTACAGTTAAGAAAAATGAAAAAAGAGAATAAAATGAATTTATCAAAAAAAATTGTTGTTACAGCTGCGGTAGGCTTTTTTACAAGTTTTAGTTTTGCACAATCTGTACAGGACGGAATTAACTTTGTAGACAGCCAAAAATATGCAAAGGCAAAACAAAATTACACAGATCTTATCAATCAAAATCCTAAAGAAGCAAGCAATTATTTCTATTTAGGTAACACATATTTAACACAATTCGACCCGAATTTTGACCTTGCAACAGAGAGTTTCAATAAAGGTCTAGCTGCTGATCCTAAAAGTTATTTGAACAAATTAGGTTTGGCTGCTGTCAAATTAGGAAAAGGTGATAAATCTGCTATCACGGAAATTCAGCAGATTGTAAAAGATTCAAGAGAGAAAGATGCAGAGGTACTCTTCAGAGCTGGTGAAGCTTTGGTATTGTTTGAAAAAAACAGTTCACCAGACTTAGCGATCACATTGTTGAATAAGGCCGTTGAAAAATCTCAAAAGGCTGGCGTTCCTGCTAATTATTATTATGCTTTAGGTGATGCTTACAGAATCAAAAAAGATCCGGGTAATGCAATGACTGCTTATGATAAAGCAGAAGCTGTAGCGAAAAATAAAGCTTCAGTTTACACAAGAAAAGGAACACTTTGGATCGCTGCACAACAGTGGCAGCAGGCGAAAACAAATATTGATAAAGCGATTGCGGTAGATCCAACTTACGCACCAGCTTACAAAGCTTTGGCAGGTTTCAATATCAAATATCAGAAGAATGCGGAAGCAACTCAGAATTTGATAAACTATACAAAGTATGCGGATGAAGATCCTTACACACAATTAGAAATAGCTAAGCTTTATTTTACAAATGAAGATTATGCTAATGCAAAAACAACACTAGATTCTGTTTTTGATAAGGTAAATGATCCAATCAAACATAAATTGAGAGCTTACATTCTTTATGGAGAAGCAAAATATGCTGAAGCAAAACAAAGTATGGATACTTTCTTATCTCAGGCAGACAAGTCAAGAGTTCAGGCTTCTGACGAAGGTTTGCAAGGTTTGATTGCAGCTGGACTTGCTAAAGATGAGAAAGATGCAGCTAAAAAAGCTGAGCTTGAAGCACTCTCTAAACAAAAAGTTGCTTTTGCTAAAACTGCTAAGGATGAAACCCTGAATTGGGATGAAGAATTAGCAAAAATCAAAGGTGGATTGGTTGGTATTACAGCTGATGCTGGAGGAACTTCTCCTGAAATTGAAGCTTTGAAAGCTAAAGTGGCAGCAAATGCACAGGATACAGACGCCCTTTATAAATTGGCACAAGCTTATCAGGATGTGAAAAACTGGAATGGAGCTATCCTGACTTGGCAAAAAATGATTACGCTTCTTCCAACTTGGGAGCCGGCTTATTACAGCCAGGGTTACGCTTATCAGCAGGCCGGAAGCCAGGAATTGGCATCGGCAGCATATCAGAAGTATATTGATACTTTAATGGCTAAGCCAGCGGCAGACCAGGAGGCGAATAAAGAGACTATGTCTTACGCTTATTTTGCTATTGCTTTTATCGCAAAAGACAGTGACAAAGAAAAGGCGAAAGCTAACATTGCAAAATCATTAGCTCTGAATCCAACTTATGCAGATGCATTAGCGCTTCAAAAAGCACTTGGTCAGTAATCTGACATAAAACTTATATCTAAACTTCCCAATTCGTAAGATTGGGAAGTTTTGTTTTTATTAATTTTGCAAAAATATTTTAAAATGAAATGTGATTTTCTAGCTATAGGAGCGCATCCGGATGATGTTGAATTAGGTTGTGGCGGAACTATTATTAAGTTAATTTCTGAGGGAAAAACCGTTAGCATTATAGATTTGACAGAAGGAGAATTAGGAACCAGAGGAACCGCCGAAACACGTGCTAGAGAAGCAAGTGATGCAGCGAAAATCTTAGGAATTACCGCAAGAGAAAATTTGAAACTTAAAGATGGTTTCCTGAATAACTCCGAGGAATACCAACTAAAAATCGTTGAGAAAATCAGAAAATACAGACCAGAAATTGTTTTGGCAAATGCGATAGACGATCGCCATCCCGACCACGCAAAAGCGGCAAAATTGGTTTCTGATGCTTGTTTCTTAGCAGGCCTTAAAAAAATAGAAACTTACGATAATCATGAATTGCAGGAAGTCTGGAGACCAAAACATATCTTCCACTACATCCAATGGAAAAACGTTGTTCCGGAATTTGTGATTGATATTACAGGATTTTTAGATAAAAAAATAGAAGCCTGTCTTGCTTACAAAACGCAATTTTACAATCCCGAATCAAACGAGCCAATTACGCCAATTGCCACAAAGGATTTTCTGGAAAGCCTGACATACAGAGCACAGGATCTCGGAAGGCTCTCAGGAGTTGAGTTTGCAGAGGGCTTTACAACAGAAAAATTAATTGCACTCGAAAATTTTGATGGAATTGTTTGCAATTAAATGATAAAATGCTATATTTGCACACGCAAAAACGGTGATTGTAGCTCAGTTGGTTAGAGCGCCGGATTGTGGTTCCGGAGGTCGGGGGTTCGAGACCCCTCATTCACCCACAGAGTAAAAGCGCATTCTTTTTAGAATGCGCTTTTTATTTGGAAAATGTTTTGTTACTTTTAGATTTTTAAAACAAGTATGAAGCATAACAATAACTTCGACTTTCTACGATTTTTGTTTTCATTATTAGTTGTAATAGGGCATTCTATGATTCTAAGCAAGAAGCCTGAGTTTTGGAATGGTTTTTTAGCATCAATGCCAAATTATAGTGTTTGTGCTTTTTTTGTCATCAGTGGTTTTCTAGTGTACTCTAGTTTTGAACGAGTTAAAAATATACGGCAGTACGCAAAAAACAGGCTCAAAAGAATATTACCGGCATACTTCTTCGTCGTCATTTATTTCTCAATTTTTTTATTTTTCTTTTCAACTGCCGATGCGGATAAATATTTTTCGGTAGAGTGGGCAAAATATTTGGGGGTCAATTTTATCTTCGCAAATTTTTTAAAACCTTGTATCCCTTTTGTTTTTGAAAGCAATCCGGAATGCGCTATCAATGGTTCTTTGTGGACCATTAAAGTGGAATTAATGTTCTATTTGTTCGTGCCCTTTTTATATTATACTTTGTTTAAAAAATCTTTAAAAACAAAAAATTTCATTCTAATTGGATTATACCTCTTTTCTTTTGTTTATAGCCTTTTAGCGGAAAAATATTATGGTTACGGGATGGTAAAGCAGTTACCCGGAAGTCTTGGCTACTTCATAAGCGGCATTCTCCTTTACATCAATCTGGATTTCTTCCAAAAACATTCTTCCAAAATATTACCAGCCGCAATTATACTGTCAGCTCTGGAATTTTATTTTCTACCATTTAAGTTTGTTTTCCCGTTCTCATTGGGTATTTTGATTATATGGTTTGCATTCGCTCACATCCCTTTAAAGAACTTTGGAAAGCACGGCGATTTTTCTTATGGAATGTATCTTGTCCATTTCCCCATTATTCAATTATTTATTCAAGAAAAAATATACGATAATTATTCGTACGCAGGATTATTCTTAAGTTATATCATTATTATTCTCTGCTCAGTTCTAATATGGAAATTTATAGAATCTCCTTTTCTTAAAAAAAGGAAGCAAATTACGTAATGTAAGTCAAACAAAAAACGCATCAGTTGAGATGCGTTTTTTATTTTTAAACTTCGTCGTCAGACTCTATGGTAAAAGATTTTGATTTGAAGTCTTTATCGTGTCTTTCAGAGATCACATCTTCGCCTTTTTGCTGGATGATGAAATCTGTGGATTCATTAAATAGCTCCTGGAAACTTTTGAAATCCTCTTTGTAAAGATAGATTTTATGTTTTTCAAAAGTTGCTTCTCCATTTTCCCCGAAATTCTTTTTGCTCTCGGTAATGGTTAAATAATAGTCACCTGCTTTCGTCTCCCGCACATCAAAGAAATACGTTCTTCTGCCTGCTTTCAACACCTTAGTGAAAATCTCATTCTCATGTCGTTCCTTAAATTCACTCATCGTTATATATTTTTAAAAAATGTGTATTAACAAATATAACAGAATTCTCGGAAATTCAAAATGTTTTGTTAAAAAAACCTCAAAATTGATCGTTTTTCTTAAATTTTTAATAAAATTATTACCGATATGTTACTGAATCTAATTCAAATATAAAATCTCATCCGCTCTTTTTGCGCTTGATTCTCTGTGAGTTATGATGATGGAGGTCGTGGTTTTTAAGTCCTTATCGATATTCTGCAAAATGTTTTCTTCGGTCTCTGTATCCAAAGCAGAAAGGCAGTCATCGAAGATCAGAATGTTGGGTTGTTTTATCATAGCTCTTGCGATGCAAATCCTCTGTTTCTGCCCGCCAGACAGCATTACACCGCGTTCGCCGACCATTGTTTCGTACTGTTCTTTGAACTCTTCAATGTTTTTATGAACGTCCGCTTTTTTCGCCATTTCTACCACCAAGCTTCTATTTGGCTTGTCAATCGCAAATCCGATATTATTCTCAATCGTATCAGAAAAAAGATAACTTTCCTGCGGTGTGTAGCCCAATTGATCCCTGTATAATTTCAGATTATGTGTTTTTAAATTTTTTCCGTCGATTAATATTTCGCCTTCATCCGGATCAATCAGTCTGCAGATCAATTGTGCAATCGTAGATTTTCCGCTTCCTGTTTTTCCCATTATCGCAAGAGATTTCCCTGCGTCAACTTTGAAACTGAGATTGTCAACCGCTTTGATTCTGGTATTAGGATAAGTGTAGCTCACATTTCGGAATTCTATTTCGCCATTGATAGGATAAGTCTCTGTATTTTTATTGACGATGTCAGATTTCACATCCATAAACTCATTCACACGCTGCATACTTGCTTCCGCTCTCTGATTCACAGACGTTACCCAACCAAGCATTGAAAATGGAAATATCAGCATATTGATGTACATAAAGAAATCTGCAATCGTCCCAACGCTCATTTCGCCGGCAATATATTTCTGTCCGCCAATGTACAGAATGGCGACATTCAGAAGCCCGACGACGAAAAGGATGATCGTGAAAAAGTAAGCTTCCGTTCTCGCAAGATCCAAGGCTTTGTCCTGATAATCCTTAACTTTAATCCCGTAATTTTTCTCAATATATCTTTCTTTACTGAAGAATTTGACAACCCGGATTCCCGAAAAACTATCCTGAACAAAAGTCGAAATGCTAGATTGGCTTTTCTGCATTACCTTCGATTTTTTGTTAATAATATCACTCACTTTATAAATACCAAAAGATAGAATTGGCAACGGAACCAAAGTCCAAAGCGTCATCTGAACGTCGGTCATAAACATATAAACGCTCGTGATAATCAGCAAAATAATCAAGTTGACAACGTACATCACGCCAGGTCCAAGATACATTCTGATGGCGACAACATCTTCACTCAATCGGTTCATCAGATCTCCTATGGTTGTTTTCTTGTAATCGGTAACAGACAATTCCTGATAATGGGTGTAGATTTTATTTTTCAATTCGTATTCGATTCTTCTGGACGCTACAATAATCGTTTGGCGCATCATAAAAGTGAAAAATCCGGAAAGCAAAGAACAGCCAATCAGAATTCCGGAATTGATGAAAATGATTCTGAAATACGCCCAATTATTTTTGACATTATCAATCAGTCCGGCTTCGTCTGAGAGTTTCAGAGTGGCGTAATTTTTTTCAATAATATTTATGGTTTGTCCGATGTACTGGATCTTGTAAATCGCAAAAAAATTACTCAGAATAATGAATAAAAATCCCCAAAATAAAAGGACGCGGTGTTTCCAGAAATACGGATTAAGTGTTTTTAAAGCTTTCATTCTTTTTGCTTTGATTTTCCAAAAGCGGTACAAAATTAATGATTTAATATTTCTAAGAAGACTTTAAAACAGAAATTGAAATTTCTTAACAAATGGTAAGCTATTTTATTATCTGTAATGGTTCTAAAATAACATAATTCAGTATTTTTGTATCCGAAAAAATTTAATTAGAAAAATGAATCCGAAACCTAAATACGATATTGTACTGATTGGTGGTGGAATAATGAGTGCAACATTGGCAACAATGCTTCACCAATTTGACCCGAAACTGGAAATTGCAATCTTCGAAAGACTGGAAAAAGTGGCTAAGGAAAGTTCATCTGCATGGAACAATGCAGGAACAGGACATTCCGCTTTTTGCGAACTGAACTATACGCCGGAAAAAGACGGTAAGATCGATATTAAAAAAGCAGAATACATTGCAGAACAATTCGAAGTTTCCAAACAGTTTTGGTCTTACTTGATCGACAAAGGCATTATTGATAATCCAAAAGAGTTCATCAATTCCTGCCCGCATATGAGTTTCGTTTTTGGGGAGAAGGACGTTAATTATCTTAAAAAAAGACACGAAGCACTTTTAGAATCACCCCTTTTTGAAGGAATGGAATATTCGGACGATCACGAGAAACTGACAGAATGGATTCCACTGATGATGCAGAAGAGAATGGCATCAGACCAATTGGCTGCTACCAAAATGGATTTGGGAACCGATGTTGATTTTGGAAAACTGACAGTCAAATTAATAGAACATCTGGACAAAACTGAAAGCGTGGAGGTTTTCACTTATCACGAAGTCAAAGAAATAGATGCCGACGGAAAAGGCAGCTGGAACCTGCAGGTGAACGACAGAAAAAACCTGCACAAACAAACTGTGAATGCCGATTTCGTATTCATCGGAGCTGGCGGTTATGCTTTGCCTTTGCTGGATAGTTCCGGCATCGAGGAAAGCAAGGGTTATGGCGGCTTCCCAATCAGTGGGCAATGGCTGGTAAGCACCAATCAGGAATTGGTTGCAAAACATCAGGCAAAAGTTTACACGCAGGCTACAGTCGGCGCACCGCCAATGTCTGTTCCTCACCTGGATCTTAGAATTATTGATGGTGAAAAAGCGCTTTTGTTCGGTCCGTTTGCAGGATTCTCGACCAAGTTTTTGAGAGAAGGAAGTTATCTTGATTTACCGGAAAGTGTAAATTTCAAGAATATCAGGTCTTTATTCGGTGTTTGGTGGCACAATATGCCTTTGACGAGATATCTGATCCAGCAAGTGACGATGAATAAATCTCAGAGAATGTCGCATTTGAGAGATTTCGTGACCGATGCTCAGGAAAAAGACTGGGAACTTAGGACAGCCGGACAGAGAGTTCAGATTATCAAAAGAGACCGTTTCGAAGGTGGAAGACTGGAGTTTGGAACCGAGGTTGTTGTGAATAAGGATAAAAATATTGCGTCACTACTGGGCGCCTCTCCCGGTGCAAGTACATCGGCGTTTGCAATGATTATGGTTTTGGAAAACTGTTTTGCAGATAAACTGAAAACCGATTGGAGAGAAAAATTGGTGGAAATGGTTCCAAGCTATGGCAAAAAACTGGCGGAACATCCTGAATTAATCAACGAAATCAGAGCGTATTCCAAAGAAAAACTGGAACTGGAATATTAATGATCAAGCTATGCTTTTATAAAGCTGAAGATTTTGAGGATCTTACGAGTTACGATCTGGATGAGATTCAAAGTCGATTTACAGCAATGCCAAAAGCGACTTTAGAGATCATTAAAGAAAAAAATGCGGGCGACAAATTTCCGGTCAGTATTCTTTATCAGAACAAAGCTGTCGGTTTTTTCGTGTTGGATTTCGGAGTAGATAAGTTTGATTTAACTGAAAATGAAAATTCAACCTTGCTGAGATCGTTATCCATCAATCCGGATTATCAGGGAAAAGGAATTGGAAAAATAGCAATGATTGCACTTTTGGATTTTGTGAAAGATCATTTTCCAGAATGTAATGAAGTGGTTTTGGCTGTGAATTTTGACAATAAAAGTGCTTACGAGCTATATCTCAAATGTGGTTTTGAAGATCAAGGCAAAAGCAGAGAAATGAGCAAAGGATTTCAGCATCTTCTTAATAAAAAAATAGAATAAATGGGCGATACGATTGTAAAACCGAAGATTTCTAAAGAAATACTAAGCAAGCTTCAGTCACAAATGGTTGAAGAAAGACAGGTAACACTTCACTGCTGTTACAAATCGGAATTTTTCGAGGAAGAAAAAATCAGAATCTGGTCGTCAACCTATCTGCTGGATCGGCATTCGGATCATATTTCAAAATTGATTCATATTGAAAATATAAGTCTGTCGCCCAACTGGACCGATTTGCCTTTTAATAAAGAATATTGGTTCACCTTGGTTTTTGAAGGATTACCAAAGAATTGTAAGGTTTTCGATTTTATAGAATTGATTCATCAGGATGGTGGATTTTTCAAGGAAGGCATCGTGAGAAACGGATCAGACGTTTATAGACTTACATTAGACTAAATAAAAAAGGTTCAGAAATCTCTGAACCTTTTTTCTTATGAAAGCGTTTGCATTTCTGCTTTTATTTTTTCCTGCAAACCTTCGGAAGCTGCTACCAGCGGAAGTCTGAGGTAATTTTTAATTAAGCCTTTCTCCGCCAAAATGGTTTTTACACCACAAGGATTTCCTTCCGCAAAAATCAGTCTTGTGATTTCTACTAATGAATTGTGGATTTTATAAGCCTCATCTACTTCGCGACTCAATCCAAATTTTACCATTGTAGAAAATTCCTTCGGATAAGCCTGTCCGATCACGGAAATGACACCGTCACCGCCTGCCAAAGTTACCGGCAAAGTATATTCGTCATCGCCGGACATCAGGGAGAAATGATCGGGTTTTTGTCTCAGAATATCGAAATATTGCAGGATGTTTGGGGCTGCTTCTTTGATCATAATCAGATTTGGAAATTCATTAGCCAGACGCAAAGTGGTGGAAGCTTCTACATTTTGACCAGTTCTTCCCGGGACATTGTAAATAATAATCTTAGCTCCGGTTTCTGCCAAAGCTTTGTAATGCTGATAAAGGCCTTCCTGATTTGGTTTGTTGTAGTAAGGTGAAACAGAAAGTACCGCTTCGAAATCCGAAAGATCGGTGTCCAGGATTTGTTGTTTAACTTCTGCAGTATTGTTTCCTCCGATTCCCAAAACCAATGGCAATCTGTTGTTGTTGATTTTGGTGATGTGTGCAATTACTCTTTCCTTTTCGTCCTTGGAAAGTGTTGCAGCCTCGGCTGTTGTTCCCAAAACAACCAGGAAATTGGTTCCATTGTCTATATTATAATCGATTAATCTGGTAAGAGAATCAAAATCTATGGATAGATCTTCGTTGAAAGGTGTTACCAAAGCCACACCCACGCCTTTTAGCTGACTCATTTTTATATTAAATTAAATTTTCTCAAATTTAATTCATTTTAATAAATAGACAAACATTATATTTGTGTTTATTAAGCTAATAATTCCATTTCTGAAGATCCAAGAATGCTCTATAACTCACTGAAAAAAATATTTCCTAAAGATTTTTTAATTAAAAATGAACTTTTTTTTAGGAAATTCATCTATGTTTTTTATGCAGGCAAAAGCCACCAATGTCCGATTTGTGAAAAACAGTTCAGAAAATTTTTATTAAATCAAAGGGGTGAAAAACTCTGTCCAGCTTGTGGCAGTATGCCGCGGGACAGACGATTGATTACAGAATTCAAAAAGGAAATTCCGGCAAAGGAAAACATCAGGCTGCTAGATTTTTCACCGTCAAGATCCTTATACAGAAAGTTAAAAAGAGAAAAGAATATTCAATATTATCCGACGGATTTATCTACAGATTTTATTTCCGAGTATCAATATGATATTACGAAAATCCCCGTTGAAAATCAGTTTTTTGACTGCATCTTCTGCTATCATATTTTGGAACACATCGAAGAGGATGGCAAAGCTATGCTAGAGCTGCACAGAGTTTTGAAAGAAAATGGAAAAGTATTTGTTCAGACGCCCTTCATCAAAGGGGAAATCTATGAAGATCCGAAAGTGAAAACGGAAGAGGACAGATTAAAATACTTTGGACAGAAGGATCACGTGAGAATTTATTCGGTAGAAGGATTGGCAGGACGACTGGAGAAAGCAGGTTTTAAAGTTCAAATCAAGATTTTTGATGAAGATGATTATTTGGGACTGCGTCCGAACGAAACTCAATTGCTTCTCACAAAGAATTAATAAATCTGTAATAGCGCTAATAATTAATTAGTTAGTTTTAAAAATCTAAATTTGTTAGATTTGTATCATATATTTTTTCAATGAAAAAAAGACTTTTTGGATTCGGAATCATTGGATTGCTCTTAGTCAGCTGTAAAACGCCGCTTAATATTGCAAACATCCATACCGAAAAGAATATTTACGTTACCGATCAGCTGCAGGAGGACAAAGCGATAGATGACGTCATCCAACCTTACAAACACGAGTTGGAAGGCAAGATGAATGCAATTATTTCTCACACCAATGTGGAACTCAGCAAATCCGGAGACAATAGCAATCTGGGAAATCTATTGGCAGATTATACTTTTGAAGGCGCTGATGAGTGGGCGAAAAAGAATAATATTCCATCGATAGATGCTGCGGTTATAAATATAGGCGGCATCAGAACCATTATTGCCAAAGGTGATATTCTAACGAAGCAAATTTATGAAGTGATGCCTTTTGAGAATGAAATTGTCATCATCAAAATGAATGGAAAGGATGTAGAGGGACTTTTTGATTATTATCTGAAAACTCAAAAGAATAATCCGGTTTCCCATCTCATTATCGAGACCGAAAATGGAAGTCTGTCAAAAAAATTGATCAACGGTAAAACGATTGATGATCATAAAACATATTACATTGCAACATCAGATTATCTGGCTTTGGGCGGCGACAATATGTTTTTCTTCAGTAAAGGGGAAATGATCTCAACCGGAATCAAAATGAGAGATCTTTTCCTGGAAAAATTCAAACAGAATCCTGAGATTTCATCGCCTGATGACGTAAGACTGATTTTCAAAAATAAAAAATTAGAGGAATAATGCAGAGAAAAGAATTTCTAAAATACATCGGTGGCGGAAGTCTTGCTTTGACATTAGCTCCCAATCTTTTGCTGGCAGATCAGTTTGATTTTGTTAACAAAGACTCAGCTCATAAGCTGACAATTCTCCACACCAACGATCAGCACAGCAGAATAGAACCATTTGATGCTTCCTACACCAAGAATCCAAACCAAGGCGGATTTGCAAGACGCGCATCATTAATCCAAAAAATAAGAAGCGTAGAAAAAAATGTTTTGCTTTTGGATTCGGGCGACATTTTCCAGGGAACACCATATTTTAATTTTTTCGGCGGCGAATTGGAATTTAAGCTGATGAGTATGATGAAATATGACGCTTCTACAATGGGAAACCACGATTTCGACAATGGTTTGCAAGGCTTCCTGAAAGTTTTACCGAATGCGAAGTTTCCTTTCATCTGTTCCAATTATGATTTTAAAAACACCATTTTGGACGGGAAAACAGAACCATATAAAGTCTTCGTCAAAGACGGAATCAAAGTCGGTATTTTTGCGGTTGGGATTGAACTTAATGGTTTGGTCGGTAAAAAGAATTATGCTGAAACGATTTATCGTGATCCTATCGAAATAGCGCAACACTACGCCGATTTTCTTAGAAAAGATAAAAAATGTGATTTGGTAATCTGCCTTTCGCATATTGGATTTGATTACAAAGATGAGCCGGAGAAAATGTCGGACAAACATCTGGCGGCCAAAACCTCAGGCATAGATTTGATTTTAGGCGGACACACACACACTTTTTTGAAGGAACCTTTGACGTTTCAAAACAAAGATCATAAAAATGTGATTGTGAACCAAGTAGGTTGGGCAGGGATTTTATTGGGCAGACTGGATTTTTATTTTGATAAAAACAAAAGTGTGAAAAATATTTCCTGGAATAATCAGTTAATAGATGAAAACATAATAGTTTAGAATGAAGAAATTTTTATTATTTATATCGATTAGTATTACCCTGTTTTCAAATGCCCAAACAAGCAAGTGGACAGATCTCTTCTCCTACAATAATGTTTTGGCAATTCGGGAAGATAATGACAGATTGATAGCTGCTACAGGCAATGGTATTTTTTATTATTATCCATCCACCGGAGAAATTAAGAAACTTTCTAAGGCTAATGGACTCCACGAAGTTAAAATCTCAGCTTTCGATTACAATTCAGCCACTCAGACAGGAATCGTAGGTTATGAAAATGGCTCTATTGACGTGATTACGCCTAATGGTATTTTTCTGATTGTAGATATTCCATTAGCAACAGGTTATAACGGGAGCAAAAGGATTAATCAGATTTCTATTAATGGCGATAAAGCTGTAATCTCAGCAGGTTACGGTGTTTCTATATTCAATATTCCCAGAAGAGAGTTTGGGGACACAGCTTTTTTCTCTACTGGTGGAGTCTACGAAACTGTGAATTCTGCTGTTCTGAAGGATAACACAGTTTATGCCGCTACAGATTTAGCTATCAAAAAGCACGAGCTCAATTCTACCTTTTCAATTTATTCCGATTGGAATACTACCGCCAATGTGATTGAGTCAGGTACTTCTGCCCAATTCAAAAAGGTAGCTTCCAAAAGTATTATTGCTTATGCTAAAAAATACAATACAAGTTCGACATCATTTTACTTCGAAGTGAAATATGGAGCTGGACCAACTTTCGCCACACTTCCTAGAACTTTTACAAATATTCAGGATATCAGGGTTACGGACAGTCAAATTATTGTAACAGATCAAAGCCAGGTATATATTTATACTACAGGTGGTGCTCTGCAAAAAACTTTCGATGCTGGTGAGGGTATAAACACAGCTTTGATTTACGGTAACGCATTATTTACTGGGACAAAATTTTCAGGAATTTTTAATGAACAGAAAAATAGTTTTAAACCGGATGGGCCGTTTAACAACAGATCATACAAATTATCGATGTTAAATAATCAAATTTGGGTTTCCAGTGGAAATAGGGATGCGGACCCAGTCGCTACAACAGCTAAACCATTTGAGGATAAAATTGGATATTATCATTACGATGGTACAAAATGGAATTACCCACAATTTTTTTTAAATAACACTTCCGTTCGTTATAATATCTTAGATGTTGTGCCTGACCCTTCCAATCCTAATGAAGTATATTTTACAAATTTTTATTCTAATATTTCAGGATTTGCGGACAAAGGAGTTTATAGAATGAAAGGCAATGAGTTTGTAAAAAGATATGCATTTAATGATGGTAGCCCATTTTTTTTCAAACCAGTAGGACTAGTATTTGATGAGCAAAACAATCTTTTCTGCACTGTTCAATTTACCTGTCCATCATTTCCTGTCATCTGTCCCACTTCCAGTTTTTATTTACTGAATAAATCTACTGATTCCTTTGGTGCATCACCTTTTACAATTTTTAATATCGGCGGTATCCAGAAGCCATTTGCAAAAGATGGTATCTTGTACATGGCTGCGCCATTTACAGATGCCGGCGGACTTTTTATGTACGATTACAACAAGACAGCAAGTTCAACTTCAGATGATAAATTTAAAGTTCTGACTAAAAATAATAATCTTCCGAATAGCAGTGCAACATCTGTGACGGTGGATAATAATGATGATGTATGGATAGGGGCTAATCAAGGATTGCGAATACTTTCCAACCCAAAGGCTGCTATATTGGAAGAAAGCCCGCAGACAGATCCTATTATTATAGAAGAGAATGGTTTAGCAGAAGAATTATTCCGTGACGGTAAAATTTTACAGATCATTGCAGATTCTGGAAATCAGAAATGGGTTTCCATTGATGGCGGCGGTGTGTTTTATATCAGTCCTAATGGAGATAAAACAATTTATCATTTTACAAAAGCCAATTCTCCTTTGCCAAACAATAGTGTTACTGATATTAAAATTGATGAAAAAACCGGAAAAGTATATTTTGCAACTTTAGATGGTATTATGGTATACCAAGGTGATGTTACAGAAGTAAGTTCTAACTTTGGAAATGTATTGGTATATCCAAATCCTGTGGTTTATTCACAATACAAAGGTAATGTTAGAATTAGGGGATTAGCATCCAAAGCTAATATCAGAATCACAGATGCTGCTGGAAATCTCGTACATTCCGCAGTGGCAAATGGCGGTTACTTCGAATGGAATCTTGCCAACCAAAGAGGCGTGAGAGTGGCTTCCGGAATTTATTATGTTTTAATGACCAATGAGGACGGAACCGATACGGCAACGGCTAAAATTGCGGTTGTAAACTAAAAACAATTCAAATCTAACTTCTAGAATCTAATTTCTAACATCTACTTTTGATGACACAAGAAGTTTTTTTACTGTCTTATACAAAATATGGAGATCACGATGCTGTTCTCCATTGTTTTTGTAGGGAAAATGGCTTCGAAAGTTTCTTTGCCAAAGGCATCTACGCGCCGAAGAACAAAAAGAAGGCCTTCCTTTTCCCATTGAACGAATTATTGCTGTACACGTCCGACAAGAAGAAAAGCATCCAAAATGTTCAGAAGATAGAGCAGAAGAATGTTGATTTTTTCAGTTCGGATATTCGGAAAAATTCTATTTTGTTTTTTGTTTCCGATTTGTTGAATCAAGTTTTGAGGAATGAAAATCAGAACGTTGGAATTTATTCTGAGATTTCTATATTCTTGAGTCAATTGCAAATCGATAATTTCCAGTCGCATTTGATTTTTATTTTCAGACTTCTGAAACAGCAAGGTTTACAGCCTTTATTTTCCGATAAAACTTACCTCAATCCCGAAACCGGAAACTTCGAAGATATTGAGATGCATCACTTTTTTGACAAGACGATTTCCGATATTTGGAAAGACCTTATCACGTCGCAAGACCCATATAGCATCAAACTCAGCCGAAGCGAAAAACAAAATTTCCTTGATTCGATTTTAGTATATTTTCATTATCATTTTACAGATTTCCGCGAACCAAGGTCATTGGAAATCATCAAAGAGATTTTTTAGGTTAAATTTTCAACTACAGAATTTTAATTAATTCCTTGATGAGCGAAGCGTCTTTGCGAATCTTAAAGTATTTTCAATAATTTTTAAAAAAAACTTTGCGAACTTTGCGTTAAATTTTCATTCATCAAACATATTTTTATGATTATAAAAGCCATAGAAAAAGATATTTCCATAATCCAAAACCTCGCAAAAGAATCCTGGAAATCAGCTTATGCCAACATTTTGGAGCAAGAGCAAATCGCGTATATGTTAGATTTGATGTATTCTGAATCGACCTTGAAAACCCATTTCGAAAACCCAAATTATCAATATTATTTGATTGAAGAAGATGAGGTCTTTTTAGGATTTATCGGTTTTGAATTTCATAATGAACCAAAGACTACAAAACTTCACCGTATTTATTTTGTAAAGGAAGCGCAGGGAAAAGGTCTTGGGAAGAAAGCATTGGAATTCGTCAAAACTGAAACTCAAAAATCTGGCGACAAAAGATTGACTTTAACCGTCAATAAAAACAACAACGCCAAAAGTTTCTACGAATCACAAGGTTTCAAAGTCTATGACGAAGCGATTTTTGATATCGGGAATGGTTACGTAATGGATGATTATCTAATGGAATTCATTATCCATAAATAACTTTCAAAGCATTTGCAACCATCGCAAGTGCTTTTTTTGTGATTGATTTTCGTCAAGATTTAATGTCGAAAAATGAATGGATGATGAACAACTTTGAAACATCAAATTTCCATTTTTTAACTAATAATTTTCGGATTTTTTTTAAATCCTGATTTTAAGTTCATTAATTAAATAAAAACAATTTCCAAAATCAATCAATCAAAGTAATGTTATCGCGGTATTAATTCTCGTTGAAACTTATCTGAATTGATTCTTAAGTATTATTTATAAAGGGATAACGATTCATTAAAGTTTGATGTCAAGTATAATTTTAGATTTGTCGCAGAACGAAATCAAGCAAATGCCTGATAGTAATTTTTCTTCATATACTATTTTTTTAAATTTAAGAAGTCTGTTATTCGTAGCGGACTTTTTTATTAGCATACACTCCAATCCTCAAACGCTCGCACTCTCCAACTCTAAAACCCTCCAACCCTAACTAATCTGCGACCACTTATTTTTTCCTTTATATTGCTTGATGTAATATTGCTTCATCATCTGATTATCGGGACGCGTGAGAAGGGCATCTTGTTCCAATATCTTTTCAACAGCCAGTTTTGAAGCTTTGATGATGGCAGAATCTTCTATCAAACTCAACTTTTTGAAATCCACAACACCACTTTGCTGGGTCCCGAGAATGTCGCCTGGTCCACGCAATTCCATATCAACCTCCGAGATTTTGAAACCGTCCGTCGTTGCCACCATCGTTTTGATTCTGGTTCGGCTTTCCTTGCTGAGTTTGTCGCCCGTCATCAGAATGCAATAACTTTGTTCTGCGCCTCTACCAACGCGTCCGCGCAACTGGTGAAGCTGTGATAATCCGAATCGCTCCGAACTTTCTATAACCATTACAGAAGCATTCGGAACATTTACACCAACTTCTATCACGGTTGTTGCGACCATAATTTGCGCTTGTCCGGAAGCGAAGTATTGCATATTGGCATCCTTCTCCGCAGGTTTCATTCGGCCGTGAACCATCGTCACATTATAGCTTTTGAAGAAGTTCATCACGTGTTCCAAACCTTCCATCAGATTTTTATAATCTAATGTTTCCGATTCCTCGATGAGCGGATAAACGAAATAGATTTGCCTTCCTTTTTCAATCTCTTCCCGGCAGAAATTATAAACTGAAAGTCGGTCTTTTTCTCGACGATGAGCGGTGATGATTGGTTTTCTTCCAACCGGCATTTCATCAATCACAGAAACATCCAAATCGGAATAAAAACTCATCGCCAAAGTCCGCGGAATAGGCGTTGCGGTCATTACCAAAATATGTGGCGGAATGTTATTTTTTGCCCAAAGTTTAGCACGCTGAGCAACTCCAAATCTGTGCTGTTCATCGATAATCGCCAAACCAAGATTATGAAATTTCACTTTGTCTTCCAAAAGGGCGTGCGTTCCGATTAAGATGGAAAGTTGACCGTTTTCCAATTCTTCGTGGATGATTTTCCGTTCCGCTGTTTTGGAAGAACCTGTCAAAAGTCGGACGTTGATATTCGTGTTTTGAAGTAATTCTTTGATGGAATTAAAATGTTGTTGAGCCAGGATTTCCGTTGGCGCCATCAAACAAGATTGAAAACCGTTGTCCATCGCAATCAACATTGTTAATAACGCCACCATCGTTTTCCCGGAACCAACGTCGCCTTGAAGCAATCGGTTCATTTGGGTCGACCGTTTCATATCGATTCTGATTTCTTTCAGAACCCTTTTTTGCGCGTTCGTGAGTTCAAATGGAAGATTGTTTTCATAAAAACTGGTGAAATATTCGCCGACGATTGGAAACGGATTTCCGAAAGATTTTGTTTTTTGATGAAGTTTCTTCAAGCCATAACCGAGCTGGAAAAAGAAAGCTTCTTCAAACTTCAATCGCCTGTTGGCTTCATCAAATTGTTTTAAATCTTTAGGGAAATGAATGAAATAATAGGAATTCAATCGTCCAATCAACTTCATCGATTTCATCAAATAATCCGGCAGATTTTCCTGAATAAAATTAGGTAAATCTTTCAGAAGATTGAAAATAACGGTTTGAAATAATTTATTTGTGATCCCTCGCTTGGTCAGTTTTTCACTTCCGGGATAAACGGGTAGAAGTGTTCCTTGTAAAGCTTTTTTCTCATCAACCTCGATTTCCGGATGTGGCATCGAGAAGTTTCCATTAAAGAAATTGACCTTTCCAAAAATGAAAATCTCTTGATTCAATGGAATCGCATCTTTCATCCAATTCGTATATCGAAACCAGACCAAATCCATCGTTCCAGTCTCATCGCGGAATTTCGCAGACAATCGTTTTCCCTTCTCGTAAACCACTTCCTGAATGTCCGTAATCTTTCCTTTTAACTGAATGTCTGCCTCTGTATCTTTGGCGATATTTCCAATCTTGTGGATTTTACTTTTATCGATATATCGGATTGGGTAAAAGGTGAGCAGATCTTCCACAGTCGAAATTCCCAACACGTTTCTGATGAGTTTTGCGCGTTCGGTGCCGATGCCTTTGAGAAATTCTATGGAAGTTTCTAATGTCAAGAAAGGAAAATTTGTTCCGACGAATTTCGGGAAATTTTATTGATTTTTCAATGAACAATAAGTAGGTAATTATTCAAAATTGATATTGTTGTTTTTCAATATTTTCAAAAAATCATCTTTCTTTCCTTCTTGTGACATAATCTGATAGATATTTCGGATAATCGATTCCGCGTCAGTTCTGTATGGAGACTTCATTTCAGTATACTTATTATATGCTTTACACATATAATCTAATGCTTTTTGATTGTCCTTTAGATGGTCATAATAAATGACACCAATTCCATAATCAACTTCTGGGTCGTCGAGATATATTTTTTTCAAATCCAAGTAAGCGTCAACAGCTTTTTGATATTCCTTTTTATAAATATAAACGATTGGAATATTTTGAAGTGGCATTTTGCCTGTCGGGTCAATTTGTAACGAACTTTGATAAGCTTTCAAAGCATCATCATAATTTCCTAACGCTCTGTTTGTAAATCCAATGTTATCCCAAGCAAATGGGAAATCGTGGTCTTCTTTAACAGCTTTTTGAAAATATTCTAAAGCCTTTTTGTGATTTTTAGCTTCATTTTCTTTGATTCCCAGATTATAAAAATCTAATGCTTTGTCATTTTCAGAAACAGAATGATTTGACTTTTTCTCGTTGGTATTTATTTTGTCATTCAGGCTCACACAGTTACTTCTCAGTTCTCTTTCCAATTCATAGTAATATTTCTTGAATTCGTTTGAGTTTTGATTGGTGTTGATTTCGATATTGACCTTTTTGTTACCAGTTTTCTCTACTTCTTTCTGTGATTTCAAAATTTTGATTGTCATCTGGTAAGCTGTGGTTTGCTTTTCAATACAATTACTAATGTCTGTGGAAACCTGTAAGCTTGTTTTATTTTTGATATTAATAGAGTCAATACAAAGACAGGCTTGATTTGATGAGGTTTTTAATAATTCTTTTTCTGAAGGAAGTAGTTCTGAGATTTGTGAAAATGCGAATAGACTGAAAAATAGAAGTAAAAGAGATAAAAGTGATTTCATATTTTAGGTTATTAGTTTAGTATTATTCCTTAATCTTCGACTTAAACTTCTTCTGATAACCTTCCCATTCCTGTCTGGATTTGATGGTTTTATAGTCGTTGGACGCAATCATCGAGAAGTAAGGTTCCACTTCTTTCGCTTTCAGAAATCCCGAAAGACTGGTAATCGGGTCGGTGTTTTCATCAAGGAAAACCATTGTCGGAATCATATTGATGTTCATATATTTCGAGAACTGATGAAGCGTGGATTTGCCTTTTTTGCCTTTGTAGTCTGGGTTTGTAAACTTGTGTCCAAGAAAATCGACGGTGGAATTTCCGTCGCTTTCAAACCTCACGGCGTAGAAATTTTCATTGATGATTTTCGCAATCTCGGGATGATTGTAGGTTTCGCTTTCCATCTCTTTGCAGGGCTCGCACCAGTCTGCGTAAAAATCGATAAGAATTTTTTTCGGTGCCTTTTTCTGAGCTTCCAGCGCTTGGGAAATTGTCATCCATTGGACTTGCGAAAATCCAAAGATGGGGAGCAAAAAGAGAATTAGTAAAAATGTGTTTTTTTTCATCTGTGTTTTGATTGTTGAAAAGGATTTTAGTTAAATCATTATCTCACATCTTGCATTAATTTTTTTACGAGAGGAGAAATCAAAATTAGCACAACGCCCGCAATTAAGGCATATAAACCCAATTGTTTGTATCCATCGGTGTAAGTGATGAGAGCGTCATAATTGTTGGCGCCAGTTTTCACTTTTGCCATTCCCGCACCGATTTGTCCCGCCACATATTGTCCATAGGCCGAAGCCAAAAACCACATTCCCATCATCATTCCCTGCAGTTTTTCGGTGGAAAGCTTTGTCATAATTGATAATCCGATGGGAGAGAGACACAATTCCCCGAAAGTGATTACCAGCAATGCAATTGTAAAAATATTTAGTGAAGTAATTCCTTGTAAAGTTGCAAAGAATTTGGTTGCGAAAAGCACGTAATATCCCAATCCAAGAAAGATAAATCCCAATCCAAATTTGATTAATGTATTCGGTTCCAATTTTCTTTTGCTCAGCCAAATCCACAGCAAACCAACGATTGGCGCCAGGAAAATAATAAAGAATGCACCTCCGGAATTGTTGACGCCATTCGGGTCTAATCCCAATAAATCTTTGTTCAGATTGTTCGCCGCGAAAATACTTAATGAACCTCCAGATTGCTCATAAATTCCCCAGAAAACGATTGAAAAAATGATGAAAACCAAAGCTGCCCAAAGTTTGTTTCTTTCGGATGAGCTTACTTTTGTCATTTCATAAAACAGATAAATCAGCGTCAAAGGACCGACTGTCCACATAAAATAATCGGTGTATTCCGGAACAGAGACCATTATCATAATTAATGGAACGAAAACTAAGGATAAGATATAAACGCTGTATTCATTCCATTTTGCTAATGGTGAGAAAGTACCGTCCGCATTTAATTTTTGAGGTTGAAGTCCGATTGGCCCTAATTGTCTTTGAGTAAAAATGAAATTAATTAAGGAAACTACCATCACGATGGCAGCCAAACCGAAAGCCACATTCCATCTTTTGTGTTCTGGAATCAAGCGTGATAACATTTCACCCTTTCCAATGGCGATGCAAAGATAACCGCCTAAAAGTGCGCCTAGATTGATTCCAGCATAGAAAAGTGAAAACCCGGCATCGGTTCTGGAATCTCCGGATTTGTATAATTTCCCAACCATTGTGGAAATATTTGGTTTGAAGAAACCTGTTCCTACAACAGTAAATGAAATCCCAAGGAAGAAATAATCGTGTGGATTGGTCGCCAGAATCAAACTTCCGACAATCATCAGCAATCCTCCCCAAAATAGAGACTTCCTAAATCCTAAAATCTTATCTGCAAAAAGTCCACCCACAAATGTGAATGCATAGACGAAAGCCTGTGTTGCGCCATATTGTAAATTCGCTTGCTCATCATCGAACTTGAGTTGTGAAATCATAAAGAAAACCAACATTCCACGCATTCCGTAGAAGCAGAAACGTTCCCACATTTCGGAGAAAAAAAGCGACCAGATTTGTTTTGGATATTTTCCTTTGAAGTCCTGTATTTGTTCGAGAGTGAGGTTCATTGTTTATAATTGATGGATGATAAATGATAATTGATTCAAATGTTGATGAAAAACAACAATAATTCAGATTTTCGCCATACGAATTTAACAAAAAACCACCGAATATTCGGTGGTTTTGTATAAGGTTATAAAATTTAATTATTAGTTGACGCCGTGCATCATTTTCTTCAAAATTGGAGAAATTAAAGCCAAGATAGCACCTGCAATTCCACATAGGATTACAAATACCATAAAGAACTCAAACAAATTATGGATTTCATATCCTACAAATGATGGATTTGCCATTGGTAACTGTTCTTTTGTAAAAGTTGCGACCTGTTCGGCAGTTAGAGTTACTTTCTTGTCCAAAACATCCTGAAGGTTGATTCCAAGCTCTTTCGCTTTGGTGAATTTGTCTCCAGTTGCTGGTAAGATGGCACCCAAAGTTCCCGATAATGCATAACCTGCGGCATTTGCGATGAAGAAAACACCATATAATAAGGATGCAAATCTTTTCGGAGCCAATTTACCTACCAAAGATAATCCAATTGGTGACAAACAAAGTTCTCCCATTGTCTGGATTAGATAAAGTAAAATCAACCATTTTACAGCCAACAAGCCGTTGCTTCCCAAATCTTTTACATTGTAGGCAATGATGAAGTAACTTAAAGCAATCAGTCCTAGTCCAATGGCTTGTTTCAGTGGAGAAACTGGTTCTTTTTTTGCGGCTCTTAACTTATCCCAAAGCATACTAAACGGAACTGCCAAAATGACAATGAACAATCCATTGAAAATCTGAACCATTGATGGTGGCATATTCCAGCCAAAGATATTTCTGTCCGTTTGGTTATCTGCAATGAATGTCAAAGATGAACCTGCTTGCTCAAAAGCTGCCCAGAAGAAAATGATGAAAAAGGAAACGATATATATTACCCAGATTCTATCTCTCTCCACTTTGTTTTCCGCAGAAGACATAATCAAAAATGCCAAAGCAATTCCCATAGAATAGATGAATGGATAAATTACGGCTTTCACAAATTCTCCCATCCCAACGGAACTAAAACCAATCTTATCTACAAATAGATATTGGAATCCAAAGAATGCCGCCACAAAAATAGCCACAGCAAAACCAATAGATTTCCCTGAGAAATTGGCCGTTTGCGCTTCTCCTTCTTCGAAATCCTCGGCCGTATTATTTTTTGGTAGACCACCGATAGGTCTTCCTTCCGGCGTTACCACATATTTATTTTTAAGGATAATAAATGTCACTGTTCCAATTGTCATCGCAATAGAAGCGGCCAAGAATCCCCATTTGAAAGCGTGGATGTCACGTACGCCAGCAGAGTCTTTAACATCTCCTATGAATGGACAGATGAACTGTCCAAGAAATGCACCCAAATTGATTCCCATATAGAAAATCGTAAATGCTGAATCTAACTTTGATTTTTCCTGTTTTGGATATAGACTTCCAACCATCGAAGAGATATTCGGTTTGAAAAATCCATTTCCGAAGATAATCACGCCCAGCGCAATCCACATCAGCATCTGTGCTGAGCCTAGGTCTGCTCCAAATGTAGAAGCACTCATAAACATCAGGAACTGTCCGATGGCCATCAGAGCGCCACCGACGATGATACAATATCTATTTCCTAAAAATCGGTCCGCAATGAAACCTCCCAGCATTGGTGTCAAATAACAAAGAGCCAGGAATCCACCATAGATGATGGTAACATCGCCTTCCTTCATCAATAGGGAGTTTACCATAAAGAGCGTCAATAGTGCTCTCATTCCATAAAAGTTAAAACGCTCCCACATCTCGGTTCCGAATAGAACCCATAGACCTTTAGGATGTCTAGAATTAGTCTGTATTGTATCCATTTTTAAATTGTTAAATTTTCTTAAAGGTAACAAATATAGTTTTTTTTCATAAACGGGAAAGCTAAATTGCGACGATTAACACAATTGCACCCGATAATCTTAAAATTATGGAAGTCAGAAAATCAAATCCGGAAGACATCAACCAAATAATGAACTGCATCGACACGGCCAGACAGCTGATGCGGGAAAGTGGAAACCTAATCCAATGGACCAATGGTTATCCTTCCAAGGAATTGATGTTGGATAGTATTGATAATGGATTTAATTTTTTGATTATCGAAAATGATGACATCGTTGCGACTTTCGATTTCATTATTGGTGATGACCCAAATTATGCAAAAATTGAAAACGGAACTTGGTTGAATGACGAAAAGTACGGCGTCATCCACAGATTGGCATCCAACGGAAAAACAAAAGGCGTCGCGAGATTCTGCTTCGAGTGGTGTTTTTCCCAATTCCCGAACATCAGAATCGATACGCACGAAACCAACATCGCGATGCAAAAAGTCTTGGAAAAACTCGGTTACGAAAAGTGCGGAATCATTTATGTTGCGGATGGAACACCGAGGTTGGCGTTTCAGAAAATTTAGACTGATAATAATTTGGGCAGCTATTTCCGCCTTCCACTCCCGCTATTTTTTGCCATCGCTTTTTCCAGCCGCAAAAAAAATGAGCTCCGTTCAAGTCGGGCTGCGACAATGCGGTGTTTAAATATTAATCAACTCCATTTTCCTTCATCACCTTATTCAGAAACTTCAACATAAAAATTCCTAAAATAAAAGCGAAAATCAGCAAGGCAAAATTCACAAGGAAGTAATATTCCTTATTTTCATAATTGTACCAAGTGCTGGCAAGAATCCCGGAAAGCTTGTTCCCGACTGAGTTGGCGAGGAAAAATCCACCCATCATCAAGGCTGTCAATCTCGCAGGGGACAATTTTGAAACGACGGATAATCCCATCGGCGAAAGACAGAGTTCACCAATCGTCACAACGCCATAACTGGCAACCAGCCAAAGCGGCGACACTTTCACAGCGCCATTATTTCCGGCAAACACAGCGCCCACCATCACAAGACAGGACAAAGCGGTGATGAAAAGGCCAATCATAATTTTCGTTGGCGTCGTCGGTTCTTTTCCGCGTTTTCGGAATATTGCCCAGAATCCGACAATCACCGGCGTGAGGACAATTACCCAAAACGGATTCACAGATTGGAAAAGTTCGGTATTGAAAAGGTAAACTTCCTGCTTAGGATTTGTTGCTAGCTGAGCGCGTTCTTCTGGATTTATATTTTTGAAATAAACATCTTTTCCGGAAACTTTCATCGTCTCACCAGCCTCATTTTTTTGCGAACGGAATTGGTCGTCGTAAACGGCAACTTCTTTGTCTTCATAGGATTTTCCGGTTGTTCCATCTTTTCCATCCAACATATAAATGCCACGCATCGGTTCCACCAATTTTTCAGGAATACTACGGTCTGTGTAGTAATTGGCCCAACGTGTCAGGGCTGTTCCGTTCTGTTTGAAAATCGCCCAGAAAAACATACAAACCAAGAATATCATCAGCAAGGCGCCAATCGACCTTTTCTCGTCCTGATGCGCTTTGAAGTAAAGTGAAACGTAAAAATAAATAACAGGAACACAGGCGAAAATAAACGCATCCGTGCTATCACTTCCAAAGATATTCCCTGGAACAATCCAACCAATGGCGCCGACAATCAAGGCTGGTAAAAATACTTTCAAGAGAACGTCGGAAATCTTGCTGTCGCCTTCTTTCGCCGCTTTCATTTCACAAGCGTGACGGATATGTTTCAACCCAAAACTGAAAATCACCAAGCCAATCAACATTCCAACGCCAGCCGCGATGAATGCCTCACCCCAGCCAAATCGGTTTCGCATATAGGCCGCAATAATGTTGCAGATAAATGCCCCAATATTGATTCCCATATAGAAAATATTGTAGCCCGTATCTTTATTTTTTTTGTAAGGTTCTTCTGAGTAGAGATTCCCCAGAATTGTAGAAATAGTCGGCTTGAAAAATCCGTTCCCGATTATAATTAATCCTAAGGAACCGTAGAATAAGGGTAGCTCTTTGAACACTCCCAATCCGATATAACCAGCTGCCATCAAAACGCCACCGAGATAAATGGATTTGATATAACCAAAAAGTCTTTCCGCCAAAAATCCACCAAGAAAAGGTGTCAAGTAAGTCAAGGCAATATAGGTTCCGAAAACATCATCCGCCATTTTATCTGGCAATCCAAGTCCGCCCTTGTCGCCGTTCGGTTCTATGACATACAGGACAAAAATCCCCAAAATCAAATAATAACCAAAACGTTCCCACATTTCTGTGAAAAATAGATAAGGTAGGCCTTTAGGATGTTTAGTTTTCATATGGTTTATTTTCTTGCGTCGTAAAAATAGAATTTTAAAATGAATAAAAAAATTTTAATAACTTTGATAAAAAGTAGTCCAAATGGCAATCACAATAAAACATTTAGAGGATAATATCAAAACACTTCCCGAGGATTTGTACGATGAGGTGAATGATTTTGTGGATTTTTTGAAATTCAAATATTCAGCAATTGAAAATCAAAATGAAGTTCCAGATTGGCAAATTGAGGAAACTAATAAAAGATTAAAGTATATTTCGGAAAACCCAACAAGCATCGTTTCAGAATCTGAAATGAGTGATTACATTGCAACGTTGAAGGATGAAAAGTAAAATTGATTTTTCTCCTTTTGTAAAAACAGATTTAAGGGAAATCAAAGATTGGTATAAGAAAATAAATAGGAAATTAGTCGATAGATTTTTTGAAGAGTTTGAAAATGAGATTGAATTTTTGATACAAAATCCTTTGTCAAAGGAAATTAAATATAATGACTGCAGAATTTGTTATCTGAAAAGTTTTCCATTTGGAATTCATTATCAATATTTTGATTCAAATCATTCAATCTTGATTATTGGTGTTTATCACACTTCAAGAAATCCTGAAATTTGGGGAAATAGATTATAAAAAATCCGCAAAAGAAAAACATCTTCTGCGGATTTTTTTATCTTCCAGCTTCGGTCTTCCGACTTCCAGCCTTTTACAAATTCTCCAAAATAAAATTCGTCATTTTCTCATAAAGCTGAGGTCTGGTTTGTCCGCCATAGATGCCGTGATTTTTGTCTGGATAAGCCATAAATTCAAACTGTTTTTTGTTTTGAATCAATGCCTCAGAAAACTCCATTGAGTTTTGGAAATGCACGTTGTCATCAGCTGTTCCGTGGATTAATAGGAATTTTCCTTTTAATAATTGTGCGAAAGTCGTTGGCGAGTTTTGGTCGTAACCGTCTGGGTTTTCTTGCGGTGTTTGCAGGAATTTTTCTGTGTAAACGCTGTCATAATATCTCCAGTTTGTCACCGGAGCCACTGCGATTCCCAATTTGAAAACGTCAGCACCTTTCGTCATTGCCAAGGAGCTCATATAGCCACCATAGCTCCATCCGAAGATTCCGATTCTTGATTTGTCTATATAGGATTGATTTCCAAACCATTGTGCGGAAGAGATTTGGTCTTCGATTTCATATTTCCCCAATTGTTTGTAAATCACTTTTTTGAATTTCGAACCTTTGAAACCAGTTCCACGGCCGTCCACACAAGCGACGACGTAACCTTTTTGAGCCAGCATTTCAAACCAGATTCCGTTTCCTCCGTCCCAAGAATTTGAAACTTGCTGAGAACCAGGACCAGAATATTGGAACATAAATAATGGATATTTTTTGTTCGGGTCAAAGTTTTTTGGTTTGATAATCCAAGCATTCAATTGGTCGCCTGCAGAGTTTGGAATGGTGATAAATTCCTTCGTCACAAAGCTGTCTTTCTGAAGTTTAGAAAGCAATTCATTATTGTTTTGAAGTTCCTTAATTTCCTTTCCAGACTCATCTTTCAAGACATATTTATAAGGTGTTCCAGCCGTAGAATTTGTATTAATGAAATAATTAAAAGTCTTGCTGAAACTTGCCGAGTTGTTTCCTTCAGGATAAGAAATCAAAGTCGTTTTACCAGAGTTGATATTCAGTTTGGAAACGACTTTATTCAAGCTTCCTTTTTCTGTGGTTTGGATGTAAGCTTCTTTCGTTTTTGGGTTGTAACCATAATAATCGGTGATTTCCCAATTGCCTTTTGCAACTTGTTTTTTCAATTTTCCGGCTTTATCGTACCAATACAATTGTCTGTAACCATCACGCTCCGAGGCCCAAAGGAAAGAGTTGTCATCCAAGAATTCTAAAGTCAGATTGTCGGTTTCTATCCAGGCGTTGTCGGTTTCCGAGAACAGTTTGGTTAAGTTTCCGGATTTTGTGTCCACTTTTATCAAATCAACTTTGCTGTGATGTCTATTGCTCGTGGCGATGACGATTTCGTTTGCATCGTTGGTTTTCCAGATTTGTGGAATATAATGATTTTCGAAACCTGCGATATTTAAAGTGGTAGTTTTCCCTGAATTTAATTGATATAATTGAGCAGAAACAGTCGAGTTGGTTTCTCCAGCTTTTGGATATTTGTATCGCATTTCGGTAGGATAAAGCGATTTTCCGTAGATTGGAATGTAGATTTCCGGAACTTTCGATTCGTCAAATTTCACAAAAACGATAGCGTCGCCGGCTTTGTTCCATTGATAATAATCTGCGTGACCAAATTCCTCCTCATAAACCCAGTCACCAAGGCCGTTGATGATAGAATTTTTCTTTCCATCATTAGTAATTTGCGTGATTTTTCCTGAAGTCAAATCCTGATAGAATAAATTATTATCTACGATGAAAGCGACTTTGCTTCCGTCCGGAGAGAATTTCGGTTCTTGGATGTAATTGCCATTATTAAGAGGCATTACTTTATTTGATTTCAAATCTTTGACATCAAATTTCCCCAAAAATGAATGTCTGTAAATCGACTCACTTTCTTTTTGCAACAAGATTTTGGATTCGTCGGCAGAGAAAATATACGATTCGAATTTTCCATCCACGATATTTCCGGATTTTTGAGACGTTTTGTAATTGTATTTTGCAATGCCGTCTTTCTCGATGGTGGCGTAGTTTTCGCCGTCATTCAAGGATGCAATTCCAGCAATTCCTTTTCCGCGATAATAGCCGGAATAGATTTTATCGAGCGTAATTTCTTGAGCATAAGTGTTTTGTGAGAGAACTGCTGTCATCGTAACGACAGCAAAAAGGACTTTCTTCATTTTTAAGATTTTAGAGTTGTAAATATAACAAAACAAAATTTTGAAAAAAATATCTATCTTTGAAATAACAATTTCTCTTTTATGGAAACTAAATATCTGACGGAGGCACACAAGCGCAACTCGGAAGCCGCAATCAAACAAATAAAAGAATGGAAAAAATCACCAGTCAATTTGGAGAATGCCTTGAAGAAGCTCAGAGAAAACGCCAAGGACAAAAAAGTCTAACACGTCACGAGCAAGAAGATTTTGAGAAACAAACAGCTTTTGATTATGCTAAAGCAAATGATTTGTGGATAGATAATTTCTATTCTCTTGGCAAACCGACGGAAGTAAGCGGATATGAAAATACGCTCGCCTTGGATGAAGAAAATGGCATCATTTACAAGTCCAACAATCTTTTTAATTCTGGTTTTCTGATTTCCAATCTTTTTAAGCAACTTACTATCCATAATATTCTTTTCCCAGAAACAAAGTACGATTTTGTTGGCTTCACAGGCTTTGACAATGGCAAAAATCGAGTGCCGTATGTTGAAGTTATTATCAAGCAAGATTTTGTGAAAAATGCCGTGCAGGCAACACCTCAGGAAATTGAAACTTTTATGCTGTCACTTGATTTTGATAAAATAAATAGCACGACTTTTTCTAATGAAACATATACTGTTTCTGATTTACATCCCAGAAATGTGCTGAAAGACCCTAACGGAATTATTTATGTCGTGATAATATAACGGCAGAAAACTAATCGTCTGTTTGTTGGAAATGTTGTTTTTAGTCAGAATCGTTATGCGTGAGGGATAGTAGTGGAAATCCTTTTTTGCGGGGGAATTGGTGTGGGAAAAAGATTGTAGCGGATAGCCCGACCCGAGCGGTGGCATTAGGGTTGGCGAGGGTCACGCCCAAATACTGATAACTGTCAATCGAAAACTATCAGCCAAATTTCTTATCTTTGCGCCATTATTTTTCTCACTTAAAACGTTTATAGCATGCAACTGTACAACACCTTAAGCGCAGAAGAAAGAGCCAGACTTATTGATGAAGCTGGTAAGGAACGCCTTACATTGTCTTTCTATGCGTATGCCAAAATTGAAAACCCAAAGAAATTTCGTGACGATTTATTTATAGCCTGGAACGCCCTGGATGCGCTTGGCCGAATCTATGTGGCGCACGAAGGAATCAATGCTCAGATGAGTGTTCCTGCGGACCAATTTGAGGCTTTCCGCAAGACGTTGGAAGCTTACGATTTTATGAAAGGCATTCGTCTGAATGTGGCTGTGGAGCAGGATAATCACTCATTTTTGAAGTTGACGATTAAAGTTCGAAACAAGATTGTTGCGGATGGTTTGAATGATGAGACTTTTGATGTGACGAATAAAGGAATTCATTTGAAAGCTCAGGAATTCAACGATTTGCTGGCGAATCCGGATACGATTGTGGTGGATTTCAGGAATCATTACGAGAGTGAAGTCGGTCATTTTGAAGGTGCGATTACACCGGATGTTGAGAATTTCCGAGAAAGTTTGCCGATTATCAATGAACAATTGCAGAATTTCAAAGAAGATAAAAACCTATTGATGTATTGTACTGGCGGAATCCGTTGTGAGAAGGCGAGTGCATACTTTAAACATCAGGGTTTTAAAAATGTTTACCAATTGGAAGGCGGAATCATTGAATATGCGCGTCAGGTAAAGGAAGAAGGTGTTGAAAGTAAATTTGTAGGGAAGAATTTCGTGTTCGATCACAGATTGGGCGAAAGAATTACGGACGATATCATTTCGCAGTGTCATCAATGTGGAAAACCTTGTGATAATCACACTAATTGTGCGAATGATGCTTGTCATTTGTTGTTTATCCAATGTGATGAGTGTAAAGCTATGATGGAAAACACTTGTTCTTCGGAATGTTTAGAAATCATTCATTTGTCTGTGGAAGAGCAATTGGCGTTGAGAAAAGGACTTCAGGTTGGCAATAAAGTTTTCCGAAAAGGGAAGTCTGAAGCTTTGAAGTTTAAAAATTCTGGTGATTTGACCGATAAACCTTTGGCTAAGGCAAAAGATATTCGTCAGAAGATAAAAGTGAAGAAAACCTTGATTGGAAAGGCGGAGCATTATTATACTAAATCAAAAATTGCTCAGTTTCTACTTTCAAATGAACTTTCTGTTGGTGATAAAGTTTTGATTTCAGGACCAACAACTGGTGAACAAGAGATTGTTATCAATGAAATGGTTGTTGATGGAAATTCGGTTCAAACTGCAAAAGCTGGAGACCAAATTACTTTTGAGCTTCCATTTCGAGTAAGATTGTCTGACAAATTGTATAAAATCTTATAAAATAAAGATGGATTTAAGTCTCAAAAAAAACGAACTTAGAACACTTTATAAAGCAAAAAGAATGGCCTTATCGCAAGATGAGGTCAATTTTTTGTCTAAAAAACTGCTAGAAAAATTTATTTTACAATTTAATCCTATTGAAAATCAAAAGGTTAATGTTTTTTTAGCAATTCAAAAGTTTAATGAAGTGAATACTCAGATTTTTATCAATTATTTTTTTGAAAATAAAATTAGAGTTTTTGTTCCGAAAATCCAAGGTGAAAAAATTATTTCTGTTGAGATTTTTCCTGATTCAGAATTTGAAATTAATAGTTGGGGAATCAAAGAACCAATTTCTAACAATGCTTCAAACGTAGAACTGGACTATGTTTTGACACCTTTGCTTTATTGTGATGCGTCAGGAAATAGAGTTGGCTACGGAAAAGGTTTCTACGATCAGTTCTTTTCTAAATATTCAAATACTGAAAAAAAAATCGGACTAAATTTCTTTCCTCCAAATGAAATTGTCACTGATGTTTTTGAAAAAGATGTCCAATTAGACATTTTAATTACTCCAAATCAGATTTTTGAATTTAATTAAAATACTGAGAATCAATTATATTAAATTGTAAAATGTTTTTACAAGGCTATTACAAGCTATTTTTTAATGATTTTTGTCAGACGGTGCTACTTTTGTCTTGTAATTATAACGAAAGATAATTCAAGAAACATAACAATAATATTAATTTTAAAATCTTACCATTATGAAAAAGTCATTATTCGTAGCTGCTATCGCTGCTATCTCTCTTGTAGCTTGTAAAAAAACTGATAAAGTAGAAGCTGCTGCTGTTGATTCTGTTGACGCTACTGCTGATTCTGCTGTTGCTGCAATCGACTCTACTGCTACTGCAACTGTTGATTCTGTAAAAGCTACTGCTGATTCTGCTAAAGCTGAAGTAAAAGCTGACGAGAAAGCAACTAAAGATGCTATCAAAAAATAATTAAATCCCAGATTTAATTAAAACAAAACCCGCTAATTAGCGGGTTTTGTTGTTTTTGTACTGTCTGTTTCTTTCTTGTAGAAATTATTAAAGTAGAATTTGAACTCTTTCTGAAATTTCACCGGCGAAGCCTTCAGCATATATTGCGCTTTCCGATTTACAGTCGTGATGTAAGTTCTTTTTTTATCATAATACTCCACATCGAAGTCTGCAAAATCCAAAGTATCATTGGCAATCACTGATTTTGAAGTCTTCAGATTGTTCACTTTCGCAAATCTCACTTTCAAACTGTCCATTTCTTTTAATAACGGTTTTAGATTGTTTGAATCCTTGGTCATAAAATGAGCCTGCATCTGTGTGTAGATCACCGAATCTATTTCTGTGTCCTTATTTCCGGATGTGTAAAGTGTAGATAAGTCCAGTAAATCCTGAACTTTCTGAGAAGTAATCACGTTGATCGCCTGCAAACTGTCAAGGCTTGATTTTGTGTAAGTTACGTTGTTGTTTGCGTTTCTTATGGTTTCCAGGGAGTTGTCCTCGCCATCATATTTTTTGTTGCAGGAAATCAACCCTGAAATGAGTATTGACAGAGTTAAAGTCCACCAATACAATTTATTTTGATTTTTCATCGTCTGTAATTCTAAATTTAATCATTACAATTTTTCCATTTTCCATCTGAGAATCAATTACTTCCAGATTCTCAAGAGAAGTCGTCGGAAGCGTTACGAGTGAGATGTACTTCTGCTTGTCCATCGTTTCTATTCCGTAGATGTCGCTGTCAACCACTTGGTAGATCAATGCTTTGTCACTGATCAATCTGTTCAGCTGTTCCGTTTTTTTCTTAAAATCCTGGATTGATTTTGAATAATAGAATAATTGAATCGCGTAATCATTCGGTTTCAGTTCAATATTTTCTGATTCTGGTGCGTTTGTCAAGTCTCTTATTACTTCGTCAGTCCTATAAAAAGGAGAGGAAATGATCATTTTCAATTTCTTACTCTTGGTTTCATAAACAAAAGGTGAGTTCGGTTTTACTTTGAACAAGATTGGAGATTCGTTGTCGCGGATTATTTTCACATCTAATTCTCCTTTTATCGATGAGTTTCTGTCGGCGTCTGTAAATGCGTAAGTGTATTTTTTATAAAAAAGATTATCGTAGAAAACCAAAATCAAAACAATTGCAAAGAGAAATACAGAAATTCCCAGCCAAAGATATCTTTTCAAGAAATTAGGTTTACTCTCGGTGTTGCTGAAGTTGATATTCTGATTGATCTCATCAAAAGCCTGATTGTCAACCGATATTTCTGGTTTTGAAACTTTCGTTAATTCCGAATTTTCAGCTACAGAAGCTTCTTTTATGACTGGATTTGGTGTAGATTCAACAGTTTTCTTTTCTTCTACTGCGATTGGATTTTTCTTTCTGAATTCTGACCAGGAATTGAAACCAACGTATACAGAAAGGATATTAAGCATATCAATTCTTGGAATTTTTTCCTGAGCATTATTCTTAAAGTAGGTATAAAAGGTTTTTTCGCTAATATTTCCTTTTGCTTTTTGTCTAAGATCTTCCTGGAAATAGATAATGTCAATCCCTTTCCATTTGGAAATATCATCAAAAGACGGTGAGTGCGACTCAAGATATTTATCCTGAACAGCCTTTTTTAAGTTTTGGAAATATAAAAATTCTATATCGGTCAAAGTTGTGTAATTGCTTAAATTATTGATTTTCAGATATATTAATTTGTAAATCGTATTTTACAAATATATTACAATTAATATTCAAATGCAAAATTTATTTATTGGTGTAATTTTGTCCCGTTCAAAAGAGAACATCTATTAACTAACAATTTAAATATTATTATTATGAAAAAGTCATTATTCGTAGCTGCTATCGCTGCTTTAACTCTTGTTGCTTGTAAAAAAACTGAAAACGTAGAAACTACTTCTGCTGATTCTGCTGCTGTAGATTCTTCTGCTGCAACTCTTGATTCTGCTGCTGCTCACGTTGATTCTGCTGCTGTAAAAGTTGATTCTGCTGCTGCTAAAGTTGATGCTGCTGCTGTAAAAGTTGATTCTGCTGCTGCTAAAAAATAATCTTAACCAAGTTAAAAATTTGAAACCGTTTCTTTCGAGAAGCGGTTTTTTTATTTCTCTAATTTCTGTCTCAAGATTTCGTAGCAGGTGATTGCCGCCGCGTTGCTAAGATTCAAAGAGTCGATAGTGCCTGCCATTGGGATGAGGACATTTTCTCCTTTCTGTTTCCAGAAGTCACTCAAGCCAGAATGTTCTGTTCCGAATAAAATAGCCGATTTACTTTTCAAATTCTTCTCTTGAATATTCCTTGCATCTTCACTCATAAAAGTAGTGAAAATTTGATAGTCATTGATTTTTAGGAATTCTAAAGTTTCATCATTCGAGGCTTGGAAAATATTCATACCAAAAAGACAGCCAACGCTGGAACGGATGACATTTGGATTGTAAAAATCCGTTTTTGGGTCAGTGACAATTAAGGCATTGATTCCGAAAGCTTCGCAACTTCTCAAAATAGCGCCAAGATTTCCTGGTTTTTCTACACTTTCTAAAATAATGATGGCTGAATCTTTTTTCGGATTAAACTCGTCTAAGTTTCTTTGTTCCAATTTGTAAATGCCGATAATTCCTTCTGTCGTTCCGCGATAAGCGATTTTCTCGTACAGTTTTTCGGAGACGTAATGGATTTTTGTCGTTGGTAATTTCCCTTTGAAGATATTTTCGCAGATGTAATATTCCTCGGGAAGATTTCCGAATTCCAAGGCGCGCTCGTTTTCCTGCTGACCTTCTACGATGAAGACGCCGGCTTTTCTTCTTTCCTGATTTTTGGTGAGAAGTCTGGTCAGTCTTTTGATTTTTTCGTTTTGAAGGCTTTCGATGAGCATTTTTGGAAATTTTTCACAAAGATATTAAAAGACTGTTTAAGTTAATAATGTAAAATTTTATAAACCACATAGGCACATAGTTTTTGTATTGCTTTAATATTAGTTCTATTTTATCTTTTTTAACATAAAGAATTATGCTTTTTCTATGTGTCTATGTGGTTGTAAATTTTAAACCCACATTAAAATAGATTGAGATGAACTTCCATCTTCCTACTTCCAGCAAAAAATATATATCTTTGTTTTATGATTTTACGAGGAGAAAATTTAATCAAGGAATACGGGCCGAAAAAGGTGGTGAAAGGCGTGTCATTGGAAGTTCAGCAAGGCGAAATAGTCGGACTTTTGGGGCCAAATGGTGCGGGGAAAACGACGTCGTTTTATATGATTGTTGGATTGGTGAAGCCGACTTTAGGAAACGTTTTTCTTGATAATCAAAATATTACGCAGGACGCGATGTACAAACGTGCGCAAAAAGGAATTGGCTATTTGGCACAGGAAGCATCGGTTTTCCGGAAGTTGTCTGTGGAGGATAATATTCTGGGCGTATTGCAATTGACGAAGCTTTCCAAAAAGGAACAGCAGAAAAAATGCGATGAATTGATTGAGGAATTCCACCTGGAACACGTTCGTAAAAACCGTGGCGATTTGCTGTCGGGAGGTGAAAGACGCCGTACGGAAATTGCGCGTTGCCTGGCGACCAGTCCGAATTTTATTCTTTTGGATGAACCGTTTGCGGGTGTTGACCCGATTGCGGTGGAGGATATTCAGAAAATCGTGAGGTCTTTGGTGGAGAAGAATATCGGGATTCTGATTACCGACCACAACGTTCAGCAGACTTTGGCGATTACCAACAAAACGTATATTATGTTCGAAGGGAAAATCCTGAAAGAGGGAATTCCAGAGGATTTGGCGAATGACCCGGAAGTGAGACAGGCTTATCTTGGGGAGAATTTTAGGTTTGAGAAGATTTAAATTTTGCTTCAATGAAATCTATTTGTAATTTACTTTTAACAGTTTTCTTGATTTTTTCAGCATTTATAAAAATCAATGCTCAAAATATGAATCTTGATGAATATGAGATTTACATTAATAATACTTTGATTGCAAAATCTGATTTTCTTAAGAATAGTAATAGCCTTACAGAACAACAATCTAAAACTTTAGAATTTAAACCAATTACTGATGGAGTTAAAAAGGCATATTTTTTAAATGGTAAAATCAGTTCGATTGGCAAAATCCAGAATAAAAAAGAAGATGGAATTTGGGAATATTGGCATTCTAATGGAAATAAAGCTCGAGAAGGAGAATTTATTGATGGAAAACCAAATGGAACACATAAATATTGGTTTGATGATGGAAGTTTGAGAGCGATTGGAAATTGGAAAAAAGGAGTTTATGATGGAAGATGGGAAATGTACAAGTTCGAAGGCAAAGAGAAAGTGATTCAAATCTATAAAGAAGGAAAGCTGGTTGAATAATTATAGTTAATTAAAATATTTAAAGTCGTAAAGTTTTTCTTGCGACTTTTTTATGTAACTAAAATTCAATATTAAAAATAACTCCTGACAAACTGCTGTCACAACCTCGCTGTACATTTGTATCAAATAAAACAAACTATTATGAATGCAACAGCCACAGTCCTCAACTCACAACAACTTTTAATCCATTGGCAAGGCCATAGAAATCTGACCAGAAGAGTGATAGAAGCTTTTCCTGAAAAAGATTTATTCGAGTTTTCAATCGGCGGAATGAGACCATTCTCCAAATTGACACTTGAACTTTTGGCAATCGCCGGACCAGCTTTGAAAGCCATTGTTGACGGTTCGGACAATACTTTCGACGAAGAGGCTTTCCAGCCAACAACCAAAGCAGAAATCCTTGCGAAATGGGATGAGCAGACGGAAGTGATTAACGAATATTTCAGTCAGATTTCTGAGGAACGTTTTCAGGAGACTTTCAATTTGTTTGGTCAATATGAATTTCCGGTTTATCAGAATATTCTTTATTTCGTTGATAATGAGATTCATCACCGTGGTCAAGGTTGCGTTTACCTGAGAGCTTTGGGAATCGAGCCACCATTTTTCTGGGAAAGATAAAAAGCAAAGAGCTTTCAGGGTTTTCTGAAAGTTCTTTTTGTTTTAACCACATAGGCACATAGAAAAAATGTAATGTGATTCTGGAAAAAGATTAAATAGGATTATTGTTAAATCTATTTAATCTTGATATTTTTTTCAAAATAAACCTTAAAAAACTATGTGTCTATGTGGTTCAATCTTTTAGTTAGGTAAAATATTACTAAAGAATTTCACAATGTTTTCCTTGAGTTTTGCAAACATTTCCGAAGTTCCGAATTCCTTGTTGTCATATCCAATCGGAAAACCCTTTTCCACATATTCGTTATTTTTACTTAATGTCAACGGTTGGAAATCCTGATTCACTTCGCCCAATTCATCGGTATGAATATCCAGATATTTCACCGTAGAATTCTTGGAGAAATCCAGTTTTGTCAAATCGATTTTCTTGATTTCTTTCTTTAAATCCGAACGGAAAAAGAGATTCATATTTTTAGCATCAATCACGGTTTGCCATTCGCCGGCGTGAACGGAATTCAGAATATTCCAGGCGTAATCTACCGGTTTTGCGTCGTATTTGTAATTTTGAAGCAGATAATAAGCGCGGTTGTAACGGTCGTCCCAATTTCCGCTTTTCTCATACTCGAATTTCTCATTTCCGCCCAGAAAATCAAATTTCTTTGCCTTGTCAAAATCCTTTTTGTACTGATTGTTGCACAAAAGTGGCATCGGCATTTCTTTGTCGGTCAGGACTTTATATTTTCCATTAAGCAGAGCAATCGTTGTTGCATTTCCTTTCGCATCGGTCAGAAAAAAATGACTTCCCGGCGCATTGGGCCACCAATCGATGTTTGGTCCTTTGTTCAGATTGTCAACAACTTCTTTTACCGTTTTATAATTATCCAGTTGATATTGAATCCATTGCGCCCAAAACATATTTGGCTGTTTGGGATTTACAACTTTCGAAGTTTCTTCAAGGTAAAGTTCAACCAAAAAAAGTCCTTTTTCATTCACACCATAACAAGGGAAATCATAACCCAAAAGATTGAAAGTCACGGAACCATATTTCGAAGTCCATTGTTTTTTGGAATTCAAATTGTCGGTAGTGAGATTTTCCCAGCTGATATTTCTTTTTAAGACATCGCGTTTGTTCACGACAATCATTCCAGGCATCGTTTTCCAGTTTTCATTGAAGCCAACCACACAATGGTCTTTTCCCCGCAACAGAAAAGCAGAACACGCGGAAAGTGCCGTAGAATAAGCGATTGTCATCAATAGAAAACTTCGTAAAAGTAAAGACTTCATATTTTTTTAATTTAATTTTTTTGAAATATTTTGGAATAAATCAGCCATCGTATCCTTGAGATATTTCGGTTCGATAATCTCCGCATAATCCGCAAAGGTAATCAACCAGCGCGGAAAACCCTCATCAATCCAACTCGTTTCGAAGGTGATGAGCATTCCATTTTCCGTTTCTTCATCGGAAATCCAGCCGTAATATTTCATCGAGTGCATAATGTGAGGCATTATTTTCTTCTCGACCAAAAGTTTGACCTGAACTTTTTCCGTATTCGATTTTTGCTTGTAATCTGCGACTTTTCCATATTCCTGATGAAAAGGATTCGCGGTTTTAATGATTTTCAAAATCCGGTCAACACGGAATTGTCGGTAATCTTTCCGCATCGTACAGAACGCCATCACATACCAATAATTGAATTCAAAAAAAATCCCAACCGCTTCAATGATTCGTTCCGAAGCTTCATTTTTTGCGCTTTCATAATTGATTTTTAGTTGCGTCTTCTCAGAAATACTTTCCAGAATGGTCGGAATTACATTTTTAATCGAATCCGTTTTTTCCGGCTGATAAGAATAGATGTTGATTTGATTTTCAATATCGGTCACCAGATTTTTCTCTGAATTCCGAAGGACAGATTTCACTTTTTCCATCGCCGAATTGTAATGCGAACCGAGACTTTCGTGGGAGAAATTCTGCATCAGTTTTTCCGCTGTGATAAAGCTGAGAACTTCTTCTTTCGTAAACATCACGGGCGGCAGTTTGTAACCATCGACCAAAGAATAACCCGAACCAGCTTCCCCAAAAATCGGAATGCCTGCATTTTCCAAAGTTTTAATGTCTCTGTAAATTGTTCTGACACTCACCTCAAATTTATCCGCCAAATCCTGCGCACGTACAGTCGGTTTGCTTTGCAATTGCACGAGAATCGAGGTGATGCGGTCTATTTTTTTTATGTAATGGTCTTCATTCATCTTTATAAGTTTTCACCAATCTATCAAGATTCAGACTTCTTGCAGATGCATCGAAAATTTCACGGTAAGTTCCATCTTTTTCATACAATTCTTCGTGTGTCCCGTTTTCTACAACTGCGCCTTTTTTCATTACATAAATCATATCCGAATCCAAAATCTGCGACAACGAATGTGAAATAATCACAACTGTTCGTCCTTGTTTTATCGCATCAAGAGAATTTTTAATTTGTTCCGTGGCAATTGCGTCCAGACTTGCAGTTGGTTCATCAAGGAAAATTATTGGCGGATTTTTCAGGAACAATCTAGCGATGGCAATTCTTTGCTGTTGTCCGCCGGAAAGTTGCGTGGCGTCGTGGTTGTAAGCTTCTGGCAAATCCATAATCTGCTCGTGGAGATAGGCTTTGGTTGATGCTTCTTTTATTTCGTCAAAAGTGGCGTGAAGATTTCCGTAACGGATATTGTCCTCGATACTTCCTTTGAAAATGTGATTTTTTTGAAGAACCAATCCAAGGTCATCTCGCAGAAAGTCATTATCAAAATCATTCAGATTGTTCCCATCCAAAAGGATTTCACCGGAATCTGGTTCGTAGAATTTACAAAGCAAGTTGATGATTGTCGATTTTCCTGCGCCACTGAGTCCAACCAAAGCAGTCGTTTTCCCATTTTCGATTTTGAGGGAAACGTTGTGAAGCGCTTTCATTCCGTTTGGATAGGTGAAATCCACATTTTTGATTTCGAAATTTCCTTTGATTGGAATATTGTTGATGGTTCCGTTCGGTTCGGTTTCCTCATCGGCGTTCAGGATTTCAAAATAACCTTCGGCATAAATAAAAGCGTCATTCATATCATCATAAATCCTGTGAAGCTGACGAATGGGCGCAGAAACGTTGTTGAACAACATAATGTGAAGCATAATCGCACCAATCGTCATCTGCTGGTCCAGCACAAGATAGACGGTCAAAAGGATAATCAAAACAACGCCGAATTGCTCGATGAAAGTTTTCAAACCGTCATAGATAAAACTCGTTCGTCGGGTGTAAAGTTGGCTTTCCATCAGCTTCATCTGAAGATTGTATTGCTTGCTTCCTTCAAATTTTTCTCGGACAAAACTCTTGATGACCATTATCGAATTAATCAAATTCAAAAGTCCGGAAGTTTTCTGCTCACGCTGATTTCTGAGTGTTCGTCTTACATTTCCTAATTTTTTAGCTTGTCTTGATGTAACATAAAAATAAATCGGAATTACAAAAGTTGAGACCAAACCGACGTAAACATTCTGCATATACATCACAATCAGCGCAATAATCGCCGTGGAAAAAAGCGGAAGAATATCGATGAAGAAATTTTGAACGAGTTTTGTGAGGCTTTCAATTCCTCGGTCGATTCGGATTTGAAGTTTTCCTGATTCGTGGTTTTCGTCGTTGTAATAGGCGATTCGGTAAGTCAGGATTTTGTTGATAGCTTCTTGTGCGAGTTCTGAACTGACATTTATTCTAATCTTTTCCCCATAAAATTTCTGCCCAAATTGAATGAAAATATTCGCCAATTCTTTTCCCAAAAGTATGATTGAAATTAAGGTTAAAACGTGAATTCCTTGTTCCATCGGATTGGGAAGTTGCGTGAGTTTGGTCACTTCGTCCACCGTGTATTTCAAAACCAGAGGATTGACCTGAGCGAACAAAGCGCCGATGAAAGTCAAGGCCAAAGTCACAAAAATCATCATTCGGTAAGGTTTGATGAAGCGTCGCAACTGCTGATAAATATGAATGAGATTGGTGGTTTTTTGAAACGGCTTTTTCATTTGTACAATTTAAGGATTAATTTAAAAACCACATAGGCACATAGGAAATGCATAATAAAATTAAGCTTAAATAGCTATTTGAACTTTTAGAAAAAATTGTTTTAAAATTCTATTGTGCCTATGTGGTTCAAAAATAAAAAGTTTAATTTTATACAATAATATTTCAGAATGAAAATATATACAAAAACAGGCGACAAAGGCGAAACTGGACTTTACGGCGGAAGCAGAATCTCCAAAGCCAGCGCAAGGGTGGAATCTTACGGCAACATCGATGAACTGAATGCGAACATTGGCGTGGCGAAATCACATATTGATGATGAAGCTGTGATTGCTCAACTCAAAAAAATCCAGTTTGACCTTTTTACAGTTGGTTCGGAAGCTTCGACGCCGATTGATAAATTGTTTATGGCTAATGGAAAAGCCAGATTGCCATTGGTGATTTCAGACAAAGAAATCGAAGAGTTGGAAAATTGGATGGATGCAATGGAAGAGAAAGTGGAACCTTTGCAATATTTCATTTTGCCTGGCGGTGGTAAAGCATCGACGTTTCTTCACGTGGCGAGAACCGTTTGCAGACGTGCAGAACGCAGTTTGGTTTTCCTGAATCAGTCGGAAGAAGTGCGAGCGGAATTAATCAAATATTTGAATCGTTTGTCGGATTATTTTTTTGTTTTGGCGAGATATGTTTCGAAATTGAATAATGAGCCGGAGGAATATTGGAATCCTAATGATAGAAAATGATTTTAACCACAAAAGTCACAAAAGCTTACTGAATTTTACTTTAATTTTTTTTTAAAAACGCGATGAAAAAACTGATTCTAATACTACTTGGAGCAAGTCTTCTAACTTCTTGTAAGGTTTCTAAACCAACAAACGAAAGTGAAAAAGGCTTTTTCTTCAAAATGAAACATAAAAAAGATAGTGAAAAATAAAGCATTACTTTTCATCAACGGAGAACCACCAAAAGAATTTCCAAATCTGTCAGATTATGAGTTGATTGCTTGTACAGATGGCGCTTTTCATTATTTGAAGGAATTGAGTTTCTCATTAGAAAAATTGGATTTTATTTCGGGCGATTTTGATTCATTTAAATTGGAAACGCTTCGAGAGCCTCAGCGTGACAGCTTTGAAATCATCGAAACACCCGACCAAAACAAAACGGATTTTCACAAAGCGATAGAAATTATTCTTGGAAAAGGTTTTGAAAATATCGATGTTTACGGCGCGAGTGGAGGAGAGCAAGACCATTTTCTTGGAAACTTGAGCGTCGCTTTTTTCTTTAAAGATAAAGTGAATCTTAGATTTTTTGATAATTATTCGTCATATTATTTTATTCCAAGAGAATTCTCAATTTCTGATGTGAAGGACAAGATGATTTCATTAATGCCTTTTCCAATTGCTAAAAATATTGAAACACAAGGTTTGAAATGGCCTTTATATAATGAAGATTTGATTCTCGGTGAAAGAATTGGAACGAGGAATATCGCAGAGAATCAGGAAGTTTCCATTAAATATAAAGAAGGTGATTTGCTGATTTTTGTTGGGAAATGATTCATCATTTTTTATAGAATTATTAACGTAGAAATTCAGTTTTTTTAATCATTTTTGTACCGTAAAACAATTAACTTTTTTTAGCCGGAAATGAAAATAAAATATTCTGAACTAATTGACCAAACGCTTTATTTTCCTACAGAAGAATTCAATGTAGAAGAAAATAATCTGAAATTCCACGATATCAACCTGATGGAAGTTGTGGAAAAATTTGGAACTCCTTTGAAGTTCAATTATTTACCAAAGATTTCTCAGAATATTGAAAGGGCAAAATTCTGGTTCAAAGAAGCTTTTGAAAAGAACGATTACCAAAAGACCTACAGATATTGCTACTGTACGAAGTCCAGCCATTTTGCGTTCGTTGTGGAAGAAGCGTTGAAGAATGACATCAGTCTGGAAACGTCTTCCGCTTACGATATGGACATCGTGAAATCCCTTTATGATAAAGGAAAAGTAGATAAAAGTATCGAAGTGATTTGTAACGGTTTCAAAACTGATGACTATTTAACCAAAATCTCAGATTTAATCAACAGCGGTTTCGAAAATATCACTCCGATTCTGGATAATTATAGAGAGCTGGATAAGCTGACAGAAAGTATCGACAGGACTTTTGACATTGGAATCAGAATTGCTTCTGAGGAGGAACCGAAATTCGAATTTTATACCTCAAGATTAGGAATCGGATACAAAGATATCATCCCATATTACAGCCAGAAAATTGCGGAACACCCAAATGCGAGGCTGAAAATGCTTCACTTTTTCATTAATACCGGAATCAAGGACACGGCGTATTACTGGAATGAATTGTACAAATGTCTCCGCGTTTACGCAAGATTGAAGAAGATTGCGCCGGAAGTGGATTCACTTAATATTGGTGGCGGTTTTCCGATCAAAACATCGCTTAATTTCGATTATGACTATCAATATATGGTCAATGAGATTGTGTCTCAAATTAAGAAATTCTGTGAGGAAGAAGGTGTTGAAGAACCAAATATATACACGGAATTCGGAAGTTTTACCGTTGGAGAAAGTGGAGGCCATTTATATAAAATTATTTCTCAGAAACGTCAGAACGACAGAGAAAAATGGAATATGATTGATTCATCTTTTATGACGACTTTGCCGGACACTTGGGCGATTTCCCGTCACTTCATTATGTTGCCATTGAATCGTTGGGAAGATTCTTACGAAAGAGTTTTTCTTGGTGGATTGACTTGTGATTCAGATGATTACTACAATTCTGAGCAACATACGAATGCGATTTATCTTCCGGTTTTCAATGAGACAAAATCTTTGTACATCGGATTTTTCCATACAGGCGCTTATCAGGAAACAATTGGAGGTTACGGCGGTGTTCACCACTGTCTGATGCCTCAGCCAAAGCATATTTTGATTGATAAAGACGAAGACGGGAATCTGACTTACGAGCTTTTCCGTGAGGAGCAAAGGCCGGAAGACGTTTTGAAACTTTTGGGATATTAAAATATCAACTGATTTGAATTTTTAATCAACAATTTAAAGTAACAGAATCTAAATTGTAAGCATAAAAAAAGGCTTTTCAAATTTGAAAAGCCTTTTTTGTATAATGACGAAAATCTATTTTTTGATGATTTTCTCTGTCGTTTTTGTACCATTGATATCGGTCATTATCAGCAAGTAATTTCCGCTGTTGATGTTCGAAATATCAAATTCTCTTTCATTAGCATCTAAAGTTCTGATGATTTTACCGCTATAATCTGAAAGCTTAATTTCTGTGAATTTTTTATCCGTATCAATCTTCAAATAATTGGAAACAGGATTAGGATAAACAGTGATTTTGTTCGCCTTCAAAAGATTTTCCACAGCCAATGATTTGTCTTTTACAATCACAATTTTGCCTGTCGTTACGTCGGTGCCGTAGTTGTAGGAGTATGTTGTGAAAGCGTAGCAACCAGCGCCACAAGAAGTCATCGATTCTGTGCTTCCTTGAACGTTTGGAATAGGTGTGCTGTCTTTTAACAAGAAAGTATTTGGATTGAATCTTTTGAAAGTGATATTGCCAGAAGAATATTCAGAACTTGCATACGCTACAGATTGAGTGGCTGTGTCAAAAGCATTGGCACCAGATGTGTTCGTAAATTGACCCAGAAGGAATGGTGTTCCAGAAGAGATATCTACTACTTTACCTTCTGTAGAATACAAAAAATTACCTTCTCTTATAAAATCAGAACTGAAGCTGGAAAAAAGATTGGGGTAAACAGTGCCTTGCGTTGCTCCTGCAGCGGAAATGTTGATTTTTCTCAAACCAGACTCAGTAGATTCATTATTATATCCCCAAAGTAGATTGTTACTTGCAAATTCGATTCTATTGCTTCCGGTGTGATCTTGGGTAGTAGTTGCTCTTCTCACATCGTTGTCATAGATTGCAACGCCTTCGTGTTTTGGAGAGAAACCTACGTTTCTTCTAGAGATTGCAATTGTATTAGGATTTCCTGGCATCACCTCCATATCTTCTACAAACAAAGCTCCAAGTGAAGGATCAGCGCCTAATGAGAATTGTAAATTTACAGATTTGCTGGCAATGTCCCATCTTCTTACTAGAGAGGCACTGTCAAAACCAACGTATAGATACTGATTGTTATCAGAAATAGCCAGTACATTTGGTTCGCTGCCAATGAAATAAGTCGTTTCAAGAGTTTGGCTTACCGGATCGATGACGCCGATGCTGTTTCCGTTTGCGCCATTGGCACTTGGAATACTGGCGTAGATTTTTTTCGCATTTGAGTCATAAATGACCTGATTTGCAATGATGTCGAGGACTTTCACTTCTAACTGAGCGTTGCAAAATAATCCTGCGAAAAGTAATGAAAATGATAGAGTTGTACGCATTAATTTTTTTTGCAAAAATACAGTTTTAATTTATAACTGAATGGTTTTGGAATAAATAAAGCATACTTTAAATGTTAAAAAAAAGCGTCCCGATTTTTTCAGGACGCTTTCTATTTTATTTGATTTCTGTGATGAATTCTTCGCTTGGTGTTCTGTATTTTTTCAGATTTACCAACCAGTCACCGCTGGTGTCTCTGTATCCTAAAGGCAGCAGGACAACACTTTTCAGTCCTTTTTCTGCAAATCCTAACAATTCGTCTAGAGCTTGGTTGTTAAAACCTTCCATTGGCGTAGCGTCTACTTTTTGTTCAGCTGCGGCTGCGATCGCCAGTCCGAAAGAGATGTAAGCCTGTTTCGCAGCGTGCGTTGCGTGCCATTCGCTGCCAAGTGGTTCGTACATTCCCCAAAGATTTGCTTTGTAATCGTCCATCGTTTCGGTGGGAATTCCTCTTTCTTTCGTCGTTTTTTCGAAAACATCGGAAATGCTGTTGTGAGAATAACCGTCCCAAGCTGCCCAGACTAACAGGTGTGAACCATCGATGATCTGACCTTGCCCATAAGCAATCGGCTGAATTTGCTCTAATAATTCTTTGTTGGTGATCACAAAAATCCGGTATGGCTGTAAACCAGAAGAAGATGGAGCCAGTCTTGCAGCTTCCAAAATGTAATCTACTTTATCTTGAGAAACGGGTTCGCCATTCATTTTCTTTGTTGCGTAACGCCAGTTCAAGTCTTCTAATAAACTCATTTTCAATATTTTTTTAAATTGAGCTTACAAAGTTAAGTAAGAAAAGTTTATTTTTGTAATGAGGTTACGAAAAGTTATCATTACTAAAAAGTTACCTAATTGATAATTAAATGCTTATATGATTTTCGAATTTGATTTCTTATCATATATCAATAAGATTAATGGTTATTTAAATATGAAAGTTATGAAAATAAAATGCTGCAAAACCAATATGATGGCCGTCCAGGATACGATGGATGTTTTGAAAGGCCGTTGGAAGATGCACATCATCGCCGCACTGTGCTATGATAAAATGAGATTTTCCGATTTGCAGAAAGAAATTGAAGGAATTTCTGCAAAAATGCTGAGCAGTGAATTGAAAGATCTGGAAGTCAATCAATTGCTGAAAAGAACAGTGCTCAAAACCCAGCCTGTAAGTGTAGAATATGAACTGACAGAATATGGCTACACGTTGAAAAAAGTCATAGAAAATCTCGCAGATTGGGGAATTCAGCACCGAAAAAGAATTGTTGGAAAGGTATTGGAAAACTAATCTAATTTTAATCTAAATTAATTTTTTAAATTGGATTGATCTTAGAATTTTTTATCTTTAAACCTTGTCTTTGATTTTATAAAAAATGCTGGTCAGAATTTTTTCTCTGCTGTTGTTTTTGGTGCTTGCAGTAAATGTAAATGCCCAAATCAACGATGCGCAAAATCTGACAAAAGACGTTAAATCACTGATGTATTCTGACCCGGAAAAGGCTGTTAAAACGGCTCAGTATATTGTTTCAAATCAGAGTTTTGGGACTGCGGAAGATGTGTATAATGCTTTGCTTCTGCAATCTGAGATTTATTTTAATCTGAAAAAGTACAATGACGCCGTCGTAAAACTAATTTCGGCAGACAGGATTTCACAAAATGTGGATGATGATTTTCTTAAATCAAAAAATGAATATCTCATTGGGAAACTTTATCTTGAACTTGGTTTTTATGATGAATACAGCGAAGTTTTAGATGATATTAATGAATTTGCAAAATCTTTAAAAAACGAAGATGAAAAAATCTGCGTCGAATCCTGGGTTAATGAATTAAAGATTTTAAAACTTTATCATCAGGGAAAACAAAAGGAAAGTCTGGCTCAGATCCAAACTCATATTAATGATAAACCAAATTTAGATCCTGTATATAATTCACGATTACAGATTGTTAAGTCTAATATCGAGAATAAAAAATCCTATAACTTCCAAAATTCCGAAAGTTATTTTCAGTTTCTTTCTGGATTGATCGATTTGAAATTTCAAATTAAAAATGGAACATTCAATCAACTCAATGTTAATAATTTAAAGAAAAAATTTCCACAATTTAACGATGGTGTTTTCTTTATCGATTTTTACAAAGATTGGTCAAAACAAGCTTGTGGAAGTAATTCCAGTGATTGTTTTGGTACCAGAAGAGAATATATCAAATTATTAAAATCGACTTTAGCCGACAAACAGGAAGCCAGAGTCAACGTCATCAATCTTATCGATCAGAAAGAAAATGCGAAAATTCACGAGCAGAAAGAATTCCAGAATAAAATTTTATTTTTATTGTTTGCTGTTGCATCTTTATCGTTAATAATCAGTTTGATATATTATTTTATCATTAAAAGCAAAGCAAATGTTGCGACTGTCGAATTCGAAAAAGAAAATATTTCTAAAGAGTATGAGCAGCGGCTAAGCGATCAACTGAAAGATTTCCAGGCCAGTCACGTATTTACGATTCCGGAAAAGACTGAAAATCTGATACTTTCCAATCTTGAAACTTTTGAGAAAAGCAAAGATGTACGAGATCCGTCGCTATCATTATCCGTTTTGGCAAAGCGGATGAATACCAATTCCAAATATCTGTCAGAAGTCATTAATAAACACAAAGGCAAGAATTTCAATAATTATCTGAATGAGCTGAGAGTCAATTATATTGTAGAAAAATTAACTCAAAATCCTGAATATCTGCAGTATAAAACAAGTTATTTGGCAGAGGAAGCAGGGTTTGCATCACGTACGACTTTCACAACTATTTTTAAAAATGTGACCGGGAAAAGCCCTTCGCAATTTATTGATGAAATTAAAAACAGATGATATGAAGAAAGGTTTGTACATCCTATTTTTAATTTTTTCAGTATTTGGTTTCTCACAATCTGAAACCAAATTGGAAAAGCAGATCTCAGAAGTCGACAGAATGGCTTTTGTGGATCCGGATTCTGCATTGATAATGGTGAAAAAACTGGAGCCGAAAATCGATGATGACAAGCTCCAGAGTAAATTGCTTCTTGCTAAAGGAAGTGCATATTCTGTAAAACATCTGTCTTCTGCAGCTTTGAAATCCGGGTTTGAAGCGTTGGATATTTCGCAGAAGTCGCAAGATTCTTTAATGATGGTCAATACTTTGGGATTCATTGGAAATCAGTATTATATCCTGAAACTTAATAAGAAAGCGATCAATTATCTCAACCGGGCAGAAACGATTATTGATTTTCTGAAAGATCCGTCTCTTAATCAGATGAGTGCGAATATTTATTTTGTTAAAGCATTGATTTATAAGGATAATCTGGATCCGGCGTTTGCGATCACTTATTTTGATAAAGCCATTTTTGAGTACAATAAAAATAATGACAGAAGCAGTCTCCTGAACAAAAATATCACCAGAATCCAAAAAGGCTATTCTTTGATAGATATTGGAAAAGCGGATGAAGCCGAAAAACTTTTCCTGGATGTCATACAGGAATCTGACCGCTACAAGATGTCTGAAGTTTCGGATTATGCGAAAGTAGGTTTGGCGATAACTTATGACAACAAAAAGGATTTTGTGAAGGCCAATCAGATTTTATCAGAAACGGAAAAGAAGATTGGAAATACGGGAAATGTCGGATTGTTAACTGAAGTTTATGATGCACTCAGTCAAAATTATCTTAACCAAAATAATGCACCGCAATATTTTTACTACAACCAAAAGCTGGAAAAAAATCTGCTTACGAATGATGAAGTAGAGAAAAAATCTTTCTCAGATTTACTGAAAAAAAATATAGAAACGCAAAATTCAGAATTTGATAATAACCAAAAAATGTTCTATTTATTTGTTGTTTTGATAATTTTATTTACAATCGTCAGTTTATTTTACATTAGAAAAAAGATTAATATGCTTAAATCGATAAATTACTAAATGTCTTTCTTTATATATATACAAATCAAAACGAAGCTGTTCCACCGGATCAGCCTCGTTTTCTTTATTTTATTTCTTGTTGAAGTTATAAGTTTTCCCGTTCTGCAAAAGCTGCATCTGATTCTTTTCCGGAAAGAAAATGATCCTGATTCCAGCCCGCTCAAACTTGAACTGATCATTCTCTACCAACTCCAAAGGAAATTCCGGCTGGCCTTTTCCCTGTGCGAAAAGTTTGCCGTCATTCACAAAAACTTTCAGATCCAAAGAGATGTCTGGAGAAGTGTATTCACCAATGTATTGCTTTAGTTTCCCATCAGAAGATTTTGTTTCCGTCGGAGTATCAAATTTCGGAAACTCGAAACTTTGATCATAGATAATATTAAGAACGCCGATTGCAACATTGTTGTGAGGATATTCTTCGCCATTGATGACCATTGAAACCGAATAATCTTCCTTCTTGCTGTAAGATGTCACAGCGTGTGATCCCGATGTATCGCCACCGTGACCAAATGAAACCTGATTGTAAAAAGGAACTGCCATCATTCCCAGTCCAAAATCCAATTTGCTTCCCGGCTTCGGCATCATCTTTTCCAACGTTTCTTTTTTTACAAATTGGTTGTTAAATAATGCATTAATAAAGACATTCAGATCATTCGGAGTCGAGACGATATCGCCCAATCCAATACAATTTCTGAAATCAAAATCTTCTTTTTCTTTCCAGATTCCTTTTTCATTCTCATAAGATTTAAAGACATTATTCGGATGGTCAAGCTCTGAAAAAGTATTTTTCATCCCGGCTCTGCTTGTGATGTTTTCTTTCAAAAGAACATTGTAAGGTTTCTTGGCCACTTTCTCCAGAATTCTGCTCAGCAAATAGTAGCCAGAATTGGAGTATCTCGTTTTTTCACCCGGCTGAAATTCCACACCTTGAGCCTTGATCGTGTCAAGAATTGCTTTATCGCCAACCGATTTTTTGAAAAGCCATTGGTAATTTTCGCCAACATAATCGCCTAATCCGCTGGTGTGATTCAATATCATTTCCAAATTGATTTTGTCGGCATTTGGAATGTCAGGATAATATTTGGAAAGCTTGTCAGAAATGGTAAGTTTTCCTTTCTCTACTTGCTGCATTAGCATTACAGCAGTGAATAATTTGCTGATGGAACCAATTTGATAACGCGTGTCAGAATCCCATTTTACATTCGGTAATTGATCTTGTCCAAAGTCTTTTTTGTAAACTTCTTTCCCTTTTCTGAAGATGGAAATGCTGCCAACAGCTTGTTTGTTTTGAATCAGATAATCAAAGAAATCATCCAGTTTCGTAGTATTGATTTCACGATTTCCAATGTCTTTTATTTTTTCATCTTTTAAGTTTTCGTCATTGTTGCTTTTGAAAAAATTTAATGGAAATTGACGTCCGTTCTGCGTAAAAGTCCCTTCAAAATGATCTGTTTTGTAAGTTCCTTTGTAAGACGCATTGATCTCATTCATTTCGAAAATCAATTCATTATTGGTGAATTCGGTTTTGTCAACCGTGATGATTTTTTCGGATTGTTTCGGGCTTTTTCCGGATGAGGTGTAACCGTTGTTTTCTTTTTTAATAGTAAGGATCAGAGGTAGTTGCGTCCCGCCAAGATCGAGCTCGCCTTTCCAAGAACCGATCAAATCCTGGGCGTAAAAAGTCTGTGCTAATAAAATCAGCACCAATAATAGTTTGGTTTTCATAAGTAAATATTTAGTGTTGTTGTAAGGTCATACAAAACCATCCGAGATTTTGTGAATCTCATTTGGAATGTGCTGACTGCGATTGGATATGTTTAAGGTTGAATTAAAAGATGGTCTGGCTGATAATTGTGGTAATAAGAGACACAACTGCGAAGATTACAATGTGCTGCCATTTTTTAATATTGGTAGCCGTTTTGAATCCATTGTAGTAAAGCACGATATTGTAAACTAGAAAGGGAAGTGTTATACATCCTGCCACAGCTACTATGATCAGATCCAGCATTTCTATTTTTGCGAATTTTCCTGCTATAGACGAAATGTTTCTGTTAGCTTCTTTCACAAAAGGCAGAGCCATCATCGGCATCGTAATGATTAATGGAATCTGCGAAATCAAAATTGTATTGAAGATGTCGATGATTCTGGATCTTTTATTAAAAAATTTGGCTAGAATGATTAAAACTACGATTGCAAAAATGTAGCTTAAAGAATTGATCCTGACAATGTCCCAAATAGTTTGACCTTCTTCTAATATTGATAAGTGGAAGATGCTGTCATTGATCATTCCTGCATAAAAACAACCGAAGAAATTGAGAATGAAGAAGATAATTCCAATTAACAACAGCTTTTTCTCATCAAATTTCTCAAACGGATTAAAAATAGTTTTCCAGGTCATAGGTTTCAGTTTTGAAGTTTTTTAACTTTTTCGATGAGGTCGTCCATTTTGTTTCTCATCGTCGGGTAGGAGAGTTCGGCTTGTTTTGCCATTTCTTTAATGCTTCCGCTGGAAAGGAAAAAGTTGAGGATGAAGTCCTGATCGTCTCGACTCAGTTTTAGGAGAACAGGAAGTTCATAATTTCCATTGACATTGGTTTCACAAGATGGGCATTTCATCTGGCTGACATTCAACGTATGATCGCAGCTTGGACAAACTATTGGAAGTTTCATTTTATCAAATATTATTTTACAAATGTAATAATTATTTTAATAAAGTTAAAAAATATTTTAACTTTATTAAATATTAGTTTGATTTGAAGCACAAAAAAACTTCCAATCACTGGAAGTTTTTAAAATTTAAATTCATCGGAAAAGCATTAATTATCTTTATCAGACCTTTCAATCTTATTCCTGTCTGAAGATTTTATATAGTCACTGTAACTTACAGGCGAATAAACTTTTTGCTCAATTTTTCCGACGGTCGTTGTCGGTTTCCAGTAGTATTGGTCGTAATTTTTGGAAATGGAAACGGTACAATTTGCAATTTTATTGATGATTTTCAACTTTACGAGTTTAACATAATTAATCTCTGAAAAGAAAAACTGCGGAATTTTTTCTGAAGAGTTTTTGACTTCACCGTTGGCATAAGTTACCATCCATTCGTAGGAATAATCAGAAGAATTTTCGTTCGGGAAAAATGAGATGACAGAATCATTAACTTTTATTTCCTTGAAATCGTCGATGTTAACGCCGCATTTGTTTTTTGCAACACTTTGATTGTCATCCACAACTTCGATTGTTTTTTCACACTGCAGACTCTGAACATTGAAAACTGAAACCGAAAGTGTCTGTTTTCCAATTTTTAAAGCTTGCACATTGATTACACCTGATTTTAAATTTCCGTCGGTTTTCAGATTTTGATCTAACTTCCAGGAGTAACAATCTTCGCACTGCGCTTTTGCATCCACGGAATAGGATGCATTTTCATTAATTTTGATGGTCGAGTTTCCGGCAATTGTACATTGTCCGTAAGAATTGGCTGCCAGAAATCCGGCAACCATAATAAAATATTTTTTCATTTGTATTGTGTCTTTTAAAAATCAACACAATACAAAAATTATACCTGAATAACGCCGAGATTAAATTTTTCCGTAATCGGAGAATGATTGGCAGCCTCAATTCCCATACTGATCCATTTTCTAGTATCCACAGGATTGATGATGGCGTCTGTCCAAAGTCTTGCTGCCGCATAAGTGGGCTGCGTCTGGCGCGTGTAATCTTTTAATATTCTGTCAAGCAGTTCTTTTCTGTCCTCATCGGTAATTTCTTTGCCTTGCTTTTTCAACGCAGATTCCTGGATTTGAAGCAGAACTTTTCCGGCTTGCGAACCGCCCATCACAGCTAGTTCTGCCCAAGGCCAGGCGACAATCAGTCTCGGATCGTAAGCTTTTCCGCACATTGCATAATTGCCTGCACCATAAGAATTTCCTGTAATAACTGTGAATTTTGGAACGACTGAATTAGCAACGGCGTTTACCATTTTTGCACCGTCTTTGATGATACCGCCTTGCTCCGACTTCGAGCCAACCATAAATCCTGTCACATCCTGAAGGAAAACCAACGGAATTTTTCTCTGATTACAATTGGCAATAAAACGGGTCGATTTGTCAGCAGAGTCAGAATAAATCACACCGCCAAACTGCATTTCGCCTTTGCCGCTTTTTACCATTTTTCTTTGATTGGCCACAATTCCGACGCTCCAGCCATCGATTCTGGCGGTACAGCAAATAATGCTTTTGCCGTAATCTGGCTTGTATTCTTCGTATTCAGAATTATCGACAAGACATTTGATGATTTCTAATGTATCATATTGATCAGATCTGATGGCAGGCATTAATCCGAAAATATTGTCTGGATTTTCTTTTGGTGGCACACTTTCGATTCTGTCAAATCCGGCTTTGTCAAAATCGCCGAGAGATTTCATAATATTCTTGATTCGATCTAGAGCATCTTTGTCGTCTTTGGCTTTATAATCCGTAACGCCGGAGATTTCGCAATGTGTGGTTGCGCCGCCAAGTGTTTCATTATCAATATTTTCACCGATTGCTGCTTTCACTAGATAACTGCCTGCCAGAAAAATACTTCCGGTTTTGTCGACAATCATTGCTTCATCACTCATAATCGGAAGATAGGCGCCGCCAGCTACACAACTTCCCATAATCGCGGAGATCTGAACAATCCCGGACGAGCTCATCTTGGCATTATTCCTGAAAATCCTTCCGAACATTTCTTTATCTGGGAAAATTTCGTCCTGCATCGGTAAGAAAACACCTGCAGAATCTACCAGATAAATAATTGGCAAACGGTTTTCCATTGCAATTTCCTGAGCTCTCAAGTTCTTTTTTCCTGTGATTGGAAACCAAGCGCCAGCTTTCACGGTCGCATCATTTGCGACTACGATGCATTGCCTTCCGGAAACATATCCCATCATTACCACAACGCCGCCGGCAGGACATCCGCCATACTCTTCGTACATTTCGTGGCCTGCAAAAGCACCAATTTCTATGGCGTCAGAATTTTTATCGAAAAGATATTCCAGTCTTTCCCGTACAGTCATTTTTCCCTGATCGCGCTGTTTCTGAAGAGATTTTTCACCGCCGCCCAGTTTGATTTTTGACAAGGTTTTCTTGATGTCAGAATATTTCAGCTTGTTGATATCTTCTCTTTTATTGAATTCTAAATCCATTGGTTTTTCTTTGCTCTAAAGATAAAATATTTTAAATAATCACAAAGCGGAAAGTACAATTCCTGATTTTTTAAATCTCTGTAAAATATAATTCGGATTTCTCCGTTATAAATCCAAATACAATAAATTTTTAGTTAGTTTATGTTATTTTTAATAAGTTCTTTATTAAAAGATCCGTCTTGAGTTTTCTGGACGGATTTTTTAATTTTCTGATCGATTTCCAATATTCATTTTTAGACTTACAATCTGTAATATTTATTCATAATTTTGCAGACTGAAAATCAATTATTCCAATGAAGAATTCTTATTTGCTGAGGTTACATTTTATCGTTTTTTTATGGGGTTTCACGGCAATTCTGGGAAAATTGATTTTGGCAGAAGCTCAGGTTCTGGTGTTTTACAGAATGCTGTTTGCTGCGGTTTTTCTCTATTTATATATTAGATTAATCAAAAAAGAAAGTATCAAGGTTTCCAGATATCTTTTATTTCAACTCGTCGGGATCGGAAGTGTGATGGCTTTTCACTGGCTGTTTTTTTTCCAGTCGATCAAAGTTTCAAATGTTTCAATTGCCTTATCCTGCCTCTCGCTGTCAACACTTTTTGCATCCTTAATTGAGCCTTTGGTCTATCGCAGAAAGCCGGATTGGGTGGAAGTCATTATTGGTCTTATCATTGTGGTATGTATTTGTTTGATTTTCAATGCGGAACTCAAATATAAAGAGGGAATCATTTATGGAATTCTTTGTGCACTTTTCGGGACGATATTTTCAGTTTTCAACGGAAAAATGTTCGGAAAAACCAGTTCGGGAAATATTATTTTTTATGAGATTGCCGGCGGCTGGTTGATTATCAGTTTGTTTTCTCTTTTTACAGGACAAATTTCCAATGTCAGCGAAATAAGTTATACCGATATTGCGTTAATATTATTGCTGGCTTCTGTCTTTACAGCTTATCCAATGTTTGAAAGTGTGAAACTGATGAAGTTTATTTCGCCTTTCACGTTGATTTTAACTGTAAATCTGGAACCGGTCTACGGGATTATCTTAGCTTTTTTTATCTTTGGAGCATCAGAGCATATGAGTCCTGTTTTTTATGGTGCCTCTTTCGTGATGATAGCCTCGATTGTTGTCAACGGAATCATCAAATCGAGACGGAAAAAGGGAGATGCCATTACAGAAACAAAACCTCTGTAAACACTTATTAATGAAAAGAATTTTATTTTTTTTACTGCTAATTTTAACCCAGTTTTCTGATGCGCAAATCATCAGAAAATACTCCAATGAGTTCCTGAATATAGGTGCCGGTGCAAGAGGTCTCGCAATGGGTGGCGCGGTGGTTTCCAATCAGGATGATGTCTATTCTCCGATGTGGAATCCGGCTGGACTGATCAAAATCGACCGTGACTGGCAGGTTGCAGCAATGCACGCAGAATATTTTGAATCCATCGCGAAATACGATTATCTGTCTTACGCCAAACCTTTGGATTATGGGAACGGTGTTTTTGCTATTTCTTTAGTAAGGCTCGGCGTCGATAATATTCTCAATACAACACAATTGATTGATTCAGAAGGGAATATTGATTATGATAAAATCAGTTCTTTCTCGACTTCAGATTACGCAGCTTTGTTTTCTTACGCATTTCATCCGAACGGAAATCAAAAATTAGATGTAGGTGCCACAGCGAAAGTAGTTTACAGGAATGTCGGAAAGTTTGCCAGCGGATACGGTTTTGGATTTGATGTGGGCGCAATTTATCATTCGGATACAGACTGGAATTACGGTTTTATGCTGAGAGATGCCACCACGACTGTCAATTTCTGGACGATTAATCAAAAAGAATTATCAGCGGTGGTAAATGGCGAAGAATTTAATCCTGCTCCGACGGACAAAATGGAAATCACAATGCCAAAACTGAATGTAGGTTTCAGCAAAACATTTGAATTCAACAGAGATTTAAAATTACTACCAGAAGCTGGCGTCAACATTGATTTTGCAAAAACGGCAGCCTTGGTTTCCACTGATTTTGCCAGCATCACACCTTATGCCGGTGGAGAATTGATCTTTCAGGATATGATTTTTGTGAGATTAGGGTTTAATAGATTTCAAACTATTTCTGATATCGAAGATCTTAAAAGAAAAGTATCTTTCCAGCCAAGTGCAGGAATAGGTATTAAATATAAAGGCTTAACTTTGGATTATGCCATCACAAATTCCGGAATCGGAGGTTCAAATTTCTATTCCAATTTCTTTTCTTTGAAACTGGATATGCAGGGTTTTAGGAATTAATAAAATCAAATTTTCATCATGAAAAAAATCTCAACGTTACTTGCAATTGCTGTAATTACATTCATCAAATCTCAGGCAGTTTCTGACTACAGATATATTTCAGTTCCGTCGGAGTTGGCTGATTTTAAAGAAAACAAATCATACGGTTTGAATACGATTCTCGAAAAATCGTTGAAAGGAAAAAAATATACTATTCTGCCGGAAAATAAGTCAAATTGGCCAGCTGATGCACTCGGAAATCCTTGCAAAGTTTTGAATGCTGATATTTTGAATGATAAAAGTATGTTCCGGAACAAACTGATCATTCAATTCAAAAATTGCAGCAATCAAATAGTATTAGAAGAGAAGGGCAGCAGTACGATTAAAGAATTCGAAGCTGGCTATCAGGATGCTTTGAAACAGGCTGTAGTGAAAATTCCGGTTTCAAATCCTTCGTCGCAAATCGAAAATCTGGCAGAGGCAAAATCTCAAGAAGTTGTAAAAACTTCTGAAGAGCCAAAAGCAAAAGAAGTAATTTCGCAAACGTCAACAGCTCAGAAATACACCAATAAAAATAAGACATTCCAAAAGATTCAGATTGCTGATGATCAATTTATTTTGGTTGACGGCAACAGTTCCGTTCCTTTTGCAACTTTTAAATCAACGGCTAAAAAAGACGTTTACAGAGTAAAATTGAGTTCAGGAGAATCTACACTTGGCTATTACGAAAATGGAAACATCGTCATTGAGATGCCAAAAAGCAATGGTGAGTTTGCAAATGAAATCTTCACTGCAAATTAATTTGAAATAATTTTTATCTTGATAAAAAAATGGTCAGAAGCAATTCCGACCATTTTTTGTATAATAAATTTTATTAAGCAAAGCGCTAAAAGCCAATTGCTATCAGCCAATCGCTATTTATTTGGCTGAGGTGTATATCGCAAATATGGTTTTACGACTTTCACACCTTTTGTAAATTTTTTCTCGGCATCTTCCTGAGAAAGTGCGGCAGGGACGATGACATCTTCACCGTCTTTCCAATCGACAGGTGTTGCAACGCCGTAGCCGTCAACTAATTGTAGGGAATCCAGAACTCTTAATATCTCGGTGAAATTTCTTCCCGTAGAAGCCGGATAAGTGATAATGAGTCTTACTTTTTTATTCGGATCGATGATTAATAAAGACCTTACAGTGAGAGAGGCGTTTGCATTTGGGTGAATGAAATCATAAAGCTCAGAGACATTTTTGTCCTGATCGGCAATGATTGGAAATTCCACTTCAGTATTTTGAGTTTCATTAATATCAGAAATCCAGCCTTTATGATTTTCGATTCCATCAACGCTTAGTGCCAGAACTTTTGTATTTCTTTTATCAAATTCCGGTTTCAATTCCGAGGTTCGTCCAAGTTCCGTAGTACAAACCGGTGTGTAATCCGCAGGATGAGAAAACAAAATTCCCCAGGAATTACCCAGATATTCGTAAAAGTTAATTTTTCCAAGACTGCTTTCTGCATCGAAATCAGGAGCTGTATCGCCAAGTTTTATAGACATATTGTAATATTTTTTTGATTAATGGATAACAAATTTAATAATAAAAATTTCAATTCATACTAATTTAGTATTAATTATTTTTGATCATAAAAAAACCATTCAGATAATTCTAAATGGTCCTAGTTTATTTTGATAAGTGTTTTTTACAATTTACCAATTTTGCTGTCGTCGATATTGTATTTTGCAATCACTTCTTCGTAAGATAAAGTTCGTGGATCAACAGAATTTTTGCCAAAAACCGCTGGTACTAAAACAACTCTGAAAGTTTGTCCATTGAGATATGTGCTCTTGAAAAGGCCATCCTGTATAGTAAGATCGAAATCTGCATCTAAAGTTAATTGAACATCTGCAGTTGTAAAATCGAAAATGTAATCCATTGAACTACCTCCGCTAAAGTAATAAGTTTTTGGAAGAGGCTCCCAAATTGGGCTGTTTGCGCCAGGATTATTTTTACGATAAACCAAAACAATATCTTGATTTAATAGAGCACGGTTGAATTCGACAGTGTAATGATATAAATTATTAAATTCAGGATCTTTTATAAAATTAAGATTGACATCATAAACAGCAGGATACTCAACTTGTACTTGCACATCATCATCGTCATCTTTACAGCTAAAAATAAATATACTGGAAATCAGTATTAATAAAAGGGGAAGGAACTTTTTCATAAGTTAAATTTTTTACGTTATAATTTTATTACAAATAACAGACCATAAAAATAGCTGTTTTCAGCGGATTTAATATCTTTATGGAAAGTTTCTAAAATTTTAGATATCAAAAAAATGAAAAGGTTAAGTCTTATAATAATAACTTTTATTTCGCAGTTTTATTTCCCTCAATACCAACCAAAAAATCTCTCCAGTTCCGACCTCAAAAAAGCAAACGATTGGGTTGATAAAACCTACAATGCGCTTTCACAGGAGGAAAAACTTGGTCAGCTTTTCATCGTTGCACTTTATACGAATAAGGACGAAGCACACATCAACCAAATCCGAAATATTGTTTTGAATGATAAAATCGGTGGATTGATTTTGATGCAAGACGATGCGACGAGAGAAATTAATTTGGTCAACGAATTCCAGTCCAAGTCAAAAGTCCCGTTGATGATTGGGATGGATGCAGAATGGGGCGTTTTCCAGAGGATTGCAAAAGCACACAAATATCCTTGGGCAATTACGTTGGGAGCGATTCAGGATAAAAATCTGATTCACGATATGGCATCCAAAATTGCCGAAGACTGCAAGCGGATGGGCATCAATTGGGATTTTGCGCCCGTTGTGGATGTGAATACGAACCCAAACAATCCAATTATTGGAAACAGAAGTTTCGGTTCTGATGTCAATAATGTCGTGAATTCCGCTTTGGCATATTCCAACGGTTTGCAGGACAACAAAGTTCTTGGCGCAATCAAGCATTTTCCTGGTCACGGCGACACGGACAAAGATTCTCACTTGGATTTGCCAGTTGTTTCCCACAATATGGAACGATTGGAAAAAACCGAATTAGCACCCTTCAAAGCATTGATGGACAAAGGAATCGGTGGCGTAATGGTCGCACATCTCTATGTTCCAAGTCTTGAAATCGAAAAAGGAATTCCAGCTTCGATTTCCAAAAAAATCATCACTGGATTGTTGAAAGAAAAATACGGCTACAAAGGTTTGATTATCACCGATGCGCTTAATATGGGCGCGGTTGCAAACAAGTTCAAAGCGGGAGAATTGGATGCGTTGGCTTTCAAAGCTGGGAATGATATTATGTTGTTTTCGCAGGATGTTGCAACTGGAAAAAGGTTGATTCAGAAAGCGATTGATAATAAAGAAATTTCGCAAAGTAGAGTAGAGGAGAGCGTGAAGAAAATTCTTTTGACCAAATATTTTCTAGGTCTTGATAAATATTCCAACGTTAACCCGGAAAACATCAACGAAGATTTGAACAACGCTTCACATTCCGAAATCGTCCAGAAAATGTATTCCAACGCCTTGACATTAATTAAAAATGACAAGAAATTGTTGCCTCTTGATTGCAAAGAAACTTATTATTATGTTCCGTTGGAAGAAGCGCCTTACGAAACTTTCCTCAATCAATTGAATACAGAAACGACGGTGATTTTGAAAAAAGCTTCGGAAATCAATTCAATTCCAGCTAACTCAAAAGTGATTGTCGGTTTTCATAAAGATAATTCCACGGCTTACAAACCATATAAAATCTCAGATTCAAGCAAAAAGATTCTTTCAGATTTAAGCAAAAATCAAACTGTGATTCTTGATGTTTTCGGAAGTCCTTACGCTTTGAAAGATATTGATATTTCCAAAGTTTCCACAGTCTTAGTTTCTTACGAAAATAATGATGACGCGATGAAAGCCACAGCCAACGGACTTTTAGGTCAAACTAAAATCTGGGGAAGACTTCCGGTTTTGGTCAATGACAATTTAAAATTCGGAATGGGAATGGATATTGACGCTAAAATCCCAGCCAATCAAACCGATAGAAAAAATAGTTCGGAAACGAAGAATTCCAAGACAGTAATTGAGTAAATTTGGAAGACGAAAAATGAAATTTCCAGCAAGTATTATTATTCTGTTTTTTCTATTGTCTTGTGCAAAACAAGAAAATACATCAGGTATTAACAATGATTTATATAAAGAAATAATTAAATATCAGAAGGAAAATCCTATTGATAAATCTGACTCTCAATTTTTAAGTGATGGACATTTTATTTACGAAGTGGTAATTTTACCTCCAAAATATTCCAATCCAGAAGATAAAAATTATTCTTTATTTATCACAATGTCAGTCTTTGGAATAAGAGACGATTTAAAAAAACTGTGCTATGGTGTCTATCAAGATGAATTTTTACAAAAAACAGTAATTTATGATGAAGCAAATTTCATTGACAGATTTGTCACTGTAAAAAAGAAGGAAAATATTGAAACATATATTTTAAAAAATTCACCAATAATAGACATTGTTTATCCTGTTAGACTGTACAATATCGTTGATGGGAAATTATTATTCATTGATGAAATAAAAGGAAACAATCACAGAAAATAAAATAAGTAATTAATGAAAATAGGAATACTTTGCTATCCAACCTACGGCGGAAGCGGAATTGTGGCAACGGAATTAGGAATGAGTCTGGCCGACAAAGGTTATGAAGTTCATTTCATAAGTTCTGCATTGCCAGCACGTTTGGACGTTACCAATCCGAACATTTTCTTCCACAAAGTGAATGTTCAGACTTATCCGTTGTTCCAGTACCAGCCTTATGATATCGCCTTGTCATCGATGATTTATCGAGTTGTCAACCTTTACAAACTGGATATTTTGCACGCGCATTATGCGATTCCTTATGCTTACGCCGCGTTCACGGCAAAGCAAATGTTGAAGGCAGAACACAAAGATGTGCCTTTGGTGACGACGCTTCACGGGACAGATATTACCTTGGTTGGCCAACATCCAAGTTACAAACACGCCGTCGAATTCTCTATCAATCAGAGCGATACGATAACTTCTGTTTCCGAAAGTCTGAAAAAAGATACGCTCCAGTTTTTCAATATTCACAAAGAGATTCAGGTGATTACCAATTTTATTGATAATTCTGTTTTCGATGATTGCAAAACTTGCCAAAGAGAACAGTTTGCCAGCGACGACGAAAAAATCCTGATTCACGTTTCGAATCTCCGTCCAGTAAAGAGAATTCAGGATGTTTTGGAGATTTTCAGGAATGTGAACAGAAAGGTACAATCAAAACTCATCATCATCGGCGAAGGTCCAGAGATGGAGAAAATCAACCAGTTTCTGGAAGAAAATCCAGAATTGATTGGGAAAATCAAGTTGCTTGGAAAAGTCAACGATCTTTATAGGATTCTTCAGCTTTCAGACGTCTTTCTTTTGCCTTCCGAGCAGGAAAGTTTCGGATTGGCGGCTCTGGAAGCGATGGCGGCAAAAACGCCGGTAATCAGCAGTAATGCGGGTGGAATTCCCGAAGTTAATATTCAAGGCGAAACCGGATTTTTGGCTGAAATCGGAAATGTGGAAGCGATGTCCAATTACTGCATCAAACTTTTGAGCAACGAAGAGCTTCTTGCCGAAATGAAAAAGAATGCGAAAGCACAAGCACTGAAATTCGACCTCAAAAATATCCTTCCAATCTACATCGAGATGTACGAAACCACGATTACGAAGTTTGAAGAAGCTAAGTTGATTGATGTTAGATAGAAGGTCTTCGACTGACAATGCTCAAATGATTATTATTGAAATGTCACACTGAGCGGAGTCGAAGTGTCCAATATTAATTCACAATTAAAAATATTTTTATAACTTAACCCTTTCGAAGTCACGTACTTTGAAAGGGTTTTTGTTTAACGAAAATCAATACACAAATGAATGAAGAAATATTACAATATCTCTGGAATTTTAAGAAATTCCGGCGGTTCGATTTTGTTTCCGTTGATGGAAAGAATATTGAAATCTTAGAATTCGGCGAATGGAATAAGAATTCGGGACCGGATTTTTTGTTTGCAAAGATTAAAATTGACAATATCATTTTCGCCGGAAACATCGAAATTCACACCAAAGCGTCCGATTGGTTTTTCCATAATCATTCCGGAAATCCCGAGTTTGGGAATTTGATTTTGCACGCTGTTTATATCAATGATTGCGAAATTCCTGAATTGGAAAACCAACAGATTCCGACCTTGGAACTCAAGGATTATATTGATGAAACCTTGATTCAAAAACATCAGAATTTGAGGGAAGAACATTCGTTTGTTCCTTGTGAAGATTTGTTTGATAAAGATAAAATTCCGTTGTTTTTTGAGGAGGAAGTTTTGTTGAAAAAATTGGATTTCAAATCTGAGGCGTTGGAATTATCATTAAAGAAAAATCAGAATAATTATGAAGCGGTTCTGTTTCAGCAATTGGCTTACACGTTTGGATTGAAAGTCAACGCGGAGATTTTTCTGCAATTGGCTGAAAGTCTGGATTTCTCAGTCATTCAAAAAATCAAACAGAATAAAGTTCAGTTGGAAGCTTTGCTATTCGGGATTTGTAATTTTCTGGACGAGCCAAAAGATGAAATGATGAAAGTCTGGAAACGGGAATTTGATTTTTTGAAAGTGAAATTCAATTTGTCAGAGGTTAGAATCAATCCAAAATTCTCAAAACTCCGTCCACCAAATTTCCCGACGATTCGGCTTTCGCAATTGGCAAATCTTTATCATTCTCAGCCCAATCTCTTTTCGAAGATTATTGGGGCAAAGACTGTTGATGATTTGTATTTGATTTTTGAAAATGTTTCGGCTTCGGAATATTGGGACAATCATTTTAATTTTGGGAAAATTTCACCGGTTGAAAGTCAGAAATTGTCGAGCAGAGATTTCATCGATTTGATTATCATTAATGCGATTCTTCCCATCAAATATTTTTATCAAAAGAATCACAATCCGGAAATTGTAGATGATATTTTTGAATTCTACAAACAGCTGAAATCGGAGAAGAATTCTGTACTGGATGAATGGAAAAACTTGGGTGTGAAATTTGAAAATGCTTTGAAGACACAGGCTTTTCTTTACCAATACAAAACATTTTGCACTCAGAAAAAATGCTTAAATTGCAGTATCGGTTTTCAGTTGTTGAAGAGCCACGATTAAAGTAATAAATCCAAAATGAAAGAGCCAATTGTAATCAACGGAATGCGCCACAAAATGGAAAGAGAATGGTTTGGCGTGCTCACAAGATACGGAACCAAACTCGGAATTCCGGTTTCGAAATTGCGTGTTTTCTTTATTTATTCTACGTTTGCGACGGCTGGGATTTTCTTTTTGTTTTATCTCGGATTGGCTTTTATGCTCTGGATTAAGGATTGTATTGTGACGAAGAGACCGAGTGTTTTTGATTTGTAAAAATTTTAATCTCGCAGATTTAGCAAATTTTGCAGATTGCTTTAAAGATATTTAAGCCGGTTTAATGTTTCAGATTTTGAACGGGTTTTCGTTTTATAGACAAATGTTGTTTTGTACTGAAATCCGCAGCCCGGCTTGAGTGGAAATCCTTTTTTGCGGCTGGAAAAGCAAAGGCAAAAAGATTGGGAACGGAAGACGGAAATAGCTGCCCAAATATAATCCACAAAAAATCCGATTGAAAAACTCAACCGGATTTGTATTTTGAAATATTAGTCTAAATTCTAATATCTGACTTCTAAAATCTACACTTATGGATTTGCAGTTTTAAGGTTTGCAGACGCATATTCTCTGTTCATTCTTGCGATGTTCTCTAGAGAGATTCCTTTCGGACATTCTACTTCACAAGCGCCCGTGTTGGAACAGTTTCCGAAACCTTCTTCGTCCATTGCTTTTACCATGTTCAGAACTCTTCTGGTAGCTTCTACACGACCTTGAGGCAACAATGCGAACTGAGATACTTTTGCACCAACGAACAACATTGCTGAGCCGTTTTTACAAGAAGCCACACAAGCGCCGCAACCGATACATGCCGCAGCATCCATCGCTTTGTCAGCGTCTTCTTTCGGAACCAGGATTGCGTTGGCATCTAAAGTGTTTCCGGAAGTGTTCACAGATACGAATCCGCCGGCAGCCATTACTCTGTCAAAAGCACTTCTGTCAACCACCAAATCTTTGATCACCGGAAAAGCAGCACTTCTCCAAGGTTCGATGTGGATGGTTTCGCCATCTTTGAAATGACGCATATGCAACTGGCAAGTCGTAATTCCTGTATCAGGTCCGTGCGCTCTACCATTGATGTAAAGTGAACACATTCCGCAGATTCCTTCGCGACAATCGTGATCGAATGCAACTGGATCTTGTCCGTTGTTGATCAACTGCTCGTTCAGGATGTCCAACATTTCCAGGAATGAAGAATCCGTGGAAACATCAGCCAATTTATAGGTTTCGAATTGACCTTTTGTTTTATTGTTTTTTTGTCTCCAAATTTTCAGCGTAAGATTTAAGCCTTTTTTTGCACTCATGTTGTATATATTTTTGAATGGAGATTATTTATTTTTTTCTGGTTTATCAGCATTTTCAAATTTCATATCGGATGCTAATACTTTTATTTTCTTAGAATTTGAAGCTTTTAAAGCATCATATTTTTCTAATCCACTTTTGATATTTTCAGTTTTATCATCTGTTGTAGGAACATATAATTGTTTTTTTGCACCTTTTACTACCTGATAAAATGTTCTTTTGTCCCGAAATTCATTCGGATTTAAAGGACTAAGACTTACCTGCGCAATGAAGGCGCCCATTTGGCCTTCGGCATTCAATACATAAACTGAATTAGGTTCTAAATTAGCTTCTACAAAATCTCTATTTTCGGATGCTGCCCAAAAAATGTGATTTCCCGGTTCACACTCATAAACCATATATTTAAAACCTGAAAGTGCTCCCAAGAATTTATCTTTGTCATAAATTCTAAAGTTGATCAGTGCGCCTGCGCCAGTTCTCAAGATGTAAACCAAAGATTTACCTTCTGTAGGCTTGTCAATTTCCTGTGTTGTAACTTTCTGAGAATACGCAGTAGATAGTCCGCAAACCAAGACAATTAGTACAAATAATTTATTGATAATTTTCATCTGCTGTTATTTGTAACTTCTTGCTTTCACTTCAATATTCTCGTACACAAGGTCTTCTTTGTGAACTACAGATTGATTGATGTCCATACCTTTGTATTCCCACGCTGCAACGTATTTGTAATTTACATCGTCACGTTCTGCTTCACCTTCCGGTGTTGCGTGATCTTCACGGAAATGGCCTCCACAAGATTCATTTCTGTTCAGCGCGTCAATCGCCATCAATTGTCCTAACTCTAAGAAATCTGCTACTCTGAAAGCTTTTTCCAATTCAGGATTCATATTGTCAGCTTCACCAGGAACTCTCACATCTTTCCAGAAGTTGTTTCTCACTTCCTCGATTTCTTTGATCGCTTCTCTAAGACCTTCAGGTGTTCTTCCCATTCCAACTTTGTTCCACATAATATGACCCAATTGTTTGTGGAAATGATCTACCGTATGCGTTCCTTTATTTGTTAAGAAGAAATTGATTTTTTCTTTAATTTCTTTTTCAGCTTCGTTAAATTCCGTTGTATCTGTAGAGATTTTTCCGGTTCTGATGTCTGCAGAAAGGTAATCTGCAATCGTGTAAGGTAAAACGAAATATCCGTCTCCCAAACCTTGCATCAAAGCAGAAGCTCCAAGTCTGTTAGCACCGTGATCCGAGAAGTTAGCTTCTCCAACGACGAAACATCCAGGAATTGTAGATTGCAAGTTGTAATCAACCCAAACGCCACCCATTGTGTAGTGAACAGCCGGATAGATTTTCATCGGTGTTTTGTAAGGATCATCAGCAGTAATCTTCTCGTACATTACGAATAAGTTACCATATTTTTCTTCGATCCAAGCCCTTCCAAGATCATAAATCTGCTGATCTGTAGGATTGTGAATATGTTTTTCGATAGCGGCTTCTTTACCTTTTTTGATGATCTCAGTTGAGAAATCAAGGTAAACACCTTCTTTCGTATCATTATTTTCGATTCCGTATCCGGCATCGCAACGTTCTTTTCCAGCTCTGGAAGCAACGTCTCTAGGAACCAAATTCCCAAATGCAGGATATCTTCTTTCCAAATAATAATCTCTATTTTCTTCAGCGATATTTTCTGGTCTAAGTCTTCCTTCTCTGATGGCAACAGAATCTTCGATATTTTTAGGAACCCAGATTCTTCCGGAGTTTCTAAGAGATTCTGACATCAAAGTTAATTTAGACTGCTGCGTTCCGTGAACCGGAATACAAGTCGGGTGAATCTGAACATAACAAGGATTTGCAAAATAAGCTCCTTTTTTATGAATTTTCCATGCTGCAGAAACGTTAGATCCCATTGCGTTGGTAGAAAGGAAATACACGTTTCCATAACCTCCGGAAGCAATTACAACCGCGTGTGCAGAATGTTTTTCTATTTCTCCTGTTACAAGATTTCTTGCGATGATTCCTCTTGCTTTTCCGTCAACGATTACAAGATCCAGCATCTCGTGACGGTTGTGCATTTTCACACGTCCTTTTCCGATTTGACGGCTAAGCGCGGAATAAGCGCCTAATAATAACTGTTGTCCAGTCTGTCCCTTAGCGTAGAAAGTTCTTTTTACCTGAACACCTCCAAATGAACGGTTGTCCAACTGTCCGCCATATTCTCTTCCGAATGGTACACCTTGCGCAACACATTGGTCGATGATATTTGCAGAAACTTCAGCCAATCTGTAAACATTAGCTTCTCTTGCGCGGTAATCTCCACCTTTGATCGTATCGTAGAACAATCTGTAAGTTGAATCTCCGTCACCCTGATAATTCTTAGCAGCATTAATACCACCTTGAGCAGCGATAGAGTGCGCTCTTCTTGGAGAATCCTGATAACAGAATGCTTTTACATTATAACCTTGCTCGGCAAGAGTCGCAGCAGCAGAACCGCCCGCTAATCCTGTTCCGACGATGATAATATCTATTTTGTCCCGGTTGTTTGGAGCAACCAAGTTCATGTGATCTTTATGATTTTTCCATTTGTCCTTAAGTGGACCGGAAGGAATTTTTGAATCTAAACCCATAATTTATTTTATTATTATTGAGTAACGAAATGATAAACAGCGATGATGATAAATCCTAGTGGAATAAGTACAGAATACCAGTTTCCAAAAGCTTTGATGAAAGGCGTGTACTTAGGATGTCTTGCTCCGATGGACTGGAAAGAAGACTGGAATCCGTGTGCTAAGTGCAGACCTAATAAGACAAATGCAATTACATAAAGTACAACTCTCCAAAGATTACTGAATTTGTTGTGCAAATCTCCCCAGAAACGATTTTCCTCTACAGGAAGACCTTCAATGTATTTGTAATTCATCTCGTGGTACCAAAAATCGTACATATGCAAAGCTAGAAATGCCAAGATCACAGCACCTGTAATAATCATATTTCTCGACATCCAGGTTGAATTGGCTGATCCTTGGTTCATTGCATATTTTACAGGACGTGCTCTGTTGTTTCTGATTTCCAGGATGAATCCCATTACGAAATGGAAAATTACTGCGACCATCAATACTGGCTGCATCAAAAATTGAATCAAGGGATTGTATCCCATAAATTGAGAGGCATTGTTGTAAGCCGTTTCTCCGAAAATTGATAATAAATTTACGGAAAGATGCATTATCAAGAAAATCAGCAAAAACATTGCTGAAAGTGCCATAGCATATTTTCTGCCTATCGAAGACGTAGTCCCTGCCATAATTCTGTTTGTTATTTGAATTTCCACAAATTTAGAAAATAGTTGACTCAACTAACATTGAGAAATATCACAAAAATACAGTTTGTAATCTTTCTAAATAACTTTAAGGGAATGTTAACGATATTTCAAATCTGATAGTCAATCTATATTATATGAAAAGAAAAATCCCGAAATTGATTCGGGATTTTGTCTATTATAATTCTTTTCTCAATCTTGCGACCGGAATGTTGAGTTGTTCTCTGTATTTTGCAATCGTTCTTCTCGCGATGTTATAACCCTTTTCTTTTAGGATTCCTACCAAAGCATCGTCTGTGCAGGGTTTTCTTTTGTTTTCTTTATCAATAGCTTCCTGCAAATGTTGTTTGATTTCTTTGGTTGAAACTTCCTCGCCATCATCATTCGTTAATGAATCGGAAAATAAATTTTTCAAATAAACAATTCCGTTTGGTGTATCGGCGTATTTGCTTTTAACAACTCTGGAGATTGTAGAAATGTCAAATCCAGTAATATCGGCAACATCTTTCAGAATCATTGGTCTGATGTTTTTCTCGTCTCCAGAAATAAAATAATCTTTCTGAAGTTTTACAATCGCTGTGATGGTTTGCAAAAGCGTATTCTGTCTTTGGTTAATTGCATCGATGTACCATTTTGCCGCATCCAGTTTTTGCTTAATGAAAAGTGCTGCCTGTTTGTGTTCTGCAGATTTTTTATCGTGAGAATAAGTCGTTAAAATCTCTTTGTACTCATCCGAAACTCTAAGCGAAGGTGCGTTTTTGTTGTTTAATGTTGGAATAACCTGATTGTCCTTTACTTGAAGTACAAAATCCGGGATGATTTCCTGGTTAATGGTAATCGTTTGAGTATCAAAGTTTCCACCAACTTTAGGAGATAGTTTTGCAATCTCTTCCAGCGCATCTTTTAAATCTTCTTCCTCGATGTCGTATTTCTGGATGATTTTGTTGTAATGCTTATTGGCAAGTGCATCAAATTGATTTCTCAAAATATTTCCTGCCAGAATTACAGTTTTATTTGAACTTACTTTTTTCTCAATTTGAAGCAAAAGACATTCTCTCAAATCTCTTGCGCCAACACCTGGCGGGTCCAATTTCTGAACGTAATTTTCAAGGATATAAGTAACTCTTTCAATGGTTGTATAAATACCTTGTGAAAATGCCAAATCGTCAACAATGGATTTAATGTCTCTTCTTAAATAACCGTCTGTATCCAGATTTCCAATCACATATTCACAAATTTTCAAATCTTCTTCCTCAACGGTTGACAATCTGATTTGCTCCAATAGATAATCATAAAGCGTTTGTCCTTCCGTCAAAAGTGACTGGTTGTCAAATTCCTCATCGTCCGCAGAGTAGTTGCTGCTGGCGGTCTTGTAATTTGGCTCGTCATCATAAAGATAATCATTGACATCGAAATCCGTTTCAATGCTTTCTGTGCCTTCGTTTTCATAGGCTTCTTCAGCAGCGGTGTAGTCGTCTTCTTTGCTTTCCTCCTCGTTAACTTTTTCCAAAGCAGGATTTTCCTCAAGCTCTCTTTCAAGTTCTTCTTCAAATTCCAAAGTATGAAGTTGTATCAGCTTCATCAGTTGAATCTGTTGTGGAGCAAGTTTTTGTCCGAGTCTAAGTTGTAGATTTTGCTTTAGCATATTTGTAACGTTTATCAGTTATGATTAACTTTTACGAAGTTAAAAAATAATTTTCAAAAAACAACAGGTTTAGCACGATTTTTGATGAGTTAATAATAGTTAACAAAAAACCTTCAGATTTTTCTGAAGGTTTTTGCTTTTATATTTTGTTAAATCTTAGAACTCTGCATTTTTTGGTGTTCTCGGGAAAGGAATCACATCTCTGATGTTCGTCATTCCGGTTACGAAAAGTACCAATCTTTCAAGACCTAATCCAAACCCGGCGTGTGGCACAGAACCGAATTTTCTCGTATCAAGATACCACCAAAGTTCGTGCTCGTCAACACCAAAGTCTTTCATTTTTTCAAGTAGAACGTCGTGTCTCGCTTCTCTTTCAGAACCGCCGATGATTTCTCCGATTCCTGGGAAAAGAACGTCCATCGCAGCAACCGTTTTTCCGTCGTCATTCAGTTTCATATAGAAAGCCTTGATTTCTTTCGGATAATCGAAAAGGACAACTGGTGTTTCGAAATGTTTCTCCACCAAATATCTTTCGTGCTCAGACTGCAAATCGGTTCCCCATTTCTCAATCGGATATTGGAATTTGCCTTTTTTATTTTCTTTTGAGTTTAATAAAATCTCAATTGCTTCCGTATAAGAAACTCTCTTGAAACGCTTCGCCACCACGTTTTGAAGTTTTTCAATCAAGCCTTCTTTTGCTCTGTCTTTCTCTGGTTTCGATTTCTGCTCTTCTTCGAAACGTTTGTCAAGGAACTCCAAATCATCTTTGCAGTTGTCCAAAACATATTGAATCACATATTTCAAGAAATCCTCAGCAAGGTCAATATTATTCTCAAGATTATTGAACGCAACTTCCGGCTCAATCATCCAAAACTCAGCAAGGTGACGCGTTGTATTGGAGTTTTCTGCACGGAAAGTAGGTCCGAAAGTGTAAATTCTTCCCAATCCCATCGCCGCAGTTTCGCCTTCCAATTGTCCAGAAACGGTCAAGTTGGTCTTCTTTCCGAAAAAGTCCTGAGAAAAATCGATTTCGCCTTCTTCGGTTTTCGGCATATTATTAAGGTCAAAATTCGTAACGCCGAACATTTCTCCAGCGCCTTCTGCATCAGCGCCAGTGATGATTGGCGTGTTGATGTAGAAAAATTGATTTTGATTAAAGAACGAGTGAATCGCAAAACTCACCGAGTGACGGATTCTGAAAACCGCCCCAAAAACATTGGTTCTGAATCTCAAATGTGCCTGCTCACGCAATTTTTCCAAACTGTGTTTCTTCGGCTGAAGAATCGTGGACTGCAATTCCTCAAAGAAATTGTCGCCCAGAATCGTGATTTTTTTCGCAATGATTTCCACGGTTTGTCCCGCGCCTTGGCTTTCCACCACTTCACCTACAATTTTCAAAGACGAAGCCGTATTGATTTTCTTGATGGTTTCCTCATCAAAACTTTCAAAATCAACCACGATTTGCAAATTATTAATCGTAGAACCATCATTTAGCGCGATAAAACGATTGGAACGGAAAGCCCGAACCCAACCCTGAACGGTAATGTCGTGATGTAATACTTTTTTGTAATCTGATAATAGGTCTTTAATTGTCTGTCGTTTCATTGTACAAAATTAATGTGCGCAAATTTACGAAAAAACGTTGTAATTTATTGTGAGATTATCAACAGAACTATTCCATTTTAATTTGAATCGATTTTTCTCGCAGATTTTACCAATCAAGCAGATTTTTTTCGAGACTTTTATCTGCTCAATCTGCCAAATCAGCGAGAGCAAATATCTTAATTCAACAAAACAGATTTTTTCAATAGTTTTCCATTTCTGATTTTCCAGGCGTGATAGGAACTTGGAACATCAAACTGCCATTTTGGTAAGATTAAAATAATCAAAATAACATCTAAATGCGAGATGAAACCCAAAATCACACAAAAGTAAAATGCCCAGCCAGCTTCCGAAAATCCAATAAGAGAAGTGAAAGCGATGAGCAAACTCAGTCCCCAAAGTTTTGCCAGCCAAGCGTGCGTGCAAGTTTCTTTCCCGAATTTCCAAAGACTGACAATATAGCACAAAGCTTCCATTATGAAAATCAAAGCGATGCTTTTCCAATGTTCTTGGATGATTTCCGGATTCAAAAAAAACGTCGCAAAACCAATCGATAACCAAAAGACCAAATCCGTTTGGCTGTCCAATCGTCTCAGTTTTTCTGATGAAACGCCAACTTTCCGGGCGATGATTCCATCAAAAATATCGGTGAACAATCCGAAGTACATTAATATTAAAATCAAATTCCGGGAATTTTCAATTTCAAAATAAGCCAATAGGAAAATAATTGGCGCAAGTAGAAACCTTATAGCGATGAGAATATATGGTAACTTTTTCATAATTAATGTTTTAAAATTATTGAATACGTTTGAATTTCTCTGCGTAATTAATCGTTCGGCCAGCCCACATTAGAAAAAGAAAAGAACCGTTGTTGTCGTTGTAGCTGTGAATCACAAGATTATTGTCTGCCGTCAAACCGATTCTGGATTGGGAAACTTCGCATCCGCCGAGGAAGTAGGGGATTCCAGTGCATTTTGTCGTTCGGTTTTTCAAGGTCAAGATTCCGTTTTTCAAAGTGGCGTTCAACTTGTAAGAATGTTTGACCGAATCATTTTTGAATAATGTCAATTCCAATTCGTAAAGTTTGGTGTCCAATTTTTTAGATTTGATTTCCAACAAGTCGCAATCTTCCAAACCTTGATTTTTCAAATCCAACATTCTGGCAATTCCTATGGATTCGCTTGGTATTGAAATTAATGAACTTGAATTATCATAACCTTTGAATTCATATTTTCCATCGATTGATTTCCCGTTGTTTTCAGAAATCTTTGTCAAATCATCTTTGATTAATTTTCTGTCAAAACTAACGCAAGAAGTGAGCGTTGTCAGAAGAATGGCGAGTTCTAATATTTTCGTTTTCATAATTTTATCTTTTTAATGATGATGTAAAATTATATTCGAAACCCAATCTTCTCAATGCGGAAAAGAATTAATATTTTTTCTAAATTTGTGAAAATCGCAAAAGATGTATCAGGAACTTTTATTGAAACAGATTCGAAGCAAGATTGGAGACAAATCTCTGAACGATGAGATTGCCAATGTTCTCAACATTAGCTACGACGCATCGCACCGAAGAACATCGATGAAGTCTAAATTTTCTCTGGAAGAAAGTCTGGTTTTGGCAAAATTCTATAACATTTCGCTCGACAGTTTTATGGAAAGTGACAAACAAATCATTGCGAAGAAAACCAAACCCATCAGAACCGTCACGGATTTGCTCAATTATTTTGATGACGCCTTGCATCTTCTGAATGATTTCAAAATCAACAAAGAAACCGAGGTTTACTATTCTGCGAAGGACATTCCGTTTTTTTATACGATTTCGGATTCGGTTTTGTCGAGATTTAAGTTGTTTGTCTGGATGAATCTCTTGAACGAAAAAGACTTTATGCAACCGTTCGACGATTTCAAATTAGAAAGATATTCCGACAAAAGTGAAGATTTGAAAAGTCTATATGAGAATTTGAACGTGACAGAAATCTGGAACAACACCACCATTTCCAGCATTCTGAATCAGGTTTTATTTTATTCAGAAATCGAAATTCTGTCCAAGGAAACTGCGAAATTAATTCTCGAAGAACTGAAAATATTAATCAAAAGCATCGAGAAAAAAGCAGAAAATGAAAACAAAAATTTCCACATCTATGCCCACGATATTCTAATTCTGAACAATAGTATTTTATTCAAAAATGAAGAAAAATCATCGCTTTTCGTGCCTTACAATATGTTCGGTTATATGATGACGGATGACCAAAGTACGTGTGATGATGCGCTCAATTTCTTTCAACATCAAATCAAAAACTCAACGTCGCTCAGCTTTTCCGGACAACGCGACCGTAAAAAATTTTTCAATAGTATGTTGGAAAGAATAGAAAGTCTGAAGAATTCGATTTAGGAATTACTCATCCTTTTTCGAAGGCACCAAGAAAACATCCATCAAACCTTCCGGTAAAAACATTTTGATGAATTTCTCTTCACGATTTACCTCAAGAATCCAATCTTTGATAAGTGGAATGATGATTTCTTTTCCGGCAAGATTCAGAATGAAATAATTCTGAGCCGTCATATCGTTGATGGAAACAATCGTTCCGCAAGATTTTCCATCCTCTTCACGGATTTCGAAACCGACAACCTCGTGGTAATAGAATTTTTTCCCCGTCAAAGGCGGAAGGGTAGAAAGTGGGAGGTAAACACCTTTCCCAATGGTCTGATTCACCAAGGCTTCGGAAGAATTTTTGAAAGAAAGGATTTTTGTGTCGCCTCTCTGCCACTGCTGTTTTTCAACAAAAAACGGAACCAGCAATCCATTGATTTCCAAAAAAATCGATGTCAGTTTATCGTACATTTCAGGTTGGTCTGTGTCCAATTTCAGGATGACGTTTCCTTGCAGTCCGTGCGTTCTGGTAATGGTTCCTAAAAAATAGCAGTCTTCTTTTCTCATTATTTCAAAGATTAATTTTCTTCTTTCCCCAGCCCTAAAGGGTGGAATGAAAATCAATTTGCTCCCTTTAGGGCTGGGGAAACAAATTGATTTTTATTAAACAACAAAGACACGAGATTATCGTGTCTTTGAGATTGTATCTTTTTGTAAAGAATTACGCCTGAGTTTCTTCAGTTCCTTCTGCTTCAGCAGTTGGTTCTTCAGTCGCAGTTTCTTCAGTTGCAACTTCTTCAGCAGGTGCGTTTGCAGCCTCTTCAGCAGCTTTTGCATCAGCTTCAGCTTTCGCAGCAGCGTCAATTCTTGCTTGGTTTACTTTGGCTTCAGCTTCCAAAGCCGCTTTCTTAGCGTCAGATTTTGCTGTAGATAAACCTTCAACTTTACCTTGTACTTTAGCATCTTTAGCGTCAACCCAAGCAGCGAATCTCTTCTCAGCTTCAGCCTCGTCAAAAGCACCTTTAGCCACACCACCTTGAAGGTGTTTTTTGTACAAAGCACCTTTGTAAGAAAGGATAGCTCTTGCAGTGTCAGTTGGCTGTGCACCGTTGTTCAACCATTTAACAGCAGAATCAACGTTCAAATCGATAGTTGCTGGGTTTGTAATTGGGTTGTAAGTACCTAATTTTTCGATGAATCTACCATCTCTTCTAGCTCTTGCATCCGCAACTACGATGTGGAAGAAAGGTTTTCCTTTCGAACCGTGTCTTTGTAATCTGATTTTTACTGACATATAATTTTAAAATTGTGGGAACACGTCCCGGTTAAATATTAAGTGTGCAAAGATATACAAAATTTTCGATTACGAAAAATTTTAGTTAGAAGTTGGAAGTCAGATGTCAGAAGTTTTTTCAAACCTCGAATATCGAATAAAAAAACTTTGAATCTTCGGAGCCGGGAACCTGCTTTCCGTTGCAATTCCTCGCGCCTGGCTTTTCCCAACGCCTGCTGTGGGATTTCCACTGCAATCAGGGCTATGGGATTTGTCATCCAATCAACAATTCTTGAAAATTTAGATAGTTATGAACAATTCTAATCAAACAATTAAGTCATCAAAGAATGGAAGATTTCCAAAACTTATGTGTCCTTAATTGAACTACCTCACAAATCTTATCATCAACTTAAGTGTTAAAAACTTTTGTGACTTTTGTGGTTAAAAACATTATTTTAAAGCTTTCTTATAAGTCTCCAAAGCTCTTTCCCTCGCAAATTTATGCTCCACGATTCGGTTCTCCACAATGTCTTTTTCAAAATCAGGATTCCATTTTCGGATGTACTTCAAATCTTTGTCAAACTTTTTCGTCTGCTCATCTGGATTGAAAACCCGGAAATACGGCGCCGCATCGCAACCACAACCTGCCGCCCATTGCCAGTTTCCGTTGTTGGCTGACAAATCATAGTCCAACAATTTCTTCGCAAAATAAGCTTCGCCCCAGCGCCAGTCAATCAAAAGATGTTTTGTGAGAAAACTCGCAGTGACCATTCGGATTCTGTTGTGCATTCTGCCGGTTTGGTTTAGTTGGCGCATTCCTGCATCTACGATGGGATACCCAGTTTCGCCGTTGCTCCATTTTTCAAATTCGGATTCGTTGTTCCGCCACGGGATATTTTCGTATTTCTCTTTGAAACAATAATTGACAACCTTCGGAAAGTGAAATAGGATTTGCATAAAGAACTCCCGCCAAATCAATTCATTAAGCCAAGTTTCGTTGTGACTTAAGGCGAATTTCACGCATTTGCGAACGGAGATGGTTCCAAACCTGAGCGCAATTCCCAAATGCGTCGTCGCATCCAAAGCCGGGAAATCTCTTTTTTTATCGTAGTCATCTATGATTTTCGATTCCAGCGTTGGTTCTTCAAAATCAAAATCTGTTTTCTCAAATCCGATTTCTTTTAAGCTCAGTATTTTCTTCGAAGGTAAATTCAGAAATTGGGTTTTATCAATCTTAACCGATTTGTAACCGTCTTCGGTCAGAAGTTTTTTCCATTTGTTGGAGAAAGGTGTGTAAACCGTGTAAGGTTCGCCGTTGTCTTTTGAAACTTCATTTTTTTCAAATATAACTTGGTCTTTAAAATCAACGAAATCAATCTTTTTAGTATTGAGAAATTTATTTATTTCCTCATCTCTTTTAATAGCTGACGGTTCATAATCCCGATTGCAATAGACGGATTTCAAATCATAATCCTTCTGCAGTTGTTTGAAAATTTCCAATGGTTTTCCGTGGAAAGTCAGAAGATTGCTTCCGGATTCTTTCAGTTCAAGATTGATTTTTTCCAAAACCTGATGAATGTAATCGACACGTCGGTCATATTTATCTTCAAGCTGCCCCAGGATTTCCTTATCGAAAATAAAAATCGGAATCACTTTCTCGACGGACTTCAAAGCTTCGTACAGACCTTTGTTGTCTTCCAAACGAAGGTCGCGTCGAAACCAGAATATTGAAACTTTTTGCATTGATGAAGTTTAAAATGAATTAAGAATTTAAATGTCATAAATATTTCTCGCTGATTGGGCAGATTTTGCAGATTAACCGATAATGAAAATTTGCTGGATTTGCTAAATCTGCGAGAGTAAAAAATTTATGAAATAAAAATTATTCCAAACTTCCCATATAGAGCAATCCCAAACATTGCTGGTTTTCTTCGATGGTCAAAGCATTTTTCAGTTGCTCAACGATTTTTGGTGAACTCCAGTAGCAACCGATATTATTTGCCGTACAAGTCAAATACATATTCTGAACCGCCATAGAAACGGCCGAAATCTCCTCCCAATCCGGAACCAATCCACTGAAATTGACAACAATTGAAACCACAACATTCGCCTTCGAAATCTTGAATCCAATATCATCATATTTCTTTTGAAGAAACTGAGCTTCCGCCGTCGAATTTTTATAAATATTTTGAAGTTCCAATCCAAGCTTTTGTTTTTCCTCACCTTTGAAAGTCTTGAAACGCCAAGGTTTTGTGCGCTTGTGATTGGGCGCCAGAACGGCGTTGCTTAGTATTTCGTCAAGAATATGTTGAGGGATTTCTTTGTCGGTGTAATCTTTTGGGAAGATGCTTCTGCGCTCTTCTATGATGTTTTTTAAAATTTTAGCGTTTTCCATATTCAAAGATACGGGAAGAAAGATAAAAGAGCAAAGAGGAAAGAAAAAAGAGTCAAGTAGTAACCACCCCGTCAAAAATTTTTCAAATTTTCGCCACCCCTCCAAAGGATGGGAATTTTAAAACACCTCCACAATTTCCTGTCCGATTTTATTGAGGACAAAGGAATCGCCGGCTTGCATTCCCATCATCGTTTGTGCCATTGGACTTTCTGGCGAGATGGCGTAGAAGCGGTCGCCTTGGAAGAAAAATTCCCCCAAAGAAACCGATATGTAAAAACGGGCTTTGTTTGTGATGACCAGCGAACCGAGTTTCACCTTGTCGGAAACGGAGTTCAGGACTCTTCGCATTTCGCGTTGCATATTTTTCAGCGAAACCATTTGTTTGTCCAAGAGATAAATTTCCTCCTGGATTTCTTCTCTTATCGAATCGTATTTTGAAGTTTTCTTGATGTCCCGGCTGGCTTCCAGAGAGAAATTGAGGTAAAACTCAAGCGTCTTCACTTTCCCCGAAATGCTGTCATTCACAAAATTGCGCAACTCACTTTTATCGTAAACCGTCTTCTGCATAAATCCAATTTTGAATAAAGATAAAAATTATTTTTTGGAATCGAAATATTAGCCTTATCAAGGTTTTGAACCTTGACAAGGCTTTTTGTCTTTTGTCATTGAGATTTTACTGACTCAATTCATAATTTCGTTTCGCCCACATTTTGCAAGGTTTTATCCATTCATCAGAAGCGATGTATAGAAATCCGTGTTTCAATCCTGTGTTCAATTCGATTTCTTTAAAATGATTAACTTTTAACTTCGAAGTTTCCTTTCGCCTAATTGCTGAAACACCAAATATGTCAGATTTCTCATAGATTGTCAAAATATTCCCACAGAACTGGATTGTTGGAATTTCTTCAATATCAGAATCCTGAAAACTGCCGATGAAAACAAAATTCAAATCCGGATTTTTCGCAAAAGTGGAAACAAATTGTGCAATGTAACCACCTTTTGAAGTTCCGATAACCGTGATGTGATTGGGCTGAACACCTTTTGAAATTAAACTGTCGATTTGAGAAACGACTTTGTTTGCAAATGCACGTTCATTGGCTTTTGGATTTCTTTTTTCGCTGAAAACCACAAAGCCGTCATTTTTGAAAGACTGTAAAATGCCTTTGTAATCAACTGTTACGTTGTATTTATCTGCGAAAGTTCCATCTGGATTTTCTTCCAGAAATTTATTATGAATAAAGAAAATATAATCTTTTTCGGTTTCAGATTTTTGAGCTTCTTTATTGGAATTACAGCTGGTAAAAATCAGAAAAAGTACAAGCGGAATAAGGTTTATAAGCTTTTTCATATTATTTTAGAAGTTTACTTTCTAATACAATTTTTCTGATTTCCTGCTCAAAATAATAAGCAATATCAAAATTCTCATTCGCCACATTTTCCATTACTATGATGCTCGTTTTGGTCTTCGGATAATATAAATTGACCGCCGTAAAACCTTCACCTGGATGAAAACCTGTGTGCCCAATTTCGTTGATGTTGCCCTTGTCATTGATTCTCAAACCGTAGCCATAACCAATCGGATTTTCACCAAAGAGTTGATGTGTTGCCGTTACAGAATAATTGGTCATTAATTTATAAGTTTCTAGTTTCAAAAGTTTGCCGTTGTGCAAAGCTTCGTTCCATTTGGCTAAATCGGGTGCGGTCACAATCAGATGACTTCCAAAATAATACGAAGTATCAAAACTTGATTTTTCATTCATTTTGAAACTGCCGTCTTTTCTAATGGTGTGGCCTTTTGTCAAAAGTTTACTATTGTTTTCGTTAGGATAAGCACTGTCATTCATTTTGCATTTTTTGAATAATGCCGTCACCAATTCCTCGTAACTTTTCCCACTTTGTTTTTCCAAGACCAATCCCGCGACAGAATATCCGACATTGGAATAACTGAATTCCGTTCCCGTTTTCAATTTCAAAGTTGGTTTCAAATCATCGCTGTAAAGTCCCGAAGTATGATTCAATAAGTGATGAACGGTAATGGTATCTGCCCACGAATATTCGAAATCCGGCAAATATTTCCGAATTGGGACGTGCAAATCAATCGTTCCTTTTTCAACTTCTTGCAAAATCAAGGTTGCTGTAATCTGCTTGGCGATGGACATTGTCGAAAATCTATCCTTAATTTTCAAAGGCGTTTTCTTGTTGAAATCCACGTAACCAAAAGCCTTAGAATATTTTTCTTTTCCATTTTGTTGAATGAAAACAACGCCGTTGAAAGTTCGTAGCGTTTTGCCCTTGATTAAGCTGTCGATTTTGGATGAATAATCGTCTTTTCGTTGTGCTTCGGCTTTACAAGATGTCAATAAAATAGCGACAACAAAGCCAGCCAATTTGAAAAAGTGTCTCATTTGTGTTTTTGAAATTGGTTAAAAGTTTGGTTTTTTCCTGAAATTATTCCAAAAGGTCAGGTCGTCTTTCCTTCGTCACTCTCACTGCTTCATCGTGCAACCAATCTTCAATGGCTGAAGTATTTCCGCTTAACAAGATTTTTGGAACAGATAAACCTTTGTAAGTTTCTGGTCTTGTGTAGATTGGAGGCGAAAGAAGATTATCTTGGAAACTATCCGTCAAAGCACTTTGTTCATCATTCAAAACGCCAGGCAAAAGTCGGATGACGGAATCTGCCAAAACACAGGCCGCCAATTCTCCGCCAGTCAAAACGTAGTCGCCGATGGAAATTTCTTTCGTGATGTGAAGGTCACGAACTCGTTGGTCAACGCCTTTGTAATGTCCACAAAGGAAAATCAGATTTTTTTTGATAGATAAAGTATTCGCAATTCTTTGATTCAAAGTTTCGCCCTCTGGTGTGAGGTAGATGATCTCGTCGTAATCTCTTTGCGATTTTAGGTCGGAGATGCAGTTGTCCAAAGGTTCGACTGTCATTATCATTCCTGCGCCACCGCCGTACGGTTCGTCATCGACTTTGCGGTGTTTGTTGGTGCTCCAATCTCTGATATTGTGAAAATGCACTTCTGCCAATCCTTTTTCCATCGCTCTTTTCAAAATCGAGGTTTGGAATGGGCTTTCCATCAGTTCTGGAAGTACACTTATGATGTCTATTCGCATAATTATAAATGATGAATGATGAATGATAAGTGATGAATTGCAATCAATTATCATTTATCAACTATCGATTATATTACTGTTCTGTAGCGTTTTTTCTTGATGGCGCAATGATCAACCTTAATGAAGAATCTTTGTTGATGTAACTCCACATCCAGTTGAAGAAAATGGCCAGCTTATTTCTAACGCTCAGAATCAGCATCAAATGTAAGAACATCCAGAAATACCAAGCAAGAAATCCCTGAAATTTAAATTTAGGAAGGTCGACAACTGCGCGGTGTTTTCCAATAGTCGCCATCGATCCACGGTCAATATATTCATATTCTGTCCAGTCTTTTTCCGACTCTTTTTTGAAATTCCTAGCCAGATTTTTCCCTTGATTAATGGCCACATTTGCTAACTGTGGATGCGCTTGTGGATACTTTGGCGTCTCCATATATGCTATGTCGCCAATGGCAAAGATATTATCGAAACCTTTGACTTTGTTGTACCGGTCAACGATATATCGGTTTCTGACAAGGTTTTCTATATTAAAATCATCAATGATATTTCCTGTAACGCCCGCTGCCCAGATTACATTATTGGTTGGGATAGAGTTACCGCTTTTCATATAAATCACTTCGCCGTCATAATCCGTCACACGTTCGTTTTTCATAAAGTTGACACCCAGCTGGATCAGATATTTCTCCGCTGCATCCTGAGATTCCTGGCTCATGGCGTCCAAAGGTTTGTCGCTCGAACTTATTAGAATGATATTAAGATCGGAGAAATTCATTCTCGGATAATCTCTTGGCAAGATGCTGGATTTCATTTCAGAAAATGCACCTGCCAATTCCACGCCGGTTGGTCCGCTGCCTACAATTACGAGATTCCAGTTCCCATCATCACTGGCTTTCCTTTCAATAATCATTTTCTCGAAAGTCATTAAGATATGATTTCGGATCGTAATGGCTTCCTGGGTATTTTTCATTCCGAGCGCCAAATCCTGCATTTTTTCGTTGCCGAAAAAGTTGGTTTTACAGCCTGTTGCGATCACGAGTTTGTCATACGTGAAAACGCCGTCTTCGCCAATCACTTTGTTTTCGGACGGAATAATCTTTTTGACTTCAGTCATCCGGAATTGGATATTCTTAGATTTCTGAAAGATTTTTCTGAAAGGGAAGGAGATATTGGAAGGTTCGATTCTTCCTGTTGCCACTTGGTAGAAGAGAGGCTGGAACATATGGTGGTTCATTTTATCTATGACCATCACTTTATATTTTCCCTGATTATTAAGATTCCTTGCAAGCTGCAAACCTGCGAAACCACCTCCGATAATGACAATCTTTTCCCTCATTGCGAATTTTTTATAAAATTAAGGTTTTTATTTGGCTTGTGAGTCAGCAAATATTATGCTTGAAATTTATTAAAAAAAACATTTTTTAAAATAAAAAAGAGCCCTGCCAGAATAATCTGACAGGACCCCTAAAAACACAAATGATGAAAAATTAATTTTTATAGAAACCATTCGTTCCGATTCCGGATTTGAACGATTTGATTTGATTTCCGCTTAGTGAATAAACATAAGATGTACTTTCTCCGCTAAAACTCGAATTGGATACAAAAATCTTCCCGTCTATCACATTAAAACTGTAAGAATAAGCCGGTGTTGTGAATAATGTAGTGACAGCAGAGGTTGCTGATGACATGTTCTTAGAATAAACCTTGTTAGCACCATCTAAGAAATAGAAGTTGCCAGATTCGATTCTTAATTTCTGAACGTTTGGAATTCCGGTAAGCGTAGTTACAGTAAAAGTTCCGTCTGCTGCATTGATCTTATAAATGTAAGAATCTGTATTCCCCGAAGATAAAGCGTAAGCATAGCCTTCGTAAGAAATAAGATCAGAAATTGCTCCTGAATCTGGCAATATAACTGTCTTGTCGATAGCATTGGTAGACGGTTTTACAATCGTTATCGTGTGACCTGTAATGTCCATAGAGTTGGTTGCAAAATTGTAAAGAGTTCCATCTGTCTGTACAACGATGTTTCCACCTGCTTCCACTACTTTTTCTGCGTAACGGTCAAAGTTGATGCTTTTTATGAATGTATTGTCTGCATTGTTGTAGATGTTCAACTTTTTTACATTGGCAAAATCATAGTTTGTAACGTAATACTGGCTTTCTGTAAATGCGATGTATCTTGGACCTACAAGATTGGAAGTGACAGTTGTATTTTTGCTAAAATTGAAACGGTTTGCGATCACAATTTTGTTGCTGTTGTTAACAACCAAATAAGCATTAGTCCCTTTGAAACCGATCGTTTGGAGAACGTCTCCAAGATTTTCGTTATTTGCCTTTGTGTAAATGTCCGATTTTCCTTCACTTAAATCTGAAGAAAGAAAGTCTACGCTGGCATCTGGTTTTGTAAATGAACCCTCATTGACAACCAGAATCCCACTGTAAGAAGTTTCCTGATTGTTGTAAATCTCGTCATCGTCATTACAAGATGCAACAACCAAAAGGGCTGATGCAAAAACTGCGGTTAAAAATCTGTTGAATTTCATAATATATTTATTTATTGTTTTTATTTGAATAATGTTTACCGCAAATTGCTGGGTTCATTATATATTTATTGTTTTAAAAATTTAAATTCAGGCTGACAGCATAATTCCTTTTTGGCATAAAGTAGTAATCTACCGTTGCATACACCATATCCGTTATATTATTGACCTTGAAGCCAATCTGAATATTTTTAATTGGATTAATAGTAATTCCGGCATTTAAAATTAAGTAGTCATCTATAAAACGATTCTCATCGTTGTCTGTATAGATTTTGCTGTTATACAAAGCCTGAACGAATAAGCCAACCATTTTATATTGATAATTGGTATTGAAATTAATCTGATTAAACGGAACATAACTCAGTTGTTTCTTTGTTTCCTGATCAGTAGATCTTGTATAAGAATAGCTGATTTGAGATTTCAATTTCTGATTTGTCCAGTTTTTATTAAACGATAATTCGGTTTCAAGACCATAAAAATCAACATCTCTTACATTGACAGGCGACCAAATACCGGAAGACATTGGAATCCACTGGATCAGATCCTTTGCCTGCATATAATACGGCGTGATTCCCAATTTAAAATTTCTGTAACTGAAGTAATGCGACATCTCTGCCTGATACGATGTTTCCGCTTTCAAATCCGGATTTCCGCCTGGCTGCCAATACAAATCATTGAAAGTTGGCGCTTTGAAATTTCTGGAAATATTGATTGAAGTCTGGTACCAATTATTTACCTTAAATTTTCCGCTCGCTGAGAACAAAAACGGACTTTCAAAACCTTCCACAAAATCATATTTTGCACCCAGTTCCCAATAGAATTTTTCCTGATTTCCGTTTCTGTAAAGCAAAGAAAGGTTGAATTCGTTTCTTTTCGGATTTTGGATTCCGGATTGGTAGCCTTCGCCCTGTTTATATTGATATTCCGAAATTAAATTGAAAGAAGATTGTTTTGAAACTGAATAATCGAGGTCATTTCGCACGATGTATTGTTTTCCTGTTCCGCCGCTGGCTTTTGCTTGATTAATGTCTCCAAAATACTGAAAGTTGTCTTCCAGATAAACCAGCTTCAAATCGTTTTTTATCTTGTTTGAATTAAGTTTCCAGCCGGCTAAACTTCGCAAAGTCTGAACCTGATATTTTGTTTTGGTTTGATTTTCATCAAAAATAGGGTAGTGCTGATCGCTGTCGTAATGTTGGGTTTGAAGATAAAATTCGTTATTCTGATCTGTTTTATAAGCCAAACCAAGATTGAATCCCGTATTTTGATATTCTCCGTTTCTGTTGATGAATTTCTTTTCGGAAACTTCATAATCATTTTCACTTTGAGAATGATTTGCAGAAAAGCTGAAGCTCAATTTCTCGTTGCTGTATTTTGTTTTGATTAATGAATTAAAAGTTCCAAAAGAGCCATATTCCGAAAACAATGTTCCGTGAAATCCTTTGTCAAAATCCAGCGTATTATTAAGGTGAATCGAGCCGCCAATTGCGCCGCTTCCGTAGATCACACTTCCGCCACCAAATTTAATTCCGACATTATCATAACTCAACGGATTAAGATTATTAATATCGCCCTGACCAAGAAAAATAGAATTCACATTAATTCCATTCCATACAAAAGCCGTTCTTGGCGCTCCGGTTCCACGAAACGAAGGCGAAGAGGTTGCGCCACGACCATTTTCCTTGATGTAAATGTTGGATTGAAATCTCAGAAGATCCGAAAGTGATGTCGAATTTTCTAAAATCTGATCAGAACTCAGATTCGATATTTTTGCTGTTTTCTCTACTTTATTGTATTGGTTATCAATAAATACAGTATCGATCAAAGTTTCCTGAGCGGAATATTGATGCAAGATTAACAGAGAAAAAAGTGTAAATAGACGTTTCATAATGACCTGCCTTTCCTCCGAAAGCATTGACTAATTTTTTTTCTGGCAGGTCTCCTGACTTTCGCTGATTTTGCGCCTTCTCACCCGCCTAAGGCGGGCAATGGCAAAGATTGCAAAATACTTTGTTGCGATTTACAGTTGCGGGGACAGTTGAAGAATTGCGCTTCATTCCCTTTTAATCCCGAAACATTCGGGAACCAAATTCTCGGCAAATATAGAAATTAAATTGTTATAATAATTTTGTTGAAAAAAAACTCTCTGACTTCAAAAACTCTCCAATCCAAATCAGGCATTGTGAAGAAAAACTTCGGCAGGAATACGGAAATAATTTTTAAGCTTTTGCGCCATTTTCAAGGTGATTTCCCGCTTGCCGGAAAGGATGGCGGAAACGTGGCCTTTGCTCCCAATGATCGGTTCGAGATCTTTGGCTTTCATTCCCATTTCTTCCATTTTATATTTAATCACTTCTAAGGCATCAAGTTCGGGTAATTGATAATGTTTTTCGTCATAATCTTTGACCAAAACCATTAGTAAATCCAGTTCGTCCGCTTCTGGCGTATTCTGTTCTGCGTGGAAAATTTCCATCAATCTAAGTGAAGCTTTTTTATAATCTTCTTCCGTTTTTATTACTTTCCAAGTCATTAATACTATTTTTTATAATTTAATATCGCAACATCAAAAGCGATCGTTTCAACGTTAATTTTGTCATATTCCTTATGACTTCCAAACCAAATTACATAACAAGCAGTCTGCGAAAAATTGATCGAAACAACCAGTCGAAAATCATTTCCTTTAATATTAAAAACAACTCTGTTATTGCTTACAATGCTGGCATTTCCATAAACCTTTTTGAGGTCATTATAATTATGAAAATTCATTTTTGAAAACTCATTATGCCAGATTAAGAGTTGTGTTCTAGCAGCCGGATATTTTTCTGTGTAAAATAAAATTGTTTTCTTTACAAGGATTTTCATAGGACAAAGATAAAATTAAAGTTTTCAATTTGCAAACTTTTATTGTTTTCTAATATTTTAAATCCAAAAATCCTGCAAAGGTTTTGGGAAAGATTTCTGATCAGCTTCATCTTGATCTACTATTAGAAAATCATTTTCCGAAGCAAATTTCTTCAACTCTTTTTTCGTTTCCAATTCAATGGTATTGATTTCTATCGTCATATTTTTATGCGTCAGTTTATGATTGATGATCTTCGAATTGACAATTAATTCTTCCCATTCTGTAGGAACAGAAGTAGGAAATTCGTACAGTTTTTTCCAGATGAAGTCATTTCCTCTCTGTTTAATGAGAAATTGGTTTTGAAATTTGATGAAGTAATATTTCAAGCTCAGATCTGTGACTTTTGCCTTCTTCGTTTTGACTGGGAATTCTGCTATTCTTCCCGTTTGATAAGCGATGCAATCATCGTTCACGGGGCATTCCGGGCAAAGTGGATTTCTTGGTTTACAGATTTCCGAACCAATGTCCATAATGGCCTGATTAAAATCCCCGGGTTTGTCCTCCGGCATGATTAATAAAGCCAAATCAGTAAAATATTGAAACGCTTTGGAACTCGACATATCAAAATCATCCGCAAAAATCCGTGACAAAACACGATAGAAATTGCCATCAATCGCTGGGATCTTTTCATCAAAACAAATACTTGCGACTGCAGCAGCTGTATATTTTCCAACGCCTTTCAGTTTCAGAATATCGTTGTAATGATTCGGGAATTTGCCGTCAAAATCTTCTACAATCTGATGCGCCGCCTTATGAAGATTGATTGCTCTCGAATAATAGCCCAAGCCTTTCCAGTACAACAAAACTTCATCTTCTGAAGCCTTGTGAAGTTCCTCAACATGCGGGAATCTTTCTATGAATCTGAGGTAATGTCCGAGACCTTGTTTTACCTGAGTCTGCTGCAAAAGAATTTCGCAGATCCATATATTATAAGGATGCTGGTTTTCTCTCCAGGGAAGTTGTCTGGCATTAGTATCATACCACTTTATTAGCTTTTTCCCAATGTGAAGAAAATCAGCATTTTGTTTGTTTGTTTTCAAAAATATGTCTTATATTTGCACACCAAAAATATAAAGAAAATTATAAAATGACAAAGGCAGAATTGGTAAATACCATCTCGAACAAGCTGGGAGTAGAAAAGAATGATACACAGAAAGTTATAGAAGCATTCATGCAGGAAATCAGAACCTCTATGTATAATGGAGACAATGTTTACTTAAGAGGCTTTGGTTCTTTTATCATCAAAACAAGAGCGGCTAAGACAGGAAGAAACATTTCTAAGAATACAGCAATTGAAATCCCTGCTCACAATATTCCGGCTTTCAAACCTTCAAAAACTTTTGTAGAGAAAGTTAAAACTAAAGTTGCAGTTAAATAATCAATAGAATATAAACGTATAAAAATATAAATTATGCCAAGCGGAAAAAAAAGAAAGAGACATAAGGTTGCAACTCACAAAAGAAAGAAAAGAAGAAGAGCAAACAGACACAAGAAGAAATAATTTATTATTTTAACGTCTTACACATATAAATATAGTTGGTTCTATTGCCAACTATATTTTTGTTTTATATTTACAACCTAATCTTAGTAAAAAAACCAGTTTATGAAGTTATGAAGAAAGAACTGATAATTTCCAATGAGGAAGACGCTTCAAAGATCGCATTGTTGGAAGATGGACGCCTTTTTGAACTTCACGAGCAGAAAACCAAATCCGATTTTGTAGTTGGTGACCTTTTTTTAGGGAAAATAAAAAAACTTGCCCCGAACTTAAACGCTGCTTTCGTAAGCATCGGAACAGACAAAGATGCATTCCTGCATTATCAGGATCTTGGACCTCAATTTCTGTCTTACCAGAAATTCCTGAAAAATACCATTTCCAAAAAACAACAGACGCCAAGTCTCAAAAACGCCGAACATTCCAAAGACATCGACAAGATGGGAACGGTGGACAAAGTGCTGACAGCAGGCGACATTGTATTACTTCAAATCACCAAAGAGCCAATCTCTACGAAAGGACCACGTATTTCTACGCAGATCTCTCTTACAGGAAGATTTTTGGTCCTGATTCCTTTTGATAATAAAATTTCGATTTCCAAAAAAGTGAGCGACGGCGCTGAAAAAGAACGCCTCAAAACTTTGATTGAAAGCATTCGCCCGGAAGGTTTTGGTGTCATTATCAGGACGGTGGCTGAAGGAAAAAAAGTGGCTGAACTTCATAATGACATGAATCAGCTAGTGAAGAAGTGGGAAACGACTTTCAAGAATATCCAGAAAAATAAAGTTCCAAGCAAGGTTCTGAGCGAGGAGGACAAAGCATCTTCTATTTTGAGGGACAACTTCAACCAGGATTTCGTAAGCATCATTTGTGATGATGAGAAAATGGTGGAGGATATGAAAGCTTACATCGAAGTCATTGCTCCTGAAAGAAAAAATATCGTTCAGTTTTACGATTCTCATATTCCACTTTTGGAATATTACAATGTTGAAAAACAGTTGAAGCAGAGTTTCGGAAAACACGTGAATATTCCTGCGTCAAAAGGTGCTTATCTCGTGATCGAGCATACAGAAGCCCTTCACGTGGTGGATGTGAACTCCGGAAACAATATTTCATCGTCATCAACCAACAAAATGCACGCTTTGACAGTCAATAAAATGGCGGCCACAGAAATTGCAAGACAGCTTCGTCTTCGGGATATGGGCGGAATCATCGTGGTGGATTTCATTGATATGGTGGATGCGGAACATAGAAAGGAACTGTACGAACATTTCCGAGACGAGATGAAGCGTGACAAGGCAAGACACAAGATTCTCCCACCTTCGAAGTTTGGTCTGATCCAAATGACAAGACAGCGTGTGCGCGCAGAAAAAAGCATCGAAACCAACGAAGAAAATCCCAACAAGGACGGCGAAATTATCGCTCCGATCGTGATCATCGAAAAGATGGAAGATTCCATCAGAACAATTATGGCGACAGAGAAAGGAAAACTTTTCCTTCACGTGCATCCGTTTGTGGAAGCTTATTTGACGAAAGGTCTGGCAAGCATCCAAAACAAATGGTTCCTAAAATACAAAAAATGGGTAACTATCATTCCTAGAGATTCTTTCAAGATGTTGGAGTTCCATCTCTACAACGCTCAGAAAAAGGAATTGATCAGCTTTTCCAATTAATAAAAATTATAAACTTTGTCGGCAGCGGCAAAGTTTTTTTTATTTCTTTTTCCTTTAACTAATATTTAACGCCTACAATCTGTTATTTAAATATTATTGTGATATTTTGGTCATAATTTTGATACTTTAAACTTAAATAAAAATATATGTCAGGAAAAATTTTATGGATCGATGATGAAGTAGATCTTCTCAAACCTCATATCGTCTTTTTGGAAAACAAAGGTTATAATGTAACACCCGTGAACAACGTAAATGAGGCTTTGGAACTGATAGAAAAAGAAAGATTCGTGCTGACATTTCTTGATGAAAATATGCCTGGAATTTCCGGTCTGGAAGCCATTCCAATGATCAAAGAAAAAGATAATGCCATCAAGATCGTGATGGTAACCAAAAGTGAGGAAGAGCACATTATGGAAATGGCAATTGGCTCGCAGATCGAAGATTATATTTTAAAACCTGTGAATCCAAACCAGGTTCTTTTGTCACTCAAAAAAATCCTTCAAAGCGAATCTCTCGTTGAGCAGAAAACAATAGTTGATTATCAACAGGAATTCAGGAATCTCAGTATGGAATTGTCATATTTGAGAACTTATCAGGATTGGGCAGAATATTATAAAAAGATCTTGAATTGGGAAGTGAAATTTGATAAAGTTTCGGACAACGAATTCGCCGATCTGCTTCAAAATCAGAAAGAAGAAGCCAATATCCAATTCTCAAAATTTATAGAAAATAACTACGAAGAATGGCTTCACAGCAACGATAAACCGATGATGAGCCACACGCTTTTCAAAGACAAAGTGAAACCGGAATTAGAAAAGGAAAAAGTTCTTCTATTAATGGTTGACAATTTGAGATATGACCAGTGGAAAGTGATAGAGCCATTGTTTACCAAATTCTACAACAAAACATCCGAAGATTATTATTTCAGTATTCTTCCGACAGCAACGCAATACGCCCGTAATTCATTTTTTGCAGGATTGATGCCGTCAGAAATTGAGAAGAGATTCCCAAACAACTGGTTCAATGACAACGAAGATGGTAACAAAAACGAATTTGAAAGAGATTTTCTAGAAGATCAGATGAAACGTCTTGGACTCTCCAGCAAATCTATGAAATACCTGAAAATCCTTAATTCAGACTTTGAGAAAAAGATTTTGGAGGATTTTAATCAGCACAAAAATAATGATCTCTTGGTCATCGTTTACAACTTTATCGATATTCTGTCTCATGCAAAAACGGATAATAATATTGTAAATCAATTGATTAGAGACGATAAAACCTTCAGATCACTCACTTACAACTGGTTTGAAAATTCATCTTTACTGAAAATTATCAAGGCTGCTGCAGAAAGTGGATTCAAATTGGTCATTACAACAGATCACGGCACAATTTATGTTAAAAAACCTAGTAAGGTAGTTGGCGACAGAGAAACGTCTACCAACATAAGATACAAAACAGGACGAAGCTTAACCTACGAAGACAAAGATGTCTGGGCGATCAACGATCCCGGCAAACTATTTCTACCAAAGGGAAATCTGAGTTCAAAGTATATATTTGCGAAGAACAATATATTTTTAGCATACCCAAAGAACTATAATCACTTTGTGAATTATTACAAAGACACTTATCAGCACGGTGGGATTTCCCTCGAGGAAGTCATCATCCCGATAAGCATCCTAGAACCCAAGTAGTTTTTTCATAGTTTATTTGATTTGGGTTTACCGGGGCGGAAGGAGCGAATGCTTTTTCCGCCTTTTTATTTTTTGGGAGCACCAAGTTTTGTAATTCTTTAGACGTTCCCAACCCGCTTTCCACTATATCTTTTTTGCTTTCAGAAGTTTTGGCATCAAAACGAGAATTATCACAAAGCAAAAAAGGATGCCGTTGCAATCGGGGCTAGGTTGAGGTCTGGTATTTCTTTTGTCCAAACTAAAATCAAAATGAAATAGCACAAACAGCCTTGTCACAGTTCAAAACCTTGATAAGGCTAATTAAAAAATTCCCTGTCAAAAAATAGACAAGGAATTAAGAAATTGTTTAAAAAGATATTTTTATAATTTATCTAAGTCGTAAGCAAAAGAAACTCCAAAATTAAAACCGCTATTTTTTAAATTGTTGAAATCACTTTTCCCGATTTTTGAGAGATTCAAATTGTAATAAGAATAAGCTCCAAATCTGAAATCCCCAAAAGTACGGGTAAATCCTACTTGTGTATTTGCAGAAAATAAGGTCTTATTCAATCCATAGTCATTTTCGTATGGTGTATTTTCGAATGGCTTTTTAGATAGTAAAAAATTAATTTCCGGTCCGATTCCAAAATAAAAATAAGCATCAGAAAGATTGAATTTGTAATTAAAATAACTGTTCATGGAAATGTAATTCCATCGTTTTGTGATTTTATTCCAATTTCCCATCAATAAAGGATTATTCTCTCGTCCACCTCTCTGTTTATAACCCAAATTACTCGAAACGAAATATTTTTCGTGCTCGGCATAATCAATACCCAGAGTAATATTATAAGTTTGAATATTCGTTTCCAAAACATCTACATTGCTTCCTTTAATAGAATTAATGGAAAACTCTGGAGAAATACGAATGTATTGACCAAAAATGGATATTGAGGATAAAAATGTTATAATATATAAAGTTTTCATTATGTTCTAAAATTTAACATATCTGTAAGTGAATCTAATTGCACTGGGATTCATTGGTCTAAAAAGATTTCCTAAATATTGTCCGGCGGAATTATATTTTAAATGTAGAGTGTAAGTATTGGCCACCAAATAATTTTTTCCATTTTCAACAAGAAATTAATGATAAACCGATAATTGAAATAATATAAAAATTGTTTTTCATAATAAAGTTTTTTTAAAATTAATTATTCAAAAATAGGTTTAATATTTATATTTTGTAATATTAAGTTTATAATTTATTAAATATTTTTTAATTAAACCATAGTAATAGTTTTTTATTAATATTGTCCTAGTAATAATTAAAATTTGAATTTTAGTTAGGTAGTGTTGTTTATTATTTAATATTTTTCTTTTTTGGCCATTCCGTCCAAAATTGCGAACTTTGATAGATCGTGAAATAATTTCCTAAACATCTATGAAGTTCGACTGGACTCATTAAAATTCTGAAAAAATCAGGATTTGAGAAATTCTGAAGATTTCGTAGAAACCATCGAAAGCAATTATACACATTTTGCTGAATAGAATTCTTTCTCAGGTAACAGCAATGTCCCAGTGAAGATGCTCAACAAAAATGGACAGTTAAGCGTTAAATTAAAGTTGAACAATCAGCCGGAAAAGGTTGTCTTCCTTCCGATCCGGATTGGGCAGAAGTCAAAAAAGTAATGGCAGACAAACCAGAATTTATCGCCTACGAAAAAGGATATCTGGAAAACCTACCAAATTTCAAAGTCAGAAAAATACGCTTTTCATAGAAGAGAATGGTTCGGGAAAATGGAAAGTTGTACTTTTGGCAGCTGTTTTCACACTCGTAATTATTTATCTCCGCTCAGATGACATCTCTAAAACTAATAGTTATTTTAAGATTTGTCAGTCTGTGCGGAGTCGAAGACCTTTTTAATTTACAATCAGTTTCCTTTCTCCAATCAACTCTGCAATTTTCAAAATGTCTTCTCCGATTAATCTATCATTTTCCAATTTCGGAACTACAGAACGAATAATGGAGTAATTCTTCTCAACAATTTCCGAGCAAACTGCAGGTCTTCTGAATTCCAGACCTTGAGCGCCGAACATCAATTCAATCGCCAAAATATTTTCAAGATTCCCAAGGATTTGATTGAATTTTCTTCCCGAAATACTTCCCATAGAAACGTGGTCTTCCTGACCTAAACTTGTCGGTATAGAATCTGCGGAAGCCGGGAAACAAAGCGTTTTGTTCTCTGTAACCAATGCTGCACTTGTATATTGCGGGATCATAAAGCCAGAGTTGAGTCCAGAACTTTCTACTAATAACTTAGGTAAACCATATTTTCCTTCCAGCAAAAGATAACTTCTTCGGTCAGAGATATTTCCTAATTCAGCCGCTGCCAAGGCACAATAATCCAAAGGCAAAGCCATCAACTGTCCGTGGAAATTCCCGCCTGAGATAGATTCTTCTGCACTTAGAATGATTGGATTGTCGGTTACAGAATTCAATTCTATGTCTGCCATCTGTTTCAAATGTTCGAAGGCATTTCTGCTCGCGCCGTGAACTTGTGGCACGCATCGCATCGAATAAGGATCCTGAACGCGGTCGCAGAATTCGTGAGACTTCAGATTGTCGGAATCTTTCAGGAAGTTTCTCATTCTTTCTGCGACTTTTCGACTTCCGTCAAACGGACGAATGTCGTGCAATTCTTTTTTGAAAGGACTTGCAGAACCTCGGTAAGCTTCAAGGCTCATGGCGGCGGTCAGGTCTGCCAGATCCAAAAGATATTCAAATTTTGATAATCCAATAATGGCGTGAGCGAGGATGAATTGCGTTCCATTGATCAATCCCAAACCTTCTTTCGGGCCAAGTTTCAAAGGTTGAATATTATGCTTTTCAAGAACTATTGAAGTAGTAACAGGTTGATCATTTTCCCAAACCTGGCCTAATCCCAAAAGTGGCAAAACCAAATGTGCCAAAGGCGCCAGATCTCCCGAAGCTCCAACAGAACCTTGCTCCGGAACAACAGGAATGATGTCTTTCTCCAACATCAATATCAAACGCTCGATCACGTCCAAAGAAACACCCGAAAATCCTTTCGACAAAGCGTGGATCTTGGCAATCATCATTATTTTTGAAATATTCTTGTCAATCGGTTGTCCAACACCAACAGCGTGAGAAATAATAAGATTGTGCTGAAGTTGCGCTGTTTCCGATTCTGATATTTTGGTGTCGCAAAGTGGTCCAAATCCTGTATTAATACCGTAAACCGTCCTGTCAGAAGCTACAATTTCTTGAACATTCTTTTGCGACTTTATAATTTGTTCTCTTGATTTTTCACTGAGTTTTGCAAGCGATGGATTTTTTGCTATTGCCAAAACATCCTGATATCCGAGCGTATCGATTCCGTAAATCATTACTAAAAAATTTTGCCTAAAAATACACTTTTCGGGAAGAACGTAAGAATGATTTTATATTTTATCAATCAATAGTCATTGCTTAGGAAGAAAGAGATGTAAGTTAACCAATAAGTCCAATATAAAAAGGGAATAAGACTTAAAATTAGCCAAAGTACATTCCATTTTTTGGTTTCACGAAATTCAAGGAAAGTAAATAACGAATTAATAAATGAAAAAAGAATTGAAAATACGTGTAAAATCATCGAAGTATTAATCCCAATTTGCCAAACAACTCTCAACTCTGAATATCGTAGAGAATTTCCTAAAATGCGTGGAATAATAAGTGCAATTATAAAAGCGCAAACAATGATTAGTGTAAATTTTTTATAACTGTAATTAATGTGGTTTATTTCCATTGATTAACGTATTGAACTTATCAATAATCAAACTGCTCATCATAATCTTTAAGCTGCAACGCTCTATCTTTAACAATTTCCAATTTTTTATTCCCTGCAATCACATAAAACAAAGTTCCTTTTTTGATATTGAAATAATATTTGTCAATCAATTTGAACTCAGAATCACGGAATTTCATCCAATTTCTCTGCGCTTCTACCAATTCGTTTTTTCCGGTTTTTGAAAGTTTTTGGCTTAATGAAATGTAGGTTTTATTAAGTTCTTTGTCCCACGATTTTTGAGCAGAATTGATACAATTTCTTTGTCCAGCTGTTGAATTGTCTTTACTCAAACATTTTTCTAAATCTTGGTCAATTTTGTTTTGAGCCAATGAAAAAATATTAATGAAAAGTAGAAGTAAAAGAGAGATTGGTTTTTTCATAATTCAATTTTAAAGTTCTTAATTAAATCTCAATTCCTTCGCTTGGCGAATATGAGCCAAATGATGCTGACAATGCCAACTATAAATCAAAATATTTTCTGTGAGCGAAATCTTTTCTGGCTGTTCAGGATGGATAAATTCTTTGTTCAAATCTTCATCAGACAAACTCTTCATAATGAAAACCCATCTTTCGTGCAACGCTTCCAGCAACTTCAAAGAAACAAAAGGCGAAAGTTTGCTATCCGGCAATTCTGCCCAAAGACTTTCCTCGTAAGGTTTAATTGTTGGAACATTTTCAGTCAAAGCCAATTTGAATCGCACGTAACTATTAATATGACTGTCAGCGCAATGATGAACTACTTGAGATATTGTCCAGCCTTCTGGTCTGTACTTTAACTTCAAATCGTTTTCATCCAGATTTTCAATTTCAGCTTTCACAAGATTGGAAAAGTTTTCAATTTCATGAATAGCGGAATCGATGATTTCTTTGGTGATGGTTTCCGGTTTTACGAACTTTCCGACTGGGAATTTTAGTGCTTCAAGATTCATTACTTCAAATTTTTCATCAGGATGGCCTCCATTTTCTCATAACCCAATTTGTTCGGATGGATTCCGTCTTCTGCAATTTCTTGAGGCAAACCATTTTTGTCGTCTTTCAAAGGCGTGTGATAATCGATGTAGGTGATTTTGTTTTTCTGAGCATAATCTTTTATCATTTGATTCAGTGCAATCACTTTGTCAGCGGGCATAATTCCTTTTCTCCAAGGGAAATCGGACGCGGGAAGCGCCGAACACAAAACCACTTTGATGTTATTAGCTTTTGCCAATTCCACCATCGAAACAATATTTCCAAACACTTTATCCAAAGAAATAGGACCTTGATTTTCCGCAATATCATTGGTTCCAGCGAGGATAATCACGCGTTTGGGTTTCAATAAGATTACATCTTCCCGAAATCTCAAAAGCATCTGCGAAGTTACCTGACCACCAATTCCTCTTCCGACGAAATTGTTTTTGCTGAAAAATTCCGGATCTGTGGCAAACCAGCCTTCTGTGATAGAGTCGCCCATCAGTACAGAGTTTGGTGTTGTATTTTTGGATTTTACTTCTTGATTTTGTTTTTGATATTTGCCGAAATTAGCGAAGTCCTGAGCATTAGACATTGTAGAAAATAAAAGGATAATAAAAGTTAGGATTTTCATTTTTTCTGATTTATAATCAAATATATGAAATCTCGACAATCAGAAATTACATTGATAATAAAATTCATTAACAGATTTCAAATCTTAATTGAGCGAAGCGCCTTTGCGAACCTTAAAAATATTTTCAACAATTATAAAAAATCATTGCGCGCTTTGCGTTCAAAATTATATTAAAATCATAATTTTACAAAATGGAACAAACTTCGAAAGACCCTTTACACGGCAAAAGACTGGACGCAATTTTGGAAGAATTGGTAGATTATTACAATGGTTTCGAAGAATTGGGGAAGCAAATCAACATCCGATGTTTCAACGCCGACAATCCAAGCATCAATTCCTCATTGAAATTCCTCAGAAAAACAGATTGGGCAAGGGCAAAAGTAGAAAGTTTGTATCTCTATGTTTTGAGACAGAAAAAGAAAAAAGGTTTGCTTTAAATTCCTTAATCCAAAAATATTCCGCTCACATAATACCACCGATTCTGAATCGTTTTAAAGGTCGATAACTCGTGATGGACTTGCGGATTTCCATCTTCATACGTATAAAACGCTTTGAATTCCACCTTGTTCACTGACGGTGTATCCACAATTTCCAACTTTGTCCATTCATTGATTTCGCCCCATTCCTGCAGGCTTTTTTTGTTATGGAATTTACGTTTTCCAGGCGAAATCGTTTCCCAAAGATATTCACCGTTCGGGATGGCAAACGCCGAAAAGCGAGAACGCATCAAAGCTTCCGCAGTTGGTGGAAATTTTTCTTTTTTGTGATAAGGTTGACAGCAATCTTCGTAAGGTTTTCCGGAACAGCAGGGACAAGTCATTTTGTTAAAATTTAATATTATTTTTCGAAAAACCCTTTCAGAGTTTCAAACTCCGAAAGGGTTGCAATTCAAACGTTGTTAAAGTAATTATTTCTCAGCTACCAAAAGCTCTCTTCAACAGACTCTCCACTTTCGGCTCGCTTCCACGGAACGCTTTGAACAATTCCATAGGGTCTTTGGTTCCGCCGGAAGAAAGGAGGATTTTATATTTCGAAGCGATTTCCGGATTGAAGATTCCATTTTCTTTGAAATATTGAAACGCATCCGCATCCAAAACTTCCGCCCATTTGTAAGAATAATAACCAGCCGAATATCCACCTTGGAAAATGTGTGAAAAACTCGGTGCCGTCGCTGTTTCCGGATTTGATGGATAGATAATTGTAGCCTCAGTTTTTTCAACTTCGTACTCTTTCACGCTCAAACGCTCCAACTCTTCAACTTCCGAATGAAAAGCCATATCCAACAATCCTAGGCCAACTTGTCTCATCGTTTGATAGCCTTCCATAAAGGATTTGCTTTGAGATAACTTCTCGATTTTTTCGTCTGGTAAGATTTCTCCGGTTTGATAATGTTTAGCGAAGGTTTTCAGGAATTCCGGTTCGTAGCAGAAATTTTCTAAAAACTGGGAAGGCAATTCCACAAAATCCCATTTTACAGAAGTTCCTGACAGATTCGGATATTGCGTGTCTGCCAAAACGCCGTGAAGTGCGTGTCCAAACTCGTGGAACAAAGTGGTCACTTCCTGAAAAGTCAATAAACTTGGCGTGTCTTTCGTAGGTTTTGTAAAATTACAAACCACGGAAATATGCGGACGCGAATTTTCGCCGTCTTTTTTATACTGATTTTTATAACTCGTCATCCACGCGCCGGCACGTTTTCCTTTTCTAGGGTGATAATCGACGTAGAGTAGGGCTTTTACATCTCCGTTTTCTGTGATTTCGTAGGTTTTTACGTCTTCGTGGTATTTCTGAACATCGTTGATTTCCCTGAATTCTAATCCAAATAATTTTCCTGCCAATCCAAAAACTGCTTCCTGAACTTTCTCCAATTGGAAATAAGGTTTCAGTTCTTCATCATCAATATCGAATATTTGTTTTCTTAATTTTTCAGCATAGAAAGCGTGGTCATAACTTTGGATTTCTTCGATTCCGTCGGCTTTTGCTAAGGTTTTTAATTCCTCGATTTCTTTTTGAGCGTAAGGTTTTGCTTTATCCAAAAGTTCGTTTAGGAATTCAAACACTTTTTCCGGCGATTTTGCCATTCTTTCTTCTAAGACGAAATTCGCATAATTTTTATAACCCAACAATTCCGCTTTTTCCTGACGAAGTTTTACGATTTCTTTGATGAGGTTTTGATTGTCAAATTCTCCACCGTCAAAGGATTTTTTGCCATTTGCCAAAGCCAATTCTTTTCTCAATCCACGATTTTCTGCGTAAGTCAGTGCAGGAAGATAACTTGGATATTGGAGCGTAATCACGTAGCCTTCCAAACCTTTTTCCTTTGCATCTTCCTCATATTGCGCCAGAATTGCTTCGGGAATTCCTTTCAATTGTTCTTTGTCTGTGATGTGTTTGAAATAAGCGTTGGTCGAAGCCAAAGCATTTTGCCCGAATTGAAGCGACTTGATGGACAAATCCATATTGATTTTCTCAAGTTTCTTTTTTTCTTCTTCATTCAACAAAGCACCGCTTCTCACAAAACCTTTGTACGTTTCATTCAGCAACATTTTTTGTTCCTCGTTCAATGACAAAGTGTCTTTTTGGTCGTAAACGTTTTTGATCCTTTCGAATAGTTTTTCGTTTTGTGAAATTTTGGATGAGAATTCTGTCAAAAGTGGTGAAACATCTTGCGCGATTTTCTGGATTTCATCATTCGTTTCAGCTGAATTTAGATTGAAGAAAATGCTGGAAACTCTGTCCAATTGTTCACCGGAAAAAGCCATTGCTTCAATCGTATTTTCGAATGTTGGCGCTTCTGGATTGTTTGTGATTTCGTCGATTTCCTTTTGAGCAGTTTTTACTAATTCCTGAAATGCGGGAAGGTAATGTTCTTCTTTAATGTCGTTGAAAGGTGATGAGGTATATTTGGTGTTGAATTTTTCTAAAAGTGGATTCATAATTTTGTTGATAGTTGATAGTTGATAGTTGATAGTTGATAGTTAGCCTTGTCAAGGTTTGAAACCTTGACAAGGCTTTAAGGATGTTTGTCAGGCTAAGGCTTTCGAAGACTTTTCTAATATATTATTTAAATCACAAATTTAGTACCTAAAGGTGAAAGTATGACAAAATTGCGCCCCGACTTGAGTGGAAATCCTTTTTTGCTTGTCGTCGAGTTCAATTTAACTGAAATGTCGAGCAAAAAAGATTGGGAACGGAAGGCGGATAAAGGCGCCCCAAATAAAATATTGTCTTAGGAAAAGTTTTGTTATTCAAATTATTTTTAGATTTGTTTTGAACTTAAACTATACTTATTATGAAAAAATTTCTGAAAATCGTGGGTGTAATTTTGGCAATCTTTATTGCTTATTGTGCCATTGCTATGCTGGTTGTGGACAGCAAAGCACACAATGAACAGTCAATCGTCATCAATGCACCGAAAGAAAAAGTCTGGCAGAATGTGAATTCTATGAAAGCATTCAACACCTGGAATCCGTGGATGAAGATGGATCCGAAACTAGTGGTGACTTACAAGGGCGCGAGTGGGGAAGTTGGTGACGGCTACCACTGGAAAGGTAATGATGATGTGGGAGAAGGTGAGCAGGAAATCACGGCAATTGTTCCGAATGAGAAAGTGGCGACCAAAATGCATTTTATTGAGCCTATGAATGATACTGCGACTTCTGATCTTCTTCTAGCAACGGAAGGTGCTGGAACCAAAGTGACTTGGACAATAGATTATGAGATTGAAACGGTTTTCAAACCGATGAAACCGATGATGACCTGGCAGATGAATAAATCATTCTCAAAAGGTCTTGGAAAATTGAAAGAACTTGCTGAGAAATAAAAAATCGCCCCGATGATTCGGGGCGATTTCATTTTGAATTTGAAAAATTTATTTTGTCTTATTTGATGATCAATTTTGAAACTGCCAAACCTTCGTCAGATTTCAACTGAACCATATAGACACCAGACGTCAATCCGTTTACAGAGAATGTTTCGTCTCCTTTAGCAGATTTCATTCCGAATGATTTAACCAGCTTTCCGTTAAGATCAAACACGTTGATTTGTCCGTTTTTGGCTTTGTTGTATCTGATTTTTAATAATCCGTCTGTTGCCGGATTCTGAACGATTTGAAGTGATGTTTTGTTAGCATCAATCTTAGTTTCGTCAGCTGCCAAAGCCGTTTGGTTCCCGAAAATTCTGAATTCGCCCGGCTGAAGAACCACTGTTGTAGCGGCACTAGCAGACATCGAAGTGTTGTTCATCAAATTGTACCATGTTCCGGAATAAGGAAAGTTTGGTGTCACGGTCTGAGCGGTTGTCGTGAAGTTGGCAACTACCACGACATTTTTAAGGCTGCTTGCCGGTAGAGCATCATTCCAAATGTAGATTCTTGGTAATAGATTTCCTGATTCTACAGTGAAAGTCGTTGTGTCAAAAACCTGGCTTGATAGTCTGATTGCCAATATCTTTGACCAAGTATCATAGATTGATTTTCTAGCCGCATCGGTGTCATAACCAAGGGTAAAAGCTACCGGTTTTGGAGATAGTCTGCAATCGTTGCTGATGGTTCCATTCTCACATCTGTTGATACTGAATTCGTATCCAAGCTCTCCAAACTGCCAGATCATTTTTGGACCAGGAACTGCTAAGAAAACTGCACCGAATGCCTTTTGTCTTTCCAATGCTGTTGCAAGAGTTCTTACCGATCCATTTCCATAGTTCAGGTTTTTGAACATTAGACGCTCCTCATCGTGGCTTTCGCCGTAAGTTACATTTCTTCTTTCGCTGAATCCGTGGTTTTCAAAATCCACTCTGTTGAAATTACTGTTAGAGTCGTAACCCATTGTGTTTTGACCGTAAGGACCAATCAAATTGTCCCACATCATCACACCTTTTCCTTCATTGATTCTGTAATTTGCCCATTGCTGCTCTTCAGCATCTGAACCCAAATGTTCGAAGATGATGTAAGAACTAGGATCCTGAGCCCATTGATAATCTGAATATAATTTTAATACATCCACTCTGTCCTGCTGGTAAGAGCCGGTACAACCTTCGTCTGATGCAGTACAGTTTTGCGTAAATCCTTTTGTAAGATCCCAACGGAATCCGTCAACTTTGTATTCTTTGATCCACTGCTCAAGAACTCTGTTCACATAATATCTTGTGTCTGGTTTTGAATGATTGAAATCGTAGAAAACACTGTACGCGTGCGTAGCTGTTTGGTTAAAGTATGGATTATTTGCTGCAACACCACCATAACTTCCATCTGTGCTTGTAGACCAAAGTCTCTCTAATGGCGATCTTCCTGTAGCGTGGTTTAGTGCTACATCCAGAATTACTGCAATACCATTTTGATGGCATAGATCAATGAATTCTTTGAATTTTTCTGGTGTTCCGTAAGCTTTATCTAAAGCTAAATGGAATCCAGGATTATATCCCCAAGAATTATTTCCGTCAAATTCCATTACCGGCATCAGTTCGATGGCATTGACGTTTAATCCTTTTATGTAAGGGATTTTGTCAATCATTGCCTGCCAATTTTTTCCTTCGGTAAAATCTCTTACAAGCGCTTCATAAACAATAAGATTTTGTTTTGCAGGTTTCTGGAAGTTGGTTACAGTCCAGTTGTAAGCAGGTTTCGCAGTCTGAATCACAGAGACATCATATTGCTGTCCGGCAGGATAAGCTGGTAATCCAGGATATGTAGATGCTGTGATATAAGGATCGTCATCCGGTGAAAGTACTAATGTAGAATAAGGATCTGCTACTTTTACACCGTCATTAGTTCGGTATTGGAAAGTATAAACCTGTTGAGCTGTCAATCCTGTAATTTCTATCCAAAACAGATTGGTGTTATTGGTGTCTCTCTTCATCACATAATTGGAAGAAATCTGCCAGTTGTTGAAACTTCCAAGCACATGGACGTAATTTTTAAGAGGTGCATACAAAGCCAATCCCACTTTTGTAGGATCGTTCGGATCATAATTGATCCCTTGTCTCATGTAAGAAGGAATAGCTGCAGATTGAACAGTTGGTGTAACTCCAAATGTGAAGTTCGATTTTAAAACAGTACCGTCAGCAACACTGGTTGCAGTCAGTTCCATTTGAGTATCTCCAGTCACCGGATATGCTTTGAACATACTGGAAACATTGGTGGCAGTATGAACGGTTACACCATTGGCTTTCAATTCAAAATTTGCCGGAAGAGATGTTCCGTAAGAAATTGGATATGATCCGCCTGAAGCTACAAAACTAATGGAGCCATTTCTTGGTGAGTTGGTTGTAAACTGGAATTTCCCAACTTCGGAATAGATATCCTGAGATTGTCCGTTTCCGGTTTTGGTTTTGACAAGGAAACCGATTCTGCCCAATCCTGTTCTGTTGTAGAAGGTTTTTGGAACAAATGAAATGGTGTAAGTATCATTTCCGGAATTGTAAGTCAGTCTGTTTGTTTCACTGGATGCAGTCCACGCTCCGTTGGTAGGACAGTCCACACTGTTGGCGTCATTGGCATCATACGACCAGGACCACAGGTAAAGCGCATTGTTGGCAACGCCCCAGGTTGCTTCATTAATACTGCTTCCATTGATGGTAATGGTAATCGATTCGTCTTCGTTGAATGCAGTCGGAGTGATCGAGTAGGTGACCGTCTGCGTCTGCGCAAAGCTAAGTATCGCAATAAAGAATGCGATAAGATTGTAAAAATTTTTCATTGGTCTATATATAAGGTTTTAAATATATCATTTTTTCATGATTCCCAACAAAATTTATTTTCCTTTAAATTTAAATTTTAAATATTTGATTTTCAATGTTTTATTTAAAGCATTTGTTTGAAGTCTTTAATGTTTGTCCAGATTATTTTAACCAAATATTAACGTTAAATACACATTTGGATAAAATTTAGTTTATATGATATTTCTGCAGTTTTGGAAAAATAATCCTATTATAATTTTATAATTCATATTATTTTCTATATTTTTACAACCAAATAGAAAACAATAAACAATTATTTTGATTAAAAAACAGATATTATATCTAGCTTGTATTTGATATTCAATTAAAATTATTCGTTTATTTAAAATATTTTGTATTAAATTTAAAAATCAAAAATCAAAATAAATTATGAAGAGTGTATCTGAATCTGGTTACCATTTAGACGGTGTTGATAAAGAAATTGTCTACATGTTAATGGATAATGCTAAAACGTCTCTTGCTCACATTTCAAAACATGTTGGCATCTCTACAACAGCCGTTCACCAAAGAATCAAAAAATTGGAGCAGGCTGGCGTAATCGAAAATTCTATTTCTTTCCTTAATCCAAGAAAAATTGGATATAAAGTGGTTTCTTATATTGGTGTTTTCTTGGATCAGCCAAGTCACTATCAGGATGCGATCAAAAATCTTAATCTTGTAAATGAAGTTGTAGAAGCACATTACACCACAGGAAATTACACGATTTTCCTAAAAGTCCTTTGTAAGGATAATGACCACCTGATGGAGATTCTGAACAAAATCCAAAAACTGAAAGGCGTTACCAGAACAGAAACGATTCTTTCTCTGGAGCAAAGTATCAGCAGACAGCTAAAAGTTTAATGAAAACATATAAAATAAAAAAAGGATGCAAAATATTTGTATCCTTTTTTTATTTTTGTACTAATAGAAACTGCTCGATTTACGCGCTGAAAAATTAAAATCTGATTATGAAAATCAATCAATATTTAGACTCTACATACCTGAAAACGCCGGAGCAATCCGGACTGACGGAAGAACAGACTTTCGAAAAAGTAAGAGAGCTGACGGATAAAGCCATTACTTACGATTTCAAAGAAGTAATGATCCGACCGAATTATGTGAAATTAATAAAAGATTATCTGACCTCGAAAAACTCTGATGTTTTGGTAGGAACTGTCATCGGTTTCCACGAAGGAACTTATTCTTTGGAGGAGAAACTGGCCGAAGCCAACCAGGCAGTTTTGGATGGCGTGGACGAGTTGGATTATGTCATCAATTATGAAGCATTCAAATCCGGAAATCTTGATTTGGTAGAAAAAGAATTTGTTGAAGGAACGAAATTAGGTTTGCATTTTGGCAAAACAGTAAAATGGATTATCGAAATTGCTGCACTTTCTGATGATCAGATTGCTGACTTAACGGCTAATATTTGGAAATGGGCGCAAGAAAATTTTGAAGAAAAAGATTTCGAAAAAATATTCGTCAAATCTTCAACAGGATTTTATGTGACGGAAGGCGGAAAACCAAACGGAGCCACTTTTGAAGGTGTAAAAATTATGCTGGACAATGCTGGAAGACTTCCCGTAAAAGCTGCAGGCGGCGTGAAAACTCCGGAAGATGCGGAGAAAATGATCAATTTAGGAATTCAAAGAATCGGAACATCCGCAGCAAAAGCACTTCTCGGCGAAGGCGAAGCTGGATCGGGATATTGAATTTATCTATAGAACGTAAACCTCCCGAAAGTGATTTTGGGAGGTTTTTTTATGTTTAAATTTTAAATTAATGTCTGCCAAAAAACTCAAGCATCTTTTCCAAAGCATTTTCAGAATGCATTTTTTCTCCGTTTTCAAGAGACTCCTGTGTGGCTTGTGATGCTCTTTTTCTCATATTAATTTCATATTCAGAAATAGCTTCTGTCAAAGAATTGTATTTTTCCGAAGTCAGATATTCGCTCAATTCCAAAGCATCCAACATCGCCATATTCGCACCTTCACCAGCAAAAGGCGGCATTACGTGGGCAGCATCGCCAATCATTGTTAAGTTGGATTGAGTTTTCCAGTTTTGATTCAAAGGCATATAATATATAGGACGCGGCACGAAAGGTAATTCTGCATTCTCAAACAGCTCATACCAAAAGTTGCTCCATTCATTATAAGCGGTTTTGAACCAATTGAGAATTTGGAGTTTATCAGAAAAATCCAAACCACTTTCGATTTCCCAATTTTCCTGAGCCTTAAAGCTGGCATAGAAACCAAGGTCGCCATTGCCTTTTTGTCCCATCAAAATATTTTTCCCGTTTCCGAAAGCCATTATTTTTCCGCCATCGATTAATTTATCAATAGCAGGGACTTTCGTCTTCGATTGACAGATATTCCCTTCCAGCATTACAATTCCAGAAAAGATTGGTTTAATGTCTGTAATGTACGGGCGGATTTTGGAATTGGCACCATCAGAAGCAATCACAATATCTGCATAAACGGATTCTTTATTTTTGAAATGTAAAAGCCACCCATTATTCTGCTTTTCTATCGCGATAAAATGACTGTTCCAAATCACCGTTTCAGGCTCCAGAGATTCCAGCAATATTTTCCTTAATGAGCCGCGATCGATCTCCGGACGGAAATGTTCGTGGCCAAAATTTTCCTTAAGATTAGTTTCATGATCGCTGTAAAAAACTTCTGCCTTTGCATTGACGATCAATGTTTTGTCTGCGCCTAGAAGAAAATTTTCTTTGAATTCAGCTAAGAGATCAGCTTTTCGAATTGCAGCCAGTCCGGAATCCTCATGCAAATCCAAAGGTGAACCCTGGACTCTCGCATTTTTATCAAATTCTCTTTCGTAAACTTTAACATCTGCACCTTTCATTTGTAAAAGTCTTGCTAAAGTCAGTCCGCCGGGACCACCGCCGACAATGGCGATTGATTTATTATTGATGAGCATAATTTTAAATTATATGCTGCAAAATTACTTCGTGTGGTAAACCAAAAATTGTAAAAATCGGTCGTTTTGATTTTTGAACAGTTCTTTAGGAGAAACGCCAGACAGTTTTTTGATTTCTTTGATGAAATGAGACTGGTCTGTAAAATTAAGCTGCGGATAAAGATTGCCGTCTTTGATATGAAAAAGAGAAGCCTGAAACCGAAGGATATTACAGTAATATTTTAACGAAATCCCCAAATGCTTTTTGAAATAACGGTTGATCTGACGCTCTTCCCAAACTATTTTTTCTGAAAGTTCCTTAATGTTAATTTCTCCATCAGTCTCAAAGATCAAATTGAATAATTTCAATTTTCGTTCATCAATTTCTTTTGGTAAAAGTGAATGGATTTTAGTTGATGCTTTTTCGCAAAATATTTCGAAATCATCCAGGTCATCAATATTGAAATCCCAAAAATCATTGGGCAATGCCATTCCGCTATTGACTAACTCCGCAATCGACTGGTGAAGAATATATTCCAGTGCCAGCGGATTGAAGCTGATGGAAAAGAAAGAAGTAATATCCAGCTTCGGCGTTGGCTTTGGTCTTGTTTCCAAACCCATCAGTACAATTTGAAGCTGGTTATCCCTTGTTTTATAGAAAAGTAAATCGATTTTTCCGTTAGGAATTACGATGCCTTCTTTTTGAGTTGACAGATTTTGAAGGGATGAAAAACAATACACAAAATCAGCAATTGACTGATCTGGCTTGATGAGTCTGTATTTTAATTCTTCGTCCATTTTTTATCTGTCAGGAAATATTATTTACTTTCAGAAGGTTCCCAAAGTTCTATTTTGTTGTCATCGGAATCTAGGATGTGAACAAATTTTCCATAATCGGAATCTTCGATTTCATCTAGAATAGTGACGCCGTTATCTCTCAGATTTTTCACCAGTTCTTCAATATTTTGAACGCGGTAATTGATCATAAATTCCTTTTTGGACGGTGAAAAATAACTACTTCCCGTTTTGAATGGACTCCATTGCATAGACTCAATGATGTCGGTATCATTATGATTTCTCGATTCGAAAGTGGCGCCCCATTCCGTGGTATCAATTCCCAGATTTTTAGCGTACCAGTCTCTGGTTTCTTTAGGATCATCGGAATAAAAGAAAATACCGCCAATGCCGGTTACTTTTGGTATTTTGTCTGAGTTTTCCATATTGTAATTTGTAATAGTCTAATTTTAAATCAAATATAAAGATTTTAAACCAAAATTTACTCAGCCACCCAAACACTCACATTCCCCGCAGGACAAGGAAAATCTGCCCAGCCATCTTCCCTGATTGTAACTTTATCTTCCAAATGTCCGGTGAAATCGTAGAAAGTCTTTCCCGCATATCGTTTTCCAATTTCCATTGGTTTGTGATAAGCATCCTTATTACTCAAAACAACCGCACAGCCAGAATGTTCATCGTCACCTTCCCGTACCCAACCTAGACAATGTGCATCTTCAAAATAATCTTTCTGATTGCCGTATGCAAAATCTCTCCTTGCTTTGATCAGTTCCTCAATTGCGTCAACTTTATCAAGATGAATTTCGTATTCATTGCCATCTTTCCCATTATCCTTATAACTTGCGCCATAAAGATCAGGATAGAAAACACAAGGATAACCGTCTTGTCTTAACAAAATCAAGGCATACGCTAAAGGTTTGAACCATGTTTCAACGGGCGCTTCCAAAGCCTGCAGCGGCTGCGTATCGTGATTGTCAACGACCGTAACGGCTTTATCGGGATGAGAACCCAGCAGAGTTTCCTTAAAAATATTTCTCAGATCATAATCCGGCGTTTTTGAAGCCGTGTGGAGATTATTTTGAAGCGAAGAATCGAACAGGCTCATACAACCCTCAGTAGAATCTATGTAAGCTTCCAAAAGCGGCAGCAATCCCGGCGCCCAATATTCGCCGACAGCAAAAATATTTTTCCCTGTGTTCGAACGCAAAAGTGTCAGCCATTCTCTGTAAAATCCCGGCGAAATATGTTTCACGGCGTCCAGTCGTACCCCATCATAATCTGTTTGATCGTGGTACCATTTTGCCCAGTGATTCAGTTCTTCGCGGACGAAAGGATTGCGGTGTTCAATGTCGTTGTACATCAGGTAATCATAATTTCCTTTTTCATTATCGATGATTTCGTCCCAGCCATTACTGAAATCATTAAAGATTCTGTAGATGCCGGAATCCATTCCTTCCGCATAGTCTACACCGGTAAAACAAGTGAAATTCCATTTGAAGTTGGAATAAGTATCGCCTCTTCCAGGGAAAGTAAATTTGGTGTAAGACTCGATGTCGATGACTTCGGAGATGACTTTTTCCCTGTTGTTCTCATCCACTTTCACCGCCTTGAATTTCTCCAGCTCATCGCCGCCCGCTTTGTGGTTGAGAACTACATCTGCAATGACCTGAATGTTTTTTTCTTTCAGCGATTTGACTGCTTTAATGTATTCTTCTTTTGTACCGTATTTTGTGGGAATGCTGTTTTTCTGGTCAAATTCCCCAAGGTCGAACAAGTCATAAGGATCATAGCCTACGGACATAGCTCCGGACGTGCTTTTATATGCTGGCGGAAGCCAGGCTGCGGTGATGCCGAGATCGGCAAGATATTGTGATTGGTCTTTTACGTGTTTCCAAAGGAATGAGTCGCCATCGGTGTACCAATGGAAAAACTGTATCATAGTTCCGTTCATAAGAATGTAGATTTTTTCAGATTGTTTGATTTGATTTCTCAACTATAGAAAATATCACGCCAAGGCGTAATGGAACGCAGATTCAAGATAAAAGTCATATTTGTAAAAATTACGAGCTTGTCAGAAAAAATAATTTGGGCGTCTGTATCCGTCTTCCGCTTCCTCCCGCTTTTACATCGGGATCCTATCAAGCCGGGGCGCGCTTCGCAAAATTGAAGATTAGTTATCAAACTCCTCAAACGGAATTTTCAACTGAACTGAAATTTGTTTTTTCTCTTCCGTATTAAGATTTGATAATGAAAGTCCGAGTAGTCGAATCGCTTTGTCAAACGGTCGCAATTCCCAAAGCTGCTTCGCCGTGTTGTAGAATTTCTCCGCATCCTCGAAGTAAAATTCCTGCGTTTTACTTCGTGTATAAAGCGTGAAATCTTTGTATTTTATCTTCAGCGTCAAAGTTTTTCCTTTGATTTCTTTTTTGCCGAGACGTTCTTCCAGTTCCAGACTCAGGGATTTCAGTTTTTGGTCGATTTCTTCATCTTCATTGATGTCGTCCCAAAACGTTCTTTCCACCGCTACACTTTTCTGTATTCGGTTTGGTTTCACTTCGCCGTTGTGAATGCCGCGGACAACATTGTAATAATATTTCCCGGATTTCCCGAAAAGCTTTTCCAATTCATCCAGAGATTTCGCTTTCAGATCAGAACCTTTGAAAATGTGCAAAGTGTGCATTCTGTTCGCCGTAACTTTCCCCACACCGTAGAATTTCTCAATCGTAAGATTTTCCAGAAACTCATTGATTTTGGTTGGATGAATGGTTTTCTGTCCGTTCGGTTTATTGATGTCCGAGGCAACTTTAGCCAAAAATTTATTAACGGAAATTCCTGCTGAAGCTGTCAATCCTGTTTCCTCGAAAATACGTTTTCTGATTTCCCTCGCAATGTCATTCGCAGACTCGATGTCTTTTTTGTTTTCGGTCACATCAAGATAAGCTTCGTCGAGAGAAAGCGGTTCTACCAAATCTGTATATTCGTGGAAGATGCTTCGGATTTTGCTGGAGATTTCTTTATATCTGGCAAATCTCGGTTTTACGAAAATAAGATGCGGACATCTTTCCCTTGCAGTTTTACTTGGCATTGCGGATCTCACACCGAATTTCCTCGCTTCATAACTTGCTGCTGCAACCACACCACGATGACCGCCGCCAACGGCAATGGCTTTTCCACGCAGACTCGGATCGTCGAGCTGCTCCACGGAAGCATAAAATGCGTCCATATCTACGTGGATTATTTTGCGCTGCATCTTTTAGAGGTTAGAAATGAGATTTTAGAAGTTAGATTTTGATTCGATTACAAAATTTAATTATTTTGCTCAATACAAATTTAATCAAAAAAAATCCCGAAAAATTTCGGGATGATGTTTCTATTTTGTCAGCTTGTCAATCGTGGATTGAATCTCGGGATCTTCCGGCGTAATGGCGTAATATTTTGCAATAGCAGATTTCTGATCTACAACAATGTATCTTGGAATCCAGTTGAGGTCGATATAATTATTGAAATCGTTTTTCCAGCCAGATGAGAACCAATAATTTTCTTTGTCGGTCATCTCGTGCTTGTCAAGACTTTTCAGAAAACCATCTTTTGAGCGCTCCAATGAAAGAAAAACGAAATTAACGTTGGGATTTTTTTCTTCCAATTCCTTGGCTTTTGGAAATGCTTTGAGACAGTCCTTGCACCAGCCGGCCCAGAAATCCAGAATTACTATTTTGCCCTGGTGTTGCTTCAAAATATCATTCATGGAAATTTCTTTCCCATTTTTATCCTGTAATTTTTGCGCTAAGGCTTCTTTGGAAAATTTGGTTTTCAGGACTTTTGGAACTTCCTGAGAAAATCCGAATTGGAAAACCATTAATAAGATGTAAACTAAAATCCTCTTCATTTTTTTAAATTTTGATGAACGAAGGTAGTGATAAATAGCAAAATCAATGGATTGTAAAATTTGAATTCAATTTAGAATCAGTATAAATATTTTTCAAATCCTGCGATTGTTTTATTTTTAATATCAAATGAGATTAATGTTTTAAAATATATTTTACTTTTGAATAAAAAATAAAGGGATGGAACATTTTAACTTCATTAAAACAAAATTTAAAAATTTGGATGAAGGATTTCACAAAGAATTGCTGGAAAATGCGGTATTCATAACAGTTGATGCCAAAACAGAATTAATCAAAGAAGGACAAAAGATAAGTCACATCCCGATACTCATCAGCGGTCTTGCAAAAGTCTTTACCTTACATGACGGTAAAGAGTTGCTGTATTATTATATAGAACCCAATGAAGGCTGTACGATGACTTTTTCCTCGATTTTTACAGATAAGACCAGCAGAATCTATGCGGTAAGCGAAGAGAAATCCGAAGTAATGCTGATGCCTGTTTCCCAATTGCTGAACTGGCTTATAAAATATCCCGAACTCAATCAGTATTTTTTTCTGGAATATGACCAGAGATATAAAGTAATGATGGACACTATCAGCCAGGTTGTTTTCCAAAGGCTTGATAAAAGAATCCTTGAATATCTGGATCAGAGAATCAAAAGACACGGCGCTACTGCTATCAAAATTTCACATAAAAAAATTGCTGACGATCTGGGAACGGCCAGAGAAGTTGTGAGCCGGATTTTGAAAAAATATGAGAAAGAAGGCGTCATCATCCAGGGTCAGCTAGGGATAGAGATTCTTAAAAAAGTGTGACATTAGTTACCGTTTTTTAGGATAGAGACTTCATATTTTTGACTCAAAGTGAAAATATGTCGAAAATTATCTCCTTTATCCTTTTGCTAATGTCATTTTTTTCTTTTGCACAGGATGATTTGTTAAAAGAAATTGATACTTCTGCAGCGAAAGAGCCTTATTCTCCAAGCTTCAAAGCCTTGCAGATTGTGACTGCACAATCTACAAAACTGCCTGCCAAGAAGGAATTCTATTTGGATATTTCGCACAGATTCGGCGATGTGAGTGATGGTTTCAAAAACTTTTTCGGACTGGATAATGCGACTACAAAACTGGGTGTTATCTATGGACTTACAGATTGGATGTCAGTCAATTTCGCAAGACATACTTACCAAAAAACTTATGAACTTGGAACGAAGTACCGGCTTGTAAAACAGGAAGGCGAATCGCCGGTTGATATTGTTGGCTACAATGTTTTAGATATTAATTCCGAACTCCGAAAAGACGATTTTCCAAAATTGGAATTTGCAGACCGAATGGTTTACGTTTCGCAAGTTTTGATTTCAAGAAGGTTTACAGAGAATCTCAGCTTGCAGCTGATGCCGAGTTATATTCATAGAAATCTCATCGAACCAACGATCGACAGCAAAAATCTGTTTTCTACAGGCTTGGGCGGACGTTACAAGATTTCCAAAAGAGTTTCCATCAACGCGGAATATTTCTACAATTTTGAGAACAAAAATTTTTACAAAAATCCACTCTCTGTCGGGATGGATATTGATACAGGCGGGCATATTTTCCAGTTGGTTTTCAGTAATTCCCAAGCCAATACAGAAAGCGGCTATATCAGCAATGCAACAGGCGATTGGTTAAAAGGTCATTTTTTCTTTGGCTTCAATCTTTACAGGGTTTTTTAAAAGAAATTATTATGAAGAATACGATAAAATTTTCCACTGTTGTTCTGAGCCTTTTTGTATTGATAAGCTGCGAAACAAAAACCTTCGAAGATATTTCTGAAAATACACCAGTTCCGGAAATGGTAACCTATAACAAAGATGTGAAAGCTATCATTCAGAGCAATTGCGTGGTCTGCCATTCTGCAACCGGATCAAATCCATATTTCCCACTGACAGATTACACTGCCACAAAAAATGCCATTGATAATATCCTCGACAGAATACAACGAGCTAACGGCGATCCACTGAAAATGCCGCAAGGCGGAACTTTGTCTCCAGACCATATTAATATCATCAAAAAATGGAAAGCTGACGGGCTTTTGGAAAATTAATTAAATAAAAAAAAACAGAAATAATGAAACCCATCATTTTAATAACAGGCATTTTTCTCACAACGAATTTTGCTTTTGCCCAAAAATATTCTAGCAAAACTGGGAAAGTAGCTTTCGAAGCGTCGGTGCCGCTTTTTGAAGATGTCTACGCTGAGAATAATGCAACTACAGCAATTTTGAACGCAGACACCGGAGAAATTGCTTCTCTTGCAATGGTGAAGGATTTTAAATTCAAAACCAATCTGATGCAGGAACATTTTAACGAAAACTATGCGGAATCTGCGAAATATCCGAAGACGAGTTTCAAAGGTAAGATTGCAAATTTCAACAAAAGTGATCTTTCTGCAAAGGCAAAAACTTACACGATTACAGGAACGCTTAATTTTCACGGTGTTGATAAACAGGTCCAGTCCTCAGCTTCTGTTTATTTGAAAGATGATAAAGTGGTTGTTCAGGGGAAATTCATTGCAAGACCTGCAGATTTCAAAGTCAAAATACCGAAGATGGTTGTGGCAAAAATCGCAGAGAATGTAGATGTAGACTATAATTTTATCCTTCAGAAATAATGAAAAAGTATCTTTTTTTATTGTTCCTAATGATTAGCTTTTTAGGTTTTTCTCAGGACAAAAATGTGTTTGACGTTGCCAGAAGCGGCACTGTACAGGAAATGGAATCATTATTAAAGCAAAATCCAGATCTCATCAATACCATCAGTCCAATGGGATTCACACCGTTGATTCTGGCCTGCTACAGAGGGAATGTAGAGGTTGCGAAATATCTGATCGATATGACAAAAGATGTGAACTACAACAGTCCGGAAGGAACCGCTTTGTCTTCACTTTGTATTAATTATAATAAAGAGTTGGTTGAAAAACTACTGGCGAAAAAGGCAGATCCCAATATTCAGGATTCTCACGGCAATACGCCGCTGCTTTGGGCTGTCAAAAGGAATAATCTGGAACTTGTAAGTCTGCTTCTTAAGAATAAGGCCGACATCAATATGAAAGATTCAGTAGGAATTTCAGCTTTTGAATATGCTGTAAAGTCCAATAACACGGAATTAATAAATCTTCTAAAACATTAAAAATATGACTACAAACTTACTTAAGATGCTTCCGCTACTGATTGGCGGAACAATGTTTTCTCAATTTTCTACGGGAGTTGTCAGCTTGCCAACCACGGCTATGACAATAAAAATTGATGTGAATGCAACGGATGTTACAATGACGCTTACGGGAAGTAGCACCAGCTATTTGGGAATAGGATTTGGAAGTAGCGGAATGCAGTCCGGTGCAGATGGATTCATCTACAACAGTAGTGCAAACCGGGATTACACCTTCTCTGGTATTGGTGTTACGCCAGCTGCAGATGCTGTTCAAAACTGGACAGAGCAGTCTAATACGGTAGCTTCCGGCATCAGAACTTTGGTTGTAAAAAGAACGCTGGCTGGCGGAGCGGGCGATCACGTCTTTACAAATGCTGCGGGTAGTGTTCCGATTTTCTACGCCAGAGGAAATGCTTTGGGCTTGGCTTACCACGCAGCCCGAGATTATGCAACATTGACTTTGTCTCCGAGTTTGGCCGTTGATGAATCGGCTTTGGCAGCTAACAAAGTTTCGCTTTATCCAAATCCCGTACAGGATGTTCTAAACTTTACGAATGCGGATAAAATTAAATCTGTAAAGATATTTGACGCAACAGGGAAACAATTGCCTAGTCAAAAAGGCGTTTCAAATCTGAATGTTTCTACACTCGGCAAAGGTGTTTATTTTGTTGAGGTTGAAAAAATGGACGGGACGATTGCTTATGAAAAGTTTATCAAAAACTAGGAATTAAAGACCTTAATATAAAAAAAGTCTGATCTTGTTAAATGGATCAGACTTTTATTTTTATCAGAACAGGCGATTTTTTAAAGTTTTGTTTTGCTGTCGAACACCAGAGTTACTGGTCCGTCATTTATTAATGAAACTTTCATATCCGCTCCAAAAATTCCACTTTCGATTTTGAGACCCGATTTTTTCAGTTCGTCTTTGAAATAGTCGAAGAGAGGAATAGCTTTGTCCGGCTTTGCCGCTTTGATGTAAGACGGGCGGTTTCCTTTTTTGTAGTCAGAGATCAATGTAAACTGGCTGATGCAAAGGATTTCTCCATTGATGTCTTTTACGGAATGGTTCATTTTTCCTTCTTCGTCTGAGAAAACTCTCACATCAATTATTTTTTTTACAAGCCAATCTGCATCTGCATTTTCATCATTTTCATCAACGCCAATCAGCAGCATCAAACCTTGACTGATTTTTCCTACAATTTCATCATCAACTTTTACACTGGCTTCGGAAACGCGCTGGAGTACAACTTTCATATTTTGAAATGGAAATTAATTATAAACAGATAAAATATTTGAATTAGAATCATAACTGTAAGCGTAAGTTTTCGGGGCGATTTTTGCGACGCTGTTGTTCGCGGGTTGACCAGTTATCAGAATCCATTCTGAGCCGTCATTTGGGCAGTAGATTGTAGTGTCATTTTTGACTTCTAAAGTTGTGTTTGTGTCTGGGCAAATATGAGGTGCATTTCTGTCATAGATTTTAAAGCCGCTGACAACTCTTACCACAATCAATCCTCGGGTTCCGGATCCTACATCACTTACATAAACCCAGCCTCCAACGTTTTGCAGTTGATAGTATGAAGGCAGACTGAGATTGAGTTGTACAGAGATGGCAGAATTTGGGAAGCAGCTTACGGTTTCATTTCGCTCGTTGCTGCAGGAACTGTTGAAAGTTAATAAACTGAAAGCCAGTAATAATGTGAAAATGGATATGATTTTTTTAATTTTCATTTCAAAATAAATTATATATTTGTAAACTCAATTCGAGACAAAATAGTATCCGGCAAAGGTCGGATTATTTTTTTATACAAACGATAAATTTTATTGTTATGAACTACGTAACCAAAGAAGGTTTGGACAAAATGAAGTCTGAACTAGAACAACTTGAAACCATAGAAAGACCAAAAATAACACAGCAAATTGCTGAAGCAAGAGATAAAGGCGATTTGTCGGAAAATGCCGAATATGATGCAGCAAAAGAAGCACAGGGAATGCTGGAAATGAGAATTTCCAAATTGAAAGATATTGTTTCGACTTCAAAAATCATTGATGTGACTCAGCTGGATCTTAGCAAAGTCTCTATTATGACAACGGTAAGGCTGAAAAATAATGCAACAAAAGGCGAGCAAAAATTCACGCTTGTGCCTGATAATGAAAGTGATATCAAAGCTGGAAGAATCTCTGTAAACACACCAATCGCTAAAGGACTTTTGGGTAAAGTGGTCGGTGAAACAGCTGATATTATTTTGCCAAATGGTAATAAACTTTCATTCGAAGTTTTAGAGATTTCTTTATAAATAAAAAAGGCAGTATTGGTTTGATAATTGCTGAAATTTTTCAAAATCAATAGTTAGATTATGAGCAGTATTTTTTCTAAAATCATCAACGGAGAAATAGACAGTTACAAAATTGCAGAAGATGACAAGCATATTGCTTTCCTGGATGCAATGCCATTGGTAAAAGGCCACACATTGGTAGTCCCTAAAAAGGAAACAGATCTTATTTTCGATCTTGATTCTGAAGATTATAAAGATCTTTGGGTATTCACTCAGGACATTGCAAAGCAGATCAAAAAAGCTGTTCCCTGCAAGAGAGTCGGTGTTGCAGTGGTAGGCTTGGAAGTTCCACACGCTCATATTCACCTCATACCTCTTAATAATATAGAAGATCTTAATTTTAAAAATGTCCGGTTGATCTTTTCGCCAGACGAATACAAAGAAATTCAGCAATCAATAATAAATGCATAAAAAGAAGTTTCGGCTTCTTTTTTTTAATTAATAGAATTCAAGATATTTATGAATCCAAATCAATGTTCATTTTGCGGGAGAAAAAAAAGTGAAGTTAAAATCCTTATTTCCGGACAGAATGGCTTTATATGCGAAAACTGTATAGAACAGGCACATCTTATTGTGAAAGATACTGCTGATGAAAGTGCAAAACCATCAATGGCTTCATCTCTGGATGAGCTGAAGAAACCAAGAGAGATCAAATCTTTTCTTGATGAATATGTGATAGGGCAGGATCAGGCAAAGAAACAGCTGTCTATCGCAGTTTACAATCATTATAAAAGAATCTTACACGCTCAGGATGAAAATCGTGAGGTTGAAATAGAAAAGTCCAATATCATAATGATTGGCGAAACCGGAACCGGGAAAACACTGTTGGCAAAAACCATTGCAAAACAGCTGAATGTTCCTTTCTGTATTGTAGATGCTACAATTCTTACTGAGGCGGGTTATGTTGGGGAAGATGTGGAAAGTATTCTATCCAGATTGCTGATGGTGGCGGATTATGATGTAGAAAAAGCAGAGAAAGGAATTGTTTTTATTGATGAGATCGATAAAATCGCCAGAAAATCTGACAATCCTAGTATTACGCGAGATGTTTCCGGAGAAGGCGTTCAACAGGGACTTTTGAAGCTTTTGGAAGGTAGTATTGTGAATGTTCCGCCGCAAGGTGGCCGTAAACATCCGGATCAGAAATATATTCAGGTAAATACACAAAACATCTTATTTATTGCAGGAGGAGCTTTTGATGGAATGACTGAGATCATCGAGAGAAGACTTAATAAGCAGGCTATCGGTTTTTCTAAAGATAAATTGGGGAAAACAGAGGATGAGGACTACATTCTCAGTCAGATCAACGCCATAGATCTGAAAAGTTTTGGTCTTATTCCGGAGCTTCTGGGAAGATTTCCAATTATCACCTATCTTGAGAAATTGACAAAAGATGTGCTGGTAAGAATTATGAAAGAACCAAAAAATTCTATCATCAATCAGTTTACAGAACTTTTCAAAATGGATAATGTAAAACTGGAATTTACAGATCAGGCTATTGAAGAAATCGTGGACGATACTATGAATAAAGGACTTGGAGCAAGAGGACTGAGAGGAACGACGGAGAAAGTTCTGGAAGATTATATGTTTGATATCGATAATAAAGAGGATGTAAAGATTGAATCAATATTATAAAATCTTTAATAATGATATTAAAATTTCTAACTAATTAAAAAATTAATATCTTTGCAGGATAAAACACACAAATTTTATTACAATGATTAAAAAATTATTTATTCTACAATCGATTTTTTTCTCTGTTGTTGCATCTTCTCAAGTGCTTACATATGTTGGTAATTCTGCATTGGTAACAATTCAATCCCAAACACTTTTTTACAATGGCGGTGGATTGCAGACTTTCGGAAGTGCGGTAGTTAACAACTCAGGGAATGTGATGATAAGTGGAACCGCTACCGGCGTTCCTGCAACCGAACCAAGAATTGATCTTGCCACAACAGCAAATTTTAATCTTAGGTTGGCTTCTACAACAGATTACGGACAACTTTATGTAACTGGAATTGCCCAAGGCAACATTGCTGGTAAGGTAAATAAAGAATATACTGCGGATTATAATAATGGTACAACTGGAAGACAGCAAACAGGTTTGCCGTTTTTTAATTTCACTTATGCAGATCTAAAAGCTGCTTTTGGTGATGGTAACCTTAACTTGACTAATGGTGGTCAGACTCTTTCTGGCAGATTCAATCCAAGTTCTATTTTCAAATGGAACAATGAGAGAGCCCGTTTTGATCAGATTGTTGGAGGTACAGACGCTACAGTTATCGGTACACCATTAACTTATTACATCATTCCTAGAAGAAGAGCAGATAATACTTATTTCTGGGTACCAAATACTGACAAGAAAACATTTACGGGAATTCCGGTTTCTGATATGACGACTTCAAATGTACAAATGTCATTGTCCGGAGGCTATGCAGGTAGCTTTGGTTATAATGGTAATGCTGCAAATTATTATACAGAACAGTACCGAACTTATCTGGATGATCCTTTTAGATCAAAAACACCCAATTGGGCTGCAGATTATGCTTTGAATCTTTATCAATTGGCAAATCCATTTCTTACAAATTTAGATTTGAAATTTATTGGACTTGCTGAGACCGGTAATGCCAGCGATGGAAATAATATATCAAATCTTGTTGGGATAGCATATTATGGATCTGGTAATATTACAAATACTTATGCTGGTAGTCAGTATAATAATGGTAATACAATAGTAGCTTTAGCTTCAAGTGGTGTATTTCAAGCTGGTGATATCAGCGCAAGCAGGCTGGTAATAAAACCAATGGGTGAGTTTATGGTAAAACTTAGTTCAAACGCCGCTCAAACAATTAACTTGAATAGAACCAGACGATTTGCCTATACTTCACGTGCGGATGGAGTAGATTATTCGGTAGCATTTGCTAAAGATGGAGATGACACAGGAATTCCGGAAGATAAAATCGTAAAACAGGTAGCTGTTGTGATGTATGATGCAGACGGTCTGGAAATTGCAAGAACATATTACGCAGTTTCACCTTCAGCTGTTACAGGATATAGTCCTGCTACAACGATGCTGCAGGCATACGCTACTGATGATAAAGTGATTTTCACTAAAGAAGAGAAGTTAGAAGGAGGAGAAGATATTAATCACACAGATAAAGTTTATATTAATGAGGCTAATGAGGTTAATTTTAAATCAAAATTAATCCCGCTTTTTATCAACTATGATCAGCCTTATCAATTAAAGTTTGAAGTTTATGAAAAGGGAGAAAGAGCAGCAGACGGTCTTTCCAACGGAAATAGTTTTTACATCAAAAATCCTAGTGGACAATATGTGAAAATCGTAGATGGGGAAAGTCTTTCCCTAAGCGGTGCTCAAAATCTTGCCTTGTCTTATGAACTTCCGGAAAGTGGTACTTTAGGAAATGAGAATTCAATTTTTTCTAAAACAGTAATCGCTAAAAAAGATAATAAATGGGTTGTAAGATTTGCTAAAGATTGGAAAAATGCAACTGTTGAAGTGTATTCTGTTGCAGGTCAGCTTTTAAATTCCAAATCTCAGATCTCGACAGGTTCAGATTATGAAATTCCACTTAATTATCAGGCGAAAAGTGTTTTCCTAGTGAAAACTGTTTCTGAAAAAGGGGAGGTTGTGATCAAAAAAATTAGTAACTAAACACACACATTATGATGAAGAATATATTATTAAAAAAGGCTTACTATTTATTGTTTATATTGGTAAACGTACTAAGTTTTGCACAGTCCGTTCCACCTCCACCGGAGAATCCGGAATCTGGTGATATCGGAGGATATCCGGCATCTCCGATAGATGCTTACACATTTGTTTTGTTTTTGGTGGCATTTGCGATGATTGTTTATTTTGCAGCAAAATCAAATAAAAGAATACTTCAATAAAATTTATTTTTAATATTACAAAACCCACTTTTTATGGTGGGTTTTTTTTATTTTTACTCTATGAAAAAAATATTGGTCGCAGGCAGCATTCTATGGTCTGCAGTTACATTTGCACAATTCAACGTTAAGGTTACTATTCCAGCATATTTGTCAGATTCAGATGTTTATTTATACGGTTTCAACGGATCGAAAGAAATTCTGTATTCCAAAGCAAAAATATCTGGAAACACAGCAACTTTTAAAGTTGACAAAAAGTATATCGGAATGATGAGGGCGTTTTTTCAGAAAGCGAATTCGTCTGTCAATATGGTTTCTGAAAATAAGGATATCAATTTTAAAATAGATCTGGATAGTAAGAACAAAATTTCTAATGTTACTTTTGATGATCAGACCAACCAGCTTTTCAGTAATGAAGTAGAGGTTCAGAAAAAGCAGGAACTGATTCTTCCGGCACTCATCCAAATTAAGGATTATTATAAGCCTTCTGACGCATTTTACAAATCTTTGGACAGCGAGATCACTTTGTTGTCAAAAAGTGATACTGCTCTTTACGAGGCTCATCCATTTTTAGATTATTATCAGAAAAATCAGAAATATTCCAATCAGGAAAAGGTCGCCGAATTAAAACCAGAGGATTTTATCAACTTCTATTCAAAATCCGGTGAATATCTTGAGACATCTACGATACTGAAGCCATCATTAATTAATTTCCTAAACGTTTCCAAGTCAAATGTAGAAGGAAGCGTCGATAAGCTCCTGGATGCGGTTAATTTGGAAACACCAAGAGGTCAGACTATCTTATCGGAATTAATTGAAATTTTCAATACTTATGGAATGGATAAGCTGAAAGATAAATATCTTGCGCAGGCCAATAATCTTAAGTGTACCATCAATGACAGACTTTCGTCAACCATCAAAGCGAATAAGAATACAGAGATTGGCGCCAAAATGCCAAACAATAACTTCGAAAATGCCATTCATACGAAAGCCAAATCTTTGTACGATGTAAAAGCCTCTAAGAAAATTGTTGTCTTCTGGTCATCCACTTGTTCGCACTGTGAAGCAGAGCTGCCAAAGTTGTTGGAGAAATATGACAAATTGAAGGCACAGAATATTGAGATCGTAGGATTCTCTTTGGACAGCAGTCTGGAGGAGTTTAAAAATAAAGCCAACATCTTCCCTTGGATCAATGTTTCGGAAGGTAAAGGCTGGTACAGCTCTTACGGAGAAACTTACAATATAAATGCGACGCCGACGTATTTTGTCTTAGATGCTGATAATAAAATCATTAGCAAACCAAATCACGTGGCCGACGTTTTAGATTACTTAAAAGTTAATTAAAAATTTGGTGAAAAGCAAAATATCCTTATATTTGCACCACCAAAAAATGGCGAGGTAGCTCAGTCGGTTAGAGCGCAGGATTCATAACCCTGAGGTCACGGGTTCAATTCCCGTCTTCGCTACAAAACTCTCTTCTTTTAATTAAGGAGAGAGTTTTTTTATTTTAATATTCTGGATTTTAAATTTATTGCTTCAATTAGAGGCAATGATGTTAAAATTATTCACTTTGTAACTTTTTGATTGTGAATAGTTTTTGAATTATTTTAAAATATTATTGAAATATATTTGGAGGTTATATTCAGAAGTTGTACTTTTACGGGGCTTTTGAGACAATCACTCAGGAGCAATAAATTTTTTTTCATCATTTGTGTTTTTAGAATCGTACCTCGTGTACGATTCTTTTTTTATGCTTCACAAAGAGCAACAAGTGTGATGAAATACGAATAGGTAATGCTGCCATCCTGCTGATTGGATTTCAGAAATAGGTCGTTTGTAAATCCAAAAATATCAGCCAATACACTTTCGTGGTTTTTCAAAAACTCAAGTTCGCTGTTTCTATCTTTTTTCATTTTGTCGGAATAATTGGATAGAATATTTTTGACAAATGATTCATCTTTGATGGACAGACTTCTCAACAAACTTTTTAAAACATAAAGCTGAGTGCTGTACTTCAAATCTTGATTCTCGGACTTTTTAGCACACAGATAAGCAATGAAACTGGCTTCTTGTTCACGCGCAAATCCCAGTTGGTGCGACATCTCGTGTGCCAGCGTAAAAGGAAGTTGTGTAGATGGTAAATTTGGATTGAATTGTGATTCAGCAGTGAAAGGATTATAGTAGCCTAAAATGCCTGTATAATTCATCGCCTGATTGTATAGGCTTGGTTTAACAGACAAGATTTCAACTGAGCTTTTTGAAGTGATATTTCTGGGCAAATTCTTTTGTTGAGAAAGTATCTCCATCTCAATTTTCTTCAAATCATTAATGATGAAAATTCCTTTTTTGTCTTCAGAAACCTGCTCTCTCGTTTCTTTGCAAAGTGCAAGATATTTGATGGTCAAGTTTTTTAAATCTTGTTCAGTAATATCTTTTTTCGGAAGTTTTTTAATGATGGGAGTTTGGAAATAAAGCATTCCCCAAAAACATTGATAGATGAAGTAAGCAACATTAATAAAAATAAATAGTTGCTTTAGCGTCTCACTCTTTTTCTTTCTAATAAGATTAATGATGGCAAAGAGTAAATAGAGTGAAACAAGTGTATAAATAACATCACCAACAGAAAATCCAAACTTCGAAAACGAGAGAATGTGAAAATTCTTTTTCCATTCAAAAAGGCGCGAAAAGAAATCAACGGCAACATCGATTTTCGATAGGATGAAGAACAACGAAAATTGGGCAACCAGAATGATTGCCCAAAATTTATTTTTAAGAAAGATGTTCTTTTTAGTGTCCACCTGAAACTTTTTTATCAAAACTAATACCTTGGTTTCTCAGGATTCCACTTACTTTCCAGGCATAGAAGGCCAAGTAAGCAAAACATAAAATCCCAACAATATAACTGTGCTGAATTCCGATACTTTCAGAAACAACACCTTGCAGCCAGCTTACAATTCCACCGCCCATAATCATCATAATCAGGAAACTACTTCCTTGACTCGTGTGTTTTCCAAGGCCACTAACTGCCAATGTGAAAATACAAGGCCAAAGCGTACTACAGAACAATCCAACACTGGTGAAAGCGTAGATACTCACGATGCCGTCTGTAAACATTCCAATCGTAATTGCAATGATTCCAAGTGCTGAGAATATTAATAGCATTCTTGCGGGATTTCCCTTGCTTGCCATATCAGCACCAATCAATACCAAAATGATTAGTCCATAAACATAGAAAGGAGAAAGGTCGTGCTTAGCAACTGCATTTACCAAAAGGAAAACACCGAAAGCTAAATATGGCGCTACGAAACGTAAGATTTTTTGAAGACTCATATTGTCTGTGAAGGCCTCTACAGCACCTGTCCAACGACCAATCATCAAACTCGCCCAATAAAGCGAAATGAATGGAGAAACTTCTTGCAAAGTATAGAGAACGCCTGTTTGAGAATTCACGATAGTTTCCATATACGCAGGCAAATTACTTGCGGTAGAAACTTCTACACCTACATAGATGAAGATGGCCAACATTCCCAATAGCAATTGAGGATACTTCAAAGCGGAATTTTTTGCGCCGCCTTCTTCTGTCGCCGTTTCTTCTATGGTTGCAGGATGTTCTGGCAAAGAAGATAATTTAAGCAAAATTGCTACTGCTAAAAAGGCCACACCTAAAACCAGGTAAGGGATTTTCACACTTTCGATACTCATATTGGTATTCTCGGAAGCAGCAGAACCAAAGATGGCAAAACTCACAATCAATGGTCCAATCGTGGTTCCAAGATTGTTGATTCCTCCTGCCAAGGTCAATCGCTGAGAACCTGTTGTGATAGGTCCAAGCGCAATTGCCAATGGATTCGCCACGGTTTGTTGTAGTGAGAATCCCAATGCCACGGTAAACAACCCGGCAAGCATCAGCGGAAAGGATTGAAGATTTGCAGCAGGGTAGAACAACAATGTTCCCAAAGCCGAAATCGTAAGTCCTAACGCCAATCCGTTTTTATAACCAATCTTATTGACCAAATCTTTTCCGATGGCTAATGAAATCAACATATAAATGATGGAACCAACCGTGTAGGCAATGTAAAATGCGACGGACACGAGCTGACTTTGACCTTGTGTCAAATCGAATGCTTTTTTGAAAACTGGAATCAAGATGTCGTTACTTGCCGCGACAAATCCCCAGAAGAAAAAAACGGTGACGAGCGGGATAAACTGTGCCCAATTGGTTTTTTGTGTTTCCATTATTTATTTAATGTTAATTTAAGGTTAATATTCAAAAACAAATGTAAGTAAAAAGTCTTATTGGTAGAATAATTATTTTAATTTCTCAATAAGGGACAATCGCATTTCCTCGTGCGCTTTTTCTTTAAGTTCTTTCAAAGGAGCATCCGGCGTCAGGATATCATTGAAGAAAATATCAACGCGGCCGGGATATCCTTTTTTATTATCAAAAGGAAACATTTCCTTAAGTCCAACAAAAGTGTAAACGGCAATCGGAAATTGATGTTTGGTAGAAAGGATAAAAGCGCCGTCTTTGAAATCATCAAGAATAATACTCGTGTCATCCGGAACGCCACCTTCTGGGAAGATGACAACGCTTTGTCCGTCCTGCATTCTCTCAGCACATCTTCTGTAAACGTCGGCGCGGCTTCTCGCACTTTTCCGGTCCACCATCACACAAACTCTTCTGTACACACTTCCGAAAACCGGAATCTTCTCAAGTTCTTTTTTACCAACGTAGCAAAGTGGATGATTGGGGAAAAGTATGCAGGGAATCATCACGTCCATCAAAGAAGTATGGTTGGAAATGATGACGTACGGCTGGTTTTTATCGATTTTTTTATCGGTCTTATTAATGATTCGGTAGCGGAAACCGGTGCCGTAGAAAATTCCCATCGCCCAGATGCGGATGAAAAAGTAGCAGGCTTTATAATCTTCCTTTCGGATGGATAAGAGATAAACTGGGAGGAAAAAAATCAACGTGAAAATAGTCGCTACAACTATCATCCAAAACCGCCAGGCATAAACCAACAAAACCTTCATTTTATAATCTATTTAGTTCAAAAATATGATTTTATCCGTTAAATATCACTTTTTTCTTTACAGAATAATTAAGGAGCGAAACAATCACGATAGAACTTATTTTACTCATCATCTCCTGAGACAACACATAGAAACCTAAATCCACTGCATCTTTGAAAACATAATGGTAAAGAATCTGGAACAAAATCAGACTGATGAATGTAGAAACCACCGAAACAGAAATGAAATAAGCGAACTCTTTCCGCTTGGAATGTTTCCCTCGTTCAAACACAAACCAGATGCTCAGAAAATAATTCGTGATGATGCCGCAACTTGTAGATAAAATATTGCTAAACGGATATTTGATGCCGTACAGATTATACTCACTCGCAAAAACTCTCGGAAGATAAACGCTGAAAAGTTTAAAGCTTCCAATTTCGACGATGGCGCTCAAACCTCCGGCGATGATAAAAAATAGAATTTGCTTGTGACGAAGTAGTAATTGTTTCATTTCGTTTGCAAATTTATACGATTTGTTAAATCTTTTTAAATAATAGTTAAATTATTTTTTTGTATCAATATTATTTTTACATTTATTTAATATTAAGGTTTTAGAAAATATCATTGAATATTTAATTGTTTTTAGTCTAATTATTTACGAAAATCTTAATATTAATCGATGTTATAAACTAATCCTGGCTCTAGAAATTCAGCCGGGAAATTTTTTCATCGCTAGTCAAGACACCACACTCACGAAATAATTATTACAAAAAATGAAAAATTCTAACAGACCGTACAGAAAATTTCTGCCTCAGCAAAAAAAAATTGAGGAATTGGAAAAAAGCAGCTCGAGGTTCAAAAGAATCTATTCAGAATATGAATTGATGTCCGATGAACTCTGGGATATGGAAAGCAACGAGACTGCAGAGAGCATTCCCGACGATTTCATCAATGCCATCAAACTTCAGACTTCCTATCTGGAAGACGAGATTGAAGATTGGCTCGTACAAGACGGCAAATCCACATAATTCTCACAAAATCTTCCCAAAAAATATTACATTAGCGTTTTAAAACATATATATATGATTGCTATTGTTGATGGAGGGTCTACCAAATGCGACTGGGTTATCCTGGAAAATGATGGTACAGAAGTACTCAAGACCGAGACCATCGGTTTCAATCCTAATATTATAAAAGCAGAATTGATTGCGCCCGAAATAGAAAACAATCAGGCACTTTCCAAATTCCACGATTACATAGAAAACATCTTCTTCTACGGCTCCGGCTGCGGAACGCCAGAAAACAGATTGATTGTCGAGCGAGAGATTCAAAAGGTTTTCCTCAATGCGCAGGTCAATATCAAGGAGGACCTTCTGGCGGCGGCGTATGCGGCTTACAGAGGTGTTCCGGCAATTGTCTGCATTCTGGGAACTGGCTCCAATGCGTGCTACTTCGATGGCGAAAAAGTCAAAACCGAATTGCCTTCTTTAGGATTTCTAATTGGTGATGAAGGCAGCGGAAGTGCACTCGGAAAGCAATTGGTGCGTCATTATTTTATGAAGAAACTACCGCCAGATTTGCACCAGCAGTTTACTGAGATTTATCAGTTGAACATTGATGATCTGCTCAAAAATATGTACCACAATCCACGGGCGAATGCATATATGGCAGATTTTACACGCTTCATTGTCGATAGAAAAACGCACCCATATTTTCAGAATTTCATTTACAAAGAACTCAAGAACTTCCTTGAGTTTCAGGTGATGCCGTATGAAGAGTGCCGTAGCAGCGAGGTCAATTTCATAGGTTCCATTGCCTATTTTTTCGAGGATATTCTTCGTGCAGCGGCCTCGGATTTTCATTTGAAGATTGGGACCGTTGTTCAAAAACCGATAGAAAGTCTGGTGAATTATCATCGTGACTATATCATTCCAAAGCTTTAACTTTGCACAGATATTTGGGCGTATCCCTTTGCCCCGATGAAAAATCGGGACAAGCGGGCCGGTCTACGGGCAGTCGCTTCCCGATGGAAACTTTGCAAAGTTTCTATCGGGAGAGCTCCAACAATGCCCTCCGCCCTTACGCAGCAGAGTCCTAATAAAAACCTGTGGGTCATATCAACCAATTGATCCACTCAAAAGAAATTAAAAATGTCAAAAAATTCAAGAGATCAGATCGCTTTCGATAAGGCTGCTTTAGATTATCACAGTCAGGAACCAAAAGGTAAGATCGAAGTCATTCCTTCAAAACCGCATTCATCACAAAGAGATCTTTCGCTGGCTTATTCTCCAGGTGTTGCCGTGCCTTGTATGGCGATCCACGATGATCCTCAAAAAGTTTACGAATATACATCCAAAGGAAATCTAGTTGCCGTGATCTCCAACGGAACAGCCGTTCTAGGTCTGGGCGACATCGGTCCCGAAGCTTCAAAACCAGTAATGGAAGGAAAAGGTTTGCTTTTCAAAATCTTCGCCGGGATCAATGTCTTTGATATTGAGATCAACGAAAAAGATCCGGACAAATTCATCGAAACGGTAAAAGCAATTGCGCCAACGTTCGGAGGAATTAATCTTGAAGATATCAAAGCGCCAGAAGCATTCTATATAGAACAAAGACTGAAAGAAGAATTGGATATTCCTTTGATGCACGATGATCAGCACGGAACCGCAATCATCTCCGCAGCCGCTTTGATCAACGCTTTGGAAATTGCAGGAAAGAAAATCGGGGAAGTGAAAATGGTGATCAATGGAGCTGGAGCTGCTGCAGTAGCTTGTGCGAAATTGTACATTTCATTAGGCCTTGATCCAAAAAATATCTTGATGTGTGACAGCAAAGGTGTCATCAATCAAAGAAGAGAAAACTTGACACCAGAGAAACTGGATTTCATAGCTCAAACTGATATCGACACTTTGGAAGATGCTATCAAAGGTTCAGATGTTTTCATCGGTTTGTCAAAAGGAAATGTGATGTCTGCAGAGATGTTGCTTTCGATGTCAAATAATCCGATCGTTTTTGCTTTGGCAAATCCGGATCCAGAGATCAGTTATGATCTGGCATTGGCAACAAGACCAGATGTGATGATGGCGACTGGACGTAGTGATTATCCTAATCAGGTGAACAATGTTCTTGGTTTTCCATACATTTTCCGTGGCGCTTTGGATGTTCAGGCAAAAGGAATTAATGAGGCAATGAAGCTTGCAGCTGTAAAAGCATTGGCAGAAATTGCAAAAGAACCAGTTCCTGAGATGGTAAAACTGGCATACAACGTAACGAATATGAGTTTCGGGAAAGAGTATTTCATTCCAAAACCATTTGATAATAGATTGATCACCAAAGTTTCTATCGCTGTTGCAAAAGCAGCTATGGAAAGTGGAATCGCTGGAAAACCGATCGAGGATTTCGAGGCTTACGAAAATCAATTGCTGGACAGAATGGGACGAGATGAAAAACTTGTCCGAATGATGCAGAACCGAGCCAAAGCAAACCCAAAAAGGGTAACACTTGGAAACGGAGAAGAATATAATATTCTGAAAGCAGCCCAAATTCTACAGGAAGAAGGCATTGCTTATCCAAGTTTGTTAGGAAGCAGAAAGTTGATCAAAGAAAGAATGGAAGAATTCGGGATGGATCTCGACATTCCAATCATCGATCCGAACGATGACGAAAATAAAGAAACCCGCAAAAAATACAGAAAAACACTTTGGGATCTTAGAAACCGAAAAGGAATCAATGAGTATAAAGCCAAAAGATATGTAAGACAACGTGATTATTTTGGTCCATTGATGTTGGTTCATGGCGACACCGATGCATTGATTATTGGTTTTTCCAAAAGTTATGCATCAATCCTAAAACCGGTTTTGGAAATCATTCCTAAAAAACAAGGTGTAAACAAAGTGGCGGCGATGATGATGATCCTGACGGAGAAGAAACCATTGTTCTTCGCAGATACTTCCATTAATAAAAATCCTTCCGCAGAAGATCTGGTTGATATTGCAAAAATGGCAGAAATCACGGTGAAGTCTTTCGCTATCGAGCCAAGAATCGCAATGTTGGGTTACGAGAATTTTTCCGCAAAAGGAGAATCTTCGAAAAAAGTGGCAGAAGCCGTTAAAATTCTACATTCGAAGTATCCAAAAATGATTGTAGATGGAGAAATTCAGCCTGACTTTGCTTTGAACAGCGATCATTTGGCAGATTATCCTTTCTCGAAATTAGGAACGAACCCGGCAAACGTTTTGGTTTTCCCAAATCTTGAAAGTGCAAACCTTTCTTATAAAATCATTAGAGGAATGAAGGCGGCTCAAACCATCGGGCCAATTCTGATGGGACTTGACCAGCCGGTTCACGTTCTTCAAATGAGATCCAGCGTGGACGAAATTGTGAATCTTGCAACAATTGCAGTTTTGGATGCGCAGACGAAAGATAAAAAGTAAATTAATTTCAAGATAATATAGTTAAAAAGCCATTTTAGTTACTAAGATGGCTTTTATCTTTAAGTTAATTTATATCTTCGCAAAACCCTAATTTTTTGATTTAATGATTTATTCTTTAAGAGGGTTGGTACAGGAACTGACGCCTACATTTGCCGTGATCGAGGTCAATGGAATCGGATATTACGTAAGTCTGAGTTTGCAGACTTCTCAAAATCTGAAATTGAATTCTGAGGTTTTTCTATATATCCAGCAGATCATTCGTGAAGATGCACATTTGCTTTTCGGCTTTTTCAGCAAAGAGGAAAAAGAGATGTTCAACCTGTTAATAAGTGTTAATGGTGTTGGACCCGTTTCCGCATTAATATTACTATCTTCGCTGAGCTTGTCCGATGCTGCAAATGCAATCCTTTCCGGGAACAGTGCTATCATTCAAAAAGTGAAGGGAATAGGGGTGAAAACTGCCGAGCGTATCATCATCGATTTGCGTGATAAGGTTGGCGGATTCAGTATTTCCGAAGAAAAACTTTCTAATCTGGTAAACAATAAAATAAAGAATGAGGCGTTATCTGCTTTAGAAGTTTTAGGAATTTCCAGGAAAGTGAGTGAGAAGATTGCGGATAGAATTTTGAAGCAGAATCCGGAAGTTTCGATAGAACAATTAGTGAAAGAGATTTTAAAAAACATTTAACATTTGATGATGTTTTGTCATCAATTTCTTAAAAAAATATAAGTGAAGAAAAATATTTACCTTTATAAATTAACCCTCCTTTTTTTAGTTTTTGTAGGTTGTACGAATATATTTGCCCAAGACAAACCTTCCGACAGTTTGATAAGTGTCAGGAAAGATTTCAGTCTGGGAGACCCGATCCGTTACGATGCTTTTTATGACATCGGAACGGGAATGTATTATTTGTATCCTAAAATTGGAAACACAGTTGTTGGCGCGCCAATCGCGATGACGTTTGAAGAATACAAAAACTACACCATGCAGAATAATCTTCGTTCTTACTACGAAGAAAAATCGCTTCTGAATGATCTTTCCAAGAGAAAAGATCAGACCGATGCCAAGAAAAAAGGCTTGATTCCATCGATTACGATCAAAAATAAAATGTTCGAAAATATCTTTGGTAGCAACAAGATAGAGTTGATTCCGCAGGGTTTTGCCTCATTTGATCTTGGTATTCTCTATCAAAAAATTGACAATCCATTAATTCTTCCTCAAAACAGAACCAGCTTTGCTATTAATATCCAACAGAGAATCCAGTTGGGAATTACCGGAAAAGTGGGTGAAAACCTTCAGTTGAAAGCCAATTACGATACGCAAAGTGGATTTGCCTTCGAAAACCGTATGAATATGGTCTGGCAGGCAAAAGGCTCATGGAAAGATCTGATGAACAAAGGTCTTAACGAAAAAGGTCAGGATCCGGAAGATAAAATTATTAAAAGGGTAGAAGTTGGTAACATCAGTATGCCGCTTTCCACAAGTTTGATTCGTGGTTCACAGTCATTATTCGGTCTTAAAACAGAATTCCAGATGGGTAAAACTACTGGAACTTTGGTGTTTTCACAACAACAGGGTGAGGCTAAGACGATTGTTGCGCAAGGTGGCGGAACGATGAGTACTTTCAAAATTAATGCTTTTGATTATGAAGACAATCAACATTATTATTTAGGACATTACTTTTTGGATAATTATGATAATGCATTAGCAAATTATCCTTTGATCAATTCCAGAATTAACATTACTAGAATGGAAGTCTATATTCTGGATCAAGGTGGTGCAAATATAGAAACCCAAAAACCAGTTATCGGAATTCGAGATCTGGGAGACCAACAAGGTGTTACACCAAATAATAACAATAATAATTTATACAATCAGATCTCGTCAACCGTTGGAAATCCAAGAGAATTGGATGTAGCCAAAAATAATTTAACAGGCAGATCTTTTCCTAATTCTCAAGGTGTGCAAGAGCCTTATGTGATGGGTGAGCATTTTATCACCAATGTGAAAGCCAGAAGGCTGAACACTTCAGAATATAAGTTTAATACGCAGCTAGGTTATCTTTCACTCAACCAAAGATTGAATAATGAGCAGTTTTTGGCAATATCATATTCTTACACACTTAATGGATCAAGTACAGTTTACAAGGTAGGAGAGTTTTCTGAAGAGAATCCGATTCTCATCACGAAACTTTTGAAATCAAATTCAAATACAACTGAGACTTCTCCAATGTGGGATTTGATGATGAAGAATATTTATTCACTCAATACAAATCAGATTCAGCCGGAGGATTTTTTATTAAATGTTAATTTTAGAGATCCCGCATCTGGCGGAAAAGTTAATTATCTACCTGGAGCTACTTTTAATGGAATACCATCCGATACCAATCTATTACGATTATTCAATTTGGATCGTTTGAATCAAAATAATGATTTACAGAACAACGCAGATGGAACTAAAGGTGATGGTATTTTTGATTTTATCAACGGCATTACGGTAGACGCAGAAAATGGAAAAATTATTTTCACTAAAGCCAAGCCTTTCGGAAGTTATCTGGAAAGCATTTTAACGAATGCAGATAAGTCTAAATATGTATTTAATGATATTTATAATAAACAAAAAGTTCCTCAATCTGACGTTCCTCTACGTTACACCATAGAAGGCCGATACAAAGGAAGTCAAGGTCAAGGGATTTCTCTTGGCGCTATCAATGTTCCACAGGGTTCTGTAAAAGTGACGGCAAATGGTGCTCAACTCGTTGAAGGTGTAGATTACACCGTAGATTATATGCTTGGAACAGTGACGATCATCAATGAAACAGTAAAACAATCCGGACAGGCAATCAATATTTCATTAGAAAATCAGTTGACATTTAATACGCAGAGAAAAAGCTTCTGGGGATTGAATCTTGAAAGAAAATTCAGCGACCATTTGACAGTTGGTGCAACGGTAGTGAACTATTCGGAAAGACCTCTTACTCAAAAAGTAAATTATGGTCAGGAAGCTGTGAGCAATACAATGGCAGGCTTCAATATGATGTATAATAATGAATTGCCATTCCTCACAAGATTGACGGATAAAATTCCATTTGTCAATACAGAAGCGCCTTCCAATTTAAACTTCAAGGCAGAAGGCGCCTATTTGATTCCTGGACAAAGCAAAGGAATCAATGACCAATCTTACATTGATGATTTTGAACAAACCACTTCCAAGATTTCCTTAAAAGAACCTGCAATGTGGAGTCTGGCCTCACGTCCTGAGAAAAATTTGGACGATCCGATAGTTTTCCCAACAACAGTTGCGAATAACAATCTGCGATCAGGTGATGGAAGAGGACTTTTGTCTTGGTACACGATCGATCCGAGATTCTATGGCGTTGGCGGAAATGCGCCGAATGGAATCAACGCAGCAGCACTTTCCAATTTTGCATCCAGAAGAGTGCAGATGAAGGAGCTTTACAACAACAGAGATTATGTTGCCGGCGAGCAGACCTTGCTTAATACGTTTGATATCACTTATTATCCACAAGAAAGAGGTCCTTACAACGTGAATGCTGCGACAGAAACAGCTTCCCAAAGATGGGCTGGTTTGATGAGACCAATTTCTGTGACCAACTTTGTGACTTCTAATATTGATTATGTAGAATTCTGGTTACAGGATCCTCACGCCGATGGAAATACTTTAGGTACAGATCCGAAATTATTATTACAATTAGGAAACGTTTCTGAAGATGTTTTGAAGGATGGAAAAATGCAGTATGAAAACGGATTGCCAACGCCAAGTTTGCCTTCCAACACATCTGAGACAAACTGGGGAACTCAGCCAAACCAATTCCCGATTCTTTATGCATTTTCAACAGAAGGTGACGAAAGAGCACAGCAGGATTTGGGTTATGATGGACTTAATGGAGCTGAGGAGCAGTCGAAATTTGGAGTGAGTTTTGTGAATCCAGTTACCAATGAATTGGATCCGGCTTCTGACAATTTTGTATTCTATTTATCAGATCAGTTTCAAGGTGATCTTGCATCGTCTTTGACAGAGCGTTACAAATATTTCCGTGGACCGGAAGGAAACTCTGCAGCCAATACTTTGGAAGTCGCAACTCAAACTCCGGATGCGGAAGATGTGAACAGAGATTACAACTTGGATCAGACCGAAAATTACAACCAATATACAATTGACCTTTCGCCAACAAGTTTGACTTTAGAAAATAATAAAATTGTAGATGTAAAAGAAGTAGACGTTAAATTCGAGAACGGACAATCCAAAAAAGTAAAATGGTACTTATTCAGAATTCCGGTTGCTAATTATGATGGTGTTGGCACAGGAAATACCAATCCTTTTGTTACCGGTTCTAGTGAATCTGTTCTTAATAATGTAAGATTCGCAAGATTATTAATGAAAGGTTTTGAGCAGACTTCTACGCTTAGATTTGGATCTTTTGATTTGGTAAGATCAGACTGGAGAAAATATAGCAATTTGATTGCAAGCCCTACGGTACCAGCGCAAAACGAGGGAAATCCGCCTATCAGTACAACTCAAAATTCCAATTTTGATATCGGAAGTGTAAATCTTGAAGAGAATGCATTAGGAACGCCACCTTATGTTTTGCCTCCGGGAATTGACAGACAGGTTTTGAGCGGAAATGCGGGAGCACAAAGACAAAATGAATCTTCATTGTATCTGAAGATCGATAAATTAAAGAACGAATCCAGAGGTGTTTTCAAAAATACAAGTTTGGATATGCGCCGTTACAAAAAATTAGCATTGTTTGTTCACGCTGAGGATTTAACAAATGAATTGACTGCTAATACAAGCATATTAAATGAAAATGCAAAATTCTTTATCCGTTTTGGTAGTGATGCTTCTGATAATTATTATGAATATGAATCGTCATTAACAACAACCGCACAAAATGCTACATCACCGCTTGATATATGGCCGGATGCGAACAACGTAGATTTAGAAATAGAAAACTTCGTCAATGCAAAACTTAAACGTGATGAACTTTTAAGAGCTGGTACTGAAAATATAGATAATAGATACCAATATTTAGACTATGGAGATGACAACAAAAAAATCTATGTAAAGGGTAGACCGAGTATTGGTAATGTCACCACAATGATGATTGGTGTGCGAAGCCAGAATGATGCTGGGCCAGGTAAAACACTTATCCTTTGGGTCAACGAAATCCGTCTTTCGGAAATTGAAAACAAAGGTGGTTATGCCGGTAATGCAAGTTTAAATTTCAACCTTGGAGATTTTGCAATGGTAAATGCCAATGCATCTTACGCCTCAGTTGGATTTGGAGCAATAGATCAGAAACCATCGGAAAGATCTCAGGATGAGAATTCTGCTTTCAGCATCAATACTACTGTAAATGTGGACAAATTCTTACCGGAAAAAGTAGGAATGAAAATCCCGGTAAATTACTCTTACACACAAACAATGACCAATCCGAAGTATAATCCTTTGGATAACGATGTTGAGCTTACCAAAGCGCCGAATCAGGATGAGCTTAAAAAAGTGGTAAGCACTTACACGCAGCAAAGAAGCGTCGGTGTTGTGAATATGAGAAAAGACAGAATGAATCCTGAGAAAAAGGCAAAATTCTATGATGTAGAAAACCTAAGTGTGACAGCAATCTACAACGACGATTTCTACCGTGATGTTTATACCAAGCGTAACTACAAGCAATATCTGAACGGTTATGTAGAATATAATTATACCTTCAAACCGTATGTGATGAAACCATTCAACAAGATGGTAAGCGATACGGCGAAGTCTTACAAATATTTGAGATGGGTGAAGGAATTTAATTTCAATCCGGTTCCAACCAGATTATCTTTCAGAACGATATTGGACAGAAATTATAATGAATTGGAGTACAGAAATGTAGATGCATTGCTTTCAGGAACTGGAGGACAGGATTTTGAAACCATCAGAAACAGAAACTTCTTCTTTGGATGGCAGTACAGTTTAGGATTTAATTTTACTAAATCGTTGAAATTGGAAATCAATTCAGAAACCAAAACCCTGAATGATCAGTCTGATGTCAATTCTATGAACAACAAATCGATCTTCAGTAATGTTTTCAGAGCCGGACGTCCTGTTTTGTACAACCACAGAGCACAGCTGAATTACAGATTGCCGTTTGAATATTTCCCATATCTGGATTTCATCAATGCAGAATTGAGTTATCAGTTTCAATACAATTGGAGTGCAAGATCTACAGCGGCGAGATTAGAGTCAGAAAATCTTGGAAATCTTTCTCAGAACACAAATGCCATCGTTGCCACTTCTACGGTTGACATTCCGAAATTCTTTGGTAAATTCAATTATTTCAAGAAGATCAATGACAAGATGCAGAAGCGCCGTCAGGAGATAGATTCTCTTAATAATGTTTACAACACAGCATTCACCAAAAAGAATAATAAGTTCAAATTCAAATCGTATAAATTCAAAAATAAACTGACGCCGATTCAAGCCGCAGCTTATGCTTTGACATCATTCAAACAATTGGATTTTAATTATACCGAGAATAACGGAATTGTGTTGCCGGGACTTTTGTCTGCTCCTAATTTCTATGGATACGGACAAACTTTAGGCGGGCCGACGATCGGATTCTTGTTAGGATCTCAGGCAGACATCAGAAGAACAGTTATTGAAAACGGCTGGGTTTCAGATTCTGAATTGATGAGTGATGCCTATTCTGAATTAAATAACCGGACAATCACAGCTAACCTACAGGTGATGCCTGCTAATGATTTGAGAATTGATTTCAATGTATTGCAGAATTATAACCGAAATTATATTCAAGGTGGTTATAATGTTACCGATCAATTGACAGGATATCGTGGATACAGAGATGCTTTCGGGACAGAAATGATCACTTATTCCAATACAGCTTGGACTTTCAACACAGCTTTCAAAGATGGGGCGGCACTTTACCAGTCCATCAAAGAAAATGCACTGGCAATTTCTCAGCAGTATGCGGGCATCAGAGACAGAGAAGGCTACACTGCAGGCTACTCAAGAAGTAATGCATATATTTTGATTCCGGCATTCCAGGCAGCAATCGAAGGTAAATCTCCGAAAAAGATGGGCGATCCTACCAAAGCCGGAACGCCGCTGCCAAACTGGAAATTGGTTTATTCGGGACTCAGAAATATTCCGATTGTAAACAGTATGTTCTCAAAATTTGATATTTTGCATTCTTACGTTTCTACATCTACAACCTCTGGCGTACAGTCGAGCATCGATTATTACAACAGAGATTTGAATAATATTGAAACCGCTTATGACTCCAATGGAAACAGATACAATCCTTACACTGTAACTCAGGTTGGATATGTTGAAGCATTCTATCCATTAGTCGGTTTTGATGTGACGATGAGAAACAATATGCAGTTCCGTTTCAATTACAACAGAGACAGAACTTATATGCTTGGACTTGTCAATACCACTTTGACGGAAGAGCTGGGAACAGAATATGTAATTGGTTACGGTTATATATTGAAAGATCTGAAGATTCGTCTTAACTATCAGGGGAAAACAAGAAACGTAAAAAGTGACCTTAATATGAGAGCTGACTTATCAATGAGAGACAGCAAAACGACAATCACGAATATTTTGATTGATGATTCTCAGATCACAGGCGGACAAAAAATCTTTAGTTTGAAGTTATCCGCCGATTATAATATGTCGCAAAACCTGAACCTGAAATTCTTCTACGATCAGATGATGACAAAGTATAAGATCTCAACAGCGTTCCCGCTTTCAACAATCAGAGCAGGTATCACAGCCACACTCACATTCGGCGGAACAGGAAATTAAAATGAATTGATGATTTATCATTAATCAATTATCATTCATCAATTATAAAAAAGGGTAAGCATTTTGCTTACTCTTTTTTTTGTAATTTATTTTTATTCTATTGTTATATCTTAATTATATAATTAAATTTGCCAAAACCTAATCAAAAGAAATGAACACACCATCAGAATTAAAGTACACCAAAGACCACGAATGGATCAAAGTTGACGGCGACACTGCAACCATCGGAATTACAGATTATGCGCAAGGCGAATTGGGAGACATCGTTTTCGTAGATGTCGACACAGTTGACGAAGATCTGAATGAAGGCGACGTTTTCGGAAGTGTAGAAGCCGTGAAAACCGTTTCCGATCTTTTCCTTCCAATCCCGGGAACTGTTTTGGAAGTTAATGCAGAATTAGAAGATCAGCCGGAACTACTCAATTCAGACCCTTACGGAAAAGGCTGGATCATCAAATTGAAAGTTGCCGAAGATGCAGACTTCACCAAATTATTATCCGCAGAAGAATACCAGGAAGTTGTTGGATAATCTCATAAACAAATACAGTAAGATCACATTGCCCATTTATTGGGCATTTCTTACTTATATGCTTTTGCGTCCGGGTATAGAGAACAAAGAATATCCCTTTATGTTCCAGCATATCGACAAGGTCATTCACTTTACCATCTTTTTCCTACTCGGATTTTTCTTCCGCGTCCGTTTCCCAAAAGTATCCTTACTTTACTACTTTCTCATTCTCATTTCCTACGCCTTACTCACCGAGATTCTTCAGGATATCATGAAGTGGGGCCGCTCATTGGAAGTCTTGGATGCTGTTGCCGACACTTTAGGCTTGGCACTCGCATACTATATATATAATAGGTATGTGAAATTCCAAAACCGAATCTAATTATTTTTACCTTTATTGAAAAATCAGAAAGATCTGCTCAATTTTATGTTAAACATTCAATTCCCAATTTCCATATTTTGGGCAACTGCCAAAAAAGCCATTTCTTTCCCTTCACTATTTTTTGTCACCGGGCTATGCGCTACTATCTTTTGCTTTTCTTGTAATAGTTTTTAATATACTATAGATAAACAACCATTCTATATCGAATCGCATTTCCCAAATCAATCCAAGAAAAAAGCAAAAGGATAACCGCTACTATCCCTGTCGCAATGGCACAATAATAGCACATCAAATCCGTTTAACTTTATTTAACATAATGTGGATAACTCTTAGACACCTTTTAAGGTGCTGTTTCACAATAGTTTAATTAAGTAAGTTTTACACAATTGTAAACATTATGTTAAATCCATTTGCAAGTGCAGCTTTTTCCACCCTATATTTGCAGAACCAAAACGAGAGAATTGGTAGCGCAGGAGGCCTAACGGAA
>NZ_JAJSAX010000007.1 GCF_021261315.1 Epilithonimonas sp. JDS
CTCCTTCATTCTTTATTGAGTGAAGGAGTTTTTTTGTGTATATTCAAAACTAATATGAACTTGTGATATTAATTGATATAAAATTATTTAATAATTAGATTGGAATATCATTTAATCTATAATCTTAGATTTATTGTTTACGATAACATCAACTGATTTCTCAAAATGCCATTAAGGATACTTAAAATCTGTTAATCTTATAATAAAAATGTTGATTTCATTTTTTTTCGAATCTTAATTAGATTATTTTTGCACAAATTAATTTTTAAAATGAAAAAATACTTAGTTCTTCTTTTAATTGCTCTAATGGTAGTTTCTTGCTCCAAGATTAAAGTTGAAGGAAATGTAAAAGGAGGTTCTCCTCTGGAAAGAATAGAATTTATTGAAGCATCTGGTGTAGCCACACTTCCGCTTGTGAACATTGGTCTTGATGAAAAAGGTAATTTCAAAGGCGAATTCAAAGCACCGAAAAATGGAATGTATGCGATGACTTACGCTGGTAAAATGAATTTCATTTATCTAAAAAAAGGTCAGACACTAAACATTTCCGGAGATGCTGCTACTTTTCCTGAGGTTTACAAAATCGAAGGCGATGCCAAAAAGAATAATGACTTCATCACAGCCACTCAAAAATATTTGGAAACTTACAGTTCTAAGTTGAACATGCAAATGCTTCAGAAAAAAGAGCCTGAGTTTTTAGCTGATATTAAAAAAATCCATTCTGATCTTGAAAAAAATCTTGAAGAGAATGCTGATAAATTAGGTGCAGACAGCGAAGTGGTTAAACTTAAAAAAGATGAGCTGACAACTAATATTCTGACATTCTTAGTTCAGTATCAATCGACACACGGCCAGGTGAGCGGCGATCCATCTTTCAAGGTGACAAAGAATTTCACAGATTATGAGAAAACGTTGACTGAGAATAATGACAGAATGGTTGAAAATCTTCCAGTCTACAGAAATTATTTGTTAAACAAAGTAGGCCAGGATTTCCAGACTTATGCGGAAAAACAAACTGATAAAAATACAGCCAGTATGTCGGCGATCTTCGCAAGATTCTTATCTACTCACAAAGATCTGTCTCAGAAAACCAAAGATTATTTGTTGGCTTTTGTAATTGCTAAATTTGATCTTAATCCTTATACTAGCGAAGTGGAAAAAGTTAAAAAAATCAGCGACGAATATATCAAGGATTCTGAAGTGAAGAAAGATCTGAACTCTGCTATCAATGCTGTGTTCGGATTGAAAAAAGGTGAAGAAGCGCCTAAAGTAAGCTTAACAAAATTAGACGGTAAATCTGGAAATCTGGAATTGAACAGCAAACCAACTTTGGTTATGAGTTATGCTTCGTGGAATCCTTACATCGGACAATCTACAATTCCTGTCTTGAAAGAGGTTGTGAACTTTTACAAGTCTAAAGTAAACTTTGCATTCGTAAATCTTGACGATACTAAAGATCAATTCACAAAGACAGCTAACGCATTGTTAAAAGGAATTCCTGGAACTAGTTATTATGCAGATGGCGGATTGCAGTCCGACTACGCAAAGAAATTCTTTATCTACGGATTCAAAATTCCTGGTTTCTTTTTACTTGACAAAGATGGAAAGGTAGCAAGCCAGACTTTTTATAATTTAGGTGATGCTAAGTTTGTAGAAGAAATGAATAAAATTTCAGGTCTTCAGGCACCTACTGTAAATCCACAAGCTCAACTGCAAAACGAATTGTTGCAACAGAATCCAAATGCAGATTCTGCAAAAACAAAATAATAAATGAAACAAAGAAGAAACAAAATTCTTGAAAATATTAAACTCCTTTCCGCAGGTGCGAAAGGAGTTTCTGTTGGTAAGACAGAAGATGGTAAAACGGTCCTTGTAAAAGGTGCCGTTCCCGGAGACCTTGTCAACGTAAGAGTCAAGAAATCAAAAAGCAACTATTTCGAAGGTGAAGCGGTTGAAATCCTGGAATATTCTGAGCATAGAGTTGAGCCAAAATGTATCCACTTCGGAGTTTGTGGCGGCTGCAAATGGCAGAATATCGCTTATGAAAAGCAACTCGATTTCAAACACAGTGAAGTGGTAAACAATATCAGAAGAATTGGCGGTTTCCCGGAATTCGAAGAGATTCCAATTCTAGGTGCGCCAGACCAGTACTTCTATCGGAACAAAATGGAGTTCTCATTTTCCAACGCCCGTTGGCTGACACAGTATGAAATCAGTTCAGAGGAAAACTTTGGTAATAGAGATGCTTTAGGATTTCACATTCCAGGGATGTGGAGCAAAATTCTGGATCTGAAAGAATGTTGGCTTCAGGAAGATCCGTCTAACGCAATCAGATTGGCAGTAAAGAAATATGCTGTCGAAAATGGACTGGAGTTTTACGATGTCAAAGAACAAAAAGGTTTCTTAAGAACTTTGATGCTTCGTCAGAATTCCAAAGATGAATGGATGGTACTTTTCCAATTGTACAGAGAAAATAAAGCGGATAGAAATAAGTTATTTGATTTTCTGTTAAGCCAATTCCCTCAGATTAAGACTTTGGTATTTGCGATCAATTCAAAAGGAAATGACAGTATTTACGATCTTGATATCCAGACTTACTTTGGAGAAGGTTTTATTTATGAAGAAATGGACGGTCTCAAATTTAAGATTGGTCCTAAATCTTTCTTCCAGACCAATTACAAGCAAGCCTTAGAACTATACAGAAAAACATTGGAGTTCGCCGATCTTAAAGGTGATGAAGTGGTTTATGATTTATACACCGGAACTGGTACAATCGCACAATATGTTGCAAGAAATGCAAAACAGGTTATCGGAATTGAATCCGTTCAGGAAGCTATCGACGCAGCCATAGAACATGCGGAACTGAACGGACTTACAAACACTACTTTCTACTGTGGCGATATGAAAAACGTCTTCAATGATGAGTTTCTGGCCAACCATCCGAAAGCAGATGTCTTGATCACGGATCCGCCAAGAGACGGGATGCACCAGAAAGTTGTGGAGCAGATTCTGAAACTGGCGCCGGAAAGGATTGTTTATGTAAGCTGTAATTCTGCAACACAGGCAAGAGATATCGCTTTGATGAAAGAAGATTACGAATTGGTAAAGATCCTTCCGGTTGATATGTTCCCGCAAACGCATCACGTAGAGAACATTGCTTTATTGATAAGAAAATAAGGTTTAATTTAGTTTAATATCTAAAGCCTAATATCTAAAAAATGAAAAACTTATTATGGATTTTCGGAGTGTTGCTGCTTCTCACAAGTTGTGGAAGTGATGATGATATCTGTCTGGGCGAAGAATCTACGCCTAGATTAAAACTCAAATTCAGAAATGCTAGTAACAATTTGTTGACAACCGTAGACACACTCTATGTAGATGTAGATTATGGGAAGACACCGCTTACGAGCATAATTTATTCTGCAAACGTGGATTCTGTGTTTGTGCCTTTGAGAATCGATGAAAGTCCTTATACAGATATTTATTTCAGAACCAGAAGAGGGCAGACAGGCAGCAAGTTGCGAGTTACTTATGATAAAAAATCAATTTATGTTTCGCCGGCTTGCGGTTTCAAAATCAATTATGAAAACCTGGAACCTGAACTCACAGGAACTACTCCCGTACAAGATATTCAAACCAATAACACAACATTGACAGATGAGAACAGCATCAATTTTTATCTGCGCTTTTAGCCTCCTATCGATTTCGCTTTTCTCCCAAACAAAAGTGGAAGAGAAGAAGCAGGATTCTGTCAAATGGAAGTACACGCCCAATTTTACCGTTGGCGTGGATGTTCTTAATCTGGGAAGCAGTTTTTTCAGTGACAGACAGATGATTCAGGGATTTGTTTCCAGCAGAATAAGCAAGAAGGTGCACGCTGTTATAGATCTCGGTTACGATAACAATATCTATCAGAAAAATGGTTACGATGTGAAAGCAGATGGCCTGTTTGCCAAGATTGGCGGATTCTATATGCTGTCTATGGATCCTGAGAATGATCTCAATGGTTTCTACGCCGGGGCAAAACTCGCGGGAAGTTTCTACAATCAGGAGTACAAAGCAGTGCCGGTGAAAGGTCTCAACAGTGACGGCGTTTTCATCGCATTCGATCCTTCCACGCAGAGCAGTTACTGGATTGAGGCTTCGTTGGGAGCAAGAGTCCAGGTTTTCAGCAGCAACTTTTTTATTGATGTCAATGCTCAGCCACGATATTTGGCCTACACTACCAAGCAGGAAGAGATTAAACCGATGATTGTCCCCGGTTTTGGGAAGAGTTCCGGAAGCTTTAATATGGGTTTCAGCTGGAGCATCGCTTATAAGTTTTAAAATTTAGAGTCCGCTGTCTGCGGGCTTTTTTTATGCAATCGATTCAATGAGTATAATTTGGGCAGCTATTCTGCTTTCCACTCCCTCCCGATTTTGCATCGGGATTCGTTCAAGTTGATCCGTAGCAGAGTTTTCTATATGGCTATCAAAAATAATTAAAAGTCAATTATTGATGTTATTAAATCTCCATTTCTATTATCAAGGTTTATAAAACAAAAAGCACAAAACAGATTGCCTGCTTTGTGCTTTTTAAAAATTATACTGTTTAGATTTTTACTAATTCACTTTGATATTGAATGGCATTTCCATCATTACAGAGGCTTTAGCATTAGGATCTGTTACCTGTTGGAAAATCTTGAAATTCTCTTTGCCAATTTTATTTTTAATGACTCTAGTAGAGAAATCCTCATCGGTTTCAGAAGAGAAGATTTGCTCAAATTTTGACATTTTTGCAGGGTAAGTTGATACACCGTAGTCTTTCACCTCAGCTTTTTTTGCAGCGTAATTGATGGCGTCCTGCAAAGTTCCCAGCTCGTCTACCAGTCCGATTTGTTTTGCTCTCACGCCGGACCAGATTCGCCCGCCGCCTACAGCATCGATTTGTTCAAAAGACTGTTTTCTGTTTACTGTTACGAAGTGTACAAAACGCTGATAGGTAGATTCTACACTTCTAGTCATAATTGTCAATGTGCCTGGACTAAGACCATTGATGGCGGAGATCATATTAGAATTGGCATTCGTCGTCACCGCATCGCTTCGTATGCCGTTCTTTGCAGCCAACTCTTTGAAGTAAGGAATTACGCCAAACACCCCGATCGATCCGGTGAGAGTATTCGGTTCGGAGAAAATCTTATCAGCGCCCATTGCGATATAGTAACCTCCCGATGCGGCATAATCTCCGAAAGAAACGATCACCGGTTTTTTGCGTTTCAGCTGCTGCATTTCGAAAAGAATTTCGTCCGATGCATTAGCACTCCCACCAGGCGAATTGATTCGGAACACAACTGCTTTGATATCATCATCTTTCTGAAGCTTTTTGATTTCCTTCACAAAGTTTTCAGAATAAATACCGTCGTAACCTTTTCCATTGTTGATGGATCCGGAAGCGTACAGAACCGCGATTTTACTTTTACCATCCTTAGAATCGATGTCGTTTGCATATTTTGCAAAAGAGATTTTGTTGATCTTTTTGTCAGCGTCGATGTTCAGTTTTTTCTTGATGATATTATCGTACTCACTTTTCTGAATCAGCTGATCCGCCAATTTATATTGTAAACTCAAGTTTGGAAGGTAGCTGTATAGGCTGTCTGTAATGGTTTTCAGTTCTCCGGTAGGGATTTTTCTGGATGCAGCAATCTTACTGGAAGTATTTGCCCAGATATCATTGAGGAGCGTTGAAAGCTGCTCTTTGTTTTCAGGAGAGATCTCATCTTTCAGGAATGGCTCAACCGCCGCTTTGAATTTTCCGTGACGGATCACCTGAATGCCTATTCCATATTTTTCAGCAAAGCTTTTGAAGAAAGTAACTTCGGCAGACAGACCTTTCAGTTCTATGCCGCCGGCTGGATTCAGATAATATTTATCCGCTACAGACCCAAGATAGTAAGCACCTTGAGAAACGGAATTACCGTAAGCGTAAACGAATTTGCCGCTCTTTTTGAAATCAATCAAAGCATTTCTGATATCATCAAGTTGCGTAATGCCAGCATTGATATTATCTGCCTCAATACTTATTCCTTTGATTTTATCATCAGTTTTAGCATTATTAATAGCTTTTAAAACATCATACAATAAAACTGCTTTTTGTTCTTTATTAATAGAGAAAAAATCTTCCTGATCTTCGGAAGGGCTGTCTATTATTTTTGTTTTAAGATCTAAAGTGAGAACAGAATTGGATTTGACATCCGAAGTTTCTGATATAGACGATAAAATAATAAACCCGATAAAAAATGCAAAAAACCCTGCAATCACAATAAAAATTGCAGTTAAATTTGCGAGAACTAGTTTGAAAAAACTTTTCATTATAAAATTAATTTGTTTGATATGTCGTACAATAGTGTGGTTTTGTTACTTGGAAGCAATATAAATAATCCGGAAAATAATATCCAAATTGCTTTGAAGAAAATAGAGAATGAAGTAGGCCCAATATTAAAAAATTCTGAATTAATTACTTCTGAACCCGTAGAGTTTGAAAGTTACAATAATTTTTGTAATATTGCAATTCAATTAAAAACACAATTTTCGCCTATAGCACTGTTAGGCCAACTGAAGAAAATTGAAAGAGAAATGGGTCGCACCAGGGATTCTTCGGATTTTGGAAGTTATCAGGACAGGATTATAGACATAGATATCATATTATATAATAATATAAAGTTTATCTCCAATAAGCTTATTATTCCTCATCAAAAAAATCTTTATGAACGGGATTTTGCCAGAGAAATCATAAATGAAATAAGATAAATTGGTTTAACACAAATGATTATGAAGAAAAAATTATTTTTACTACTAATGCTGCCGGTTCTTGGTTTTGCACAAACCACTGAGACCACTACAAGCAGCGAAACTCCTCAAACACAACCATTCAACAACAAAAGCCGACTTTTTAAAGATTGGTCAATTTCCATTGGCGGAGGTGGTGCTTTTATGACCAATGCGGATCTTACGTCTTTCTATGACGGAGATATCAATTGGGGTTACAATGGCTATATCAGTATAGATAAACAGATCACCCATACTTTTGGGCTCTCTCTTTTGTATACAAGAGGAGAAACCAAACAGAAAGCTTATTTGAACGATGCGGCTGGGGTAGCTCACGGCTATACGAAGTTTAATCAGATTGCATTGCTAGGAGATGTTAATTTCTCTAATATTATGAGAAGGGTGGATAACAAATCTACTTTCAGATGGGCATTGCACGGTTACGCAGGAATTGGCTTTATGGGTTACAAAACTTTCTTACAGGATAACAATACCCTAAGCAAATGGCCACTCTATATCGATCAAAAAATTGGAATCGGTACTTTCAGTTACATTGGAGGTGTTGGTTTGAAATATAATGTTTCCAGATTACTCGATTTAGAATTGCGAACCTTGTACATTGTAAGTGGTGATGAAGAATTTGATGGCGGTGGCTGGACGAGAAATGCAGCTCCAGGATATAACTTAATCAATGATTCATACACTGATAATGCCTGGTTGGTAAATCTTGGTATTTCTTTCAAATTAGGAAAACATCCGGATCATCTTCGTTGGGTAGATCCGTTGCAGAAAGCTTATAATAATACTGCCGCATTAGAAGAGAAATTTGCAGACTTCAAAGTTTGTGAAAAAGGAGATCTTGATAATGATGGCGTTTGTGACGATTGGGACAGACAACTTGATACACCGGCTGGTGCGAGAGTAGATGGAGCTGGTGTTGCACTGGATCTAGATATGGATGGTGTAATTGATCTTAATGACAAATGTGTAACTGTTCCCGGACCTATTGCAAATAATGGCTGTCCGACGGAAAAAGCAGCTAGCCCACTTCCAACAAAGCAAATTGCTGTTGACGAAATCAATAAGTATTTCAATGGAATAGAATTTGAATTGAGCAAAGATGTCATCAGACCAAAATCTTACCAGGATCTGAACAAAGCTGCTGATATTATCAAAAGCTTAGGCGGAGGTGAAAGTTTTATTGTAGTTGGTGCTACAGACAGCAGAGGTTCTGCAGAATTTAATAAAAAATTATCGCAAGCCAGAGCTAATGCAGTTCTTGCTTACTTAGTAAATAAAGGTGTATCTTCATCCGTTCTAACTGCAGAAGGCAGAGGAAAAGATGATTTGAAATATACAGAATGCGATCCGGCAACAAAATGCCCGGAGTGGAAGAATGAAGCGAACAGAAGAGTATATTTCATCGCAAAATAATTAATAAAAAAAACATTCAAATATGAAACAAAATTTATTATCATTATTAGCAGTAGGTTTATTGCTACCTATGAGCTTAGCAGGACAGGAGAAATCTACGGATGCCAACTCCGGGTCTCAAAATGTTTCCCCATTTACACAATCTTCAAAAAGATTTAATGACTGGTCTGTATCCATTGGTGCAGGTGTACCTTTGATTCAGTCTGCTGATATGACATCCATTAAAAATGGTAACGGAAAAAACCTTTTTGGTTATTCTGCTTATATTAGTGTTGATAAGGCAATCACGCACGCTTTCGGACTTAATCTACAGTACGATAGAGGCGAAACAAGACAAGGGCAGGCAAATACTAAAGATCATGTGGTGATCACGGGAAATCATCCTGCTGGTAGAACACAATATAATGCGATTTCAATTTTAGGGGATCTTAATTTCTCTAATCTTCTTAGAAGAGTAGACAACAAATCTCCTTTCAGATGGGCTCTACACGGATACGCTGGTATCGGAACATTAGCTTACAAATCTTACAGACAAGATCCAGGTCCGGTTTACAACAGCCAGGTTCTTAACAATGAGATCAAACCATTTAAATTGAACTCTCTTTTCGGACAGGCTGGAGCAGGTCTTAAATTTAAGGTTAACAATAGAATTGATTTAGAGGGTAGAGTAATGTACGTTGTAACTGGCGATGATGAATTCGACGGTGCAGGCGTTGGACAGACAGGTTATAACCTGACTGAAGATCAAATCTCAGACAACTTCTTCAATACAACTTTAGGTCTTACTTTCAAACTTGGTAAGCACGAGTCTCACTTGATGTGGCACGATCCATTGCAGGAAATCTATTACAAATTGGATGTTCTTAATGACAAAACTCAGGATCTTGAAGTTTGTAAAAAAGGAGATGTTGATAATGACGGCGTTTGCGACGATTGGGACAGACAGCTTGATACGCCGGCAGGAGCCAGAGTTGATGGTGCTGGTGTAGCTTTGGATGTTGATTTGGACGGCGTGATCGATCTTTATGACAAATGTGTAACAGTTCCAGGACCGGTAGAAAACAATGGTTGTCCTTTGACAATGAACAATTCTTCGACTGGTGTTGTAACAGATGATTCCACAATTATGAAAGGAATCGAGTTTGATCTTAATTCTGATAGAATTTTGCCTTCAAATACACCAATTTTGAACAATGCAATTAATTATATCAATTCTTCTAACAACAATTTCAAAGTAATCGGAGGAACTGATACAAGAGGAACTGAACAATATAACCAAGGTCTTTCTGAAAGAAGAGCGAATAATGTGAAAAGTTATTTGATCCAAAACGGAGCAGATAAAGCTAAATTGGAAGCACTTGGAAAAGGAGAAACAAATCTTCTTTACCCAGAATGTGAACCAGCTGAGAAATGTCCAGAATGGAAAAACAGAGCTAACAGAAGAGTATATTTTGAAGCTAAATAAAATATATTTTTAAATAAACAAAAACCGTTTCGTTTTATTACGAGACGGTTTTTTTATTTTAAAGAATTGATTAAATTTACAAATGCTTTCTTCTAAAGAATCACAAAATATTTTAATTCATCAAACGCTCAAACAATTTTGGGGGTACGATGAGTTTCGGTCTTCTCAGGAACAAATAATCCTATCCATCATCAATGGTAAAGATACTTTGGCTTTGTTGCCAACAGGCGGTGGCAAATCGCTTTGTTACCAATTGCCAGCGATAATTCTCGAAGGAACTTGTCTTGTGATTTCGCCTTTGTTAGCTTTGATGAGAGACCAACTGCAATCATTAAAAGCCTTAGGAATCGAAGCCGAATTGCTAAGTTCCGACTTAGATGAATTCGAAGAAGAAACCGTTTATAATCGATGTAAGGAAGGTTTGACCAAAGTTCTTTTCGTCTCACCAGAGAGATTGCAAAATCAATTATTTTTAAGGAATATCCAGGAAATTCATATCTCGTTTATCGCGGTGGATGAGGCGCATTGTATTTCCGAATGGGGACAGGATTTCCGCCCGAGTTATCAGAATATCAAAAAGTTCCGTCAGAATTTTAAGAATGTACCTTGCTTGGCATTGACGGCTACTGCGACAAACCAAGTTGTTGACGAGATTTCAATCAAGTTGGGACTTCACCAACCTCAGGTTTTTAAACAAAGTTTCAGAAGAGAAAATCTCAACATTATCGTTGGAAATACGGCCGATAAGTACAATAGAATTTTAGAATTCCTCAGACAAAATCCATCTTCCGGAATTATTTATACCAGAACAAGAAAAGAAGCGGAAGAACTCACGCATTATCTCAAAAATAACAGATTCCAAAATGTGGATTTTTTCCACGCCGGGATGACTGCTCGTGACAGAGAGAATCTACAGAAAAAATGGATTACCAGCCAGTTCCACGTTTTGGTTTCAACCAACGCTTTCGGAATGGGAATAGATAAAGATAATGTCCGATTCGTGATTCACTTTTCGCCGTCCTCAACTTTGGAAAATTACTATCAGGAAATAGGAAGAGCCGGACGAAATGGTCAAGAAGCAATTGTTCTCTTACTTTGGAATGAGCAGGAATTGAAGAACATCGATGATATTTTCAAAAACCAAATCCCCAACAAAACCGAGTACGAGAAAATTCTGATGTATCTGTATTCCATTTTTCAGATTGCAGATTCGGATTTGCCGGAACGGACTTTCCAGTTGGACATCAACAGAATCAAAAATCTAAGCAAATGCTCCAATGCAAAAATCAAAAATATTCTGACGTTTCTGAACAATCAGGAATTGATTTATTATAAAAATTCAATCTCATCGTCCACGCTTCAAAGTTTTATTAACTCCGAGGATTTAGAACAATTGGCGCCGTCAGATGCATATTTTATGGAGTTATTGTTCAGAAATCTTCCAGGTTTGGCCATTCAAAAAGTCCATTTCAGCGATTTGGCATTTTGCAAAAAGAATGGATTTGATATCTTGAGTTTCAAAGAAAGACTGAAGCAAATGCAGAAAGCCGGACATTTGGAATATCTCGACGGCAGTCAACATTCTATCAAGTTTCTGAAACCTCGGAACGACCGACATCTTTCGGGCGAATATTGGTCGCTTTTCAATCAGATTCAGAAAAATAAATTAAAGAAATGGGAGGAAAATAAATTCTTCATCAAAGACACAGACTTCTGCAAAGTGAAATTGATTCTCAGTTATTTCGGAGAACGCGATGCCGATAATTGTGGCAAATGTTCTGTCTGCAGAAAGAAAACAAATACGAAGAGAACTTTGTCAACAGAGATTTTTGAACAACTTGCCAAGCGACCGATGGCTTTGGAAGAGGTGGCTGCCAATCTCAATTTTCACTCCAAAGAATCCATTTCCGACACGTTAATCTTTCTTTTGGACATCGGCAAAGTCAAAATGCTGAATTACAAAACCTATATGTTAAACCAATAAAATTATTTGAATAAGTCGAACCACTTTGTTAGATTTGGGCAGCTTTATCCGCCTTCCACTCCCAATCTTTTTTGCAGACGATTTCCATCTAAATAGAACTTAAGATTACGCAAAAAAGGATTTCCGTTCAAGTCGGGCTGCGAGTGATTCGAATTAAAAAATCAATTATCAACTATCATTTATCAATTATAAATCAATGACGAAATCCCTCAATGTCGTTTTTTTCGGAACTCCCGATTTTGCCAAAGCTTCTCTGGAAGCCATCTTCAAATCTCATCATAAAGTAGTTGGCGTTGTAACTGCTGCCGACAAAGCAAGCGGACGAGGAATGAAACTCACGCCTTCACCAGTCAAAGTTTTTGCAGAAGAAAATGGGCTCCATCTTTTTCAACCCGAAAAACTGAGAAACCCAGAATTTTTAGAGGCCATTCAAAAGCTGAATGCCGATGTTTTTGTCGTGGTAGCTTTCAGGATGATGCCTCAGGTCTTGTTTTCGATTCCGAGGTTGGGAACTTTCAATCTCCACGCTTCATTGTTGCCGGATTATCGCGGCGCCGCACCAATCAATTACGCGGTTATCAATGGCGAAACCAAAACTGGCGTGACGACATTTTTCATCAATGAAAAAATTGACGAAGGAAGCATTCTTCTTCAAGCTGAGACCGACGTTTTACCAGAAGACAATGCTGGAACTTTGCACGATAAGTTGATGAACATCGGCTCGGAATTAATCATCAAAACTTTGGATGGTTTGGCGGATAATTCAATCGAAGAAAAACCTCAACCTGAAAAAGAAAATCCAAAAACTGCCTATAAAATATTCAAAGAAAATCTAAAAATCGATTGGAATCGAAGTGCTGAAACCGTTCATAATTTTGTGAGAGGAATGTCGCCTTATCCAACGGCTTTCACGATTCTGAAAGTTGGAGACGAAGAAAAATCTTTGAAAATCTTCAAAGGAAAATTCGTAATTGAATCCCATTCCCGTGAAGCTGGCAATTTTGATATTTCCAAAACGGAGTTCAAATTTTATACAAAAGACGGAATCTATTATCCAGAAGATGTTCAAATCCAAGGTAAGAAAAGATTGCCAGTCAAAGATTTTTTGAACGGAATCCAGAATTTTGAAGATTATAAGAAGTCTTAGATTGATAGAATATAGACGATAGATAATAGACTAATTATGGTTTTATCAATAGGATTGGGCTTTAGCCCATTTTAGAAATTAAATTCATTGGAGGCTTTAGCCGAAACTTAATATTTTAAAAATGAAAAAACTTTTTCTTGGTTTGTTGTTCGCTTCCAATCTCTTCTTTTCTCAGGATTTGAAAGTGATGACCTACAATATCCGATTGTCATTGGAAAGTGATAAAGAAAACGCTTGGGACAAAAGAAAGGACGATGCTTTGGCGCTGATGAGCTATTATCATCCGGATTATTTCGGCGTGCAGGAAGCCGTTCCTCAGCAGATGATTGATATCAAAACCAATTTGAAAGATTACGATTATGTGGGCGTTGGAAGAGACGATGGCAAAAACCAAGGCGAATATTCAGCGATTTTCTACGACAAGAATAAATTAGAAGTTCTGAAATCAGGAACATTCTGGCTCAGCGAAACGCCAGAAAAACCATCGAAAGGTTGGGATGCGGCTTACAACAGAGTTTGTACTTATGCGTTTTTCAAAATAAAGAAAAGTGGGAAAAAGTTTTTGGCTATGAATCTCCATTTTGACCACGTTGGCGATGTGGCGAGAGTCAATTCTTCCAAACTAATCCTTGAAAAAATCAAAGAACTGAATCCACAAAATCTGCCTTTGACCTTGACAGGCGATTTCAATTTGACGGATGACACAGAACCAATTAAAATTATTTCTCAATCTTTGGACAATGTCTATTACCATTCGAAAAAACCGCATTATGGACCAAAAGGAACATTCACGGCTTTTGATGTGAACACGATTCCGAAAGAAAGAATCGACTATATTTTTGTAAAAGGATTTGAAGTCCAGTCGAACCGAACAATCAATGACAGACGGGAAAATCTTCTTTATCCATCAGACCATTTTCCGATTTTGGCGGAGATTAGTTTTAAGAAATAATTTGAATACTATCATCAACAAAAAAACTTCCTTTAATGGGAAGTTTTTTTGTTTTTGTTTAAGATTTCTAAAAATAGTTTTGCTTTGTATTTTATTTCTTCAATAACAGCAGCATTCTTATTACTTTCTTTAATCATCCAATATTTATTTTCATTCCATTTAAAGTTCCTTTCCATTCCTGAACCTTCTTGTGTTATAAATCCCCAAAACCACAAATCATCCCATACCTCTATTTCAATTCCTTTGTAATATTTTTCGAGTATTGAATTAATCTGTTTAAAATTCCAATTTTTATTTTCTAACTGAGAAAAAACAGCTATGATTACAGCATCAACAGGTAAATAAAATTTGTCAGACTCAGATAAGTTTGCTGGAACATCATTCCAAATTTTTAAGTTTTCGTGATATTCATCATTATGCAAATGATAGATTGTTTTAGTAAATAAAGCGGCTGTTTTATTTCCCCAACCATTTTGATTATTCATTCCTTCATATAAACTATGGAAATTAACTTCCTTATTGGGATTTATGCGGTTCACAAAATCTTTAAATGAATTTAAATGTTTTGATTCTTCAAAAATGAACTTGTAGAAAGATGCTAAATTGTCAATTTTTGGTTGACTTTGTGTTGAAGCAATGTTGTATAGAATTGATATTATTTTTTCTTCTTTAGTATTATGGGAAATAACAATACTAGAATAAAATTTAGATTGTAATTCCTTATTGTACTTTCTATTTTCTTTTAAAAAATTAAAAATTTCATCAAGCTTTTCTTTCATCGAAATATTTCTATTAAACAAAGTTACTTATTCCAAACAATCTTCTTCACCATCACTTCACTGGAATTAGTCCCGACCATTATTTCAAATTCGCCAGCTTCCCAATCGTAATTCAAAGCGTCATCGTAGAATTTCAAATCTTCATGAGTCAATTTAAAAGTAACAATTCTGTTTTCGCTTTTCTTCAAAAATATTTTCTGGAAACCTTTCAATTCTTTGATTGGGCGAACCACTTTCCCGAAAAGGTCGCGGATGTAAAGCTGAACCACTTCCTCACCATCAAATTTCCCCGTATTGGCAACATTCACATTGATGGTCAAAGTTTGATTGCCTTTCAGATTTTCAGAACTCAAATTGAGGTTAGAATATTTGAAATCTGTGTAACTCAATCCAAATCCAAACGGAAATTTCGGGTCGTTGTCCAAATCGATGTAAGCGGAAACGTAATTTCTGTCTGTGGATTTTCCCGCTGGTCTTCCGGTGTTGTAATGGTTGTAATAGATTGGGATTTGACCTTCTGTTCTTGGGAATGTCATTGGCAGTTTACCACCAGGATTCACATTTCCGAAGAGGACATCGGCGATAGAATTTCCTGCCTCCGTTCCCAGCCACCAGCTATAAACAATGGTCGAAATATTATCAACCGCCCAATCAAAAACCAAAGGTCTTCCGGCGTTTATCATCAGAATAATTGGTTTTCCTGTTTTGGCAATTTCTTTCAATAATTCTTCCTGAACACCGGAGAAATGTAGGTTGCTTCGGCTTTTCGCTTCACCACTCATTGCGTGTCCTTCGCCCAAAGTCATTATCACAACGTCTGCTTTTTTCGCCGTTTCAATAGCCTCTGCAAACATCGATTTGTCGTCGTCTTTTTCATTGCAGCCTTTCGCATAAAGCAAAGTTGAGTTTTTGTCTAATTGATTTTTGATGCCGTCAAATTGAGTGACGATTCTCTGCGCATCATCTTTGAAAGGAACCGACCAGAATCCGTGCATCGCGACTGCTTCTTTTCCGAATGGTCCAATCAAGGCAACAGTTTTGGTTGATTTTGAAAGTGGAAGGATTTTCTTTCCGTTTTTCAAAAGAACTACACTTTTTGCCCCGAATTCTCTTCCGAATTTTCTGTGTTCAAGATTATTGGTTTGTTGTTTTTGTCTTTCGGTATTGGAGAATTTATACGGGTCGTCAAACAATCCCAATTCGAATTTCTTGATTAAGATTCTTCTCACAGCATCGTCCACAAATTTGATATCCACTTTTCCTTCTTTTACCAATTTCGGAAGTTGTTCCATATAGATTCTGCTTTCCATATCCATATCGGAACCTGCGAGGATGGCTTTTTCTCCGGCTTCGGCGTTGTCTTTTGCATAGCCGTGTTTTATCATTTCGCCAATGCTTCCCCAGTCAGAAACCACAAAACCTTGGAATTTCCATTGGTCTTTTAGTAAATCTCTCAGGATATATTTATTCGCGGTTGCGGGAATTCCATTGATGTCGTTGAAGGAATTCATAAATGTGGCGACTCCAGCTTCCGAAGCTGCTTTGAAAGGTGGAAGATAAGTCTCGTGAAGTTGACGAAGACTCATATCAACCGAGTTGTAATCTCGTCCGCCAACTGCTGCACCGTAAGCGGCAAAGTGTTTCGCACACGCCATTATCGCATCGATGTTGCCTAAGCCTTTGCCTTGGAAACCTTTGATTCTTGCCAATCCGATTTTGGTTCCGAGATAAGTATCTTCTCCGGAACCTTCCATTACGCGTCCCCATCTTGGGTCTCTTGCGATGTCCACCATTGGCGCGAATGTCCAGTGAACACCGAATGCCGAAGCTTCTATTGCAGCGATTCTTTCGGATTTTTCTATCATTTCCAAGTCCCAGCTGGCGGCCTGACTAAGGTTAATCGGAAAAGTCGTTCTGAATCCGTGAATCACATCTTGTCCGAATATCAACGGGATTTTCAGTCGAGACTCTAAGGCTAATTTTTGGAAGGCTTTGGTTTCTTCTGCGCCAGTTACGTTGAGCATAGAGCCGACTTTTCCACTTTTTATTTCGTCCAAGACTTTTTTGGAATTGGAGTTTTGTGGTCCTGTGGCGTATTCGAAGCCGCTGTATTGGACGAGTTGTCCGGCTTTTTCTTCCAGGGTCATTTTGGAAAGGAGTTCGGTGACTTTTTGGTCGATGCTTTTTTGTGCGGAGATGCTGATTCCGAAGATTAATAATAGGAATGAAAGGCTGTATTTTTTCATTGTAATGTTGTTGTCTCTTTTTGAGAAATTGATTGAGGTAAATGTAATTATTATAAACCACCCCGTCAAAAATTTTTCAAATTTTTGAATCCCTTCCAGTGGAGGGGAATTTAGAGATGTGTTTTTTGTGTTTGGAGTTCGCAAATTGGGTTTTTATGACGACTGTTGTTTTTATGTAGAATCCGCAGCCCGACTTGAGTGGAGCTCTTTTTGTCATTGCGATTGTAAAAAATTTCTATTGAAAAATCAGCGTCGCTCGCAATGGCAAAAAAGCGGGAACGGAAGGCGGATAAAGCTGCCCAAATAATAATTCAAATTCTATGATATTGGATAAATGATGCCCAGCGAGGGAATTGGTTTTAATTCTTTATTTTTGAGTTTTAAATTTTGGAAATGAAAAAATTATTATTGGGATTGATGCTGATGGGAACGGCGATTTCTGCGCAGGAACTGTATATGCCGAGGAATATCAAGAATGCTTATGCGAAAGGGACTCGCGATGTTTCCGGGAAGCCGGGGAAAAATTACTGGCAGAACAAAGGCGTTTATGATGTGAATGTGAAAGTGGATGCGAAAACGAAAATAGTTTCGGGTTCCGAGACGATTCAATATTCCAATAATAGTCCGGATGAGTTGAAGATTTTGGCGATTCGGTTTGTGAATAATATGACTAAACCGCAGTCTCCGAGAGCTGGATATGCTTCGAAGGAATCTTTGACAGATGGTTTGAAAATCAAATCATTCTCCATCAATGGTGAAAAATACAATATTAACAGCGACGATTGGGGAACTGTGGAAGCGGTGAAACTCACGAAAGCGATTGCCTCAAAATCGAAAACGGAAATCAAAATCGATTGGGAATATCCATTGGCAAAGGAAAGTGGGAGAGAAGGGCAGATAGACCCGGAGACTTTTTATGTGGCGTATTCTTTCCCGAGAGTTTCCGTTTATGATGATTACAACGGTTGGGATATGTTGGCGCACAACGGCAGACAGGAGTTTTATAATGACTTCAATGATTATTCTTTTGCGATTTCTGCACCTAAGAATTTTGTGGTCTGGTCAACGGGCGATTTTCTGAATCCTGAAGAAGTGCTGAATCCTGAATATCTAAAACGTTTCAAAGAATCTTTGAAATCAGATAAAATCATCCACGTTGCCAATGAATCTGAAATGAAAGCGGGAAAAGTGACGAAGCAGAATGAGTGGAATGTCTGGAAATTTAAGGCGAATGATATTGTGGATTTTTGTTTTGCATTGAGCAATCATTACGTTTGGGATGCTTCGAGTGTTCAGCTGAAAACTAAGAGAGCGAGCGTGCAATCCGCTTATAAAGTTGGGGCGAAAGATTTCGAGAAATATACAGAATGGATGCGCTATAATTTGAAATGGTTTACGGACAATTGGCCCGGCGTGGAATATCCGTTCCCTGCGATGACGGCCGTGCAAGGTTACGCCGATATGGAATATCCAATGATGATAAACGACACGAGCATTCCGGACGATTTGCAAGATGCGAGATTGACGGCGGACCACGAGATTGCGCACACTTATTTCCCTTTCTATATGGGAATCAATGAAACCAGATATGCGTTTATGGACGAAGGTTGGGCGACGATGCTGGAATATTTGATTGGGATTTCTGAAAATGGGCAAGAATCTGCGGACAAATTTATGAAGAACTTCCGTGTAAAACGTTGGATTAATGATGCTTCTACGGAGCAAGACCAACCGATTATCACTATGAGTTCTCAGCTTTCGGGCGCTGGATATGGGAACAATGCTTATGTGAAATCAGCGTTGTCGTATTTGGCTTTGAAGGATTATTTGGGTGATGATTTGTTTAAGAAAGCTTTGCATCATTATATGGACAATTGGAATGGGAAGCATCCGATTCCGTGGGACTATTTCAATTCGATGAATGCTGGTTCGGGGAAAAATTTGAATTGGTTTTTCAACAATTGGTTTTACACGAACAATTATATTGATTTGAAGATTGCGTCTGTGACTCAGCAGGACAAACAATTAGTTTTAACGGTAGAGAATGTTGGTGGATTTGCGGTTCCGTTTGATGTGGTTCTGACCTATGAAGATGGAACGACGGAAAAAGGACATTTCACGCCGGCCGTTTGGGAGAAAGACCAGAAGTTAACGAATCTGAATATTCCGGTTAAGAAGAAAATCAAATCCATCAATCTGGATGGCGGGATTTTCATGGATTACACACCGGGAAATAATTTGAAAGAACTTTAATTTTATATTAATTAAAAATGAGTTATACAAAAAAATTATTTGTAAAATATTATATTTGAGGAAATAACTTATTTTTTGATTTTATCATATTAAATAAAACTAATTAATCAACATTTGAAACTATTCACTGTAATCCTTTTTTGCCTGCTTGGTACTTTCCATTACCCTCAAAAGCTCAATAAAAATACTGACAGTCTGGTAAATGCACTGGATCAGATAAAATTTTCGGATCCGGAAAAGACCATTAAAATTTCTAATGATCTGTTAAAAACGGATCTAAGTAATAAGAATTTGGCCTATACAAACCGTGCGTTGGGATATTCCTATATGGTGAAAGGTGATATGAAGCAGATGCAGGAATACTTTGGAAAAGCTTATGATTTTGCATTGAAGTCTGATGATCCGCTCTGCAAAGTAAAGGTTTCCTGCAGTGTAGCAGAAGCATACGCCAATCTGAAACTCTATAAAGAAGCAGAAAACTATCTTTCAAAAGGCTTGGATTTTTCCAAAGACCTGAAAAATACGCAGGAGAATCTGATGGCGATTACCAATATCTACGCGTTGTACGGTAATGTCTATCATTTTACAAATCAGGATGATAAAGCGATAACAATGCATCACAAAAATATCAGCATTTCTGAAGATATTAAGGATGAGGCTTTTCTGTATAAGTTAAAGACCTATTCTTATCTTGGACTTGGCAATGCCTATCTCTCTAAGAAAAAGACAGACAGTGCGGATCTGTACTATAAAAAAGGTTTGGCATTAAGCCTTCGCAGTCCGCAAAAGAATAATCTTTATTATTTCTATCTCGGACTTGCAGACGAAAATTATTCTCTGAAAAATTATCCCGAAGCGATCTCTTACTACAAGAAAGTTTTGACGGTAGAAGCTGTTCCAGAGTATTTGAAAGCCGATGCATTCAAAAAACTTTCCGACATCTATCTGGAAATGAATGATGCCAGTCAGGCAAAAGTGTTCTCCGACAGTGCCAACATCAGCACCAAAAAAGTGGCGGATGACAACAACAATGCTGTGCAGGTGGCTGTGAAAAAGATCTATGCGAACAGCGAGGAGAAGATCAATGAGCAAAGCCAGCGGGTTTCATTATTGTACAAAGTCATTTATTTTATTCTGAGTTTACTGGCGCTGGTTACGGTTCTGTATTTTTACAATCTCAGAAATCAAAAAAAACGTTACAGGAACTATTTGAACAAAGTTTCGCAACAGACCAATACGCAGACGGAAACTATTCTTGAGAATTTATCCGTAATGCCGGCAGCCATTAATTCTGAGACAGAGGTAGAGATTTTGAAAAAGCTGAAACGATTCGAAGAGTCAGAAAGTTTCCGGGATCAGAATATGTCTCTTTCTGTTTTATCTTCTCGGCTTAATACCAATACAAATTATCTGTCCAGGGTTATCAACAATCATTACGGGAAAAATTTTAATAATTATATCAATGATCTCAGAATAGATTATATTATTAAAAAAATAAGACAAGATCCAAAGTACAGGAAGTATAAAATAAGTGCTCTCGCCGCCGACTGTGGTTTTGCCTCGCATAGCTCTTTTACAACAAAATTCAAAGAGATTACGGGACTTCCACCATCGCAATTTATGGATTTCAGTGCTAAAGAAGTTTTGTAATCATTATTTTAACTAAATTTCAATTGTCTGATAATTAGTGTTTTATTGCTTTTTTATTTTCGAAATTAATAATTCTGAAAGTCTAAGGCTTTTTTTGAGCAGTTATTAGGTTTAGTTTTGCCAAACAAATCAACAAAAAGCATATTGTCAGATTTAGATTAATAATTGTAGGGCAATAACACAAATGAACACAAATGATGAGAAGCGAATTTTTTTAAATTCTAATTTTAACATCTGATCTTAGACGTTGATCTGTATTATAAAACTTTTTTTCAAACACCACTCTTCATTTGAGCCGGTGTTTTTTTATGGAAAACTATGAATGCGAAAAAACCTTTCTCAATTAAGAAAAAGGTTTTTTTATAGACATTTTTGGGAAAGTATTTTCTACAAAACTCTCAAGCCTGCTCTTGAACCAGAAGCAGCAACTACAGACTGAATTCTTGATTTTTGACCCGCGGAAAACATGTACATCGCAGCGTCATTCACGTAGTCCATATAATTCATAAACATGACAGATCTCTTAACACCGTTGCATCTGTTGTACAAAGGGTATGCAGGCGATCCGCCGTTTGAGCCTGTCTGTGTAGGCGTATCAGCAACAAGATCGTTACCGCATTTTGCGTCTCCCCAGATGTGTCTCAGATTCAGGTAATGGCCAACTTCGTGTGTGGCAGTTCTTCCCAGATTGTAAGGTGATGCAGCGCCGGTTTTCCCGAAAAATGGTGTAGCAATTACAACGCCGTCATTCCAAAGACCGGAAGATTCAGGGAAAGTTGCATATCCCAAGGTAGTTCCTGCACCATAAACGATTTTTCCTACAACCCAAATGTTAAGATAGTTGGCAGGCGAAGTGGCATCAATACCTCCGGTTGAAGATTTCTTCATTGCATCGGTGGTACCGGACCAGGAGCTCGTGGTAACAGATTTTCTAACAACCTTGCTGAGTAGGAATTTTACTTTTGTGTCGCCGGCACTTACCGATTGAAATTCGGTAGGGATTTTGCCAATGTCGGTATTTGTTGCAGCATAGTCTTTGTTCAAAACATCTATCTGCTCCGCGATTCTGGCGTCAGAAACATTTTCTGCAGCAGTACTATAGAGTACATTTACAACTACGGGAATCTCCACAGATCCGTCAGCAAGGACTTTTCCTAATTTTAAATCATTGGCAAAATTTTCTGTGCTTGCTTCCAGCTGTACAAATTTCTGCATCAGCTCGGGATTGCTTTGAAGCGCTTTGTTTCTGATCTCTTCGGAAGGACACATCCTTGCGGCTGTCGTGCCTGTGTTGGTTTTGTTTTCTGCTTCCTCATTTTGATTGGCAACGCTGTCGCTGTTACAAGCGGATAGGAAGCTTAAAATAAAAGCACCCAATACTAATTTTTTCATAATATATTTTTAATTTTTCAGGAAGTGAAATTATATTTTTAAAAATTACTGCGCAAGAGATTATTTAATTTTTATTCATTAATTGGTTAAAAATGTTATGATTTAAATAACAAATAAGATAATTAAATGTTTATTTAATAAAATTGGAGACATATTTTATATTTTGTTTTATAGTTATTTTTTTAGATAATTTGCCAAATGTTCTGTTTTTAATATGTTTTTTATATTTAAATTCTATTATGATTGTAAAAATGATTTTGAGTGATTTGATTGATAATTTTAGCAATCAATAATTTGAGAAAGTTTGTAGTAGAAAAATTCCCATAGTAGGAAGTTTCCTTAATTAATAATAGATTTGCATCCATTAATTCTTAAATCATAAATAATAATATTTTCAAATGAAAAGACATACCATTGCATTGTTTTGCATTGCAGCATTTAGTTTTTCGTGCAACGACAAAAATGACAAGCAGAACGACAGTAAATATACAGATGAGCAAAAAGCTTCTTATTACATAGGAATGAGTATCGCTCAAAATATGAAACAAGAAGGCTTCAAAGTAGATGCCGAACTTTTGGCTCAAGGTATCAAAGAGGAAATGGACAGCACGAAGAAAAAGATGTTACCAGCTGAAGAAATGAACAGCTTTATGCAGGACTTTATGATGAAGCAACAGCAAAAAAAGCAGTCTGAAGCTGGAGCACAGTCCAATGACAATAAGAAAAAAGGTCTGGATTTTCTTGCGAAAAATAAAAGCAATCCAAAAGTGAAAACTACTGCCTCAGGCTTACAATACGAGGTTTTGCAAGAAGGTGACGGTAAAACAACCCCAAAAGCGTCAGACGTTGTGCAGGTAAAGTACACAGGAAAACTTTTGGACGGAACCGTTTTCGATTCTACCGATAAGAACGGAGGCGCACCAGCAGATATCAATCTTTCCGCCGTAATCGCAGGTTGGACAGAAGGAATCCAGTTGATGAGCAAAGGATCAAAGTATAGATTTTACATTCCTTCCGATTTAGCTTACGGTGACCAAGGCGCTGGAGGTGCAATTCCTGGAGGATCAACTATTATCTTTGATGTGGAATTGGTGAATATTAAATAATGTTGATTCAAAAATAAAAGACATAAGCAAAAGGTTAATAAACATATTCTCGTACAGATGTAATAGTATATTTGGATTTTCGTTGTGTAATTGATAACTTTATATTCTAAAAATTAACTATTATGAAAAATCTATTATTTATTTTTGGTGTGTCACTTTTGATCTTCAGCTGTTCGAGTGATGGACTTGAGGATACTTCCAAAACAGAGGAGCCTTTTAGCTACAAAAATGGTAATCTCTCAACAGGCAAAGTTTCATCTACAGGGCTGGTTGCACCAACTGGTTTTGAATTCAGTGAAATTCCCGCTGGGAGTGAAGGTATGTTAAATGCATTTTATCTCAATTGGTCTGAACCTGCGAAACATACTGTGTCAGATGATTTTATTATTCCGCCAAATGAAAGCTGGAAAATCGATAATTTTTCTTTTTTCATCATGAATCCTGATATTTTACCAAATAGTACAAGTTATATTAAAACCCTTGTTTTAGAGATTTATGACGGAGATCCAAAACTGTCCACTTCAAAAAAGGTTTATGGAAATATGAATGATAATTTGTTTAAATCTATAACATCTACTAATATCTATAGAGTTAATCATCTCACAACCTCTTCTACTATGAATCAACAGGCAAAGCTTGTTTATAAGGTTGATACTAGTCTTAAGGATCTAAACTTGCAATCTGGTCGTTATTGGTATAAAATGACCCTTAAATTTAATTACGGAGATGATTGGTTTTGGTTTGTTCCAAGATTGCCAGTTGGTGTCAATGATGTCAATGCTTTTAATGCGTATTACCGTTTCGAAAGCAATGGCGATATAGTTACTGGAGATCAAGGTTTTACAGCGCCGGGAATTCCAGTTCAGCCACCTTATGTAAAATATGAAACACCTTTTGAAATTTCGGGTATAAAAACTATCAATTAAAATTTGTTTTTTTATTAATATAATTAAAATCGAAAACCTCAGCGATAATCAGCTGAGGTTTTCTCGTTTAAAATAATATTTAATATGAAGAAAAATTTAACTTAATTTATTCCATCGGTCTGAAAACCAAACCTGTCTCTTCAAAATAATCCAGCGTAATTCGGTCACCGTCATTCACGGTTCCTGCGAGGATTTCTTTTGATAATTTATTCAAAACTTCCTGCTGAATGACTCTTTTTAAAGGTCTAGCTCCGAAAACCGGGTCGTAACCTTTGTTGGTCAGATAATCCAAAGCATCCTGTGTTGCGGTCATAATGATGTTTCTTTTCAACAACAAATCATTGAAACCTCTCAATTGATACTGAACGATTTTTCCGATCTCTTTTTTTCTTAAAGGCTGGAACAACACCGTTTCATCAATCCTGTTAAGAAATTCCGGACGAAGCGTCTGTTTCAACAAATCAAAAACCTGAATTTTTGTTTTATCAACAATTTCATCCTGATTTTCTTCGGTAATATTCTCAAAATTCTCCTGAATAATATGCGAGCCGAGATTCGAAGTCATAATGATAATTGCGTTCTTGAAATTCACCACACGGCCTTTGTTATCAGTCAATCTTCCGTCATCCAAAACCTGCAGTAAGGTGTTGAAAACATCCGGATGCGCTTTTTCAATTTCATCCAAAAGCACGACTGAGTAAGGTCTTCTTCTCACGGCTTCCGTCAATTGTCCACCTTCATCATAACCCACATATCCCGGAGGCGCGCCAACCAATCGCGAAACGGAATGTCTTTCCTGATATTCACTCATATCAATTCTCGTCATATTGTTTTCATCATCGAATAAAAACTCAGCTAAAGCCTTTGCCAGCTCAGTTTTACCAACTCCGGTTGTTCCCAAAAATAAGAAACTCCCAATCGGTTTTTTCTCGTCGCTTAAACCCGCTCTGTTTCTTCTGATGGCATCTGCAACCGCTTCTATCGCCTCTTCCTGACCCACAACTCTGTGATGAAGTTCTGTTTCAAGGTGCAATAATTTTTCTCTTTCAGACTGAAGGAGTTTGGTCACAGGAATTCCCGTCCATTTTCCAATCACTTCTGAAATGTTATCAGCCGTTACTTCTTCCTTAATCAATTCATTCTGATGGTTTTGCATCTCCAGTTCGAGTTTCTGCAAAGCATCTTCTTTCTCCTTGATTTTCCCATACTGAATTTCAGCAACTTTCGCATAATCTCCAGCTCTTGAGGCTCTTTCTGCTTCTAATTTTAGAGATTCTATATCTTTTTTAATCGAAGTTAAATCTTCAGATTTTTGTTTTTCTTTAAGCCATTTGGCATTGATTTCGTTTCTTTCTTCTGAAATTTTCGAAATATCTTCTTTTAAATGGTCGATTTTCATCTGATTGCCTTCTCTCGAAATGGCCGCCAATTCGATTTCCATCTGCATCAGCTTTCTGTCGAGAACGTCCAGTTCTTCCGGTTTTGAATTGATTTCCATTCTCAATTTCGCTGACGCTTCATCAATCAAATCAATCGCTTTATCCGGTAAAAACCGGTCTGAAATATATCGCTGGGACATTTCCACCGCTGCAATAATCGCTTCATCTTTTATTCTTACTTTGTGGTGTGCTTCGTATTTATCTTTAATACCTCGAAGAATTGAAATCGCCGATTCGGTATCCGGCTCTTCCACCATCACTTTCTGGAAACGTCTTTCTAAAGCTTTATCTTTTTCAAAATATTTTTGATATTCATTCAAAGTTGTAGCACCGATTGCTCTTAATTCTCCTCTTGCCAAAGCTGGTTTCAGGATATTTGCTGCATCCATTGCGCCTTCTCCACCGCCGGCTCCCACCAAAGTGTGGATTTCATCGATGAAAAGAATAATTTGTCCGTCTGATTTGATAACTTCATTCACAACAGATTTCAAACGCTCCTCAAACTCACCTTTATATTTGGCTCCGGCAATCAAAGCGCCCATATCCAAAGAGTACAAAGTTTTATCCTGCAAGTTTTCAGGAATATCACCGCTGATAATTCTGTGTGCAATTCCTTCTGCAATCGCCGTTTTACCGACACCTGGCTCACCGATTAGAATTGGATTGTTTTTAGTTCTTCTCGATAAAATCTGCAAAACCCTTCTGATTTCTTCATCACGTCCGATAACCGGGTCGAGTTTTCCTTCTGCTGCTAATTCATTAAAGTTTTTAGCATATTTATTTAAGGATTGATATGTCTCTTCTGAACTTGCAGAAGTCGCTTTCGAGCCTTTTCTTAATTCTTTTATTCCACCTTCCAAAAGACTTTTGGTTACACCCATATCTTTAAGCGTTTTCGAAACTTCAGAACTGGTTTCCAAAAGTGACAACCAAAGATGTTCGATGGTCACGAATTCATCGCCCATTTTTTTGGCGATGTTCGGTGAGTCCAACAAAACTTTATTCGCTGAATTTGAAAGGTAAATGTTTCCTCCCTGTACTTTCGGAAGTCTTTCTAAATTTTCTCTGTTTCGCTCTCTTACCAAAGTGCCATCTGCTTCAGATTTCTTGAGTAAAAAAGGCGATATGTTTTCATCTACCTGAAAGATTCCCTCCAGTAAATGTTGCGGTTCGATCTGCTGATTGCCGAATTCCATTGCCACTTGTTGTGCAGCCTGGATGGCTTCCTGTGATTTTACGGTATATTGGTTTAAGTTCATATATTTTTGGTATTAAATGATTAAGGAATTAAAAGATGATTGATTAAAATCTGCATCAAATTCTGTTCAATTTTGAGTTTTGAAAAGATGATTTTTATTTTAAAAAAAACATTAAGAAAGTAATTCTGAGGTTTGCTCTCTTAATGCTTTATCAATCATTTAATTCGAATAGCTTATCGCAAAAAGTATTCTTTTGTTGAATTTTTAAGATTATAGGACAAAATTTCCGAATAATTGAATTTTAATTAATATGAGAACGACAAAATTTCCGATAATTTGATTTTTTGCTTTAAAATGATTGTCAATTTGGTAATGTTTTTTAGTCGCCTCGATTTCTTAATATCTCAAATCGAGTTTTTTATTTATAAATTTGAGTATAAAATCTGAAGTTGGCTCGTTTTCTAATTGTTTTGATGACCTTTTGTTTAATGATATTTTGTTCTGCACAGAATCAAAATCAGGAAGACTTGTCTGGTGCTGAGACTTTGGACAAAAGTAAAATTTCGCCGGAATCAATTCTCAATCAAAGTATCGAAAAGCTGGAGCAGCCAATTTCGGAAGAAGAGAAATATGAAGTCCGGATGAAAATGGCTGATGCATATCTTAAAATTAAAAAACCGGATTTTGCAAAGTCAACCGAAATGCTTTTCAAAGCGAAAGAGATTGCTGAGAAATTGGATAACACCAAACTGAAAGCGAAAATCTACGGTTCAATCGCCAATCAATATTCGTTTTTGAATTTTCCGGATAAAATAAAACCATACTTGGATTTATCGAAACAGCAAGTTGATAAATTATCGAATGGTTACGAAAAGAATTTCCTTACCGCAAGATTGTACATTGAATATGGAAATCTAGAAGCCGATAAAGAGAATTTTCTGGTTGCGAAAAAGGATTATCAGAAAGCTTTGAAGTTTTTAGGAAACATCGGTAATCCAAACAAAAAGAATATTTTTCAATTCAGAAGAGCGTTTTACAATATGGGCGTTTCGTATGCTTACCTTAAACAAAATGATTCGGCGGAATATTTCCTTAATAAAGCGTTGGCGATTCGAGATACGGAAAATAAAGAGTTTAAATATTTCATTTATAATACTTTAGCAAAGGTTTATATCGATAAATATGAAAATCAAAGAGCAATTGATTCTTTGGAAACGGTTTTGAAAGAAGATGCTTTTAAAGATAATCGTCTCAAATCTGATATGTACAAAAAGCTCATCGCGTCCTACAAAGCATTGAATAATAAAGAAAAATACATTGAATATTCTGAAAAACTTTTGGAACTTGAACCTGATGTGAAAGATAATAATCTGAAAGCCATCAACACTGCAGTTTCTGAAGAACAAAAAAATCTTTTGGAGAAAATATCCGACAAAGAAAGTTATAATCAACTTTTAATTTTTGGTTGTTTATTGTTGATTTTTGTCGGTGGTGTTTCTGTTTTTTACATCAATCAAAAAAGAAAGAAAGAGAAATTGATTTATCAGAATTTCATTTCAAATTTAGAAACAAAAGATACAGTCGAAATTGCTGAGCAAGAGCCGGAAGTTCTGGTTCAAGAAGAAAAGGAAAAAATTGCGTTTTCTGTTCCAAGTTCTGCAGAAACGATGATTCTCGAAAAACTGGAAAAGTTCGAAGCTTCCAATAAGTTTACCAATTCCAAACTTTCTGTGGCAAGTCTGGCGGTAATGTTCAAAACGAATCCAAGCTATCTTTCCGAAACGATTAAGAAACATAAAGAGAAAAACTTTAATAATTATATCAACGAACTCCGCATCAATTACATCTGCAAACAGATTTTGGAGCGTCCGGAATTCCTTAATTATAAAATAAGTTATCTGGCGGAAGAAGCCGGATTTTCTTCGCATAGTTCCTTCACAACGGTTTTCAAAAGCATCACTGGGATTTCTCCTTCGGCTTTTTTAAGAGAAGCAGAAAAGAAACATAAAAATATTTAATCACTTGATTTTCTGATTTTTAATATTGCTTTTTTCCTTTTAAAATATGATATTTCGAAAGACAAAAGCTGTTTTTTGATTTTTAAAGTATCTACATTTACTTCATCAATAGGGTAAATAATATTTCTATTTGATATGATTATTACAACAAAATTTAGTAAATCTTAAAAAATTAATTATGAAGAAAATTGTATTTTTTTTAGCAGTGTTTGGATCAATGTCGATCTATTCTCAAAGTCTGGGTTATGGAAAATCCTTCTCGGATTCTTCTCCAAGAATTTCTCAAATTCAAAACACGGTTTCAAAAGCAGCAACCTGCAACACAGTTGTCATCAATGATACCGAAGAAGAAAATGGCGTTTTCATTATCGGGAATGGTGGACAGAAAGCAGCGATTGATATTCCGATTGCGGAGAATCAAACCATAAAAATTAATAGTATTGTTGTAACGCTTGCAAGTAAACTGCCGCCGACTTTTGTGAATTTTATCTTTTATGACAACATCCTTTCTACACCGGAAGATCCGGAAGATCCAAGAAGAAATATTCCTAACCAGGAGCTGTTTTCCGTTACCAATACAAGCATAGAATCTTTTGAGGAAGTAGGGTATGAGCCTTTGCACGAATTTATTATCAGAAAAGTTAAGATCAAACTTCAGACACCAATCGTACTAAACGGTACGATGGCACACGAAAGAATCTGGATGAGTACAAAATCGGACGCAAATGCCTGGTCTACAACAGCGCATTACGAGACCGGCGAAGGTGTAGTTGGAGAAAGCCTCGCGATGGGTGGAAATGCTTTTGGTTGGTTTCAGCTTCTTAATCAGGAATGTCTGTACGAGCTAAGTGCTGAATGTGACTTTCTGAATGTTGCAGACGCTAGTTTCAAATCCAAAGTTGACATTTATCCAAATCCAGCGCAGGATTATTTCGAATATAAAAATCTGCAGTCTATGAAAGTGGTTTCCGTTAATATCTACGATGCGAGCGGAAAAGTAGTAAAAACATTGGCTGGAAATCAGTCTAAAGTAGATGTTCAGGATCTTCCAAAAGGTGTTTATGTTGTGAAGACCAAAACTTCTTCTAATATTATACTGACGAATAAGCTTATTAAAAAGTAATTCATATTTTTAAATTCATTAAACCGCTTGATTTACTTGAGCGGTTTTTTTGATGAATGGTTTTCATTATTGATTATGGAAAGGTATAAATATATTTTTGACAACTCTCGGCTCATAAAGTCTTATTATGAATATTATTTAAGGTGTAATTCAATTTTATTGAAATATAATTCTTCTTTTTGCTGTAAAATTCTTAATTTGCGGAAAAATTTAATATGAAGAAGTATTTACTAATGTCTTTATTGGTTTTGCCAATGTTGAGTTTTGCCCAATGGTCTAGAGTGGGCAACACGGGTAAGCAGGTGAAAGCAGAGTTTGCAAATCTGAAGGAAAAGCAGTTGTTTTCTTTGGACAAATCTCTTTTACAATCGAAATTACAAAACGCACCGCAGAAATTCTCCGGACAGAAAGGTGTAGAAATAATGATGCCTGATGCCAACGGTGTTTTGGAGAAATATGAGGTTTGGGAATATTCCAACTTCACGCCGGAAGTTCAGGCGATGTTTCCTAACATCAGATCTTATATGGGTGTAGGAGTTACGGATAAGTCGGCTTATTTGAGATTCAGTATTTCAGATCAGGGGCTTTCGTCTTCTACATTCAGAACGGGAGGTTCCAGCTTTGTTGAAGCTTACACTGCCGGAAATGATGTTTACGCAGCGTATTCTTCTGCATCAAGAATTCTTGATCAGAAAGACGAATTTATCTGTTCTACAATGGATGAAATCATCGAAGGAAATCAGGATGTAAAAACAACAGCGAATAAATCCAGTAATCAGGTTTTTAAAACTTTCAGACTGGCGATGTCTGCTCAGGCAGAATATTCTCAGTACCACATAGAAAGAGCAGGTGCTACAGCTGGAACTGATGCGGAAAAGAAAGCCGTGGTTTTAGCTGCTATCAACAATACAGTGACGAGAGTCAATGCACTTTATGAGAAAGATCTGGCGGTTCATTTTAATTTGATAGACATTCTGCCTATTATTTATCTGGATGCAGCTTCAGATCCTTATACTGGCTCTTATAATTCACAGCTTCAATCTACGTTGAACACTGTGATCGGAGCAGCTAACTATGATATTGGGCACGTGGTGGTTTATGCAAGTCCAAATGGAAATGCAGGTTGTATCGGTTGTATCTGTACTAATGCTAGTAAAGGTTCCGGATTTACATCACATTACATTCCTGTGAGTGATATTTTTGACATCGACTATGTAGCGCACGAAATCGGACATCAGGTGGGTGGAAACCACACTCATACTTACAGTGGATCAGAAGGTTCAGGCGTTCAGGTAGAAGTTGGAAGTGGTAACACGATTATGGCTTACACGGGAATTACCGGTGCTTATGATACGCAGTTTAACTCAAACGACTTCTTTACTTACAGAAATATTCTTCAGATTCAGAATAACCTTGCTAATAAAGCTTGTGCTGTAAACACACCAATTACAAACACGCCGCCGGTTGTAAACGCTGGTGTGGATGTTACAATCCCAATCAGTACACCATTTGTATTGAAAGGCGTAGTTACAGATGCAGAAAATGATACAATGTCCTACGTTTGGGAACAGAATAACTCTGCTACAGCTTCTGCACAATTCGGAACAGGTTCTTACGCATCTCCCACGAAAACAGGAGGTCCTAACTTCAAAATGATGCCGCCAAAATCTGAACCTGTGAGATATTTCCCGGAATTCGGAAAAGTGTTGGCAGGTGTTAATGCGACACGTTGGGAAGCTCTTTCCAGTGTTGGAAGAAATTTGAATTTCACTTTAACTGCAAGAGACAATTCTGCTGCTGGTCCTCAAACTGCAACAGATGAGGTAATTGTGACAGTGAGTGCAGCGGCAGGTCCGTTTGTAGTGACTGCGCCAACTTTTGGAGAAAGTCTTGTTTCTAATGCGGCTTACAATGTAAAATGGAATGTTGCGGGAACAAACGCAGCGCCAGTGAATACAGCTAATGTTAATATCAAATTATCTCTTGATGGTGGTAAAACATTTACAACTGTGGCTGCCAATACACCAAATGATGGCGAACAGTCTATAACAATTCCTGCAGGTTCTCAGGCAGCGAATGCTTACTTTATGATTGAAGCGGTGAATAACGTTTATTTCGCAATGAGTCCAAGTTTTGTGATTGATTATTCTGCGACTGGCGAGGTTTGTAACACTTACAATTACACAGGTCCGGCAGTGGATATTAATGATGGAACAGGTTCTACAGGCGGACCAATTTCTTCGCCTCAGATTATGGTTCCTATCGATGTTCAGGATTCTGGCGTGATTACAAAAATCAGAGTGAAGCCAACAGTTGAGCATCCAAGAACAAGTCAGATTGTTGTAGGAATCCAAGGACCACTAGGTCAAAGTGCTTGGTTGTGGAACAGAAAATGTACAAGTTCCGGAATCACTGCTACATTCAGTGATGAAGGTACGGCTTACGTTTGTGCATCACCAATTGCAGGAACTGTGAAACCAGACGAATCTTTAGCAATCTTCAAAGGAAACGATACCAAAGGTGTTTGGAATTTATTTGCTTCGGACAACGTGAGAAACCTTGCAGGTAAAGTTACAACCTGGTCATTGGAATTGTGTATAAGAGATGCGCAGGTACTTGCGGTGAACGAAAGTGCTTTCAATTCTAATAACATCAAAGTATATCCAAATCCATCAAACGGTAATTTCTTTATCAAATCTAAAGATCTTGGAGGAAATGCTAAAGTAGCGATCTATGATATGAATGGTAGAGTAGTTCACACTTCTGGCTTCAACGTTTTGACGGGAGAATCTACAAATGAGTTTAATGTTAACTTGACAAAAGGAGTTTATTTATTAAAAGTAACTTCTCCAAAAGCCAATTACACTCAGAAATTGATCATCAAATAATCCAGAATTATTTATAAATCCAAAAGCCGGTCAGCAATGATCGGCTTTTGTTATTTTAAGAATAGAACTTTCTCCAAAGCTTTCAATAAAATATATTAAATTGCGACTAACAATAATTATGTCACAATGAATTACACACAAATAGAAATAGACGCCCAGTTCGACGGAAAACTGCAATTGATTTATCTCAATCAACCGGAAAGTTATAACAGTCTGACGAAAACGATGCTTTTCGAATTGCGAAATGCCGTTCACAAATTCAGTGAAGACGAAAATGTGCGTTGCGTTGCTATTGCCGGTAGAGGAAAAGCCTTTTGTGCAGGTCAAAATCTGAAAGAAGCCTTGAGTTTTGGTAATGATGAAGACGACCGCGAGATTCAGCGTTTTGTGATAGAATATTATAATCCTTTGGTTTTGGAAATTGTAAAATGCCGAAAACCTGTGATTGCTTTGGTAAATGGTGCAGCGGTTGGAGCTGGTGCAATGTTAGCTTCGATTTGTGATTTCACTCTGGCTGTGGAAAGTTCCTATTTTTCTTTCGCATTTGCCAATATTGGTTTGATCCCGGACACGGCTGGAACTTACTTTTTACCAAAATTGGTTGGGAAGCAATTAGCAAGTTATCTCTCATTCACAGGGAAGAAAGTACCTGCGTCCGAAGCTAAGAAAATTGGTTTGATAGCCGATTTTTTCCCGGATTCTGAATTTGTGGAGAAATCGATGGAAGTTCTGACTCAACTCGCTCATTCTGCAACAACAGCACTTTATCTGACCAAAAAAGCCTTCAACAAATCCTACGATTTCACATTGAAAGAACAGTTGGATTACGAATCCATCATCCAGCAAGATGCCGCCGAGACAGAGGATTTCCGAGAAGGCGTGACCGCTTTCATCGAAAAACGTTTACCAAATTACAAAGGGAAATAGGTTGGAGCGTTTGAGTGTGGGAGAATTGGAGAGTTTGAAAATTTGAGCATTTTTTCTTCCAACTTCTAACTTCCATCCTCCATCATTTATCATTTATCAATCATCATTTATAACTTATGAACGCAAGAGAAACGGCGGAATATATGTTTGGGAAAGATATGTTTTCTCAATGGCTCGGAATTGAACTTGTCGACATCAAAGAAAATTATTGTTTTCTGAAAATGCCTATCAGACCCGAGATGATCAACGGATTGGGAACCGTTCACGGCGGTGTGACCTTCGCTTTTGCAGATTCGGCGCTGGCTTTTTCTTCCAACAATTCTGGCGATGCGGCGGTTGCGCTCAATTGTTATATTAATTTTACAAAAGCCGTAAGAGATGGCGATATTTTGACCGCCGAAAGTATTTTGCTCACAGACACAAGAAAAACTGCGGTCTATGACATCACCATAAAAAATCAAAATGATGAGGTGGTTGCTAGTTTCCGAGGAACGATTTACAAAATAGGTAAAAAGATAACTGAGTTGTAAAATGCTGTTTCCAGATGGTAATAAAATTAAAATAATAGCTGTCTAAGTAGATAAAATAAATATTATTCATTGATTTAACATTTTTTTAAGAATATTAAGAATTTTTTATATTTTTGAGAAACTTTTATCATGAAAAATTTTTACCGCTATTGTTTGTTAATATCTTTATTTTCAAATATTTACAGCTATTCTCAAAATCAACAAAGTCTCAACAAAATTCAGCAGTCGACAAAGGTTGATTATTTGAAATCATTTTCAGAGACTCAAACCAAGAAATTTGAATTAAGTTTTAATCTCGCCAACTCTTTAGCCGAAAAAAGACATTGGAGTAAAATCATTGTTACAGATTCTACCTATTCGCGATTGGTAGGTGTGACCAAAGATCTCCAGCCGATCTATTACATGACGGAGAACCGCAATGCCGGAATCACTTCCAGGGCAGACAGACTATACTCTGGTGGGAGTCTGGGACTTGCCATAGAAGGTCAAGGTATGTTTGCCGGGATTTGGGATGCGGGAAGTCCTTTACTTACCCACGAACTTTTCTCCAACAGAATTACGCTGATGGATAATTCACTTTATCTCCATCCGCATGCATCTCACGTGGCAGGAACCATAATAGGTACAGATGCTGTGCAGAATGGGAATGCAAGAGGAATGGCTTTTAAAGGAAATGCCAAGGCGTACGACTGGGATAATGACGTTGCTGAAGTTGCAAATGCCGCAGCTGCCGGACTTCTGATTTCAAATCATTCTTATGGTTATAATCCGTTTTTCATCTCTGTGGACAAATTCGGAAAGTATGACCAGATTTCAAAAGATTTTGACGAAATACTTTTTAATGCACCTTATTTTCAAATGGTTTGTGCTGCTGGAAATTCCAGAATTTATGGTGTAAATACTGGTAAAGATGGTTTTGATCTGATTACAGGACACGGACTGAGTAAAAATGTGATTACCGTAGCAGCTACAGAAGAAGTTTTGAATTACAATGGTGCATCATCTGTTGTAATGTCGGAATTCAGCAGTTGGGGACCGGCCGATGATGGTAGAATAAAACCGGATATTTCCGCAAAAGGAGTTCATACATTTTCTGCAGTTAGCAATTCCAATGCTTCGTATGAATATTATGACGGTACATCTATGGCTTCGCCAAGTGTCGGTGGAACGTTGCTTCTTTTGCAGCAATATTACAACCAGCTGAATAATTCCTACATGAAGGCATCAACACTGAAGGGGCTGATGATACATTCAGCAGATGAGGCCGGGGCAGCGCCTGGTCCTGATTACAAATTTGGCTGGGGATTGATCAATGCAGAGAAAGCTGCTAACATTATTAAAGATAAAAATCTCTTTTCAAAGGTCGAAGAGAATACGCTTGCAAATGGAGAGACCAAGAATGTCATCTTGAATAGTGACGGCTTGAATCCACTGGTTGTGACTGTTGCGTGGACAGATCCTGTAGGCAGCTTGCCATCCAGCGTTATAGATGATCCAACACCAAATCTGGTAAACAATCTTGACATTGTTTTGTCCAGAGACGGTGTAGATTATTATCCTTGGAAACTGAATCCCGCTAACGTGAATGCGGCCGCTACAAAAGGCGTTAACAATCTGGATAATGTTGAAAAGATAGAAATCAATGCGCCAACAGCAGGAGCATATCTTCTGAAAATTAATCATAAGGGAACTCTTGCAAATCAATCACAAAATTACTCATTGATTGCTTCCGGGATTATTACAACAGATTTTTGGTTTAATACAGCTCAGAATAATATAAAAATTTGTAAAAGTGCAAGTGATAACTTGTCATTAGATTTTAATTTTCATGTGAAAAATGGGTTCTCAAACCAAGTCCACTTATCAGCATTGAATTTACCAGGTGGATTATCGGCAACCTTTTTACCGTCAGAAATCTCCGGTGAAGGAACTTTCAGTCTTAGTCTGAGCGGAATTGCAAATGTTCAGAAAGGAAAATATAACATAATCATCAAAGGAGAAAGCGGTTCGGATTCTTTTGAATACCCGATTACGATTACTATTTATGATAATATTATCACTACTCCGAGTTTGGTGACACCCATCAACAGCGATGCTTCTGTCAATTTTATAAATACAGAATTCACTTGGACTTCCGACTCCAATACAGAATCATATATTTTTGAACTGTCTAAATTTCCGGATTTTTCTGTCAAAGAGACCTACACTACTTCTATTAATAAATACAACAAAACCTTATCCACCGGTACGAAATATTACTGGCGAGTAAAAGCGCTAAACAGTTGTGGTGAGAGCGGTTTTTCTCAGGTCAACAGCTTTAATACTTATTGTAGCGGACCAGATTATGTGCAGCTGGTAAGCGCCGGCATAAACAGTCTTACTGTAAGCTGGAATGCAGCCAACCTGACCGGAAAATGGGAAGTTGAAGCTGTGCCAACTGGCCAGGCTCCAACCGGAATTGGCGTGATTGCCACAACAAATCCTTACACAATTACAGGACTTACAAAAAATACATGTTACGAGGTTTATGTAAGAATCGTCTGTGCAGAAGAAGGCAGCTATTCTCCTTGGGTGAAGGGCAGTAATTTCTGTACTAATGCGGATTACTGTGGAGGTGATCATTTTTACGATTCAGGTGGAGCAGACGGAAATTACGCACCATCAGATAATCTGATGAAAACCATCTACCCGCAAAATGCAGGCGAGCGCGTAACTGCTATATTTAATAAGTTCAAAGTGGAAAGCTGCTGTTCTTACTTTTACATATTTGATGGACCAAATGAAGGTTCTCCTATTTTGTTTAGTGGTTCAGCAATGAGTCAGTTGCCTTACACTTATAGATCGACCCACCCAACAGGAGCCTTAACATTCAGATTTTATTCTTACGGTGTTGGGGATGAAGGCTGGGATGCGACAATCCTTTGCGAGCCGAAACCGGCTTGTCCGACGATGCCAAAGAATATTGTTCTCACAAATTCGACATCAAGTTCCATCACTTTTAATTGGGAAGGTACTTCAAATACTTCACAATGGGAAGTAGAGGTGGTTCCTGCAGGCACTACCCCAACTGGGAAGGGCGTTATTTCATCTCAAAAACCATATACTTTAGGAGGTCTTACAAAGAATACTTGTTATGATGTCTACATCAGATCTCTTTGTACAGCAGGTTCTTCAGATTGGTCGCTTCCGACGAGGTTGTGTACCGCTCCTGATTATTGTGCTGGTGATCATTTCTATGATTCCGGAGGTGCAAATGGAAATTATAAGGATTATGAAGATTGGTCAAAAACCATTTATCCATCAGTTTCCGGGAATAGAGTAAGAGCTGTCTTTAACGAATTTGCTTTGGAATCTTGTTGTGACAGGCTGACAATTTATGACGGTCCGAATGCAACTTATCCGGTTTTATTCAGTAACGGCTATATGTCAGAATTACCATCGGCCTACAGGTCGACACATTCTTCTGGAGCTTTGACCTTTGCTTTCAAATCTGATGGCAGTTCGGTAAGATCAGGCTGGGATGCTCAGATCTTCTGTGAACCAATTCCTGCGTGCTCAGAATACCCTAAATCGATCACTTTGCAGAATGCAGGACTGAATAGTTTGACCCTTAACTGGACCGACAACTCAAATGCTGCCCAGTGGGAGATTGAAATCGTCAAGGATGGGAATTTGCAAACTGGTGTCGGAACGATAATCAGCACAAAACCTTACACGATTACCGGGCTGCAATCTAATACGCTTTATAAAGTGTATATCCGATCACTCTGTGCTGCAGGAACTTCAGAGTGGAGTATTTCTAAAATATTCACAACCCTTGCAAATTACTGTGGAGGTGATCATTTCTATGATTCTGGCGGTGTTCTAAATGGATATTCCAACACCAATGAGTCATTCACAAAAACAATATATCCTGCAAATTCCGGAGATAGAGTAAAAGCTATTTTTGAAATGTTCGATGTTTACCAGTATGATTCATTTACAGTTTATAATGGCGCTAATTCTTACGGCAGTCCTGTTCTGTACAGCAGTTATGGGAATTTGACAAAGCCTGCAACATTAGTTTCTACAGATGTTGCGACTGGTGCTTTGACATTTACTTTCAGTACTTCAGGAAATACTTATAACAAAGCGGGCTGGGATGCAAAAATTGTTTGTGAGCCAATGCCGCCTTGTCCCAATGCACCTGGAGAAATAACGCTTCAAAATTCTAATTTGAACGCTCTCACGGTATCTTGGCCGGAAAATTCCAATGCTGCCCAGTGGGAAATTGAAGTGGTTAAAGATGGAAATGCTCCTGTAGGAAGTGGAACGATTATTTCAACCAGACCATATACTATCACAGGTTTGCAGAGTAATACCTGTTATAAAATTTACATTAGATCCATCTGTTCTGGTGGCAACTCCAGCTGGACGGTTTCCAAATTGTTCTGCACACAGGGAGATTACTGTGGAGGCGATCATTTTTACGATTCAGGAGGTGCCGTAAGTGGTTATCCTAATACTTACGAATATTTTTCTAAAACTATATATCCTTCAGGAAATGGAAATAGGGTAAAAGCTGTTTTCGAAATGTTTGATATCAATCAGTATGATCAGTTCACCATTTATAATGGCGCAAATTCATACAGCGGTTCTGTTTTATACAGTGGTTATGGGAATTCTACACCGCCGGGAACAATATCATCAACTGATATCTCGACTGGCGCTTTGACATTCTATTTCTCATCATCAGGAAATTCAAATAACAAAGCGGGATGGGATGCGAAAATAATATGTGAGCCAATGCCTGCATGTCCTAATCCTCCAACTTATATCACACTTCAGAATTCTGGATTAAATTCTTTAAATGTTAATTGGACAGACAACTCCAATGCATTGAAATGGGAAATAGAAGTGGTGAAAGATGGAAATTCACCAACAGGAATAGGGACTTTGGTAACAACTCGTCCTTACACAATTATAGGATTGCAAAGAAATACCTGTTACAAAGTTTACATCAGATCAGTCTGTGCCGGAGGTAATTCGGAATGGGGTGTTTCAAAATTATTCTGCACATTGGCCGATTATTGTGCTGGTGATCATTTCTATGACCTGGGCGGTGTGCTTAGTAACTATCCATCAGGTGAATATTTTACAAAAACGATTTATCCATCAGGAACAGGTAATAGGGTTAAAGCTATTTTTGAAATGTTCGACGTTTACCAGTACGATCAGTTTGCGGTTTACAACGGAGCATATGCTACTGGTAATAATTTGCTTTACAGCAATTATGGAACGACTGTTTTACCAGGAACTTTGGCATCTACTGATACTGTAACTGGAGCACTGACATTTGTTTTTTCTCCATATTCCAGCAGTACAGGGAAAGCCGGATGGGATGCGCAGATCATTTGCGAGCCGATGCCGCCTTGTGCCAACAAACCGACTCAGCTAACCTTGGAAAGTTCAAGTTATAATACATTAAAGATCAATTGGACGGAAAACTCAAGTGCAACCCAGTGGGAAGTAGAAATGGTTCCAACAGGTATTACGCCGACAGGTCATGGCATTACGGTAAATAACAAGTCATATCAATTTTCTAACCTTTTAGAAAATACCTGCTATGATGTCTACGTAAGATCTTTGTGTTCCAGTGGAAGTTCAGAATGGACAAAATCTTCTGTTCCATTCTGCACCCTTCCAAACTATTGTGGAGATGCACATTTCTATGATTCGGGTGGACAGAATGGCTATTATTCGGATAACGAAAATTGGGTGAAAACGATTTATCCAATGTCTGCAGGCAAGCTTGTGAGCGCAAAATTTACTTTATTCAATCTTGAAAGCTGCTGTGATAGATTGACGATTTACAACGGTCCGGACATACTTTCTCCAATATTGTTCTCGTCAGGAACTATGAACAGTTTGCCTCAGACCTTCAAATCAACAAATCCTACAGGAGCATTGACGTTTAAGTTTACTTCCGATTCTAGTGCAACTTATCCTGGTTGGGACGCACTTATCAATTGTGAAGAAAATCTTTCCGTAGCTTACAGCGAATTGGAAAATATCAAGATTTTCCCTAATCCTGTAACGATGGGAATATTGAATATCTCTTCACCATTAGAAATTAAAAAGTATGAGATTTTTGATGTCAGCTCAAAACTGATTATCCAAAAATCAGTCTCTGAAAAAGAATTAAAACTTGATATAAGCCACTTTGCGTCTGGGAATTATGTGATTAAGATTACAGACCGAGATTCGGGAATTCACACGTTTAAGATCATCAAAAAATAAATTTATTAAAGGGAGCGTGAATGTTCCCTTTTTTTATTTCAAAAAACTTCAAAATTTATTTTGGAGTTTTAAAATAAATTGTAGCTTTGTAATTCAAAGTTCTTTTTATGGAATCGAAAAATTATCAGGAAGAGTTGGCGCACATCCGTCAGATGATGGAACGCAGTTCGAGATTTATTTCATTGAGCGGTTTGTCCGGCGTCATTGCGGGAATCGTGGCATTGCTGGGTTCCGTTTACGTTTATTTTGTTTTCCAGAGAGAAGGCATCGATTATTTTGATGGCGAACGAAATATCTACGGGCCAGCTTTGGCAAGGGAATTATTCTTTGTCGCGTTGGTTGTTTTGGTTTTAGCGATTTCGAGCGGTTATATTTTCACAGCCATAAAAAGCAAAAAGAAGAATCTGAAGATTTGGGATTCAATTACGAAGAAGTTGCTGTTCAATTTTGCAATTCCATTAGCTGCAGGCGGAATTTTTTGCGTTGCGCTTTGGTATCATAACTTTTTTCCTTTAATTGCGCCGTCAATGCTTATTTTTTATGGATTAGCTTTGATTAATGCAGAACGATACACATTAAGCGATGTCAAATATCTTGGAATTAGTGAAGTTGTCCTTGGTATGATAGCCTTATTCTGGCTTGGTTGGGGATTAATTTTCTGGGCGATAGGATTTGGATTTCTGCATATTTTTTATGGGATTTTGATGTACAGGAAATATGATTAAGAGTTAATTGGTTAGTCAGTTTTTTAGTTAATTAGTTTGTAAAAATGGGAACAATTATATCTTTTACAGATTTGGTAGTTTGGCAGAAGTCACATCAGTTTGTTCTTGGAATTTATTCTGTAACTGTTGGATTTCCTAAAGAAGAAGTTTATGCATTAACAAGCCAGATTCGGAGAGCTGCAGTTTCGATTCCTGCGAATATTGCAGAAGGATTTAAGAAAAAGACTTTGGCAAATAAAATTAATTTTCTATCACATTCTGAAGGTTCATTAGAAGAAGTCAAATATTATTTAATCTTGGCAAAAGACCTTAATTATATTTCAAGGATTGACTTTGAAAAACTAACACTAGATGCAGAAGAAATAAGCAAATTAATTTCTGGGTATGTAAAAGCTGTAAAAAATTACCACCATAACAATCCAACTAACTAACTTATAAACTGAAAACCCATTAACTGAATAACTCATCAACTGACCAACTAATGTTAAACATCAATCAACTCAACAAAGAATTCGAAAGTCGTGTAAGATTGGGCATTATGTCCGTTCTTATGGTCAACGATTGGGTTGATTTTACCGAAATGAAAAACCTTCTGAGTGCTACCGACGGCAATCTCGCCAGCCACAGCACAGCGCTGGAAAAAGCAGAATACATCGAGGTCAAAAAAGAATTTGTAGGCAAAAAACCGAGAACCTCTTACCGTGTGACGCAAAAGGGCAGAGATGCGTTCACAGAACATATCAATAACCTTGAAAAATTGTTGGGACGATAACTCACTATTTTTTTTGAAGATTAACTTTGTAATTCAAAGAACTTTACAATTGAAAAAAATGAATCGAAGAAAATTTATTACCAAATCACTACTCGCGACTGCTGGACTTTCGCTGGGTTTCTATTCCTGGCAAATCGAACCATTGTGGCTGGAGTTTGTTCATCAGGATTTACCTATTAAAAACCTGCCTTCAAAACTTCACAACAAAGTGCTGATGCAGATTTCAGATTTACACGTCGGCAATCGCTTCGACTATAATTTTCTGATTGATTCTTTCAAAAAAGCAAAAACTTACAAGCCAGACATCGTAGTTTATACTGGCGATTTTGTCTGCTGGAAAAATAATCCGGAGCAATTTCAACAACTGAAAATCGTAATGAAGGAAGCTGTTCTCGGAAATTTAGGAACAGTCGCAATTCTGGGAAATCACGACTACGGCGCAGAATGGAGAGAAGAATATGTGGCTGATGAGATTACAAAAATCATCAGTGATGCGAAAATTAAAATGCTTCGTGATGAAAAAGTGGATATTTCAGGCCTCAACATTTATGGTTTTGAAGAATTATGGGGAACTAATTTCCATCCTGAAAATCTGACCAAAACCATCAATCCAGATGAAGCCAGTCTTGTCCTTTGCCACAATCCCGATGTTTGCGATTTGGATGTCTGGAACGGTTATCAAGGTTGGATTCTCTCCGGACATACACACGGCGGACAAGCTAAACCTCCTTTTCTTCCACCTCTGATTTTACCTGTGAAAAACAGAAAATACACTTCAGGAATTATTGATTTGAATGATGGGCGAATGCTCTACATCAACCGTGCTTTGGGACATTCTTACCAGGTCAGGTTCAATTGCAGACCGGAGATTACACTTTTCAAATTGAAATCTATTTAATATTAAAATCAACACTTATGGAAAACTTTAAAATTCTACACATCGGGAAGTTTCTGTTTTGGCTTTCATTTATCTTGGGAAATATTTGTCTCTTTGGTTACATTTTTTCTCGTGAAGGAGCATTTCAAGTTGGTGGCTTTTTGCTTTTGATATATGGGACAATCGTCAATCTCGTTGCATTTTTTGGATTGATTTTATTTGGAATATTCGCTCCAAAATATACAACCGAAGCCATCAAATCCGCATTGATTCTGCTCATCAATATTCCCATCGCCATTCTCTATTTCTACATTGGAATCTCAATTTAAAAATAAATGTTATGAAAAAAATCCGCATCCAGTTTCTGCTTTTTGTTTATGACAACACACAAAAGCTTTACAGAAAATATTTTAAGAAAAAGAAAAGACAATGGGCATTTTCCCAGCAGCAATTACTGGCTTTTGAAGAAGATACTTTGGGAAGAAAGCTCGGCGAGTTCTGCAGGAAGCACGGTTTTACAATGATTCCAAAAATGGAAAATCACGATGTTCATCATTTGCTGACAGATTGCGGAACCAAGTTCGAGGAGGAAGTTGCAATGCAGTTTTTGCTCCTGGGAAATGGAAAAACAAATGCGCATCTTCTTGCTGCTATCTTGTTGGGAAGTCTGATTCTTCCTGAATATTTCAGGATTTATATTCAGGCTTACAAGAAGGGAAAGCGTATGAGGCCTTTCTACTATTGGGATTTCGAAAAGTTAGTCACTCACAATTTCGAGAACCTCAGAGATTTTGTTTATCAAAAGCAAACGCCGGTTTTCTATTAGACTTATTTAAATTAATAAAACATCATAATTATGAAAAAGCATCATTTGATTTTCATCACAGTTCTGGCGGTTATCGTCCTTTTCTACAAAGAATATGTCGCGCTCAATCTTGGAATTTTCGGGATTTTCCTGAGTATTCTGACTTTTGCCCAAACCAAATCTGAGTTTCGGACCAAATCATTTCTCACACTTTTTGTCACTTCGATTTTCTCTTCATTTGCGTTTGCTTGGTTTGGCGATGCTATTTCTTTTGTCGCCGTTTTCGTTTCTGTATTTTTATTAAGGTTCAAAGGAACTTATCCGAAACTCAAACCATTTCTTTACATCGAAGTTTTATTATTCAATCTTTTTTCATTTCTGGGAAGGGTTTTCTACACAGAACAATGGTTTGAAAAACCAAAGGAAGGCGGCGGTTTTGGCAAAAAACTGATTACGTTTATCTTAATTCCCGGCATCTTGATTACCATTTTCCTTTGCATCTATTCGGCAGGAAGTTCACATTTCGACCAATTTTTCAGTGAAATCAAGTTGGATTTTAGTTTTTTTGATATCATTATTCTGGCCGTCATTGGATTTTATGTTGGTTTCATTTTCTGGAATTTCGGAGTGGAAAGATTCATCTTCAAACAAAACAGATTTTTGAATGACGATTTTTCTGGATTAATAAAAATTCAGAAACCAACTTTCTCTTTCCTTGATATCGATTCCGAAAGAACCAGCGGATTGATTTCCTTTTCTGCGCTTAATGTCTTGCTTTTGGTTTTCATCGCCACTTACAACTACGAGCAGTTTTTCGAAGTTACGAAGTCTGCGGACGGATTGAGCGCGGAAACCCACGAACGTGTAAACGCTGTGATAATGTCCATCGTAATGGCAATTCTCGTCATTCTTTTCTATTTTAAAAGAGGTTTTAACTTTGATGAAAAAGCAAAGTCTTTGAAAATGTCTGCAAAAATCTGGATTGTTCTGAACGCAGTTCTGGTAATCTCAGCTTCACTCAAAAACTCAGAATATATTATTAATTGTGGTTTGACTTACAAACGTCTGGGTGTTTACGCTTTCCTCACAATGGCTTTGATTGGATTGATTTTTACCTTCATCAAAATTCAAAACAGGAAGACCAACGCTTTCCTTTTCAACAGGATGTTTTGGGCGTCGTATGGCTTGATTTTGGTTTGCAGTTACGTCAATTGGGGCGGAATCATCACGTCCAATAACATTAAGAGAAAGGATTTTGCGGACAATTACCACTTGGTTTCCATCAATTATAACGAAAAATTATTGCTGGATTACGCCGAGAAAACCGGAAACTCCGAAATGAAAAACCAACTCAAAGAAAGAATCGAATCTTATCAAAAAGAAACTTTCCTCTCAAAAATTTTATATTATGAAACGATTAACATCGAAAAACCAAACCGTCAATAGTTTAAAATATTTAGTTTTAATTCCCTTGTTTCTGGTCGCTTGTAAAAAAGAACCGGAAGTGAAAGAAACCAAAGTGGACACCATCACAACCATCGAAAAACCAGTAGATTCTTTGTCAACCATTGTGAAGACGGAAAGAGAATCCAACCAAAAAATCATTACAGTCGATGCATCCAAAATGCCAATCCGACTGAACCTCGAAATTACAAATCCGAACGACCAGATTATTCTGAAACTGGAAAACCTGGACCAACCAAAAATCAAAGGCTACGTGAAAACCGAAACGCCAATGAATGTCAGAATCAACCAAATCAGAATGCCCGACAATACTTTCGACGGACCTTTCGGACCAACGATTGAATATGACACCAAGCAAAAAGGAGAATATTGGTTAATATTTGCCAAGAACAATATGGCAGACGGCGAACCAGTCGGAAAATTTTTCGTGAAAATAGAATAACAAAAATTTAAACCACATAGGCACATAGAAAAATTGAACAGATTTCATAAAAAAGAGAAAATAGAATTTGAACTATTTTCTGTTTTTGTTATAAGATTAATAAAAATCTATGTGTCTATGTGGTTCAATTCATTTCAGACTCTGAATCGCCAATCGATAACCTTTCATCCCAAAACCAGAAATCACAGCGTCGCAGCTTTCCGCCGTCACAGATTTTTTGCGGAATTCCTCACGCTTGTAGATGTTGCTGATATGAACTTCGATTTTCGGTTTATTGATATTCTTAAGACAATCCGAAATCGCGTAAGAATAATGCGTAAACGCGCCAGGATTGATGACCAAAGCGTCGAAGTTGTCTTCCTGCAGACGATTGATGAGTTCGCCTTCAATATTGGATTGGTAATAAAATAAATCATCAGACTCGAACTCATTCTTCAAATCGGAAAGATAATCTTCCATAGAGACCGAACCGTAGATTTCTGGTTCGCGTGTTCCGAGTAAGTTGAGATTGGGGCCGTTGATGATGAGAATTTTCATAGGATTCAATTATTAGTGTAAAAATAAAAAATCCCCGGAGATTTCTGAGGATTTATTTATAATAAGAATTTTGGATTCGTTATTTAAAAAGGTCATTTAGGTCTTTCTGAGCTTTGTCAATCTTTTCGTTAGCTGCTTTCTTCGTTTCTTCAGTCGATTTTTTGAAGTCGGCTTTTACTTTTTCAGCTTCTACTTTAGCATCAGACACTTTTTTATTGGCATCTTCCACCAATTTTGCCTTCTCTGTATTCACCTTATCTTTGATTTCTTTCGCAGCATTGTCGATTTCAGCATTGGTTTTCCCTGTGATTATGCTGTCGGTTCTCTTGATTGCATTGCTTACAATTCCGGTGGAAGAGTTTCCAAGGATTTGCGTAGACGTCGCCAGATTGTTTTCATATTCGGTCTTCACAGTTCCGCCTTCCGCTACATACACTTTTTTGGACTCCACGTATTTGTCCTGCGCTTTCTGCAATTCTATTTTGGCCGCTTCTATTCTTGCCGGGTCTTTGCTGGCAACCGCTTCCTGATAATTTTGTTGTGCTGTAGCCAATGCCAGTGCAGCGTCTTCATAAGACTGTGTGAAATCTATCTTCACATCAGAGGTTTCGTTCTTCTTGCAACTTGCGGCCGTCAGTAGCAATCCTGCTAAGGCCAATGACATAAGTGTTTTTTTCATTTTATTATTGATTGTTAATAATCTGTTTTGTTAATTTTTGTAATTCGGCGTTCTCGTCAGACTCAGAGATTTCGCCATTCAGCCTTTTAATTTCCAAAGTGTTGACTTGTTTCGCAAGGCTCAGGTAGGCTAAATATTTTTCTAAAATCAAAGTTTTCTTCTCAGAACTTGCGTTGGCCGCGTTGGCACCTTTTACGAAAGTCTGCAGATTGTCATTACACAAAATATATGCCTGAAAAGCATTGGACAAAAAATAATCGCTTACCAGAGAATTTGTTTCAAGATTCGTGTAAAGCTTAGGAATTTCTAAAGGTGAATACTGAATGATTTCTGAAACATCCACGCCGCTTTTTGCCGGATTCAGATACATTCCTTTGGTTTTCATTTCGCTGTTTTCGAGAGAAAGGTTGGTAGCGTCCAAAAGTTTTACCAGATTCTCTTTTTGATTGATGTCTGCCAGCATAGTGTTTAGACTCAAGGCAAAAAAGAAACCGATGAATGTTGAGATAAGAGAGATGAAGAATTCCAGAGTTCTGCCGCGCTTGCTTCGGAAACCTTCCAGTTTAGAAGAGTTGATAAGGAAGATGACAACTAAAACAAGAATGACTGCGATGATAATGTACATAATTGTGTTTTTTTATTAAAGATATTAAAGTCTGCTATTTCTTAAAAAAAATATAGATGAACGAAGAGTTTTTGTAGACGAATCGTCCAGGAATATCAACGAAGGAATTCCAGAGATATTACATATAAACCAAAAAAAATCCTTAGAAAATTCTAAGGATTTTTAAGTAGCCCGTAGGGGAGTCGAACCCCTCTTACCAGGATGAAAACCTGAGGTCCTAACCGATAGACGAACGGGCCTAGTTAATTTTTCTTTTATTTATTATCTGCATAATCTTAGTGGAATAGACAGATTTTAAATGTTTCATAAAAAATACCTTCAGAAAAATTAGTGAAGGTATTTTAAGTAGCCCGTAGGGGAGTCGAACCCCTCTTACCAGGATGAAAACCTGAGGTCCTAACCGATAGACGAACGGGCCAAGGACTTATATTAAGCTAAGCTGTTTACGTGCTTAGTTAATTTGCTTTTTAGGTTAGCTGCTTTATTCTTGTGAATAATGTTTCTTTTAGCTAATTTGTCAAGTAAAGAGATTACTCTTGGCAATTGCTCTACTGCTACTGCTTTGTTCTCTTCAGTTCTTAGTGACTTCAAAGCTGTTCTAGCAGTTTTGTGGTTGTATTTATTACGAAGTCTTCTAACTTCGTTTTGTCTGATTCTTTTAAGTGCTGATTTATGATTTGCCATATCTTTCAAATGTGGGTGCAAAGATAAAAACTATTTTTTAATTTGCAAACCTTTTTTTTAAAAATTAAAATTTTTTATTTTCCCTATTCGGAGCTAATTGAACGATCCGAAATCATTTCTAATTATGAAGAATTAGTATCTTCTTGTTCTCCTTTACGGTGGTGCAAAAGTATGGATATTTTTTAAATTTCAAAATATTTTCAAAATATTTTTCAACTTTTTTAATACCAAAATTTAGATGTTTCCTATCACGAACATATTTTCCATAGTAGGAGCAATGCTACCACCTTCTTTTTCAAGGGTTATGGCAAAAGCTTGTGCTTTCGGGATATTGGCCAGGATTTCTTTAGTGTCTTTCTCAGATGAGTACATTCCTGCACTCACGGGCTTGCCATCTACAAGTGCCCAAAGCTGATATTGCATTCCTTCTGGTGCTTTTGGTAGATTGTCTGCGTTTAGGTAAACAGCTTTAGAATTAGAATCCCAATACACTACTGCTTTAGAATCCGGATGTTTTTCAACACCTTTCAGTGGAACGGAAATAATATTTGGATTGGATAAAACGGCTAGTTTTTCCTGAGAAGTTTTCAAAGCCAGGTCTTGCGACTTTTTCTCAGTCTGCAATTGAGCGATTTCTTTCTTACTGTTAGAACTGTCATTCATCCAGAACAAATTTCCGAGAATGCTCACAAGGAAAAGAATAGACGCAGCAATTGCGTACTTCTGCCAGTTGGTCTCTTTGTTCGGATAAATTTTCTGAGTGATTTCTCCAGCTTCTAATTCCACTTTTTTGGCTATCAAAGGCTTGATGTCTTCAGTGGTTTGTTCCTGCTGGATTTTGGCCCATATTTTGGTTTCCAGATCATTAGGAGGCGTTACAGCCTGTGCTGTAGCCAGATCTTCCAAAGTTTTTTGTGCTTCTTCAAATGCCGATCTTACCTCAGCGCTGTTCTTCATGACACACTCCAAAATGCCTGCTTCCTCGGGAGAAGCAAGACCTAGAATATAGGATTCTAAGATTCCGGATGATATGTATTCTTCTATGTTCACTTTATTTATAATCTTTTAAGAGATCTTTCAGTTTCACAAGTGCAGTACGCATCTTGGTCTTTATCGTGCCTAATGGGATTTTAAGTTTTTCAGAAATTTCGCTTTGGGTGTAACCTTGATAATAAGCCAAATCGATCATTTCTCGTTTATCAGACTCCAAATTACACAAAACATCTGTAAAACCAATGAAGTCTGAGGATTTATTCGTCGTAGAAAGTTCCGCACTGTTATATACGAAATCGGGAAGCGATTGGTTTTTAAGTTCGTTTTGGAAAGATTTGGATTTGAGGTAATCAATAGCCGTGTTTCTGGCGATATTGATCATCCAGGTGTAGAATCGGCCTTTGACAACATCGTATTGATGGATGGAGTTCCATATTTTGACAAAGACATCCTGGATTATTTCCTCCGTGTATTCTTTAGACTGTACTATCCGGAAAATAACACCATACAACGCACCGGAATAGTGGTTGTATAAGTATTTGAAACCTGCTTCGCTCTTTTTTCTCAGCAATTCCAAAAGTTCCTCTTCAGAATAGGTTGTCTTAATAATCAAGAATTTACAATCCAAATATAGAAAAATTATACCAATAATGATTTATTATTTCAAATTGTTGAAATTTTTATTTGTTCAAATTATTGGGCGCCTATATCCGCCCTCCACTCCCTCCCGATTTTACATCGGAATCCGTGCAGGTCGGGCGCGCTTTGCAGAGTTCAAGGTTTGCATTTCCATTTAATGGGAGTCAATCATTTAAAATAAAACCAAATTTATCAGGATGTCGTAAGTAATTGTAAATATCACGACAATGAAAAAGTTAAAAAAAATATTTCTGGTCAGTTCCGTCGCGTTGATGCATGGGAACATCGCCGCACAGTCAGCCAACTTCAAAACTAAAAATCCATACTACTCAAAAACCGAAACTGCAAAATTAAAAGTTTCCAATGCAGAATGGAAAAAGATTCTGAAGCCGGAACTCTATCAGGTGGCAAGAGAGGCTGCAACGGAAAGAGCCTTCACAGGAAAGTTCTATGAATTTGATGAAAAAGGAACTTACTACTGTGCGGTCTGTGGAAATGCGTTATTCCTTTCGACTTCCAAATTTGCGACCACTTGCGGATGGCCTTCGTTCTATGAGCCAATCCGTAAAAATAGTGTCATCTACAAAAAAGACGATTCTCACAATATGGTCAGAACGGAAGTACTCTGCGGAAGATGTGATTCCCATTTGGGACATATCTTCGATGATGGCCCTGCGCCAACCGGAAAACGATTCTGTATGAACTCTGTTTGTCTGGATTTTGTTCCAGTGGCTAAAAAATAATCAACTGATTATTAATTAGTTGTAAATTATTTTTAAATCCTTCAATCCAAAACCAGACTTAACTCGTAACTGCAATTAACACACAAAATATTAATATAAAAAATATTCAAAATGAATTCAAGAACTAAAATCGCAGCATTCGGAATGATCGCATTATCATTCGCATTCAGTGGCAATGCAGCTGCACAGACAATGAAAGAAAAAACAGTAATGGTTGGCGGCGCTGCAATGTATCCATCAAAAAATATTGTTGAAAACGCAATGAACTCCAAAGACCATACAACATTAGTTGCGGCTGTAAAAGCTGCTGGCTTGGTAGAAACATTACAGGGTAAAGGTCCTTTCACTGTTTTGGCACCAACCAACGAGGCTTTCGCAAAACTTCCGAAAGGAACTGTTGAAACTTTGGTAAAACCGGAAAATAAAGAAAAGCTGACAATGATATTAACTTATCACGTTTTAGCAGGTAAGTACAGTTCCAAACAAATCTGGGCAGCCGTGAAAGCAGGCAACGGAAAAGCGCCTATGAAAACTGTTGAAGGCGAAGAAGTAACTTTCTGGACAAGGGGGAATGACCTTTACGTAACGGATGCAAAAGGTGGAAGCGCAAAAATTACCATCGCAGATGTGAACCAATCAAATGGCACGATTCATGTTATCGACACCGTATTGATGCCTTAGTGATTACGTAAAATAACACAAGTATTCTTGTGTTATTTTGCTTTAAAATCAAAATTACTTATAAACTAAACAAACATTTAAAAATATTATTATGAAAAAAACAATTAGTGTTTCCAGCAGTTCAGCGACTCTGGATACCAACAGAAGAAACTTTTTGAAGCTCAGTGGTGTGGGTCTTGCGATCGCAGGACTTGCGCTTGTAGGATGTAATGATGACGATGATTTTACAATCGTAGACGGCAATGTTTTCGATTTAGGAAAAGGAGATGTAGGTGTTTTGAATTACGCTTACGCTCTTGAACAGCTGGAAGCAGATTTCTACACCAAAGTAGTTAATAACTTCTATTCCGGCATTTCAAATGATGAAAAGACAGTTCTTACAGATTTGTACAACCACGAAGTAATCCACAGAGATTTTTTCAAAGCTGCAATCACAGGTGCTGCTCCAAATGCGATCCTGCCAACTTTGGAATTCCAATATCCAGGCGTGAATTTTAGCAACAGAGCATCAGTTCTTGCAACTGCAAAAGCGCTTGAAGATACAGGCGTAGCAGCTTACAACGGAGCCGGAAAATATATCACAAATGCGGATTATCTGGTTCTTGCAGGCAAAATTGTCTCTGTTGAGGCAAGACATGCATCTGCAATCAGAGATCTTATTAATCCAAAATCTGCAGATTTCTCCGGTGATGATATTGTAACTGCAATGAATGGGCTGGATGCTGCAAAAGAACCGAAAGATATCGTAGCTGCTGCCGGACCATTTATTAAAACACCATTTACCTGGAAAGAGAGAGGTATTTAATTTATTATTAATTTCAAAAATTTACTATTATGAACATTCTTAGAATATTAGATAAGCTCTCCAATGACAAATTCTTTACAGGAGAAGCTACAAGATCACAGACATTATCCAGTATTGCCGACTTTGGCAAAAAAGCAGCAGTTGCGGCTGTTCCACTTGGATTGGCAGGATTGATGTCAACACCTGCGCACGCAGAAACCACAGCTACCAGTTCAGCAGCATTTGCAACACCTTTAATAGATGCTTTGCAATTGGCTTTGACTTTAGAATATTTGGAAGATGAGTACTATCGAATGGGCTTAGCAAAAGCAGGACTTATACCATCAGCAGATAGAACTATTTTTACTCAAATTGCTAAACATGAAACTGCACACGTAGCATTTCTTAAAACTACTTTAACAGCTCTAGGAACAGCTCCGGTAACAAAACCCGAATTTGATTTCACAGCCAAAGGTGCTTTTGCTCCAATGGATGATTATCAAACATTTTTAACATTAGCTCAAGCATTCGAAGATACTGGAGTAAGAGCATATAAAGGACAGGCTGGAAACGTAATGTCCAACAAAGATGTTTTGACAGCGGCGCTTCAGATTCACTCTGTAGAAGCAAGACACGCTTCTGAAGTAAGAAGATTGAGAGGTCAGAAAGGCTGGATAGAACTTGCAGTTGGTGGAAATATGCCGCCAGCAACTAACGCGGTTTATGCCGGAGAAGGTGTAACTGTTCAGGCTGGTTTTAACACCGCAACCGCATTTGGACCTGCAGCAGGATCTGCAGCTTATGACGAGCCAATGAGTGGTAGTGATGCTACAGCAATCGCTAGTTTATTTATTAAGTCATAAAATAAAATGACACATATTTAAAAATCCTTTTCCTCAATTGGAGTAGGATTTTTTTAAATTAAAAAAGCCAAGTTCCTTTTAATTGAACTTGGCTTTTTACATTCACGTCTTAAGGGATCAATTTTTCTTTTTTTAATTTTTCAAAAAGATCTGTAAAAGAATCCAATGTACTTTGGAAAGTCGTAAATCCTAGTTTTCTGCTTTTTGCCATATCAGTCATCACTTCTATTGGCCTTCCGAGATCTAAATCTGTGTGCCATGCACTCGATATTTTGGAGAGATTATTTTCTTTAAGATCATATTTTTCTGCAATCTCTTCCCAAAGTGTATGGTCGTTTTGAAGTTCTTTTTCAAGTGGTCTGATTTCATTTTCAAAGCCTTCAAATTCGATTTGGAAATAATCTGCCATCTTTTCCCAAAGCCATTTCCATCGGAAAACATCGCCATTAGCGATATTGAATGCCTGATTCTTCGCGGCTTCAGTTGTGGATGCCCAAATTAATTGCTTGGCAAGAACTCTGGCATCAGTCACGTCGGATAAGCCGTTCCATTGTGCAGATGATCCGGGGAAGATGAATTTCCTGCCGGTTTCTTTGCAGATGCTGGCATAGATCGCCAATGTTGTTCCCATATTCATCAGATTACCAACCGCATATCCAATAACGGTGTGAGGTCTGTGGATGCTCCAGGTAAAGTTATCCCGCTCAGCAGCTTCATACACTGCGTCTTCCTGAGCGTAATAAAAATTGGGATATTTCAATCGTGGCTGTTCTTCACGCAACGGTGTTTCCGGCAAAGATCCTGCTTTTGCATAGGCTTCGAACGGTCCTAAATAATGCTTCAGTCCGGTAACCAAAGCCACGTGTTGAATGCTTTTTTTTGGAGATAATACATTTAATAAATTTCTGACAAGTGCGCTGTTGATTTTAATATTCTCTTCCTCGGTGTCATTCCGCATCCAGGTTGTGAAAAATAGGTGAGTAGGAGAGATGTTTTGTAGAGCTTCTGTAAGATTTTCTACATCTAATAAGTCAGCTTTTACAGGAATCAAACCTTCGATGTTTGAATTGGGATTTCTCGCCAAACCATACGTTGTCCAGCCTTCTGAAATCAGTTCCTGAGCAAGATTGCTTCCCGTGATTCCGGTTGCGCCAACCACTAATGCAATATTTTCCATAATTAAATTATTTGACTGCAAAGTTAAAGGCGTGCGGACAGAAAAAACTTGATCCAGATCATGAGTTTGTTTAGAACCTGTTTAAATTACATTGTAAAGTTTTACTAACCACATGGGCACATAGTTAATGCGGGGATTTAAGATAAAATAGTGCTTAATTAGTTCTATTTCATCTTGTCCCAAGCAAATATTGCGTTTTTCTATGTGACTATGTGGTTATTATTTTTTAAAAAGGTCAATATAAATCGAAAAAATACTATTGTTTGGAAATTTTCTTTCGTATTCTGCTGACGGTTTCAGGGCTGAGACCAAGGTAAGAAGCAATCAAAGCGTGAGAAAGTTTTTGTGTAATTTCAGGATGTTTTTCCACCAACTGAATGTATTTTTCTTCCGCCGTAAAATTATTGGAAATAACCAGTCTGTAATCCTTTGTAACCAGACTATTTTGATAGAGAATCCTAAAGTACCGATCCATTATTGGAATTTCCAATGTCAGTTTGTCGTAATTCTCACGGCTTATCATCAATAATTCTGAATCTTCGATTGCATCAATATTCAAAAAAGCTTTTTCCTGATTCAGAAAACTGTTAAAATCCGAAATCCACCAGCCTTCGAAAGCAAAGAGATTGATGCGCTCATTTCCTTTTTCATCAAGAATGTAAGATTTTAGAATGCCCTTGCTTACAATTGTCAAGTATTTGCAAATGTCGCCTTCCTGAAATAAAAATTGCTTTTTGCGTAATGTTTTTTGAACAAAAAAAGTTTTTAATAATTCAATTTCCTCCTTTGTTAAATCAACTTTTTCCTGAATATGAGATATTAAGACATCAAACATAAAATCAATTTTTGAAATAATCAGCACATTTTAATAATGTAAAGTTATTGTTTATAATTCGCTGAGCTCGCATTCATCTTATATATTATTTTTGCAATAAATTAAATCCAGATTATGAGTGATCAATTTTCCTGCAATCCGCAAGTCGCTGTCGTTCCAACTTTTGCTGAGCTTGTAGATGATAATTTTCAGGAAGCTGTGAATGCAGTATGTTGGGAAAGAAATCTGGAGGGCGATTTTAAAGAAATTGTTTCGAAACTTCAACTCAGGGAAAATATTACTGAAGTCACAAGCGATGATCTTTTATCTCTTCAGTTATCAAAAAAAGGTCAGTTGGCGAGGGAAATTATCCTTAATGATTTAAAATTATTATCTGATTTTGAAGCAATGCCGACGCTTAATTTGCTTAAAAGTTATGAGCGCGATGACGAGTTTGATTTCATTGAGACTGACGTCTATTCTTATCACGTAGATCGATCGCCTGTCGGAACCAATACATTTTTGTGTACTTATTACGGCGCTGCCAGCGATATTTTGCCTAATGATCAGGCCACTCAAAAAATTCTGATTCCTGAGATTAGGGAAAAGCTTAGAGCAATTTACGAAGGCTCGGAAGATGGATTTGAAAATTTTTTGGAAGAAAATTATTTTGATCTCCATTATCAGCCAAACTCAGATGCGCTTCCAATCAATTTGGGGCTGGGACATCTTTGGAAATTAGCTGTAGATAATCCCGAACAAAAAGTTTTACCCTGCATTCACAGAGCTCCAAAAGAAAATGATGGCGAATACCGATTGCTTTTGATTTGCTGATAAGTGACTTGAAATTTCGAATTGAAAAATAAAAAAGCAGCAAGAATATTTGCTGCTTTTTCTGTTTGGTAGCCTATAGGGGAATCGAACCGCTGTTGCAAGAAAGAAAATCTTGAGTCCTAACCACTAGACGAATAGGCCGTTGGATTTGTGGACTGCAAAAATAAAGACTTTATATTCGTTAGACAAATGATTTTTTCTATTTCAGTTTTTTCTCAATGACAGTATTTGTGATTCCTCTGTTTTCAAAATCTTTCTGAGCTTTAATCGCGTCTTCAAGAGATCTGTATTTTCCGTAAGTATAATAAAAAATACCGCTCTCCTTATTTCTGATGATGTCGGGAATGGTTTTCATAATGGTTGATTTGGAATCCAGTTTGTCTTTTCCGGAATAGATTTCCAAAGTATAATATCCAGTTCCCAAAGTCTGATTCGGAACAAAACTGATGGCCATAGAATTTCTGAAACCGGCATCTTTAGCAGTTTTAAGATTCGTATCCCGTACGGAAGCGAAGTTGGTAGTTCCGTAATAATATTTATAGAATCCGTTTTCTTTGATTGGCAGGATGTATTTCAAACCTTTCAATGCAGGATCTTCGTCTCTGTATTTATTTGGCGTGCTCATCAGTAAAATTCTGAAATCATTTTTCAATGGCTGCTCAGCAGGTTTTTCCGGTTCCGGTTCTTTTACGTTTCGGTCCACCAGTTTTTTGTAGCTTACAATAGCGTTGTAAATACTTTCTGCAATCGCCTGCTGACCTTCCTCTGTAGAAATGTAATGTGCATCATCATAATTGTTGACAAAGCCGGTTTCAATCAGGATTGACGGCATCGCATTCATTCTTAAAACGTGCAGATTTTCCTGTTTCACACCGCGAGACATTCTTTTGTCTTTTTTTACAAAATTATCCTCTACCAATCCGCCGATGATTAAGCTGGCTTCCAGATATTTGCTTTGCTGGATTTTGAGAGCGATCAGAGATTCGGGAGAGCTTGGATTGTATGAGGCGAAGTTTTCTTTATCCTTTTCATCAAGGAAGATTACATCGTTTTCCGCTTTTGCCACATCCAGATTGGCTCTGTTTTGATTGGGACCCTGTACGAAAGTCTCGGTTCCCTGGGCGGTTGCGCTTTTACTTGGCGAAGAATTCACGTGAACTGAGATGAAAAGATCCGCTTTGCTTCTGTTGGCAAGATCTGTTCTGTATGTTAAGGATGGATATTCGTCAATTTTTCTGGTGTAGATGACTTTGTATTCTTTATTTTTTTCCAGCATTCTTCCCAATTTCAGAACAATGCCTAGTGTGACGTTTTTTTCCTGTACAGATCCGATGTCTCCATAGTTTCTATTAGCGCCAATGTCGCTTCCACCGTGGCCTGCATCCAGAACCAACGTGAATTTTTTCTGCGAATAAAAGCAACTAAAACTAATAAAAAACGTTAACAGAAAAAAAAATTTATTATAAAGTGTTGACCTAATCATTTTAATCTTTAAAATTTAATTAATTTTGAACCCAATTTCAGAATGACTGCCTTGGCTCGAAGTATTTTCAAAAGTATATTACTAATTTTAAATATCCTAATTTTTAACAATATTTTAGCACAAACTGTGCCTACAAATACTGCTGAAAAAAATGATGTTCGGGATTCTATCAGTATAACCAAAGATTCCTTAGGAATAAAGAAAGATACCATCATCCCAAAGGAACAGCTGGAGGATGTGGTCAAGATGAAAGCGGAATACAAAACCAGCTCTTCCATCTCCAACAAGCAGACTACGCTTCAAAAAAACGCCCAGATCATCTATCAGGATATGCAGATCGATGCAGACTACATCAGATTTGAATGGGAAACAGGAAAAGTCTACGCTAGAGGCGAGCAGGACAAAAACGGTAAGATCATAACGCCGGCCGTTGCCACACAGGGCGGTAAAAAATTCGAGTACAGCGAGGTTATTTATAATATCAAAACCAAGCAGGCCATTGCCTTCAATGCAAGGACGGAGGAAAGTGAAGGTGTGATCGTCGCTCAGAAAACCAAAAAGTATAATGATTCGGTGTTTGTAATGAGCCGAGCCATGTACACAACCGACGAATATTTCCTAAAGAAAAAAGATTCGCTTGCGGATTATCATATGTCTGCAAGGATGATCAAACTTCTGAAAGGCAAAGACAATGCACAGATCGTAACAGGACCGATTCAAATGTACATTGAGCAGGTTCCGACACCTTTAATATTACCATTCGCCATTCTTCCTTTTTCTGATAAAAGATCTGCCGGGATTTTGATTCCGAGTTTTGGAGAGCGTCAGGATGTGGGGTTCTTTCTGAATGGTTTGGGATATTATCAGCCGATCGGCGATCATTTTGATTTGAAAATTCTGGCAGATCTCTATACCAAAGGAAGCTGGAACTTAAAACCGGAACTCAACTACCTCAAAAAGTACAGATATTCAGGAAATTTTGCAGCAGATTATGGCTACACCGTTCGTGGTATCAAAGGTTTGGATGATTACTCCAGAACCAAAACATTTAGGATTGCGTGGCGACATTCACAGGATTCTAAAGCCAATCCTTACTTTACCTTCAACGCGAGTGTCGATATCGTAAGCAGCAAGTTTTATAACAATACGGTTAATAACAATTATATCTTCAACCAGAATGTCCTGAACACGCAGCAGACTTCCAGAGTCAACGTGACCAAGCGTTTTCTGAATCTTCCGTTGACGATCAGTGCGAGTATGGCTTATTCCCAGAACTTTGCGACTGGATTGACTGATCTTCGTTTGCCGGATATGACTGTAGCAATCAATCAGTTTTATTTGTTTAAACCAAAAACTGGTGTTAGAACTGGCCTGCTAGAGAATATTAATGTGAATACTGGTTTAGCTTTCAGTAATTATGTGACGACTACGGAAGATCAGCTTTTCAAAAAAGGGATGTGGGAAGACCTGAAAACAGGTGCGAAGAACAACATCTCGATGTCCACAAACACCACTTTGGCAAAGTACTTCACATTCACGATTTCTGCCAATGCAGACAATGTGATTACGACGAAAACATTAGAGAAAAAATACAATCCCATTACCAATCTTGTGGAAGATAACTTCGTGAATGGGATTGCAGGATATTCTACTTTCTCTGCCAGCACCAGTTTGCAGACTGTGTTGTACGGGCAGAAAAACTTCAGCAAAACGTCTCCGATTGTCGCGATCCGTCATATGATCACGCCGAGTATGAGTTTCAATTATTCTCCGGATTTTGGCGACAGATCTTGGGGCTATTTCAAAAATTATTCTAATGCCAGAGGCGAGATGACGCCTTATTCTATCTTCGAACAGGGGATTTATGGGGCACCGACTTCCGGACTCACGCAGAGTGTTGGTTTTAATATCAACAATAACCTGGAGATGAAAGTAAGATCCAAATCGGATTCTACCGGTGTTAAAAAAGTAAAAATCTTCGAAAACCTAAACGTTACAGGGAACTATAACTTCGCAGCAGAGCGAAACAAATGGTCGGTTTTCACAGTGAACGGACAGTCTTCTTTCTTTAATAATAAACTAAATGTCAACACAAGTCTTACTTTAGAACCTTACAGAATTGCTTTCACAGATGGAAGTGACATCGGGGTGAGAACAGAGGATTTCGGACATTTCAGTCTTCAGGGTTTCAATCTTCAGTTGTCATATCCTATGAGTGAGGCAATTTTTGGAAAGAAGGAAGAACTCTCGAAAAAATATAAAAAGAAGGGTGAGATCCGAAATGAAAATTATTTCTTCGATGATGATAATTATTCCCACTACACCCCAACCTGGACCTTGAATGTGAATGCCAATTATGCCTACACCAGAAGTCTTTCCAGATTGCCAACCAAAACGGCAACACTAGGTCTGGACGGCAGCATCAAACTGACACCTTACTGGAATATCAACGGAAGTACCAACTATGACATTGAGCAAAAAGCTCTTGGCTACACCCGTCTTGGGTTTGCAAGAGATCAGCGTAGTTTTACGATCACGTTCAACTGGGTACCGTTTGGGCAGTACAAGGTTTACGATTTCTTCATCGGAATCAAAGCCAACATCCTGAAAGATGCCGTGAAGTACAAGGAGAGAAGTTTCACGCAACCCAACAGTACTTTCTAGGATTTGTCAAAAATTTGTATAGTTTTGTAAAAATTAATATTTAAGCAATGAAGAAGATTATTCATACCTCAGAAGCTCCTGCTGCAATTGGTCCTTATTCACAGGCCACGTTGGTCAACGGGACTTTGTATATTTCCGGTCAGATTCCTGTAGATCCCGAAAACGGCAAACTGGTGGAAGGCATCCAAAAAGAAACACATCAGGTAATGAAAAACCTAAAAGCGATTCTAAAAGCCGCGGATATGGATTTCAGCAATGCGGTGAAAGCTTCTATCTTCCTGAAAAATATGGACGACTTTGCTGAGGTGAATGAGATCTATGCTTCATACTTCGAAAACGAAATCTATCCGGCAAGGGAAACCGTTCAGGTCTCATGCCTTCCCAAAAATGTAGATGTGGAGATCTCGATGATCGCCTTCAAAGATTAAGAATGAATTTCTGTAGGAATACCATAGGTGTTTTGGCTGGCCTGGCAGTCGCTGCTCTCATTATCACACTGGGGATAAAGATTGACTCCTCGTGGGTAACCTACAAACAGTTTGCGCCGTTTGACCATTGGGAAACGCTGCTGAGATCTGTCCAGCACAAGGATTCCTTCTTTGTAGCTCTATTATTCTTCGGAGGATTGGGTGTTACGTTTGGTGGTGTGGTGACTGCCATTATTGTAAAATATGCTAAGGTAGCTTATGCCATTCTGATAGGCTTCATTATGCTTTTCATTGCGATGCTGGATATTATTATCTATCCTTACCATCCGGTTTTCTACAAAATCTCCATCTTCCTCATCTTCTTCCCATTCTCCTGGATTGGCGGGAAAATCACCGAAGTCATCTACGAGAGACGAAAAAAACGAGAGAAACAATTATTACTGAAAAATAAGAAACCACAAGTTTAGGCTTGTGGTTTTTTGTTTGAATTTATTCAGCTGCTATATTTAATAATGCTGTTATTCCTAGACTATTCAATTTTATGGATCTGCTTATATACTCCGATCTGAGTTTTCAGTGAAAGAATTTCTTCATCCCTTTCTTTTAATTGTTCCCGGAGTGCTTTTTCCTTTTCCGTTTCGAAATCCACATCCAGTTTCTGCCCCAGATACATCAGGAAATTAAACTGTATCGCTCTGCTTAGTCGCCACAGGATCTTGGTCTGCAGCGATGATTGTTTGAAGTATTGGTTCAGCGTTGTGGGGATGATGCCGAGGTGATCTGCCACATCTTTTTTCTTCAGGTTTTGTTGTTTGATCTCCCAGTGCACCAGATTACCAATATGCAAAGGATCTGACTCCTCTTTTTGTGAAAATTTTTTTGCAGTTGTTTCCATATCTGTATTTATTAGTTTATTATAAAGCTATTATAAGCTGGTTATAAAGACCAAGTGGGTAATTGATTTTAATAAGTCTGCTGGTTAAAATGCCTAATTATGTTGGTAAAAATGACCAACTTAATTGGTTAAGAAACTGTGGTAAGTTGGTGTTAAAAACCAACTTAGTTATTATTTATTGTTATTTACTTGGTTAAGATAGCCAAGTATTTTGGTTGTTTTAACCTGATTTTATCAAAAAACTCCGCTTATTTGCGGAGTTAGGAAGTTTTGCCGGTGCCGGGCTTCTACTCCGGATTGGTAGGTGTTTTGCCAGTGCCGCCTTGCCCTGCAAAGCGCTGCTTGAGCTGGTTGTAGACGGCATCGGAACCTGCCACGCCCGCCTCTGCAGCAGAGGCGAACAGTTTGTAAAGTGTCAAAGCGCCAACGTAGGCTTCGCTGCCTGCCAGGAGTTGGGTGTCCTGCAATTTTTCTCCCAACTGGTTATGAAGTGCAATCAGTTCGTCCAGCTGGCTGAATAGCGTGAGGTCTGTCTGCATGGCTGTTGGGGAAACGTAGGCAGGCAGGAGAGCGGCGTTGTTCACCCCTGCAGAGATGGCATCTTCTGTAAAGGTTTTGTTGTTGACGTCTATAGCCGGCAGGCTGCTGCGCTCCTCGGTGGTCAGCCCAAGAAGGAATGACAGGTTGGTGAGGATGGTTTGGTAAGCTGTTTTTACTGCAGTGATTTGTGCAGGAGTCGCCGTGATATTAAGGCGATTGTTTGTAAGGTTTGACATAATTGTGTTTTTAAGTAAAATTATATTTCGTTGTCTAAGTAAAATTAAAATAAATATTGATATGACCAAACGGATTGATGGAAATTTTTAATTGTTTTTGTCTTATTGGCAATTGATTTAATTTTTTTGCGTTTTAATTTTCTGTTAATTGGTGTTTTGTGTTAAATTATTGTGATGTGTGTATTGATTTTTATAATTAATTGAAAAATAATTATAAAATAATGTTCATTTTACGGTTTACCGTAATGTTTGTATTGTGAAAAATATTATTTTTATCACACTAACTAAAAACATTTTTTTTATGATGAAAACCTATTTATTCTGGTTTGCTATATTAGCATTCCTTCTGTTGGGCTGTAGGAATGACAATTTCAATCCTAATGACACCAACAGTAACCATCAGGCTTTAAAGTTCCGGATTGTCCCAAAATCGGAAATACCGAAGATCATTGATGAACTGCAGGCGAAGACGGATCACTTCAAAGTCCCATTGAAAAATCTTTCTTCTTCGATTGGGAAAACGGAAACTGTGTTTGGAGAGATCAATACGAATTACATTATTGAAACTACTAACGGCACAGATGAGATTTATTACACATTCGGTGTAATCCCAAGTGCAGCGTATGCTGCTGAAACCTACAATCTGGAAGTGCAAGCAAATGGTACAAACACTGCTATTGCCAAAATATTCGTTTATGAGCCGACGGCAGAGTGGGCACTGAACGGAAATAATAATTACTTGACATTTTCTGGGAGTAAAAAAACCTATTCATTAGACGGGACTCTAGAAGATACAGTAACGTACCTTGCCGGAATGCCTAATTGTGACCCTCCGGTGCCATGTCCGGATTGTCCTGGACCGTCTACTCCTGGTGGTGGAACCGGAGGAAATGGCGGTGGGATTCCTGGCGGTGGAGCTGGTGGAGGCGGTGGGACTGGTGGGGGCTCGGGGGGCGGCACGACTGGTGATGGTGGTGATGGCGGCGGTGGGGGCGGTGGTGGTACGCAATGCCCCGTATGTGTGACGGTAGACCCACAAAGCGGAAACTGTACTCAATGGATTATGGTAACTTGTTCTGGAGGATTGGTTGGAAAATTAATTAAAAACTGCCCTAAAAATGGGAATCTAGGTGGCGGCGGTGGAATCGTGATTTATGATCCAAACAAATCGCCCTGTGCACGAACCAAAAAAATGATTGAAAATAGTGATTTGAAAAATGTAGTGCAGGATCTTAAAACCCATATTGCAAATGGAGCAACCGGAGAGAAAGGATGGAAACTCAATAAAGTTGGCAGTCCAACACAAACGACAGAAAATGGGGATCACAGTGTGGATTTTGGAGATCCTTCTTTATTGAATGGAGGTTATCATAACCATACAGGAACAAAAGTTGATGTATTTTCGCCAACAGATATAGGAACATTGATTGAAATCGCCAGATATAATGGTGCTTCTGATCCTAATAATGCATTTATGGGACTTGTGGCACCAAATAATGTTCATTATGTTATCCGTTTTGGAGATACTCATGCAGGTTTACCAATTACGGGAAGCTATTCTCAGACGCAAATTGAAATTTGGAAAATTGATCAAATAACATTATGGCAACAATTGTTAATGAGTGATAATTATTATTCATTAATTAGCGGAAAAAAAGTGCTGAATGCGAAAGGTCTAGAAAGAATTCTTTTTGATACATTAGAAAAAATGGGATTAAAAAATAAAGTTAATTTACTCAAAATTGATGAAAACAATTCAGTAAGTATTATTGTACAAAATTCTGATAAATCTACTATTTCAATTCCTTGTCCTTAACGAAAATAAACCCTATGAAAAATATTTTATTATTAAGCTTTATAGTTGCAATAGTATCGTGTAAAGCGCAACAGACATATCCATTAAGCCAATCAGCGGTTGACATGCCAGAAAATTCATATTTTAAAGATTTTAATAACGAATTGGATCCTTATATCGGAACTTGGAAAGCGAGTTTCAATGGGAAACTAATAACATTAAACATTAATAAAGAATTGGAAAGAACATTTTCCTTACTTGGAAAATATTATTTAACAGACCAATTAATCGTGAGGTACGAAGTAAGAGATTCAAGCGGTACTGTAATACAAACATCACTAAGTAATACATATCCGGCAGGAGGTTCTGTAAAATATTTAATAATTAGTACGAGTATTAATATAAGAGGTAATAATGAAGTGAATTTTGCTTATGCGGGTGGGAATTGTGGCGTTGGCGGCGGAGAAATTTCATTAAAACAGATAAGTAGTACGCAGTTTTATTGGAGCTATTATCCAGGTGTTACCACTTTAAACGATATAACCTGTCCACCAAACTTAGATTATCATATTTATCTGCCAGAAACGGAGAATCTGGTTTTCACAAAACAATAAATAACAAAGCCTCAGCAATGGGGCTTTCATAATGATGAAAAAATTAATTTCCTTACTGATATTTTTTAAAAGCTTTATGCTATTGTCACAGGAATATCATTTCAGACTATATTATCAAAAGAAAGAAGATACAATCAGTGTTCTTATGGATAATAATGATCCTTATCCTTACTCATTTGAGTTTTTCGATGAGCCAAAAGGAGCAAATATGCGCTCTTTAAGAGAGCTTTTTAGTTCCAAATTTGCTATAGAGGGTAACACTTCCGGATTGATTCTGGCGAAATTTGTGCCTCTTGACGCTAAAAAGCCATTTACTATTAAGGATGTTTCTTTTTTTAAAGTGAAAAAAATATTTTTCAAAGTAGTTGTCGGAAATATCTGGAAAACGGACTATGATGAGAATTATGTCTATGATTTGCCGTATGCCAAAAAGGAAAAGTTTTTACTATATCAAGGCTATGATGGGAATGAAACGCACCAAGGCCAAAATGCTTTAGACTTTTCAATGCCAATTGGGACGGAGGTTCTGGCAGCCAGGGAAGGTTATGTAATAGAACTAAAACAAGACAGCAATACTGGATGTCCAGAGAAAAAATGTGTAAACCAGGGGAATTTTATCAAAATTATTCATCCAGATGGAACTATTGCAGAGTACTATCATCTTAAAATGAACAGTTCTAAGGTAAAATTCGGAGATAAAGTGGAGAAAGGGCAAACTATTGCAGTAAGTGGAAATACTGGCTGGAGTAGCCGTCCACACCTTCATTTTATGTGCTATCTACCAAAGCCAAAAGGAAAAAATATCAGCATTAAAACTTTATTTCGAATAGATAATGGTGATAAAGCTAAGTTTCTTAATCCTGGAAATGCCTATAAAAGGAATTATTAAAATATTTTGATCTTTATGCAAAAAACCACAAGCCAAGCCTGTGGTTTTCTTTTGTAGTTAGTTTATGGTAGTTTTAATAAATGTCTAATAAGCCGTCTCATGCACTTTCACCGCTCTTCCGCTTGGGTCATTCATTTTTTTGAAAGCTTCGTCCCATTCTAATGCAACAGGCGTAGAGCAAGCTACTGATGGGACAGAAGGCACACAACTCGCTGCAGAATCACTTGGGAAGTGGCTTTCGAAGATCGTTCTGTATCGGTATTCTTCTTTGCTCATTGGCACGTTAATCGGGAATCTGAATTTAGCATTCGCCATCATTTCGTCCGTCACTTCATCTTCAGCCACTTGTTTCAAAGTATCAATCCACGAGTATCCAACGCCATCACTGAACTGCTCTTTCTGTCTCCACGCAATGCTTTCCGGCAACAAGTCTTCGAACGCTTTTCTAAGCACCCATTTTTCCATTCTTTCCGGTGTGATCATTTTATCTTTAGGATTGATGGTCATTGCGATGTCCATAAATTCTTTGTCAAGGAAAGGAACTCTGCCTTCGATTCCCCAAGCCATCAAAGATTTGTTGGCTCTAAGACAATCGTAAAGGTGTAGTTTACCCAATTTTCTCACCGTTTCTTCGTGGAAAGCCTGTGCAGATGGTGCTTTGTGGAAATAAAGATAACCTCCGAACAATTCGTCAGAACCTTCGCCAGAAAGTACCATTTTGATTCCCATTGATTTGATGACTCTTGCCAGAAGATACATCGGCGTGGATGCTCTTATCGTCGTTACATCATAAGTTTCCAAATGGTAGATTACATCTTTAATAGCGTCCAAACCTTCCTGAACTGTGTATTTAATTTCGTGGTGTACAGATCCGATGTGATCTGCAGCTTTTCTGGCTGCTGCCAAATCCGGCGAACCTTCCAACCCAACTGCGAAACTGTGCAGTCTTGGATACCAGGCTTCCTGTGTGTCGCCACTCTCAATTCTTTGTCTTGCGTATTTTGCCGTTACAGCTGCGATGATCGAAGAATCCAAACCGCCGGAAAGTAAAACACCGTAAGGCACATCACTCATTAACTGTCTATGAACAGCTTCTTCCAGTCCTTTTCTGATGGCTGCAATGTCGGTTTCGTTATCTTTTACATTGTCGAATTCTGTCCAGTCTCTTTTGTACCATTGCTGAAGTTCCTGTCCATCTTTGCTGTAAAGAAAATGTCCGGGTAAGAATTCTTCGATTTTGTTGCAGACACCTTCAAGGGATTTCAGTTCAGAAGCTACGTAGAAACTTCCGTTTTTGTCCCAGCCCATATATAAAGGCACGATTCCCATATGGTCTCTGCCGATGAGGTAAGCATCATTTTCTTCATCATATAAAGCGAAAGCGAAAATTCCGTTTAGTTTTTCAAGGAAATCTTTTCCGTCTCTTCTGTATAATGCCAAAATAACTTCACAGTCAGATTGGGTTAGAAATTCGTAATCCGGGAATTCTAATCTGAGTTCCTGATGGTTGTATATTTCTCCGTTTACGGCTAGTGCCACTTTATTATCTTTGGTAAATAGCGGCTGTTTTCCGGATGTTGGATCTACGATTGCCAATCTCTCGTGGGAGAAAATGACGTTGTCGTGTTGGTAGATCCCTGACCAGTCCGGACCTCTGTGTCTTATTTTTTTGGACATTTCGAGGATCTGAGGTCTTATCGCTTCATTTTTTTGTTTGGTGTCAAACACACATACAATTCCACACATTATTTTATTTGTTTTTTGATTTTGATTAAAATTATATTGCAAAAGTAGAATTGATAATTCGAAAATAAAATTATTTTTGCTTTAATATTAAAATAATCAGTAAATTAATTTAAATCAGTTGATTATATTCCGAATATTCATTAAAATTAATAATTCTTCTTAAAATTTTATAGATGTTATTTTTAAAGCGTTAATTTATTTAATTTTTTAGAAAATAGATTTAATTTAGATATTATTTGGTTTAAAATTTTAAAAATAACCGATTATTTTTAATAAAAATTTAAGGCGATAAAATAAAGTTTAATTTTTATTAGGATAATTAATAAAAAATGTACGATTTTTGCACCGAAAATTGTATTGTAAATGTGAGGTAAGAAATTACTTCAAATGCATTTATAATTTTTTTCATCATTTGTGTTTTTGCCCTCTTATTTTCATTAGTAAGAGGGTTTTTTGTGCAATCGATTTTGCCAGCCAATATTTAAGATTTAACTTTGTCAATAATCTAAAAAAAGTAAAAAGTATGTCAACTTACGTAGTTGTAGGTCTCCAGTATGGGGACGAAGGAAAAGGAAAGATCACGGATGTCTTATCGGCAAAGTCAGATTATGTTGTTCGTTTTCAGGGCGGAGACAATGCTGGCCACACAGTGTATGTAGGCGATGAGAAATTTGTACTGCATCTTTTGCCTTCCGGTGTTTTGCAATGCAAAGGAAAATGTATCATCGCCAATGGTGTAGTGGTAAATCCAAAAGCTTTTGTGAAAGAAATCAACCAAATCGAAAGCAAAGGAATGCGCACAGATCACGTTTTCATCAGCAGAAGAGCACACGTGATTATGCCTTACCACATTTTGCTGGATACTTATAGAGAAGAAGAGCAGGGCGGAACTCAGATCGGGACTACAAAAAAAGGAATCGGACCTTGTTACGAAGACAAAATAGCAAGAGTCGGAATCCGAATGATCGACCTTCTGAATCCTGAAGTTCTAAGAGAAAAAATCGAGAAAAACCTAAAAACAAAAAATTCACTTTTCGAAAAATACTTCGAGAAGCCAACTTTGGACGTTGAAGAAATTTTCCAGGAATTCATCGCTTTGGGAGAATTGTTGAAAGACAGAATCGTAGATACAGAACTGGAACTGAACGAAGCGATAAGAGACGGAAAAAATATCCTTTTCGAAGGCGCACAGGCTTTGATGCTGGATATCGACTTTGGAACTTACCCGTTTGTAACTTCATCTTCACCTTCTACTGGTGGCGTTTGTACAGGTGCTGGTGTGCCTCCGACGGCGTTGCAAAACTTAATTGGCGTTGCAAAAGCTTATACAACAAGAGTTGGAAACGGTCCTTTCCCTACGGAACTTGACAATGAATTGGGAGAAAATATTCGACAAATCGGAGCAGAATTCGGAGCGACCACAGGAAGACCGAGAAGAACCGGCTGGCTAGACCTTGTTTCCCTGAAACACGCTTGTATGATCAACGGAATCAATAATTTGGTGATTACGAAACTGGATGTTCTTACAGGTATTCATCCTTTGAAAATCGCTACAAAATATAAAACTGAAGACGGAAAAATTATTGATTATTTCACATCTTCTACGACCAAATTGTACGATTACGAACCGCAATACGAAGAGTTAGACGGCTGGGATGAAGATATTACAAATGCAAGAACGTACGACGAGCTTCCTGCAAATGCTAAAAAATATATCGAATTCATCGAGGAGCATTTGGGAATCAACGTTTATTTGGTTTCAGTGGGTCCGGAACGTTCTCAGAATATCATCAGAAAAGAACTTTTCTAAAAAAAATTAATATACTTACAAAGCTTTTCCACAAAGGGAAAGCTTTTTTTGTTTTAACAAACTTTGGCAGTGATTTTATTTTTTGGAATAATAATTGAAAAGTGTAACTCAACAATTCACATTGAGTGAAAAAATGAATGATTATGAAAAAGTTATTTTTAACAGGATTCGCAGCAACATTGATTTTGACATCGTGTAATAAAGATGAAAAAATTCAGACTGCATCCTTAGAACAGCAAAAATTAGATTATCAGGCGAGACAGATCGACCTTGAAAAACAAAAACTTGCAATAGAAAAAGAAAAAATATCTTTCGAGAAACAAAAAGACAGTCTCAACAAAGTAGCGGAAGCAAAAGAAGCTGAAAGAAAAGCCGAAGCTAACAGAGTTGCAAGAAACTCGACGCCTAGAAGAAGTTCATCTTCCGGCAGTTCTGGTGGAGGCGGAGGGTCATCTTCCGGTTCTACAGCATCTAACTCCGGATCATCCAGCTCAGCGGGAACTACCGCAACGCAGAAAAAAGGATGGAGTAGTGCGGCAAAAGGTACTGTGATCGGTACAGTTGGTGGTGCAGCTGCAGGAGCGATTATTTCTAAGAAAAATCCTGGTCTTGGTGCCGTGATTGGTGGTGTTGCCGGTGGTGCAACAGGTTACACAATTGGTAGAGCCAATGACAGAAAAACCGGACGAGTTCAGAAGTAAATTTTCTTCACACTTATATATTAAACACGGAAAGATTGCTTATTTTTAAGCAATCTTTTTTTATGCTTTTCATTTTCTTTACCATTTTGATTTTGCTGGCTGTTAATTTCGGGATCGGAATTATCACCAGGAATTTGCTTAAAATTGAGAGTCAGAATTTCGCGCTGACCTCATTTTTGGGAATGATGGGAATTACAGTAACAGAGACGGTTTTCGCATTCTTCTTTCCACTGAATTCATATTTTGAACTTTTTTTTGTTGTAGCAGGATTGTCTGGAACTGGCTTTTTTTTGATTAAAGAAAAGCTATCAAAATTCAATTTTAAATTTGATTTTTGGTTTTACTTTTTTCTTTTTGTGATCATTTTTTCAGCGTCATTTTCACCTTACTTGTTTGATCATTATGGTTATTATGTTCCAACCATTTCGTATTTGAATGAGGTTGGTTTCGTGAAAGGGATTTCAAATCTTGATTTGTTGCTTGGCCAGACATCGTTTTGGCATATTTATCAGGCTGGATTTTCTCATTTTACAGATCCATTTTTGAAGATTAATTCTTATTTGTTGGTTCTTTTTTTAATTTATATTTATGAACGAAAACAATATTTTTTACTGATTTTGCTTCCCATATTTTTACTTTTCGTTCAGCAGCCAAGTCCGGATTTACCGATATTAATTATCAGTTTAATTGTAATTAATGAATTAATTAATAAAAGAGAAAGCAAAGTCCTTTTGTATTTATCACTATTTGCGGTTTGCATCAAGCCGATTGTTTTTTGGTTGCCGCTTTTTGTGATTTTTAATGATTTCAGTCGGAATAAATTTAAGCTAAAATCAATTTTTCCAATTGCTGTATTTGGGATTTTACTGGTGATGAAAAATCTTTGGCTTTTCGGATTTCCAATATTTCCGGTTTCATTTCCTGATTTTAATTTAGCCTGGAAACCAAGTCAGGAAATGATGACTTACTCATCACAAATTGGCTTAATGAAGTCTTATGATATGAAATATTCTTTTGAACAAGTTTCACGTTTTAATTCGATCAACAAAATATATCATTGGTTTACAATTGGTTATAAATCTGTTTTGAATCTTGGAATCATCATTTCATTAATCATTATTTCAATTGTTGCATTAAAGAAAAAGAATAAATTTTATTATTTATTATTGATTTGTTTACTTTTAAAATCAGTTTTAATACTAGCATTTTCAGCGCAATACAGATTTTTTCTTGATGTTTATTTGATCGCCATATTTTTATTGATTAAGAATTTTTCGGAGCAGAAGGCAGTTTTCACAACAGTTTTTCTGTCAATATTTATCAGCGTGATTTTTACATTTCCCGGATTCATTCAAAAGTATAACATTGGAAAAAGAATGTCGGCGTTTAGTTTTTCTCAACTTTATAAACCACATGTAAGTTCTGCGATCGACATTTACTCAGAATATCAGATTGGGAATTTCATTTTTAATGTGTCAAAATATCCTTTAACTAAAGAAGCTTTTCCTGCACTTAACATTTATGATCTGAAACTTTATGATTATTACGGCATTTTCCCGCAGTATTTCGGAAAGGATTATAAAAATGGATTTTTTCAAAGAAAATTAACAGAAACTGAAAAAGTTCAGTTGAAAAATATCATCTCTGAAACTGAAAAACTGAACCCATAATTCCTCTATTTTTTCTTTATCTTTGAATCTGATTTTCTATCAAAGATTTAGTTTTTAAAACATTGATTTTAAGTCTGATATATAAAGTTTAATATCTAAGTTCCTGTTATGCCCGATTTTTTACATCCCGACAAAGAAAATTATTCCAATGACGATTTGATTCAGGAGGAAAAGATCCGTCCGCAAAGTTTTAATGATTTTGCCGGACAAAGAAAAACCCTTGATAATCTTGAAGTTTTTGTTGCGGCTGCGAAAAATCGTGGTGGCGCCCTGGATCACGTTCTTTTGCACGGTCCACCGGGACTTGGGAAAACGACTTTGGCAAATATTATTGCGAATGAATTGGGTGTTGGCTGCAAAATCACATCTGGTCCGGTTCTCGACAAACCAGGAAGTTTAGCCGGATTGCTGACCAATCTTGAAGAAAATGATGTGCTTTTCATCGATGAAATCCACCGGCTTTCTCCGATTGTAGAAGAATATCTTTACTCCGCAATGGAAGATTACAAGATCGATATTATGCTGGAAACCGGTCCCAATGCACGTTCTGTACAGATCGGACTCAATCCATTTACATTAGTTGGTGCAACTACCAGAAGTGGAATGTTGACCAAGCCAATGCTTGCCAGATTCGGAATTCAGTCACGACTGGAATATTATACTATCGAACTTCTCGGAATGATTATCAAGCGAAGTGCAAGGGTCTTGGGTGTGAAAATCTACGAAGATGCTGCTCTGGAGATCGCCAGAAGAAGTCGCGGAACGCCTAGAATAGCTAATGCACTTTTAAGAAGAGTCCGTGATTTTGCCGAAATCAAAGGTAATGGCGAAATCGAAATTGAGATTACAAAATTTGCACTTAATTCACTCAACGTAGATGAATTTGGTTTGGATGACATGGATAACAAGATTATGCGTGTTATGATCGAGAATTTCCGTGGAAAGCCGGTTGGAATTTCAGCTCTGGCAACTTCTATCGCAGAGAATCCTGAAACATTGGAAGAAGTCTATGAACCATTTCTAATTCAGGAAGGTTTTATCATCAGAACACCACGCGGAAGAGAAGTGACCGATAAAGCCTACAAACATTTGGGTATCTCTAGACCAAAAAATCCAGGTGAACTTTTCTGATAAAATTCATTTTTTATGTACATTGAGAGTACAAATTATGTACATATTATAAAATTTTTCACGATCAAATTATCGCTTTTATAAATCTTTATTAAAATTTAAAATATATAATAATTTAATTATTAATTGTTTTAATTTATTTTATTGACTTTATGTTTGTTGATTTGATAATTTGAAACCTTGTTGTTTTTTGCTTTTTTGTTGATATAAGAGTAAAATTTAAAGGATTCAGAATTCTTATGGCTAATTTTTTATTAATTTAGTATTAATAAAATAAAAGCATAATGAAAAAATCAATTTTCTCTTTTGTGTTTTGTGCAATCGGTGCATTTGCATTTTCACAAACAACTTATACAACCACAAATTTCGGAGCCTGGGATGATCCGGCTCGTTGGGCTGGCGGAATGGTTCCACCAACAACAATTGGTGCTACCGACATCGTCAATCTAAATCACAACACATTTATAAAATCGAAAGATATTGTAAACAACGGTACGATTAATATCAACGCAGGTGCCGGATATCAGGATGGTTCTACGATTACTAATAATGGTAAGATCATTATTGCAAAAAATGCTTCTTTGACGGGAAACAGGAATGCCGGCAATTTTACAAATAATTATGCGATTGATATAAATGGCTCATTGACTCATGTCAAAGATTTGCTTAACTACGGTTATATCTTTAATCAGGGCGATATTTATAATTTTCAAAAATTATTCTATGACGGTGTTACGATGAACTGCAGCGATTGGGGAAGATTGGTCAATAACAATGTACTGTGTAACAACAATGGCGGTTTTGTGAACAATGACTGCGGAAGTGTGACAACTGGAACTCCTGCGATAAACAGTTGTGATGCTTTGAAATCCACCATTATGAATGCGCCGTTGCTGGCAGTCAGTGATGCGAAATCTAAGGATTTAAAAGTCTATCCTAATCCGACAACCGGCGTTTTCACTATAGATTTGGATTCTGACAATTCCGAAGTCAAAATCTTTGATATGACCGGGAAAACTATAGTTACTAAAAGTAGCCAACGGGCAAAAAACAATCAGACTTTTGATATTTCGAATCTGCCAAAAGGAACTTATATTTTGAAGATCAAAACTGCTGACAACAATGAAGTCGTAAAAAAAATCATCAAAAAATAGGACTCGAAACAACAATACATTTTTCACTATATAATTCTAAAAAATAAAAACATTATGAAAAAAGCACTATTAATTTTAGGGATTTTAACTATTGGTTCAAAATTATTTGGTCAAACCACTTACACTACCACGACTTTTGGTAGATGGGATGATCCTGCACATTGGGTAGGAGGTGTAGTTCCTCCAAGTACACTCGGAACGGGAGATGTTGTTAATATAAATCACAACACCTTTTTTTACGGCCAAAATATTATTAACAACGGTACATTCAACATAAAAGCAATCGCAGACTCTCGTGAAGGAACCAAAATTACCAACAACGGTAAAATGATTCTTACCACTGAAGGCAGATTGTATTCAAATGACAATGACAGCGATATCACAAACAATTATGCGATTGATAATTCCGGAGTTATAACTCAAATTGGTACATTTACCAACAATGGCTATGTATTCAATCAAGGTCATATCATTAACTATCAAAAATTATTTTACGATGGTGTAACGATGAACTGCAGTGATTGGGGAACGCTGATCAACAACAATGTGCTGTGTAACAACAATGGCGGATTTGTAAACAATGATTGCGGAAGTGTGACAACAGGTGCTCCTGCCATTACCAGTTGTGACGATTTGAAATCAACTATTATGAATGCCTCACTGGCAGTAGGAGAAACTGGAAAGTCTAAAGAAATGAAAGTTTATCCTAATCCGACAACTGGTGTGTTCAAAATAGATTTGGATTCTAATTCGGAGGTTAAAATCTTCGATATGACAGGGAAAAGCATAGTTTCCAAGAATAGCCAAATAGATGGCAACAGTCAGACTTTTGATATTTCGAATCTGCCTAAAGGAACTTATATTTTGAAGATCAAAACGGCTGATAACAATGAAGTCATTAAGAAAATTATTAAGAAATAAATTATAGACCTTAATATAATTTCAGAAGCGGAAGTACAGATTGTTTGATTTGAGCTTTCGCTTCTTTTTTTTGTGATTGATTTAATTTTTTTATAAATCTACAACTTTGGTAATTCTGCCGAAGTTTTGTATTTTAGCCAAAAGCGACAATTGCATTTGATATTTTGCAAATAAATATCAATCGAGATAAAAAACGAAAATTTATGAAACTGTATCCAATCCAATGTGGGAAATTTAAATTAGACGGCGGCGCAATGTTTGGCGTAGTCCCAAAAACAATTTGGGAAAAGACAAATCCGGCTGACGAAAAAAATCTGATCGAATTAGGAACGCGCTCTCTTCTCGTGGAAGACGGCAAAAAATTAATCCTCATCGATTGCGGACTCGGAAACAAACAGGATGAGAAATTCTTCGGACATTATTCACTTTGGGGCGATGATTCTTTGGATAAGAATTTGAAGAAATTTGGTTTCGTGCGCGATGATATTACGGACGTTTTCCTCACGCACCTTCATTTCGACCATTGCGGTGGCGCAGTAGAGTGGAATGATGACAAAACTGGTTACAGACCTGCATTCAGAAATGCACATTTCTGGACAAATGAAAACCATTGGAAATGGGCAACAGAACCAAATCCCAGAGAAAAGGCAAGCTTCTTGAAGGAGAATATTCTTCCAATGCAGGAAAGCGGACAGCTTAACTTCTTACCTTTGCCAGCAACAGGAAATTACGGCTTTGCACCAGACCTGAAAATGGATGTGATCTTCGTTGATGGTCACACTGAAAAGCAAATGCTGCCAGTTCTCCAGTATCAGGAAAAAACTATTGTCTTCGCAGCAGATTTGATTCCGACTTCAGGTCATATTCCGCAGGTTTATGTGATGGGTTATGATACAAGACCGATGCTGACAATGGAGGAAAAAGGTAAATTTTTAAAACAATGTGTGGATAATGATTACCTTTTGTTTTTCGAACACGATGCGCACAACGAATTGGCAAGTCTGAAGATGACCGAACGCGGCGTGAAACTGGATCAGACTTTTAGTTTTAATGAAGTTTTTGGATATTAATTAAATTATGGAAATACAAGATATAACACAAAATCAGGAAGATATTCCTCCTCCCAGGATCATTGGGCTGACAGGCGGAATAGGGTCAGGGAAAACATCCGTGGCGAAATTTTTGGAGAACAAAGGTTTTCCGGTCTATTATTCAGACGATCAGGCAAAAAATATTGTCAATATTGATCCTGTCTTGAAAGAAAAAATAATTGCACTCCTTGGAGAACAAGCCTACCTGGATGGAATTTACAACAGAAAATATGTTGGAGAAAAAGTTTTCAATGATGCAGAACTTCTGGATCAGTTGAATCATTTGATTCATCCGGCTGTAAGAATGGATTTTGAAAAATGGGTGGCTTCTCAGACTTCAGAGTTTGTTTTTAAAGAAACAGCGCTGTTGTTTGAATTAAAATTAAATGAGCAATGTTACAAATCTCTTTTGGTAACAGCTGATGACAATCTCAGGATCAAAAGAACGATGGATCGCGATCATAAAACCTACCGGGAAATTGAAACCATAATGCAGAATCAAATGCCGGAAAAAGATAAAATGAAACTGGCAGACTACATTATTTTTAACAATTCCGACAGAGATAATCTGGAAGCTGAAACCGATATATTTCTCACAGAGCTCAATTAATCTCAATATATAAAAACAAAAATCCCCGAAATTAACTTTCGGGGATTTCTTATTTAAGTAAAATCTCAATCTTAATTCTTGATGAATTTGGTTTGGGATTTTTCTCCGTTAGATTCTACTGTCAGGATGTAAACACCTTTTGTCAGTTTAGAAACATTTACTTTTCCGTCAGTTGTTCCTTGGTTTACCAGTTGACCTCCAACGTTGTAGATTTCAAATTGGGTTTTAGAAGAAACATTAGAAATATTAATCACGTCAGTTGCAGGATTTGGATAAACCTGAATGTTATTTTTCTTAACATCTGCTACTGCAAGTACTCCGATATTCACTGAGTAATCTTCAACCTGTCCGAAGCTGGAAGTTCCGCAAGGTGTAGAGTTAGGTGTCAAAGAGGAATCGTGAAGACGAACTCTCATTCTTGTTTTTCCAGTAAGAGCAGTTGCCGGAATTGTGATGTTTCCTGTCCAAGGAGATAATTTCTTAGCAGTTGTCAAAACCAATTCACCAGCATCTTCGAAGTCGCCATCTTGGTTGAAATCGATCCAAACAAGAACCTGATCATCAGCATAAGATGTACCGCCAAATGATGCAGAGAAAGGATAAACTTGTCCCTTGTTGACGTTTCCTGTAATAGTTGTGAAATCTTCGTAACCTGCTGTAGAAGTAGATGCGTTGTTGATGTTTGCAAATGTTACGTTAGCAATTTTTTCAAAACTTGTAGAAGTTGCACCAGCTGTACAGTATGCAATACCGGCTGTTGTAAAGTCAACATTAGCATAAGTTCCAACCGTTCCTGTACAGATAGAGGCAACACTTACGTTGTAAGCTGTATTAAGCGTTAATCCTGCGATGGTGTAAGTGTTTGTTGTAAGATTATTTACTTCAGTCCAGGTTGCGTCAGTTGCTTTTTTATATCTTAAAATATAAGTAGCGTCTGCAATTGCATCCCAATCTATTTTAGCACCAGTCTGAGTGATGGCAGAAGCTGCTAATCCTGCAGGAGCAGCACCGTTGCAAGTTACCATTGCAGAAACAGTTACTTTTCCAACAGCGTAGAAAACATTGTCAATAGCTGAAACTCTGATGGTAATAACTGTATTTGTAGGAATACCTGCAAAACTCAAATTCTCCGTTCCGTCATTCGCAGTAGATGCTGCTAAAACTGTCCAGGAAGTACCATTGTTTGTAGTGTAATCTATTTTAACATTTGCAACATTGTAAGGAGCAGCATTTGTTCCTACCACATCCCAAGTGAATGCACCGGCAGCGTTGTTGTAAACTTTGGTTGAGTTAATTTTGAAAGGTCCGGCAGCGCCTACAGTAATGGTTTGAGTACCAATTTGAGTCTGTTGCTGCTTGATGTCAGGATTATTATCTCTAACTGTTACACGGAAATTCATTGTTCTGGCAACATTAGGAACAGCTTCCCAATCTGTAGCACTGGATAAAGTTCCGGCTAAGACGTTACTCAATTTTGGAAAATATCTGTAAGGTAGAGTAGAACTGTTCAAAGATCTGAATTTTGCACCAGAGGTATTATTTCCTGTTACAGTAGTCACAGCAGATGTAGCTGCGTCATATTCTTCCCAGTTATAAGTCAAAGGATTATTTTCAGCGTCTGTTGCAGAAGCCGTTAGGACAAATGCAGTTCCTTTTGGAATTGTTTTGTTTGCTAAAGCCGCAATTACAGGAGGATTGTTTGTGATAGCAGAATTGACATCACAAGTCTGAGAGTTGGCGTAGGTCTGAACTTGCTCAATACTTCTTACGTGGAAATATGCGTCAGAATGTGGCTGTACATCATAGCTTGTAATCCCTGCATAACCCATAATCGTAGATCCGGATCCCGGTTCCATATGCGCAGTATTGTTTGGTGCCGGATGGATGCCGTGAGAAAAAGTATGATCTGCTCCAAACTGGTGTCCCATCTCGTGAGCTACATAATCGATATCGAAGTTGTCACCTTCTGGTCCGCCAGTTCCCGGAGAGGTAAATCCGGATCCTTTGGAAGTGTCATCAGAATTGCTTGCCGGATTTCTACAAACGTTTCCAACATCACCCGCGCTTCCGCCGCCGCCTGATCTTCCGAACAAGTGTCCGATGTCATAAGCTGCATTACCGATCACTGAAGTCAAAGTTTGCTGAAGTTCAAGATTCCAAGCGCCTCCAGCACCTGTAGCTGCTGCAGAATAAGGATCTGTAGAAGCATTGGTGTAAATCAGCTGGGGAAGGTCAAGAACATTCAGGTGGATTGCAAAATCTTTTTCGAAAACGCCATTAACTCTCGTCATTGTAGCATTAATCGCCGCTGCAGCCTGAGCAACACCTCCAAAATAAGTTGTGTATTCTCCGGTTACAGAAATTGCTAATCTGTAAGTTCTGTATTTTTTGTCGCTGGCTCTGCTGAAATCTGTTACATTATGCGTAAAATCCGTAGAGTTAGACAATGCGTCCATTTGCTTTTTACTTAGCAGACTTTCGCTTGTATTACATTCAAATGCTTTGCCGGAGCTTGGTTTGTTTGTTTTTGGAAAAACACCATAGACGGTTTTGTCTGTATTCTGTGGTTCGATAAACTCATAAGCTCCGTTTCTGAACATCATTGCCTGTAAGTCATAAGGAGAAACACTGAATCTTACATAAACAGTCGGATCATCCACTTTTACTCCAGTGTAGGAGCCCAATTGGTAACGGTTTGCCATTTCCTGGTCAACTACAGGAAGACTATAAACGGCAAACTTTTCGATCGTCCCGTCCAAAGTTGGAAGGTTGATAATGACTGGTTTGCTGGTTTTTCCTGTTGGTTCTGCTTGAGAAAGCTGTGATCTGATGGCACCAAGATCTAATGAATAGAACTGTGTAGCTTTAGTTTGTCGTAATTTTTCTCCTTTCATAGAAGTCGGACTCCATTGTGCCAGAGCGCCGGTAATCATTCCTAAAGAAAGAAGAGAGGTAAAGATTTTCTTCATACTTTTAATTTAATTTTTATCAAATATAAAAGTTTTTTATTAGAAATAAACAAAAATGCGCCATAAAATATGACGCATTTAATAATATCGTTTTATTAATGTAGATTAGTTAATCTAAATTATTTGTTCGTTACCATTCGATAAAGGAACAATAGAAGTACTGAACCTCCAATTGCTACCAAGAAACTTGAAAAATTGAATCCGGAAACATCTACTCCTAAAAGCATCGATCCAAGCCAGCCTCCGAGCATTGCTCCTAAAATACCAATAATGATTGTTACTACCCAGCCTCCAGGATCATTCCCGGGATGAATTGCTTTTGCGATTGCTCCGGCGATAAGACCGAAAATAATCCATGTTAAAATACCCATAGTTTAAATTTTTTAATGTTAATAGTGTGATTTGTTTATCTCTTTCTAAAGAATGAGTTTACAAATTCCATACCATTAAAAATTTGAAGATCCTGCATTTTTTCCCCGACGCCAATATATTTTACAGGGATTTGAAATTGGTCTGAGATGCCAATCACGACGCCGCCTTTCGCTGTACCGTCTAACTTTGTAACAGCCAGTGCAGTAACTTCCGTCGCTGCTGTAAATTGTTTTGCCTGTTCAAATGCATTCTGTCCAGTTGAGCCATCCAAAACCAATAAAACTTCGTGAGGCGCGTCGGGTAAAACTTTTTGCATCACCCGTTTTATTTTCGAAAGTTCGTTCATTAAGTTGACTTTGTTGTGAAGTCTTCCAGCGGTATCGATGATCACTACATCGGCATCCTGAGCTACAGCAGATTGTACGGTATCAAATGCCACGGAAGCAGGATCAGAACCCATTTCTTGCTTCACAATCGGAACACCAACTCTTTCGCTCCAGATTACCAATTGATCTACAGCAGCAGCACGGAAAGTATCAGCAGCGCCAAGAACTACTTTCAGTCCTTGAGATTTGAATTGATGGGCTAATTTCCCGATTGTAGTCGTTTTTCCAACACCGTTAACGCCTACAACCATAATGACATAAGGTTTTTTGGTTGTGTCGATGTTATCGGTATCAAGATGTGGATTGTCCAATAATAGCCCGGAGATTTCTTCTTTAAGGATCTCATCAAGTTCGCTAACATTGACATATTTGTCTCTTGCAACGCGTTCCTCAATTCTTTTAATGATTTTGATGGTGGTTTCCGCGCCCACGTCGGAAGCGATGAGAACTTCCTCCAGATTGTCAAGGACTTCATCATCGACTGTGTTTTTGCCGACAACGGCTCTGGATATTTTATCAAAAAAACCCTGGCTGGATTTTTCCAATCCTTTGTCAAGTGTTTCCTTATCTTCTTTTTTGAATATTTTTTTAAACCAACTCATTTGATATATAAATGATTAATGATAATCGATAAATGATTTTACCGGAAACAAATATAACAAAAAAACTACCCTTAAAAAGAGTAGTTTTCTATATTGTATCCGGTTGAGAGATTATTTTTTAAGATAAGCTTCAACTTCGTCAGCGTTCATTACTTTTTCTTCAAAAACGTAAGCTTCAGATTTAGAAGACTTCACCATTTTGATAACTTTGGTCATTTTTTTTGATCCAGCACCACCTTGAAGCGTTGCTACTACTTTTTTTGCCATTGTAAAATATTTTTATAGATTACTTAATCTCTTTGTGAACAGTATATTTCTTAAGAACCGGATTGAATTTTTTAAGCTCCAATCTTTCTGTAGTGTTCTTTTTATTTTTTGTAGTAATGTATCTTGACATTCCTGCTACGCCGCTTTCTCTGTGCTCAGTACATTCTAGAATTACCTGAACTCTGTTACCTTTTTTAGCCATTACTTAGTAGTGTTTTTAATAAATCCATTTCTAGCTGCTCTTTCAAGCGCCTCCTCGATACCAATCTTATTGATAATTCTCAATCCGTGTGCAGAAACTTTCAGGGTTACTGATTTATCTTGCTCAGGAAGAAAAAATTTCTTCTCTAGTAAATTAATTTCAAAACGTCTTTTCGTTTTGTTATTAGCGTGGGAAACGTTGTTTCCTACCATTGCACGCTTACCTGTTATTTGGCAAATTCTTGACATATCTCGATGTTCTTTTGACTAATGAATATTTGAGAGTGCAAAATAAAGGATTATTTTCCAGATAGGCAAATTATTTTAAAAATAATTCATAAAAAAACGAACGTGAAATATTTGATAATTAATATTCCACGTTCGTCCCTGTTTATATAGTGCAATTCTAGTTTTCTATAAAGAATTTAACGTTTTCCAACGGATTTCCCGGCATCGCCACCTTTCCTTTGATCAGGATAGGGCATTGTATTATTTCCGGATTTAAAGCAATGACTTCCAGTGCCTGATCGTCATTCACAGTTTCTGATTCAGAAAAATATTTTTTGTAAAGTTCTGTGGAATGTCTCAGAATTCTACTTGGATTTTTATTTAGTTTTTTGAATAAAGTCCTCAGCTCAAAAAGGCTCAACGGATCTTTTTTGATATCAATGATTTGAAATTTGATATCATTCTCGTCCAGATATTCCAGAATAGCTTTGGATTTTGGACAGCTGTTGTTGTGAATTACTTTTATCATGATGCTTTAAATTAAAATTTGGCGATTCTATTCTTTGAGATTTGTACAATTATTTCGCCAAAAATAATTTAAAACAAACCGTTCAGCTCTGCATCAATTCTTTCCAATATGTACCCGAAATCTTCCTGTTTTTCTACAAAATCCAAGTTGTCAACATCTATTATAAGAAGCTTGCCTTCTTTGTAATTTTCTATCCAGCTCTGGTATTTGTTATTCAGTTTTGAAAGATAATCAATACTGATTCCGGCTTCATATTCACGTCCTCTTTTGGAGATTTGTCTTACCAAAGTAGGGACGTCTGCTCTAAGGTAGATTAGCAAATCCGGTGCCGAAACAAAGTCTTTCATCAAGGAAAAAACTGATAAATAATTCTTAAAATCCCGTTCGGAAAGCAAGTTCATTTCAGCTAAATTCTCAGCAAAAATGTGTGCATCTTCGTAGATTGTTCTGTCCTGAATCACGTTTTTTCCGCTCTCGCGAATCTCCTTCACTTGTCGGAATCTGCTGCCTAAAAAGTAAATCTGAAGTGCAAAACTCCATTTCGACATATCGCCATAAAAATCATCCAAATAAGGGTTGTGATCTACGTCTTCAAATTGTGCTTCCCAATTGTAATGCTTGGACAGCATTGTCGTAAGAGTAGTTTTCCCGGCTCCAATATTTCCTGTAACAGCGATGTGCATTCTTTATTAATTAAATGATTAAAAAATTAAGAGATTAAATATTACAAAATGGTTCTTGAATTTCTTCAATCTTTTAAGTTGTAAAGATAAAGCTTGTCTTTTATGAGAGCCAAAAATCCTGCATTATTTTTATCCACAAGTTTTGCGCTTTCATTTTTGAAGATTTCAGACAGGTTTTTGCCGTCAAACTGATGAACAGTCTGGTCTCCGAAAATCAGAATGTCATTATTGATTCGTCGGAGTTTTCGGGCATTTGAAATTAGAGAAGTGTAGAGTAGTGTTGCTTTGGTATTGTAAACTTCGAAAGTGTTTTCGCGAAGAATGTAGATCCTGTTATTGTAAACCAAAAAATCCTTCAGCGATTGCAGATTAATATTAAAAGGAAAAGAACTGATCGTAGAAGTGCTTCTGAAATTATATTGGATCAAGGTTTTGTTGCTGTCGTCAATCATCCAGGCGTATTGGAGATCTTCTGCGTACACAGCTTTTATAAATCCAAATATAGCGCTCAGATTTATTTTCTGGATCTCGTTCAGATTTTGATCAATGAATTTAATTTCCTGAGCGTTTTCGGAAAACATCACGATATTCAAAGGATTGTTCACGCTCTGGATTTTGTAAGGAAAAGTCAGCATCAGCTTTCCGAGCTGAGTTCCGAGAGAATCATATTTCGTAAAACTTAAATCCTTATTCTTATATAAATAGATGCTTCCGTAATCATCTCCCAAAAGTTCCTGCACATCGTTGGTGTACAAAGAATCCAAGCCTATCTTCTTCTGAGAAAAAAATAGGCTTGAACTTAATATTAATATGAGCGAAAAGAACTTCAATAAAATGGGTTTTCGAAATTAATTCGGAGCTTATCTTTTTCCACCGTTCAGCGTAATAATAAGATCTTTGGTAAGTGCCTTATTTTGATTGTAAGCAGCGTCACAGATTGAGGTTGTCACATTGTAGGTTCCCTTTTCTACCATAATATAATTTTGTCCGTTAGCGGGAACTGTTAAGTTATAGAATTTTTTACCGCTTATTTTGATCACAAGAATACATTTTGATTTGTTTACAAACTGTACGATGGCTTCTTTTTTATTAGGATCATTGTTGAAAAGGCTTGTAAGAACTGCAGCTGTATTCTTTGCCTGCTCAGAAGGCTGTCCTTTTGCTGCCGTTGTTCCCACTTTGGAAGTTTTCTCGATTTTGTTTTCCGTCATTTGGGTAATGGTCGGTTTTGCAACAGTTGATGATTTCCCGTAAGAAAGTGACGGTAATCTTCTTTGCAGTTCCGGAACGGCCGGATGTTTTGGATTGTCCCTGATAAATTTCTCTACTACAGCTCGGTCATTGGTCTTTTTTGCTTCAAAAACGCTGACTTGCGAAAAGATAGAAATGGACATCAGGAAAAACGAAAGTAAAAATATCTTCTTCATTATATATTAAGATCTGTTATTGATTTGTAACGTAAAAATAAATTAATTCTTGTGAATTGATTGGAAATTTATAATAAATAAATGAGAAGTTGACTATTTTGATTTTAAAAACTATTTGCGGATTCTGTTTTATTAAGAATATGAATGTGTATTATTTTTTTATAAAAATCACTATATTTGCACGCTGAAAAACGTGAAAGCGTAAAATCAAAACAAAATAATAAAAAAATAATTTCATTATGTATACACCAGTAGCTGCAGATGTAGCAAAACTAAGAAACACCACAGGTGCAGGAATGATGGATTGCAAGAAAGCTCTTACAGAAGCTGAAGGAGATTTCGAAAAAGCAATCGACATCCTTAGAAAAAAAGGACAAAAAGTTGCTGCTAACAGAGCAGACAGAGATTCTTCTGAAGGTGCAGTGATCGCAAGAGTAAACGAAGACAACACATTGGGAGCAATCATTTCTCTTAACTGTGAGACTGACTTCGTTGCTAAGAATGATGCATTCGTAGAATTGGCTTACGAATTGGCTGAGCAGGCTATCGTATATTCCAACAAAGAAGAGTTTTTGGCTTCTGACTTCCACGGACAGACTGTTGCTGATAAATTGATCGAGCAGACTGGAATCATCGGAGAAAAAATCGAGATCGGTGCTTTTGAAAGTATTCAAGGTGCGTTCTTAGGAGCTTACATCCACGCTGGAAACAAAATTGCTGCCATCACTTCTCTTTCTGCAAAAGTAGACGGAGCTGACGAAGCTGCAAAATCTGTATCTATGCAAGTAGCTGCGATGAACCCAATTGCACTTGACGAGACTAAAGTTTCTCAGGAAACTATCGACAAAGAATTGGAAATCGAAAGAGAATTGTTGACGAAAGAAGGGAAACCTGCAAACATCATCGATAATATCCTGAAAGGAAAAATGCAAAGATTCTACAAAGACAACACTTTGGTACACCAGTCTTTCATCAAAGATGCGGGAATCAGCGTTGCTGACTATGTGAAGTCTGTAAGCGGAGATCTTAAAGTGACAGGATTCGTAAGAGTTGCTTTAGCTTAATCAAGATTCCAAACAAATAAATTAAATCCTGCTGTATTTTTACGGCAGGATTTTTTGTTTGATACCTCATTTAAAAAACAAAATAGACTAAATTTGTAGTCCTAATATTTCATATTTTGAAAAAGAGTTTCCTGTTTATATTAATTTTTATTTCGTCTCTGTTTTTTGCGCAAATGGATGTTGAGCATTGGTTTGCACCAATATTTGATTCTTCTGCCAATACAGAATTGGATAGTGACAGTGGAGATTATCTTTATTTGTCAACAGATAAAACGACTCCCTTTGAAGTGATTATTTATTATCAAAATGTTGAGATAAATAGAGTTAATATAAGTTTTGGAAGTCCTGTGCTTGTTAAAATTGATGATGGTTTTGTCACGACAAAAAATTCCGGTGATTTGTTTTCTGCAAATAAAAAAGGTCTCCATCTGGTGGGGGCTAATAAGTTTTTTGCAAATCTTCGGATTTTAAGAAAAAATCATGCAGAGATTATCAATTCCAAAGGATTGGCAGCATTGGGCGAAACTTTTTATGCAGGTATGGCCAGGCTGTCTGATGCTAAAAGTTATTATAACTATCAAACCAGTATAATTGCTACACAAAATAATACAAAAGTTGATATTTCCGGATATGATCCAGGGTTAAGATTTTCAGACGGGAACACTTATCCAAGCGGTATATCAGTGACGCTGCAAAAAGGTGATTCTTACATAATATCTGCACCATATTCTCTTACCAGTCCAAATGGTTTGATCGGTATGAAAATTCAGGCAACCGGTGGTCCCATAAGTGTGACTAATGGTAATTTTACTGGAACTTACATTGCAGGTACAACTAGTACAGATATACTCATGGATCAGTCGGTCCCTACTAACAGATTGGGTGCTGACTACATCGTTGCAAAAGGAAATGGTGTAGTCACACCCGTTACTCCATCAACTCCATCCGACTATCTGAACGATATGGAGAGAGTTTTGGTTGTAGCAACTAATCCCAATAATCCGACAGTTATATATGTGAATGGAGCAATATACACAACTTTGAATGCCGGAGAATCTGATTTTTTATACACCGATTCTTATAAAGATCTGGATGGCTCGGGAAATTACAGCATGTCAATCAAGGCTGTTGGTGGGGAGATTTATGTTTACCAGCTTTTATCCGGATTACCAACTTCAAAAGCTACAGGTGGTATGAATCTCATTCCATCTCTAAACTGTTTTCTTCCCAATAACATTGTAGAATTACCAGCAATAAATGAGATAGGTCCAAGAAATAACTTTACAACTAAAGTTAATATTTTATCGCAAAAAGGTGCTGTTGTACTATTGAACGGAGATCAGCTTGTAGGACATCCGGTTCCGGATAATACGGACTGGGAATTGTTCGTAAAAGATAACGTTGCGGGAAATGTATCAATTATTTCTGATAAAGCGGCTACAGCGGGTATTGCATCTGGAAATGCTAATGTTGGATATGGTGGTTATTTTGCAGGATTCAGTTCTATACCTGCCATCTCTAAAGTAGGAGACTGCGCAAGAGGACAACATCTCGAAGTGAACGACGGTTATGACTTTTATGAATGGAGACATAATGGTGTACTTCTAGACTCTGGTGCCAAGTTAAGTTCTATAGATCCACGGAGTTATTATCCTTCAAATCCAACAGATGCAGAAGGAATCTATGTCTGCACAATTAGTAAAATAGGATGCGGATCCAAAACGACGACAAGCTTTACCTATCTTAATTGCCCTAATTTAACCACAAAATCACTTCCAATCATCGGGAACTGTAAATCTACAGATCCTATATTGATCGAGTTCACTGCAGATCCTTCAAAAAAAGTTAATTTCAGCAGCATCAGTATTACACAATATCCTGCTGAAGGAACTGTTTCGACGCCTTATATAGATCCTGTTACCAACAAGATTTATATTAAGTATAATGCAGATAATACGCTGCTTCCACAAGTAACTTTCAAATATTATTTTGAAGATACTGATGTTTTTCCAGACCCGGAGGAAGTAACAGTCACTGTCAATATTGCTCAGATTAATTTAAAAAATCCAAAGATTTCAATCATATCGTGTTTGCAAAATCAGATGGGTTCTTATGATTTGAAAAAACAGTTCGAACCCATTAATAATGATCCGAGTATTTCCCGATATGAATATTATGAGGATTCAAATTATGGAAAAAGAATACCAGACTCTCAATTAAATAACTATCCGTATTATACTTCAAAACCTGGAGATTCGGTATATGTTAAAATATATAATACTTTTGATTGTTTCAAAACTGGAGAAATTTCTCTGGAAACCTTTGAATTACCAGTGATTAATACTGTTGATATATCAGATAATACTTCCGTAACAATCAATGTGACAAAAGGGAAGGCTCCTTATTTGTATTATATTAAAAAAGATGGTCCCTTGGATTATCTGCCACAACTTTCTGATTACAGTACTTCCAATGTTCTTCCTGTTAAAGATGGAAAAGGTACTTACACAGTTTATGTAAAGTCAGCTGATGGATGCAATCCGGTAACACAAATATTCGCAGTGATTGGAATTCCAAATGTGATTACACCTAATGGTGATGGAAAAAATGACGTTATTGATATGTCTATGCTTAATTACAAACTGAATCCTAAATTTCAGATTTTTAATAGAAACAGCGTGAAACTATTTGATGGCAATGTTTCTAATAATTTTATTTGGGACGGAAAACAAAATGGAAGACAGCTGCCAACGGGAACTTATTGGTATATATTGCAATGGCAGGATTTCGAAGGTGCAGAACCGGATTTAATGAACGGATGGATTCTCCTTAAAAATAGAAATTAAATAATACCGAAGTAATAAACACTTTTTTTACATTTGTATTAATAACCATATTAATACAATGAAGAAAGTTCTACAGATTTTAATATTCCTTGTTTTCTCATTAAAATCATTTGCTCAGATGGATACCGAGCATTGGTTTGCGCCTATATTCGACACGTTTAATTATTCTCATCCGGATTATGACAATAGTCTGAATGGTGATTTTTTATATCTTTCAACAGATTCGACCGATGAATTCGAAATTATTATCTATTCAGGAGAAGTAGAATTGAACAGGGTTTCTATTCGTAAAGGTAATCCCAAATACGTCAAACTTGCGCCAAAAGTTATCACAACACTAGATGTATCTGACACATTTAAAGTCGCAAAAAGAGGATTACATCTTGTTGGTTCCCGCAAGTTTTTTGCAAACTTAAGAATATTAAGAGGTCCACACGCAGAGATTATTAATTCAAAAGGTTTTGCGGGACTTGGAACAGATTTTTACGCTATAACGTCACCGCTTACCAGGCAGCAGACAAATCTTACTTCACAGGTCAATATACTTGCAACAGAAAATAATACTTCCGTTAAAATCAATGGCTATAATCCCGATATTCTATTCCAAAATGGTTCGCAAGCACCTGAATTAAATATGAGACTGAACAAAGGTGATTCATTTATGGTTTCTGTTCCCAACAGACCGCCTTATGTAGTAGATTCTACAGGATTAGGCGATCCGGATGCGAATTATCTTGGGTTGCTGGGTGCCAATATCCATTCCGATAAGCCTATTACTGTTACTAATGGTAATTTTAATGGGACTTATGTTAATGATTCTGGTGGAAATGATATATTGATGGATCAGGCAACGCCAGTCAATCGTTTGGGCAGAGAATATGTTGTTGCAAAAGGGAATGGACCGATCCGTGCTGCAGATCAGGGAGGAATAGATTCTGAAAGGGTCATAGTGATTGCCACAAAAGATAATACAAAGTTTACTCTTAATGACAGTCCAATTGTTTATACATTAGATAAAGGGAAGTATAAAATTATCTATGGTTCAGAATCCTACATAAAACAAGGGACAGATATTTATAATTTATATATTAAAAGTACTGAAGATATATATGTCTATCAGTTTTTGGCCGGTAATGCACTTTATGACTCTGCTTCTGGCGGTATGAATATGATACCATCATTGAATTGCCTGCTGCCAAACCAAATAGTGGAATTACCAGAAGTAAATCAAATTGGTACGAAGGATGATTTTGAGACTACGGTGAATATCATTACAAAAAAAGGAGCTCAGGTCACAATGAATGGTGAGTCACTGAATGGCTTATACGGACCTTATTCTGTCTCCGGAACGTCGGAGTGGGTTCTTTTTAGTAAAAAAAATGTCAAAGGTAATCTTTCAATATATTCAACGGAGGCGGTCACTGCCGGAGTAGCTGGAGGTAGTAATGCTGTAGGTTATGGTGGGTTTTTTGGTGGTTTCAGTTCTATTCCTCAAATTACAAAAACCGGAGATTGTACTGCTGCTCAGAAATTGCAGGTAGATCATGGTTATGATTCTTACGAGTGGTATTACAACAATGTCCTGATAGCTTCCGGAGCAAATTTGTTTTTCATCGATCCGGAAAATTACGGTTCAGGCAATTATTATTGTAAAATTTTCAAGAAAGACTGCGGCTATTTTATAACGGATGTTTTTGTTTATAATAAATGCCCTCAGATTACCACAAAAAGCTTTACAGAAAGTAACTGTAAAATCCTGAAAATACCTGTAGCTTTTTCTTCAGATCCCTTGAAGCAGGTGAGATGGGATAGTGTACTGATTACAAAACAAGCAGAGAGAGGTGAAGCTTATTTTGATTTGTCTACGCAGCAAATTATTTTTGATCCAAAAAATACAGATTTAAAAGCCGTTACTTTTAAATATTATTTTGAAAGTACTGGGACTCTTCCCGACTCAGAAGAAGTGACAGTTACCGTCAATATTGCACAGATTAATTTACAAAATCCGAAGATTTCAATTTCATCGTGTCTTCAAAATCAGATAGGTTCATATAATTTGAAAGACGAATATGAAACCAAAAATAATGATCCAAGTATTTCACGTTACGCATATTACAAAGATGCAACTTTTGGACAAATCATACCAGATTCCCAATTGGATTCCTATACTGCAAAGCCAGGAGATACAGTATTTGTAAAAATATTTAATAGTTATGACTGCTATAAAACAGGAGAAATCTATCTGAATACTTTTGAACTTCCAGTGATTAAATCGATTGATGTCAAAGGTAATACTTCAGTAACAATTAATGTGACCCAAGGAAAACCACCTTACTTATATTACATCAAAAAAGATGGTGATGTCAATTATTTGCCTCAACTTTCTGATTACAGTTCTTCAAATACACTTCCAATCACAGAAGGAAAGGGTAATTACACAGTTTATGTCAAATCTGCAGATGATTGTGATCCTGTGACCCAGAAATTTTTAGTCATTGGAGTTTCCAATGTGATTACGCCAAATGATGACGGGAAAAATGATATTATAGATATGTCTGTCCTTAATGATAAAGTCAATCCGAAATTCCAGATATTTACAAGAAACACCAAAATGGTTTTTGAAGGAACTATCACCAACAATTTTATCTGGACAGGAAAACAAAATGGGACGCCGCTGCCATCAGAAACTTATTGGTATCTTCTGCAATGGCAGGATTTTGAAGGCGCAGAGCTTAATGTTTTGACTGGCTGGATTCTCCTGAAAAACAGAAATTCAGACTGAAAACAAAAACCTTAACATTCGTTTTCTAAAACAAATTATAATTAAAGTTACTTAACAGATTGCCGATAAAGTTTAATAAAATTTTAACCTTATCGGCATTTTTTTGTAATGATTGTCAATTTTATTCTCTATAAATTTGCCGGATTATATGAAGAAGATTTTTACAATTGTGCTTATGTTTTGTCTGGCAACTGTGTACGGACAGGATTTTGAAGGCGAAATTTTTATCCGGGATAAGTCCAGCCTTTATCTCAATCAGGTTTACGTGACCAATATCAACGCGCACAAAAGTGTTCTTGCCAATTACAACGGCGAGTTCAAAATCGCTGCAAAAGTGGGCGATATTCTAAGATTTACTTCCATCGCAACAGAAAGAAAAGACGTCGAAATGACAGCCGAAATGCTGGAGCGCAGAAAAAACTTTGTAGAGTTGCAGATTGCGTATTACGAGATTCAGGAAGTGATATTAAGCTCCTTCAAACCAACCGGTAATCTCCGCAGGGATGTCGCAATGCTGAAAGGCTCTGAAAAAGCGTTTGAACTTAGAAAAATGATCGGACTGCCAGAGCCAAAGGGCGACGGAACTTCTCCAGAGCTTCCGATTTTAGGATTTAATCAGGGTCTCAGCTTCAGTATTGACAGTATTTTCGATTTGATTTCGGGAGAGAAAAAGAAAAAAGAACGCTATTACCAGTATGAAAGAATGAGCAAGAATATCAAGAATCTTCAGGATTACTTCGGCGACGAGTATTTCATCAAAATGAAAATTCCAAAAGAGCTGATTCCAAATTTTCTTCAATTCATCTACAGTTCGGATAACATCACGGATTATCTGGAAACCAACAATTACGAAGCTGCAAAAACTTATATCGAAAAATACCTTCCGATCTACCTCAGAAGATTACAGAATTCTCATCTGATGCAGGCAACTTCAGAAACTTTAAAATAATATTAATTATCAAATTTTAAACAATAAACAATTATACTATGCAATTTAAAATAAATTGTATAGTTTTGTTGCGTTTTTAAGGCTTAAAAACAACTTTAAACAAAATGGGCAAGAACAAAGCTGCAAGATTCAGAGAAAATACAATTTTACCAAATGTCATCCAGCCAACACGTGATCAGGCAATAAATTCGTTTGAACACAAAGGAAAATGGAAAGAATTTTTTGGAAATGATAATCCGATTGTTTTGGAACTTGGCTGCGGAAAAGGCGAATATTCTGTAGGATTGGCAAAGGCTTTTCCGGAGAAAAATTTCATCGGTGTCGATATCAAAGGTGCCAGATTCTGGTTCGGTGCCAAAGAAGCGATCGAAGGTAATCTGAACAATGTTGCTTTCCTCAGAACCCAAATTGAATTGATAGACAATCTGTTTGCGGAAAATGAAGTTTCCGAGATCTGGATCACATTTCCGGATCCGCAGATAAAATACAGAAGAACGAAGCACAGGCTTACAAACCCTGAGTTTCTGGCAAAATACAGACAAATCCTGAAAAAAGACGGAATCATCCACCTGAAAACCGATTCCGAATACCTGCACGGATACACGCTGGGACTATTGCAAGGTTTGGGTCACGAGATCCTCACTGCGCATCACGACATTTACGGCGCTGCGGAATATCAGCCCGACACACCATTGCTGAAAGATATACGAACGTATTACGAGGAATTGTTCTCTTCCAAAGGAAAGACAATTACCTACATCAAATTCAAATTAAAAAATGAATAGAATATTTTTATTATTTTTTGCCTGCAGTCTAGTGAGTTGTTCAACCACACAATCTGCAAACACCATTTTCGCCAAACAGGATATGTCAGCAGAAGCCGAGCAGGCCAAAGCGCCACAGGCACCCATATCCAAACTGGAAGACAAAGCAGTCACATTACTCAATCAATTATTCAATAGTGATGCTGCAAACAAGAAAATGGTTCTGGTAATTAATAATGAATCTGATTGCGATTTTACGATGAATATTTTGGGTGGTAAAAGTTATGTATTACCAGTTGCATCCAAAAAAACCGAAAGCATAGTCGTAGAACAGGGCGAATATGAAATGAAGTCGGAAGTTTGCAAAAGTCCTTATCAGGCTCACAAAAATTTAGTCGAAAATACGCAGGTCAACATCCGGTATTCTGTTGTTAAAAATCCCGAAACTGACAATTTAGCAACTATCCAATAAAAAAACGAGCTTCATTTTTGAAGCTCGTTTCTGTTATATTAAAGACCTAAATCTCTTGATTCTATTTAATTGAGATCTCATAAATTCTGCTCCAGTTTTTCCCTGTAACCAGCATGTTGTCTCCTTTGAATGCGATTCCGTTCAGAACATCTTCTCCGCCACCTGAGCTCTGTTTAACAATGTTTGTCAGATCTATAATTCCGGTCACTTCTCCATTCGCTGGATTTATTTTTAGAATAATCGGTTTATGCCAAACATTCGAATAGATAAATCCGTTGTGGTATTCCAGTTCGTTTATTTGATCATAACCTTCTTTGTCACTCGCAACCGAAATATATCTTACAACTTCTGAAGGGTTTTCCGGATTTAGGAAATAAATATTTTTTGTTCCATCAGAAACGATGAGGTTTTTTCCGTCATTCGTCATTCCCCAGCCTTCGCCAATGATGTTTGGATATTCGAATTCCTTTTCAAGCTTCATATTAGAATCGTAAATAAATCCTTTCTTGGTTTTATAAGTCAATTGATAAATTTTATTTCCAAAAAGGGTAATTCCTTCAGAAAATATATTTGTAGGCTGTGCAACTTCCTGAAGCGGCTTTGTGGTTCCCAAAGTGTATTTCATAAGCTTCGATTTTCCTTCCAAACCTATACTTTCGTAAACTGTATTGTCGTGCACTTCAAAACCTTCCGTAAAATTATCAGCACTATGCGGATATTGGTTTACAACTTCGTAAGACAGAGGAACTGCTTTAGCTTTTGCAAAAACATTAATCGTTGCATCCTGCTGCAAAACTTCGCCCCCTTTTGTTTTGATATTGAAAGTCACATCATTTTCGCCTAATGTGAAGAATTTTGGATCGATGTTCAAGTCGGTGCTTTCTTTGTCGCCAAAACTGATGGTGATGGCTTCTGCATAGTCCAGAACATCTTGCGGAATCTCAATTTTGTCTCCAAAATGATAGCCGCTGTTTTGCTGGCTTAGGTTGTAATCATTCAAGGAATTCAAAATGTCTTTGTCCTTATTACAGCCTACCAAAACTAAAAGAGCGAAAGCTGATGCTAAAAAAATCTTTTTCATTGAGAAAATATTATTCGCCGGATATTTCCGGAATCGATTTTAATTAATTGTTATGTTTCAATTTTTTTCAATCATTCTTCAAATGCTCAGAACTTGAACACCAAAAAGCTTTGAAACTTCGCCAAAAATACAAAATATGAGAACTAACATCTCATAAATTTTTCTTAATTAAACATAAAAATGTAGATTTGTAAATATTATGATTACGATAATTGCAGCCATCGGCAAAAAAAATGCCTTAGGAAAAGACAACCAACTGCTTTGGCGTCTTCCAAAAGATCTGAAACATTTCAAATCGCTTACCGAAAATCACCCTGTCGTGATGGGAAGGAAAACCTATGAGAGTATTGGTAAGCCTTTGCAAAACAGAACCAATATTGTGGTCAGCAGAAAAGAAAACTGGTTTGCAGAAGATATTCTGATTGTCTCAAAACTGAAGGAAGCTATTAAGTTTGCTAAAAAAATCGATAAGGACGTTTTCATCATTGGAGGCGGTGAGATTTATAATCAGACAATGGAATTGGCTGACAGACTCGAAATCACTTTTGTAGATGACGATTTCGAAGCAGACACTTTCTTTCCAAAAATAGATTTGAAAATCTGGCAAAAAACCAACGAAGAATTCCACGAAAAAGACGAAAAAAACGAACATAATTTCTATTTCCAAACCTACGAGAAAATCAATAAAGACTAAAAATCTTGATTCTTAGATCTTTTGTCTTGTATCTTAATTATGGATTACCCAAGTAAAGTTTTATCGAAAGCTGTAGAAGAAATATCTGGTTTGCCCGGCATCGGGAAAAAATCGGCGCTTCGTCTTGCGTTGCATTTATTGCGTCAGCCGGCTTCGCAGGGAATTTCTTTGGGGACATCGATCCAGAATTTGGTCACCGAGATTAAATACTGCAAAGAATGTCATAATTTTTCGGATTCCGAAGTTTGTGATATTTGCAGTGATCAAAAGCGTAATGACGATCTAATTTGCATCGTGGAAGATGTTCGTGATGTGATGGCGATAGAAAATACCGGAAAATTCCGGGGAAAATATCTGGTTCTTGGCGGCAAAATTTCTCCTATGGAAGGCATTGGTCCAAGCCAGTTAAGGATTGGAAGTATAGAAAAAAAACTGAATAACGGCTTTGTGAAAGAACTTATTTTTGCCCTTAGTGCAACTATGGAAGGCGATACAACGGCTTATTATATTTATAAAAAATTCAAAACATTTCCGGTGGTGTTTTCCAGCATTGCAAGAGGGATCTCCGTAGGTGACGAATTGGAGTACGCAGACGAAATATCTCTCGGAAGATCCATTACCAACAGAACTGTTTATAACGAAGCCGGCTAATGAAAGTAAGTGTAATTATCGTCCATTATCAGGTAAAGGATCTGTTGCGAAACTGTATTCTTTCGATTCAAAAATATTTTCATGAGTTTGATTATGAGATTGTTGTCGTGGACAATCATTCTCCAAATTCAGATTGGAAAGCTCTCATTAACCAATTTCCAAATGTTAATTTTATTGAATTAAAAGAAAATCTAGGTTTCTCAAAAGCAAATAATATTGGCGTAAATGTCGCGAAAGGAGATTACGTTTATGTCCTGAATCCAGATACTGAAATAGAAGGTGATTATTTTAAACAAATTCTTGACTTTGCCGATCAGCAGAAGAAATTTGGAGCATTAGGTTTAAGAATGCACGATGCAAAGGGCAATTTTTTACCGGAAAGTAAACGGTCTGTTCCTGCATTAATCAATTCCTTCGAAAAACTATTCACAAAACTAAACAACGATTCCAAAACCTATTACAGAAATGATATTCCGGAAACTGATATTGCAGAAGTAGAAGTGATGACCGGTGCCAATCTTTTGATGAAGAAATCTGTTTATCAGGAAGTTGGAGGTTTCGATGAGCGTTATTTTATGTATGGAGAAGACATCGATCTTTGCTATACGATTCTTAGGAAAGGTTATAAAAATTTCTACTACGGAAAGGCTTCAATCCTGCATTACAAAGGCGAAAGCACTGTAAAAGATAAAGTCTATCTCAACCGTTTTTTCGGTGCAATGGATATTTTTATTGGCAAATATTACAAAAAGCAGAAACCACTTCAGTATTTGTTAATGAAAATCGGTCTCAAATTCAAACATTTTATAGAAGCGCGAAAAATCAAAAACTAATCTTTCTTTTCCGCATGAAAAGTTGATTCTTCTGCAAATTTCCTTAATTCCTGCATCTCATATTTCGCTTTCGACTGTCCGAATCTTGCTGCAGCATAAGTGAGTCCAATCAAAACCAATACTACGAAAGAACACGGTAATGCCCAAGGATAATTGTTGGTATTGATCTGATTTTCCACATAAAAGAGTGTGAAAAATGTCATCCAAGAAACGGTAAAAAGGAAGTATAAGAACATAAAAAATGTCCACACCGCAGAACTCGGACCAAAAATTCCTCGAATCACGGTTTTTTCATCTTCCTTTTCGATTCTTAGTGCCAGATTGGGTTTCCAGTAGCTTTCCTCTTCCGTCCTCACAAAAATAGTTGCCACTTCTTTATTGATATTCCCAAAAAACTGATCGTGGTGTTTGTCCAGATAATCGCGGAGATTAGCCTCATATTCTTCCAGAGACATATCTGTGTAAAGTTTAAAACGCGGTCTGTTTCGGATGTTGTTCAGTGTTTCGCTCATAGTAAGTATAGTTTTCAGTCATCATTGCTAAAATCATTCCTCAATATAAGGAATTGGATCTTCCAGCGTAAATTCACATTTCATAAGAACACCATTTCTCTTGATTTCCAGATTTATTTTACGGCTCACATTTGTTTTCAGGATTTTATGAATTTTATTTAATGTCATATCCTTTGCCTGTTTGTTGTCGATTGTGATCAATTGGTCGTTTTTGACAATTCCGGCTTTCTGCGCCGGCGAATCTTTTCGGGTTCCGGAAACCAGGAAAATGGGTTTCAAAGTAAACTTGTATTGGAATCTGTCAGGATTAGTGTTGATTACATTGATTTCGTTTGATGCCTGATTAGTTTTCGCTGTCTGTACTTGCACCTGTTCTTTTTCCCAGAGCAATCCGTCCTGTTTTATTTCCAGTCCGCTGCCGTCAATCAAAAATGGATCATCCAGATATCGGTTTGATTTGAGATAAATTCTCTCATCAGCATAATCGAAAATCACCGTAAAACGTCTCAGTATTTCAGATCCAATCGATCCTTTTCTGTCTTCTACAAGCTTCAAATGCTGAATCGAATATTCGTCCGGCATCGATGCAATCGGTTTGTTCAGTTTGAAATTTCCAATTGAAAGAGAATTGATACGGCTTCTTTTTCCAAAAATATCACCACTGAAACCACGTCCCAAAAAATCATCAATATTAGGTCTGTTGTAAATAAAATCCTTGATTAATGCAGGAAAAAGCCAGACAGAATCGGTGTTTCCCAAATCCAAAAGCAGTTTTGAGCTTTGTTTATCATGTTTCATTTCAACATCGGCATTCATATATGGTTTGTTGAATTCCACACTCATCGGAAAATCAGAATATCGGCTGACTCTTTTCGGGAATTTGGATTTGTCTTTGTAAACTGTAATTGTTTCTTTGATGTAATTGATTTCAATCGGGTGATTTTTAAAAAAGTAATAACCGATAATTCCATTAACAGGAATGCCAATGTCTTGAGAAATATTAAACGATTCGTCTAAAACCAAAAAAATCGTGTGTGATTTATCAATGAAGTGTTTACCGATGCTGACGTCATTTTTAATGGATTTTAAAGCTTCAATACTCACCGTTTCTCCCAAGCCTTTGAAGGTGATTTTCTCGATATTTTTGAAGTCAACATCTTTGTTTTCCAGACTGAAAAGCAGCGTTTCAGCAATTCCCGAGTCCAGCATAAAGTTGAGCTCAACACCGTTTACAGTCATCGGAATGAAAATCAGATTATTGATCAGCTTGAATTTGATAACCGTTTTATCACCATTATCCAACACAAATCCGTCCTGAGCTTTGGTAAGGACTGTGAAGAGAAAACAGATGATGTACAGAAATTTCATAACCTTAAATTACATGAATTTTCCACAACTCCAATTTTTTATCATTCAAGTTTGTAAATTACTTATGTTATTCATAATTTATTTGATAATTAGTATAAATAATGGAATATTATTTGATGTGTTTTCAAACAATATTGTAATACCTTACTAATTATTTAATTTAATACTTTTATTTGTCATGAAAAATCTATCATCTCTATTCGGAAAAGATAACCTGGACGAAATTGTTTTCTCCAACAGAAATAAAGCTTACGGTGCCTATGCACTTAGAAACGAGTATTCCAACCAGCTCACAAAAGCATTATTTGTAGGTGTTGCTTTTTTTGCATCAGTATCCGTCATCCCATTGGTTATATCGGCATTTGATGTAAAATCAGACATTCCTATGGATGATGATTCTAAACACGATTTTATTTATGTAGATGAGCATGTTGATACTCCAAAACCAACACCAGAAGCTACAGTTCCAACAAAGGTAAAAACTGTTGCGTCTGAAATAGTTACTCCGGTTAGAGTTGTGAAAAAAAATAAACCTGCACCAACAGAAGATGATAAAAAAGGTGCGGCACTGAGTTCAGAAACTTCGGACGGACCAGAAACGACTTTAACTGTTGCTCCACCGGCTATTAAGGTTGGTCCACCAGTTGTTGCTCCTCCTTACGTTCCTCCTACAAAACCTGTAGATCCTAATGAATTATATACACCTGGTACAGTTGATGTTGCAGCAGATTTCAAAGGCGGCATCAATGCGTTTCGCGACAAAGTTGCTCAAAATTTTGACACAGAATCTGTTGACAAATCCGGCTTAGTTTCAGGCGTTATTACCTTTGTGGTAGAAAAAGACGGGAGCATTTCAAATTTAAAAGTCAATGGTTCCAGTGCTGATTTCAATTCTGAAGCAGAGAGAACCGTAAAGTCTATCAAAACCAAATGGACGCCGGCACAAGTAAAAGGCAAAGCTGTAAGATCATCCTTCAGAATGCCTATTTCCATGAAAATTGAATAGTCTGACAATCAGGGCTATGTAAATATTAAACATTAGGTTTTTTATAATTATCCACATTTTCTAAGGAAATGTGGATAATTTTTTTAGAAGCCAATCGTTTAATTAACAATACTTTAACGGCTTTGCTGGTTTTTCAAAACTTTCCAAGTACTAAAAAATCGTATTTTTGGGGATTAAATTAATATTTATGGCAAAAATTATAGGTGTTGCAAATCAGAAAGGTGGCGTTGGAAAAACAACAACAGCCGTCAATCTGGCATCGGCTTTGGGTGTTTTGGAAAAGAGAATTCTCTTGATAGATGCAGATCCACAGGCCAATGCAAGTTCTGGTTTGGGTGTTGAAGAAGTTAATTTTTCTACCTATCATTTGTTGGAGCACAGCGCAGAAGCGTCGAAATGTATTTTGCCAACGACCTCGCCAAACGTAGATATTATTCCATCACATATTGATTTGGTGGCGGCAGAAATTGAATTGGTAGATCGCGAAAACCGGGAATATATGATGCGCGAAGCCTTGAAATCCATCAAGGACGATTATGATTACATCATCATAGATTGTGCACCGAGTTTAGGTTTGATTACCATTAATGCCTTGACGGCCGCAGATTCTGTCATTATCCCGATTCAATGTGAGTATTTCGCTTTGGAAGGTTTGGGTAAATTATTGAATACCATAAAAAATGTTCAGAAAATCCATAATCCGGATTTGGATATCGAAGGTTTGTTGTTGACAATGTATGACAGCCGTTTGAGATTGTCCAACCAGGTTGTAGAAGAAGTAAATTCTCACTTCCCGGAAATGGTATTCGAAACAATCATCAGCAGAAATGTAAGATTGAGCGAGGCGCCAAGTTTCGGAGAAAGCATCTTGAGTTATGATGCCGAAAGTAAAGGTGCCATCCAATACATCCAGTTGGCAGAAGAGGTTTTGCTGAGAAACGAAAAATTAATTAAAAATTAAAAAGCAGGAAGTCAGAAGCTAGAGGCTGGACGTTAATTTTGAAACTTCCATCATCCATCTTCCATTATCCAACTTAAATATATGAAAGACAAAACTAGAGCAATGGGTCGCGGTCTCGGCGCAATTTTGAATGCCGAAAGCAAATCCAATATCAACTCGGCATCTGATGAAGGCGCAAAATCTTTGGTAGGAAATATCGTTGAAATTTCTATCGAAGATATCTATCCAAATCCCAATCAGCCAAGAACTTATTTCGACGAAAAAGCACTTAATGATCTAGCTGAATCGATCAAAAGTCTAGGCATCATTCAGCCAATTACACTTCGCAAAGATGGGCCGAAATTCGAAATTATTTCCGGAGAAAGACGTTACCGTGCTTCAAAAATTGCTGGTCTTGAAACTATTCCGGCTTACATCCGACTGGTCAACGATCAGGAATTGCTGGAAATGGCTTTGGTAGAGAATATTCAGAGAGAAGATCTTGATCCTATCGAAGTTGCTTTAACTTACCAAAGACTGTTGGACGAAGTTGGGATGACTCAGGAAAATCTTAGTCAACGTGTCGGTAAAGAAAGAAGTACAATTACAAACAGCGTTCGTCTTCTGAAATTATCTCCAGATATTCAAAAAGGTGTGAGAAGCGGTCAGATTTCTGCAGGTCACGGCCGTGCAATTATGGGATTGGATTCTGAAGAGAAACGCCAGATTTTGTTTGACAGAATCATCAAAGAACAGCTGAACGTGAGACAAGCTGAACAGCTGGCAAGTCTTATGAAAAATGCTCAGAATTCTGAAAAACAGGTAAAACAATCCATTATCCCAAATCATTTTAAGAAAGCTCAGAAAAATCTGTCTGATATTCTGAATGTGAATGTCGAAATCAAAACGTCGGCAAACGGAAAAAAAGGGAAAATTGTTCTCGATTTTAAAAATGAAGAAGAGCTGGAAAGCATTCTTGCACACATTAGTTAAATGAAAAAATTACTGTTAGTTTTTTTGATCCTTTCTTTTAGTTTTGCTTTTTCACAGGTCAATCCGAATGATACGATCCGTGTGGAAAATCTTCCAAAAGACAGTATTCCTGCTGCGAAAAAATCTGAAGCTCAGATTCTCGGAGAAATCGATCAAAAAAATGCACCTTTAAAAATAACAAAACTAAGTCCGGCAAAAGCAGGTTTGTATTCAGCCGTTTTACCGGGACTTGGACAGCTTTATAACAAAAAATACTGGAAAATCCCGTTGGTATGGGGTGCTGTTGGAACTGGTGTCGGAATTGCACTTTGGAACGATAAGCAATATAAAATCTACAGAGGCTACTATGTTGCAAAATTGAACGGAACGCCAAATGAGTTTGTAGATAACAATCCAAGATTTACCAAAGAGGTTTTTGGAAACGCTCAGGATCAATACAAAAGACAGCGCGATTACGCCATTGGCATTGCAGCTTTGATCTACATTTTAAATATCGTGGATGCCGTTGTAGATGCTCATTTGTACGAAGGCCGGCACGATCCGGATTTGGCAATTACGCCAACCATCATAAACGATCAATTCACAAATTCTTATGCAAAAGCAGGGTTGAGCCTTAATTTTAGATTTTAAATTAAATTCCCTTTTAATAATATAGAAGTATGAAAATAGCATTGGTAGGTTACGGAAAAATGGGAAAAATCATTGACGAGATTTCTCAGAGCCGTGGTCACGAAATCGTAGCAAGATTACGAGAAACACCAACTCCTGAAAACCTGAACAATCCCGATGTTGTCATAGAATTTTCCAATCCGGAAGTCGCTTTTGAAAACATCAAAACCTGTCTGGAAAATAAAATTCCTGTCATCTGCGGAACTACAGGCTGGCTGGATCAAAAACCGGAAATCGAAAAGATTGCGCTGGAAAATAATACCGCTTTTTTATACGGATCCAATTTCAGTCTGGGCGTGAATCTTTTTTTCGCACTCAACGAGAATTTGGCTAGAATGATGAATAAATTCTCCGAATATAATTGTCAGTTAGAGGAAATTCATCACATCCACAAGCTGGATGCACCAAGTGGAACAGCTATTTCTCTGGCAGAAGGAATCATCAATAATTCAAACTTCGAAGCCTGGAAACTGGGCGAAACCAAAGAAAAAGAATTGGGAATTTTTGCGATCCGCGAAGATGAAGTTCCGGGAACTCATAGCGTTTTCTACAGATCGGAAGTGGACGAGATTGAAATCAAACATACCGCTTACAACAGAAACGGATTTGCTTTAGGCGCAGTAATTGCCGCAGAATGGATCGTTGATAAAAAAGGCGTTTTTGCAATGAAAGATGTTTTAGGATTGTAAATTCTGTAACAAAAACTGCATAGAACAAACTAATAACACAAATACTATAATTTCTAAAATAAAATCAGAATGAATTATATAATTACGGCACTTGTCTATATTATTCTTATAAGTGTACTTCTTTTTGTTTCTTCGTGGAAACTTTTCAAGAAGATGGGTTATAAACCTTATATGGCATTAGTTCCAGTTAAGAACTATCAGATTATTCTGAAAGAAACAAAACACCCAACTTGGTGGGCATTTCTTATATATTTTCCGGTCGTAGGAACGATAATGATGATTGTTTTTCATCTATTTTTAATGAGAAAATTTGGGAAAACCAGTTTTGTAGATAAATTACTTACTGTACTTTTAGGATATTTATATCTTGCAAAGGTTAATTATTTTTCTAATCCTGAAGTTGTTATTGACGAAGAAGAGGAAGAGGAGCAGAAAAAAGAAACCTTCTTAGGTTCAGTGACTTTTGCTGTAGTTTTTGCGACTTTGATACATACTCTTGTTATACAACCATTTGGTATTCCAACAGGCTCTATGGAGAGAACACTTCTTGTTGGTGATTTTCTTTTCGTGAATAAATGGAGCTATGGCTTCAGATTGCCAATGAGACCTATAGCAATTCCGTTTTTGCAAGGAACAATTTATGATGCTGGACAAAAAGGCAACCCAAAAGATGATCCAAAATCTTACGTTGAAGCTATAAAATTACCTTATTACAGAATATTCCAATTTAATACACCACAAAGATATGATATCGTAGTTTTCAATTATCCGCAAGATTCTGTTCACGTTGCAACAGACAGAAAAGACCCTTATGTGAAAAGATGCGTCGGAATTCCAGGTGATGTGATTGAGTTTCGTGCCGGAAGATTATTTGTCAACAATGCACCGGAAAAAATCCTTGGTGATGAGCAGCAGCAGCATAGATTTATAGTGAAATCAAATTCACAATTAGACATTCAGCAACTTTACAAAGCTTACGGCTTTTTACCAGTTGTGGAAGAACAAACAAATTCCGGTTTTCAATATGGCTTCCAGGGTTTAACAGATCAGACTGCAAAAGAGATCAAAGAACTTCCGGGTGTGACAGAAATTAAGGAAGAAATTGAAGAGAAAGGAGCTGGCGCAGTAAGATTCAAACTGAATGCAGATAAAACAGCTTACACAAAAAATATTGATACCGTTAATTCTATCTATCCGATCAACAAACCGTGGAATCAGGATTGGTATGGACCTCTCAGAATTCCTAAAAAAGGCGATGTTGTAAAATTGGATCAGGAATCGCTTCCGCAATACCGTTGGATCATTTCAGAATATGAACACAACAAATTGGAGAACAAAGGCGGAAAAATCTATATAAACGGACAGGAAACCAACCAATATACCATCAAGCAGAATTATTATATGATGATCGGGGACAACCGTGATGCGTCATTGGATGCTAGATACTTTGGGGTTGTACCGGAAGAAAATATCGTCGGACGCCCGATGTTTACTTGGTTGAGTGTGGAAGGCTTGTTCTCAGACGCAAGTTCTACATATCAGGCTCCAGGCAAAAGAGTTCGTTGGGACAGAATGTTCAAAGCGACAAACACCGGAGAAGCCAACAAAACTTCATATTGGTGGGTGGCAGTCCTGATTTTGGTGCTGTTCTTCGGATGGGATTTCTTCGCCAATATGTTCAAAAAGAAAAAAGAAGAAGATTAGTAATTAGGAGCTAAATCCCGCTATCCACTATATCTTTTTTTGCTTAGAAAGATTTGTCTTTAGTAGAAATTTTTTGACAAAGCAAAAAAAGGATGCCGCTTCTATCGGGGCTAAGGGATTTGTCATCCAAATAAAATTTCTACACTTGCTTGAAGTTTTTTAACTTTAATCAGGTTTAATAATATCACACTTTGTCAAAGTTTCAAATCTTTGACAAAGTTTTTAGTTTTAACAAATATGAACAACAAGATTCTTTTACCCATATTTTATCTACCACCTATTTCGTGGTTCTCAGTTTTTTTGGATCCGGAAAATGAAATTACTTTGGAGCAATTTGAAAATTTTCCAAAACAGACTTACAGAAATCGGGCAGTCATTTATGGTGCCAATGGAAAATTACCGCTTATCATTCCAATCAAACACACGGGGAAACGTGAAATGAAAGATATTGAAATTTCTTTCGCGGAAGATTGGCAGAAACTCCATTGGAAATCCATCAAAACAGCTTACCAGAGCACACCATACTTCGAATATTATGAAGACAAACTAAAAACTATTTTCGAAGGAAAAACGAATTCACTGATAGAATTCAATCTAAATGCTTTGAAAGTTGTGCTTAATATCCTTAAAACCGAAAAAGAATTTACTTTGACAGAGGAATATCTAAAAACACCGGAATTTGAAAATTTCAGAGAAAAATTCTCAGCCAAATCCGAATCAGAAACCGAGTTTGCGGAATATTACCAAAGCTTTTCAGAGAAGTATGGCTTCCTGAAAGATCTGTCAATTTTGGACTTGATCTGTAACATTGGACCGGAAAGTCTGACTTATATAAAAAATATTAAAATCAATTAATTTTAGAATAACTATTTATGATCAGTAATTCTATTTTATTTGAAACAAATACTTATCTAATATGAAACATTTATTAATAGCGGCAGCTTTTTATGCCGGAGTTGCAACAATTGCTGCACAGACAGCTACTCCTGAAAATGATAAAGATCTGAAAACGTGGTATCACAAAGATTATGCGACTACCAAAGTCTATGGTGTGAATACAGAAAATGCCTATAAATTCTTGGAATCTAAAGGACTTAAACCAAAAACTGTTGTAGTTGGTGTTTTGGATAGCGGTGTAGAAGTAGATCATCCGGGATTGGTAAAAAATATGTGGAAAAATCCAAATGAGGTTCCAAATAACGGAAAAGATGATGACGGAAATGGTTATATCGATGATGTTTACGGCTGGAATTTCCTGGGTGGAAAAAATGGTGACATCGATGTTGATAATATGGAAGTTACTAGAGTTGTAAAAAAATACAAACCACTTTTCGAAGGCGACGATTCTGCAAAAAATAAAGAGAATCAAACCAAAATGCCTGAGGATTTTGCAATGTACATGAAAGCTAAGGAGATCTTTACCAAAAAAGGTGAGGAAGCAAAACAAAGTCTTCAGCTTTATACAATGATCAACAATGCCATTCCAGATATGGTGAAATTGCTGAACGGTAAAAACTTAACCAAAGAAACTTTAGCAGGCATCAAACCGGCAAACCAGCAGGAAGCAATGGCAATGCAGGTTCTTGCTCAGATGTCAAATGATCCTCAGATTGCAGGAAAACCAGCACCGGAAGTTGAGAAATATCTGAAAGATCAGATGAAAGAGGCTTTGGATTATTTCACGCCACAAGCTGAGAAAGGTTTTAATTTAGATTTTGATCCTAGAGCTTCTATCGTTGGAGACAATTATGACGATTACTCTGAGAAAAGTTACGGAAACAACCATTACGAAGGTCCGGATGCAAAACACGGAACGCACGTTGCAGGAATCATTGCAGGTCTGGCAAACGGAGCAGAAAATCAGTATGGTGTTGCGTCCAGAGTGGCAAAGATTATGACTGTAAGAGCAGTTCCTGATGGCGACGAGAGAGATAAAGACGTTGCAAATGCTGTTCGTTATGCAGTGGACAACGGTGCGAAAATCCTTAATATGAGTTTCGGAAAACCAGTTTCTCCTGGTAAAAATGTAGTTTGGGATGCATTCAAATATGCAGAAAGCAAAGGTGTTCTTTTGGTAAAAGCAGCAGGAAATGAAAATGAAGACATTGCAGAACACCAGTATTTCCCAACCAATTTCAAATCTCAGTCAGATGAGAAGCCATTTATCAATAATATGATTGTAGTTGGATCAAACACCAATGATGCTGCTGCTTTGAAATCAAGTTTCTCCAATTATGACAAGAAAATGGTAGATGTTTTCGCACCGGGTTCACAGATTTATTCTACTGTTCCCGACGGCAAATACGAATATTTGCAGGGAACTTCTATGGCATCACCTGTGGTGGCTGGTTCTGCTGCGGTTTTGTTAGCTTACATGCCAAATTTGAAACCTGAGCAGATCATAGAATCTTTGGTTAAAACATCAAATGCCAATGCAGTAAACGGTTTTGAGAATTTGTCAAGATCAGCAGGTGTGATTGATGTAGCGAAAGCTGCAGAATATGCTTACAACAATTTTTACAGAGCCAACTCATCATCAAAGGCCGTAAAAAAATCTGTTAAAAAAGAAAAAACGCATAAAGCGATTGATAAGTCTAAACTTTAATTAGTACACTTTTAGGCTAAAACAAAAAATCTGAGAATTTCTCAGATTTTTTGTTTTTTATCTTTTGGCATAGTTTTTTATGATACCTTAGTATTAATTTTAAAACTATGAAACAATTATTTTTTTTCGGAATGGTATCAGCAAGTTTGCTTGTTACCTCTTGTGCAAGTAAAACCGGCGTAAGCGCAGGTGAAGCACAGACAATGCGTTCTGATGTGATGAAACTAAAAGGTCAGTGGGATATTTCAAACGTAGATTATAACAAGGAGTTCAGTGTGAAGCCTTTTGACGAAGGTGTTGGCATCAGCTGTTTTGTAGGAAGTTCTTGGACTTTCATTCCAAATAATTATACAGGAACATACACAATTCACGGAAGTTCTGCTTGTCCTGAAAGAACACAGAATATTACATTTAGTGTAGATAAAATGGGCGTTGTTTCCATCAAAAAAGTAGGTGAAGGCGAAAAAGCGAAGAGAGTAGGATCCGGCTACAAACTGATGTTGGAAAATGCTACAGCAACTACTTTTACTTTGGTTCAATCTGTGAATGCAGATGGAAAACCAATGGACATCAGATATAATTTTATCAGAACTAAATAACCTTAAATAAATTAAAAATGAAATTTACAAAATTAAATATTGCAGCTTTTATGATCTCCGGATCATTACTGATTACAAGCTGTGAAGCGGTGCAAAACGCAAACAATACACAGAAAGGTGCCGCGATTGGTACAGCTGCAGGTGCGGTTCTTGGTGGAATCCTAGGAAACAATCTTGGAAAAGGTGGAAATGCTCCTCTTGGTGCAGTTTTAGGTGGTGTAGTTGGAGGTGTTGCCGGTGGTGTCATTGGTAACAAAATGGACAAACAAGCCAAAGAAATCAAAGACGTATTACCAGGAGCAGAAGTGGAAAGAGTAGGAGAAGGAATCAAAGTGACTCTTCACGAGAATACGGTTAATTTCGATTTCAACTCATCTACTTTAACGACTCTTGCAAAGACCAATCTTGATAAATTGGTTACAGTTCTTAGAAATAATCCTGATACCAACATTAATATCTACGGTCATACAGACAGTATTGGTAGTGATGAAGTGAACTTGAGAATCTCTGCTCAGAGAGCTGCTGCTGTTAAAAATTACTTTACAGCGCAAGGTATTGCTTCTTCCAGATTGTTTACAGAAGGCTTAGGAAAATCTAGTCCGGTTGCTTCTAATGATACAGATGCAGGAAGAGCACAAAACAGACGTGTAGAGTTTGCCATTACAGCAAATGAGAAAATGATCAATGATGCCGCTCAATCTGCTGGGTCAAATTAATAATTATTCATTTTCAAAGAAATAACAAACCGCAATTTGCGGTTTTTTTATTTTAATGCTACTTTTGTAAGATTATTAAAACTATTGATGAAAAACTATTTAAAATTAATCAGAGTGGAACAATGGGTCAAGAATCTGTTTGTTTTTGCTCCGTTATTTTTTTCAGGTAAAATTACCAATTCTTATTTGTTCTACGAGAGTATTTTCGCATTTCTGGTTTTCTCTTTGACAGCAAGTTCTATTTATATAATCAATGATTATTTTGATATCGAATCCGACAAAAAACATCCCGAGAAGAAAAGCCGTCCATTAGCAAGTGGTGCGGTTTCCAAGAGAAGTGCGGAGATTTTATTTGTCTTTTTGGTATTGTTGTCAATAGCTTCTATTTTCTTTGGTAATTATATTTTTCATACTAATTTTTGGAAGTTCGGGGTAATTATAGGATTCTATTTTGTGATGAATCTTTTATATACGTTTAAACTAAAACATGTAGCAATTGTTGATATCTGTATTATTGCGATTGGATTTGTTCTCAGGGTTTTAGCAGGTGGATATGTCACTGGGATTATTGTGACCAATTGGGCAATTCTATTGACTTTCGTTTTAGCCTTAGTTTTAGCAATCGGAAAAAGAAGAGGTGAATTGATCAATGCCCAGATTTCCGGGAAAACCAGAAAAGCACTGGACGGCTATAATGTTCAGTTTGCAGATATTGCCTTGTCTATAAGCTGTACTTTGGCGATTATATGTTATTTGATGTTCACCTTGTCGCCGGAAGTTCAGGCGCGATTTCATCCAAGGGTTTTTTACACCGTGATATTTGTTGTGTTTGCATTTCTGAGATATTTGCAGCAAACGTTGGTTTACAACAAAACCGAATCACCAACCAAAATAGTTTATAAAGACCGGTATATTCAGATTACAATTGTACTTTGGGTAATTGTTTTCTTGCTGCAAATCTATTTTAAAAAGTAAATCGCAAGAAAGATTAAAAACAATGATGAAGATATTGATGCGAGTCAAATTGACTTATAAAAAAATACACATTTACAGATGAAACCAAATTTTGTACAGAAAGTGACTAACTGGGGAAATTTCCCAGTGGTCGAAAAAGAAATGCGGTCAGACGATTCTGTTTCGAAGATTAAAAAATTTGTAAAAGATCATAACGAAGTCATCGCAAGAGGAAACGGACGTTGCTACGGCGATGCTTCTCTTGGTGAACATATTTTCTCAACCAAAAGACTCAACAAGTTTATTTCTTTTGATAGATTAAATGGCGTGATCGAATGCGAATCCGGCGTTCTTTTATCCGATATTTTGGAGGTTTCTGTTCCGCAAGGTTATTTTCTTTACGTGACGCCGGGAACCAAATATATTTCCGTTGGTGGCGCCATCGCATCCGATGTTCACGGGAAAAACCACCACGCAGAAGGTTGCTTTTCGGAATATGTGATTGAATTTAAATTGGTGAACGAAAATGCCGAAGTCATCACTTGCTCACGTGAACAAAACTCAGACAAATTTTGGGCAACGATTGGCGGAATGGGATTAACAGGAATTATTCTCTCAGCCAAATTCAAACTGAAAAATATAGAATCCGTTTACATCAAGCAGGAAAGTATCAAAGCTGAAAATCTGGATGAGGTTTTCCGATTGTTTGATGAAAGCGAAGATTGGACTTACAACGTCGCTTGGATTGATTGTTTTCAAAAAGGAAAAAACTTAGGAAGATCAATTTTAATGAGAGGCGAACACGCTTTGAAAGCCGAATTGCCAACCAACCTTCAAAAGAAAACTTTAAAGCTGAAAGAGAAACCAAAGCCGACGATTCCATTCTATTTTCCTGGATTTGTTCTTAATTCTTTGAGTATTAAGATTTTCAATTTCCTTTATTATAACAAGCAGACGAAGAAACAACTCAATAATTTCATTGATTACGAAACGTTTTTCTACCCATTGGATGTGATTAATGAATGGAACAAGATTTACGGAAAAAGTGGATTTATCCAATACCAGATGGTCATCCCGAAAGAAAATGGCAAAGAAGGAATGCGACAAATCCTTGAGACGATTGCAAAAAGTGGAAACGGTTCTTTCTTAGCAGTTCTAAAGTTATTCGGGAAAAATAATCCACAAGCTTACAATTCTTTCCCAGTTGAAGGTTACACTCTGGCTTTGGACTTTAAAGTGAACAAAGGTCTGAAAAAACTCGTTGACCAACTCGATACAATTGTAGAAAATTTCGGTGGAAGAATTTATTTGACCAAAGACAGTATGAGCCGTTCATCGCTCACGAATTATCTTCAAAACGTTGATTCCTCAAAGTTTGTTTCACTTCAGCATAAGAGAATTATTAATAATGGTTGATAGTTTTTTGTTGATGGTTGATAGAAATCTATTCTCTACCAGCAACTGACAACTAACAACCGACAACTAATTACTATGATAATATTAGGTTCCAATTCCGAAGTTGCACAGGCATTTGTAGAAGAATGTTTGGCGAAAGGCGAAAAATTCCAGACCATTTATCTCCTAAGTTCCAATCCCGAAACGACGGAGAAATTCGCCGGACATATTCAGGTGAAGTTTTTTCAACATTCCGAGATCATTCCTTTGGATCTGATGAATGACATCGATTATAAAACTCTGGAAAATATCAATTCTGATGTTCTGTTTTGCGCGACTGGCTATCTTGGTCTGGGAACGGAAGAAGGACTTTACGATGATGAAAATACAGAAAGAATCATTGATGTGAATTATGCGAAATTAGTTCCTGTTCTCAACTTCTTCGCCAAAAGAATGGAATCCAAAAGAGCCGGAACAATGATTGTTTTGTCATCTGTCGCAGGCGAAAGAGGAAGACAAAGTAATTTCATTTATGGTTCTGCAAAAGCAGCTTTGACGGCTTATTTAAGCGGATTGAGAAATTATCTTTTTGATAAAAAAGTCCACGTGTTGACCGTGAAACCTGGTTTTATGGACACCAAAATGACAGAAGGTTTACCACTAAATCCAGCTCTTACAGCTTCTCCAAAAAAAGCAGCCGAAGGAATTTATAAAGCTTTTAAAAATAAAAAGAATGTTGCCTACGTTTTACCAATTTGGGCGTTTGTAATGCTAATCATTAGAAACATTCCTGAGTTTATTTTTAAGAAACTTAAATTATAATTGATGAATGATAGGTCATAATTGACTTCACTTTTAACTCAAAAGAGCGATGCAAATAATCATTTATCATTCATAATTCATCACTTATGAAAAAACTATATCTATTCGATTTCGACGGAACGCTTACTTACAAAGACACGATGTTTTTGTTTTTGAAGTTTTACAATCCTTCCAAATATTCGTTTCAATTTCTGAAGCATGTGCCACTTTTTATTTTATTAAAATTAAAATTAGCCAGTGCAGAAGCGGTGAAAAAGAGTTTTATCTCATCCATCTTAAAAGGTGAATCCAAATATCAGATTGAGAAAAAAGCAAAACTGTTCTTCGAGGAGAATTATCCAAGTTTGTTCAGGGAAAATGCTTTGGATTTCATTAATAATATCAACAGAGAAAATACGGAATCTTACATCGTTTCAGCGTCTTTGGATATTTGGGTAAAACCATTTGCGGAGAAGTTTGATATGACTTTGCTGGCTACAAAAGCGGAGTTCAAAGATGATATTTTTACAGGGAAGTTCATCGGCAAAAATTGTAATAAAGACGAGAAAGTCTGCAGAATAGAAGCGGAACTTGGTGACAAGAAATTCGACAAGATCATAGCTTTCGGAGACACTTTTGGGGACAAACCAATGTTTAAGTTTGCCAATGAATCGCATTACCGATTTTTTCACTAATTTAGTACCTTAATTTTTCGAACTTTTTCGGCTTCAAAATCTAAATTTAAAATGGAAAGAATTTATCTGGATAATGCTGCAACTACGCCTCTCGACGATGAGGTGATAGACTGTATGGTAAATGTAATGAAATTCAATTATGGCAATCCGTCGTCCACGCACAGCTTGGGACAGGAGGCCAAAACCGTTTTGGAGGAAGTAAGGCGAAAGATTGCAGATTCTTTGAAAGTAACACCTGGAGAGATTGTTTTCACCTCTTGTGGAACAGAATCCAACAACATGATCATCAAATCCGCGGTCAATTATCTTGGCGTGGAAAGAATCATCACTTCCGCTTTGGAACACAAATGTGTTGCCGAAACCTGCCTCGAAATGAAAAAATTGAAAGGCGTAGAATTGGTTTATCTAAGACCAGATTCCAACGGCGATTTTGATTTAAATAAATTAGAAGAAGCGTTAAAATCATCAGATAAGAAAACTTTAGTAACATTGATGCACGCCAACAACGAGATCGGGAATCTTCTCGACATCGAAAAAGTAGCGCATCTTTGCAAAGAAAATAATGCACTTTTCCATTCCGACACAGTTCAGACAATGGCACATCTTGACTTGGATTTTTCTAAAATCCCAGTTGATTTCGCGTCTTGTAGCGCGCACAAATTCCACGGCCCAAAAGGTGCTGGGTTTGCATTCGTAAGAAAATCTTCAGGATTGAAAGGAATCATCACTGGAGGACCACAGGAAAGAAGCTTGAGAGCTGGTACAGAAAACGTAACAGGAATCGCAGGTTTGGGCAAAGCTTGGGAAATATCTCAGGAAAAAATGGAGGAATATAAAAACCATATTCTTGACATCAAACATTACGCAATCCAACAATTAACAGAGAAAATATCAGGAATCAAATTCAACGGAAGAAGTGCGGACGACGAAAGCCTCTATACGGTTTTAAACGTTTTGCTTCCATACAAAAATCCTCTAATCGGATTGCAATTGGATATGAAAGGCATTGCCATTTCTCAAGGAAGTGCTTGTAGCTCAGGTGCTTCAAAGCCTTCAATGGTTTTGATGTCCGTGTTGTCAGAAGATGATTTGGATAACAAAACACCTTTAAGAATTTCATTCAGTCATTACACCAAAAAATCGGATATTGATGCTTTGGTTGCAGCTTTGGAGGAAATAGGCAGCCAGTTCGTTATAGAAAAAGCCGATAGTTTACATAGATAATCAACAGAAAAAATAGAATATAAATTTTGTAGTTTTGTATTACAAATTAACAAAGAAAAAGAAATCATGGCAGTAGAAATTACAGATCAGTCCTTTCAGGAAACAGTATTAAATTCAGATAAACCAGTTTTAGTTGACTTTTGGGCAGCTTGGTGCGGACCTTGTAGAATGCTTGGCCCAATCATCGAAGAAGTAGCAAACGACTTTGAAGGTAGAGCTTTGGTAGGAAAAGTAGATGTTGATAACAATCAGCAGATCTCTGTAGATTACGGGATCAGAAATATTCCTACAGTTTTGATCTTCAAAAACGGTGAAGTTGTAGATAAAATCGTAGGTGTAGCACCAAAAGAGGTGATCGCTGAGAAGCTGAATGCTTACTTGTAAGAAATTAATATAATTGAAAATGAACGCTTTTCCTCGGGAGAGGCGTTTTTTTTTATATAAAATTTGCAGTTGTGGATTATTGTTGTATTTTTGCAACCACAATAAACGACGATAGTTTTTCTAAGTTTGTTGGGCAAGAGATCCGGTAGTTCAGCTGGTTAGAATGCCGCCCTGTCACGGCGGAGGTCGCGGGTTCGAGTCCCGTCCGGATCGCATAAAGTTTTATCAATTGCTTTTCAAAAAATTGATCCGGTAGTTCAGCTGGTTAGAATGCCGCCCTGTCACGGCGGAGGTCGCGGGTTCGAGTCCCGTCCGGATCGCAAATCCTACAATTTTATTGTAGGATTTTTTCGTTTGTATAATCTTGAGTTTAATTGGACGCTTTAAAATTATTTTTAAGCGTTTTTATTTTTAATTAGTTATAAAAATAAAAGAATAGTTTGTAATTATTTAAAAATAATGGATTATGAATTGTCAAGATTTTATTTAGTGATTTATTTCTTAAATATACTTTAGATAATGGCGTGCTTTTTGAAAATATGTGAGTATTTTTGAAACTAAGGAAACGTAAACCAGGTATTAGACCATTTATATATTATGATTTTAATTGTCGATGATAATCAGAACAATATTTATTCATTAAAAAAATTACTGGAATCCAAAGATTTTCAGGTCGATACGGCTGAATCTGGTGAGCAGGCATTGGGAAAAGCACTCAAAAATAATTATGCATTGATTATTTTGGATGTTCAGATGCCGGGAATGGATGGCTTTGAAGTAGCAGAATCCTTTGCCGGATATAGCAAAACAAAAGATATTCCAATCATATTTTTATCCGCTGTCAACACAGAAAAACAATTTATTACCCGTGGTTATGAATCCGGCGGGATAGATTACGTGACAAAACCGATAGACCCGGAAATTCTTCTGCTCAAAGTCAAAACTTTTTATAACCTGCAGGAGAATAATCTTGCCATGAAAAAAAGCCAGCAAAGTCTGGAACTGGAAGTACAGGGCAGGAGAGAAGCGCAGGTGACAATGAGATCCGAAATCGATCATTTTCATTTGATGCTGGAAGCCTTGCCTCAGATTGCATTCACTCTGGATGCAGACGGCGCAGTTACTTTTGTGAACAGCAAATGGTACGAATATTCCGCCTCAGAAAAAGTTTTTCCTAAAACACATTCCGACGATCACAGTATTCTGCTGGAGTTTGAACGCTGCCGAAAGAAAAAGAAAGCACTTGAGTTAGAAATTCGGATCAAGAATAGGGAAACCGGCGACTACAGATTTCATTTGCTGAGAATGTCTCCCGTTTTCGACGGAAAGTCAATTAAAAACTGGGTGGGAACTTTCACTGATATAGACGATCAGAAGAAGATTGAAAAGGAAAAAGACGAATTCCTGAGTATTGCCAGCCACGAACTCAAAACACCTTTGACCAGCATCAAGGCTTACATGCAGCTGTTGGAACGAAAACTGAAAATTAATGAAGAAAAATCAGAAGCTGCTTATGTGACAAAAGCTTTATCACAAGTTGAAAAATTGAATAGCCTGATCACAGATCTGCTGGACGTTTCCAAAATTGAAAACGGAAAACTCAAGATCAATAAAAAAAGAAATAACCTGGATAATGTAATCAACAATGCCATTGACACGATCATTCAGACACACGATGATAAAGTGAAAATCACACGACACGGTTTCATTCCTGCTATTCAGATTCCATTTGATGAGATCAGAATCGAGCAGGTTTTGATTAATTTTCTGACGAATGCGATCAAATATTCTCCGGAAAATAACCAAATCATTGTCACAACTTTTGTAGATGAAACCGAAGTAAGAGTAAGTGTTACCGACTTCGGAATCGGAATTCCGGATTTCAAACAGGATGCTGTCTTCAAGAAATTTTACAGAGTCGAAGAATCGTCTCTGCAGTTTCAGGGAATGGGGATTGGTTTGTATATTTGTTCCGAGATCATCAACCAGCACGACGGAACAATCGGGTTATCGAGTGTGATAGAAGAAGGTTCTACATTTTATTTCACATTACCTTTAAATTAATTTTATGCCGAAAAAAGTTATCAGAAATCTACAATTCGGGATTGGATTTTCATTATTTATATTAATTGCGAGTTCCATTGCGTCCTATTGGAGCATTCAGAAACAAATGGAACATCGTGAAAATGTCTCCAAAAGCAGAAAATCTATGACTGCTGTAAAAGATGTTTTGATTGCACTTTTGGATGCGGAAACCGGTAACAGGGGATTTCAGCTCACAGGAAAAGAAAGTTTTCTGGAACCTTACAACCGCAGTATCAAAGAATATTCTAAGGCAATAGAACTTGCCAAATCATTTGATATTGATAACACTCAACAATTGGAGCGTCTCAAAAGCCTGGAGCAAAATGTGGACGGCAATATGAGCAATCTGAAACAATTTGTTCAGAACAAACGAAACGGCATTGCAATGACACAGGATCAGATGATGCTCAGCAAAGTCTATATGGACAAATGCAGAATTCTAGTTCATAATTTTGTACAGTTTGAAGAAGCTCAGCTGGCGAAAAAAAATATAGATCTTGACAGATCGTCTAACACAACTGTTTTATTCATCATATTTTCTGCGCTTGCTGCCATTGCAGTAACTGTATTTTTCTATGTTAAACTTAGAAATGATCTGCTAAGAAGAGATAAGCTTGAGAAAGAACTGAAAGCAAAAGATATTGAAATTTCAAAAAGAGTAAGCGTCATTCAGCAGGTTGCAAACAGAGTTTCCAATGGCGATTACAATCAAAGATTGGTAGATAATTATGACGGCGATCTAGGTGATCTGGTGGAATCTCTGAATCATATGACAGATTCCCTAAAAGAATCCTTTGATAAGATTAATAAGAGCGACTGGCATCAGAAAGGTTTGGCTTTGATCAATGAATCTTTGGTTGGAAACAAATCTGTGAGCCAGGTGACAATTGATTCATTAAACCAATTAATTGATTACGGGAATTGTACAAACGGTGCAATTTATTTGGTAGATGATGCAAAATTAAGACTTACAACGGCTTTCGGACTGGAAAATACAATGAGACAGTCTTTCGAACTTGGTGAAGGAATGGTCGGACAGGCTTTCATTCAAAAAACACAAAAGGTTTATAACGATTTGGATGAGAATGACTTTGCCGTTTCGTTTGCAACCGGGAAGATTAAAATTAATGGTATTGTACTGGTTCCGATTCTTCTTAATAATGAAGGCATTGGTGTTTTGGAACTGAGTTCAAATTCTAATTTTGATGAAGATCAAGTCGAATTTTTTGTTGAAAGTTCCCGAAACATTGCAATTGCGCTCAATGCTGCAAAAGGCCGTGAAAAAGAACAGAGATTGCTGGAAGAAACTCAGGCACAGTCTGAGGAGTTACAGGTTCAGCATTCCGAATTGGAAAATCTGAACACGGAATTGGAAGCGCAGACACAAAAACTGCAAGCTTCCGAAGAAGAACTCAAAGTGCAGCAGGAAGAACTGATGCAGACCAATACAGAACTGGAAGAGCGTTCCAAATTGCTGGAAGAAAAAAACCATTTGATAGCGGAACGTAATTCTGAAATTCAGAAAAAAGCTGAAGAGCTGGAATTAAGCACCAAATATAAATCCGAATTCCTAGCAAATATGTCGCATGAGTTGAGAACACCATTGAACTCAATTCTGCTTTTGTCTAGATTAATGGCAGAAAATTCCGATGATAATCTGAATGAAGATCAGATAGAATCTGCACGTGTAATCCAAAGTTCCGGTACAAGTTTGTTGACATTAATTGATGAAATTCTTGATCTTGCAAAAATCGAATCCGGAAAAATGTCGCTTGAGTATGAAGAAGTTGCTTTGGATAATGTTTTGAAAGATCTTAAGAATCTAATGGGTCCTGTAGCCAAAAACAAAGGCATCGAATTTAATATTAATATAGAAAATGATCTGGCCAAAACTATTGAAACCGACCGTTTGCGACTGGATCAGGTTTTAAGAAATCTGCTTTCCAATGCCATCAAGTTCACAAAAGAAGGCAGTGTGCAGCTGAATATAAAGCAGCATCCAAAAGATCAGGATTGTATTATTTTCTCTGTGAAAGATACTGGAATTGGAATTCCGCAAGATAAGCAAATGGTAATCTTCGAAGCATTCCAGCAAGCCGATGGATCTACTCAGCGCAAGTTTGGCGGAACAGGTTTGGGATTGTCGATCAGCCGCGAGATTGCAAAATTATTGGGCGGCGAATTAGTGCTTGAAAGCGAAGTAAATGAAGGCAGTGAGTTTAGCCTCATCATTCCGAAAAATGAAAAATCAAAAATAAATAAGATTCAAAAAGATCAGATTTTGGATCAGGTGATTCGCGAAGAAGAAGATGTTGAAGAAGTGAAGAACATCATTGATTTCAATGAATACGGGATTTCAACACCAATTAACGATCTTCAGATTCCGGAAGATGTGGCGGATGACCGTGATAATATTGAAAAAGATGATAAAGTCATTCTGATTGTAGAAGATGACACCAATTTTGCCAAAGCATTACTGAAATATGCAAGGATTCAAAATTACAAAGGAATTGTGGCGGTGAGAGGCGATCACGCAATCTCTGCAGCATTGCAATACCGTCCTGCTGCTATTTTGCTTGATGTCCAGCTTCCTGTAAAAGACGGCTGGCAAGTGATGGATGAGTTGAAAGCAAATCCACAGACCAAACCAATTCCGGTTCATATGATGTCGTCTCTGCACGTAAGACAACAGAGTTTGATGAAAGGCGCTATCGATTTCATCAACAAACCTGTGGCAATGGAGCAGATGACAGAGATCTTCAAAAAAATTGAAGATGCGCTGAAAAGATCGCCCCAAAAAGTACTGATTGTGGAGGAAAACGCGAGACACGCCAACGCATTGTCTTATTTCCTCAGCAACTTTAATATTTCACTTTCTGTTGAAGATAATTTGGAAGACAGCGTGAAAGCACTGACGTCGGACAAAGTAGATTGTGTAATTTTGGATATTGGTCCTGCGAGAGGAAATGGCTACCAGATCATCGAGTCTATAAAAAGCTACGAAGGTCTCGAGAACTTACCGATCATCATTTTTACGGAACGCAATTTGTCCAAGTCCGAAGAACTTAAAATCAAACAGTACGCAGATTCTATTGTTGTAAAGACGGCGCATTCTTACCAAAGAATCCTGGATGAGGTTGGACTGTTCTTACATTTGGTAGAGGAAAAAAACAGCTCTGCCGAGATTATTAGAAACAAAACTTTAGGATCTTTGACAGAAGTTTTAAGTGGCAAAAAAATATTGGTTACGGATGATGACGTTCGCAACATATTCTCACTTTCCAAAGCGTTAGAAAAATACAAGGTCGAAGTCGTTTTGGCAATGGACGGAAAACAGGCTTTGGATCAGATCAAAATCAATCCGGATATTGATGTCGTATTGATGGATATGATGATGCCGGAAATGGATGGTTACGAAACGATCCAGGAAATCAGGAAAATGCCTGCTTATAAGAAGCTGCCAATTATCGCGGTGACGGCAAAATCGATGATTGGCGATCGGGACAAATGTCTCCAGGCTGGTGCGTCGGATTATATCACTAAGCCTGTGGATATAGATCAATTGTTATCTTTGCTCCGTGTCTGGTTATATGAAAACTAAAAACTGTTCGAATTTTTTATGAGTAAGAAAATTTTAATTGTGGATGATGATCCTAATAATATTTTTGCCCTGCGATTGACCCTGAAAGCCAGAAAATATCAGCTCGAAAGTTGTATGATGGCGGATGAGGCGATCAGGATTTTGAAAGAAGATAAAGAGTTCTGCGTCGTATTGATGGATATGATGATGCCGGAAATAGATGGATACGAAGCCATTAAAATTATAAGAAATACACCCGAGATAAGCAAAACACCAATCATTGCCGTGACTGCACAGGCGATGGATGAAGACCGTCAGAAATGTCTGGAAGCGGGCGCTCAGGATTATATTAAGAAACCAATAGACGTAGATCTGTTGTTAAATGCTATAGAAAAACACTGCTAATGCTGGAACCAAGTATCGTAAAAGATAACGAAATAGAACACCTGATAAAGGACATCTACGAATCTTACGGTTATGATTTTTCTCTGTACAGCCGCGCATCTTTCACAAGAAGGATCAATCGGATATGCATGATAGACAGATTTACAAGCTATGCGGAACTGCGCTATCAGGTGCTGAATGATGCAGATTACTTCAAACATTTCATCGAAGAGATCACGGTGAATGTCACAGAGATGTTCCGTGATCCGTTATTTTTCAAATCGCTTCGGGAAAAGATTTTGCCGCAGTTGGGAACTTTCCCATTGATCAGGATTTGGGTGGCTGGATGTTCCACAGGTGAGGAAGCGTACTCAATCGCGATTTTACTGAAGGAAGCCGGACTATATCACAAATGTCTGATTTACGGCACAGACATCAATCCGTCTGTGTTGGAAACTGCACGAGCCGGCGTTTTCCCGATGCATCAGATGAAAACCTATTCCGAAAATTATATGCTTTCCGGAGGAAAAAAGGATTTCTCAGATTATTACACTGCTAATTATGACAGTGCAAAATTTGACAAAAGCCTGCAGGAAAAACTGATTTTATCAACGCATAATCTGGTATCAGACAGTTCATTCAACAGCTTTCAATTGGTCATTTGCCGCAATGTTTTGATTTATTTTGATAAAGAATTGCAGGAGCGCGTTTTTGATTTGTTTGATGCAAGTCTTGAGAATTTGGGTTATCTGGCTTTAGGTTCGAAAGAAACATTAAGGTTTTCGAATTTGAATAAATTTTACCATCAGATTGATGATCAGAAAATCTGGAAAAAAGTAGATCTTAATTAATTTATGGAGACCAAAGATCCACATACAGAACTGATTGTGATTGGCGGCTCCGCAGGAAGTCTTCAGGTCATTCTGGAGGCGGTCAAAAACCTGAAAGCAGATCTTGGGTTTCCAATTGTTTTGGTGCTTCATCGCAAGGCGCAGGCAGAAAGCATTCTCCCAAAATTGATGCAGCAGTTTTCTGCAATAGAAGTTATCGAAATTGAGGATAAAACCGAAATCGAAAGGAATAAAATCTACATCGTTCCTTCGGATTACCATCTGTTGTTCGAGAATAAAAATACCGTTTCGCTGGACAGTTCAGAGAAAATGAATTACTCGCGGCCGTCTATAGATGTCACTTTCAGATCTGCAGCAGAGATCTTTAAACAGAGTACAATCGGTGTGCTTTTGTCGGGTGCAAATTCTGACGGTGTGGAAGGCTTGAAATATATCAAGAAAAATCAGGGAAGAATCTGGATTCAGGATCCGGAAACGGCAGATGTGGATTATATGCCAAAACAGGCGATCCAGAATGTGGAATATGATCTGATTATCAAACCAAACAATCTGGCAAATTATATTAATCAACTTAAATAAACTAACTATATATACTAATGAATAAGATTTTAATTTTTGATGACGATGCAAGTATTCTGGAGGTTATCACTATCATTTTTGAAGAAAATGGATACAAAGTAGAGATCTCCGAAACTTCGCACGACATCATAGAAAAAGTTTCAAAATTCCGTCCGGATGTGATTTTGATGGATAATTGGATTCCGAATATCGGCGGCGTGGAAGCAACTAAACTGCTGAAAAGCAATGAGGAATTCAAAAATATTCCTGTCATCTATGTGACGGCAAATAATGATATTGCAGCCTTGGCAGAAAGTGCGCAGGCAGATGATTTTGTTGCAAAACCTTTTAACCTGGAAGATCTTGAGGAAAAAGTGGCGCACTATATGAAGCTGAAATAATTTTTTATCAACAACGCTTACAATTGAAAAACTCTTCCGTCATTGGAAGAGTTTTTGCATTTATTTTATGAATGAAAATCCGGATTGATCTTCAGATCATTCAAATCCAGCTGAAGTTCTGCTTTTCTGATTTCCTCGTCTTCATAGTATTTTTCTTTTCTCATCTGGAAGATTTCCACCCTTTGTCTGTCGTAGATTTCTTTTAGAATTTCTTCGAAGTTATCAATTTCCTGAGAGGTACAATTGTTACATTCCATCAGGTCTAATTGATTTTCTGTGTTTTCGGTTTCCAGTGAAATCTGCATCTGATAATTCTTCAGCAGATTACTTCTCTGCAAAACATCACTGTATTTATTATTAATATGACTCAAAGCCAGTCTGTTGAGCCTCAGTTGAATCTGAGCTTCCTGCTGCTCCTGTGGTAAAACAACATCCAAAGGCGGAATGTTGAGTTTTTTGACAATAAATGGCAAAGACAATCCCTGAACTACCAAGGTGATGAAAATCACGATGAAGGTGATAAATAAAATCAAGTTACGATGCGGAAAAGGCGAACCGTCCGGCATCAGAAACGGAATTGAAAGCGCCGTTGCCAGAGAAACCACACCTCGCATTCCTGCCCAGCCAATCACAAGAGGACCTTTCCAGCCAGGATTTTGTTCTTTCCTTACCGATTTGAAAAGCCATCTGGGAACAAACGCAGCGGGATAAATCCACAAAAACCGAATTGCAATAGCTACAGCACTAATAATTACCCCATATTTAATTCCCTGAATCAACGATGCTTCTTCAAGTCCGTGAATGATGGAAGGAAGTGACAAGCCTATTAATATAAAAACCATTGCATTCATCACGAAAATAACGGTGGTCCAAACGCCCAGCATATTGAGTCGTGTATTTCCGTTTTTGAAAATTTCGTGAGATCGGTAGGAGATGAAAAGTCCACCTGTCACCACTGCCATTACTCCGGAGAAATGAAATTGTTCTGCACCCAGATATAAAATATAAGGCGTCATTATGGTTAAAGCGGCATCAATTGCTGAGGTGGTCGGGAGAAAACGATGAATCAAATACATAATTCCACCGCCTGCAAGTCCGCAGACGATTCCCATTCCGGCAACTAAAAAGAATTGACCCACTGCTTCGTGCATAGAAAAACTTCCTGTCAGAATCGCAGCCAAAGCAAATCGGAAAACAATCAAAGATGACGCATCATTCACAAGACTCTCACCTTCCAGAATGCTCACGATTCTTTTCGGAACTGGTAATCCTTTCAAAACGGTAGTTGCGGCCACGGCATCTGGCGGCGAAATAATTCCGCCTAACAAAAATCCTAAAGCCAATGTAAATCCTGGGATCATAGCCTGAGAAAGATAAGCAATAATCACAGACGTTGCGAAAACCAATCCGAAAGCCAAAAGCGAAATCGGTCTTTTCCATTTCCAAAAGTCATTCCAGGAGGTGTACCATGCGGCTTCGTAAAGCAATGGCGGAAGAAAGATCAGAAAAACCAATTCCGGATCCAGCTCTATTTCCGGAATTCCCGGGAGTAAACTGATTGCCAAGCCTGCGATGACCAAAAATATCGGATAAGCGATTTTCATTTTTCTGGCCACCATCACCATCATGAAAACTGAAAAAAGTAAGGCTAGTATTAATAATAAATTATGATGCATTTGTGTACGATTTGTTGTGAATTAAGATGTAAAAATATCATTCTATCTATTAAAATCCTAAATATCAAATCAATTAATTTAATTATTAAATCTACTGAGATTCATTCTTTAATTAATGCTTTAATTATAAGTAAGTTATAGAAGGATTTTGGCTAATAAGTCTTACTTTTAGTTTTTTGAAATTTGGATGATTAAATTGTAACAAATACAGCTTTAAAACTACATATAGAACAAATATTTTTATCAAGAAATGAAAAAGATCTCACTTACAGCATTAATGTTAGCTTCTTTGGTAAGCACTGTTTCTGCGCAATCCAAGCAAAACGCTCTGGAATTGACTTATATGGACACCACTGTTCGTCCGCAAGATGATTTTTACAACTATGTCAACGGAACCTGGATGAAAACCGCCAAGATTCCTGCAGACAAGCCAAGCTGGGGATCTTTCACACAGTTGAGAGAGACAACAGATATGAATTCATTGGGACTTTTGGACAACATCCTGAAAGAGAAATTCGAGAACGGTTCCGAAGGGCAGAAGATCCAGGCGCTTTACCAGACTTATATGGATATGAACAAGCGTAATGCCGACGGTCTTAATCCTATCAAAGGAGATCTTGCTAAAATTGATGGTATCAAGAATCTTGCGGATCTTCAGAAATATCTGATCGACGCAACGAAGAGAGGCGACAACTCATTCTACGAGTGGGGTGTAGACGGCGATCTTAAGGATTCTAAAATGAACGCTGTTTATTTGGGTGATGCATCTTTGGGTCTTGGAAGAGATTATTATCAAAAAGATTCTCCGAAGAATACAGAAACCATCGAGGAATACAAAAAGTATGTAGCTCAGGTTCTAACTGAGATCGGTTACAAGAACTCAGCAGTTGTCGCGGGACAAATTGTAGATTTCGAAAAGAAAATTGCTAAAACATTGCTGACGAATGAGCAGATCCGTGATGCTACGCTTCAGTACAATCCTAAGACTTTACCTGAACTTAAAGCCTTAGTTAAGAACATCGATCTTCCAAAATATTTGGCTGAAGTAGGCGTTAAAACTGATAAAGTAATCATTGGAGAATTGGGTTATTACAAAAACCTTGATACTTTCCTGACAGAGAAAAATATCCCTCTGATTAAGGATTATCTTAAATTCAACTTGGTTTCAGGAAGCGCAGGTTACCTGAATCAGAAATTGGATACAATGAAATTCGATTTCTACAGCAAATATCTACAAGGCCAGCAGGAGCAGAGAGCGATGAACAAAAGAGCGCTTGGTTTGATCAATGGCGTTGTGGGTGAAGCTTTCGGTAAAGTGTATGTTGAGAAGTTTTTTACGCCTGAGGCTAAAGCACAGATGTTAACTTACGTGGATTATCTTAAGAAAAGTTTTGCGGTTCACATCAACGGACTGACTTGGATGTCATCTGTAACGAAGACCAAAGCATTAGAGAAATTAAATAAATTCACCGTTAAGATCGCTTATCCAGATACTTGGAAGGACTATTCTAAATTGACTCTTAAATCTGAAAAAGATGGCGGAACACTTTACGCAAACCTTCAGAATGTTTCTAGCTGGCATTACGCTAAGGAATTGGAAAAAGTTGGAAAACCTGTAGATAAAGCAGAGTGGGGAATGTCTCCACAGACTGTGAACGCTTATTACAATCCGGTAAACAACGAGATCGTTTTCCCTGCTGCGATTCTTCAGCCGCCTTTCTTCAATCCAGCGGCAGATGCTGCGGTTAACTTTGGAGGAATTGGAGCGGTAATCGGGCACGAGATGACGCACGGTTTTGATGACAGTGGTGCACAGTTCGACGGTGATGGTAACCTGAAAGACTGGTGGACTGCCGAAGACAAAGCCAACTTCGAGAAAGCAACGAAAAGTTTAGCAGCTCAGTACGATACCTATTCTCCGGTAAAAGATATCCACGTGAACGGAACTTTTACAAACGGAGAGAATATCGCTGATCTTGGCGGTGTCAATATCGCTTATGACGCATTGCAAATGTACCTTAAAGACAAAGGAACGCCTGGAAAAATTGACGGTTATACACCGGATCAAAGATTCTTCTTAAGTTGGGCGACCGTATGGAGAACGCTTTCTACCGAGAAGTTTATGACCAATCAGGTGAAAACAGATCCACACTCTCCAGGACTTTACAGAAGTTTCGGACCATTGGTAAACACCGAAGCCTTCTACAAAGCGTTTGATGTGAAGCAAGGCGACAAGCTTTACAAAAAACCGGAAGAAAGAGTAAAAATCTGGTAAGATCAGCATTATAATAAAATGACAAAGTCCTGTGAATTTCACGGGATTTTTTTTGTGGTTTGAATTTAATCTTACGAAAGTATTATGAATATTAAACAAACGTACTCTTAATGTGACAAGTTTTCTTTTTTTAATGAGTTTCATATTTAAATTAAACTTGCTTTCAGCAGAACCAAATATTATTGTATCTAATAAATTAGTGATATAATTTACTTTTGATGATCCATTTGTTGGCAAACAAAAAGCCCACTTGTTCGAGTGGGCTTAGTATTAAGATAATTCTAGAGAATTATTTTTTGATAGCTTTGAAAGTTTTTACACTTCCGTCTTCCATTTGTAGGTTAACGATGTATAATCCAGATTTCAAGCTAGAAAGGTTAAGTTCTGCAGAAGGTGCAAGCGTTTTAACTTGTCTTCCGGAGATGTCATTAACTGATACGGATTTAACTCCTTTCACATCAGATATTCTAAGAACATCAGTGAATGGATTTGGATATACAGAGATACCAGCTTTAGTTACGTCAGAAACTGCAAGCGCATCTTGGTAATCAAGTGTGTAATCTTCTGTTTGTCCATTTACCATATTTGCACAGCCAGAAACTAAAGCAGTATGGATAGTTGCTCCAGAGAAGTTATATTTAATTCTCATGAATTTTTTACCTAATGAAGTACCTGCTGGGATTTCGATATTTTTAGTTAATGTAACTGGATTATCTGTTACTCCAGATACTCTAAGCATTGTTTCTGTAGTGTTCCAGTAAGATTCGCCAGCATCATCAAAGTCTCCATCGTTGTTCCAGTCGATAAATACAGATGCAGCCCATCCATTTACAGGATTTCCGTTAGTAGTTCCTTGGATAGTCAATGGTACACTTGTTACATTGTTTTTTACAGGGAATTCTATAGTTGTAAAATTCTGATGAACCGGGAACGAACCAATTGTTGTAGCTGTAGGATCGGATGTGTTTGTAACACCTGCGAAGTTTACAGACTTAATTGGAGCAATAGCAGTCGGTGCAGTAGATGTCAATGGTCCACAGTGTCCAACTGTATTATTTGTACTGAAAGTAATTTCCTGACATCCGGTAGCATCACCAACGCTATTTGTAGCCAATACTTTAGCGTAATAAGTTGTGTTAGGTGTTAAAGCTACATTTAATGAATTACCATAGATCGTTGTATTAACAACATTTGATCCGCCAGCTGTAGTTCCAACAGTTACTTTGTAACCAGAAGCAATAGCTGAAGTTGCCCAAGTAAGACCGTAAGTTCCTGCAGGCACAACACCGCCGTTAGTAGGTGTTGTAAATGTAGTACAAGCTGGCACAGTGCTTACAGCGGCTTGTTTCACGATCAAATCATCTACATAGAGAGCTCCTGTACTGGTTCCACTTCTTTGCATCCATGTTCCTACAGCGTAAGTTTTGTTAGGATCGAATGTCCCAGCCGGAACAGAACCTGTCACAGTTCCGCAAGTCGTAACTGCAGCAGCAGTCAAAGCGGTTCCTGTTCCAACAGTATAGATAGACCAAGAGTTAGATTCCTCATCTAATACAGCATAAGCAGCGTATAGAGTTCCAGTAAGATTTGCTCCTTTTTTGTAGCTAAAAGTGATGTCAAGTTTTTGACCGTTGTTTGTTTGGCCCGTAGCATCACCTTTTTCCAAAAGATTTGCCAACCATCCTGTCTGGGTTACAGTTGCACTGTAAGTTAAAGACCCGGAAGTTCCGGCACTACAGAAATTAACGGTGTTGAAACCACCACCGCCAAACTGGATCATACCAGCTGCATCGCCTTCAAAATCTTCGGTAAAGTCATATTGAGCGTTTACCCCAATACCTAATGCCAAAAGGCAAGAGAATAGAATTTTTTTCATAATATTATAAATTTATTAAAACTGATACGAATATAAAATAATTTTTCTTTCTAAAAAAGAATATTAACACTTAAAGTCAATAAAACTTGCTAATAACAAAAAGCCGCCTCGTTCAAAACGAGGCGGCTTCATTATTTTAATAATTTAAAGATAAATTATTTTTTGATTGCTTTGAAAGTTTTTACACTTCCGTCTTCCATATTAAGGTTTACGATATACAATCCACCTTTCAAACTAGATAAATTGATTTCTGCAGAAGGTGCAAGAGATTTCACTTGTCTTCCAGACATATCGTTTACAGATACAGATTTAACACCTTTTACATCAGAGATTTTAAGAACATCTGTGAATGGATTTGGATAAACAGAAACTGCTGCTTTGTTTACATCTGTTACAGCTAAGAAATCTTTATAGTCGATTGTGTAATCTTCTACCTGTCCATTGTTAATATCGGTACAACCAGTTGTAAGTGACGAATGGATCGTTGTTCCAGTAAAGTTATACTTAACTCTCATTCTCTTCTGACCTAGTGTAACGCCTGCAGGGATTGTAATGTTTCCTGTTAAAGTAGCAATATTTGCAGCACTTACAGTAGTAGTTCTTTTGATTGTTGCAGTAGTATTGAAATATGACTCACCAGCATCTAAGAAATCTCCGTCATTGTTCCAGTCAATAAATATCGAAGTACCCCATCCATTACCTGTAATACCAATTCCGTTTACAGTAAATGGTACAGTCGTTACGTTATTTTTTACTTCAAAAGGAGCAGATAAATAATTTTCGTGCGGTGCAAATGATCCAATCGTGGTTGCTGCAGCGTCAGAAGTATTGGTCACACCTCCGAAGATAAACGATTTGATAGGTGCTGTCTGTGTAGGAGCAGTAGAAATCATTGGGCCACAATATGGTGCTATTGCGTTAGCTCCGGTAGTGAAAGTCGTTTCTGTACAACCAGTAGCACTTCCAATATCGTTTGTAGCTGTTACAGTTGCATACAGAAGTTTGTTTTGTGGTAAAGCACTTGTTGATAGTGGAGTATAAGATGTGGTATTAACTGTTGTAGATAATACATCAGAAGCTCCAGGAGTAGTTCCTAATTTCACAGTATAAGATTGAGCACCGGAAGCAGCAGCCCACGTTAGTGTAGGTCTTACAGATACACCGGTAGCAGCAGAAGCAGGACTAGTTAATGCTGTACAAGCTGGAGCTGCGGTAGCTTCTTGTTTTACAACAACTTTGTCCAAGAAAATGTAGAAATCATCAGTTGCACCGTTTACAGTTACACTTGTGATTTTAAGTTTGAAATTTCCATTTACGTTGGCAGATTCTGGTATTTGTGCAGAGTATGCGTAGCAAGTAACCCCAGTAGATGGAAACGTGTAAGTTGTACCGAAAGGAACATACGTTGTACCACCATCTGTAGAATATGCAACATTTAAGTTTCCATTTGTTGTGCTACCTGTAGCATATGGAAGCGCAGATACTGTAAACGATACATCAATTTTTTTTCCGTTTGCAGTCACTGAAGCTGGCTTTGTGTACACTAAGGTTGATGTGTTGTATGCTACATTGGTTCCATAAAGGTTTGATCCAATTGCAATAGTACCATCACATCCTGCAAGATATGTGTTCGGACTGTACCCTCCTGTGAAGACGAATCCGTTTGCAGTGTAAGCTGCAGTTTCAAAACTTTCGCTTACAAAAATTTGAGCGTTTGCTCCTAATCCTAGTGCCAGTGAGCACGTGAGTAGAAATTTCTTCATAATTATTTAATTTATATTTCAGCAAATATAATAATTATTTTTAATGATAGTAATTAATGTTTATATTTTTTTTATTAATTTATGATAATATATGTGATTGTGTTAAATTAACAGCTACACAATAGTTTATTTAATAAAAACAGTCATTTTACGAAATGCAAAATGGCTGTTACTGTTATTTTAAACTCCTTAATTCAGAAAAACTTCATAATTATTAATGGAATGTATCACTTCTAAAAGATCTTCATTAATATTAATATGATGTTTCATACTCACAACTTCCAAAACAGATTCATCTTCCGGATTTTTGATAAAGAAATTCAATTTCTGCTCGCCATGATTCTCAATGATCTTCTCTTTAAAGAATTCAATATCAGTTTTACGCAAGGAATCCAGTGGCACTACAATACATAAACTACGTGCAAATCGGTCAAAAGCCTCTTTCAATTCCAAAACATCATTTACATTGACGAAAACACGTCCGTCTTTTCCCTGTGAGAATTTGAGTTTCATAATGACAAAGCGCTGAACTTCCAATTTGTCTTTCAAACGCATATAATCTCTGTCACCCAATCGGAAAGAGTAGGAGCCTGTGTAATCCTCCAACAAGACAAAAGCCACTTTTTCCCCACTTCGGAAACCATCCGCCACACGATATTCCGTAATTAGGCCAGCAACGGTGTATTCCTTGGTGTTGTCTTTTTCATTCATCTTGTCCTTCCAGCTTTTCTTTTCTTCAAAAAGTTCGGGTGCTTTTGGCGGAAAGGCCAAATCTTTGAAAGCTTCCACTTCATCTAGATTCAGGAAATTGAAATTACCTTTTGGTTCTGCTTTTTTGCCGGATTCTTCAATGATTTCATCTTCCAATCCGACTTCATCAGAAACCAAAATATCAGGAACTTCTTCGTCAGGCGTATTGTCGGTTTCCAAAATCGGAATTACTTCATCCAAAACAGGAATTTCGTCCTTCTTCTCATCAAGGATCGCTTTTTTGGAAAGGACACCTTGCATAAATTTAAACTGATATTTGAACTCGTCCAGAGGATGCGCGGACAAATAGAATCCAATGATTTCTTTCTCTTTATTGAGTTTATGCATATTCGGCCATTCTGCGCAAGGCAAAAGTTTTGGTTGTTCGATTTGAACTTCCTCGGCAAAATCTGCAAACAGAGAATTATCCATTTCATTTTTGCTGTCCTGAAAACTTTGTCCGTAACGCGAAAGTCTTTCAATATTCGTTTTCCCGGAAGCATCGATGTCAAAGTATTGTCCGCGGTGATACGTGTCCAATTCGTCAAACGCTCCCGCAGTCACCAAACTTTCCGCAACCCTTTTGTTCACTTGCGAAGGCGGAATTCGCTCAAAGAAATCATAGACGTTTTTATATCTTCCGTTTTGTCTCAAGGCTGCAATCGCCTCACTCGGGCCTTCACCAATTCCTTTAATAGCGCCCAATCCAAAGCGGATTTGTCCTTTTTCATTTACTGAGAATTTATATTGAGATTCATTCACATCTGGACCCAAAACATCGACACCAATGGCTTTACAATCCTCCATAAACATTGTGATGGAAGCGGTATTATTAATGTTATTACTCATTACACTCGCCATATATTCTGCTGGATAATTGGCTTTCAGATAAGCGGTTTGATAAGCGATCCACGCGTAACAAGTCGAGTGGGATTTGTTGAAGGCGTACTCTGCAAAGGCTTTCCAGTCATTCCAGATCTTTTCCAATCTTTCTTCATCTAGGTTGTTTTTTCTTCCACCTTCGATGAATTTCGGGTACATTTTGTTCAGAACTTCGATCTGCTTTTTACCCATCGCTTTTCTCAAAGTATCGGCTTCACCTTTGGTAAAGTTGGCCAACTTCTGAGACAGAAGCATTACCTGTTCCTGATAAACGGTGATCCCGTAAGTTTCTTCAAGATATTCTTTTGTTTCTTCGAGGTCATAGATAATTTCCTCAGTTCCGTGTTTTCTGTTAATGAAATTTGGGATATATTTAATAGGACCTGGGCGATACAAGGCATTCATCGCAATCAGATCGGCGAAAACCGTTGGTTTCAATTCACGCATATATTTTTGCATTCCCGGACTCTCGTATTGGAAAATCCCGATCGTTCTTCCTTCCTTAAATAATTGATAAGTTTTTGCGTCATCCAAAGGGATTTCATCTGGGTCGATATCAACGCCGTGACGTTCTTTTACAAGTTTCACTGCATCTTTAATAATAGTCAAAGTCCTCAATCCAAGGAAATCCATCTTCAAAAGACCCGCATTTTCCGCCACCGAGTTATCGAACTGAGAAACCAAAATATCCGCATCTTTCGCCGCAATCGTGATTGGAACCAAATTGCTCACAGGTTCTGGCGTAATGATCACACCACAAGCGTGGATTCCCGTATTTCGGATGCAACCTTCCATTTTCTTCGCGCTTTCCAGAACCGAGAATCTGGAATCATCGGAGTTTGAAAGAATGAACTTCATCTCATCAACCAATTGCTGATCCTCAGGCTTCAGCTTGTCATATTTTGAAAGCGCTTTCGCAATATTCATTCCCGGACTTGGCGGAATCAGTTTCGCAATCATATTCGTTTCTGGAATTGACAGGTCGAGAACTCGACCAGCATCTTTGATCGCTGATTTTCCTCCCAAAACCGAATAAGTGATGATCTGCGCCACCTGTTCCTGACCATATTTTTCAACCACCCATTTGATGACCTTATCACGGCCTTCATCATCAAAATCGATATCGATATCGGGCATCGAAACCCTTTCCGGATTCAGGAATCTCTCAAAAAGGAGATCATATTTGATCGGGTCGACATTCGTGATTTTAATGCAATAGGCAACTGCCGATCCAGCGGCCGATCCACGACCTGGACCAACCGAAACACCCATATTTCGAGCCTCATTACAGAAATCCTGAACGATCAAGAAATATCCAGGATAACCTGTGTTGGCAATAACTTCCAATTCAAAATCCAATCGCTCCTGAATTTCAGGCGTAATAACTGGGTAACGTTTATTTGCACCTTCGTAGGTCAAATGTCGCAGGTAGGCCATTTCACCACGTTTTCCGCCATCAGCTTCATCTTCTGGATCGATGAATTCTTCCGGAATGTCAAACTTCGGTAGCAAAACATCACGTTTCAAAGTGTAAGGTTTGAACTTCGCCAAAAATTCTTCATAAGCTTCGAAAGCATCCGGATAATTTATAAAAGCTTGTTTTAATTCATCTTGACTTTTGATGTAATATTCGTTGGTCGTCAAGCCTTTTCTCTTTCCGAAACCTTTGCCAATCGGCGTTGATTGCTTTTCGCCATCTTTGATACAACCCAAAATGTCTTGGATATTCGCGTCATCTTTATTGGTGTAGTACGTTTCGTTTTGAGCTAAGATCTTGACATTATATTTATCTGCAAATTGCAATAGAACTTCATTCAAATGCTCTTCCTCGGGCAAATTATGATTCTGGATCTGAACATAGAAATCATCGCCAAATTCCTCTTTCCACCATTGGAACAATTCTTCCCCTTTTTGTTCTCCGATATTTAAGATCGTATTCGGAATATCGCCGTTGATCCCGGAAGTCAAGGCGATCAATCCTTCTTTGTATTGAGAGATCAATTCTCTGCTGATCCTTGGAACGCCAAAATAGAATCCTTTCTGAAAACCAATACTGGAAAGTTTGATCAAATTTTTATAACCATTGAAATCCTTTGCCAGCAACACCATTTGCGTCCTTCTGTCCGGATCGTCTTTGGTAAATTGCTTTTGCTCGTATCGATTCGAAATGAAAAATTCGCAACCAACAATTGGGATCAGTTGATCTGTAATTGGCTCTTCTTCATTGAAAACTTCTCCTTTTTCTTCGGCTTCCTGTTTTTTAGCCAAATATTCTTTGTGCTTTTTATTTCTTCCGGAATTGGTGTCTTCAACCGCAGAAACGAATTTGAACGCGCCCATCATATTGCCAATATCCACCATTCCAACGGCCGCATAGTTCTCATCTGTCGCTTTTTTGATAAGGTCGTTGATATTGGTCGTCGCCGTCAAAGTGGAGAAAACGCTGTGGTTGTCGAAATTGAAATATTTTCCAAGCTCAATGTCATCAATGCTGCCAACATCGGCTTGTTTTTTCTTATTGTTAAAACTTGCAACCTGTCTTCTGATGACGATTCCGAAAGGTTTTATCGGATTTGGATTGTGGGTCTGAAATTCTTTTAACTGAGTTTCATTGATCTTCAAAACATCCGTCGGAATCACGCCGATTCTCATCATTTCAAAGAAAACCTGAGCCGTTGCATTCACATCGGCTGCAGCGTTGTGCGCTTCATCAAACTTGTGTCCGTAAAGTTTCTCGTAAAGTTCTTCCAGTTTTGGCGATTTGAATTTTCCGCCTCGTCCGCCAGCCAACTGACAATAATCTGTTCCCAAGATCATCGTATCTGCTCTCGGTTTTTCCTGAAGATTATCTTTAATATTTTTCCTGAAAAATTCTGCCCCAACGATGTTGTAATCGAATTCCACATTGTGTCCGGAAACAACTCTAACGTTTTCCAAAGCTTTAGAAAATTCTACTAAGATCTCTTCCAGATCTCGACCTTCTTCATTAGCGATTTTAGTCGTGATCCCGTGGATTCTCGCGGCGTTGAACGGGATGTCATAACCTTCTGGTTTGATGATGTAATCTTGGTTTTCTATCAGGTTTCCATTGTCATCGTGGATCTGCCAGGCGATCTGGACCATTCTTGGCCAGTTGTCTGAATCTGAGAGCGGTGCGTTGAAATTTTTGGGTAAACCAGTGGTCTCTGTATCGAAAACTAAGTACATCTACATTGTAATTTTGCGTAAAGTTAAGGTTTTAAACAGAGAAATAAAATGCTTTGGAAATCCGATTTTGTTAAATGTTCACAAAAAAGTTAATCCTGGTTAAATGTCATTTCCGAGCCGGAATTAAATTTATTTTTGATGAAAAATAGCCTTTGAAAATATTTCTATTCTCTTGTTTTTTACTGCTTTTTCAAACCTTTTATTCACAAAATATTAAAGGAAAAATTGTGTCTGATTCTGTTTTGGCGAATCAAGTTTTGGTCGTTAATATCAATTCTCAGGAAAAAACTTATTCTAATTCTCAAGGTCAGTTTGTGATTAATGCAAATCTTGGTGATGAGCTCCGGTTTGTGAAAGAAGGTTACGAAAGGAAGATTTTGAAAATCATTAATACTGATGAAATTGTCATTAATTTAATAAAAATTGTTACGGAAATCGAGGAAGTTGAGGTCAGGAAAAAGTTGTCTGGGAAACTTGATGAGGATTCTAAACTTTTCAATGAAAACAAGAAAAAAGTCGCTTTGAACAATGATTTGAAAGTCTATTTCAAAACGAAATCCAGTGAGGAATTAATGAAACCAAGACACGGCGAATTTGTACAGCCAGTTGGCGGAGGTATTAGTTTTGGAAAAATCGATGACAAATGGACTACATCAGATTTTGTGGAATGGCTGCGCGAAAATCTGACGGATGACTATTTTATTTCTTTAGGATTAATATCTCAGGAAATTAATTCTTTTATCTTCTACTCACTTCAAAGTTTTGGGACGAGAACTATTCTGAAATATGGCTATTGCAGTGAAGAAGATATTGGAAACCTGAAACTTCACTTCGAAACTACATTTAAGAAATTCAAAAATAAATAGTTAACATTTTTAAAACTTATTATGATCTAAGTATTTTTTATCTTTGCAAAAAGTTTTTAGATGAAAAAAGTTGTACTCAGTGTCGGAATGTTATTTTCGTTTTATTTTTCTAATGCCCAGGATCTTAAACTGAAAAATGAGTTTGGGAAACAAAGATTAGAAAATGAAAAGAAACTGGATTCTTTCTTATCAAAAAGCGCAAAGTATTCTTCCAAAGAAAAAGACAGTCTGAAAAAGAATCTTGCAGGTTTTGCGGGACAGATTCCCCTTTTTTATTCCACCGAAGAGACCAGAGCGAATGCGACAGCTAATATAGATGAATTGCAGTCCGGGTCAGTTTCCGGAGCTGCTGCAGTTACAGGAAGTGGTGTGAAAATTACCATTTTCGATGCAGGAAGAATTCAGGATACGCACGAGCAATTCACGACAAACAGAGCCGTGAATAGGGAAGCGGCGACAGAAGCCAAGCATTACCACGGGACAAATGTCAACAGTATTCTTATCGGAAACGGAACAGCAACGGGAACTTTTACTCAAAGTGGAAGCACTTACTCCAAGCTGGATGCAAAGGGAATTCTGCCACAAGGAATCACGGATAATTATATGTTTGCTGCGACGGCTTTGGGCAATAATTACCAGAAACTAGCAACTTTGCCGGATCTTAATATTTCCAATCATTCTTATGGCGTCAATCTAGGCTGGCTGCAATCTGGCAGTTCTTACTATTGGTATGGTAATTATGAATTTAGTCATCAGGATACCTATTCCGGCGCTTATTACGAAAACGACTATAATTTTGATAAAATCGTTTATGCACAGCCTCAGCAGATTATCGTAAAATCTACAGGGAACTATTACGGCGTTGGGCCTTCTGCTGCTTCTCCAAAATATAAATTTAATACTGCCACAAATTCCTGGGTTGCTTTCGCAGCCGGAGATGAGATTCCGCCGGCCAATTGCAGTCAGGGTTATAATTGCATAGGATATGGTTCAGTAGCCAAAAACATTATTGTAGTAGGAGCGGTCAATCAATTGACAACTTCGGATCATAAATATACGCAGGCAAATGACGTGGTAAAAGGCAGCTTCAGCGGTGCAGGTCCGAGAAAAGATGGCGCTGTGAAGCCAGATATTACAGCTGTTGGCGTAGATATGATAATGGCAAATTACACCAATGCAAATCCCAATGCAACCACTCAATACGTCGTGAATTACGGAACATCCTATGCAGCACCAATGGTTACAGGCATTGCCGGCGCACTGACTCAGATTCAAAGAGGGATTTTGGGAAACAGCAGTTTTATTTTTAAAGCTGATGAGATGAAAGCGCTTTTGACTCATACTGCGAATGAGGCTGGAAGACCAGGTCCGGATGTTTGGTATGGCTGGGGACTTGTGGATGCGAAAAAGGCCGCCAAAGTTTTAATTAACAAACTGAATGAAGATTCCTATCTGGAAAGAAATACGCTTCAGTCCACAGTAGATTTTACGAAGGAAATCAAAGCATCGGGAACAGAACCTTTGAAGGTCAGCATTTCTTGGGTTGATCCTGCAATTGCCTATTTCACAACAGATATAGACCAGCAGCAAAATCACACCTCGAGACTGGTGAATGATCTTGATCTTAGAGTTGTTGAAGTTGGCTCCGGAACGGTTTATTATCCTTGGAAACTGGACATCAATGATCCTAATGCTAATGCCACGAAAGGTGATAATACTGTTGATAATGTAGAACAAATCGTGATTGATAATCCTGCAGCGGGTGGAATTTACAGAATAGAAGTCAGCCACAAAAATACGCTGGTCAATCAGGAAGGTAATGCGGCAACTCAGGATTTTGCATTGGTCGCAACCGGAACGAAGAAGATTACTTTAGCTTCAGAAAATATTTCAAAAGACGAAGTGAAAATCTATCCGACGAAAACAAAAGATCTAATTAATATCAATGCACCAAATGATATAGAAAGAATTGCTCTTTTTGATATGAACGGAAAACTGATTCTTGAAAATCTTAAAGCTTCAAAATCCCAAACCATCAGTCTGAATAAGCTTCCAAATTCAGTTTATATCTTAACGGTTAAAACTAAAACTGGAATCGTATCAAAGAAAATTGTGAAAGAATAGTTTCTTTGACAATGGAAAATAAAAAAAGACACCAAGTAGATTGGTGTCTTTTTGCTTTTATATAAACCGAAATTATATCGTTGATAATCTCAAAGTATTTGTTTTTCCGCCGTTGTGAACCGGCATTGCATTAAGGTTGATAACATAATCACCTTGCTCTACAAATCCATAATTGTGCGTCAGCATATTCACTTGGATTACAGTCTCATCCGTAGATTTTTCCATATCATAATAGAAAGCTCTTACGCCCCAAAGAAGGTTTAGCATTGTAATAACACGTTTGTTGTTACTGAAAACGATGATGTGGGAAGATGGTCTGTGCGCAGAGATCTGGAAAGCGGTGTAACCGGAAGATGTCAAAGTGACGATAGCCTCAGCTCCCGTAGATTTTGCAATATCAACTGCAGAACGACAAACTTTATCCGTAATGAAACGCTCGTCCACACAATTGATTTTTTCTTCAATCACGTGATTTAGTTTTCCGTAAAGTGGCGTTTTCTCAATATTCTTCACGATTTTTGCCATATTGCTTACCACTTCCACAGGATATTTTCCAACCGAAGTTTCTCCGGAAAGCATTACTGCATCAGCACCATCCAATACAGAGTTGGCAACGTCATTTACTTCCGCTCTTGTAGGCGTCAGGATGTTAATCATTGTTTCCATCATCTGAGTTGCGATGATTACAGGTTTTGCGTAAAGTCTAGCTTTGTTTACAAGGTTTTTCTGGATTACAGGCACTTGCTCCATAGGAACTTCAACTCCCAAATCACCTCTGGCAACCATCAGACAGTCACATTCCAGCAAGATCTCATCGATGTTTTTCACACCTTCTGGCTTCTCGATTTTTGCAATGATCGGCGTTTTGGTCTTGTTGGTTGGGTGTTTTGCCATCAGATCTTTAAGATCGATAATGTCCTGAGCGTGACGTACGAAAGATAAAGCAATCCAGTCAAACTCATTGTCCAGCATAAAGTTTGCATCTTCGATATCTTTTTCTGTCAATGCAGGCAAAGAAACGTTTGTGTTAGGAAGGTTTACTCCTTTTTTGGAACTCAACGGTCCGCCTTGGATTGTTTTAGCTCTTACAGTGTCCAGGTTATTAGTTTCGATCACTTCGAAAACCAATTTACCGTCGTCAATCAGGATTCTCTCTCCAACTTTTACGTCCTGAGGGAACTGCTGATAAGTCATGTAAACTCTGGTAGCGTCTCCTTCAATTTTTTCGTTAGTGAAAGTAAGAATATCTCCGGGATTAAGGAAAGATCCTTCTTTTACTACACCAACTCTAAGTTTTGGTCCCTGAAGATCTCCCAAAATAGATACAGAGTAGCCATATTCTTTGTTGATCTCACGGATAATATTTACATTTTTCATCACCAAATCGTAATCGGCGTGTGAAAAGTTTATTCTAAATACATCAACACCTGCCTGGATCATTTGGATCATCGTTTCCTTGCTGGAAGATGCTGGTCCTAGGGTTGCAATAATTTTTGTTTTTTTAAGGTTTTTATTCATAATATTGAATTAATTGATAAAGCTCTTCTTCAGAGCTCAATGGATATTCCTGAATTTGGAACACGAAATTTTCCGGAAGCAAAATTAACGAAAATTCCGCAAACATGTCGGAATTAGTTAAAATGTAATCCACATCTTGATGCGTATTAAGTAGAAATTTAATATTTGATTCATCTGAAAAAAGCTGATTCTGTTCTTTTTTCTGAATTGAGACAATAGACTTGTTGGAAATAAAACTGTAACAGTTTTTGGATGATTTGTCGTACGCCTGATATCTGGAAAAAGAATGGTCGAAATATTCGCCTTTGATGAGAATATCATCTACTCTTGTAAATTTGAAAGTATTGATATTGTTGATGAGAAAAAACAATTCGTGTTCCGGGATTGGTTTTGCAAGTCTAATCAATCCTACGTTGATCTCTGATAGATCTTCTTCTAGTTTAAGATACTGTTTTTTGATGCTCAATAATGTTTTCTTTCTTACTCAAAACGTAAAATGCCCTCTGAGCTGCTTTTTCCTCGGCTTTCTTTTTCGAAGTTTCTACCGCGTTGGCGATTCTTTCGTTGTGAAGCCAGACGTGACAGCGGAAAACGGCAACTTTATTTGGCTGAAGTTCCTCGCAGGTTTCGTACTTGATAGGGATTTTCTTTTTCTGACTCCATTCCAGCAAAAGACCTTTGTAGCTGATGATCTTATTTTCAAGCTTATTGATTGTGGAAGGCGTAAGAATCCTGTCGAGGACTATTTTCTTACAGAATTCATAATCAATATCGAGATAAAGCGCACCAATTAAAGCTTCCAAAAGATTTCCTGAGATGTTTTCACTAAGAATCGTCTGGCTTGTATCGGCCTGCAGAAGAGAGCTTAATTTAAGATCTTCTCCCAGTTTGTTGAGGTTTTTCCTGTTGACAATTTTGGACTTCATCTGCGTGAGAAATCCTTCGTTTTCATTCGGATAAGTTTGAAAAAGATGACAAGAAATAATGGTTCCTAAAACAGAATCCCCTAAAAACTCAAGACGTTCGTAATTTTTTTTATTCGTGCTTTTTGAAGACGATTTCAAAGAAAATGCTTCTTTAAAGATTTCGATATCGTGGATGTTGTAACCTACGATGTTTGAAATGTTTTTGCGAAAAAGAATATCTTTTTCCGAAAGTTTTTGTGCTCTGTTTTTAAGAAGGAATTTAGAAAAATAACTTTTCAACTCCATAAAAACATATTATATTTTTTTGAAAAGAACACAAGCGTTGTGACCTCCGAAACCAAAAGTATTACTCATAGCGATGTTAACATCTTTTTCAATCGCAGTATTGAATGTAAAATTCAATCTTGGGTCGATGTTTTCATCATCAGTAAAATGATTGATTGTTGGTGGAACAATACCGTGAATAATGGCGTGTAACGCGGCAATGGCTTCAATAACGCCGGCAGCTCCCAAAAGGTGGCCGGTCATTGATTTTGTAGAATTGATCTGAATATCAAAAGCGTGTTCTCCGAATAATTTTGCAATCGCATTGGATTCTGCGATGTCTCCCAGTGGAGTAGATGTACCATGCATGTTGATATGATCTACTTCATCGGCAGTTACACCAGCATCTTCCAGACAATTTTTCATTACCAGATAAGCGCCAAGTCCTTCAGGGTGTGGAGCCGTCATGTGATGTGCATCTGCACTCATTCCGCCACCAGCTAATTCTGCATAGATTGTTGCACCTCGTTTTTTTGCGTGTTCGTATTCTTCAAGGATGATACATCCTGCGCCTTCGCCCAATACAAATCCATCTCTGTCTTTGTCGAATGGTCTGGAAGCCGTTTTGGGATCATCGTTTCTTGTAGAAAGTGCGTGCATGGCGTTGAAACCTCCCATTCCGCTCGCTGTAACAGCAGCTTCTGAACCTCCACATACAATCACGTCAGCTTTGCCTAAGTTAATAAGCATCTTAGCATCGATCAAAGCATTGGCAGAAGAAGCACAAGCAGAAACAGTTGTGTAATTAGGACCATGGAAACCATATTCAATAGAAATATTTCCAGGCGTAATGTCCGCAATCATTTTTGGAATAAAGAAAGGATTGAATCTCGGAATACCTTTGGATTCTGCAAAACCCAAAACTTCTTGTTCAAAAGTTTCCAGTCCGCCGATTCCTGATCCCCAGATTACACCAACGCGATTTTTATCGACATTGTCTTCAATAAGTCTCCCGTGAGCAATAGCTTCTCTTGCAGCAATTTGGCCGAACTGAGAATTTCTATCCATCTTTTTCGCCTCTTTTTTATCGAAATAATTAAGTGGATCAAAGTTTTTCACCTCACTGGCGAACTTGGTTTTAAAATTAGTGGAATCAAAAAGAGTAATCGGGGCAGCGCCACTTGCTCCTATTTTAAGGCTTTCCCAGTATTCCTTCGCGTTATTTCCAATCGGTGTAATAGCGCCGAAGCCGGTTACAACTACTCTCTTTAATTCCATAAATTTTTTTTGTCTTGAATAAATATTATTTATTTACAACTTCCTCGATGTAAGCAATAGCGTGACCAACAGTTGTAATTTTCTCTGCTTGATCATCTGGAATCTGAATGTTGAATTCTTTTTCGAATTCCATGATAAGTTCAACAGTATCCAAAGAATCAGCTCCTAAATCGTTTGTGAAGCTAGCTTCTGGAGTCACTTCTGTTTCTTCAACGTCAAGCTTATCAGCGATGATAGCTTTTACTCTTGATGCAATGTCTGACATAGTATTTTATTTTTAATTATGTTAATTTGGTGCAAATATATAAAAATTCAAATCATTTCAATTTTTTTTTAGTTTTTTAGATGCTTTCTAAATCTATTCTTTTTATAATCAAATCTTTAGATTTACTCTCAACGGAGTAGATAAATTTTGTTTATTTTTGCTTCTTATTATTAATGATATTATGGAACACATTTCTGATAATGATGATGATGTCTTTACAGGAAAAGATCACACGCCTCTCAGACCGGATGCTTTTGATCTGAAACCTGAAGAAAAAATAAAGAAAATCGAAGGGCTTTTTGGCGAGATCATGCAAACTTTAGGCCTCGATATGACGGATGATTCTCTGAAAGATTCTCCAAAGCGTGTGGCGAAAATGTACGTGAACGAGATCTTTGGAGGTTTGCTTCCGGAAAATAAACCTGGCATCTCAACATTCAAAAATCAGTACAAGTACCGACAGATGTTGGTGGAAAAAGATATTACAGTCTATTCTTTCTGCGAACATCATTTCTTGCCGATCATCGGGAAAGCGCACGTTGCTTATATTTCAAGTGGTGAAGTGATAGGTTTGTCTAAAATCAATAGGATTGTAGATTATTACGCAAAACGTCCCCAAGTTCAGGAACGATTGACAATGCAAATTGTTGATGCCTTGAAAGAAGCTTTGGGAACGAAAAATGTAGCCTGTATCATCGATGCTAAACACCTTTGCGTCAATTGTCGCGGGATAAAAGATACTGCAAGTTCTACGATTACAGCAGAATTGAGTGGGATTTTCAGAACGAATCCAATTACGAGACAGGAATTTCTGCATTATGTGGGAAGTCACGCGAAATTTGATTAAAATGATAAAATATAAAAAACTGACTCATCAAATTTTCATCACAACAACTATTTGATGTTGATATTTTGTGTCAATATTTAAATCATTTATCAATTATAATTTATCATTCATAAAAACAATGCAACTAAAAATATACAACTCGCTCTCAGGCGAAAAAGAAGTTTTCAAACCAATATTAGAAGGTAATATCGGGATGTACGTGTGTGGGCCGACGGTTTACAGCAATGTGCATTTGGGGAATGTGAGAACTTTTTTGTCATTCGATTTTATTTACCGAAGCCTTCAGTTTCTGGGTTATAAAGTTCGATATGTCAGAAATATCACTGATGCCGGACATTTGACGGACGATGGCGATATCAATAATGACAGATTCATCAAGCAATCCAGATTGGAAAAATTGGAGCCAATGGAAATCGTGCAAAAATACACAGTCGATTTTCACGAGGTTTTGAAGAAATTCAACTTGCTTCCGCCAACAATCGAACCGACTGCAACGGGTCACATCATCGAACAATTGGAACTTGCAAAAGATTTGATTGAAAAAGGTTTTGCTTATGAAAGCAATGGTTCCGTTTACTTTGATGTTTTGGAGTATAATGCAAGAGGTCTTAATTATGGTGAACTTTCCAGAAGAAATATCGAGGAATTATTCGCCAACACAAGAGATTTGGACGGACAGTTTGAAAAGAAAAACCCGCAGGATTTTGCGCTTTGGAAAAAAGCTTCGCCAGAACATATTATGAAATGGCCGTCACCTTGGGGAGAGGGTTTTCCTGGCTGGCACTTGGAATGTACCGCGATGAGCACGAAATATCTGGGAGACCAATTCGACATTCACGGTGGCGGAATGGATTTGAAATTCCCGCACCACGAGTGTGAAATCGCTCAAGGAAAAGCTTGTTACGGCGTAGAACCTGTGAAATATTGGATGCACGCCAATATGCTGACTATGAACGGGCAAAGAATGAGTAAATCCACAGGAAATTACATTCTTCCAATGGAATTAATTACTGGAAAAAATGATTTCTTTGAGAAAGCTTTTCATCCAAGTGTGTTGAGATTCTGCTTTTTGCAGGCGCATTACAGAAGTGTTCTGGACATTTCCAATGATGCGATGTTGGCGAGCGAAAAAGGTTTCAACAGATTGATGGAAGCCGTAAAAATCCTAAATACACAAGTTCCGACAGAAGGTGTGGAAACCTCTTCTTTTGATTATAAAACTTGGAAAGAAAAAGTTTTGGAAGCTTTGTCAGACGATTTCAACAGTCCGATTTTGATTTCCCATTTGTTCGAGGCAGTGAAGTTTATTTCAGCTTCGAAACTTGGAAAAGAAAGCATTTCGACCAATGATTTTGAAGATTTGAAACAATTCCTGAATGCTATTGTTTTCGATGTTTTAGGATTGGAAACGATTGAAGAATCGAATAATGATAAGCTTGACCAGACTTTGCAGGTTTTGATCGATTTGAGAAATCAAGCGAGAAAATCAAAAAACTGGGAACTGTCTGACCAGATCCGCGATCAGCTTCTGGAAAAAGGAATTGAGTTGAAAGATGGAAGAGACGGAACGACTTACGTTCTGAATTAATTATCAGAAACAATAAATAACTAAACCTTTCGTAGCAAACGAAAGGTTTTTTGTGAATATGATTGTGGTGTTTCAAAAATACTTAACTTGGTATCAACAATTACAAATACTTATACTATGAAAAAATCTCTATCCACTTTAATTTTATTGTTTATCGGCGCCAATTCCTTTGCACAGCAAGACATTTTTGCACTGACAGGCAAAGAAACCGCAAACATTATTTTCCAGGATTTCCGGGCTTTAGATTCCAAAAAAGGCATTACGGAAAAGATCTTACTGTCTGAAAAAGATCAGCCTAAAACATTTTCGACCAAATTAGATAAGGAAATTTTCGAGGACAAAAAATCTTTTGCCAATGCGGTAGCAAGTCAAATTGCTGGTTTAGCGGTAGATGGAAGGGGGAATTTGGTTTATATGCCAATGTTTTCTTCAAATATTTACATTTTGGATTCTAAAACAAAAGATATCATTTTGCTGGAAAACAATCTTTCGAATCCGACAGCTTGCGACACAGGTTCTCAGTTTTCCAGAATGACAATAGGAAATGACGGTAACATTTACGCACTTTCAAATTCCGGTTCTCAGCTTCTGAAAATTTCTAGAATTAATGGCAAATATGCTGTTTCGGATTTGGGAATTGTTAAGGATGATTCAGGAAACGGTGACAATCAGCTGAGCAAGATGCAGACTGGTTTTGGAGGCGATATGATTGCGGATGACAATAATAATTTGTATGTTTTTTCATCGACAGGAAATGTTTTCAAAGTTGCTTTGAAAGAGATGAAAGCCAAATTCATCGGAAAAGTAAAAGGTCTGCAAGATAATTTTTCTATCAACGGCGTTGCAGTGAATGCTGAAGGAAAAATCGTCCTGGGAAGTGCAAAAGGCGGTGTTTTACATAGTTTGAACTTGGAAACTTTGCAGGCTGAGCCTATGAATGGAAACATTAACTTGCCAATTTATGATTTAGGAAGTTCGTATGTTCTTAGAAGTAATAAAAATATCGCTAGCATTGACAAAAATGAAATTTACCCAACAAAAGTTTCTGATGGTTTTGTAAATATAAGACTTGGAAGTTCTCAGAAAGGAAACGCACAAGTTAAAATTTACAGTTTAGCCGGCGCTTTGGTAAAGGAAAATAAGATTACCAATATCAATAATTCTGAAACTAAAATTGAACTTGGAAAGCTGGTTTCAGGCGTTTACCTTGTCAATGTTGAATCTGAAAATGGAAAAACCATTATTTCTAAAAAGATTATTGTAAAGTAATTTTTGTTGGATCAATATTTATAAAATACGGTTAACAAACGTTAAACCGTATTTTTTGTTTTTAATAAAGCGCTATTTTTGGTTAAAATTAATCACGGTTGAAGAACTTTCTATTCCTTTGCTTCCTATCGATTTCCATTTCAATCTCTTCTCAGATGATTTCCGGCGTTGTGGTGACAGACGAATCTGCGCGTCTTCCCAAAACTTTGATCATTAATATAAGTTCTGACCAGAAGGTTTTTAGCAATGAAGTCGGCGAGTTTTCCATCGATGCAAAAGCAGGCGATGAATTAAGAATTGTGAAAGAAAATTACGAGCGGGAAAAAGTAATTGTCCGAAATGATTATTTCCTGACGGTTCGCTTGGTCAAAATTCCACTTGAAATTGAAGAAGTCAATCTTGAAAATAAAAAATTAGCAGACGCTAAAAAAGAAGAGCTTAGAAAATCAATTGGTTTACCGAAAAGTCCGGAAAAACCAAGAGAAAAGCCGGCTGAAGCTGTCAATGATATTCTGATGCCTCTTATAGGAATTCCTCCAACAGTAAAAATTCAGGCGATTTATGATGTTTTGAGTGGGAAATCAAGACGGTTGAGACGGCTTTACAAATACGAAGATCTGCAGGAAGGTCTGGCCTGGATTAATAATAATATTGATCCGAATTATTTTGCTGAAGCTGGAATTACGCCTGATAAATTCAATGATTTTCTGATATTTTCAATGCGCGATGAGAAAGTTCTGATGTATATGAAAGCCAAAAATGTAGGCGGAATTACCGTTTCTCTTGACAATAATATTAAGGACTATCTGGACCGAATTACGAAAAAATGATTTTTTTATTTGAATAATAGTTATAATTCAATAAATCATTAAATTGCGCCAATATTAATAGACCTTAATAATGAAACTATACTTTAGTATTAATTTCGGAACAAAAGTTGGCGAACGGCTTGTTTTACGACTATTTGACGAGAAAAACGATCACCGCGATCACGATTTAAACTATTCCGAAAATAATAACTGGACCACAGAAATTGATTATTTTTCAAAATCAATCGAGTACAAATATCTTTTGGTAAATGAGCAGGGCTACGTTTTGGATGAGGAGATCCCAACTCACAAGCTTAATCTGCCAAACAGCTTCAAAGAATTTGTGATCTTCGACAGTTGGAATCTTAAAAATTTCCCAGAAAATTATTTGACCAACAAAATTCTTCACAATCGTCTGCAAGGTTTCAAACCTGCAAAATTATCGGTTGTCAAAAAACATTCGCACCTTTTCCGCATAGAAGCGCCGCTTTACAATCCAAACTGGCAATTGGTCATTATTGGAAACGTAGACGCTTTGGGAAATTGGAACGGCGAAAAATCAGTGCAGCTACAGGAAACGGATTACGGCGTTTGGGAAATCGGTGTTGATATTCCGACGCATCAGACAGTTCTTTACAAATATGCCATCAAGGACAAAACGTCTGGGCAAATCATTTACATCGAACCGAATGAAAACCGTTGGGTTTTCGGAAATCCGACTAAGGATATTCTGTATGTGAAGGCTGATCATTATTTCAAATTTAATAATGAAACACTTTGGCATTCTGCTGGGGTTGCAGTTCCGGTTTTCTCTTTGAGATCCGAAGACGGTTTTGGCGTTGGTGAATTTTCTGACATCAAAAAATTAGGCGATTGGGCCAATGATGCAAAGCTTTCTGTGATTCAGATTTTGCCAATTAATGATACAACTGCCAATTATACTTGGACCGATTCTTATCCGTATGCGGCAATTTCGGTTTACGCACTTCATCCGCAATATCTTTCGATTGAAAAATTGGAATATGCTTTACCGAAAAAATTAGTAAAAGAATATCAGGATAAAAAAGCTGAATTAAATGCTTTAAGTTTAATCGATTACGAGCTAATGATCTCCGGAAAATGGAAATTTGCAAAAGCCGTTTTCGAGGAAAATCAAGAAGCTATTTTTAAAGATAAAAACTTCAAGAAATTCATTAAGGATAACGAAGAATGGCTGATGCCTTATTCTGCATTTTGTGTTTTGAGAGACAAATACAAGACGCCAAATTTCAACGATTGGAAAACGCATAAGAAATTTGTTGCCGGAAAAGTGGCAACGCTTTATTCTCCTAAACATAAGGAATATTCTACGATAATGCTTCATGCTTGGGTTCAGTACCAGTTGCATTTGCAATTGCAGGACGCGGTGGAATATTTGCATCAACTAGGACTTTCGGTGAAGGGCGATTTGCCAATAGGGATCTACAGATATTCCGTAGAAGCCTGGACGGAGCCGGAGCTTTTCGGGATGGATTTCCAGGCCGGTGCACCGCCAGATCAATTTTCAGATTTAGGTCAAAACTGGGAATTCCCGACCTACAATTGGGAAGTGATGAAAGCTGATGATTACCAGTGGTGGAAAAAACGTTTCAAAGTTTTGGAACAATATTTTGATGCGATGAGAATCGACCATATTCTTGGATTCTTTAGAATTTGGAGAATGCCGATTTCTGCGACGCAAGGTTTGCTGGGTTATTTTTATCCGGCTGTTCCTGTGACAGAAAGAGAGTTTTCTGACAGACAGATTCCTTTCAACTACGATCGTTACATCAAACCATTTGTAAATGAGCCGATTCTTTGGGAAACCTTTGGCGAATCGAAAGAAAAGGTTCAGAATCACTTCTTTGATAATCATTTCAATGGAACTTATAGCTTCAAACCGGAATTTGATACGCAAAGAAAACTGACTGATTATTTCAAGAAAGAAAAATGGGATTGGGCAGAAGAAAAATTGATCTCTTTGGCCGGAAATGTTTTGTTCTTGACCGAAGAAACTGAGAACGGAATCGTTTATCATCCAAGATTCAATATCGCTAAAACGACATCTTACAAGTATTTGCCAGATTGGGAAAAAGCGAAGTTGAGCGATGTTTACAACGATTACTTCTTCAAACGTCAGGATGGACTTTGGTACCAGAAAGCGATGGAAAAATTACCGGCTTTACTCAATTCTACTACGATGTTGATTTGTGGTGAAGATCTTGGTTTGGTTCCGGATTCCGTGCCTGTTGTGATGGACAGATTGGCGATCACTGCTTTGAAAGTTCAAAGAATGCCTTCCGAAAATATTGCCTGGTACGATCCCAAAAATGCAAGTTACCTGAATGTCGTAACGGCTTCTTCTCACGACAGTTCTACACTCAGACAATGGTGGCACGAAGACAGAAATCTGACTCAGAAATATTTCAACAGACAGTTGGGACAATACGGAACAGCACCTTGGGATTTGACGCCGGATTTGTCGGAAATGATTATGAAACAGCATCTTTTCACAGAAGCGATGTTGGCGATATTCCCGATTCAGGAATTTTTGGCAACCGATGAAAATCTGATGAACCAAAATATGGATGAAGAAAGAATCAACAATCCTGCGGTTTTCCCACACTACTGGCGTTACAGAATGCATTTGAAATTGGAAGATTTGAAAGAGCAAACGCAGTTCAATCAAAAAATTGCAGGCTGGATAGAAGCGAGCGGAAGATTTTAAATAGCTGATGGCAATTGGCTTTTTGAGATTTGCTTTAAAAATTTAAATTTCACTTTGGAAGAGGTTTAAATCTTGATAAAGTTTTTATAACAACCTTTCGGATTAATTTCTGAAAGGTTTTTTGTTTTTAATGATAAAAATTATTATGCTGATTATCAGATGTTAATATTAAATTAATCTTAGATTTTAAGATATTAATTCGCTGGACTTTAACTTTTAATCTGATCCAATATCCAAAAGGAAGAAAGTTAAGTACAAAGAAAAATTGACTTTCGCATTTAATCTTAAAATAAAAGAAAACATGAAAAAGATATTTTTAAGCCTCGCTTTAGTTTTGGGAACTTTTGTTTTTTCCCAGGATTATTATGACACTTATCCAAGTGAGTACAACGGATACGAATATTATGATAATTCATATGACTATCCTGATGATTATTATTACAATTATCCTTCAGATTACTATCCGGATCAGTATTATCAGGGTTATTACAATGATTATCAGAGTGCAGTCGTTTCTGTCAACTGGAATCAGTTTTTTATGCAAAACAGGTTGAGTCCTTACCAGATCAATCAGATTTTGATGCTGAATAATCGTTTTGCTTCGTATAACGCTTGGAATTCTTATTACAGATGGAATCCGGACAGATGGTACTACGACAGATTTTATGCTTTGCAAAATATTTTGGGACCAAGGATTTTTGTGGTTTATCAGAACGTCTACTTCCGAGGTGCCAGTCCATTTGTTTTTTACAGAAACAGAAACGTGAATTTCTATGCAAGACGATATCCGGTACGGCCAGTTTACCGAAATGTGAATATCAATATTTATAAAGTCAACAGAGGAAATTTCAAAGAAGGTTTCAGATCTGTAGGGAGAAATCAGAATATGATCCAGCCAAACAGAAACGACGGAATCCGAAATCAGCCAATCAGAAGCGGAGCCAATGGAAATAATCTTGGCGGAACGAGAAATCCACAGTTTGGAGGAGTCAGAAACAATGGGAACAATGGAATCCGACCTAATGAAAACGGCGGAACGAGAAACCAAGGCGGCATCCGAAATGGAAATGATAACATCAAAGCGCAATCTCCACGGGTTCAAAATGATGGCGTCAGAAATCAAAATAATGGTGGTGTGAGACAAAACCAAAACAACGGTATCCGCCAAAACCAAAACTCTGAAAGAAAATTTGAAAACCGCGGAAATCAGAAAAATGCTTCTCCAAGATCTGAAGGCAATGGCAGAAATTCTGGAATGAGATTTACTTCAAGATAATCATTTGATAATTTTAACAAAATTTTATAAATTCAAGGATTAACTTTATAAATAATAAGACATCAAACAAACAGATAAAATTTATTAATATAAAAAATCAATTTAAAATGAAAAAAATAATTTTAAGCGCAGCATTTCTTGGACTAGGTGTTTTCGGATTTGCACAACAGACAACAAAAGCAGACTTCACTCAGAAAAGAGCTGAAAAGCTGCAACAAATGAAGCAGGAGCTTAATCTTTCTGATGCTCAGGTGGCTCAGATAAAAGCACTTCACGAAGCAAAAGCTGCAGAAAGACAGCAAAATGTGTCTGCTAAGAAAGAAGACAGAATGCAGAAGATGAAACAAAATGAAGCTGAAATGCAGAAAATCCTGACACCAGAACAGTATAAAAAGTTCCAGGAATTGAAAGCGAAAAAAATGGCGGAGAGAAAAGAGAATTTTAAAGGCAGAAAGAGTGCTGATGCAGCGGTAGTTAAATAGTTTTTATTTTGTGGTTAATTTCAGTAAGAGTCGTTATTTTTTAACGGCTCTTTTTTGTTATATTTGGAAAAAATTAACAGTTATTATGGTAAGCGAAACAATTATAAATCTAGTCAACGATCAAATCACAAAAGAACAATATGCAGCTCAGCTTTATTTGTCGATGAGTGCGTGGTTCTACGCGCAGGATCTGGAAGGTATTGGAAATTATTTCAGAGTGCAATCAAAGGAAGAGTTGATGCATGCTGACAAAATGTTTGACTATGTGAATGATATTGGCGGCAAAGTGATCCTTAATGAAATTCCAAAACCACCAAGCGAATTCAACAATGCTCAGGAGATCTTCGAGAAAGCTTTGGATCACGAAAGACTGGTGACGAAAAGCATTTTCAACATTGTGAAAGCGGCGAATGACGAAAGCGATTTTGCAACCACAAGCTTTCTGCAATGGTTCATCAATGAGCAGGTGGAAGAGGAATCCAGCGCATCACTTTTGGTAACGAAAATCAAAATGGTGAAAGACAATCCTTCTGCTTTGTATCTTTTTGATCAGGAACTGGCTCAGAGAGTTTTTGTTCCGGCAGCGAACTAATATTCGATATAACCAATGAAAAAACTAATAACCCTATTTGTGTTAATGTCCATCCAGACGTTTTCGCAAAACTATGCTGTTTCAGAAATTCCGGAAGAGTTAAAGAAAGATGCGAATGCTGTTGTAAGGAGGAATTTATCTCAATACACAATCAATTCAGTTGATGATGTGGATATCGTGGATACAGAAGTTCTGACGATTTTTAATAAAGCCGGCGAAAAATATTCCCGTGTATATATTCCGTACACCAAAACGTTGAAAATTAATGACGTTAAAATCAAACTTTATAATTCTGACGGCGTTGTTACAAAAACATACTCCAAAAAAGATCTGAATGATGTAAGTCACAGCGGTCAATCGGAACTGTATGGCGACGATCGCGTGCTTTACACAGATATTATTGGGATTTCATATCCTTATACTTTGGAAATTGTTTACAAAGCGAACACCAGTAATACCATTTTTATTCCGACCGTCACACCATTTTATGATTATAATGTCGGAATAGAAAGCACCGGAATAGAGATCATCAACAAATCCGGTATCAAACTAAGAAAGAAAATTACGGAGAATTCTTACGCCAAAACAGAAGTTTCCGGCGACGAAAATCATCTGTACGTTTTTTATAAAAATATTCCAGCTGCCAAAGAAGAGAAATATTCTCCAAGTATGTCCGTCATTTTACCAAAATCCGAATTTGCTTTGGATCAGTTTAATCTTGAAGGCAAGAAAGGTAATTTTACAACTTGGGCAGATTTCGGGAAATGGTACAATACACTTTTGGATCCGGTTTCTCAGATTACGCCGGAGATTCAGCAGGAAGTTAATTCGCTTAGTCTAAAAGGTTCTACGGAGGAAAAAGTAAAAGCCATCTACCAGTATATGCAGAGCAAAACTCGCTATGTCAATATTTCGATTGGTATTGGCGGTTGGCAGCCTATGTCTGCAGATGCTGTTAGGAAAAAAGGCTATGGCGATTGCAAAGCGTTGACCAATTATATGCGAGTTCTATTGAAAGCAGCAGGAATTCCGTCTTATTATTCAGTGATTTATATGGACGAAACACCCAAGATTTTCGACAAAGATTTTCCAAAAATGGATGGTAATCACGTCATTCTTTGTGTGCCGACAGAAAAGGGAAATATCTGGCTGGAAAACACCTCTCAGAAAATTGCTTTCGACCATCTGGGCTATCGCACAATGGACAGAAATGTAATGATGGTAAAAGATAATTCTGTTGAAATCATTGAGACGCCGAAATCCTTGGCCGAAAATAATAAAGAAATTTTAAAGATAAAAGCGAACATCTCGGCAGATAATACTTTGGATGTCACTTCATCTTTTTCTTATCACGGTGGTGGCTATGATATTTTTATGCCTATCCTTTCTTTGACGCCAACTGAACAAAAGGATGCTTTGAAACATCGTTATGACAATCTTCAATTTTGCAACATTGATATTCAGAATTTGATGAATGACAGGAATAATGGACAGATTAATTTTGATTTGAATTTTAAAGCCTCCAATTATTCCAAATCTTTGGGTTCTGATATTTACTTCCGTGCGATTCCTTTTTTAGACAACGATTTCTATCTCGAAAATTCTGACAGAAAGTTACCGATAGAAATTCCTTTCGGTTTTACAGATGACTATGAGATTGAATATACCATTCCAGAATCTTACAAATTTTCGGAAACGATTGCGCCTGTAAAAATTGATTCCGAGTTCGGAAGCTTCTCAATGGAGTTCATTCCACAGGACAAAAAACTATTAATCCGAAGAAAATTTATGCTCAAAAAGGGAATTTTCGCAGCAGACAAAATCACCGACTATATTAATTTTAGAAAAAAAACCAATAAAATAGACCATACAAAAATCCTTATTACCAAACTGTAACCGAGCTATGAAAACAAAAATTTTACATTTAATCTTAATTTGTATTGCACTGCCAATATTTGGACAATACAAATTTCTTGATCTTCCAAAGCTGGATATCGAAGATCTAAAACTGTCTTCATATCCGAAAGATGCCACCGAACCTGCAGAAGTACTTTACAAAACCTATCATTATTACATTACAGACGGAGAGTTGCATCTGGATGTCATCAGCCGTGTAAAAATCTATAAAAAAGATGATGCGAAAAAATTTCTGGAAGAGGAAATCTACACACAACTTGGGCAAGGTAGCGATAATGAAAAAATAACCTCACTTAAAGTCAATACCTATAATCTCGAAAACGGAAAAATAGCCGCAACATCTGTTGATAAAAATTCCAAATATAAATCAAAGGAAAATAAGAACTATTCGGTTACCAAGTTTGCTTTTGAAAACGTAAAAGATGGATCAATCGTCGAGTACAAATATTCGATTTTGTCTCCTTTTCTGTATGTGATTCCAAAAGTGATGATAGAGGATGAAGTACCGATCCGCTACTTCGAATATGTCTTTGATGCACCAATATATTTCGGGTACAATGTGAATTACAGAGGAGAATTGAAACCTTTCAAACAGGAAGTCGCCGAGAAGATTCTTTACGGATCCGATGCCAGAACTTATCGTTTTGCATACAAAGATATTGCACCGTACAAAGATGAAAAGTATGTCAACAATATGGAAAACTACAGAACATCTGTCCGTTTCGAGCTGAATTCGACTAATTTTCCAATCTCTGGTGGCAATGCTTATGAAGGTCTTTCCGGTGGATTCAAATCATACGGTGTAAGCTGGCAGGATATTAGAAAACAACTTTATGATCGCGAGGATTTTGGCGACGAACTGAAGAGAAACAATTTGGTTAAAGAAATGCTTCCTGCAGATATCAAGGCAATTAAAAATGATGCAGAACGGGCTTTTGCCGTGCTGAAGTTTGCCCAAAGCAAATTCACGTGGGATGGAGAATATTCTGTTGTTACAGACAAAGGTCTCAAGACTCTTATCAATACAAAATCAGGAAATTCTGCTGAGATCAATCTTTTATTGATTTTGCTAATGAGAAGTGCAGATCTAAAAGCAGAACCAGTGGTACTGTCAACAATCGGAAGAGGAATTCTTACCGGCTATTCCCCAAGTATCGGGATGTTGAACTATGTGTTGGCAGCAGTGGATTTTGATGGAAAACCAGTGCTTTACGATGCCACTTCCAAGATGACAACTCCAAATATCATTCGTCCCGCTGCGCTCAATTATTTTGGCTATGTCATGAAAAACAGATGCCAAACAGATTAATATTCTTTGTCCTCAGAAAAGTGTAACCTACCTTACGGTGGATGCAAAACTGAATCCGGATGGGACTTTCGGTGGTCGTTTTTCGGATAGAGACACAATGCTTTATGCAATGATGAACAACGAAAGCCACGACAAAGACAAAACCGAATTTCAAAATACAAATTACAAAGAGCGCTACAAATTCCCGTACACCAACATAAAATCCGGCGTGACGGAGAAGGGTGATTTCGAAACCAGTTTCGACTTTGATTCTGATAGTTTTGTGGACGGAATTGGCAATAAATTGGTTTTCAATCCACTTTTATTTTTATTCAACAAATCCCACGAGTTCGATCAGACAGAAGCCAGACGTTCACCTATCGAACTTTACACAGGTTATGACAAAATCAAAAAAGTAACGATTACATTGCCAGATGGTTATGCTTTCGAAAATGTTCCGAAATCCAAAAAATTCAGGACCGAAGACAACGCAATCCAGTACGTTTACAAAGTGACTCAGGAAGGAAATAAGTTAACTCTGGAAACAACGACAACAGTTGAAGACCCGGTTTATCCGAAAGAATATTATCCGGCTTTCAAGCAGATTTTTGATAATATCACCAAATTGGAAGGTCAGGTTGTAACGGCTGTTAAGAAATAGAAAAGCAAATCCCGGGATCATTTCTCGGGATTTTTTATTTAAAGTCGCAGAGCGACGACTGTTATTAGCACAAGCTCCGGAGGAGCGATATGTTTGTAGAAAATCAGCAACCAAGCAACAAAAAGCTCCAGAGGAGTGATCCTTTCTTCATCAAATATAAATCACATCCGTTTTCAAAACCTTTTCCCCAAATTGCTCCAATTTTTCCTGATAAAGCGCGACCTGTTTCTGGTCTTTTTCCTTCTCGCTTCCGGTTTTGAAATCCACGATGATGAAGCCATCTTTTGTTTTGATTAATCTATCCGGACGATACGTTTTCGAAGTTCCATCTTCCACAGAAAGCATATCTCTTTCATTGATGATGGTCAGATTTTCTTCGAAATAGGAAGCGTAATTATTATCATTAATGATATTCTCGATGCGTTCCAAAATCGAAGTTTTCTCATCGTTCGTGATGGTGCCTTCCAAAACATAAGAATTCAGAACTTTCAAAACATCTTTTTTTGTTTTGATTTTTGATAGGATTTCGTGGGTGAAAATTCCCATTCGCACGTGTTCCACTCGGTTTTGATAACTTTTGGATGAGGTCGCAATTTCGATATTCGAAGCTTTCTCCGTCTTTTGAGAAATAGAATTGATATTTTCGGATTGATACTCTTTTTTCTCCTTGCGTTTTTGTTTTTTTAATGATTCCGATGAGACTCCATAAACATCAAATGAATCTAATAATTCGCCATTTTCAACAGGCTGAAATTGACTTGCAAAATCAAACAATTCCAAATGATTTGCAGATTTATTCGGCTTTTCCAGATAGAAGAAAAGTTGTTCCACAGGTCGCGTCGTCGCCACATATTGAATGCAAAAACGGTCGATTTTATTACGGTAAGAATTTATCAAATTAAAACCAGCCAATTCCTCATCATACCTTTCCAGTTCAGGAGAAAATTGATTTAGAATCACGGTTTTCAGTTCATCTTCGCTTCCCAAATCAAACCATTCCGAGAATTTGCCGTCGTTATTTTTATTTTCCATTGGAATGAAAACGATGGGAAATTCCAGACCTTTCGCCTTGTGAATCGTCATAATCTGAATCGCATCCACATTTTCACTCGCCTGAATACTTATTTTCGAAGCTTCATCATCCCAATATTTCAGGAATTCTTTCAGCGTTGCGCCCGTATTTTGCGTGTAATTGTGAAGCATTTCAAGGAAATTCAAAAGGAAGTCCGTTTCTTTATTTTCAACCGAAAATTCGTGAACGTAATATTCAATGAAATTGTAAAGATTCAATTGCGGAATGTCTTTCTGAATGAGCGTTACATTATATTTTTCATTAATGAAATCTTCGATGTCTTTCTTATTATCAAACTTCAATATTTCTTTAATTTCCGAAGTGAAATCCGTCATTGTAATTCTTCCCGAAACATTCAAGAAGTACATCATTTTAACCAAGAATTGACGGTTTTTCGGAACCAGATTCCATTTCAAAAATTCAATCAAAGCTTTGATGGTAAAGGCTAAATCTAAGGTCAAGCCTTTCTCGGAAATCGTTTTGATGTAAGTTTCTTTTCCTTTGTAATTGACTTTCAAATTTCCCAACAACTGAGAATAGTTGAAAATATCAGAATTGCCTCTACAAAGAATCGTGATGTCTGAAAAATCAAAACCATTGTCCAAACTTTCCTGAATGTCATTCTGCATTTTCGCCACCGTTTCATCATAAAAAACGTTCTTGGTCGAGTTTTCCAAAAGATGGATTTTCACGCGACCTTCCAATTTTGATTTTGATTCCTGCAAAGCATTTTCGCCGAAGATTTTTTGATGTTCATCATTCAAATCACCGGACATAAAATCGTACAATTTGTTATTAAAATCGACAATATTCTTCGCGCTTCGCCAGTTGAAACCAAGATTTTCCGCCGTTGCAAATTTTGGTGTGATTTCTTTTTTATTAATGATGTTCAGCATCAATTCACTTTCGCCACCACGGAATCTGTAGATGCTTTGTTTCGGGTCGCCAACGATGGTGAAACTCGTGTCGTCCGACGTGATGCTATTGTCCCGAAGTGGAAGGAAATTCTGCCATTGCATCGTAGAAGTGTCCTGAAATTCATCAAAGAAATAATGCTGAAACTGAGTCCCAACTTTCTCATAAATAAATGCTGAAGGCTCATTCCGAAGATTTTCATTAATCAGAATATTGAATTTCGAAAGTAAAACCAAATCATTTTCTTCCTCAATTTCCAACAGTTTTTTCTGAATATCTGCGTTTACTTTCAGCGGAAGAATGGCTTGCAGAACTTTCTCTTTTTTATGAGAATTAATGTAAAGGTCAATGATTTCTCTTCGCCAGGAAATCAGTTGCGGTAAAATATCTTCAATGTTGCCTTGCTTGTGTTTTCCTTTTGTGGAAGCACCTTTTAAGAAAGTTTCAATCTTTGAATCTTCGGAAGTTGTTGGGAACGGAAATTTTTTATCCTTAATTTTATGAAACTCAAGGATATTGACAAAAAATCCACCGATTCCACTTTTTCCACTCGCAAAATCCTCAATCTCAATATCTTTGCTTTTGATTAATTCCAAAGCTCGTTTTGCAATTTCGAGCGATTCAGATTTAAGATTTTTAATGGTTTCTCTAAGTTCGTTTTTCTTGTTTTCATAAGCTTCCCATTCGAAATCTTTGTTGTCCTGCAAAGGTTTGTAATGCACATCGCTCACAAATTTCTTCGCCGAATTGTAAAGCGTTTGGTTGAGGTTGACACGCTCGTTATTATCCAAATTATAATTGACATAATCCATAAAAGCGTCGGAAACGGTGTCGTCTTCGCCGATTTCGTCCAGCATTTTGTCAACCGCCTCAATCAAATAAGGTTCAGGCTGGATTTCCAGATTGAAGTTCTGAGCCAATCCCAATTCGTAGGAAAAACTCTTTACCAATCGGGAATTGAACTTGTCAATCGTTCCAATGTTCAAAGTCGAGTAGTGGTGCAAAATATAATCAAGCACTTTCTGTGAACGATGATGCAAATCATCCAGCGTAATCCTATGACCTTGATTCGCCAATGCTTCCTGAACATTCTTCAAATCCTGATTTTCTTTGTAATTATCTTTTACAAATTCACCAAGATAGAAGAGGATTCTTTCCTTCATTTCTTTGGCCGCTTTGTTGGTGAAAGTCAATGCCAAAATCGTTCGGATAGCATCGGATTGATTGGGAAATCGAAGGCAAATCATCAATAAACTCTGAACCAGACGGTAAGTTTTGCCAGAGCCGGCAGAGGCGTTGATGACGGTGTATGAGTTTTGCATCCTTATATATAGGTTAAGGAAGCAATTTACAAAATAGTTTTAAAAAAGTTTAATCAATCTCGACATCGTAGTCCAATCGGAAAGATTTTCTGTGATGAATCGTCGGGCCAAATTTTTTCAAACCTTTCTGATGCGTTTTTGTACAATAGCCAAAATTGGTATCCCAGCCGTAATGTGGGAACTCATCGTGGAGTTTTATCATCAGATTGTCACGGTAATTTTTTGCGATGATAGAAGCGGCAGCGATTGACAGAAATTTACTATCTCCTTTGATGATGCAATGGTGCGGCGTGTAATTATAAGGATGAAAACGGTTGCCATCCACCAGAATCAATTCCGGTCTGCTTTTCAGTTGGTCTAGAGCCAGATGCATTGCGTGGATGCTTGCATTGAGAATATTATGTTGGTCAATAAATTCCGGAGAAAGTTCTGCGATTGCAAAATCTACTGCATTTTCTCTTATGTATAGGTCGAGATTCTGTCTTGTTTTAAAATTTAACGTTTTAGAATCATTAACTAAATTTTGCTTAAAATTTTTGTTAATAATAACTGCTGCAGCGACAACAGGACCTGAAAGACATCCTCTTCCAACTTCGTCACAGCCTGCTTCTAAAAGGGATTCTGAAAAGTTTTTTAATAAAGACATAATAAATATTACTTGTCAAAGTTATAGAAATAGTAAACTTTACATAATACAATTAACAAATTTTTAACAATTTGTGTTGTATATATTAATAAAGTTTTGCATTTTTGTTTATTGAAAAATTTGATTTGATATGAAAAAATTAACAACAAGCGTTTTAGCAGTGGTTCTTTCGTCGTCTTTTGCAGTAGTTTCTGCACAAACGGTACAGGATACAGCTAAGACACAAGATATCGAAGGTGTTGTAGTGACGGCTTTGGGTATCAAGAGAGATAAAAAATCTCTAGGTTACGCGTCTCAAGAAATTAAGTCGGATGCGATAACCAAAGGAACCACTAACACAGGAAACGTTGCTTCGCAATTATCCGGTAAAGTAGCAGGTTTACAGGTTAACACTAATAATAACTTTGGTGGTTCTTCCAATCTAGTTATCAGAGGTTACAAATCTTTAAATGCTGGAGGTCCATTAATCGTAATCGATGGTTCGCCGGTAAGTAATACATCTTTGTCCGGACAGTATGATTACGGTAACTTCTTATCTGATGTTAATCAAGAAGATATCGAATCTATCAACGTTCTGAAAGGTGCAGCTGCATCTGCTCTTTACGGAGAGAGAGGTTTGAATGGTGTAATCGTAATTACAACTAAATCTGGTCGTGGTAAAGATGATAAAAGATGGGGTGTAACCATTAATTCAGGAATTACTGTTGGAACTATTGATAAAACTACCTTCCCAAAATATCAGAGCCAATTTGGTGGTGGGTATGGTGATTATTTCAATTATGATGGTTATGCCAACTTTAGTGATGATGCATCTTTAGGACCTGCGTATGATGGCAGTTTACTTTACAATTGGGACAGTTTTGATCCAACTTCACCGAACTTTGGTAAGGCCACACCTTATGTTGCTGCTAAACACACACCTATTGATTTCTTTGAGACAGCTACTTCTTATACAAATTCAATTTCATTACAGAAAGCTGGTCCTAAAGGAGATTTCTTGTTAAATTATACCAATCAAATAATGAGTGGTATTCTTCCAAACTCTGAGTTAAGAAAAAATACTATTTCTGCTAAATTCAATTATGATCTGACAGATAAGTTGAGAGCTTCTGTATACTCTACTTTAACTCTTCAGGATACTAAGGGTAGAAATGAGACAGGATATTCTGATAACACAATGTCTGCATTCAGACAATGGTGGAACGTAAACACGGATATCTACGATCAAAGAGATGCTTATTTTAGAACCAAAAAGAATATTACTTGGAACTGGCACGAGCCTACAGATATTACTCCTTATTACTGGGATAATCCTTATTTCCAAAGATACGAAAGCTATCAGTCTGATAACAGAACGAGAAGTTTCAGTTATGCATCTTTAACGTATTCATTTACTAAAAAGATCAGCTTTACAGCAAAGTTATCTCATGATCTTATGGATATGAAGATTGAAAACAGAGTTGCTGTAGGATCTGTACCAAGAGCTTTTGGTGCTGCTGGAAATAACGTTGGATCAGGATACTCAAGACAAGATATTAACAGAACTGAAACTAACTTTGATGCTTACTTGAATTATGGTTTCAATATCACTGACGATTTAGATATCTCAGGTATCATTGGAGGGAATGTTAGAAGAAATACAAATGAGAATGTTTACGCATCCACAGAAGGTGGACTTGTAGTTCCTAACTTGTATGCTTTATCCAACTCTCAAGGAGTAGTAAAACCAGCTGCAGAAACACTACAAAGATATGTGACTGGTGGTGCTTATGCAACTGCGTCATTGGGATATAAAGATACATATTTCTTAGATGGAACTTACCGTGTCGACAAAGCTTCAACACTACCAAAAGATGATAGAACATTCGGTTATGGATCTGTATCCGGGTCAGTTGTTTTGTCAAATTTACTTAAGCAAGATTGGTTAAGTTTCTGGAAAATTAGAGGTAATTACGCTGTTGTAGGAGGTGCTACTGATCCATACAATTTGGTAAACACATATACTTCTTTAGGAAATTACAATGATGTAGTAATGTATGATACATCTAATATTTTGAAAAATCCTGATCTGAAACCAGAAAGATCAAAAGAATTTGAGGTTGGTACTGAATTGCAATTTTTCAAACGAAGATTGGGTATTGACTTCGCTTATTACAGCAACAGAACAACAGACCAAATTATCAATCTGCCGATTTCAAATGCTACAGGTTACAACCAGTTAGTATTTAATGCGGGAAGAATTGATAATAAAGGATTTGAAGTTGCTTTGAATGTGACTCCAATCAAAACAAAAGATTTCTCTTGGGATCTTAATGCAAACTGGGCAAAAAATGAAAATACAGTTGTTGATTTGAATGGTGTTGATAACTATCAGTTGGCAGCTTATCAGGGAAGTGTTACGCTTAATGCAAGTGTAGGTCAAGCTTTCGGTACTTTGGTTGGAACTGATTATGTATATCACGAAAACGGACAAAGAGTTGTAAATGCAAACGGAACTTGGGCTAAAACTGCTCCAAAAGTGATAGGTAACATCACACCAGATTGGACTGGAGGTGTTAGAAATACTTTAACTTATAAGGGTGTTTCACTTAGTTTCTTAGTTGACGTACAACAAGGCGGAGATACATTCTCTACCGATTTATGGTACGGATATGCAGGTGGATTGTATGCAGATACGGTTTCACCAGAATGGAGAAATCCTACTGGAGTAGTATTGCAAGGTGTCTATGCAAATGGGAATCCAAATACAACTCAAGTTGGTGGTATCAGAGCAAATGGAACTGCAGTATTAAATGCAGAGAACTATTATAGTTATCAGCCAGAAGGTTACACAAATGCACCTAATAGCAGATATGTTTATGATGCATCTTATGTAAAATTAAGAGAAGCTAGTATTTCTTATTCATTACCGAAAAACTTCTTGTCAAACACTTTCTTGGAGGATGTAACACTTTCTGTAGTTGGAAGAAACTTATGGATTATTCACAAAAATACCCCATATGTTGATCCAGAAGCTGGAGTTGGAGGTGGTATCAGATCAAGAGGTAACTCTATTGGTATTTTGCCGACAACCAGAGACTTTGGGTTTAATGTAAATATTAAATTTTAACGCGTAAAAGTAAAACAATGAAAAAATTAATTCAAATATTAAGTTTATCATCTCTTGCATTTGTTGGATTAACATCTTGTGAAAGTGATACAACTACCTTAAATAATGATCCCAAGAACCCTGTGGTAGTACCTTCAATTAATGTACTTACAACAGCTTCTTATTATCTTGCAAATCAACATGTTTCTCCGAGTGTGAACGAAAATATCACCAGGTTTTTCACACAACAGTGGACAGAAACAACTTATACAGGAGAGACTAATTATTATTTTGACCAAAGAAATCAAAATCAGTTTCATTTCAACAATATGTTTCGTGAAGTGATTGCTCCTTTAGCAAAAGCTAAAACTTATGTAGCAAGTGAGAGTGAAGATCTAGCTCTTTCTGCTACTGATGTGGCTAAAATTAAAGCTAATAAAGTTGCAATTATGGAGATTCTATCAGTATTTGCGTGGGCAAACCTAGTAGATACTTATGGCGATATCCCTTATTCTGAAGCACTTAAATCTGACGCAAGCGATCTTGTTTTGCAACCAAAATATGATGATGCAGCTACAATCTATGCTGATTTAGAAAAAAGAATCAATGCTGTATTAGCTACTATAAGTACTGATATGCCTAGTTATTACACAGGTACACAATTGGAGCAATTTTATCCAGAAGCTCAAAATATGGATCACTGGGTAAGAGTTGCTAATACTATCAAGCTTCAGATGGGGCTTAACTTAGCTGACGTTAATAATGCTAAGGCAAAAACTTTAGTAGAAAGTGCTGTTGCGGGAGGTGTTATAACTACGGCTGGTAATACTCTGCAATTTCTTTTTGATAGCGGACAATTTACTAATCCAGTATATCAGAATCTTGTAGCGAGTGGTAGAAATGATTTTTTACCTTCAAATGTTTATGTTAATTTTTTAAAAGCTAATAAGGATCCACGAAGAATATCCTATTTTGCCGAAAATTTAAATAGATCATTAGGTACTGTATCTACAGTTGTTGGAGCTGGTATTACAACTATTACTTTTGGTGCAGCTCTAGCTAATGTTCCAACAGTTGGTCAAGCTGTTTTCATTAATGACAATGGTGTTGGTCTTGCTGATGACACTTATGTTGGTGACGTAGTTTCTGTAGGACCAAATTTTATTACTTTGCAATCAAATGGTACACCTGTTAGCGCCGATATGCTTCTAAATTTTGAGAATTATGTTGGTGGGACTTATGGAACTTTGAATACTTACGGTAACTTCACTAGAGTAACAGATAAAATTAAGAGACCATCCGAACCAGGTATTCTTTATAATCCTACTGATGTTAAATTTATGTTAGCGGAAGCTGCTGCAAGAAATTTTAATGTTGGTGGAACCGCTGCTACTTATTATACAGAAGCGATTACATCTTCAATGAACGAATGGAATGTATCTGCGGCAAATACAGCAACTTTTTTAGCTTCTCATCCTTATGATTCTGCAAATTGGCAAAAATCAATCGGAGAGGCTGCTTGGGTAGCAATGTATAACAGAGGTATTGAAGCTTGGAACTTCTGGAGAAGATTGGATTATCCAGTTCTGAATAATGCACCTACTGCTGAGTTTGGCTTAGTAAAAAGAATGCCTTATCCATTGAATGAAAGAAATAATAACGCTGCTAATGTTGCTGCTGCTGCTGCAAAAATTAATGGTGGAGATAGATATAGCTCAAGAGTTTTTTGGGATATCAAATAGTATTTCTAAAAACCGCCTTATCAAGGCGGTTTTTTTTTAACTTAATAATAATTTTATTATGAAAAAAATTTTGATTCTTAATGTTTTGTTATTTTTATTAGGTTCTTGTTCATCAAATAAGGTATCCTATGAAAATATTAAAACCAAAATCTACAGCAATAATTTTAATTTTCTTTTGACAAGCCAGGACGGTAGAAAGACCTTCTCGACGCCTGCCGGTACAGGGAGAATTATGACTTCAAATATGCCTGTAGGCGCGATAGAAACCGTTGGGATTTCTGTAAATAAAGACAAATTTTCAGTTAATCTACCTTTAAACGACAAAGAATATGCAGGCAACAAATCTTCTATCGAATTTGTTTCTTATGATTTTACTGTTGCTCGGAAAGATCTGGAGAATGGTAGTATTTTACTTAACTTCTTTTTAAATGATCAAAAAGATATTAATTTAGTAAAAATGGAAGTCAGCAAAGATGGAAGAATCGACTCTTCTCTTGAAGGTCCAAACCAAAAACCATTATTGTACCTTGGTTCAATAGATAACTAAAATTTTTATGATTAGAGCAAAAAAACCTCAGAAAATATTCTGAGGTTTTTTATATTTAAGTG
>NZ_JAJSAX010000008.1 GCF_021261315.1 Epilithonimonas sp. JDS
GAAGCCTTCAAAAGAGAAAAACAAATCAAAAACTGGAAAAGCAAGACGATGATTGAAAAATTGATTGCATCTTACCTCAGTTGGTTTAGAGCATCCCGATTTTAATCGGGAGAGTCGTGGGTTCGAATCCCTCAGGGCCCACAAAATCTCTCAATTTATTGAGAGATTTTTTTTATATTAGCATCTACAAATTTTTTGGGCAGTTAGCTCAGTTGGTTTAGAGCGTTGCGTTGACATCGCAGAGGTCACTGGTTCGAATCCTGTACTGCCCACTTTCTTAAAATTTTGTTAATTTATTAAATCTCAATTCACACAACCGTTAAACTTTCATAAAATATTTAAGCATCTGTTTAACTTTTTAATTAGGGTAAGATTTTTGATGCTTAATTATTTCTAAAATTGTTGCGCCTTTTTGGTATAAAACTCTTTTAATTACTAATCCCCTCAAAAGGAAACCTATGAAAAGATATTATGCAGTGTTAATTCCCTTCTACACTATTTTCCTATTATATATGATGTTTTACGGCTGTGGAAGGCATCCCGAATTTGGATTCTTACAACTTAATCCGCTTCAAAGCATCACCTACTTTCTACGATACAATAATTTTTTCTCTGAGACTTTTATGGTCAATATCGTAGGAAACATATTGGTTTTCATACCATTCGGAGGATTGGGATTATTAATCAAAAAACTTAACAATTTACCACTATTATTCTTCCTGTTCATTTGTGGGATTTCCGCAATCGAGCTTGCACAGTATTACACCGCAAGAGGAACTGCAGATATAGATGATGTTTTCTTAAATACTTTCGGAATGCTAATCGGATATTTTGCACTTAAAATTGCAACCTGGCTGAATGTTGCCAATATCCAATTAGAACTTAATTACGAAACGGCTAATGCTTATTCATATAACCAATAAGCTGGCCAAGTTTGTAAAAGTCAAGCACTTTTAATGACGCATTACCTTTCAAAAGTTTTCTGGTGACTGATGGCTTCAAAAGTTTGTAAAACGCTTTGTAAATCAGAATAAAACCTGTTCTCTTCATCATCAGATAAGCTTTGGCAAGCTTTATTTGAGTGACTCTTTCAAAATTTTTATCTTTTTGAATTAAATGCGCAAGACTTTTTGCCGACTGATCTGCTTTGTCCAGGAAAACCAAATTGGTTTCCACATCATTATTAAATATCGGATTATCAATATGATCAATCTTTATGTGATGATCCTGCAAATCTTTTGAAAACACCAAATCCTCATAGCCGTATTGGGTAATTCCTTCATTGAATGGAACCCGCTCTAAAATCGATTTTTTTACAACAAAATTATTGGTTTGAAAATCAAGATATGGCTCTTTAAGACGTTGACTTACAGGAAGATTCTCCCTTTCTGTGGCAAACTTCCAACGCAAGCCGTATTCATCACTTGGCTTGGTTGCACTTACTTTTCTACCTCCGAAAATAACTTCCGGATTCTTTTTTTCAATAAAATCAAAATAGTTTTGGAGAAAATTTTCTTTAATGATTTTTCCGTCGCAATCTAGGAAAAGCAGATATTCTGATTGAGAATATTTTAAGAATAAATTCCTGATTTTTGATCTTCCTATATTTCTGTCAAGGAAAATGAACTGGCTGACTTTGGTTTGTAAATCCTTATTTAAATCAATAAATTTTTCTTTCGAAGCGTCATCTATCAGAATGATTTCTGCGTCTAATTGATCTAAATTTATTTGATTTTGAACATCATTGACTAATTCATTGACATCAAAATTATAAACAGGAATACAAACACTCAGCTTCATATTTTGTCTATAATTTTCTGAATATTAAGTTCCTCAAGACAAGCATAATCCCCCCGGAAACATTCTTTATCACCGAAAACAGAACAAGGTCTGCAGGATAAATCTTTCACGTGGACAATATCATCTTTACTTTGCCCGTAACCCAAAAACCCTGCAAAATGATGCGTGGAACCCCAGACAGAAATACATCTTGTTCCCATCAGACTAGCCAAATGCATATTCGCCGAGTCCATCGATATCATTAATTCCAATTCTGAGATTTTTTGAAGTTCTTCTTTCAACGTCAATTTTCCTGACAGACTCAAAGTATTAGGGATTTGGCTTTCCCATTTTTTCAGAATCTCATCCTCTTCTTTTCCGCCTCCAAAAAAATAAATTTTATGCGTTTTGGCGAGAATTCTGGCCAGCTCAAAAGATTTTTCTTCCGGCATCATTTTCCCTTTATGCTGGGCAAATGGTGCAAATCCGATTCCTTGTTTGACCTCAGATCTACGACGGTATTGATGTGATAATTCCAGTGGAAAACCCATTTTCCGGAAAACTTCGGCGTATCTTTCCACCGTTCTTTTGAGTGGCTTTTTATCAAGATTCCAGATATTCGTCAGTTTTTCTTTTTCAGACTTTCCTTTATTAATTTTGAAAACTTTGTACCGGTGTCTTTTGAAAATAGAATTCACCATTTTTGTTCTGATGACATCGTGAAGGTCAGCGACATAATCGGGTTTGAATTCTCTAATTAACTGTCTCGTCAATTTTCGAATTCCGAAAACTCCTTTGTAATCATCGAAACTGATGCCTTTGAAAATCAATCGCGGATGACCGTGAAAAAGATCTCTGAAATGTTCCCTGCTGATGAATATTAGCTCAACATCAGGATTCTGCTCCAGAAACTCGATACAAACAGGAACAGTCATTGCAACGTCCCCAAATGCGGAAAAACGATATGCTAAAATAGTCTTCACCTACTTCTTTAGTTGAAATGCGACTGCGTAAAATTTGATTTGCTTGGTCATCGCCATTAATCCGTTTGCGCGCGATGGCGACAGGAATTCCTGCAAACCGATTTGTGAGATGAAATCAAAATCCGAATCCAAAATCTCCTGCGTAGAATGTCCACTGTAGATTCTCACCAAAAGCGAAACAATTCCCTTTGGCAAAATCCCATCAGAATCTGCATTGAAGAACAATTTTCCGTCTTTGTGTTCGGCATCTATCCAAACCTTGGACTGGCAACCACGGATGAGATTGTCGTCCGTTTTTTTATCATCGGGAAGTCCTTCCAACTCTTTTCCGAGGTCGATGATATATTCGTATTTCTGTTCCCAATCTTCCAGAAAGGAGAATTCTTCTACTAATTCTTGTTGATTTTCTTTGATTGTCATTCAGAGATTTTATTTGATTTAATGAATCAATTACTTTACCAATTGTGAGATATGAACAATTACGCTTACGGCAGCAATCATACTTTCCAAAGGTACAAATTCGTACGGTCCGTGGAAGTTGTGTCCACCAGCGAAGATATTCGGGCAAGGCAATCCCATATAGGATAACTGTGCGCCGTCTGTTCCGCCACGGATGGCTTTGATTTTCGGGGTGATGCCAGCGTTTTTCATTGCTTGTTCAGCGATGTCCACGATGTGCATTTTGCCTTCGAATTGTTTTTTCATATTGAGATATTGCGGTTTGATTTCTATCTCAGCCGTTTTCTCTCCGTATTTTTGGTTGATTGCTTCTACTTTTTCAGCAATCAGTTTTTTTCTATCTTCAAATTTCTGGTCGTTGTGGTCGCGGATGATGTACTGAAGTTTGGCTTCGGAAACATCACCTTCGAAATCTGTCAGGTGAAAAAATCCTTCGAAACCTTTTGTTGTGGCAGGCGTTTCATTTTCCGGAAGTGAATTGATGAACTCTGAAGCTACCAATCCTGCATTCAGCATTTTACCGAAAGAATAACCTGGATGAACAGACAATCCGTGGATTTTCACGACAGCTCCGGCCGCGTTGAAGTTTTCATACTCCAATTCGCCAATTTCACCGCCGTCCATTGTGTAAGCCCATTCTGCACCAAACTTTTCAACATCGAAATGATGAGCGCCTCTTCCAATTTCCTCATCTGGATTGAATCCGATGGAAATTCGTCCGTGCTTGATTTGAGGATTTGCTAACAAAAATTCTGCAGCCGTTACAATCTCTGCAACGCCAGCTTTGTCATCCGCACTTAGCAAAGTCGTTCCATCTGTCGTGATGATGGTTTGTCCGATGTATTTTTTTAAAGCTTCAAATTTGATTGAAGACAAGGTAAATCCTGTTTCTTTGTTCAATAACAAATCTTCGCCGTCATAATTTTCCCAAATCTGAGGATTCACATTCTCGCCGTTAAAATCTGGTGAAGAATCATAGTGCGCAATGAATCCAACTTGTGGAACATTTTCCTCGATATTAGAAGGAATAAATCCAAAAACATAGCCTTTGTCATCGATACTGACATCTTCCAAGCCGAGTTCCTGCAATTCTTTGTGAAGGTAATTTGCAATGTCCCACTGTCTTTCCGTGGAAGGCGTGGTCTCACTTTCTGCGTCGCTGGTTGAAAATATCTTGATGTATGTGATGAATCTGCTGAGGAGTTTTTCTTTCCAAACGCCGTCCAATTGGATGTTTTCCATATAATTTGCTATATCTCCGCAAAGTTATATATTTATGGAGTGAACAACAAACAATTCGTGGTTAGAGTTAAGTGATAAATGATAAGCAATAAATGATTATTGATTGCTGATTGTTAAAAGATGTTGCAACTCGTAACTGCAGCCCGACTTGAGTGGATCCCGATGTTAAATCGGGAGGGAACGGAAGGCGGAATAGCTGCCCTAAATTAAATTTAAAAATAGACCAATGTTCTTAACCGAATGTCCTAGAGACGCGATGCAAGGCTGGGGAGAAATGATTCCCACGCAAACGAAGATAGATTACATTAACAGGCTGATGGAAGTTGGTTTTGATGTGCTGGATTGCGGGAGCTTTGTGAACCCGAAAACGATGCCTCAAATGGTGGATTCTGGAACTGTGCTAGATGAAATCGACAAGTCACTTTCCAATACAAAGCTTTCCGTCATCGTTGCCAATCTGAAGGGTGCAGAAAAAGCATTGAGCCACGAGCAGGTTGATATTTTGGGATTTCCGTTTTCGATTTCGGAAACGTTTCAACATCGGAATACGAACAAAAGTCGTGAAGAAGCTTTCTCGGAAGTTGTGAAAATCTTCGAATTGGCAAAGTCGGAAAGCCGACAGCTGAATCTCTATTTTTCTATGGCTTTTGGGAATCCGTATGGCGAAAGCTGGAAATGGGAAGATGTAGATTTTTGGGCGAAACGTTTTGAGGAAATCGGCATTAAAGATATTTTACTTTCTGATACAACTGGCGTTGGGAATGTTGAAAAGATTTCGCTTTTGTTTAATAAAATTCCTTCGAAATATCCTGAGATTAATTTCGGTGCGCATTTTCATAATCGTTACGAAGATTCTTACATCAAGCTGAAAGCGGCTTATGATGAAGGCTGCAGACGATTTGACAGTGCGATAAAAGGAATTGGCGGCTGTCCGATGGCAAAGGATGATCTGGTTGGAAATATGCCGACGGAGAAAGTATTTACATTTATGTCATCTGAAAAACTAGACATCAGACAGAATCTTCTTCATTTCGAAAGCGCTTACAATATGGCGAAGGATATTTTTCATTTTTAGATTGATCCCCGAAAGATAAATTTTATCATATTTTGATAATTATTAATAATCAAAATTTCCAAATTCGAAAAAATGGTGTAAATTTATTACAGAAAAAACAATCTAAAAACTATCGTTATGACTTCAAAAACAACTTATTTAGGAGACTTCAAAATTGAATCTGTTCACGAAGCTTCTGGCGACGTTTTCTCAACTTACGTTCCATCCAACGACTTTACAGTAAGAGAGCACTTCTCTCCGACCGATATCTTTGCAACGGCATTGGCAGAAAGCGCATTTGCTTCTCTTGTTGTCTTGGGAAAAGACAGACACGTTGATATTACGGGAGCAACCTGCGAATTGAAAAAAACAATGTATTTCGAGCCAAGAAGAATTGGCGAAATCTTCGCGGTGTTCAAATTCCCTCATTCTTATACGTCAGAAGAACAGGAATTCATTGAGCACACGGTAAAGAACAGCGCAGTGTATCTCAGTTTACATCCTGATATTAAAAAAATTCTTCTTTTTGAATATAAAGACTAAACAAAAATTCCTGCAATCAGCAGGAATTTTTTATTATAACATACCAAGTTCAAACTTGGCTTCTTCGCTCATCATTTCTTTGGTCCAGGTTGGCTCAAAGGTGAGTTCTATTTTGGCAGACTTAACGCCTTCTACGCCACGTACCTTGTCTTCCACTTCTACCGGTAAAGTTTCGGCTACGGGACAGTTTGGAGATGTGAGTGTCATTATTACCAAAACGTCTGCTTCTTCTGAGATCTGAACGTCGTAAACCAATCCCAATTCGTAGATATCCACAGGGATTTCCGGGTCGTAAACGGATTTCAGTTCCTTGATAATTTCTTCGCCTATATCTGCGATTTGATCGTCTGTCAGTTTCATTTTAATCTAATCTTTTTAATAAATCTTCCTGACGCATACGCCGGAAAATGTTTGCCAAAGTTAAGACATCTTTTTCACAATAATGAATGATTCTGTCTATATCGCCGTCTTTGTAGAATATATCGGCAACCATACTTCCGTCGATATCGTCTTTTGGCGTTGGGATTCCGAAGATGTGAGCCAACAATTCCAATGAAACATAACTTTTCCAATCTCCGAATTTCCATAATTCCATCGTATCGATATGCGGAATTTCCCAAGGTTTCTTTCCAAACATTTGAAATGGAAGCGGCGGCTGAATGCCGTGAACAAGCAGTCGTCTTGCGATATAGGGAAAATCGAACTCCTTACCGTTGTGCGCGCAGAGAATTACACTGTTCATTCTAGGTGCATTAAACAATTCACAAAATTCGATTAATAAATTTTTCTCTTCTCCCGAGAATGTTTTGATTTTTAATTTACCGGAATTGCTATCAATCATTCCGATTGAAATACAAATGATCATCCCAAACTCTGCCATTATTCCGGCGCGCTGCTCGTAGAAATCGGACGCTTCAACTTCTTCCTTTCTTTGAGACTTGGTTTTCTTATCATAAAGATATTGGGTTGTCGGATCTAGATTTTCCCAGGAATCGATTTGTGGAACTGTTTCTATGTCGAGGAAGAGAATATTTTCGATTGGAAGTTTGTGGATCATTTGAGTTTTGTTTCTTTAAAATTAATAAAAAAACCCAACATCACTGCTGGGTTTTATATTTTCAGTTCTAAAATTAATTAGAAAGGATATTCGTAAATCTCTGATTCGTGGAAGAACGGATTTCCAGTTGGCATTAGTTTCAGTTTTGACAAAGCTGTCATTACTGCGAAAACGAAAAGACCAACTACGAAAATGAATGCGCCTGCTACCAAGAATAGCATTGAGGTATTATTCCAGTAAGGACCAACTGTTCCCGGCATTACCATATTGAAATAATCTACAGCGTGACCAAAGATCACTACGCAAGCCATAAATGTTACCACTTTGTAATTTCTCTTGATACTGCTGCTTACTAAAACCAACAACGGTGCAAGGAAATTGATCACCAACATTGGTAAGAAAGTCGGTTTGTAATATTCGAATCTACCGAAGAAATAATTGATCTCCTCAGGAATATTCGCATACCAATATAACATGAACTGACAGAACCAAAGGTAGCTCCAAAGCATACTCGTTGCAAATAAGAACTTACCAAGATCGTGAAGGTGGTTGTTGTTAAACTGAGGATATACTCCTTTTTTCTTAATGTAAACACTCACCAAAATGATACAAGCAACAGCAGTTGACAAACAACTAACCATTGAATACCAAATGTAAAGTGTAGAATACCAGTGTGGATCAATAGACATCAACCAATCCCAAGCCCAAGCCGCAGATGCAAACCCAAAGAATGCGATGTAGCCTACGTTCCAGCTGTAAAGACTAGCATAAATCTTTCTGTCTCCTTTGTTCTCATCTACTTTTTTAGAAATACTTTTCAGTTTCCATACAAAGAAAGATGCTCCTAAAGTATAGATCAAAGTTCTGATAAAGTAGAAAGGGATATTAAGGAATTTTGATTTTTCATATAAAATCACATCAAACTCGGGTGAATTCGGATCTGTAAGTGCCGGATCCATCCAATGGAACAAATGTCCGTTGTGAGTGATATTAAGAATTGTAAGAATAATTAAAAGTGCTCCTCCATAAGGAATGAATGAAGCAACCGCTTCCATTACTCTAGTGACAATAATAGACCAACCTGCGTGTGCCGCGTGCTGAATACTGTAGAAGAACAATGCACAACAGCTGATTCCAAAAAAGAATACTGCAAATGTATGAACTGCTGCCAAAGGCTGATTGTGGATCTGATGTTTTGCGTGCTCCAGATGAGCATCGTGATCCTGAGGACCAACTAACTCACTTGAGTGAGAAGGCGCATCGTGACCTTTTGAATGAACAGACTCCATCCAATGTGAAATTGCAGTATCATCTAATCCGTGGTTAAGAGCATAACCAATCCCGAATAAAACAACTCCTACAACAATGAGTATGATAGAATACAATTTTAATTTAGGTGAAAAACTATACATTTTTTTCTTTTTTTATTTAGCATTGGTTTTAGCTTCCGTTGCAGGTGCTGCAGTAGAAGTTTTTTCTGTTGTAGCTGTTGCCGTCGCAGCTGGTGCAGCAGCGGCTGGAGTTGCTGTAGCAGCTGACGCTTTGAATGTATTGTAAACATATAAAGCTACTCTCCATCTGTCTCCTACATTAAGTTGTCCTGCATAAGATCCCATCGCATTTCTACCATTTGTCAAAACATAATGGATAGATCCGATTGTAATATCTCTGTCAGCATAATTTGGAACACCTGAATAAGCACCGCTTTTTACAATTGGTCCTTGCCCGTCACCTCCAGTTCCGTGACAAGCAGAACAAGTATGATCAAACAGCACTTTCCCTCTTGCCAGATCTTTCTCAAGATTTTCAGGTTTCAAAGGCGAAGCTGTGATCAATTTGGACGCATCATAGCCAGCATTATACTGATCTACATTTTTTGGTAAAGCCTCTTCAGTTACGATTCCGTCTCTATTCTGGGCAACACTTCCTTCTACTGGAGAAAGTCCGGTTGCACCGTTGTGAGCAACGAATGCTGGGATTTCATTTTCGTGATCAGAATAAGCATCTTTAGCTTTCATCAAAGGATCATAAGCTACAGGAAAATACATATCCGGAAAATATACCAAAGGTGGATTGTCTTTTGGACCACCGCAAGAATTCAGTAAAACAGTAGTTAAACCAAAGATTGCCGTAATTTTTAATATACTATTCTTCATCTTAAGCATCTTTAACTGTTATTTCTTCAACACCTGTATCAATCAACAGTTGTTTAATAGTTTCAACATCATCAGAAACGAACTCCATCATAAATTTGTCATCCGTCGTTCTTGGATCTGGATTCTGAGGTTTTGCGCCTGGATACATTTTGTTTCTAACTAAGAAAGTCAATGACATCAAGTGAGCAGAACAGAATACCATCAATTCGAACATTGGATCTACGAAAGCCGGCATATTGTGCAACCAGTCAAAAGCCGGTTTACCACCGATATTCTGTGGCCAGTCGTGGTTCATAATCCAAGCGGTCAAAGTAATCCCGATCGTCACTCCATAACAAGCATAGATAAATGCTGCGTCAGAAATTCTGGTTTTCTTTAATCCAAGAGCTTTGTCTAGTCCGTGAACAGGAAACGGTGTATACACTTCGTTTATACTGATTCCTTTATCCGTAAAGGCTTTCACGCCGTGCATCAAATCATCGTCGTCGCCGTAAAGTCCATATATAATTTTAGTGGTGCTCATCTCCTTCTTTTGCTTTATAAGTTTCACCGGAAATTTTCAAAATACTTTTCAATTCTGCTTGTGCAATTACAGGGAATGTTCTTGCATACAATAAGAATAATACTGAGAAGAAACCAATCGTTCCTAAATATACTCCAACGTCAATAATTGTTGGTTTGAACATCGTCCAAGAAGATGGTAAATAATCTCTTGACAAGTTGATTACGATAATATCAAAACGCTCGAACCACATCCCGATGTTGATGATCAATGCGATAATGAATGTCCAGAAGATATTGGTTCTTACTTTTTTGAACCAGAATGCTGCAGGAACAACCAAGTTACAAATAATCAATGCCCAGAATGCCCACCAGTAAGGACCAGTTGCCGCTCCCGGAGATAGATATGTAAAATCTTCAAATCTGGATCCTGAATACCAACCGATGAAATACTCCGTTGCATAAGCTACAGTTACCATTCCACCAGTTACCACGATTACGATGTTCATAATTTCGATATGATACATTGTGATATAGTCTTCCAAGTGACACACCTTTCTCGCAACCAACAATAGCGTTTGTACCATTGCAAATCCTGAGAAGATCGCTCCAGCAACAAAGTATGGAGGATAGATCGTTGAGTGCCATCCTTTGATCACCGATGTTGCAAAGTCAAATGATACAGTCGTGTGTACTGAGAATACAAGTGGTGTTGCAAGGCCTGCTAGAACCAAAGATAACTCTTCGAATCTCTGCCAGTGTTTTGCTTTTCCACCCCAACCGAATGCTAGTAGTGTATAAATTTTCTTATTAAAAGGCGTCTTCGCTCTGTCTCTGATCATTGCAAAGTCAGGGATCAATCCCATAAACCAGAATACAACGGATACTGAGAAATAAGTCGAGATTGCAAATACGTCCCAAAGTAGTGGTGAGTTGAAGTTCACCCAAAGAGAACCAAATTGGTTTGGCAAAGGGAAAACCCAATATCCAACCCAAACTCTACCCATGTGAATCACCGGGAAGATAGCCGCCTGACAAACTGCGAAGATCGTCATCGCTTCTGCAGAACGGTTTACAGACATTCTCCATCTTTGTCTAAATAATAATAGTACGGCAGAGATCAATGTTCCTGCGTGACCAATACCTACCCACCATACGAAATTGGTAATATCCCAACCCCAGTTGATAGTTCTGTTTAGTCCCCAGGCACCGATACCGGTTCCGATGGTGTATGCAATACAACCAAATCCGTAAACAAACAGAATCAAAGCAGCATACAATGATGCCCACCATAATTTCCCTGCGCGTTCTTCGATAGGTCTTGCGATATCCTCTGTGATATCGTGATAAGTCTTGTGACCAATAATTAAAGGTTCCCTTATCGGAGCTTCGTAATGTCCTGACATTTTTTACCTATTTATTATTTAAACTTTCTTTTCTGTTTCTGATTTTTGTATGATAGAATACATTTGGTTTTGTACCAATCTCTTCTAACAATACGTATTTTCTGGTGCTGTTGAACAAGCTGCGAACTTCTGAAGCTACATCATTCATATCTCCAAATTTAAGTGAGCCCGTAGAACAAGCGTTAGCACAAGCAACCTGGAATTCGCCATCCTTCACTCTTCTACCATCTTTCTTAGCTTCAAGAATTGTAGACTGAGTCATTTGGATACACATAGAACATTTTTCCATTACCCCTCTTGTTCTTGTAACAACATCTGGGTTAAGAACCATTCTTCCAAGGTCATTGTTCATATTGAAGTCAAACTTCTCATTCAACGCATAGTTGAACCAGTTGAATCTTCTTACTTTATATGGACAGTTGTTCGCACAATATCTAGTACCGATACATCTGTTGTAAGCCATTTGGTTTTGACCTTGTTTACCGTGAGATGTTGCCGCAACCGGACAAACAGTTTCACAAGGTGCGTGGTTACAGTGCTGACACATTACCGGCTGGAAGATCACATCTGGATTATCAGCTGGATGGTTCAGGATACCTTCTGAGAAAGGACCACCGTACAACATTGGTGCATTAAGACCTCTGTCGATTTGTTCTTTGGTTTCGATTTTCTCAATTGCAGAGTAGTAACGGTCAATTCTCAACCAATACATATCTCTGGACATTCTGATCTCTTCCTTACCAACAACAGCTACGTTGTTCTCTGCCTGACAAGCAACTACACAAGCACCACAACCGGTACAAGAGTTAAGATCGACAGATAAGTTGAAGTGAGGACCGTCTGTATCATCAAAAGAATCCCAAAGGTCAATCTTTCCGATAGGAAGTTCACCTCCGATGGTGTGCATTGCCAAAGGCTTGTTCCACTCATCTGTTGGCTTGCTGATGAAATCTTCCAAAGAAACTTCTTTAGCGATTTCATAACGACCCATCAATGTGTTCTGAAGCTGCATTCCTGCGAACTCATAATCTTCTCCGGTCTTTTCGATTTTTACATTGGTAAGAACTGTATTGTAACCGTCGAAAATTGGATAAGCGTTGATACCAGTATCAGCTACTTTCCCTGAATCTTTTTTACCATAACCTAAAGCCAGACCCAAAGATCCTTCAGCTTGTCCAGGCTGGATGAAAACAGGAACATCTTTCAATGTCACACCGTTTACAGTCACGTTAACCAAGTCTCCGTCCAACTGCATTCTAGCATTAAGGCTATTCTCAAGCTTCAAAGCTTCTGCATCTTTTGGAGAAATTGTTAAGTAATTATCCCAAGACAATCTAGAGATCGGATCTGGAAGCTCCATCAACCAAGGGTTGTTAGATTGCGTTCCATCACCAATTGCTTGTTTGGTATAAAGTTGTAATTCTAATTGAGCCGGTCTGAAAGCTGACAATTCAGCAACAGCCTGAGCTGCATTTCCGCCTGCGTAAGCCAATCCTGTAGAAAGACCACCAGTCGTGAAACCGTTATATAAAGTCTTATTGAAAGTTTTCCCTTCGTTAAGCGTTAAAGCATTTGCTTTAAGATATTCGTAATAGTTATTCGCCGGACTGTTTTTTCCATTGATCCAAACCAAAAGAGATTCTTCAACCTGTCTTGATGTAAAGATCTTTTGGATCGTCGGCTGCATCAATGAATATGCACCAGTTTCCGGAGCGATATCTCCCCAAGATTCTAACCAATGTGTCGCAGGAATTACTGCTTTGGAAGCTTTGTAAATATCATTTTTCTTATCTGTAATTGCTACAGAATAAGGAACTTTTGACAAAGCTGCTTTTAGAGATTCTCCTTTTGCGTGAGAATAAATTGGGTTAACATTATTGGAAATTAATACTCCAACTTGTCCGCCATTCAACCAAGATAAAAATTCGTTGAATCTTGCGTTGTCATATTCTTTAAGGAAATTAGCTTTACCAGTAAAAGCTTTAGATCCTAATTTTTGATTAATTAAATGAGCCAGAACGTAAGCTGCTTTTGAACCATCAGCGAAAACAACAGCGTTGCTTCCTTTTGCCTGAAGTTCTTTTACGATCTCAGAAGCTGTTTTATCAGCCGTTCCACCGTTCAGTCCATTATAAACTTCTACCAATGTTTTGAAAACAGCACTTGGCTTCAATCTATATCTGGAATCGGCATTAGCTCCGGTAAGACTCAAGTTAGATTCAACTTGGATGTGTCTCAACATTTCCGGACCTGGCTTTCTAGCTGCAGCATAAGAAACTTCTAAGCTTGAAGCGTTGAAATCTCCTAAGAAATCTGCCTGGAAAGAAACCACCAATTGAGAAGTACTAAGATCATAAACTGGCAATGCTCTTTGTCCGAAGACTTCCTGAGCTGCGTCTAATGCTGCAGCGTAAGGAATTGCATCATAAGTGATCAGTTCTGCAGAAGGATATTTGGTTTTGAAATCTCCAAACAACTTTTTGAACGTTGGACTTGGGAAAGAGTGTGACAATACCACGATCTTTTTACCAGTCGCCTGAGATTCTGTTAAACCTTTTAGAACAAAATCATCGATCTTGTTAAAATCAGTTTGCTCATCTCCATTCAAAGCTGGCAATTTCACTTTATCATTATCATAAAGAGAAAGAACACTTGCCTGAGCTCTTGCATTGGTTTTACCTAATGAACCAGCTGCGGGGTTTGCTTCAATCTTGATCGGACGACCTTCTCTGGTTTTAACCAAAACACTGGCGAAATCGAATCCGTCGAAATATGAAGAGGCGTAATAGTTTGGAATCCCCGGAATAATATCGTGTGGTTTAACCACATAAGGAATCGTTTTAAGAACCGGAGCCTCACACGCTGCCAAAGTAACAGCTGCTGTAGAGAAACCTAATATCTTAAGAAAATCTCTACGAGAAGTTCCTGAGTTACCAGCATCTTCCAAGAATTCATCTACCGGAATCTCATTCTGAAACTCTTTCAGCGCCAACTTCCCGTTCAGGGTTGGATCTTTTAGTTCGTGAATACTTCTGAATTGTATTTTATTTGAAGCCATTTATACTTCTAATTTTTGTTATTAATAATGACATTTACCACACTCAAGACCTCCAATTGCATCTACAGTGATCTTACTTCCTTCACCATATTGTTTTTTCAACTTATCATGCAGATTTTTGAAGTATTCTTTATTATAACCGTTGTTCATATCTACTTCTGTAGTTCTGTGACATTCTATACACCATCCCATTGTGAAGTTGTTTGCCATCTGAACCACGTTCATCGTATCAATTTTTCCGTGACAAGCTTTACAAACCACATCAATTTTGTTGGCTGCATCTATTTGTTTAGCATTAAATGAATTAATGATCGCCTGCTCACCGGCTACAACGTGCTGAGAGTGATTGAAGTACACAAAATCCGGCATATTGTGGATTCTTGTCCATTCTACAGGTTCTGTTTTACCAGTGTAAGCCTGTTTATCAGCATCCCATCCTACGTGTTGATAGATTTTCTGAATCTCGCCTGTGTAGAACTCTCTGTCTTTTCCTGGCTCAAGGTATTTTCCTTTGTACTCAGAAATAGAACGGTGACAGTTCATACAAACATTAAGAGAAGGAATCTCAGAAACTTTACCATATTTTGCACCGGAGTGACAAAGCTGACAGTCGATTTTGTTTTCGCCTGCGTGGATTTTGTGAGAGAAATAAATTGGCTGCTCAGGAGCATATCCTTTATAAACACCAATCCACATCAACCAGTTCCAAACGCCGTAAACCGCAAACAGTGCCAGCAAAGCAACAAGTCCTTTTCCAACATAGCTGTATTTTTCATACAACGCCGAGAAAGAAGTTACTCTTGTAGAATTAAGATCTGATAATTCCGGAGTCTGCTGTAGTTTAACTAATTGACGGATTTTGATCAACAACCAGAACAATAAACCTGCAATTGCAATCAATGCTGCAATCACAATTTTAGAATTAAGCTGTTGTGCTTTTTGAGCTTCGATGGCTGCTGTAGTATCAGTAGCACCTGCGGCTGCTTTATCGTCAGCTGCCGGCTCTTCCTTTGGAGGATTAGTTGTGTACTCCAAGATATCATCGATATCCTGATCAGAAAGTTTCCCTTCGAATACCTGCATCGCAACTTTTCCATTTTCTTCATAGATCTTGTTTGCGTATGCATCGCCTGACGCTCTCAGTTTCTCATTGTTCGTGATCCACTTGTGAAGCCAGTCAACATCTTGACCATCTTTTTTGACTTTCTCAACAACACCGCCAAGTGCAGGCCCTACAACTTTTTTGTCCAAAGCGTGACAAGCTGTACAGTTCGCTTTGAAAAGCTCCTGTCCTTTTTTCGGATCGCCTTGTGCATAAACGGAAGCGCCGGTTGACAACAATAAACTAATTGCTATCAGACCCTTTTTGTAATGCTTTCTCCAACTAATCATTTATATAATCTTGGGTTAGTAAATTCTATTGACTGTTTACATTCAATTCCGCAAAAATAGCACTTTAACAAAAATTAAGACGACCTTATCGGATGCTTTTTGTCAAATCCAATTAATTTGTAATTGTTCTAAATAACAGGGTTTGCGTTTCATTCAATTTATTTTAAATTTGCCTAAAATAAATATTAAATGAACAATCTGCTTAAGCTTTTCATAATCGCAACGGTATTTTCTTTTTACCAAATTGATGCTCAATACATTGTGAAGAAAGACACCCTCTCCGGAACCGAGCTTTCCTTCTCTCTGGACGAACGTATAAATGATGCTTTGGAAAAAGTGGAAGGCAATTGCAACCGCTCCGGAGACAGTTCTGTAAAAGCGCCACCAAAGATTTTGGTAGCCAACAGAGAACTTACAAATGCTGAAATCTGCAGAAAAAATCCGAAGATTATGGGTTTCAAGATTCAGGTTGTTGTCGTAAAAAGCAATGAAGAAGCCTCAAGAATCAGTTCAGAATTCCGAAATAACTTCAGAAATCTGAAAGTAGAGAAAGATGCTTCGCTAAGGCCTAATTATAAAATCCTTGCCGGAAGTTACTTCTCCAAACAAAGTGCGGCAGACGATCTTCGAAACATCAAGCGCGTCTATCCATCGGCGATGGTGATTCCTTACGCTGTTTTTTGTGTCGAAGCTAAATAATAACATAAACCGGATTCAGTTCCGGTTTTTTTATGTCTTAATTCTAAAGCTTTAATTTTAATCAGATTAATAATTTAATTAATTTTACTGTGTAATCAGTTATCGCTTATTTCCGTATGAAATTTCTGTTCTCTATTATCGTTTTGCTTTCGGTGTTACAAAATGACACTTCAAAAAAGCGCTGCGAAGAGTTGATCTCGAAAGGAATAGATGCATTATATCAGAAAAAACATACCACTTCATTAGAATTATTTACAGAAGCAAGAAGTTTAGCGGAACAAAATAATTGGTATCAGCAGCAATTCATCGCCACCAATTGCATCGGGCTGAATTATTATCAAATGCTGGATTACAGCGAGGCATTGGATTATTATCTAGAAGCCTACACCATCGCTTTGAAACACCTGAACAAGGATAAAGAAATGACTGTTCTCAACAACATTGCGCTTGTTTATCTCCGGCAGGGAAAATATAAAGAATCCGAAAAGCATCAAAAAAGAGCTTACGATCTCGCAATCACAAATAAAGATACGATTGGAATCGCCTTATACGCCGGAAATCTTGCCGACCTGTACAACACGACGAAAGATCTGGACAAAGCTTCGTATTACATTTCCGTTGCGAGACCTATTGCAAAATTGGATATTCAGAGAGCGCTGGATATTGCTGAAGCCAAAAATGCAATGGAAAGGAAAGATTACACAAAAACACTTTCGATACTCAATCCATTGATTAATAAGCTGAATACACCGGAATACAACGATCATAAAGTTTCTGCTCTTTTGATTTTGTCCAAAGTCTATGAAGATCAGAAAGTTGCGGAAAAATCGCTTGCATTGATTAAACAGGCTCAGAAAGAAAATCTGAACTACAGCAATATGACGGATATTTACAACCGGTTTTCCGATAATTATTTTGCAGAAGGCGATTACCGAAAGTCGCTTCAATACAAGGATTCTGTGCTTGTGGTCAAAGATTCACTCAATGCGATTCAGAATCAGGCGATGTATCAGAATAGTGAGATTAAGCTGAAACTTCAGGATTCTCAGAAAGAACTGGTTAATGAGAAAAAATTAAAATTCTACATCATCGGATTTTGGATTGCAGTTTTGGCTTTGATTCTTTGGCTATTTCGCGGTTATTTGCTTAAAAACAGACAAAAAAGAAGACTTGCTGAGCAGAATGAGCAAATCACTGCTTTGGAACTTAAGAACAAGGAAAACTATGCTTTGCTTCTTGAAAAGCAGATTAAAGAAAAAGAAACCGATGCGTTATTAGAAAAAGAAAAACTGAAAAACGAACTCGAAAATAAAAACCGACAGCTTGCCGCCAACGCCATTCATCTGGCTCAGAAAAATGATAAAATTGAAGATTACATTCTTCGTTTGAAAGAGCGACCGGAAATGCTGACAAATCCTTTATTAGCAAAACAATTGGATCAACTGAAAGAAGTTCTCTCAAAAGAAGACAACGGCGACGATTTCCTCAACCACTTCCAGGAGATCAACAGCAAGTTCATCAAATCGCTAAAAGAAAAACATAATGATCTGACTTTAAATGACATCAGATACATTTCTTACGTCTATATGAATCTCTCTACGAAAGAGATCGCTTCTATATTCAATATCACCATTGAAGCCTGCAGAAAGCGAAAAGAAAGAATTTCCAAAAAACTGAATCTGGAAAATTCCAATGATTTATATGCGTATTTATCGAGCATATAGACAAATGTCACGTTTTTTCTTAATAAGTCCTGTTTATTCCTGTCAATTACAATAGCTGCTGCAAATACAAAAATATATTTGTGCAACAATTAATTCTAATTTGATATGAAGAAAACAACTTTTACTTTATTTTTCATCCTGTTCGTACAGCTTTACTTTTCGCAAGTGGGTTTTGCAGGAAATAAGGACTATGGAAGGATGCGGAATTTTGCTTACGACAAAACAACTCCCAACAAAATCTACGCAACCACTTATATCGGTTCGCACATAGTAGTTTCTACTGATAATGGAGCAACCTGGAATGTACTTTTCACACTTCCGGATCCGGAATGGGCACCGGCAATTCAGGAAATGCGTCTTACAAACAACGGAACCGCATTAAGTTTTATCGAATATTATGGCGGTGGGAGCACATTGAACAAGGTTGCTGTTTTCGATTTGCAATCAAAATCGATCATTAAAGAAATTAAGATTCCATTAGACGAAGCCGTTTTTTCTATTAAAAATTATTCTCTTCTTGATGATGGAAATATGACTACTGCGACCATCTTAACAAGCGGCGATCAAGACAAATTCTTTAAAACAAACAACAGCGGAGATTCCTGGACCAAAGTCTATGACGGAACCGATCACGAAAGTGTCATCTTAAATGACGCAATGATGGATCCTAAAAACCCTCAAAATCTATACATCGTGAGAAATGGCGGTGCAGGAAATGAGGACGGCGGTTTCTTCAAATCGACTGACGGCGGCGCAACGTGGACAGAAACTCTGAACGGACTTATCCTTCAGTCTATGGACATCGATCCAAATAACAGCAATGTTATCTATGTTGGGACAGGTGTTCTCTGGACTTATCTGGATCAGCACGAAGCGGTTTACAAATCGATTGACGGTGGCGCAACCTGGACAGAACAGACACAAATCACGTGGTCGGACAGTAGTTTTGGTTTGAAAAACGTTCCGAAAATTCATATTAATCCAAATAACAGCAATCACGTTTTGGTTTTGGCTGATGACAGAGTTGCCGTTACAACCAATGGCGGAACTAGCTGGACAACTACGCCACACGACGGATTGAATGATGGACATTCTTATTTTTACGGAATTGGTGCGGCTTTTAATCCTTTTAATGCTAACGAAGTGATGATTGCCAGCAACCGTTATCCGAAAATATCGACAGACAAAGGCGTTACGTTGACAAGCATCAAAAATCCATTCTTTGAAGGGATGGGAAATCTGAATATCTTCAATGACAACGGAACCGACAAATTAATGTACGGCGTTCAATATGGATATACCGTTAAGAATCTGGAAACCAATGAAGAAACACCAATCAACGTTTTCCCATTGAATGAAAGTCCGATGAGTGGCCAGATCGGATTGGTACACACAGATAAAGATTATCCGGGAAGAGTTTACACTTATGATTCTTCTTTTATGGGAAACACCATCAATGTGAGTAATGATTATGGTGTGAACAAAACGCCGATTTTTACCACTTACGATACAGGATTTACGGCAGCAGAAACAGATTCTTCCAATCCGAATATTGCGTGGCTGGCGACTTTCAACGGAGAAACTGCATCTTTGATTAAAGTAAATTTTGCAAATCCGGATGATGTTCAGATGGATTTTATGATGCTGCCTTATGATGCAGATTATATTTACGGAATCAAATCCAGTAAAACTAATCCGAATGAAGTTCTTGTAACTGTAGGCAACAGAATCTTCAAAACGACAAACGGCGGAACTGACTGGACAGAAATCACAAATGGATTACAAGATCTTACCTTACCAAACATCGCTTTGGAACTGATTCAGAATCCATTGAATATGAACCAATATACCATCGCAGCATCCAACGGGATCTACACATCTCTTGACGGTGGAAACAACTGGACTAAGATTTACAACGGAATGGTGCAGAAAGTAGAACATTCCACAAAACAGAATGGACAAATCGTGGGAATCGGCTATTCTTATCTTGACACGCTTCCAAAAGTAATGTACACAAGCAACAATGGAAATACGTGGACGGAAAAAGCATCAACCAGTTATTTTAATACGATCGTAATTGCCGGTGCAGTTCGTTTTGTTGATGATAAAAATGTGGAAGTTTATCTGACTTCACAATCTTTGGGAATTTTAAAAGATGAAATCAGCCTGGAAACATTAGGAAATTCTGATTTTGAAAATCTGAAAAACGGAATCAGTGTTTACCCGAATCCGACACAGAATTTCATTAATATAAAATTGGATAAAAACGTTTCGAAATTCAAAGCGAGTTTATATAATGCAGCAGGACAGGTTTTATTGACAACAGAAAACAGATCAAGCATCAATATTTCAAACCTTAATGATGGTGTTTACTTCCTGAAAATTGAACCGGAAAACGGGAAACCCGTAACGAAGAAAATTATCAAGAACTAATCCTTTTAATTTATATTTAAAATGCGATTCAGAAATATCTGAATCGCTTTTTTTATTGGTAATAAGTTTCTAAGAATTGATAGAATTCTGACATTCGGTAAAAATTATTGACGCCGAGATAAACGGTTAAGATCATTAAAATCCCATATAAATAAGTGATTGGCAGCGTCTTCTCTTTTAAACTGAAAAACAGCCAGCCGATCAGCAATGGAAAGACAAAAACAAAATGTCCGCCGTAAATGTAGGATGTATGAAGTCCGAATTTCAGAACACAATGAATGATGATATCAACAAAAAGTGAAATAACCAGAACCCAAACAAGCTTATTTTTATAATTTTTGAACACGCTCCAGATAATCATTAACAAAATAATTCCGATGAAAATGTAAGGAACGACGGACGAATAAACATCCATGAACAAAGCTTTGTAGTAGAATGTTTTGTCTTTGTTGTGATAATTTCTGATCTCATAATTGGAAAAGAGAATATTGCCACCGAAAAACCACGAGGAAATCATATCCCAAAGCGGCGTCACTTTCGGTTTGGAGAATTTGTCGTACTGTTCTTCTGTCTTGTTGAGGAAATTCTGGAAATTAAAATCCAGTCTCAATAAAAACAGAAAAGCAAAAACACCGATTGAAACTGCAATCTTTGAAACTGCAATTCCGATTTTTTTCCAGTTCCAGAAAATTTTCTTTTCAAACAAAAACGGAATGTAAACTTTGACGATATTGGTGATCGTGAGTCCGCCGATAAAAACCGAACCGAGGATCGTAGCGGCAAATGAAACCGTCTTTTCCTCCTGAATTTTTTTCGCTGAATAATAATTGAAAAACGAAAGGAAAAGCAAAGTGTAAGTGTAAGTTTCCGGCGTGAAAGACAAAAGAATATTCGTCACAAACAATCCGTAGAAACCTAAAATTAACAAACTGATTTTCAGCGGAAGTCTGATGATATTATTAAGATATTTGAAGATCTGAACATTCGCTAAACTGACAACCAAAGTTGACAATAGCGCCAAAACTAATCTGAAAGCCGAATTGTAATGATTCCCCGAAATCCACAACGCAAAATCCCGAATCACATCAAAGAAATAATTGGACAATGGATGTCTCTCGAAACCGCCTCCAGTCTGGACAATCGCTCTGTTATCAAAACTAAAATAACCGTCCCACGGAATTCTGTCGTCGTAGATAATACTGAAATTATCGGCAATGAACCACGCATTGGCGCCGTAAACAATCACGAAAAACAGAAAGATAAAGGTTTCAGTTTTTGTAGATGGAAAAACGATTTTCAGGAAGGATAAAATTTTGTTCAATAGTTTCAAACTTGGGATATTTTTGCAAAAATAAATCTTATCCTTAAAACTTAAGATTAATTCTGACAGGAATAGCGATCAAATAAAACTTAATTTAAATAAAAATCGTTTTGAGGCAATTAATAGCGATAATTGCCTCAAAATTTTATTACATTTGAGGCAATTAAATGTTTTTATCTCCTCATGACTTACAATTGGCAATTTCCAGATTGGGCAAATTTTACGTACGATGATTCTATATTAGACTCATTAGTTATAGATTTTGCCATTGAAACAGGCGAAATGAAAGGCTTGACGGATTCATTACCAGAGACAATTCAGCAAGAGACCATTTTGGAATTTATGATTTCTGAAGCTATCAAAACTTCGGAGATTGAGGGCGAGTTTTTCAGCAGACAAGATGTGATGTCTTCCCTTAAAAAGCAATTGGGATTTGCGGATGCTTTACCACAAATCAGAGACAAAAAAACTCAAGGTATAGCTTCTCTTATGATTGAGGTAAGAAACTTCTACAAAAATGAATTATCTGAAGCACTTCTAAAAAATTGGCATTTTTTGTTAATGAAGCATACACCTTACATTAATGCTGGAGAATACCGAGCTGGGAAAGAACCAATGCAAATTGTTTCTGGCGCGTTGGGAAGAGAAATTGTTCATTTCGAAGCACCTCCATCCAACCAAATACCAAATGAGATGTCAAATTTCATCAGATGGTACAATGGTTTTGAAGTCTCTACAAATGACATTAGGAATATTCTTCTTAAAACTGCCATATGCCATTTGTATTTCGAAACGATTCATCCTTTTGAAGATGGAAACGGAAGAATCGGCAGAGCAATCTCCGAAAAATGTCTTTCGGAATCTTTTGGAAGACCTATTTTGATGAGTCTGTCCAGCACTATCGAAAAAGATAAGAAGCAATATTACAATACATTGAAATCTGCTCAAAGATCGTTGGAAATTACCGATTGGATTTTCTATTTTTCCTCTGCAATTTTGGATGCTCAAAAACAAGCAAAGCAAACGATATGGACGACTCTCAATAAAACCAGATTTTTGGATCGGCACAAGTCCCAAATGAATGAGAGACAAATCAAAGCAATTATGAAAATTTTTGAGATTTCCGGTTTCGAAGGTGGAATGACTTCTAAAAAATATGTTTCCATTACCAAATCCTCCCGGGCTACAGCCACACGTGACTTGCAGGATTTGACAGTTAAGGGAATTTTACTGCAACAGGGAGAAGGTAGAAATGTGAGATATGACTTAAATATTGTTGTTTAAGAAATATTTACGAACTACAAGACAACTGGCTGCTTCCCGTCTGATTATCATATTTTGAAGGTCTCTTTTTGTTAAATTCTGGATATAGGTTTTCGTAAGGATTTTCCAAAGCTTTTTTCAGTTTGAAAAACATCTCATAATTTCCGTTTTCCGCATCCTGAATAGCTTCGAATAAGAGATAATTTCTAAGGATGAATTTCGGATTTGTTTTGGACATTAAATCTAAAGAATCACTTTCCGATATCTTATTTCTAAGTTTTCTCGTATGATATTTTTCGATGAAGTTCAATAATTTTTTCAACTCATTTTCATTAAGATTTCTATAAAAAGAATCTTTGAAATCGTCGGTTTTAATTTCGGAAATCGGTTTTTCAATTTGTTGGAAAAATAAGGTATAGTCTAAAGTTAAATCCTGCATCATCTGCTGCCATTCTGTGAAGAACTTTTCATCTTCTTTCAAAACCTCATCGAAACCGAATTTATCCGCTAACATTTGGTCATGTTTTACCCAAAATTGTTTCCCGAAATTGTCCAGAATTTTTTCCAAAACCTCAGCATTATCAATTAAAGGAAAAATAGCGTTCGCAAACGTCGCCAAGTTCCAATGCGAAATCTGACCTTGCTTCCCAAAAGCGTAACGTCTTCCCGGCAAATCGGTTGTGTTTGGCGTGAACTCCAGATCATAGCCGTCCATCATAGAATATGGTCCGTAATCTATCGTCAAGCCGAGAACCGACATATTATCCGTATTCATAACTCCGTGTACAAATCCGACGCGATACCAATCGATAATCATTTTCAAAGTTCTGTCGCAAATGGCTTGAAACCAATCGATGTATTTACTTGGATTATTTTCTAAGGAAACTTCGGGAAAGAAATTCTCAACCGTGTAATCTGCTAATTGTTTTAAAAGATCATCCTGTTTTCTTGCAGACAACAATTCAAAATGACCAAACCTAAGAAAAGATTCGGCAGTTCTCACCACAACTGCGCCCTGCTCCTTCTGAGGATTTCCGGAATACTGAATATCTCTAATGACATCTTCTCCGGTTTTAGCAAGACTCAAAGCTCTGGTTGTCGGAACGCCAAGATGAAACATGGCTTCACTCATTAGATATTCCCGGATCGAGGAACGTAAAACTGCTCTCCCGTCTGCGTTTCTTGAGTAAGGTGTTGCGCCCGCTCCTTTCCACTGGATTTCGGTCTGTCTGTTTCCGTTTTGGATTTCGCCAGCGTAGATTGCTCTGCCGTCGCCCAACTGCCCTGCCCAATTTCCAAACTGATGTCCGGCATAAGCTGTAGCATAAGTTTTTACGTTTTCGGGAAGATGTTGAGCAGCAAGGAAATCCTCATTATTTTCAAGCTTTCCAAGTCCAATGTCTTCTGATAATTTTTCATTAAAATCAATCAGTTCTGTTGTATCAAATTCAGCAGGTTTTACAGAGCAAAACATCACATCGGGTGTTTGTCTCTGCATCGTATTTTCTGAAAAATCGCCCGGAAATAATTGGGTGAATTTCTGAGTAATGAGATTGAGTTTCATTTGTATAAAAAACCCACATCAGAAATGTGGGTTGTATTTTTTATTTGTTAAAATCTATATCTTCTCCGGAATTAAGAGCTTCATTGGAACGATCCTCTTTCTTCACGGGTTTTTCCGGTACAATCTGAGTTGGATTTTTGAGCTCGTCTATCGACTGCAATCCGCCTTCATCACCGTAGCCATTTCTTAAATTATTAAGGTCGGAACAGCTTCCTGTCCAATTGGCAGGTTTGATGAATTTCTCATCCGGAAGGATATTCAAAGCTTTGTTTGCAAAGACTTTCTTCATAAAAATAGCCCAGATTGGAAGACCCATTTTCGCTCCCTGTCCTTCACCAGTACTGTAGAAGTGGGTTGCTCTGTCTTCCCAGCCTACCCAGACTCCGGTTGCCAGTTTCGGAACGATTCCCATAAACCAACCGTCGGAGTTGTTCTGTGTGGTTCCCGTTTTACCTGCAATCTCTGTTGTCGCAGGAATTCCACGTCTTCTGAGTTCACCAGAAGCAGTTCCGAATTCTGCCACACCTTTCATCAGATCGATCATTGTGTAGGCGTACATTTCGTTCATCACTTCTTTCACAACTGGTTTCACTTCTTTGATCACGCGTCCGTTGGCATCTTCAATTCTCCAGATCATTTCCGGTTTGGTGTAGTTTCCAAAGTTGGCAAATGTACTGTAAGCTCCCAGCATTTCGTAGATTGTAATATCTGAAGTTCCTAATGCCATTGGCAAACTAGTGGAAATATCTGTCGTTACCCCAAGATCTCTAGCCGTTTGTATTACATTTTGCGTTCCGGACATCTCTGCCAGTCGCAGTGCGACAGGGTTTTGGGATTGAGCCAATGCATTTTTCAACGTCAGCATTCCACCTCTTCCCGGAACATGATAAGATCCTTTGTTAAAACTTGCATTGGAAACTGCGGAGCAAGGCGTCATCCCAAGATGCATAATTGCTGTTGCATAAACGAAAGGTTTGAAAGTAGATCCTACCTGACGTTTCCCTTGTTTCACGTGATCGTATTGGAAATGCTGCCAGTTGATCCCTCCAACCCAAGCTTTGATATCGCCGGTTGCAGGTTCCATAGACATAAGTCCAGCCTGTGCAATCTGCTTGTGATAGCGGATAGAATCCCAAGGTGACATTTCTACTTCCTCCTCGCCCTGCCAGGTAAATCTTGACATTTTAACAGGTTTATGGAAATCCAGCATTATAGAATCCTCAGACATTCCTTCGGCCTTCAGCTGTTTGTATCTGCCAGTTCTTCGTACAGAAGACATCATCAGCTTATTAATATCCGGTTTTGAAAGGAAATAATAAGGTCTGTTTGAATTACGTCTCATTTCACCATCAAAGCTTCTCTGAAGATCTGTCAAATGCTCTTTGATCGCCTCTTCAGCATATTTTTGCATTCTGGAATCTAATGTTACATAAATCTTTAATCCATTTTTGTAAAGATTCAGCTCTTTTCCTGTTTCCTTTTCGTAAGTTTCAAGATATTGCTGAATTTCTTTTCTCAGGTAAAATTTATAATAAGAAGAAAAGCCATCCTCTACCGTTTCGATTTCGTGGAAATCTACAACAACAGGTGTTGAAACTGCTTTTTCATACGTCGAATTATCGATATAACCTGTGTCCAGCATCTGCTTCAACACAACGTCTCTACGAACTTTCGCTTTCTCAGGATTTCTGTACGGATTGTTTCGTCTTGGTGCTTCCAGCATTGCTACAAAAGTTGCAGCTTCCGGCAAAGTCAACTGGCTTGTCGATTTATTAAAATAAACTCTGGACGCCATTTCGATTCCTTTTGCATTGAAAAGAAAATCCATTTTGTTGAAGTACAAAGCAACGATTTCTTCTTTAGTATAACGTTTTTCCAAGCTCACGGCAACGCTCCACTCTTTCAGTTTCTGGAAAGCTCTTTCAATTTTGTTTTGAGATGCATTTCCGGTAAACAATAGCTTTGCAAGCTGCTGTGTAATGGTAGAACCTCCACCTCTCTCGCCTCCAAAACGGATCGCTCTCAGAATAGATTTAAGATCAATTCCCGAATGTTCTTTGAAACGCTCATCTTCTTTTGCCTGCAGTGCATACACCAAAAATGGCGGCAACTGTTTGTAAGTTACCGGTTTGGTCTTTTCCTTTTCGAATTTTCCCAAAAGTACATTATCCGAAGAATAAATCTCCGATGCAACATATATATCAGGATTTTCGAGTTCCTTCACATCCGGCATATCTCCCACAAAACCTTGGGAAACAGCAAAAAATAATCCCGAAATTCCTAAAACGACAGCAAAGAATGCGACCCAGATAATCTTGATCCATTTTCTGATGCCGGATTTTGCTTTTTTCTTGTCTGGCAGAGGAAAAGTTTTATGTTCAGTTTTCTTATTTTCCATTAATAAATTATGGCTTTAAGTTTTGAATTTTAATTCCTATATCTTCTATTCCCGGCAAAACATCTTTTCTCATCGCCTGAGTGATTTTGACAGAATATTTACCGTTTTGCGGAAATTTATAATTCAGTTTGTACTGAAAAATGATCTCTTTGGTATCTCCGAAACCCGTTCCAATCCACTCGCCGTTTGGTTTTGCCAATACAAAATTGAGCGTGTCGGTTGAGATCTTTTTTTTACTTTGTTCAATACTTGCGATCAGCCTCAGATTGCTGTAAGGATAATCATTATTATTCCGAACGACAAAAAGCAGATTTTTCTGATTCTGAGCATCATTAATGTCAAAATCAATAGTCTGGATGTCTTTCTTTTTCCATTGATTATTGATGTCATTCACAAAAACTTTTTCATTTTCGTTTTGACAAGAAATCACGGATAAAAATAATATAAAAACGACGATCGATCTAAGCATTACCTTCATTTTTCGGCGGAAATTTCTTTTTCGGTTTTTTGAACGGTTTTTTGTGCGTTTTATTATCCGCAGGCTGTCCATCTGCTGGCTGACCATTCTGACTAGCTGCTCTGTTTTCTACAGGCTTCTGCTCATTTGGTCGGTTTCTGTTATCAGATTGCCTTGGATTTTTATTCCCAGCATTTTGATTATTAGCTGGTTGAGCTTTCGTTTCTCCACCTTTATTTTCTACCGGCTTTTGATCATTCGGACGGTTTCTGTTGTCTGCCTGTCTCGGATTTTTATTATCCGATTGTGGTCTTGAAGACCGGTTGTCAGGCTGTCTAGGATTGTTTCGATCTCTATTGTTGTTGTTTGGTCGCGGTTTTTTGTTCTTCTTTTCGAAACGATCCATACTGTTTTCCTGGATCAAATCGGAAGTTACCATACGGTTTTCCACCACTTTCACATCTTCCAAAGCCTTAGACTTCTCGCCTTTTTTGTTGATGGCAATCATCTTTTGGACTTCATAAATATCGATATCAAACCAAGCCATAGAGTTTTCTACGTAGGCAAACCACATTTTCTTTTTGAAAACATCGATTTTGATGCAGAACGCTCTTCCTTTTTCAGTATTCAGAACGGTGCTGGATGATGGGAAATCTCTTAAAACATCAAGATAAGTATCTAATTCATAATTAAGACAACACTTCAGTTTTCCGCATTGTCCTGCTAATTTTTGAGGATTGATGCTCAGCTGCTGATATCTCGCTGCATTGGTGTTCACGGAACGGAAATCCGTCAGCCAGGTAGAACAGCAAAGTTCACGGCCACAAGATCCAATTCCACCGACTTTTGCAGATTCCTGACGGAAGCCGATTTGCTTCATATCAATCTTCGTCCGGAAAGTCGAAGCATATTCTTTAATCAGTACACGGAAATCAATTCGATTATCTGCTGTGTAATAAAAAGTAACTTTTGAGCCATCTCCCTGATATTCAACGTCTGTAATCTTCATTTCAAGATTTAGACCGTAAGCAATTTTACGCGCGTCTACCTTGATGGCATTTTCCTTATTTCTAAGGTCTTGCCAGGTTTCCACATCTTTTTGATTCGCAAGGCGATACACCTTTTGTATACTATCTGTGTGTACATTTTTCTTCTTCATCTGGATTTTCACCAGTTCTCCTGAAAGACTTACTACACCTATATCGTGACCCGGGCTGGATTCTACAGCAATGATACTTCCTATATGTAAAGGCAGGTTGTTGACGTTTCTATAATATAATTTACGTTCGTTTTTAAAACGGACTTCCACATATTCTGAACTTTTTGAACCCGAAGGATTAACGTCGGAAAGCCAGTCAAAAACACTTAATTTATAACTATTGCCACAAGTATCTACACTACTGCACCCACTGGCACTCTTCGTACCGCAAGAGTGGGAAGAATCGCCGGATGTTTTGCATCCACAACTCATATTTTAATTTTTTATGTCTGATTGCAAAGTTAATATAAATTTTATTTAAGCTTAACGAATATCTTTTTTAAAAATACTTTTTTGTTAATTTTAAGTTAATACACGATTAATATTGATAAATAATTAAATAACAAACGTAAAATTTGTGATATATTTAAAATGGAATCAGCCGTTTTAGTATGCTTTGTGAAGACTTGTTTAAAATTAAACTGAGTCGGAAATAAATTTTATTATTAATTTAAAAATCTATCAATCAAATAGTTAATTAACTATCGAATTCAAACAATTATTCTTAGAATAGCAATGTTTAACATTTTTTATGTTTTTTTATAATTGTTATCAAAATAATTATAAATTTGGAACATTAATAATAATCACTATGAGAAGAATTTTAATGACCATGGCGTTAACCGCCGGTGTAATGGCATACGCAGGAGGATTCCGAGTATCTCTTCAGGGCGTAAAGCAGCTAGCGATGGCTCATACCAGTGCTCACGCGGAGGATGCAAGTGTTGCATTTTTCAATCCTGCAGGTATTTCTTTTATTCCTAACAAATTAAGTGTAGCAGTGGGTGGTTTTGGCGTTTCTAACCAAATCACTTTCCAAAATACCAATACTTTGCAGCAAACAGAGACTGATAATCCGCTGGGAACACCCATCTATGCGGCAGTTGCTTACAAAGTTCTGGACAATCTTTCTTTAGGTTTCAGTTTTTCCACACCTTTTGGAAGTACAATCGAATGGCCTACAGGCTGGGAAGGTGCAGAAATGGTAGAAAAATTAGAGCTGAAAAGTTACTTCTTCCAACCAATGGTTTCTGTAAAATTAGCACCTTGGGCATCATTTGGAGCCAGCTACATCTATGCAAAAGGAAAAGTAGACTGGACAAAACGAGTAACGCAGCTTGGCGGATCTCTTAATCTTTTAGATGACGAGGCTACCGGACACGGTTTTGGATTTGGTTTCTATTTTCAGCCAGACAGCCAGTGGGACGTGAGTGTTGCCTATCGCTCTCCTGTAGATATGAAAGCGGAAAACGGAAAAGCAACTTTTAATATTTCTCAAGCATTATATCCTAATATTGGTTTGGCAGCAACTGGCGGTGTTGACACCTTCAAAGCAACGTTACCTTTGGTGGATGAAATTACAATAGGGGCAACCTACAAAGTGACTCCAAAGTGGCTGGTCTCTGCAGATTTCAATTACCACGGTTGGGAACGATACAATAAGCTGACTTTAGATTTTGCCAATGCACCTGTTGGTAATCAAGCGTCTGATCCTACTATTTTGGTAGCGCCTAAGAATTTCAAAAATGCCAAATCCATACGTGTAGGAACACAATATATGTTCACCGATATGATTGCGGGTAGATTAGGTTGGTATTATGATGAGTCTCCTTATTCTGATGAGAATTTCATCCCGGAAACTCCTTCATTTAACAATTATGTATTAACCGGAGGTATTGGACTAAAATTCAACAAATTAGGTGTAGATATTTCGGGAGCTTACGCAATGCCGGAAAGCAGAAAAGTAAACAATAAGTACAACAGTTTTTACGGACAGGCTAAAGCAGATGTATTTTACTTTGGTTTAGGATTATCTTACAACGCATTTTAAAAAATAGAATAATTATGAAAAAGATATTTTTATCAAGTATAGCAGCTTCACTTTTATTTGCAGTGAGCTGTCAAACAGATTTCGATAACGATACGGAAGATGTTGTTGTAACCTCAGGAGATGCCAACTTTTCCAAATATATTGCTTTAGGAAACTCCTTAACTTCCGGCTATAGAGACGGAGCATTGTACTCCAGTGGACAGAATGAATCATACCCTTCTATGCTTGCAGGGCAAATGAAACTTGCTGGTGGAGGAGAATTTTCCCAACCAATGATGCCTAACGACGTTGGCGGATTTGTAGGTCTTCCTGGATTTGGTGGAAAATATAATCTTCAATTAGTAGATAAGAAAGACTATACCGGAGCAGTGGTAAGCCAATCTCTGTCTCCTGTTCAAGCACCTGCTGCTGCAACTCTTGATGTAATTGGAGGAGCTGGAAAATATTTTAGCAATATGGGAGTTCCGGGAGCAAAATCATTCCACTTGATAACGCCTGGATATGGAAGTGTTTCTAACTTATCGATTGGTGCTGCAAATCCTTATTTTGTAAGATTTGCTACCTCTGCTACTACAACAGTTTTGGCAGATGCTATGGCTCAATCTCCAACATTTTTCTCACTTTGGATTGGAGCAAATGATGTATTGTCTTATTCAACAAATGGCGGAACTAATTCGCAGACTGTAGGAGGCGTAACTACATACACCCAAGCAACTGACCAAAAAGACAATCCCAATCCCGCAACTTATAGAGCTAATGATATTTCTGATCCCGTATTGGTAGGAAATTCAATAAAAGCAGTCTTGGAAGGATTAAAAAGTAAAGGAGCTACAAAAGGTGTCATTGCTAATATTCCTTACGTAACATCTATACCTTATTTTACAACTGTGCCTTACAATCCAGTTCCACTGGCTGCTGCTTCTGCAACAGTTCTTAACGCAAACTTTGGACAGCTTAATGCTGCACTCGCAAGTCTTGGACAGGCGAAAAGATTTGTGACATTAACCGCTTCTGCTAATAATCCTGTTCTTATTGTAGATAAAAGTCTTTTGGACATTTCTGCTTACCTGCCAGAAGCATCAAAAATGTATGGGCAAGCAAGACATGCGACTGCGGAAGATTTAATTTTACTGCCAGCATCTGGAATTATTGGTATCGATCCTACAACCGGATTGCCACCGAGTCCAACTTCCCAAAAAATTAACGGTGTGACAATTCCTTTGCCAGATCAATTGGTATTAACAAAAACAGAATCAGCAAAAGTAAAAACGGCTACAGATGCGTATAATCTGCAAATTGCAAATATTGCAACAGCTTATGGATTAGCTTTTGTAAATGCAAATGCCAAAATGACTGAATTAAACTCAAATTCTGGAATTCAATTTGATGGTGTAAAATACACTGCAAAATTTGTTACAGGAGGTACCTTCTCACTAGATGGAGTACATCCACTTGGAAGAGGTTATGCAATTATTGCTAACGAATTCTTAAAAGCTATCAATTCGAAATACAGATCCAATCTTCCTATGGTAAATCCAAACTCCTACTCGGGCGTTAAGTTCCCATAATTAGATTATTAATAATGACAAAGCCGTCTTGTTCTTCGTAACAGGACGGCTTTTTTTATTCGAATCTGAATATTATTTCTGAGTTATAAAATTTTGATTATTTTTACACTATGCTTTCAAAAAGAGTCAAATACGCTATCAAAACTTTGCTTTTCCTAAACAGGACAGACAATGCTTCCCTATTTTCTGCAAAAAAAATATCGGAGAACGAACGTATTCCGCTCAAATTTCTGGAACAAATCCTGCGTGAACTGAAACAGAATAAAATACTGAAAAGCGAAAGAGGTGCAGAAGGCGGCTACACATTGATGAAAGATCCAGCCGACATTAAGGTTTTAGACGTCATCAGAATTGTGGATGGCCCGGTTGCATTATTGCCCTGCGCTTCCCTTAACTTTTATGAAAAATGTGCTGACTGTAAAGATGAAGGCACTTGCAGCATCAGAAAATTACTTATTAATGTCCGTGACAATATGCTGCCGATTTTAGACACCAGCATCGCAGATATGACCAAATCCGAAACTTCTGCCATCTAAATGTTTACCGACGAATACTTTATGAAAATGGCTTTCCACGAAGCTGAATTGGCTCTGGAAAAAGATGAAGTTCCAATTGGCTGCGTTGTCATTTCTAATAACAGAGTCATTGCAAAATCTCATAATCTTACAGAAACCTTAAATGATGTGACAGCACACGCAGAGATGCAGGCTATTACCTCTGCCGCCAATTACCTTGGTGGGAAATATCTTCAGAATTGTACATTGTACGTCACTCTGGAACCTTGTGTGATGTGTGCTGGTGCACTCAGCTGGTCGCAAATTACAAAAGTTGTGATCGGTGCAAGAGATGAGCAACGCGGTTTTATTAATAAAGGTTTATCACTTCATCCAAAAACGGAAGTCGTCACCGGAATTATGGAAAATGAATGTTCTGAGATAGTGAAAAGCTTTTTTAAAAATAAAAGATAATCAATGAAGATTTCTCATCTGGATCATCTCGTCTTAACCGTTTCTGACATTGAAAAAAGTGCTGAATTTTACACAAAAGTTCTTGGTTTCGAATTGGTTATATTTAACAACAGGAAAGCTTTAAAATTTGGCAATCAAAAGATTAATCTTCATCAAAAAGGAAAAGAATTTGAGCCTAAAGCTGAAAATCCAACAGCTGGTTCGGCTGACCTTTGTTTCATTGCCGAAACTAAATTGGAAGAGATTCTATCAGAATTAAAACAAAAAAACATTAACATCACAGAAGGCATCGTAGAAAGAACTGGCGCAAACGGAAAAATCAGATCTATATATTTCCGGGATCCCGATCTTAATCTAATCGAAGTCAGCAATTACATCCAATAAATTCGTCCCTACAAATCTTTCCCCAAAAAATAAAGTCCCTTCAACGTGTGAAGTCTGTCGCCGATATTGATTTTGTCCGTCAAAGGTTTATAAACGTGGCTTACTCCGCCGGTTGCAATCACAAAACAATCATCGTTCACCTCCTCATTAATTCTGTCGATAAAACCTTCCACCATTCCGAGAAAACCGTAAACCATCCCGCTTTGCATACAACTGATGGTGTCCAATCCAAGAACAGATTTCGGTTTCACTAATTCAATTTCCGGTAGCTGTGCAGTTCCTTGAATCAAACTATTAAGCGATGTTACAATTCCCGGCGCAATGATGACACCAAGCGTTTCTCCATTCTCATCAAGACAACTTGCCGTGAGTGCCGTTCCAAAATCAATGATAATTTTCTTCTTTTCCGGATACAGATTATGGGCTGCAACTAAATTCGCATAGATGTCCGTTCCCATTTGTTTTGATTTGGGAATGACTCCGGAAGGCGTATTTCTGTCAACAATAATCGGAATTTTATTGTGAATCTTCTTGATGCCGCTGCTCACGACTTTTGTTAATTGAGGAACGACTGAACCGATGATGATTTTGTCAATTTTCTCAACCTCAATTTTATAAGTCTGATACAACATCAAAATCTGAACGTACAATTCGTCCGTCGTTTTGTAAGGTTTTGTATTGATGACCCAGGAAATGTCACAATTGTCACCATCAAACAATCCAAAGCGGATGTTGGTGTTGCCTATATTGATTACGATGGAATTCATAAAACTTTTTAAATTACCAATTTATAAAATGTAACAGTTTACCAATATCTGAAAATCTTAAAGTCCGTTGTCACCGATACATTGTTAAATTATTACACTGTTACATTATCACTTCACCTCCAGATAATTATCCTCAGAATTAACATCTGCCAAACGTCCACTGAAATCAATGCCGATTGCTGATAACTGCGCTTTGGTGTAAGGAATTGTAAATGTATATTCCTGCTGTGTCCAAGCCCAATAAGGTAAAGTTTTGAACGGTCCATAGATATCTTTTGATTTCCAGGTTCTGGTAAGACTTAACGGAATATTGTAATTAACGACCTTTTTATCCTTAGTCAAAACACTGAAATCAATCGGCATCGGAACGCCGCCTTTATTCACCAAAGTAACTGTGGTAGATTCAGGGTCATATTTGACATTTTTGATGCCGTAATCGATGGTTTTTGTCGTGTTGATCCAATAATGCTGAAACCACTTCAAATCCATCCCCGTAACCTGTTGCGCGATGTGGATGAAATCTCTTTCTGTAGGGTGTTTCATCGCCCATTCGTCGTAATACTTCAGCATAATTCTATTGAGATTTTCCTCTCCGACAATATAGCCGAGCTGAACCAAAAACATTTCACCTTTAATATAACTTGCATAAGTGTAAGCCGTTCCGTTGTCGTGATGATCTGCAAGCCAAACCGCAGGCTCTTCTTTTCCGGACTTTGTAAAATTCACATAAGCTCTGATGGCGTCTGCGAAAGGATTCGGTTTTGACTCCTTTGGTGGGAACAATCTGTATGATACAAAATCTTCTGCGTACTGCGTGAAACCTTCGTCCATCCAAGGCCTTACGCTTTCGTTTGTAGCCAGCATCTGCTGAAACCAGGAGTGTGCGCCTTCGTGGAACATTAGTCCGCTAAGACCTTCCAAAGTTGTGGCTTCGCCCAAAACCATGGTACACATGCCGTACTCCATTCCGCCGTCGCCACCTTGGATGAAAGAATAACTTGGCCATTTGTAACGTCCGAAAGTCGCGTTCATCAACTGATAATATTTTGTGATGTACGGTTTCATTTCAGACCAGTATTTTGTCTTTTCAGATTTTTGATAAACTAAGAAAACCTTTGGTCCGTCAAGAATTGGAAAGCTTTCAACGGTGTAATCTCTGTCTGCTGCCCAGGCAAAATCAAGAATGTTTTTGGCTGTCCATTTCCAGGTCACTTTGTTCGAAATATCTTGTTTAATAGCTGCATTGCTGTCATAACCTTTCACTTCTGCCGGATTTTCCAGATTTCCGCCGGCTCCGATGACATAATTTTTATCAATTTTGATATTCACTTCGTAATCAGAAAACGGGGCGTGGAACTCCCTTCCGATATAATCGAAAGCAGCCCAGCCGTCGTAGTCATACTCTGCAATTTTCGGATACCATTGCGTCATTGTCATATCGACACCTTCGCGGTTGTTGCGTCCGGATCTTCTGATCTGCATAGGAATTACTGCATCCCATTCCATTGTGAAAGTGGTGGAAGAATTTGGTTTAATGGCTTCTGCCAAATAAACTTTCATAATAGTTCCCTGAATCTCAAATTTCAGATCTTTTCCGTTCTGCTTTATCCAACGGATGTTTTGCGCGCCTTCTTCATTCTTAGGAATTTCGGACAATCTGGAAATGACTGTATTCCCAACACGTTTTGCCAATCTGCTGTCCGCATTCACACCTTGACCCGCCACACGCTGGTCCATCATAGAACCTGCTTTGAAGGCGTTCCAATACAAATGGAAATACGCCACTCTCAACTCGTCTGGCGAATTGTTTTGATATTGCAAAGTCTGCTTCCCTTGGTAAGTGAAGTTGGCCGCATCCACATCAATATCCATTTTGTATTTTGCATATTGTTGGGAGTAAGCACTTTGCTGCGCCGAAACGACCAAAGAGAAAAGAATAAAAACTAAAGAGAATTGCAGTTTTTTCATAGAATTATTTTTGTGAACCTTTGGAAATTTGACATTCCTAAAGGTTTTCTATTTTTAATTGTCTCAAAAATACTAAGTTTTTGTTGAATGGCAAGTGGAAAGGCTTCGAAGGTTGGGTTGTGGTTGGAAATTTTGTAGATTTGATAAACAGCATCAGAAATAACACAAATATAATGAGACTAATAATAATAACAGCTTGCATTCTATTAAGTAGTTGTAACAAACAAAGTGAAAATATAGATGAAAAAACTGTCCAAATGAGCAATCATGAATTAATTAGCCACATCAAATTAGCCATTAATCCCAAGTTTCAGGACTGGGTGTTGTTTAAAAATGGAACTTATATTATTTTTGATGAAGCAAATACAATTAAAGACGTAAATAGCGAAGCATTAAAACAAATGAAAGACTTTGGTCCAGTGTACGCTGGAGGTTCTGCAGGAGACTTTGGCATTATAAAATTAAATCAAACTGATGGCTGGCTTGTTTCCGGTCACGGTTACGGAATGTACACTTATGTCAATCCTGGAGAATTGAGAACTAAAAATCCAAGCGATTCAGAAATTGGCTTCTTTGGAAGAAACAAGAGAGATTTAGATAGTAAAAGGCTGGAGATAATTTATGTAAACCGTAAAAAATAATTTCTCAAGCTATATTTTGATTTGTTCCAAATGACAAATTGTGTGTAATGATGAATGTTCCTATAAGTTGATTCGCAGCCCGAATTGAGTGGAAATCCTTTTTTGCATGTCTAAAGTTCTATTTAAACTGAAATCGTCTGCAAAAAAGATTGGGAACGGAAGGCGGAAAAGCTGCCCAAATTCTAATTAATCCTAAAAACCGGATAAAGCCGATGCATTTTCTCGTAGTATTCGGAATGTTTGTAAATCCAATCCAGTTGCGCTTAGCCGTCTTGAGCAAATTTCGAAAATAAACGGGATTTCCAAAAACAAAAATCAAATCATTTTCCATTCCCAAAAATTGTTATATTTGTGAAGAATGGCAACCAAAGCTTTATTTAATACCGTCGTCAATTGGTTTATCCGTCAGCGGATAGATCAAATTGAGCATTTCAAACAGAATCCAGTGGAAACACAGGAGGGTTTGTTGTTCTCCCAACTCTTCAATGCGGAAGAAACCGAGTACGGGATGAAGTACGGGTTCAGTTCCATTTCCAATTACAAAGATTTCCGGAAAAAAGTACCGATCGTCTGCTACGAAGACTTTGAACCATACATAGAAAAAGCACGTCAGGGACAAAAAGATGTCTTCTGGCCGGGCGTTATAAAACAATTTGCAAAATCCTCCGGAACTACAAATGCGAAAAGTAAGTACATTCCTATTACCGCAGAAAGTCTGGAAGATTGTCATTACAAAGCGGGAAAAGATTTAATCTCAATTTACGTCAATAACCATCCTGAGAGCGAGCTCTTCCAGCATAAAAACCTTCGTTTGGGCGGAAGTGCAGAGATGTATCAGGATTTCAATACCAAATTTGGAGATTTGTCAGCCATATTGATTGAGAACCTTCCGTTTTGGGTGGAGATCATCAACACGCCAAGCAAAAAAACTTCGTTGATGTCCGAATGGGAAAGCAAGATGAAAGCTATTATCGGAGAAGTGAAGAACGAAGATGTGGGAAGTCTCACAGGTGTTCCGAGCTGGATGATGGTGTTGCTGCAAAGGACTTTACAGGAGACTGGCAAAGATGCAATCTCTGAACTTTGGCCAAATCTGGAAGTGTTCTTCCACGGCGGCATCAGCTTCAAACCTTATAAAAATCAATACGAAGAAATTATCGGTAAAAAAATCCGATACTACGAAATCTACAATGCTTCCGAAGGATTTTTTGCCATTCAGGATCAGGCAGGAAGCGACGAAATGCTGCTAATGCTGGATTACGGCATCTTCTACGAATTTATTCCGATGGATCTTTACTATGCAGGAATCCGTGAGGCAATTCCGATTCAGGAGGTTGAGATTAATAAAAATTACGCAGTCGTGATCACCACCAATGGCGGACTTTGGCGTTATTTGATAGGAGATACAGTTAAGTTTACATCCATAAATCCTTACAGAATCAAAATCTCCGGAAGAACAAAACATTACATCAATGCCTTTGGCGAAGAACTGATGATCGATAATGTAGAAACTGCTCTGAAAATTGCTTGTGAACATATGGATGCCAGCATATCCGACTACACAGGTGCACCGGTTTTTATGACCAACACAAGCAAAGGCTGCCACGAGTGGATCTTCGAATTTACAAAACACCCGAATTGTCTTGAGGAATTCACAGAAGTCTTTGACAGAACCCTCAAAACATTAAACTCCGATTACGAAGCCAAACGCTACAATGATATTACATTAAGATGTCCGATCGTCCACGCCGCAAAACCAAACTTATTTTACGAATGGATGGCAAGCCGCGGAAAACTCGGCGGTCAGAACAAAGTGCCGAGGCTGAGCAACGACAGACAATATATCGATCCGCTTCTTATTCTTAACGCTCAGTAAACGCTTTTTAATCAAATTATTTTATAAATTAGTGGAATGAAAAAATTACTTTCCGCTCTATTCCTGCTTTCATCCCTGATCTATTTCTCACAAGGGATTGTTTTTGAAAATTCTGACTTCAAAAGTTCATTAGCAAAAGCAAAAAAAGAAAACAAACTGATCTTTTTGGACGCTTACACTAGCTGGTGCGGACCGTGCAAACTGATGGCAAAAAACATCTTTACTCAAAAATCCGTTGGCGATACTTACAATGCACGTTTTGTGAATGCTAAGATCGATATGGAAAAAGGCGAAGGAATAGAATTGGCTAAAAAGTTCAAGGTCAATGCGTATCCGACTTATCTTTTTATTGATGGAAACGGAGAAGTAGTGCACAGGACTTTGGGGTATGTAGAAGAAAAAGATTTCCTGCAGTTTGCTAAAGACGCCGAAGATCCAACCAGAAGAATCGGTGCTTTGAAAAAGCAATTTGAAGCTGGTGAGAAAAGTCCTGAATTCCTTAAAAATCTGGCAAATCTGACAATCTACACAGAACCTGAATTCACGGCGAAAGTTTTAGACAGATATTTCGCTGATAAAAAAGCTTTCGATAAAGAGGATGTCGGTCTTTTGTTACAAGCCATTAAAAATACTGAATCTCCACTCTATAAAACTTTTGAAGCGAAAAAGGCGGATGTTATTGCTGTTGTTTCCGAGGATTCATACAACAAAATCAACAAAGATCTAAAGCTTAGTACGATTACGACCAAAGCTTATAATAAAGAAACTAAATCTTATAATGAAACTTACCTACTCACAGAAGCTGAGAAAGTTGTAGGAAAAACCGAAGCTGAAAAATATGTATTAAGACAAAAAGCTGGCAACGCCTTCAGAAACAAAGATATTCCTACCTACGAAAAGCTAATGCTGGAAATTTATAAGGATTATGCATCAGCTTCCTCTGGCGCGCTCAATTCTGCAGCCTGGAATTTCTTCGAGAATGTGGATACAAAATCATCTTTGGAAACTGCCGTTTTATGGTCTAAAGAATCGATTAAAAAAGACGAAAATTATGCTTTTACAGATACTTTGGCCAATCTTTACAAAAAACTTGGAGATAAAGCGAATGCAAAATTGTGGGCACAAAAATCCATAGAACTAGCCAAAAAATCTGGCGAAGATTACGAAGACACAGAGAAACTGTTGAATAGAATTAAGTAAATTACAAGCCGAGAGTGTTTTCCCATTTGTGGAAACCAAAAACAACGATCCTTTCCTTTTCTACAATATAAATAATTGAATAGCCTTTATATATTAATTCCCTAATATTTTGGTCGTCAAAAAATTTACTTTGCTTGTTTTTTATAAGGCATTTCTTTTAGTTTTTTTAACTCTGAAAAAATTGCGCTTTTAAAATTTTTAGCAGCTTTTGGCTTGTCTAAAGAAATGTATTGAATTTGCTTTTCTAATTTCGCACGAAATTCAGTTGTTGTTTCGATTTTCATTCCTTAGGGAAAAGAGCATTCATTTCTTTTTCAAAATCATCAATGCTCAGGAGTTTTGTTTCTCCATTTTTATAGGCTTTATAATCTGCATGCAGCTCTTCTTTCACTTGATCATATTTGGGATTTTCATCAATAATCTCCAGATCTTTTTTGGAAAATTTTTCTAAAACCTTCAGTAATTCTTCCTTTATTTCTTGACTGTATTGTAACGTAAGCGTTTGCATAGCAGATATATTTACATCAAAGTTAATTAATTTTTTCTTTTGAAATTTTTCAATTCTATGAAAACGAATTTTGTAAGAAATAACTTTTTGTTCGAAAAGCCACAGAGTGGTCAACAGTTGGTAGAAAAATAATTATCATTTAAAGCACAGCTCCAGAGGAGCGACCAATAGCAAAAATCTCAAAAAAAATTCCTTACCCGATCAACTCTTTCGCCTGAGAAATAGCCGCTTCAGTAATCTTAGAACCAGAAATCAACTGAGCAATTTCGTTCAGTTTTTCTTCTTCGGAAAGGCTGACGATGGTGGTTTTGGTGATTCCGTTTTCATCAAATTTTACCACCTTGTAATTCTCGTTGCCTTTCGCTGCGACTTGCGCTAAATGTGTAATAACGATGAGCTGAAGATCCTGAGACATTTCCTGCATCAGTTTCCCCATTTCTTCGGCAATTCGGCCGGAAACGCCTGTGTCGATTTCGTCAAGAATCAAGGTTGGAAGATCATTATTCTCTGCCATTATTTTTTTGATGGCCAGCATAACTCTTGATCTTTCTCCGCCGGAAACAGCACTTTGAATTGGTTTCAATGGAAAACCGGAATTAGCTTGGAATAAGATCTGAATATTATTTTTCCCGTGAAGATTGTAAGCTGAAGATTCTGACAAATCAATTTTTAAAATAGCTTTTTCAAGACCTAATTTTGAAAAGATTTGTTTTGCCTGATTTTCTAATGCTCCGGAAAATTTAGATCTGTTTTCTGATAATTTTTTGCTTAATGCCTGAAGTTCTTTTTCAATCAGTTTAAGATTTTTCTCTTTTTCTTCGATTTGATTTTCAATCGTTTCCAAAGAATTTTGACTTGCGGACAATTCTTCCCGGATTTCCAAAAGTCCATCAATGTCATTCACCTGATGTTTCAAGAAAAGTGAATTTAATCGGTTGACAGTTGTCAACAATGCCTGCAAAAGATTGGGATCAATTTCCAGATTTTCTGCTTTATTTTCGATTTCGATATTGATGTCTTTCAGCTCCAGATAAGTCGTTTCCAGGCGTTGGCTTAGGTCCTGATAATCTGTAGAAAGTTCGGAAAGTTTGGCGATTTTATTTTTAGCATCAAAAAGTCCGGACAAGATTCCGAAATCTTCCTGATTTAATTTTGAAAGTATTTCTGAAAGATATTCACTGATTTGTCCTGCATTTTCCTGCGTATTCAATTGATTTTGAATTTCTTCAAAATCCAGATCGTCCAGTTGCATTTCTTCTAGTTCTGCAAGAAGGAAATTTTTGTAATCAGATTCTTTGTTATTTTCCGCCAGTGCTGATTTCAGTTGTTCGATTTCTCTTTTCGTGGTCTGATAACCAATGTAATGGTTTTGATAATCAGAAAGTAACGATTTGTTTCTTGCTAATCCATCAAGAATTCCAAACTGGAATTGCTCGGTGAAAAGATCAGATGTTTCGAATTGGGAATGAATGTCAATCAATCTCGAAGATAATTCCTTTAAAACATCCAGCGTTACAGGAACATCATTGATAAAAGCCCTTGATTTTCCACCGGAGGAAATCTCTCTTCTGATAATCGTTTGCTCTTCGAAATCCAGATCTTTTTCTTCGAAGAAATCTTTGAAATTTTCACTGATTTGGAATTCGGTTTCTACGATGCTTTTGGCGTCCGACTTTGCAAAGGATTTGGCGTCGGCTCTTTCGCCCATTATCAGACGTAATGCGCCGAGGATAATGGATTTTCCGGCTCCGGTTTCTCCTGTAATGACCTGAAGACCTTTCCTGAGATCGATCTCAAGGGTGTCAATTAATGCAAAATTCTGAATAAAAATTCTTGAAAGCACGAAATTCTTTTTTTACAACTAAATTATTTACTTAAGGTTGATTTGAAGACAAAACCCGCAACCCGACTTGAACGGATCCCGATGTAAAAATCGGGAGGGAACGGATGGCGGATAAAGCTGCTCAAATAGTACTTAAAAGTGTTTTATTTCCACTTACTCCATTTGGCATCATTGTCAATCGGAGCAAAAATATTCATCAAAGTCTTCAGTTCGCTGATGTTGACCGAAGCATTGTTGCCGGAATTGAAGATGTTGAAAATCTCGGTACTTTTGCTATCAATAAAAACGGTAAACGGATAATTCATCTGGAAGTTATTCTCATAAAACTTGAGCTGCATAAGAGATTCTGCGATGGTTTTTTTCGCCGGACCTTGATCTGCTTTTGCCAAATTATCCAGACCTGCACGGTGATAGCTGTAATAAACCGTTCGCAAAGTTGAGGTATTTTCGTTTTGCAAACCGGAGATTAGCGCGCCACGGTTTCTTTGGCTTTCGATTTGATTCCAGCCTACATAGTTTTGATTCTGAGAGTTTTGAGCGATTTTGAATGCTTTGTCAAACCACGGCTGTCCGCCTTTTAACTGAAAACTGTCGGCATCATATCCCAAGATCACATAGATGTAGAAACTGATGACATCTGTCAAATTTTTACCTGAAAATTGTCTTTCGTTGAAAATCAGGTTCTCGTTTTCTGCGTATTCAAAAGAAAAGCTTTTGTCATTGATGTTGATCAAAGGCGATTCATACTGAGAATTGAAAACGGGACGTGTTGCCTGCACCACAAGATTCCCTTCGAAAACATTACCGTTACGTCCGGAAATGACCATTGCGAAGTTGCATTTGATCTTTTCGAAGTTTTGAAGTTTTTTTCCTGTCCAGCTTGTGTTGTTGATGTAATCGCGCAAAGATTTTTCCAACGTTCGGAAAACCTGCGTGTTACTTCCTGCGATCTGCTGATTGTTGATCTGCACTGTTGCCAAAAGCTCCTGCGAAAAAGCCGTTTGAGCGAAAAATAAAGCGCAGATTATATAAAGTAGTTTTTTCATCTATCAATAAAAATGTTTGTAAAAATAAGCAATCTTTGCTAAAGTTAAGAATCTAAGTATTAATAAAAATAGAACGAAAATCTACCGTTTTTCTTACAATTTATGCTCAATAAAATTCAGAATATCTTTCGCAACATCTTCTTTTGATTTTAATGAAAAAGATTGTTCTTCTGTTGGTGTGAAAATTTTGATCTTGTTGGTTGCATTTGCGAATCCTGCGCCTTCATCTCGCAAAGAATTCAGGATAATCATATCGAGATTTTTCTTGACTAATTTTCCTTTTGCATTTTCCTCTTCATTCTGCGTTTCCAAAGCAAAACCAACCAAAAATTGCCTGGACTTTCTTTCGCCCATTGTTCTGAGAATGTCTTTGTTTTTGACTAATTCTATGGTCAATTCGTTTTCGTTTTTCTTGATTTTTTCTGTTGCTTTTACTTTCGGTGTGTAGTCTGCAACTGCAGCGCTCATTATCGCAACATCTGCGTTTTCGTAATATTTGAAAACTTCATCAAACATTTCCTGTGCCGAAGTCACTCGATGAACTGTAATATTCTTATCATCAACTTTTTGGGAAGATGGTCCGGAAATTAAGATCACTTCTGCGCCACGTTTTGCAGCTTCTTTTGCGAGATCAAATCCCATTTTTCCGGAAGAATGATTTCCGATAAATCTTACCGGATCAATATTTTCGTAAGTTGGTCCGGCTGTAATCAGAAATTTTTTACCCGCAAAATTTTGTTCAACCTCAGAAAATTGATTTTCTAAAACTGATAAAATGGTGGAAGGTTCTGCTAATCTGCCTTGTCCAGAAAGTCCGCTTGCCAGTTCTCCGAATTCTGCCGGAATGATTTGGTGTCCAAAACCTTCAGCTGTCTGCAGATTTTTCGTAACCGTTGGATGTGAGTACATATCCAAATCCATTGCCGGAGCGATGATCACGGGACATTTTGCAGACATATAAACGGCCATCAGGAAATTATCACAAAGTCCGTTCGTTATTTTTGCTAAAGTGTTTGCTGTGCAAGGTGCAATCAGCATCAAATCTGCCCAAAGTGCGAGTTCAACGTGGTTGTTCCAGGTTTTGTTTTCATCATAAAAATTAGTGTAGACTTTATCTCTGGAAAGCGTGGAAAGCGTGAGTGGAGACACGAAATCTTCTGCAGATTTTGTCATTATAATTTTCACTTCAGCTCCGGATTTTATGAGATCCCGAACCAGGTAATTTATTTTGTAAGCCGCGATTCCTCCTGTGATTCCAAGAATGATTTTTTTGCCTTGCAAGCTCATTTTGCTTTGATTTTTATTAGCGAAAGTATTAAATTAAACCCAAAGTTTTCTATTCTTTCTTCTGATTTATCTAGAGAGCGAAGTTTAATCAAGTAAAATTGATTTGAAGTTGCTGGATTTCAAATTTATAATAACAAAAAAACCGTCAGATTGAAGGTGAGTTCAAAGCGACGGTTTTATATTTTTAAATCTGAAAGATTTAGTTTTTTTCTTCAGTTTTTCTGTGGTAGATCTCATCATCCAGCCATTCTCTGATAGCAATAGATGTTGGCTTTGGCATTTTTTCGTAATGCTTGGAGATCTCAATTTGCTCTCTGTTTTCGAAAACTTCTTCCAAAGTAGAATTGTGAACAGCAAATTCATCTAGTTTTCCGTGCAATTCTGTACGGATTTCTCCATTGATTTGCTCAGCTCTTTTACCCATAATCACGATCGCTTCGTAGATGCTGGCTACTTTTGCTTCGATTTTATCTTTGTCGTAAGTGATGGTGCTTACTTCTGCTTTTGTATCTTTAAGGCTCATTGGACGAATTGTTTAGGGTTGCAAATATACTAATTATCTTTTAAACTTGAAAGTAGCTTGTGGTTCCGGCGAATTTACCTTTGCACTGTCTCTCCTGGCCTGGTCTGCAGAGTTTTCAATTTTCGCCTGATTTTTTTCCTGCTCCAATTCTTTTTTCTCGTTTTCTTTGGCTTCAGCATTTTTCACCTTTGCATCATATTCCGCTTTTCTTTTTTCAACTTCTACCTGCAGTGCGGCGAATTTTACTTTCTCAGCTTCCAGTTTGGCGTTAAGTTCATCTGCTGTTTTGGAGTATTCAGAGTTTGGAAGTTCGGCAGAAATTCTTCTCGTATAAGCTGCAGCATTATCCAGTCTTTCTTTTTTCAGATCGTAAATAGAATTGACAGCCAATTCATATTTAGACTTCATAATAATATCGTAGATTTTTGGTCTCAGCTTGGTTGCCGGGAAATCTTCCAAAACGTTTTCAAAAGTCACCGCAGCAGCTTTGTACTCGCCCATTTTGTAGTATTGCTTAGCATTTTCAAACGCTTTGAACTCCAATTTGTAAGCTAACTCATCAACCAATTGGGTAATGTTTTTGGAACGCTCTGAATCCGGATATTCATTCAGAAAATTCTGTAGTTCTGTAATCGCAGATTCTGTGTTGCTTTGATCTAAGTTATATTGCAAAGATCCTTCATAATAACAAAGCGCTGAAAGATAAGCCGCTTCCTCCTTTCTTGGATCCTGAGGAAAACTGATCACAAAATTCTTAAACTGATTGGCCGCTAATCTGTAATTTTTATCATAATAATTGGCATAAGCCGAATTGAAAACAACATTGGGTGCATCATCAGTTCCGGCTACCAGATTTGGCAATCTGTCATACAAAGCAAGCGCATCTGCCCATTTTTTCTTTGCGAATTTTTCATTAGCAACTTTTAAGATAAAATCTTTGTCTGCACTCTTCATAGCCTGATCCATTTCTGTTTTGCAAGACAGCAAAATCACAGACAACACTAATAAACTAATATATTTCTTCATAATTCCCGCCAGAATAAATCTGTCACTTGATTGTAATTAATTTGCAAAAATAAAACTTTTTTCTGCAATAGTTTTTTTTTATGAAAGATTAACGTTTTATTTGCTTTCAAGTCATTCTTCAACTATAAGATCAGGCTGTCTAGAGAAAAAATTAAAATCAAATGAAAAAAACACTTTTTTTAATCCTGCTTCCAATATTTTTTGCTGCTCAGAAATCAGTTAAAGAAATCAAACTGGATGTTCCGATTCGAGATTATTACGGTGCATCTACACTCAAAGTGATTGATGAGAGAAAGGATAGCAATATTGGAAGTCTAGTTTATAAAGGAAAAACCTACAGCTTTGGCTTTCCTAAAGGTACTGCAACTGAGAATATTGAAGATTGGTTTTCTAAACAAAATAAAAAGAAAGGCGGAAGAGAATTGATCTTGTTGATTCAGGATTTGAATGTCTACAATTCATTGGGAGTCAATACAAACTATTGCAAACTAAAAGTGAAACTCACAACATTCCTCAAACAGGATTCAAAATATTATGCTCTAAAAAGATATGAGGACATCCTTACTTTTAATCCCAAAGAAGCAAGCGGAATCCCTACAACTTTATCAAAAGGGATTGAGAAAATCTTACAGCATATTATTTCAAAATCTTTTAAAGAAGAGCCTTCACAGATCGCTTTGGCAGAAAATGAATTGTCTGGATATTATAATATTTTGCTCGAAAAACAAAATGCCTTTGCTGCAAAATCCCTCAAAAATGGTGTTTACGGGGATTTTGAAAAATTCTATAGTCAGGATGTATTACGATACAGAATTGTAAAGGATGAAAAAGGAAATGTAGTAAAAGCCGAAAATCCTGATAATTTGGAAGAGAAATTACGCGCTCCCAAGATTTTTGCTTATGTAGAAAATGGTATTGCATATCACAACACGTTGGAAGGATTTATTCCTCTTAATAAAAATGACGGCGGGTTTTACATAGATTCTAATAGAGATTTGATATATCCGTCTAGCGGAAATACTTTTGGACTTGTTGGAGCCTTGTTCGGAGGAATCGTGGGTGGCGTGATCGGCGGTACAATTGATGCGATCAAAGCGAATTCAAAATTCAACAAAGCTAAAACCGAAAAGAGAGAAAAAGTGTATATCGATTTTATGAACGGACAGTATATTTTCCGAGATTAGAAACTGAGTCATATTAAAACTGTTTTTTACAGTCTGTTTTTTTATCTTTGCAAACTACAAGAATTTTAAATGAAAAACATCAGGAATTTCTGCATCATTGCACATATCGATCACGGTAAAAGTACATTGGCAGATCGTCTTTTAGAATATACCAACACCGTAACACAAAGAGAGTTGCAATCGCAAACCTTGGATGATATGGATTTGGAAAAAGAACGCGGTATTACCATCAAGTCTCACGCAATCCAAATGGATTATGAGCTGAATGGTGAAAAATATATTTTAAACCTTATCGATACGCCAGGACACGTAGATTTTTCTTACGAAGTTTCCCGTTCCATCGCGGCTTGCGAAGGTGCATTATTGATTGTCGATGCAGCGCAAAGTATTCAGGCGCAGACCATCAGTAATTTGTATCTGGCTTTAGAAAACGATTTGGAAATTATTCCAATCCTTAATAAAATCGATCTTCCATCAGCCAATCCGGAAGAAGTGACCGATGAGATCATGGGACTTCTAGGTTGTAAATATGAAGACGTTCTAAGAGTTTCAGGGAAGACAGGTGAAGGTGTTCACGAATTACTTGAGCAAATTGTCAAAAGAGTTCCGCCACCAGTTGGTGACCCGAAAGCACCACTTCAGGCATTGATCTTTGATTCTGTTTACAATCCTTTCCGAGGAATTGAAGCCTATTTCAAAGTTGTGAACGGAAGTATTTCCAAAAACGAAAAAATCAAATTCTTCGCTACAGGAAAAGAATATGGCGCAGACGAAGTTGGAACTTTAAAACTAAAACAGCTTCCAAAGAAAACCATCGAATGTGGCGATGTAGGTTACATCATTTCCGGGATAAAAGATGCCCGTGAAGTAAAAGTTGGTGATACGATTACATCTTTTGTGAATCCTGCATCAGAAGCCATCGACGGATTCGAAGAGGTAAAACCAATGGTTTTTGCCGGAATCTATCCAATTGAATCTGAGGATTTTGAGGAGTTGAGGTTTTCATTAGAAAAATTAAGACTGAATGACGCTTCCCTGGTTTTCGAGCCGGAAAGTTCTGCAGCACTTGGTTTTGGTTTCCGTTGCGGATTCCTGGGAATGTTGCATATGGAAATCGTTCAGGAACGTCTCGACCGCGAATTTAATATGGATGTGATCACAACGGTTCCCAACGTTTCGTACCACGGTTTCTCCAAAAAAGAACCAGACACACCGATCTTGATCAACAACCCATCCGAAATGATCGACCCGAATCTTTTGGACAGAGTTGAGGAACCTTATATTAAAGCTTCTATCATTACAAAATCTGATTTCGTAGGCGGTGTAATGACACTTTGTATCGAGAAAAGAGGCGAGATTGTCAACCAAAGTTATTTGACGGCGGACAGAGTAGAATTAACTTTTAATATGCCTTTGGCAGAAGTGGTTTTCGATTTTTATGACCGACTAAAATCTATCTCCAAAGGTTACGCTTCTTTCGATTATTCTCCGATTGGGATGCGTGCTTCTAAGTTGGTGAAAATGGATATTTTGATCAATGGCGATATGGTGGATGCTTTATCCTCATTGATCCACGATAGCAATGCGTTCTACATCGGAAAAAGAATGTGTGAAAAATTGCGCGAATTGATTCCGAGACAACAGTTCGATATCGCTGTTCAGGCGGCTTTGGGAGCGAAAGTTATCGCCAGGGAAACCATCAAAGCTTTGAGAAAAGACGTTACAGCAAAATGTTACGGAGGTGATATTTCCAGAAAACGTAAACTTCTTGAGAAACAAAAAGAAGGTAAGAAAAAAATGAAGCAAATTGGTAGAGTAGAAGTTCCGCAGTCAGCGTTTATGGCTGTTTTGAAGTTGAATGATTAACTCAGAACTAATTAAATTTATCCAAAAATGGAAGAACTAATTCCTTCTTTTACAAATGTCACAATATGGCAAAAAAGGAATTTTGTTAATACTGGTGGTACTAGAGCTAAATTTATCTCGTTAAATGATAATGAAGAAATTTTTTATTTTAAGGGTTCAAAGGAAGCTCCTGATGGAAGTATAAGATATCCTTTGGAATTTTGGTCTGAAATAATATCCTCTAAGATTGGTCAACTATTGGGCTTTAATATGCTTGACTATAATATTGGTTATGACTCTAATCATATTCAAAAAATTGGTTGTTTATCAAAATCAATGATTGATGAAAAACAAGAAAGGCTTACAGAAGGAATTACTTATTTGAAAGGATACTCTCCAAACTATGATCCTGCCAATGATAGAAAAGTTATACATTTCAGTTTATTAATAGAGCTTTAATTCATCATAAAATTGATGTACATCTTCCTTCTTTAATTGATGTAATTATATTCGACTGTATTATTGGAAATTCTGATCGCCATCAAGAGAATTGGGGATTTGTAAGAGAATATATAGAAATTCCTATTAGTAATAAAAATCTCAAAAAATTGCAAAACGGAGAAGATTTAAATTTTATAGAAAAGTTTAAAACATTCTTTACTAATAGAAAGATAGAACAAAGGAGAAAGAACATTAGTATAATTAGAGTTAATATTAATAATAGCACTAAATTTTCTCCTATTTATGATTCTGGTTGTTGCCTCGCAAGAGAAAAAACTGATGAGGAAATTATTAAAATGAATAATGATGATTTGCTTATAGAAAAATATGTCATTAAAGGGAAATCAGAGATTCATTGGGAAGGAAATAAAATAAATCATTTTCAACTTATACAAAATTTATTACCCTTGCATCAGGAAACAATTGAAAATAGATTCAAAGTTATTAGAAATAGATATAATATAGAAAAATTAAAAACACTAATAAATAAAATAGACAATAGTTTGCCTGATTTTTGTTATGACTATAAATTAACGAAAGACAGGAAAGAGGTAATTGTAAAAATTGTAGATTTACGTATTCAAAAACTGCTCTCTTTATTATGAAAAAGTCAATTAAAAATATATATCTAACTTGGAGAACAGGTAAGGGAGGTAGTAGAATTCCTGTAGGAAGAATTAAAAAAAATTCTTCGGAAGGAGTTGTATTTAATTATCTTAAAAAAGGAGTTGAAGAAGCTAAAAAAAATGGATTTCTTCTTTTTGAAGGTTTCCCTGATATAAATAAGGTTTATGAATCAAACGTTTTAGATATTTTTGGTCACAGATTAATTAAAAATGAGAGAAATGATTCAAAATATTTCTATGATTTTTGGATGATTGAACCAAATAAGAGAGATGATACCTACTATTTATTGGCTATGACTCAAGGACTTGTTCCAACAGATAATTTTGAATTTTTAGCAGACTTCTATCCTAGGAAAAGTCTTTGTTTTATTACTGAAATTTCAGGTTTATCCACAACTAAAATTGAAAGTAGTTTAATAAATGAAGGAGATATTTTAAAATCTGTTTTAGAAAAAGACAATGCTTATGATCAATATGCTGTTGCTTTGTATAAAGACGAAGTTAAATTGGGATATGTAAAATTGATTAATAGCAGAGTTTTTTATCACACTAAATATAAACCTAAGGTAATAGTACACTCAATTGAGAAAAATGGGGTTTTAAAAAAGGTTTTTATAAAAGTTACTTTCGAATAATTAAATTTTTAAACTCATAAATATAATCCACAGAAAATTCTGTGGATTATATATTTTCGAGTTCTCTACATTTGCATTATGAAAAATCTTTCAATTCTCTTCCTTGTTATCTCCACTTTCACATTCTCCCAATCCTTCCAAACGCCTTTCGAAAAAGGCAACGGCAACCAAACCGTCACGTTTGAGGAAATGAGAACTTATTATCAAAAACTGGATAAGGAATTTGAAAGCATCACTTTCCAGACAAGAGGCGAAGATGACAACGGCGCGCCAATCGATGTGGTGATTTTCAATTCGACCAAACAAAATTTTGAAGAGGCAAGAAAAGGAAAATCGGTTTTATTCGTCAATAACGGAATCCATCCAGGTGAACCGGACGGCATTGATGCGACGATGATGTTGATGCGAGACTTAGCAACCGGAAAAATTAAAGCGCCGAAAAATGTAATCATCGCGTCCATAGCAAGTTACAACATCAGCGGAATGATGAACCGTGGCAGTTTTTCCAGAGCCAATCAAAATGGTCCGGAAGAATATGGTTTCCGTGGGAATGCAAGAAATTATGATTTGAACCGGGATTTCATCAAAACAGATTCAAAAAATTCCAGAAGTTTCCAGCAGATTTTTCAATGGCTGAAGCCTGATGTTTTCATAGACAATCACGTGAGCAATGGTGCGGATTATCAATACACTTTCACTTATATTTCGACGAACAAAGAACGGTTGGGAAATGTTCTCGGCAATTATTTCAATGGCGAAATGCAGAAAACGCTTCTGAAAAATATGGAGAAAAAAGGGGTGATTTCTGTGCCTTATGTCAACATTCACGGCGATGTTCCGGACGACGGTTTTCCAGCATTTACCGATTCTCCGAGATATGCGACAGGTTACACGACACTTTTCAATTCCATCGGGACGGTGGTGGAAACGCATATGCTGAAGCCGTACAAAGACCGCGTGAAAGTGACGTATGATTATATGGTCGATAACATTAATTATATCGATGAAAACTACAAAACCATTCAGCAAAAACGAGCCGAAAATCTGAAACAATACAAAGTCGGAAACAGATATGCGATTGCCTGGAAACTTGATTCTACAAAATACGAAACGATTGATTTCAAAGGTTTTGAAGCGAAATATAAACCAAGCGACGTTTCCGGAAAAACCAGACTTTGGTACGACAGAAAATCGCCGTTTTCCAATCCTGTGAAATATTACAACACGTATGTTCCGGCAAAAGAAGTTACAATCCCAAAATATTACGTCATCCCACAATCCGAATGGAAAGTGATTGATTTGCTGAAGCTTAACCAAATAAAAATGATTCCAATAAAACAGGATTCTGCGATGGTGGTGGAAAGTTACAGGATCAAAGATTTCAAAACCGTTCCCAATCCGTATGAAGGTCACTATCTGCATTACGATACATTTGTGACCAAAGATTCTGGCAAAATGAAATTTCGCGCAGGAGATTTTCTGGTTCCATTGAATCAAGATGGCGTGAAATTTCTCTTGGAAACTTTGGAGCCGGAAGCAGTGGATTCTTACTTCAACTGGAATTTCTTCGATGCGATGTTGGGTCAGAAGGAATATTATTCGCCTTATGTTTTCGAAGATACGGCCAGTAAACTTCTGAAAGAAAATAAAGCTTTGAAAACCGCTTTCGAAATGGAAAAATCCATCAATCCAAAGTTGGCTCAAGACGGCGACGCACAGCTGGATTGGGTTTACAAACATTCCAACTACTACGAGAAAACGCATCGGCTTTATCCGATCTTTAGGATTAATTAGAGTTAATACTTTTTAGAAAATAGTCAATCTTTGAAAGATGAATTCAATTAAAATATTTATAATTTGATAAAGTATTTATTATAGCATTTTTTCTCAGAAATCGTTATGTAATGCCATAACAACTCTAATAAAGTAAATACAAAAAAACCGCCTCGAAGAAATCGAGGCGGTTTGATATTATTCGTACAGATAATTAATTACTCTGCAGAAGTTTCTTCAGTAGCAGCTTCTGCTCCACCTTCAGTTACTTCTTCTTCATCGTCATCATCCATAGCTGCAGCAGCATTTTTACTAGCATTTCTAGACATTTTAACAGCAACAATTACTGCATTGTCTGGGTGCATGAATGAATACTTGTCATTTTTAAGACTTTCTACATAGAATTTGTTACCAATTTTAAGAGAAGTAATATCAACTACGATCTCATCTGGCAAGTTAGCTGGGATAGCTTTTACTTTTAGTTTTCTGTAAGTCTGTCTTAGAACACCACCGGCAACTACACCTTTAGAACGACCTGTAACTCTTACAGGAACTTCCATAACTACTGGTTTGTCATCAGATAATCTGTAGAAGTCTGCGTGGATAATCTTGTCCGTAATTGGGTGGAACTGAATATCTTGAAGAACTGCAGGAATTACCTGTCCGTCAACTTCAATAGATACCGTGTGTGCTTCGGGAGTATATACCAAACCTTTGAACGCTTTCTCCAATGCAGAGAAGTTCAATGGCTCGCCACCTCCGTAAACAACACAAGGAACTAATTCAGCATCACGTAAAGCTTTAGTAGACTTTTTGCCCACGCTTTCTCTTTTTGTACCTTGAATTGTAATAGATTTCATTTTGTATAAAATTATTTTAAGGGTGCAAAGGTATTAATTTTTTTTAAATAATGAACTTATCACTGATGGATTTGTGCTCGTGAACCATTTTCATCACATCTGCAAACAAATCTGCGCAAGACAATACTCTGATTTTTGATGATAATCCTTCCTTCAAAGGAATAGAATCTGTCACAATCACTTCCAATAATTTTGAGTTTTCTATATTCTCATACGCTTTACCGGAAAGAACCCCGTGTGTTGCCATCGCTCTCACAGATTTTGCTCCTTTTTCCATCAGGATATCAGCAGCTTTGCAAAGCGTTCCTGCTGTATCGATCATATCATCGATAAGAATTACATTTTTATTTTTAACGTCACCAATCAGGAACATTTCTTCTATCACATTGGCTTTTTTTCTTTCTTTATAAGCGATTACAACATCGGCTCCCAAATGTCCAGCATAATTCTTAGCTCTCTTTGCACCACCCATATCCGGTGAAGCGATGGTAAGATTTTCTAAATTCAGATTTCTGATGTAATCTACAAAAATTGTGGAAGCATAAAGGTGATCCACTGGAATCTCAAAGAAACCTTGGATCTGATCGGCGTGGAGATCCATTGTCATAATTCTGGTCGCTCCGGCTGCAGTCAAAAGATTGGCAACCAATTTTGCGCCTATTGGTGCTCTTGGTTTATCCTTTCTGTCTTGTCTTGCCAAACCATAGTAAGGAATAACAACTGTGATATTTTTGGCTGACGCTCTTTTTGCAGCATCTATCATTAATAATAATTCCAAAAGATTGTCCGCTGGTGGAAAGGTAGATGCAATAAGGAAAACGCGCGCTCCTCTCACAGATTGCTCCAACACAGGCTCGAATTCTCCGTCGCTGAAATGTTGAAAATTAATGATTCCAAGTGTTTGCCCGTAGCTTTTGGCAATCTTTTCTGCCAACTCGTGGCTGGTCCTTGTTGAAAATAGATAACTGGCTTGATGATCTGACATTCTTTCTTTACTTTTTTGCAAATTTAAAAAATAATAAAAACTATAAAAGGTGATTTTTATCTATAGTCATAAAAAAAACCAAAATATTTCTATTTTGGTTTTTTATTCTTAACAATATTCGTCGAAAGCCGCTTGAAGATTCGCAGCGATTGCGCCTGCAGGATTTCCTTCGATGTGATGTCTCTCTAACATATGCACCAATTCTCCATCCTTGAAAAGTGCTACAGCTGGAGAACTTGGAGGAAAGGGCGCCAGCAATCTTCTTGCTTCAGCGACTGCATCCGTATCAAATCCCGCAAAAGCTGTTACCAAATGGTCAGGCTTCTTCTCGCCTGTCAAAGAGTACAAAACGCCTGGTCTTGCCGCTCCTGCCGCACATCCGCAAACGGAATTGATAACTAATAAAGTTGTTCCCGATTGTTTAAGTGCCGAGTCAACTTCTGCTGGTGTTGTAAGGTCTTGGAAACCTTTATCTGTAAGTTCTGCCTTCATTGGCAATACTAAATCTGCTGGATACATAATTGATTTGTTTAAAAGTTTAACGTTCAAAGTTTCGTTTGAGTTGCAAATTTAATCATAATTATTTTGCTTGGCTCATCTTTCATTCTATTAAAACCATTCCGAAAATCTATTGAGCCATTTTGTCTTAATTTCATCAAAAATTTAATCAAATAAAAAACCCAAAATCCTAAGACTTTGGGTTCAAATCAAATCGATATGCATATTTTGTATATCCAGTTTTTGGTTGTTAGTTTTTAGTTGATTGTTGATAGAAAAATATTACTATCAACTGACAACTATCAACCAACAACAACTTTTAAGAAAGTAACTTCTTCACCATTTCGGAAATGCTCTTTCCGTCTGATTTTCCAGCTAATGCCTTAGAAGCAATGCCCATTACTTTTCCTAAATCCTTAATACTTTCTGCGCCGGTTTCAGAAATGATTTTCTTGATTTCCGATTCCAATTCTTCTGCAGTAAGCTGTTGTGGAAGAAACTTCTCAATCACTTTGGATTGTGCTTCTTCTACTTCCGCAAGGTCCGTTCTTCCCTGAGCCGTAAATTGGTCGTAGGAATCCTTTCTTTGCTTGATCATTCTTTGCAAAATTGCAATTTCCTGCTCTGCTGAAACTTCCGCTCCAATCGATTCTGTTTTCAGCAATAATATTTGTGCTTTCACAGCACGTAGAGAATCCAGAGCAACTCTGTCCTTCTCTCTCATTGCGGTTTTTATCGCGTCGTTTATGGTAAGTTCTAAACTCATAATTTTTGTATTAATGTAAAAAGTATTAATGTATTTATGACTGAAAATGCATGTAACTTTTAATCGTTAATACATTTTACGTCAATACACTTGTACAATTTTTAATCTACATCTTTATTAAGAAAACGATTTTCTCTTAGTTGCATATTTCCATTATTATCCGACAAAAATGTGTTGATATTCTGGTCTGATGCGTTGGCGCCATCGATGATGATGTTCTTTCTTTTGAACGCCGGAACTGTTTCGAAAACGTTCTCGTTGTCCAATTGCTGGTAACGGGAATTGAATTCTTTCAACTTGTTTCTTCTGTCCATTGCTTTGGAAGCGGTGTCGGAAGTTTTGTTGAAGAAAGTGAATTCGCCTTCAGTTTCCTGAATTGGTTCAGCTTGTTTTTCTTCTACGATTTCTTCTTTTACTTCTGATGTGAAAGAATAATTGTTAGCTTTTGGCTCCTCGATTTTTTCTTCGATAACCTCGTTTACGATTTCTTCCTTAACTTCGGAAATCACTTGCTTTTCGATGACAGGAAATTCCTCTTCCGCTGGAGATTCGTTGATGGTGAAAGTAACTTCAACCGGTTTTTCTACTTCCTCAGTTTTGAAAGACGCTTTTGGCTTGTCCTCTACTTCGAAAGTGAAAGATTGCGGCTCCAAATCGAAGTCGTCATTTGCATCATCTTCAAAATTGAAAAGATTGTACTCCTGTTTTCCATCGTTGTAATCATTAGAATAATCTACGATTTCCTCGTTCTCGATGATTTGAGTTTCAGTCTGCACTTCTTCCACCAAACTTTCTACTAAAGAATTAGTTGGAAAATTAGACGTTCCGAAATCATCCTCATCTTCTAGACGAAAAAAGTTCTTTCCGGATTCAGGCTGAGGTTTTGACTCTTCCTGAAGTCTGCTTTTGAAAGGGGATTCTCTGTTTCTTGAAAACGAATTTGGTCTGTCGTCCAAAGAATATTTAATTGTTTCAGTGGTTCCTGTGTGCTTTTTATCATCGTTAGAAAATCCTGTTGCGATAACCAAAACGCTTACTGCATCGCCCAATTCCTCATCTGTTCCAACTCCAAAAATAATATCAGCCGTGTGGCCAGCTTCTTTTTGAATGTAGTCCATAATCACACCGATTTCGTCCATCGTCACCTCAGAAACACCGCTTCTAATCAACAATAGAACGTTTTTCGCTCCCGTGATTTTGTTGTCATTCAACAATGGAGAATCCAATGCTTTTTTCACTGCTTCTTCCGCTTTTTTCTCGCCGGTTGCAACGCCGGTTGACATCAATGCTGTTCCGGAATTCTGAAGGACAGATTTTGCATCACGGAAATCGATATTGACATCGAAATAACCTGTAATCACCTCTGCCATTCCTTTCGCCGCGTTGGTCAAAACTTCATCGGCCTTGGAAAAACCTTGTTTGAAACCAAGATTTCCGAATTGTTGTCTTAATTTATCATTATTGATGACAATCAGGGAATCAACATTATTTCTTAATTTATCAAGGCCCAATTCAGCTTGGTCCAATCTTCTTTTTCCTTCAAAACTAAAAGGCACGGTTACGATTCCTACAGTCAGGATTCCCATTTCCTTCGCTACCTTTGCAATCACAGGCGCCGCACCGGTTCCCGTTCCACCGCCCATTCCGGCAGTGATGAAAACCATCTTGGTGTTTTGTCCCATCGCCGCTTTGATTTCGTCGATGCTTTCAATCGCCGCTTTCTCTCCAACTTCTGGGTCAGCACCTGCGCCAAGACCTTCTGTCATTGAGATTCCTAGCTGAACTTTGTTAGAAACCGGATTGTTGTCCAAAGTCTGTGCATCGGTATTACAGATTACGAAATCTACGCCGTAAATCCCTTTCTCGTACATATGCTTCAAAGCGTTGTTTCCACCGCCACCAACACCAATCACTTTGATGATGGCAGAATTCCCTTTTGGTAGGTCAAAGGAAAAACCTTGTGTATTTGATATATTGTCCATAATGGTATGTTTTTTATAGTTGATGATTGATAAATGATAAGTGATGAATCAGTCATCGTTTATCAATTATCATTTATGTTTTTTAATCTTCTACTTCTTCAAAGAATTTTTTGACTTTGTCCATCAGTGATTGTCCGAAGGTTGGTCGGTTTTTCTTCACTTCTGCTTTGTGTTTCGCAATCTCTACGATGTCATTCTGAACCTGAGGCGTTTGGACTTCCTGAGATTGAGTCTGAGTCTGCGCTTGGATTGCGTTTTCGATTTGAGGTTTCAATTCTTCAATGATTTCTTCTTCTGTCACCAGCATTTTCTTGTCTCGGATTTTCAAACTTTCCATTAACAAACCGATGGAAGTTGCAAATTCCGGACCTTTCAAATATTGATTTTTGTCGTTTGCCACATATTCATTAGCAAAACCAATTCTGCTGTCGAAGCCTGTGGTGTAGTTCGCTAATTGACGAAGGTTTCTCAAATTGGAACCACCGCCTGTCAAAACGATTCCGGCAATCAGTTTTTTCTTTTGTTCGAATGCGCCGTAAGCTTTCAATTCGGTATTCACCATCTCAAGAATTTCTTCAACCCTTGCATTGATGATTTGAGCCAAAACTTTCAACGAAATTTCTTTGTCCGGACGACCGTGCAATCCTGGAATTGTCACATAAGTGCTGTCTTTTTCCAATTCAGGAACAGACGACCCGAATTTCACTTTCAGTTGCTCCGCGTGTTTCTCGATGATTGAACATCCTTCCTTGATATCATCGGTAATAATCCCACCACCGTAAGGAATCACGCAAGTATGACGAATGATGTTGTCTTTGAAAATCGCAATATCCGTTGTTCCACCGCCGATATCTACGATGGCAACACCTGCTTCTTTTTCTTCTTTTGTAAGAACTGCTTCGGACGATGCCAAAGGTTCCAAAGTCAAGGCTTCCATTTCCAAACCGGCTTCACGAACGCATCTCGCAATGTTTCTGATAGAACCCATTTGTCCCACCACCACGTGGAAATTGGCTTCCAATCTTTTGCCGTGCATCCCGACTGGCTCCTGGATTTCGCCTTCGGAATCCACTTTATAATCCTGAGGTAAAACGTGGATGATTTCTTCACCCGGAAGCATCACCAACTTCTTCACCTGGTCTTTTAGTTTCTCGATATCTTCCTCCGTAATGTACTGGTCCGGATGGTCTCTCATAATATAATCCGAATGCTGAAGCGAACGGATATGTTTGCCAGCAATTCCGACCGTCACTTTGGTGATAGGCACACCAGCGCTGGACTGTGCTTCTGCCACAGCGGACTTGATGGAGTTGATGGTTTGGGAAATATTATTGACAATTCCTTTGTGAACGCCTAAACTTTTTGCTTTTCCAACGCCCAGAATTTCAATTTTCCCGTGAGCGTTTCGTCTTCCGACAATGGCGACAATCTTGGTTGTCCCAATGTCCAGACCTACTGAATACTCTTGATTTTCCATTATATGTTCGATTTGATTTTTCTTATTGTTCATAGGGTTGAAACCCTATGCTATTATATCTTCCGTCCCGATGGGACTTTTTCTTATTCTACAATTGATAGGGTTGAAACCCTATCCTGTAATATTTGTCGTCCCGATGGGACTTTTTCTTATTCTACAACTACTTTTGTTTTTTTCTTTTTATCATTTGTTTTGGAAGCGGTTTCTTTTTTCTTGGTAGAAACTTTTTTCGCTTCCGGCTTTTTCTCTACTTTTTTCGGTTTTGCAGTTTCCTTTTTGGGTTCTGCTTTCTTAATCTCTTTTTTCGGTTCTGGTTTTTTTACTTCTGGTTTGGATTCCGACTTTTTCGCTTCCAGTTTCTGACTTCCATCTTCCGTCTTTAACTCAATTTTTGGTGCATTTTTTAGAATGCTGTCATTTTCTTTGAAATAAGGATTCAGCGTTGTGACAATCTGATTATCGTATTTCAATGAAATCTTCTTGTACTTCTGCGTATTCTGGTCCACAAGATATTTCTCAACAAAGGTTTTAAAACTTCTTACCTTTAAATCGATATTATCGAGGTCGCCGATTTCAACTTTGTAATTTCCATCGCTGGTCAAGAGATTGTAATCCTCTTTTTCCTTAGTGATTCCGATGAAATATTTTTTGCTGAAATCATCTTTGTCAATCTTCTCAATTAGGTCTCCCAACGCTTCATATTCCGAAGGTTTCACGTCGCCCATTACCAACATACTTGGCAGTGAGAAGTTTTTCGAAATCGGAAACTCAACGCCTTTTTTATCGACATAGAAATCTTTTCCGTCCTTATTCAATCTGAAAGCTGGAACTCTTTGTTTGATGTCCACATTCAAATTTCCATTCAGATTAAGATAAACATTGGCGCTGTCCACAAAAGGAATCAGATTGATTTTCTTCTCCAATTCCGGAATGTTGATGTCACCTATTTTTCTCGTCGGATTGTATTGTTTCACCAATTCTTTGATGTCTTTTTCATCCACAAAATAAACCGGCGTTTTGCCTTGGTTCATATTGATAGACACGTTTTCCATCTTAGCATCGTTGAAACGCTTCAATGAGAAACTGAGCAGAAATCCAAAAAGGACCACTGTCACGAGTATCTTCAATATTCTCCACTTGTTCTTCATTTTTTTATTTGTTGTATTTATGTAAAATGTATTCACGTATTCACGATGGAAGTCATTAATACATTTTACGTTAATACTTTTTTACAATTTCTAAACTCGGAAGCCATTCCACGATGCCGTCATAAAGCGTATCGATGTTTCCTGCTCCGACCGTCAAAAGGATGTCGAATTCCTTTTCTTTTATCAATTCAAAAGTCTCCTGTAATGTGCAGACTTTCTTGTTGTCAATTTCAATTTTGTCCGATAACCACGCTGAGGTGATCCCTTCGTAATTTTCCTGAAGTTCCCTTGCCGGATAAATGTCCAAAAGCAATAGGTTATCAGCTTTTTCCAGACTTCTTGCAAAATCTTCCGCAAAATCTCTCGTTCTGCTGAACAAATGCGGTTGGAAAACCACCAACAATTTCTTGGTCGGATAGAAGGTTTTTATGGAACCAATTACGGCATTTAGTTCTGTTGGATGATGCGCGTAATCATCGATATAAATTTTTCCGTTGTCGAAAATGTGCTTCGTATATCTTCTCTTGATGCCTTTGAAACTCGCGATTGCATTCTTCAAAGTTTCGAAATCAACGCCTAAATTGCTGAGAATTGCCAAAGCGACCGTTGCATTTTCAACATTGTGAATTCCTGGAATTTCCCAGACAAAATCATTGATTTCTTCCGTTGGCGTGTGGAAATCGAAGTAGATTTTATCGTGGTCCATTCTCAAGTTATCGGAGTAATAATCTGCTTCCTCGTTCACCGCGTAAGTCAAATGATCTCGTCCAATCGCAATTCCTTTTCTCACAAACAACTGATTATCATTCGGAACCAAGGACGCAAATTGTCTGAATCCATCTTCAATCTGAACTCTATCGCCATAGATATCCAAATGGTCTGCATCTATCGACGTTACAACAGCCCAATCTGGTGAAAGATTCAGGAAACTTCTGTCGTATTCATCGGCTTCAACTACAGAAAACTCGTTTCCGTTATAATCAAAATTCGATTTGAAATTCTCAGAAATTCCACCTAAAAATGCGGATGACGGAAGATTGGCTTCCTTGCACAAATGCGCAATCAAAGTGGAAGTTGTCGTCTTTCCGTGTGTTCCTGCAACAGAGATGCAATCTGTGTTTTCGGTTATTAAACCAAGAACTTTCGCACGCTTCAAAATCTCAAAACTTTCGCTAGCGAAATGATCCAGAATCGCTAATTTTTTGATTGCTGGCGTGTAAATCACCAAAGTTTCCTCTTTGTCGAATGCTACGATTTTCTCATCTATCACATCTTCAAATGAAATATCAATCCCTTCAAAACCGAGTTGAGCCGTCAGTTTCGTTGGTGTTTTGTCATAGCCCAAAACGTTTTTGCCGTTCGCCTGAAAAAATCTCGCGAGCGCGCTCATCCCAATCCCACCGATGCCGATGAAATAGAAGTTTTGATATTTATTTAAGATGCTCATTTTTTTATTTGTTGTATTAATGTAGAAAGTATATTGTACAATGTACTTTCTACATTTTACTTTTTACATTTTTAATTATCTCATCCACAATTCCTTCCGCTGCTTTTGGCTTTGCAAAAAACTCCAGATTTTTTGACATTTTATTTCTCAGATTCTCATTCTCACAAATCTCGGAAAGCGTGTTCCAGAATTTATCCTTCATCTCAGAATCTTTGACCATTCTCGCCGCATTTTTCTCAACCAAGGTCAAAGCATTTTTGGTTTGATGGTCTTCTGCAGCAAACGGAAACGGTACCAATAAAACCGGTTTTTTCGCAACAGCCAATTCCGAAATCGCATTTGCGCCTGCTCTGGAAACTATCACATCTGCCGCCGAATAAGCCAATGCCATATCGGAGATAAATTCCTTAATCTGGATGGAAGCTGGAGGTTGGATGCTGGAAGTTATCTCCGCAAAATCTGTTTTTCCAGTTTGCCAGATGAGTTGGTAATCTCTTTCTTTTAATTTATCTAAATTATCCTTCCAACCGTTGTTCAAAGTTCTGGAACCGAGTGAACCACCGACTGAGAGAATTGTTAATTTATTTTTATCCAAGCCTAATTTTTCCTTAGCCAAATCTTTGTCCATGAAATCTGTGATGATGTTTTGACGGATTGGATTTCCTAAGAAATAAGTTTTAGTTCCTGAGAAGAATTTCTCCATATCCGGATAAGCCGTGAAAACAGCTTTCGCTTTTTTGGCATTGAAAACATTGGTCTTTCCAGGTAAGGAATTCTGTTCCTGAATGAAAGTTGGAATTCCCACTTTCGCAGCGATGTACAATGCTGGGCCACTTGCAAAACCACCCGTTCCAACCGCAAAATCCGGTTTGAAATCTTTGATGATTCTTTTAGCTTTCAACAAACTTGAAATCACTTTTAATGGAAGTCCGAGATTCTTGAGAAGATTTCCTCTGTCGAATCCGGCGATGTTCAAACCTTCGATTTTGAATCCGGCCTGAGGCACTTTTTCCATTTCCATTTTTCCGCTGGCACCAATGAACAAAAACTCAGCATCGGGAAATCTTTTCTGGATTTCCTGAGCAATCGCAACTGCCGGGAAGATGTGTCCACCTGTTCCGCCACCACTTAATAATATTTTCAGTTTTTCGTTCATTTTTTTCAATTTCGTTGGAATAAATTCCTTCTTGCTCATTTTCATTGGAATAAATTCCAACGCTGATAAATCTTTCGTTCCTCTGGAACTCAATTGGCTTCCATCTTCGGACTTCCGTCTTCCAACTTTAAGCTATGTCATTTATTTCTTCCAAACTTTGTCTTTTGCCCAAACCTTCTTCATCATAAACCTGAATTCTGGAACTTACATTAAGAATAATTCCCAGCTGAATGTAGGTCACCAACATCGATGTTCCTCCATAACTTATCAACGGTAAAGGCTGACCAGTAACCGGAATTAGATTCACGGCCACCGCAATATTCACTGTGAGCTGAATGAAAATCATCAAGCCAATCGCCAGCACCAGCAACGAGCCGAAGAACGCAGGCATCTTACTGGCAATCATTACGATTCTGATTATCATTATCATATAAAGGCTTATCAAAACAAAAGCGCCAATCCAACCATATTCTTCCACAATGATTGCGAAAATAAAATCCGAAACCGATTGTGGCAAAGTCTGTTTCAAAGCACTTTTCCCGGGTCCAATTCCGTTGAAGCCACCGTGAACAATCGCTGCTTTGGCTTGCATCACCTGATAATTTTTTGCCTTGATACTTTCGTCCTCGACGTCTGCATTTTTCTTGGAACTGGTAAAGGTTTCGATACGGCTCATCCACGTATGGACACGGTTTCCGCCAATCATATTCGTATTGAGTGCGACGAGTAGAAACATCACCACAAACACCACGGACAATGAGATAAATCCTGCAACATACTGCCAAGCCAATTGTCCTACAATCAAGATGGCGATGGAAACCATCAGAATCATCAAAGCTGTGGAACCGTTGTCTTTTGCAACCAATCCGAATACAATTAATATTGGTCCGAAAATATAGAATATGTTCTCAATCGGTAATCTTTCTCTCTTGATTTTCTTGGTCAAATATCTGCAGAGGTAAATGATCAACATCAAATATGCGAAGGATGACGGCTGAAACGAAATCGGTGTTCCCGGGATCTTGAGCCAACGTGATGCACTCGCACCTTCGATTTTTTGTCCAGTGAACATCGTGACCAACAGCAATCCAATTGTAAATAAAAGTAATATGGAACTCAGTTTACCAATATATTCGTACTTCACAGTTCCTACAAAACGCATAATTCCCAGACCGATCAATACGAAAATGATATGCTTCAAAACGTGACCTGTTGTGGTCCCGTTATTCACAATATATTCCAGATTCGAACTTGCGGAATAAACCGGAAATACCGAAAGCAGGGAGATCAAAATGATCACCGACCAAAGGACCTTGTCTCCTTTCAGCAGCTCGAATTTGTTGTCTGTCGTTTGTTCCATTTTATTTTACAATTAGCTGATAGCCATTGGCTTTTCGCTTTTTAATACTTCATTTTTGAATTGATTGCCTCGGTCTTCGTAACCATTGAACAAATCAAAACTTGCGCAACAAGGCGACAACAAAACGATGTCTCCTTTCTCTGCCACCGATTTGGAAACTTCTACTGCTTGTTGCATACTGGAAGTGTCATAAATCTGTGTTTTCTTGCCTTTGAAAAAATCGATAATTTTCTGATTATCAATTCCTAAGCAGACAATTGCCTTCACTTTTCTTTTAACTAAATCTTCTATTTCCGTATAATCGTTTCCTTTGTCTTTTCCGCCGACAATCCAAACGACAGGTTGTTTCATACTTTCCAAAGCGAAATAAGTTGCATTCACGTTCGTTGCCTTGCTGTCATTGATGAATTTCACGCCGTTGATTTCGGAAACGGGTTCCAATCTGTGTTCAACCGCCTGGAAAGTCATCAATGAATTTCTAATACTTTGATTGCTGATTTCCAATAATTTACCAGCGATACTTGCCGCCAGGCTGTTGGCAACATTATGTTTTCCCAACAAGGACAATTCGTCGATGTTCATTGTGAAGCCATCGTTGATATTGACTACGAAATTTTCATCAATCGAAAATGCTCCTTTTTCTAATCTTTCGTTCAATGAGAAAGGCACTTTGGTTACTTTCAAATCGAGTTTTCCTAGGATTAACTTGCTCATTTCGTCATCTTTATTATAGATGAAAAAGTTGTTAGCTTCCTGATTTTCAGCAATTCTGAATTTAGCTAAGGCATATTCTTCATAATTGTAATTGTACTGGTCCAGATGGTCCTTAGACAAATTCAACAACAATGAAATATAAGGTCTAAAGTTTTGAATGTCATCCAATTGGAAACTACTCACTTCCAAAACATAGTAATCGAAATTCTCCTCAGCAACTTGCTTGGCAAAGCTTTTTCCGATGTTTCCACCCAAACCAACATTGAACCCGTCTTCTTTTAAAATATAATAAATCAAAGAAGTCGTGGTGGTTTTCCCGTTGCTTCCTGTGATGGCAATAATTTTCGCATCTGTAAATTCTGAAGCAAATTCAATCTCAGAAGACAATCTGATTCCTTTTTCCTGAATCTTTAAAATCATCTCGGCTTTTTTCGGAATTCCGGGGCTTTTGATAATCCAGTCGGCATTCAGGATTTTTTCTTCAGAATGTTTTCCGTCTTCATAATCAACGCCCAGTTCGTCCAGCTCCTTTTTGTAGTTCTCACGAATCATTCCCATATCCGAAAGGAACACGTCAAAGCCTTTAGCCTTCGCCAAATATGCTGCGCCAACACCGCTTTCTCCGCCACCAAGTATTACTACTCTCATTTGTAATTGATTAAGAGATTTAAAGATTAAGAGATTTTGTAATTTCTTAATTCCTTAATTTCTCAATTGTTTAATTTAAAGTTACCTCGTTTTTAAAGTGATTAAGCAAATAATAGCCAGCATTACGCCTAAGATTATCATTCTGTTTACGATTTTACTTTCGTGGAAACCTTCTTTCTGATAATGGTGGTGAAGCGGTGACATTTTGAATAATCTATTGTTCTGAGCATATTCCAGCCCGTATTTTCTCTTTCTGTATTTGAAGACCCAAACCTGTAAGATGACGGATAAAAGTTCTATCAGGAAAACTCCGCACAAAACTGGAATCAATAATTCTTTTCTAAGAATAATTGCCAAAACTGCAATCACTCCACCCAACATCAAACTTCCTGTATCACCCATAAAGACCTGTGCTGGATAAGTATTGTACCAGAAAAATCCAATCACTGCTCCGACCAAAGCGAGGGCAAAAATAGTCGTCTCTCCCATATGCGGCAGGAACATAATATTCAGATAATCTGCGAAAATGATATTTCCTGAAACATAAGCGAAAAATGCCAACGTAAGCAAAATGACGACGCTGGTTCCGGCTGCTAAACCGTCAATTCCGTCGGCGATATTGGCGCCGTTGGAAACAGCTGTTACAATGAAAATTACAATTGGAATGAAAACTATCCAAGCCCATTCGTGTGCTTTTGCATCATCCATCCAGAAAAGAATTCCACTATAATCAAATTCATTATTCTTTGTAAATGGAACCGTAGAGACAGGAATTTTTTCCTCATCCATAAAGTTTTGTTCCACATTGTTTCTATTGATAACCGTTGCGTCTGCATACTTTCTCTTAACCTCAATATCGGGGTGGAAATACATTGTAACTCCGACAATTAAGCCTAAACCAACCTGTCCGATTACTTTAAATTTCCCACTTAATCCATCTTTATTCTTTTTAACTTTTTTCAAATAATCATCAAGAAAACCAATTGCGCCCATCCACAAAACTGAGATAATCAAAAGAACGATGTAAACGTTGGTGATTCTGGTAAACAGTAAAACCGGAATGATGGTTGCCAAAATAATGATCAAACCACCCATTGTAGGTGTTCCTTCTTTCTGCTTTTGACCTTCCAGACCAAGATCTCTCACCAATTCCCCCATTTGCTTTTTTCTGAGGTAATTGATTATCTTTTTCCCGTAAGCCATCGCAATAATCAGCGAAAACAAAACTGCCATCGCCGCGCGGAACGAAATGTACTTAAACAAGTTCATCCCTGGAACGTGGATTCCGTGAGCGGTCAAATATTCGTAGAGATAATACAGCATATTTTCTTATTTTCCCATTAATTGTAATAGTTCTCTAATCGTCTCTTTATCATCAAAATGATGTTTCACGCCGTTGATTTCCTGATACGTTTCGTGGCCTTTTCCTGCAACTACGACGATATCCTTTGGCTCAGCAAACTTGATGGCCATTTTTATCGCTTCTCTTCTGTCTGGAATCGAAGTGTATTTGCTGAAATTCTGAGGCTGGATTCCAGCTTCGATTTCTTTTATGATTTGCGCTGGGTCTTCCGTTCTCGGATTGTCCGAAGTGATGATTGCCAAAGTCGATTTTTTGGTAGCAATGTCACCCATTTCCGGACGTTTGGTTTTGTCTCTGTCGCCTCCGCAACCGAAAACACAAATCAATCTTTCGTTTTTGGTCCTGATTTCATTGATGCTGTCCAACACATTTTCCAAGGCATCCGGCGTGTGAGAATAATCAACCACGAAGAAAATTCCGCCATTGGATTTTATCGTTTCGAAACGTCCGTTCACTCGTTGAAGAACAGAAATCGCCTGCAAAACCTCATCTTCGTTCATTCCTAATTCTAAGGCAATTCCGTAAGCTAAAAGTAGATTTGAAGCGTTGAATTTCCCCGTCAAAGTTGTCCAGAATTCTTTATTATTAAAGTTCAGCAACATTCCGTTGAAATCCACTTCCAGCACTTTTCCGTGGAAATCTGCCATTGTTTTCAAAGCGAAGGTTTTCTTTTTCGCTTTTGTATTTTGAAGCATTACCGAACCGTTTTTGTCATCAGCATTCGTGATGGCAACCGCCGAATCTTCCAACTCGTCAAAGAATCTTTTCTTTGCGTAGATGTAATTTTGGAAAGTCTTGTGATAATCCAAATGGTCGTGCGTGATGTTCGTAAAACCAGCCACTTTGAAGTGTAAACCTTCCGTTCTATTTTGAGAAATCCCGTGAGAACTGACTTCCATAAAAGCATATTCACAACCGATTTCGACAGCTTTCGCCAACATTTGATTTAATCTGATGACGTCTGGCGTTGTGTGAGTTGAAGGAATAATTTCGTCTCCGATTCTATATTCAACAGTCGAAATCAAAGCCGATTGATATCCCAACGTTCTGAAAATATCAAACAACAAAGTCGTTACCGTCGTTTTTCCGTTGGTTCCGGTAACACCGATTAATTGTAATTTTTCTGAAGGATTTCCGTAAAAGTTAGAAGCCAAATGCCCTAGTGCTTTTGAAGAATCCTCAAGTTTAATGTAAGTTACCTCGTCATTAATTTCAGCAGGCAATTCTTCACAAACAATCACTTTCGCACCTTTCTCGATGGAAGAATTGATGTAAGAATGTCCGTCGGAAACTGTTCCTTTCAACGCTACATACAAAGAATCTTCAACAACTTTTCTGCTGTCGAAAGCCAATTCCGACACTTCTCTTTCGAGAGTTCCGATTGTTTCCAAAACCTGGATTCTTTGTAATAATTTTTCTAAATTCATATTCATTAATAGGATTTTATCCTATCCTTTATTAAATCGTCTTTTCAAGACTTTCTATTAATTTTAATTCTGAAGTTCCAGATATATTCTCTGATTCTTTCCGATGTAAGCGCCTTCTGCTGGAAACTGACCCTTTATTTTACCAACACCTTTATAATCAACCCTGTAACCCATATTTTCCAATTGCGGAATAATATTTTTACCGATCATTCCAACCACATTTGGCATTGAATCTTTTCTGACATTCAGTTTCACACTTGGAACAACCATTTTGTTGAGGTTGACTTTATGCTCCACCAACATTTCTTTCTCAACATTTAAAGGTGTTTTCAAAAATGTCTTACCTGCAATCTCTTTGAAAACCGGCGCTGAAACCGAGCCTCCATAAAATCCTTTTGATGTATCTGGCTGATTGACTACTACAAAACAAGTATATTTCGGATTGTCCGAAGGATAAAATCCAGCAAACGAAGCCTGATAACGCATCGGTCCAGGCAACCAATATAAAATCCTGGCGGTTCCTGTTTTCCCTGCGATTTTTAAATTTGGTGTATAAATACTTTTCGCGGTTCCTTTCTCAACAGCTTTGGTCAAAGCACTTGTCATCATTTGGATCGCTTTGTCCGATGCCATTTTTTTGACCATTACTTCCGGTTTCGCTTCGTATAGAGTGTTTCCGTCTTTCATTATTTTATCAATGAAAAGTGGTTTTACCATTTTGCCTTTGTTGGCAATTCCGTTATAGAACGTGACCAATTGTAACAATGGAAAACTTGATGAATAACCGTAAGCCAAAGAAGCCAATGTTGCTTTATTCCATCTTTTGCTCTGAGGTGTCTGGATGGATGGTTTTGCAATTCCGGGTAATTCGATCTGCATTTTATCAAACATTTTCCAGCGTTTCAAATGATCAATGAAAACTTCCGGCTTGTCTGCATAATGTGCTGTGATTAATTTCGCCGCGCCAACATTGCTGGATTTTGCCAAAACATCACTCACATCATAAGTTCCGCCGCCGTGACCATCGGTAATTCTTTGTCCGGCGTAATTCCAGATTCCGTTTCCGATGTTGACTTTCGTATTTTCATCAATGAAACCATCATCCATCGCTGCCAAAAGTGACACGGTTTTGAAAGTCGAACCTGGCTCCTGCGCATCTTTTACGGTGTAATTGTAAGCATCAACATACATTCCCGGCTCGGTTCTTCTCAGGTTGACCATAGCTTTCACCTTTCCCGTTGCCACTTCCATCACAACAACACTTCCGTGGTCTGCGTCAAATTTTATCAGTTGATTTTCCAAAGCCGAATGCGCAATATCCTGAATTCTCAAATCCAAAGTTGTATAAACATCCTGACCATCAATTGGTTCCTGAACTTTCCAGTAATCAATTGGTTTCCATTGGGATGAATTAATTCTTTGCTCTAATCTTTTTCCATCGATTCCAGTTAAAAATTTACTAAAGGCGCCTTCCAATCCTGATTTTGATTCGCCATTATCAGCGCCAATTGTTCCTGAACCAATTTGAACAGTTGCCAACTCGCGGTGGAAATTTCTTTCCACGATGAAACCGCCTTTATTTTTCCCTTTATTAAAGATTGGGAAATTGCGGATTCTGTCGTATTCATCGAAGTCAAGGCCTTTTGCCAAGAGATAATATTGATTGTTCTTCGTATTTTGGGCGTCTAATTTTGCTCTGAAATAACTTCTCGGCTTGTCGAACATTTTGCTGAGAGAATCGGTCAATGCCGCTACATTATTGGAATAAATCGTGTCTCTCATCGACTTGAAATCCAGGTAAACATCATAACGCATCACCGTCGTCGCCAAGATGGAACCGTCTGATGCGTAGAGATTTCCACGCGCCGCTTTCAGTTTGGCTTCGCGGTAGTTTTTGCTGATGTAATTATCCTCAAACTCCTGAACATTGGTATTCTGAAGAACCAAAATTCTACCCAAAAACACTACAAACAAAACGAAGGCCCCTAAAACAAAAAGGTAGCCCCACTTGAGTGCGTTGCCTCGTTTCTTTTCGTAATCGTTATTCTGACTTCTCATTTGTACTGTCTAATTTTATCAATAATTTGAGTGGATGGCTGTCCAAACTTACCAGTGAATCCTCTACCATTTCTTTTCCCAGCTCGGATTCCATTCTTATTTTTATCAGTCTGCTTTGTGCGTAAGCATTTCTGGATTTGTATTCCTCTGTTTCTTCTTTCAGTTTATTAACCGTTTCAATTTTTGTGTTAACGTGGTGGTTTGTATAAATCATCACTAGCAACAATCCGAAAATGAACAGGAAATATTTATAATGCGCTCTTACTTCATCCCTATTAAGAAAATTCCCTTTTATGATGTCCATAAAAGTTAATTTCTTCTGTCTGTTCTGAGTTAATTTTGCCAACTTATTTTATAATTGATAAATGATGATTGATAAATGATAATCAGATGAAACGTAATCGCTCATCAATTATCGTTTATCATTTATATTTTCGTTCCTATTCTCATTTTTGCGCTTCGTGCGCGTGAGTTTTCTTCTATCTCTTTATCGTCTGGAATGATAGCTTTTGTCTTTAACAATTCAAAAGTTTTCTTGTAATTCCCATAGATATCTCTTGCCGGTTCACCTTCAAACATTCCGTTTTTCAGGAAACGTTTTACCAATCTGTCTTCCAGCGAATGGTAAGAAATCATTACCAATCTGCCTTCCGGTTTCAAAACTTTGTAAGATTGAACCAATAATTCCTTCAAAACTTCCAATTCCTGATTCACTTCAATTCTAATTGCCTGAAAAATCTGAGCGAAGAATTTATTCTGTTTAAAAGCTGGGATGTAACTGAAAAGTGATTTCAATTCATCCGTCGTATTGATTTTTTTAGTTTTTCTGTGATGAACGATTTCTCTAGCCAACTTTCTGGATTCTCTCAGTTCGCCATAAATATATAACACATTCGCCAAATCTTCCTCTTCATATTCATTGATGATTTTCTTTGCATCAAGACCTTGCATGACGTTCATTCTCATATCCAGAGGCGCGTTGCTTCTGATGGAAAATCCACGTTCCGCCTCATCAAACTGATGGGAAGAAACACCCAAATCCGCCAAAATCCCATCAACGCCTGTCACGCCGTAAGCCAACAATGAGTTCTCCAAAAACCTGAAATTCTGATTAATCAAAGTAAATCTCGGGTCGTCAATCGTATTCTTCAAAGCATCCAAATCTTGGTCAAAAGCGTACAATTTCCCTTTGTCCGAAAGTCGGCTGAGAATCTCACGGGAATGTCCGCCACCACCGAAAGTGCAGTCCACGTAGATGCCGTCCGGATTGGTTACCAGACCATCTACACTTTGTTTCAGCAAGACTGGATTATGATACATATTTTAGATTTTTGTATTGATGTCGAAAGTATTTACGTATTAATGATTCGGATTCGTGAATACATTTTACATTGATACTTTTTACAAATTTTGATTATTAATTTCGTCCAGGTTTCCCATTACGTCTTCTGCCAGGTTTGCGAAATCAATTTCACTTACTGCGATAACCTGTTCGTACGATTCTTTGTCCCAAATCTCGAAAAGTTCGCCAGCACTTGTGATGACGATTTCCTTGTTGAGGTTGGCAAACTGCGTCAAATCTTTGCTGATTTGCAAACGACCGACGTTGTCCATTTCTACAGTTTTCACACCGGCGGTAAACATTCTGATGAAATCCGCATTTTTCTTGACGAATCGATTGAGTGCATTTATCTTTGCCATCAATCTGTCCCAAGGTTCCATCGGGTAAACTTCCAGACATTTTTGAAACACCGAACGCTTCACGATAAATGGCTCATCTGCAAAGTGTTCCATCTGCTTCGTAAGTGAAGCAGGCAGTTTGATGCGCCCTTTGTCATCTATTTTACACTCGTATGTTCCAATGAAGTTTTTCATTTGGAGCAAATTTATATAAATTTCTACCACATTTTACCACTTTTGCCCACAATTGTACTTAATGTTTATAACTTTTTGGTTTCAGGGCTTTCTTGGCTAATGATTTGATTTAAAATCGATTAAATGGAAATATTAGGAAATCCTTTATCATAAAGGCTTTTCTTTGAGTGGTTTAAAAAAATCGGTTTAAAATTGTCCATTATTTAAAATCATTCTAAACCCAAAATCAAATCCTTATATTTGTTATATGAAATCGTTGTACTTGAAAAATTAAATACCGATGGATAAAAAAGCGATTGCATCTGACCTTTAAAAATCAATAAGTTTCTGCATATGAATTATTTAGAAGCGCTTAACTGGCGATATTCCGTAAAAAGATTTAACGGAAAAAAGATTTCCTCCGAAAAACTGAACAATATTTTGGAAGCTGGAAGATTGTCAGTCAGCTCACAAGGACTTCAGCCCTATCATCTTTTGGTGGTGGAGAATGAGGAGACGATTCAGAAATTGATTCCGGCATTTTACAATCCATCGCAGATTTCGACTTGCTCTCATTTGATTGCTTTGGTTTCGAAGACCAATATCAATAAGGAATATGTCGATAATTATTTCAGTCATATTATTAATGAGCGAGGCGTGACTTTGGAACAATTGGTAGCTTTTAGAAATAATATCAATTCGCAATTGGAAAATCAGACTTCTCAGGAAATGGAAAGCTGGTCGGAGAAACAGAGTTACATTGTTCTTGGTTCTTTGATAATGGCTTCGGCACAGGAAAATATCGACAGTTGCCCGATGGAAGGTTTCAGACAAGACATTTTGGAAGACGTTTTGAAAATCGATAAAGAAAGTGAGAAAATCGCGGTTGTTCTGACCTTAGGTTACAGAGCGGAAGATGATAATTTCCAAAACTTCAAAAAAGTGAGAAAACCTGCGGATAAGTTCATCAAATTCTTATAACTTTATTCTTTTGAATTTCCTCAGATATTTTTGAGGGCAGTAATTATTATTTATGATAAAAACAGACGTTCTCGTAATCGGTTCCGGAATCTCAGGCCTTTCTTACGCCATCAAAATCTCCGAACAATTGCCAGACACAAAAATCATCATCGTGACAAAAGGCAATGAGGATGAGAGCAATACAAAATATGCGCAAGGCGGATTGGCCGTTGTCACAGATTTTTCCAAAGATAATTTTCAAAAACATATAGACGATACGTTGCGAGCCGGCGATTACATCAACGACCCGGAAATCGTGAGAATGGTAGTGGAAGAAGCGCCACTCAGATTCAATGAAATCGTGGAATGGGGCGCGAAATTTGACCAAGAAAAAGGTCAGTATTCACTCGGACGAGAAGGCGGACACACGGAAAACCGAATCGTGCATCACAAAGACATCACAGGTTTCGAAATTGAAAGAGCACTTCTGGAAACGGTCAACAATTCTCCCAATATCGAAATGTTGGCGCATCATTACGTCATCGATTTGATTACGCAACACCACGTTCCAAACAAAAAATTCGAAAAGGAAAACCTCGATTGTTACGGCGCTTACGTCCTTGACGAAAAGAATAAAAAAATCAAGAAAATAACTTCGAAAATAACTCTGGTTGCAACCGGAGGCGCAGGTCACGTTTATAAAAACACGACCAATCCAATCATTGCGACCGGAGACGGAATTGCCTTTGTTCACAGAGCACACGGCAAGGTTTCGAATATGCAGTACTACCAGTTTCATCCAACAGCAATGTATTCCAAACGTGACGGAATGTTGTTTCTAATTTCCGAAGCCGTTCGTGGCGATGGTGCAAAGCTGAGAACAAAATCCGGCAAACCTTTTATGCAAAAGTATGATGAGCGAGAGGAATTGGCTTCCCGTGACATCGTTGCAAGAGGCATTGACAATGAATTGAAAATCAGCGGAGACGATTACGTTGGCTTGGATTGTCGAGAAATGGACAAGGAAAAATTCATCCATCACTTCCCGAATATCTACAAAAAATGTATGGATGAAGGCATCGACCCGATGAAAGAGTTGATTCCCGTGGTTCCGGCTTGTCATTACTTGATGGGCGGAATTGATACGGATAAAAACGGGCAATCTTCCATCAAAAATCTTTTCGCAGTTGGAGAATGCACCAATTCCGGACTTCACGGCGCGAATCGCTTAGCTTCAAATTCTTTATTGGAAGGTTTGGTTTTTGGCCACAACGCGGCGATGAAAACGGTGGAACTTTTGAAAGAAAATGATTTCAACTTCGATGACCTAAAAGCTGTTCCGGAATGGAATGAAGAGGGAATGAAAATGATGGACGAAATGGTTCTCGTGACCTACCTCAGAAAGCAACTTCAGGAAATGATGAGCGATTTGGTTGCGATAGTCAGAAGCAATGCGAGATTGGAATTGGCCAAGAAAAAACAGCGCGAAATCTACGAAGCTGTGACAGAACTTTATAATTACTCCATCCTTTCGCCACAACTTTCGGAATTGAGGAATCTTGTGAATATTTCTTATTTGATTATCAAGCAATCTTTGGAAATGAAAGAGAATAAAGGTGCTTTTTACAATAAGGATTTGGCTACGAAACCGCTTTTGATTAATGAGTAACTGAAATATGCTTAAGGAAAACAATGAACAGTACTTCCGTTGGATTTCAGATTTGAAACAGAAAATCCAGCAAAGTCAAATCAAAGCGGCCATTCAGGTGAATTCTGCTTTGATAGAGATGTATTGGGATTTGGGAAAGGAAATTTCGGAAAGAAGTTTTGAGAACACTTATGGTTCGGGATTTTTCAAGCAATTGAGCAATGATTTAAAAACTGAATTTCCTAAGATTAAAGGTTTCTCCGAGAGCAATATAAAACTCTTTGAAAGATTCTATTTATTTTATTATCAAGAACTTACAAATCAGCAACAACTTGTTAACGATTTCAAAAGTGATGATAACTCAAATCTCCAGCAAGTTGCTGTAGAATTTAAAAGTGAGGAAAATCAAAATCGGCAACAACTTGTTGGCGAATTCCCTCAGAAACTTTTTTTAATTCCTTGGGGTCATCATATTCAGATTTTTACGAAATGTAAAAACGTACAGGAAGCGATATTTTACATTAATAAAACCATAGAAAACGGTTGGAGCAGAGCGGTTCTGTTGAATATGATTTCTGGAAATCTCTACCAATCTCAAGGAAAAGCAATTACCAATTTTTCCAAAACCCTTCCTGACTACGATAGCGAACTGGTAAAACAAACTTTGAAAGACCCTTATATTTTCGATTTCCTTAATATAAGTGAAAATTTCAAAGAGAGAGAACTGGAAAATGCTTTGATTGATAATATCCAGAAATTCCTGATTGAATTGGGCAATGGATTTGCGTTTGTCGGGAAGCAGGTAGAAATGAAAGTTGGGAACCAAAGTTTTTTCTTAGATTTACTTTTCTATCATATTAAATTAAAAAGATACGTCGTCATCGAACTGAAATCTGGAGAATTTGAGCCGGAGCACGAAGGAAAACTCAATTTTTATGTCACGTCTGTCGATAAGCAATTGCGTGACGAAAATGATAATGCGACGGTTGGATTGATTATTTGTAAAACGAAAGACGACATCATTGCAGAATATTCTTTGACCGATTTGCACAAACCTTTGGGAATCTCTTCCTATGAATTAAGAAAAATCTTACCAGATAACTTTAAATCTTCCTTGCCAAGCATCGAAGAAATTGAAAATGAACTTAATAAAAACATCAACACAAAATGAAAAGACCAGCGTACGCTAGTGATAAAGTTTTAAAGGAATTCATAAGAACCGCTCTGGAAGAAGACATCCAAAACGGCGACCACTCTACACTTTCCACGATTCCGAAAGATTTGGAGCAAAAAGCACAACTTATAGTAAAAGAAAATTGCATTCTGGCTGGAGTGGAATTGGCGGAAATTATTTTCAAGAATTTTGATAAGAATTTGAAAGTTGAGGTTTTCATCAAAGATGGAGAATCTGCTAAAAAAGGTGATATTGCTTTCATTGTTACCGGAAAAGCAAGGTCGATTCTATCAACAGAAAGATTGGTGCTGAATTGTATGCAAAGAATGAGTGGAATCGCAACAATGACGCACGATTGGGATTCCCGATTAATAGGAACCAAAACAAAACTTCTCGATACTAGAAAAACCACGCCTAATTTCCGAGTTTGTGAAAAATGGGCCGTTGCTATTGGTGGCGGAACCAATCACAGATATGGATTGTACGATATGATAATGCTAAAGGACAATCACGTCGACTACAACGGAAGCATCACCAACGCTGTGAAAATGGCGAAAGATTATGTCAAAAAAAATAAACTGAAACTTAAGATTGAAGTGGAGACCCGTAACTTAAAAGAAGTAGAAGAAGCTGTAAAATCTGGCGCTGACAGGATTATGTTTGATAATATGCCCGTGGAAATGATGACAGAAGCGGTAAAAATCGTGAATGGAAAAACAGAAACCGAAGCTTCCGGCGGAATTACACGTGATGTGTTAAATTCGGTGGCGAAAACTGGTGTAGATTTTATCTCTGCGGGTGCTTTAACCCATTCTTCTAGCAATATCGACCTGAGTCTCAAGGCGTTAAAAATTTAACACTATATTAACAGAACCTATTGATTTTTTTAAGACTTTTGCGGCATAAATCTTAAATAAATGAAAATGTTATCGAAAAAACCGGCATTAGTCCTTATGCTGACGATGAGTACGGCAAGTTTTTACTTTGCCCAATCTACTCAAGATACACTTAGCAAAGACACTAGTATTGATGAAGTAGTGTTAACTGGCGTTGCTGATATCGCAAAAGACAGAAAAACGCCTGTTGCTGTTTCTACAATCAAAGAAGCACAAATTGTTGAAAAAATGGGAAATCAGGAATTCCCTGAGATTCTGAACACTACACCTTCCGTATATGCTACAAAAGGTGGTGGTGGTTTTGGAGACGGAAAAACTGTTATTCGTGGATTTACTCAAGAAAACATTGCCGTAATGGTAAATGGTATGCCAGTAAACGATATGGAAAATGGTGCTGTTTATTGGAGTAACTGGTCTGGTCTTTCTGACGTAACTTCTTCTATGCAGGTTCAAAGAGGTTTAGGTTCTTCTAAGTTGGCAATCGCTTCTGTAGGAGGTACAATAAACATTTTGACAAGAGCCGCAGACAAAAAAGAAGGTGCAGTTGTTTCAGTAGGTGTTGGTAATGATGATTTTCATAAATCATTATTCTCATACAACAGTGGTAAAAATGCAAACGGATGGGCAACATCTTTCTTGATGAGCAGAACTGCAGGAAGTATGTACGCAGATGGAACTCAGTTTGAAGGATACAATTATTACTGGGCATTAGGATACCAAACCGGTAAACATGATTTCCAATTTACGATTACAGGCGCTCCACAATGGCATAACCAGAGATCAACATATTCCACTATTCAAAATTACATCAGATATAATCCTGACAATAACGGAGATCCTAATACAAGATACAATCCAGATTGGGGATATAGTAATGGAGAGGTTTTATCTAACCGTGTAAATTATTATCACAAACCAGTATTGTCTTTAAACTGGGACTGGAACATTTCTGAGAAATCCAAATTAAACTCTGTTTTCTACGGATCTTTTGGTAGAGGTGGAGGAACTGGAGATATTGGAAGTGTGAGAACCATAGCGCCAGGTACAACTACTGCTTCAAATTACAATATTACTTCGTACCCAAGAACAGCAGAAGGACAAATAAATTATGATGGTATTTTTGCTGCCAATGGAGCTATTAATTTGAATACTGCGGGAGCACAAAGTACATTAATTAGAAGATCTTCTATCAACTCACATAACTGGTTTGGTGCTATTGTTAGTTTCAACCACAAGATCAATGATAATTTAAACTTTACAATTGGAACAGACGACCGTTACTACTATGGATATCATTATCAAGTAGCATCTGATTTATACGGAGCATCTGGTTACAAAGATGCGACTAATCAAAACTTCTTTACAGCACCCGGAAATGTGTATACTGCAACTCCAAGAACTGTAAGCAATGTTTTCGCACCTAAGCCAAATTGGAATCCGTTTGGTGGAAAAATCAACAGTCAAGATGATATGATTGGTTATAACAATGACGGTGAAGTTCTATGGTACGGTGGTTTTGGACAATTGGAATATTCCAATGACAAATTATCTGCCTTTGTTTCGGGAGCATTATCGAATCAGTCTTTTCAAAGAATTGACAGTTTCATCATCGATGGTGTTACTTTGCTTAATGGACAAAAAGCAGGCTATGCAACATCTGCGACAAATCCTGCAATCATTCAGGCAACAGCGGCAAATCCTGCGCTTAATACAAAAACAGGCTTTGAGAACATTGTTGGGTACAACGCAAAAGCTGGTGCGAACTATAACTTTGATGAGCATCACAACGCATTCGTAAATATTGGTTACTACTCTAAACAACCTTTTTTGAATGCAGTTTATCCAAATAACAAAAACTTCCTTAATCCAAATCTCACCAATGAGAAGATATTTGGTATAGAAGCTGGTTACGGTTTCCGTTCCGGGATCTTCAATGCAAATGTGAACGTGTACAGAACATCTTGGAAAGACAGATTCCAAAGAAGAAGTAATATTTCATTAACTTATCCTGATCCAAGTAATCCTGCTGCTACCATTAGTACTACAACTGCTTACGCAAATATTCAAGGAATTACAGAAATTCACCAGGGAGCAGAATTAGAAGTTACAGCAAACGTTCACAAAATGTTATCTTTCACGGGTATGATCTCTATAGGAGATTTTTACTATGAGGGAAATGCGCAGGGTAACTTATTTACAGAGACCAATGAGCAGATCGGTTCGGATTCTCAAACTCTATATTTAGACAAAGTAAAAGTAGGTGGTTCTGCACAACAGACTGCTGCTGTAGGATTTATCTTCAAACCAACAGATTGGGTTAGCTTCGACGCTAATTACAGAGGTGCAAAAAACCTATATGCTAACTTAAACTTACTTAATTTCGGAACTGAAAGAGCCGGACAAAACGGAGCATTAGAACTTCCAACTTTCGGATTGGTAGATTTAGGTCTTACATTTAAGATCAAATTGCATGATCCTAAACAATATTTCACATTGAGAGGAAATGTTTACAACTTGTTAGACAAAGTATATATTGCCGAGTCCAATACAAATGTATTAGCAAATCTAACACAGGATGATTTCAAAACAAGTGCAGGAGCTAATGATACAGCCGCATTTGCAGCTTACCAAGCAATTCCAACTTGGAATGGCGTTAAACAATCCAACCAAGTTTACTTCGGATATGGAAGAACTTGGTCAGCTACATTATCTTTCAACTTCTAAAACATTTAGATTTTAATAAACCACAAAATCCCGGCTATCTGTCGGGATTTTTTTATCTTTGTCATTCTAAAATTTCTATTATGGATTTACATTACATTTTGTTGAATGCACACAAAGGTTTCGCTTATCTGGAACTGGCTTTGGTTGCTGCATTTTTAGTTCTTTTGTTGGTAACAATGTTCGGTTACAGTGGTAATATTTCAAAAGCACTTAGAAAAGTAACATTGTTTACAATGATTTTCTTTCACGTTCAGTTTTTAGTAGGAATTATTATGCTTTTAGGAACATCATCATTTCTTGATACAATTAAGCAAATTGGAATGGGTGGATTAATGAAAAATCCTTCTTTAAGATTTACATTTATAGAACATCCTTTTTCTATGTTGATCGCGGCTATTCTGATGACCATCGTCAACAAAAAATTAAAAACCGCTGACAAATTAACAATAAGACTAATGTCTTTAGGATTGGTTGCAATTGCACTTTTTGTGTTTGCTTTTCCTTGGGCAAGAGTTTTCGGATAAAATTATTATCATTAATCTTTAATCAATTATAAAAAATGAAAGTAGCTGTAGTAGGCGCAACCGGAATGGTTGGACAAGTTATGCTGAGAGTTTTGGAAGAGAGAAATCTTCCTATCACCGAATTAATTCCTGTAGCATCAGAGAGATCTGTTGGCAACAAGGTCAAGTTCAAGGACAAGGAATTCACTATCGTTAGCATGGACGACGCTATTGCAGTCAAACCCGAGATCGCCATCTTTTCTGCTGGCGGTAACACTTCATTGGAATTTGCTCCCAAATTTGCGGAGGTCGGAACAGTTGTAATCGACAATTCTTCAGCTTGGAGAATGGATCCGACCAAGAAATTGGTAGTTCCGGAAATCAACGCGAATGTTTTGACTAAGGAAGACAAGATCATCGCTAACCCTAATTGTTCTACCATCCAATTGGTAATGGTGCTTCACCCTTTGAATATTAAATATGATATCAAAAGAGTTGTAGTTTCTACTTATCAATCTGTAACCGGAACCGGGAAAGCAGCTGTAGATCAATTAAATGCCGAGATCAAAGGCGAAACTCCTGAGAAAGTTTATCCTTATCAGATCTTCAAAAATGCATTGCCGCATTGCGATGTTTTTTCTGATGATGATTATACTAAAGAAGAAATCAAATTGATGAAAGAGCCTAAGAAAATTATGGGCGACGATACTTTCAATCTGACAGCAACTGCAGTAAGAGTTCCCGTACAGGGCGGACATTCCGAAAGCGTGAACATCGAATTCGAAAATGAATTTGATCTTGATGAAGTCAGAAAAATCCTTTCTGAAACACCAGGTGTTACACTTCAGGACGATGTGAAAAACAACCACTACCCGATGCCTTTATATTCCGAAGGAAAAGATGATGTTTTTGTAGGAAGAATCCGAAGAGATCTCTCCCAGCCGAAAACACTCAACCTCTGGATTGTGGCAGACAATCTCCGAAAGGGCGCTGCTACAAACGCAGTTCAGATTGCAGAATATCTGGTAGCAAACAACTTAGTTTAAACTAACAAAAATCAAAGAATCTTCGAAAACCTCGAAGATTCTTTTTTTAGCAATGGAAAAAAGCAAACAACAAAACTCCAATATTACATTTCAGAAATGGATCGCCGCTGTCGGCATCATCCTTTTTGTTGGAAAAATAGTTGCGTGGAAACTGACCAATTCAGACTCTGTATTTTCGGACGCGATGGAAAGTATTGTGAATGTCATCAGCGCATTCATGGGACTTTATGCCTTATATCTCGCAGCAAAACCAAGGGACGAAAATCACCCTTATGGTCATGGAAAGGTGGAATTTGTCACTTCTGCCATAGAAGGATCGCTGATCAGCATTGCAGGCATTATGATCATCTACGAAGGCTGCAACAGTTTGATACTCGGCAAAGTCATCAGCAAAGTCGATTGGGGAATTTGGATCGTTGCGGCAACAGCCATAGCGAATTATGTTTTGGGATATATTTCTATTCAGAAAGGGAAACGGCAGAATTCTGTGGTTTTGATTTCTTCCGGGAAACATTTGCAGTCAGATACTTTTACAACTTTGGGCGTTGTCATCAGTTTGGTTTTGGTTTACTTTACAAAGATTGTTTGGATAGATTCTGTCGTGGCCTTGATATTTGGCATTTACATTATCACCGTTGGATACAAAATTGTCCGCCATTCTCTCAGCGGAATTATGGATGAAGCAGATCCTACTATGTTGGGAAATCTTGCCAAATTTCTAGATGAAAACCGGAAAACGGAATGGATTGATGTTCATAATATGAAAATCCAGCAATTCGGAAGCCGGCTTCATATTGATGCTCACCTAACTTTGCCGTGGTATTTTGAATTGAGAACGGCTCACAATGAAATGGAAGAAATGATCAAACTCATTGCAGAAAATACGGATCGCAGCGTGGAATTTAATTTCCATATGGATGACTGCAAACCAATATCCTGCGCCATCTGTCAGATCAGTAATTGTCCTGTGCGTCAACACGAATTTGTTAAAAAAGTTGACTGGACTGGTGAGAATATTTCCCAGCCGGACAAGCACACGGTAGAGAATTTTTAGAAATTAAATCTAACTCCCAGATTCAAATTCAGGATCGTAGCATTAGAATAATATTTTTCTAATTTCTTATTTTCAAAATTGATATCAGAAGTGAAAAAGTATAATTTTGGTCCGAAGAAGATCTGAACATTGTTCGGTTTCGAAATCGTGTAAAGAACTTTTGCGCCAAGGATATACTGATTCCCGTACTGCCTGAACTTGTCTCCCCAATCGATAGATTCGCTTCTCAGGAACAGAGATCCGATACCTGCCTTTGCCTCTACGTCCAATCCACTTTCTCCAAAAGAGTGCAGATAGACTAGGTAAAATGATAAATCTGTGAGTCGGGGATCTTCCAAAGCACCAAAAACACTCACATCTTTAACACTAGAAAACATCTGGTTGAACTCTACACCCAATCCAAAATCTTTGACAAAAACAGCTTGAAAACCTAAACCATATCCACTAAAAGTTTTCAGTCCATCTGCCATAAAATTATCTCCAACAGGAATGCCTAAATTACCTTTTAGATCTATGGAAAACCTTGCTTTTTGCTTTACTTTCTCTTGAGCATTAGAGAATGAGACAGCCAACATCAGTATAAATAATAGATATTTTCTCATCATTCTACAGTTATGTTATCAAATTTTGTATAACCTTGGCCACTTGGAAGTTTTATGGAAAGTGAATCGTAATTGATCCTGCAACCAGTTACATTAGCAGAAAAACTTAATACCTTTCGACCAACAAACAAATTTGCACTGTCTACCGTCGCAGGACCGCCTAAGCCAAAAGTACCATCGGATTTCGAAATTCCTTCAGAAACTAAAAAACTATTTGTAATCTTCAAAGGCGTACTCACACCTTGGCCATTCTCAGTGGTTATTTTTCCTTCCGCATAAATCCTTGCATTATCAATATAATCTGAACAACTGACAGAAAGCAGAAAAAAACTAAAGCAACAGAAAAATTGTTTGGTTTTCATAGGTTATTTTTTCAAATATAATTAATTATCATTGAAAAAATTACATTTTAAAATAATTTAATATGTCAGGATAGATGCTCTTGTGTCTTTTTCCTGTAGTAAAAAATCGGGACGATTAAAAGTAAAGCCAACGGCTGAATCACAAATCTTCTGATATAAAATGAAAACAGATATCCAAACTGGAATTTGTCATAGATGCAGAAAAGGTAAATAGGGAAAACTATTACAAAAATTAGAGTGATCAATACGCCCGCCTGCTTTGTCCATTCTTTCTTTAAAAATAAAAAGTGGATAATCAAAAGTGAAAACAAGGTATTGAGTCCAAATCTTAAAAGATATGAAAATATCAACCTTCCCCAATGGAAGTCTGGCAAGATGGCACTGTGGTCTGCAGATCTGAAGAACATTAGAAATGGATCGTAAAAAATCACATCTTCCAATACACGAATCCCTATTAATCCTAGAATGCCTAATAAAATCCAAAAATACCTAAGCATAATCAGAATTATTTGGACATTGCAAAATTGATTTGAAGATAATCATTTTACAAAAAATTTAATAAATGACTAAAAATCGATTTCGTGTTTTCTGATTTTTGAAGTCGAAAAAACAAAACAAATTTTTACTTAAACAGGAAATTTTCTATAAAATGAATCGTGGTGTTCTGGATACAGAATGATTCAAAAATAGGACATGGAAAGTCCTCGAAATGAGAATAAATTTATTTTTCATTTTTATCTATGTGTGTGTTAGGGTGTAAAAGTACAAAATAAAAGAAAAACGGCTGTTTTAATTTTTCTTAAAAAAAACAAATATTTGTTAAAATAAAAACAAAAGACGAAATCATATTGATCTCGCCTTTTAATATTTCTATTTTAATTTCGATAAATTTTAAAATTCCTTCAGTCATTCTTCTTTTTGAGCGCAAAGAATTGAATCCAGACAAGCCAAAGAATAATCACACCACCGTAGATGATGGCAGGAAAAAGATAATCGTGACCCACTTTCTCGTACTGTGGATATTTGATATAAATGATATTGAGCAATGCAATTCTGGAAACATTGAGGAAATGAAGAAGAATTAGTCCGCCAAAAACGTACAGAAAAGTTTTTGCGCCTTTGTAAAAAGCAAAGATAAATGCCGCAAAAAGAATAGCAACCGAGATCACATTACAGCCTTCTACCATTCTGGTCGTGAATTTTCCATTCGTCTGGAACAGGATACTGTGAAGTTTCAGATGATCAACCAAGACTGTTGGAAATCCTACAAAACCCTGCAAAGCAGCGACCTGAACACCAACCCACCTTGTGAATGGATCTACCACATCATTCTCATAGCTATTGAGGTAAAACTGATACAGCAACACGAAAACAATATAAATTATTACGAATCGTAATAAAATCTTTAGAACCGGTAAAAAATCTTTCATCGTCCGCAAAATTACGATTTTTAGTGTTTCAAAATTCGATTATTAATTAACTTTGTGTTATGTATGCACATCAGGATTTTTTCGAGGATTTTTTAGGACACAAAGCAGACTCATTTGCAGCGCTGCCGCAGAGTGGATCTTCCAGAATTAATTATATCGGATCTTTTCAAAACAGGAAATATGTCATCACTTACAACGAAAATATTCGGGAGAATGAAGCTTTCTTTTACTTTTCGGATCTGTTTAAAAGTTTACAGCTTAATGCGCCTGAAATTTTTCTAATTAACGATGAAAGAAACCTATACATTCAGGAATTTCTTGGAGATAAAACGCTGTCGGAAGTTATTTCTGAAGAAGGATTATCAGAAAGGGTGAAAAGTCTGGTGAAAAAAAGTCTGAAGAATCTTTTCGAACTTCAGACCAGGACTTTGGGAAAAGTAGATTTTCGCAATAGTTTTGAATATGAAAGTTATGATGATCTGCCAATCACACACGATCTTTATTATTTCAAGAATTTTCTGATTGATGTTCTGGAAATCGAATATCATAAATCGACTTTGCTAAAAGAATTCAAGAAAATATCTGAGATTATTCAGACGCTTGATCCAAAAACATTGATGATCCGGGATTTCCAGTCCAGGAATATTTTGGTGAATGAGAATGATGAGGTTTTCTTCATCGATTATCAGTCTGCGATGGAAGGTCCGGCTGGTTATGATGTTATCTCGCTTCTTTACCAGGCGAAAGCTAATTTTCCGGCTAATTTCAAAGAAGAAATGCTGGATTATTATTTGTCTTTTTGGGATGAATCTGACAGGAAAGCTTTGAAAGAATCTTTCAATTGGATGAAGATGATGCGTTTTCTGCAGGTTTTGGGTGCGTATGGATTCAGAGGTTTGATTCAGAGGAAGGCACACTTTTTAGGTAGTCTTTTGCAGGGCATTGAAAATATTTATGACCTGAATCAAAACTGGAATCAAATCTCTCAGCAATTTCCGGAATTATATTTTATTATTTTAAGATTGAAAAGTCCAGAGGTACAAGCCAAGATTGAGGATTTGATTATTGATTAAATAAGGCTTTGTAATTATTGACCAAACCAATATTAAATAACAAAACCCCTAGCCCCGATTGCAGCGGTTACCCCACAGCAGGCGATGGGAAAAGCGATGGCGCGAGGAGTAATAGCGGAAAGCGGGAAACAGCTCCAAATAATGTGTTGGAGTGTTGGAGAGTTTGAGAGTTTTTTACAATTCTTTTAAGTTTAGAAACATAAAAAACCTCAGAAATGAATTCTGAGGTTTTTTCTGAATATTTTCAGTCTCTCTAATTATTTAATACAGTTAATCTGTCTTCTCTTACAACCCGCTTTGCGAATCTGAATTTTGGTCCCCAATAGTTGTCATCCAGTGATGAAACCATCACGCCTTTGGAAGTGGCTGCGTGGATGAATTTGATCTGTCCGTCTGCCGTAACCTCTTCTACGATCCCAACGTGTGAGATTCTTCTTCCATGGGAGAAGAATACCAAATCTCCTTTTTGTAATTCGCTTCTGTGTACAGAATCTCCTTCCTGTGACTGGTCTGCTGCAACTCTTGGAAGATCCATCCCAGCTGCTGCTCCAAATACGGACAACACGAATGCTGAACAATCTATTCCGCTTCTGGAAGTTCCTCCGTATCTGTAAGGAGTTCCTAGGTAACTTTCAGCTTCGGATAGGATGTTATCGATGGTGTTGCTGTGTTTGATCGCATTTTCTATTGCAGATCTTTTGATGACGTCGTTTGTATTAGCGATTGCTGCTAAGACTTGCTGACCTTTGTCGTTGTTAGAATTATTAGTAACTGCTTTAACATTCAAAGATGCAAATTTGGCATCGGATTTGTATGTTTGTGTATTAGAAACCACATAGTTGGAAACGCAAGATTGCAGTGAAAAGAATGTGGCTACAAATAAGAAATAAACTAGAACTCTTTTCTTCATATATATTTAATTATTTGTTAGACTTGTAATGGTTTTTTGTGATTGCATAGCAAATTTAGCCATTACCATCGGAAGGGTCTCCCAATTCAAACTGGGCAGCCGTCGGTTTAACATATTTTAACAGTCTTACGCGGAATGTTAAAGAAAAACAAAGCGCAAAGCCTTTATTTAGACTTTGCGCTTTTATTTTTAGTTAAGATACTTTAACGTTTTCGAGTTTGTCTATCTCGTAAATAACAATTCTCTATATTTGGTCATTGGCCAAAGCTCGTCATCCACCATCATTTCCAACGCATCAGAAGCGTCTCTGATGTTGTCAAAAAGAGGTTTCACAACGTTACAATATTCCTCAGCTTGCTTTTGACTTCCTGAAGTATTTTTCGCTTTTTCTTTAGCTGAAAGTAATGAATCAACACCTAGTTTGATTTGAGAAACATTGCCAGAAATATCAGAGATCAAACTCAATTGCTCTTTTGCCAAAGTTTTGAATTCTTTCTCACTGAAGATCTCTTTCAAACCTTTAACATTCTCGATCAATCTGTTTTGATAATTAAGAGCTGCCGGAATGATGTGATTTCTTGCAATGTCTGCCAAAACTCTAGCTTCGATATCGATCACAGTAGAATATTTCTCCAACTTGATCTCGTTTCTAGCTTCAAACTCTCTGTGAGAATAGATTCCTAATTCTTCGTAAAGATCAACGAATTTTTTCTCCATCTCCTGCTTCAAAGCTTCAGGCGTTGTTTTAAGATTGTTCAAACCTCTTTTCTTCGCTTCCTGTGCCCAGTCGTCAGAATAACCATCACCTTCGAACATAATGCTCTTAGATTGTTTGATGTATTCTCTAAGGATATTGAAGATCGCCTCATCTTTCTTAAGACCAGTCTCGATCAAAGCGTCCACTTCAGTTTTGAAAGTTCTCAATTGTTTTGCAGCGATCACGTTCATCACGGTCATTACTTCCGCACAGTTTGCAGAAGAACCAACCGCTCTGATCTCGAATTTGTTTCCTGTGAAGGCAAAAGGAGACGTTCTGTTTCTGTCGGTATTATCCAAAAGGATCTCGGGGATTTTACCAACAACATTCAGTTTTAATTCCGTTTTTTCTTCTGGAGATAATTTTCCGTCCGTTACTTTTTCCAATTCCTCAAGAACTCTGAATAACTGACTTCCGATGAAAGCAGAGATAATTGCTGGCGGCGCTTCATTAGCTCCCAATCTGTGATCGTTACTCGCAGATGCGATAGATGCTCTTAATAAATCAGCATAATCGTGTACTGCTTTCAAAGTGTTCACAAAGAAAGTAAGGAACTGAAGATTTTTCTTTGGATTTTTTCCTGGACTTAATAGGTTTTCACCTGTGTCTGTTGCCAAAGACCAGTTGTTATGTTTTCCACTTCCATTGACTCCGGCAAATGGTTTTTCGTGAAATAAAATATGGAAGTGGTGCTTGTGAGCAATTCTTGCCATAATGTCCATTAATAATGAATTGTGGTCAACAGCAACGTTCGCTTCTTCAAACATTGGTGCCAACTCGAATTGGTTTGGAGCCACCTCGTTGTGTCTTGTAGTTACAGGAATACCCAACTTCATACATTCGATTTCCAGCTCTTTCATAAAGTTAAGAACTCTGGTAGGAATCGAACCGAAATAATGGTCATCTAATTGCTGACCTTTTGCAGGAGAATGTCCAAGCAAAGTTTTTCCTGTCAAAACCAAATCCGGACGTGACTGGAACAAAGCCGTATCGACCAAGAAATACTCTTGCTCCCACCCAAGCGTTGGAGAAACCTTGGTTACATTTTTATCGAAATAAGCTTTACAAACATCTGTTGCTGCTTCATCAACAGCGTTAAGTGCTCTTAGCAAGGGTGCTTTATAATCTAAAGTTTCACCTGTGTACGAAATAAAGATAGAAGGAATACAAAGTGTAGTTCCCATAATGAAAGCTGGAGAAGTCGGGTCCCAAGCGGTGTAACCTCTTGCTTCGAAAGTATTTCTGATGCCGCCATTCGGGAAAGAAGAAGCATCTGGCTCCTGCTGGATCAACATTCCACCACTGAATCTCTCGATCGCTCTACCACCTTCAATTGGTGTGAAGAAAGAATCGTGTTTCTCTGCAGTTGCTCCTGTCAAAGGCTGAAACCAGTGCGTATAATGTGTTACACCTTTTGATAACGCCCAATCCTTCATAGCAACAGCCACCTGATCAGCGATGTGTCTTTGGATTTTTGTTCCTTTTTTAGAAGCTTCCATTAACAGTTGGAAAGCATCTTTTGTAAGATATTCTCTCATTGTTTCTTCAGAGAATACGTTTTGACAAAACAATTCGGATAGTTTTGCAGGAACTTCTACGAAATTATCTCTTCTGTAATTTCTGAAAGGAAGCTCGGCTAAGGCTTTAAATCTTAATGTTGACATAAAATTTTGTTGTTTTAAACGTGGCAAATTTACAAAAAATATGAATTCAAAATAAAATACCCCTTAAAAATTACAGCTGTTTTTATTTGATTTAAATTCCAAACCACCATCCACCCCTTTAAAATTAACACCGATTGAATTTAAAATAAAAAATAATATGTTTTATTATTGTTATCGAAATATGAATAAAATTTATTTTAAGAATCCTTTCTCAGTATTAGTGAGAAATATTAATTTTAAGACCAATTGCTGATTTACAAAATACACAATCAAACAACTGAAAATCAATAAATTAATTATTTAAATTAAATTTCGTAACTTCGCAGACTTTTATAAAAATTTTAATATATGGCAAATTCAAGAGCAAGAGAAACCACAGAGGCTATCGAAAGATTATACGTGTCTATGCGACACTTATTTTACAGAGGATTTTTCAAACCTTCAGGTGTTTCGGGCGAATCATTAAGAAAACTCTTAATGGTCATCAACCCTGAGATCTACGGAAGTATGAGCATTCCCAACAAGATAGAGCTGGACGGTTTACTTTATGTTCTTGACCGTCTTCCGGAAGGCATCGAGGAATGTTCTTTCATCCACCTAACTTCTGACGAAGGTTTTGACAAAGGAAGCTTCGAACCGATCGTTCCAAAGAAAAGACGTAGAAACTGCTACAGAATCGACGAACACCAAATGAACATCGAAGTTCTCTTGGGACGTTCCGAGATCTACGATATTCTAACTCACCTTACCTTCCTATATCTGGAAGCAGACAAAATCAGAAACATCGGTTTTGACCTAAGCGAAGATGGAAGACCAAGAAGAATTTGGAAAATCATTGAAGAAGTTGCGAAAGGCGAGAAAAAACACAGCCGAAAAGAAAAAGAAGTTGCATTGATCCATCTTTCTTCTTTCTTGGGAAGAACCTTTGATGAAACTTTGAACGCTTATAATAGTTTCGGCGATGACAACAATCCTGACCGTTTGTTTAAGATCATCTATTGGTTAGGACAAGTGAGTTTGACCGATTGGAAAGAAGTGAGTGAAAGAGAGATCTATTTCTCATCAATCCTACAAGAAAGAGTTGGCCACCACCTTTTCGGAGAGAAATGGGCAAACAAGATCAAGCAGGTTTTGGTAGAGAACAATCTTCATATGCGTCCGCTTCACATCATCAGTGCGAATATGCACTCCGTGAAGAATATGCTTTTTGCCAACGACGCGCTGAGTAAAAAAGGAACGAAAGAAGTGGATTACAAACTTTTCGCAGACATCAGTAATAAGAAAGACCTTCAAACCAAAGTATTAGATCACGCTTTAAAAGAAGGAATGATCTACATCGATGACCACAGTGGAAGTAATATTGATGTTCAGATCATCGACCTTGCCAAGACTGAACTTAAAAATTCGGTTTTCTCAGGACAGAAATATAATGGAGAAGACGTTATTTTAGTTTTCGATTATGCTTTTGGAGAACAGGCTTTTGAAGTGATGGACGAATTACTAAGACCTTACGAAGTCAATGGCGAAGTTTATATGATGAAAGTGAAATCCGTTTCCATTATGGGAAAAGCCGGAATCTTAACTGGTGGAAAAGGCGACATTATGATTCCAACGTCTCACATCTTCGAAGGAACGGCAGACAATTATACTTTCGAGAATGCATTGAAACTGGAAGATTTCCAAGATGATGAAGTGAAAGCTTTTGAAGGACCAATGGTAACCGTCTTGGGAACATCTCTTCAGAACAAAGATATTTTGTCTTACTTTATGACAACATCTTGGAAAGCCATCGGACTGGAAATGGAAGGTGCGCATTATCAAAAAGCCATTCAGGTGGCGAGCAAAATTCGTCATCACATTTCTCCGGATCTATTCGTGATGTATGCCTACTACGCTTCGGATAACCCTTTGGAAACGGGAAGTACACTATCTTCCGGCGGACTTGGATTGACTGGTGTGAAACCAACTTATATGATCACTCATAAGATTATCGAGAAAATTCTTGAACAGAAATAAAAATTGAAAGCCTCCAAAATCGGAGGCTTTTTTTATATAAAATTCGCAACCATATAAATGATTAATCCAACCAAACCACCAACAATAGTTCCGTTGATTCGGATAAACTGAAGATCTTTCCCAACTTCCAGCTCCAGCTTTCTGCTGAGTTCTTTTCCTTCCCAATTTCCAACAGTTGTGCTGATCAATTCGCCAAAACCTTTGGTGTTTTTGAGAATATATTTGTAAGCGGTCAATCGCACCCAGCTGTCAATTCGGTTTTGGAATTGCTCATCGTTTTGAAGATTAGAAACAAACTCGTCGAGATTTTTTTTAATGTAAGATTTGAGTTTAGAATCCTGATCCGTCAATTCTGTTATTAAAGATGATTTTAAAGATTGCCAGATGTCATTGGAGTATTGATTCAGTTTTTCACCTTGCAGAAACTCAGATTTGATGGTCTCAAATTCCGATTCCCATTTTGGTTCTTCTTTCAATTCTTTTGAAAATTCGAAAATCTTGTTTGTGATTTCCGTTCTCAAGGGATGTTTTAAATCCTCTTCTACTTCCCGGAAATAATCACTCAGACCTCTTGTGATCTTTTCTGATATTTTGGAATCCACCGATTTTGGAATGAAGAAGAAGCTTTCCTTTTCCACGCGTTCTGTTACCAGTTGCTGATTTTCCAGAATGTAATTTTTGATCTGAGAACTAAGTCCAGTGATCAATCTTTGATGATCGTTTTTATTAAGGATATATTCGATCCCATTTCCGATGATTGAATTAAGCTTGATGGAATCCGCCATTTCCTCGGCTTTGTTCGTGATGAATCTTACGACGGTTTCATCATCCAATTTATTGATGATATTAATTAAAATAGATGACAATTCATTGATCAAAACAGTTTGATTTCTCTCTTTTGAAAGCCACTCACCAGCGTAAACCGAAACTTTTAGTTTTTGAATATATGGTCTGATATTTTGAGGCGAAAGAAAGTTCTCCACCACGAAATTCCCCAGGTTATCGCCAATTTTTTCTTTAGAATTCTCAATCAGATTGGTGTGCGGAATTTTGATTCCCAAAGGATAGTTGAAAAGCGCTGTCACCGCAAACCAATCTGCCAACGCACCAACCATTGCTGCTTCGGAAAATGCGCGGATATAACCAATCCAATGCGAATGATTTTGTTTTTGAAGAATCGTCATCCCAACAAATGTGATCGCCATCAGGACAAATAATCCTGTCGCGAGCATTTTGTGATTCCGAAGTTGTTGTTTTTTTAAATCATCATTCATAATCAAAAGAAAAATCGAAAATCATTCCAAACAAATTTATCGTTATTTGAGGAAAATAAATTTATTTTTACAGTAAAGTTTTCGAAATGCTGAAAAAGCCTCTTAATATATTTCTATTAGCAATCGCCGGAATCATTCTGACCATTTATATTTCCGGATATAATTATCTTTTTCGTGGCGTACGCCTGACATATCTCAGAGGAGAATCAAGCTCAACAATCGATGACGGAACGTATTTTCCTTCTCACACCATTTCCAAAGGCAACTCCAAGCCTTGGCCGGCAGACCTTAATTATAATAAAAAATCATTATCTCCGGAATTAGAAAAGCATCTGAAAGAAACAGAATCTGTTTCTTTTCTGTTTATTCAGCACGGAAAACTTTTGCAGGAAAGATATTGGGATGGTTACAAAAAAAATACTGCTAGCAATTTCTTTTCAATGGCAAAAACAGTGACCGTTTTACTCTTAGGAAAAGCAATTGATGATGGCAGAATTATGAATGTCAATCAGAAGTTTTCTGATTTTTATCCTGACTTTGCTGCCAAAGAATTTGGAAATAATCTAACATTAAGGAATCTCGCAACAATGGAAGCAGGATTGGACTGGAAGGAAAATTACAAAAATCCATTTTCTCCAAATGCGGCAGCTTACTACGGATTTTCTTTAGCCGATGTCGTTTTCCAGAAAAATCTGAAACAAATTCCCGGTGAAAAATTCGAATACCAAAGCGGTGCAACACAACTTTTAGGATTTGCTGTCGGTAGAGCAGTCGGAATGCCATTGGCATCTTATGCTTCAGCAAAATTGTGGAAACCACTTAGAATGGAGCAAAATGCAGAATGGTCTACGGACGAAACAGGAATAGAAAAAACATTTTGCTGCATCCAGTCCAACGCCAGAGATTTTGCAAAGCTGGGATCTCTGCTTCTTCACAGAGGAAAAGTGGACGGAATTCCTTTGATCAATGAAACTTTCGTAGATCAAATGCTTACTCCTACAGAAAATTCAAATGGAATTTATGGAATGGGTGTCTGGACTAATTACGATGCGAAAATCCATCACTATTATCTCCGCGGACTTCACGGCCAGTACGTCATCGTCGTTCCAGAGTACGATATGATCATCGTGCGGCTGGGAAATAAAGAAGGCAAAACTAGAGATTCGAAAAACCGTCCGGGAGAAGTTGAATTTTATATTAATGAAGCTTTAAAACTGACAAACTAATCTGTGTCATAATCCAGCAGCGCAAAAACGCTTAGAAGAATGCTGCTTCTCAATTTTTGCTCCGCTTCTTTCATATACTGCGCTTCGTTTGTGGCAGGAATATACAATTCATAAAAATTGCGATTTCTAATCACAAATAGAGTTGAACCAATAATCATCGTCAAGACATCTTCGGATTTCGGTGCATTATGAAAAACCCCGGAAACAATTCCTTTTTTTACAATATCGTCGATTCTGGCAACACAAATCTGGTAAAACTCAAGCAAATCATCTTTTACATTGTCCTGAGTTCTGATTTCCTGCGTCACAAAACCGTGAAAATAGCTGTATTTGAAAAGCAGCGAAACAATATAATTGATAATTTCCTTCATCTGCATCTCGGGCTTACCTTCTTTTATTGTTTGAGCAAACTCAGAAAAACTTTCCTTGGTACGCTGGACACGGTATTGGTAAAGGTAAGACATCATCTTTTCCTTAGACCCGAAGTAATACGATATCATCGCCACATTGATGTTGGCTTTTGTACAAATATCGCGCACAGACGTTCCATCAAAGCCTTTTTTAGCGATTAGCTCTTCTGCGACATCCAGAATGTTGATTTGTTTTTCAGTAAATTTTTTCTTCATTTAATTCAAAGATAGAATGTAAAATTAACATTTATTTTGATTTATTACAATAAATTAACAAATCATTTTTATCATTATCAAAATAATAATTTGGGCAGCTATTTCTGTTCTACATTTCTTCTATTTTTTGCTGGAATTTCACATCAGGCATGACGTTAGAATAAACTAAGAAAAACATTAATTTCATATCTTTGAGTATGGATTTTCTGGACTTTCATCATCATAAACCAAATCAAAACGGGATTTACAATCTCGATTGTAATGAAGCAATTCCAATTGGAAAATTCTCTGTGGGTCTTCATCCAAAAGATATTACAGAAAACTGGAAATCTGATTTTGAAAAGATTAAAAATATTTCAATTTCCGAAAATTGCCTTGCCATTGGCGAATGTGGATTGGACGGATTGATTTCTGTGGATGAAGATCTGCAAAAGCAGATTTTTCAGGCTCATATTTCCTGGGCAGAAGAGATTACAAAGCCAATCATCATCCATTGTGTGAGGAGATTTTCTCAGATTTTACATTATAAAAATGCTAAAGTGCCTTTGGTCATTCACGGATTTAATAAAAAAGAAAATATTGCTGCCGAACTTTTGGAAGTCGGCTTTCACCTCAGTTTTGGATATGCAGCATTAGAAAACTTATCTTTGCAGAATATAATTAAAAACATTCCCATCCATAGATTGTTTCTGGAAACGGACGACTCTGATTTTGAGATTATTAAACTTTATGAAAAAGTGTCCGGGATCAAATCTATCTCTCTGGAAAATCTGAAAAATCAAATGTGGGAAAACTTAAATCATATCATTAAGAATGGATAAATTTTGGCTGGAGCGCACCGAGTTATTGATCAAAGAAGAAGGCATCGCAAAACTTCAGAATGCTAAGGTTTTAGTCGTAGGTTTAGGCGGTGTTGGCTCTTTCGCAGCCGAATTTCTGGCAAGAGCGGGTATCGGAAAAATGGTAATTGTGGATGGTGATGTTGTGGACATTACCAATATAAATCGTCAATTGCCGGCGCTTCACTCCACCATCGGACAACACAAAGTAGAATTGGTCGGCGACCGATTGATGGACATTAATCCAAAGCTTGACCTGACGAAAATCAATGAGTTTCTGGAGCCGGACAGAATGGCAGAACTCGTAAAATCAGAAAAATTCGATTATGTTTTGGACTGCATCGATTCTTTGACTCCGAAAATCGCTTTGATCATTGCCTGCCGAAGAAGTAAAACCAAACTTGTTTCATCGATGGGTGCCGGAGGAAAATCTGATCCCAGCAAAGTGATGGTTCGCGATATCCATAAAACCAATAATTGTTTATTGGCAAGACAAGTGAGAAAACGTCTTAAAAAAGAGAAAATAGATAAGGGTTTCCGTTGTGTATTCTCAACAGAATTGCAGGATGAAGAAAGTCTGAAAATGACTGACGGCGCTAATTTTAAACGCTCTTTTTACGGAACAATCAGCTTCATTCCTGCGATCTTTGGATTGTACGCAGCGGCTGAAGTCATTAATTATTTAACCGGAAAAGAATAATTTTCCGATGAAAATAAACGGTTTCCCCACTCACGAAAAACTGAAAAGAAAATCAGAGATCGACCATCTTTTTAAGAAAGGCAAGTGGCTGACTGTTGACAATATCCGTGTGATTCACGTCAAATCAAATGAAAGTTTTTCCGTTCCTAATCATAGAATCGGTGTTTCTGTTGGTAAGAAATTTTTCAAAAAGGCAGTTGACAGGAATCGCATAAAACGCTTACTGCGAGAATCTTACCGATTAAACAAAGCTGTTTATCTGGAAGCTTTCAAAGAAAAATCTATTGTGATGATGTTCTGGACTTCCAAGGAAATGCCGGAGAATTTTGCCGTTGTGGAAAATCAGTTTTTAAAACTTTGTAAAAAGAAATCGGAGTAAACTAGAAGCTAGATTTTAGAAATTGGAATTTTCAAACGCTCTACGATTTAATTAAAATTATTGCTATTCTTAATTTATTTGTAATTTTAATCTCAAACAAAATTACAAATGGCTGATATTTTACCTTACTTACTGAGCACTTTTATCGGAATAGGATTGGCTGCGGCTTCCGGATTCCGGGTTTTCTTACCATTATTTGCTGTAAGCCTTGCTTCGTATGCAGGCTGGATTCCGATGAGTGATAACTTCGAATGGCTTTCGGGATTGCCGACACTCATTACGACCGGCGTTGCAACTGTGATCGAAATTCTTGCTTATTATATTCCGGTTGTAGATAATTTCCTTGACACTTTATCCATTCCTTTGGCAACTGTTGCAGGCTCTGTTCTGTTTGCCAGTCAATTTATGGAATTGGGAACATTTCCGCAATGGGCATTAGCACTGATTGCAGGTGGTGGAACTGCTGCAACGATTGCTTCAGGCTTTGCAGGAACGCGAGCCGCCTCCACTGCAACGACTGGCGGAATTGGGAATAATCTTGTCGCCACCACAGAAACTGCCGGCGCTGGATTGATGTCCGTTCTTTCTATTTTCCTACCTGTGATAGCTTTCATTTTTGCGATTGTATTGATCGTCTTGGTTTTATTTTTTGGAAGGAAACTTTGGCGGAAAATGAAGACTCAGAATTCTGGGATATTTTGAAACGAAAAAAGACCGCAACTAGCGGTCTTTTTTTATTTTTGGTTGTAATCTTAATTAGTTAACAACAATATCATCCAATTGGATAGTTGTTGTAACACCTGGATTAGCACCCTCGTATTTGAATACTATAAATCCATTACCTGTAAGTGCAGCCGGAAGATTATAAGTACCTGCTGGCGCTAAAGTTCCGTATCCTGTAGTCGGAGTTTTTGGAATTGTGAAACTGGACGTTATATCTGTAAGAGTTGCCGTTGAGATATCAGAACCTGGTGTATAATTAGTAGTTGTATAAACTTTCAAAGCATCTCCATTGTAGAATCCAACGTTAACTCTAAATGCCAATGTATTAGCCGCTGTAAAATCTACAGGAACTATAAAGAATGTTTGATAGCTACCACTACCTGCATTCGCCGACATCTGAATATACTTGTTATTGCTAAAAGTTTTAACTTGCCAGTATCTGTTTGGAGTACCAACATAAGAATAGTTAAGATATTTTGGGAATCCAGAAAAATCTACGGCATAACTTTCAAAGTTTTCTGTGAAAGCACCAGAGTAAGTGATTGCAGAACCACCTAAAATACCTGTGGCAAATCGATCTTTTGTAAGGTTGATATCGCTAACATTTCTGATAACATTCTGATAAGTAGAATTGAATTTACTAACAACAAAAGTTATTTCGCCACTCTTATTAGGAATAGCATAAGTTGTAGCTTTGAAGAATCCGTCAGTTCTTAAAATAGCACCACCACTTGTATCAACCAAATCTCTATTTGTGTCAACAAATGTACCCGAAGCATCTTTATCCATTAACAATTTCCCAACTGCATTAGATCCGAACTGAACATTTTTGACTTTTACTAAAGTATTGACATATTTAGGAGCTGCTGCTTGCGCTAAAGTCACTTCTTGTGGAACGATATTGACAATTTCCAATCCATTACCAGTACAAACGCCAGACATATATCTACCGATAATAGTCTGAGGTAATCTACCAATTCTGTAATTCGGATCTCTTGCCCCCAATTTCACAACACCTGCATCAGTTCCTAAAACCAATCCATTAGCTTTAATTCTGATATGTGATCCCACTGGGAAATCTGCATAGTTCATAGATTTGTTAACCTCAATCTGAAGACCCATTGTGGGATTTTCCGGTTTATCCTGGAATGAAATAGTTTTATAAAAATTTCCACTTTCATCAGAAGAAACTACATAACCATCGAAAATGATCGGCTCTGAAGTGGGCTTATTTGGGATTGTAAGTGTGTCACCTGCAGCAACCATTTCTACCACCTGAGCCATCGTTTTTGTTGGCGCATCAAATTTGTTTGTACATGTGATTTCTGGTGCGTCCCAATTGTCATCATGGACGCAAGAAATCTGTGTTGCTGCTACAATTGCAGCACCTAGACTGATTTTTAAAATATTCTTTATATTCATTTTTTTCTGTTTTATTGGTTGTTTTTTAGAATCTTACTTGTAGGTTTACAAAATATGAACGCCCTTGTGTGTACCAATATTTTGGAGCAAAACTTGGGTTTTTACTATTAAATTCGTTCTCAAAGTTGATATCACCATCCGCATTTCTGATTTGCTCAAATCCTCCGGTTATATAATTTGTGTTATCAAATATATTATTAACAGAAGCTGAAATTAGTAAATAATATTTACCAAATATCCAAGATTTACCAACGTTTGCATTGAAGAAATGCGCAGAAGGTAGTTTTTTCTGAGCCATATAATAATTAACTTTATCCTGATCAAGATTCTCGAAAGGTACGTTACTGTAATTATTCTGGATAAACTGCTCGGTTCTCAATAATGCACTTGGATCCAAGTTGTTATCATCTAAATAATTCCAGTTGGCGCCAACCCACCAGTATTTTGGAGAGCTATATCTTAAACCAGCGGAGAACGCTTTTTGTGGTGTTCCTCCTACCTTCATACCTTTGATATAAGATGTTCCCAGATTGGAGTAAGGAGCTGCCAAAACGTCTGATGCCACATAAACAGTTGGTGTGTTTCTGTAGGTGTAATCACCCCAGTTTGCAACACCCTGGAAAGATAATGTTGGTAGGATTTTGACATCCACACCCAGTTCAGCTCCCATATTTCTTTTGTCTACATTGGACATTGTTTGAGTCACAAAAGCACTGGCTTCAATATCTGAGGCACCTTCATCTCCTTCAGTTGAGGAAAGCCTTAATCCATCTACAAAATATCTTTGAACACTGGTATCATTTTGTGTATCAACATAATAACCGGTAACTCTAAGTTTCATAAAAGGTGATGAAACTATATAACTGATGTCATTTGCACTGATAACTGCATTTTTAACACCTGGTGCAGAATAGTTATTGTTTCTTGGATTAATAAAAATATCCTCTAGGAATGGTGCCTGTGAGAAGTAAGCTCCATTATAAACCAAGAAGTTTCTTCCATTAATTTTATAAACAACTTGTCCTTTTAAGCCATAATTCCAGAAATTAAAGTCCTGACTCTTACCAAACGAAGTGTTCTGATATAAATAATGTCTGAATAGTCCTTCTCTGTTGGATGTTGAATATCCAAATAAACCACTTACAAATACATCAAAATTTCCTGTAGAAAATTTGAATCCTGGATTTACTTTAACTTCCTGTCTTCTTAGAATATAATCATAAGTCACTTTATCTCCAACGTGTTTCTGAACATTGGTATCATCCACATTGTAAAGTCCGGATGATCCTGGTCTGTTCGACGATGCAAAAGGGTCCATATGCAGCATATAATCTGCGCCAAGAAGATCATTGATTTCTCTATAATATTCTGAACGATAATTTTGGTAAGATAAGTTCAATATAAATCTTGATTTATCTGTAAAATTATAAGTGTAATGAGTTGCTGCATTCCATATTTTATCATCACTTACATCATTTACAAGAAAATATCTTGCGCTTCCTGTAGGACTTTTTTGGTTGGCTGCATACATATTATTCCAGTTGAGCTGGGTAATACTTTGGTCATTATTTTGCCAAGCGTTGAGCAATGTGTTGTACTCATCCCTAAGAGTAGCATAATCTGCAGGTGTTGTATTGGTCCCAATATTCGAAATACTGTACTGGATACTATTTAATGGATAACTTGGCAAGTTTTTGTAATAGGTTGGAGAAGGGTTTACAACATTCTGCCAATCCAATCTGGATCCTTTGTCCTTACCAAACTGATAAGAAACAGAAGTCCATAAATTTGAGTTTTTGTTGATCTTCAAGAAATCCTGAAGTTGGAAAAGAGGCTGGAATGTTTTTCTAACTCTCTCACTTCTTTTCTCTCCATTTTGCCATCCCCAATAAGAATTGTAATGTACACCTCTGTAATCATAAACTTCCTGAGTATTTGGACTGGAAGTAGATCTTCTTGTAGGTGAAGCAAATGCATTGAAAGTCATAGTATGTCTGTCACTGAATTTCTTCTCAACACCTAAGTAAGTCCCGTAAGCATCATAGAAAGTTCCGTCCTGGATTCCTTCTTCTGCCCATCTTTTAGCACCCATTAAGGTGAAAGCCCATCCGCTTTTAGACATTCCGGAAGTGTATCTCAAAGAAACTCTTTGTCTGTAATTTCTATTTGTGATAGAGTAAACAGCTTGGAAGCCCTTTCTGTATTCGCTTGCTTTTGTATTTTTGTAAATAACACCGCTGTTTCCTCCGAATGCATATTCTGAAGGTGAATGATTTGCAGCAATTTCCGGGTATCTTACAATTTCGTTCAGACCGCCCCAATTAGAAAAATCTACATTTCCATTATCAGATTTAACCATAGAAACACCATTCATCATGTTTTCGGAAGTTCTACCGTCAACACCTCTCGGTCTGAACCAATAAGCGCCAAGGTCAAAACTTGCTATCCTGTTGAAAACATCTTGAGAGGATTGTAATAATCCAACTGTCGAAGTTTGACCACTTCCTTCATCATCACCGTTATCAAGGATTGCAAGGCCTTGATCTGCTCCGGTCAATGTGGAATAAAGGGTAATGACTCCCAGGTCTTTTCTTTTTTCTGTAGTAATGTCAAATTCCAAAGTTTTTGTCTCGAAATTTGGTTTCGTTACCACAATCTGATAATGTCCGGTTTTCAGATCTACAAACTGAAAATATCCAATTTTGTCTGCCGAGACACCATTACCTTCTCCTTTTAGATCTACTTGTGCTTTCTCCACGGGTTTCCCGTCAGCATCTTTCAGGTATGCAAAAACCGTAGTCTGTGCATAGTAAAATGATGCCGGAAGCATTGTAAATAAGGAGATTAATGATAATTTTTTAATCATAAATCAATTAGGTTTTGTTTGCTCTTTTTTTCTAATATACAGTCCGTTACGCACGGAACGCAAATGTAAATAAATTTTCGATAATTAAAACTTTTTAACATTTTATTTGTTTTAACAAATTGTCAATTATTTGCAACGCTAATATCAATTGTCAAAAACTTGAAATTTTTATTTTGCCACACTCCAAAAAAAATTACTTTTGTAGCCTTACATATTTTTATTTTATGAAATCGCCATGATTTGAAAAACTCAAACATTGTAAAAATTGTAGCGATACCATAAGAGCATAAAAAACAATAAAATCTACTTATGAAAAATATTTTTAGCTTAATTGCTATTTTAAGTTTGTCCTTATTATCAGCACAGCAAAAAAGACAGGTGCGTGCTGCTACCGTAGGATTTCTGAATGTTGAAAATCTTTGGGACACCGTTCGTTCCGCTGATTATATAGATGGAACGAAGGACATCGGCAACCCTGCGTTTCACAGAAGTGTGCCTTTGGATTCCATAAAATATCTTGAAGTAACAGAAAAAGATTATGCTGGCCCGTGGAACGATCAAGCACTTAAAGGTAAGAAAGTGGTAAGAATCCAAGGCGGATCTGAAGAGTTCACTCCAAAAAGTGGTAAAAACTATAACTACAAGATCTACAAACAAAAATTAGAAAACGAAGCCAAAGTTATTTCCGAAATGGGAAGAGCTTACACCAACACAGCGCCTGTCGTGGTAGGTATGATAGAGGTAGAAAACCGTCAGGTAATGGAAGATATCGTGAAAGAACCAGCGATTGCAAAGTATGATTATGGTGTTGTTCATTTTAATTCTTACGATTACAGAGGTATAGACGTTGGTTTCATTTATCAGAAAAGAAGATTCACGCCATCCAAATCTTGGAAAAAAGAAGTGAAAATTTTCGGCGACGAAGGTAAAAGAGAATACACCAGAGATATTGTTGTATTGACCGGTTTCCTGGACAACGAAAAAGTAGCATTCTTCCTAAATCACTGGCCATCCAGAAGAGGCGGAGAAGCTGCTTCTCTTCCAAAACGTAATGCTGCAGCGGCAATCCTTAAAAAAGAAATGGACAGCGTACAGGCATTGGATCCTTCTACAAAAATGTTTGCGATGGGTGATTTCAATGATGATCCCATCAGCCCAAGTTTAAAAAACTATCTGAAAGCAGCCGGAAATCCGAAAGATCTTTCAGAAACGACGCCTTACTTAAATTTGATGTATCCATTATATAAGAATGGTGTGGCATCTTTAGCCTATCAGGATTCACCAAACTTATTCGATCAGATCATTGTTTCCGCTAATTTATATTCGCCAAACAAAGAATTGAGAAAAGATTACACGGTTTTCAAAGCTGAGATTTTTGCACCAGCTTATTTGGTTAATAAAGAAGGGAATTACAAAGGTTATCCGTTCCGTTCTTGGAATGGCGATCAGTTCACCGGCGGTTATTCCGATCACTTTCCGGCGTTTGTAGTTCTGCAAAAAGATCCGGCACCTTAATATTTCTACAATTTCAAATACATATCAACCGTTTCAAATCTTTGGAACGGTTTTTTGTTTACTTCAGATAAAAATTATTTGGGCAGCTCTTTCCGCCTTCCACTCCCTCCCGATTTTACATCGGGATCCGTTCAAGTCGGGCTGCGAGAGATTCTCCGTTCCAAAATGAGCTTTAAAATAACTTATGTAACTTAGAGCCTTAGGCTTTGCAATTGTCTTTAAGTACAAATCTGCCGAATCTGAAAAATCTGCGAGAAATTTAAACTCCAAAAACAAATCTCAAAAATGAAAAATATAATCGCAATCGCCATACTTTCCGCTTTCATCTGTTCTTGCTCCACAGGTTCAAAACCAAAATCAGAAGATCAAAAACCATCCATCACAACCCAAAAGAAAACCGATTCTGCCGACGAATGGGAAATCACGGTTTTCGATGCGGAATATGAAAACTTCGTGGCAACCAGAGCACAGCCAAAATCAATGTTCACTGAATCAAGTCTCAAATCGAGAAATACAATCTTAGTCAACGAATGGAATTCCAGATTCTATTCCGGCATCAACCGCAATTTTTACGAAGTCGCTATTGACTATGATCCAAAAGAAAACTACGGATTAGATTTCGAATACCGAATGTATCAATTCTTCGCCTATTGTAATTGGAAATATGGAATCCAATTCAATGGACTGAGAGGAATCGATAAGGTAAAATAGAAAAAGACTGCAAATTTGCAGTCTTTTATTTATAGTAAATTGAAAATCTTAAGAAATTCCCTCTTCTTCTCCTTTTAATTTCTCAGCATTTTCCGCCATTATCACAGCATCGATCATCTCAGAAATATCGCCGTTCATATAAGCATCCAGATTGTACATCGATTTGTTGATCCTGTGATCCGTCACCCTTCCTTGCGGATAGTTGTACGTTTTGATTTTTGCAGAACGGTCACCTGTGGAAACCATTGATTTACGTTGTGCCGCAATATCCCCAACAGATTTCTGAACCTCGATATCGTATAACTTCGTACGAAGCATTTCCATTGCTAACTCTCTGTTTGCCAACTGAGAACGCGCTTGCTGACAAACCACGACCATACCAGATGGTTTGTGCGTCAACTGTACTTTTGTCTCAACCTTGTTTACGTTCTGTCCACCAGCTCCTCCGGAACGTGACGTCTGCATCTCGATGTCTGCAGGATTCAGTTCAAAATCAATTTCTTCCGCTTCTGGCAAAACAGCAATCGTAATCGCAGACGTATGAACACGACCTTGAGATTCGGTTTCCGGAACACGCTGTACACGGTGAACGCCGGATTCAAATTTCATAATCCCGTAAACACCTTCGCCTTCTACTTTCAAGATCAATTCTTTGTAACCTTTTGTAGATTCGCTGGAATCGGTGATCTCGTGTTTCCAACCTTTCGTTTTGAAATACATGGCGTAAGCTCTGTAAACATCTTCCACGAATATCGCGGCTTCATCGCCACCTGTTCCGGCACGAAGTTCCACGATTACGTTTTTGTCATCGGTTGGATCTTTCGGGATCAATAGGAATTTAAGCTGCTCCTCATATTCAGGCAACTTATCCATCGCTTCATACTTCTCCTGTTTCGCCATTTCCACGAATTCTTTGTCAGAACCGTCGGCAATGATCTCATCGGATTCTGCAATCGTGTCTAGGGCACCTTTATATTCATCAAATACTTTCACGATCTTTCCCAGATCGCTGTATTCTTTGTTGAGTGTGGAATATCTTTTTTGGTCAGTGATCACATCTGGTTGGATGATAAGATCCGCGACCTCATTATATCGTTGTTTTATCGCTTCCAGTTTTGGAATTAATGACTTGGACATATTAAATTTTTAATGTGCAAAGATACGGAATTAAGAATCAAGAAAAAAGAGGCAAGAATAATGACTCGAGATTCAAGAAAGAGAGTTTGATTTTACTATGATTTTTGTAAACCACAAAGACACAAAGTTTTTGCACAACGCTCGCTAAGCTAATTTAAAATATTGAACATCTACCTGTGCTCTTTGTGAAATTCTTTTGTGCCTTTGTGGTTAAAAAGAAAAATCCACTCTCAAAAAAGAATGGATTTAATATATATTGTTTCGCTTTGAGTGCAATCTCTCACGAAAAGAAAATTGCCATATTAATGGTGGTGACCGTGGCTCACTGGTTTTTCACCTGCAGGTCTTTGGTAGATCACCTCTACACCTTCCTGCTCATAAAGCTTTTTGTATCTGATCTTTTCTGGGTCGAAGTTCTTGTTGATCTTCCCAAAATATTCCGCTACACCTTCTGTTAACCAAAGTGGTACGATGAATCCGAAGAACATCAAAATACACCAAAATCCACAAATCATCATTGTGAAGAAATAGATTGTCCAAAGGAATTGGTAAACCGGCCAGAATGCTGATAACATCATAATGCTATATATTTTTAGCAAAAGTAGATGATTTTACCAAAACTCACAAAATTTCTGACTTGATTTTTTTCATTTTGCTGAACTTTTAGTTTTTAGTAATTTCGTAAGGTTGTAAAAATCAATGTTAAGTTGGTGGGAAAAGTTAAATAAAAAAGGCAAATCCCCTAGCCCCGATAGTAGCGGTTACCCCACAGCAAGCGATGGTAAAGGCGTTGGCGCGAGGAGTAATAGCGGATAGCAGGAAACAGCTCCTAAAAAAATAAATAAATATAAAATAATGAGTTTCAGAATCGAAAAAGACACAATGGGCGACGTGCAAGTGCCTGCAGAGAAATTTTGGGGTGCACAGACGGAGCGTTCCAGAAATAATTTCAAAATCGGGCCGGAAGGAAGTATGCCTCGCGAGATCATAGATGCATTTGCTTACCTGAAAAAAGCGGCGGCGTTTACCAATGCGGAGTTAGGCGTTCTTGACCAAGAAAAAAGAGACCTGATCGGGAAAGTTTGTGACGAGATCCTGGAAGGGAAATTGTATGATGAGTTCCCACTTGTCATCTGGCAAACGGGTTCTGGAACACAATCCAATATGAACGTGAACGAAGTGGTTGCCAACCGATCTCACGTTTTGAACGGCGGAAATCTTGGTGAGAAAACTTTGGTTCACCCGAATGACGATGTGAACAAATCCCAGTCTTCCAACGACACTTATCCAACAGCAATGCACATCGCTGCTTACACGAAAGTGGTGAAAGAGACTTTGCCTGCCTTGGAAAAATTGAGAAATACGCTGGACGAGAAAGCGAAGAAATTCCAGAATATCGTGAAAATCGGAAGAACGCATTTGATGGACGCGACGCCTTTGACTTTGGGTCAGGAATTCTCTGGCTACGTTGCTCAATTGGATTATGCGAAAAAAGCGATCAACAATACTTTGGACCACTTAAAAGAGTTGGCTCTTGGTGGAACTGCAGTTGGAACTGGACTGAACACGCCGAAAGGTTATGATGTTTTGGTGGCTAAATATATCGCGGACTTCACTGGACTTCCTTTTGTAACGGCCCCGAATAAATTTGAGGCTTTGGCAGCGCACGACGGAATCGTGGAATCTCACGGTGCTTTGAAGCAATTGGCAGTTTCTCTATACAAAATTGCTCAGGACATTAGACTGTTGGCTTCTGGACCAAGATCTGGAATTGGCGAGATCCACATTCCAGAGAACGAACCAGGTTCTTCTATTATGCCAGGAAAAGTGAACCCTACTCAAAATGAAGCAATTACAATGGTTTGCGCGCAAGTTCTTGGAAACGATACTACAATTTCTTTCGCTGGAACACAAGGGAATTATGAACTGAATGTTTTCAAACCAGTGATGGCTTACAATTTCTTGCAATCTGCACAGTTGTTGGCGGATGCGATGATCTCATTCAATGACCATTGTGCGGTTGGAATCGAGCCGAATGAACCGAGAATCAAGGAATTGGTTGACAAATCTTTGATGTTGGTGACAGCGCTTAACACGCACATCGGCTACGAAAATGCGGCGAAAATTGCTAAAACTGCTCACAAAAACGGAACGACTTTGAAAGAGGAAGCCGTAAACCTTGGACTTTTGACCGCAGAACAATTTGACGAATGGGTGAAACCAGAAGATATGGTTGGAAGCTTGAAATAAGAAACTAGACTTTAGATATTAGAAGTTAGAAAAAATGCCTCAGAGATTTCTGAGGCATTTTTTATTTTATTTATTGATTTTCGTCTTTAAATAACTGAGACTTGGTCAGCAAAATATTGCTCCAAATCTCTGAGTGTTTCAGGAGAAGTTTCGATATCTCTTACCAATTCGCCTTTGTTGATGACTACGATCCTTTCGCAAACCTCAGTCGTGTGAGCCAAATCGTGACTGGAAATCAGAAACGTGGAATCGGAATTCTTTGACCAATCTCTAATCAGATTTTTAAGTTTGATTTGGGTTGAAGGATCAAGATTTGCAAAAGGCTCATCGAGAATAATGATCTGAGGTGTTCCGATCAATGCGCCGATGATCCCAACTTTTTTCATATTTCCTTTGGAAAGATCGCGGATATATTTTTTGGCGTTCAGAATTTCGCCGTTGAAGAAATCGTTGAAGTTTTTGAGGAATTCGTCGACTTGGATCTTGGTTTGGCCTCTGAGTTTGCCAAGGAAATAGAAATATTCTTCGGGAGTCAAGTAGCCGATCAGAAAAGTTTCGTCGATGAAAGCGCCGACTTTGTTTTTCCAGTTTTCGGATTCGTTGACTTTTTCCTGGTCGATGCTAACAAAACCGGAAGTGGGTTCGATCAAGTCAAGGATCAAACTGAATAGAGTCGTTTTTCCTGCGCCGTTGTTCCCGACGAGACCGATGGTTTGGCCTTTTTGGAAATCAAGAGTTTCGATGCTAAGGACTTTTTTGTTTTCGTAGACTTTGGACAGGTTATTTATTGTGATCATTTTTATTGAGATATTAGAGATTAGGATTTAGGTATTAGTTTTTTTAATTTCCTTTGAAAGCTTTGATGGTGGAATATTTTTCTTTCTTATAAAGTTTGACAATGAAATCAAAGAATTTTTCCCTGAAAAGAAAACCGATCAATCCCAAAGCAGCCAAACTGGCAACTGCAGCAGCTGTTCCTAAGAAATATTTTGTAGCACCGAAAACCGCCATTGGTAAAACCATTTGAGGCAGAATCATTAAGATGCTTTTGAAACTGAAATTGTTTTTCTTACCGAAAGATTTTCCTCTCGCATTTAAGTCAATAGGATTTTTGTTAAATGCGCCAGAAAGCAGAACAATCTGCGAATTGACGCCGATATTGTAAAGTCCGCCAGCAAGAAAAGTGAAATATAATTCCCAACTCACAAACACATAGCCAACTGCCAAAATCATACTTATGCCCACGGCACTTATCATGAGCCACCATTTGGCTTTCAGATATTCTTTGTAAGGCACATTCAAAGTCATCATCAGCGGGTAATAGGAACTGTCGAATGACGGCACTCTTTGTCCAAACATAAACAGAAAACCGCCCGTTACGAATAGACCCATAAACAGCTGCATATAAGCAGTTTTGTAAGCCGGAGAACTAAAGAGGAGCAATCCGTAGAACAAAAAAAGGAAACTTCCCAAAGCAATGGATTTTGCGGCTTTGCTACGTTTGATCATTCGGATATCGTTGTTGATAAATGTTCCGAGAACGCCGTATTTATTGAGAAATTGAATACTTTCTGTCTTCCCTACTTCTTGTTTCATTTCCAAACCTTTGTCCAGATAGAAATTTTCTTTGATGAATTTTTTGACGATGAAGAATCCGACTAACATTATTAATATAGGAATAACAATCGTCCACCAATGATTGTAAAACTTCGTAAAGATAAATTCTGAAAATGAGGATAATGAAATGATCTTGTAATAATCCAAGCCTGCAAAAGCAATCAAAATGGCTCCGATAATCCAGACCACCGCATCTTTCCCATTCAAGAGAATATTAAGGAAATTGCTGCAGAAACTTAGAATGATAATGGCGAAAATCCAAGCAAAGCTTCCTGCAACAGAGTGTCCATTATAAAGTAAGATCACCAAAAGCGGAATGTAGATGAAAAGTCCGCCCCAGCTGAAGAATGAGGAGAAAGTCTTGCCGATCATATAATTCACAAGCGTACTTTTCCTGATGTTCATCGTCAGAAATGGTTTTATATTCTGAGTTGGCATTTGCTGGAAAAAATATCTTAAGAAAAGATCAGCGACCAACCAATAAATCAAATACTTACTGATAAATGAAACCGGATCGATGTGCAATTCTTTCTTTGGCAAATAGTAGGCAAGAAAAGCAATCCCTACAAACATCGCCAAAAAATACAGCATTCCCAAAAGCTGGAAAATCTTAATCACAATATTGGCCGCCAAAGAACTGGACCGGAAAAAACTTTTGAATTCTAATTTGATAAACCGTTGCAGCATGAGAGAATTAATTTGGTTAAATTTAAGGAATTTAGAATTTGCTAATGTTTCTGTCTATTAAGTTCACTTTTTCGTAGAAATGTTACAAATTATTTTGATTTATTAACATTTGAGTCCACAAAATGTTAGTTGTTTGCACATAACTAAAATTGATAAAACTTTCAAAAATTATATCTTTGTACAATGGCACAGAAGGATACATTATCGAGTTTGATTCACGGTAATTTTGCAAAGGAACTCTCTATTTCGGATGGCAAAATGCCGCCGAATGCATTGGATTTTGAAAAAATAGTGATCGGAACTTTTCTAATTGACAGAAAAGGGCTCGACCATTCCATAGACTTATTGACCGCAGACGTTTTCTACGACCCAAGACATCAAACCATATTTGCGGCGATCTTGAAATTGTACGAAAGCAACTCGCCTATTGATTTAATGACTGTTATTCAGGAACTTAAAAGAACTGAAAAACTAAGTCTTGGCGGTGGCGATCATTACATTATTGACTTGACGATGGGTGTAAGCTCATCTGCCCACATCGAATATCACGTGCGTGTGATCTTGGAAAAATTTATCTTAAGGTCATTGATCAATGTATCCGCCAACGTGATCGACAGCTCTTACAAAGAAACCACCGACGTTTTCGAATTACTGGATAAAGCTGAACAATCATTCTTCGAAATTACAAACGGAACCATCAAAAAAGGTTTTGACACAGCCAATTCATTGGTAAAAGAAGCGATTGAAAAAATCAAATCTTTGAAAGATAAAGAAGGATTGTCTGGAGTTCCATCTGGATTTACTGCTTTGGACAAAGAAACTGGAGGCTGGCAAAATTCTGACCTTATCATCATCGCCGCAAGACCGGCGATGGGAAAAACAGCTTTCATCCTTTCGATGGCAAGAAATATCTGCGTGGACCATAACATTCCAATGGCATTGTTCTCTTTGGAGATGGCATCCGTCCAGTTGATCACAAGAATGATTTCTTCCGAAACTGGAATCTCTTCCGAGAAATTGAGAAAAGGACAAATGGCCGATGAAGAATGGCAAAGATTGTTTACGAACGTTTCTGCCTTGGAAAATGCGCCACTTTATATTGACGAAACACCTTCCCTTTCCATCTTCGATTTCCGTGCAAAATGCCGACGATTGGTAATGCAGCACGGCGTGAAAATCATTATGGTCGATTACCTTCAGCTGATGACAGCAAGTTCGGGAAAAGGCGCGGGAAATCGTGAGCAGGAAATTGCGATGATCTCCCGATCTCTAAAGGCGATTGCAAAAGAACTTAACGTTCCGGTAATTGCACTTTCCCAGCTTTCCAGAAGTGTGGAAACAAGACCAGGAAAACGACCGATGCTTTCCGATCTCCGTGAATCTGGAGCGATCGAGCAGGATGCAGATATCGTTTCCTTCATCTTCCGACCAGAATATTACAAGATTGGCGTTTGGGACAATGACGAAGAAGGTGCTGAAACGAGCACTGAAAACCAAGCTGAAATCATCATCGCAAAACATAGAAATGGCGCAACTGCAGACGTTCGTTTAGCTTTCCACAAGAACATTGGTAAGTTTGCCGATCTTGGAACCAATTACGAATACACGCCTTCCAATTTCGGGCAGAAAGATGAGCCTTCAGGTTTTGATAGAATCACGATTACAAGCGATCCGCATTCTGCTTTCGGACTTCCGAACAACAATCAGGTTTCCGGTTCTGCGATGAATGATGATGACGATGATATGCCATTTTAAGTTTCTGTTTTGAGTTTAAAAGTCGAAATCTACACAGACGGCGCCTGCAGTGGAAATCCCGGACCAGGCGGTTACGGAATCCTTATGCGCGTCCCTGAAAAAAAATACCAGAAAACCTACTCCAAAGGATTCCGAAAAACAACCAACAACCGAATGGAATTGATGGCGGTAATCGTGGCATTAGGCAATCTAAGAACTTCTGATAATGAAGTCCACATCTTCACCGACAGCAAATATGTTGCGGATGCCATCAACCAAAAATGGATCTACGGCTGGATCAAACGTGGCTGGAAAAATGTGAAAAACCCTGATCTCTGGAAAGCATTTTACAAATTATATCAACTTCACAATCCAAAATTCCACTGGATCAAAGGTCACGCTGGACATCCGGAAAATGAAATCTGCGATCAATTGGCTGTTGCCGCAGCAAAATCTGGAAAATTAGAGATCGATGCTTACTTTGAGAATCCAACTGAAAGCGGATTATTTTAATTTCTAAAATGTACTTCTAAAAAGACAAAGAGAAAAGGAAACGCCTCCAAATGCGCAAAAAATTAGTAAAGGAAATTTTAAGGAGTAACTAATTTTTAGAGTTTTGTGTATGGTTTTTGATAACTTCGTTTACTTAATTTCTCTATTCAATGATTACAACAAAATATTTCAATTACAAACAGATTGCAAATCTTGCGGGATTGCATCTTGTTTGGCTAACTGCATGGTGCACTTTCGTAGCTGCGATCTATTACTTTTTTGAATGGCAGTGGATGACAATTCCTTTGGTTCCGCTGACTTTGGTAGGTACTGCGGTCGCTTTTTTTGTTGGTTTCAAAAGCAATCAGGCTTATGACAGACTTTGGGAAGCTAGGAAAATATGGGGAGCGATTGTAAACTCCAGCAGATCTTTTACCTCCATGCTCATTGCATTCGATACTGAAAAAGGAGAAATGCATTATATAAAAGATTTAAAAAAACAAATAGTTTATCGTCATATCGCATGGTTATATACATTGAGAGATCAGCTTCTAATCCCCACAGAATGGGAACACATGAGTCTAGAAAGACATTTTGGGAGTATTAATTTCAAAAGACACAGACTTATAAAAGCTGGATTTCCGGATTATACCAGAACACCACTTTTTCAGAAGAGATATCTTTCAGATGACGAATTTGAATTGCAGGAAAAATATAAAAACTTTGCTACCTACCTGATCTCAAGACAGGCAAAAGATCTCAGTTATTTGAAAAAACACAATGTCATTACAGATTTTGAACACATGCAACTTCAAACCTGTCAAAACGATTTTTATGATTATCAAGGACAGGCGGAAAGAATAAAGAAATTCCCTTCTCCGCGACAGTTTGCAAATTCAGGATTTATTTTTATTGTTATTTTCATTATTCTTTTACCTTTAGGTTTGGTAAGCGAATTCAGCAAATTGGGAGATTGGGGAATCTGGACTTGTATTCCGTTTTGTGTAATTGTCGGGTGGATTTACATTATAATGGAACTCGTCGGCGATTACTCTGAAAACCCTTTTGGGGGATTAATGTTTGATATTCCTATGCTTTCGATATGCCGAACCATTGAGATCGATCTTCTTCAAATCATTGGCGAACATGATGACCTTCCGGAACCAATTGATTCTAAAAACGGAGTTTTGATTTAAAATTAGAGTTCACAAAAAGTAAATTATTACTGTTGGATTTTTTTAATTTAAAGGAATAAATATTTTAAGTTATATGGTCTTATAATTCCTAAACATTCCAAAAATCACGATCCAGACTTCTATATTGGATGGCTTCAGAGATATGATCGCCTTGTATATTCTCAGAATTTTCCAAATCTGCAATCGTTCTTGCAACTTTCAAAATTCTGCTGTAGGCTCTTGCCGAAAGATTTAGTTTCAGCATTGCCGCTTTGATTAATAATTGAGAATACTCATCCAGCTCGCAAAATTTTTCCATCTCTTTAGATCCCATTTGGGCGTTATAACTGATGTCGGAATCTTTGTATCTCTCATTTTGAATATCTCTTGCCTTATTCACACGGGCTCGGATGCTGGCGCTGCTTTCGCCTTTTTTCTTTTCGGTCAGCTGTTCATATTCGACCTTTGAAACTTCGATATGAATGTCAATCCTGTCGAGAAGCGGTCCGGAAAGTTTGTTCATATACCTTTGCATTTCAACGGTGGATGACGTATTATTCGGATCATCGGGGAAGTAGCCGCTGGGACTTGGGTTCATACTGGCAACGAGCATAAAACTTGCCGGATATTCTATTGTGAATTTGGCTCGTGAAATGGTAACGACTCTGTCTTCGAGCGGTTGTCTCATCACTTCCAAAACAGTCCTTTTAAATTCCGGCATTTCATCAAGAAATAAAACGCCATTGTGGGCTAAGGAAATTTCGCCAGGTTGAGGATAACTACCGCCGCCAACTAGAGCGACGTCCGAAATTGTGTGGTGCGGCGCTCGAAAAGGCCGTATTGTGATTAATGATGTCTCCGCTCCCATCTTTCCGGCAACGGAATGAATCTTAGTAGTTTCCAACGATTCTTTGAGACTGAGTGTCGGCAAAATACTCGGCAATCGTTTTGCAAGCATTGTTTTTCCACTTCCAGGAGAGCCTATCAAAATAATATTATGACCGCCCGCTGCGGCAACTTCCATTGCGCGTTTAGCAGCTTCCTGCCCTTTCACCTCATCAAAATCGAAAGGGAAATGATCGATCTTATCCTGAAATTCCTTTCTTGTATCGATCTCAAACTTTTCCAACGCAACATCATCGTTAAAAAAATCAATAATTTCCTTGATATTATCAATGCCATAAACGTCGAGTTGATTTACGATCGCTGCTTCTCTTGCATTCTTTTTTGGAAGGATGATGCCTTTGAAACCATCTTCTCTCGCCTTAATAGCGATTGGCAAAACACCTCTAATGGGCTGTAAACTCCCATCCAGAGACAGTTCGCCCATAATGATGTAATCGCTGAGTGTTTCATATTTAATCAAATCTGAAGCGGCGAGAATGCCTAAAGCCAGACTCAGATCATAAGCTGCACCTTCTTTCCGAAGATCTGCAGGAGCCATATTAATAGTAATTTTCTTCCCCGGAATTTTGAAACCGGAATTCTTCAGCGCCGCAGAAATCCTGTAACTGCTTTCCTTGATGGCGTTATCCGGCAACCCAACCAAATGGTAACCAACGCCTTGATCTACATTAACTTCTATCGTAATAATTTGCGCAGAAACGCCGTGAATGGCAGCACCGTAAATTTTGACAAGCATTTGTGTTTTGTTTCATCAAAAATAAAAAAACTCTTTGATGAAAACCAAAGAGTTAAATATTTTTTACGAAATAAATCACATTACATAAATCGTTCGCCCTTTTTCAGGTTTTTAAGATCCAAAACATAATCTTTGATCAACTGGTCATTGTCTCTTGGGCAAATGAGCAAAGCCTTTTCTGTGTCTACAATGATATAGTTTTTAAGACCATCAATTACCGCTGCTTTATTCTGATTTTTAATCCTGATGACGTTACCTTTTGAGTTATAAGTTAAAACGTTTTTAGAACTAATGGCGTTGTTATCATCATTTTTATCGGCATTTGCATACACGGAAGTCCAGGTTCCAAGATCGCTCCAACCGAGATTGGCAGGAATTACATAGACGTTATTGGCTCTTTCAAGAATTCCATTATCTATTGATATTTTATTGATGATGGGATAGATCAGGTTAATACATTCCTTTTCAGCATCACAATTATATTCGCAACTGTTGAATTGGTTGGTCATTTCCGGTAGATACTTTTTGAATGCCTTCAAAATACTTTTAACATTCCATATAAAAATACCTGCGTTCCAAAGAAAATCACCAGATTCCATAAAACTCTTTGCAATCTCTAAGTTGGGCTTTTCTGTAAAAGTTTTTACTTTGGAAAAATCTTCATTGTTTTCTTTTATAAACTGGATGTATCCATAGCCTGTGTCCGGTCTCGTTGGTGTAATTCCTAATGTAATTAAAAAGTCGTTTTCTGAAGTAAGTTTAAAACCTAATTCCACTTTCTGCAGAAATGCGTTTTCTTTCAGGATCAAATGGTCAGCAGGCATTACGATTATGTTGGCATTGGGATTTACATCCTCAATTTTTTTTGCCATATATAGATTACAGGCTGATGTATTTTTCATTGCCGGTTCCCCAACAATATTGCTTACCGGAACATCAGGTAACTGCTGTTGCGAAAGCTCTACATATTCCTGATTGGTAACGACATAAATATTTTCAGCCGGAATTAATTGACTGATTCGGTCAAAAGTCTGCTGAATCATCGTCCTTCCTGTTCCTAAGATATCATGAAACTGTTTTGGAAATTTTTGGGTGCTCATTGGCCAAAATCGGCTTCCGATTCCGCCAGCCATTATGACGCAGTAATTATTTTTGTTCATCTATTGTTCGTTTTTCGACCTTTGCCAGAGGGCGGAATAAATACTTCTTTGAGTTTTTAATATTGATGCAAAGATATAACTTTTTCTTTTTTTCCATAATTAGATAGACATCTCCCTTATAATAGAATTCATCATTAATTAATAAATCCTCAATGAATACCAAATTATCCTCAGGATTTTCGATATGGAAATAGCGGACGAGTTCCGGACTTGCCATAAAGTTTGCCTTCGGGTTTTTAGAAAATCGGTAAATGATTGGTTTCAGATCATCTGTGTAAATATCAAGGCTTTCCAGAAGCATCTCCGTAAAAGTATTTTTCCATTCTCTCCCGTGAGCGCTGATTCTGAAATTAAATTTTTCAAATGCTATCAGATGAGCCAATTCGTGGGTTAAAACGAAGAAAAACAATTGCTTATCCAGCGTAGAATTTACGGTTATTTGGTGAGATTTGTCCGGCAATCGTCTGTAATCGCCAAGCTTACTGTTCCTGTTTTTGGTAATTTTGATGTGGATATAATAGTCCGAAAACCATTTTTTCAGAAACGGAAAAGTATGCTCAGGAAGATATTGCTCTAAAGTTTTGATTGACATTAATAGTGACCGAATGATCAACAAAAATAATGATTAACCTTGATTTTAGAATTAATTATTATCCAATTATTGTTATTTTTCTTAAATTTCGGATAAATAGTAAAATTGCAGAAATCTATCTTTTGCTTTTTGATCTTAATTCTCATTGGCTGTTCCAAAAAAGAAGAACCAAAAATTGAATCATCAAAAAAGCAGATCAATCCTTTCTACGAAAAAGCATTCGTCTTTATGGATAAAGACTCGGACAGCTCTTTCTATTATCTTGATAAAGCCAAAGATCTTTTCCAGAAAAGAAATGACAGTTTCGGGATGGGAAAAAGCTTTGTAAATATGGCAATTATCCAGGAAAAAGCGGGCGATAATTTTGGAAGCATAGAAACCAGTCTGCACGCCAGCCAGTTTTTAAAAGAAAAAGATACAGCGCACTACAATTTTCTTTTTTGCAACTACAACAATTTGGGTGTTGCCTCCAATAATCTCAAAAACTATACAGATGCCAGACGGTTTTATGATAAAGCATTATTATTTACAAAAGATCCAATCGACAAGATGGCGCTGGCGAATAACATTGCAATCGTTTATCATAATGAGAGGCGCTACAGAAAAGCTGTTGACATCTACACAAAACTGTTGGACAGCGTTGGATCCAAAAGCGAATTTTACCCCAAACTACTGCTGAATTTTGCGCGTTCAAAATGGTTAGAAGACAAAAATTATAATCCTGTAAAAGATTACTTAAAAGCAGAAAAACTGAGTGATAATTTTGATGATGAATGGACTAAGGACGCTGCTTATGCTTACTTGTCAGCTTATTATGCCACAAAGAATATAGATTCTACAAGACATTATTCCAATAAAATGCTGACGCTTGCCAGAAAGCTGCAATATCCTGAAGATCAGTTGGAAGCATTGCAGAATCTAATAAAAATATCAGACGGCATCCACGCTCAGAAATATTTTGATAACTATTCCCGAATCGAAGATAGTCTGACCAACAGTCAAAATAAGGCAAAAAATCAGTTTGCATTGATCCGTTTTGAAAGCGAAAAAGCAAAGGCTGAAAATATAATTCTTCAGAAACAGAGAGAGATCAATGAATATAAAATTCTGCGTCAAACACTCATTAGTTGGGCAATTATTATCCTAACACTCATCATAAGCGCAATTATCTTTTTCTGGATCAAGAGAAAACGACAACGTCTGATTGAAGATGCTAACAATAAATTGCACGCGCAACGTTTGGATTTCTCCAAAAAAGTACACGATGTGGTTGCTAATGGGATCTATGAAGTGATGACAACTATTGAGCATCAAAACGATCTTCCAAAAGAGAAAATCCTGGACAAGTTGGAATTGATGTACGAAAAATCCCGAAATCTCTCGTACGATGACAATCTGCAGCAAGATTTTAACGAAAGAATCACAGGCCTTGTGAGCGCTTTTGATAATGATAATACGAAAATAATCATTATCGGCAATGATCCGGAATTCTGGCTAGGAATCAATCAGTTTTCAAAAGAAGAATTGTTTCAGGTAGTAAGAGAATTGTTGGTGAATATGAAAAAGCACAGCCAGGCGACCAATGTTATTCTAAGATTTATAAAAGATGATAATTTGCACGAAATCAAATATATAGACAACGGAATCGGATTACCGGAAGGCTTTGCAGAAAAAAATGGATTCTCCAATATGAGATCGCGTCTGGAAGAATTGGGTTCAATGCTGGAAATCGAGGAAGGTAATTCGGGTTTGAAATTATCAATTAAACTAAAGTAAAATGTTCAGTAAAATATTAATAGCGGAAGACCACGAAAGCAGCAATTTCTCGGTGCAAAAAGTTTTGGAAGATTTGAAAATTCCAAGCGTAGATCACGTTTATTATTGTGATGATGCATTTTCGCGCCTGAAAAAATCTTTGCAATCCACACCTTTTGAAGTTCTGATCACCGACCTTTCGTTTGAGGAAGATCACAGAAAACAATTGATCAAAAACGGCCGCGAATTGATCAAATGCTGCAAAGATCTGTATCCTGAACTGAAAGTAATCGTTTTTTCCGGCGAACACAGAATTGGCGTGATAGATCTGTTATTCAAAGAATTGGAAATTGATGCTTATGTCAAAAAAGCCAGATCCGATTCCAAAGAATTGCGAAAAGCGATAGAATGTGTTTTTGCAGGCGAAACATATATTTCTCACGATCTCCAACTGCCGGTGAAAACTATGAACACTCTGGAATTCAGCAACTATGATATTGTACTTCTCAAATTACTTTCGGAAGGAATTTTGCAGAAAAACATTCCGAAAATACTGGCAGAGAGAGATATTCACCCAAATAGTTTGAGCAGCGTAGAAAAAAGAATGAATGCCATGAAGCTAGCATTGACGGTAAAAAACAACGAACAACTAATTGCGAGATGCAAAGATTTGGGAATAATTTGAAATTATTTTCAATTATTTTTCCATTTTACGGTTTCCCGTAAGGAAATCTGAATTTATGTAATTAATTTTGCCTCAGATTAATAACCGTAAAAACACAAAAAACAATACAATTTCCAAAGAGTCTGAAGTTCACTTTAGGCTCTTTTGTATTTTCTGAGCATCTCTGTGTGCGGAATATTATCTTCCAGATATTTTTTGCCCGTATCTTCAAATCCGAAATCGGAATAGAATTTCAGCAAATAATCCTGCGCAGAAATCCGAACCTCCAGAGTTCCAAGCCTGTTTTCTATGATATCCAAAGCATATTGGATCAATTGTTTTCCAAGACCTGTTCCTCTTCCGTTTTCTGTTGTAACCACTCTTCCAATAGAAGTTTCAGCGTACTTGATGCCTTTATCAAAGATCCTGCAATAGGCTAAAACTTCGCTGTCTTTTTCTGCCCAAAGATGAATCGCCTTTTGGTCGTAATCATCCAGATCCGGATAAGGACAGTCCTGCTCCACTACGAAGACATTGACTCTTGCTTTTATAATTTCGTAAAGTTCAGTTGTAGTAAGTTCAGAAAAGGTTTTGATTTTCCAATCTGCATTAATCATCGAATCGTACTTTATTTTTGATTAGAAACTGGTTGGTTTCTGAGATAAATTTTAGAATATTGTCTGTCCCCGTTTTTTTCTCAGCGGATGTGACATAGATTTCCGGAAGATCTTCCCAGGTTTTCAGTAATTCTGTTTTGTAGGCTTCTACATTTCTGTCCGCTGCTCCAGGTTTCAGTTTGTCTACTTTTGTAAAAACGATGGAAAACGGGACATTACTTTCGCCGCACCATTCCATAAACTCAAGATCAATTTTTTGAGGTGCCAGACGCGAATCTATCAATACAAAAAGGTTGACTAGATTTTGTCTGTTCAAAATATAATTGGTAATCAGTTTTTCGAAATCTTTTCTAAGACTTTTGGAAACTTTCGCATAACCATAACCCGGTAAATCTGTCAGAAACCAGTTTTCATTAACCAAAAAATGATTGATCAATTGGGTTTTCCCAGGCGTTTGTGATGTTTTAGCCAAATCTTTATGATTCATCATTGCATTGATGAGAGATGATTTCCCAACATTGGAACGCCCGATGAAAGCGTATTCTGCCATCGTAGGTTCGGGACAATCCTGCCATTTCTGACTGCTTTTTACAAATTCTGCGGTTTTGATTACCATTTTGATATGATATAAAAAACCATCAAGAGATCAAATTATCCTAAGAAAAACTCAATGTCTTAATGGTTTTATTTTATTAATAAATTATTTTAAATTACTCTTTTCAGCCATTCGTAGAGAATCTCATTGAACTCGTCCGGCTTTTCCATCATTGCGGCGTGACCACATTTTTCTATCCAGTGTAACTCAGAATTTTTGATGAATTTATGCATATCTTCCGCAACTTCCGGCGGCGTTACATTATCCTGTTTCCCCCAGATGATGCAAGTCGGGCAGGTGATTTTAGGAAGATCGTTCAGCATATTGTGTTTGATAGCACTTCTTGCAAGCATCACAGTTTTGATGCCTTTCATTCTGTCATTTACAACCGCGAAAACCTCATCTACCAATTCATCTGTAGCAACAATCGGGTCATAGAAAACTTCCTGAGTTTTTTTCTTGATATAATCTTTATCACTTTTTCTCGGAAAACTGTCACCGAAAGTTCTTTCGTAGAGACCGGAACTTCCTGTCAAAACCAAATTCTGAACCAATTCCGGACGAGAAATCGTAAGAATAAGTCCAATATGTCCGCCCATAGAATTACCGACAATTGTTACCGGCTTTCCGATAACATCTGTGATAAACTTAGCAACAAACTTCGAAATTGAAGTCAGATTGGTGTTGAGAATGGGCAAATCGTAGATCGGCAATTGCGGTACAATCACGCGAAATCCTTTGTCTGCGAAAAAATTAATCATCTTATCGAAGTTGCTCAAGCCTCCCATCAAACCATGCAGAAGCACCATTGGATGACCTTCACCCGCTTCTACATAAGTATATTTCGTGTCTTTTTTAGTTTTAAAAATCATATTGCTGTTCGATAACCCGCCAAAAATACAAATAAAAGAATAATTTTTTATTTTAATCCTACCAAAGTGGTCAAATTTAATTTATTTTAACACTGTATTCAATTCGTTGATGCGGTTAATGATCGGCATTGCGAATATTCCGCTGGTTGTGAGATAAAGTTCGTAAAAAGTTTTCGCCTTTTCCGCAAAATCAATTTTGCCATCCGTCCGGAAATGAAACATAAAAATATTGCCGAGCATTTCGTAATAATCTGCGTGATCCTTCGATTCCCGAAGCTTTACCATTTCAATAATTTCCTCTTTTGATTTTAATGAAAGTTCACTGAAATCCATTTTGAAAATATCCTTCATCAAAGAATCGAAATCCAATTCTTTCTGCATCAGACTTTCTTCCGGCTTTCCAAGAAGTAATTTCTCCAATGCTTGGCTGAGTTGTCTTATCAATCTCAGCGTAAAATCTTTATCCTGAATCATTTCTTATCCTCTTTTTTTTCGTCAAGTTCTGGGCTTGCAGAAACTCTCGAAACAAAATGCATCGTTCCGTCTTTCGAATTATATATTTTGTTAGCCAACTTTATTCCGATTGTAATTCCAATCATTAAAATTAAAATAGATAATATTATGGACAAAGTAGAATCAAATGCGACATAAATTATAATTGCTAAAATCAAACTGATAATGAATGGCGATAGAAATATTTGCAGCCATCCTACTATTTCCGTTGTTTCTTCAAAGGCATTTCTTTTTTGATTTTTCATTCTATCCAAAGAATAAATACGCCAAAATTACCGAAACTACTACTCCTACTAAATCTGCCAGCAACATCGACCCAACTGTATATCTAGTATTTTTAATTCCAACTGAACCGAAATAAACCGCAATGACATAGAAAGTGGTGTCCGAACTTCCTTGCAAAATAGCTGATAACTTCCCAGCAAAACTGTCCGCACCAAAGGTTTTCATCGTATCTACCATCATTCCACGAGCTCCGGAGCCTGATAATGGTTTTATTAATGCAGTTGGCAATCCGTCCACAAATCTGGTATCGAGATGGGAAGCACTGGCAATCCACTTCATTCCATCGATGATGACCTCAAAAACACCACTGGTTCTCAGGAGAGAGATTGCAATCAACATTCCTACCAAATAAGGAATAATTTTCACACAAACCGTAAATCCTTCCTTCGCACCATCTATGAACGCGTCGAAAACGTTGATCTTTTTATAAACTGCACCCAAAACGATGGCAAGGAAAATCAATAAAATAATGCCATTGCTCATCACTTTGCTGAAGGAATCCAACTCATCTTTACTCAATTGAACTAAGTAGATGACGAGCAAAGCAATAATCGCAGAAATCCCACCAACGTATGCTAAAACAATAGGTTGGAAAAGATTGATTTTTTGTCTGATAGAAACAATCGTCATCGCAGCCAAAGTTGCGCAAAATGTCGCAATCATACATGGCAGAAAAATATCGGTCGGCGTTACAGAGCCCATTGATGAACGGATTGCGATGATGGAAACCGGAATCAATGTCAATCCGCTGGCGTGCAGACAGAGAAACATAATTTGGGCGTTGCTGGCTTTGTCTTTATCAGGATTCAGGGTTTGAAGACTTTCCATCGCTTTGAGTCCGAACGGCGTAGCAGCATTGTCCAATCCCAATAAATTCGCACTGAAATTCAGCATCATATGTCCGAATGACGGATGGTTTTTCGGAATGTCTGGAAATAATTTGGAGAAGAATGGTTGAATGAGTCGGCTGAGGAAGTTGATACCGCCAGCTTTTTCGGCGATGCTCATAAAGCCCATAAACAGAGCCATAATGCCAATCAGTTTCAGGCAGATATTGACGGCTGTTTCGCTGGTTCCGATGACGCCATCTGTAGCGGCAACTCTGTAGGTATTCACGTTTTGAAGGGAATCCATTTTGTAATGGATATGATTTTCTTCGAGTTCCGGCGTGGCCTTCAAGGATCTTTGAATATCTGGAGAAAACTGCGCAAATGGTTTTTTCGAGATCTGAATCGTGTCGCCACCTTTCCCGACCACCATATCGTTGAAGATCTGACTGTAATTCTCTGAACTGAAATATTTGATAGAGGCCACCGCAATGGCGATGATGATGAAGGCTGACCAAATCCTGCTTAGAACCATTCTGGAAATTAATTTCAGTAAATGTAAGAAAAATGCCAATAGATTTAGAAACTGGTATTCAGAAATTAAAATTTTAATAGAATACCAAATCCCGCAGCCCGGCCTGAGTGGAGCTCATTTTTTTGCGTTGGGAAAAGCTCGGCAAAAAATAGCGGGAACGGAGGACGGAAATAGCTGCCCAAAACTTTAAGAATCGCATTGTGAGGACAAATGCCATAACTGATTTTTGTCATAAATCTAAATTATACTTGTTTGGTATGAATTGAATTGATACCTTTGCCTCGGCTTTTTTTAAACACTATCAATGTTGAAATTTTGTTTTGTTTGTTGCAGTAATATATTTCAGTGATATATAATGATGTAGAGGATAGTGTGTTTATTTCGAAAACCTTTCATAATCTCATTTGAAAGGTTTTTTATTTTAATTAATTCGTAAAAATGATAGAACTTTTAAACGTCACCAAAAGTTTTAAGACCAAAAATAAGACGATCCAGGCTTTGGCAGACGTTTCTTTGACGGTTGAAAAAGGCGAGATCTTTGGCGTCATCGGAACTTCCGGCGCCGGGAAAAGTACGCTGATCCGCTGTGTGAACCTTCTTGAAAAACCGAACGCTGGAAAAGTGATTGTCGATAATATTGAACTGACAAAATTGTCTGATGCTCAACTGACCTTGGAACGAAGAAAGATCGCAATGATCTTCCAGCATTTCAATTTGTTGTCTTCTCGAACGGTCTTTGACAATATTGCATTTCCGTTGGAATTGGAGGGAAAATCCAAATCTGAAATCAGGGAAAAGGTGAATGGCCTTTTGGAACTTGTTGGACTGAATGAAAAGGCAAAGGATTACCCAGCCAATCTTTCCGGTGGACAAAAACAAAGAGTCGCGATTGCCAGAGCTTTGGCCAATGACCCGAAGGTTTTGCTTTGTGATGAGGCGACAAGTGCACTGGATCCGGCAACCACCAAATCGATTTTGAAATTGCTGAAATCCATCAATCAAAAATTGAACCTGACAATCCTTCTGATCACTCACGAAATGGAAGTCATCAAGACGATCTGCGATAAAGTAGCGGTCATCGATCACGGAAAACTGGCGGAACAAGGCAATGTGGAACAGATCTTCACCAATCCGCAACAGGAAATAACGAAAGGATTTATCCAGTCTTCTCTTAATATCGAATTGCCTTTGGTCTATCAAAATTCATTGAGCAGTGTTGATAGCGGAAATAGCAATCCGCTTGTGAAATTTATGCTGACCGGAAACAACGACCAGAGTTTTGTCATCAGTAACTTGTTTGAAAAATTTCAGGTCAAAGCGAAAGTGATCAGTGCGCAACTGGAATATGTTGGCAATCTGAGTTTTGGCGTTTTGCTCGTGGAATTGCAGGGCAAAAATATCAACAAGGCTTTGGCTTATTTGGAAAATGAATATTCTAACACAGAAATTTTAGGTTATGTCGGATAGTATTATCAATTTGTTATTTCAAGGAACGATAGAAACGATTGTGATGACCTTGGTTTCTGGATTTTTCGGATTTCTATTAGGATTACCAACAGGAATTTTCTTATTCCTGACAAGAAAAGGCCAATTGTTGGAGAACAAAGTTTCTCACCAGGTGGTTTCTGTAATCGTGAATATTTTCCGTTCGATCCCATTCATCATCTTAATTGTTTGGATGATCCCATTCACCAGAACAATTGTTGGAACATCGATCGGTGTGGCGGCCGCTTTGGTCCCTCTGAGTGTTGGTTCGGCTCCATTTATTGCAAGATTGGTAGAAAATAGCTTGCTGGAAATCCCTTCCGGATTGATAGAAGCGGCAAGATCGATGGGCGCAAAACCGTTGCAGATCATCCGAAAAGTGCTTTTGCCGGAAGCTTTGCCATCATTAATCAATAATGTCAGTATCACTTTGATCACACTCGTAGGTTACTCTGCAATGGGTGGCGCAGTTGGCGCTGGCGGACTGGGACAAGTTGGTTATCAATATGGCTACATCGGCTATGATTTTGCGGTGATGAATTCGGTCTTGGTATTACTGATCATTCTGGTTTTCATCATTCAATTGGCGGGAGATTTCCTTTCGAAAAAATTTAATCACAGATAAAAAATTAAAAAATGAACTTAAAAAAAATAGCACTTGCCTTCGCAATTATATCATTAATGGCTTGTGGCAAAAAAGAATCAAACCCGAATGTTTTAAAAGTGGGAATTGCATCCGGACCTGAACAAGGTTTGGCAGAAGAAGCTAAAAAAGTCGCCAAAGCAAAATATGGTTTGGATGTAGAATTGGTAAGTTTCAATGATTACGTCGTTCCAAACGAAGCTTTGAGCCAAGGTGATGTGGATGTGAACGCGTTTCAACACCTGCCTTACCTGGAAGAGCAATCCAGACAACGAGGCTACAAATTGGCTGTTGTCGGGAAAACTTTTGTTTATCCAATTGTGGCTTATTCTAAAAAAATCAAGTCCATTTCAGAATTGAAACCGGGACAAACCATTGTGATTCCAAATGATCCGACTAATGGTGGAAGATCACTGTTATTGCTTCAGAAGCAAGGATTAATTAAATTAAAAGAAGGCATTGGACTATTACCAAAAGTCGCAGACATCACAGAAAATCCGAAGAATTTCAGAATTCTGGAATTGGAAGCGCCACAGATCCCAAGGGTTTTGGAAGACAAAGAAGTGGTGCTGGCGATCATCAATAATAATTTTGCAGCCCAAGCTGGCCTGGATCCAGAAAAAGAAGGCCTTTTCACAGAAGATAAAGATTCGCCTTACGCCAATTTGATCGTTTCCAGAGAAGACAACAAAAATGACGAGAAGATCAAAAAATTCGTCAAAGCCTATCAATCTCCGGAAGTAGAGGCCGTTGCCAAGCAGACCTTCAAAGGAGGCGCTGTGAAAGCGTGGTAAAACTTCTATTTTATATCTAGTTTTTTAAGTTGGTGGTTCAGATTGAATCGCCAATTTTTTTTATTAAATTAACCAAAATCGATTATGGCTTCAGAATCATCAAACTAAACTAGCAATAAAAATCAGCTGCAAATCAATCTTGTAAAGCGAAACCACAGCATTCTTCAATTATGATTTAAATCATTTTGTTATTTTTATTAGTTCTAAATAAATATGTTTGCAAAAAATTAAATTATATGCTTAATAAATATCTTTGTTTAGGACTGTTTGCTGCTTTTGTAAACACCAATGCACAAAACTGCACACCGCAAGCTGCAGGAAATAATGTGGGCGATAACGGCTGCGTGAGTCTTACTTATCAAAACCAAACCGTTTCCTACAAAACTGTGAGAGCTGCTGATGGCTACGAGTGGCTTCAGCAAAATCTGGGAAGCTCAAACGTTGCAACCAGCATTGCTGACGAAGGTGCAAGAGGCGACTACTTCCAATACGGCCGCTGGGATGATGGTCATCAATTGAAAACTTCTGCAACCAGCGAAACATATCCAACGCCAAATAACCCGGTCGGTTTAGGAAGCGGAACCACCACTTTTTATATCGGTGGAGGAACACCCTGGTCTTCGAATTATGTAGGTTGGTTTGCAAATCCGAATCAAAATGACACCTGGTCTGCAAAAAACCTTTCCGAAGTAACAGAACACAACGGAATCGATCCTTGTAAAGCAATCGGAGACAATTGGGAAATGCCATCTGAAGCAGATTGGGATCTAGTAATAACAAAAGAAAACATCTTCCCAAGACCAGCTGGCGCTACAACTGGAGGAATTGTTAGAGGTTTTGAAAGTAATCTTAAAATAGCCGGAGCGGGCGCTCGTAAAGACGCTGGATGGGCTTTTGAAGGAGCTCGTGCTTACATCTGGACAAAATCTGCCAGCGCCAATCCAAACTTTTACCGTTACGTGTATTTGGGAGCTGCAGCATCCAGTACAACAGGTTTTGGTGGTGACGCGAAAAGTTTTGGTTATTCTGTAAGATGCGTGAATAAGTCAAATAATACTTTAGCTGTCAATGATTTCAACAAAACAGATTTTTCGTTCGGTCCAAATCCAGCTGACAAATTCATCAAGATCAATACAGAAAATGCTTTGAAATCTGTGGAAGTTCTATCTCTCACTGGACAGAAAATTTCCGACACCAAAGAGAATATGGTTGATGTTTCTCGTTTGACAAAAGGGAATTACTTCATCAAAATTACTTTCGAGAATGGAAAGACCACGACGAAGAAATTCATCAAGAAATAATAAATTTCTGAA
>NZ_JAJSAX010000009.1 GCF_021261315.1 Epilithonimonas sp. JDS
AACATTGCTGGAAACACCAACATAGTAGGAGTTTATTTTCTCTGAAAAAAGGATGTATAGATAAAACATAATGACATTTAAACAAAAAAAAATCTCCCAATAAATTGAGAGATTTTGTGGGCCCTGAGGGATTCGAACCCCCGACCCTCTGGGTGTAAACCAGATGCTCTGAACCAACTGAGCTAAGAGCCCTGAAATTTTTTTAAAGGCTTCAGTATCCTTTTTGTGGGCCCTGAGGGATTCGAACCCCCGACCCTCTGGGTGTAAACCAGATGCTCTGAACCAACTGAGCTAAGAGCCCGCAACGGCTTACCGTTTTGAGTGGTGCAAATATACAACTTATAACTAATTCCGCAAATTTTTTTCTAAAAAATCTCCTACTACAAAGTTGCTTCCACCGATAAAAATTATTTCATCATCCTTACAATTCTGTTTTGCAGAAAGATAACCATCCTGAACGTTTTGAAAAATTTTGTAATTAATTTCACTTTTTTTCAGAAGGTCTTCATAAGTTTCGGGATTTCTGCCTCGGTTGACGTTTGGTTTTACAAAATAGTAGTTTTCGTTTTTGGGCAAAATTTCCAAAACCTCATCAATTTTTTTATCATTTACAAAACCAAGAACGATATGTTTGTGCTGAGAATATTCATTCAACTGATTGAAAACTTCTTCCAGTCCGGCTTTGTTGTGGCCAGTGTCACAAATCGTCAACGGATTCTGTGAGAACTCAAACCAGCGTCCGATGAAGTTGGTGTTATTAGAAACATTCGAGAGTCCGGATTTTATATTTTCCTCATTAATTATCAAACCTTGCTTTCTTAATTCTTCAACTAAAGCCAAAACTACTCGGATATTTTTCTTTTGATATTTTCCTTTTAGGTCAGATTCTAAAGAGCTTTCAATCATTGTCGCATCAATGAACTCAGCATTCATTTCTTTTGCTTTATTAATGATAATTTCGCGGACAGAAATCTTTTCATCTCCAGAAATAATAGGAATGCTTTCTTTGATGATGCCCGCTTTTTCAAAAGCAATTTCTTCAATCGTCTCACCCAAAAGGTCTTGATGGTCCAATTGAACATTTGTTATCGCAGAAACCAATGGTTTGATGATATTCGTAGAATCCAATCTTCCGCCCAAGCCGACCTCGATGATTGCATGATCAACTTTTTGCTTATAAAAATATTCGAAAGCCATTATGGTTGTGAATTCAAAAAAAGAAGGCTGGATTTCGCTCGGTAATTCTTTTAATTTCTGGATGAAATCGTAAACAAATTCCTTATCGCAATTCTTACCATTGACTTTGATTCTCTCCGTAAAATCTACCAAATGCGGCGAATTATAAAGTCCGATTTTATAACCAGATTCCTGAAGCACGGAAGCCAACATATTGCTCGTAGAACCTTTCCCATTAGTCCCGCCGATATGAATCGTTTTGATTTTATTCTGAGGATTTCCGAAAAGGTCACAAAGTTTTTTGATGTTTTCAAGTCCAGGTTTGTACGCTGAAGAACCATCTCTTTGATAATTTGGAGCCTGGGCAAAAAGCCAATCGACGGATTCCTGATATTTGTGTGAATTCATATTTCAAAATGAATTACAAATTTAAAAATAAGAAGAATGTAAGGGAATTAAATCTGAAAAATTTTGACAGTGAATAAAATGAAAATTAGTAAAAACTTATAAATCAATTTCCAATGCTCAAACTTAAGGAGATTACAAGTCAGAGTCAAATCCTACTTTTGTCAAATTAAATTCTATTTTCCTACCGTCAATAGTAGTGAAAAGCATTCTTACAAAGCCATAATCGCTATTATAATAAAAGACAGATTTGGTGTTTCCTAAGTTTGGAATTACAGTATTAGTTTGAATTTCAATACATTCAATATCATCATTTCCGAGTTTAAAAACTTTTTTGGAATCAATCACTTTATAGTTGCTTTTGGAAGTTCGCCGGCCTTCCCATTCAATCCATTTTTTATCTCCCCATTGATTTCCGAAATCAAGTTCGTAATACCAAGTATTTTTTGTGAATTCAATATATGGAAACGCATTCATTTCCAATATTCTAAAATTATTACTACGCGGCGGATGCATCCAAAACTTATCATTTTTAATAATAACTCCGGTCATTTCGTAATGCGTAAAGTTACTTGCGGATTTATTCTTTCTAATGATTTCTTCACATTTTTCGACCGAAGTACAATAGTCGTAAGCAATAGTTGATTGACCAGGATTGAAAGATTCAAAATCATAGTATTTCAACATTAAAATTTTATCTTTTGAAATGATGCTGTCGGCAACGATATTGTAAAAATAAGCCTTGTTTACAAAGTTTTTGACATCACTTGAATTATCAGTCTTCACTTGACTGAAACAAAAAGTGCCTAGAAAAAACACAAAAAGGAAAAAGTTGTGTCTGTTTGTATTATTTAAATTTTTGAACATATTGCTTTTATAAATCAAGTAGAAAATTTTTACTACTAATTTATAAATGTATATTAATATTTAGTCAATACAGGATTATTGCTAAAAAACAATCGTGTAAGTCCCCTGAGAAACATTCTGAGACTTCTTCGCTTTCACATATTTCTTTGTCCAAATCACAGCCGCAGTCACATTGCAAGCATCTTTGATGCCACTGCTTCGTCCGGCAGAAGTGACGTTTCCTGCTTTGTCAACCGTGATGAACATTATGAGCTGACCTTTGGCTTTGCAATTATGAGAAGGCAATTTTCCTGCTTTTCCCATCGTTCCGGGAATGAAAGCGGTCAGGATTCTGTCTTTACCAATTTTAGTGATTTTTTCCTCCTTGGAGTCCGTTTTAGAATCATCCTTTTTCTCGTTTGTTTTAGCGAGTTTTTTATCTTCGGTTTCAGATTTTGGAGTTTCCTTTTTTCCCTCTTTTACAGGTGTAATTTCTTGAGCGATAGAAACAGTGTCTGCTGGTAAAACTTCAACATCTGGAACATAGATTTCCGGTTCTGAGATAGAATCTGTTTCTGGTTCAACTTCCGCTTTTGGAATTTCTGCTACCACAGGTTTTGGTTGCTCAGAAGCGTAGTAAAGTGAATTAAATGAAAACAAAAGCACAAAAAAAACCAGCGCAACCACATAAAATGCAATTGGCAACCCTGATAGTTTTTTAGTTCTTCTTCGGAATTCCATTTATAAATTTTTAATTGATGAAAACAAGTAAGCAAAATTGAACTTCTTACTCTGAGTGATGATGAAGTCTTAAGTGATTTAAGTTTTTAAGATATTCATTCTAAACTCTATTCTTCTAAGCCGGCTTATTAATAATATCCAAAAACTCATTCGTGTGAAACTGGATTTTCATTAATAGATAATCAACCTTCGCCACCAAGATGTTATGAAAAATATAAGATAAAAATCCTACAATCAGGCCAACTACAGTCGGCGCTAAAGCTTTGTAAAAGTCTGCAGCCAAAAGATTTTGAGAAATCACTGTGTCAGTTTTTGACAAGCCTCCAAAAGTGGAAGCCAAAATCAAAACACCACCAAGAAGTCCGAGCATCGGTGCCGCACCAGAAAGTGTAGCAAGAAATCCGATGTTTTTTTCTGCCTTGTTGAGTTCAATCTGTGCGTGCGTTTCCATTGCGCTGGCAATTTCGCCAACTGGTCGTCCCAACCGGGAAAGGCCTTTTTCCACACTTCTGGATTCTGGCGAATTATCTCTTCTACAGAAGTCGACAGCGGATTGTACTCTTCCGTCGTTCAAAAGGTCGTTCACATTTTTCAACAGGTAAGGGTCAACCTGATTTTCGCGGTTGAGTGCAAAAAACTTCTGTCCAAAAAAAACTACAGCCGCAATTCCTAATAATATCAGGATAATGACCAGCGTAACGCTGAGTAAGCCTCCGCCAAATAAGAATTCCCAAATAGAAGGTTGATTTGCCATAGTTCAAATATTGTTTTTTTACAGTTTCAAATTTATGAATAACTTAAAGATTAATCCCGATAGATTGTTGAAAATTTTAAGGAAAGATGATTGTCAAAAGCCTTAGAAAACGATTTTGTAAGTTCCTTTGGATGATACCGACGAGACTTCTGCTTTCACATATTGCTTCACCCAACTTACCGCCGTGCTCGACACGCAAGGGTCAGAAACGCCGCTGAGACGTTTTGCAGAAGTGACTTTCCCAGATTTGTCCACCGTGTAGGAAATGCTGATGCTTCCGCTGGCCTGGCAATCGTGGTTTGGTTGCGCGCCGCCTCTTCCCATTGTTCCTGGGATGAATCCGACTAATTTTCTATCAACACCTACCAAACTCGTTCCGTCGCCATCGCCGCCAAGTGGGTCGCCGTAGTTTCCAGGGCCGGTTCCGTTGCCTTGTGAGCCGGATTTTGTGCCTCTTCCTTTCAGAAGATTTCCAATCGCTGCGTTTCCACGGCCGTCTCCGGTTGCATTTTCTTTTTTGATATCACCTTTGGCGGTGGTTTTTCCAGGCGTTGTTTTTGTAGAATTGGCAACTGCGGTAGAATTGGTTTTCTCGTTTGATTTCTTGGTCGCGGCTGGTGGATTCTTGGTTCTGGTTGGAATGGGAACTGTATTTTCAGGAATGTCTTTGTCGACTTTTTCTTTAGAAACTTTTGCAACTTCCGCTACTACTTCTTTTTCCTCTTTCTTTTCTACGATGGGCGCAGGACTTCCTTCTTCCTCTTTTGGCTCTTCCAGACCTTTGCCATTTCTGTTGTCACCATAGTTGATGCGCATCTCGGTCAGGTCCACAGGAATGATGGTTTCACTATTGACTGCCGTTTTTTTATCTGATTTGATGAAAGAAGCTGGAAGAAAGAACAAAACCGAGAAAATGAAAACGCCGACCACCAAAGCTTTGGTAAGCGTAAACTCATAGTGCTTGCGGTACTCGTAGGCGCCGTAAGCCTTATGTCGGTCTTCGAAAATAATATCATCCAGGTCCTGATACATAGGAAAAGCTTGTTTGCGTTATAAATTAATTTTATAACGATTCGTAAATATAAATATTATTTCCTGAAAAAATTAGTCGTCAACTTCTATCTCGTCCGGACGGAAGTGGCATTTCAATTTGAAAGGGATTGGATTTTCGGAGCCTGTGTAGAAATCGGTGATGTTTCCAGTCCAGCAAAGTTGGAGGTCACCCGTTTCGTTTTTATCAAATTTGAGTTCGTTCTCGAATAGGAAAGCGTCCTCGTCATCAAAAAGATCAACTTCTGTAAAAATCTCATCTTCGGTGTCTTCTACGATAAAAGTTTGTCCTTCCAATTCAGAAGTTGTTATCGGGAACTCTATGATATCTAATGACAATTGGGGGAAATTGTACTGCAAAGAGTCGTCATCAACGTGATCCAAAGCGTCATCTGTGATGATCTCTACTTCAAGAAAATTTTGAGCATTAATATAAACAGACTTGCAATAAGTATTCTTGATAAAATACTTCAGAGTTTCCTCTGGGTGGTAGATCTTTAGTATTCCTTTCATTATAAGGATAATAAATTATGAAATGATTTTTTTTAATAGTGTTGAACAAAGATAAAAAATAGAATGAAAGTGAAAAATTTTTGTCACTTATTTTTAGTAATAATCATCGAAATTAATAAAAATGTTGATATTGTATTAATATGGATCTTCGACCCTCAAAATAAACAGGGTTAAATTTTCTGATCATAAAATATTATCTTTACAAGGCTTAAAAATTTATAATGAGACTTATTTATAAGATATTAGCTTTTTCTGTGCTTGCCTTTTCTGTGATTTCCTGCAAAAAAGGAGATTCGCCAATGGTGAAAAATACAGGATTCGAATCCAACCTGGACACGATCGCTGCCAACTATTACGAGGAATATCTTAAACTTTATCCTCTGGAAGCCACTTCGCAAGGCGACGAAAGATACAATGACCTTTTGCCGAATAATCTGAGTCAGGAATTTATCAAAAACGAGATTGCTTTTTATGACTCGATTCAAAATCAATTGAAGTCTGTGGATTACAACAATTTGGATAATGACCAAAAAGTGGTTTTCGATGTTTTGGAATACACGCTGATTGATAAACAGGAGCGCTATGCCTATCATCCGGAATATATTCCTTTCACGCAGTTTGGCGGTTTGCCTTTGGATTTTCCGATGTTGGGAAGTGGAAGTGGGATTCAACCCTTTAAAACTGAAAAAGATTATGATAATTGGTTGAAGAGAATCGAACTTTTCCCAGTCTGGATGGATTCTGCAATTGAAAACTTCCGAGCTGGGATGAAGAGTGGTATCGTTCTACCAAAATCATTGATCATCAAAATGATTCCTCAAATGAAAGCCGAGGAAATCGCAACTTTCGATATCAAGAAAAATATCTTCTACGGCCCCATCAAAAATATGCCGAAGGATTTCAAACCTGTAACTTCAAATAAATATGCAAAGCTTTACCAAGACGCCATCAAGAATAAATTGATTCCGGCCTACCTCAAAATGGCGACATTTCTTGAAAAAGAATATTTGCCAAAAGCAAGAATAACCGATGGTTACAACGCTTTGCCAAATGGCTCGAACACCTATAATTACTATGTCAAAAGCTGGACGACAACAAATAAAACACCAGAGGAAATCCACAAAACAGGACTTTCGGAAGTGGAAAGGCTCCGAGCTGATATGGAAAAAGTGAAAAATCAAGTTGGCTTCAAAGGCTCTTTGGAAGAGTTCCTCAATTATGTAAAAACCGACCCGAAAGCAATGCCTTACAAAACGTCGAAAGAGGTTTTAGCCGGATTCCAATCAATCCTCGACAAAATCACACCGAAGTTGAAAACGATGTTCAACGTCACACCGAAAACGCCTTTCGAAATTCGTCAAACCGAAAAATATAGAGAAGCGAGCGCAAGTGCAGAATACATCCAGGGAAGTCCGGATGGCAAACGTCCGGGGATTTTTTACACACCGATTCCTGACCCGATAAAATTCAATGTCACTTCCGGGATGGAATCTTTGTTTCTTCACGAAGCCATTCCAGGTCATCATTATCAGATTTCTCTTCAACAGGAAAATTTGAAATTGCCTAAGTTTCTGAGATTCGGTTGGATTGGTGCTTATGGCGAAGGCTGGGCTTTGTACTGCGAATCGCTCGGACCGGAATTCGGGCTTTATACCGACCCGTATCAGAAAATGGGTTCTTTGAGTGATGAAATGTTGCGCGCCGTTCGACTAGTAATCGATACTGGAATCCACACCGGACAAATGTCTCGCGAAGAAGCCATCAAATATTTTCTGAGTAATGTCGCTTACGATGAAGCTGGTGCGACAGCAGAAGTGGAGCGCTATATGGCGATGCCTGGACAGGCTTTGAGCTACAAAACGGGCGCAATGAAAATCCGTGAACTGAGAGAAAAGTATAAATCAAAATTGGGAAAGAAATTCAACATCGCAGATTTTCACGATGAAGTGTTGAGCCAAGGTTGCCTTCCGCTTCAGGTTTTGGAACGTAAAATGAATCTTTGGGCGAAAGATGTAAAGTAAGAATTAGATGAAGAAACAAATCAGAAAGGGATTTAGACAAACCAAATATATTTTTTACCAAGAAACTTTAGTCGATTTCAAAGACCACTTTTGGTCGTTTCTCGGGGCTTTTTTCGGAATTGGAATCATCGCGTTTCTACAATCTCAACAGATTTCTGAAATTGAAAATGTCTTTCTAATAGGTTCATTCGGCGCATCGAGTGTTTTGATTTATGGTGCGGTGAACAGTCCATTAGCACAACCAAGAAATTTAATTGGAGGACACGTTCTGTCAGCTTTGGTAGGTGTTACAGTTTTTAAATTCTTACCGGAAATTCTATGGCTGAATGCTTCTATTGCAGTCGCCTCTTCAATCGTCGTAATGCAAATCACAAAGACAATGCATCCGCCAGGTGGCGCGACGGCTTTGATTGCGGTGCTTCCAGCGCAGAAGATTCAGGATTTGGGTTATTGGTACGCATTGTCGCCGGTTTTGAGTGGCGCTGTTATCTTGCTGATTGTCGCTTTGATTTTTAATAATATTCCAAAAGGAAGGAAATATCCACATCACGTTCGGCAATCCAAATATGTTCATATGAGACGAATGCTGAAAAAGAAAAACTAAAGTTTATGACAATCGAAATTTTAAAATCGCTCTACAATCGGGATTTAAACAAAGTGAAAATCGAAATCGAATCTTATCAAAACGAAGAATCACTTTGGAAGATTGATAAGAATATTTCCAATTCCGGCGGCAATCTTTGCCTTCATTTGCTCGGAAATCTTAATACTTACATCGGCGCAGAACTTGGAGAAACTGGTTATGTGAGACAACGTGATTTGGAATTTTCATTGAAAGACATTCCAAAAATTGAACTTCTGGAAAAGCTTGAGACTCTGATAGAAATCGTCGATTCAACATTAGGAAAATTGTCCGATGAAGATTTAAAAAAAGATTATCCAACAGAAGCTTTAGGCTACAAAATGACAACCGAATATTTCTTAATCCATTTGCTTTCGCATTTGAATTATCATCTTGGTCAAATCAATTATCACCGAAGATTACTGGATGTTTAATTATTTCTCAAAAAGCATTTTCGTGATAAAATCCTTCTCCTGACTTCCTCTCGCCTGCGAATACTCCCGACCGTAGAAGATGATCTGAAGGTGCAATTTGTTCCAGACATTTTCCTTCCAAAGGCCTTTCGCATCGCGTTCAGTCTCGACCACATTTTTTCCTTCCGTCAGTTTCCATTGCTTCATCAACCGGTGAATGTGCGTATCAACGGGAAAAGCAGGAAATCCAAACGCCTGACTCATCACCACAGAAGCGGTTTTGTGCCCAACACCGGCCAATTCTTCCAATTCTTCGAAGGTTTGCGGAACGACTGAATTGTGTTTTTCAACTAAAGCTTCCGCCATCTTTTTCAGATTTTTCGCCTTGGAATTTGAAAGTCCGATTTCCTTGATGAGTTCCTTAATTTCTTCAACACTAAGTTTTGCCATTTTCTCAGGCGTATCGGCAACCGCAAAAAGCCGAGGCGTGACTTGATTCACTTTTTTGTCCGTCGTCTGAGCGGAAAGAGCGACCGCAACCATCAGCGTGTAAGCATCTTTGTGGTCCAGCGGAATCGGAACTTCAGGATATAATTTTTCTAATTCTTCCTGAACAATCTTAGCTCTTTGTTTTTTCGTCATTTTTCTTTAGTAATTTTTATGGCAGCTTTATCCGCCTTCCGTTCCCGCTTTTTTTGCCAAGCCTTTCCCCATTCAAAAAAGAGCCCCACTCAAACCTCACGAAGTGGTTCATCGATTCACCTAAAAAAATAGAAATGAGGAGATAAGTCGGGCTGCGGATTTCGACATTTATTCAACATTTCACATCAAATCCACGATGCAAAATCTTAGAATGAATTATTTTTGTGTAAAAATAGAAATTATGTTGAAGCTTGGCGATTCTTTACCGGAATTTATCGGAACAAATCAAAACGGAGAACAAATCGATTCTCAGAATTTCAAAGGCAAAAAACTCGTTGTTTTCTTTTATCCAAAAGCAAGCACGCCAGGTTGTACCGCGGAAGCTTGTAATCTGAGAGACAATTATTCGGTTTTGAAACAAAAAGGTTTTCAGTTGATTGGCGTAAGTGCAGATTCTGAAAAACGTCAGAAAAATTTCTCTGATAAATATGAATTACCATTTGACATCATTGCCGATGAAAACCACGATGTCATCAACAAATTCGGAGTTTGGCAGTTGAAGAAATTTATGGGTAGGGAATTTATGGGAATCGTGAGAACTACTTTTGTTTTTGATGAAAATGGGATTTGCATTCAAGTCATTGATAAAGTCAAAACGAAAGACCACGCCGCGCAGATTTTGGAATAAGTTTAATTTTATGGATAATCTTTCATTAATAATTGAGAGCTTTAATGATTGGGGAAAACCTTGGACTTTCTATGAATTTGTAATGCATAATTCCCAAATCTCTGAAAAAGAGAAAGATGAATTTTTGACAATTTATAAAGGTGCTTCGGAATTTGAATTGTGGAATTTTTCTGATTTATCTGAAGGTGCAAAAAACTCGACTCTCTTTTTAAAGACAAATACTCAACTAAGTGATGAAGCTATAAGGCGAATTGTAAATGCAATCGCTTATGAATGGCGGTAGGAGTTTTATTTTATCGAAATCCAAATTTCCTCTTCCGCGAATTCGTTTGAAGGATTGTAATCATCTCCAAAAATCTCAAAATGCGGTCTGTCATCAACCTCAAAATTATTTTCTGGAATGAAAGTTTGGAAAATATAACTGAAAATTTGCGGTCCGTTTTCAGCCTTTCCTTGATAATTAAAAACTAGATATTTTCCTTTTTCTAATTCAAAAGATTCGAAATCATTAGGAATATTATCAAAATCAGAAACTTCGGCAAGCGCATATTTTGTGAAGGATTGATTCGGCGTAAAATTCTCAGGATAGATTTGAAGCGAAAATAATCTGTCAGAAATCCGATTGGTAATTTCATTTCTTCTCATCATAAATTGTCTCCAGACCATCGGCGTTTTGTCTTCTTGAAAAGAAGTGATGATGCTGAAACCAATCAATTTTTTTGGTTCGATGATTTCGATTCTGTGAGGTAGATTCATTACAAATTCAATTCATAAAGATTTAAATCCTCAGTGTCATTAGGAATTCTCACGACTTCTTTGAATTTCAGACCTAATTTTTCAATTAATTTGATTGATGAGGAATTCTCCGGCAAAGTAATCGCGCTGACTTTTTTAATTTCAAATTCATTGATTCCAACATCCATTATTTTTTTCGCTGCTTCATAAGCATAACCTTTTCCCTCGTATTCTTCCAAAAAGGCAAAGCCAATATCAACGCCGTCGATTCCCTCTCGGTCGTACAAACCAACGGTTCCGATTTTTTCATTGTTAGATTTCAGAATTACAACGGCATTTCCAAAACCCAGTTTTTCGATTTGAGGAAGATTCTTTTCACGCACATATCTCTGAGCATCTTCCAGATTATGAACATTTCGGTCACCGATATTTTTCAGCCATTTTTCTGTGTTGAGTAATTTCAAAAGGAATTCAGCATCGTTGATATCAACAAGTTTGATGATGAGGCGTTCGGTTTCGTAAGTTTTTGACATTTATTATTTAGAATATTTTAACCACATAGGCACATAGAAATGAATTATAAAACTAATAAAAAAGATTAAATAGATGGTTTAAAATTCTATTTAATCTTAATCCCAGGAAAAACTATGTGTCTATGTGGTAAAAGACATTATTGTTTAATTAATTCTCATAATATCTCAATTCCTCATTATCATCAGGGAAAATTACATATTTTTTGAATTGAAGTCCAAGTCTTTCAATTAATCTTTGAGAAGATAGATTTTCATCAGAAGTCATCGCCGAAAGTTTTTCCATTCCGAATTCCGTTTTGACGATTTCCATCAGATTGACAGCGGCTTCGTAAGCGAAACCTTTGCCTTCGAAATCTGGAAAGAAAGAAAATCCGATGTCTGGAACATCAATTCCTTCGCGTACGAAAACGCCGACTGCACCGATTTTTTCATTGAGTTCTTTGTGAATGACGACGTAATTTCCAAAACCTAATTTTTCGATTTGGGGAAGAAATCTGTTTGAGATATAATTTTCTGCATCTTCTTTTGTTCGAAGGTTTCTGTCACCGATATGTTTAATGAAAGAAGGTAGATTGTATAATTCCAAAAAGAAGTCTGCGTCTTCTAAATCTGCAGGTTTCAGAATCAATCTTTCGGTTTCGTAGTTTTTCATATCGGGTTTATTTAGATTGAAAAAATCTGAAGATTTTTGAGTTTTGTTTGTCTTCCCTTCGACAAGCTCAGGATAAACTTCGCCTCAGACTGACAATTTAAATACTAAAGCTAAAACACACGGTTTTTGTCTGGACTAAGATTCATTAATCAAAAATAAAAAAATTATGGAACGATAACGGTAAATATATAAGCTAAAAGATTGACCAGTAGTACAACTCCATAAAGGATGTTCGTTTTTCCACGGCTTAGTGACAGCATCACAGTGTAAAGTGACAAGGCTAAAAGAACCATCGACTTGATGTCCAAACCTAATAGCAACGGCATTTCGTAAATAATTGAAACTACGGCAACACAAGGAATCGTTAATCCAATACTAGCAATGGCGGAACCTAAAGCTAAATTCAAACTTGTCTGAAACTGGTTTCTTCTTGCGGCTTTTATAGCGGCCATTCCTTCTGGTAAAAGGACAACCGCTGCGATGATGACACCGACTAATGCTTGTGGTGCGCCGAGATTGTGAACTACGCTTTCAATGGTAGGAGATAAGGCTTTTGCCATTACCACAACCACACCGAGACAAATGAGAAGGAAGACCAAACTCATCGTGCTTTCCGTATTTGTTGGTGGTTCTGCGTGTGGCTCATCGTCGTTTTCGGGAAGGAAGTAATTTCTGTGTCTTACGGTTTGAACCATTAAAAAAGTACTGTAAATGACCAATGAGGCCACAGAAAAGAAAATCAATTGTGCTTTGCTGAATGTTGCAGAAAGTTCGCTGGTCGTATAATTTGGCAAAATTAAAGTCATTACGACAATGGCTACCAAACTTATTAATGCCATATTTCCGGAGGTTCTGGCGAAAAATTGTTCTTTGAATTTGAGTCCACCAACTAAAAGACAAGCGCCGAGAATTCCATTCAGAATTAACATTACGGCGGCGAAAACGGTGTCTCTGGCCAAGGTGCTGGTTTCTTTCCCGCCAGCTACCATTAATGAAACAATCAATCCAACTTCAAGAACTGTAATAGCAATTGCAAGGATAATCGTTCCAAAAGGTTCTCCCACTTTATGCGCAACCACTTCGGCGTGATGGACGGCGGCCAGAACGGAGCTTATCAAAAGCAAGCTTCCTAAAGTTGCCAGCCACGCATTGTCATCAACAATACCAAAAAAGTAGTAGGCGAGGGATAATAAAGGGAAAATGAAGGACCAGTGAAGTAAAGTCTTTAAACTCATAAAAAATGATTTCTCTAATTTACAAAAAAATAATTAAGAAGCGTTTCGTGAGTTTTGACCAACAAAAAAGCCACCAAAATAGGTGGCTTATATGATATTTGATGAAAAATTATTTTACCAAAGTTAATTCGCTAATCAATCGAGTTGCGCCAGCATATTTGTCGATTACCCAAAGTACGTAACGAACATCCACGTTGATTGTTCTCTGTAAATTTGGTTCGAAAACGATGTCGCCACTCAAAGCTTCACTGTTTCCATCGAAGGCAAGACCTAGCAAGTTCCCGTTTCCATCGATAATTGGAGAACCTGAGTTTCCACCAGTGATGTCATTGTTTGACAGGAAGTTGATTGGCATAAATCCTTGTTTGTCTGCATATTGACCGTAGTCTTTTTTCTTCGCAAGGTCAAGGACTTTTTTCGGAAGGTCAAATTCCTCATCGCCTTTTTTGTATTTGGCCACCATTCCGTTGATGTCGGTGTAATAGTTTTCTTTGATGCCTTTGTAGTTTCTGTCAGACCTTGTAGGAAGTGTTTGTACTGTTCCGTAAGTCAGTCTCATTGTAGAGTTGGCGTCTGGATAGAATACTTTTTCTGGCTGTGCTTTTCTAAGTCCGTCTAAGAAAAGTCTGCTGTTTTTAGCAAAGTTCTCATCGATTTTAGCATATTTTTCAGTTCCTAGCTTTTGGTCTTCTACCACGCCATTAATGAATTGTCTTAATTTATCGGCATCAATTTTCAGTCTGTCCGGATTTTCGATGAAAGCCAAAGCTGATTTTTTATTAGCAAAAACAGATTCGTAAGCCAAAGTTGAAAGGTTGTTCACATCTGCAGCCAAAATGGTTGGAGAAGCAAATTCCTTAGAAACTTTCGCTTTGTAAAGAGAAGTCAGTTTCACCAACATATCACCTTCCACATTGTCGTGGAAACCATCGTAAGCTTTTTCTACAGCCTCAAGAACTTTTGCTTTCATTGCTGTTTTTCCAGCTTCGTCCTGGTCAGCATAAGTTTTGAAAAGACTTCCCAACTGATAAGTCGTTGCGATGTAATGTGCGTTTCTCTGTAAAATAGACGCGTAATTACGTTCTACATTTCTCCCTGAAATCTGCTGATAGTAAGCTTTTATTTCTGGTAAAACGGCATAATAAGTTTGCTCGTTCGGAGATTGAGCGGCCCATTGCGTGTAGATTTGTTCTGTTTTTTGTTTCTCAGAGATTGTTCCGTTTTTGATGACAGCGTCAATCGTTCCCTGTCTGTTTTTCCAGTAATTGGCAACACTGGCGTACTGGGAAGCGTAATCCAACTGAGTCGTTTTATCTTTGTCCATATACTTCTTCATCACATCCATCGCCACTTTCGAAGCTTCTACCCAAGCCGGATAATCTTTGTTCACCATTTGCTCGATTCCGAAAGAGGTCAAGTAACGGTTTGTTCTTCCAGGGTAACCTAGAATCATTGTGAAATCTCCAGGTTTGTAGCCTTTAAGAGAAACTGGTAAGAAGTGTTTTGGTTTCAATGGAACGTTCGCTTCAGAATATTCTGCCGGATTTCCATTGGCATCACCGTAAGCACGGAAAACGGTGAAATCTGCCGTGTGTCTTGGCCATTCCCAGTTGTCTGTATCGCCACCAAATTTCCCAAGAGAGGAAGGTGGAGCACCAACCAATCTGATATCTTTATAATCTTGATACACAAAATAATAAAATTCATTTCCATTGAAGAAATCTCTTACGACAACGGTGTATTTTCCGTTCTCAGAGTTTTCTGTCTGGATAGCTTTTGATTCTGCATCAATCACTGCTTTTCTGTCAGCAGCAGACATATTGTTGTTTAGTTTTGCATTGATTCTTGCAGAAACGTCATCCATTCTCACAAGGAATCTTACATAAAGACCTTTTGCATTGAATTCCTCATTCGGTTTCATTGCCCAGAATCCATTTTTCAGATAATCTTTTTCAGGCGTAGAAGCTGCCGCAACAGCATCGTAACCACAGTGGTGATTGGTAAAAATCAGACCTTGGCTGGAAACCATCTCGCCTGTACAGAAACCGCCGAAACTTACGATGGCATCTTTAAGACTGGAGTTGTTCACAGAATAGATTTCTTCCGGAGTCAGGTGTAGACCTTCTTTCTGCATATCCACGCCGTTCAGACGTTTTACAAGCATCAGAAGCCACATTCCTTCGTCTGCTTTCATTTGCGCAAAGCTTAATAAAAAAGTCAGCGCCAAAAATATTTTTTTCATAATAGAAATTTATTTTAATGGGGCTAATTTACTCATTATTTTAAATCTAATGGTATGAATTTGGATAAGAGATTAGGCAAAGTTCAAAGTATGAGATTTCTACAGTCAATCGGTATTTTATCATTAATATTACTTCTTACAGTTTCTTGTAAATCATCAAAAAATCCGATGTCAGGGATGCAAAATCTTCACAAAAAATGGATGCTCGTTGAGTATAAAGATTTTACTAAGGAAGAATTGGTGAAATTGGAAGCCAATATTGATTTGACAAAAAATGCAGAATCGCCGAAGCGTTATACTGCAAAAATGGGCTGTAACGGAATGTTCTTCACGGCAGATTTCAACAAAGGAAAAGCCAAATTCTCAGGCGTTGGTGCTACAATGATGTATTGTGACGGGCGAATGAAATTGGAAGAAGCATTTGGAAAAGCTTTACCAAATATGACAGAGTACAAAATCGAAGGACATTTCTTAACTTTATCAAATGCAAGTGGCGACAAAATGAAATTTGTTGAACAAGATTGGGATTAAGAATTTGAAAATAAATATCACTAAATCAATTTAATAAAATCAAAATAAAAAATTATGAAAAGAAGTGCAAAAGCAGTCTGGAAAGGCACAGTAAAAGAAGGAAGTGGTGTTTTAACCACTCAAAGTACAACGCTTAACGATACGCAGTATTCATTCAAAAGTAGATTCGAAGACGGTGTTGGAACCAATCCCGAAGAATTATTGGCAGCGGCTCACGCAGGTTGTTTCACGATGAAAACTTCTGCGTTGTTGTCAGAAGCTGGTTACAATCCGGAAACATTGGAAACCGATTGCAAAATCAGTTTGGTGGATGGAAAAGTGACTTTGTCTGAATTGACACTCAATGCAAAAATCCCTGGAATTTCAGAAGAAGATTTCCAAAAAATCGCAACCGAAGCGAAAGAAACTTGCCCAATCAGCGTCGCATTCAGTTTCGAAAAAACATTGACAGCAACGTTATCTTAATTTGAAAAATCAACTTTCAAATTTGAAATAGAAAATAAAAACCAAAGTTCATCTTTGGTTTTTTTGTCGAAAAATAGTATCTTGTCAGAATCAGAAATTTAATTTTATAAATGATAGAAAATAAAGAACATCAGTATGAAAAAGCGGTTTTGGTTGGTCTAATAACCCAAAATCAAAGCGAAGATAAACTGATAGAATATATGGACGAACTGGAGTTTCTGGCTTTCACAGCCGGCGCTACTGTTGATAAACGTTTTACCCAAAGACTGACTCAGCCGGATTCTAAAACCTTCGTTGGTAAGGGAAAAATGGAGGAAATCCGTGATTATATAAAAGAGCAAAAAATCGGAACAGTCATTTTTGATGATGAATTGTCGCCTTCTCAATTGAAGAATCTGGAGCGTGAGATGGAAGTCAAAGTTCTCGATAGAACCAATTTGATTCTCGATATTTTTGCCCAAAGAGCTCAGACTTCTTACGCAAGAACTCAGGTTGAACTGGCTCAATATCAATATCTTTTGCCGAGATTGAGCAGGATGTGGTCTCACTTAGATAAGCAAAAAGGGGGAATCGGAATGCGTGGACCTGGGGAAACGGAAATCGAAACCGATAGAAGGATTATCCGGGACCGAATCACCTTGTTGAAAGACAAACTGAAGGTCATCGACAAACAAATGGGAACGCAGCGAAACAACCGTGGGAAAATGGTTCGTACAGCGCTCGTTGGTTACACGAATGTTGGAAAATCGACATTAATGAACGCTTTATCAAAATCAGATGTTTTCGCTGAAAATAAATTGTTTGCAACGCTTGATACAACGGTTCGTAAAGTGGTAATTGGAAATCTACCTTTCCTTTTGACGGACACGGTTGGATTCATAAGAAAGTTGCCGACGCAGTTGGTAGAAAGTTTCAAATCGACTTTGGATGAGGTTCGTGAAGCGGACTTGCTGATTCACGTCGTTGATATTTCCCACGAAAGTTTTGAAGACCATATTAATTCAGTGAACGAAATTCTTCAGGAAATCGATGCGCATCAGAAACCGATGATTATGGTTTTCAATAAAATCGATGATTTCAGTTATGAGAAAAAAGAAGAGGATGATTTGATGCCTGGTTCTCACAAAAATATCTCGTTGGAAGAATGGAAAAAAACGTGGATGGCAAAATCAAAATTCCCAACCGTTTTCATTTCAGCTTTAACGAAGGAAAACTTCCCAGAGATGAAGAAAATGATTTACGATGAGGTTCACAGGATTCATATTTCCCGTTTCCCTTACAACGATTTGCTTTTCGAATATTTTGAGGACGAAGAAGAAGTCAATGAATAAAATCTTTTTATTTTTCTTTTTGATGATGGCGACTTTTGGGTTTTCTCAGAAGTCAAAAATCAATTTGGATAATATCAAGAAAGAGATTGCGGACAAAGAATCCGATTTTTATTACGAGAAAATGCTTTTCAAGTACAAAGCCTTGCCCAAATCCATAGACAGCATTGAAGCTCAGCATTTGTATTATGGCAGAACTTTCTTAGAAAAAACAGTTTCAACAAGCGATGACGAATTCAAAAAATTATTGAAGGATTTCAACAAAAAGAATTATCCGGAAGCCATCGCAAAGACCAGAGATTTGCTGGCAAAAGACCCGACCAATCTCGATTTGCTGATGATTATGCTGCAATGTTATGATAAACTGCAGGATGTGAAAAACTTCAGCTACTATCTCAGTCAGTTCAAATTGCTGACGAGCGCCATCTTAGATTCGGGCGATGGAAAGTCGGAAGATTCTGCCTTTGTTGTCAATTCAGTTGGCGACGAATATATTTTAATCAATGTCATCCAGATTCCCAGACAAGCCTCCAGGTCGTCCAAACCTGCAACTGGCGGAATGTTCGACATTTGGGAAAACAACAATACAAAAACCTACATCAAAGTCATTTATAACGACTTCTAACGGAGTCTAAATTTAGATAAAACAAAAATATTAATGGAGTTATATTACTCATTTTCAGTCCTAATCGTTTTAGCATCACTATTTGCTTACATCAATCACAGAATTCTAAAATTGCCAAGCGCCATAGGAATTATGGTCATCGCTATTGTCGTTTCTGTCACCTTGGTTGCGTCGGGCGATAATTTTTTACCAAAGACCACCAGCCATTTGACGGAACTAATCAACAATTTTGATTTCACAGAAGTTCTGATGGGCGCGATGCTAAACTTCCTGCTTTTCGCTGGCGGAATCCACATTAACATCAAAGATTTAAAGGAACAATTTGGTCCAGTCGTAATTTTTTCAACGGTTGGCGTGATTATTTCCACGTTTGCTGTCGCTTTTGGCGCTTATTATCTTTTGCCTTTTGCGGGCGTTCAGATTCCATTTATCTACTGTTTGGTTTTCGGCGCATTGATTTCACCGACCGACCCAGTGGCGGTTCTAAGTATTTTGAAGCAGGCAAATGTTTCAAAATCTTTGGAAACCAAAGTGGCCGGAGAATCACTTTTCAATGATGGGATGGCGGTAGTGGTTTTCACGGTCGTTCTACAATTGGCAATCGGAAAAGAAATCGATTTGAATGTCGAAAGTGTCGGCTTGCTTTTATTGCGTGAAGCTGGCGGCGGATTGCTTTTGGGTGTTCTTCTAGGATTATCCGCTTCCAGAGCGATGAGAATGGTGGATGACTATATTATTTCCGTACTCATCACATTATCAGTCGTTATGGGCGGTTACTTGATTGCTCACGAGATGCATATTTCTGCACCGCTGGCAATGGTTGCTGCCGGATTATTTATGGGAAATTTCAGTGAGAGTTTCAAAATGAAATCCGAAACGCAGGATTATTTGATTAAATTCTGGGAATTGATTGATGAAATTATGAACGCCGTTCTGTTCCTGTTTATCGGTTTTGAATTATTGTTAATCAAGGATTTAAATGAATATTTGGTTGCTGGTGGAATTTGTATTTTAATAGTTTTATTGGCACGTTGGGTAGCGATTTTTGTTCCGACGAAGTTTATGTCTTTGAGATATCGATTCAGTCCACAAACTGTGAAAGTTCTGGTTTGGGGTGGAATCCGTGGTGGTGTTTCCATTGCTTTGGCTTTGTCGATTCCTCAGAATGAATACAACAAAATCATCATCAGTATAACTTATTGTGTTGTAGTCTTTTCAATTGTAGTTCAGGGGCTTACGATTGGAAAAGTAGCCAATCCGAATAAGATTGCTGTAGAGGAAAAAATTTTAGAAGACGTCAAGTAATTATTTAAAAATGAAAGTCATAGACATCGAAAACTGGAAGAGAAAAGAGCATTTTCAATTTTTTTCCGGAATGAAAAGTCCCTATTTTGGAATCGTAACCGAAGTTGATTGTACCGAAACTTTTCAGCTGGCAAAAGATAATAAAGAATCCTTTTTCGCACATTATCTTCACAAATCGATGAAAGCCGTCAACTCAGTTGAAGAATTTGGTTATCGGATTGTAAATGATGAAGTTATAGCCTTTGATGTCGTGCACGTTGGTTCTACGATTGGAAGAAATGAGGGAACTTTCGGCTTTTCTTATTTTGAATATTCTGATGATTTTGAAATCTTCAATCAGAATTTGCAAAAGGAAATTGATGAGGTTCAAAATTCAACGGGTTTGAGGATTAAAAATGAATCACTTCCGCCCAATCATATCCGACATTCCACGATGCCTTGGACGAATTTTACAGGTTTGCTACATCCGACAGATTTCGACCCAAAAGAATCGATTCCTAAAATTGTCTTCGGAAAATTCTCTGAGAAAAACGGCCGAAAAATGTTACCGATTTCTGTCGAAGGACATCACGGTTTGATGGATGGTTTTCATCTGGCGAAGTATTTGGAAGCGTTTCAGAAGGAATTAAATTTAGAGTAATTTATTATGATGAAAAAAATATTTAGCCTTATTAATTTATTGATTTTCGGATTTATTTTTTCTCAGATAAATGTTGAAGAAATCAAGAGAAATGTGAAAGAAAATCCGAAAGATTATTTTTATAATTATTTGGAGATTTTCAAGACAGAACCTAAGAAACTAACTCAGCAAGAATTAAATCAATTGTATTATGGAAGCCGGTTTATAGAAACTGAGTATAAAATGTCAAATTATAATCAGGATTATGAGACTATTTGGAAATTAGCGAAATCAGGAATGTCTAGAAATAAAGCACTTAAGATTGTTGAGCAAGCTCAAGCAAATTATAACAAAAACCCCTTGCTTGATGGAGTTTCTCTAAAGCTATCTTACATTTACGAAGCTTTAAATGAAAAATCAAAAAGTGATTTATATAGTCTACAAAATAGCTTAATTATTCAAACCATTGAAAATAGTGGTACTGGAAAATCCGAGGATTCTCCAATCTGTGTTTTAATAGCAGGAGAAATGATAAATAGAATCTCGAGTTTGCCAAACACCTTCTGATTTAAAGCAAAAAATGACAAATTTGCCAGATGGAAGTGTCATAACCACTTACTCTGTTGGGGATTCGAAAATTTATATAAAGTTGGTAGGGGGTTTTTAGATGAATCTGATTGAAGTAATAAAACAAGCTCTAGAAATCCTCGCGATTCCTGAAAAAGCAGAATTTCTCCCGACGTTCTTCAAAAGCGGAAAAGGCGAATATGGCGAAGGTGACCTTTTCCTAGGTGTCATCGTTCCAGACCAAAGAAAAGTGGCAAAGGAATTTTACAACAAAATTTCTCTTGAAGAATTAAGCGAACTTTTGTCATCCAAATATCACGAACATCGTTTGACAGCCTTGCTGATGTTAATTCTGAAATTTGAAAAGTCAAAAGAAAAATCTCAGCAAAAAGAAATCATCGACTTTTATCTGAATCATCTCGATTTTATTAATAATTGGAATTTGGTGGATACATCTTGTTATAAGATTTTGGGTCGGTATTGTTTTGAAAATCAAGAAAAAAAGCTGTTAATTGATTTGTCGAATTCTGATAAAATGTGGGAAAAACGAATCGCGATTGTTGGGACGATGCATTACATCAAGAAAGGAAGTTTTGAACTCACGAAAGAATTTGCTGAGAGAAATCTCCGTCATCAACACGATTTGATGCACAAAGCCAATGGCTGGCTTCTCCGCGAAATGGGAAATAAAAACGAACAGGAATTGTTGGGTTTCCTCAATTTGCATTACAAAGAAATGCCAAGAACTTGTCTGCGATACGCCATAGAAAAACTGGATGAAAGTTTGCGTCAGGATTATTTGAAAGGTAGAATTTGATTAAATATCTTAGAAATTCACAATCACCAGAATTCTTGGCGCAGAAATGGATTTGAAAAATCGAATGAAAGATTAAGCGTGAATTACGGCTTCAAACGCATTTTTCTTCATTGAAAAAATTACCTTTGTTAAAACTCAATTCCTAATTCTGTGAAGATTATCAAATATTTTTTTCTTTTCTGCATTTGCCTCAGCCTTACAAGTTGCTTCGACATTATTGATAAAATAAGTCTGAAAGCCGATGGAAGCGGAGAATATGCTGTAATTCTGAATGCCAGCAAAAGCAAAACCCGCCTGCAATCCATATCAAAAATGGAAACCATCAACGGTAAGAAAGTCCCTAAAAAATCAGAGATTGAAAACAAAGTGAACCAGGCTTCCAACGTTTTCAAAAGCGTACCAGGAATCAGCAATGTGAAAACGAGTTTAGACTTTGATAATTTCATTATTAAACTGAGTTGTAACTTCAAGAAAATCGAAAATATCAACACAGGTTTGGAACAATTGAAAGCCAAAAACATCATCGGAAAAACAGTTCCGACACAATTGTACAAGCAAAATGTTGCTGAGAAAACTTTTGTCAGAAACAAAATCGGAAGTTATAAAAACGAGTATGATAAGCTGAGCAAAGCCGACAAAGAAGTTTTCAGCGATGCGACTTACACTTCAATTTTACAATTCGAAAACGTGATAAAATCTCAAAGCAACAATTCTTACACAGTTTCGCCAAACAAAAAAGCGATAAAACTGAATGGGAATATTCTGGATTTTATCCTTCAGAAAAAACAAATTCAAAACACCATCTCATTAAATTAATCCAAGAAAAATATTAAAACTATGAAATCAATTTTACTCAAAAAACAACTGGTATTTTTCTTGATATTTTGTTGCGCTTTTGCGTTTTCGCAAACCAAAATTCAGATTCCAGCGAGCTCCGTATTTTATATGGAAGTCAATGGAAAACTGTTAAATAGCAAAACCAATTGGCAAAAACTCAATCCAATTTTACAAAATCTGAATAAGAATGACCAGGAGAAACCAACCTGGAAAGACTTCTCGGACACAGGAATTAAAAATGATGCGAAACAGTATCACTATATCAATTTCAATGATTCTATCAAGAGTTACACGGCGCATTTGATTTTGGAAGATGCAACGAAGTTTGTAGAATTCATCAAGGTTTCATCAAAGAAAGAATTGGAAACCACGAAGAAAAACAAATATTCTTACACCAATTTGAATGATGATACTTTTGTGGCTTGGGACGGAAAAAGAGCGGTAATTACTGGAATGACTTACACGAAAAAGCTGCCAAAATTCGATTATGATTATGCTGCTGACAGTACAGTTGTTGTAAGTGTAGAAGAGCCGCCAATGATTGATAGTGCCTATGCAGAAGCTGATTCCCCTTACTATGAACCAGAAAAACCTTTCAATTACAAAGATGAAATCAAGTATTTGAAAGACGAAATCAAATATACAAAAGAGGATATCAAAAGTCATCAGGACGATATTGCACGGATGCAAAAAGATATCAAATATCTGGAGAAACACCACAAATATCCGGAAGAGAAAAAAGCAACGACTGAATTGGATGAAGTTGCCTCTGCAAAACCGACTGAGGAATATGATGAGGAAGCGGAAGATTTGGCTTATCAAAAGGAAATGGATTCTATCAAAGCGGAAGATTTTAAAATCGTGAAAGCCTTTGCAGAATTGGATTTTGACAGATATTTTGATTCTAATATGGAAGTGGAAGTTCCAAAAGAAATGGTCAAATTCCAAGACGCGAATTCGGATGTTTTCGTTTATTCCAATTATGGAGAGATAGTCAAAAATGGTGCTTATAAAGATTTGGCGAAGCTTTACAATTTCGGGGATTTGATTGATAATCTGTACAATTCCAATTCGTCTTACAATTTATATTTTGATAAGAATAAAGTAAAAGTAATAAGTAATTATCAACATAAAGACAGCGAAATTCAAAAGCGTTTTTCAGCGCTTTACAATGGTAAAAAGAATAAAAAACTGATGTCCCTGATTTCCGACAAAAGTGTTGGTTATTATGCAATAAACGTTGATGGACACAAGTATTTTGATTTGATGTATAGCTTATTCGAAAGTAAAAATGATACAGGAAAATATCAAAAAGAGCTGGAACTGATTATGGAAACGATTAAGATAGTTTTGGACGAAGAAGCCATCTCAAAAATCGCTCCAGGAAACGGCGTTTTTGTTTTGAATGCACTGAATACCAAAAAGGTAGAATACACAGATTATGAATATGATGATAACTTCAACGACAAAGAAATTAAGAAAACAAAGGATGTTGTAGTTCCGGATTTCACTTTTGCTTTTGCCACGGAAAACGAAAATTATTGGAAACGTGTTTTTGAAGTATTGACAACGAACAAAGAATTATCGCAGAAATTTGCTAAGAATGGCGATATTTTTTATCTGAAAAAAGACCCTAAAAACAGCAATTACATTGACCAAGTTTATTTCACGGTGAAAGAAAATATCGTTTATTTGACGACTTCGCTGGAGAATCTGGTTCCTAAAAAACAGTCTGCCGTTTCGCAAAAATGGGCGAAAGACGCGGCGAAACATCCTTCCTCGGGAACAATCAATATGCAGCGATTGTTGCAAGGCTTGGAGAAGGAATTCACAACGATTTCTCAGAAAGAAGGATTTAATCTTTTCCGAAAAAATATCGGTGATGTCTATTTTAAAAGTGAGGTGAAAAAAGAAAGTATTGAAACTGAATTCAACTACACGACGCCAAATTCTTCCGAGAACAGTCTGATGTATTTCTTGGATTTTTGTAACGATTTGATTAAAATTTCTGAAAAAGAAACGTCAACCGCCTTGTAAATGAAAAGAGCAATCATCCTTCTTGCAGTCCTTTTTTTTGTCGCGGTTTTCGGCTATTTTTTCTGGTCTCTGAAGGATAAAGATTTGAAGGCGGTTCCGAGAAATGCAGATGTTTTGGTTTTGGTCGATTCTAAAAAATTGTCAGAAGAATACATTTTGACTTTACTAAAAAATCCTTCCAAGTGGTTTGAAACTTCAAAAGGTTCTTTTAAAAATAGTGGCGTAGAAGTTCCGGATTATGTTCAGATTTTTCATTTGAAAGACAACAGTTTCTCCGAGTGGTACAGCGTTTTTGAAATTTCTGATAACGATAAACTTATCAAATTTTTGAATGAGAAAGGTTTTAAATTAATTAAAAATAATCTCTACAAAAAGGACCAATTTTCTGTAAAAATCGAAGTTTCGAAATGTATTGTCGGATTCTCAAATTCAAATTTTGACAAGACGACAGCTGAAATTTTCAATTCGAAATTCAAAAATTTGTACGCTGATGAATTGATTAATAATTCGGTTGCAAGCGTTTCCTACTTTGCAAAATCCAAGATTCGCAAGTTTGCATTTTATTTGAATGATGAGAATATTGAAGTTAAAACGAAAAGTTTAGACGACCATTTCTCATCGATGATTTCCGATTTGGACAGGCAAACATCGTTTTTGAAGTTAGAATTGGATTCAACCAACGTAAAAATTGCATCCGCATTATTCAATAAAAAACTGAGCGATTCCATTAAAATCAATTCGCTTTCTGCCGTTGCAGAACTGGAAATGGTCAAAGATAAAATTATCAGTTATAGTTACGACGACAATTTCAATGAGGTAGAAAAGGTGAGTTATCAGCAGATTCTTCAACCCAATTATTCCATCAATTTACAAAGTTGGGAATCGGAAAATCTCTGGTTGTATTTTCAGCAAAAAAATTGCATTAATGCTCAAAGTCAATTCACGCCAATTCCATTTCAGCCGAATGTCATAAAGAAAAACGGAAGCGACATTTCAATTAAATCAATAAGAAAAGCAATAGATTTTGGAAAGCGTTTTTCCGGCAATTATGTTTTTGTTAAAAATAATCCGTTATTAATTAAATCAATAAAATCGTTTTCGGCTTCGGAAAAGAAAGCTATTTCGAATATCGATTATAGTTTTTATGGTAACAAAGGCGATTATTTTTACTTGAAAATTAACTTTAAAAAAGAAAAATTACCACTTATTTTAAGATGGTAAAAATGAAAAGATGAGATGAATTATTTAGAGTTTTTTCCTTTCCGGATTGCGGTTCATTACTTTCTCCACTTGATTTTTCCCGTTGCGATTGCATACGCTTTTTTTCGGAATGACTGGCGAAAGGCATATCTCATAATGTTGGGAACTATGCTTGTAGATGCCGATCATCTGCTCAGTACACCAATATTTGCGCCCGACCGTTACAGCATCAACTTTCATCTTTTGCATACTTATTGGGCGATGGGGATTTATGTTTTGCTGTTGTTTTTCAAAGGCGTTCCCAGAATCATTGGCGTTGGATTGCTATTCCATATGCTGACGGATTGGATCGACCATCAATTGCTTTTTTGAAGATTTAATTTTCCCTTGCATTCGCCATTTTGTAGCTCATAATTCGGGCAATATTCAAAGCTCTGGCAATTGCCGTTTCGGTATTTTGGCCTTCAAAATTTTCGTGAATCGTTTCTTCCCAAATCTGCAACCAGCGGTTAAAATGTCTTTCTTCCAACGCAGAAACTTCGTTGATTGGAAAATGAACCCGCATCGGATTCCCTTCATAGACCGGATTTCCCAGAAGAATACTTTCCCAGAAATTGTACATTTTCGGCAGATGTTTACTCAGGTCGATTTTCGCGATGTCTGTAAAGAAAAATCCAATCAAATCGTCTTTTATCACCTTGTAGTAGAATTGGTTGACCAATAGTTCTACGTCTTCCCGTGTCTGAATATCTTTCATTTTTCAAAATTAAAACAAATTAAAATGTAATTTTGCAAATATGTCAAAATTCAGTTTTTCCAGATTAAAGGCAACCAACGATACTGGTTTTGGAGATAATTTTTCCGGAAGATTCATCAACAAAGACGGCTATCCGAATATCAAAAAGAAGGGCGTCAATATCCTGAACCGCTACAGTTGGTACCACACAATGCTGAACCTCAAAAGATGGCAGTTCATCGGATTGTTGGTTGGCAGTTACATTGTTGTGAATTTTATTTTTGCACTGATTTATTACTCAATTGGGATCGAACATCTTACGGGCATCGACAAAAGCAATTTCCAGAATGAGTTTACGGATGTTTTCTTTTTCAGTTCCCAAACCTTTACCACAGTTGGTTACGGACGCATCGCGCCAGTTGGGTTTCTGGCTAGTTTGGTGGCAACTTTCGAAGCGTTCTTAGGATTATTGGCATTTGCAATTGCGACAGGTCTTTTTTATGGAAGATTTTCCCGTCCGAGAGCATTTTTGCAGTTTAGTGATGTGGCATTGATCTCGCCTCACAAAGACAAAACCGGACTGATGTTTCGGATGGCGCCATTCAAAAATACTTCGCTTACAGATGCCAGCATTACGGTTTTGACCTCTTTTGAGATCACAGAAAACGGACAGACAAAAAGCTCATTTTACAATCTGAGATTGGAAGTTACAAAAATCACATCATTAATTCTCAACTGGACAATTGTACATTATATAGATGAAGAATCACCCTTTTACGGATTAAATGCGGAAGATCTTAAAAATACCGATATCGAAATAATCGTTCACGTCAAAGCTTTTGACAGCATATTTTCCAGTGATGTGGTTCAAAGGACAAGTTACACATCAGACGAAATAATTTACGGTGCCAAGTTTGAAAAAATGTACAGTCCGGATGAGAGCAATCGATTTACGGTTTTAAACCTTGATTTGATTAACAGTAATTTTCCAGCTTCACTACCAGAAAATTCTTAATTATGGATCTCGATTTCTATAAAAAACAAGCCCAACAGAAGCAGAAAGAACACCGAAAATTCCTGGACGGACTCAAAAAGAAACCGCCAAAAAATCTGGATTATCTCACTTTGGAAACGCACGAGGAGACTTTTGCGGAAATAGACTGTCTTTCTTGCGCTAATTGCTGCAAAACCACAGGTCCACTTTACGTAGAAAAAGACATCGAACGGATTTCCAAACATCTGCGAATGAAGCCCGCAGATTTCGAAGCGAAATTTTTGCGTGTTGATGAAGACCAAGACAAAGTTTTACAAAATTTGCCTTGTTTTTTCCTGAATGATGACAACACGTGTTCCATCTACGACGTTCGCCCCAAAGCCTGTCGAGAGTATCCGCATACCGATCGGAAGAAGATTTATCAGATTAATAATTTGACGATTCAGAACGCTTTGATTTGTCCTGCAACTTATGTATTTGTAGAAAAATTGAGAAAGGTCTTGGAAAAGTAAGGTCATAAAGTTTTATTAAAAATCTTATCGTTTCATAACTTTAACATAAGTTGGTTTGATGTTTGTCATTGATAATCAAATCAATAAAAGTAAAGTATTATGAAAAAGTTAATCACAACAGCTGCTTTTCTAATGTTTGGGACAATGGTCATTACCGCTCAAACCACTAAGAATAAAAATAATCCGTCCACAATGCCGGACAAACCTGCCAACGGCACGGAGATGAAAATTGCAACACCTGTCCAGCCCAACGGAATGAACAGAACCATTGACACAGCAGCAACCAATAACAAATTGAAAATGCAGACCAATCCAAACAGATTGCAGCAAAATCAAGCGATGCCGAACAACGGAACTTTACAAAACCCGAATACGACATTGCCAAATAATGGAACTCTGCAAAACCCAAATACGACAATGCCGAATAATGGAACTTTGCAAAATCCAACTAACACAATGCCTAACAATTCTACAGCCTCACCACAAGTAGTACCAGTGAGTCCTGTAGAAGGCACAAAACCAAATAGGTAATAACAAAAACCAGAACAAATCGTTCTGGTTTTTTTATGTTTCTAAGTAATTGTTATTGATTTTTAAATAACTTTAATAAAAATTGGTTTGATATTTGGCTTGATTATTCAAATCATCAAACTAAATCATTATGAAAAAGATAATAACAACCGCAACATTTCTCGTTTTTGGAACGATGTTGACGATGGCTCAAACGACAAAGAAGAAAGAAACCAAATCGACCACAACAAGAACAGAAATGAGAGCAAAATCTACAGTTCAGCAAAACAATACGAACAATACGCCAAAAATGGTAGATACGACAAATCTTGAGCAAAGACAAAAAGAAGCAGACGAAAAAATGCAAAGACAAACAATCCCTCAAAAGGACGGATTGAACAATGAAGCGGTAAAACCCGCACAAACAGTTCCAACAGAACTAGAATAAAAAAACCAGAGCAAATCGCTCTGGTTTTTGTTTATGCTTTCCAATCTACAACAGCCTTTATAAAAGCTTCCGCATTTTCAACCGGAATATTTGGTAAAATCCCGTGTCCGAGATTCACAATGTATTTATCTTTTCCAAAACGGTCAATCATCTCGTGAACCATTTTCCGAATCGTCGCCGGCGTAGAGTGCAATCTTGATGGGTCAAAATTTCCCTGAAGCGTCACCGAATTATTCGTGAATTGTCTCGCCAATTCCGGCGTAATCGTCCAGTCAACGCCCAAAGCAGAAGCCTTAGATTTTGTCATATCTTCTAATGCAAACCAACAGCCTTTCCCGAAAACTACAACGTGCGTCAACGGTGCGAGAGCTTCCACGATTTGATTGATATATTGCCAGGAAAATTCCTGATAATCCGCCGGCGAAAGCATTCCGCCCCAACTGTCAAAAACCTGAACAGCCGAAACACCTTTTTCCACTTTTCGTTTCAAGTAGGCAATCGTAGTGTCCGTGATTTTCTGCAATAATTTGTGCGCCGCTTCCGGTTGCAAGAAGCAAAATGACTTCGCAATATTGAAATCCTTAGAACCTCTTCCCTCGATGCAGTAGCAGAAAATCGTCCAAGGCGAACCGGCAAATCCAATCAATGGAATCTCATTGTCCAGCTTTTCCAACGTCATTTCTATCGCATCGAAAACATAACCCAAAGTCTCGTTCACGTCCGGAACTATCACATCATCAACTTGTTGAGCCGTTCTGATAGGTTCGTCCAACCAAGGTCCAACAGATTCCTTCATTTTGAAATCGATGCCCATCGCTTGCGGAACAACCAAAATATCGGAGAACAAAATCGCCGCGTCCAAAGGAAATCTTCTAATCGGCTGAACCGTAATTTCCGAGGCCAATTCCGGCGTCTGACATCTGGTGAAAAAGTCGTATTTGTCGCGCAACGCAATGAATTCCGGCAAGTATCTTCCAGCTTGTCTCATCATCCACACAGGCGGTCTTTCCACGGTTTCGCCTCGCAAGGCCTTTAGGTATAGGTCGTTCTTTATCATTTTCTTAAATTATTTGGGCGCCTTTTTCCGCCTTCCGTTCCCTCCCGATTTAATATCGGGATCCACTCAAGTCGAGGCGCGCTTCGCAAAGTTTAGCGTTTAGTCTTCCAAATCAGCTTTCCCGACAGTTGAACTTTCCTTAGAAATCAAATTCAACAAATCAGCTAACGTATTTTTATGACTTGTAATTATTTTATTTTCAGTGAGTTTCTTCAATTCCGAAGTCGTCGTTTTTCCAATCGAAAAAATCTTCAAATCCTCCAAACTGTTGAACTTCGCAAAACTACGAACTCCACTCGGACTGAAGAAAACCACAGCCTGATATTTCTCATTGATTTTCGGAAACAGCAATTCGGTCTTATAAACAGGGATTTTCTTGTAAGAAATATTCTGCAACGGCAATTTCTCATCCAAAACATCCAAAGCCAAATCGCCACAAAAATGCAGAAACTTCTCGTTAACAGAATTTTCTGTAATAGACTGTGATAATTCGCTCGCATTCTTACAAAGTTTGAAAGTCCCAAAATTATGCTTCCTCAATTCCTTTTTAGTCTGCGAACCTACGGCGTAAATCTTGTTATAATTTTTCTCGGCAAAATTCTCATTCGCATCAAAACCATTTTCAAAAAAGGCTTTCACTCCATTTACGCTTGTAAAAATCAATGAGTAATTCTTCAAACCGAAAGTTTTCGTTTTAATGAATTCCGTTTTGATGACCTCCACAAAATCAACCAAAACTTCCGTTCCCAATTTCTCAGCAACTTCTTTTTTGTCCAGTGATTTTGTAAAAAGGATTTTCATATTTATAAAGTCTTCGAGAACCTCAGACTGACATTGCTAAAACATTATTTTGTCATTCCGTAGGAATCTCAACAGCGCTTGATTTCTAATCTCTGTATTCTTTGTGAAATTTTTACCACAAAGTTCACTAAGTTTTTTCACGAAGACCACAAGGCTTGTGTTTAATTTGTTTGCTTTGTGAAATCCTTTGTGTCCATTGTGGTTAAGTATTTTACAAACTTTTTCGAATTTCATCCATCAATTCCTTCCCGCCGTTTTCCAAAACCTTCAAAGCTAATTTCGCTCCAAAATTCTCAGAATCGTTCCAGTCAAAAATCTCATCGGTTTCGATACAATCTTTTCCGTCAAGCGAACAAAGTCTTCCAACAAATCGGATTTGAGTTCCAATCAATTCAGCTTTTGCACCAATGGGCGCTGTACAACCGCCTTCCAAAGTTTTCAGGAATTCTCTTTCTATCGTAATGCAAATCTCAGTTTCCATGTGAGAAATTGATTTTAAAATATCACTCAATTCCGGATTGTCAATTTTGCTGGCAATCGCAACCACACCTTGTGATGGCGCTTGCAACAAAAACGGAATTTGTTCATATTCCACATCCAGATTCATCCTTTTGATTCCGGCCAATGAAAAAATCGTCGCATCTGCAACGCCGTCATCCAGTTTTTTCAATCGTGTTTGAACATTTCCACGGATGTCTGTGAATTCAGTTTCAGGAAATTCCTTCAACCAAAAAGCGCGTCTTCTCAAACTGCTGGTTGCAATTTTCAAGACATTTAAATCCAGAACTTCTGCATCTTTATTTTTTACCAAAACATCTTCCGGAAAATCTCTTTCCAGAACCGCAGAAATCTGAACGTTTTCAGGCAAAAGCGTCGGAACATCTTTCAAGGAATGAACCGCAATATCAATTTCATTATTAAGCAAAGCAATGTCCAAATCTTTCGTGAAAATTCCGGTGATTCCCAATGCGTAAAGCGGTTGGTTCAGGTTTTTGTCGCCGGAACTGATGATGGGAACGATTTCAGTTTGTAATCCAAGATTCTGAAGTTTAGCTTCAACTTCGTGAGCCTGCCAAAGCGCAAGCGGACTATTTCTGGTTCCAATTCTTATGGTTTTCATTGTCTTACTGTTTGTGGATGTCGAGGATTTCCTCCATCAATTTTGTGATTTCGTCGGCGCGGGAAGGGTTTTCCATAATGTATTTCGCAAATCGATTTGTGATTTTCTGAACCAAATTGTTGGACAGCTCCATATCCTCTATTTTGGCGTAATGGAATTTCTTATGAATATTGTGCATTTCGTTTTCCTCGATTTTCTTCAAAGAATTTTTGAAATGATTGATTTGTGGTGCGAGCTTTCTTTTCTTTTCCCAATCTGCAAATTCCTTTGCCATTTCCTTGATGATGCCTTCCGCTTTCGGAATTTCCTTCTTCCGTTGTTCCATCGTTTCCTGGATGGTTTGCGAAAGTTGGTCCACATCTATCAACGTCACGTTTTCCAATTTCCCGATTTCCTTCTGAACGTTGTTCGGCATAGAGAGGTCGATGACAACCATTTCCTTGTTTTTAGGGAAATTGGTTTCATCAATAATATATTTCTGAGCGCCGGTTGCTACGATTAGAACATCGGTTTGCTTCAATTCTTCTGGGAACGTTTCAAAATCGATTTGAGGAATATTGTATTTGTCAGCAATTTTCTCGGCTTTTTCAAAAGAACGGTTGGCGATTTTTATTTTAGGCTGATAAATGTGTTTTACAAGATTTTCAATCGTGTTCTGACCAATTTCACCAACTCCGAGAAGCAGGATGTTCTTCTCGTGAATGTGTTTTGTATTATTTAAAATATAATGAACCGCAGCATAAGAAACCGAAGCTGAACCTGTGCTGATTCCCGTTTCATTCTTAATTCTCTTCGAAATTTGAATTGAGGAATTAATGGCACGCTCCAAATAAGGATTGGAAAAATCCTTGTAAGTTTTGAATCGATGATAAGCATTTTTGATCTGAGAAACGATTTCGAAATCACCAATAATTTGGCTTTCCAAACCTGCAGCGACGCGGAAAAGGTGAAACAATGCATCTTCTCTTTGAAGGACATTCACGTATTGCAAAAACTCGGAAAGAGAAACGCCAACGGTGTTGCAATAAAGTTCTGCAATGTGAAGATAATTCTTTGTCGTAGAGTAAATTTCGGTTCTGTTGCAAGTAGAAACCACGAACGCATCACCGTAATCCTGCTCGTGAATTTGATTGACAAAAGCTTTGATGTGATCATCAAAAAATGCAAATCTGCCACGGGTTTCTGCATCGGCTTTTTCGTAACTGATGCTTAAAACTGCGAGATCTGAGGTTTGATGAAATTTATTTTTAGTGCTCATTTTCAGTCTGCAAATTTACAATATTTAATACAAAGACTCTTTCCGAATATCGTTTTGATAAATTGATAAAATCTATAGAATATGACAATTATCTTTTTATAAATAATAACAGAATTAATGTTTTTATGAAAGAGTAATAATCTATCCTTTTGCGATTGATATTCAGAATTATTCGCTGAAAGAAATTATTGAAATTTTAAGGAAATTTTAACCAAATTATTTTTAATTCAGGACAGAGAATGCGTGTAAATTTATATCTTTGTAAACTTAATAATTACTGAACAAAATGGGTATATTGGATATGTTTACGCAAGAAATTGCGATTGACTTGGGAACTGCGAACACACTTATCATTCACAACAACAAAATAGTTGTGGATCAGCCGTCTATCGTAGCAATAGAGCGCTCTACAGGCAAGCCGATTGCTGTTGGAGAACAAGCAAAACATATGCAAGGGAAGACTCACGAAGATATTAAAACTGTACGCCCGTTGAAAGATGGTGTCATTGCAGATTTCCACGCGTCGGAGCATATGATCAAGGAATTCATCAAACAAATTCCAGGTATCAAAGGCAAATTTTTCCAGCCTGCACTTAGAATTGTAATCTGTATTCCCTCCGGTATTACTGAAGTCGAAAAAAGAGCGGTAAGAGATTCTGCTCAAAAAGTGAATGCGAAAGAAGTTCGTTTGATTTATGAGCCAATGGCAGCTGCAATAGGTGTTGGAATCGATGTTCAGAAACCGGAAGGAAATATGATTATCGACATAGGTGGTGGAACTACGGAAATTGCTGTGGTTGCACTTGGCGGAATTGTTTGCGACAAATCTGTAAAAATCGCAGGTGATGTTTTCACCAATGATATTGCTTATTATTTGAGAACTCATCATAATCTTTACATCGGAGAAAGAACGGCGGAAAGAATCAAAATTGAAGTTGGTTCTGCTGTAGAAGAATTGGACGTTCCAATTGACGATATTCCTGTGCAAGGTCGTGATCTCATCACTGGGAAACCAAAAGAGATTATGGTCAACTATAAAGAAATTGCAAAAGCATTAGACAAATCGATCATCAGAATCGAAGATGCTGTGATGGAAACTTTATCTCTTACGCCTCCGGAATTGGCTGCTGATATCTACAAAACAGGAATTTATCTTGCTGGTGGTGGAGCGCTTCTTAGAGGTTTGGCAGACAGACTTCACAGAAAAACGGGACTTCCTGTTTTCGTAGCAGAAGATCCTTTGAGAGCGGTTGTAAGAGGAACCGGAATTGCTCTTAAAAATATGGACAAATTCAATTTCTTAATCAAATAATAATCTTTTTAAAATTGATTTATAAGATTTGACATTTGTTGAATCATTTATAACTTATCAATTATCATTTATAACTTAGATGGGTGCTTTGCTGAGATTTTTTTCCAAGAATGCTTTGTTGGTGTTCTTTGTATTCTTGCAATTGGTTGCAATTGTACTTATTTTCAGCAAAAATACAATGCAGCAAAGTTTCATTGCCGCTAGAACAGCTGCCTTCAATTCCTGGATTTCCGGTTATATAGACGAAGGAACTTCTTACCTCAAGCTAAAACAGATCAACGAAGATCTCGTGACGCAAAACAAAGCTTTGATGCTGGAACTTTATGGAAAGGATAAAGTTGCAAAACCAAGCTTCAGAAGAGTCTATGATACCATTGGCGGCGGGCAGATCTATACTTTTGTAGATGGCGAAGTGGTTTTCAACAGCATCAACAGACGTGATAATTACTATACAATCAACCGGGGACGATTGCAGGGAATCAATTCCAATATGGGTGTCATTGCGCCTCGGGGAATTGCCGGGATTGTCATTAATACTACAGATAATTATTCCTTGGTAAAATCGATCTTGAGTGTTAATAAAATAAAAATCAGTGCAGCGCTCAAAAAGTCCGGTTATTTCGGAACCCTTTCCTGGAAAGGCGATGACACCAGAACGATGACGCTCTCTGATATTCCGAAATATGTTCCGCTGAAAGTTGGCGACAGTGTTGTGACAGACGGGAAATCTTCTATTTTCCCAGCTGGAGTTATGGTAGGAACCATTGCCGGTTACGAAGTGGACAGCAAAACCGGATTCTGGGATATTTCTGTGGAACTCAGCGAAAAAATTGGAAAACTTAGCAAAGTTTATGTGGTTCGAAATCTGAAAAAATCAGAAGTTCAAAAAATCGATGATACTTTAAAAGCTCAAATTAATAAAGATGGTCAGTAGAAACGTAGTATCAGATCTTGTTTTGATCGCATTATTGACGGCTTTTCAGATTTTCATTCTGAATAGAGTTGCTTTGTTTGGGCAGTATATTCCTGTGCTTTATCCTGTTTTTGTGATGTTTTATCCGTTCTTCAGAAACAGATTTCATTTTCTCGCTTTAAGTTTTATTTTGGGATTGTGTGTGGATGCATTTCTTGGAACTTGGGGAATCAATGCGTTTGCAACTACGGTTGTTGCATATTTCAGAACAATTATATTCCGGACTTCTACGGATACAACGACGGATTTTTTCTCGTTCCAAAGTATCCAGTGGACGCAGTTTATATTTTTTATTGTCACCAGTATTTTCATCCATCAACTTCTGGTTCAGTACATCGAATTCTTTAAGTTCGACAGATTTTTTGAAATTTTATTTAATGTAATAGTTACCAGTATAATTTCGTTTGTATTTATATTAGCCTATGCATTAGCATTTAAAATCAAGCAAAAAGTCTGAAACCGAAAGAATGTACAAAACAAAAATCACTTTCTCACTTAGGTTGCATATGTCCTCTAAAAAACTGTAAAAGCACATATGAAGTCACAATACCTCAAAATCATTCTTGTCCTTTCTGTCATTGCATTAATCTTTATTGCAAGGCTTTCTTATTTGCAATTATTCACAGACAGATATGCTCTGAATGCCGCGAACACATCCATCAAAACAGAATATGTCATCCCGCCAAGAGGTGTTATTTTCGATAGAAATGGAAAAATACTTGTTGGAAATCAGCCTTCATTCGAAATTTCTTACACCGCAGCACTTCTGAAACCGGATTTCGATACGATCGGTTTTTGCAAACTATTAGGAATTACAGAACGGGAATTCGTTCAGACATTGAAGAATATTGAAAAGGAAAAATACTACTCCAAGTTGACCCCGATGACCTTTATGAAAAATCTAAGTCGGGAAGAGATGGCGAGAGTTCAGGAATTGATTTTCAAATATCCGGCTTTCAGTATTGTTCCTCGTCCGCAGAGACAATATGAAGTGGATACTTCCGGGAATCTTTTGGGCTACACCAATCAGGTAAATGATGCAGATATTAAGAAAGATTCCACATACTATCTGCCGGGAGATTTTGTGGGGAAAAGCGGCGTCGAAAAGTCTTATGAAAAAGAACTTCGGGGTGAAAAGGGAATCAAATATATCCAGAAAGATATTCGCCAAAGAAGCATAGGCTCCTACAAAAATGGTGAACTTGATAAAGAAGTCGTTACCGGAAAAGATCTGACTTTAACAATTGATTATGACCTACAAAGAATGGCAGAAGAAATGCTGGTCAACAAACACGGTGCAGTTGTAGCTCTGGATCCGAACAACGGAGAAATCCTCACAATGGCAACGGGTCCGGATATCGATCCAAATCTTTTCACAGGACCGCAAAAATCAAGAAACCTTTACAAGCTGGCTAACGATACCATTTTCGAAAATAAACCAACATTCGACAGATCAATCCAGGCGGCTTATCCACCGGGATCCACGTTCAAATTGTTAACAGCTTTGACGGCTATGGAAATGGGCGTGATGACGGACCAAACGATTTTCCCTTGTGGAAGAGGATTTTTCTATCGGGGAAAAAGCATCAAAGGTCACGGTGGTGCAGATCCGCTGATTCCTTCAATCCAAGTTTCCAGTAACTGCTACTTTACTTATGCCTATTTGGCAATTCTTAAAAAATATCCCGGAAATCCATCGAGAGGCGTTGATGAATGGAAAAAAATCATCAATAGTTTTGGTGTTGGAGAGTTTCTTAATAATGATTTAGCAGTTGGAGCAAAAGGTAGAATTCCGTCCGGTGAGTTTTATGAAAAGAGAATGAAATCTATTTATAAAGCCAACGGATCCAAACGCACCGATTATAAAAACTGGGACGAGATGCCGACAGGTGCTTTGTACAACGGAATGGGACAGGGCGACGTTCTTTTGACACCTTTGCAGATGGCAAATTTCGTAGGAGCCATCGCCAATAAAGGCTGGTATTATACGCCTCATATCGTAAAATCTATCGATGGAAAGCCAAATCCTGATCCAAGATTCAAAAAGAAACATATGACGCTGGTTCAGAATCCACATTATTATAACGTGGTTCTTCAAGGGATGGAAGCAGTAATGATCAAAGGAACGGGTAGAAGTCTTAGATCAAAAGATTTCACGCAGCTGGCCAAAACCGGAACGGCGCAGGTTCCTCAGGGAAAAGATAACTCTATTTTTGTATTGATTGCGCCAGCTGATAAACCGAAAATTGTTGTCGTTGCCGTAATGGAACACGCAGGATTCGGAGCAACGTGGGCAGGTCCGGCTTGTACGGTAATCGCTGAAAAATATATTACCGGGGAACTCAAAAGAGAAAATCTCTACAAAAAAATGATCACCTCCAGCTTTATGCCGGAGTATAAACGACAGTATATTTCTGAAATGAAACGCAAAGGCTGGTACAAGGAACCGCCTAAAGACACTGTAAAACTCAAGCGAATCAAAGACAGCCTGCAGGCCATCGAAAATAAAAAATTAAAAAAAGACAGTTCCAAAGTTAAACCTCTAAAAAACAATTCAAAATGAAGTGGGCAGAAGGGATCGATAAATTAGGAATTGGACTTTACCTGATACTCTGCGTTTTCGCTATTATTAATATTAATAGTGTAGATGCCAAGTTGGGAAGCAAACAGCTGATGTTCTTCGGGATTTCTCTGTTTGTCGGGATGATCATATTTTTTATGAGAACCAAATTCTTCGAGAATATGTCAGCCATTATTTATGTTGGCGGCGTGTTGCTTCTGATTGGATTATTTCCTTTTGGGACAGAGATTCTAGGTCAAAAAAACTGGTACAAATTCGGTGGTTTTACAATGCAGCCTGTAGAGTTTGCCAAGATTGGAACGGCGCTTATGTTGGCGAATTATGTCTCCAGTCCGGATTTCAACTTAAACAATAGGAAAGTTCTTTACACCGTTTTGGCGATTGTCGGCATTCCCGGCGTTGTCGTTTTGATGATTCCCGATGTCGGATCACTTTTGGTATTTTTTGCTTTCGTGATGGCGCTTTACAGGGAAGGACTTTCCGGATGGTTATTTGGAATTATTTTCGTTTTCGCAGCCGTTTTTCTTGTTTCGATTGCGGTCAATCCTTTATATATTACCATAGCAATTCTCATCATTGCAGCGATTTATGTCTTTCTTAATTTTTATAAAATTCAGGGGAATATAATGTCGATTATCGGAATTATCCTTACAGTGGGCGTTCTCAGTGGATTGTCCTATTCTTCTCAGTACGTTCTCACCAAACTTCCAAAACACCAGCGAGAGAGAATCGAAGTATTGTACAAAGGAGAGAAAGCGTTCCGCGATACTTCGGGATACAACTTACTCTATTCCAAAACGGCCATCGGTTCTGGCGGATTTACCGGAAAAGGATATAAGCAAGGTTCTGTAACACAAGGTAAATTTGTTCCCGAGCAGGAAACCGATTATATTTTCTGTACAGTTGGAGAGGAATGGGGTTTTCTTGGAAGCACGATTTTGATTCTTTGTTATTCCATTTTCATTGGTCGGATTTATTATCTCGCCGAGAATCAGAAATCTACATTCAATCGTGTTTTCGGTTACAGTTTCGCCTCTATTTTATTGATTCACTTTGCCATCAATCTTGGAATGGTAATGGGACTTTTCCCGACCGTTGGGATTCCGCTGCCATTTTTCAGTTATGGAGGAAGTTCGCTTCTGGCGTTTTCTATAATGACTTTTATCTTCTTTAAGCTCAATTATGCAGACAAAAATAGTCTGGTCTAAATCGCTTTAATCAAACCTTATATTAAGTAAATTACATTTTTATAAAAATTTTACGTTTTAAGGTGATTTTGGTTGTGTTTTTGATTGAATTTCAATCAATTTAAATAACAACTTATGAAAAAAATTATCTTATGTGCAATTTTACTTGGTGGAATCAGCACGATGCAAGCGCAAAAAATCAGTCTCGGTAAAGCGACCGATATCGCAGGAAAAGGACTGAAAGCAATGACATTTTCTAACACAGATGCCATAGCATTATCTAAAGAATCAGTAGATTATATGGATAAAAATAATGCAGTTGCTGGTCCAAAAGATCCTTACACGGTGAGGCTCAACAAATTATTTGCAAAGCACAAATCGCAGGATGGCCTAAATCTTAATTACAAAGTTTACAAGGTTAAGGACATCAATGCATTTGCTTGCGCAGATGGAAGTGTTCGTGTATTTTCCTCATTAATGGATATTATGACTGATGATGAATTACTGGCTGTAATCGGTCACGAAATTGGTCACGTGAAAAATGAGGACACCAAAGATGCCATCAAATCTGCTTACCTGAAAGCTGCTGCTTTGGATGCTGCCTCAGCGTCTTCCAATACAGTCGCTACACTGAACAACAGTCAGATCGGGGAAATGGCTAATGCGATGCTGGATGCTTCTCACAGCAAAAAACAGGAATCTCAAGCCGATACCTATTCTTATGATTTTATGAAAGCAAATGGCTATAATGTTGTCGGTGCTTACACAGCTTTCAAAAAATTAGCATTATTGTCAGAAGGTGCAGCAGCACAATCTGGTTTCAAGAAAATGTTCAATTCGCATCCGGACAGCAACAAGAGGGCAGAAGCGATTAAAAAGAGAGCTGAGAAAGACGGTCTTTGGAAAGATCCGGGAACGGTTTCTTTACCAACTACAAAACTTACAAAATAGAAAAACGAAAGCAGCCAATTGGCTGCTTTTTTAGTTCTTTACCAAAACCAAGTATTCCCAAGGTTTCAAATTAAGATTGGTCTTTTCAGAATTGATATTGTAGATTTTGCCGGTAAACAACTCTCGGTATTGTCCATTGTAATATTTAGTATCAACGGAAGTTGGTAAGCTTTTATCGGAAAAATTATAGATGGATAAAACCGCATCGTTATTCTTTTCGCGGTAGATTGATAGAACGTCGCTCATTTGATTGTTCGTCACTCTTATCATTTCGCCTCCGTATTTTCCGTTCCAGAGTGCCTGATTTTTATGTTTAAGGTCAAACAATTTTTGATACATTCCATAGAATTTATGATTTTTCCAAATGATTTCGTCTTTCTCGAAGAACTCAAGGCTTCTGTCCAATCCGGCTTCCTGTCCGCTGTACACAAAAGGCATTCCGTTGGCTGTTCCACAAAGAACCATTGCCGTTTCCAATCCTTTTCCAAAATTGGAATATTGATTGCCTTCCCAAGAATTCTTGTCGTGATTGTCTGTGAATAGCATTCGATATGAATCCAATGGGAAACTTCCGACATCGTGCGCCATATATTCGTAAAGTGCGTTGGCGCCTTTTCCGCCAGTTGTAGCAAGTTTCAGTTTATCCCAAAGGGTCCAGGAATAGGTGGCATCAAAGGACTTTTTGTACAAATCTCTGGATTCCCATTCAGCCAGCATAAAAACTGGTTTTATCGCATCCATTTCTTCTCTCGCATTGTCCCAGAAATCTACGGGAATGAAACCTGCAACGTCGCATCTGTACCCATCGATGTTCGCTTCTTTTACCCAATATTTCAGCGCACCTGTCATATACTCTCGGAAGTCGGGATTGTTGTAATCAAAATCGATGACGTCGTCCCAATCGTACCAAGGCGTTGGCTGGAAGTTGCCTTCTCTGGATTTGGTATACCAGTCCGGATGTTCTTTGGTCAACGGATTGTCCCAAGCGGAATGATTTCCGACCCAATCGATAATGACGTACATTCCCATTGCGTGGATTTTGTCAACCAGGTTTTTAAAATCCTTCAAAGTTCCAAAGTCTGGATTCACGCCTTTGAAATCTTTTACGGAATAATAACTTCCCAATTTTCCTTTCCGATGCTCTTCTCCAATGGGATGAATTGGCATTAACCAAAGAATATCAACACCCATTTTTTTGAGTCTTGGCAAGTGTTTTTCGAAAGCTTTGAAAGTGCCTTCTTTTGTGTACTGCCGGATGTTGACTTCGTAGATTGTCGCATTTTTGCTCCATTCCGGATGTTTGAGTTCTACGTAAGGTTTTGGCTGGTAGCGTGGGTCTTTGGTCTGACTAAATCCCAAAAACGGAATCATCAGAATGAGGAGTAAGTATTTTAATGAATTCATAAAGTTTATATATTTCTCTAAATTAATAAGAGTTTTTGATTTTCATTAATTTTAATTGAAAAATATTGTTCTTGATAAACTTTTTTAAAGATTTGAAATATATACAAAATGAAAAACCCTTTCAAAGTATTGAAACTCTGAAAGGGTTTTTATTTGAATCGTTGTCGTTAATGACAAACGTTGATTTTATGTAGAAACCCGCGCCCCGACTTGAGCGGATCCCGATGTTAAATCGGGAGGGAGCGGAAGGCGGATATAGGCGCCCAAATAATTTTTAAGAATACATTTGTTCTTGCAATTCTTTGATTTTCTTGTCAGATAGATATTCGTCGTAAGTCATATCTCTGTCGATAATCCCTTTTGGCGTCAACTCAATGATTCTGTTACAAACCGTTCCAAGCAACTCGTGATCGTGGGAGGACAAAAGAATGTTTCCTTTGAAGTTATTCAATGAGTTATTCAAGGTTGTGATGCTCTCCAAATCTAAGTGATTCGTAGGTTCATCAAGCAATAGAACATTCGCTTTCTGAAGCATCATTCTACTGAACATACATCTCATTTTTTCACCTCCGGAAAGAACTTTACAAGATTTTAGAGCCTCGTCGCCAGAGAAAAGCATTCTTCCCAAGAAACCTCTCATAAATTCCTCGTGACGCTCCTCATCATTCTTCGTGAATTGTCTCAGCCAATCTACCAAGTTGATGTCATCCTGGAAGAAGTTGGTGTTGTCCAAAGGCATATGCGATTGGTTCGTCGTAACGCCCCAAGCTACATTTCCTTTGTCTGCAGGAAGGTTTCCGGCAAGGATTTCGAAAAATTCTGTGATTGCCAAAGAGTTTCTGGAGATTACCGCCACCTTATCACCTTTTTTAAGATTAAGGTCGATATTGGTGAAGAGTAATTCGCCGTCTTTTGTTTTTTCAAGGCCTTTCACGTCTAGAATCTGGTCTCCAACTTCTCTTTCGGTATCGAAAATGATGGCTGGATATCTTCTGGATGAAGGTTTGATATCGTCGATGTTCAACTTGTCAATCATCTTCTTACGTGCAGTTGCCTGTTTCGCTTTCGCAACGTTGGAACTGAATCGCGCGATAAAATCCTGTAATTCTTTTTTCTTGTCCTCAGCTTTTTTGTTAGCCTGAGCTCTTTGTCTTGTTGCCAATTGTGAGGCCTGATACCAGAAAGAGTAGTTACCGGTGTAAAGATTCAACTTAGCATAATCCAAATCGCCGATGTGCGTACAAACAGTATCCAAGAAGTGACGGTCGTGAGAAACAACAATCACGGTGTTCTCATAATCTGCCAAGAAATCCTCTAACCAAGCGATTGTAGCGATATCCAAGTCATTGGTAGGCTCATCCAGAATCAATACGTCTGGATTACCGAACAATGCCTGAGCAAGCAAAACTCTTACTTTGTCTTTATTTTCAAGCTCTCCCATCAATTGGTAATGCATATCTTCCGAAATACCAACGTTTGAAAGCAAAGTCTGCGCATCTGCTTCAGAGTTCCATCCGCCCATTTCGTCGTACACTACGCCAAGTTCTCCAGCTTTTATTCCATCATCGTCAGAGAAGTCTTCTTTTGCGTACAAAGCGTCCATCTCTTCTTTGATGTCGAAAAGCATTTTGTTTCCTCTAAGGATAGTTTCCAATACAGTAAAGTTGTCGTAAGCAAAGTGGTCCTGCTCCAATACGGACATTCTTTTTCCGTTTTCCAAAGAAACGTGACCAGAAGTTGGGTCTTGTTTTCCGCTTAATATTTTGAGGAAAGTGGATTTTCCTGCACCGTTGGCACCAATGATACCGTAGCAATTCCCTTTTGTAAATTTTATATTGACTTCATCAAAAAGAACTCTTTTCCCGAACTGTAATGATAAATTGGATACTGTTAACATATTGTTTTGTAAGTTTGTGCAAAATTACGAAAATAAGTTGGGATGAGGAAAGCCCTATAGTTATAATAATTTAACACTATGAAAATAGAAAAAACTGTTAATATCTTCAACAAAAGAGCCCGCTTCGAATACGAAATTCTGGACGAGTATGAAGCAGGTCTGGTTTTGACGGGTACAGAAATAAAATCCCTTCGATCTTCCAAGGCATCAATCACAGAAAGCTTTTGCCAGTTTATTGATGACGAACTATATGTCATTAATATGATGATTGATGAATATAAATTGGGAACTTTTTACAATCATAAAACAAAAAGGGAACGGAAATTGTTACTGCATAGTTACGAATTGCAAAAACTTAAAAAAAAGTTAAAGGATGTTGGCAATACGATAATACCATTAAAGCTTTATATTAATGATAACGGTAAAGCAAAGCTGCTTATATCATTGGCTAAGGGTAAGAAACTGTTTGATAAAAGAGAAGCTATCAAAGACAGAGAGAATAAGGTAAATATCCAACGGATATTAAAGAAAAGTTAAAAAAACTTTGTTTATAAAGAAAAATTATATTTATTTTGCATTATCAATTATTTAATCATTTAATTCTATGAAAAATCTAAAATTAGGAATTACAGCTTTGGCACTTACTGTTGCCTCTTCTGTTTTTGCGCAAACTACTACTAACCCTTGGGTTATAGGTGTAGGTGCTCATGGAGTGAATCACGTTGCTCAAAGAAACAATTTCAGCAATACGTTCTCATTCAACAATTTTAAAGAAAACTTATTTGGAGTATCTAAGTATTCAATTACACCACCACTTTCTAAGTTGACAGTTGCAAGAAGCCTTGGAAAAGGTTTGGTACTTGACTGGCAGACTACAGTAGGTAATGTTGACAACAAGAGAATCGGGATGGACAAAGAGTTTTTCTTGATGACAGGTCTTGGTGTTCAATTCAAAGCTGCAGGTCTTTTGTGGGACGAAGAGTCTTGGTTTGACCCATACTTGAGAGTTGGTGCTAACTACCTTAGACACGATTATACAGGCGTAACTTTTCCTGTAACAGATACAAAACCAAGAGGTGGAGGTGTTTACACGGCATATGATAAGGATGGTGACTTAACAGGAAAAGCTAATCACTTTACTGTAAGTACAGGTGCTGGTATCAATTTCTGGGTAACTAAAAACTTTGGTTTAGGTGTTCAAGGAGATTATGTAACTACGCCAGTAGACAAATCTAACATTGCTAATTTCTGGCAAGCTTCTGCATCTTTATTATTTAGATTCGGAAACACTGACAGAGATAAAGACGGAATTCCAGACAAAGAAGATGCTTGTCCAGATACTCCAGGTTTACCAGAATTCCAAGGATGTCCTGATACGGATGGAGATGGTATTCCAGATAAAGACGATCAATGTCCAGATGTAGCAGGTCCTAAAGAAAACAACGGTTGTCCTTGGCCAGATACTGACGGAGACGGAGTATTAGACAAAGATGATGCTTGTGTTGATGTTCCTGGTCCAGCTGAAAACAAAGGTTGTCCTTGGCCAGATACAGATGGAGACGGTGTATTAGACAAAGATGATGCTTGTCCTACAGTTCCAGGTCTTGCTCAATACCAAGGTTGTCCTAAACCGGCTTCTGCTTACGCTGAAGAAGCTACAGGTGCTTTAACAAACATCTTGTTTGACTTTAACAAAGCTACTGTAAGAGCAGAATCTGCAGGTAAAATTGAACAAGCTGCTGCTATTCTTAACGGAGCGAAAGATGCTACTTTCCTTGTAACTGGTCACACAGATGCTAAAGGTGCAGAAGCTTATAACTTGAAACTTTCTAGACAAAGAGCTGCTGCTGTAGTTGCTGCGTTGGAAGCAAAAGGAGTTAGTGCAGGTCAATTGAAATCAGTAGGAGTTGGAGAAAGAGACGCTAAAGTTTCTGAGAAAGCTTCTGATGCTGAAAGACAAGCTGATAGAAAAGTTGTAGTAGAGGCTGTGAACGGCGCTGCTTGGGATGCTCTTCAAAAATCAGATCTTCCAGTAGTTGAGAAAAAAACAGTTAAAAAAGCTCCAGCTAAGAAAAGAGCTACTAAGAAAAAATAATTATTAATAATTAATTTTCTAAATATAAATACCTCCAATTTGATTGGAGGTATTTTTTTTGTTTCTATATTTCAGTACTTTTGTATCATAAAATAAAACTTGCAATGGGAAGAGCATTCGAATATAGAAAAGCCTCAAAAATGGCCAGATGGGACAAGATGGCCAAAACGTTTTCAAAAATAGGAAAAGATATAGCCTTGGCGGTTAAAGCCGGCGGAACAGACCCAGAAGTCAATCCAGCACTTAGACGATGCATCCAGAATGCAAAAGGTGCCAATATGCCAAAGGACAATGTCGAGAGAGCAATCAAAAAAGCAAGTGGTGCAGATGCCGAGAACTACGAAGAAGTAACTTATGAAGGTTACGGACAAGGCGGCGTGGCGTTCTTTGTTGAATGTACGACGAATAACACAACAAGAACCGTTGCCAATGTAAGAGCGATTTTCAACAAGTTTGACGGTAATCTTGGGAAGAATGGAGAATTAGCCTTCATCTTCGATAGAAAGGGAATTTTTACTATCGAGAAGGCACAAATCAAAACCGAATGGGACGATTTTGAAATGGAAATGATCGACGGTGGTGCAGAGGAGATCGACCAGGACGAAACAGAAGTTTTGATCACAACCGCATTCGAAGATTTCGGGGCAATGTCTCACAAGCTTGACGACTTAAAAATCGAAGTTAAAAGTGCGGAACTACAAAGAATCCCGAACAACACAAAAGAAATGACGGATGACCAGTTCAAAGCCAATATGAAGATGCTGGAACGTTTCGAAGAAGATGATGACGTCCAGAATGTTTTCCACAATATGGAATTCACAGAAGCGCAATTAGAAACGCTTTAATAGAACAATTACCAAATAAAAAATCCTGAAACATAAGTCTCAGGATTTTTTATTTTTATAAAACGCTTTTTAATTATGCGTTTGGTTCAATAGATACAAATGATCTGTTGTTAGCTTTCTTTCTGAAAACAACTTTACCATCCACAAGAGCGTGCAAAGTGTGATCTTTACCCATCCCAACATTTTCACCTGGGTGATGCTGAGTGCCTCTTTGTCTGATGATGATGTTACCAGCAATAGCGTCTTGTCCTCCGAAAATCTTCACACCCAATCTTTTGGAATGAGATTCTCTACCGTTTTTGGAACTACCAACTCCTTTCTTATGTGCCATTTTATTTAAACTTTGTGGTTAAAAATTATTCAGCAGATTCGCTGGTTTCTGTTACTTCAGCTTTAGCCGCTTTCTTAGGTGCCGCTTTTTTAGCTTCTTTTTTCTCAGCACCAAATCCAGTAATACCAGTTACAAGGATCTGAGTAAGAGATTGTCTGTGGCCATTTTTCTTAGCATAACCTTTTCTTCTCTTCTTTTTGAAGATGATTACTTTGTCAGCCTGAACGTGGTCAAGAATTTCTACATCTACGGTGATACCGTTTACAGCCGGGGCACCTACAGTGATTGCGCCGTTTACAGTAAGAAGAACTTTATCAAAAGAAACTTTCGCTCCTTTGTCTCCTTTCAAACGGTTCACAAACAACTTTTGGTTTTGCTCAACTTTGTATTGAAGCCCTGCTATTTCTACAATTGCAAACATTGTTTATAAATTTTATATTATTCGAGGTGCAAAAGTACACTATTTCTTTCTAAAACACAAACACTTATCACAAACTTTTCAATAATAATTATTTGGGCAGCTTTGTCCGCCTTCCGTTCCCGCTTTTTTGTCATTGCGATCGACGTGAGTCAGTAAGTTGAACTTTTCTACAATCGCAATGACAAAAAGAGCTCCACTCAAGTCGGGCTGCAGATTCTACATCAAAACATGCTTATTACTAAAAAAGAAGTTTGTCATTCCGTAGGAAACCTAGCACACTGGTTCGACGAAGTCAATCTAAACTGCTGAGATTCCTGCGGAATGACAAAGATTGTATATATATAATTATACATAAAGAATTGTTCATAAATTTGACAACCGAAAATTCGTAATGATGCTGGATTTTATCAAGAAAAATATCGCGCTCATCTGGGCCAAAAAACATATCGCCAAAACAAAAGTTTTCAAAACCAATGCAGTTCAGAATCAGCAGGAACTCTTGCTTTCATTAGTTAAGATGGCTGAGAAAACTTTGTTCGGAAGAGAACATCAATTCGAAGCGATAAAGACTATTAAAGATTTCCGAAATAACGTTCCGATTGCAGATTACGAAGATTTGAAACCATATATCGAGAAAATAAAAAAAGGACAATCAAAAATCTTGTGGCCAGACTTGCCGGAATATTTTGCGAAAACCTCGGGAACAACTTCCGGCGCCAAATATATTCCGATTTCGAAAGAAGCAATGCCGTTTCAAATTGCAGCGGCTCAAAGTGCTTTATTTCATTATATAGAAAAGAAAAACAATGCAGATTTCGTTGGTGGAAAAATGATTTTCCTACAAGGTTCTCCAGAATTGCAAGAAATCAACGGCATCAAAAACGGAAGATTGTCCGGAATCGTGGCACATCACATTCCGAATTATCTTCAGAAAAACAGATTGCCAAGCTGGGAAACCAACTGCATCGAAGACTGGGAAACAAAAATCGATAAAATCGTAGAGGAAACCGAGAAAGAAAATATGACGCTGATTTCCGGAATTCCGCCTTGGTTGATTATGTATTTCGAAAAACTGATTGACCGACACGGAAAGAAAATCACAGAGATTTTTCCAAATCTTCAATTAATCATAACTGGTGGCGTGAATTACGAACCTTACAGAGATAAGATGAACGAATTGCTGGGAAAACCCGTCGATATTGTTCAGACTTTTCCGGCATCGGAAGGTTTCTTTGCATTTCAGGATGATTATACAAAAGAAGGTTTGTTGCTGTTAACGAATCACGGGATTTTTTATGAGTTTGTTCCTCTGGAAGAATATGGAAAACCAAATTCAAAGAGATTAACTTTGAAAGATGTGGAACTCAATAAAGATTATGCCTTGATTTTGACGACCAATTCCGGACTTTGGGCATATTCTATCGGCGATGTGGTAAGATTCATCGATAAAAATCCGCACCGAATTTTGGTTTCCGGAAGAACGAAACATTTCACATCCGCTTTTGGCGAACACGTGATTGCGTTTGAAGTCGAGGAAGCGTTGAAAGCAACTGTTGAAAAATTCCCAGCTCAGATTACAGAATTCCATCTTGCTCCGCAAGTGAATCCAGCAGAAGGTTTGCCTTACCACGAATGGTTCATCGAGTTCGAAAAAGAACCGGAAAATTTTGAAGCGTTTAAATCTGAATTGGATTTGCAACTCAGAAAACGAAATACGTATTATGATGATTTGATTTCAGGGAATATTCTGCAACCTTTGGTTATCACGAAATTGAAGAAAAATGCCTTTCAGGATTATGCCAAGTCGGAAGGAAAATTGGGAGGACAAAACAAAATTCCAAGGCTTGCAAATGATAGAAAAATTGCTTTATATTTGGAAAAACTAAATTTACAATGAGAACTTTTTCTTTTCTGATTGCTTTGCTAATTCTTTTGCAATCTTGTACCACAACCATCTACAGAAACAATCTGAACAAGAATGATTTTTCCGCAGTTCAGACAGGAAAAAAATATACTTTCTACGAAAACGGTAAACCTAAATATAAAGCAAAGGTTTCTACTGTAGAAGAAAATAAAATTGTAGGAATCGCTAATAACCAAGAAGTGACTATTACGAAGAATGACATCAGAGTTATCAAAAAGAATAACCCTGGCGGAACTACGGCTATCGTGGTTGGTTCTGTAGCTGGGATGACGGCTTTTGTTGCTTTAATCGTTTCACTAGTAAACAGTTCTCCCGACTACTATTACTATTAGCAGGCTGATATTAGAAATTGGCAAATCAATTTATTGCCAAATCTTCAGTCAATGTACGACTCCCATAGCCCCGATAGGAACGGCATCCTTTTTTGTTTTTTGTGCAAATTTTAATTTGGATGACTATGTTGTAAAAACAAAAAAGATATAGTGGATAGCGGGAATTAGCTCCAAAAATATTAATGACTGACGGCTTTCAAACCGACGATGGAAGCAATGAGGGTGGAAACGAAAAACAGTCGCCAAAATGTTGCCTGTTCTTTGAAGATCAAAATCCCGACAATTACGCCGCCAACAGCGCCAATTCCTGTCCAGACTGCATAAGCTGTGCCGATCGGCAATCCGTTTGGGCCGGAAATAGCTTTGAACATTAGAAACATACTGATGAAAAGACTGGCGAAAAAACCAATCCACCAATAGATGCTTTCCCTACCCGAGGTCTCCTGTGCTTTCCCGAGACAGGCTGCAAATCCGGTTTCAAAAAATCCTGCGATGATGAGTATAATCCAATTCATTCTGCGAAGATAAAATTTTGAAAATTAATGTGTAATCAATCGTTATCCACTACTTTTGCATAATGATTTCTTTCACACCACTCCGCGTTTTAAAAAATATAGAATTTCGTCATCTTCTTACCGGTAGATTTTTCCTAATCATAGCATTTCGAATGCTGGCAACTTTGCTTGGCTGGTGGGTTTATCAGCTGACACATGATCCTTTTTCTATTGGATTGATCGGACTTTCTGAGGTGATTCCGGCAGTTTCCTGTGCGCTTTACGCTGGCCACGTGATTGATATGAACGAAAAAAAAAGATTGCTTTTGTTGTGCAATTATGCGTATGTGGTTTTGATAAGCCTGCTCCTGATTCCGGCTTTTCTCGGTCATAAAATGCATTTTACAGGTCACGAGATTACATATTTTATTTACGCCGTGATTTTCTTCACAGGCATTTGTCGTTCGTTTCTTGGTCCGTTGGTTCCAAGTATGATTCCGAGAATTGTAAAGCAGGAAAATCTGCCTTATGCGGTCACTTTGAATCAGGCGACGTTTTTGGTGGCATCGGTTTCCGGTCACGCTTTGGGCGGTTTTCTGATTGCTTTGATTACGATAAAATGGACTCTAGTGGTCATTGTGAGTTGTATGGTTTTGTCATCATTATTCTTTTGGACAATCAACAAACAATTTTCTGAAAATAAGAATAAGGATATCAAAATCTTCGAAAGTGTGAAGGAAGGTCTGGCTTATATTTATAAAACGAAGGAAATCTTGGGCGCGCAAACGTTGGATATGTTTGCGGTTCTTTTTGGTGGTGCTGTGGCGATGATTCCGGTTTTTGCAAGTGATATTCTGAAAGTTGGTTCGGAGGGATTTGGTCTGCTGAATGCAGCGTCTGATATTGGTTCGATGCTGATTATCATTACATTGTCGATGGTTCCGCTTCGTAAAAATCAAGGGAAGATATTACTTTTCGTGGCGACTGGATTTGGACTTTGTATTATTGGATTTGGATTATCGAAAATGTATTGGCTGTCGTTTGCATTCTTGGTTCTGAGCGGAATGTTAGACGGAATCAGTGTTGTGATTCGAGGAACGATTGTTCAATTGAAAACGCCTGAGGAAATCCGTGGACGTGTTTTAAGCGTGAATTCGATTTTCATAATGTCGAGTAATGAGCTTGGGCAATTTGAAAGTGGCTTGACGGCGAAACTGATGGGCGTTGTGCGTTCTGTGGTTTTCGGTGGGACGATGACGGTTTTGACGGCTTTGTTTATTGGTGCGACTTCTAAGAAGTTGAGGAAAATGCAGTATTAGATGGCTTTTGGCAAATGGCTGATTGCTTTTGGCTTTAAATTAGATTTTTTATGAAGAGATTTTTCATTTTTATTAAATCGATTTTTGTCATTCTAATGATTTGGTTTGTAGCTCATTCGATTTACATTACGATTGATGGATTAAATGATAAAAAGAAAAACGCAGATGTTACAATCGTTCTTGGAAATAAAGTGAATGAAGATGGAACTTTGTCCGAAAGATTGAAAGCCCGTCTTGATAAAAGCATCGAATTATTCAATCAAAAAAGAGTTAAAATAATTATCGTCAGCGGTGGTTTGGGGAAGGAAGGTTTTTGGGAAGGAAAGAGAATGAAGGAATATTTGATTGAAAATAAAATTCCGACCGAGAAAATATTAGTTGATAATTTCGGAAATGACACGGAGAAAACGGTTGAGAATTCGATGAGAATGATGGATAGTTTGGATTTCAAAAGTGCGATTTCGGTTTCTCAATATTTTCATCAGACCAGAACTAAGAAATTATTCCGTAAACAAGGTTTTGAGAATATTGAAAGTGCAAGTCCGGATTATTTTGAGTTGAGGGATTTCTACTCCATTTTTCGCGAGTTTGTAGCTTATTATAAAGAAGCGATTTAATAGATATAAAAAAGGAAGCAGATTTTGCTTCCTTTAATGTTATATCAAACTTCTAATCTTCGCAATCATATCATCGCCCAATTTGTCTGCTTCTTCCTGAGAAAACGCCTCAGTGTAAATTCTGATAATTGGTTCAGTATTAGATTTTCTTAGGTGAACCCAGTTTTCAGGGAAATCGATTTTTACACCGTCAACGGTTGAGATTTCTTCGTTCTTATATTCTTCCTGAACTTTGATTAATAAAGCATCAACGTCGATATCTGGTGTCAATTCTATTTTCTTTTTACCCATAAAATAACTTGGGTAAGTTGCTCTCAATTCAGAAACGGTTTTGTTTTCTTTCGCTAAATGAGTCAAAAATAAAGCAACGCCAACCAAAGAATCTCTTCCGTAATGAAGCTCAGGATAGATAATTCCACCGTTTCCTTCTCCACCGATTACCGCATTTTTTTCTTTCATTAAGGTTACCACATTCACTTCTCCAACAGCACTTGCAAAATATTCTGAATCAAGTCCTTTCGCCACATCTCTCAACGCACGGCTGGAAGAAAGATTGGAAATTGCCACACCTTTTTTATCTTTCAAAAGATAATCTGCAACGGCAACCAAAGTGTATTCTTCGCCAAACATTTCGCCTTTATCGTCCACCAAAGCCAGTCTGTCAACGTCTGGGTCAACCACGATTCCCATATCCGCTTTTTCCTTGAGGACCAATTCGCAGATGTCGCCAAGATGCTCTTTCAAAGGTTCTGGATTGTGGGGGAATTGTCCGTTTGGTTCGCAATAAAGCTTGATAACTTCAACGCCCAATTGCTCCAAAAGTGGTGGAATAGAAATCCCGCCGGTTGAATTTACAGCATCAAGTACAACTTTGAATTTTTTAGCTTTTATCGCCTCAACATCAACTGTTGGCAAGTCTAAAATTTGTTTGATGTGAATATCGAAAGCGTCGTCTCTGGTTTCATATTTCCCCAAATCATCCACTTCCGCATAATTGAAATCTTCGTTTTCTGCCAAAGCCAAAACTTCTGCACCATTTTCACCACTGATGAATTCGCCTTTGTCATTAAGCAATTTCAAAGCGTTCCATTGTTTTGGATTGTGAGAAGCGGTGAGGATAATTCCGCCGTCAGCTTTCAATTCGGGAACCATAATTTCAACAGTTGGCGTTGTGGAAAGACCCAAATCCACCACATTGATTCCCAGACCTTGCAAAGTTGAAGCAACAAGAGAAGAAACCATTTGACCGGAAATTCTAGCGTCACGACCGATGACAAGCGTTAAATCTTTTTTATTTTTATTGTTCTGAAGCCAGGTTCCGAAGGCAGACGCAAATTTCACCACGTCAAGTGGCGTCAGGTTATCGTTTACTTTTCCGCCAATAGTTCCTCGGATTCCGGAGATTGATTTTATTAATGACATTTTTGAATTTTAAGGTTTTTTTCTGAGTGCAAATGTATTAAAAAGAAGTGATTATGGTTTTCAAATTCGCATCAAAGTGCAGGAATTTTCTCCTGAATCTTTTCATAAACTCTTTTTACTTTTGAAGGCGCATTTAATCTGTAACCGATGAAAAAAAGCACAAAGAAATCATTTTGTACGACGTTGGAGTCATTGTCTGTATAATGATTTCCGGAATAATTGAACTTAGAACCGAAAAAAAACTTTTCAGAATTGTAACCCAGATGCAATCCCGCACCAAAGTTCTGAGTGAAATAATTGTCCTTTTCTCTTTCGCTCAGACTTACATCGTTTTTATAACTGCTCCACTTTTTTCCCAAACCTGCGTAGGCAAAAGGTGCAATGTTGATATTTTTGGTAATCACATAATTGTAATGATAAGCGATATCAAAATTCAAATCCAATTGATGTTCTCGGGACTTAACGGAGTTTTGATTGTCTGAAAAAATCAAATATTTGTAATTAAGAGACGGCACAAAACTTCCGCTGCTTTTCGGCTGCCATTCCTTTTGATAGTAAATTCCTTTCAGAGAAAATTCTTTATTAATAATATAAGAAGTGGAACCTCCAAAGCTTTGAATCCTGAGATTCGGAAACTGCAAATATTGGTCTCTGTCTTTTTGCCAATCGCTCACAAAATCTCTGGTGTTGCTGATGTAGTAGCCTTTGCTGTTTTTGTAGGAAAGGGTTTGGATAATGTTTTTCGGAAAGAATCTGAAATTGTAACTCGTGAAACTGCTTTTCCCCTTGAAATTATTATCATTATTTCCGGGTAAAAAATCAGGAGCAAAAGAGATACTCGCACTGATGAATTTATAATCCAATCCGAAAGTCGTATTGATTTGGCTGTTGAGAGCGAGCTTTGGTTTGATGCCTAATTCTCTGGAAGAAACCACAAATTCATCAATGTTTGTATCCAGATTCAATCGAAGCATAATCTTGTCGTCGTAGGAAATTACTTGACTATTAATGCTGTCATTTTGTGCAGATATGAAAATGCAGAAAGTGAGGAGAAGAAAAGTTAAATTAAGTTTCAAAAAGCATCTAGTTTTCTAAAGCTAAAATTAAACTTTTTTGAATTAAGAACAGCCACAATCGGGACCGCAGTTTTTGCTGTCTTTCTTCTTGGAAAATGTCTCAGCAAATTTTTTGAAAGTAAAATAAAGTGCTCCCAAAACCAATAATCCGATGATTGCGTATTGTATGATGATTGAGTTTTCCATTTAATTAAATTCTCCCTTTAAGGTTGGGGTTAAAATTATTTCAGAATCTGATAAGCAACAAGTGCCGAAAAGTATGCCAAAAGAGTCATTGCAAAAGTCTGCAGCATTGTCCATTTCAAACTTTGAGTTTCTCTGTAAACAACGGCGATTGTTGAGATACATTGCATTGCAAAAGCATAGAAAAACAAGATTGAAACACCCGTTGCAAAACTGAAAACCTTCTCACCATTTGGATGGACGTCTAGTCTCATTTTTTCTATCAATCGGCCTTCCGGCGCTTCATCATCCAAACTGTAAAGTGTAGATAATGTTCCTACGAAGACTTCTCTCGCTGCAAAACTCGTCAAAATCCCGATTCCCATTTTCCAGTCGTAGCCCAATGGTGCAATCGCAGGTTCTATTCCGCGACCGATTTTTCCCAAGTAAGATTGTTCCAGCTTTACATTGGAAGCAACGGTTTGATTTGCTTTTTGCGCAGGTCCGAAATAGCTTAATGTCCACAAAATAATACTTACAGTAAAAATCACTTTTCCGGCACCGCTGATGAAGTCCCAAACTTTTCCTAAAACCAATTTCAAATCATAGCCGAACAAAGGCATTTTGTAAGTTGGCAAATCCATTACCAGAAAACTTTTGACTTTGGTTTTAATGACATTTTTAAGAATCAGTGAAGAAAGCAAAGACATTCCGAAACCTACAAGATACATTGCCATCAAAGCAATTGCTCTGTATTTGATACCATAAAAATTCTCGTCCGGAATAATCAATCCGATGATGATGCTGTAAACCGGCAATCTCGCAGAACACGTCATAAAAGGCGTTACGAGAATGGTTATTAATCTTTCCTTGATGTTTTCAATATTCCGTGTGGACATAATTGCGGGAATCGCACAAGCTGTTCCCGAAACCAGAGGAACGATGCTTTTTCCATTAAGACCAAAAGGACGTAAAAATCTGTCCATCAAAAAAATAACTCTTGCCATATATCCGGAATCTTCGAGGAGATAAAGGAAATAAAGCAAAATCCCAATCTGCGGTGCAAAGATGACAATTCCGCCAATTCCAGGTACAATTCCGTTTGAAATCAATGAATTAATTGGACCTTCCGGAAGATATTCCGCGGACTCAGTAGACAGCCAACTGAACGCACCTTCAATCCAGTTCATCGGATATTCTGCCAGAAAAAACACACTTTGGAATATCAATAATAAAATCAAAAAGAAAACCAGATAACCCCAAACCGGATGAACCAGAATTCTGTCCAATTTCTCTGTCAATAGCTGTTTTCTCTGAGGGATTTTCTCAGTCGTTTCAGAGATGATTTTGTCAATATTCTGATAACGTCGAACCGTTTCTTGGATTTGCAATCGTTTCGGAACATTGCATTTGGCATCTTCCTGTGTGATTATTTCATTGATCCTTTCAATCTTTCCGAGATAAGTGTCGGCCGCCAAAAGTGTCCAGATTTTGTAAAGATTATGGTCTTTCGTGTTTTCTGCAATTTTGTAAACCAGACTTTTTTGCTCAATAGGGATTTCAAAAGTGCTCTGAGAAGTTTTATTGAATTTATTATTAAAAATAGCTTCTCGAACTTCATCAATGCCCAAATGTTCCTTCGCATTGGTTCTTAGAATATCGACATTCAGTTTTTTAGAAAGCTCATCGGTGTTGATTTTAATGCCACGTTTTTCTGCCTCATCAATTTGATTTACGACCATCAAAATTGGAATTCCCAAATCCTGAATCTGCTGAAACAAAAGCAGACTCCGCTTCATATTTATCGCATCGGCAATGTACAAAACGCCAACATAATTTTCCTGTTCCTGAATCAGATACCTGGAAAATATCGCTTCATCTTCAGAAGTTGGATAGATGCTGTACGAGCCGGGAAGGTCGGTGATTTCGACTTCTTCGTTTTTGTAAGTATAATTTCCGGAAAGACTCGCCACGGTGACGCCAGCATAGTTTCCGGTTTTTTGTTTTCTGTTACAGAGACTATTGAAAAGTGTGGATTTGCCTACATTCGGGTTTCCAACCAATAAAATCTGTTTCTGTTTTTTCTGATTCTGCATTATCCCAAAACTTCAACTTTGATGAATTTTGCTTCCTGTTCCCGCAATGCAACTCTTGTTTTCTCCGATCCGTATTCTATATATAAAGGACCGCCAAATGGTGCCTGGTAAAGAACCTGAAACGAGGTTTCCGGAAGAAGTCCCATCTCCAAGATTTTTGTAGGCATCTGCAGGTCTTCATTATCATAACCTGTGATTTTGCCTAATTGATTTTTAGGAAAGCAGCACAATTTATCGGGATGTTTATTTTGCAAAATTCATCTTTTTAGAAATGCAAATATAACTTGTTTTAAATAAATCTAAATAAGGATATTAATCATAAAAAAACCGGGAAGTCAATTCCCGGTTTTGATCTTATTTTTTCTTTTTGTCTTTTGCAACTGGCAGTTCAATTGGATTATCATTGGCATTGTAAAAATCTTTCAGCATTTTCTCCTGTGTTTTTACCATTTCTCCGATACTGACGTCACTTCCCGGTAGTTTCTGAGCCATCATTTCCGGTTTCAGCATTGGTCGGATTGTAGCAAACGGATCTTTTTTGAAGTCTGCAATTGTACTTTCAAATTTGTCTCTGGACACTTCCATTCGTTTTGAGCCTGAGCCGGGAGATATTTTTTCAATATAGGAAAGTTCTTCAAAATTGTCCACTTTCTTATTTCCTTTTAGTTCCCAAGAATAATTTCCGCCGTCATCTTCGATTTTCACTATTAATCCGGGTAATCCGTAGAATTTGTAAGGTCCGTCCTGGAAAGGAAGATCTGTTGTAAACCAGGCATTCCATTTTCTGCCGCCAAATTCAGTCGTCGCTTTCTGCGTATTGTAGGTTCCGATTTTTACTTTTTCGGATGTGATATTCCAGTTGAATTTTGTTGGATCTACATAACCCAATTTCATCGGTGTCATTCCGTTTTGAAGGCCTTCTTCGAAAATTACTTTCATATCCGGATAGACTTTTTCAACTTTGTAAGCGAATTTTGGCATTCTCATAGATTTTGTCATATCCTTGAAAACGCCGGCTTTTTGCATCGCTTCAAATTCAATTTTAAGAATAGAATCCTGAGCCACCCAAGTGAAATCTCTGTAAAGTGATTTTTCTTTTGTGATGTCAAGCGTGGTCATTACTTTTTCAACTTTCGCAGAATCTTTTTTCGGTTTGAAAGTTAGTTCGTAGAAGAATCTGTTTGAAGAAGTTTGAGCAAATACCATTGCACCAAACATCAAAATTGGAAGAATGAGTAATTTTTTGAGAGATTTCATATTTGATTTTTTTAATTTTTTGTTTCTGAATAATTAGTGCAGGAATTTTTAAAATGTTACACAATTATTGATACATTTTTTTAATCGATTCATTCAACGTTTTATAAATGTCAAGCTGTTCTTTGTTTGTAATCAATTCTTCATGGAGTTTCAAAATTCGCTCGTCGCCCCGCACGGCTGGTCCGGTTTGCGCATGTTTTGGATCGAGATGATGGATTTTTTCAACGGTTTCATTAATTAAAGGAAGAAAATAATTGAAATTCAAATCCTGAGAATCCGAAATTTCCTTTGCTCTTGCAAAAAGATGATTCACGAAATTGCAGGCAAAAACTGCGGTCAGATGGATGTATTTTCGCTTTTCGTAAGTTGAAGTTTCGACATTATCAGAAATAATGGTTGCTAATTCAAACAAGGATTTTTCATCAATTTGATCTTCAGCTTCAATGAAAAACGGGATTTTGGAATAATCCAGATCTTTGGTTTTTGAGAAAGTCTGCAAAGGATAAAAACTTGCTTTTCGGTAATTGCCTTTCAGAATTTCTTTTGGTAATGATCCTGAAGTATGAGCTACGAGCGCATTTTCATTTTTAATTAATTCAGAAACATTTTCTACAGAAGAATCCGAAACGGCGATGATGTAGAGTTCGGCTTCCTCAAGATTTTGATTTGAATAAGGAATATTAAACTCATTCGAAATCTTAGAAAGTTCAGTTTCATTTCTCCCGAAAATCTGATCAACCTTAATGTTATTATAAGTGAAAGCTTTTGCCAAATGATAAGCCACATTTCCGGAGCCGATAATTACTGTTTTCATATAACAAAGATAAGATTTTGATGGTTTGGATTTGATTATAAATCACAAAGGCTCGATTTTAGATTTAGCTTTATCCAAAGAAATTCAAAAAATAATTTAACTTTGGTCTTATTATTTAATCAAAACTACGAAACATCTGAATGAAGCTCAAAGATGAGGAAATTGTAAATCTCTTCGCCAATCCACAAACGGTGGAGAAAGGTTTGCGTGCGATGATGGATGCTTATCAGAGTCGTCTCTATTGGCATATCCGCAGGTTGATCGTGGATCACGACGGTGCTCAGGATGTTTTGCAGGATACATTTATCAAGGCGTATCAGAATATTCATCAGTTCAAAAATGACAGCAAATTGTACACATGGTTGTACAGAATCGCTACCAATGAGGCGTTGCAGGCGCTCAACAAAATGAACCGGATGAAAAAGACAGATGAAGATGCAGAATATCATATGCAGAATCTGGTTGCGGACAATGCCGGACAGGATGCGGAAGAGATTCAGGTTTTTTTGGCAAAAGCAATTCAAATGCTGCCCGAGAAGCAAAAACTTGTCTTCAATATGAGGTATTATGATGATCTGCCTTATGAGGAGATTTCGAAGATACTCGATATGTCCGTCGGAACTTGTAAAACGAATTATCATTACGCCAAGGACAAGGTGGAAAATTATATAAAGGACAATTACTCGCAAGAGTTTTAAAAAAATAAAGTTATGCAAATCGATATAGAAAAATTAAACAGAAAAACGCCTTATCCGGAACCTTCGGAGGATTTTTTCAAACAAATGCAGGCGAATGTCATTGCTAAAACCGTCGGGCAAAATCCGGTGGTTGCGAAAAAAGAAACGAAAGTTTTTGCTCTTGATTTCAAATGGATGGCTGCAGCGGCAGTAATTTTGATTGGTGGAATTACGGCATTTTTTAGTCTTAACAGCAATCCGGAAGTTTCTATGGCTCAGCAAGCGCCAATTGTAGACAGTGTTTATGAAATTGAAAAGTCTGTTGAAAAACCTTCTGTAGATCTGTTGGCAGAAAATGCGATTTCAGAAGAAACTCAAAATGAAATTTCGAAGCCAAAACATCTGAAAACAAATCAGACTCTTGCAGTTTCGAAATCTAAAACAGAGGTTTCTTCCGATAGAAATATGACTGATAGACAGGATTATGCTGTTGCGACAAAAACAGGATCAAAAATGGATGTGGAAAAAGTGCTGGCCGCTTTCACTCCTGATCAGTTGAAAGATATTGACAGAAACAGTGAACAAGACGTGTATCTTGACTTGTATAATTAAATTAAAAATCAATAAAATGAATAAATTCTTATTAATGATTTTGATTGCCGGATTTTCCTCCGCACATACCGCAAAAGGTCAGCAGCGAAATTCCGGAAATACAGCTGGCAGAAATAGTACATCAACACCTTCATTCAGAAGTGGTTCTGCAAACTCCTTGTCTCCTTCGGGAACAATGCAAAGGCAACAATCTATTCCGAGAACCTCCGAATGGCAGTCGATGAATATGAAGGAAAGAAAACAGGCAGTAAGCAATATGTCTGTAAAAGACCGCACTGTTTTTCTTCAAAATATGAAAGAAAATATTGTGATTGATGATCTTGATATTCCAAAAGAAAAACAGGATGAATTCAAAACGATGTATGCAGAATATCAGAGCAATCAGAAGCAGATTAAAGAAAAATTCCACGTTGATAAGAATCTCGACAATCTTTCTGATGATGAAGCTACAAAGCGATTAAACCAAAGTTTTGACGTAGGACAACAGCTTCTGAATAACCGAAGAACCTATGCAGATAAATTCCTGAAAATACTGACACCGCAACAAGTTTTAACGCTTTTCCAAACGGAAGGGAAAATGCGGGACAAGATGCTCGATAAAAAAAATGACAAATAGTTCCAAAACCTCTAATTTTCAGAGGTTTTTTTTATTTTATCTTTCACATTTGCAATTGTCTGTAAATTATTTTCCTATTCTGTTAAAAATATGTATTTTCGCACACTATTATAAATACATACTATAAAATGGCAATTTTAGGCGAAATTAGAAAAAGATCATGGCTTCTGTTAGGCGTAATAGCTTTGGGATTGTTAGCATTTCTTTTCAACGCAGATACCTTTGACAAAATGTTTGCAAAGAATCCAAACGTGTTTGGAAAAGTCAATGGCGAGGATATTACAAGAGACGAGTTCAACGATCAGTTGTTCATCATGCAACAGCAGGCTCAGCAGCAAGGTCAGCCGACGAAAGGTTTGGAAGAGCAGGCTTGGCAGATTCTTGTGCAGTCCAAATTGATCAAACAACAATTTGAAAAAACAGGATTGACTCTTTCAGATGAAACTTTCTGGAGCCAATTGCAGTATGATCCAATCTTCGCTCAGAATCAACAGTATTTTGATGAGAAAGGAAACTTTAAACTAAAAGAGATCAAAGGTGAGATCGAAAAATCTCAGTCTATGAATCCGGAAAATTATACTTTTTGGCTGAAAAATAAAAAAGCAATCGAGTACAGAATGATGGCGAGAATGCTTTTCGGAAACATCACTTCCGGTATCACAACCAGCAAAAAAGAAGCTGAGTTGATGGTAAAATTCCGTGATGAGATGGCAAACATCGATTTTGTAAAAGTTGATTACTTGGAGTTCTCTAAAAAGAATAATGTAAAAGTAACCACTCAGGATCTTGCAGATTACATCAAATTACATCCGACAAGATTCAAAGCTACAGCGAGCAGAAATATTGCTTATGCTTATTTCCCTGCAGCGCCAAGTGCTTCTGATGATGCAGCAACTTTAAACGAAATCAATAAACTTTTCCTTAAAGGAACTGACGCTTCCAACGGTGCAGAAAATTTCCAGAACACTACGAATGATTCTATGTTTGTAGAACTTAATTCTGATGTTCCTTTTATTCCTCAGTATGTAAGCCCAACTCAATTGCCAGCTGAGTTGAAAGATAAGGTTGCAACTGCAGCTATCGGACAGACTTTTGGACCTTACAAAGAACAGTCACTTTACGTAGTTTCGAAATTATTGGATAAAAAAGCTTCTGATTCTACATTGTCAAAACATATCTTAATTGCTTATAAAGGTGCTGAAAGATCTACAGCAACAAGAACTAAAGAAGCAGCAAAGAAAACCGCAGACAGTTTATTGGCAGTGATCAAGGCTGATCCGGCAAAGTTTGCTGAAGGACTAAAATTGTCTGACGAACCAAACGCTGTTGAAAGAAACGGAAGTGTGGGCTGGACAACGCCTACAAGCCAGTTTGCTCCAGGATATTTGAGTTTCTTGGCAAACAATGCAAAAGGTACTACAGGATTGCAGGAAACAGCTTTCGGTTACCATATCATCAATGTTGAAGATAAGAAAAGCGGTGCAATGACTTATAAAATGGCGCACTTAGCTAAAAATATCAAAGCTTCTGACAAAACTGAAAATCAAGTTTTGACTCAGGCTACAAGATTTATTCAGCAGACGCAGGGGAAAAGTTTTAACCAGTTTAAAAACTTAGCTGAGAAAAACAAATACAGATTCGACAATCCTAAAACTGTTGGAAGATTCCAGGGAACACTTCCGGGAATTGGATCAGACAAAGATGGAGACGTGATCGCTTGGGCATTTGATAAGAAAAGAGAAATCGGCGATACAGACATCTTCACAGTAGAAGGAACTGGTGACAGAATCGTGGCTTATGTAGTTGGAAAACAGGATGAAGGTCTTGCCGATCCGGAAACAGTTAGAGATCAAATCGAGCCAATCGTGAAGAATAAAGTTCTTGCTAAGAAAATCCTTGAGAAAATCAACGCTGGAAAATATGCTTCTCTAGATCAGGCTGCAAAAGCACTTGGTACAACTAAAGCAAGCGCTGCAGTTAACGTTTTCAATCCTTCTGTGAATGGAGCCATGGAACCTAAAGTTGCCGGAGCGGCATTCGGTGTTGCAGTTAATAAATTATCCCAACCAATTGAAGGGATGACAGGTATTTATTTGGTTGTTAAAAAATCTGTGACAACTAATAAATTGCCAGGTGATATCAAACAAATCACGGAGTCTATCAATCAGCAGAATTCTCAGCAGTTCACAGGTGCATTCTTGAAGAGTCTTCAGGATAATGCAAAAATCAAAGATTACAGAATTGAAGTTTGGGACAAGAATCCTCAACAATAATTTCAAAATATTTTACAATCAACGAAAGCGGCATAATTGTCGCTTTTGTTGTTTTTTATTTATATCCATTATAATTCCAATATTCATTATATTTGCTAATTAGTAAAATCTACAAACGTGAAGTTAAGTAAAGAATTAAAAACAGGGCTCATCGCCATTTTTGCCATTATAGGTTTCGTTGTACTGTATCAATTTATGAAGGGGAAAAATCTTTTCACGACAGACAATGTTTTCTATGCAAAATATGATAATGTAGAAGGGCTTTCTGTTTCCAATCCGGTTTCTATCAATGGATTGAAAGTCGGTCAGGTCGATGAGATCAAACCAATTACAACAAAGGATGGCAAGCTGCATTTCGTGGTTAAACTTACCATTGACGATACCTTCGAATTTTCCAGAAATTCAACCGTTGAGATCTTTGAACCAGGATTAATGTCCGGAAAAGAAATGAAGATCAATTTGTTCTATGGCGGCGATACTGCAAAAGACGGCGATACTTTGAAAGGAAACTATCAGTTATCAATGCTGAACTCGTTGTCTTCTCAAGTAAAACCGGTGAAAGATCAATTGTCAAATGTCCTTTTGAAACTGGATTCAACGCTTGCAAGCACCAATAAAATTGTTGACGAGCAAAACAGACGAGAAATCAAATTGTTGCTATCAAACCTTAACAGAACCATTGAATCTTTCAAAGGTGCGTCTGACAGAACGAATTCAATTTTGGCCAATAATGAAAAAGGCCTGCACGAAGTTGTCGCCAATGCAAATGCAGCAATGCTGACCGCAAACAAAACGCTGGATAAATTTGGCGGCGTCGCAGAACGTGTAGATATCGATAAATTGAATGGTACAATTGACCAGTTCAACCAAACGGCTGGGAAACTGAATAACGTTATTTCCGGCATACAAAACGGTGAAGGTTCTCTTGGTAAATTGGCGAAAGATGAAGAGCTTTACAACAATCTAACTAAGACTTCGAAGAATCTTAATGAGTTGGTGGAAGACTTCAAAGTCAACCCTAAGAGATACGTGAATTTCTCAGTTTTTGGTAAAAACGCAGACAAAAAGTAATTTATGCAATACATTGATAATGCTATTTTCCTGATTCTTTTAATTGCTGGTTTCGGACTGTTTTTTAAAAGTCTGAAAGAAATCTATCGCAATATCAAATTAGGGAGAGAGATCAACAGAACAGACAGGAAAGCTGAACGCTGGGCAATTATGTCTCGTGTTGCGCTGGGACAGAGCAAAATGGTAAAACGCCCGATTGCGGGAATTTTGCACATTTTTGTTTATGTTGGTTTTGTCATTATCAATATCGAAGTTTTGGAAATTATCATAGATGGAATTTTCGGAACGCACCGCTTCTTACAAGGTATTTTAGGAGCATCTTTCTATGCATTTTTCACATCTACTTTGGAAGTTCTTGCTTTGTTGGTTGTAATTGCAGTCGTGGTATTTTTCATCAGAAGAAATTTCTACGGTGTGAAAAGACTGACGATGAAGGAACTTTTCGGCTGGCCAAAGAACGATGCCAATTGGATTTTGATTATTGAGTTTGCTTTAATGGTGGCTTTTTTCACAATGAATGGCGCAGATTATTATGCTGATGCCAATCGTTTTGGTGGTAATTTTCCAATCTCAAAAAACATTTTTCCATTCTTTCAAAACTTCAGTGTAGAAACACTTCATATCGTAGAGCAATCGGCTTGGTGGTTTCACTTTGTCGGGATTTTGTTCTTTATGAATTACCTTTATTATTCAAAACATCTTCATATTATATTAGCTTTTCCGAATACTTGGTTTTCGAATCTTGAAGAGAAAGGGAAATTCAATAATTTGGATTCTGTTACCAAAGAAATCAAATTGATGATGGATCCAAATGCAGATCCTTACGCCGCTCCGGCAGAAGGCGAGGCAGAAATTCCATCCAAATTTGGCGCAGAAGATATTTTTGATCTTAATCAACATCAATTGATGAGTGCCTATTCCTGTACAGAATGTGGACGTTGTACTTCAGTTTGTCCTGCAAATATCACAGGGAAAAAATTATCTCCAAGATTAATAATGATGAAAACCAGAGACCGTTTGGAAGAGGTTGGAAAAAACATCAACAAGAACGGCGGAAAATTCGTTGATGATGGTAAAAAACTGGTCAACGATTATATTACCAAAGAAGAACTTTGGGCTTGTACCACTTGTAATGCTTGTGTAGAAGCTTGCCCGGTTCTTATTGATCCTCTATCTATAATCTTCGAAATGAGAAGATTTTTGGTAATGGAACAATCCGCAGCGCCACAAGAATTGAATCTGATGATGACCAATGTTGAGAATAATGCAGCACCTTGGCAGTACAATCAGGCTGATCGTTTGAATTGGGCGAAAGATAATTAATGTAACAATGTAATAATCTACCAATGTAGCAATCATTAATCTAATTGTTAAACTGTTACATTGATTAATTGGTAAATTATAAAAATGGATTTCACTATAAAAACAATGGCAGATTACGCTGCTGAAGGCAAATCTCCTGAAGTTCTTTTCTGGGTTGGCTGCGCCGGAAGTTTCGATGACAGAGCCAAAAAAATAACCAAAGCATTCTGCAAAATCCTGAATAAAATTGGAGTAGAATTCGCTGTTCTTGGTCAGGAAGAATCCTGCACAGGCGATCCTGCAAAACGTGCCGGAAACGAATTTGTTTTCCAAATGATGGCTCTGACCAACATTGAAGTTCTGAATGCTTACGAAGTCAAAAAAATTGTGACGGCTTGCCCGCACTGTTTCAACACTTTAAAAAATGAATATCCAAGCTTAGGTGGCAATTATGAAGTCCTTCACCACACACAATTCCTAAAAGACCTGATGAATGAAGGCCGACTGAAAATAGAAGGTGGAAGTTTCAAAGGGAAAAAAATCACGTTCCACGATCCTTGTTATCTCGGAAGAGGGAATGACGAGTACGAAGCGCCAAGAATGCTCCTCGAAAAACTGGATGCAGAACTTGTAGAAATGAAACGCTGCAAAACCAACGGACTGTGTTGTGGAGCTGGCGGCGCGCAAATGTTCAAAGAGCCTGAAAAAGGAAACAAAGACATCAATGTAGAGAGAACAGAAGAAGCGCTCTCGTTTGAACCGAAAATAATTGCGACAGGTTGTCCTTTCTGTAACACTATGATGACCGATGGTGTGAAGCATTTTAACAAAAATACAGAAGTAGAAGTTAAAGATATTGTAGAGCTTTTGGCAGAAGCTGAGGATCTTTAATTTATATATACTTTTAAAAATACAAACCCGGATACATTCTGGGTTTTTCGTTTTTACAGAATTCGATAAAAATCCGTAATTTTATACTTTAAATAATCCTGTTATGAAAATCGAGGAATCAAATATTGTAGAAACAAGCGACTATCGCGTCATTATATATCCAGCTTCAAGACCTTTTACAGCAAAAGAAAGTAAAACAATTGCTGAGAAATTATACGATTTCTTAGGTGATTGGGCTGCTCACGGAAAAGAATTGTCCTCATCTTTTAAGATTGAAAAAAATCAATTCATTATCATTTGTGTAGATGAAGAAAAAGAAGCGGCTTCCGGCTGCAGCATCGATGCTTTGGGCAAAGTGATGAGAGAACTGGACTCACAATTTGATCTTGGATTATTTGACAGAATGAAAGCCAGTTTTATAGAAAACGGTGAAGTCAAAACTTTGAAACTTTCGGATTTCAAAAGTAAAATCAGAAGCGGCGAACTGTCAAAAGACATTGAGGTTTTCGATTTTTCCAAGAACACTTACCTTGATTTCTTGAGTCATTTTATACAGCCTTTCAGCAGAAGTTGGGCATTTTCTATAAAATAAATTTTTAATTTCTACCATATCCTCCGTCAAAATTATATACAAAAAGATAGAAGCCTTTATCCATTTCATAAATTTTATGAATGGGATATTTTTTTAAATTAAGTGCGTTGTAAATGAACTGTTCTGGTTTTGAACGTGCTTCAAAATAATTCCCAGATGTTGAGCAAACTGTTATGACATTTATTTTTCGTCCAATAATGTAATTTCTGTATGCACTGGAGTCATTTTTTTTTCTTGTAAGCAGCATTGTAGCATCATTCAGACCTGCTCCATCATAGCACATTGCGTCTGAGAAATATGCAGTAAACCCCGCGTCGATTATGCTAACCTTATCGCTTAGGTGCAAAATCTTAACTAGCTTTTGGTATGCACCATAATAGCCAACATTTTCTATTTCAATCTGTTTCTTCTGTTGATAAAAATTAAGAGATAATTTTACCATTCTGAGAAAAACGATAAGAAGTAATACGTTTAAAAACAGGGGAACTTTTTTACCGAGAGTTCGGAAGTTTTCAGGATTAAAATCAAAAACTAAATAGAAACACATCAAAGGAAAGTAATACCTTGAAAAGATGCCCGAAGAGTAGCTTTCAACATTATTGGTGTAGTAAAAAATAAGAATATGTAAGGGAACCAGAGACAAAAACTTTTTCCTGCGTGCTAACTCTATTGATATTGGAATAAAGATAAGCAAAAGGCCACAATAAACAGAAATTTTAGAAACGCTGTAATTCGTAAGATGTGATTTGTAAATTAACGGCAGTAACACGTAGTAATCAAAAAAAATGACGTAGTACAGAGCAAAAAGTAATACTGTAAAAATCGATATGAGTGTTTTTTTATAAAAATCTGATGAAAAAAAACGACTATCCAGGTTCCAAAATAGAAGAAAGATTATAAATTCCGGTCTTATTAAAGGCAATAGTAAAGCATAATAATTTAGAGTTTGATCCCAGTTTTTAATAAATAAATACAGGATAAGTGCTGCAAAAACACTTTCTAGACCATGTGCAGAATTCAAATACAGCCAAAAAATAAAGAATAAGGTAATTGAAAAATTAAAGAAATTTAAGAACACGTTGTTTTTCGCAAATCTTAGATGCTGCAACAGTTTGACAATAAGAAAACTGCCCGCTATAAGATTAATCGGAAGAAATATGTGCTCCGATTTTATTCCCAAAAAATTAAAAAAAGCCAAAATCCACATCCAAATAATGCTGGTTTGCCCATTACCTTGGAATGTAGGATCCAAATTATACCAGGGTTTAAAATATTCAGCAAAATTTTTTGCATACTTGAAGGTTATATAAGAATCATCAATAATTATGTTGGAGGAAATAAAAGAAACAAAAATATATAAAATCACAAAAAATGAAATCATAGGTATTTTATAATCACTATTATTAAAAGATATATTCATTTGCTAATTTTATTTTCAAATAGATTCAATAAAATTGTAAAAAATTAATTTATAGGCGAAATTGTCCGTACTCGCGCAAATATAAACAATTAGAAAAAGAAATCTTTTTATCATCACTATCTAAGATGATAATGACCGCCGAAAGAATTGATAATGTTTCAAATAACATATTTGATATTTTAGTGATTCAGAAGAAATTTTGAAGTTAAAATGTCTAATTCATCAAGATCATTCAAAATAATAAAAATTTAAAATAGTTAAATTACAAAATAACTCTCTTCTTTCAAAGTTTTATCTTAGATAGAAGCGTTTCTTTTATAAATTTTATCTTTGTAAGGATTATAGTAACAAAACTTTGAAAATACTTTTTATTTCTTCTTGGTTTCCGAATAAACTCGAACCTACAAATGGTAATTTTGTGCAACGCCACGCAGAAGCTGTTGCTTTGAAACATGATGTAGAAATTCTTCATACAATCGGGGATTTTAATCAAACTGAAACCTTTGTTTTCGATGATAAAGTGATCAACGGAATCAGGACTCTCATTATTTATTATAAAAATTCTAAAAATCCGATCCAGAATTTCTTACGAAGAATGAAGGCTTATAAAATGGGATTTGCGAAAATGCAGAAACCAAATCTGGTTCATGCCAATGTACTTCACAACAATATGCTGTTTGCTGTTTATCTGAAGAAGAAATTTAAAATTCCTTTTGTGGTAACCGAACATTGGACAGCTTTGCAAAAACAAAATCTCGATAAAACTTCTGCAAATATCAAGCGAATTGCAAAATTGATAGCAAAAAACGCAGGTTATATTCTGCCAGTAAGTGAAAATCTACTTGAAAGTCTGCAAGCTATCGGAATCAAAACGCCAATGAAAGTGATTTCGAATGTGGTCAATACAGATGTTTTTACAATTAAACCAAATCCTGAAAATCCGACAGCGAAATTTCTTCATGTTTCCAGCTTAATTCCGAGAAAACGTCCAAATCAGATCATTGAAACCGTTCATAAACTAAAACAAAGCGGTTACAATGTGTCGCTGGAAATTGGTGGTGACGGCGATACCAAAACGCTTAATAATCTCGTGAAAAAATTGAATGCTGAAAGCTATATTTCAGTTTTTGATGAAATCTCGTATTCCGAAGTGGCGGAAAAAATGCAGACTTCTGATTGTTTTATTCTTTTCAGTGACAACGAAACACAAGGTTGCGTCATCCTGGAATCATACGCGTGTGGAAAACCCGTCATTGCAACCGCAGTTGGCGGTGTTCCCGAGTTTGTAAAACCAGGTCTGGGAATATTGATTGAAAAGGCCAATGAAACAGAACTATACCAATCGATGGAAAATTTTCTAAATCACAAAATGAATATTGAAAAACCAGAAGTTCTGAGACAATTTGTTGTAGATCATTTTTCTAAAGAAAGCATCTGCCGGCAGTTTTCAGATATTTATAATGAAGTTTTAAGCTGATGCAGGGTTTCCAAATTCATATTTCTGAAAATAATATTGAGTCATCGGTGTTTTACGCTGATGATTACGATTCGTTTTTATTAAAAAATGACAGCCTGGAAATTGCTGTTGAAGGTGTAATTCTAAATAAAAAAAAACTTTTAAAAAGTTATACCGTTTCAGATTTCCCGACACTTTTTGACAAGCTTTATCGTGAAAGTAAAATTGCTTCTATTAAGGAATTGGACGGAGAATTTCGTGGATATATTTGGGATAAATTAGAACATAAAATTTTTGTTTTTACCAATCCTACCTCTACACAGCGCGTTTTTTATTCTAAGCAAAATGGACAAATTTTTATCGATTCTCATTTGGTTCGATTGAATAATTCGATTAGAGAAAATCAAATTTCTACTGCTCCAAATATCAACAATCTTTATAAATTATTGGCATTTGGAAATATGCTTGAGAATGAAACGCCCATTGAAAATGTATTCAAAATACTGGACGGACATTACATCGAAATTGATCTGAAAACTCATAATATTACCGAGAAAAAATATTTTGATCTGGACCAAATCGCTTATTTCCAAGGCTCCAAAGAAATGGCGGTTCGGGATCTGAATGATATATTTTCAGAGAATATCAGATTGGAATATGAGAAAGACGATGAACTCAATTCCCAACATTTTACTTTGCTAAGTGGCGGACTGGACAGCAGAATGGGACTTTTGTACGCCGATAAACTTGGTCACAAGCCAGATGAGGCTTTTTGTTTTTCTCAATCGGAATATCTGGATGAAACGATCTCCAGACAGATTGCAAAAGATTATGAAATTAATTATAAATTCCAGTCTTTAGACGGCGGAATTTATCTTAAATATATTGATAAACTGACAGAGTTGTCAGAAGGCTGCGGCTTGTACACTGGTGGGATTCACGTTCAATATGCCTTTGAAAATTTGACTGATTTCAATTTTAAAATTGTCCACAGCGGCTCTATTGGCGACGGCATTTTAGGTGGTTTCAATACAGTTCCGTACAGACAAAAGCCTGGCGAGTTCAAAATTGTTGTCAACAGGAAATTCCTTCCGAAAGTAAAATCAGACTTCGACAAAATTCGAAACGATTACGAATCAGAAGAATTGTTCTACCTAAGAAATGTAGCTTACAACAGAACAGTTTTGGGAGCGCAGGTTATCCAGCAATATGGCTACCAGACGTCTCCTTTTATGTCGAAAACGATGCTGGCATTTGCAATCAGTCTTCCTGAAAAATGGAAAATCAATCAAAAATTATATCTCGAATGGCTGAATCAATGTATGCCAAATGGAGCTGATTATGTCTGGGAGAAAACGGGAATGAGGCCAAATGCCCAATGGAAAAATACATTCGGTCCAAAGGTAATCAAGCGTGTTTCAAAGCTTTGGAACGCCAAAATTACCAAGCAAACCGAGCGTACCAGTATGTATCCTTATGAGTTTTATTACTATAATTCTAAGGACATTCAGGATTATTATGAAACCTATTTCAACGAAAATATTTGGCGCTTGGAGAATTACAAGGACCTCCAGGCTGATGTACAATTTCTTTTTTCACAGAAGGATTTCTATCAAAAGAGTCAGGCTGTCAATATTTTGGCTATTTTTAAGTTATATTTCAGTTAGTGGGAAATCTGTCGGATTTTATCAGAAATTTTTTCAAAAACAAAGGTCATTTTGTCTTTGGGTCGCTGCTTATTGCGAAGATTTGCGGGTTCGTAACTTCAGTTGCAATTATCAGATTATTACCGGAAAATGATTTTGGTTTGGTAAGTATTGTCGCAGCGTTGTCTGCTGTTTTTATGGCATTTAGCGGATTTGGGAGCCAGCAGGTTTTGTTGAGGTACGGTTCCATTGCCAAGATGGCGGAAGAAAAAAACGCACTGTCTGTTTATCTCTGGAAACAGGGTTTTTATTATCAGATCATCTTAAGTTTGATATTTCTGCTCTCATCTCTATTTTATCTTGACAATTTTAAAAAGATAATCATTCTGTTTTTGGCTTTCGCTATCCGGCTGGTTGGATTTTTTTTCTATAATCACATCCAGTCACAATTGCGCATCAATGGAAAAAACAAGGAATTTGCGAGACTGAATAATGTTGTCAACATTTCTGGATTAGTTTCGACACTTGTTTTAACGTATTTTTTTGGGCTATTAGGATATTTGGCAGCAATTACCATAATGCCTTTTGTCGCATTGTTTTGGTACAGAAATATTGATTTTTCACAAAAAAAAGAATCATTTAGTTTTTCAAAAAAAGAGATTTGGCGATACGGGCTATTTACGGCCGGAACTGCTGTTTTGAGTGACACTTTATTCTCTCTGGATATTATTCTGATCAGTTTTCTGATGAGTGAATCAGCGGTTGCAGATTACAAAACAGCGATCTTGATTCCTGCAAATTTGACTTTCATTGCCCTTACTTTTATGCAAAGTGATTTTCCTGAATTGGCGAAAAATCATAATGACAAAAATTTCTTAAAATATTATATATCAAATTATTACAAAATATTCATTCCGCTTTGCAGCTTGATCTTTATTTCTTTTTACTTTCTTAATGATTTTATTGTCACCTTATTTTTTGGAGAAAAATACGAGGGAATCGAATCGCCGTTCCTTATTCTTACGGCAGCTTTTCTTCTCAATATGCTGATGAGAAATCTATACGGAAATCTTCTTTCGGCAGTTGGGAAGATGGCGTACAATACGGTCGTTTCTGCTTCTGCCTTGTTGATTTTAGGGATACTTTCTCTTTTTCTAGTCCCGAAATTTGGAGTCGAAGGAATGGCGATTGCACAGTCTGCAACTTTATTTACGACAGGAATTTTATTAATGATTGGATTCTTGTCCCACTACAGAAAATTGTCGTGAAAGAATTTTATCTTTGCAAAGATGAAACTCAGATTTTCCATACTTATATCAGCCATAATGTTGCTTTTTTCTTGTCAAAGAGACGAGGAAGAAACTCAGACTATCGATCAGGTTCTAAAACTTTATATGACGAGTGCTGCTACCGGACAGGATTTGTTCAATTCCAACATTGAAGGATCGTACTCCACACCGGCTTTGCTGGATCTTTTGGGAGAGAAAGATTTGCAGATTATTTCCGGAGCTACCTTTCCAAAGGATGCAGACACATTGGTTTACATGGATTATCCGGCGGGAGCAGCTAGGATTAAAATTGATTCTCTGAGTAATGATAACGAACAGACATATTATTCCAGATTTATCATCAGATTACCGCGAACAATTAATGAAGTAGTGGTAAATGATGACGATACGATCGAAATCGAATATAAATCAACACCGTCACTTTTTCAGATCTCAAAACTTTGGTATAATGGTGAATTGAAATTCACAAAAGTTCAGGGCAAGGCAAACATTGTCAAGATCGTGAAATAAAATCCCTAAATTTGCAATCATAGTCAGAGTTTGAAAATTAAAAAAACGAATTTCTGACAACCAATAACTATCAACCAACAACCAAACTATGTTACAGGTTAATTTTTTGCGCGAGAACAAAGAGCGCGTTTTGGAAGGCTTGAAGAAAAGAAGCTTCAAGGAATTAGATTTGGTCGATGCAGCCATCAATGCTGACGACGAAAGAAAAAAACTGCAGTTTGAGCTAGACTCACAACTTTCCGAAATGAACAAAATTTCGAAAGAGATCGGAATCTTGATGAAAGAAGGGAAAAAAGAGGAAGCTGAAACGGCAAAATCCAAAACTTCGCAATACAAAGATTCCAGCAAAGAATTACAATCGCAACTTGCTGAAGCCGAGAAAGCCTTGATCACCATTCTTTATCAGATCCCAAATGTACCTTACGAGAAAGTCGTAGCAGGTGTTTCTGCTGATGATAACGAGATCATTTACGAATCAACAACAGTTGAAGGTCTTGGTGAAGGTGCGATTCCACACTGGGAATTGGCAAAAAAATACAATTTGATAGACTTTGAATTGGGTGTTAAAATCGCTGGTGCTGGTTTCCCTGTTTATTTTGGGAAAGGTGCGAGATTACAGAGAGCGTTGGTTCAATATTTCTTGGATAAGAACGTTGATGCAGGCTATCTGGAAGTGAATCCGCCACACGTGGTGAACGAAGCTTCCGGCTATGGAACTGGACAATTGCCCGATAAAGAAGGACAAATGTATTACATCAATGCAGATGATCTATATTTAATTCCAACAGCGGAAGTTCCGGTGACGAATCTTTACCGCGATGTTTTGTTGGATGAGAAAGATCTGCCAATCAAGAATACAGCGTTTTCTCAATGCTACAGAAGAGAAGCGGGAAGTTATGGCGCGCACGTGAGAGGCTTGAACAGACTTCACCAATTCGAGAAAGTGGAAATTGTAAGAATCGAGAAACCAGAAAATTCTTATGCTGTTTTGGAAGAAATGGTAGAACATATCAAATCCATTTTGGAAGATTTGGAATTGCCTTACAGAATCCTAAGACTTTGCGGTGGAGATACAGGTTTTGCATCGGCAATGACTTACGACTTCGAAGTTTGGAGCGCAGCGCAGGAAAAATGGCTGGAAGTAAGTTCTGTTTCTAACTTCGAAACTTTCCAGGCCAACCGGTTGAAATGCCGTTACAAGGCAGATGGAAAATCGCAATTGGTTCACACACTAAACGGTTCTGCAATGGCTTTGCCAAGAATTATGGCCGCTTTGTTAGAAAATAATCAAACAGAAGACGGGATTAAATTGCCAAAGAAAATCGCAGAATATGCAAGATTTGAATTGATCAATTAATTCAAAAAAGTAATTAACGCAAAGGCGGAGAATTCTTTTCTGCACAAATATAAAAGTCGCAAATTCAACTTTGCGACTTTCTTTTTTTATATTGAAATTTACTGGCGACTTTGCTATAAAAAACTACTTCAAATTCAAATAGTAATTCCAGATCAATCGGATCTCACCATAATCAAAATCTGCAGGCAAGGCCGCTTTCCAATCATTGATGTTCTCCTCTGGACTTTGCTTGAAAACCTTTTCGAAAGCATTTACTTTTTCCTTTGGATAGATTCTCAATAAGTCATTTTTATCTAGCAAATTCTGCTCAGCATATTTAGATAAATGCCCAAAAATAGTAGAGTTTACCAAACCTCGTTCTCTCGCAATTTCAGAAATGGTTTTTCCGTCCTGGAACAATTGATAGGTCAAAACGTGCGTCGGAACTTTATTGATAGACATCGAGATCACAGCATCTTTTTCCTTGTCGAACAAAGGTGTTTCCAAAAGATGAACGTCTTTCAGATCTTTCAAATATTCCTCCAAGTCATCCAGCCAAACGCGAAAATCCTCGTTGAAAGCTTTCAAACCTTTCACGCCTTTGGTTTCGGAATAAAAATCTTTAAGCGGAGAGAAAACCTTCTCCTTCACATTCGAGAAAAAGAAATTGACCGCACCTTTTGCTTTGACCTCAACTTCTCGCCATTCCTCTTCACCTTTCAGAAATTTTTGGGTTTTCTGAAGCAATATTCTTTCAAATTTCTGGAAGATAGACGTCAGATTTTCGATTTCGGATTTTAAAGTGATGTAAAGCTTTTGCGATTGGTCCTTATCAATGGATTTGCTACTTCGGGTCATCACCATCCAGCTTTCCAAGGCGGAAACGAACCAAACACAATCGATTCTTCTAATGACTTTTTGAATGCTGTAATCGTACTTTTCAGAATTTAGGATTTCCTCAATTTTCGAATTGGCGTGCGTCTCGTCCTGAAACTTCGAAACCCGTTTGTCACTGAAGATCACTTCGGGCGTGATTTTAGATTTTAGGACAATGCCTTCCAAAGTTCTGCAACGCGAAAGTGCCACATAAACCTGTCCGGAAGCAAAACTTTTCCCAGCATCAATGATCAATCTATCAAAGGTCAAACCTTGACTTTTATGAATCGTTACCGCCCAAGCCAAGCGAATCGGAAACTGTTTGAAACTTCCCAAGACTTCTTCTTTGATGTTCTTTTCATCATCCAGAGAATATTTTTTCTGTTCCCAGGTTTCTGCTTTCAAAGTGATCTCTTCTTCGCTTCCGTCTAGGATTACAGAGATTTCGTCTTCATCTAGGTAAGAGATTTGAGCAAGTTTTCCGTTGTAATATTTTTTGTCAGGCGAAGTGTCATTTCGAATAAACATGATCTGTGCTCCGATCTTCAATTCCAAAACTTCATCATTTGGGTATTGTGTTTCCTTGAAATCACCTTTCACATCGGCTGTGTAGGAATGTGCTCTTCCGCCGAGTTCCTTTATTTTTTTTTGATTGATGTCGTCCGCCATTTTGTTGTGCGAACAGAGATAGACATACGCTTCATCTTTTGGGTCGAAGTCTGGTTGATATCTCTCGTTCAACGTTTCGAAGTCGATGTCTCCGGTAATTCCGTCTCGGATGGCGTTGAGGATCTCAAGAAAATGTTCATCGGTTTGTCGGTAAACTTTGGTCAGCTCTAGCGTGATGAAATTACTACTTTCCAAAGCTTTGGCGTGAAAGAAAAAAGGCGATGGATAATACATTCCAAGAATATGTTCATCTCTCACAACCGGAGGCAACTGGTAAAGGTCGCCGATAAATAACATCTGAACGCCACCAAATTTCTGCTGATTCCTGCGAACGTGTCTCAGTGAAAAATCCATCATATCCAAAACATCCGCGCGCAACATCGAGGCTTCATCGATAATGATGATTTCGATTTCGCGAAGGAGTTTTAGTTTGTCTTTTCGGTATTTGAAATGGACCATCAGATCCGGAATGTTGTTTCCTAGATTTTGGTCGATTCTTTCTGTCGTCGGGAGAAAAGTTCTAAGTGGCAATCCAAACATCGAATGGATCGTAACGCCACCAGCATTGATGGCCGCAATCCCTGTTGGCGCAACTACAATGTGTTTTTTCTTGGTTTTTTTTACAAAGTCGTTTAGAAATGTAGTCTTCCCAGTTCCTGCTTTTCCTGTGAGAAAAATGCTACGGTTGGTGTGTTCTACGATTTCAAAAAGAGAATTATTCATCGATTCAAAGATAGAAAATCAAGAGACAAAAATCAAAGGATAAGAGACAAGAAAAAAGGTAAAAGATCCAAGAGTAGAAATTAATTTTGCAACTATCAACTATCAACTATCAACTATCAACTATCAACTATCAACTATCAACTATCAACTATCAACTATCAACTATCAACTATCAACTATTTAACACGGTCAGGATTCTGTTTCAAAAAGCTGTCCCAGCCAGAATAAGATTTGTCAGTAGAAATGGTGCCAGAATTGAAATGATGACAAACAGCAACCGCCAAACCATCAGATGCATCAAGATATTTCGTAGGAAATTCTTTCAGTTTCAAAAGATTTTGAAGCATTCCAGCCACTTGTTCCTTGCTGGCATTTCCGTTTCCGGTGATGGCCATTTTTACTTTTTTCGGAGAATATTCGGTGATGGGAATATTTCTGTGAAGACTGGCGGCAATTGCGACTCCTTGAGCGCGTCCAAGTTTCAGCATACTTTGGACATTCTTTCCAAAGAAAGGCGCTTCCAGAGCTGTTTCGTCTGGATGATATTCATCGATCAACGCTAAGGTCTTATCGAAAATAACTTTTAGTTTGGTCTCGTGGTTTTCATATTTCTTCAAGACCAATTCGTGCATCACGATCAACTCCATTTTCCCGCCTTTCACGGAGATGATCCCGAAACCCATAATGGATGTTCCCGGATCGATTCCCATAATTATCTTCTCAACTTGCATAATTGCAAAATTACGTTAAGATTTTCATAAAAATTAAAAGCATTATTATATTTTTATTGGAAAGTTGCTAAATTTAAAATTCTTAAATAATAACTATAAAACATGAAGAATCTTTTACTGACTGCGGCGGTCGTGTTCTACGCAGGCCTTAGGACGCCTGTGTTCGCTCAAAAAGCCGAAACACCAAAATTTGTAGGAAACATCGAAGGTGTAAAGGAATACAAGTTATCCAATGGGATGAATGTCCTTTTGATTCCCGACCAATCACAAAGTAATATGGTGGTTAACATCATCTACAATGTAGGTTCCAAGGATGAAGGCTACGGTGAAAAAGGGATGGCGCACTTGCTGGAGCATATGCTTTTCAAAAGCACCAAAAATTTGGGCGATATCAAGAAACAGTTGTCTGACAAAGGTGGTGTAGCCAACGGAACAACCTATTACGACAGAACCAATTATTACGAGATCTTCCCATCTAACGACGAAAACCTGAAATGGTCGCTCCAGATGGAAGCCGACAGAATGATCAATGCGACAATCCTTCAAACCGATCTGGACAAAGAATTTTCTGTGGTAAGAAACGAGTTTGAAATCGGGGAAAACAACCCGACGAGGGTGATGATCCAGAATGTTTTTTCTAATGCATACACTTGGCACAACTACGGAAATTCCACCATCGGAAGTAAAGAAGACATCGAAAGAGTGAAAGCACCAACGCTTCGCAAATTCTATGAAAAATATTACCAGCCAGATAATGCAACGTTGGTCATTGCAGGTAAATTTGATGAGAACAATGCCTTGAAATATGTAGGTGATTATTTCTCTGCAATTCCAAAACCAGCGAGGGAGTTAGGTGGAACTTATACAGTTGAACCAGCTCAGAATGGTGAGAAATATTTTGAGATCAAAAGAAATAATGACCAGCAGATCATCGCAGCAGGTTATCACGCGGCAGCTTTTGCAGACAAGGATTATGCTGCACTTAGCGCACTGAATGAGATCCTTACCGCAGATCCATCAGGTTATCTGTATAAAGGACTTGTAGATTCTGGCAATGCTTCGTCGGTTTGGGCCTATTACATTCCGGCGAGAGATCCGGGTATTATTTATTACAATTTTGATATTTCGAAAGAGAAAAATCTGGATGAGGCTGCAAAATTGGTCAAAGCGCAGTTGGATAAGATTTCAACCATCAATTACACAGAAGAAGATCTGAACAGAGCCAAATCAAAGCTCTTGAAAGATATTGCAACAGAAAAAAATAATACGATCAATTACGCCATTGGATTCACAGAGATTGTGGGAACCGGAAGTTACAAACTGGCTTTCGTTTACAGGGATAATGTGGAGAATCTAAAACTCGAGGATATCAAAAGGGTTGCTGCAAAATATTTCAAAAACAACAACAGAACATTGGGTGTTTTCCGTCCTTCTGCCAATGAAGAACGTGTTTTGCCAACGGAATTCAGGTCTGAGCAAATCGCTACTTTGACGAAGGATTACAAAGGTAAAGCTTTGGAGAAAGAACCAGCACCTTTTGAGACCAGCATCGCCAACATCAAAAAAAATCTGACGGAAGGCACACTTTCCAACGGGATGAAATACGGTTTGATCAACAAAGAACTGAAAGGCGACAAGATCCAAGGTTCTTTCCGTTTCAGAATTGGTAATGAGAAAGACCTTCAAGGAAAATCTGCTGTGGCAAGTATGACCGCCTCGCTATTAAAATCCGGAACCAAGACCAGAACGAAGGAGCAGATCCAAGATCAATTGGATCAGATGAAGTCTTCGCTCAATTTCTATACTTCCGGGCAAAACCTGATGGTGCAGTTCTCTACCTACAAAAATGATTTCCCGAAAGTAATGGCCATTATGCAGGACATTTTAGCTAATTCTACTTTCCCGGAAAATGAATTGACAAAAACCATCGCTGAAAACAATACTTACCTCGACGGACAGTTAAAAGATCCAGAAGCAATCGCTTACAACGAGCTTTCAAGACTTTCTTCGCCTTACCCAAAAACCAGTATTTTCTACACTTCAACGCTGGAAGAAGAGATCGCGGACAACAAAAAAGTAACCCGCGCCCAAGTTGTAGATTTCTATAGTAATGTTCTAGGCGCTTCGAATGGTGCAGGAACGATTATCGGAAGTTTGGATGCAAAAGCTGTCGGTTCAGAATTGGAGAAAACCTTCGGGAAGTTCACCGCAAAATCTAAGTTTGAAGAAGTAAAACCTACGTTGTTCGAAACCAAAAAAGTGGATAAGAATATCATCACACCAGACAAGGAAAATGCAGTCGCACTTGGAACTTCAAGCTTCACAATGAAACAGGACAGCCCAGAATATCCAGCTTTGGTCTTGGCTAATGAGATCTTGGGAAGCGGTGGTTTCCTTTCTGCAAGATTACCAATGAGACTGCGTGAAAAAGACGGTATTTCTTACGGTGTTGGTTCTTACCTTAATGTTCCAATTACAAACGACGTTTCCTCTTGGAACTACTACGCATACCTAAATCCAACAAAACGTGATGCTGTAGAATCTGCTGTGAAAGATGAGGTGAGCAAAGCTTTGAAAACAGGATTCACACAGGCGGAATTGGACTCCAACAAGAAAAGTTACGCCAACATCCGCACCACAAGCCTTGGAATGGAGAATACATTGATCAACCTGGAAAATAGCAAACTCCTTTTCGGTGTTCCATTGGAAAGATATGATGAGCTGAATGCCAAGATCCAAAACCTGAAATTAGAAGAAGTGAATTCTGTTCTGAAGAAATATATTTCTCTGGATAAAGTAACTTCGATCTACGCAGGAGATTTCAACAAGAAATAATACTGTTTCTATAAAAATGAAACCGTCTCAGTGATCTGAGGCGGTTTTTCTATGTTCCGAAACTCGCTCCAAGGCTCAAACAAAAATAAGGAGCCGGGAACCTGCTTTCCGTTGCAATTCCTCGCACCTTGCTTTCCCATCGCTTGCTGTGGGATTTCCGCGTCAATCAGGGCTATGGGTTTCGTTATTAATCGACACTTGCCTTCCAAAAAATATTCGTAATGTTTGCCATTCTGAAAGAATCTCGGTTCCGAAAATTCATCTCTGGCAGAATCGAAGAGTTTAAGGAAAATCTCTTTAAAGATAAAGACACATTTTACGTATAGAAAGCGTATATCGACCGTATAGCGCTAGCACATCAAAATAAGATTTCAAAATGTCAAAAATGATCCAATTTCTCCTACCAAGAAAGATGCACTTAGGTAACGGAAACCTAACGACAATGTAACGGAAACAACCCGTAAAAACGACCTGCCAAAATGACAAAAAGGACTCCAGTGAAAATTGAAGTCTTGTAATTTATTTAGTAATTCTAAGGTCAGAAATGATGATCTTGTAATGGTCGCAATCCTCGAAGCAAATGCCGTTCTCTTTCCAATAAGGATTCTTGGGTATCAAAGTGGGAACTTTAAAGTGTTCAAGATTGGCCAGGATCTTTTGGAACTCTTCCAGGGTTTCCGGATAGAAAACCAAGATGTCATCATCATCAAACTTAGACTCCGGCAAATTCCCGTCCTGCGTGAACTCCAGATGCCAATTCTCACCAGCTTTACCTAGGAAAACGCCATCATAACCGTTGTGGTCCTCAAACTTCCCGATCACTTCAAACTCCAAAATGGAAGTGTAGAAATAGATCAGCTTCTCAAGATTCTGCGTATGTCGTGCGTATCGGAAAACCATTTGACTAGAATATTAATGAAAGTAAAAATCATTCAGCTTTTCTTCAGAAAGCGTTTTTACAACATTCACCCAGCTTTGTTCCTCGTTCAGACAGGGAATGTAATCGAATCTTTCACCACCACCGTGAAGGAAGATCTCCTTACCTTCCACAGAGATCTCTTCCAAAGTTTCCAAACAATCGGAGACAAAAGCAGGACAAACGATGGCCAGTTTCTTGATGCCTTTTTTGCCAAGACCTTCCAAAGTGGCGTCTGTGTAAGGTTCCATCCATTTGTCTTTGCCCAGTCTGGATTGGAAGGTGACCATCACTTTTTCTTTTGGCAATCCCAGTTTTTTGCACACCAGTTCGGTCACTTTGTAACATTGGTGTCTGTAGCAGAATTTGTGCGAAGGATTGTCTTCCTTTTGGCAACAAGTATTCATATTGCAAGTGTTCGTGGGGTCGGTTTTGTAGATATGACGTTCCGGCACACCGTGATACGAAAACTGCAACAGATCAAAATCCACAGGAAGTTTTTGCCTGATACTTTCAGCTAATGCATTGATGTAGATCTCTCGGTCATAAAATGGCTCCACGTAATTGATCTTGATATCTGGGAAGAATTTCAGTCTCACTTCCTCAGCTTTGTCAATCACCGTTTCTGTCGTGCTCATAGCATATTGCGGATAAAGCGGAAATAATGTAATCTCTGTAATTCCTTTATCCACCAATTCCTGGATCCCAGTCTGTATCGATGGTTCAGCGTAACGCATTCCCAGACCAACCGGAACATCCACAATCTCCTGAAGTCTTTTCTGAAGATGTTTGGAAATCACGATCAAAGGCGAACCTTCGTCGGTCCAAACGGTTTTATACGCTTCAGCGGATTTCTTCGGTCTGGTTTTCAGGATGATGCCTTGAACCAAAAGGGCGCGGAAGATCCAACGGTAATCGATGACCTTTTCGTCCATCAGGAACTCGTCCAGATATTCTTTTACATCGTTTACGTCTGTCGATCTCGGAGATCCAAGGTTGACTAAAAGAATTCCCTTGCGGTTGTTAGTTGTTGGTTGTTGGTTGTTGGTTTCCAATTTTGAAATTATTTTATAGGCGTTTCTGGAAGTCAGTCGACTGACAACCAGGAACTATCAACTAAATATTATCCATTCACAGCTTCCACGTTCTCCACCAGTTCCGGAACGAATTGTTTCAGAATGTTCTGGATTCCGTTTTTCAAAGTTGCTGTGGAAGATGGACAGCCACTGCAAGCGCCTTGAAGCAACATTCTTGCCGTTTTGTTTTCCTGATCATATTCGATCAACGAGATTTTTCCACCGTCGTTTTCTACGGCTGGCGCCACATATTCATTCAAAATGTCGCTTATCTTTTGCTCGTCATTTGTGTATTCTCTGTTGATGATCTTCAACATTGGATTTTCGTGCTTGTGAGGTTCTGCGTTGGAAATGGCTTTTCCTGCCTGCAAAAATTCGGCGATGAAAGAACGAACTTGATTCATAATCTCGTGCCACTCAAACTGACCGTCTCTGGTCACAGCAACGAAATTATCACTCACATAGATTTCTTTTACAAAATCAAAAGCTTCGTACAATTCTTTTGCCAAAGGAACTTCGTCCGCTTCTTCTCTGGATTTTACCTCGATGAAACCATCCATCAACATTTTGCTGGAGATGAATTTCATTACCGCAGGATTTGGGGTCATCTCAGAATAGATCTGGTACATTTCTTTTTTCTTCTGAAGATAGATTCTTGGGTTCGCCAACAATTCGTCCTCGATGATATTTTTCAGACTTTCGGAAACGTGGTCCCATTCAACTGTATCTTCTTTTGCTACCGCAATGAAATTGGCGGTGATAAAAATTCTGTTGACGAAAGGATAATTGAAAAGTTCCTGTGCCAAAGGAATTTCTGAAATATCAGATTCTCTGTCTAATTCTACTGAACCAGGAATCAGATTGTAGTCCGTCACGAACTTCATCACTTTTGGATTCTCTGTTGGTTCTATAATGATTTGTCTCATTTTAAGTATATTGAACTACAAAAATATCGTAATTTGGTGGAACAAAAAAGCCGATGAATCCCAATGTTGTGTTAAGTTTTGATTATGAGTAGGTTTGCGGATATTCGATTTTTTCTATTGGTTTGATTTTGGCTGTTTCGGATGACAAAACGTGAAATGACGACCAATCTGCGCCCCGGCCTGAACGGAAATCCTTTTTTGCTTTGACTTAATTTCTACTTAATGGAAACCTGACTGCAAAAAAGATTGGGAGTGGAGGACGGATAAAGGCGCCAAAAAAATTAATGAATAAGCAACTGACTTTTTAAACACGTAAGTCACTTGAGAGAAAATCGGAAATTAGTGAAGTTCACGTTAGAACGAATCACTTATCATTTATAAATTATATAAAAATATGGCAATTATAAGAGAACTTTTAGGGAAAAAACCTCAGTTTGGATACAATGCATTTGTGGCAGAAACAGCTGTGATCATTGGCGATGTGACGATGGGAGATGACTGCAGCATTTGGTACAATGCGGTTTTGAGAGGCGATGTGCATTACATCAAAATGGGCAATAAAGTGAATGTTCAGGATAACGCGATGATCCATTGCACCTATAAAAAAAGTCCGACCACGATAGGCAATAATGTTTCGATTGGTCACAATGCGATTGTTCACGGTTGCACGATCAAAGACAATGTCCTCATCGGAATGGGTGCGATCGTGATGGATGATTGCGTGGTAGAAAGTAATTCGATCGTTGCGGCGGGCGCGGTTGTAACGGCAAATACCATCATCAAAGAAGGCGAGATTTGGGCTGGCGTTCCGGCGAAAAAAGTGAAAGATATTTCGCAAAGTCTGATTGAAGGCGAGATCGATAGGATTGCAAATAATTATGTTAAATACTCCAGCTGGTACAAACAGGAGTAGATTGGTACAACTATTGAATTTTCCAAGGAAATGTAAACTATGACAAAGCTTAAATCTTTTTGGGAAATTCTGAAAGAAACATTTAACGAATGGACATCATCCTCCGCATCCAAGGATAGTGCAAGTATGGCTTACAATGCGATATTTGCTTTGCCGGGGTTGATGATTATTATTATCTGGTCTGCCGGACATTTTTTCGGAGAGGAAGCAGTCAATGGTGAAATCAGACGTCAAATTCAAGGTGTGATTGGATATGATGGCGCAAAAAGCATTCAGGATATTATTGCAAGCGCAATGATAGACAAGGAAAATTTCTGGATGAAAGCACTTGGTGTCGCGACTTTGGTGTTTGGTGCAACCAGTTTGTTTTTCCAAATGCAGACATCGCTCAACAATCTTTGGGATGTAGAGGCTGCACCAAAAAAAGCTTGGCAGAAGTTCATTCTGGATCGTGCCAATTCATTGGGAATGATTCTGATCATCACATTTTTACTGTTGATCAGTATGGTTTTGTCATCTGTAATTGGTTTAGCCAATGGATTAATCACCAAATATTTCGGACTGGAAGCTTACGTTTTGATTCAAGGAAGTAATTTTATTCTTGGATTTGCGGTGATTACGGTTCTTTTTGCAATAATGTTCAAAGTTTTGCCGGATGTTGAAATCAAATGGAAATCTGTCTGGATAGGCGCAATAGTCACGGCTTTACTCTTCAATGTCGGGAAAATGCTGATGAGTTTTTATTTTGATATGTCAAAACCGACTTCAGTCTTTGGAGCGGCGGGAACTGTGATCTTATTGATGATGTGGATCAATTATTCCTGTCAGCTCATATTTTTCGGAGCAGAATTTACCAAAGTCTATGCTGTAAGAAAAGGCCACAAAATCATCCCTTCAAAACACGCAAAATGGAGCAAAGCCAAACTTTACAGAGATTCTGAAGAGGAAAAAGGAAGAATAGTCCCGAAAGAATTATAACTTATTTTAGAACCGGCTGATCGTTTTCACAAGTGATATTCTCCGGCTGCATTACCAACATACAATCTGAAACCAAGTTGTATTTTTTATTATAACCTGACATTTTCTGATTGTACGAATCTACTTTTTCCAGGAAAGCTTTTTCGTCGATTCTTTTGGAATATGCGATGTAAGCAACTGGTCCGCCACAAGCTTTAACGCCTAATCCGACGGTTTTCCAATCGGCTGGATTAGAACACTTTTCGCTTTTTGACAAGGTGATGATTTCTTCTCTCAAATAGTCCATTTCATTTGATTCTTCTTTTGACATAGCACCAATTGCGGTGTTGTCCTTCGGTCTTTCCGGCAATGGTTTTGGAAGATTGTCCGCTGTGTAAGCTGGTTTACAGGAGAATGCAGCCAAAGAAACCAGACTCAGTACAATTAAATTTTTCATTTCTAAATTTTGAATTGAGGCATCAAATATAAGACCTAAATGAATTGAGTTGAATTAAAATTAGGTATAAAATTTGATATTAGGTAAAACCTAATACTATCTGTAACAAATTAACGTTTTAGAATACATATTTTGATAATTATTAAAATGAAAAAAATATCTAACACTTATAAAATGAATTGGTTCCAGCATTTCCTAATGATCTGCTCCGGAGGAAATATTCATTTACTGAAAAAATCCCCAAGCGAATGGAACAAGTTTGCAGGTATTGGCGGAATCGTTTTGTTCACGGCCGTTTTTGCAACACTTTCCGCAGGTTATGCTATGTTTACAGTTTTTGATAATGTTTGGACAGCCGTTGCATTTGGACTTCTTTGGGGATTAATGATCTTTAATTTGGATAGATATATCGTTTCTTCCATCAAGAAAACCGGATCGTGGTGGAATCAAATATTAATGACAATTCCAAGATTGATTTTGGCGACATTTTTGGGAATCATTATTTCAAAACCTCTGGAGTTGAAGATTTTCGAAAAAGAAGTTAACAAACAACTGAACACCATTATCCAAAGAAATAAAAAACAACTTCAGGCAGAAATGAACGGAAGAATCCTGCAGCAATCAGGACCGTTTGACCAGGAGAAAAAGCAGATTCAAAATCAAATCAAGAATTATCAGGTCGCGTACGATTCGGCTTCTGTAGAATTGGAAAAAGAAATTTTGGGAAAACAATCCGGTCTGACTAGCGGAAAAGTAGGTTTTGGAACCAACGCGAAACGAAAAGCAGAACTCAAAGAGCAAAAACGCCTCGACCTCGAAAATTATCAAAAACATCAACAGTCGAGACTGCAGTATCTGGATACGGAAATTTCGAAAGTTTACACCAACCTGGAAACCGAACGGAAATCGACGGAAACTTTCGAAGATAAATTCAACGGATTTGCCGCGCGATTGCAGGCTTTGGATGAGCTGGGAAAGAACTCTGCAATTATGGCTTTGGCAGCGAGTTTCATTATGGGACTCTTTATTTGTCTTGAGATTTCGCCGGTTTTGATCAAGTTAATTTCCCACGTTGGACCTTATGATTATCTATTGGAAAAAACTGAAAATGATTTTAGATTATATTCAAAAGAAAAGATTACAAAAGGCAATTATCATACAGATTACCGGATTGAAGATTTCAAGGATCAATTAGACAAACGAAAAGGCTGAAAATCGCCTACAACACTACCTTTCATTTAATTTGAAAGGGTCTTTGTTTATATTGGTTGATTTATTTCATAATATTAATTACATTTAGTAAAACAAAATCAGATATTATGAAAAACTTTACATTAGTCTTTATTATGCTTGTAAGCATTGCACTACCATCAACCGCAAAAGCGCAGGCAAGCGATCCTTTCTTAGGGCAGATCGCATTCGTTCCATACAATTTTGTGCCTAAAAACTGGGCACCTTGTAATGGACAATTGCTATCAATAGCACAAAATAGTGCTCTTTTTTCACTGCTTGGTACCCAATATGGTGGAAATGGACAAACTACTTTTGCGCTACCCGATATGCGGGGAAGAATGCTGGTACACGAAGGTCAAAGCCCGGCAGGTGGCACAAATTACACAATGGGACAAGTAGGTGGCGCAGAATCTGTTACGCTGCAGGTGACGCAAATGCCAGCACATTCTCACACTGTAAATGCAGTAAGTACGGACGGCAACCAAAATACACCCACCAATATGCTTCCAGCCGATACAAAAATCCTGGACAAAGAGTATTCTGACGCAGCAGCAAATACGACTATGAAATCTACGATGATAAATACTGCCGGAGGAAGCCAGCCGCACGAGAACAGACCTCCCTTTATCACATTGAAATGTATTATTTCTTTGCAAGGTGTTTTCCCATCACAAAATTGATAGATATGAAAATACTCTATCTAATGATTCTGGCAGTTGGAAGCTCAGCTTTTGCCCAGACAATTACATTTAAAAGTTGTTACTATCTGTTTGATGATCAGGTTTATACTTTTAATAAAACGGGAGTTGACGGTAATAATAAGAACATCTACATCACAACACCTGTTACAGGCGATCAGAATTGCGGCGGCTTGGGAACTTGCGAATTAAAAATCCAATGGAACAATGCTTTGACCAGATGGGAACTTCTTGCAGATGAAGGCAACGGAACTTTTGCGAATCCCTATTTGATTTATTATAATTCTACCGGAAATAATAATGTTTCAAATCCTCCAGCTAATAATTTTGGAACGTGGGTTGAAAATACTGCAGATACTAATGGTACGTGTGGTGGAAACTTAACTGCCGCAAATTCCACAATGACTGGCGATGTACATTCCAGTTTTCTGGCATCTTCTGATCTTGTCAAATCAAAAATTCAGATTTTTCCAAATCCCGTTTCTGATTTCATCAGTATTTCGGGTGTAGAAAATCCTGAAAGTATTGAAATTTACAATGTGGCCGGACAGTTGATTAAATCTGAAGAATTTAAATTAAGAACAAATATCTCTTCTCTAACGGCAGGCAATTATATATTAAAATTGAGAACAAAGAACTCAACGACACATGAGTTCAAATTCATAAAAAGATAAAAATTTTATCTAATTTAAAGAAGAAAAGCTTCCAAATCGGAAGCTTTATTTATTTTAATTCGCCCACCACAAAAGGTTCGGCGGCATCTTCGTTGTAATCTCGTACAAACCCAATCTCTTTTGATTTTGTAATTTCAGATTTAGATGTTCCGGAAAATCCATCCCCAAAATCGATACTGAAGTCGATGTAAGTTAATTTATTTCTTGTAAACTTCATCATATTGAAGACAAGAATAATGTTTTTTTCTTTAAGATTTTTCTGTAAACTCAGTAGATCTCTCTTTGTCATTTCCTTATTAAAAACAACGGCTATCACTTTCTTATTGGAAGTGAAAGAAAGCATACCAAATATAAGAAATGATAAAAATAGTAAGGAAAATATTCTGGATCTCTTCACGGCAAAAAACTAAGTTGCAAATTTAGAAAATCTCTAACAATAATTGCGCCTTTTATCTTTGTTTTTATTATTAATGACATTAAAATATTAAATAACTAATTATTTATCAAATTTAATTTTAAGTTATTGATAATCAATATTTTAATTTGCAGTGTAATACATTGTAAATGTTAAAAAATTAAATGAACGTTTGTTTTTAAAAAAAAATTAATAACTTCGTCAACCTAATTTTAAAATTTATTATTATGAAAGGAATTTTATCTTTTTCTTTAACAGCTGTAATGGCTTTTTCTGCTTATTCACAAAGTCTATGGACTGATACATTTGAAACGTACAATGTCGGTAATCTTGGAACTCAAGGCGGATGGGCTAGAGACGGTGGAGGTACAGCTAGCTGGACTCAAGTAGCAACTATTGATGCGGCACATGGGAAGTCGCTTAAATTGGCAAGTACTGCAGCTAACGAAGGTGTTTGGCACTACCATACAACTAATTGGGATTCTAAAAGTAGCGCAAATAATATTTTTGTCTTAGAATTTGATTATTACACTGGAACTGGTGGAGCTGGCGGAGCAGGTGTAGTACAGATCTATGATGTAGACGCAGGATTTGAATCACCATTTGAGATAGGTTGGAGCCAGGATGATGGTTATTTATATGTTGCTGATCAGGTTGACGGAGAAATATTAGTAGATGCAGTGACTACTAATACTTGGTACCATATCAAAGCTGCTTATGACACAACTACGGGAGAGATTAAAGTAAAAGTTGGGAATAACGAGATTGTAAGTTATTTTGGTACTCCAGGTTTGGCACCACAAGAATTGGATGTTTTGCTTGCAGGAATTACAACGGCAGGATTTGATAATATTACAACTACTGCAACGAATGTTGATCCATTCTTAGCTGTTTCTGACGTTGCTAAAAAATCAATAGTATCTGTTTTCCCAAATCCGGCAACTGATGTTATCAATGTAAAATCTGACAGCAAAATCGCTCAGGTTTCTATCTACGATGCTTCTGGTAAAGCTGTAAAAACAACGACTGAAACTACTATTAATGTAGAAAACCTTGCCAAAGGTACTTATGTAGTTAGCATCAAATATGCTGATGGAAGTACAGAAAGCAAAAAAGTTATTAAAGACTAATATCTTTATAAATAAAAATGAAAGGCTACAAAATTTGTAGCCTTTTTTTATGAATTGTACTTAAGATTTGTAAGCAAAATACTTGAGACTAAAAAGAATAATTCGGAGCTTCCTGTGTGATAATGACATCGTGCGGATGCGATTCTTTCAGGCCGCTTCCGGTAATCATTACCAATTTCGAATCTTTCTGCAATGCTTCAATATCTTTGGCGCCACAATAGCCCATTCCGGCACGTAAACCACCAGTCAGTTGGAAAATCACATCTTCCAGTTTTCCTTTGTGAGGTACTCGACCTTCAATGCCTTCTGGAACAAATTTCTTTGCCTCGCTTTGGAAATATCTTTCTTTTCCGCCACGTTTCATAGCAGACAAACTTCCCATTCCCTGGTAAGATTTGAATTTTCTGCCTTGGAAAATGATTTCTTCTCCCGGAGCTTCATCTGTTCCTGCAAGGAGAGAACCTAGCATTACTGCGCCAGCGCCACTTGCGATGGCTTTTACAATGTCTCCGGAAAGTTTGATTCCGCCATCAGCGATAACGGTAACGTTTTTCTTTTTAGCAAATTCGTAAACGTTGTAGATTGCAGAAAGTTGAGGAACGCCGACACCTGCAACAACTCTGGTTGTACAGATGGAACCTGGACCAACACCGACTTTAAGGACGTTTGCGCCAGCTTTTATTAAATCTTTAGCCGCTTCAGCAGTAACGATGTTTCCACCAACAATATCTAGGTCTGGGAATGTTTTTCTGATTTCAGAGATTTTATCCAAAACACCTTTCGAATGTCCGTGAGCTGAATCGATTGCGACGATGTCAACACCAGCTTTTACAAGGGCTGTGATTCTTTCAATCGTATCTTCGCCAACACCAACGCCGGCTCCAACGATAAGACGCCCGTTTTGGTCTTTGTTCGCATTTGGATATTCTAATTGATTGTCGATATCCTTAATCGTAATCAGTCCAACCAGTTTGTTTTTTTTGTCTACGATAGGAAGTTTCTCGATTCTGTTTTTTAGCAAAATTTCTTTCGCAGTTTCCAGATTCGTGGTTTTGTCAGAAGTGATGAGGTTGTTTTTTGTCATTATCTCTTCCACTTTCACTTCAAGGTTTTCTTGATATTTCACATCTCTGTTGGTAATAATTCCAATCAATGTATTGCTTTTATCAACTACGGGAAGTCCGGAAATTTTGTATTCGGCCATTAATGCTTTCGCTTCGGCTAATGTGTGGTCTTTGGAAAGTGTTACTGGGTCGGCAATCATTCCGTTTTCGGAACGCTTCACGCTGTTGACTTGTGCGGCCTGTTCCGCAATCGTCATATTTTTATGGATGAATCCAAGACCGCCAACTCGTGCGAGTGCAATGGCCAAATCTGCTTCTGTCACAGTATCCATTGCTGCGGAAACTATGGGAACATTGAGCGAAATTTTGTCTGTGAGTCTGGATTTGAGGGAAACCTGGTTAGGTAAAACTTCTGAATAAGAAGGGACTAATAGAACGTCATCGAAAGTGATGGCTGTCTCTACAATTTTGTTATGAATAGACATCTTTACTTTCTGTGCAAAATTAAGCTATTTTTATTGAATTTGAAAGCACCCTAATTTATTTGATAAATAATTAATATTACTTAAGCGATGTTCAAAAACAGAATATTTTATTACTTTGTGATTTAATTTTTTAATAAATCAAATAAATGAGGAATTTTAATAATAGAGAAAAAGAAATTTTAAAAAATTTGGTAAAATTTTCAGAAACTGGGTTGGAAAATTCAGGATCTTTTTTCAATAAGACAGTCTTTACGAATTTAAAAAAAAGAGCTTTAATTTTATTGCCCCCAGAAAAAAAAGCAATTTTTTATATCGATGCACATAGATTCAGTGATGAAAAATACTCTAGAAAAGAATTACACGAAATAATAGAAACTTTTCTTCTTTTAAATTTATTAATCAAAGAAAATTACATCTCATTTTTAGCTGTTAAAACTCCAACCAATGTATATCCTTACATTGAAAATGTAAAAAAAGTGATAGAAATAAATGAAAACAACAATTTGTTTCTAACTGACAAAATACATTTAAAACCCTCGAACGCAGAATATTTGTATTCTGATGATGATATAATTTATAAGGGTATTGAAATTTCTAGTATGATGGATTTTGATTTAATGTATATGATTCTTGATGGGGTTCTTTTTGTATCTGAAGATTTGCGATTTTACGTAAATAATGATTTTAAATCAAAGGAGGAGAGTAGAGAAATCTTTAATAAAAACTTATCTATTTTAAGTTTAATTTTGGCAATTATATTAGGTCTTTTCGGAATTTATAATCCATTTAAAAGCTGAGTTTTTAGAGAGTCTTTGAATACAATAGTACAAAAAAGTTTTGAACAACTTAATTGCTGAATATTTTTATTATAGAGATACCTGTTTGCTTGAATTTTATATCCCACTATTATAAAAAAAAAGTGAGATTAAGCTCCTAAAAAATTCTAAAACCGACTAAGAATTCCCCAATGGATTTTTATCTCATTGAATTTGAATGGATTACCAAATTGGTTTCCGTTAGAAATCTGGAAACTCATCAAACCGACGGGAAGAAAAAAGTTGAAACCGAGACCTAAACTATACAATTTCGGTGAGATTCCCAAGGCTTTGTTGGACATTTGGCCGTACTGCGCGAAGAGGTCGAAAAAGGCTTGGTCATTGACGAGATAGCGATATTCGGCGCCGGCAAATGCGTAGAAATCGCTGATGAGACTCTGCTCGTTGAAACCGCGCATCGAGTTCCAACCGCCAAACCTAAAAAGTTCATTTGTGGAAAGTTCGTTCTTGGCGCTGAGCAATGCGGACTCGGCTTTCACGTTGAGGTAGTGGTTTCCGGAGAGATTGAAGTTGTGTTCGGCGAAAAGGAAATATCGGATTTGGTCAAATTTTTCTTGCGTGTCGTCGTAGTTCGTCTTCAGGAAATCGGCTTCCACACGGATATTGCTTTTGTTGATGAACAGCGGAATGTCGCTTCCTTCCTGATATTGATACCACAGTCCAATCCCTTTTTTGCTGTAATCACGACCGCCTGTGTAGAGCGAATCCAAAATCGCCGATGACTCGAAAGTGCCTTTGAGACCGAGTTTTTGACGTGGCGAAAGGTGATAGTAAACTGCGGGCAAAAATTTCACATTCGCAAAAGTGGAGTCTTGGCGGAAAATATTGACGTTAACATTAAGACCGACATTGCTTCCAAACGTGTACGGAATGTCGGTTTGCATATCGAAAGTCTGGCCTTTGTCGGGATTTCTTTGCCAGTAAACGCCGATGCTTTCGAAGCTGTTGAACATATTTTTGAGCTGGACATTCAAGGTTCCGTTGACGGTGAATTTTTCGGTTTTGTCGTTTCCGAAGCCAATCATTCCGTCGAACGTGTTGGTTTTCTTCTTTTGTGTAAAGAGAAAAACCTGCGTGGAATCCTTTGTAAATAAAGTCTGAGGAGGTTTTTCCAAAGTCACGAACTGGTGATTTTGCAAAGCCTGATTCATCGAAACCAGATTTTTATCTTCGTAATTTTTGCCGACATATTCTTTGTTCAAAGCTTTAACGAATTGTTTCGGTAAACGCGTGTAGCCTTTGTAAACAATAGCGTCGATTTTCCTTTGAGATGATGTTACGACGGAGATTTTGACCGTCGGAATCCCATTTTCCATTTTCTGGAATTTGGTTTTCACACGGTTGAAGGCAAAACCTTTGTTCCGATATTTTTGATTGATGTTCTTCTTGAGTGAATCTAGGTTTTTGGTGTAGAGCTCGTTTTTGTGAAGCTTTAAATCTGAAACCAATGAATCTGAGAATTTGACATTGGCTTTGTTGAAATTTGGGCCTTTGTCGTAATAGATTTCGGTGCGGTTTTCTATTTTTTTGACGTCTTTCAGTTCTGTGAAAAAGTAGGAGTTCTCGGTTAAGGAATCCAAAAACTTGACTGCTTTCGCGGAGTCTGAAACGATTTTTTTGGTATTGGTTTCTTTGTCGATGAGCCAATACTCTTTTTTCTGCGCGTTGATTGAACCACAAAAGGCACAAAAGAGAAACAGGAATGTTATGTTTTTCAAAAGATTACAAAAGAAAGTGTCTTCGATTTTTATCTTTTTTTTTCTTGATATATCGAACTTTATAAACATTATACTTTTGTGACTTTTGTGGTTATATAACAGAAAATCAATCCATTTTATTGTATTTCTTCATCAGATTCTCGTACGTGCCTTGCGGGAGAATCCATTTGAGCGGAACGCCAATCTTTTGTCCGAATTTCCCGAAATAATAGTGCGCTTTCCACTTTGATTTTCCTAAAAGTCCATCAATGTAAACCGCAACATCCAAAGGTTCGGTGCCTTCGCCAACGTGTGAATTCATCAAAGCGTAAACTTTATCGAACACACTTTTATAAGGTTCGGAAACTTTTGTTCTGACTCGGTTTTCTGCAATATTCGTTTTGATATCGCCCAAATGAAGCGAGCAAACGTGGATATTCCAAGGGTAAACTTCGTAACGCATCGCTTCCGTCACTTTGTCCAAAGCAGATTTTGAAGCGGAATAGAAACCTCGGAAAGGCAATCCCATTTCGGAACCGATGCTGGAAACATTGATAATTTTCCCTGATTTCTGTTCACGCATTTTTGGTAAAACAGCGGTCATCATCTGGACAGAACCAATCAAATTAAGATTGAATAATTTCGTAATATCTTCTTTCGTAGAGTCTTCAACCGAGCCAACCATTCCCATTCCGGCGTTGTTGATGAGCACCTCGATTCTGGTTTCTGTTTTCAGGATTTCAGAAATGGCGTTGTCGATTTGGTCTTTGTCGGTAATGTCTGTCGGAATCGAAACGAAATAATCCGAACTCACAGATTTTCTGCTCAGTCCGTAAACTTTGTACCCTTTCTTCCCGAAATATTCTGCCAGCGCAAATCCAATTCCGGATGAGGTGCCTGTGATGATGATGGTTTTTGACATTTAGAAATTAAAAGATTTTTTTGAATTAGGAATTTTGATTTCGTTCTTTCCCATTTTGTACTCGTTCATTTTGATTAATTTGGGAAGTTTGTGCGTGAATTCTTTATAATAATTTTCTGGAATTTTTCTGTCCGAGCCATCATCACAATCCGAATATTCTTCGCTTACAATGACTTTCCCAGTTGAAAAATTGATTTCATCAGAATAATTAAATTCGCAAGTATCATCAAATTTTACCAAAGCACCAATCAGATAAAAATCACCATTCTGAAATCGATAGGTGTTTTTTGAAGTCACTGTATGTCGGGAATTTGAAAAATAAGATTGAAAAATTACCAAACAATTATTTTTGATGGTCAATTCCAATTCGTTGCCTTCGGGATAGAATCCTTCTTTGCTGTCAAATATCAAATTAGAATTCTCTTTCCATATTTTCAATTTGCCATTGACGTTTTTTAGAATATAAAACTTTCTTACAAGTCCAGGAGATTCTGAGTCAGGTGTTTTATCTGTATTGAAAACGATGACTGTTTCGTCTTTTCCATCTTTGTCCAAGTCGCCTTTTGTTTCCAAGATTTTCTCGTAACCTTTTGGGATTATGAAATCTTTCAATTCCTGAGAATATGAAAATGTGAAAAGAAATATGACTAAAAAAGAAAGTATTTTTTTCATTGAGTTACATTTTAAAAACTTAATCCGATATTTTCTTCTTTCTGAATCATTCCGGTGTCTTCCAAATTACAGATGCAACCTTTGATGGTTTTGTAATTTCCAATAATCCGAGTTGTTTTTTTAGTTTTATTAGTGACAATTATTCCAGCCGAATACTCTTCGCCTTCAGCGTGATAGGTTCTGAAAAGAATATATTCTACACCATCATTGAAGAATTGCAAATTATCTACTTCCATTCCTGCATTGGCGACACCGCCACCACGCCAGTAAGAATTATAATGAAATTGCTTCCAACTTTCCTTTGTTCTATTGGTTGGAAATTCCATCTCAATTTTACTTTTGGTTCCAAAACGATATTGAATATACGTATTGGATTTATCCTTTACCAAAGACATTTTCTTTCCATTCTTAGTTTCAAATGAATAGATAATTTCCTCATTTGGCAATAGATATTGTGACCAAATTGTAGTAGGAATCAGAAACAAAAAAAGAAGAATATGTTTTTTCATTAATGTAAAATTAACTCGTAGTAACTTTGTCAAAATCCTCCCAAAACTCAGGATAAGATTTCTCGACAACGTCTTCATTTTCGATATTCAATTCTTTGATTAAGGCAAACGGCGCAAAAGCCATCGCCATTCTGTGGTCGTTGTAAGTCGCAATGGAAATGTTTTCTTCAGGCTCGATGAATTCCGAAGATTCAATCTTCTCAACCGTAATGTGCGTTTTCGCACCGATTTTCAACAATTCATTTTGAAGCGCTACCAATCGGTCGGTTTCCTTTACCTTCAAAGTGTGAAGTCCAGTGATTTCAAATGGAATTTTCAAAGCTGTTGCCGTCACACAAAGCGTTTGCGCAATGTCTGGACAATCGTTCATATCCAACGTAATCAATTCCGGATATTCAAAAGCTGGCTCTGGTAAAAGTGAAATCGAGTTTTCTGCATAATCAGAAACCGTGTTGATTCCGAAATATTTCCAGTAAAGTTCTTTGATGACGCTGTCGCCTTGCAGAGAAAGCGTGTGGTAACTTTTCAAAGTGATATTCTTTCGTCCAATCGCAGCCAAAGAATAGAAATAAGAAGCTGAAGACCAATCGCTTTCCACTTCGTAACGTTCTGTTCTGTATTGATTGTTGTGCGTGACGATTTCGATTTTATTTTCTGCAAAATGAGATTTGATTCCGATTTCGTCCAGGATTTTCAAAGTCATTTCGAGGTAAGGTCGCGATGTGATTTCGCCGTCCAATTCCAAGGTCAATCCGTTTTCCAATTTTCCTCCGATTAATATTAATGAAGTCAAAAACTGGCTGGAAACGTTAGCTGAAATCTTAACTGTATTTTTTTCTAATTTCTTTCCGATGATTTGCAACGGCGGAAAACCTTCTTTTTCAAGATAAGTAATGTCTGCGCCAAGCGATTGAAGCGCGTCCACCAAAGGTTTAATTGGTCGGTTTTTCATTCGGTCGGAACCGGTCAGAATGGTTTTTCTACCTTCAAAAATCGAATAATAGGACGTGAGAAAACGCATCGCCGTTCCCGCGTGATGGATGTCCACAGTTTTGGAATCCGATTCCAATGCTTTTTTAAGCAAAGTTGTGTCCTGAGAGTTGGAAAGATTGAGCATATCAATGTTCCCGAAGAGTTTCCCTAAAATCAAAAGACGGTTCGAAATGCTTTTCGAACCGGTAATTTGGATTTTTTGATTATCGATTAATTCAGATTTTTTTAATATCATAGTTTGTTATTTCCAAAATTTCCACCATTTTTTTGATGAGGAAGATGTTTTGATTTCTTTATTTTCTGTACTGTAATTAAGAGAAAATTCTTTAATGTTAAAAAGTTTTTTAATTCTGTTTGCTTGCGGACTGTGACTTAATAATTCATCAAATAATGCGTAACAAATAACTTTTTGATTATCATTAAGCAATTTGTAATTCCTTTCAATAAGGTTTAATATTTTAAGTTGGTATTCAGCGTGCTGTTTTCCAATCATAACATAAATCACTAATGCTTGCTCTCTTTTGTATGTGTCAATGTTTTTATCAAAAATAATGTTTTCTATGTATTGAAAATTATTACTTTTAAATTTGCCACAAAATTCACGAATAATATCTTGAGTAAATAATTCACAATATTCTTTAGATGATTCGCCATAAAGTCTTTCGAAGATAAGTATATCAGTAATATCATTTAATGATTTACATTGAGATGATGCTTCTTGAATTTTATCAATTTCTTTAGCAAAAGCATTCCAATCTTTTTTTTGAAATGAGACAATAGATTGTTCTACATAAGAAATGCACACATCGTACAAAGGAAGATTAATTTCTTTTTTCTTCTCTTCATTTACTTCATCTACAAATTTTAAAAAATCTTGAAAAGTTATGTTAGTAGAATTTTCCATAAACTAAAATCTTGTGACTACTATTTTAATTTTTCATTATTCTGATGTCTATCCTTGTCTCTGTCGGTTTTTACCTTCATTTTTTTGTCGAAGGCGGATTGCAAATCTGTTCCGGTTTGATTGGCGAGACAAAGCGTTACGAATAGAACGTCCGCCAATTCTTCGCCAAGGTCTTTGGATTTGTCGGATTCCTTTTCAGATTGTTCGCCGTATCTTCTGGCGATGATTCTGGCCACTTCGCCCACTTCTTCCGTCAGCATTGCCATATTTGTTAATTCATTAAAATAACGAACACCAATGGTTTTTATCCATTCATCAACCTGATTTTGGAGTGTCGTGATTTCCATTATTCGTAAGCACCTATTGTTGGAGTTGTCGTACTTCTTGGATTTTCAACAATATCTTTTGGAATTCCAACAATTGGCTTTCCATTTCCTTTTGCTTTAGAACCTTCTTTTACTCTCAAATTCATTTTCTGAGTAAAATAATTTTGGAATTTCGGGTCTTCGTTTAGAATAATATTACTGCCGATTGGTTTGAATGCTGCATTTGCACTTTGTTTTATTAATGAATTGTTAAACGTAGCACTGAAAGCACCAGCATTTGTAACATCATTATATGTAATCATGTCAAGAGTATCGCCATATATAATGGAATTATTAACTGTAAGAGTTGTATTTCCATTAAAAATTTCAGCTCCATTTTGATAAAAATTACTTGCGTAGATTCCCGCAGCATTCATCGATGGATTGAGATTCCAATAGTTGGCAAGCGTAGAGTAGTTAAGCGTATAAGTTCCACCACCAGCTATGGCAAAATCGGCTTCACCACAGTTATTCATCACCAAATTGTTTGCAGTAATGTTTGCAGCAATCCCGTAGATTCCAGCATTCTGAAATGTATGGATGATGGTATTATTAATTGTCGCTGTATTTTCTTTCAATTGAAGTCCGACATTTCCTCCAAAAAGTCTGGCGTAATTCATTTTCAGTTCGGTGTCTTCCTCCATTTTGATTCCGTTCCAGTTCGCAGGAAGTGTGTCGTATTTCGTGTCGCTTCTGTCGCCTCGGAAAATGACTTCATCGCCCAAAGCTCCTTTAACATCAAGAATTGAATTCTTTGCGAAGTTCATTCCGCTGTTTTTTCGGAAATAAACTTTCGTGCCTTTTTCCATCGTCAAAGTTTTTCCTTCAGCAACGGTCAAATCTCCGAAAATCACTTTCACTTTATCTTTGGTCCAAGTTGTATTTTCAGAAATGATATTTGGATTTGAATCAGATTTGATAAAATATTCCGCATCCTGAACGACTGAAAATAGCGTTACTTTTTGCTCGCCAGCAGGTGTATTGAAAACCACTTTGTCTTCGGCAATCGCTTCTGGCGCATTGGCAATCGGCGCAATTTCTACGAAAACATAAATGCTGTCTTTTCTTCTCAGCGCCACATTTTCGAAACTTGTCCCGACTTTTCCGTCAACATTGATTCTGTAAAGCGAACCGCTTCCGCCTTCCAGCGCAATTCTTGGAATGAAAACATCCTTGTCTTCATTATTAAAAACTTTTACGGCGTAAGTTTCCGAACGCATCTGGTTATAAACCGTGTCGCAAAAAACGGTGTCGGTGGAGAATCTCAACAGTTGCGTTGGCGATTCAAACGAAATATCATCGCGATTACATCCTGCTAATAATAAAAGTGACCAAAATGCAATGCCAAGGAATATTTTAATTTTCATCTGTTCTTATTTAATTTTTTTTAGGTCAGATGGAACACCCATTTTGTTTCTGCATCAAAGAGATTTTGCAGGTAGGTGTTTCATTAATCTTGTTTAATCTTCAAAACTACAAAATTTAAATTTTTATTTTGTGATGAGGAAGATATTTAATTATTTATATGACATTATTTTAAAGTAATCAATATTCTCCTATAAGTAAGGAAGCTGAGAGATTTAATTTTGTGGTCAAACTTCGAATCATTCCAACAGTCAATTTTCGCTTTCTGCTCAATACCTCGGAGACCCTGCTTTTTCCCCCGATGGCTTCAATCAAATCCGTCTGTTTCAATTGCATTTCCTCCATTCTTATTTTGATGGCTTCGATTGGGTCGGGCGCAGTTATCGGATAGTGCTTTTTCTCGTATTCATCAATCAATAATCCCAGGATATCCGCTTCATCACTTTCTGGCGTACCAGATTTTGCATCAAAAATTACCTCCAATCTGGATAGTGCATTTTGATAATCTGTCTCGGTTTTTATAAGTTTTACGTTCATATTCTCAATTTTTTAAATCGTGTTTGCATCAATTTTATCATATTCCGTATGCGTTCTAATAAAGCGAATGAAAATCCATTGCTTTTCAAAATTAAATTTTGCAATCAGTCTATAGCTGTTTCCCTTAATATTAAAAATGATTCGATTATCTTTCAGGATGCTTGCATTGGCGTATGTTTGCTTCACGTCATTCGGCGTTGTCCAATTAGAATTTTTTGCAGTATCGTACCACGTTTTCAGATATTGTTCTGAGTCTGGGTGTATTTCCCAAAATTCTCTAAGTGTACTTTTTGCAAAAATTCGTTCCATTCAAATTCATTTACAATGCGAATATACAAAAAGTTCGCAAATGTAGAACTTTTAAGTTTTTCTATTTGGGCGCCTTCATCCGCCCTCCGTTCCCGCTATTTTTTGCCAGAAATTTTCCCACAGAGTTGAAACTTAGCATAAGCAAAAAATGAGCTCCACTCAGGTCGGGGCGCGCTTCGCAAAGTATGACCATTTGTAATTTTCAAGAAACGTTGTGGAAAGTTGAAACATTATCAATTTTCTCATCTCGTACTTAAAAACTAACTAACATTTGTTAGTTAAATAAAAATTCGTAAGTTTGTTTAAATCACATTCATAATTCAATATTAGAATTAATCAACTGAATGTCAAATGTTTAAATATGGAAATGACCAAAAGACATTTTTTAAACAAAGAAATTTCTCTGACTGATTTACTCAAATCAGCTTATCGTCTGATGTTTACGGCAAAAACGATGACGGATTTGTTCGAACAGGAAAAAAAAATCACTTCAAAGTACGTTCACGCCACTTCCCGCGGACACGAGGCGATTCAGCTGGCTTTGGGAATGCAGTTGTTGCCACAGGATTTCGTGAGTCCTTATTATAGAGACGATTCTATTTTACTCGGAATCGGAATCACACCCTACGAATTGATGCTTCAGCTTTTAGCAAAACGAGACGACCCATTTTCCGGCGGAAGAACGTATTATGCACATCCAAGTCTTAGACGCGACGATTTCCCGAAAATCATCCACCAAAGTTCTGGAACAGGAATGCAAGCCATCCCAACCACCGGAATTGCAATGGGAATGAAGTACAAAGAAGAAACCGGAATCGCCGAAAATCTTGATGACAAACCAATCGCAGTCTGCTCACTCGGAGACGCAAGTTGTACTGAAGGCGAAGTTTCCGAAGCGTTTCAAATGGCAGCGTTGAAACAATTGCCAATTCTTTATTTGGTTCAGGACAACGAATGGGATATTTCTGCCAGCGCAGACGAAATCCGAGCGCAGGATATCACACAATATATGCAGGGTTTCAACGGCATCGAAACCAGAACCATCGACGGAACTGATTTTATCAAATCTTACGAAACCGTCAAAGAATGCATCAAAATTATTCGTGAAGAACGCCGTCCAATGCTGATTCACGCCAAAGTTCCTTTACTTAATCACCATACTTCCGGCGTTAGAAAAGAATGGTACCGAGATGATTTGGAAGAATGCGCGAAAAATGACCCATTAATCAAATTAAGAAATCAACTTTCAGAATTCAGCGTAGAAGATTCCGAAGTTGAAACCATAGAAAAAGAAATTGCAGAACTCGTAAGAACCGATTTTGAAAACGCTGTTTTAGCAGAAGACCCAAAACCGGAAGACGCTTACAAACACGATTTCGCACCAACGCCAATCACTGAAGAGAAAGGAGAACGTTCCCCAAACGGAAAAATCCCAACGGTAATGGTCGATTGTGCCCTTTTCGCCATCAGAGAATTGATGACCAAACATCCAGAAGCCTTATTATATGGACAAGATGTTGGCTTAAGGTTAGGCGGTGTTTTCCGTGAAGCGATTACTTTGGCAGCACAATTTGGAGAGAAACGCGTTTTCAACACCCCAATTCAGGAGGCGTTTATCGTTGGTTCAACGGTCGGAATGAGCGCGGTCGGACTGAAACCGATTGTCGAAGTTCAGTTCGCCGATTACATTTGGCCAGGCTTGAATCAGTTATTCACCGAAGTTTCCAGAAGTTATTATTTGTCTAATGGAAAATGGCCGGTGTCAATGATTCTTAGAGTTCCGATTGGCGCTTACGGAAGTGGTGGACCATATCATTCAAGTTCGGTTGAAAGTGTTTTGACGAATATCAAAGGCATCAAAATCGCTTATCCTTCAACTGGTGCAGATTTGAAAGGTTTGATGAAAGCCGCTTTCTACGACCCAAATCCGGTTGTAATGTTAGAGCATAAAGGTCTGTATTGGTCAAAAATCGAAGGCACAGAAAATGCAAAAACCATAGAGCCAGACGAAGATTATATTATCCCATTTGGAAAAGCGAGAGAAGTTTTGCTTTGCGAAAATCACCAGGACAAACCAACGTTGACCGTCATCACGTATGGAATGGGCGTTTATTGGGCTTCCAATGCAGCGAAAGAATTTGACAATCAAATCGAAATCATTGATTTAAGAACGCTCGCACCTTTAGATGAAAATCGAGTCTTCGAAAGTGTGAAGAAACACAACCGTTGCATCGTTTTGACGGAAGAACCTGTGAATAATAGTTTTGCTCAAAGTCTCGCTGCAAGAATCAGTGACAATTGTTTCAGACATCTGGACGCTCCGGTAAAAGTAGTTGGTGCTAAGGATTTACCTGCAATTCCTATCAATTCCGAATTGGAAAAGGAAATGTTGCCGAACACCCAGAAATTAATTAAAGAAATAAAACAATTACTAAAGTATTAGAATTTCATCAAAGTTACTCCCTTTAGGGCTGGGGAAATAACTTTGATGAAATTGCACTTTGCGTTAAAAATATGGAAACAGAAACAATTCCAAACAAAATAAAAATCAATAAAAAAGAATTGATTTTGTCCGAAGCCGCAATGCTTTTCAAAGAAAAAGGTTTCGGCGGAACCAGTATGCGCGACCTCGCCGAAAAAGTGGGAATGGAAGCGGCAAGTATGTACAACCACATCAAATCCAAAGACGAAATTCTGGAATTGATTTGCTTCAAAATTGCCAACCAATATATTTCCCAACTTCAGGAAATCGAAAACACAAACCAGACTTTTCAAGAAAAACTGAATGCAATTATCGGACTTCACGTTCAACTGATTATCGAAGATTCTGCCTCAGTTTCTGTAGCAAATAACGATTGGAAATATTTGTCTAATGACAAGAAAGAACAATACAAACAAACGAGAAAATCCTATGAAAAAAGCTTTGCCAACATCATAGAACAAGGAATGCAAAACGGCGAATTCAAAAAAATGAATGTTTCCGTCGCACTTTTCACGATGTTATCTTCATTAAGGTGGATAGAACTTTGGTACAAACCAAGCCGCGACATCACACCGCAGGAACTGGAAGATGATTTGAAAACATTATTAATGAAAGGAATGCTGAAAGAAGATAGATAATAGACTAATAGATAATAGATTATAAAAATGATTTTTGAGCTTTGCTAAGCGTAAGCGGCTTTGCGAACTTAAAACATAAAGTAAATCAAAAAAAAACTTTGCGCACTTTGCGTTTAAAAAAAATGTCAGTAAATTTTCATCATTTAAAGGTCAAAAAAGTCAAGAAAGAAACGCAGGATTGTGTTTCCGTAAGTTTTGATGTGCCTTCAGAATTAGCAGAACAATTCAAATTCACGCAAGGCCAATACCTGACTTTTCGGCAAATCAATGGCAACGAGGAACTTCGTCGGTCGTATTCAATCTGTGCAAGTCCGCACGAAAACGAATTGAAAGTCGCTGTGAAAAAAGTGCCAGAAGGTCTGTTCTCTTCTTTTATGAATGAAAATCTGAAAGAAGGCGACGTCTTGGAAGTAATGCCTCCAATGGGGAAATTCTACACAGAACTGAATCCCGAAAACATAAAAACGTATGTAGCTTTTGCAGCGGGAAGTGGAATCACACCAATTATTTCCATCATCAAATCAGTTTTGAAAAACGAGCCTGAAAGCCAGTTCATTCTGGTTTACGGAAACAAAAACAAGGCGACCATCATCTTCAAAGAAGAAATCGAAGCGTTGAAAAACCGTTTTATGGAACGCCTCAGTATTTATCACATTCTCAGCCGCGAGGTTGCCGACGCAGATTTGTTGAGTGGCAGAATCAATTCCGAGAAAGCAAAATCATTCCTCAACAATATCATTCCTGCAGAAAAAATCGATGAGGTTTTCCTTTGTGGACCAGAGGAGATGATTCTCGGCGTGAGAGACACTTTGGTCAATTCCGGCGTGGATGCCAAGAAGATTCACTTCGAATTGTTCTTCAGCGCAGCTTCTGCCGAAAAGAAAAAAGAACACGAATCCGCAATTAATAAATCGGATGACGTATTTAGCAAAGTCACCGTCAAGTTGGATGCAACCGCTCTGAAATTAGATTTGGCTTACCACGGTCCAACCATTCTGGACGCTGCCTTGCAAAACGGAGCCGACTTGCCTTACGCCTGCAAAGGCGGTGTTTGCGCCACTTGCAAATGCAAACTGGAAAAAGGCGAAGTCGTGATGGACATCAATTATTCTCTGGAACCGGACGAGATTGCCGCAGGATTTATCCTGTCTTGCCAAGCGCATCCGAGGTCGGAGGAAGTGGTTGTGAATTTTGATATAAAATAGGGTTTTAAATAATTATTGGTTAAGATATAATGAAAACAATTTTCACATTTTTTTTGATTTATATTTTTCAGTTTTCAAATTGTCAAAGATTAAATGATGATATTAAGTTTGAGAAGTTAAATGCAGACGATAGTATACGAATCAATGACATAGAAAAAGTATTATCAAAATCTAAAATTATTAACCAAGCAGAATGTAATGAATATTTAAAATATGGTTGCATAAAAGATTATATTATTATTTATATTTATAAAAATGAGCCAATATTTATTGATAAGAAAAGCTTTGATATCATACAGGAAATGCGTTCTGATGGAACTGAAAAAACCTTAAATTTTATCACAAAAACTAGAATTTATATAACTGATTGGAATAATCAGAAATTTATTGGAAAACAAATGATTAAAAGTCAAGAAGATATAAGGATTAACAATATACAAATTTTAGATAGAAAAGAAATTGAGGATATTATTAATTCGAATAATAAATAACTTCTGTTAAACAAAACATTATGGAAACAACAGAAATCAATTTAGAAGAACATTTTCAGAATAAAATAGACAGCGAAATCCGCATTGAACCAAAAGACTGGATGCCAGACGCGTACAGAAAGACTTTGATTCGTCAGATTTCTCAGCACGCCCATTCCGAGATTGTAGGAATGTTGCCAGAAGCCAACTGGATTACGCGCGCCCCAACTTTGAACCGAAAGAAAATCCTTTTGGCAAAAGTTCAGGATGAGGCTGGTCACGGTTTGTATCTCTATTGCGCCGCCGAAACTTTGGGCGTTACGAGGGACGAAACCATCAATGATTTACATTCCGGAAAAGCCAAATATTCCAGTATTTTCAATTATCCAACGTTGACTTGGGCAGATATGGGCGCAATCGGCTGGCTGGTTGACGGTGCTGCGATTTTGAATCAAGTACCACTTTGTCGCGCTTCTTACGGACCTTACGCCAGAGCGATGGTTCGGATTTGCAAGGAAGAGAGTTTCCACCAAAGACAAGGTTACGAGCTGATGATGAAACTCGCACAAGGTTCGCCAGAGCAGAAAGCAATGGCTCAGGATGCGTTTAACCGTTGGTGGTGGCCAACCTTGATGATGTTCGGACCCAAAGATGCCGAATCCGGAAACACGGAAATGTCAATGAAATGGCGTATCAAGCGCTTCACCAATGACGAGCTGAGACAGCGTTTCGTAGACGTTTCCATTCCTCAGGCAGAATATCTGGGCTTGACGATTCCAGACCCAGACTTGAAATTCAATGAAGAAACCGGACATTACGAATTCGGAGAAATCGATTGGGATGAGTTCTGGAAAGTGGTCAAAGGCAATGGCGCTTGCAATAAAGAACGTGTCGAAACACGCAAAAAAGCCTTCGACGACGGCGCTTGGGTAAGAGAAGCCGCAACCGCTTACCACGAAAAAAGAAAATTAAGAGAAGAACAAAACAGAAAAACAGTTTAATGTTTTCTAACGCAAAGGCGCAAGTGCTGTGACAAAGCAATGTTATAAGTCGCAAAAATTAATTTGAGGTTTATAGTTTGCGACTTAAAACAGAATCAAAGTAGAAAAATATTGCGCCTTTGCGATAAAATCAACAATAATAAGCCGGTAGATTGAAGTCTATCATCTCTAATCTGAAATATTATGCAAAATACAGAATGGCCACTTTGGGAGGTTTTCATCAGAAGCAGACAAGGCCTGGACCACAAGCACGTTGGCAGTCTCCACGCTGCGGATGCTGATATGGCAATCCAAAACGCCCGCGATGTTTACACCAGAAGGATGGAAGGCGTCAGCATTTGGGTTGTAGAATCCAAGCATATCCACGCTACAAACCCCGACGATTCCGAAGCCTTTTACGAACCTTCTGAAGACAAAGTTTACCGCCACCCGACGTTTTACCACGTTCCGGAGGAAGTGAAGAATATGTAATAGTAAGCTTTCTATAAAAAGCAGGCGTACTTTTAACCCAAAGCAAGCTTGCTTTGGGTTAAAACCTAGCTTGCTCTTGCCTCGTAGCAAGCTTGCTTTCTGAAAGCTTTTCAACAAAGGCTTTTCAAAGCATTATAATTTCACTCCCTTGGAGGGGCAGAATTTCAAAATATTTGAAATTCCGGGTGGTCACTAATGACAATAAAAATTGAAGCAAACAATGAATAATAATTATCTCAATTATCTCCTGCATCTCGCAGACACAAGCCTAATTCTCGGTCAGCGTCTTTGCGAATGGTGTGGAAAAGGTCCAGTCTTGGAACAGGATATTGCCTTGTCAAACATCGCTTTGGATTTGTTGGGAGAATCTTCCAACTATTATCAATGCGCCACAGAGATTCAGAATGAAGAAAAAACCGAAGACGATTTGGCCTTCCTAAGAAACGAGCGTGAGTTTAAGAATCTATTATTGGTAGAAAAAGAAAACGGCCATTTCGGAGACACGATTGCAAGACAGTTTTTCTTCGATGCCTATCATCATTTATTGTTGACAGAACTGAAGCATCATTCCGATTTGAAACTAGCTGCCATTGCCGAGAAGTCTTTGAAAGAAGTCACTTATCACTTAAAATGGAGCAGTGAATGGATGATTCGATTGGGTGACGGCACAGAAGAAAGCCACAGCAGAATCCAGAAATCAGTCAATGATTTGGTAGATTTTACCGACGAAATGTTCATTCCAACAAACTGGGAATCAGAATTAATTGAACAACAAAAAATCCCCGACATCAGAAACTTCCGAACAAAATGGGAAACCAAAGTTCTGGAAATCCTGAACGAAGCCACTTTGTTCATCGATTTCGAAAAATCAAGAAAACTGACAGGCGGAAAAGACGGCAAACACACCGAAAAAATGGGCTACATCTTGGCAGAAATGCAAATAATGCAACGTACTTATCCTAATATGGAATGGTAAATTATAACGCAAAGGCACGAGTAGCTAAACGTTTGCTTATAATCAGGAAAGTAACACAAATAATCCATAATTAAATATTATCGAGGTCTAAGTGCAGGCATTTAAAAAGAGCGAGTTAGAAAAAAACAAATTTTAAAAATGAAAAGCTTAATTCTATTATTAATTTTTCCTTTATTAATTTTTTCTTGCACTAAAAAAGTTGTGAGACCCAAATTAATAGGGGTAATCATTGATGCGAATGGAGTTCCTGTAGATAGTTGTAAAGTTGGAGAAACATTTACAGATAAAAATGGACGATTTGAATTATCAGAAATAACAGAGATGGGATTTGTTAGTCTATTTGGCAGAAATCCTATTTTTATAGCTGAAGAAATTACAAAGACTGATTACGAAAAAAGGCATTTAAGTGCTGAAAGTGGACGTGGTGGTGTCTCAGAAGGAAGTGTTTGGGATATGGACACTATCCGTTTAAGAAAAATTAATACTGATTTTTCAACAATAGAACTAAAAGACGTATGGCTTGCAGGAATAACTAAAAATTTGGACACTATTTTTTTAACCAAAAAAGGTCAAGATTATGATAAAGGAGAAATAGATTTTATTGCGAATAATTGCGATACGTATTCCAGAGGGTACTACTTTTTAGGAATAGATAATCTTCCTAAAAATGTTTTTGAAAGGCATATCGAATTGGATTTAACTACAAACATTTTAAAAGTCAAAAGAGTATTAATTTATGGAAATACTACCACAAGTGAAAAAACAAAATACGACACCATTTACACCCAAGGTAACTGGAAACAAGAATATAAAACAATATCTTTAAATACTAGTCTACCAGAAATAAATGGAATTTACAACGTAGTTGATTTTAATTATAAATCTATACAACTAGTCAAGAAATAGTTTTACATTAAGACAAATGTTATTGTGCTAAACCTCTCAGGTTTTCGAAACCTGTGAGATTTGAAAACGACCGACAATAAAATAAAAAATGACAATCACAGAAAACGACATATGGCAAATCTTGAAGGAAGTTCCCGACCCGGAAGTTCCTGTTCTAAATCTTTTGGATTTGGGAATCATCCGTGATGTCAAGCTCCGAAGGAGCGAAATGTTTGTAGAAAATAATGTGGTCATTGAAAAGAAAGCTCCAGAGGAGCGACACATTGGTTCTTCTAAACCCGAAGATTTTCAACAAGATGAAATCGAAGTGGTTGTGACACCCACTTACTCCGGTTGTCCCGCCACATCGATGATTAATATGTCGATTAAACTGAAACTGATTGAAAAAGGTTTCAACAACATCAAAATAACAAACCAATTGAGTCCCGCGTGGACAACCGATTGGATGACGGAAGAAGGAAAACAAAAACTGAAAGCTTACGGCATTGCGCCACCAGTCTATTCAAAAAATAGTGACGAACTATTCTCAAAAACAGATGAGGTCGAGTGTCCGCTTTGCAATTCAAAACACACGCATTTAGTAAGCCAGTTTGGTTCCACAGCGTGCAAAGCATTGTACCAATGCGATGATTGCAAAGAACCTTTTGATTATTTTAAATGCCATTAAAGTGGTTGATGGTTGTTAGTTGACAATTGTTGGAGTTAAATTAAAACGAAATAAAAAAGTCATTATACTTTTTACATCATACATTTTACAATAAAAATGAAAATAGGAATAGTCGGTAGTGGCGCAATGGGAAGCGGAATAGCACAGGTTTTAGCAACAGCTGGAAACGAGGTCTTGTTGTACGACAGCAATCCACTTGCCATAGAAAAAGCCGGACAAAATTTAGAAACTCAGTTTCAAAGATTGGCTGAGAAAGGCAAAATGACCTTCGAAGAAGCTGAGAATTATTTTGATAATATCCGATTGAGCGATAAGTTATCGGAATTAAAAGATTCGGAATTAATCATCGAAGCGATTGTTGAAGATTTGGAAATCAAGAAAGATTTGTTTCAAAAACTGGAAAGTCTGGTGTCCGAAGATTGTATTTTGGCGACCAATACGTCATCATTATCAATTGCATCCATAGCATCCGCTTGTCAGAAACCGGAACGTGTGATTGGAATTCACTTTTTCAATCCGGCGCCTTTGATGGCTTTGGTTGAGATTATTCCTGCGGTTCAGACAGATAAAGATGTAATTTCAAAAACGAAGAGCTTAGTCGAAAGGTGGAAAAAACTTCCAGTGATTGCAAAAGACACACCCGGTTTTATTGTAAACCGAGTCGCAAGACCATTTTACGGAGAAGCAATTCGGATTTTAGAGGAAGGCATTGCCGACTGTGCGACGATTGATTTTGCAATGACAAGTTTGGGCGGATTCAAAATGGGACCATTTCAACTGATGGATTTCATTGGTCACGACGTGAATTACCGAGTGACGGAAAGTGTATTCAAAGAATTTTTCTACGACCCGAAATTCAAACCGTCATTCACGCAAAAAAGATTATTTGAAGCCGGGTATTTCGGAAGAAAGTCTGGAAAAGGATTTTACGATTATGCTCAAGATTCGGAACAACCAAAACCAAGTGAGAATCCGGAATTATTAGAATTAATATTCAAAAGAATCTTGGTAATGCTGATGAACGAAGCTTCAGACGCTTATTTCTTAAACATAGCTTCAGCAGAAGACATCGACTTAGCAATGACAAAAGGCGTGAATTACCCAAAAGGTTTATTGAAATGGGCAGATGAATTTGATTTGGAAAATCTTCAGAACGAACTCGACGAACTTTATAATTTCTACCACGATGACCGATACAGATGCAGTCCAATTATCAGAAACTTAGTAAAACAGAATAGAACTTTTTATAACTAGTTGATGGTTGATGGTTTTCGGTTGATAGATTTGTTATTCGCTGAAAAACCAACAACTGACAACTAACAACTGACAACTATGAACCAAGTATATATAATAGACGGCATCCGAACGCCAATCGGAAAACTGAAAGGAAGTTTATCTTCCGTTCGTCCCGATGATATGGCGGCTTTTGTCATCAAAAAATTATTGGAAAGAAATCCGAACATCGACCAAAGTAAAATTTACGATGTCGTTTTAGGTTGCGCCAATCAAGCTGGAGAAGACAACCGAAATATCGCAAGAATGTCGGCGTTGCTTTCCGGTTTGGATTATCACATTCCCGGAGAAACGGTCAACAGACTTTGCGCGTCGGGTTTGTCGGCGGCGATTAATGCAGCGAGAGCAATTCAAGTTGGCGATGCCGATTTGATGATTTCGGGTGGTGTTGAGAATATGACGCGTGGACCATTGGTGATTTCAAAATCTGAAAATCCTTTCGGTGGCGATGCTAAAATCTACGATACGACTTTCGGCTGGCGATTCATCAATCCGAAAATGAAAGAAATGTATGGTGTGGATGCAATGGGTGAAACAGCAGAAAATCTGGCTGAACGTGACCAAATTTCCCGTGAAGACCAGGATTTGTTTGCCTTCAATTCTCAGCAGAAAGCGAAAGTTGCTCAGGAAAGCGGAAGATTATCTCAGGAAATTGTTGCAGTCAATATTCCTCAAAGAAAAGGCGAAGATTTGATTTTCGATAAAGATGAATTTCCTAAAAATGATACAACTTTGGAAGGTTTATCAAAATTGAGAACAGCGTTCAAAAAAGACGGAACAGTCACGGCAGGAAACGCCTCTGGTTTGAACGACGGTGCAGCAGTTAATTTATTGGCTTCGGAAAATGCGATTAAAGAATTTGGATTAACACCAAAAGTCAGAATAGTTTCCAGCGCGGTTGTCGGTGGTGAACCAAGATTGATGGGAATCGGTCCTGTAAAAGCCGCAGAATTGGCATTGCAAAAAGCAGGATTGACATTTAATGATATTGATATTATTGAATTGAATGAAGCATTCGCTGCACAAAGTTTAGCCTGCATTAGAGCCTGGGGATTGGATGACAACGATTCCAGAATCAATCCAAATGGTGGTGCCATTGCACTCGGGCATCCACTTGGAATGAGTGGTGCAAGAATCCTGAATTCCGCGATGTATGAACTTCAAAACCAAAATAAAAAATATGCGCTCGCAACAATGTGTGTTGGTTTGGGACAAGGTTTTGCGGTGATTATTGAGAAAGTTTAGTGAATTGTAAAATGTATTAATGTAGAAAGTATTTACGATTTACATTGAACTTATTTTAAGTCATTAATACATTTTACATCATACATAAATACAAAAAAACATTATGCAACTAGAAAATTACGCGCTCGGCAGATGGACAAAAGGAGAGGGAGAAGGGCAGGCTTTATATAACTCCATCAACGGCGATTTGGTGGCAACGGCGACCTCCAAAGGTTTGGATTTTGCGGAAATGATGGATTATGCCAGAAAAATTGGTGGTCCAGCTCTTCGTAAGCTGACTTTCCAGGAAAGAGGATTGATGTTGAAGAAACTCGCTTTTCATCTTTTGGAAAAGAAAGAAACATTCTACAAAGTAAGCTGGGCAACTGGCGCAACCAAAGCTGACAGTTGGGTTGACATTGAAGGTGGCATCGGAAATCTTTTTGCTAATGCATCACTTCGAAGACAATTTCCAGATTTACCTTATTATATAGATGGCGAATCGGTGAAGCTTTCCAAGGAAGGAACTTTCATCGGCCATCACATTTGCACGCCGAAACGTGGGGTTGCGATTCATATCAATGCGTTTAATTTTCCGGTTTGGGGAATGTTGGAAAAAATTGCGGTCAATCTTTTGGCTGGCGTTCCGGCAATCGTAAAACCTGCGACAGCAACAAGTTTTTTGACAGAAGTTGTCGTTAAAGAAATCATCGCTTCCCAAATTTTGCCTGAAGGAAGTTTGCAATTGATTTGCGGTTCGGCGAACGGAATTCTGGAAAGTGTGACGAGCGAAGATGTTGTAACGTTTACAGGTTCGGCTTCCACAGGGAAAATGCTGAAGTCTCACCCGAGAATTCTCGAAGAATCTGTGCCTTTTAATTTGGAAGCAGATTCATTAAATGCAATGGTTTTAGGTGAAGATGCAAAACCCGGAACAGCGGAATTTGATTTGTTCATCAAAGAAGCCGTTCGTGAAATGACCACCAAAGCTGGACAAAAATGTACGGCGGTGCGAAGAATTTTAGTCCCCGTTAATTTGGTTGAAGATGTTCAGATTGCGCTTGGGCAAAGACTTTCAACCGTTATTATCGGAGACCCGAATGTCGAAGGTGTGAGAATGGGAGCTTTGGCAAATAGAGACCAAGTGCAGGAAGTTTCCGAGAAAGTTCAGGAATTGTCAAAAACTCAGGAAATTGTTTTCGGAAATTTGGATGATTTCGATGTGAAAGGTGCGGACAAAAACAAAGGTGCGTTCATTTCTCCGATTTTATTCCTTAATTCAGACCCTTTTAAATATACAGATTGCCATAATATTGAAGCCTTCGGACCCGTCAGCACGATTATTCCTTATCATAATATTGATGAAGCGATTGAGTTGGCGAGAATGGGAAAAGGTTCGCTTTGCTGTTCCGTTGTGACTGCTGATGACGATTTTGCAAGAGAATTTGTCATCGGTGCCGCATCGATGCACGGACGGATTTTAATCCTCAATTCCGATTGTGCAAAAGAAAGTACAGGTCACGGTTCGCCTTTGCCAATGCTGGTTCACGGCGGTCCGGGAAGAGCTGGCGGAGGTGAGGAAATGGGCGGAAAACGTGGCGTTCTTCATTATATGCAACGCACGGCGATTCAAGGTTCGCCAACGACTTTGACCAATATTACACAACAATATCAATATGGCGGAAAACAGTTCGAGGACAATATTCATCCATTCAGAAAACATTTTGAAGAACTGAAAGTCAGCGAAACTTACATCACGGCAAAACATACGGTCACAGAAGCAGATATTACCAGTTTTGCCAATGTTTCCGGCGACAATTTTTATGCTCATATGGACGCCACATCTTTGGAAGGAACGATTTTCGAAGGCAGAGTGGCGCACGGCTATTTCATTTTGAGCAAAGCGGCGGGATTATTTGTTGACCCGAGAAAAGGTCCGGTTCTACTGAATTACGGTTTGGACGAATGCCGTTTCGTGAAACCCGTTTATCCTGGAATGACGATTGGCGTGAAGTTTACCTGCAAAGAAAAAATCAGTCAGGAAAAACGAGACGAAGATGATATTGCCAAAGGCATCGTTCGCTGGCTAGTCGATGTTTACGACGAAACCGGAGAAACTGTGGCGATTGCTACGATTCTGACAATGGTGAAAAAACTGAATCAAGAATAAATTTTTGTAAATTTGATTTTACTTTAAAAAAATATTGAGTACGAATTGACTTGATTCTAATTTTTATCGACTATCATTTATCAATTATAACTTATGACATCTCTTTCATTATACACAAAAATAGAAACGCTTCCTCCAGCTTTGAAGGAAGAGGCGAAAGATTTCATAGAATATCTTCTTGAGAAAACTAAGAAAAAAAAGAAGGAATCGGAATCCAACAAAAAATCTGAAAAAACATTTGGCAGCTTGAAAGGAAAAATTTCACTTTCAGAAGATTTTGATGAGCCATTAGATGATTTCAAAGATTATATGTAATGAATTATTTGCTGGACACTCATACATTTTTGTGGTTTTTGGAAGGGAACGAAAATCTTTCTGATGATGCACGTTTTGCAATAGAAAATCCAAATTATATTAGTTTTATTAGTATTGCTTCGATTTGGGAAATTGCGATAAAACTAAATTTAGGAAAATTAAGACTTGATATAAAATTGGAAGAATTGAAGTCTGAAATACTTAAGAATGGCTTCGAGATTTTACCTTTGGATTTTGAACACATCATTGGACTTTCTAATTTGGAAGCCATTCACAGAGACCCTTTTGACAGAATCATTATTTCCCAGGCTATTTGTGAAAAATGCACCATAATTTCTAGAGATTCAAACTTTAACCTTTACAAAAACGTGAATTTACTTTGGTAAATCAAAACTAATAAATGGAAGCATACGTAAAATCAACCATAGAAAACGGAATCGGAACCATCGAGTTTTTCCAATCTCAAAGCAACTCGATGCCGAGTTCGCAACTTAAAAATCTTGTTGAAGAAATCAATAAACTTGGACAAAATGAAGATGCAAAAGTCATCATCCTGAAAAGCGGTGGCGAAAAAGCCTTTTGTGCAGGCGCATCTTTCGACGAACTGATTTCAATTCAAGACTTCGAAACCGGGAAAATGTTTTTTTCTGGATTCGCCAATGTTATTAACGCAATGCGAAAATCTCCGAAATTAATTATCGCAAGAATCCACGGAAAAGCGGTTGGTGGCGGTGTTGGAATTGCGTGCGCGGCGGATTATACATTTGCAACGGAAAACGCTTCTGTAAAACTCAGTGAATTGGCTGTCGGAATTGGCCCTTTCGTTATAAGCCCTGTTGTAGAAAAGAAAATAGGAACTTCGGCTTTTGCCCAATTGGCCATCAATGCTACAGAGTTTTACTCCGCTGAATGGGCGAGAGAGAAAAATATGTTCCAGGATATGTACGAGACGACCGAGGAAATGGACGCTGAAATTCAAATTCTGGCAGAAAAATTGGCAACTTCCAATCCGGAAGCGATGCTAAAACTGAAAGAAATCTTCTGGAAAGGCACCGAAGATTGGGACAAACTTTTAAGCGAGCGAGCAGAAATCAGTGGGAAATTGGTTCTGTCGGATTTTACTGTGAATGCGATTAATCAGTTTAAAAATAAATAAAAACAAAAAACCACCTTCCCAATCCGGAAGGCGGTTTCGTTTTCAATCGGAAATTAACTAACTCTAATTAAGTTCCAAATGAGTTCTCATCGTTATTTGTTTTTAGAATCTTTTTTGTGTGTGCTTGTGTTCGTTTGATATTTCAAAAGTAGAAAGATTTGAAACGCCTCGTTAGCGTGGAACTTACCAATTTAAAGATTGCGTATTTATACGGATTGTGATCTTATGACATAAAAAAAGCCCCATCAAAATGTTTGATGAGACTTAAAAAATATGAATCGGTTTTATCTTTGATCAAGAAAAGTGTGTTTGTAAGTTTTGAAGGTTTTTAACTCATTAGTTTCCGCATTTTTCATCCTTACGACTTTAAAAATATTTTCCCTCAGTTCCACCACTTCAAATCTGCTGTGACTGGTTCCCATAGAAATAAATGGTTTTGCTGTAAAAATGCCTCGGGGAGTTTTGATCTCAACAGAAATTTCCACAATCGGGCAGATTCCGCGTTTTTCCGATCTCCATTTTGAGTTCGGTTTCACAAAGAAATAATTGCTGGCGCAGAAGATGGTCATGTAAGTGACTTCACCCTTGATGATATGATCTGTCGAGTTGACTATTTCTAATGAGTGAGGCATTGCTAATTGTTTTCAATTTTCTTACTTCAAAGAAATGACAATTAAGCAGATTGCGATAGCGTAGAAATACGTAATTTTTATAAATTATAATTTAATAGGAACAGAATGAATATTATTAATGACTGCATAAATTACAATTCCCACCGTATTTTTTGCGCCGATTTTATCCAGAATTCTTTGGCGGTGGCTTTCCACAGTTCTTGGACTCAGGAATAAAATATCCGCAATTTCCTGATTGGTTTTTTCCTGGCAGATTAATTTTACTACATCTATTTCTCTGTTGGAGAGTGTCTCTTCATTATCAAAAAGCGATTTTTTTCGGGAAGGCGTGTTCATATAAGAAAGCAGCATCTCGTGATCCTCTTTTGTGAAGTACATTCCGTTTTGATCCACCATTTCTATGGCTTCTATGAAGGTTTTCTTGTCAGAATTTTTGGGAAGAAAAGCCGAGACACCCAGTTTTACCATATAACCCAAGACACTGCTTTTGTAATGGGCAGAAAGAATAATGATTTTAAGATCGGGATAGTTCTTTTTTAAAATTTCCACCAGTTCAAAACCGTCCATCGGCTGCATCTGAACATCCACCATTGCAATATCAGGAAATTCGTTTCTCGAAATGGCTGCCAGATAATCTATAATTTCCGCGCCGCCTGTTGCCATATAATCCACAGAAATATTATTCTGTGCGGAAAGCAGCATTTTGATGCCTTCCAGAATAAGCTGTTCATCGTCTACCAAGACAAGTTTTATATTGCTGTTCATATTTTATAGAGAAATATTAGTGATAATTCTACTTCCTTTTCCGATTTTGTTTTTCCATTTGTAGATGCCTTTTACAGAGGTAATTCGAGATTCGATATTTTTCAGTCCCATTCCTTTGCTTGCCGTTTTGTAGTCGAAGCTTTGTCCATTATCGGTAAGGATCATTGTCAGGCATTTTTGGTGTTTTCTGATGTAAACCCAAACTTCATCAGCGACGGAATGTTTGATTACATTACTCGTAAACTCCTGAATCACTCTGTAAATCTGAACTTCTGTGAAAATATCTTTCCTTTCGTATCGGTTATCTATATCTAATGACAAATGAACTTTATACGACATATTGGTAGCCAATTCCTGAAGATAGAGTACAAGTCCCAGTTTTTCCAGATTCACAGGATAAAGTGAGTGGGAAATGTTTCTCGTAGAATCTATGAGTTCGGTAATTTGGGAAGTGATGACTTTTTTTGACGCCTCCTGATTTTCCGGTTCCAGATTATTAAGCCAAAGCGAGAGAATGTTGAGCCTGTTTCCAATGTCGTCGTGAACTGTAATCGCAATTCTCTTTCGTTCATCTTCCTGTCCTTTGATGTTTTCCAGCGTCAATTGTTTTTGATATTCCAGCTCAGCTTGGAACTGCGAGTCTTTTTCCTTAATAATTCTTTGGATAAAAGTTCTGTAAGCTATTAATATAAAGGATATGATGACTATCAGCACGATAATCAGTATAACAAGGAAAATGATATTGAGTTTTACTTCTTTAATTTTAAAAAGGTATAAATGAATGTTGAGTACAAAATACAGATCAGCACATTATTAATAGCCCATAAAATATGAAACGATTCTAAATTAAATTTCAAAAGCTGATACTGGAACATAAATATAAAAATGCTCACCGTAAAATACAGAAATATCATAGCATCAACTGCTAAAAAATGACTATTGTTTGTGTACGCCTTTATTTCCTGAATTAATGAATAGGCAACTAAACATATAATAATACTATTCGAAACAGCTTTGGAATAATCATTCTCATATTGTGGCAGAATTTTATCAACGGTTACAAAAAACAGACTCAGAATTCCGGTCAAAATGAAAAAATAATTGGGAAGTTTTAATTTTTTTAAAAATATCCCCGTTACCAAAAAGAATTCGCCGGCAATATAGATTGGATACAAAACAGGTCTCGCACCCACTATTTCAAAAAATGAGATTGAATATGAGATTGACTCAATAAATAAAATGAAAATGATATAGTAGATATACCATTTTTCATTTTTTGCAAGGGCGCTATATTTTGAAATCGCAATTGTGAGAGCGATAGCAAGTAGGATAACCGATAAGCTTCCTGCGATATTGTAAATTTCTTCCATGGATGATTAGCCTAATGTAGAAATGTTGTAAGGAGGCTCTGGTTTGGACCAGTCATAGGTATTGGAAGGAACTTTTGCATTTACATTTACAAGACTTGGATTTTCGAAACAAGAGATGAAAATCAATGTTGGCAATAATCTTTGGTAAACAGGCGATGGTTTCAACCCAAAAGCACAGACAATGCTTGTTGCGGTTTCTTGATTTTGCAGCAAATCGGCTTTTGGAACATAGAAACTTTTAAAGATTCTCTCTCCATTGAATTCATTTGACTCCAGACTCAGCCAATCCATTCCGTTTTCTCTCCAGGATTCTATCTCTCCTACAGCAATTTGTTGTCCTGTCACAGGCTGATCCATAATTGGGAAATTGATATCCGTATCATTTGTGCTTTTTCTAAGATCTTTGGTCAGCGTATAGTTGCTCGTCATAGTATAAGTTTTGGTTTGAGTCAGCTGCAGATCATTTTCCAAAACGCCTAATGTCGCAAATTCATAATTGGTTAAAACCATTACCGCACTGTCACTGGCTCTGGGAGCTAAGATCAGTATCAGTTTGTTTTTCCAGATGCCAATATCCATACGGAAATAATCTACAGATTCATCTTCGGCATTCAGCCAGGCTATTTGATCTGGAAGAATGGTAAAGACAAGCTGTGGAGAGATAAGGCTTTGAATGTCAGAATAGTTGGATCTCGCCAGATCCCAGTTTGCAACAGCGTCATTGTAGTTTTCAAAGGTAAAATCAAACATAGATTCTCGATTTTTTTAGTTTGCATAAAAATAAACAAAGAAATTAATAAAACTATACTGATAAATGATTATTGATGAATTAACAATAAAAATTAACCTTGGTTAACCAGTTCATAGTAAACTAATCGTTATTTTTCATCTCATATATTTTCATTAATAGGAAATAAAAATTTGTAGAATAAAAATAATTTACTATTTTTGCATCCTCAAAACCAGAGTTGTCGGATCCATTAGTCCACTGCTCATATTAGATTAAATTTTAAAACTTCTGAAAAAATGAAACAAGGCATACACCCAGAAAATTATAGATTAGTAGTTTTCAAAGATATGAGCAACGACGAGATGTTCCTTTGCAAATCTACTGCTGACACAAAAGATACTATCGAATTCGAAGGATCTGAATATCCATTGATCAAAATGGAGATTTCTTCTACTTCTCACCCTTTCTACACAGGTAAAACCAAATTGGTTGATACTGCAGGTAGAGTTGATAAGTTTATGAACAAATACAAAAAATTCGCTAAATAATTTTAGCCTGTTTTTACAAATATCAAAACCTTTCGGATTTCCGAGAGGTTTTTTTGTTAAATTTGCTTTCGTAGAAGTTAGACTGTAGAAGTAAGAAATTAGATTTTTTGCTTCTCAGTCTAACATCTAACATCTAACATCTAACATCTAAAAAAAATGCAACTCGTTTTTTCAGACGCACAATATTGGGAAGATTTTCTTCCACTCACTTTTACTAGACCAGTTGCAGAAATGCGAATGGGAATCCTGACATTTTCGGAAAGATGGCAAAAACTGCTCGAGATCGATGAGGTTTTTTATATCACCGAAAATTATCTTCAGGAAAAATTCAAAAAACCAGAGCCGAAACAAAGTCTTTTCATCGTTCCTAACTTTTTCCCATCGGATGAAGTTTTAAAGCAAATTAAAGAATTGGAACCCGGCGAAGCTTTGGTTTACGATAATGAAGTTCTTGTCGCCAACATCAACATGGAAAATTTCTCTCTGAATCAAATCAGCAAAATGACTGACATCACGGAAAAACTTTTGTTCATAGAAAAACCAACCGACATCTTTTCGCACAACGATTTTGCAATCAATTTCGATTTTGATTTGATGACAAAAGGAAAAACCTCTCAGGAACTGTCTTCTACCAACGGATTTATCGGCGAAAAAGAAAATCTTTTTATTGAAGAAGGCGCAGTTATAGAATTTTCAACACTCAATTGCAAAACCGGAAAGATCTACATCGGAAAAAATGCCGAAATAATGGAAGGTTCAAACATCCGAGGTTCACTGGCGCTTTGTGAAGATTCGAAAATCAATCTGGGAACCAAACTTTATGGCGGAACTACAATTGGTCCACATTCAAAAGTTGGTGGCGAAGTCAATAATATTGTCATTTTCGGCTATTCTAATAAAGGTCATGACGGTTTCTTAGGAAATTCGGTAGTAGGCGAGTGGTGCAATTTGGGTGCAGATACGAACTCATCAAACCTTAAAAATAATTATGCTTCGGTGAAACTTTGGAACTACAGAAAGGAAAGATTCCTCGATACAGGTTTGCAGTTTTGTGGACTGATAATGGGCGACCATTCCAAAACGGCGATCAATACGCAACTTAATACAGGAACTACCGTTGGAGTGGCTTCGAACATTTTCAAATCCGGTTTCCCGCCAAACCTCGTAGACAGTTTTTCCTGGGGCGGAATGAAAGGTGACGAAAAATTCAGACTTGACAAATCCTACGAAGTGGCAGAAAAAGCAATGGAACGCAGAAAAATCCCATTGACTGAAGCCGACAAAGACATTCTCAAATATATCTACAATGAGTTTTAATTTTAAAACTCATTTTTTTTGTGGAAATTTAGCTTCCTTTAAGATTAGTGAAAACAGTTTTATCTCAAAGTTTGCTTATTTTTGCTGATTAAGATTTTGGTCACATCTCTAAAATCTAAATTCTAACCTCTATATATAATAATGAAGCAGTTTCTTCTTTGGCTTTTTGCATCGTTGGTTTTGGTAAGTTGTGCCAGAGTTGGTTCTCCCGTTGGAGGTCCAAAAGATTCTATTCCTCCGAAAATGATCGGTTCCAATATTGATACGACAAGAATCAATGTTTCTAGAAATCTCAAAGAGCTCAGAATAGATTTTGATGAATATATTCAACTGAAGGATATCAGCAAAAATCTGATCATTTCTCCACCGATAAAATATACTAAAATCATTCCTTCAGCTACCGGTAACAAATATCTGGAAATCCAGTGGAAAGATACTTTGCAGGCAAACACCACCTATAATTTCAATTTTGGAAATTCTATTGTTGATCTTAATGAAAGCAATGTCTTGCCTTATTTCAATTTTGCATTTTCAACAGGCGAAAAAATCGATGACCTTTACATCAGCGGAACGATTTCTGACGCATTAGGAAACGAAAAAAATCAGGAAGGCAAAGAGAAAAATCTGGTGATCGGACTTTATCAGGTAAAAGACACGATGAACTACCGTCAAAAACCTTATTATATTTCCAAAGCAGATCCAGATGGTTATTTTGAATTGAATTATTTAACACCTGGAAAATACAGAATTGTCGGGTTTGATGATGAGAATTCAAACTCCATTTACGACAGCGGAAAAGAAAACGTAGCGTTCCAAAAGCAGGAGATCGATCTGCAAACCAGCATCTCCGGACTGAAACTAAAATCTTTCCCATCCAAAAAAGCGGTTAAATATAAAGAAATGGCAATTTCTACAGGCGGTGTTGTAATGACATTTGATGGAAATCCGGAAAAAGTGATTGTAAAAGCTGTTGGTGAAAAACCTGCGGATTACAAAGTGACGCATAAATCAAAGTCTGATTCTGTTAGAATTTGGTTTGATGCCGCAAAAGAAAACATTGGTGCAACGGTGAGTGAAAATTTGAAATTTTCTTATGACATTGGTTCCAAACAAGACACTGTTTCTGTTTTCTATAAAAAACCGGCAAAAGAAGAAATGACGATTGCCAATCCTTTCTCAAATAAGCTGGCTCCGGAAACAGATTTCAGATTTTCTTCCAATTATATTATTAATAAAATCCAACCGGAAAACTGGAAACTGGAGTCCGACAGCATTTCTCAAAACTTCACTGCTGCTATTTCTGAATTGGATTCTACACAAGTTATTGTAAAATCAAATTTCATCACAGGAAAAAAATATAAATTGACTGTTCCGAAAAACACAGTCAATTCTTTCTACAACAGATCCAGCGAAAGTGTCCGTTTCGATTTCGAAGTGGCAAAACCTACAGATTTTGGAAGTTTTGCCGCTCATCTCAAAAATGTTCCTGCCCAGAAATTCTGGATTCAGCTTCTGGATGAAAAAAATGAGCCGGCTTACCAGCAATACACCAATCAGGCAGACATCAAATTTGTCAATCTGAAACCAGGAAATTATAAACTGCGGATTTTGGTGGATAATAATGAAAACGGAATTTGGGACAGTTCAGATTTCACCACTGAAGTTTTGGCAGAAGACGCATATCTCTTCAAAAAGGCTGGCGAAAAAGAAACGATGAGCAAAATCAATATCCGCCCAATGTGGGAAATCAATGAAAATTGGGATTTAACTTTAGACGAACAACCTGCCAATTGAAAAAAATAATCTTTTGGATCGCTCTTGGCTTCCTCGGAATTCAGCTGATTCCTGTTGATAGGGAAAATAAGGCTGTTAACAGAAAGGATAATTTTGTTGATATTTATAAAACGCCGGACAACATCAGGGTGATTTTGAAAAATGCCTGCTACGATTGTCATTCCAACGAAACCGAATATCCCACCTATTCTTACATTGCTCCAATTTCCTGGACCATCAAGGATCATATCAATGATGGCCGTGAACATCTCAACTTTTCTGAGTGGGGTTCTTATAATAAAGACTTAAGGGAAAATGCAGTTGAAAAAAACATTTCGAATGTTCAGGATTTAGAAATGCCTCTGCCTTCATACATAGGTTATCATCCGAAAGCCAATCTTACCACAAAGCAGCGGGAAACTCTGATAAATTATTTTAAAGATCTTGAGATAAAATAATTCTTATTCATAACTCAATTATTTTATATATTTGAGAAAAACTATAAGTTATGAATAGGTTATTACTTACAATAGCACTTTTTTGTTCACTTGTTGCTAATGCACAGCAAAAAGAAAGTCAGGAGAAGATGAATCTTGTGAAGATGAATCTTACATCTGTTATTTTCAGAAATTATCAATTTGCCTACGAACGCCTGTTTACGAAGAGATTTTCGGTTCAGGTTTCTTATGGCTTCATTCCCGGTGGGCAGATTCCGTTCGTGGACGAGATCATCAAAGACGAAAATGTCGACAACATAAAACTTGGAGGCAGCAATTTGACCATCGAACCTAGATTTTATCTCGGCAAAGGCTACGGACACGGTTTCTATGTGGCGCCTTACTACAGATATTCACATTTTAATATAGACAATCTGACCTATCGTTACACTTCAGAAGATCCGGCTGCAGTAGATAAGAAAATTCCCATCGCATTTTCCGGCAAAACCAATTCTAATAATATAGGTTTGATGATTGGCGCACAATGGTTGTTGGGCAGAAAAGACAATTGGGTTTTGGATGTTTGGTTCATTGGCGGACATTACGGTGGTGCCAGCGGAACAATTACCGGGAAATCTTCGCGACCGCTTACCCCTTACGAGCA